>NZ_CP108289.1:4800000-8179846 GCF_045160625.1 Kitasatospora sp. NBC_00039 | reverse complement strand
GCGATGTCCTGCGCGGCGACGGTGGCAGTGGCGCCGGCGGTGGCAGCTGCGGTCTCGGAGGCAGCGGGGGTGGTGGCGGCGTCGGTGCCGGCCGGAGTCCCGGTCTGCTGCTCGTTCTCGGCGTCCATCTGCGGGCGGGCCCTTCTCTGTACTGAACTCACGGATGCCGCGGCGGCCGCTCGGGCCGCTACGGCGGTGTGGTGGAGGTGGTGCTCTGCCTGGCCGCCCCGGGCGGGAACGGCCGGGCGGGTACTACTTGACGACGACCGCGGCGCCCAGCTTCGACAGCGGCTCGCCCAGCGAGTTCACCGCGTCGGAGAAGGTCTTGCGCTCGACCTCGGTCACCTTGTCGTACGAGGTGTAGGTGCCGTCGGCCTGCTTGTACTTGGCCAGCAGCGCCTGGATCGCGGCGAACTCCGAGTCCAGGGTCTTGGCCAGCTCGGCGTCCTTCTCCGAGGCGACCGGCTTCAGCAGCTCGTAGGCCCTGCGCGCCCCGACGTTTTTTTTTTTTTTTTTTTTTTTTTTTTTTTTTTTTTTACACACACACACACACACACACACACACACACACACACGTTGTTGGCGGCGAAGTCGGCGAGGTCGGTGTGGCTGTAGCGCTCCTCCTCACCGGTGATCTTGCCGGTGGCGACCTCGTCCAGCAGCTCCTTGGCTCCGTTGGCCATGCTGGTCGCGGTGATCTCCGCCTCGGGGATCTTCTTCTGCCAGTCCTTGAGGTCGGCCACCAGCTGGTCGGCGAGCTTCTTCTCGTCGTCGCCGATCTTGGCCTCGGCGAAGAGCGACTTCTCCAGCTTGTGCCAGCCGGTCCACTCCTGGCCGGCTTCGAGGCCGTCCTCGCGGGTGTCGGTCTTCGGGTCGACGTCACCGAAGCTCTCGGCGACCGGCTCGGTGCGCTCCCAGCCGGTACGCGACGGGGCGTACAGCGACTTGGCCTTCTCCAGGTCACCGGCCTTGATCGCGCCGGTGAAGGCCTCGACGGCCGGGATGGTGGCGTCGGCCTGCTCCTGCGCGTACGTGCGGTAGGCGTCGACGGCGGCGGTCAGCCGCGGGTCGGCCGGGGTGGCCGGGGCGGAGGCGTCACCGGTGGCGGTGATCTTCTGGCGGATGCCGTCGCCGACCATGCCGGGCTTGCAGGCGACCTCGTACGAGCCGGCCTTGATCTCGGCGTTGATGGTCGCCTTGGTGCCGGGGCCGATGTTCTCGCGCTCGGTGATGATCTTGTCACCGGCGGCGTAGACGTAGACCTCGGTGGTCTTCGAGCCCTTGTTGGTGATGTCGATCACGACGTGGCCGGCCGGGAAGCTGGTCTTGGAGACCTCGCAGGCGGTGTCGGTGGCGTTCACCTTCACCGCGTCGGCGGACGCCTTGTCGTCCTTCTTCTGCGAGCAACCGGCCAGCGCGGCAGTCGCCACAGCGAGGGTGAGCAGCGTGGCTGTGGTGGAACGACGGGCGGACATGAGGGCTCCAGCGGGAAGGCAGGGTGAACCAGGGCGGGGCTGAGTGTGGGTGCGGGAACCGGAGCCACCCGGACCCCCACTCACTTAGCTAAGGCATACCTTAGGGATATCTGATTTCGCCGTCTACACCGCCCCCCGTTCACGATCCGCCCAGGTGGGGACCGCCTTGGCGGCAGCGTGCCGTCTGCCCACCGACGAGTTCCGGCCACCGGGCCGCCGAACGGCGGGGTTGACCTCGGCGGCCACCTGCGCCACCGCTCCCCTCGGCCCTCCCGTCCGGCGCCCCCGTCCGACGCCCACCCGTCCGGCGCCCACCCGTCCGGTGCCGTCCCGTCCGACGCCCACCCGTCCGGCCCCCTCCCGCCGCGTCAGCGCTCCGGCGTACGGCGGGCGGCCGCGCGGGCGGTCCAGCGGCCCTCGTGCCGGCTGATCCGGATCGGGTGGCCGAAGCAGGTGCTGATGAGCTCGGTCGTCATCACCTCGTCCACCGGCCCGGCCGCGACGCACTCGCCCTCGCGTAGCAGCAGCGCGTGGGTGGTGCTCTCCGGCAGCTCCTCCAGGTGGTGCGTCACCAGCACGCTCGCCAGCCCCGGGTGCTGGTGGCGCAGCAGGTCCAGGCTGTCCAGCAACAGCTCACGGGCGGTGAGGTCGAGGCCGGTGGCGGGCTCGTCGAGCAGGAGCAGGCGGGGGCTGGGCATCAGCGCGCGGGCGATCAGGGTGCGGCCGCGCTCGCCCTGGGAGAGCGTCGTCCAGGGGGATTCGGCGATCGCGGCCATGCCGAGGGTCTCGATCAGCCGCCCGGCCCGCTCGAGCTCCTCGGGGGCGGGCTTGCGGTTGAGGTCCGGTTCGATGGTGTTGCGGGTGCCGGTGAGCACCACCTCGCGCACGGTCAGCGGCGAGCGCAGCGGGTGGCGCGGGTTGACGTGGCCGAGGTGGGCGCGCAGGTCACGGATGTCGACCCGGCCGAGCCTGCGGCCGAGCACGTCCACCTCGCCGTGGGTGGGGTGGGAGACCGCACCGAGCAGCCCGAGCAGGGTGGACTTGCCCGCGCCGTTGGCGCCGAGCAGTGCCCAGTGCTGCCCCGGCTCGATGGCCAGGGTGATCCCGCGCAGCAGGTAGCGGCCGTCGCGGACGACATCGACGTCGCGGGTGCGCAGCAGCGGGCGGGTGGGCAGCGGGTCGGACGTACTCATGGCGGGCGGTCCTCCGGGGGTTGGCGCCGGGCAGGGGTGCGGGGTGCGGCGCCGCGCCGGGCGGGCAGCCCCCGACCGTACGCGTGCAGAGTACAACCGTCCGCGCGGTGGCGGCCGGGCCCGTCCGAGGGGTGGACGGGCGGAGCGAGGGGGCGCACGTGATGCGGTCTGCTGCACGCCCCTGTCGCCGGGCGGCAGTTGGCGGGAGGATCGATGCGAAGCACGGTGTGAAGGGGGCTGGACGGATGGGGTGGGACGCAGAACCGGCGGGGCGGGACGCGAAGCCGGGGGCACAGGACGCAGAACCGGCGGGGCGGTTCGCGAAGCCCGCGGCACGGGACGCCGAACCGGCGAGGCCGGACACGAGGCCCGGGGCACGGGACGCCGAACCGACGGGGTGGGACGCGAAGCCCGCGGCACAGGACGCAGAACCGACCGGGTGGGCGGGGACGCTGCACGGGCGGTTCGAGGAGCAGGCGCGGCAGTCGCCGGGCGCGGTCGCCGTCCGGTGCGGCGTCCGGGAGCTGACGTACGGTGAGCTGGACGGGCGGGCGGACCGGCTGGCCCGTCACCTGGTGGCGCAGGGCCTGGCGCCGGGCGGCCGGGCGGCGGTGGCGCTGGGCCGGGGCACCGAGGTGTTCGTCGCGCTGCTCGCGGTACTCAAAGCGGGCGGCGCGTACGTGCCGCTGGAGCCGGGCGCGCCCGATCCGCTGCTGCGCCATGTGCTGGCGGACGCCGATCCCGCGCTGGTGGTCACCGAGGAGGCCCACCGGGTGCGGCTGACGGACGCCAGCGGGCGGGCGGTGGTCTGCGTGGACTCGGCGGCGGAGGCGATAGCCGCCCTGCCCGCCGGCCCGCCGGAGGTGTCCACCGGGCCGGAGGACCTCGCCTGCGTCTTCTTCACCTCCGGCTCCACCGGTCTGCCCCGGGGCGCGCTGATCGAGCACCGCAACCTGCTGGCCGCCCACCGGGGCTGGCACGAGGTGTACGGGCTCTCCCCCGCCGACCGGATCCTGCAGACGGCGAGCCTGGAGTTCGACGTCTTCACCGCCGACTGGGTCCGCGCGCTCTGCACCGGCGCCACCCTCGTGGTCGCTCCGCGCAACCTCACCCTGGACCGCACCGCCGACATCGCCGATCTCCCGGCGCTGGTGGCCGCCGAGCGGATCACCGTACTGGAGCTCAACGTCCGTACGGCGCGCCGGCTGCGCGACCACCTGGAGGCGGCAGGCGGCTCGCTGCCGAGCGTGCGACTGCTGACCGTGGGCGCCGAGAAGTGGTACCTGGACGAGCAGCTGAGCCTCCAACGGCTGCTCGGCCGCGACGGGAACACCGGCGGCTCCGGCGCGCGGGTGCTGAACGTGTACGGCCTCGCCGAAGCGTCCGTCGACAGCAGTTACTTCGACGCCGCCGGCTCAGCCGGCGGCGAGCTCAGCGAACGGGTCTCACTGGTCGGCACCCCCTTCCCCGGGGCCCGCGTCCACGTGCTCGGCCCGGACGGCGCCCCGCTGCCGCGCGGGGAGGTCGGCGAGATCGCGGTGGCCGGCCCGGGCCTGGGCCGGGGCTATCTGAACCGGCCCGAGGAGACGGCGCGGCGCTTCGTCCGGGCGGTCTTCGACCCCGACGGTCGGGTGCTGCTGACCGGTGACCTCGGCCGGGTCCGCGAGGACGGCGTCCTGGAGTTCACCGCCCGGGCCGAGGGCGTGGTCGGTCCCACCGACTCCGTGCAGGCCGCCGGCGTGGTCGAGCGGGTCACCCGGGCCGCGCGCGCCGAGGGCGTGCTGCGCGCCCACCCGGCGGTGCGGGAGGCCGCCGTCGCCGAGGTGGAGCCGGAGCCGGGGCGGCGCGTCGTGGTCGGGTACGCGGTGGCTGCGTCCGGGGCCGACGAAGTGGACGCCTGGTCGCTCTCCGCCTACCTGGCGAAGCAGCTGCCGGCCGGGGCGGCGCCCGTCGCCGTGGTGCCGCTGCCCGCACTCCCCCGCACCCGGGCGGGCAAGCCCGACCGTTCCGCCCTGCCGCTGCCGGCCCCGCGCCACTACTTCTCGTTCAGCGCGTCACGGGGTTCCAAGGGCGGCAAGGGCGGCGGCAAGGCGGGCGCCGGCAAAGCGGGCGCGTCCGGCGACGGGTGCGGAACGGGCTGCGGCTGGGTCGTCCTCTCGCTGCTCTTCGCCGGGCTGGCCTGGCTGGTGACCGACGGTTTCTGGCCCGGCTCCACCGATGTCTCCACGGTCCCCGACCCCTACGCCTTCTACTTCCGGATCCTCTACCTCTTCGAGTGGCTGTCGTTCGGCGTGGGCATGGCCTTCCTGTTCTTCGGCGCGCCGATCGTCTCCCGGTACGGACGGCCGCCGTGGCTCACCGTCGCCACCACGTTCTCGCTGTTCTGGCTGCTGGCCTCCTGGTGGCCGCAGGACAACCTGTACCGGACCAGCTCGCCGACGGACTGGCCGCAACAGTCGGTGCTGGTCTACCTGTTCAACATCGCGCTGATGGTCGCGGCGGCGATCGTGGTGCGCTTCCTCGCCTGGCGTCCGCGGCCCGAACGGCGCTGATGCCCCCGGCGGTGCGCGCCTCCCGGGGGGCGAGGCCCCCACCGCCGTGACGCCCGCACCGCCGTGACGCTCAGTCATAAACCAGGCCCACTCAGCGCAGCGCCTCGAACATCCGGCCCAGGGCCTGGTTGGCTGCCCCGACCAGCGCCTGGGCCGCGTCCAGGGCCTCGACCGCGCCCGGTGTCCCGGCACCGCGCGCGGCGAGTGCCAGACCGACGACCGGCTCCGGCTCGTAGCCCGCCGTGACGACCAGCGGCAGCAGGGTGACGCCGAGCGCGGTGCAGCGCGGACGCAGCCGGTCCAGGTGGTCGTGGAGCGCCTCCTGGGAGAGCCGGGCACCGAGCGGCATCCCGTCCAGCGTGCGGATCACGTGGCCGGGGCCGCGGACCCGGTCGAGCCGGGCCCGCAGCACGAAGGCGATCGCGGGCCCGGTCAGCCGCAGGTTGGTCTCGGTGGGGGCGAGCCGACGCTCCCGGTCGGTGACGAAGTCGACGTCGTACCAGCCGCGGTGGCCCTCGGCGGCGAGGCGTTCACCCACCGCGAGGCCGAACCGCCCGGCGGTCGCCGCCGCACCGGGCGGCACCACGCCCGGACCGACCGTCACGCCCTGGTACCGGGTGCCGTCCACGTCCATCGCGCCGACACCGACCGGGTGGACCGTCCCGTCCTCGCCGATCACCGCGTCGAAGGTGAGGTCGCGCAGGTGCTCCGCCCGGCCACCGTCGATGTACTCCTCCAGCAGCAGCGCGCCGCCGGGCGGCAGCACCTCCTCCCGGGCCAGCCGGCGCAGCAGGGCCCGCGCGCCGCCGGCCGCGAACAGCTGCTGCGGGGTGACCACGACGGTGCCGTAGCCGCCGACGCCGTGCGGGCTCTTGACCACCGTGGTCAGGCCACGGCCGGCCCGGGCGGTGAGCCGGCGGGCGGTGTGGCGCGGGGAGTCCGGCTGCTCCTGGCGCGGCACGACGATCCCCGGGTGCTCCGGGGCCAGTTCGGTGAAGAGCCCGTGTGCGGCCGCCTTGGACTCGTACCGGCGTACCGCGGCCAGGCCCGGCCCCTCCCCCTGTGCGGCCGTCCGCCCCCAGGGCACCACCGCCTCGGGGCCGTCCGCGATCCGCGCCGCCAGCGCCGGCCGGGCGGCCAGGGCCCGGGCGAGGGTCTCCCCGGGCGCGACCCCGCTGTACAGCTCGACCGGCCCCCATGCCAACTCCCCTGCCAGCCAGTCGATCCAGGCCGCCTCGACCTCCGCCGGCAGGATCACCAGCGCCGGCTCCGGGCTGTAGCAGGTGGCCATGCCCGCGTAGTGGTGCGCCTGCCGCAGCCGCCGCGCCCGCTGTTCCTCGTCCATGCCGGCCGCGAAGAACTGCTCGTTGAAGTCGGCCACGTTGCCGAGGTGCACGGCCCGCCGGCCGCCCGTCCAGGCCCCCACCCATCCGTCCATCCGGCGAGCCTACGGTCTGCCGGGCACGGGCGGGGTCGCAATGGGGCGAGGCGTAGGCGCCAGAGGGCGGCGGCCAACGGCGGGGGGTCCCCGGTAGGGCGTCTTCGGCCGGGGCGTCGGAGGGCGGGGGCGTCCTCGGCCGGGGCGTCGGAGGCGCCCTCGGCGGGGGCGTCAGAGGCGGAAGAGGCCGGCGTCGGTGGTCCGGAAGCCGCAGGCGTCGAGGTAGTAGCCGCGGAGGTGGGGTTCGAAGTCGACGTGGAGCCACTCGCAGCCGGCGGCGCCGGCGCCGTCGACGGCGGCGGCGATCAGGCGGGTGCCGACGCCGGTGTGCCGGGCCGGTGGTGGCGACGACGGTGTCGAGGAGGAAGGCGTGGGCGCCGCCGTCCCAGGCGACGTTGACGAAGCCGGTGAGCGGACCGCCGTCGGCGGGGCGGGCGCAGACCCAGCCGAGACTGTGGCGCTCCAGCCGGGAGCGCCGGTCGATGCTCACGGCCTGGTGGCCGAAGCCTTCGGCGTGCAGGGCGCTCAGCTCGTCGTCGGTGAAGGCGTCGCGCCAGGTGTAGCGAATCGTCATGGGGTCGACCTCAAAAAAGTGTTCGCAGTCGATCAAATTTGATCAGTACAGGACACAACTTGGTCAAGATCTGACGCAATGTCTAGCCGAGGTTGGCTGCCCACCGTCAATCTCGGTCGCAGCTCTTTCCCTGCAGCTACCCCGACTGGAGTCAGAGTGAGCCCCACCTCCTCTCACCGCCGCCACCTCGCGGCCGGAGCCATAGCGGCCACCGCCGCTCTCGTCGCCGCCACCTTCCAGGCCGGCACGGCGTCCGCCGCCCCCACCGGCCGTGACGCGGCGATCGCCCAGGCCAGGGCCAATGTCGCCCACAACGCCGGAGTCTTCGGCTTCGGCGACGGCCAGGACCTTCAGGTCAAGGACGTCATCATCGACGCCGACGGCACCCAGCACGTCCGCTTCGACCGCACCTACCTCGGACTGCCCGTCGTCGGCGGCGACCTGGTGGTCCACCAGGACGCGCGCGGCCGGCTGAAGGACTCCACCCGCGCGGCGGCCCACGACGCCTCGGTGAAGTCCACCGTCCCGAAGGTCCCGGCGCAGGCGAGCGCCGGCCAGGCGCTCCAGGCCGCGCCGACCATCGGCGCCGCCACCAGCTCGCCCGAGCTGGTCGTCTGGGCCGCCGACGGCACGCCCCGGCTCGCCTGGAAGACCACCGTCGCCGGCGTCGGCGAGCACGGCCAGCCGGCCGGCAAGGTCGTCGTCACCGACGCCACCACCGGCGAGCAGATCGAGTCCTACGACTCCGAGCACCAGGCCGCCGGCACCGGCCACTCCGAGTACACCGGTGACGTCACCATCGACACCACGCAGACGACCAGCGGCTTCTCGCTGATCGACCCGGTGCGCGGGACCATCACCAAGGACGCCCACAACGCGTCGTCCGGCTCGCTCAACGCGAACTCCGGGACGCTCTTCACCGACGCGGACAACGTCTGGGGCGACGGCAAGAAGTTCTCCACCGACCGCGCCACCGCGGCCGTCGACGCCCACGCCAACACCGCCTGGACGTACGACTACTACAAGAACACCTTCGGCCGCAGCGGCATCAAGAACGACGGCAAGGGCGCCACCGTCTTCGTCCACGTCGGCACCAACTGGGACAACGCCCAGTGGTCCGACAGCTGCTTCTGCATGATGACCGGCGACGGCGACGGCACCACCGACCCCGAGCAGGTCGACCTCGACACCATGGGCCACGAGATGACCCACGGCGTCACCAGCGCCACCGCCAACCTCCGTTACAGCGGCGAGTCCGGCGGCCTCAACGAGTCCACCAGCGACATCTTCGGAACGATGGTCGAGTGGTACGCCAACAACAAGGTGGACACCCCCGACTACCTGTTCAGCGACCAGTCCACCCCGCCGTGGCTGCGCCGCATGGACAAGCCCTCGCTGGACGGCCGGTCCGCCGACTGCTGGAGCCGCAAGGTCGGCCAGCTCGACGTGCACAACTCCTCGGGCGTCGGCAACCACTGGTTCTACCTGGCCAGTGAGGGCAGCGGCACCAAGACCATCAACGGCTACACCTACAACAGCCCCACCTGCAACAACTCGACGGTGGCCGGCATCGGCAACCAGAAGGTCGCCAAGATCTGGTACCGCGCGCTGACCGTCTACATGACGTCCACCACGGACTACAAGGGCGCGCGCACCGCGTCCCTGAACGCCGCGAAGGACCTCTACGGTCTCAACAGCACCGAGTACAAGGCGGTCGCGGCCGCCTGGAGCGCCGTCTCGGTCGGCTGACCTCCCTCCCGGCTGTGGGCCCGTCACCTCGGCGGGCCCACAGCCGTTTCCGCACGACCCCGGAGGTCCGCACACACGCGGACGGGCAACGGAGACGGAAACGCAGGCGAGAAGCGGGGCCGGGAAAAGGGCCGGGACACCGCGACAGGAGACGGGCGGGGTGGCCCGGGCCCGGGCCACCCCTATCGTGCCGTCCATGACTCCCTCTCCGTTCCATCTCCGCGCGGAACAAAAGCACTTGGCGCACCGCCGGCCGGCTCACCCGCCCACCGGTTCACCGGTGCTCCGGCGACGGACCCGTGCCGGCCGCCCCGTGAGAAGATCGCTCGGCGGCGTGTGCCGCCCCCGATCCCGAAGGGTGACCATGTACGCGATGACGCTGGGCGAAGACGGCGCGGTGCTGGGCCCGCTGGAGCCGTGGCAGGCCGAGGAGTTCCTGGCTCACGTGGACCGGGGGCGGGAGTTCATCGGACGGTTCAACGGCCTGCCCGACGCCGTCACGGACCTGGAGTCGAGCCGGGCGTTCCTCCAGGCGTACGCGGAGAAGACCGCCGCCGACAGCGGGCGGCTCTTCGGGATCCGGACGGCCGAGGGCCTGCTGGTCGGCGCGGTGCTGTTCCGGCGGTTCGAGATCGGGCAGGGCATCGCCGAGGCGGGCTGCTGGCTGGAGCCGGCAGCCGCGGGCAAGGGTCTGGTGACCAGGGCCGTGCGGGCGATCATCGACTGGGCCGTCGAGGAGCGCGGCATCCACCGCGTGGAGTGGTGGGTCTCGGCGGGGAACGAGCCCAGCATCGCCGTCGCCCGCCGGCTCGGGATGACGAAGGAGGCCGTGCTCCGGGAGAGCTACCTGTACCGGGGAGTGCGGCACGACGAGGAGA
The DNA here is from genome assembly GCF_045160625.1 of Kitasatospora sp. NBC_00039. Lineage (NCBI taxonomy): Bacteria > Bacillati > Actinomycetota > Actinomycetes > Kitasatosporales > Streptomycetaceae > Kitasatospora > Kitasatospora sp. NBC_00039. The sequence goes on along the minus strand of NZ_CP108289.1, from coordinate 8,169,987 downwards.
TCTGGTCGGTGCTGGCCCCGGAGTGGCGGACGGCCAAGCAGGCGGCCTGAGCCCTGCCGCCGGACGGACGGGCGCACTGGCGGAGGGCGGAGAGCGGACCAGAGGACATCGGCGGCGGATGCCGGACGCCGGCGTTCTCACCTGGTCGACAGGAATATGCAGACCGGTCTACTGTTTCCGCATGGGAGTCAAGGGTGAGGAGACCCGCGCCCGGCTGATCGCCGGGACGCGCAGTCTGATCGAGGCGCAGGGCTACTTCGGCACCGGCCTGAACCAGATCGTGGCGGAGAGCGGCGCACCACGCGGCTCGCTCTACTTCCACTTCCCCGAGGGCAAGGACCAGTTGGTCGCCGCCGCCCTGCGCCAGGCCGGCCGGGAGATCGAGGAGCTCCTCAAGACCCTGGCCCGCAAGGACGCGGACGCCGCCGCGATCGTCGGACAGCTCACCGAGGTCTTCACCACTCGCCTGGAGGAGTCCGGCTACACCAAGGGCTGCCCCATCGCCACCGTCGGCCTGGAGGTGGCCGGTGCCAACGAGGCGCTGCGCACCGTCTGCGCCGAGGTCTACGCGAGCTGGCAGGCCGTCCTCACCGAACGCCTGACGGCCGAGGGCTTCGACCAGGCCGAGGCGGAGACCGCGTCCGGCCAGGCCCTCGCCCTGCTGGAGGGCGCGGTCCTGCTCGCCCGCGTCCGCCGCTCCCGCCACCCCCTGGAGGACGCCCGCCACGCCGTCCGCCACCTCCTCGTCGTACGGGCCGGCCGGGCGCAGCGCTGACGCTCGGCGTCCGTGCGCGACGGCGACGGTCGTGCGCGACGTCGAGCGTGCGCCCGGCGGGCGGGCGAGCCATAGGTGTGCCCTATGGGGCCATAGGCCCGCGGCGGCTACAGCCGCGGGTGGGGAGCGGGTTTGCTTCAGACACCCGACCTCCCGCCCCCTCTCCCCCCGCCGCCTCTCTGCTCGCCGTCCGTCTGCCCGTCTGCCCGGAGGAACGCCCCGACATGTCCCGCCCGATCCGTATCGCGATCGTCGGAGCCGGCCCCGCCGGCATCTACGCCGCAGACGCCCTGCTGAAGTCCGACGCCGCCCGGGAGCCCGGGGTCTCGATCGACCTGTTCGAGCGGATGCCCGCCCCGTTCGGGCTCATCCGCTACGGCGTGGCGCCCGACCATCCGCGGATCAAGGGCATCGTCACCGCACTCCACCAGGTGCTGGACAAGCCCCGGATCCGCCTCTTCGGCAACATCGACTACCCCGGGGACCTCGACCTCGACGACCTCCACCGCTTCTACGACGCCACCGTCTTCGCCACCGGCGCGACGGCCGACCGTACGCTCGACATACCGGGCGTCGGCCTGGACGGCTCGTACGGCGCCGCCGACTTCGTCTCCTGGTACGACGGACACCCGGACGTCCCCCGCACCTGGCCGCTGGAGGCCGAGAAGGTCGCCGTGCTCGGCGCGGGCAACGTCGCCCTGGACGTCGCCCGGATCCTCGCCAAGACCGCCGACGAGCTGCTGTCCACCGAGATCCCCCCGAACGTCCACGCCGGGCTCCGGCGGAACAAGGCGCTGGAGGTGCACGTCTTCGGCCGCCGCGGGCCCGCCCAGGCCAAGTTCAGCCCGATGGAGCTGCGCGAACTCGACCACTCACCCACCATCGAGGTGATCGTCGCCCCCGAGGACATCGAGTACGACGACGGGTCGATCGCCGAGCGCCGGGCCGCGAAGCACGTCGACATGGTCGCGTCGACGCTCGAGAACTGGGCGATCCGCGATGTCGGCGACCGGCCCCACCGGATCCACCTGCACTTCTTCGAGTCCCCGGTCGAGGTGATCGGCGCGGACGGCCGGGTGAGCGGCCTGCGCACGGAGCGCACCGAACTCGACGGCACCGGCAACGTCCGGGGCACCGGCCGCTTCACCGACTGGGACGTGCAGGCCGTCTACCGGGCGATCGGCTACTACTCCGACGAACTGCCCAAGCTGCCCTTCGACCCCGTCTCCGGCACCGTCCCCAACGAGGCCGGCCGCGTCCTGGCCGGCGACGGCTCGCACCAGGCCGCCACCTACGTCACGGGCTGGATCAAGCGCGGCCCGGTCGGCCTGATCGGCCACACCAAGGGCGACGCCAACGAGACCGTCACCTGCCTGCTCGCCGACCACACCGCCGGACAGCTGCCGGGCGCCGCCGCGCCGGACCCGGAGGCCGTCGTCACCCACCTGCGCGAGCGGGGCGTCCGCTTCACGACCTGGGACGGCTGGCAGCGGCTCGACGCCCACGAGCGGGCGCTCGGCGAGGCGCAGGGGCGGGAGCGGGTCAAGGTCGTGGAGCGCGAGGAGATGCTCCGCAACAGCGGCGCCTGAGAGGTCTCCGGCAGAGGAACCCCCTGGCTGCCCCCGCCGGACACGCGCCGGATCGGCCCGGGGCACCGGACAGGTGCGTCGCTCCCGACCCGGCCCAGGGTCGGGAGCGACGCACCTGCCGACCGGTCCCGGCTCAGTGCCAGGCGGTCGTCCTGCACTTGCTGAACGGGTCCCCGTGCTTCTTGAGCCCGGCCCTGATCTTGGCACCGTCCGGCCAGTAGAACATGTTGCCGAAGTTCGACCCCTCGATGTCGGTCACCTCGAAGTAGCCGACCAGCGTCCAGCTCTTCCCTCCGTCGTAGGAGCGGTCGATCCAGGCGTCGTACCGGCCGCAGACACTGCCGACGGTGAGCCGGCCCCACCCGTACCAGGAACCGTTGTTCTTGCCGGACCGGAGTTCGACCGTCGAGCAGCCGAGGCTCGTCCGGTCATCGGTGTCCTTCTTGTCCCAACTGGCCTTCCCCGGATCGAAGTCGTCGCACTGGTAGCCCGATCCGCACGGCAGCGGCGTGGCCGCGGAGGCGACCCCCGCGAACGGCAGGAGAACCATTCCGACAGCGGCCGCGACGACGGCAGTCTTCTTCGACACCCATGCACTCCTGTTCCTCGGTCGGACCCTGCCTGACCGGCCTTCACCGGGCGTGATGCTCACGGACGCCACTCCCGCGTCGCACCGCCGTGGCAGTCCCACGGGGTGACGGCCGTGCCGCCGGTGAGACTCCACGCGGTGTCGGTGCACCCGTTGCCGCCGACACCGGGGAAGACTCCTCCGGCCGTCGCCGGCGCGAACCGTTTGCGCATCTCGTTCCTCTTTCCTGTCGGTGCTGAGGACTTACCGGTGCTGAGGACTCGCCGCCACTGCGGGCCCGCCGGTCTGCGAGCCCGCCGGCACCGAGGACTTGCCGGTGCTGCGGACTCGGCGGTGCTGACGGCTTGGCGGTGCTGAGGGCTTCCGTGCCATCCGCCCGCAGCGCTCCCGACGCCTGCGAGGAGAGGCGACTCCCGCCGAGCACGGCCCCGGCCGCGAGGCGCGAGTCGTGCGTCAGGAGTCCGCCGGGCGCAGCGGTGACCGGGGCGCCTCCCCGGCATCGCGGGAGACCGGCAAGTTGTCCGAAGAACCGGTGGAGACTCCAGAGTGCGACCTGTTTTGATTGTCCATCTACAAGAATCCGCCGGCGCTCAGGTGAGCGGCGGACAATCCGGTTTGGCCGCGGACAAGGCAGGGGGCACGGGGTGGTTGGTGCTGGACGCCCGCAGGGGCGGCTCAAGGGAGAGACCGAACAGGCGGACGCCCTGGCCCGGTTCGTGCGGGAGGTGACCGCGGGGATCACCGTCCGCAAGCTCGCGCAGCGCTACCCGGCCGGCAGGACCAGCTGGAGCGAGTACCGCTCTGCGGAGAAGGACATCCCGTGGCACCTGCTCCAGCGGCTGATACACGACCACCAGGCGGACCCGCGGGCCCGGGCGGCGTTGCTGGCACGCGCCGCGCACCTGCACGAACAGGCCACCCGGGCGGCCGAGGGGCTCCGTCCACCCGCCGCGGAACGCTCGGCCGCGCAGCAGGCACTGGACCGGGCCCGGCAGGCACAACGGCAGGCCGAGGCGGGCGTCGCGGACTCGGAGGAACTGATCCGGGTGCTGGTGGCGATCGTGGCCGAGTTGCGGCGTGAACTCGGCGCCGGTGCCACGGACGAGGCGGGCCCCGCGGTCCCGGCCCTGAACGACGGCGAGCCGGCGGAGCTGCGGCGGGCCCGGCTGCGGGAGGCGACGCGTTGCCTCGCCGAGGTGCGGCGGATCAGGGAGACCGCGCGCGAGGTGCAGCGGACGGCCGAGCGGGAACAGGACGCCGTAGGTCTCCTGGTCGACCGGGCGCGGACGCAGGCCCTGGCGAGCGGCGACCGGCAGCCGCCGGAAGCCGGGGCGGCGGTCGCCAGGACGCCGGGGGCCGAACCGACCGGCATCGAACCGGCCGGAACCGAACAGACGACCGGGGCCGTGCCGGCCGGGATCGAACCGACGACCGACATCGAACCGGCCGGGAGCATTCCGACCGGGACCGGAGAGGTGGCAGCACACCTCCCGGTGCTGCGGCACCTGGAAACCGACCTGGTCAGGATGCGGGAGGCCCTGGCCGACCGCTGCCGGGAGGTGATGCGGATGGCCCCCGCCTGTGCCGGCCCGAGGATTGTCCGCGGCGAGCTGGTCCGGGCCCCGGACAACCGCCTGACCGCTCCGTTCGTGCTGGGCCGAGCGACGGTCGGCCCACCGCGCGGCGGGGGCCCCGGCCCACGGCGCCGCCGAACGGCCCGCAGCGGCGCAGCCATGGGCGCGGCGGGGGCGGCACTGGCCGCAGTGCTGCTCCTGGCCGGGGTACTGGTGGGCATGCGCGTCGGCGCAGACGCTCCGGCCCGCTTCGACTCGGCCCCCCAGGCAGCCGGGGCCCGGGTGGAGCCCGCAGCCGGTGCGACGACCGCCGGCCCCTCCTCGGCAACGGCAGACGGCACTCCTCCACCGGCTCCGGGAGCGGCGCCGGTCACCCCCTCGTCCTCTCCCCCGCCGAGCGGCACAGCCCCTCGAACCGAAGCGGCTGCGACCGCACCGGCGGCTCAAGCCCCCGCACTCCCTGCCCCGGCGGCCCCCGCACCCGCCACCCCGGCGCCGGTGGGTACGGCGGCTCCGACCCCAGCCCCCGGCACCCTGCCGGCACCCGCCGCCCCCTCGGCGCCGAACGTGAGCGGCGGGCCCGTACCGCCGCCGGCGTCCGCCACCTCCGTGCCGAAACCGGGCGCGGAGCCCTCGATGCCCGACCGCCTCGGTGGCACCCCCGCCGTCCCGCCACCGGTTCCGGTGGCGATCAAGAACGGCAACAGCTCGCAGTGCATGGCCACAGCCGGCGGCACCAGGGAGGAGGGGCGGGAGGTCCAGCAGTACCCCTGCGGGGACTACCCCGACCACTTCTGGGAAGCCCAGAAGTCCTTCACCGACGCCGACGGGGAGACCTACTACCGGATCGTCAGCTACAACAGCGCACTGTGCCTCTCCGTCCGGGACTCCAGCACCGAAGCCGCCGCCCCCGTCATTCAGTCCACGTGCAGGAACAACCCCGGGCAGTCCTGGAAGGTCGAGAAGTGGCCGAACGGCCTCCGCTTCGTCAACGACAACAGCCACCAGTGCCTCGCCGTCTCCTACCGCAGCAGTGCCCCGCAGGCTCCCCTCATGCAGTACCCGTGCGGGGACTACCCGGACCACTACTGGAACTACGGCCCCCGCCGGTGACGGAGCGGCCTCCACCGAAGGCACCGCGACGCCGGCGGCGACCCCGACGACGGCAGCGACCCGCAACGACGGGCGGCGACCCCGACGACGGCGGCCCACCACCCCGGGGCGACCCCCGGCCCCTCCGGCCGGCTGCCGGGCACCGCCACCGTCCGCCTCCGGAACCAGGTGCCGGGTGGGGAGCGCCGCCCCCGCTGAGTAGGCTGGCGGGCCCCGCCCCGAGGAGATGCGCCATGCCGGCCCGCCCGAGCGTCCTGTTCGTGACCGATCTCGCCTACCCGGCCCGCGGGCGGCGCTACTGCGACGAGGACATCCTCCTGACCTCCCGCCTGCGCGACGACTTCGACCTCGCCCTCTGCCACCCCCTCGACGCCGCCGCACTGATGGACGCCTTCGACGCGGTCGTGGTCCGCAACAGCGGTCCCGTGCTGCACTACCAGAAGGAGTACGACGCCTTTCGGGACCGGGCCAGGGCCCTCGACACCCGGGTCTACAACCCGCTGTCCGGGCGCGGCGACATGGCCGGCAAGCAGTACCTGCTGGACCTCACCACCACCGGACACCCGGTCATCCCCACCATCGACCGGCCCCAGGACCTGCACCTGCTGCCCGAGGCCGCGCAGTACGCCGTCAAGCCGAAGGCCGGCGCGGACTCCATCGGTCTCTCCTTCATACCCCCGGACCAGCTGAGCGGCCTCGCCTACGGCCACGTCCTCGTCCAGCCGCGCATCGACTTCCGCTACGAGGTGTCGTTCTACTACGTCGACGACGCCTTCCAGTACGCCCTCCACGCTCCCGACCCCGAACGGCGCTGGGCCCTCGAACCCTACGAGGCCACCGACGCCGACCTCGCCTTCGCCCGCCGCTTCATCGAGTGGAACACCCTCGACCACGGCATCCAGCGTGTGGACGCCTGCCGCACGCAGGAGGGTGAACTGCTCCTGGTCGAGCTGGAGGACCTCAACCCCTACCTGTCCCTGGACCTGGTCGCCGAGCAGACCCGCGACGCCTTCGTGGCCGCGATGACGGACTCGCTCCACCGGTTCCTGGAGGCCCCGGGCCCCGCCTGACGCCGCACGCGCCGCGGGCCGCGTCGGCGCGGCGCCGCCCACCACCTCGCCGGACGATCTCGCGGCCCCTGCAGACCACCGCCCCCTGCAGGGTCGCCGTCCCCACTTCCTCCGGGCCCCCCGGCGGCGGTATGTTCACCTGCGTACGCCGTTGCTCCCCTTGACCCACCAGGCCGGGGGCATGTCGTCGCGGAAAAAAATATGCAGACCGGTCTACAGAAATTTGGGCCAGGGCACGCCACAACGCCCACCCACGCCCGCAGGCCCCGCCCTCTCAGCCGAAAAATATGCAGACCGGTCTACATAAGTGGACCGGTCTACAGAAAAGGAACCCCCTGCGCATGAACGTCCGAGCCGCCGCCACCGCCAAGTCCACGTCCGGATCGGCATCCGCATCCGCGCCCACCCCGGCTCCCCTCCCCCCGCGCACCCTCGTCCTCGGCGCCACCGGGTTCCTCGGCCGCTGGCTCGTCCTCGAACTCCTCGGACGGGGCGAGCCGGTGGCCGCCGCCGTCCGGGGCGGGCGCGGAACCGCACGGGACCAGGAGCTGCGCAGCTGGCTTCGCGAGCACGGCGCCGACGCCGATGCCCTGACCACCGTCGCCGCCGACCTCACCCGGCCCCGCCTCGGCCTGTCGCCCGAGGACGACGCCCGGCTCGCACACGTCCGCGACGTGCACAACCTCGCCGCCCTCTACCGCTTCGGCCTCTCCCGGGCCGAGGCACACGCCGCCAACGTGGACGGCGCACTGCACGCCCTGGACTGGGCTGCCGGCCTCTCCGGCCTCCGCCGGCTGGTCCACCTCTCCGGCTACCGGGTCGGCCGGGGCGCCGCACCGCGGCATCCGCTGCCCGCCCCCGAGGCCGACGCGCTCTACGCCAGGCTCGGCGCGTACGAGGCGTCCAAGCAACTGGGCGACGCCGCCGTCCGCGTCACCGCCGCCCGGCTCGGCGTGCCGCTCACCACGGTGAACCCGAGCAGCGTGATCGGGCACTCGGTCACCGGCGAGGCCGGGCAGTACATCGGCCCGGCCGAGCTGGTGCGCCAACTCTGGCACGGACGGCTGCCGTTGCTGCCGGGGTCAGCGCGCACGTTCCTGCCGGTCGTCGCGGTCGACCACCTGGCCCGGTTCCTCGCGGCCGTCCCCGAGCACGACGCCGGCCCGGCCCATACGCACACCGTCCTCGACCCCGAGACCCCGCCCCTGCCGGAGCTGATCGCGCTGCTGGCCGAGCACCTCGGCGTGCCCGCGCCCCGGCGGCTCGTCCCGGTCGGCCTGGTCCGCCGGCTGCCCCGCGCACTGACCGGCGCCGACCCCGAGACACTCACCTTCCTCTCCGAGGACACCTACGACACCGCCTCCGCCGACCGGCTCGCCCACGCGGCCGGTCTCCAACACCCACCGGTCGCCGACCTGTTGCGCCGCTGGGCGACCCGGCTGGTCACCGACGGTTTCGGCTCCTCGCCGCAGGGTGCGGCGCTCCCCGGCGCATTCGCAGACGTCGCCGGCTCCCGCAGCTTCGTCGCCGGGGACGTCGAGGCTCCCCGCTTCGTCCTGCTGCACGGGCCGGGCGAGGACGCCGACGCCTGGCGCGAGGTGGTCGCCCGGCTGAGCGCACCCGCGCTGGCGGCCGACCTGCCCGGCCTCGGCCGCTCCTCCCCCGCGTCCGTCCCGGACGACCACTGGCTGGCCGACCTGCTGGCGCCCGTCCGCTCACGCCCCGTCCTGGTCGCCCACGCGGCCTCCGCCACCACGGCCTTGCGCCACGCGGCCGCCCACCCGCACGCCGTGGCCGGGGTCGTCCTCGTCGAAACCCCGTTCCTCCGGTCGCGCACCGGCCGGCCGACCGCCCCTTCGGCGTCGCACCCGTCCCATCGCCCCGGCGCCGCCAGGCGCGCCGCCCGCAGGCTCCGCGAGGCGGGGCGCCCGGCCGGACGGGCCGAGGCGGCCGCCCTGATCCGGGCATGCCCGGTGCCGGTCCACGTGATCCCGGGCGTCCCGCACAGTGCCGCGTCGCGGACCACACCCGGGCCCGCGCCCGCCGACTCCCGCCCGCTCCGCTACGACGCCGGACTCGCAGACGGCATCGACACCTCCACTGCGGGCTGGTGATGCTCGAAGGCGTTCCGAGGGGAACCCGTGGGGTGAACCGGCGGGCCGGTCGGCGCGGGCATGGCCCGCCGGTTCGCCCGCTCCGAACCGGCCTGCCCCGGCCGCCTGACCGCCCGTGACCGCCCGTGATCGCCAGGCGCTACCCCGGGACCACCCCTGCCGACCGCCCGCCCACCGCCCGCGCCTCACCGGACATCCGAGGGCGTGAGGAAACCCGCCACCCCGCCACGGACCGCGCACCACGAGTGCCGCCGCCGAACAGGGAGAGAAAGCGGGCGACCAGCCGGGCATCCAACACCGTTCGGGACGCCCGCAGTGGTCAGCACTGGGTCCAGGACCCACTCCTGATCACTTGGTTGGAACGGTGGTGACGTAGTCGACGAGACCGGAGGTGGAGTCGGCGAACATGCGCAGGGTGATCCGGTCGCCCTCGCCGTGCAGGAAGACGGGCAGCCGGCGCGCGACGGGGTCGTCGAGTCCGGCCTTGCCCTCGTCCACCAGCCGCAGGAGCGTCGTGCCCAGGTAGCTGATCGCCACGCTGCCGTTCCGGAGTGCATGGCGGGGTCGGCCGGGACGCCCGTCATCGACTCGCCGAGCGCGGTTGTGATGACCTCGCGACTGTCTACGGTGACCCGCAGGATGACGGACTTGAGGTCCATCTCCGCCTTTGCCTGCTCGGCGATCTGCAGGATGTCACGTGCGGGGCCGCCGTCGGGCAGCCGGGAACCGACGCAGTGCCGGCGGCTGTCGCCGTCGCTCGCCGCACCGCCGGCGGTCGCGATCGGAGTGCTGAGGTCGACCAGTGCGGTGACCGAGGCGAGGCACAGCAGGGAGGTCGGTCGGGCTGGTCTCATGTCCGCACTATCGGCCGGGCGCGCCCGGAACAACGGCCGAGCGGCAACCGACCCGCACGAAGATCCCCCATTGGGCCTCGCACGGTCAGGGGCTTACGAGTTGCCGCACGATAGTGACTCGATCTTGATCGTGTGGGAGTCCCGCGACTTGAGCGCTGGTATGTGGCGATGCTGGCCTGGCAGGATCGGCTCGTGATCAAAACCTCGGTGACCATGCGCGAGCTCGTTGTCGGTGACTGCCACGCTGTCCATGCCTTCGCCAGCCTGCCGGAGGCTTGCCGCTACCAGGCGTGGGGGCCGAACACGGAGGAACAGACGCGGGACTTCGTCCAAGGCGCGGTGGATGCCCGGTTGCAGTCCCCGCAGGCGAGATTCGTGTATGCGGCCTGCCTCGACGGTGAACTCGTCGGTATCGGCGAGCTGAAGGTTCGTAGCCTGGCCCACCGTCAGGGCGAGATCTCCTATCTCGTCCATCCTCGGGTGTGGGGCCGAGGCGTGGGCACAGTCATCGGCGGGGAACTTCTCGGCAGAGGGTTCGGGCTGACAGGACTGCACCGGATCCATGCGACCTGCGATCCCCGCAACGTCGCATCGGCCCGCGTGCTGGGCAAGCTCGGCATGACCCACGAGGGCCGACACCGGCACACCGCGCGGATCCGGGACGGCTGGCGTGACTCCGACGTCTTCAGCATCCTCGACCAGGAATGGGCGCACCGGACCGGGCCTGAATGATCGGGGCATCGGTGGTCAGACTCCGGCAGCGGCCCTGGTCCCGGAAGGCGAAAGGCCGCGCGGGATCATCTGGCGTGTGAAGTCACGTTGGGCCCGCGCGGCCTGCTCCGATTCGGCCCTGTGCGGGATCTCGAAGGAACACCTGGGCGCCCTGATCACCGAGTTGGCCGGGCCGTGGACCGCCGCCCGAGACTCTGAGCTTGCCAAACGGCGGGGCCATGGCCGATTGCGGGCGGCCGGGGCTGGACAGGATCACCAGTAGTCTTCGTGGACCGGGTGCTGGTGACCTTGGTGGTGCTGCGCTAGGCGCTGTCGCACAGGGCGCTCGCGGCACTGTTCGGAGTCTCGCCCTCCACGACAGTCGGGGACCGCGCTGGGAGCACGGTTGTCGGCGTCCACCAGGATCCCTCCGGGGCGCAGGCGGCCGGCCAGTGTGCGGTAGAGCGCGCCGAGTTCGGCGGGGGTCAGCCAGTGGAGGGCGGTGGAGGACACCGCCGCGTCCCAGGATGAGGGCGGGCCGGCCTCGTCGGCCCACCCGGCGGTGGTGAGGTCACGGGCGAGGAGGCGGGCCGTGGTGCCGGTGACGGCCTCCTCGGCGAGGCCGAGGAGGAGGGGGTCGGCGTCCACGCCGACGACATCGGCGTGCGGGAAGGCGTGGGCGAGGCGGGCGGTGAGTGATCCCGTTCCGCAGCCCAGGTCCACCAGGCGGGGCCGGGGCACCTCGGTGCGTTCGAGCAACCAGCCGACGGTGTCGACGACCACCTGGAAGCGTTCGTCGCGGTCGGGGCCGTAGCGCTCCTGCTGCTGGTCCCATCGCTGGAGCCAGCTACGGGCGGCCTCGCCGAGCATGGTCGCTTCTTCCGGGCGGGGGCCCTGCCGGTTCCGGCGGTGCATTTCAACCGCAACTGCAGCCGGACCCGCGTCTCATGGTCGCGCCTTGCCCGCCGGGCAGATCGCTCGACAGCACCCGACGAAGACCAAGGGTGGCAGACGGGAACGGTCTTGAGTAGTACGGGTACGGCGGTCACCGGAGGCAGGCACGAACGCGAGCCCCGGACGCTGGAACCGGAGGCAGGCACCGGACGCAGGCACCGGACGCCGGCACCCAACGCAGGCATCGGACGCCGGCACCGGACGCCCCCGGTGACCAGCCCGCCGGACTACGACGCCTGCCCACCCGCCGACTCGAAGGCGAGCACCGTCCAGTGCACGCCCGGGCGGTCGTGCAGATCGGGGCGTTCGGTGCGGAGCAGCAGGTCCAGCCCGCGGGCCCGGGCGAGCGCGACCGTCTCGTCGGCCGGGACGTCGAACATCCGGCGGCCGGCCGGGACGGGGCCGTGGCGCTGCGAGAGGAGGACCCGGCCGCCGGGGGCGAGCAGCCGGGCGAGGGTGTCCATCGCCAACGGTCGTTCGTCCTCGGCCAGATGCATCCAGACGGCGCAGAGCAGGATCAGGTCGAAGCGCTCGCCCGCCGTACCGAGCACGGCGGCGGCGGGCAGCGCGTCGTCCACCCAGCGGATGGCGCTGCCGGCATGGATGCGCCGGCCGGCCCGGCGCAGCTCCGCCGTCGGCTCGGCCGCGACGACGCGGTGGCCGCGCGCGGCCAGGGCGGCGGCGTCCCGGCCGGTGCCGGCGCCGATGTCGAGGATGTCGGACGGCCGCTCGGGGAACAGGTGCAGCACCTCGCGGTGGACCTCCTCGAATGTCACTTCCTCGTACTGCACGGCGAGTTGCTCCGCCGCCTCGCCGTAACCCGCGTTGCTCGCCAGCCGGTCCACGTATCCCCCTCGCCCGTCGTGTGCGCCGCGGTCAGGCCGGGTCGGCCGCCACGGTCAGGACGATCTTGCCCCGGTTGGCGCGACTTTCCAACTGCCGGTGGGCATCGGCCGCCTCCTCCAGGGGGAATACGGACTCCACCGGCACCCGGTACGCCCCGGTGGCGACGCGGGCGGCGATCTCCCGCAGGTCGGGGCGGGGGTCGTAGCCGTGGTCCAGCAGGTTGGTGATCTGGAAGCCGTGGATGGACACGTTCTTCGGATAGAAGTGCCGGGTGTCGATGGTGCTGGGCTCCAGGGCGACGTTGGCGAGCGCGACCACCCGCCCGGCCTGGCCGGCCTGGCGCAGGCTCCGGCCGAACACCGGCCCGCCGACGGTGTCCAGGACGACGTGGGCGCCGCCCCGCCGGTCAGCCGGAGCACCTCGTCGACGGCGGCGTGCTCCGGGTGGGCGGAGGTGCCGACGGTTGCGTCGGCACCGAAGCCGGCCGCCCACTCGGCCTTGGCCGCGGAGCCGGCGACGGCGATGACGCGCGCGCCCGCCTGGGCGGCGATCTGCACCGCCGCGCTGGCGACCCCGCTGGCCGCCGCCTGCACGACCACCGTCTCCCCGGCGGCCACCCGGGCCAGCCGGTGGAGGCAGTACCAGGCGGAGGGCAGCGCGGCGGCTGCGAGCAGGCCGACGCCCATCCGGGCCCGGACGGCCGGAAGGCCCGACAGCCGTCAGGCCTCGCCGGGGTGCCAGGCGGGCCATTCCCAGGGGCGGTCGGCCCAGTGGACGCGGACGGGGTCGCGCGGGTCGAGATCGGGGAAGAGCTGGTGGACCCTCGGCTCGAACTCCTCCGGGGCCAGCGGCTCCCAGCCGTGGCCCTCGAAGTGGACCAGGCGGTAGCGGCTGTCGGTGCGGAACTCGGCGACCTCGACCAGGGGCTTCGACGTGCTGTTGGTTTCCATGCCCCCAGCATGTGGCGGACCGGGGACCTCCGCACCCGGGGTACGGCAGGCAGCGTACCGGCGGGGCGGACGGCCGGGAGGCGGGCGCCAGAGAACCCTCTTCCGGGTCATGTCCCGGCGTCCACGCGCTCGTTGAGCACGGCGAGCGGGTCGCCGGTGGTCGGCGACGGCCGGCAGGAGGACTCAGGGCATGAGCGGGCAACCAGCAGGCGGGCAGGCGACGGGACGGCAACCGGCAGGCGGGCAGTGGCAGTGGCCCGCGCAGCGGTGGGAGCCGCCGCCGGTACCGCCGCCACCGGCCGCTGCGGCCCCCGCTCCGTCCTCCGCTCCGTCCTTCGGTCCGGGCGCAGCTGCTCCGGGCACATCCGCTCCGGGCACATCCGCTCCGGGCGCAGCTGCTCCGGGCGCATCCGCTCCGGGCGCTCCTGCCCCGGGCTCAGCCGCTCAGGCCGTGCCCGCTCCGGTGCGGAAGCCGCGCTGGGTGTGGGCGGCGACGGCGGCCGGGATCGTCACCGCGATGGCCTCCGTCCTGGTGATGTGCGGGCCCGGGTCGGGCGACGAGACCCCGGGGGTGGTGGCGTTCCCGTCGGTCTCGCCCTCCCCGTCGACGTCCTCCTCGACGTCCTCCTCGACGTCCTCGTCGACGGAGGCGTCCGCCGCACCGGCCCTGCCCCTGGAGCCATCGTTCCCCCTGTCGCCCGACCTGCTGCCGGCCTCGGACGCGCCGCCCACCGGCACGCCCGCCTCATCACCGGAGGCGGACCCCACCCCCGCGCCGCAGACGGCCGGCGAGGACGAGCCCGCCGCGGCGGACCACGCCGCCCCCGGTACCGCCCGGCCCAGGCCGAACCGGGCACCGCGCCCGGCGCCGTCCCGCCCGCCGGCCACCACGGCGGCGCCGGCCCCGCCCGCGGCGGTGCCGGCGCCCGCTCCGGGCAGGGCCCCGAGCGTGCCGACGGCCGTCGGCCCCGGATCCCTCTGCGACCAGGCCGAGCGCTTCGGCCGCTGGCCGGCCGGCTCGGAACGGGCCCGGCTCTGCCACGGCATCTACGGCTGAGGCCCCGGCGCCGGCCCCCCGGCTCACCACGCCCCCAGCAGTTCCCTGTCCAGCCGGGGCGCCAGCACCCGCGCCAGGGTGTCGGTGATGTGCCCGGTGTCCCGGTAGAGCACCACGCCCTCCAGGACCGCCGGGCAGTCCGGGCCGGTGCCCGGGCAGAGCAGCGGGCCGAGGTCGAGGACGCGGACGCCGTAGCGGCCGGCGAGGCCGCCGTCGGTCAGCGGGTCGCGTTCGAAGGCCGACTCGCGGGGGAAGAAGCAGGAGTCCGAGCGGCCGTCGGAGGCGGCCAGGCAGGTGGGGATGTCCTTCCCGGGCATCGGCGTGTCCGCGAGGTAGGCGAGCGGGGCGCCGACGGCGGAGAGCCGGTCGAGGGTGCGGGTCCAGCCCTCGGTGCGCTCGTCCTGGCTGCCGTAGCGGTTGAGGCCGGCCATCAGGACCAGGCGCGGCCTGGGGCCGGTGGCGAGGCGGGTCAGGGTGTTCTCGCGCCAGCGGTCGCACTCGTCGAAGGTACGGCCGAGGACGTTGTTGCGCACGGTCAGGGTGGCCAGCGGGCAGCCCGGTTTGACCAGCACCTCCAGCGCCCACTTCCGCTGCTCGGCCAGCGCCAGCGCGCTCGAGATCCACTGGCCGGCGTGGGAGTCGCCGACCAGCACGATCCGGTCGGGGCTGGACTCGGTGCCGAACAGGCAGCGCGGGCTGGCGTCGGCGCCGAGCGGGATCTCGCAGCCCCTGCCGGGCGGGAAGTCCTCGCGGGCCCGGGCGAGCGAGGGCGTCAGGGTGAGCACCCGGGTGCCGGGGGCGAGCAGGGCGGGGCCGTCGACCGCGCCGGCCGGGACCACCACGGGCAGGTCGGCGCCGCCGAGGGCCCGGACGGTGCCGCCACCGAGGGCCAGTCCGGCGATCAGCGGGATGACCAGGGCGCTGGCACCGACCGCGAGGCCCCGCCGGGGCGCCGGGCTGCTGCCGTACCGGAGCGGCTGCTCGACCAGCCGCAGGGTGAGCCAGGCCGGCAGGGCACTGGCGGCGGTGAGCGTGGCCAGGGTGGTCCACGGCAGGGCGCCGTAGCGGGCCTGGGCGATGGTCAGCACCGGCCAGTGCCAGAGGTACCAGGCGTACGAGAGGCGGCCGGCGCCGCGCAGCGGGCGGGTGGCGAGGAGCCGGCCGACGTCGGCCGGGCCGAGGGCGCGGTGCGCCGGTCCGGCGAGCAGGACGGCCGCCGTGCCGAGGACGGGCAGCAGGGCGGCGCTGCCGGGGAAGGACGTGTTGCGGTCGTAGCCGAGCACCGCGAGGGCGACGGCCGCCGCGCCGCCCCAGCCGAGCAGGCGCAGCGCCCAGCCGGCGGGCCGGGCGGCCCGGCCCGCGCGTGGCAGCCGGCCTGCCAGGGCCGTCCCGAGCAGGGCGGCGCCGGCGCCGGCGGCGAACTCCCAGAGCCGGCTCGCGGTGGAGAAGTAGCCGCGCGGCGCGGAGCCGGCCGTCCAGCGGATGCAGAGCGCCAGCGAGACGCCGCCGATCGCGGTGGTCGCGAGCGCGATCGCGACGGTGCGGCGGCGGCCCGCGAGGTGGCGGGCGAGGCCGAGCAGCAGGACGCCCCAGAGCAGGTAGAACTGGTTCTCCACGCCCAGCGACCAGAAGTGCTGGAGCGGGCTCGGGTCGCGTTCGGCGGCGAGGTAGTCGGTCTGCCGGCCGACGAACCGCCAGTTGGCGAACTGGCCGGCGGCGGCGATCAGGTCACGGGCGAGGTCGGTGCCGCGCAGCGGGTCGAGCAGGGCTCCGCCGGCGAGCGCGGTGGCGACCAGGACGACGGCGGCGGCGGGCAGGATGCGGCGGGCCCGGCGGGCGGCGAAGTCCCGGAGGCCGATCGGGCGGCCCAGCAGCAGGCCGGTGATCAGGAATCCGGAGATGACGAAGAAGACGTCGACGCCGACGTAGCCGCCGGTGAAGGCGGGGACGGCGGCGTGGAAGGCCAGGACGGCGAGCACGGCGACGCCGCGCAGGCCCTCGATGTCGGGCCGGAAGGCGGCCCGCCCGCGGGGCTCCCCGGCACTCGGCCCGTCCGGCTGCGGTGCCGACTCGGCAGCGGCGGCGGCGATGGGGCGGTGGACGAGTTCGACCAGGGTGTCGGGCGGCCCCGGTTCGGGTGCGGGATCGGTGCGGACGGCGCTCGGCGGTTCGACGGGCGGGCGTCCGGCGCTCGGTGGTACGGCCGTGGGCACGGCGGTGCTCCTTGCAGTGACTGGCAGCGGTGTTCGGGGACCGCCGGGCCGATGGGGCGGCCGGGCGGTGGGTCCGCGCCGGTGGGGCGACGCGCAAGGGCTCTGGAAGAGAGATGAATTGACGAAGTGTCAGAAGACGAGCGGGTCGGCCCAGCCGGAGGCCAGCAGGCCGCAGAGCAGCAGCACGGCGGTGAGGGCGACGGCCTCGGCCCGGCCGAAGCCCAGGTCGGAGGCGAGCCGGGCGGGCGGGGCGACTTCGGCGACGGCGGCACCGTTGCCGCCTCGCAGCAGGGGCCGGAGGGCCCGGAGGAGCGGGATCGTGGTGTAGGCGGTGAGTCCGAGCAACGCGGCGAGTGCCCAGTAGGGCTGCCAGCCGTGCAGGGCGACGGCCCGGGCGAGGCCGGCGACACCGGCGAGGACGACGAGGCCGAGCCAGCCGACGCCGATCCCGGCGACGGTGCGGGCCAGCGAACTTCCGCCGGAGACGGCGCCGGTGGGCACCCAGTCGGCGCTGCGCCGACGCAGCGCGTGGGCGATGGCGACCACGTGGCAGAGCCCGCCCAGGAGTTGGACCCGGGTGACCTCGAAGCGCCAGCGCGTGCGCGACATCGCGGGCAGCAGGACGAGCGCGACCCAGATCGGCGGCAGGAAGGGCAGGACCTGCCAGGGCCGGATCTCGTCGGGGCGGAAGAACAGCATGATCAGCGCGGGCAGCGGCACGGCGAAGACGTTCACCGCGCTGGTGAGGTAGCCGAGGATGCCGTTCCAGAAGCAGAGCCGGGCCGAGCGGGACAGCGGGCCGCTGCGGAAGCCGGGGTCGCCGACCAGGGCGAGCGAGCCGAGGCACCAGCGGTACTGCTGGCTGATGAAGGCGGGCAGGCCGGTGGGCGACATGCCCTTGGCGACCAGCGCGGGCACGTACCGGGTGGTCCACCCGGCGCGGGCGAGCGAGAGGCCGGTGTAGAGGTCCTCGCTGTGGTCGATCTCGGCGAAGCCGCCGACCCGCCTCAGTGCGGCGCGCCGGTAGAGCGCATTGGTGCCGCAGCAGACGGTGCCGTCCTGGGCGTCCCGGGAGGGCTGGATCCACCGGTAGAAGATCTCCTGGGTGGCTCCGGCGGCCCGCTCCAGCCAGGACATGCCGGGGTCGGTGTCGAAGCACTGCGGGCTCTGGACGATGCCGACCTCGGGGTTGTCGAGGTAGGGCACCAGGTGGTGCAGGAAGTCGGGGCGCGGGCAGAAGTCGGCGTCGAGGACGGCGACGATCTCGCCGGTGCTCTCGGCCAGGCCGTGGTTGAGGTTGCCGGCCTTCTTGAACCGGCCCCGGTCGGGCCGGGCCCGGTACTGGAAGCCGTGGGCCTCCGCGAGTTCGCGCACCTCGGGGCGGTCGGCGTCGTCGAGGACGAGGACGGTCAGCTCGCCGGGCCAGCGGACGGCCGCGCTGTGCCGGTAGGCGTTGGCGAGGACGTCGAGCGGCTCGCCGGCGGTGGGCAGCAGCAGGTCGACGCCGGGGTACCGGGCCGGCCGCCAGGCCCGCAGCAGCAGGTCGTGCGAGTCGCGGGTGTAGCGGCGGGCGCGCTGGCCGTCGGCGAGGGAGAGCAGCCAGGTGGCGGCGTTGAGCACGGTCAGGACCAGGAACGGCCAGAGCAGTGGCCGGCTGAGTGCGAAGAGACCGAGCGTGGCGGTGGCGCCGGCGTAGGAGAGGGTGGCGCAGAGCAGCACCCAGCGGCGCTGGGGGCCGAAGTACCAGTAGAGCTCCTCGTCGTCGGGCGGGCTGGGCAGACGCTGCGCACCGCCCGCGGACGGGCCTCCGGCAGCGGCGGGGCCGCGCACGACGGCGCCGGCGGAGGCAGCTGCGGCGGAGGCGGCGGGAAGGGCGACGACGGCAGCCGGACGGGTGGCGTCGATCGCGGGACGAGCCGCCTCGATCGCCGGACGGGTGGCGTCGGCGGCGGGCGGAGCGGTGTCGGTTGCGGGCATGGCGGTGCCATGGAGTGCGGGCATGCGGAAATGGCCCCCCTGGGCAGGACGGAACGTGACCGTTCGTCCGCCAGCCTCTCACATTGGCCTAGACCAATCATGAACGAGGTATGACATCTCCACGTTGCCGCAGGCCAGATAGACGAATCCTCAAACCTACTGCCAAGTAAGCTTCTTCACCAGCTTCTCGAACCGCAGGTCGGGGCGGAGCGGGATGCCGAAACGCTCGTCGCCGTACGGGAACGGGGAGTGGACCCCGGTGCGGGAGAAGCCCCGGCGCTCGTACCAGGCGATCAGGTCGGCGCGCTGCTCGATCACCGTCATCTCCAGCTCGACGGCGCCCCACTCCTCCGCCGCAAACCGCTCGGCCTCCGCCAGCACCGCCCGGCCGACGCCGCCGCCCTGGCGGCCCGGGCGGACCGAGAACATCCCGAAGTAGGCGTGCTCGCCCCGGCGCTCCAACTGGCAGCAGGCGAGCAGCTCGCCGGCATGCTCGGCGAGCAGGACCACGCCGTCGGCATGGGTGACGGCGGCGGTGACGTTCTCGGCGTCGGTGCGGCGCCCGCCCAGCAGGTCCGCCTCGGTGGTCCAGCCGGCCCGGCTGGTCTCACCGCGATAGGCGGACTCGATCAGCTCGACCAGGGCGGGCACGTCGGCGACGGTGGCAGCGCGGAAGGCGAGGCCGCCCGGCTCGGGCTGGGCGGCGTCTCGGGTGGTCTCGGGCACGGGGGTCCTCTTCTCTCCAGCGGGCGGCGGGCTCCGGCGGCCGGCTCCCGGCATCGTGCCACAGCCGCCCAGGGGCCCGGCGCGGGCCGGAACCGGAGCCCGCGGCCGGCCGACCGCGGGGCGGGACCTTCCGGGCCAACCGGCCGGTAAGCCCCACAGATGTGACGGTGGTTCAGGATGTGACCCCGGATACCTGGTCAGGCTGGCGGGTACATGGCTAGTCTGCTCCCGGCCGGGCCCACACCGGCTGTACCGCCATCCACGGGTCACCAGCACCGGACCAGAGGAGTGTTCATGTTCAGCACTTCCCGCTCCGCCAGCCCCACCGGTACCACCGGGACACCGAAGTCCCGCAGACTCCCCGCCGTCGCCGCGCTCGCCGCCGCGGCCGCACTCGTCACGGGCGCCGCCGCGCCCGCGTACGCGGCCGAGCCGACTCCCTCCGAGGTTGCCGAGCAGGCCGCACGGCACCTCCCGCCCATCCACCCCGACCTCGACTTCGCCGGCTCCACCGTCGCGGCCCACGAGGGCAGAGCAAGCACCGCGGGCATCTTCGCCCTCGCCGCCACCCAGACCCCCGGGCTGGACGTCGCCAGCTACCAGGGCAACGTCAACTGGTCCTCGGTGAAGGCCAACGGCGCCCGCTTCGCCTACGTCAAGGCCACCGAGGGCACCACCTACACCAACCCGTACTTCGCCCAGCAGTACAACGGCTCCTACAACGCCGGACTGATCCGCGGCGCCTACCACTTCGCCCTCCCGGACCGCTCCTCCGGCACCGCCCAGGCCAACTGGTTCGTCGACCACGGCGGCGGCTGGTCCCGCGACGGCAAGACCCTCCCGCCCGCCCTCGACATCGAGTACAACCCCTACGGCGCCACCTGCTTCGGCCTCAGCCAGAGCGCGATGGTCAGCTGGATCCGGTCCTTCAGCAACACCGTCCACACCCGCACCGGCCGCTACCCCACCATCTACACCACCACCAACTGGTGGAGCCAGTGCACGGGCAACAACGGCGGCTTCGGCACCACCAGCCCGCTCTGGATAGCCCGCTACGCCTCCAGCGTCGGCACCCTCCCCAACGGCTGGGGCTACCAGACCTTCTGGCAGTACGCCGACTCCGGCACCTTCCCCGGCGACCAGAACCTCTTCAACGGCGCCTACGACCGCCTCCAGGCCCTCGCCAACGGCTGAGCGCGATCCGGAGTGGGCTCCCGCACGCGTGCGGGAGCCCACTCCCCCGGCCGGATCAAATGCACCCGACGCACGCAGGGCCGCGCCGCACGGGCACACCGCATGCAGGGCCGCGCTGCCGCTTCGCGGGGAGGACGTCCGCCCGCAGCGCTCAACAAAAGACAAAGGCAAGGAGGTTGCCCACTCCTTGCCACTCTCAACTTATAGCGCACCAGGGGGCTTGCGGCAAGGCCCTGGTCGTACAGCAGAATCACCGGCCTGAGCCGGGTGCTGTGGACGCAGAACCACCGGCCTGAGCCGGGTGCTGTGGACGCAGAACCACCGGGTTGAGCCGGGTACTGTGGAAGTTGACGGGGGTTTGTGATGATCGACGTGATCGTGGCCGGCGCTGGACCGACCGGGCTGATGCTGGCCGGCGAACTCCAGCTGGCCGGGGTGCGGACGGTCGTGCTGGAGAAGCTGGCCGAGCCGACCGGGCAGTCCCGCGCACGCGGCCTGCACGTGCGCAGCATCGAGGTGCTGGACCAGCGCGGCATGCTCGACCGGTTCCTCGCGGTCGGCGAGAAGTTCCAGGCCGGCGGGTTCTTCGCCGCCATCGTCAAGCCCTGGCCGGGCCGGGTGGACACCGCGCACCCGTACGGCCTCGCCATCCCGCAGACGGTCACCGAGCGGCTGCTCACCGACCGTGCCGTCGAGCTCGGCGCCGAGATCCGGCGCGGCTGCGAACTGGTCGGGCTGAGCCAGGACGAGGACGGGGTGAGCGTCGAACTGGCCAGTGGGGGCACCCCCGCCATCGAGGGCGTAGCCGGCGGGGGAGGCACCCGGCTGCAGGCCCGCTACCTCGTCGGCTGCGACGGTGGCCGCAGTGTGGTGCGCAAGCTGCTCGGCGTCGGCTTCCCCGGTGAGCCCACCAAGGTCGAGACGCTGTTGGGTGATGTGGAGGTGACGGCGGAGCCGGCGGCGATGGCCGCCGTCATGGCCGAGATCCGCAAGAAGCACGTCCGGTTCGGCGCCGTTCCCCTGGGGGACGGGGTGTTCCGCGTCATCGTTCCCGCCGAAGGGCCGGCCGAGGACCGGACGGCCGCGCCGACCTTCGAGGATTTCAAGGAGCGGCTGCGGGCGTTCGCCGGCACCGACTTCGGCGCGCACTCACCGCGCTGGCTGTCCCGGGTCGGCGACGCCACGCGGCAGGCCGAGCGCTACCGGGTCGGCCGGGTGCTGCTGGCCGGCGACGCGGCGCACATTCACCCGCCGACCGCCGGACAGGGGCTCAACCTCGGTGTCCAGGACGCGTTCAACCTCGGGTGGAAGCTGGCCGCCGAGGTCAACGGCTGGGCGCCGGAGGGGCTGCTGGACAGCTACCACGCCGAGCGGCACGCGGAGGGCGCCCGCGTGTTGAGCAGCACCCTCGCGCAGGGCGTGCTGCTGGAGGACACCGCGGGCGCCAGGGCGTTGCGGGAGTTGTTCTCCGAGCTGCTGGACTTCGAGGACGTGAACCGCTCCGTGACGGAGATGATCACCGCCGTCGGGGTCCGTTACGACCTCGGGGAGGGCCACGACCTGCTCGGCCGGCGGCTGCGGGACGTGACGCTGAAGCAGGGTCGCCTCTACGAGCTGATGCGCGGCGGCCGCGGGATGCTGCTCGACCGGACCGGCCTGCTCTCGGTGGAGGGCTGGGCGAACCAGGTCGACCACGTCGTCGACGTCGGCGAGGAGTTGGACGTCCCCGCGGTGCTGCTGCGGCCGGACGGCCACGTGGCGTGGGTCGGTGACGACCAGCAGGATCTGCTCGGTGTGCTGCCGCGCTGGTTCGGCGGCGCCGCCGGCTGAGCGCGCGGTCGCGGCCCGAAGGGGTGAGGCCTCGGCCGGGGCGACGGGCCGGCCGGTTCCGTCGAGCGGCGGGAGCGGCCGGGGGAGCCTCAGCCCTCCTCCAGCACGGCCCGGATCACGTGCCGGGCGTTCCGTGCCATCGCCGGGTTGGTCCTGCGGTAGTACGGCAGGGCGATGAGCGCCTGGGAGAGGGTCCGCCCCCGGCCGCGGGTCCAGGTGGCGTCGTCCACCTCCAGGGCCTCGCGGAAGGTCTTGCGGGCGTCGGCCGGCAGCAGATTCCACGCCGGGAAGAGGTCGCAGGCCGGGTCGCCCACGCCGGTGCAGCCGAAGTCGATCACCGCGCTCAGCCTGCCGCCGGCCACCAGCAGATTGCCGGGCATGAGGTCGGCGTGCAGCCACACCGGCGGCCCGGCCCAGCCCGGGGCCCGCAGGGCCTCCTCCCAGGCGGCGGTCACGGCAGCACCGTCGACGCCCTCCTCCGGGAGGCCGCGCAGTGCCTCGATCGCCCGCCGGGTCGCCGCGTCGAGCGAGGCGAGCGGCCCGCCGCGGTGGGCGGGCGGCGCACCCGGCAGGGTGACGGCCCGCATCGCGGTCACGAACCCGGCCAGGTCCTGGGCCAGCAGCACGGGCTCGCTCAGGCCGCCCGCCTCGGGGTGCTCCCCGGCGAGCCAGCGGTACACCGACCACGGCCAGGGGTAGCCCTCGGCGGGCTCCCCGGCCCCGAGGACCTCGGGGACGGCCGTGGGGAGCAGGGGCGCGAGGCGCGGGAGCCACCTCCGCTCCATCGACACGTCCTCGGCACCGCCGCTCATCATCGGCAGCCGTACGACCATCGCGTCGCCCAGCCGGTAGACGGCGTTGACCGTGCCGCCGGACGGCAGCCGCTCCACCGCGAGCCCGGCCCACCGCGGGAACTGCCCGGCGACCAGCCGCCGGACGAGGGTCTCGTCGATGGGGTGCCGGCCGGGGTGCGTCTGCCCTGTGCTCATGGGATGACATCCGATCGCGAACAGCGGGAGGGGTCAACCGCTTTTCGGGCCCGTGACGCAGCCGGTGCCACAGCCGGCAGCACAACCGGTACCGCAGCCGGCACCACAGGCACCGCAGCCGAACCCGACCGGCCGGCACCCCCGGGTGACAGGACCGCAGCACCGAGACGCTCATGATGGCGGTACGCCACAAGTCGTTCCGGTTCTGGGACAGTTACGCGGGAATGAAGTGTTTCCGCACCACCCCGGCAAGCCTTCCACCTGCACCTGACAACGATTCACACTGCTGTCATGCGAACTGCTCTACGCGCGTTGAAGACCCGCGCCGCCTCCGTTGCCGTTGTCGGCCTGCTCACCCTCGCCCCCACCGCGGTGTCCGCCACCGATGCCCACGCCGCCGTCAGCGGCAGCGTCTGCCTGTCCGACCTGCCGAGCCAGGCCTGGGACACCCTGGACCTGATCGACGCCGGCGGCCCGTTCCCGTACTCGCAGGACGGTGTCGTCTTCCAGAACCGGGAGCGCATCCTGCCCTCCAAGTCCTCCGGTTACTACCACGAGTACACCGTCATCACCCCGGACAGCCCGACCCGCGGCGCGCGACGGGTCATCACCGGCCGGGTCTACCACGAGGACTACTACACCTCGGACCACTACGCGAGCTTCTACAAGGTCGACTGGGGCTGCTGACCGCTCCCTCCCCGCCCCGTCCCTGCGACCCCGGGCGGCCGGTCGGCGGGAGCGGTTGCTGTGGCCGTCCCCGCCGACCGCCCGCCCCGCCGACCGCCCGTCCGTGCGGACCGAAGGCCCCGCCCTCCCCCCGGCTCCGAACGTCCCGCCTCAGCCCCGGACGTCGGAGCGGCTGCGTTCCAGGGTGAAGGTGTCCACCGGGGTCAGGTCACCGTGCGGGCCGTCGAAGGTGTAGTACGTCACCCGCATGCGGGTGCGGCCGCTCCGGCGGTCACCGGGGTCGACGTCGAAGGCGGCGAAGCCGTGGGTGTGCTTGCGGTCCTGGACGGCGGCCCAGGGGGCGTCCTCGGTGACCCAGATCGACTCGCGGTACGGCGCGGGCGGGCGCGGCTTGTCCTCCAGGGCGACGACGACCCGGCCCTTGGGCTGCTCGAACAGGTCGTCCTGGGTGGTGGCGGCGTTGCCGCCGGCGCCGATGATCATGTGGACGGTGCCGCGGTCGGTGTCGATCAGGTCGAGCCGGGTGTCGGACGGCACCGGGGTGCGGGTGTCGTTGGGGAGGGTCCCGCGGACGGGGTGGGAGCGCTCGTAGTAGTGCTCGTGGCCGCTGACGACGAGGTCCACACCGTAGGCGTCGAAGAGCGGGCCCCACGTCTCGCGGATGCCGAGGTCGCTGCCGCTGCCGTGGAGGGAGCTGGAGATCATCGGGTGGTGCATGCAGACGACGATCCAGTCGATCGCCCGGCTGTCCCGGGCGGCCCGCAACTCGCGCTCCAGCCAGCGCTGCTGGGCGCCGCCGGAGTAGCCTCGCAGGTAGGTCTCGCCGCTGTTCTGGATCGCCACGTCGTCGTTGGCGAGGCTGATGAAGCGGACCGCGCCGACCGTGAACGCGTACCACATCCCGCGGGTCTCCTCGTCGAGGGAGGCCGAGGAGTCGGGCAGCGTGAAGTACGTCTGGTAGCCCTCGGCGCCGATCGGGCCGTTGCCGGCCTCGTTCTCGTGGTTGCCGGCGCACGGCATCCACGGGCGCAGCCTGGTCGAGCGGCTGTTGTTGATGAACCAGTCCGCCCAGGTCGCGACCCGGCTCTGTCCGTGGCGGCCGCT
Source organism: Kitasatospora sp. NBC_00039 (assembly GCF_045160625.1). NCBI lineage: Bacteria > Bacillati > Actinomycetota > Actinomycetes > Kitasatosporales > Streptomycetaceae > Kitasatospora > Kitasatospora sp. NBC_00039. The sequence goes on along the minus strand of NZ_CP108289.1, from coordinate 8,145,071 downwards.
GTACGAGGCGTAGCAGAGGTCCCCGTTGACGAGGTTGAACAGCGGGCCGACCCGTTCGACGGCCGCCACGATGTCGGCGGACGCGGCGGTCCCGACCTGGCTGCTGGTGAACACGGGGTACCGGCCGAGCGGCGAGGGGACGCCGTCCGGGAACACGACCTGCCGCCGGAGGTTGGGGGTGGCCTGGTCGCCGAAGCTGGTGAAGGTGAAGGCGGCCCGGCCGCGCGGCGCGGTGGTGAAGGATCCAGTCTCGGGGCTCGCCCCTTCGTGGCCGGCGGCGTACAGGTAGGTGGTCGCCGGGCGGAGCCCGGACAGCCGGGCGTGGTGGACGTACACCTCCTCCTTGGAGAGCGCGTCCCGGTAGGTCCGCGTCTCGGCGTCGGCCACCCGGCCGAGGCCGCCGTCCGGCGACCCGAGCCGGACGTGCGGACGCCGCACCGACTGCGGGGTGATCCAGGAGACGATCATCTCGGACGAGGCGTCCGTCCCGAACTGCAGGTGAAGCCCGCTCACGCTCGGCGCCCCGAGCCGGTGCGGGGTGGACTGGAGCAGCGGGGTGGCACCCGGCGCCGCGTCCGGGGCGGGCGCCGCCGCTGCGGCGGGCGCACCGGCCGCCACCAGCGCGGCACCGGCCGCCGAGGAGCCTTTGAGGATCGACCTGCGCGCGATGTCCATGGAACTCCACTCCCCCGGTGGGCTGTTGACGTCGCAGCACTCTAACGTCATGGACATGCAGAGATGAACCCCTATCCATGGCAGACGCGGCCGGCACCGCCGCGGACCGGGCCCGCTATCATGCGTGGACGCCAGACCGGCCGACATCCCGCCCCGCGCGGATGACAGCCGTTCAGTTCACCGGAGGGGACCGGATGTTCGACGCCAGAGGCACCAGCGATGTGACCGACCTCCAGACCGACCGTCCGCATCCGGCCCGCATCTACGACTACTGGCTCGGCGGCAAGGACAACTTCCCGCCCGACCGGGCCGCGGCCGAGCACGCCATCGCCGCCGCCCCCGACATCCCGCAGGCGGCCCGCGAGAACCGCGCCTTCCTGCGCCGCGCCGTCCGGCTCTGCGTCGAGGCGGGCGTCCGCCAGTTCATCGACATCGGCTCCGGCCTGCCCGCCCGGGGCAATGTGCACGAGGTCGCGCAGGAGATCGCCCCCGACGCGCGGGTGGTCTACATCGACAACGACCCGATCGTGCTCGCCCACGGCCGGGCCCTCCTCTCGGACAAGCGCTCCACCACCGTCCTGACCGGCGACCTCCGCGACCTGGACGAACTGCTGGACCGCCCCGAGCTGCGCAGGCTGATCGACCTCTCGCAGCCGGTGGCCGTCCTGCTCCTCGCCGTCCTGCACTTCGTCGACGACGACCACGCCCGCGCCGCGGTCCGGGCGATCCACAGCCGGCTCGCCCCGGGAAGCCACCTGCTGGTCTCCCACAGCACCTCCGAGGGCAACCCGCAGCGGGCCGCCGAGGTGGCGAAGACCTGGGACAACACCGCGTCGGGGATCACCGACCGCGGCCGCACCGCGGTCGAGGGGCTCTTCGACGACTGGGAGCTCCTGGAGCCCGGCGTCGACTTCGTCCCGCTCTGGCGGCCGGACGGCCCGACCACCGGCACCACCCGCTGGATGTACGCCGGCGTCGGCCGCAAGCACTGAGGACCGGCCAGCACGTGGGCTGTATGCCCGATATTTACCTTGTATCCTTGGTCCCATCTCGCCCCATCCGCCTGACCGGCGTACGAGGAGTGCGGACATGGTGGAGCTGGACGGTCCCGAGAAGCGGCGGCGCCTGAGCCGCCCGCTGGTGCTCGCGGCCGCCGTCGCGCTGGTGGACCAGGAGGGGCTGGCGGCACTGACCATGCGCCGCCTGGCCACCGGCCTCGGCGTCGAGTCGATGGCGCTCTACCGCTACACCCCGGGCAAGGAGGCGCTGCTCGACGGGCTGGTCGAGGCGTTCTTCGCCGAGATCAACGACCGGCTGCGCAGCTCGGCCGAGGCAGTCCGGGGCGCCACCCCCGCCGATCCCGCACTCCCGGCCTGGCGCGCGGAGCTGCAGCGGATCGCCCGCGCCTTCGCCTCGGTCGCCCACGCCCACCCCGCGATCCTGCCGCTGGTAGCCACCCGGCCGCTCACCGTCCCGGTGGCCCGCCGCCCCGCGCCGGCGCTCCAGCTCACCGAGCACATCCTCGCCGTGCTGGGCCGGGCCGGGTTCGACGACTCCGCCGCGCTCACCGTCTACCGCGCCTTCGTCGCCTGGAACGTCGGCTTCCTCCTGGTCGACAAGCGTCAGGTGGTCGACAACCCCGACGAGCCGGACCCGCTGCTGCGCCTGGGCCTGCACCGGCTGCCCGCCGCCGACTACCCCCGGCTGCGCGCACTCGTCCCGCGGCTCTCCGACTACGACGAGGAACGGGAGCTGCTGGCCGGCCTGGACCGCCTGCTGGGCGGGATGCCGCAGGATCCCCTTGACTCCTTCTACGGCGGAAGCGCACGCTGAGGATACGAGGTACACATCGGACATACACGTACATCAGCGCCCCGCGCCGTCGGAATCGCTGATGTGAGACCCGACGGCGCCCGAAAGAGGTCGCCATGTCCACTCCCCGCTACGACATTCTCCGTGTCCGCGTCACCGCCAAGGACGCCGACACCCTGCGCGCGCTGCTCCGCGAGGTCCGCCCCGACGTCGGCGGCCATCCCACCCGGGAGCCGGACGGCCGCTGCAGCATCGATGCCTACGTCCCCTCCGACCAGGTCACGGCCCTCGAACGCGAGGGCGTGACCGTCGAGGAGATCCAGAACGCCTCCGAGGCCGGCCGCCTCGCCCAGGCCCAGGTCGGTGAGGGCGACCGGTTCGCCCCTGCCGACGCCCGTCCGCGCGGCCTGGCCGTCAAGGTGAGGGACTGACCCGCCATGTCCTACCTGAACGTCACCGAGGTCGAGTCCGCCGTGGCCAGCCTCTCCACCGCGTTCCCCTCCCTCGCCGGCCTGATCGAGCTGCCCGAACGCACCGTCGAGGGCCGGACGAGCCACGCCCTGCGGATCGGCGCCGAGTCCCTGGCCCCCAAGGACTGCGTCGTCCTGACCGGAGGTCTGCACGCGCGTGAGTGGGGCAGCTGCGAGGTGCTGATCCACCTCGCGGCCGACCTGCTGGAGGCCTACGACTCCCACACCGGTCTCGCCTACGGCGGTACCACCTTCACCGCCGACCAGGTCCAACGCGTGCTGAACGAGCGGGACCTCGTCATCTTCCCGCTCGTCAACCCGGACGGCCGGCGCCACAGCCAGAGCGTCGACACGATGTGGCGCAAGAACCGCAACCCGGCCAACTCCGGGGGCCGCCCGGAATGCATCGGCGTCGACATCAACCGCAACTTCGACTTCCTCTTCGACTTCACCACCGCCTTCGCGCCGACCGCCGGCCCGCGCGTCTCGGCCGATCCGTGCGACCGCCAGGTGTACGAGGGCCCGCACGCCTTCTCCGAGCCCGAGACCCGCAACGTCCGCTGGCTCCTCGACGAGTTCCCGCGGACGCGCTGGTTCGTCGACGTGCACAGTCACGCCGAGGACATCCTCTTCGTCTGAGGCGACGACGAGAACCAGTCCATCGAACCGGCCATGAACTTCCGCAACCCCTTGTTCGACGGCAAGCGCGGCGTGGCCGGCGACCTCGCCTACGCGGAGTTCATCGAGAAGGTCGACGCCGACAACGCCGCCCTGCTCGCCGAACAGTTCTGCCGGGGACTGCACGGCGTGCGCGGCCGCACCTACAAACCGATGTCCGGGTTCCACCTGTACCCGACCAGTGGAACCAGCGACGACTACGCGTTCTCGCGCCACCTCGTCGACCCGGAGAAGGGCAAGATCCTCGCCTTCACCGTCGAGTGGGGCACGATCTTCCAGCCGCTCTGGCCCGAGATGGAGCAGATCGTCCTCGACGTCGACGCCGGGCTCGTCCAGTTCTGCCTGGCGGCGCTCTGAGCGCATCTGAGTGCAGAGGATGGATCTGAGCCCCGGACCGAACACCGACCGACCACAGTGGTCTGAACTGCGATCGAGGCGCCCGCCGATCGGCGGGCGCCTCAACAGTGCCGCGGACCACGCGGCAGTGCCGTGGGCTACGCGGCCCGGTGGAAGAAGAACGGGTCGAGCGAGGTCGGCACCCGGTGGACGCCATCGACGTCGAACAGCTGACGGGTCACGAAGTTGGCCCGGCGCTGGTACGTCACGCCGGCCGGGAAGTTGGCGTTGTCCGGCAGGTTGTCGCCCGCGAACACGCCGTAGAAGTCCCGGCCGACCGTGATCATCCGGATGTAGTCACCGAGGAACGGCTTCCCGTTCAGGCCCGCCGACGGGCTCAGCGCGGCCTGGTGCAGCACCTGCCGTGCCGGCGCCGTCTGCCAGCCGTCGGCCGTCAGTTCCAGCACCGTCCGCCACTGGTCCTCGACGAACTCCTGGTAGAGCAGCCCCACCAGGCCGTCGGAGTTGACCGCCAGCGCGGGGTTGACGGCCGTGGAGAGCGCGGAGTTGACGGGCGGTGTGCGGGCGGCGGACCACGTCCGGCCCCGGTCGGCCGAGTGCTGCAGATGCAGGGTGTTGTCCACCCCCGCCGGCCCGCCGACGCGGTCGCACCAGGCAACCCAGACGCTTGCCGAGTCGCGGGGGTCGACCGCGATCGTCAGGTCACCGCCGAGGCGCTGCCCGTCGATCTCGTCGTCGAACACCACGAACCGCTGGGCCGCGGCCTTCTGACCGGCGATCCCGTTCGAGTCGGTGAGGGACCGGAACGGGTCGGGTCCGACGCCCCCGCTGTCGTCCCGGGTCACCACGACGTCGAAGGTGATGTTGCGGAGGTCGGGTCCGGTCCGGTTCTGCCAGCTCGTGAACACCGCGTACACCGTGCCGTCGGGATGCACGGCGATCCGCACGGGCGGCCCGTCCTGGCCGGTGGTCGAGCGCCGCTCGATCGGCGTGGCCACGAACCCGGACGGCGCCGGCGCGGTCGGGGAGGCGTCCGAGGCATCCACGGAGGCGGTGCGTCCGCCACTCAGACCGAAGTCATTGCTGCCGACGTAGACCCGGCCACGGCCGTTGCCGTTCGCGACGGCATCGGTGACGACCCAGGGCTGGTCCGGCCCGCCGCGGTCGACGAGGATCTGCATCGGCGTCGTCGATCGCGCGTCCGGCGTCCGCAGGATCTGCATCCGGAGACGGGTCGCGGTGCTCAGCCGGGCATTGAGGATCCCCGCGTAGAGGGTGCCGCCCGTGGGCGTGAAGCCGACGCTGATGTCGGCCGTACCGGTGCCGGGGACACCACCGGGGACGACGCTCCTCAGCACCCAGGTGTCGCCACCGTCCGTCGAGACGTAGATCGGCGCGAGCGGGCCGCCCATCGGGTCGGGGGTGAAGGCGGTCGCGACGAGCTCGTCGGGGTTCTCGGGGTTGACCGCGAGGTTGGGCTCTCCCTTCTGGCTGGTGTCACCGCTCAGCGACCTCGGTGTGATGTTGACGATCTTCAGTGTGGGCACGACGGCTCACCTCCGCTCCTGCAGCACCGCGAGCATCCGCGTCGGCTGGCAGTCGTCGGGATGGAGCAGCTGGAATCGCGCCGCATCACGCAGGGCGGCGGACTCGTCGTCGGCGCCCTCCGTGGCGTGCAGGATCCACATGCCCTGCTGTCCCGGACTCGGCTTCGGGACCCGGTACCAGTGGATGTCCCGGCTGTTGGGGTAGAGGACGGAGAGCCGTCCCGGGGGGACGTCCCCCGACTCCACGTGACTCACGTCCAGCTGGGCCCGCCACCAGTCGGGGTCGTGCTCGGAGATCGGGCGGCCCTCGTTGCCCGGCAGCTTCTCCAGGCCCACGACGGTGCCGATGACCACCGCGTCCGCCTCACCGGCGTGGGTGGTCATGTCCTCGTCCCTGATGCCGCGCAGCACGGCCGAGAAGGGCATCGCGTCGGCCGTGGTGGCCGCGAGGGTCAGGTGCGGCTGGACGTCGTCGGCGGGCAGCCGCCCGACCTCGTCCACGGCGAGCCCTTCGCCGTAGACCGCGCCCTTGGTGAAGAACGCGGCCCTATCGCCGACCGCCGGCGGGGCGAGGCCGGCGGACAGCTGGACGGTGACCTCGCTGCCGGCGAGTCTGCGGAACGCGTCGGGTGCGTGCAGCACTTCGTCGACCTGGACGACCGCGGTCCGTTCGTCGGCGGTGACGGCCGCCAGAGGCGTGCCGCCCAGCCGGGTGACCCTGCCGACGAAGCTCAGTGGGGCCTGCCGGACCAGATCGGGTACGGACTCCGGCGTCGCGGCAGGCGTGCCATCAGGCATGGTGGTTTCCTTCCCTGGGTCGGCCGTCACCGCGCTGCCCGGGCGGCGGCCGGATGGGTCCTGCGCCACTCGGTCCGTGCACCGACGGCGCAGGCGACGGTGACCGTGGCAGTGGTGGCGACGATCAGCCACTCGGCCGCGCCGCTGCCGGCATCCGGGTCGAGACCGAGCAGCAGCTCGATCCAGTCCGGCCAGACCAGGGTGACCAGGAAGAGCAGCCCGGAGAGGCTCCCCAGGGCGATCTCCAGCCAGAAGAGCGGGCGGACCGGACTTTCGGAGTGGAAGGGCATCTCGGCGCCTCCCCTCTCTGCCGCCCGGGCCCCGCGTGGCGCCCACGCCCGGCGTGATCGCTCACGGGCGCGACCGGCCGCACCGGCCCGGGTCGGGTGTCGGCCCCGTCGGGGCCGCCGGTCGGGGGGCAGGCCGCCCACGGGGTGGGTTCGCTTCGGGTACGTGGTCGGGTCCCGGATCCGCGGTGCGGACGGGGGCACGTACACCTACGAGGCACGCATACTTTGTACACAAGTCTCCGCGCACCTCCGAGCCCGGTCAAGGGCGGGCCGCCCCCGTCCGCGACACCCGGGCGGGCCCCCGAATCCCGTCCACGACACCCGGGCGGGTGCATCGGGCCAGCGCCGGCGGGGGCGCGTCGGTAGCTTGGGCGGGACGGCGGCGCGCCGCAGACGGCGGCGCACGGCAGCGGATCACCGGGCGGGTGCAGATGGCCAGCGGCGAACTCGATCTCACCGGACTCCGGCGCGTCTACGGACGGCCGGGCAGCCGGCTCTTCTACACGGCGGTCTGCCGCAACGCCCGGCACTGGGGGTGGACGGAGCCCGGGCAGTCCAAGTGGCGCTGCTGGCGGGCGCAGCGACAGTTGGAGGGTGTCCTCGGCCGGAAGCTGGCCCTGCCGGCCGGCTCGCGGGTGCTGGACGCCGGCTGCGGCGCGGGCGTGGTCGCGCGGGAGCTGGCGAAGCGGTTCGGCCTGCGGATCACCGGCGTGGACGTACTGGACTTCCACGTCCGGGAGGCCCGCCGGCTGAGCGTCCGGGCCGCGCTGGAGGACCGGACCACCTTCTCCTGGGGCGACTACCACGACCTGGAGTTCGCCGACGGTTCCTTCGACGGCGCGTACTCCATGGAGACCCTGGTGCACGCCTACGACCCGGCGCGCGCCCTGGCCGAGTTCCACCGCGTGCTGCGGCCGGGCGGCCGGCTGGTGATCCTCGGGCCGGTAGGGGCGCCGGCGGAGGAGATGAGCCCCCATGACCGCGCGGTACTGGAGCCGTACCTGGACGCCATGTCGTTCCCGGGGGCGAAGCGGTACGACACCCGGAGCCTGAACGAACTGCTGACCGGGGCGGGCTTCCGGATCGAGGAGGCGCTCGACGCCACCGCCCGCTACCGCCCGACCTCGGACGCGCTCTACGCGTACTTCCGGGCGCCGTACGCGCTGCTGCGGCTGTTCGGCCCGGCCGAGCGGTGGCTCGGCCTGCGGTCGGTGGTGGAGATGTACCAGATCCGGGACCACGTCTCCTGGTACGTGCACACCGCGGTCAAGCCCTGAGCCGTCAGACCTTCGCGCCGAGCATCCTCAACACCAGGTCGCCGTAGCGCCGGCCGAGCTCCTCCGGTGTCTCGCTGCTGCGCCCGGTGTACCAGCGGGAGACGTCGATGCCCAGCGAAGTGACGGCGCGGGCGGCCGTCCGCACCTCGGCGACCTCGAAGGCGCCGGCCGCGGCGCCCTCCTCGATGAGGTCGCTGACCTCGCGTTCGATGTCCAGCCGCAGGGCGGCGACCACCGCGTACGCGTCCTCGGGGAGCGCGTGCAGCTCGTAGTTGACCACCCGCCCGACCGTCCGGGCGCGGGCGTGCCAGGCGGTGAACTGCTCGACCAGCCGCCGCATCCGGGCCACCGGGTCTCCCCCGCCGGCCACCGCGGACCGGACCAGCTCCAGCGTGGCGGCGTGGCCGGCCCGGCTGATCTCGGCCAGAAGGGCGGCCTTGGAGGGGTAGTGGATGTACAGCGCGGCCGGGCTCATACCGGCACCGGTGGCGATGTCGCGGGTGGTGGTGGCGTGGAAGCCGCGCTCGGCGAAGGACTCGACGGCGGCCTGGAGCAGCCGGTACGCCGCCTCCGGGCGGGCGTCGGCGCCGCCGGGCAGGGCGGGCCAGAGGTCGGCGATGGGCGTGCTGGTCATGGCGCCATCCTCCCAGATCGGTCGTACGGGCATTCCGGTCGCACGGTCCGTCGTCGGTGACGGGCGGGCGCTGCGGACTGTTGACAGGGTCCCGCACCGACAGCATGCTAAGCAAGCGCTTAGTCAGAGCCCGACCCGGACACCCGCCGGGCCGCCACCGGCCGGGAACGACCACCCGGGCGACACCCCCGGGCGACACCGCCCCGGCGACACCGACCGGCCGCCCCCGCGGCCGGAGCACGTGAAAGGACCTCCGTGGTGCACTCCTTCAAGGGCCAGGTGGCCGTCATCACCGGATCCAGCCGGGGCATCGGCCTCGGGATCGCGCGCGAGCTGGTCGCGCGCGGCGCCCGGGTCTGCCTGACCGCCCGCAACGCCGAGCCGCTCGCCGAGGCCGTCCGCGACCTCGGCGGCCCCGAGGTCGCCATCGGCATCGCGGGCAAGGCCGACGACCCGGCCCATCAGGACGAGGCGGTCGCCCGCACCCTGGAGGCCTTCGGACGGCTGGACCACCTGGTCAACAACACCGGCATCAACCCGGTCTACGGCCCGGTGCTGGACACCGACGAGGCGGCCGCCGCCAAGATCCTCGCCGTCAACGTGCTGGCCCCGCTCGCCTGGACGCGCCGTGCGCACGCCGCATGGATGGGCGAGCACGGCGGTTCGGTGGTCAACGTGGCCTCGGTCGCGGGCATCCGCTCCTCGCTCGGGATCGGCATGTACGGGGTGTCCAAGGCCGCGCTGATCCGGCTCACCACCGAGCTGGCCGCCGAACTCGGCGGCCAGGGCATCCGGGTCAACGCCGTCGCGCCCGCCGTGGTGAAGACCAGGTTCGCCGAGGCACTCTTCGAGGGCCGCGAGGAGGAGGTCGCCGCCGCCTACCCGCTGGGCCGGCTCGGCGTGCCGGAGGACATCGCGGGCGCGGTGGCCTTCCTGCTCTCCTCCGACGCGGGCTGGATCACCGGCCAGACCCTGGTGGTCGACGGCGGCGTGACCCTGGGCGGCGGGCTGTGAGCGGCACCGCGGAGACCACGGACTTCACCGGCCAGGGCGTGGTGGTCACCGGCGCCGGCCGGGGCATCGGCGCCGCGCTGGCCCGCGCCTTCGCGGCGGCCGGCGCCCGGGTGGTCGTCAACGACCTGGACGCCTCGGCCGCCCGCGCGGTGGCCGCCGAGACCGGCGGCACCGCCGCCCCCGGGGACGCCGCCTCGGCCGAGGGCGTCGCCGCCCTGGTCGGCCGGGCCCGCGAGGCACTCGGCGAGATCGACGTCTGGTGCGCCAACGCCGGCGTCGCCCCGGCCGGCGGGGCCGGCGCCCCGGCCGCCGTCTGGGCGAGCGCCTGGGAGGTGAACGTACTCGCCCACGTCCGGGCCGCCGACCTGCTGCTCCCCCGGTGGCTGGAGCGCGGCAGCGGCCGGTTCGTGGCCACCGTCTCGGCCGCCGGGCTGCTCACCATGCTCGGCTCGGCCCCGTACGCCGTCTCCAAGCACGGCGCGCTGGCCTTCGCCGAATGGCTCTCCGCCACCTACCGCCACCGCGGCCTGCGCGTCCACGCGCTCTGCCCGCAGGGCGTGCGCACCGACATGCTCACCTCGACCGGCGCGGTCGGCGAGGCGCTGCTGGCGCCCACCGCGCTGGACGCCGAGGACGTCGCCGAGGCGACCCTGGACGCGGTGCGCCGGGAGCGCTTCCTCGTCCTGCCGCACCCGGAGGTCGCCGAGTACTACGCCGTCCGCGCCACCGAGCCGGACCGCTGGCTGGCCGGCGTCAACCGGCTCCAGCAGGGGCTGGAGAGGAGCAACGCGCTGTGAGGGCCTGGCAGGTCACCGAGCTGGGCGAGCCGCAGGAGGCCATGCGGCTCGTCGAGGACGTCCCCCGGCCGGTCCCCGGGCCGGGTCAACTGCTGGTCCGGGTGCGGGCCGCGGCCGTCAACTTCCCGGACGCGCTGATGGTGCGCGGCCAGTACCAGGTGCGCCCGCCGCTGCCGTTCACCCCCGGGGTGGAGCTGTGCGGCGAGGTCGTGGCCGGGGAGCGCGCCGGCGAGCGGGTGATCGGCAACCCGGTGCTGCCCGGCGGCGCCTTCGCCGAGTACGCACTGCTGGAGGCGGCGGCCGCGTTCCCGGCCCCCGGGGCGCTGGACGACGCCGAGGCGGCCGCGCTGCACATCGGCTACCAGACCGCGTGGTTCGCGCTGCACCGCCGGGCCGGGCTGCGGCCGGGCGAGACGCTGCTGGTGCAGGCGGCGGCGGGCGGGGTCGGCAGTGCGGCCGTCCAGCTCGGACGGGCGGCGGGGGCGCGGGTGATCGCCGTGGCCGGCGGGCCCGAGAAGGCCGCCGTCGCCCGGGAGTTGGGCGCCGACGTGGTGGTGGACCGGACGGCCGGGGACTTCGTCGCCGCGGTCAAGGAGGCCACCGGCGGGCGCGGCGCGGACGTGGTCTTCGACCCGGTCGGCGGTGCCGCGTTCACCGGCTCCACCAAGTGCATCGCCTTCGAGGGCCGGATCGTCGTCGTCGGCTTCGCGAGCGGCGAGATCCCGGCGGCGGCGCTCAACCACGCGCTGGTGAAGAACTACGGCGTCCTCGGCCTGCACTGGGGCCTCTACAACACCCGTGACCCGCAGGCCGTCCGGGCCGCGCACGAGGAGCTGACCAAGCTGGCCGAGGCCGGCGTGGTCCGCCCGCTGGTGAGCGCCCGTCTGCCGCTGGCCGGGGCGGCCGAGGCCGTCCAGCGGGTCGCGGACGGGCACAGCACCGGGCGGGTGGTCGTCCTCGGCGGGTGACACCGGCTCGGCGGGTCGGGCGGGTGACACCGGCTCACGGGCGGCTCACCAGGCCGCGTCCGTGCCCTCGGCGATGACGTCCAGGGCCGGGCGCGGCGTCCGGCCGAGCAGCGCGGCGAGGTCGCCCGGCTTGCCCGGGCCGGCCAGGAAGCCGTGCGCGATCACCGAGTAGGTGCCGGCCACCATCGGCACCTGGAAGGCTTCGGCGCCCGAGGCGGCGACCGCCGCCCGCGCCTGGGCCAGCGTGCCGGGCCGGTACTCGACGGGCTTCCCGCTCGCCCGGGTCAGGGCCGCCGCGACGTCGGCGCCGCCGACCGCCTCCTCGCCGACCACACGTGACCGTACCGCCACAGGTGGAGTACGAGCTGACGCCGCTCGGCCACAGCCTGACCCACCTGATCCGGGCGATGGCGGACTGGTCCTACGACCACCACGACACGATCGTCGACTCCCGGCAGGCCTGGGACGCTGCCAACCCGGGCTCGGAGATCCGCTAGCGCGGCGCGGGCGCCGGCGCCGGCACACGGGCGTCAGCGGGCGTCAGCGGGCGAACTCCATCTCGGGAAAGCGCGGCGAGGGCCCGTCCAGCAGGTGGTCGTCGTGCCCGCGCAGCCAGCGGTCGAAGAAGGACGCGACGTACGCCCGGGTGGCGAGCACCGCCCGGTCCGGGCGGATGTCACCGACGTCGGCCCGCACGGCCTCCCCCGACACCGCGCCCTGGCGGGCGAGCTGCGGCAGCAGCGACTGCGCGTCGGTGTACGAGCCGTGCCGGGAACCGGTCAGGGTGACGTCGGCCTTCCAGCCCCGGGTGTGCTGCCAGAAGGCGTCCCAGCCGGGCTGGTGGTGGTAGTCGCCGGAGTCGTCGCTCCCGGTGCCCATCAGCAGGAACGGGCGGTCCAGGCCGTCCTCGGCGACACTGCCCAGGTGCACGCCCGTGCCGTCCGGGCCCGGGAAGTGGAGCTGGCCGTCCATGTTGACGCCGGCCGCGATCCGGGGGTCGTCGTGCATGGTCTGGGCGGCGGTGAAGCCGCCCGCCGAGTGGCCGGCCATGCCGATCCGGGTGAGGTCCAGCGAGGCGCCCAGCCGGGCGGGCAGCCGGCCGTCGGTGCGCAGCGCGGCGAGCTCGTCCAGCACGAAGCGGGTGTCGTCGACCCGGGTCTGCATGGCCTTGCGCAGCAGGGCGCCGATGTCCAGGCCCGGGCCCGCCATGCCGGGGAGGACGGACTCGGCGAGGCGGCCGTCCGGGAACGCCACCTCGGAGGCGTCGTAGGGGTGGTCGACGGTCACGACGACGTAGCCGCGGGAGGCGAGGTCCTCGGCCAGGCCGGTGCCCCAGGTGCGCGGGTCGCCGAGCCCGGCCGAGTAGAGCACCACCGGGCGGGGCCCGCCGCCGGGCAGGACGGGTGCGTCCTGCCGGGCGTGGGTGCGCACTCCGGACCAGTCCGTCCGGCCGGGCTCCGCCCCGTAGTTGAAGACGGAGGCACCGTCCTTGCCCCCGAAGTGCCCGGCGGCGCGGGGCTCCATGTAGCGGGCCCGCTCGTCGCCGTACGCGGGTCGGGTGGTCGGGTACCAGAAGCTGACCATCAGCTCGCGCAGCCGCCCGGGCTGCCACGGGTCCTGCCGCCCGAGGTCGGTCAGGTGCAGCGCGGTGGTGCCGACGGCGTAGGGCCCGGTGGGCTGCGGGAGCCCTGCCTGGGCCTGCCGTTCCGTCACGGCCGGTGCCGTCACCGCCGTCGCCGGGGCGGCCGCCACGCCCAGCAGCGCCGTCGCCGCCAGCACCGCGGCGATCCCCGTCCGCGCCGCCCGCCCCTGTCCCCGCCCGTGCATCGTGCCCCAGCTCCCCGTCATTCCCCGGCTCCCCGTCGTGGTGGCCCGCCGTCCGCCGGCCGGCCCGTACGCCGACAGTACGGGCCGGGGTGGTGCACGAACGTCATACTGCGGTGCCAACCCTCCGGGTACTACCCCGGTATGACACCGGTCAGCGGTACCGCTTCAGCTCGCGCCGGGCCAGCGAGCGCTTGTGCACCTCGTCCGGTCCGTCGGCGAGGCGCAGCGTCCGGTTGCCGGCCCAGAGCTGGGCGAGCGGGGTGTCCTGGCTGACGCCGGCCGCGCCGTGGGCCTGGACGGCCTTGTCGAGGATCCACTCGACGGTGCTCGGGGTGGCGATCTTGATGGCCTGGATCTCGGTGTGGGCGCCGCGGTTGCCGACGGTGTCCATCAACCAGGCGGTCTTGAGCACCAGCAGCCTCAACTGCTCGATCCGGACGCGGGATTCGGCGATCCAGTCCTGCACGACGCCCTGTTCGGCGAGCGGCCGGCCGAAGGCGACCCGGTCCAGCGTCCGCCGGCACATCAGCTCGACGGCGCGCTCGGCGATGCCGATGGCCCGCATGCAGTGGTGGATCCGGCCGGGCCCCAGCCGGGCCTGGGCGATGGCGAAGCCGGAGCCCTCCTCGCCGATCAGGTTGGCGGCGGGCACGCGGACGCCGTCGAAGTGCACCTCGGCATGGCCGCCGTGGTCGGAGTCGTCGTAGCCGAACACCCTCATGCCGCGCCGGACGGTGACGCCGGGGGTGTCGCGCGGGACGAGGATCATGCTCTGCTGCCGGTGCGGGTCGGCGGCCGGGTCGGTCTTGCCCATCACGATGAAGATCCGGCACCGCGGGTTCATCGCCCCGGTGATGTACCACTTGCGGCCGGTGACGACGTACTCGTCGCCGTCGCGCTCGATCCGGGTGGCGATGTTGGCGGCGTCGGAGGAGGCGACGTCGGGCTCGGTCATCGCGAAGGCCGACCGGATCTCGGCGTTGAGCAGGGGTGCCAGCCACTGCTCCCGCTGCGCGTCGGACCCGAACTGGGCGAGCAGTTCCATGTTGCCGGTGTCGGGGGCGGCGCAGTTGAGTGCGGGCGGCGCGAGCTGCGGGCTGCGGCCGGTGATCTCGGCGAGCGGCGCGTACTGGAGGTTGGTGAGGCCGGCGCCCCCGTCACCCGGAAGGCCCTCCCGGTCCGTCAGGAAGAGGTTCCAGAGCCCCTGCTTTCGCGCCTCGGCCTGGAGCTCGGCGACGATCGGCGGGACGGTCCAGGCCTCCCGGGCCGGGTCGGCGAGCTGGGCCTCCAGCACGGGTTCGGCGGGGTACACGTGCTGGTCCATGAAGGCCAGCAGGCGCTCGCGCAGTTCGAGGGTGCGGGTGTCGTGGGCGAAGTCCATCAGCGGTCCTTGAGGGTGGTGAGGCCGTGGTCGGCGAGGACGGGCGCCATCTCGCCGGCCCGTTCGAAGCCGGCGCCGAGGGTGCGGCCCTGCCGGAAGCGGAAGTGGATGCCCTCGGCGACGACGGCGAGCTTGAAGGAGGCGAAGGCGACGTACCAGTCGAGCTCGGCGGCGTCGCGTCCGGTGAGCCCGGCGTAGCGGGCGACGAGTTCGCCCGCCGGGGGGAAGCCCGGGGCGGTGGCGGCGGAGGGGATGATGCCGCCGCCGACGCCGGCCAGCTCGGTGTACATCACCAGCAGGCCGACGTCGGTGAGCGGGTCGCCCAGGGTGGACATCTCCCAGTCCAGGACGGCGGTGATGGTGTCGTGCTCGTCGACCAGGACGTTGTCCAGCCGGTAGTCGCCGTGGACCAGCGCGGGCGCCGGGGAGTCGGGCAGCCGGGCGGCGAGCAGGTCGTGGAGCCGGTCGACGTCGGGCAGCTCACGGCTTCGGGAGGCGGCCAGCTGGGTGGACCAGCGGCGCAGCTGCCGCTCCAGGTACCCCTGCGGGCGGCCGAAGTCGGCGAGCCCGACCGCGGCCGGGTCGAGCCGGTGCAGGGTGGCGAGGGTGTCGACCAGCTGCTCACCGAGCGCGTGGACACGCTCCGCGCCGAGCGCGGCCAGCGGCGCCACGTCCCGGTGGGCGGTGCCGGGCACGTACTCCATCAGGTACCAGGGAGCGCCGAGCACCTCCGTGCCGGCGTCCAGCAGCAGGGTGCCGGGGACGGGCACGCCCGTGCCGCGCAGGGCGGTCATCACGCGGTGCTCACGGCCCATGTCGTGGGCGGTGGCGAGCACGTGCCCGAGCGGGGGCCGGCGCAGCACCCAGCGGGCGGCGCCGTCGGTGAGCACGTAGGTGAGGTTGGAGCGGCCACCCTCGATCAGCTCCGCCCGCAGGGGGCCGTTCACCGTGCCGGGCAGTTCCCGCTCCAGGTGGGCGCGGAGCCGGGCGAGGTCCAGCCCGGGCGGGTCGGCGGGGGTGTCGGGCATGGGCTCACTCTCCTGGTCGAAAGCCTGGTCGAGACGTGTGACTAAGCGCTTGCTTAGCATTCAGCCGAGGGGTGCGCCCTGTCAATGCCGCCGCACCGGCGGCCCGGGCGGCCGCCCGCCCGCCACCACCGCCAGAATGGGCGCCATGAGGTTGATCCACACCCTGGCCGGCGTGCTGCTCCTGCTGCTGACCATCGCCAGCATCCTGCGCACGCTCGTCGTCCCGCGCGGCCTGTACTCGTCCCTGGTGCACCGGCTCTGGCGGATGCTGCGCACACTGCTGCGGCTCTCCGCCACACCGTTCGGTACCTACCGCGCACAGGACCGGGCACAGACCTGGCTGGCCCCGCTGATCCTGGTCGGCATGCTCGGGGTGTGGCTCGGCAGCATGCTGGTCGCCTACACGCTGCTGCTGCACGGCACCTCGGAGCTGGACTGGACGGTCTCCTTCCGGGAGGCCGGGTCCAGCCTCTTCACCCTCGGCTTCGCCAGCGGGGACCGGCTCCGCCTCTCCGTCATCGACTTCCTCGCCGCCGCCAGCGGCCCGCTGGTGATCGCCCTGCAGATCGCCTACCTGCCCACCCTGTACAGCGCCTACAACCGCCGCGAGGTGGAGGTGACCCTCCTGCAGTCCCGCGCCGGCGAGCCTGCCTGGGGGCCGGAGCTGCTCGCCCGCCAGTCCCTGGTGGACACCGAGACCGCGCTCCCCCAGCTCTACCGCGACTGGGAGCGGCTCGCCGCCGACATCGGCGAGAGCCACTCCAACTACCCCGTGCTGCTCTCCTTCCGCTCCCCGCAGCCGAACCGGAGCTGGGTCGTCGGCCTGGTCGCCGTCATGGACGCGGCCGCCATCCACCTCGCGGTCAGCCCGCGCACGGCCCCGCCCGAGGCACGCCTCGTCCTGCGCGCCGGCTTCACCGCGCTGCGCGACATCGCCCGCTCGCTGCGCGTCGACTTCGACCCCGATCCGGACCCGGAGACGCCGATCCGCCTCACCTACACCGAGTTCGACGCGGCCGTCGCCATGATCACCGCGGCCGGCTTCCCCCGTGACCGCGCCACCGCCGACGCGTGGCCGCACTTCCACGGCTGGCGCGTCAACTACGAGGCCCTGGCCTACGAGCTGGCCCGCCGCAGCGACGCCGTCCCCTCCCTCTGGACCGGCCCGCGCGACTTCCACGCCCCGTCCATCCCCCCGGCCCGCCCGGCCGACCGCCGCCCGGGGACGGCCGGGCGGGCGTGACGGCGTGACCCCACTGCCGGGGCGTGGGGGGCGGGAGGCCGGGCGCCCGGTGCCGCGGTGGCACGAAGCGCCGACGGCGCCGCGACGGCTCAGACCTCGACCGGGCCGCCGGAGGCGAGCGAGCGTTCGGCGGCGGCGAGGATCTCCACCGTGCGCAGGCCGAAGGCGGCCCCGCACGGGTGGGCCTCGCCGCTACGGGCGGACTCCGCCAGGGCGTCCAGGGCACGGTGGAGGGCGGCGACCGGGCCCTCGCCACGCTCGGGGAGGTGAACCACGCCGGACTCCCCGCGCAGCTCCATGCCCGTGCCACCGGCCGCGAACGGCGCGGTCAGGCTGAGCGCGAGCGTGCTGGACGCGCCGCCGGCGTGCCGCAGGACGAGGTGGACGGTGTCCAGCGGGCCGGCCGCAGCCGTCACCTGCGTGGCGTCGCCGAGCACCGGCAGCAGCACGGAGAGCGCGTGCGGGCCGACGTCCCACAGCGCGCCCTTCTCCTGCCGCCAGGGCGAGGCCGCGTACGGGCTGGTGCTGTCCGGGGCGAACACCGAGCCGAGCCAGTCGGAGCGGCCGGTGAACCAGCCACCGGCGGCGGCCTGCTTCTCGATCCACGGGATCTGCTCGCCGCCGAAGCGGACGGTGAAGAAGACCACCGACGCGACACCGTGCGCCTCGGTCGCCCGGACCACGCGCCGCGCGTCCGGGACGGTCAGCGCGACCGGCTTGTCCAGCAGAAGGTGGCAGCCGGCCTCGGCCGCGCGCACCGCGAGGTCGGCCTGCACGGTCGGCGGCAGGGCGATGGAGACGGCGTCCACCTCGGCGAGCAGCCGGTCGAGGTCCGCGTACCCGGGGACGCCGTGGGCCGCGCCGAGCGCGTCGGCCGCCTCGGGGCGGCGCGCCCAGACGCCCGCGAACTCGTAGGAGGGGTGCTCCGCCAGTACGGGCGCGTGCACCCGCTCCGCCCAGGGGCCGGTGCCCAGCAGTCCGATCCGCATGCCGTCCGTGCTCCTTGCTCTCGTGCCTTCCGGTCCACCGGCCGGTCTGCCCGTGGACCGTGTGTGTCCGGGGGCCCTGACTCAGCTCTGCACGCGAGCCAGCGTGAAGCCGTCGTAGCCCTTGCTGCCGACGGTCTGCACCGACGTCGCGGCGACGCGCGGCTCGGCGGCGATCAGGTCGTGCAGCCGCCGGGTGGCGGTGATCGCCGGATCGGTGCTGCCGGCGTCGGCCACGGCCCCGCCGCGCACCACGTTGTCGACGACGATCAGCGAGCCGGGCCGGGTCAGCTGGAGCGCGCGGGCGAAGTACTCGGGGTTGCCCGTCTTGTCCGCGTCGATGAAGACCAGGTCGAACGGCTCGACGCCGTCCGCCACCAGGGCGGCCAGCGCGTCGGCGGCGCGGCCGACCCGCACCTCGGCGACCTGCTGCAGCCCCGCCCGGGCGAGGTTGGCCCGGGCGACCTCGGCGTGGGCCGGGCTGATCTCCAGGGTGATCAGCCTGCCGTCCGCGGGCAGCGCCCGGGCCAGCCAGATCGCGCTGTAGCCGCCGAGCGTGCCGACCTCCAGGATCCGCCGGGCGCCCTGGGTCAGGGCCAGCAGGTGGAGCAGCTTGCCCTGGTTGGGGGCCACCGCGATCCGCGGCAGCCCGGCCGCGTCGGCGGCGGCCACCGCGGCCTCCAGCACCGGATCACGGCCGACCAGCTTCTCGGAGAAGTACGCGTCCACCGCGTCCCACGTCTGCTGCGCCTGCTCCGCCATTACGCCCTCCACCTGCCGCTTTACATGCCACCGCCGGGGTAGCTCGATGCTACCCCGGCGGTGTGCCGGCTCCGGCGGTCCGTCAGTCGACGGCGGGCGCGGGCTCCGCGGCGGTGGTCGCGGCCGCCGCCTCCTCGGCCTCGCGCTCCCGCGCGGCCTTGGCGGCCCGGCGCTTCATCAGCCAGGCCGAGGAGATGCCGACCAGCACGGCCAGGACCAGGCCCAGCCAGGAGAAGCGCTTCAGCCACTGCTCGGCGACCTTGCCGACCTGGTACACCAGCAGCGTGGTGCCGCCGGCCCAGATCACGCCGCCGAGCACGTTGGCGGTCAGGAACTTCCAGTACGGCATCCTGAGCGCGCCCGCCAGCGGCCCGGCGAAGATGCGCAGGAGCGCGATGAAGCGGCCGAAGAAGACCGCCCACATGCCCCACTTCTGGAACGAGCGCTCGGCCGTGGCCAGGTGGCCCGGCCCGAAGTGCTTGGGGAACTTCCGCCCCAGCTTCTCGAACAGCGGCTTCCCGCCCTTGCGCCCGATCGAGTAGCCGACCGAGTCGCCGATGATCGCCCCCAGGATCGCGCACACGGCCACCCAGACCGGGCTGACCACACCGCGCGCGGACAGCAGCGCCGCCGAGACCAGCGCGATCTCCCCGGGCAGCGGGATGCCCAGGGACTCCAGCCCGATGATCAGGGCGACCAGGGCGTAGACCGCACCCGGTGGGACGCTCTCGATCCAGGCGTCGATGTGCAAGGCCAGTACCTCCGTGGCAGGACGAGCCGCGGTGGCGGCACGCGGCGGTGCCTGGCCGGCGGTCTCGGCGTCGATCCGATGGCGGCACCCAGGCCGCACCCCGAAAGTTCAGCCTAACGTGCCGAGGCGGCCTGTCCCCCCGGCCGATCACCCGCCTTTACGACGTACGACGCGCCGTCGTAGTTCCAGCTCAGGCACCGGCCGGCGGGGTTCCCGCGGGTTCGGCGCCTTGCGGGCGCTCCGCGCGTTCCGCGAACCGGAGGGCGACGACCTCACGTTCAGCCCGCGGCCGGGGTGCCGGGCGGGCCGAGCCGTTCGAGGGCGAGGTACAGCAGTCGCTCGGCGGCCCCGGCGCTGCGCTGCACCTCGTCGTCCGTTGTGAAGGCGTCCGTGGGCTCCGGGATGAGCTCGAGGGTGAGGATCAGGTTGTCGACTCGTGCGACGACTGTCACCGCGGGGTTGCGCTCCGCCACCGTCGTGATGGCCTCGTTGCCCAGTCCGACGACGCGGCGGGTCATTCGGGAGGTCTGGTAGTCCTGGTCCGTAGCGGCCGAGAAGTGCCACTCCGCGGCCTGCACGGCGCTTTTGCCACCACGGGGCCCATAGCCTTCCACCTGGAGAAACGCACTCTGCCAGCGGAGTTCTCGGTCTCGGTCCTGCAGCCACATGCACGGGCGGCCTGCCGGCGTCACGGAGTCGCCCTGGTGGAGACTGGCGCTCAGCACGTTCTGGAATTCGACGGGGCTCAGAAGCTCGCAAGCCGGCGGCACGGAGAGTCGCGGCCCCGGCGCGCCTGGCAGCGCCGCCGTGACAGTGCACATCGCGACTCCGCCGAGAAGGGTCGTGCCGGTCAGCAGCGCCGCGGCGGCTTTCCTGGCGAGCAGCCGAATGCGCCCTGCCGCGGCGGAAGGCACGCGGTGGAACGGCACGTGTGCGGCCTGGGCGGCGAGCCGCTGCTGAAGCGTGAGGTGGCGGAACCGGTAGACCATGCCGGCCTGGCGCAGGATGCCACGCCGGTGCGCGTCGTCCAGAAGCCCCGGCACATCCCAGGGGAGACGGCCTGTGAGCCACGGCCAGACCCTGGAGGCCACGGCGGCGCTCCACGCCGACAGTGACGCCCCGAGAACCACGAGAGCGAGAGCTGAAGCGCCGACGGCGACGGCCCAGTCACCAGCACCGACCACGTCGCGTCCGCCAGAATCCCGCCACGTCAGCAGCATCGCCACGGGCAACGCGCAAACCCCGGCCGCCAGCAGCACCGGCGTGTTGAAGCGGGCGATGTTTGCCAGGCCCAGCGAGACCATGGTCACCCGGCGGTCAGACCGGAAAGCCTCGCGAGGGCTGCTCGCCGCCGCCTCCGGCAACCTGGGAAACAGGTTCGCGAGGGTGAGTCCGGCGACGGGCAGGGAGCACGGAACGACCAGCGCCGGAACCCCCATCGCCGCGCCGGCCAGCATCAGCAGGCCGCCGATCGGCAGAATGACGGTCAACAGAAGTCGAACGAAAGACTTCGGGCGGCTGAAGAAGCGGGGTGTGCACGGCAGTTCGGGAAACGAGACGACGAGGCCGAGGGCACCGGCCAGCCCGAGTACCGCGCACACGAGCCAGACCGGCAGAGCTGTCCCTTCGACAAGATCCACCTGAGCCGATCCGAACAGGTACCGGACGGCGCCGACCACCACGGCCGAGGCGATCAGCGCGCCGACTGCCCGGCCGACGACGCGCGACACCCACCCCAGCCGCCACCAGGCCAGGTCCTGTTCGCCCCGGGACTCCAGTCGGGCAGCGAGGTAGGAGAGGTGCCGCAGTGCCTCCTCCGGGCGGTCGGCGTAGAGCGCGGGCAGGAGCTGGTCCAGCAGGTGGTGCCCTATCGCGGTCACCGGGACCGGTGCGCCGGGCTGTCGCAGCGTCAGGCACTCCAGGGCCAGGCGCAGAGCGAGGACGGACTTGCCGCTCCCAGCCGGGCCGAGCATGAGCAGGCGCCCGGAGGGCACACGGGAGTAGAGCGCGGCCACGTCGCGGGAGACTCCCGCGAGGTCGAGCGGCTCGTCGGACTCACCTGCCCGGATGCTGGCCCAGTGATCGGAGAAGGCCTCCGCGGTGAGCCAACGCACCGCGAGGGGCTGCGGGTGGCTGAGTCGGCGGACGGCCTCCTCCCGCTCGCACTCGCGGCGCACCTCATGGGCCAGGTTCTCGGCGGCTGCTTCCATCTGCTCGGCGAGGCGCTGTCTGAGCTCCGGACTCGTGCTCAACCGGGCCCGGCGCAGCCGCTGCCACTCTCTGCGCAGCGGAAGGGACGCCGCCGCCGACGCGCCCATCCCCACGACCAGCCAGGTGACCCCGCCCCGACTTCCCAGCACCTGGCCGACCGGCACGAAGGAGAGAACCAGTACGGCCAGCGGTACGGCCACAAGCAGGGCGGCGACGAGCGGGACGCTCTTCCCGGCCCTGATGTTGATGGTGCGGATGACAATGTCCCGATCCGCCTGGAAGACCTTCGCCCGGCCGTGCGCGGTCGCCTCCATCCGGGTCACCTGCGACGGGGGGACCTCATCCCCTGGCGCGGTCATTCACCCGTGATGTGCTGGTCCCGGCCCGCCATGAAGACTCGTGCGTGGTCGTGGGCTTCCGCCCGCATGACGACCTGGGCGGGCCCCTCCCGTCGCTCCTCGGGCAGCATCGGCAACAGGTGATCGTCGAGGAGGCGGCGCAGCTCGTCAGCGAATCCCGGCACGGTGCGCAGGAGCTGTTGGAGCTGCAGGCGCCACGGCGCGGCCAGTGCCTGCTCGGTATCGGCGTCCTCGGCCACCCGCGCGGCCAGCACCTGGCGGCGAAGAACGTCCAGGTCGCTCCCCACGTCGTCGGCATGTTCCGGCCGGACTCTGCGCCACAGTGCCACGGTCGCCGAACGCGCCTGCTGCCACGCGTCGGTGGCCATGGCGCCCACCAACGCGGATCCGGCTGCCAGTGCCAGCGGATCCATCCGTCCTCCCCTGTTGACCGACCACGGTGCCGGCGGCCCCCCTCACCCGTGCCGAGGCTCCGTGCCCGGAGCACCATCGTAGGACGCGTACCCGAACGCTCGCCCGGAAATGCCCGAAGCCGTGGGCGACTTCGGCCGATGACCTCCTCCTTCCGGTCAGCGGCAACGCCCCCCTCGGAGCGGAGCGTCCTCGACGGGACATCGCACCTCAGGCGGACGGTCGGGCTTCACCGCGGCGTCCCTCGGCCGGCACGTCCGGGACGAGAACTCTGTCGGGCTTGCCGAGCGGGCCCGCCCAGAAGGACAGGGTGCTCACCACGACGGCGAGCGCGATGCCCGCGTAGACGTCCGCGACCCGGTCGGTCCGCTGGATCAGCCAGGCGCCGCCCAGCGCGCCGATCGGCTGTCCGGCGCCGGCTATGACCATGGCGACGGACTGGACTCGTCCCAGGTACTCCTCGGGCACGATGCTCTGGCGGAGTGTGAGGGTGCGGATGGCGAACAGGACGGGTAGCCCGGCGGCCGCCGCCCACAGGATGCAGGACGGCCAGAACGAGGAACTGCGGGACATGGCGAAGATGAGGCAGCCCCACGCGGTGGGCATGCCCAGGATGACGCTGCGGAAGGAGAGGCGCCGGGTGATCCGGCCCGCGGCGAAGGTCACGGCACCGATGCCGACGCCGTCCGCAGCGAACAGCAGACTGACCTGGGTGCCGTCGGCGGCGAGGTGTACATGGGCGAAGTAGACGATCTGCGACCAGATGGTCCCGCTCAGGATGTTGAAGAAGACCGACAGCATCGCGACGCTCCGAAGCGCAGGATGCCCCATGACAAGGCGTACACCAGCCCTGATGTCGGCCCGGACCGTCGCCCCGGTACGGCGGCGGCGTCCGTTGAAGGGAGTTCGGATCATCCTCAGTGCGAGCGTCGAGACGAAGAAGGAAGCCGAGTCGAAACCGAAGACCCAGGAGACCGGCATGCCGCCGCCGACGAGAGCGCCGGCGATGACCGGGCCGAACACGGAGGCGACCGCGTAGCACCCCTGGAGCCTGCCGTTCACCGCCGCAAGGTTGCTCTTCCCGGTGAGCGCCGGGACCGCGGTGCCGTCGACCGCTCGGGACACCAGGCCGAGCGACGTGTTCGCGAACGCGATGCCGTACAGCCAGACGGCGTTCAGGCCGTCGACGAGCCACAGGCCGGGGATCATGCCGATGACCACGCCTCGTGTCGCGTTCGACCAGGCGAGCGCGCGCAGCCGGTCCACCCGGTCGACCCACGCGCCCACCACCAGCCCGAACAACACGAAGGGGAGGAACGTCGACAGCGTCGTCAGGGCCAGGTTCCAGGCCGAGCCCGTGAGCTCGAACACCAGCAGTGGGAGGCCGAAGGCCGTGAACGACGAGCCGAGGCTGGAGACCACCTGACCGGTGAGGTACAGCCGAAGGTCCCGCCGACCGGTCGCGGCCGTGCGCCTGGGGTCGGCCTCTGGCGCGGTCGGAGGCCGACGGTCAGCGGGGCGCGGCCGCACGGGCGACGACGACGTCGGCGAGCTGCGCGGGCGTGCTCGCGGCGAAGACCTCGCGGATCGTCACCTTCGCCTGGAACGCCTTCTGGAGCTTCGCGACGAGGACGCCGGCCAGCACCGAGTTCCCGCCGGACTCGAAGAAGTCCGAGTCCGGGCTGATCTCACCGTCGGCGTCGAGGATGTCGGCGAAGATACCGATGATGTCCGCCACCACCGGCCCGTGTTCCGTCGTGGTCGCCATGAAGCCTCCGGTTGTTCCTGGGGCTGCTTCGGGAGCAGCGCTGATTCGGCGTGCCTTGCGAGGTGGATGCTAGGAACACGGCCTTTCCCCTCGCTTTCGCCCGTCGTCCGGCGAAAAGGTGTCGAAAGCGCCTCCGAAGATCCTGGGAGGGTACCCGCGGGTCCAGCTCGCCGAAGCCTGGCGAGCCCCGCAGACCGCTCATGGAGGGGCACGGCGTTGAATCACGAGGAGGTTCCGATCTCTGCGCACGGGGACGCGTCGGACTCTGAGGCACGGTCTTCCGACCACGGCGCGGCCGGTCTGATCGATCTCGGCCGTACCCGGTGGCGGATCCAGCCCGACTTCGTCCTGCGCGGCGCCGGGTTCCCGGTGGCCGATGCCCTGGCGTTGGGCGATCGGGAGCTGGCGGCAGCGGCGGACCGTGAGCCGGACCAGGGGGACCAGGAGAAGTTCGCCCCGGTCTTCGCCGCCGCGGCGGACCGCTCGGTCGCGACGATGCGTGAGCTCCTGGCCGGTCCGCTCTACGCCGAGGCGCTGACCTGGCAGAACCTTCAGGCGGCGAAGACGCTCAGGAAGCTCGTCACCGACGGGGACATGTCCGAAGGGAAGCGTCGGCGGCGGATGACAGCGCTGACGAGCTACATCCAGCGCTACACCACGAAGAACGACACCGTCGGGTTCTTCGGCCCGGTGGCCTGGGCGCGGATCGCACCGGGCGGCCCCACGTTCACGGTGGACGCCGGGCCCGCGCTGGTCCGCTCCCGGGCCGTGTTCTTCGAATGGTGGGTCATCGACACCCTGGCCGGGCTGTGGTCCCAGGACCCGGAGATCGTCCCCGGCCTGCGGCCGGTCGTCGCGGAACACTGGTCGGTCCGGGAGACCGGAGTGCGCGGCCCGCGCGGCCGGACCCCCGACCTGTCGGCCGAGGACCTGGACCTGCTGCTCCGCTGCGACGGGTCACGAACCGTCGCCCAGCTCGCGGAGACCTCGCCGGAGGGCGACGCACTCCGACGGCTCGGCGCCCTGGCGGAGCGCGGGATGGTCGTCATGAGCCTGGCCGGACCGTTCGAGGCGCATCCGGAGCACCGGCTGCGGGACCGGATTCTGGATCTGGCGGACGGACCGGCGCGGACCAGGATGTTGTCGGACCTGGACGAGCTGATCGCCGGCCGGGATCGGATCGCGGCCGGGGCCGGCGACGTGGACGCGCTGGAGCGCGCCATGGACGACTTGAACGGCGCGTTCGAACGGATCACGGGCGAGAGCGCGGTGCGGCGCAGCGGTGAAACCTACGCCGGGAGGACGCTGGTCTACGAGGACACCACCCGGGACTTCGACCTCGTCCTCGGAGCCGGCGTGCTCGATCGGATCGCCGAGCCGCTTGGCTTGGTCCTGGACAGCGCGGCCTGGCTGGTCGACCGCGTCGGGGCGCAGTACGAGGACTGGCTCTGCGTCCTCCACGAACGCCTTCGGGTGAAGTCGGGGGACGGCGAAGTCACGCTCGACCACCTGGTGGGCGCGGCCACCAGGGGCCTGGAGTTCGGACACCGCAGCATGCCGCAGCTGGTGGCCGACCTGTCGGAGGAGCTGCGGGCGAAGTGGACCGGGATCCTGGCCGCCGAGCCCGGTGCCAGACGGCACCGGGTCCGGGCCCGCGACATCGCCGACCGGGTCCGCGCCGAGTTCCCCAGCGGGCCGGCGCGATGGTCTTCCGCCCAGAATCACTCGCCGGACCTCCTCATCGCCGCCGCGGACGCCGAGGCGATCGCGCGCGGGGACTTCTTCGTGGTCCTCGGTGAGGTGCATCCGGCGATGAACACGCTGGAATCCCGCCCCCTGGTGAACACGCACCCCGACCCCGCCCGGCAGATGGCGTGTGCGGCGGCGCTCCACGCCGGCCGCCGGGTCGTGCCGGTGCCGTCGCGCTACTCGGCCAGCGTCACCTCGCGGACGTATCCGCCGGCGCTCCTGAGCGAGGACTACGCGTACTGGTCCATGCACGCGCGGACGACGGGCGTGCCCGGCCGGATCGTGCCCGCCGCCGACCTCGTGGTCAGGAGGGTCGGTGACCGGCTGACGGTGGCGGAGCGGAACGGCGAGCTGCGGGGGGACCTCCTGGAGTTCGTCGGCGAGTACCTCTCGGGCGTCATCGTCAGCGCGTTCGGTCTCACCGCGGCCGGCTCCCACAGCCCCCGGATCACCGTGGACGAGTTGGTGGTCGCCCGGGAGTCCTGGTCCTTCAGGTGCGCCGGCCTCACCTGGCCGGCCGTCACCGACGACGCGGCCCAGTTCCTGGCCGCCTGGCGCTGGCAGCGCGAGAACGGGCTCCCCCAGCAGGTGTTCTTCCTGGTCACGGGCGAGATCAAGCCCATGTTCCTCGACTTCGCCAGCCCGGCCTCGGTGCGCCTGGCCGCGAAGATGGTCCGCGGGTCGCTCGCCGCCGACCGGGACGGCTCGCTGCGGGTGAGCGAGATGCTCCCGACGCCCGACCAGTGCTGGCTCCCCGATGCGCAGGGGCGCCGCTACACGTCGGAACTCCGCTTGGTCTGCTCCGCCATGAATCCCTGATGGACGGTCCGGTCCGTGTGCCCGTGGAGGTAGGCCCGAACCAGGTTGGGGACCCGGTAGTGGACCCGGCCGGGCGACCCGCCGGGGACCTCGTGCAGCAGATGCCCGTCCACCAGGCGCTCCACGATGCGCTGGGCCGTGGACCGGTGACCCTCGAGGGCCCCGGCCAGGCTCTCCGCGTCGGCCGGGCCCGCGCGTCCGGCTGTGAGGAGCACCGTCCTGAGCATCTCCGCGGGGAGTGCCCGGAACTCCGCCTCGATCCCGGAGAACGCGTCCCGGTCACCGAGACGCAGCGTGCTCCACGCCGCCCTCGGATCCTTCATGCTGAGGAGCATCTCGGCCAGCTGCCGGCGCGGTCGGGCCGCGAGCTGTTCGGCGAGCATGCGGACCGCGAGCGCCTGGCCGTCGGCGAGGCGCACCAGGCGGCGCGCGGCCCCCGGCTCGGCGGCCACCCGGCCCCGCCCGATCACCGCGGTCAGCAGGCCGAGCGCGTCGTCATCGGACAGCGCGCCGACTTCGGCCCAATGCGGTCCGGGAAGCCCCGGCAGCCGCGTCCGGGCCGTGATCACCACGCCGCATCGGCTGCCGCCCGGCACCAGGTGGCGGATCTGCGCCTCGGACGCGGCGTCGTCGAGGACGACGAGGACGTCGCGGGCGGCCAGCAGGCTGCGATACAGGTCGGCGCGCTCGTCGACGTCGCGAGGGACGGCGTCGGACGGGACCCCGAACGCCCGGATGAAGCGGCGCAGCGCGTCCGCCTGCGGCACGGGGTCCGGAGTGCTGCCCCGCAGATCGATGTAGAGCTGCCCGTCCCGGAAGCGCCGTTCCGCCAACCGGTGCGCCACGTGCACCGCGAGCGCACTCTTGCCGTTGCCCGCGGCGCCGTGCAGGGCGACGACCGGGGCCCGCTGGGCGAAGAACGCCTCGACCTTCTCGACGAGGCCGCGACGTCCCGTGAAGTCGTCGAGGTCACGGGGCGTCTGGCGAGGGGGGACCGCCGGCGATCGGCTCACGATCCCCGACCGGACGGGCGAGGCGTCCGCACGCGCGGGAGCTGCGAGGTCCGCTTCCAGCGCCCGCAGTTCGGCGCCCGGCGGCAGCCCGAGCTGGTCACCGAGCAGCCGGCAGCCGGCCCGGCACACCTCCAGTGCCTCGGCCCGCCGACCGGTACGGGACAGGGCCTCGGCGTAGCGGACGCGCAGCCGTTCCTGGAACGGATACCGCTCCACCTGCTCGGCGAGCCCGGCGAGGAGCTGCTCCGGTCTCCCCAGGCCCAGCTCCAGGTCGCTGTACGACTCCCAGGCCGCAAGGAGCTCCTCCTCGAGGCGGCTGATGGTCCCGGTGAACGCGATGTTCTCCAGATCGGCGCCGAACGAGCCGCGCCACAGTGCGACGGCCTGCCGCATCAGCGCAACAGCCGCGGTCGGGTCACCCCGGTCGGCCGCGGCCGCGGCCCGGCCGGTCCGGTCCCGGAACAGCTCGAGGTCGACCTGTTCGGCTGACACGTCGAGGAGGTAGCCGGGGGGCGTGGTGTGCAGCAGGCCGACGCCCCCGAGCCGGCTCAGTGACTTGCGGATCGCGGAGATGCAGATCTGGACCTGGTTGCGGGCCGTCGGCGGCGCCGGGCCGGCCCAGGCCGCCTCGGCCAGCGTGTCGAGGCCGACCGTCCTGCCGCGGTTCAGCAACAGAACCGTGAGGATCGCCCGCTGCCGGCGGGAGCGGACGGGCCACTGCCGCTCGCCGTGGGTGACCTGCACCGGCCCGAGGACCTCGAAGCGCAGACCGGTACTCGCCGTCATGTCTCGAGCGCCTCCTGACGCGGTTCGGTGCGCGACTCCGTGAGCACTTCCGTGAGCGCGTGCGTGAACCGGCGCCCGAGTCCCGCGGGGAGGCTCCGGCCCCACTGCACCTCGATGTCCAGGTGGTCGGGGCGCTGGAAGAACCGGACTCCGAGGTCGTTCTTCGCCGACGGATACCGGGGGTAGACCTTGGTGGACATGGCCAGGCCGCCCGACTCCCGCTCCATCACCTCGGGCAGTCGCACATAACTGGCCATGACGCTGTTCAGCCGGGTGGCCCGGGCATCCCGGCCGGGTGCGGTCCGGCCCGCCAGATCGGTGAAGGGGAAGGTGCGGCGGCGT
Organism: Kitasatospora sp. NBC_00039; assembly: GCF_045160625.1. NCBI lineage: Bacteria > Bacillati > Actinomycetota > Actinomycetes > Kitasatosporales > Streptomycetaceae > Kitasatospora > Kitasatospora sp. NBC_00039. The sequence continues at coordinate 8,116,318 of NZ_CP108289.1, read as the reverse complement.
AGATCGGCCCGCCACAGACCGGCGTTCCGTTTCGCCAGCTCTCCGACGGGCGCGTCGCGCGAGTCCGCGCGCAGCGGGACCTCGTTGACGAAGTAGCCGAGCACGTCGCTCCAGTCGCCCTCGCGGGGCCGGACCGAAGTCGCCGCGCACACGTAGGCGGGATCCCCCGAGGCCACCGGCATCGCACGATGGACCGCGGCCATGAGGTACGCGAAGAGGCCCGTTCCGATCTCGTCGGCGCAGTGCCGGAGCCGAGCGGTCTGCGCCGCCGTCAGCGGGACCAGGCGTCGGCCGTCGTCGGCCGCTGATTCGCCGTCGCCGGACTCCCACGGGGCGGGGCGGACGCCGAGCGGCACCCGCTGATGCCAGTGCTCGGCGTCCTCGTCGCGGGCGGCCCGTTCCGCGGACACCACCCGACGGACGAGGTCGAGATGCCGGGCCTCGTCCTGTCCGACGAGCGAGCCGGCGACCGCGTCGCCCATGCGGCGGACGAGCGCGAGATAGCCGACACCGTCGTAGACCAGGTGGTGGGTGATCGCGATCAGGGCGGTGCGGTCGCCGCCCAGCCGGACCGCGATCACCCGTGCCAACGCGCCCTCGTCGGACTCGAACGGCTCACCGGCCCGGCTCACCGCGTAGTCCGCGAGCGCCTCCGGGCTCAGGCCGGGCAGTTCGACCGTCTCCACCTCCGGGACCTCGCGGCTGATCCACTGGACCACCCCTCCGGTGTCCGGGTCTATACCGAAGCGTGCTCGCAGCCCGGGGGTCAGCCGGATCAGCCGCCGACCCGCCGCCGCCAGGTCGGCATCCGTGACGGGCCCTCGGATGTGCATGACCGTGGGCGCGTTGTACGCACTGGCAGACGGCGCACGCTGCTCGGCGAAGAACATGGAGGTCTGTCCCGCAGTCGCCGGTAGGCGGACCGCGGTTCGGCCGGGATTCATGGTCACTGGGGATGTGCTCCTTGCCGACGAATCGTTCCTGGATAGGGCCGGCCTTCCAGATGTTCCGCCATCGACGCGAGGATTCCGGCGATCCGCTGCGGGCCCCATTCGGCGACCGCCGCGTTGACCGGCACCGCCGCCGTGACGAAGTTCAGAATGATCGTGTCGCGTAGCAGCAGGTGCGCCTCGAGAAGGTCGTCGAAGCCCTTCGGCAGCGGTCGGACCCGGGAGTAGCCGGCCAGGTACGCGTCGGCGAACGCCGCGTAGGCCTCCGGTTCGCCTCCCGCGGCCCGGTAGACGGAGGACAGCACCGTGGCGATGTCGAGGAGGAAGCGGCCGGTGCCGCAGTCGTCGAAGTCGATGACGCCCACACTGCCGTCGGGCAGGGCGATCATGTTCCCCCGGTGCAGGTCGGCGTGGATCCGGCCGCTGTCGCCCGGTTCGCCGGACTCGAGCAGCGGTGTGATCGACGCGGCGATGTCCCGCAACGTGGCCACGCCCTGGTCGCCGAGCTGTCGCCGGGCCGCCTCGGAGGTCAGGGCGTGACCGTCGAGGAGGATGGTCCGGGCGTCCCACACCGGGCGGTCGAAGTCCTGGAGGGACACCTCCAGGGCGTTTTCGTGCAGGTGGGCGGTGACCGAGCCCATGCTCTCGGCCGTCCCCGGTCGCTGGTACGGGGGGTCGGCAGTTCCGGGCACCCAGTGGAACACCGCGAGGGAGGAGGCTTCGCCGTGTCCGGGGACCGCCACGGGCACCACGAAGCTTCCGTCGCCGGCTTTGACCGGCTCGGGGACGGCGACGGTGCCGGAGGCCGCCAGCGACTCCAGCCACCTCATCTCGCTCTGCTGCTGGTGGGCGGAGCGGCCGTCGCGAACGGACAGCCGGGCCATGAACGCCGCGTCGGATCCCCGCTCCGTGACCCGCCACACGGCGTTGTCCTCGTACTGTTGGGCTTCCATGGCCAACAACGCGCCGTCGAAGCCGTAGTGCTCGGACAAGGCGTCCCGCGCCAGGCTCTCGAGGCGGTCGAGCTGTGCATCGTGGCTCAGGTCGGAGAATCCGAGAGACGCCATGTGCTTCCTTTCCACAAAACCGTTCGGAGAGTCGGTCCGATCGACCCGGCTCCGAGTCATCCGTGAGATGTCACCGGGCTGCCCGACCGGCCGCGGGACGTGTGGGACGGACGCCGCCGGCTTCGGCGACGATGTCCAGGAAACCTTGCCGGTAGCGCTCCCACTCCTCGGTCAGAATCGTGCCATCGACATGGCGTCGGGCATCCGGCTCGGCCGACGCCTGCAGCACCGTCAGGAGCTCTGCCGCGAAAGCGTCCACGTCGTCGACCGCTGTGAAGACGGCCGGCGACGTCCCTGCGCCGTCCCGATGGCCCGGGATGTCCGTCAGAACGAGGGGGAGGCCGTGCTGACGCGCTTCCAGGACCGATATCGGCACCCCCTCGTAGCGGCTCATCGAGACGAACCCGACGGCGCCGGCCAGGACGCTGTCCACCAGGTCCCGCCGCCACACGGCGCCGAGCCAGACCACCCGGTCGGCGACGCCGAGCTGGTTCGCGAGCAGATAGAGCGGGATGTTCTGGTCGCCCTCGCCGATGACGACCAGACGGATCACCTCGTCCGTCCGGGCCGCCGCCTGGGCGAACGCGCGCAGCAGCGCGTCGTGCCCCTTGTGGGGGTACAGGCTCTGGATCGCGACGAAGTAGCGGTCCCGGGACCACTCCCAGGACGGCGGCTCGGCCGGGGCGGAACGTGGCTCCACGGCGTTGGTCAGGGTTCGGACCTTCCCGGCGGCCACCCCGACGTCGTCGAGGAGGAACCGGGTCGAGCGGCCGCCGACCGCGACGATGTAGTCCTCGCCGCGGGAGAGCGCGCGGTCGAGCAGGTTCCTCCGGCGGGTGCGGTTGTGGGAGTAGTCGGAATGGCAGAACCTGACCACCGTACGGGCGTTGCGGAGCGCGGGGCGGATCGACGGATACAGGCGGCCGTCCCCGAGCTGCATCAGGACCGTGGTGTCGCGGACCAGCCGCTCGAGGAACGCGAGACGGCGCAGTCGGGCGCGCGGGGCGACGACCAGTCGTGCCTCGGAAAGGAGTTCGGCGACCAGGACGTTGCCGCGGCCGGGCTCGAGGACGCACACCGTGACGCGGTACCCGGCCTCGATGAGGATGCGGACGTGGGAGAGCAGGACGCGTTCGAGCCCGCCGACCGTGAAGTGGCGCAGGAGGAGGACGACGGTGGGGGCCTGCTGTGCAGCGGGCGGGTCGGCGATCGGATCTGCTGATGTGTCAGGGGTCATGGAAGTCTCCGGGAAGGGGTTGCTGCGTCTGCCGCACGCCTCAGCGGTCGAGCAGCCATTCGTGGGCCGGGTCGGTGCGGAGGGCGAAGTGGTTGTCCGCGCTCCCGTGGGCCGCCCACAGGTAGTAGATGTCGTGTCCGCCCGCGACGGCGACGGTGTGGTAGCCCTTGGGCACGGCGGCCAGCATGCCGTCGGTGACGATCTCGGTGTGCGCGTCCCGCACCGATCCGTCGTAGGTGAGGAAGATCCCGAACCCGGTGTCAGGCCGCACCCGGAACAGGAACGCCTCCTGGAGCGCGGTCTCGTGCGGCGGGTCGCTGAGCTGGTGGCGATGGGGTGGATAGGTGGACCATCGGCCGTCGTGGGCGAGTGTCTCTCCGAGGAGCACGCCGCACGTCTGCGGGGGTTGCAGCAAGGTCGTGACATGCCGCTCCCACGACCCCCTGCCGCGGACCTCCGGCTCCGGAACGGTGATCGGCGTGATGCGCGCCGGCTCGCGTGTGGCGGGAGCCGGCGAGGAGATCACCCCCACGTCGGCGGCCGACCGGCCTCCCGCGACGGTGAGCGCGGCACCCGGCGGGACGAGCCATCCGGCCGCGGGCGCGGTGAACGGGTCGATCCGGTCGACCACGTGGCGCTCGCCGTCCACGGTGGCGGTGAGCTCCCCGGAGATCAGGATCAACGCCACTTCCCGGTCCACGGCGGCACAGACCCTGAGGTCCTCGCCGGTCCGGAGCCGGTGGTGGGTGAGCCGCAAACCGTTGGGAGTGTGCACACTGGTCGTCGTCATTCCGCTGCTCCGTGGGAAACCGGGTGGGGGATGCTCATGCGTTGTCCTCGCTCGCTCGCCTCGAACATCGAGACGCCCGTGGCCACGGCGAGAGCGGCGTCCACGGCGGTGGCGAAATCCCGCCGCCCGCCGTCGACGACGGTGTCCACGAGGGCCGACAGCATGCGGGCGTCGGCGCCGGCGTGGGTTCCGTACTCCCGGTCGATCCGGTGGACGACGCGGCCGCCCGGGTCGGAATCGAACCGCACACGGTGAGGGCCGTCGGAGGTGTCGTAGTCGATGACACAGCTGCCACTCGTACCGCGCAGCGTGCAGCGGTACCCCTCGCGCGGCGCGTCGGCGGTCAGCGAATACCGTGCCGTCGCACCGGACTCGTACCGGATGTCGGCGCGGATGCCGTCATGGATGTCCGCGTCGGTGGGGATGCTGTCCAGTCCCGGAAGGTAGCGATCGCGTTTCAGGACGGCCTGGACGCTCACCGGGCGCGAACCGAGCCACCAGGCGAGCAGGTCCAGGTGGTGGCAGGACTTGGTGACCTCCAGGCCGCCGGAGGCGGCGCGGGTCCGGTGCCACCGGGTGTAGTAACTCCGCGCGTGCGAAGGCTTGAGTGTGTAGTGCAACTCGGCGTCGACCACGGCTCCGATCCGTCCCTGCGCGAGCCACTCGCAGACCGCCGCGTGGACGTTCGTGAACCGCAGGTTGTGCCCGACGAGCAGTTTCGCGGACGCTCGGTCGGCCTCCGCGACGAGGTCGAACGCGTCGCGCACCGTGGTGGCCAGCGGCTTCTCCACGAACGTCGTGCAGCCGGCGGTGAGGGACCGGCCCACGTGGTCCCGGTGTGTGGCGTCCGGCGAGGCGACGACCACCAGATCCGGCCGGGTGTCGGCGAGGATCCGGTCGACGTCGGACGAGTGGGCGACCGCGGCGCCCGGGAGATCGGCCGCGATGCTGCGGGCGGCGTCCGGGTCCGAGTCGACGACGGCCACCGGGGTCGCGCGGATCGACGTGAACGGCGCGGCGCCGGCGAGCCACGGTGCGTACAGTTTCCGAGCCCGGGTGCCGGCTCCGATCAGGACCACCCGTATCGGTCTGGCCATCAGAGACCGTCCGGGGTGACGGCCGGTACCGGACGGCCCGCCAGGATCACGTCCCGGATCTCCAGACCGGGAGTGAGGATCACCGCGTCGCCGTCGGATCCGGGCAACAGCGCTCCCTTACGGGGATACAGTCCGACGGTGCGGGCCGGTGTCGCGGTCGCCATCGTCAGGACGTCCGCCACCGGAGCCCCGGTCAGGGCCCGCATCCGAGCCAGCGTCATGCCGAGCGGCAGCACGCTTCCGCACAGGCTGCCGCCGTCCTCCGTGGCCGCGTACCCGTCGTGGACGCGTCCGGTGGCGGCCCCGACCCGGAAGGTCCGGCCGACGGCGAGTCCGGTTCCGGCCGTCGCGTCGGACACCAGGCACAGCCGGTCGGGCCCGAAGCAGCGCAACGCGATGGTCAGCAGCGTCCCCGGCAGGTGACGGCCGTCGGCGATGACCTCCGCGGACAGGCCTTCGGACGCCAGCGAGGCCTCCAGCAGCCCGGGGATCCGGGCCAGGCCGGGACGCGTCAGAGTGGACTGGCCGCTCCACAGATGCGCCAGATGGGTCGCGCCGAGGCTGCGGGCCCGCTCCAGCACCTCGGGAGAGGCGCTGCTGTGGCCGACCGAGACCCGGACCCCGTTCCCGGACAGGTGGGAGATGAGCTCGTCGGCTCCGGCGAGCTCCGGTGCGAGAGTGACCATCCGCAGCACGGCCGGCAGCGGGGTGAGCTCGCGCAGCAGCTCGGCCGGCGATCGCAGCCCACTGCTGTCGTGGGCTCCGCGCTGGGCCGCGTCGATGCAGGGCCCCTCCAGATGGACGCCCGCCAGCGTCGGTGCACCCTGATCTGTCAGCAGCGCCGCAGCGGTCCCCAGGGCGGCGGCGGTGACGGTCGGCGCGGCGCTCGCCAGCGTGGCCACCGCGGTCGTCGTGCCGGCGCTCAGGTGCGCTCCCAGGATCGCCCGCCACGCGGCCGCGTCGGGTTCGGTGAAGTCGTGGCCGAGGGCGCCGTGGACATGCACGTCCACCAGCCCCGGACCGACCACGCAGCCGCTCGCGTCGATGCGTAAGCGGTCGTCGTCGTGCGGACAGCGGTCGCGGACCACGCCTCGGCAGATCACGACGTCGCCGACGCCTGGCCGCCCGCTCCGGGCGCCGATCACCGTCCCCGAACGGATGACGGCGCACCCGCCTGCGCTCATCGCTCCGCCGCCGGCCGTGCCCCGGACGGGGTACAGGCGCACCGGGTGCCGACGGGGCCGCCCGGCAGATGCCGGTCATAGGATCCGCCGTCCCAGAGATAGCGGGTGCCGTCGGGGGCCAAGGGGTCCGCGAGCGCCCGCGGCACCAGGTCGTCCAGGGCGCCGGCCAGGACGTCGGCGCGGTCGGCCTTGCGCAGCAGCCCCAGGCCCTGGAGGCGCTCGGAGTGGATGTGCTGCTCCGACTCCCGCAACTGGCGGGGGATGGCCAGGGTATTGGCCCCGGTCGCCAGGACCTCGCCCAGCATGTTCGCCCCGGCGGCCCCGATGAACAGGTCGCAGGCCCGCAGCCAGGGCAGGAGGTCCGGTTCGTAGTCGCGGATCTCCACGCCCGGGTCCTCCGCCCAGAGTTGCCCGAGCGCCAGCCGGTCGCCCGGCTCGAGGTAGGGCCCGGGCACCAGCAGGGCCCGGTCGAACTGCCCGCGTCGGCGCTGGAGAGCCGCGGAGAGCGCCCGCCACAGACCGCCGGCACCCTGGCCGCCGCCCATGGCGGCGACGACGAGACGCGCGTCGGGGTCGATGCCCAGCGCTTCGCGGGACTGAGCGGCGCTGAACGGATACGGCTCGGCGAGATAGCCGGTGTAGTGGAGGCGGTCCGCCACCTCCTTCGGGACGTCGTAGTACTCCGCGAGGTCGAAGACCTCTCGGTGGGTGTGCACGTTGAACTGGCAGTAGTGGTCCAGGATCCACGGGCTCTGGTCAGGCGAGAAGTACTCGCGCGTCGTCTTCGCCCGGTCGAACAGCACGCCGCGCAGGGTCAGCACCGCGTGTTCGGCGTACCCGGCCTCCAGGGCCGGGACGAGCTCGTCTTCGGCGCCCCGGGGAATGTGGTCGCTCAGCAGCACCTCGGGCCGGTAGTGATCGAGGAAGACCGTGATCAGATCCCTGCGGACCCGATGCAGGACGTCCTCGGGAACGGCGAGCCGCGGCCGCAGGTTCCAGCCGGTCGGGTCGTCGAAGTTGGCGAACGACGGGATCTTGACGACGTCGACCTCGGCGGGGAGCAGGTCCAGGCCCCGGTACGCCCCGGTGACGCCGGCGATCGAGTACGGCTCGGGCGAGCGGAGCAGGTAGTGGGCGACCTTGGCCGTGCTGGACGTGTGGCCGAGGCTGCGGCCGTTGTGCCAGTACAGGGCGACCCTGCGGCGTTCGTCGGGCATGGTCCGACTTTCTCCTCGTGGTGGGCGTGGGTGGGGGCTCCGCCTGTGTGACGTCAGAACCTGCTCGCGAGGCCTTCGGCGAGCGCGGCGTCCGACAGCAGGTCGGCGTGGGGGACTTCCGTCGCCACGGCCGTGAGCGCGGGAACGGCGTGCCGCCATGCGGCGACGTCGGCCCCCTCGGCGGCGACGATGGTGACGGGCAGCGTGGAAGGGTTGATCGGAAACCCTTGGAGCGCGCGCACGTGGGCTGTGAAGACGCCGAGCCTTCGCTGGTAGTGCCCGATGAGGTCGACATCGACGCCCAGCGCCCGGAGCGCGTCGTCGAGAGCCCGGGCGGCACCGGACGACTCGATCCGATCGGCCGCAAGCGCGGGCCCGGCCGGGATCCGGTCGCCCTGACGGACGCGGTCCCGGTGCACCTGGTCGATGATCTCGGCGATGGCGTTCGCCTCGACCTCCGCCATCCGCCCCAGGTCCGGCACCTCGCCCGGGTCGAGCAGCAGCGCCCCGTGGACCTCGAGCCCCTCGGCGGCGGCCCGCCGCGCGACCTCGTAGGCGATGAAGCCGCCTGACGAGTAGCCGACGAGGAAGACCTCCCGCTGCCCCGCGGCCCGGAGTTCGTCCAGCGCGAAGGCCACCAGGTCTTCGAGGTCGGCCAGCGGTGTCTCGCCGGGTTCGAGCCCCGGCGGACGCAGGGCCAGCGCGCGCCGCCCGAACGGCCTGAGGAACCGCTGCGCGCTGAAGTCCTGGCCCCAGGCGCTGGGCACGTAGACGAGACAGGGTCCGGGCGCGTCGGGCCACATGACGAGGGAGGACATCGCACTCGAACCCCCGTCGCGCACCATGTCCGCGAACTGCTCGAAGAGCGGTGCCTCGAACAAGGAGATCAGCGACAGCTGGGACCGCAGGCGGGCGTTGACCTCGGTGGCGCAGACCACCGCGTTGATCGACGATCCGCCCAGCGCGAAGAAGTCGTCGTCCAGGTTCGGACGATCGCAGCCCAGGACTTCCTGCCAGATCCACGCCAGTTGGTGGTGCAGCGGGGTCTGGGGGTGCCGCCTCCCGGCTGCCGGGCTCGTCACGACGCCGCTCCTCGGCGCAACGACCAGCTCTGTGCGTCCGCGAGCTGGGCCAGCGGCGCGGGATCGAGGGCCGGGGAGTGCAGCCACCCGGTCGATCGCCTCGCGTAGTGCTCGGCGATCTCGGCGCCGACGTCCGGCGCGTCGCGCCCGGTCCGGACGGGGATCCAGCCGGCTTCGGCCGGTTCCGGCCGCCGCCAGGCGTCGACCAGCGTGCGGTAGAGCGCCCCTATCGACAGCACCGTGTCGGAGTGGGCGACCGACCGAGGCAGCGTTCCCCGCGTCTCGACGTGCTGACAGAGGCTGGACGCGAGGGCGCGCAGGGTCGCCGGGCGGACGGCCGGCGGATTCGCCGGGAGCTCCCGAGGATCGGCGGGATCGGTCGGTCCCAGTACTTCCGGCAGCGGGTCACCGGCCACGAGGCCGCGGCCTGCCCGCTCGCGGCACAGGACGTACGTCAGTTGCGCGGGTGAAGCCCACGTGGACGTCACCGTCACCGTCCCCGCCTCGCGGGCTTCACCGACAGCCGCCGCCAGCCGGCCGTCGTCGAACCCGGGGCGGGCGCCGGCGAGGGACTGGACGACCTCGGAGAACGGGACGACATCGGCGAAGCCGCTCAACTCGGTCAGAAGCAGGTCGAGGTTGGAGAGCATCAGAGAGGTCGACTCCCGGGACCTGCCCACGGGTCGGCGCAGCGTCGGCGAGTCCGGATTGCGGCCGTCCGCGAAGTTCACCGCGTCCCAGAACTCCGCGTTCACGAACATCGTCGGATGCCCGAGGTACAGGTGGACGACGCCGCCGGCGGCGGCGCGTTCGGCCACCAGCAGCCGGATCCGGGCCAGGAGGGCCGCGAACCGTGCGGCGTCGGCGAGGTCGTCCTCGACCGGGCCGATCATCGAACGCCGGGCGAAGCAGAGCGCGCCGGCGTACCAGTGCGGCTGGTCGTCCGACGGGATGCGGCTGAACGAGTGCACGTGCGACGAGATGCCCAACTCCGCGACCGTGGCCGGGATCTGCGGCCCCCAGGATGTGCCGGGCGTCGCGAACGCCCACAGCCGCCGGCCGGTGAGATCGCGCAGGAAGTCCGCCCCGGACGCCTCGCGGGCGATCACCTCCGCCCTGCCCTCGTCCCACGTGCGGGTCTCGAGGTATTCGGAGATCGTGGGGTGTCTCGAATGACGGTCGGAGTGGAAGCCGATGTCGTGTCCGCGAAGGGCGTTCACGACATCGGTCCGGCCCCGTTCCGCCAGCGCCCGCGCCTTGTCCCCGGTGAGGAAGAAGCCCGCTGACATCCCGTGGCGCCCGATCAGGTCGGCCAGCCACACGATTGCGTCGTCGCTCTCGGCCGTCACGACGTCCTCGACGTCGAAGGAGAGGACGATCCGGGGCCGGTCTGCGGTCGGCGTCATCGGGGATCGGCCTTCTGGAAGTCGTTCATCCACAACGTGCCGGCCGCGTCCCGGAGGACTTCGAAGGCGCACGCCGGTTCGATCTCCAGCGCGCACAGCCCCGAGTAGTCCCGTTCCTCCAGCATCTCCCGCACCCGCCGGAGCGGCATCGCAGCGAACGGGGTCACCGGACCACCCTTGAGGTGGATCTGCCGGACCAGTCCCAGCAGATCGGACAGCGCGGCGACGGGATCGACTCCGGCATACAGGCAGTTGCCGATGTCGAAGTAGAGCCCGACGTTGTCGTGAGCGCTCTGCTCCACCAGGCGGGCGACCTCGTAGGGGTCGGCGCCGCCGACGAACTCGACGGCGAGGGAGGTCCCCGACGCGTCCGCGATCGGTGCGAGCTCGTCCAGTGCCTCCGAGTAGACCCGGAACCGGTCGTACTCGTCCTCGACGACACGTGCGGGGATCAGGATCGGGCCGTACCCCGCGGCGGCACACGTTTCGATCAGACCCCCGAGACCGGCGACCGTCTCGTGCCGTTCGGGTGCGGGCAGCTTCGGCAGGGCGGCGAATTCGGCGAGGACGACCGATCGGACGGCCACGCCGTGCCGGGCGGCGGTGTCGGCCACGGCGCTGAGCGTCGCCGCCCCGGTCTCGATCTTCGCCGACGCCTCGGCGAAGCTGAAACCGAGCCGCTTGATCTCTCCGAAGACCTTGTCCAGGCCCCGGGAGGCGTCGACGGAATCCAGGTTCAAGCCGACGTGGGTCACGACTCATCGCCTCCCCGCCGTGCCTCGGCCGACAGGAGATCGCCGACCCGGACCGGAGTGCCGGTGCGGGCGGACTCCCGGTGGGCCGCGGTCGCGGCCAGCGTCCTCAGGGCGTCGGCGTACGGGGAGCGGATGAGTCCGGGGTCCTTCTCCTCGACGGCACGCAGGAATGCCACGTCCTGCTTCGCCATGGAGTCGTCGTCGAACACCGACTCCGTCACGTCGCCGCCGGCGATGACCTGGACGGTCCGGGCCTCTCCCTCGAACCCGAGCACCGAGATGGTGACGCCGTCCGCGAACAGGTGCAGGCCCTTGGCCCGTTGCGGCTTGCCGTGGCCGGAGATCAGGTTGTTCGTCAGGCTGCCGATCGCGCCGTCGGCGAAGCCGAAGCAGGCGGCCTCGGCCGCGAGGATCTCCGTGTCGGGGCTGTCGGCGCTGCGCCGGCGGCCGACGGCGTAGACCGTGTCGATCTCGCCCATCAGGTATCGGAGCATGTCCACCTGATGGGTGGCCATCTCCAGGACCTGGCCGCCGGACTTGGCGATGTCGGCGTACCAGGGGGCCTTGGGCCACGAGGTGTAGCGGTGCGCGACCGCCATGGCGATCCGGCGACCGTCCAGCACCTGCTCGATGTGGTCGATGACGGCCGAGTACCGGGTCTGGTACCCCGCCGCGGCGATGAGGCCGGCCGCATCGAGGAGACCATTGATCCGGATCGCCTGAGCCAGGTCCACGGACACCGGCTTCTCGACGAACATCGGCACCCTCGCCTCGATCGCCGCCAGCTCGGCGGCTCCGTGGGCGTGGGGCGGCAGACAGATGAAGACCGCTGAGAGGTCCTGCTCGTCGAACATCTCCTGCACGGTGCGGTAGACGACCGGCGCGTGCCCGAACTCGGATGCCAGAGCGGCTGCGGCGGCCGCGGCCCCGCTGTCGATGTCGCAGAGCGCTGCCACCTCGACGTTCGAGAGCGGTGCCACTCGCTTCAGGTGCTCCTTGGCTATGAAGCCGGTACCGACAAACCCGATGCGTAACGTCATCGAACTACCTCCGAGGGAACCCCGGCCTTCAAGCCGGGAGGATGGCAAAGGGGAAGGTTTCCGCCACTCAGGACGGAGAGGATGGCAGGGGCGGGTCCGCGTCACCCGGTCCAGTCGACGAGGATGCCGATCGTGGGGGTCAGGTCGTCGTCGAGGCGCTGGAACGCGCCGGCCACGTCGCCCCGGGCGAAGCGGTGGGTCACCAGCCCGGCCAGGTCGAGGCGCCGCTGGGCGACGAGATCGAAGAACAGATCCACGTTGCGGCGGAACGGCCAGCGCACGACCGGCGTCCGCTCCGCACGCTGGATGTGACTGTCGTGCACGCCGACGACGGTCTGGCTGCGCCGCAGCACCTCGCCGCCGATGACCTGCTGAGCCGGGAAGGGCGTGTCGCCGACCAGGACGATGGTGCCGCCGACGGCGGTGTACTCGGACGCCGCCGCCAGGACGGACGGCGATCCCGTCACGTCGTAGACGACGTCAACGCCGCCGGTGGCCCCGAGGATCCGGTCGCGGGCCTCCGCGGCCGTGACAGTGGCGGCACCTGCGCGGCGGGCCGCGGCCAACCGCGCCTCGTCGCCTCCGACGCACCATACCGTCGCTGCCCCGGCCACGGCTGCGTACCGGGCCACCAGCTGGCCGAGCGGCCCGAGGCCGACGACCGCGGCGTGGTCGCCGAGCCCCGGTTCGCCGCGGCGCACGGCGTGCTGGGCGATCGCCGACAACGCGAACCACACCGCGTCCTCGTCGGACACCTCGTCCGGGATCCGGTACGACCTCGACTCCTCCGCGACGGCGTACGTCTGGTAGCCGGCCCGGGTCGCCACACGGTCGCCCACCGCCAGTGACCGCACCGCCGATCCTGTCGCGATCACCTCGCCGACCATGCTGTATCCCGGCGTGAACGGGTAGGTGATCCACTGCGCCCAGTGAGTGCCCGGCGCGAAGTCGCCGCGGAAGCACACGCGGTCCGTGCCGGAACTCAGGAGCGACTTCCGTGCCCTCACCAGGACCTCGTGCGGGCCCACCGCGGGCAGCGGGACCGATCGCATCTCCACCTGCCGCGGCTCGGTGATGACGGCGCGGCTCGTCGTGGTCACCACGTCCGACCCCTGTTTTCCCTGGTCACCCGGTTTCCGGTCGGCTGGACAGACGCTTCCACTCTAATGTCTTCCTTTCTCGCCGAATGTGTTCCGCAGAGAAACTTTGCGCTTGCCGGACGGCGCCGAAACAGCCGCCGGGGCACCATCCGGGGCAGCGCCGATTGCCCTTTCAGGCAGCGCCGCCGGCTCCACCGACTCGACCTGCGCGTTCGTCCAAGAACCTTGCTCGCGAAAGCACGGCGTTGTACGGTCTGGGTCCATCAGCGGATCACGGCCCGGCCGGCCGCATCGCACCGCCGGGTTATGGCGCCGACGGGTCGCAGTGTCCGGGTCCGAGCCCCGAGAAATCCGGCCCAATTCCGCCGTTGAAAGCCGCACCACCCGCTGGGGATTCCCTGACTCATTGCGGCCTGCCTCGCCGCGAAAGGACGCTGTCCGCGTGTCGAATAGAGCGCTGAATATTCAGGTCGAGTTCACCGCCGATATGCCACGGAAGACGTACCGGGCGTTCGACTCGAGTCCGCTCTGGGGGACGCCGGTCAAGGTCGACCCGCTTCGGGCGCCGGCGTTGGCGGAGCGGCTGCTCACGCTGGCCGATCTGGCGTCGTGTTACGCCGAGGAACTCATCGGCCCGGACGACGAGGAGTGCACGGTGATGGGCTACTGCCTGGGCGCCGGCTTCGCCCTCGCACTGGCCGAGGCCGTGTCCTGCCGGATTCCCGTCACCAAGGTGGTCCTCCTCGATCCGGCCGAGCTGAGCCGGGAGCAGTGCCAGATCGTCCTGAACCGGCTCGCCGGCGGACGCGACACCGACCCCGACGCCCCGGACATCCGGGACATCCCCGCCGACCAGGCGTTCTCACTGGGTACCGCCCATCTCAAGACCAGGCTCGACGAGACACTGGCGAACCTGCCGGACGCGGCGCGAGCGGAACTGCTCCGGATGAACACGTCGTGGTTCGGCTTCGTCCTGGCGTCCGCGACCGCCGAGCTGCCGCGGCTGGACGTCGACCTGCGCTCGGTCTTCAGCCGCGACGTTCAGGGCTCCGGATTCATCCCCCTGTCGGACGGCGTGGACCGTCTCGACGTCCCCGCGTCCGAGTTCTTCTCGGCGCTCTGCGGCTCGGACCTCGTCGCCGCGCTGCGGTGACGCCGTACCCGCGACCGTTCACCCGTCATTCATCCGTCGACTGCAGGAGGGCACGATGATCTCTGCCAGCGAGCGATCGGCCGCTCCCGAGACCGTCCGCCGGCTTCTCGGCCCCGCGTACGGGGCCGGCGACCGGCCATGTCTCGACGACGGCGCGGGCTTGGTGACCCGCGCGGAACTGCGCAGCCGCGTGCGCACTCTCGCCGCGAGGATCGGCGATCTCGCCGGGCAGCACGCCCTCGTCGCAGTGCTGTGCCACCGGGGGCGCGACTTCGTGGCGTCCGTGCTCGCCGTCCACCACTGCGGCGGCGCCTACCTGCCGCTCGACACGTCCCACCCCGACGAGCGTCTCGCGACGGTGCTGGCCTCAGCCGCGCCCGACCTCGTCGTGACCACGTCGGACCTCGTCGACCGGCTTCCGTCCGGGACGGCGGCGCTCCTGCTCGACACCGGTGATGTGGTCGGCCGGACGGCCACGCGCACGACGCGGTGCCGCGGCCTCGCCTATGTCACGTACACCTCCGGCACCACTGGACGCCCCAAGGGAGTCGCCGTCACCCACGAGGGGCTCCGCGCATACTTCCAGGCGATGGACCGCGAGATCGGGGAGAGCCGGGACCAAGTGTGGCTCGCGGCCAGCAGCGTGACCTTCGACTCGAGCGTCGGCGAGATCCTGTGGCCCGCGGTCAGCGGGCATCTCGTCCGGCTCGGGGGCAACACGTTCCCCGAACTCGTGGACGAGGTACTGGACCCGACGCGGCGGATAACCCACATGCAGTGCGCACCGACGCTGCTTCGCCTCCTGCTCTCCGAGCCCGGCGCCGACGAACGGCTCCGCACGGCGGAGACGCTGCTCATCGGCGGCGAGTCCTTCCCGCTCGACCTGGTCCCGAGCCTGAGAACGGGCTCCGGGGGCCCACGACTGGTGAACGTGTACGGGCCGACCGAGGCGACCGTCTGGGTGTCGCGGTGCGACGTCGCCCCCGGGGCGACCGGCCCGGTCAGCGTGGGCGCGCCCAGCGAGGGGAACGTCCTGCGGGTGCTCGACGAGCGCTTGGAGCCGGTCGATCCCGGTGGGACCGGCATGCTGTGGATCGGTGGCCGGCAGGTGGCGGCCGGATACTGGAACGACCCGGCCCTGACCGAGAAGGTGTTCCTCCCGGATCCGTTCGCCGGCGGCTCGACCCGGATGTACCGGACCGGCGACGTGGCCGTGGTGACTCCGGACGGCATCGTGCTTGTCGGCCGCGAGGACGACCAGGTCAAGGTCCACGGCAACCGCGTGGAGCTCGGCGAGGTCGAAAGAGCGCTCCGCGCCGTCCCGGGGGTACAGGACGCGGTGTGCCTGGTCGACCGGGACACGGCGGCTGCCTCACTGCTGGTCGGCGTGTGCGCCGGAGCCGGCATAGACCGCAACGCGGTGCGTGCCCACGTGACCGGCCTCCTCCCCGGCTACATGGTCCCCAGCCGGATCGTCATCCGGGACCTCCTCCCGATGACGGTGGCCGGCAAGGTCGACCGGCGACGGCTCGCCCAGGACCTGGGCGTCGCAGCCGACTCGTTCACCCTCACCGGTCCCGCGCACCCGGCCGGGGGGCTCGCACGCTGAAGGCGGTTCCAGCGGTCGTCGCCACCCGTGGTCGGTGGGTCAGGCCGCGAGCCGCCCACGCAAGACGCTCGGCCGGGGTCTCCCAGCCGAGCGTCTTGCGTGGGCGGACCCAGGGAACCCCACCGGGCAGGGCCGCTCGGTGTACGCGTTCAGCGCCCCGGTTCGACGACCAGGACCAGGCAGTCCGGCTGAGCGCTGATCCGAACCGCCTCGTTGATCCGGGAGAGACCGACCCGATGGGTGATCAGCGGCTCCAGGCGGAGCCGGCCGGACGCCACCAGCCCGAGCGCCTCCTCGAACGCCCCCGGCCGGTAGTGGTAGCTCCCGACGAACGTGAGCCGGCGGTAGTGCACCTCGTTGGGGTCGAGGCGGATCTCGGTCCCCGGCGGGCAGCCGCCGAAGCCGACGACCGTTCCGCCTGTCCGGACCACGTCGAACGCCGTCCGGTAGGTGGCGGCCGTGCCGACCGCCTCGACCACGACGTGCACCCCCCGCCCGTCGGTGAGCTCGGCGATCCGCTCCCGGAACCGGTCGTCCGCCGAGACCGGTATGCCGCCGAACTCGGCGACGAGGGCGCTGCGGTCGGCGTGGTTCACCGAACAGAACACCCGGCGTGCCCCTCGCAACCGTGCCAGCTGGATCTGGATCAGCGCCACCGGGCCGCACCCGATGACCGCCACGTCCTGGCCGGGCCCGATCCCGGCGGTGTCAGTGGCGTCCAGGACGCATGCGACGATCTCGGTCAGCATCGCGGCGGGGAGGGACACGCCTGTGGGCACCGGTGTGACGTGCGTGGTCGGTGAAGGCCGGATCCGCACGAACTCGGCGTGCGCACCCGGCTCGACCACGGGCCTGGCGCCGCACAGCGCCTGCTGGCCGTCGCGGCACTCGGCACACGTACCGCACGGCGGATGCGGGTCGAACGTGACCGGCTGGCCTTGGCGGACATGCCCCACCGCCGACCCGACCCGGACGACCTCGCCCGCGACCAGCGTTCCGAGGACCGCGGGCGGGGCGATCCTGGGATGGCCCACGGTCACCGCCCGCGCGATCGCGGCGCCGAACATCGCCGCTCGGACCCGGACCAGGACGTCCTCGGGGTGCTCGATCTCCGGAGTCGGCACGGTCTCGACGGTGAGCGGGAGGCCTGGTCCGGACCAGACGGCGGCCCGCATCCGCGGCGGCACCTCGTACGTCATGCCCCGCGCCCGACGAGTGACCCGGCGAACCATTCGACCGTGCGGTGCAAGCCCTCGTCGAACCCGACCAGGGGCCGGTAGGCCAGAGCTTCGGTGACGAGACCGAGGTCCGCGAGCGCCGATGCCACGTCGCCCTGTCTGGGTGCCGCCGTCTCCGCCTCGATGGCGCAAACGCCGGCGTGGTCGGCGAGGAGCCCACGCAGGAGCGTGAACAGCGTCCTGATGGGCGTGCCCTGCCCGGTGCCGACGTTGAAGACGCCGGGCGCGGGGGCACCGGATGTCTCCGAGGCCCGGGTGGCTGCCAGGATGTTGGCGCGCACGACGTTCTCGACGTAGGTGAAGTCTCGCGACTGGGTGCCGTCGCCGTAGATCACCGGCGCGTCGCCGGCCAGGAGCGTCCGGATCCAGCGTGGGATCACCGCCGCGTACGGTCCGTCGGGGTTCTGGCGCGGCCCGAACACGTTGAAGTAACGCAGTCCGGTCATCGGGATGCCGTAGATCCCCTGGTAGACGGCTGCGAGCTGTTCCATCGCCCGCTTGCTGACGGCGTACGGCGACATGGCGTTGCCGAGCACGTCCTCGCGGCGCGTCGCGGTGGAGACGTCGCCGTAGACGGAACTGGAGCTGGCGTACACGACACGGGCGACCCCGGCGTCCCCGGCGGCCCGGAAGAGGTTCGCGGAACCGCCGATGTTGACGTCGATCACCTTGTCGGGCTCGTGCAGCGAACGGGGCACGGAGTTCAACGCCGCCTGGTGCAGCACGACATCCACGTCCTGCACGGCGTCCCGGCAGTTCTCCAGCGACCTCAGGTCGCCTTCGACCAGCCGGAACCGGTCCCACTGCTCAGGCAGGACGCGCGCCCTGACGTCTTCGAGGTTCGCCGTCGTACCGGTGACGAAGTTGTCGAGTCCCACGACCCGGCGGTCGGCGCCGAGCAGGGTTTCGAGCAGGTGCGATCCGATGAATCCGGCCACGCCGGTGACCAGCCAGGTGTCCGGCAGCGTGGCGCGCTGTCGGGGTGACAGCTGAAGAGTAGACATGGGTCTCCCAATCGACGGGGCAGGTCAGAGCACTGCGACACCGGGACGGCCGCCCAGCCTGCCCCGGGTGTCGAAGAGCAGCCGCGGTGCGTTCTCGTCGAACTGCGCACGGTACTGCGCGTGCCACTGGAGCAGGATCGTGACGTCGGCGGCGCGCAGCGCAGCCTCCAGCCCGTCGACGCGGTCGACCACCCGCCCGTCGACGGACCAGGAGTCGACGAAGGGGTCGTGGTACCGGACGGCCGCTCCCCGGCTCCTGAGTTGCCGCACCACGTCGTCGGCGGGGGACTCGCGCCGGTCCGCCACGTCCGCCTTGTAGGTGACGCCGAGGAGGAGGACGTCGGCCCGCGCGAGGTCGCCGTTCGCGCCGGCGAGCAGGGCGGCGGCGCGCTGGACGACGTACTCCGGCATGCCGTCGTTGATCTGTTGCGCCAAGTCGATCATCCGGGTCGTGACACCGAGCTCCCTGGCCTTGTAGGACAGGTAGAGCGGATCGACCGGGATGCAGTGGCCGCCGACCCCGGGACCCGGCATGAAGCTGGCGAACCCGAACGGCTTCGTCCGGGCGCAGGCGATCACGTCCCACACGTCGACGCCCAGGCTGTGGCTCACCATGGCGAGCTCGTTGACCAGCGCGATGTTCACCTGCCGGTAGGTGTTCTCGAGGATCTTGGCCATCTCGGCCTCTCGCGTGCCCTTGGCCGGCACGACTTCCTTGACGAAGGCACCGTAGAAATCCAGCGCGCGCCGCGTGCACCCCGGGGTGTGGCCGCCCACGATCCGCGGGGTGTTGCCTATCCCGAATTCGGCATTGCCGGGGTCGATGCGCTCGGGGGCGAAGGCGAGGGCGAAGTCCTCCCCCGCCACCAGCCCGGACTCTTCGAGGATGGGCCGCACCACGTCATCCGTGGTACCGGGATAGGTCGTGGACTCGAGGACGACCAGCATCCCCGGCCGCAGCCGGCGCGCCGCCAGCCGTGCGGCCGTGACGACGCTCGTCAGATCGGGCACCCCGTCGGCGGTCAGGGGGGTGGGCACGCACAGCACCATGACATCGGCAGCACGAACCGCCTCCCCTTCCCCGCCGGCGTGGAATCCGGCCGCCAGCATCTCGACGACGTCGTCGTCACTCACACCGTCGACGTGGGAGGCGCCGGCGTTCAGCCGGAGCGCTACGCGGGGGTTCGTGTCGTATCCGCACACCCGCAAGCCGGCGCGTAAGGCCTCGCGGGCGAGGGGGAGGCCCACGTAGCCGAGCCCGACGACCAGGAGGTCGTAGGCGAGTTCGTCACTCATCATCGCCCCCGTGCACCGCCGCGGCCAGGCGTCGGATCTCGGCGACCGGATCCGCCGCGCCCCACGCGCGTCGCCCGATGGCGCCGCCGCGGACGCCGAGACGCGCGGTGGACCGGAGGAAGTCGTGGAGCGCCGTCGCCGAGCCCGAGGGGCCGCCGGCGAGAACGATGGGCACCGAGGTGGACTCCACACACGCGCGGATGATCTCCTCGTCATCCGGAAGCGATGTCTTCACGATGTCCGCGCCGATCTCCTGCGCGATCCGGCAAGCGTGGGCGTAAGCGCCCTTACCGAGGGCGGCCTCCGCCTCCGGACGCGTGTACACGGTCACCATCACGGGCATGCCCAGCTCGTGCGCGCGTTCGGCGAGCAGCGCGACGACACGCGCGTTCTCCAGGTCGCCGCTCGACCCGAACTTGAACTCGCCGCACACCGCGTCCGCGCCGAGCGCCGCCGCGTGCTCGACGGTGTTGAGCTGCACGTGGTCCACGCCCGTGGCGAGCCGGCCGGTGAGTGCCATGATCACGCCGAGCTTCTCGGCCCCCGGCACCGAGAGACACCCGGTGAGCCCGGGACGCAGCATCACGGCGTCCGCCCCGCCCCGGGCCGCGGCGGAGATGATGGTCTCAGGGCTCTCCAGCCCATTCGCCGGCCCCATGGTGATGGCGTGGTCCAAGGGGACGACGAGGGTGCGTCCCGTGGCCGGAGAAAGAATCCTACGCATGCGAATGTCGCGCCCGCTGAAGACCGGCTGGCTCGTGGTCGTTATCGCTGAGTTCATCAGCTGATCGCTCCTTCCCGGCCGCAAGCCGTATCCGTGTGCGGTGCGGCCGATTCGAGAACTTGGTCGGTCTCGAGTACGTGGTCGGTCTCGAGAACTTGGTCGGTCTCGGGACCTTGGTCGGTCAGGCTCTCGGAATGCGTGTGTTCTGCACGGCATTCGGACGGCGGGTCACGGCCGTTCGGCCCTGATGCCCGGTGAGGGTCGCCACTAGATTTTGACCGAGCCCAGGGGCGGCAAGAACAGGTGTCAGGGCACCGGTCGGGTCAGCGTCGGCTGCCTTTCCGGACAGTTTCGACTGCCTTTCCGGTCAGTTCCGCCGGTCATCACCGGGCGTTCGTGCATGTGATGCCGTGACGCGACGAGGCACCGGGGAAGCGGGTTCGACTCTCCGCTGGTCCCGGACGACGACGCCGTGCATACTGACGACGGCTTGTCAGGGTGACGTTGGCGTGTCGAGGGCCGGACTGCCAACTCCCCGTTCGGTGGCGGCCCGTGGGCACCGCTGCGGGCAACCGACGCGCTGCTGCACCCCGAGGTGCTGTGGCCGCAGCCGAGCACCGCCGCCCTGCTCGTCGGCGCCCGCCTTCGACCCCGCCGTCTACGACAGCCCGCGCCGCTCGGCGAAGTCCAGGACGGTGACGGAGGGGCGGCGGGCTGCCAGCACCGGGATTGTCAGGGCGAGTGGCAGGAGAACGCCCAGGAGGCCACGGCCGCCGGTCGGGCGGACGTCTCGGACGGCTGCCACCGCCGGGCTCGCGGTGCGCAGCTTGTCGCGCTCACCGGCGTCCATCGCCCACGGCATGGCAGGTACCCGGTAGCCCTGGGTGCGGATCTTTCCGCTCACGGTGAGGCGCGCGAACCAGCGCGGCACGGCGTCCAGGACCAGCGAGCCTCCCGGGAACCGCTCGGCGCAGCCGGCGATCAGCGCCTTCACGCGGGCGGGAGGGAGATACATGCACAAGCCTTGCGCTGTGACGCACACCCCTCGGTCGCGGTCCACCTCGTCGGTCCACGACACGTCGGTGGCATCGGCCGCCAGGTAGCGCTGGCGCGGACCGGGCGGCAGCAGCCGCTCGCGCAGCGCCATCGCCTCCGGGACGTCGACGGAGAGCCAGTGGGCGCGGCCGTTGTCGACCCGCCAGTACTGCGTCTCCAGCCCCTCCCCCAGGCAGACGACCGTGCCGCTCGGCTCGCGGGCCAGGAAGTCGGCCACCTCGCGGTCGAAGCACCCCACACGGAGTGCTTGCAACTGCGACTGGGTGTCGCTCGTACCGAACCGCTCGGCAAAGGGGTAGTCGATCCGGTCGACCAGTTCGACCGCCTTGGGATCGCGCAGCAGCCCGTCCGGCCGGCGCGCCTCCACCGCCCGGTGCCAGAGCGTCCACAGCGCCGTCTCCGGCACCTCTCCCAGCTCGGGCCGCTCGCCGCTGCTCATCACGCGCTCCCTCGGACCTGCTCTCCCGGCATGGACCCGCCGATTCTGACACTCCGGGGCGTCCGGACCGGGCGCGCGACGCACCGGCGCGCCGGTGTGCTGGCGGGCCGGTGTGCTGGCGGGCTGCGGGCCGGCGGGGCCGGTGGGCCGCGCGCCGGGGGCGGGCGTCAGCCCACGCTGAAGGCGCCGTCCGGGGGCGGCGGGCTGTCCGTCGCCTCGGCGTCCGTCACCGCCGGCGTGCGACCGCAGAACGCCGCCAGGTCGGCGCCGTCCGTCAGCCGCGCCGGGAAGATGTCGGCCGCCAGGCGGCGCGCCAGGTCCGCGGCCGGCAACGGGCCCGCGGAGCCGGCCAGCAGGATGTTGCCGTACCGGCGCCCCCGCAGCACCGGGGCCTCGGCGACCAGGCAGACCTCCGGGAAGACGGCACGCAGGGTCGCCGCCTGGGCGCGGGCGAAGGCCAGCGGCGGTCCGTCGGCCAGGTTGGCGGCGTAGCAGCCGCCGGGGCGCAGGGCGGCGGCTGCCAGTCGCAGGAACTCCACCGAGGTGAGGTGCCCGGGGGTGCGCGAGCCGTGGAAGACGTCGGCGACGACGAGGTCCAGCGAGCCGGCCGGGACGGCCGCCAGCGCGGCCCGCGCGTCACCGACCACCGCGGTGATGTCGGCGCCGGGCCCCTGCCAGGGCAGGTGCTCGGCCACCAGGTCGAGCAGCGGCCCGTCGACCTCGACCACCTGCTGCCGCGAGCCGGGGCGGGTGGCGGCCAGGTAGCGGGGCATGGTGAGCGCGCCGCCGCCGAGGTGGAGCGCGTCGAGCGGCCGCCCGGCGGGGGCGACGGCGTCCATGAGGTGGCCGATCCGCCGGGTGTACTCGAACTCCAGGTGGGTGGGGTCGCCCAGGTCGACGTACGACTGCGGGGTGTCGTCCAGGGTGAGCAGCCAGCCGCCGTCGCGGTCGAGGTCGGGCATCAGCCGGGCGAGCCCGAGGTCGGTCTTCCGGGCGACCGGGACAGGCTCCTCGGCGCTCACTCCGCCACCGGCGCCGGCAGGTACGCGGTGAGCCAGCGGTCGAGCTCGGTGAAGAACTGGGCGCGCGCGTCCGGTCCGGAGAGGACGAGGTCGTGCACGCCGTCCTTGATCCGGACGATGGTGACGTGCCGGCCCAGGCGCGGGCCGACGGCGGCGATGTCGTCCGCGCGCAGCACGGCGTCGGCGTGGTGCAGGGCGGCCCGCCACTTGGTGGTGGAGATCGAGGCCGTGGAGGCCATCAGCAGGACGGGGACGTCGATGCCCAGGCCCCGACGGGCCTGGCGCTGGCCGCGCTGGATGGCGGCGAGCCAGCCGGCGTAGAGGGGGAAGCCCTCGGCGGGCTTGAGGGTGAGGTCGAAGTCCCACTCGCCGCGGTGGTCCCGGTGCAGGCTGTGCACGTAGTGCGGGTTGAGGGTGGAGGGGAGCTTGCGGGTGGTGGCGAAGCGGCCGAGGGCGTCCAGCGCGGGGGCGCCGAGGGCGCGGACGGCCGGGGCCGCGGGCATGGACAGGAAGGGGCTGTTGAGGAAGAGCCCGTCGACGACGCCCTGCCCTGTGCGCCGGCCGGCCCAGAGCGCGGTGACCAGGCCGCCGGTGGAGTGGCCGTTGACCAGCAGCTGCCGGTGGCCGTCCTGCTCGCGGATGATCCGCACGGCCGCGTCCAGCTCCTCGTCGTAGGCGGCGAGGTCGCGGATGAAGTTCGGCGAGTGGTGGGGGCGCAGCGAGCGGCCGTACTTGCGCAGGTCGAGGGCGTAGAAGGAGTAGCCGCGCTCGACGTAGTGGTCGGCGAGGTGGGTCTGGAAGAAGTAGTCGACGTAGCCGTGGACGTACAGCACGGCCCGGTCGCTGCCCGGGACCAGCCGCCGGACGAGCGTGGCGCTGACGGCGCCCTCCTCGTCGGGGGCGAGTGAAAGCTCGACCGCCTCGTAGGGGGCTCCCAGGATGTCTTCTCGGAATTCCATGCCCGACTCCATGCCCGCCCGCACCCGTCCCTCTGCTCTGACCTGCCTGCCCCGGCAGGAACCACCGATCCGGACGACCGACGATACCGGCCGGTAGCCGGGAGCGCGGCAGCACGGTCGGCGCGGTGCCGCCGTGCCGCGGGCCTCCCCCGCTCCCCGTGCGCCTGCTGTGCGCCGGTGGTTCTGTGGAACGCTACCCGGGCCACAGTCACTCCCCTTGTCAATGACGCGAGTTGAGGAGTCAGAATGCCGCACGGGCACGATCCGCAGGCCGGCCACAGCGACCCGTCCCTCTACCGCACGCCCGCCGAGGCGATCGCCGCGCCGCCGGAGAAGCTGGCGTACGTGGCCGGGTTCGACCGGTCGGCGCAGCGGCCGGACGCGCTGCTCACCGTCGACACCGATCCGGCGTCGCCGACCTACGGGCGGGTGCTCAACTTCGCCGAGCTGCCGGGCCTGGGCGACGAACTGCACCACTTCGGCTGGAACGCCTGCTCCAGCGCGCTGGCGCACGCCTGCCACGAGAACCCGGAGCGGCGGTTCCTGCTGCTGCCGGGCCTGCGGTCCTCGCGGCTGCACGTGATGGACACCCGGCCGGACCCGGTGCGGCCGAAGCTGGTGAAGACGGTGTCGGCCGAGGAGCTGGCGGCCAAGGCCGGGTACTCGCGGCCGCACACCCTGCACTGCGGGCCGGACGGCGTCTTCCTGTCCTGCCTCGGCAGCGGGGACGGCACCGACGGGCCGGGCGGGGTGGCGCTGCTCGACCACACCACCTTCGACGTGCTGCGCGCGTGGGAGACCGAGCGCGGGCCGCAGCACTTCGCCTACGACGTCTGGTGGCACCTGGGCACCAACGTGGGTGTGACCAGCGAGTGGGGCACGCCCTGGATGGTCGAGGACGGGGTGGTGCCGGAGCTGCTGCTGGGCCGCAAGTACGGGCACGCGCTGCACTTCTGGGAGCTGGACTCGGGGCGGCACCTCCAGCGGATCGACCTCGGCGACCAGTACCAGATGGTGCTGGAGCTGCGCCCGGCGCACGATCCGCAGGCCGAGTGGGGGTTCGTGGGCGTGGTCACCAACGTCGAGGACCTCTCCGCCTCGGTCTGGCTCTGGCACCGGGACGGCGCGGCGTTCACGGCGCGCAAGGTCATCGAGATACCGGCCGAGCCGGCGAAGACCGAGGACCTGCCGCCGGCCCTGCAACCGTTCGGGGCGGTGCCGCCGCTGGTCACCGACATCAACCTGTCGGTGGACGACCGCTGGCTGTACGTGTCGGCCTGGGGCACCGGGGAGCTGTTCCAGTACGACGTGTCCGACCCGTTCCACCCGCGCCTGGCCGGCTCGGTGCGGCTCGGCGGGGTGGTCGCGAAGACGCCGCACCCGGCCGAGCCGGGGCGTCCGCTGAGCGGCGCGCCGCAGATGGTCGAGATCAGCCGGGACGGCCGGCGGCTCTACCTCACCAACTCGCTGTACGGCGCCTGGGACGACCAGTTCTACCCGGACGGCATCGAGCCGTGGATCATCAAGCTGGACGCCGACACGGAGTCCGGCGGGCTCACCGTCGACGAGCGGTTCTACCCGCACGGGGACGAGTTCCGGGGCCTGCGGGTGCACCAGACCCACCTGGCGGGCGGGGACGCGTCCTCGGACTCGTACTGCTACCGCTGACCTGTCAGCCCCGCCGTCGGCGGCGGGCCAGGGCCGGGGTGCGGCCGTCCACCCCCGGGCCCGGGCCTGCCGCCGCCGGCATGCCCGGGTGGCTTTCCGGTCATGTTGGCCGGCCTTTCGGCCGTCGCCCACCGTGCGCCGTCCGGGCCCACTAGGGTGCGACGAGTCCCCGCTGACCCGCCTCCCCTGCCGTCCAAGCGCGCCGGGGAGGACTACCGATCGGACCGGTGTGCCATGACTTTGACTCTCCGTCAGCCAAGAGACCGCTCACGGACGACCACCGCCCTCGGGTGGATCGCCCGTACGGCCGCCACGGTCGCGCTGCTCGCGGCCGCGTTCACGGGCACCACGGCCGGAGCGGCCGTCGCCGCCGCTCCCGCCGCTGCTCCCGCCGCCGCTCTCACGGCTGCCATACCCGCGGCCGACTCTTCCTCCTCCGCGATGGCGGCCGGCGCTCCGGCTGCGGCCGCCGCGCCCGCCGCCGCGGCTTCGGTGGGCGGGTGGACGTGTCCCGGTGTGGCCGTCCCCCCGGGCTACGTCATCACGATGTTCGACATCCGCGGCTGCAACGGCTACGGCGCCTGGTTCCAGCAGCCCGTGCGCGACGGGATCTGGACCTGCGGGGGCTCGCCGATCGTCCCCGGCTACGTCCTGACGAACTTCGACACCAAGGGGTGCAGCGGCGTCGGCGCCTGGTTCCACCAGCTGGTCCGGAACGGGATCTGGACCTGCCCGTACTCGCCGATCCCGGCCGGATACCGCAGCACCACGTACGACGCACGCGGGTGCAGCGGCCTCGGCGCCTGGCTCACCGTGCGAGTCTGACCGGTTCGCCCGGGGCGTGTCCGGCGGTGCCCGGCGCACGTGCGCCGCGACTGCCGGCACGCCCCGGGCGAGACCCCGCCCGCACCGGGCTCACCGCCCCGCCACAGCCCCGTCACCGGGGCGGGCCGGTGGTCGCCTCCGTCATCCTCAAGGAGCAGCGCGCCGCGTGGCGGGCCGAGCCGCGGCCGGTCGCCCACGGCGGTGCGGTCGGCCAGCGCCGCACTGACGCCGCCGGGGCCGGCGCGCCGGACACGGAACTCCACCTCGTTGTCCGGGAGAGGGCCGTCCGGTCTCCATGGAACGAAAGACTGACGAACCGTCAGACATCCATGGTTCGACGGCAGTTCGCCCACTCGGCAGGACCCGGCCGCATCCGGGCAGGGGTGGGCCCGGACGGCGACAGGTCCAGTAGACGGCCGGGACAGGGCCGGTGGCCCCGGAGGGACCGGGACCACCGGCCTAACGGGACGTCTCCGGAGAGGACTTCCGGCCCACCGCCTCCGCAGCCGACGCGCCGGCCGCCGCATCGGTCGACGTCCCGGTGACGGCACCGGTCGACGTCCCGGTCGGCGTCTCCGTCGCCACCCAACTTGCCAGAAGCCGGAGCGACTCGGCCGAGGTCGAACCGGGATCGGCGTGGTAGGTGACCAGTACCAGGTCCGGCTCGCCGGCCGGGCGCAGCGTCTCGTACCGCAGGGTGAGCCGGCCGACCACCGGGTGGTGCAGCTCCTTACTGCCGTGCCCCTTGTCGCGGATGTCGTGCGCGGCCCAGAGCCGGCGGAAGTCGGCGCTCTTGAGGGAGAGTTCACCGATGAGGGAGGTGAGCCGGGGGTCGTCGGGGTCGCGCCCGGCGTCCAGCCGCAGGATGCCCACCACGTCCGTGGCCTTGCCCTCCCAGTCGTCGTACAGCTCGCGCGCGGCCGGGTCGAGGAAGACGTGCCAGGCCATGTTGCGCTGCTCGGGCGCCATCGCGGAGAAGTCGCCGAGCAGGGCGTTGCCCAGCCGGTTCCAGCCGATGATGTCCAGCCGCCGTCCGAGCACGTAGGCGGGCACGCCCTCCATCGCGTCGAGCAGCTGCTGCAGCGCCGGCCGGACCTGCTGCGGGCGGGCCGCCCCGGCGCGCCCCGTCCGGCGGCGTGCGGGCTTGGTGATCCGCTGGAGGTGCTCGCGTTCGGCCGGGGTCAGCCGCAGGGCGCGGGCGATCGAGTCCAGCACGGCGGCGGAGACGGACTCGCCGTGGCCCTGCTCCAGCCGGATGTAGTAGGCCGTGCTCACGCCCGCCAGCTGCGCCAGCTCCTCCCGGCGCAGGCCGGGGACGCGGCGGCGGGTTCCGTGGTCGGGCAGGCCGACGTCCTCGGGCCGCAGCCGGGCCCGCCGCGACCGGAGGAATTCGCTCAGTTCGGTGCGCTGGTCCATGCGGCCCAGTATGAGGGTGAGCCTGCCAGTCGTACGTTGGGCGTGCGTACGACAAGCTCTGGCCTGGCTACCCCGATCGGGCCGGCGCAGGCTGATGCACATGACGAACACGACGACGACGGACACCACGAACACGACGGGCACCGGCCGGCCGCGGAGCGTCTCCGCGTACGCCGCCCTCACCCCCAAGGCGCCGCTGGAGAAGACCACCATCCCGCGCCGGGCGCTGGGCGAGCACGACATCCTGATCGACGTCCGCTTCGCGGGCATCTGCCACTCCGACATCCACCAGGTCGGCGAGGACTGGGGCGACGGCATCTTCCCGATGGTGCCGGGCCACGAGATCGCCGGTGTGGTCGCCGAGGTCGGCCCGGGCGTGACCCGCTGGGCGGCCGGCGACCGGGTCGGGGTCGGCTGCTTCGTCGACTCCTGCCGGGAGTGCGACAACTGCCTGGCCGGGCTCCAGCAGTACTGCACCGGCAGCTCGGGCACGGTCTTCACCTACAACGGTGTGGGCCGCGACGGCGAGCCGACGTACGGCGGCTACTCGACGCAGCTGGTGGTGGACGAGGGGTACGCGCTGCGCATCCCGGACGCACTGCCGCTGGACGTCGCCGCGCCGCTGCTCTGCGCCGGGATCACGCTCTACTCGCCGCTCACCCACTGGGGCGCCGGCCCGGGCAAGAAGGTCGCGATCGTCGGCCTCGGCGGGCTCGGGCACATGGGCGTGAAGATCGCGCACGCCAAGGGGGCCGAGGTCACCGTGCTCAGCCAGTCGCTGCGCAAGCGGGAGGACGGCCTGCGGCTCGGCGCGGACGACTACCGCGCCACCTCCGACCCGGCCATCTTCAGCGAGCTGGCCGGCACCTTCGACCTGATCGTCAACACCGTCTCGGCCGACCTCGACCTGAGCGCCTACCTCGGCCTGCTGAGGACCGGCGGCACGCTGGTCCAGGTCGGGGCGCCCGAGAAGCCGGTCACGGTGAACGCCCACGCGCTGCTGGTCGGACGGAAGTCGCTGTCCGGCTCCATGATCGGCGGGCTGCCGGAGACCCAGGAGATGCTGGACTTCTGCGCCGAGCACGGAATCGGCGCCGAGATCGAGCTGATCAGCGCCGACCAGATCAACGCGGCCTACGCACGGGTCCTGGCGAGCGACGTGCGCTACCGCTTCGTGATCGACGCCTCGACCATCTGAGGCCGCCCCCTCCGGCCGAGTACGGCGCCCTGTCCCGTACTCTCCGCGAGCGGTTCACTCCGGCACGGCGCTGCCCGTGGGTGACGCGGGCGGGCCACGGTGGGGCGTCTCCCGATCCCTCGCCAGAGGTCACCAGGAGGCCGGGGAGACACTCCCCGGCCTCCTGGCCGGTTTTCCGACCCCGCGCCCCGAGGGCCCAAGCACAGCGGCGTGGGCATCGAGCCCCCTTCCCGCTCCCGGGATGCACTCGGCGCACCAACGATGCAGGCTCGAGTGGGGCGTGTCGGGCGAGAGGTCGGGAGATGGCTGCAGCACGTGAAGTCTCAGGCGTCAGCGCACGCAGCGCGGTGCCTGCCGCCGGGCGGCGGTGGCCGACACCGGAGGCGACATGACCGATCCGGGAACGATCCTCGCCCAGGCGCGCAAGGGGCCCGTACCGACGAACTGGCGAGTCTTCACCAGGACACGGGGGAAGCTCTCCGGCTTGTTGCACGGGACGTCGCATGATCCGGCCCCGCTGCTGGTCATCACCCCTGACGGCGCCGTCGAATACACCGACGAGAGCAAACCGCTGACGATCGTCGGTTTCCACGACCTGACCGGGATGACGCTGCACGTGAGCGGGCGCAGCTTCTCCGACAGTTCTCTCGTGACCCTTTCCGTCTGGGTCGATCTCCACCACCGCGACGGCAGCACGACGAAGTGGCGGTCCGAATCCTTCGCCGACGATCTTCAGACGGTTCAGGGCTTCATCGAGGCGTACGGCGCGCACAAGGCGCTTCGAGGGTCCTGAGACCGCCTTCTGCAAGGGGTCGTTTCATCGGGTGGGCCGGTGGCGGCGGATGATGCGGGCAGACGGACACGGCGCCCCGCCCCCGGTGCTCTCCCATCGCCGGGGGTGGGGCGCCGTGTCAGGCCCGGGGCCGGATCACGCCCGGGCCGGTCCGGCGGCCTTGCCGCGGGGTGTGCGGCGCAGCCGGCGGCGGCGTGGGGGCTGGTCGGGCAGCCACCCGAAGGTGAGGCAGGCGCCCAGCACTCCGATGATCATGCCGATCAGGAAGCCGCCCAGGTTGGAGGTGATCCAGCTGGCCAGCGAGGCGAGTACGGCGAGGATGGAGTAGAACAGCCGCTGGGCGGGGTTGAGCAGGATCAGCACGCCGCAGATCACCATTACCGCCGGTACCAGGTAGCCGGCCAGCCCCTGCATCCCGATGTGCAGGACGACGGGCAGCGGGGCCCGCAGGGTGAAGAGGATCTCTGCGCCGCCCAGCAGCACCAGCAGACCGCCCCAGAACGGCCGCCGGCCCCGCCAGCCGCGCCACCCCCGGGCGTCGCGCGCGGCGACGGGGGCCGTCTCGGCGGGCTCCCCGGGCGCTTCGGTCGCCCCGGATGCTTCGGCTTTCTCGGGCCCGGCGGCACCGGCGCGGGCGGCGGCTTCGGGTACGGGGTCGGCCACCGTCAGCAGCCCTCCGAGCTGAAGCTCAGCCGGAGGTTGGGCAGCTTGAACGCCCCCGCGGTGGTGGCGTAGTTGTGCTGCCGCAGGTTCTTGATGGTGACGGTGTCGGCCTGCTGCCCGAAGACGCCAGGCAGGCCCTTGACGCCGGCCTTGGTGTACGTGCTGGCGTCGCCGCCGATCTCGATGTTCTTGAACGACGCGTCGCCGGAGAGCAGGTCCGAGTCGGTGGTGAGGTCGGTGGCGGTCACGGGGGTGCCGCCGTCGCCGGCCTTGATCAGCAGGTTGATGCCGCCGAGGTCGACGCTCTGGCAGAGTTTGGTCAGCTCGGCCTGCTTGATCGCCGAGACGGCGACCAGCACCTGGCCGCCGGTGTCGCCGGCGTTCGGGCTGCCGTCGATCATGTGGTCCAGGCTGCCGAACTGCTCGAAGCCGACGCCGTCCAGGCTGTCGGCGGTGACGGTGAACGGCATTCCGGAGATGGCGAACTGGGCGGCGAGCACGCCCTGTGCCGTGAGGGTCATCAGGACGGCGCCGACGGCGACGGCGGGGACGGCCATCAGTGCGGTGCGCCGCAGCCGGACCCTCCCTCTCGTGCCGGCGGGTGTCCCGGTGCTTTCGGGTGTGGGGGCGGCGTCCTCGGACGTGGCCATGTGTGCTCCCTCGGGTGGTGGGGGATGTGCAGGCACTGGCACGTTGCCCTGGCGCGGACAGCGTTCTGCGGCCCGGCCGGTGGCCCGCCCCTTGGCAGCGGGGCGGCCGGTCGGACCGCAGTCGGTAACTGGGAAGCTACTGCCGGGTATCCGGCGGGTCAATACGGGCGCACGAAGGATCACCGTCCGCGCGCCTGATGCTGCGTCAATCCTGCTGTGGAACGACCGAAAGCCGCCGCTCGGCCTCCGCCGGGCCGAGGAACGGCGCCAGGCAGAACAGGCTCAACACCGGCAGCAGGTCGGGTAGTTGGGCAGTAGGGCCGGAGTCGACCGCACGATGGAGGGTGCGGTAGACGCCTCCGACCACCGCGTCCACCAGCGCATCCGCCGCGACACCCCCCGGCGGTTCGGGCACCTCGGCGAAGAACGCCCGGAATCGGGTGAGGAGTTGGGCGATCTCACGGCGCCCCGCCGGGCCGACGGCCTCGACCTCGATCACCGCCATGGTGGCGAACGCCGGGACGCCCGCCAGCAGGCCGAGCAGCGCACGCAGGGCCTCGCGGATACCGGTGCACCAGTCCGGCGCCGCCGCGAACGCGGCCGCCATCCGGCGCATCACCACCCCGGTGCCGTGCCGGTGGGCGGCCAGGAAGGCGTCCTCCTTGCCGCTGAACAGCTCGTAGAACACCGGCCTGGTCACGCCCGCCGCGCGGCAGATGTCGCTCACCGTGGCGTGCTGGTAGCCGTGTTGGGCCACGGTGTGGACCAGGCCGTCGAGCAGCCGCTCGCGCTGGGTGGCCGCGACCGCCTCGGGCGGCAGCCGGCTCGGGCCGCGCTTGATCGAGCGGGCCGGGTCGCGGCCGGTGCGCGCACCCGGCAGCAGTAGCGCCTCGGCGCCCTGGAGAGCATCCGGATTCATCGCCAACTCCTGTGCTCTGTCTTGACATTGACGCAAGGGCTGGTTTACAACACTCGCAGGTTTCCCATTCACGGCGAGCAGCCGCCGGAGACCTTCGCGCGTTCCGACTGTTCAGTATGGCGAAACGCATACGGCGGTGGCAGCCGCCGACATGCACCCCACGCACTCCCTGCACCTTCTCGCCGTACGGGCGGGCCCGTGGCGCCGGGCCCGCCGCACCACCGGACACGCCCTGCCCCACCGTGCACCGCCGACGTGCCGACACGCGCCCTGCGCGCCGCCCGACACTGCCCCGCCGCGTCCACCGCGGCAAACCCTGCGCCATCCCGCCGCATTCACCGCAGCGACCCTGCGCCATCCCGCCGCGCGTACCTCCGCGCGACCTCCGCGGGCTCCCCCACCCAACTCCGTTCGGAGAGAGGCACCCCCATGCGCATCCGCCGCACCCTCGGCGCCGCGGCCCTCGCCGCCATCGCCCTGGCCACCGCCGCCGTCACCCCTGCCCAGGCCGCCGGCCCCGCCGTGCTGACCTACGGCAGCGCGGGCGGCCCCGCCGTCGCCGCCGGCGACGTCCTGACCGCCAACCTGGCCCCCGGCAGCTACGCCACCTTCTACTCCAGCGCGACCGGGACGAGCGGCATCAAGTGTGCCGCCTCCTCGTTCTCCGCGACCGTGACCAGCAACCCGGCCGCGCCGGGCGTGGCCGTCGAGCAGCTCAGCAGCCACACCTTCGGCTCCTGCACCGCCAACGTCATCGGAGTCATCTCCGTGCAGAGCATCACGGTCAACAACCTGGCCTACACCAACGCGGTGAGCGACGCCGCCGGCAACCCCGTCACCCTCAGCCCGGGCACCGCGGGCCCGCTGCAGACCACGGTGGTGCTGAACACCATCCTCGGCACGACGACCTGCATCTACCGGGCCCCCGGCAGCATCTCCGGCACCACCAACAACACCGGGCAGACCATCGGCTTCGCCGCCCAGCCGTTCGCCAAGGTCTCCGGCCCCAGCACCTGCTTCGCCACCGGCTACTTCTCCGCCACCTACGGACCGGTCATCGACAGCTCGGTCGCCGGAAGCCCGCACATCTACGTCAACTGACGCCCCACGGGCCGCAGCAGACGGGTAGAGCGGCGAGTGGCGGGTGGCGGGCGGCCCCGAGAGGGTGCCGCACGCCGCTCGCCGCTTCGCAACGCCTTGCCGCTCCGCTCGGCCCTCCTTGGCACTCCTTGCCACTCCTCTCGCCACTCCTCTCGCCCTCCTCGCCACGCGCCGAGCCCCGGACGGGCCGGGCGCCGAGCTCCGTACGGCGGCGCGCTCCGGTGCCCGCCGGCGGACCGGGGAGTCGAGGCGTCCGGCCCTCCGGCCACCCGGGACGGCGAAGTGACCGGCCGGTAAGGTGCGGAGCACAGGCGCACCGGCAGGGCGATCGACGGGGAGTGGAGCACATGGGCGGCGACGGCACCGGGTTCTTCGAGTCGGCGGCGGATGCCGCCGCCAGGATGGCCGAGGTCGGCTACCTCGCCTCCACCGCAGTGGCCACCACCGTCTTCCTCGCCGACCGGCTGGGCAAGCCGCTGCTCGTCGAGGGCCCGGCCGGGGTCGGCAAGACCGAACTGGCCAAGGCGGTCGCCGAGATCGGCCGGGCGCGGCTGGTCCGGCTGCAGTGCTACGAGGGCATCGACGAGGCCAGGGCCCTCTACGAGTGGAACCACGCCAAGCAGCTGCTGCGGATCACCGCCGGCCGGGACGAGGGCTGGGACCAGGCCCGCACCGACATCTTCGGCGAGGAGTTCCTGCTCACCCGCCCGCTGCTGACCGCCATCCGCGGCGACGAGCCGACCGTGCTGCTGATCGACGAGATGGACAAGGCCGACGTCGAGGTGGAGGCGCTGCTGCTGGAGGTGCTCAGCGACTTCCAGGTCACCGTCCCGGAGCTGGGCACCATCGCGGCGACCCGGCGCCCCTTCGTGCTGCTCACGTCCAACGCCACCCGCGAACTGTCCGAGGCGCTGCGCCGTCGCTGCCTCTTCCTCCACCTCGACTACCCGGACGCCGAGTTGGAGCGCCGGATCGTCCGTCTGAAGGTCCCCGGCCTGGACGCCACGCTGGCCGAGTCGCTGGTGCGCGTGGTCGGCGCGCTGCGGGCGATGGAGCTGCGCAAGGCGCCGTCGGTGGCCGAGACCATCGACTGGGCCCGCACACTGCTCGCGCTCGGCGCGGACACCCTCGACGAGGCGGTCGTCCGCGACACCCTCGGGGTGATCCTCAAGCACCAGGACGACGTGCTGAAGGCCACGCAGAAGCTCACCCTGGCATGAGCGTCCCGACCGGATCAGGTACGGCGGGCGCCGGAGCCGCCGACACCGGTACCACGGGCGCCGGAGCCGCCGACACCGGTACCACGGGCGCCGGAGCCGCCGACACCGGTACCACGGGCGCCGGTGCCACGGTCGATGGAGCCGCCGACACCGGTACCACGGGCGCCGGTGCCACGGTCGATGGAGCCGCCGACACCGGTACCACGGGCGCCGGAGCCGCCGGCGCCGGAACCGCCGGAAGGGGTACCGCCGAGGCCGGTACGACCGACCTCGCCGCCCGGCTGACCCGCCTGGTCCGGGCCCTGCGCGCCCACGGGCTGCGGATCGGCCCGGCCGAGACGGTGGACGCGGCCGCCGTGGCCGGCGTCCTCGGTCTCGCCGACCGGGAGCAGCTGCGGGCCGGGCTGGCGGCCGCGCTGCTCCGCTCGGAGGGGCAGCGCGGCGTCTACGACGCCACCTTCGACCTGTACTTCCCGCTGGGCGTAGGCGCCCCCGAGGCCGCCCGGGACAGCTCGGCGGAGAACGAGGCGGCCGCCCCGGAGGCCGTCCGCGACCAGCTGCGCGAGCGCCTGGCCGCCGCACTGGCCGCCGACGACCGGGCGGCACAGGCCCGCCTGGCCGGCGAGGCGGTCGCCGCGTTCGGCCGCTTCGGCGTCGGCTCCGTCCCCGGCTCGGACGGCTGGTCCGCCCACCAGACCCTCGGCCGGCTCGCGCCCGAGACGCTGCTGGCCCGCGTCCTGGCGGCGCTGCGGGAGGGTGCCGCCGCGGATGCCGCCCCCGGCGCCCCGGCCGACGTCTCCGACCTCCTCCTCGCCGACGAGATCCGCCGTCGCATCCAGGGCTTCCGCGCCATGGTCGGCACCGAGGCCCGCCGCCGGGTCGCCGAGCTGCGCGGCACCGAGCGGATCGCCGAACGCGCCGTCGCACCCAGCGCCGACCGGATCGACTTCCTCGCGGCCGGCCGGGACCAGCTCGCCGAACTACGCCGCACCGTGCACCCGTTGGCCCGGAAGCTGGCCACCCGCCTGGCGGCTCGGCGGCGGCGGGCCGCCCGCGGGCGGATCGACCTGCGCCGTACCCTGCGCCGCTCGCTCTCCACCGGCGGTGTGCCGCTGCGCCCGGCGTACCGCCTGCGCCGGCCGGCCCGGCCCGAGATCGTGCTGGTCTGCGACGTGTCCGGATCGGTGGCCGGTTTCGCCGACTTCACCATGTTGCTGGTGCGGGCGATGAGCGACCAGTTCAGCAAGGTCCGGGTGTTCGCCTTCGTCAACCGCACCGCCGAGGTGACCGGGCTGCTGGCCGGGAGCGGCGACGGCGCCGACCCCGCCGTCCTCGCCCGGCGCATCCTCACCGAGGCGAAGGTGATGGGCCACCACGGCAACAGCGACTACGGCTCGGCCCTGGGGGAGTTCGCCGAGCACCACCTCGACGCGGTCGGCCCGCGCACCAGCGTGCTGGTCCTCGGCGACGCCCGCAACAACCACCGCGACCCGAACGTGCCCGCGCTGCGACTGATCGCCGCGCGGGCCCGCCGGGTGTACTGGCTCAACCCGGAGCAGCCCGCGCTGTGGGGCTCCGGCGACTCGGCGGCGCTCGCCTACGCGGAGGCGGTGGAGATGCACTCCTGCCGCAACGCCCGCCGGCTCGGCGAGCTGATCGCCCGGCTGCTTCCTGTCTGACGAGAGGCCGGGGAGGCAGCCGGGCCGTGAGGTTCAGCCGTCCAGGTGCCGGAGGAAGTCCAGCAGGGCGGCGGTGACCTCGGCCGGGCGTTCCTGCTGCGTCCAGTGACCGGCGCCGGGCAGGGTGACGTGCCGGTGGAGCTTGGGCGTGTTCCGCTCCAGCAGGTGGAGGAGCGCGTCGGGCCCGACCATCGCCGTCACCATGTCCCGGTCCCCGGCCACGTAGAGCGCGGGCACCTCGATGCGCAGCCCCGCGAAGGCGGCGAGCAGCTCGTTGTTGCGGTCGATGTTCCGGTACCAGTTGAGCGGGCCGGTGAAAGCGCGCTCGCCGTGCCCGGCGTAGTCGGCGGCGAAGGCCTCGATGTCGTCCTCGGTGAGCCAGTCGGGCAGCTTCTCCGGGTCGGGGACCGTGTCCAGCAGGGTGCGCCCCTCGGGGACGACCCAGACGCGCGGGCGGTCGGCGCCGGGGCGGTCGCCGGAGCCGCTGAACAGGACGCGGCGGAAGGAGGAATGCGGGTCCCGGGCGAGTTCGGCGTCGGCGACACCGGGCCGCTGGAAGTAGTTCTGGTAGAAGCCGTCACCGAACCGCTCGCGGGACTGCGCGAGCGGAGCCAGCCCGGAGACCGGCAACGGCGGGACGCTCAGCCCGGCCACGCCGCGCACCAGGTCGGGGCGGAGCGTGGCGCTGGACCAGGCGACCGGCGCACCCCAGTCGTGGCCGACCACCACGGCCGGCCCACCGCCGAGCGCGCCGATCAGCGCGGTGACGTCACCGACCAGGTGGAGCAGGGTGTAGGCGTCGACGGCCGCGGGCTGCTCGCTGCGGGCGTAGCCGCGCTGATCGGGGGCGACCACCCGGTAGCCGGCCGCGGCGAGCGGGGCGAACTGGTGGCGCCAGGAGTACCAGCTCTCCGGGAAGCCGTGCAGCAACAGGACGAGTGGCCCCTCGCCCTGTTCGGCGAGGTGCAGCCGGACGCCGTTCACCTCGACGTCCCGGTGCCTGATCTCGCCGTACCTGCTGCCCGTCTGCGTGGTCACGTCGCCCACTCCTGCTCCTCAGCTCGTCATCGTCACGGCCCTCGCGGCCGGCGCGGCCGTCATGGCCCGCGGCGGTCCGTCATGGCCCGTCATGGTCCGTCCGCGGCCGGATGGCGTCCGACCGTTCGCTATCCACCCTGCCCAGGCGAACGGCCCCGGAACCCACCGTGTGCCACCGGCCATCCCGCCACCCACCGACCCCCAGCCGTCACCTGCCCCCGACCGACCCCGACCGACCCCCGTCCGCACCCCCGCCCGACCCCTGTCCATCCCCCGATCGGACGCACGCCCGGACGTGCCGGCCAGGCTCAGCCCGCGGCCTGAGCCTGGGCCAGCTTCTCCTGCGCGTCGGCGAGATCCTCGGCGGTGGGCGCGTCGTCCTGGGTGAGGCGGCGGCGCCAGTACCCGGCGAACTCGACCGAGGCCTCGGCCAGCCCGCGCTCCCCGACCAGGTGGCGGCGGAGCGCCCGCACCGCCGCCGCCTCCCCGGCCAGCCAGGCGAAGGGCGTGCCGCCGGGCAGCTCAGCCCTCCGGACGGCGTCGGTCAGCGGCCCGCCCGGGGCGGCACCGTCGCGGTGAAGCCAGTGGACGGTGAGGTCGGCGCGGGTGTCGAGCAACTGCCGCTCGGCCGCGTCCGCCACCTC
This sequence comes from Kitasatospora sp. NBC_00039, assembly GCF_045160625.1. NCBI lineage: Bacteria > Bacillati > Actinomycetota > Actinomycetes > Kitasatosporales > Streptomycetaceae > Kitasatospora > Kitasatospora sp. NBC_00039. The sequence goes on along the minus strand of NZ_CP108289.1, from coordinate 8,079,079 downwards.
CAGGTAGGCCACCGTCGGCGTTCCGGCGGGCAGCGCCTCCAGCAGGGTGCCGACCGCCGGGAGCGCCGTCTCGTCGCCGGCCAGCAGCACCCAGTCGGCCCCGGCGACGGCGGCTCCGAGCGGGACCGGCGGGGCATACAGCTCGGACGGGCCGACCATGCCGAGCCGCTCCCCGGGCCGGGCGCGGCCGGCCCAGGCACTCGCCGGGCCGGTGTCACCGTGCAGCACGAAGTCGATCTCCACCACCCGGGTGCCGGGCCGCCGGCGGCGGAGGGTGAAGCTGCGCATCCACGGCCGCTCGGCCTCCGGGACGGCCAGGTAGGCCTGGTACCAGCTCATCGGATCGTCGCCCTGCGCGGGCAGGCGGGGCCCCTCCTGGCCGGGCCGCGGGAAGCAGAGCTTGACCTGCTGGTCGGGGGTCCTGTCGACGCTCTCGACGAGCGCGTCGGCCGCGAGGGTGATCCGGGCCATGCGCGGAGTGATCCGCTCGACGTCGATGACCTGGACCAATGTGACGGGAAGCTGCACGGTCGACCTCTCCGGTTTCGGCTCCACTGGTAACCTTACGGCATAAAGAGTTACCTCGGGCAGAATACTTTATGCCATAAGGAGTTGCCTCCGTGACCGTCTTCGCCGGACAGGGCGATGCCCAGCGCTCGATGGCCCTGCTCTGGGGCACGCCGGACCGCCCCCGCCCCGCGCGCAGCGGCCCCAAGCCCGGGCTGAGCGTGGACGCGATCGTGACCGCCGGGATCGCGGTCGCGGACGCCGAGGGGATGGCCGCGCTCTCCATGCGCGCGGTCGGCGAGCGGCTCGGCCGCACGGCGATGGCGCTCTACACCTACGTCCCCGGCAAGGGTGAGCTGCTCGACCTGATGCACGACCGGGTGCTCGCCGAGCTGCCCACCGCCTACGACCTCACCGCCGGCTGGCGGCCCGCCGCCACGGCGTGGGCCGAGGACGCGTTCGCCTGTTACCTGCGCCACCCGTGGGTGCTGCAGATCTCCCAGGCCCGGCCGGTGCTCGGACCGGCCGAGCTGGGCGCGATGGAGACGGTGCTGCGGATCCTCGCCGGGGCCCGACTGGCGCCCCGCCAGCTGCGGGGCGTGGTCGCCGCACTCTGGCAGCTCGTCCGCGGCATGGCCCGGACGGCCGCGGAGGCCCGCGCCGCGGCGGCCGCCACCGGCACGCCCGACGAGGAGTGGTGGTACGCCCGATCCGCACAACTCGCCGAACTGACACCGGACTTCGCGGAGCGCTTCCCGCTGCTGACGGCCCTGGAGAGCGATGACACCGCCGCCTCCGAGGCAGGGCACGACAGCGGCAACCCCTTGGAGGCCCAGACCCGGGAGGCGTTCCGCACCGGCCTCGCCGTCCTGCTGAACGGCGTGGAGGCGGCCGTCGCCCGCTAGTTGCTCTGACCGAGAAGGTTCACCGGATCGGCGCTTGCGAGACAGGTAGCGGGTGGATGTCGGCGACATCGAACCGAGTCCCGCAGGGTCAGGCAGACTGAAGAGTTCTCAGCGGGCACTCAAGGATGGGCTGTCGTGTTTTCGCGGGGACGGCCTACGAGTTCAGGCGAACACCCGGGTGAGCGTCGAGCGGACCGGCCCCTGGGCAGCCCCCTCGGGAACGGCGCTGGCATCGTAGGAGTCATGAGATCAGCAGGAACGACACCGGAACCGGAAGCCCCAACGCAGAGCGGCCTCACGACTCTAGGTGAGGTGGCGTGCCGTTATCAGGCAGGCGAGATCCGCCCCGATGACCTGCCGATGATCGCTGCCGAGGCACTCGCGGCCGGTCTGGACACCCCGACGCTGTGCGAGCTCGCCGGCTGGCCGCGCAACGCAGGTACTCACGATATCCGCAACGCGTTCGAACAAGCACTCTCCGAGTCCGCGGTGGCGCTGCCCGATCCTGGTCTGGCACGGCGCCACGCCCTGCGCCGGCTGGCGGCGAGACTCGTCGATGGAGAAATCGCTCCCGCCGACCTGGCGACGGACGACTGGTGGGAGACGGAAGTCGAAACTGCAGAGGAGCGATCGTTTGTGCGGCTGATACCGCAATGCGCGTGCTGCCTTGAGTATGCCTTGGGGGTTGACCTGCGGGCGTGGGCTTCCGAGCTGCGGATCGCCGCGCTCGCCCTGACATCGTCTGCGCCGATCGGCCCAGGCTGCTGACTCTGCCGTGACCGCATGCTCACCCCTGAGGAGCGGGTGGGCGGCGCTGACGAGGGTGACGTGGCGGTGCCAGCCGATGTAGGAGCGGCCCTCGAAGTGGTCCGGGCCCAAGCGGGTCTTCAGCTCGCGGTAGTGGTGTTCGGTCCGCCAGCGTGACTTCGCGAGTCTGACCAGGTCCCGGCGGGGATGTCGGCGGGCAGGTCTGAGATCCAGTACGTGACCGGCTCCACCTCGTTCTCGGGCCACGGGGCACGCGCACTGAGCGGAAGCCAATCGGGCACTGCTCGGGCACGGTTCGCCGGGCGCCGCCGGGCGTTCGGTTCAACGGAGCCCGGTCGAGGATCGTGCTCCGGCCCCCACTCCCCTCGTGGTGGGGGCCGGAGCGAGCCTGGGTCGCGCCGACGAGAGAGAGCATGCCAACGGGGACGGCCGGACGGCCATGCATTAGCCTCTGGGCCTAATAGTCAACAACGCGGCAGGTCAGGACGGCTGCGGGGAACCGGAGGAAGGTTCGTGATCGCACTGAGGTTCGGGGTCGCGGACCTCGCGAGGACCCGGTTCGTCATATCCCCGCTCGACCACCTGATGGCCGGCTCGGCCCGGTTGGGCGTTCACCAGGGCAGCGGGTCGCGCAGCGAGCGCTGGTGGCGGGACGTCCGCCGCCACGTGCCCCACCGGGCCGTGCGCTTCCTCGAGGTGGTCAACGCGAGCCCGGTCGGCGTCCCCGACTTCATGGTGGCGGACCTCGACGCCGTCCGCCGGCAATTGACCGACGAGCTCGACGCGCTCCTCTCCGTCCCGCAGCAGGCCGTGGAGGAGGGTGTCGCGATGTTCGGCAACGGCCCGGAAGTCCCGGCCGCCCTGGCCCGGTTGCGCGAGGACGGCAGCCGGGGCCTGCGCGAGGTCAGCGACGGAGCCTGGGCGCTGTTCCGGTCCTGCCTCGCCCCGGACTGGCCCGACATCCGCCGCGCGCTGGAGGCCGACATCGCCGTCCGGGCCCGCACCGCCGCCCGCTCCGGGATCGGCGAAATGCTCGACTCGCTCCACCCGAAGGCCGTCTGGCGGGACGAGGGAGTGCTGGAGTGCACCCTCGGCGAACTGGAGGGCTCCTTCGAGCTCGGCGGCCGGGGCCTGGAACTGCGGCCCAACTACTTCGTCCAGCGGAGCATCAGCCTGCTGGCCGGGCCGGACCGCCAGAGCCTGCTGCTGCACCCGATCGCCGCCCCGACCGCGGAGCCTGCGGCCCGGACTCCGGCCGCCGACGGCCTCGCTGCTGTGCTCGGCCCCGCTCGCGCCCGTGTCCTGCGCGCCATCGCCGGCAGCGCCTGCTCCACCACCGAGCTCGCCCAGCGGCTCGGCGTCACCCCGCCCTCCGCCTCCGCCCATGCCGTCGCCCTGCGCACAGCCGGCCTGATCGCCACCCGCCGCGAGGGCAAGCAGGTCCGCCACACCCTCACCGACGTCGGTCACGACCTCCTCCTCGACAATCCGCCGCCCCTGCCCCCGGCCTGAGCCTCGGTCGGTGGCGGCTCGGACGGACCATGGGGTGAGCATCCTGACGACAGGGGCCCATCGCTTTGCGGTTTCGCGGGAGCGGCCGCATGCCACCGGGGTGGAGTCGACGACCCACACGGTGTCGGTCCACAAGCGAGATGTCTGTTGCGAGGAGGCGGTTGACCTGGGCGATCAGGTCGGTGGCCTTGCGCAGGCGCCGGTTGTAGCCGGACTGTCCGGGCAGGTAGGGGAACAGGTGCCGCAGGTGGGCCTGGGCGTGGCGGATCCAGCGGCGTTCGGAGGTGAAGCCGAGCAGGGCCTGCATCACCGCGGGGGTGGCCAGCTCGGTATCCGTGAGCCGGGGCGGGATCCCGATGACGGGGCGCCACGGCGCCAGGTACGGCGATTCCTTCAGCAGGTCGTCGGTCTTCACGTAGAGCGCGGTCGCGAGGGAGTCCAGGTCTGGCGTCACAACCGACCAAAGATCCGACGGGGATCCGTCAGACGGGCCAGGTGCCTGTCCGGCCGGTCTCGTCGAAGAGGTGCCTGACCCTGTCGGCGACGATCTCCGGCTGCTCGGCCATGATGAAGTGGCCGGAGTCGACGGTTTCGAACCGGCCGTCCGGCAGCGACTCGGTCCAGCGCCGCTGGTGCTCGGCCAGGGCGGCGTGATGCCGTGCCCGGCCCGTCTGGGAACGGGTGGGCGAGAGCAGGACGGTCGGGCACGTCGGCAGGCCGGGCGGCTCGGCGCGGAAGCGCGGAATGGCCGCGGCCACGGCCTTGATCTCCTTCCTCGTCTGCGCGGTGCCGTCCGGGACGAAGTCCTCGGCGAGCATGGTCTCGTAGGTGTCCGCCGGGAAGAGACGTCGGATGTTCCCGCTGGCCAGGCGGGCCAGCGGGCGGAAGCGGAACAGTGCCTGCATCACGCCCAGTGAACGGTCCACCTTCGCGGCCGTCCGGTCGAAGGTGTCGTAGACGGGCGCGGTCTCCGCTGCCGGATCGAGCAGCAGCAGGCCCCGCAGCCGCGGGCCCAGCCGCTCGACGGCGCGACGCGCGACCAGCCCGCCCATGCTGTGCGCGACGAGCACCAGGCGGCCGGGTACCACCGCCTCTACCAGTGCGACCAGGTCCGCGGCCAAGTCGTCGATGCTCAGCTGGCTCGCCGTCCGGCCGCTGCGGCCGAAGCCGGCGCGGTCGTAGGCGACCAGTCTCGTTCCGTCCGCCAGCAGCGGCAGCACCAGGTCCCAGCAGGTGCGCCCCATTCCCCCGCCGGCCTCGAAGACCACCCAGTGCTCCCCGCTGCCGGACTCCTCGACATGGACGGTCCTCCCGTTCACCTGCACCGCCCGCCCCGCTGCCTGACGCATGTCCCCTCCAGTCCACTGTTTCCAGTTTCGATAATAATAGCGAGTGTGGAATCGTGTAGCCATGGACACCACCGACGTTCTTCTCCACCCGCTGCGCCTGCGCGTGGTGCACGCGCTCTCCGGCGGCCGGGTGCTGACCACCGCGCAGCTGTGTGAGCGCATGCCCGAGGTACCGAAGGTGACCATGTACCGGCACGTCGCCGTGCTGGCCGAGGCGGGTTTCCTGGAGGTGGCCGACGAGCAGCGGGTGCGCGGCACTGTCGAGCGGCACTATCGGCTGCGTCAGGACCGCCCGGTCGTCGATGCCGACGACGCCGCGGCGATGACCCCGGAGGACCACCGCCGGGGCTTCGCCGCCGCCATGGCCGTGCTGATCGCGGAGTTCAATGCCTACCTCGACCGCGACGGCGCCGACCCGGTGGCCGACGCGGTCTCCTACCGCCAGGGCACGCTTTGGCTCAGCCCGGACGAACTCGCAGAGATGACCGCCGAATTGCTCACGGTGCTGGGTCCTTGGCTGGCCAACCGGCCGACTCCAGGACGCGCACCCTACCTGCTCAGCCCCATCCGCTTCCCCCTCGGTCCGCCGTCCCCGGCGATGCCCGCCCCTGAAGCGACTGGTGTCGGTGACGCGAAGGCCTCGCAGGCACGCATGAGATGAAGCGAAGGAGTCCAAATATCGGGTGTGACGCCTGACCTGGACTCCCTCGCGACCGCCCTCTACGTGAAGACCGACGACCTACTGAAGGACTCGCCGCATCTCGCCCCATGACGGCCCAAGGTCGGGATCGCACCCCGGCTCAGCGACGCCGAACTGGTCACTCTCGCCGTGATGCAGGCTCTGCTCGGCTTCACCTCCGAACGCCGCTGGGTCCGCCACGCCCGCACTCACCGGCGACACCTGTTCCCGTACATGCCGGGACAGTCGAGCTACAACCGGCGGCTGCGCAAGGCCGCCGACCTGATCGCCCGCATCAACTGGCAGCTCGCCCGCGACACGTCGCTGTGGACCGACACCGTCTGGGTCGTCGGCTCCACCCCGGTCGAGTGCGGACGCTCCCGCGAGACCGTCAAGCGCTCCGACCTGGCCGGCTGGGCCCAGTACGGCTACTGCGCCAGCCACACCCGGTTTTTCTGGGGACTCCGCCTGCACCTGGTGTGCACCCTGCACGGCCTGCCCGTCGCGTTCGCCCTGACCGGGGCCAAGGCCGACGAACGCGAAACCCTGCTCGGCATGTTCGACACCGATCAGGGTCTGGTCGCAGACCGACGCGCACAGACCCTGATCGGCGACCGGAACTACTACGGCGCAGCGGTCGCGCCACTTGTCACCAGATGGTCGACCTTGGTGCCACCTGCTCCGGGTTTCCGGCCCGGTTGTCACCGAGCGCATGGAGATTCGGCAGGTCGGAGGATTGGTGAACAGCAGTGAGGTCTTGCGATTCGGATCCCCGGGTCACGATTGTTGGAGCCGGTAGCGGTGCGGGGCGCTGCCCCGGGCACCGGAGCCGTTGGCAGGGACGACCACCACGGATCTGTTCGAGATGCGTGGGCGCAGCGGCATCAGCCTGGCGGGTGATGGCCGCCGTGCACGTCACCAGGGCACTACGCCGGCGTCGTCGAAGAACTGTCCGGTGGGGCCGTCGTCGGGCAGGGTCGCGAGTTTGATGGCGATGGCCGCGCCCTGTTCGGGGGTGCGCACGCCGCGGAAGCCGTTGAGGTCGGTGGCGACGTAGCCGGGGCAGCCGGTGTTGATCAGGATGTTCGTGCCGCTCAGCTCCCGGGCGTATTGGAGGGTGACGGCGTTCAGGAACGTCTTCGACGGCACGTACGCCGCGGACACCGGACCTGTCGTCTGCTCGGCGGCGGGTCCTGACTGCCGGGTGAGGGAGCCGACGCTGCTGGACATGTTCACGATCCGTGGTGCGGCGGAGCGGCGCAGCAGCGGCAGCATCGCGTTGGTGACGCGGATGACGCCGATCACGTTGGTGTCCACGACCGTGTGGATGGTGGCGGGGTCGATCCGGGTGGGCTCCTGTGGCATGTCGCCTGCGATGGCGGCGTTGTTGACGAGCACGTCGAGGCGTCCGGCCTGTTCGTCGATCAGCCGTGCGGCGGCGGTCGCGCTCGCGTCGTCGGTCACGTCCAGCGGTACGGCGAACGCGTCGATGCCAGCGGCGCGCAGTTTCTCCACCGCGGTGCTTCGGCGCTGGTCGTCGCGGGCGCCGACGCCGACGCTCCAGCCGAGGGCGCCCAGGCCTGCGGCGATCTCGTAGCCGATTCCCTTGTTCGCGCCGGTGACCAGCGCGATCGTCCGTTCAGTCATAAGGACGATGCTGCCTTCGGACCTCGGCGGAGGTCCAAGACCGATCGAGTACGCAACGATACTGTCAGGGTATTGATCCGATAGCGTGGCCGGATGGAGACCCGGGAACTGCGGTATTTCGTCGCTGTCGCTGAAGAGTTGCACTTCGGGCGTGCCGCGCAGCGGCTCGGGATCGCGCAGCCACCGTTGTCACGGGCGATCCAGCGGCTCGAACGCCGGCTCGGGGCAGTGCTGTTGGATCGGACCAGTCGCACTGTCATGCTGACCGAGGCCGGCTCGGTGCTGTTGGTCGAGGGCCGGGCGGCTCTCGACGCGGTCGAGGCCGCCGAGCGTCGGACCCGCCGCGCCGCCCTTTCCGTGACCGGCCGCCCCGGCCTGGTCCTGGTCACGAAGGCCAGCGCGTCCAGGGAACTGCTGGCGAGACTGCTCGACGCGTACGCCGCCGAACCCGGCGCGGTCCCCATCGACGTCATCCTGTGCGGTCCGGGCGAGCAGGAACGACTCCTGCGCGAGGGCCGGGCCGACGTGGCGCTGCTGCACCGGCCGTTCGACTCGACGGCCGGATTCCATACCGAAGAGCTCAGCACGGAGAGTCAGGTCGTGGTCCTGCCCGCCGGGCATCCGCTCACCGCCCGGGCCCATGTGCACATGGCCGACATCACCGGGCTGCCGGGCCTGCCCCTCCCACGCTGGCCCGACCCCGACGGCACCTACCCGCCCGGCCCCGGCCCGCAGGTCCGCGACCATGCGCAGTTGTTGCAGCTCGTCGCGCTCGGCCGTGCCTGTGCGGTCTCACCGGAGTCGTGCCGAGCCCAACTGCACGGTGACCTCGCCGCCGTGCCCGTGCTGGACGCACCGACAGTCACCACCGTGATCGCCTGGCCACCGCACAGCCGGTCCAGAGCCGTCGCCGACCTCATCCGGACTGCGACACGTCTCCAGTAGCTCCCACCCGCCCGGCCAGGCTCCGCCCATCGTGGCCCGGCCCAACAGCTCCTGGCGACCTGGAACGGCCGACGTCCGACCTGCTACCGACCCACCGCCCAACCAAGACCAGCCCCGACCTGACAGAGCACTACAAGGTCGAGCCCGGTCGAGGCGGGGTCTTCACTGTCCCGGCTTCCCGGCGGCACCGGGACCGCCTCCCGGGCGGACGACGCTACTGCCCCCCCCCCGCGACCGCCCTGTTCGGCTCGTGCCGACGGCCACCGCTGCGCCCAGCACGATCAGGACGGCCCGAGCGGCGGGGTGCAGGCGCCGGCGGCCACCAGGGCGCCGATCAGCAGCGGCGGCGCGCCCGGCCGCCAGGTGGCGGCGGCCGTCAGGGCGAGCAGCCCGGCGTACGCCGTGGCCAGTGGCGGCAGCGCGCGCCGGGGGCCGTACCGGTCGACCAGGGCGGCGCGGGCCGGAGAGAGCAGGACGCTGGTCAGCCCGAACAGGGCGAGCGCCGTGCCGGCCACCGGGTAGGAGCCGGTGGCGTCCCGGACGGACAGCAGCAGGGCGAGCGGGGCCATGCCGTACGAGAGCCGGCCGAGCAGCGCGGCGGCGAAGGTCCGTCGGGCGTGCGGGGTACGCAGGACAGCGCGATAGGACGGGGTCAAGGGGGGCAACGGATCGTTCCTCGGTGGGGCGGGACCGGCAGCACAGCCGTGCCCGCGGGCGTGCGGGGACACCGGGGCGCCGCGCCCGGTGTCGGGGCGCGGTCGCGGCGGGCCGCCTAGACACGGTGGAGGAACATGCCCGGCACCGTACCAGCTGCCCCGCGCGGGACGGCAGCCCGGCGAGAGGCCCGGACGGAGCAGCGGGCGCGGCGGCCCGGCGGCGACGCGGGTACGTTCGCCGTGTGCAGCCAAGGTCAGTGCGGCAGAGCTCCGGACAGCCGATGAACGTGCAGCCGACGAACGCGCAGCCGACGAACGCGCGGCGGGGGTCCGTGCGGCCGGCGTCGGCGCAGCGGGGCTCCGTGCAGCGAAGGTCACGCCACGTCAGAAGGCCGGCGGCGGCCTGTGCCGTCGCCGTGCTGGTCGTCGCGGTCACGGCGCCGGCCGCCGCCGCGCAGGACGCGGCGTCCGTGGTCGGCGGCGAGCGGCTGGGCCGGCCCGCCGTCCAGGTGGCGCCGCTGGCCGGGGCGCCCGCGCTGCCGGCGGAGCTGACGGGGCGCTCCTGGCTGGTGGCGGACGCGGCCACCGGGGAGATCCTGGCGGCGCGCAACGCGCACATGCCGCTGCCGCCGGCCAGCACGCTGAAGATGCTGTTCGCGGACACCGTGCTGCCCAAGTTCGACCGTTCGCTGGAGCACAGGGTGGCGCCGGCCGAGCTGGCCAGCCTGGGAGCGGGCAGCAGCCTGGTCGGCATCAAGGAGAACCTGCCGTACCGGGTGGAGGACCTCTGGCGGGGCGTCTTCCTCGCCTCCGGCAACGACGCGGTGCACGTCCTCGCCCACATGAACGGCGGGCTGGCGCAGACCGTGGCCCAGATGCAGGCCCGCGCGCAGTCCCTGCAGGCCCGGGACACCCGCGTCGTCTCCCCCGACGGCTACGACCAGGACGGGCAGGTCTCCTCGGCCTACGACCTGACGCTGTTCGCCCGGACCGGGCTGCGCAACAAGGACTTCCGCGCCTACTGCTCCACCCGTACGGCCCGCTTCCCGGGCGGGGTCGACAAGACGACGGGGCAGCGCACGGCCTTCGACATCGCCAACACCGACCGGCTGCTCGGCAAGTACCCCGGGCTGATCGGGGTGAAGAACGGTTACACCACGGGTGCCGGGGCCACCTTCACCGGAGCCGCCGAACGCGGCGGCCGCACGCTGCTGGTGACGGTGATGCACCCGGAGTCGCAGGCCAAGGTGTACGACGAGGCGGCGAGCCTGCTGGACTGGGGCTTCGCGGCGGCGGGCAAGGTCGAGCCGGTCGGGCACCTGGTGGAGGAGGCGGGCGTCTCCGCCACCGCCACCGCCACCGGGGCCCCGGCCTCGGGCGGGCTGCCGCAGGCGATCCGTCAGGCCCACCACGCGCTGGGCCCGGCCGGCTGGACGGCCGTCGCCCTGTGCGGGGCGCTGGCGCTCTGGGCGGCGGGCCGGGCACGCGGCCGGCGCGGCCTCCACCCGGTGGCCGCCGAGGCCGTGCCGGTGCCGCTCGCGTTCCCTCGCGCCGGGGCCACCGCGCTGGGCGGCGCGACGGCGGTGGGCGGGCGCGGCCGGCGACGGTTCGTCCGCTCCGTCCGGGCCGTGGTGCTGACGGCGCGGCGGCGGGGCACGCGCTCGCGCTGACCTCCGGGAGCAGCGACCGGGCAGGCTACGGGGCGGTGACCGCCACGGTGCGAGGACCGGGCGGCGTCGCCCGACCGGCGGGGGGCGTGCGCGATCCCTCGGGTGCTGCGCGGGTTCGAGCCGTGAGAAGGGCCCACCGGTGCAGTTCCGGCGGTGTTGCTCGACTCCCTCGCGATCCGCGTCGACGGCCCGCGGGCCTGGGCAGAGGATCTGACGATCGACCTGGTGCTGACCGACGAGGAGCGGCGCTACCGGCTGACCCTGCACAACGGCGTCCTGACCCACCGCTCCTGCCCGGCGGCGCCGGCCCGGGCCCGGGAGACGGGGGCCGCACCGGGTCGCCGCCCGTCGCGCGGACGAGGCCGGTGCCGACAGACCCTAGACTTCCGGTCATGAACGACGTGCCGCCCGACCCCGCGACTCCCGGCCCCGCCTCGCAGGAGCGGCTTGAACGCCTCGTCCGCCTCTCCTCCGGCAGCTACCTGCTGGTGACCACCTACAAGAAGGACGGCACCGGCGTGCCCACCCCGGTCTGGGTGGTCCGCGACGGCGACGCGCTGGGCGTCTGGACCGTCACGGACTCCTGGAAGGCCAAGCGGATCCGCAACCGCGCCGACGTCCTGGTGGGCCCCTGCGACGTCAAGGGCCGGCCGACCGGCGAGCCGTACCCCGCCACCGCCGAGATCCTGGGGCCGGAGCGGACCGCCGCCTACCGGACGCTGCTGCGCCAGAAGTACGGCCTGCTGGGCGTCCTCACCCTGCTCGGCAGCCGGCTGCGGCGCGGCGAGCGCGGCACGGTGGGCATCCGGATCACGCTGACGGACTGACCCGCCCGGCCCCCTCCTCCACCCGCGCGCAGGTGTCCACGATCACCCGGGCCACCAACTCCGGGTCGTCGCTCATCGGCACGTGCCCGCAGCCCGGCAGCCGGACCAGCCGGGCGTCCGCGAGCTCGTGCAGGGCGCGGACGCCCTGACGGCGCAGCAGGATGCGGTCCCGGGTGCCCCAGGCGACGGTGACCGGGAGGGCGGAGAGGTCCCCGGTGAAGCGCAGCCCGCGGCCGGCCGCCAGGGTGGGCTCGAAGCCGGTCGCCCCGCGCAGCGCCCCGGTCTCGGCGGCCGCAGCGGCGGCGTCCCGGCGGCCGGGGCGGGCGTAGATGGTGGAGACGAGCAGCGCCCGGCCGGCCCTGGAACGGGCGAGCCGTTCGACCAACGGCTGCGGCAGCACACGCGCGCCGGCCCGCATCCCGCCCAGCACGGTGTAGGCGTAGCGGCGCTCGGCCTCCGTCCAGAAGCCGGCCGGTGCCAGCGCCGTCACCGAGCGGGCCAGCCCGGCCCGGCCGAGCCCGAGCGCCAGCAGGCCGCCGAGCGAGTTCCCGGCGACGTGCGGCCGCTCGATGCCGAGCGCCTCGCAGAGCCCGCCGAGCACCGGGACCACCGCCTCCACCCCGTACGGCACGCCGGGCGGCAGGGCGGGCGAGGCGCCGAAGCCCGGCAGGTCGACGGCGATCACCTCGTGCCGCTCGGCGAGCGCGGGCAGCACCGGCTCCCAGGCCTGCCAGTGGTGGCCGATGCCGTGCAGCAGGAGGAGCGGGCTGCCGGCGCCGAGCCGCCGGTAGCGGACGGTCACCGCTCCCGGTCCGTGCGGGTCGGGCAGCGGGAAGGTGATGTCGGCGGGCATGGGGCTCCTCTGCTGGACGCGATGTCAGCAAGGATTACCGACCGGTAGCCCACGCGACAAGAGGCCGGTCGCGACGCATGTGGCGCCCGCGCTGCCGGCCTCCGCCGTCCACGGCGGGAGCCGGCAGCGCGGCACCTCGACCCGGCCCCCGGGCCGTCGGCGTCGGCCGGGCCCGGTGCCGCTCAGACGCCCAGCCGGCGGGTCAGCGGCCGGGCGACCAGCAGCAGGCCCGCGGCCACCGCCACCGCCGCACCGCCGAGGGCGAGGAAGAGACCCGGCCCCGGCACGTTCCCGCCGGCCGCCTTGAGCGCGTTGCCGCCGACCCCGGAGCCGAGCGCGGCGGAGAGCCAGAACACGCCCACCAACTGGCTCATGAACGCGGCCGGCGCCACCGCCGTGGTGACGCTCATCCCGACCGGGGCCAGCGCGGCCTCCCCCGCCCCCATCAGCAGGTAGGTGGCGACCAGCCAGAGCGGCGAGACCTTCACCCCGTCCTCGGCCCGGTGGGCGGCCAGCGCCATCAGCAGCAGGGAGCCACCGGTCAGCGCCATGCCGACGGCGAACTTCGCGGTGGCGCTGATCCGTTCGCCGAACCGCACCCAGATCCAGGCGAACAGCGGCGCCGCCAGGACGATCGCCAGCGGGGTCGCCGACTGGAACCAGCTGGCGGGCAGCCGGATCCCCAGCACCTCCCGGTCGGTGGAGTCGCGGGCGAACATGCTCAGCAGCGAGCCGCCCTGCACGTGCAGGCCCCAGAACAACGCCGACGCCACGAACAGCCAGGCGTACGCGCGGATCCGGCCCCGGTCGACGGCGGAGATCTCCGGGTGGCGCAGCAACTGCCGGAAGCAGCCGACCGGCACCGCCAGGCTCAGCACCGCCACCAGGACCAGCGCATGCCGGATCCTGAAGGTGCCGGCCAGCGCGTCGGCCGCGAAGACGGCCGTCACCACGGCGACCGCCCAGCCCGCCACCCGGCCGGCCCTGCGCCGCTCGGCCACCGTGGCCGGCCGCTCCGGCCGGCGCCCGGTGTCGCCGAACGAGGCCGAGCCGCGCAGGTACTGCCAGATGCCGAACCCCATGCCGACGGCCGCCAGACCGAACCCGAGGTGCCAGTTGACCCCCTCCCCCACACTCCCGACCACCAGGGGCGCCAGCAGCGCGCTGCCCTGGATCGAGGTGTAGAAGACCGCGAACCCGGCGTCCCGCTCGGCGGTCGCGCCCCGCGGGTAGAACGCGCTCAGCAGGCTCGCCATGTTCGGCTTGAGCAGGCCGGTGCCGAGGGCGATCGCCAGCATCCCGAGGTAGACGGTCGGTACCGTGGGCAGCGCCATCATGACGTGCCCGGCCGCGATCACCACCGCGCCGTAGAGCGTCGCCCGGTAGCTGCCGAAGAGCCGGTCACCGAGCCAACCCCCGGGCAGGGAGGCGAGGAAGGTGGCGGCCATGTAGACGCCGAACAGCATGCTCGCGTCGGCGTTCGAGAGGCCGAGCCCGCCCTCGGCGGCCGGCGCGGAGGCGAACAGGAACAGGATGGCCAGCATCCCGAAGAAGCTGAACCGCTCCCACATGTCCGTGGCGAACAGCGTGACGAACCAGCGCGGCCTGCCGAACAGCGCGCGCTCGGCCGGCCCGGCCGGCGCGGCCGCCGGGCGTACCGTGGTCGGTGACGTCATGGGTGCACCCTCCTTCCGTGTCGGTCCGTCAGTAGCGGTACTGGTCCGCCTTGTACGGGCCCTCGACCGGGACGCCGATGTAGTCGGCCTGGTCCTGGGTCAGCGTGGTCAGCTTCACGCCCAGCGCGTCCAGGTGCAGACGGGCGACCTTCTCGTCCAGGTGCTTCGGCAGCACGTAGACGCCGATCGGGTACTGCTCGGTCTTCGTGAACAGCTCGATCTGCGCGATCGTCTGGTTCGCGAAGGAGTTGGACATCACGAACGACGGGTGGCCGGTCGCGTTGCCCAGGTTCAGCAGACGGCCCTCGGAGAGGATGATGATCGTCCTGCCATCGGCCTTGCGCCACTCGTGGACCTGCGGCTTGACCTCGGTCTTCACCACGCCCGGCAGCTGGGCCAGGCCCGCCATGTCGATCTCGTTGTCGAAGTGACCGATGTTGCCGACGATCGCCTGGTGCTTCATCCGGGCCATGTGCGAGGCCATGATGATGTCCTTGTTGCCGGTCGTCGTGATGAAGATGTCCGCCGACTCGACGACATCCTCCAGCGTCGCGACCTGGTAACCGTCCATCGCCGCCTGCAGCGCGCAGATCGGGTCGATCTCGGTCACGATGACCCGCGCACCCTGACCGCGCAGCGACTCCGCGCAGCCCTTGCCCACGTCACCGTAGCCGGCGACGACGGCCACCTTGCCGCCGATCAGCACGTCGGTGGCCCGGTTGATGCCGTCGATCAGCGAGTGCCGGCAGCCGTACTTGTTGTCGAACTTCGACTTGGTCACCGAGTCGTTGACGTTGATCGCCGGGAACAGCAGGTTGCCGTCACGGTGCATCTCGTACAGCCGGTGGACACCGGTCGTGGTCTCCTCCGTCACGCCCTTGATCGTCGCGGCGACCTCGGTCCACTTGTTCGGCGTCTCGACCAGGGTGCGGTTCAGCAGCTCCAGGATGATCCGGAACTCGTCGTTGTCCGCGGTCGACGGGTCCGGCGCGGCACCGGCCTTCTCGAACTCGACACCCTTGTGGATCAGCAGCGTGGCGTCACCGCCGTCGTCCAGGATCATGTTCGGGGTCTGCCCGTCCGGCCAGGTCAGCGCCTGCTCGGTGCACCACCAGTACTCCTCCAGCGTCTCGCCCTTCCAGGCGAACACCGGAACACCCCGCGGGTTCTCCGCCGTGCCCTCCGGACCGACCGCGATCGCCGCGGCCGCGTGGTCCTGGGTGGAGAAGATGTTGCACGAGCACCAGCGGACCTCGGCACCCAGCGCCGTCAGGGTCTCGATCAGCACCGCCGTCTGCACCGTCATGTGCAGCGAACCGGTGATCCGCGCACCGGCCAGCGGCTGCGCCGCGGCGTACTCCGCACGGATGGACATCAGGCCGGGCATCTCGTGCTCGGCCAGCTGGATCTCCTTGCGCCCGAACGGCGCCAGGGAAAGGTCGGCAACCTTGAAATCGGGCGCGGCGGTCTCGGGGACGGACATGAGCGAACTCCTCGGCTTGGAAGGGATGTTCAGACGGTGGTCAGCGCGGGCGCGGCCCGGTGCAGACCGAGGTTCCGGTGGATCTCCACGGAGGCGGTCGAGCTGTTCAGCGTGATGTAGTGCAGGCCGGGCGCGCCCTCCGTGAGCAGCCGCTCGCCCATCGCGGTGGCGTGGTCGACCCCGATCCGGTAGCCGGCGGCACGGTCACCGCTCGCCGCCTCCAACTGCCGGGCCAGTTCCGGCGGGAAGGCCGCATTGCTCAGCAGCGCGAACCGGCGGATCTGGTCGAAGGAGGTGGTCGGCATGATCTCGGGGATGATCGGGACGTCGCAGCCGGCGGCCGCGACCCGGTCGCGCAGCCGCAGATAGTCCTCGACCCGGAAGAACATCTGGGTGATCGCGAAGTCCGCGCCGGCACGGCACTTGGCGACGAAGTGCCGGATGTCGCTCTCCCAGTCCGACGAGCGCGGATGCCGCTCCGGGAAGGCCGCGACGCCGACGGTGAACCCCCCGGACGCCTTCAACAGCTCGACCAGTTCGGCCGCGTGGCGCAGACCGTCCGGGTGCGCGACCCACTCCCCCTGCGGATCGCCGGGCGGATCACCGCGCAGCGCAAGCACATCGCGGATCCCCGCGTCGGCGTACCGGCCGATGATCCGGCGCAGTTCGGCCACCGAGTGGCCGACGGCGGTCAGATGGGCGACGGGGCGGAGCGTGGTCTGGTTGCGGATGCGCTCGGTCAGATCGGTCGTCCTGGTCCGGGAGGAGCCACCCGCGCCGTAGGTGACGGAGACGAAGGCCGGGGCCGCCGCCTCGACCCGGCGGATCGTCTCCCAGAGCGCCCGCTCGCCCGCGGCCGCCTTGGGCGGGAAGACCTCGAACGAGTAGCTGCGTCCGCCCGCCGCCAGCAACTCCGCGATGCCGCGCCGGTCGGTCGCCGTACCGTCGGATACGTGGTCGCCGGCCATGGTCACCTCGCGTTGAAGTAGGTGGCTTCGGGGTGGTGGATGACGATGGCGTCGGTGGACTGTTCGGGGTGGAGCTGGAACTCCTCGGAGAGCACCACACCGATCCGCTCGGGCCGCAGCAGCTCCGCGATCTTGGCGCGGTCCTCCAGCTCCGGGCAGGCCCCGTACCCCAGCGAGAACCGGGCCCCCCGGTACTTGAGCGCGAACATGTCCCGCACGTCCTGCGGGTCCTCGTCGCCGAAGCCCAGCTCGTAACGGACCCGGGCGTGCCAGAACTCCGCCAGCGCCTCCGCCAGCTGCACCGACAGGCCGTGCAGCTCCAGGTAGTCGCGGTAGGAGTTGTTCGCGAACAGCTCGTTCGCGGCCTCGGAGATCCGGTTGCCCATGGTGACCACCTGGAGACCGACCACGTCCTTGACGCCCGACTCCTCCGGACGGAAGAAGTCCGCCAGGCACAACCGCCGCCCGCGCCGCTGGCGCGGGAAGGTGAAGCGGGTCCGCTCGGAGCCGTCCTCGTGGAAGACGATCAGGTCGTCGCCCTTGGAGTTGGCCGGGTAGTAGCCGTAGACCACGGCCGCCTCCAGCCAGCCCTCGGTCTGCAGCCGGTCCAGCCACATCCGCAGCCGCGGCCGGCCCTCGGTCTCCACCAGCTCCTCGTACGAGGGCCCCTCGCCGCCGCGAGCCGCCTTGAGGCCCCACTGGCCCTTGAACAACGCGTCCTCGTCCAGCCAGGAGGCATAGTCCGCGAACGGCACGCCCTTGACGATCCGGTCGCCCCAGAACGGCGGGGCGGGCACGGTGTTGTCCACCGCCACGTCCGAGCGGACCTGCCCGAGGCTGACCTCCTCCGCCTCCGTCACCTCCACCCGGGCGTGCCGGCGCTGCTTCAGCTCCGGCAGCACCGCCCCCGGCACGCCACGCTTGACCGCGATCAACGCGTCCATCAACCGCAGCCCCTCGAACGCGTCCCGCGCATAGCGGACCTCGCCCCCGTAGATCTCGTGGAGGTCCTGCTCGACATAGGCCCGGGTCAGAGCCGCCCCACCCAGGATCACCGGGAAGTCGGCCGCCAGCTTGCGCTGGTTCAGCTCCTCCAGGTTCTCCTTCATGATCACAGTGGACTTCACCAGCAGACCCGACATGCCGATCACGTCCGCCCTGTGCTCCTGCGCGGCATCCAGGATCGCCGAAACCGGCTGCTTGATGCCCAGATTCACCACGGTGTAGCCGTTGTTGGACAAGATGATGTCGACCAGGTTCTTGCCGATGTCATGGACGTCGCCCTTGACCGTGGCCAGCACGATCGTGCCCTTCCCCTCGTCGTCGGACTTCTCCATGTGCGGCTCCAGATACGCCACCGCGGTCTTCATCACCTCCGCGGACTGGAGCACGAACGGCAACTGCATCCGGCCGGAGCCGAACAGCTCGCCGACCACCTTCATCCCGGCCAGCAGCGTGCCGTTGACGATCTCCAGCGCCGCACGCTCCGTCAGCGCCTCGTCCAGGTCGGCCTCCAAACCACCCCGCTCACCGTCGATGATCCGGCGCTGCAGGCGCTCCTCCAGCGGCAGCGCGGCCAGCTCCTCCGCCTTGGACGCCTTGACCGACGCCGAGGAGACACCCTCGAACAGCTGCAGCAGCTTCTGCAACGGGTCGTAGCCCTCGCTTCGGCGGTCGTAGACCAGATCGAGCGCCACCTCACGCTGCTCCTCCGGAATCCGCGCCATCGGCAGGATCTTCGACCCGTGCACGATCGCCGAGTCCAACCCGGCCTCCACACACTCGTTCAGGAACACCGAGTTGATCACCACACGCGCCGCCGGACTCAACCCGAACGAGATGTTGGACAGGCCCAGGGTGGTCTGCACGCCCGGATGACGACGCTTGAGCTCACGGATCGCCTCAATGGTCTCGATGCCGTCCCGGCGGGACTCCTCCTGGCCCGTGCCCAGGGTGAACGCCAGGCAGTCCACCAGGATCGAGCCCTCGTCGATGCCGTACTCGGTGGTGAGCTGCCCGATCAGCCGCTCGGCGATGGCCACCTTGGTCTCGGCGGTACGGGCCTGCCCGCCCTCGTCGATGGTCAGCGCGATCAGGCCGGCGCCGTGCTCACGCGCCAGCGACGCGATCCGCCCGAACCGGGTGTCCGGGCCGTCACCGTCCTCGTAATTGACCGAGTTCAGCACGGCACGGCCACCGAGCGCCTCCAGACCCGCCCGCAACACCTCCGGCTCCGTGGAATCCAGCACGATCGGCAGCGTCGACGCAGTCGCGAGGCGGCCGGCGATCTCCTTCATGTCAGCGACACCGTCGCGGCCGACGTAGTCAACGCAGAGGTCCAGCAGGTGGGAGCCGTCCCGGATCTGCTCGCGGGCGATCTCCACACACGCCTGCCAGTCCCCGGCCAGCATCGACTCGCGGAACTTCTTCGACCCGTTGGCGTTGGTCCGCTCACCGATCGCCAGGTACGAGGTGTCCTGACGAAACGGCACCGCCTGGTACAGCGAGGCGGCCGAGGGCTCCGGGCGCGGATCACGGCCGGCGACCGGGCGGCCCTGCACCCGCTCCACCACCTGGCGCAGGTGCTCGGGCGTCGTCCCACAGCAGCCGCCCACCAACGACAGGCCGTACTCGCGGGTGAACACGTCATGGGCGTCCGCCAGCTCGGACGGGGAGAGCGGGTAGTGGGCGCCGTCCCTGCCCAGCACCGGCAGGCCCGCATTCGGCATGCAGGACAGGCCGATCTTCGCGTTCTTGGCCAGGTAGCGCAGGTGCTCACTCATCTCCGCCGGCCCGGTCGCACAGTTCAGGCCGATGAAGTCCACACCCAGCGGCTCCAACGCCGCCAGCGCCGCGCCGATCTCCGACCCCAGCAGCATCGTGCCGGTCGTCTCCACCGTCACCTGCACCAGCACCGGCAGATCCAGGCCCGCCTCCGCCAACGCCCGCTTGCAACCCAGGATGGCCGCCTTGGTCTGCAACAGGTCCTGACTCGTCTCCACCAGCAGCGCATCCGCGCCGCCGGCGACCAAGCCGGCCGCGTTCTGCCGGAAGCCGTCCCGCAACACCTCGTACGGGGCGTGGCCGAGGGTGGGCAGCTTGGTGCCGGGGCCGATCGAGCCGAGCACCCACCGCGTGCGGCCGTCCACGGCAAACGCGTCCGCCGCCTCCCGCGCGATCCGCGCACCCGACTCGGACAACTCGAAAACCCGCTCCGAGATGTCGTACTCCCCCAGCGCCGAGAAGTTCGCCCCGAACGTATTGGTCTCCACACAGTCCACACCCACCGCGAAATACGCGTCATGGACCGAACGCACGATGTCGGGCCGCGTCACATTGAGGACCTCGTTGCAGCCCTCCAGGTCCTGGAAGTCCTCCAACGACGGGTCCTGCGCCTGGAGCATGGTGCCCATCGCACCGTCGGCCACCACCACACGGGTGGCGAGGGCCTCACGCAACGCATCCGCGCGGCTCTGCTGCTGTGCCGTTCCGTTCCGCGGCGTCATCAGGCGCCGACCGGGGTGTCGTCGGTGCGGCCGATCAGCTCCGCGGCCGAGATGCGGTACTCCTGGGTGCCGACCGTCTGCAACACCTCGGTGGCGAGGGCGCAGCCGAGGCGGGCCGCGCGGGGCATCGGCCACCGGCGGGCGAGGCCGGCCAGGAATCCGGCCCGGAAGGCGTCGCCGACACCGGTGGGGTCGGCGACGTGGTCGGTGGGCACGGCGGGGACGAGCAGCGGTGCCGCGTCGCTCCGGAGGATGCGGACGCCGTCGGCACCGAGTGTGGTGATCCAGGTGCCGACCTCCTCGAGGATCTGCCGCTCCGTCCAGCCCGCGGTCTGCTGGAGCAGTGCGGCCTCGTACTCGTTGGTGAACAGCAGGTCCGCGCCCTGGACGAGGTGGCGGACCGCGGCCCGGTCGAGGCGGGCGAGTTGCTGGGACGGATCGGCCGCGAAGGAGAGGCCGAGGGTGCGGCACTCCTCGGTGCGGCGGATCATCGCCTCGGGGTCGTCGGGGGCGATGACGACGAGGTCGAGCCCGCCGGCGCGGTCCACGACGGGGGCGAGGCGGATCTCACGAGCCTCGCTCATCGCCCCCGCGTAGAACGTGGCGATCTGGTTCTGGTCGGCGTCGGTGGTGCAGACGAATCGCGCGGTGTGCCTGGTCCGGCTGATCAGCACGGACTCGGTGTCGACGCCGGCGGCCTGCAACCAGGCGCCGTACTCGGCGAAGTCGGCACCGGCCGCGCCGACCAGGACGGGACGCAGGCCCAGGCTTCCCAGCCCGAAGGCGATGTTGGCCGCGACCCCGCCGCGCCGGACCTCGAGGTCGTCGGCGAGGAAGGAGAGCGACACCTTGGACAGCTGGCCCTCGATCAACTGGTCCGCGAACCGCCCTGGGTAGACCATCAGATGGTCGGTGGCGATCGAACCGCTGACAGCGATACGCACGGCGGTGCCTCCTCGGGGCAACGGTGGGGCGACGGGTTCGGCGGGGCTCGGTTCGGCGGGGATCAGGCCAGGGCGACGGCCCGCAGCTTCTCCACCCGGTCGGCGCGCTCCCAGGTGAAGTCGGGCAGTTCCCGGCCGAAGTGGCCGTACGCGGCGGTCTGGGCGTAGATGGGCCGCAGCAGGTCGAGGTCGCGGATGATCGCGGCCGGTCGCAGGTCGAAGACCTCGCTGACGGCGTCCTGGATCCTGGCCACCGCAACGGTCTCGGTGCCGAAGGTCTCCACGAACAGACCGACCGGCTCGGCCTTGCCGATCGCGTACGCGACCTGCACCTCGGCGCGGCGGGCGAGGCCGGCGGCGACGATGTTCTTCGCCACC
Organism: Kitasatospora sp. NBC_00039; assembly: GCF_045160625.1. Lineage (NCBI taxonomy): Bacteria > Bacillati > Actinomycetota > Actinomycetes > Kitasatosporales > Streptomycetaceae > Kitasatospora > Kitasatospora sp. NBC_00039. The sequence goes on along the minus strand of NZ_CP108289.1, from coordinate 8,057,806 downwards.
CAGCGCATCGCGTACGCGGCCGAGCGGTCCACCTTGGACGGGTCCTTGCCCGAGAAGGCGCCACCGCCGTGACGGGCCATGCCGCCGTAGGTGTCGACGATGATCTTGCGGCCGGTCAGGCCGGCGTCGCCCATCGGGCCGCCGGTCTCGAACCGCCCGGTGGGGTTGACCAGCAGCCGGTAGTCGCTGGTGTCCAGGGCCAGACCGGCCAGCACCGGTTCGACGACGAACTCGCGGATGTCGGGGGCGAGCAGCGAGTCGAGGTCGATGTCGGCGGCGTGCTGGGTGGAGACCACCACGGTGTCGAGGCGGACGGCGCGGTCGCCGTCGTACTCGATGGTCACCTGGGTCTTGCCGTCGGGGCGCAGGTAGGGGACGGTGCCGTCCTTGCGGACCTGGGTGAGGCGCTGGGCGAGCCGGTGGGCCAGCGAGATCGGCAGCGGCAGCAGCTCCGGTGTGTCGTCGCAGGCGTAGCCGAACATCAGGCCCTGGTCGCCGGCGCCCTGTCGGTCGAGCTCGTCGGCCTCCTCCTGACCGGCCCCCTCGACGCGGGTCTCGTAGGCGCTGTCCACGCCCTGCGCGATGTCGGGCGACTGGGAGCCGATGGAGACCGAGACGCCGCAGGAGGCGCCGTCGAAGCCCTTGGCCGAGGAGTCGTAGCCGATCTCCAGGACGGCCTCCCGGACCAGGGCGGCGATGTCGGCGTAGGCGCTGGTGGTGACCTCACCGGCGATGTGCACCTGACCGGTGGTGACCAGCGTCTCGACGGCGACCCGGGACGTCGGGTCCTCCCGTAGGAGGGCGTCGAGGATGGTGTCGCTGATCCGGTCCGCGATCTTGTCGGGGTGGCCCTCGGTCACGGACTCCGAGGTGAAGAGACGGCGGGACACGCTTCCTCCGAAGGGTCGGCTGCCATGGGCTGGCGGGGCCCGCACAGCCTGGGAGGGCGTTCTTCAGCTCGGCTCGAGCCCGGCTGGAAGGGCCGCCACGGGCAGGGGCCTCGAGCCGGACCTGAGCGGTGCGGCGCATCGTGCGGGTGTCCCGTACACGGCGGTGAGGAGAGGTGTCCATGGCGACGACGACGGGCCGGCCGGCCTTCCGGGTGCTGGTGATCGGCGGTGGGATCGGCGGTCTCAGCCTGGCGCAACGGCTGCGGCAGGCCGGGGTGGACGTCCGGGTGTACGAGCGCGACGAGTCGGCGGACGGCCGCCGGCAGGGCTACCGGCTGCGGATCAGCCCGGAGGGCGAGGCCGCGCTGCGGGCCTGCCTGCCGGCCCGGCTCACGGAGCTGGTGGCGGCGACGGCCAACACCCGGGACGATGCCGGGCTGGCCGCCTACGACGAGCAGCTGACGGAGCAGTGGGCGCCGAAGTTCGAGGATCCGCGGGCGGACCGGGCCGACAAGATCGACGCCGTGGACCGGGTGACCCTGCGCCGGATCCTGCTGGCCGGCCTGGCGGACACCGTCCACTTCGGCAAGAACTTCGAGCGGCTCGCGCGGACGCCCGACGGCCGGGTGACGGCCTACTTCGCGGACGGCACCGAGGCCACCGGCGACGTGCTGGTGGCGGCCGACGGCACCAACTCCCGGGTCCGGGCGCAGCTGCGGCCGGGGGACGCTCCCCAGGACCTCGGCATCCGGACGGTGTTCTCCCGGATCCCCCGGGACGCGGCGATCGCGGCCGGCCTCCCGGCGGCGCTTCAGGACCGGTTCTCCTATGTGATCGGCACCGACGGCCATCACCTCGGCCTGATGCCGATGCTGTTCCGCGAGCGCCCCTCGGCCGCCGCCGCGAGGCTGGCGCCCGAGGCGGAGCTGGCGGACGGCGAGGACTACTACATGTCCGTGTTCAACGTGCACCAGCAGGACCTCGGCCTGTCGGAGGAGGACTTCTTCGCGCTGGACGGCGAGGAGCTGTGCGCGCTGGTGGTCGAGCGCACCCGGGCCTGGCACCCGGACCTCCGCGGGATCTTCGGCTTCGCCCAGCCGGAGACGACGTTCGCCGTCGCGCTGCGCGCCACCCGCCCGGTGGAGGCGTGGGAGACCGGCCCGGTGGTCCCGTTGGGCGACGCGGTGCACGCGATGCCGCCGTCCGGGGGCGTCGGGGCGAACACGGCGCTACGGGACGCGCAGGCGCTCGGCGGGCTGCTGGCCGAGGTGGCGGCGGGCCGGCGGGAGCTGGCGGACGCGGTGGCGGAGTACCAGAAGGCGATGATCGAGTACGCCACGGAGGGGGTCGAGATGTCGCTGAGGATCGCCGACTGGTCGATCAAGAAGGCCGCGGGCTGATCCGGGGCCGGACGACGCGGGAGGGGTGGGCCGGATCGTCCGGCCCACCCCTCCCGTTCTGTCCGGCCCGCCGGTCGCTCCCGGTCAGGACACCGCGCCCTCGTAGGCGCCGATGTTCGGCGCGGCGTCGGAGGGCACCGGGGCGCCGCCGCAGTCCTGTCCGCCGGTGAGGGCGACCCGGACACCCGCGCGGATGGCCGGGGACCCGCACTTCAGCCGGTAGCCGGTCCAGTCGGTGCCGGGCGCGGTGAACAGCGGGTCGGCCTTGACCGCGTGGAGGTCGCCGGCGGGGACCTGGTCGATGTTGAAGTACAGGTTGTGGTCGAAGGTGCTCACCGGGTCGGTGATGGTCGAACCGCCCGGCCGGCCGTAGAAGATGTTGTTGCGGTAGGAGACCACGGACTGGCCGTAGTTGCCGATCAGCGCCTTGGCGACGGAGGAGTACACCACGTTGTTGTAGAAGGAGAGGTTGGTCATGGTGACGCCGCAGCCGTTGAAGACCACCGGGAAGACGGCGCCGTTGTAGACGGCGTCGTGGTCGTTCTGGCTGATGTTGTAGCGGACGGTCACGCCGTCGCTGAACTGGCCCGGGGCGGTGCAGAAGGCGAGGAAGCCGCCGCCGTTGTCGTGGCTGTAGTTGTACTGGTAGACGACGTCCTGGTTCGAGCCGTCCGCGTCGAAGGCCATCATCGGCGGCGAGCTGGCGCCGTGCGAGACGTCGTTGTACTCCATCACGGAGTGGTCCGCGTTCCACACCCAGACGCCGGAGTGGTAGGCCGTGGCCCGCAGGCCGAACCCGTCGACGACGTTGTGGTCGATCAGCGGGGAGACGGCGTTCTGGACCACTATGCCGTCCCCGCCCATGTCGGCCAGGCGGTTGCCGGTGACCCGGACGTTGGTCATCGGCACGAAGTGGTTGGTGCCGGTCGGGAAGAGGTCCCGCTTGGACCACTGGGAGACGGTGGCGATGCCGTAGCCCTCGGTGGTGGTGACGGTGCTGTTCGCGACCCGGATGCCGTCGAAGGTGGTGGGCGTGGTCGAGCCGGCCGCCTTGAAGACGATGCCGCCGCTGGCCTCGTCGATCGGTCCGGTGCTGTCGACGCTGGTCACGTCGTGGACGTTGACGTTCTCGACGACGTAGTGGCTGCCGGTGCCGTAGTCGGTCAGCAGCACGTAGATGCCGGTGCGGACGGTACCGTCCTGGGCGGCCTTGTTGGAGACGTCGAGGTTGCGTATCTCCCAGCCCTGGCTGTTCTGCAGGAAGACCGCGGCGCGGGCGCCGCCGCCGGTGATCGCGGCGCGGGCGGTACCGCCGTACGAACCGATGGTGACCGGCCGGTCCGCGGTGCCGGAGCCGAGCGGGGCCAGTTGCCCGGCACAGGTGGTGCCGCTGCGCAGCAGGATCGAGTCACCGGGCCGGAAGGTGACGCCGTCGACCTTGGCGAGGCTGTGCCAGGCGGCGGTGGCGGTGGTGCCCGCGGCCGCGTCGTTGCCCGCCGCACAGTCGACGTAGTACTGGTGGCCGGTGGTGTCGGCGTGAGCGGCCGGCGCGGCGACGGCGGCGGGGGCGGCCGCGAGGGCCAGACCCACGACCGCTCTGAGGGTGCCACCGAGGAAGCCGGGGCGCCCTGGCGGCCGGCCGCGCCGGACGCCGGTCCGGTCTCCGGCCAGCGGGTTGCGGATGCTCATGACTGTTCCTTCCGATCGGGAAAACGCGGGACCGCCGGCGGTTTTCCGGCCGGCGGCGCTGCCTGCGAGGATGTGAGGGACCGCCCGACGCGCGCTCGGGCGGCGCTCGAGCGCGCGTCGGGCGCGGGTGGGGCCGGCCGTCAGCGGCCGCCCGCGGGGTGGATGACCTGTCCGCTGGTGTTCCCGTTGGCCGCCGAGCCGAGGAAGACGATCAGCCGGGCGACCTCGTCGGCGGTGCTCAGCCGGCCGCTCGGGGTCTCGGCGACGGCCTTCTCCAGCAGCGCCGGGTCGACCGCCTCGAGGCTCTCGGTGATGGTGCCGCCGGGCGCCACCACGTTGGCGAGTACGCCGTCACCGGTCCACATCAGGCCGCGCACGAAGCCGTGCAGGGAGGCCTTGGCCGCGCTGTAGATCTCCGAGCCCGGATTGCCGTGCATCGCGGTGACGGAGGAGAGCAGCACGATCCGGCCGAAGCCGCGTTCGCGCATCCCGCCGAGTGCCTGGCGGACCGTCCACAGGTGGCCCTCGACGTTCTCCCGGTACCGGCCGAGCCAGAAGTCCATCGGGAACTCCTGGTAGGGCACCATGTCCTCGGGATTCATCCACACCCAGGTCTGGGCGTTGGCGACCAGGACGTCGACCCCGCCCCAGGCCTCCTCGACGGCGGCGACCGTCTCCGCGATCGACTGCGGGTCGGCCAGGTCGTAACGGTGGGCGGACGCCCGGTCGGCGCCGCCGAGTTCCTCGACCAGCTTGTCGGCGGCCTCCTTGGACTTCAGGTAGGTGACCGCGACCCGCGCCCCCTCCGCGGCGAACGCCTTCGCCGTTGCCCGGCCTATCCCCCTGGTGGCACCGGTGACCAGCACCCGCTTGTCCGCCAACCCCAGATCCATGACATGTCCCCTCGTGCTCTGGCGGCGTGGCCCCACAGCCCCGCCGGCACCCCACCCTCGGCAAGGGCGCTCGAACACCGCTCGGGACACGGTGGAGCGCGACTCGAGCGGGTCGCCGGCCGTACTCCCCCTCGTGGGTTCCTCGAGTGCTTCTGGAGCGGTCGGGCGCACTGTTCGCGCCGTCCGGCCGTTCCTCGTCGAAAGGCACCACGATGGCCACCTCCGCACCGCCCCTGACCACCGCGCCCGCCCCGGACCGGCTCCGCTGGTTCGCCCTGGCGGCGATTCTCACCACCCACTGCATGGACCTGCTCGACGGCATGATGGTGAACACCGTCGCGCCGTCGATCCGCACCGGACTGCACGGCAGTTACGCGGACCTCCAGTGGATGGCCGCCGGCTACACCCTCGCCTTCGCCTCCCTGCTGATCACCGGCGGGCGGCTCGGGGACGTCCTCGGCCGCAGACGGATGCTGCTGGTCGGCACCGTCGGCTTCACCCTCGCCTCGCTGCTGGCCGCCTTCTCGGTCAACCCGCAGATGATCATCACCGCCCGGATCCTCCAGGGAGGCTTCGCCGCGGTGATGGTCCCGCAGGGGCTCGGCATCATGCGCGACCTCTTCCCCGGCCGTGAACTGCCCAAGGCCATCGGCATGATGGGCCCGGTCGTGGGTATCGCCGCGATCGTCGCGCCGGTGCTCGGGGGCGCCCTGGCCACCGGGGACCTCTTCGGTCTCGGCTGGCGCACGGTCTTCTTCATCAACGTGCCGCTCGGCGTCCTCGCGACCGTCGGCACCCTGCGGTACGTCCCCGCCGGGCAGCCCGTCGAACGGGCCGGGCTGCGCCGGCTGGACGGCGTCGGCACGGTGCTGGCCGCCGGGGCGATGGTGCTGGTGGCCTACCCGCTGATGCAGGGCCGCGGCGAGTCGTGGCCCGCCTGGTGCTTCGTCAGCATGGCGTCCGCGCTGCCGGTCCTGGCCCTGCTCGGGCTGCACCAGCTCCGGCGGGCCCGGGCCGGGCGGGTCCCGCTGATCGAGCCGGCCCTGGTGCGCAACGGGCGGTTCGTCGCCGCCCTGGTGGTCGGGATGTTCTACTACATGGCGCTCAGCGGCATGATGTTCGCCCTGCTGGTCCAGCTGCAGACCGCGCACGGCTTCTCGTCGCTGGGCGCCGGACTGGCGATGGTGCCGTGGACGCTCGCTTCGGCGGTCGGCTCGGCGCTGGCCGGCACGGTGCTGGCACGCCGCTGGGACGGCCTGCGCACGCTCCTGGGCGGGCTGGCGCTGCTGGCCGTCGGAGCGGTCGGGGTGATCGCCGTGGTGTCGGCCGGGCCGGACGTCTCCGGCTGGCAGCTGGCGGTTCCGCTGGTGCTGCTCGGGCTCGGCATGGGCGGGGTCCTGACCCCGTACTACAACCTGGCGCTCACCATGGTCGCGGTGCCGGAGACCGGTGCCGCGTCCGGACTGCTCAACTCGGTGCAGCAGTTGGGCAACAGCATCGGGTACGCGCTGCTGGGCACGGTCTTCTTCAGCTACCTGACGGAGGACCCGGCCAGTGCCGACGACGCGCTGCGGGTGACGTTCTGGCTCGCCGCCGGCCTGCTGGTGGCGGCCGGGGCGGCGGCCTTCCTGATGCGCGGACGGACGCTGCGGGCGCCGCGGGCGGGGCTCGAGGCCCAGCCCGAGGTGCCGGCGTAACGGGCCGGGCCCGGGCCCTCCGTGGGGAGGACCTGGGCCCGGCCGCCGGCGGCCGCGCGGTCGGCGCAGCGCGGGGCGGCCGGCGCAGCGCGGAGGGTCAGCGCAGCGCGGGGCGGCTCATCCCGCCGTCGATGGTGTAGTCGGCGCCGGTGATGCTGGGGACCGCGCCGGAGGCGAACAGCACCACCAGGGTGGCGACCTCCTCCGGCTCGATGATCCGGCCGGTGGCCAGCCCGGTCATCCTGGGCACCGCCTCGATGAACTGCTCCGGGGTGAGCCCGGCCTTCTCGGCCGTCGCCGGGTTGGTCCAGACCCTGGTGCGCACCGGGCCGGGCGAGATGGTGTTGACCCGGACGCCGCGCGGGGTGAACTCGGCGGCCAGCGACTTGCCGACGCTGGCGAGCGCGGCCTTGGCGGCCGAGTAGTGGCCGAGCCGCGGGTCGGCCAGGGTGGCGTTCACCGAGCCGATGTTGACCACCGCCCCCCGGCGCTCGACCAGGCTGGGCAGGGCCTCCCTGGTGGTCCGGACGGCGGTGAGGACGTTCAGCCCGAACGCTTCGAGCCAGGTGTCGTCGTCGATGTCGAGGAAGCCGTCGGCCAGCTTCACCCCGCCGCCGACGTTGTTGACCAGGATGTCGATGCCGCCGAACTCGGCGAGCGCGTGCTTCACCAGACGCCGCCCGCCGTCCTCGGTGGCGAGGTCCACGGCACGCGTGTGGGGTGTGGCGTCGAGCAGCTCCGGACCGACGGTCCGGGAGCCGCCTAGCACGTCGGCGCCGGCGGCTGCCAGGGCCCGGACGCAGGCCAGCCCGATCCCGCTGCCGGCACCGGTGACGACGGCCTTGCGGCCGGTCAGGTCGAATCGCATGGGGTCTCCTACGAGGTGGGTCGGCGTTGTTCGGCGAAGAAGCGACCGCTCGGGCCGCCGGCCGGGAGGTCGGCCAGGTCGGCGATGAACCGGGCCGCCTCCTCGGGCAGTTGCTGCTGACCGGGCATCATCCGGGTCCGGACCCGCCCGGGGTTGACGGCGTCGACCCGCACACCGGTGCCCTCGGTGTGGCCGGCCAGCAGCGTGGTCAGCCCGTTGAGGGCGCTCTTGGAGAGCGAGTAGCCGGGGGCGCCCGCGAACAGCCGGCCGCCGAACTCGGCGGTCGTGCCGCTGGAGAGCACCAGCACCTGGCCCCGGCCCCGGCGGACCATCGCCGGGACGAACGCCTGGATCACCCGCCAGGTGCCCAGCAGGTTGACCCGCAGGGTCTGTTCGACCAGGTCCAGCGGGACGCTCAGCGGGTCGGTGCGGGCGTCCAGCAGCACCCCGGCGTTGCAGATCAGCAGGTCGACCGGCCCGGCCGCCGCGGCGGCGCGCTCGACGCTCTCCGGGTCGGTGGTGTCCAGGGCCTGCCAACGGGTGCCCAGCTCGGCGGCGGCCGCGCGGGCGTCCTCGGCGGAGCGGGCGGTCAGCACCACGTCGGTGCCCCTCCGGTGGAGTTCGGCAGCGACGGCCCGGCCGATGCCCCGGTTGGCGCCGGTGATCAGCGCGGTGCGGCGCGCGGGGCCGTCCGGTCCGGCGGTCACGGCTTCACGTCCATGTCACGGTCTCCAGTCCCCGCCGGGTCAGCGGAAGCGCAGCGGCAGGTACTTGACGCTGTTCATGAAGTTGGTCGCCGGCCGGACGGGGTCGGCGGTGAGTTCCAGGCGGGGCAGCAGGTCGACCACGCCGTCCAGGAACTGGCGCAGCTCCATCGCCGCCAGGCCGTTGCCGATGCAGACGTGCGGGCCGCCGCCGCCGAAGCTCACGTGCTGGTTGGGGGTGCGGCCGACGTCGAAGCGGTCCGGGTCGGCGAAGACCGTCTCGTCGCGGTTGGCGGAGCTGTACCAGAGCACCACCGCGTCGCCGGCCGCGACGGGCTGTCCGGCGATCTCGGTGTCGGTGACGGCCCGGCGGGCGAAGTGGGTCACCGGGGTGACCCAGCGCAGCACCTCGTTCGCGGCCGACGGCACCAGGCTCCGGTCCGCGCGCAGCCTGGCGAGTTCGCCGGGTGCCTCCAGCAGGGCGAGGACCGCGCCGGTGACGGAGCAGTAGGTGGTCTCGATGCCCGCGGTGATCAGTGTGGAGGCGAAGAGGCCGACCTCGTCGGCGGTGAGCCGGTCGGGCAGGCCGAGCCGGTCGGCACCCTGGAGCCGGGCCGCGAGCAGCAGCGAGAGGCAGTCGTCGGCGGGGTGCGCGGCGCGGTGGCGGGCGAAGTCCAGCAGGTACTCGTGGATCAGCTGGAACGGGTTGCCCCCGCCGCCGTCCGCCTCGCCCCCGCCGCCCTCGCCCTCGTCGCCGAGGTTGACCGTGCGCCGGGCCCAGCCGAGCATCATGGCGCGGTCCCGGTGGGGGATGTCCAGCAGTTCGAGCAGCACCTCGAAGGGCAGCCGCAGTGCGATCGTCTCGGCGAGGTCGAAGGTGCCCTGCTCGCGGGCCTCGGCGAGCAGGCTGTCGACGATGCCCCGGACCGGCCCTTCCAGGGCGGCCAGCCGGGCGGGGGCGAAGGCCTTGAAGGTGAGTTTGCGGATCCTGGTGTGGTCGGGGCTGTCGAGGAAGGTGATGATCGGCGGGCTGGGGTCGACCTTGCGGATCGAGGTCATGGTGGTGGGGCTGGAGGAGAAGGTCCTGGCGTCCCTGGAGACGGCGGCGACCTCGCCGTGGCGCACCACGTGCCAGAGCGGTTCGCCGTCGGTGTCGACGCCCTTGACCAGGCCTTCGGTCTGCCGCAGCCGGCGGAAGTACGCGTGCGGGACGCCGTCGGCGAAGGAGGCCGGATCCATCAGGTCGAGGTCCTGGGCGGTCATCGGGCTGCCTTTCCGGCGAGGCGTGCCGGCACGCCGGCGCAGCAGTCGGCGAACGCGATCTCGTGCCCGACGCCCTCGGCGAAGTGGTCGATGAGCAGGCGGCGCTGCGCCGGGGTGGCGGCGGCGCCGGCGCGGTCGGCGAGGTCGCGGAACGCCTGGACGGCGTACCGGTAGGAGTCGCCGGGGTGGTAGGCGGTGATCCACGGCAGGTAGCGGGTGCCGGGCTCGGCGTGGTCGCGCAGATGGTCGGAGACCTCGGCGTTGAACCAGACCATGGGCAGCAGGGCGCCGAGGCCCGCGTGGAAGGAGTGCGCGGCGGAGGTGGTGAAGAAGGCGGCGTGCGCGGCCACGGCGGGTTCGGCGGGGCCGTCCTCGCCCGGGGCGGGCAGCCGCAGCTCGTCCGCGAGCGCGCCGTAGGCGGCGCGCAGCCCGTCCCGGGCCTCCAGGGTGCCGAGGACGGACTGCGCGAGCAGCGCGGTGTCCGCGTCGTCCCGGGCGGACGCGGCGCAGCGGGCGAGTGCGCGGGCGTAGGCGGGCAGCAGGTGGCCGGTGTCCTGGCGGACGAAGCGGGCCAGGGCCTCGGCGGGCAGGGTGCCACGCCGCAGGCCGGTCCAGAACGGATGGTCCAGCACCCGGCGCAGGGCCGGTGCGCTGATCTCGGCGAGTTCCCGGTGCAGCATCGCTCTCCCTCTCGGCGTCGTCGGCCCTCGGGTGGGGACGCTAGGCAGACGCGCTCGAAGGAGCCTGGGGCCCGCCTCGACGGCGGGTGGTGCGCGGCGGGTCAGTCGAGGTCGGCGGCGGGGCCGGCGAGTGCGGTGAGCTCCTCCCAGGACCAGGTGAGCCGGCCGGCCTCGATGTCCTCGACGACGGCGGTGAGCCAGGCGAGTTCGGCGGCGGCCATGGTGCGCTGGTAGTCGGTCTCCAGCAGGACGACCCGGCCGAGCCCGTCGTCGCTCTCCTCGGCGAGGGTGGCCTCCAGCTGCTCCAGGGTGCGGGCCACGGCCCGGACGCGGCGTTCCAGGACGGCGCGGGTCTCGTCCGGGGTGAGCATCAGCGCGAACGAGAGCGCGACGGGGAACTGCGGGAACTCCTGCTTGGGGGTGCCGAGCATCTCGAGCAGCCAGGCCCGGGTGGTCTCCCGGCCGGCCTCGGTGACCTTGTAGAGGGTGCGTTCCGCGTACTGCTGGTCGCGGCCGACCTCGTGCACCTCGACCAGGCCGGCGGCCTGGAGCCGCTCGATGGTCCGGTAGATGCCGGCCCGCTGGTTGACGTTGACGACCTGGTCCTTGCCCCACTGCTTGATCAGCCGCTGCATGCCGTAGGGGTGCAGCGGCTGGTAGTGCAGCAGCGACAGGACGGTCAGGGCGAGCGGGGAGCTGCGGAGTGCGGTGTCGGCCATGGGCGCATCGTACGGCCGCGCCACCGTCCCCCGGCAACTAGTCATCACAGAACCAGTTGACACGGAACTAGTTTCACTGCAACTATGAAGAAGTCAGCACGGAAGCTCACCCGGACAGGAAGGACCCACCGAGATGACCGCCACCGAGCGCATCCTCGCCGACCACACCGTGACCAAGCGGCTGGGCAACTGGACCGGCGCGGACAGCTTCGACGTCCGCGGCCGCGACGCCAGCATCGTCCTCGACCTCCGCTCCCCGGACGTCCCGGACGACCTCCAGTTCCACCTCGACCTGCACCGGACCACCGTCAAGCTGCTGGTCTCCGACGGCGACACCCTCGACCACTGGGACGTGACCTGGCCCGCCAAGGGCCGGCTCAAGGACGCCCAGGGCCCGACCGGCAAGACCGGCCGCCGGATCCACCTGTACGGCACCGCCGTCAACAGCGAGATCCGGGTCCACCGCGGCGGCGTCGCGATCGTCTCGGCGATGCTCTCCCGGGAGTACCTGGACGACGCGCTGGCCGCCCGCCGCGAGGGCCGGCACACCACCGTCGACGACCCGTCGCGCGCGGTCTGACGGCATGCCGAAGGCCGGCCCGTGGCGGGAGGGGATGCCACGGACCGGCCTCGAATCGGCGTGTGGAACTGCCTGGGGAACGGCGGAACGGCGTTGCGGAACTACCTGGGGAAGGGCCGGAGGGAACGGCCGGAGGAACGGCGTACTACCAGGTGACGGGAAGCTCGTGCGCCCCGTGGAACACCTTGGACTCGCCGGCCGTGCGGACCTTGTCGGCCGGCACCGCGAGCCGCAGGTCCGGCAGCCGGCGCAGCAGCGCGCGGAACGCCAGCTTCATCTCCACCCGCGCCAGCTGGGCGCCCAGGCACTGGTGGACGCCGTGGCCGAACGCCAGGTGCGGCGCCTGCGCCCGGGTCAGGTCCAGCCGGTCTGGGTCCGGGTACTGCTCCGGATCCCGGTTGGCGGCGGCCAGCGAGACGATCAGCGTCTCGCCGGCCCGGACGGTCCGGCCCCCCACCTCGAGGTCGGCGCGCGCCGTCCGGGTCAGCCCGAACTGGACGATCGTCAGGTAGCGCAGCAACTCCTCCACCGCGCCGTCCAGCAAGGACTCGTCACTGCGCAGCAGCTCCGCCTGCTCCGGGTGGCTCAGCAGCGCGAACGCCCCGAGGCCGAGCATGTTGGCCGTCGTCTCCAGCCCGGCGATCAGCAGCAGGGCCGCGATGCCCACCACCTCGTCGTCCTCGAGCGGGGTGTCACCGTGCAGCAGATCGCTCAGGATGTCGTCGCGACGGTCGGACCGCCGCTCGCGGACCAGGTCGGCCAGCCCGCCGTAGAGGCCGTCCCGGGCCTCCCGCAGCGGATCCTCGGCGACGTCGAGCGAGAGCATGGTGAGGATCCACCGCTGGTAGTCCGGCCGCTGGTGCTCCGGAATGCCCAGCATGCCGGTGATCACCCGGGTCGGAACGGGCTGGGCGAACCACTCGACCAGGTCGGCGGGCGCGCCGTGCGCGATCATCGCGTCCAGCTGCTCGTCGATAATCCGTTCCAGTTCCGGGGTGATCTCGCGGCACCGCTTGCGGGTGAAGTAGCGGCTCACCAGGCGCCGGTAGCGGCTCTGCTCCGGCGGGTCCAGCGCCGAGAACACCCCGGGCGGGACGTCCAGTTCATCCTCGGGGAGCGGCAGTTCGGTGGCCGGCGTGACCTGGATCAGTGGCGGACTGGTCCTCGGGTCGGCGAGCGCGGCGCGGACGTCGTCGTACCGGGTGGCCAGCCAGCCGACCCGGCCGCCGGGCAGCCGGAGCCGGCTCACCGGCCGCTCGGCGCGCAACCTCGCGTACTCCTCGGGCGGGTCGAACGGGCACCCCCGCCGCGACGGCAGGGTCATCGGGTCGGGAAGTGGTCTCTCCATCAGCACACCTGTGTCTCGAATCGGCCGGCTCAAGGGGCCGGACGCGTCTCAAGGGCCTCGTCTGGTCGGACCCGCCGTCAGACCGGCCGGTACTCCAGCAGCGCCACGTCGCCGGGCACCGGCTCGTTGGCGCGCACGAACCCGGCCGCGCCGGCGATCCGGTCCCACTCCGCCAGACCCCGCTCGCGGCCGCCGAGCACGGCCAGCGACTCGACGTCGATCAGCTTGCCCACGTCCCACTCCCCCGGGCCGCGCAGCAGGTTCTCCACGATCAGCAGCCGGGCGTCACCCTCGCCGATCGCGGCACGGACGGACCGCAGGATCAGCTCGGCCTTGGCGTTGTCCCAGTTGTGCAGGGTGTTCTTGATGAAGTAGGCGTCGCAGCCGGCCGGCACCTCGACGAAGAAGTCGGTCGGCGCCACGGTGATCCGGTCCCCCACCCCCGAGCCGTCCAGCACCTCCTTGGCCTCGGCGACGGTGTGCGCCTGGTCGGCCAGCACCCCGGTGGTGCCGGGAAAACGGCGGAGCAGCTCCACCAGGAAGTGCCCGCGGCCGCCGCCCACGTCGGCGATCCGGCGGAACCGGCCGAAGTCGAACTCGTCGAAGATCCGCTCGGTGCCCGGGTAGCGGTTCTGCAGCATCGCCCGGTCCAGCACCGCGGCCTTGTCCGGATTGGCCTGGGTGTACTCGTAGAACGGCGAGCCGAAGGCCTCGACGAACGCGGCCTCGCCCGTCCGCAGGGAGTGCGCGACGTTCTCGTACGGGCGCCAGAGCATCGGGTCCGAGGCGAACAGGAACATGTCCCGGATACCGCCCTCGGCGTCCGAGACCAGGCCCTCGGACACCGGCCGCAGTGCGAACCGGCCCTCCCGGTCCTCGTCCAGGACACCGGCTGCGGCAACGGCCCGCAGGACCCGGTACAGCGCGTCGGCGTCGGTGCCGGTGGCCGCGCTCAGCTCGGCCGCCGTACGCGGGCCGCCGGCCAGCGCGTCCGGCACCCCGACCTCGACGATCGCCCGCAGCGCGCCGATCGCCCACTTCGCATAGATGAATCCGAGTACCTGCTGGCGCGGCGGCAGGCCCTGGTCGAACCAGCCGGCCATGCCCGGGGTCTCGGGTGTGCTGCCCTGCACGTTCATCGTCGTACACCTCTCGGTCGGCGCTCCGGCCGCCCCAGAGTCGGGGCGCCCGCTCGAAGCGGCGTCGCGCGGCGGTCGAGCGCGGGACGGGTCCACCGGCGGTCGAGGGGTTCTCGAAGCGCCCCCCGCACGCTGCCGGGGCTACCCCTACCGACGGAAGGAGACGCCCGTGTGCGGTATCACCGGCTGGGTGGACTTCGGGCAGGACCTCGCACAGCGGCGGCCCGTACTACGGGCGATGACCGCGGCACTGGCCAACCGTGGTGTCGACGGCGAAGGCCTCTGGCTGGGCGGCGCCGCCGCCCTCGGTCACACCCGTACGGCCGTCATCGACCTCGACGGCGGCGCGCAGCCGCTGGCCGCCGAGGAGGACGGCCGGACGGCCGCCGTGATCGTCCACAACGGCGAGATCTACAACTTCCGGCAGCTGCGCGACGAACTGACGGCCCGCGGCCGCCGGTTCCGCACCCGCTCCGACACCGAGGTGGCCCTCCAGGCGTACCTGGAGTGGGGGCCCTCCTTCGCCGAACGGCTGGAGGGCATCTTCGCGTTCGCCATCTGGGACGTACGCCGGAACGAACTGGTGCTGGTCCGGGACCGGTTGGGCGTCAAGCCGCTCTTCTACGCCGAACTGCCCCAGGGGGTGCTGTTCGGTTCCGAACCGAAGGCGCTGCTGGCGCACCCGCAGATCCGCCCCGTGGTGGACGGCGACGGGCTGCGCGAGCTGTTCTCGGTCGCCAAGCAGCCCGGCCGGGCGGTCTTCCGCGACATGCGGGAGCTGCTCCCCGGCCACACCCTGACGATCGGCCGCGGCGGCGCCCGGCTGCGCCCCTACTGGACGCTGACCGCCCGCCCGCACACCGACGGCCTGAAGGACACCGTCGCCACCGTGCGCGACCTGCTGCACGACATCGTGTCGCGCGAACTGGTCGCCGACGTGCCGCTGTGCACCGCGCTCTCCGGCGGCCTGGACTCCAGCACCGTCACCGCGATCGCGGCCGGCCTGCGCCGGGACCGGGACGGCGAGCGCACCCGCACCTTCGTGACCACCTTCGACGACTACGTCGAGCGATTCCAACGCGACGACGTCCGTTTCTCCCCGGACGAGCCGTACGCGATCGAGGTCGCCCGGCACGTCGACTCCGACCACGTCAACATCCGGCTGGACCCGAAGACCCTGATGGACCGCCGGACCAGGCTCGACGTGGTGCTGGCGCAGGACGGCCCCTCCACCCTCGGGGACATGGACACCTCCAACTACCTCACCTCGCGCGAGATCAAGCGGCACTCCACGGTGGCGCTGGTCGGCGAGGTGGCCGACGAGATCTTCGGCGGCTACAACTGGATGTTCAAGCCCGAGTGCATCGCCGCCGACACGTTCCCGTGGGTGGTCAACGAGGGCCTGCACCCCAGCAACCGGGGCGGCCAGGGCCGTGACCTCTTCGGCACCGGCTTCCTCGACAAGCTGGACATGGCCGGCCACTACGCCGACACCTACCGCGAGGCGGCCGCACAGGCCCCGCACCAGGACGGCGAGAGCCCCGAGGAACACCGGATGCGCACCATCGGCTACCTCACCCTGACCCGGTGGCTGCCGATGCTGCTGGACCGCGGCGACCGGCTCTCCATGGCGAACGGCCTGGAACTGCGGGTGCCCTACGCCGACCACCGGCTGGTCGAGTACCTCTACAACACGCCGTGGAGCCTCAAGACCCACGACGGCCGGGAGAAGTCCCTCCTGCGGGACGTCGCCCGCGACCTGCTGCCCGTCTCGGTCCTGGAGCGCAAGAAGAGCCCGTGGCCGGTCACCCAGGACCCGGCGTACACCCGGATGCTGCACGCCGAACTGGCCGCGCTGGTCGCCGACGACAGCGCGCCGATCCTGCCCTACCTCAACCTCGACGCGGTGCGGCGCACCCTGGCCGCGCCCGGTGAGGCGCACGACTGGCCGAGCCGGATGCACCTGGAGATGGCGCTGCAGTTCAACACCTGGCTCACGCACTACGACATCGAGCTGGCGCTCTGAATGGAGACCGACATGACCGACCCCGCCGGCGGCCCGATCGCCGACGAACGCCTGGACCCGCGGATCGCGCACGCCCAGGAGGTGTACACCAAGGGCAAGCTGGCCATCTACGACAAGTGGGTGCTCGGTCTGTTCTGCTCGGCGGTCTGGCGCTGCCCGGCGCACGTGATGCGCCGGCTGTACGACACCGAGGCCGGCCGGCGGCACCTGGACATCGGCCCCGGCACCGGCTACTTCGTGGACCGCTGCGAGTTCCCCGTCCCCGACCCGGAGATCACCCTGCTCGACCTGAGCGAGGAGTGCCTGACCATGTCGGCCCAGCGGCTGGCCCGCTACCGGCCGCGGACCTGCCAGGCCAACCTGATGAACCGGCTGCCGCTGCCCAAGGGGCACTTCGACTCGGCGGCGATGAACCTGGTCTTCCACACCATCCCCGGCGGCTGGGACGCCAAGGGCGTCATCCTCGGGCACGTCGCCGAGACGCTGCGGCCCGGCGGGGTGCTCTTCGGCACCACCGTGCTCGCCGAGGGGGTGCCGATGAACCGCTTCACCCACAAGCTGCTGCTGGAACAGCACCGACGCGGCAACTTCCAGAACCAGGGCGACGACCCGCAGGGCCTGGAGCGCCAGCTCGCCAAGTACTTCCCGGACTACACGGTGCGGATCCGGGGCGCGGTCGCGGTCTTCAAGGGCATCGCCGGCTGACGGCGCCCACGCCGAAGGCGCCGGCCCCCGGGAAGGGGACCGGCGCCTTCGGCGTCCGCCGGGCCGGATCAGGCCTTGGCTGACAGCACCTCGCGCAGCGCACCGGCCAGCGCGGCCGCCGGATCGGCCGGCAGCTCCTCGCTGCGCCACGCCACGTACCCGTCGGGGCGGACCAGCACCGCGCCGCCGTGCCCGAGCCGGTAGCGGGCGGCCCAGTTGGCCTCGACGTCGACCAGGTCGGCACCGGCCGAGGCGGGACCGACCCGGTAGGCCCGCACCGGGACGGACGTGTGCGCCGCCGCCTCCGCCGCCGCCCGCGTCCACTCGTTCCCGGCCGGGCCGGTGACCAGCGTGAACGCGTCGTGGAAGAGGTCGTGCACGCCGATCCGGCGGCCCTCGTGGTCCAGCCACAGGTGCGGTGCCCGGGAGCCGGGCCGCGCCCGCTGCTCCACCTGCTCGCCGATCACGCCGGTGTGCTCGGCCCCCAGCGTCGCCGAGGAGCTGTACAGCTGCGCCAGGATGCACAGCGTCGGCTCCAACGGGTCCTCCTGCGGGGTGGGCCCGAAGCGGGACTCCTGGCTGCGCACCGTGAGGTCCGCCAGTTCGACCGCCACCGCGCGCCGCTCGGCCTCGTAGCTGTCGAGCAGCGCGTCACCGGCCTGGCCCTTGACCACCGCGGCGAGCTTCCAGGCCAGGTTGTGCGCGTCCTGGACGGCCGAGTTGGCGCCCAGCGCGCCGGCCGGCGGCCACACGTGCGCGGCGTCGCCGACCAGGAAGACCCGGCCCGCCCGGTAGGCGTCGGCGACCGCCACCGCCTCCTCCCAGGCGGCCTTGTCCAGCACCTCGACCGGCTGGTCCCGGCCGATCAGCGCCTTCGCGGCCTCGGCGCACCGCTCGACGGTGTAGTCCTCCGGGGACTCCACCGCCGGGTCGTAGGTGAGCGCCACGCCCCACTGGCCGGGCACCGCGTGCGTCACGAAGCCGCCCGACGCGCCCGCCCCGCCGATGATCCAGAACAGCGCGGTCTTCGTCATCAGGTCCGACAGGTCGGCCTTGATCACGAAGGAGACGTAGGAGCGGATCGCTCCGCGGCCGGAGCGGGCGATGCCCACCTGCTCCCGGATGGTGCCCCGGTAACCGTCGCAGGCGACCAGGTACTGGGCCCGCACCGTGCGCCGGTCGCCGGTCGCCCGGTCCTCGACCACCGCGGTGACGCCCTCGTCGTCCTGCTCGATCTCCACGCACTGGGTGTAGTGCCGGATCTCGGCGCCCTTCTCCCGGGCGGCGCCGGCCAGCACCGGCTCCACGGTGCTCTGGTCGGCCATGCCGAACTCGCCCGCGGTGAACTCGGGCAGCGCCCGCGGCGAGTCCTGCTGCATGATCCAGTTCCACTCGGAACTCAGGTTCGCGCAGCGCACCACGCCGGAGTCGGCGTCGAACGGCCGGCCGGCCTCCTTGATCAGCGGCTCGATGCCGAGCGGACGGTAGATCTCCATGGTGCGCGGGTTGATGCCGCGCGCACGGCCCTGGACGGCGACGCCAGCGTGCCGGTCGACCAGGAGGGAGCGCACGCCGTGGTGCGACAGGAACAGCGAGGTCGCCAGACCCGCGTACCCGCCGCCGACGATCAGTACGGGCACGGTGTCGTCGTAAGAGCTCACGTTCGTCATTTCCTTTCCGATGGGATTTCGGCCCAGCTCTGCAACTGCCAGGCCGCCTCGCAGAAGGCCAGCTCGTAGCGCGCGCCGTGCAGGAAGCTGTCCACGAGGACGGACACCTCGGCGCCGGACGCCCGGCGGCCGAAGTCGTCGATCACCCCCAGGTAGGCCTCCACGTAGCCGTGGAAACCGTCCTCCGGGCAGTACTGGTCGATCCACTCGGCGTAGCGGGCCCCGGGCACCGCCCGCGCCCGCAGATCGAGGCACACCTTCTGGTGGAACCAGATCATCGGCAGCAGACCGCCGAGGCCGGCGGCGTACGAGGCCGTCGAGACGGAGGTCAGGAACGACGTCTGCGCCAGCGTCGCCGGTCCGATGCCGCGCACCGGCCCGAAGCCCCCGAACCGCTCGGCGAGCGCGGTCAGTTCGCGGTCCATCCGGGTGAGCGACCCGAAGGTCGCGGCGGCGGCCCCGGCGAGCAGCTCACCCGCTCCGGCCGGCTCCGCCAGGGCCGCCGTCCGCGCCAGCGCCCGCGCGTACGCGGGCACGGCCCAGTGGAAGTCCTGCTCGGCGAAGTGCCACAGGACGGCCGGCGGGAGGCTCCCCTCCCGCAGCCCGGCCCAGAACGGATGCTCCACCACCTGCGTGACCAGGGGCTCGGCGCAGAGCCACAGTTGCTCCCGCAACGCCACCGGCACCGCCCCCGTCGTACCGCTCTCGCCAGCCGTCAGCGGATTCGTACCAGTCATCGTCAACCTCGAAACTCGACCATGGCGCTAGAGCGCCGCTTGAGCGGTCCTCGAGCCGCGCCGGGAGCCCCGGCCCCGGCGGGACCCGCCACCCGGGCCGGCGGACCGCGGGACACCCGGGCGGTGCGGTCAACGGGCCGTGAACGCCGCCCGGTGGCGTGCCAGCCAGGCGTCGAAGGTGCCCGGCGGCCGGCCGGTGAGGTCCTGGACGGTGGGCAGCGGCGTGCCGCCCCGGGCGGGGTCCGGATCGGCCAGCGCGTCCAGCAGCCCGTCCGCGAAGGCGGGCGGCAGGCCGCCGCCGGTCATCGCCTCGAAGGCGGCCCGCCGGGGCGCCTCGACGTACCGCAGCGGGTGCCCGAGCAGCGCGGAGAGCCGCTCCGCCTGCTGCGGCGCGGTCAGGGCCTGCGGCCCGGTGAGCCGGTAGACCCGGCCGCCGTGGCCGGCGGTGGTCAGGCAGACCACCGCCGCCGCCGCGACGTCCGCCGGGTCGACGACCGCCCGCGGGACACCGCCGTACGTCTGGTGGACCGCCCGTTCGGCCAGGACCGAGCCCCGCCACTGCAGGACGTTGGACATGAAGCCGGCCGCGCGCAGCGCCGTCCACTCGGCGCCCGTCCGGGCGAAGTCCCGTTCGGCCGTGGCGTGGGCGAGCCCGTAGGAGCCCGCCGCCGGGCGGTCCGCCGCCACCGAGGAGAGCTTGACCACCCGGCGGACCGGGCGGCGGCGCAGTTCGGCGGCGAGCAGGGCCTCGTGGCGCGGGGCGTCCGGCCCGGCCGTCAGGACGAAGAGGGCGTCGACGCCGTCGAGCGCCGCCCGCACCGACTCCGGCCGGTCCAGGTCCCCCTCGGCCACCTCCACGCCGGGGCCCAGGCCCGCCCGGGCGGCGTCGCGGGTGAAGGCCCGGACGGGCCGCCCGGCGGCGGCCAGGCCGGCCGTCACCAGCCGGCCAACCGTGCCGGTCGCACCGGTGACCAGGATCATCGCGGTTCGCCTCCCGCCACGGGCGTCCGCCCCGGGACCGCCGGCGGGTGCCACCCGCCGACCGCGGCCAGGCCCCGCTGGCTCTCCCGGGGCTCGGCGCGGCGCAGGCCCGCGTTGCGCCGGAACAGCCGCCAGCGGCTCTCGGTGAGTTTGAACTCGCCCATCCGGCGGGAGGATTCGGCGATCGACTGGGACCGCGGGCGGCGCTGCGCGTCGTACTCCGCCAGCGCCGCACCGGGATCGTCGGCGCCGGCGAGCAGCGCGCTGAGCACGGCCGCGTCCTCCAGCGCCTGGCAGGCGCCCTGGCCGAGGTCGGAGGTCATCGCGTGGGCCGCGTCGCCGAGCAGGGCGACCCGGCCGCGGACATAGCCGGGCAGCGGCCGGGCGAGTTCGAAGACGTCGTGGTGGAGCACCCGGCCGGGCGGGGTGGCCCTGATGAGCCGCGGGATCGGCCGGTGCCAGGAGCCGAAGCGCCGGGCCACCTCCGCGTGGTTGTCCGGGTAGCGGGCTCCCTCCGGGGTGTTGGCGACGGCGAACCAGTAGACGCGGTCCGGGCCGAGCGGCATCCGGCCGAACTCCAGGCCGCGCCCCCAGGTGCTGCCGCCCGGCTCGCCGCCGCCGTCCACGCCCTCCGCGATGCCGCGCCAGACGCTGTGCCCGCTGTAGACGGGCGGCGGCACCTGCGGCCAGAGCTCGGCGCGGATCCGGCTGAACGCCCCGTCGGCGGCGATCACCACGTCGCCGGCGGCGGTCCGTTCGCCGTGCGGGGTGCGGTAGACGGCGGCGGCGCCGTCCCCGAGGCCGACCACGCCGGTGACCTCCGCGCCGGTGTGCAGCGCGCCGTCCGGGAGGGCCGCGCGCAGTGCGCCGTGCAGCTCGGGCCTGGTCAGCACGGCCAGCGAGAGGCCGTGCTCCCGCAGGAAGTCCGGGTCGGCGGGCGGCTGGAGGCGGCGCCCGGAGGCGAGCCGCAGGCCCTCGCCGCCGGGCGCCATGGTGGCCGCCGTGCGCAGGACGTCCCCGGCGCCGAGTGCGGTCAGGGCTCGCTGGGCGTTGCTGAGCAGGGAGAGCCCCGCGCCCGACTCACGCGGCTCGGGGGCGCGTTCCAGGACGGTGACGTGCCATCCGGCCCGGTGGAGGCCGACGGCGGCGGCGAGGCCGCCGATGCCGCCGCCGACCACGACCGCGGTGCGGCCGGTCCGGGCGGACGTCACCGCAGGACCGCCTCGGCGAGCAGGTCGAGCTGCCCCGGGTCCGCGGTGACGGGGAGCAGGAACAGTTCGTCGCAGCCGGCGGCGGTGTAGCCGTCGACGACGGCGCGCAGGGTCTCGGCCTCGGTGATCGCACCGGCCGCGAGGTGCTCGGCGAGCTTGCCCATGTAGGCGTAGTAGCCGAGCATGTGCTCGCGGGCGTGCTCCTTGCCGCCGGGCCCGAGCGCCACGTAGCAGTTGGCGCCCATCCGGGGCGTGCCGGTGCGGCCCTCCTCGTCCCAGAGCGCGCGGAAGCCGGTCACCTGGTCGGCGAAGCGCTGCGGCGGGCCGCCGGGCGAGATCCAGCCGATGGCGTGGCGGGCGGCGCGGCGAAGGCCGGCCGGCGAGTGGCCGCCGCCCCAGAGCGGGATGTCGCCGTTGACCGGGCGGGGTCCGACGCCGGGGGTGGGGCCCTTGCCCGCCCAGATCTCGCGGAGCTCGTCGAGCATGGTGTCCAGCCGGCGGCCGCGGGTGGTGAAGTCGGTGCCGGTGGCGGCGTAGTCGTCCTCGCGCATGCCGGCCGAGACGCCGAGCACCAGGCGGCCTTCGGAGATCCGGTCCAGGCTGGCGAGCTGCTTGGCGAGTTCGACGGAGCTGGGCCGGTAGGCGGGCAGCAGGATGGCGGTGACCAGCTTGATCCGGGTGGTGACCGCGGCGGCGGCGGAGAGTGCCACCAGCGGGTCGTAGCTGTCGTACACCACGCGGTCGGTGACGGTCAGGCTGGAGAAGCCGAGGCTGTCGGCGCGGCGCGCGTACTCGACCAGTTGGCTTCCGGCGGCGCCGGGCACGCCGGTCGGCAGGCAAACCCCGATGTCCACTGTTGTTCTCCTCTGGCTGTGGGCGGGCGGGTCAGTCGTCCCGGTCCGCGCTGCGGTAGGCGTGCATGGCGTCGGCCATCCGCTGTCTGCGGGCCGGCACCCTGGCGGTGAGGGCGAGTTGGGCGCGAAGCCCGGCGAGCACCAGGCGGCCGAGGTAAGGGCGGTGGATCGGCTGGTCCCCGCCGGTCTGCCGCTTGGAGGCCAGTACGGCGTCGAAGCCGTACCGGATCATCCTGGTCTCGTAGCCGCGGACGGCGTCGTGCAGGGTGAGCCGGCCCTCGCGGAAGGCGGTGAGCTCACGGGTGAGCAGGGCGGCGTCGCGCAGCGCGGTGTTGGCGCCGACGCCCTGGCCGGGCGTCATGGTGTGGATGGCGTCGCCGAGCAGGGTGACGTTGCCGGTGGGCCACTGCGGGACCGGCACCGAGGTGCGGATGTTGATGGGGAAGCAGGTGCTCGGGTCGGCGCGACGGAAGAGTTCTCGCAGGTCCGGGTGCCAGCCGCGGGTCATCTTCAGGACGAGGCCGATCAGCTCCTTGCCGTCGAGCGTGAGCACGTCGGCGGGGAACTTGTCCGTCGCGGCCCAGAAGCCCCAGTTGAGGTAGTCCCGGGTGTTGTCGAAGAGCAGCCCCGGCCACTGGGCGACGAGTTCGGCGTCGTTGCCGCCGATCCCGTCCTTGGGCCGGCCCTCGCGGTCCCAGGGGAACTCCATGGTGTGCAGGATGCAGGTGTGGCCCTTGGGGGCGAGGACCAGGCCGATGCCCTGGCGGACCGGCTCCGGGAGCAGGGCCAGCGTCTCCGGGGTGGCGGGCACCTTGGCGGCGATCGAGATGATCCCGGCGTCCTCCACCCGGGCGTGCGGCAGGAACTGCCGGCGCACCCGGGAGCCCGCGCCGTCGGCGGCGACCAGGAGGTCCCCGGTGTCCTCGTCGCCGCACTCGAAGCGGGCGGTGATCCGGCCGTCCGGGCGCTGCTCGTAGCGGGTGAAGGCGTGGTCGAAGGTGACCACGTCCTCCATGCCGGTGAAGAGCACCTGGCGCAGCGTCATCCTGCTGACCGAGCGCTCGCCGCTCTCCTCGTCGACGGCGGGACGCACCGGCAGGTCGATGCTGGTGCGCAGCTTCTCGGTGAGCATCACGAAGTGGCGCGGCGGACGGGCGCAGGTGGCCTTGAAGGTCTCGTACAGCTCGGGGGCCAGCAGCCGCTTCAGTGCGGTGCTGCCGTCCGGGCCGATGCCGACCCGGTAGCCGTGCAGGCCGGCCGAGCGGGTGCGGTCGCGTTCGTGGACGGCGACCTCGAAGCCCGCCCGGCGCAGGCCGTGGGCCAGTGCCATGCCGCCGGTTCCGGCACCGATGACCAGGACCTTGAACGGTGCCGCGGTCACCTCGCCCCACCGCCCCCGGTGCCCGTTCCGTCCTCGTCGTCCACGCCGGGGCCCTCGACCCGGATCGAGCGGGTCGGGCAGCCCCGCCGTGCGCGCAGCAGCTCCCGGCGCAGCCCGTCCGGTGGCGTCCCGTCCAGGACCACGACACGGCCCTCGGCGTCCTGGTCGAACACCTCGGGGAGCCGGTAGACGCAGAGGCTGCTGGTGACGCAGCTCTCCCGGTCGGCGGTGACCCTCAGCGCGCCCATCCCCGTCACCAGCTGACCGGGATCTCGGTGTACCCGGCGAGGAAGCCGCCCTCGGGGCGCTTCAGGTCCTCGCCGGGTACCGCGAGCCGCAGTCCGGGGAAGCGGCGCAGCAGCGCCTCGGTGGCCTCCTGGAGCTCCATCCGGGCGAGCGCGGCGCCGGCGCAGAAGTGGATGCCGGCGCCGAACGTCAGGTGGTGGTTGTCCGTGCGGCGGATGTCGAGGGTGAGCGGGTCCTCGAACTCCTCGGCGTCCATGTTGGCCTCCTGCGAGAGCAGCACGGTGGAGTCCTTGGGGATGACCGTGCCGTCGAGCAGTTCGATGTCCTCCTCGGCGTAGCGCAGGGTGCCGAGCGAGGTGCCCATCATCTGGTAGCGGAGCAGCTCCTCGACGGCGGAGGGCACCAGCGACAGGTCGGCCTTGAGGTCGGCGGTGACCTCGGGCCGGTGCAGCAGGACGGCCATCCCCGTGCCCAGCTGGGAGGCGGTGGTGACGTAGCCGGCGATGAGCAGGGTCTTGACCCAGTGCTGGAGCTGGTAGTCGGTGAGCTTCTCCGGGTCCTCGCGGCTGATCTCGATCAGCTCGCTGATCAGGTCGTCCCCGGGGGCGCTGCGCTTGGCCTCGATCAGCTCGGAGAGGTAGTCCCAGTACTGCCGGCGGCACTCGTCGACCTGGTCCTCCGGCAGCCGGGAGACGGAGAGGAAGCCGTCGATCAGGCGGCGGAACTTCGCGCGGTCCTGCGGGGGGACGCCGAGCATGTGGCAGATGACGAGGATCGGCAGCGGGTAGGCGAACGCCTCCATCAGCTCGGCCGGCCGCGGCCCGGCCTCCATGCCGTCCAGCAGCTCGGCGACGATCTGCTTCACCACCGGACGCAGGGCCTCCAGCCGCCGGGCGCTGAACGCGCGCATCACCACGGCGCGTTCGGTGAGGTAGCGGGGCGGGTCGTTGTCGATGTTGGGGTCGCCGAACAGGTCGTTGCTGGCGGAGACCCGGGAGGCCCGGCCGAATGTGTTGCGGCTGAGCCGCACGTCCGCGAAGAGCCGTCGGACGTCCTTGTAGCGGGTGACCAGCAGGGCGGGCTCGCCGCTGGGCAGCTCGATCTCCAGCAGCGGCCGCTCGCGCAAGGTCGTCCACGACGCCGGGATCTCCGGTGCCGGGGCCCACGCAAGGGGATACCCGACGGGGCACGACTCGGTCATGGCTGAACCGCCCTCTCCTGCAAGACTGTTCGGACCGGGCCAGCGTGCTGACAGGCCCTGGGGGGAGGCTCGAACGCCGGTCAAGCGGCGAGGTGACCGGGGGTGCTCCGACGGCGGCCCAGCGGCGGTCGAGCGGTCCTCCATCGGGCGCTGCCAGATTCCGGCCGGTATCTCCGAACGGAATCCAAGGGAGCGCTATGACCAGCCAGATCCCCACCCAGCCGGCGACCGCGGCGGAGTACCTGCCGCTGGCCTTCGGGTTCGCCCTGCACCAGATCGGCGCCGCGGTGTCGAGTCTCGGCATCCTGGCCGCGGTCGCCGAGCGGCCCCGTACGGCCGAGGAGCTGATCGAGGTCACCGGCGCCCACCCGCGCAGCCTGCGCCGGTTGCTGCACGCCGCCGTCAAGGCCGGGCTCCTCGCCCTGGACGGCGACGGCTACCGGGCCACCGCGGTGGCCGCGCACTTCGGCCCCCTCTCCGACATGCACGCCGCGCCGCCGGTGTGGCGGGCCTGGGAGGTGCTGGAGGAGTCGGTGCGCACCGGCCGGTCGGCCTTCGACATCGCCAACGGCGCGCCGCTGTTCGACCACTTCAAGACCGATCCGAAGCTGGCCGCCACCTTCCACGCCGCGATGACCGGCGGCAGCGACGTGCAGTCCCCGGCGATCGTCGACCACTTCGACTTCTCCCGGTTCGAGCACGCGGTGGACGTCGGCGGCGGGCGCGGGACCCTGCTGGCCGCCGTGCTGGGTGCCAACACCGGTCTGCGCGGCACCGTGTTCGACACCGCGAACGGCGTGGTGGAGACCGCCGGGGTGCTCGCCGAGGCCGGCCTGCAGAGCCGCTGCGGGATCACCGTCGGCTCGTTCTTCGAGTCCGTCCCCGCGGGCGGCGACGTCTACCTGCTGAAGAACATCCTGCACGACTGGAACGACGAGGAGTCGGTGCGGATCCTGGGCAACATCCGCGAGGTGCTGCCGGAGGGCGGCCGGGTCGTGGTGTTCTCCTCGGTCCTCTCCGAGGGCGGCGCGGACGAGGACCCGGCCGACGCGCTGGGCGCGGCCATCTCCGACATCGAGATGCTGGTGATGACCACCGGCCGGGAGCGCACCCTGGCCGAGTACCGGGCCCTGTTCGAGGCCGCCGGGCTGGAGCTGACCGCCGCCACCCCGCTGCCCTGCCCGTACCAGTACCACGCGCTGGAGGCCGCGCCCGCCGCGTCCTGACGGCCTCCCGGCGCCGCCCCACGCCGCGCCCCGCCCCTCACCGGGCGGGGCGCGGCCGTGCCGGGCGGCGGCCGGGCTGCTCGACCGCCGCCCTAGCCGGTCCTGCCAGCATCGCCCCGGTTGCGGGAGCCCCCGGAATCCGGCCCACGGCCCCTCCGGCGCCGACACCCGTGGGCCCGGCCAGCGGCGCCGGCGGAGGGACCACATGACGACTGCTTCCGAGGACGCCGAGGGCCTCGACCCGAGGCGCTGGCGCGCGGCGGTCTTCGTACTGGCCGCGATGGCGCTGGACCTGATCGACACCTCCATCGTGGTGGTGGCGCTGCCCGGCCTGCGGGACCGTCTGCACGCGGACGGCGCCGAGCTGCAGTGGGTGGTGGAGGCGTACACCCTGAGCTTCGCGCTCTGCCTGGTGACGGCCGGGCGGATCGGGGACCTGCTGGGCCGCAAGCGGGTCCTGCTGACCGGCATCGTGGTGTTCGTGGCCGCCTCGGTGGCCTGCGGCCTGGCGGCGGACCCGACCATGCTGATCGCCTCGCGGGCGGTGCAGGGCGTGGGCGGCTCACTGGTGGTGACGCAGGGCCTGTCGACCTTTCAGGTGGCCTTCCCGGAGCGCGAACGGGCCCGGGTCTTCGGCCTGTTCGGCGCGCTCTCGGGGCTCGCGACGGTGCTCGGGCCGGTGCTCGGCGGGCTGCTGATCAACGCGGACCTCTTCGGCCTGTCCTGGCGACCGATCTTCCTGATCAACGTGCCGGTCGGGCTGGTGGCCCTGCTCGGCGTCGCCCGCAACACCCGGGAGTCCAGGGCCCCGGACGCCCGCCGGCTGGACGTGCCGGGTGTGCTGCTGGTGACGGCGGCGCTGCTGGCTGTGCTCTACCCGCTGGTGGAAGGCCGTGAACTCGGCTGGCCCGGCTGGACGTTCGCCGCGATGGCCGGCTCCGTTCCGCTGTTCGTGCTCTTCGCCCGGTACGAGCGGGCCAAGCAGCGCCGGGACGGCTTCGCCCTCGTCCAGCCGGCGCTGTTCGCCGGCCGGCAGTTCACGGTGGGGCTGGTGCTGCTGCTCTTCTTCTTCGCCGGGGTCGCCGGGTTCTTCTTCCCGTTCACCTTCTACCTGCAGAGCGGTCTGGGGTTCTCCGCGGCCGGCGCAGGTCTGGCGCTGGTGCCGTACTCGATCGGGGCGATGGCCACCTCCTCGTTCTCCCCGCTGGCGGTGAAGCGGCTGGGCCGCTCGGTGCTGAGCGGCGGCATCGTGGTGATGATCGCCGGCACCGTGGCGCTGCTGCTGACGGTCGGCCACTACGGCGCCACCGTCTCCACGCCGGTGCTGGCGCCGTGGCTGGCCCTGACCGGGCTCGGGATGGGACTGGTGGCCTCGCCGATGATCGGCCTGGTGCTGTCGGACGTCCCGCCCGAGGACGCCGGCTCCGCCTCCGGCATCCTCAACACCGTCAACCAGCTGGGCGCCGCGGCCGGGGTCGCGGTGCTCGGGGTGCTGTTCTTCGGGCTGCTCGGCGGCCCGGACCCGGCGGGCGCCGGAGCGGCGCGGTCCGCGTGGGCGCTCTCCCGGGTGCTCTGGTACGAGACCGGCATCCTCGCGGTGGCCCTGGCGCTGACCCTGCTGCTGCCGTCGGCACCGGACGGCCCCCGCGGGGCCGACGCGCTGCCCGACGGCCTACCTGAGCCGGCCGGAGCCCCGGGGGCGCCGTAGGCGCGCCCGCGGGGCGGGGTGCCGCCCTGCCGAGGCCGGGTCGAGCCGTCCTCCATCCGGTCCTGCGAGATTCCCGTGCTCAGACCCGTCCCGGACGACAAAGGAGACCTGGCCATGACAACAACCGCATGGGACGTCAGAACGGCGGGCGGCATCCTGCGCCTCGGCAACCGGTTCTGCGACGCCAAGGCGCTGCTGACCGCCGTCCGCCTCGACCTCTTCACCCTGCTGGACGAAGGCCCCGCGAGCACCGAGGAGCTGCGCGACCGGCTCGGGCTGCACGGCCGGGGCCTCGCCGACCTGCTCGACCTGCTCACCGCGCTCGGCCTGCTGCACCGCGACGCCGACCGCCGCTACCGCAACGCCGAGGGCGCCGACCGCCACCTGGTGGCCGGCCGCCCCGGCTCCGTCACCGGCTTCCTGCGCGGCTCCGACCTCAACCTCTACCCGGTGTACGGGCAGCTCGCCGAGGCCCTGCGCACCGGGCGGCCGCAGGGGTACACCGACTACCTCGGCATGCTCGAGGACCCGGTCGCCACCGGCCACTTCGCCCGGATGATGGACGGCCTCACCCAGGGGCTCGGGGTCCGGCTGCTCGACGCCCTGGACGGCACCGCGTTCGGCTCGGTGCTGGACGTCGGAGGCTGCCGGGGCCACCTGCTCGGGCAGCTCCTCGCCGCCCGGCCCGCCCTGACGGGCCACGTGTTCGACCTGCCGCAGCTGGAACCGTTCTTCCACGCCTACCAGGCCGAACTCGGGCTCACCGGCCGGTCCGCCTTCCACGCCGGCGACTTCTTCAGCGACCCGCTGCCCCCGGCGGACGTGGTGATCCTCGGCCACGTCCTGCACGACTGGGACCCGGAGCAGCGCAGCCTGCTGGTGCACAAGGCGTTCGACGCGGTGAACCCGGGCGGGACCCTGCTGGTCTACGACCGGATGCTCGGTGAGCGGGCGGACGACACCGAGAACCTCGTCGCCAGCCTCAACATGCTGCTGGTCACCGACGGCGGCGCCGAGTACACCGTCGCCGAACTCCGGGAGCAGGCCGAGGCGGCCGGCTTCACCGGGCTCACCCACCGGCCGCTGGCCGACTTCGACACGCTCCTGGTCTGCCGCAGGCCGTAGGACGGTCCTGCCGGCCGGGGCCGCCCCGGCCGGCAGGACCCACACCGGCGCCGCGACGCCGACGCGCCCCCGGTCCGCCGCAGCGGACCGGGGGCGCCGTCGTACCACCCGTCAGGACGCCTTGTGGCAGGCGACCAGGGTGTCGTAGTCACCGAGCGGGGTGACCTCGGTGCGGGCGAATCCCGCCCGGCCCGCGTACTCCACGATCTCGGCCGCCGGGTACTCCGAGCCGCCGTCGGTGACCAGCAGCATGTCCAGGCTGATCACCAGGTTCTCCGCGTGCTCCGGCTCGTCGTCCAGCATCCGGTCGTAGACCAGCAGGGTCCCGCCCGGGTTCACCGCGTCGAACGCCTTGTGCACCAGCAGGCTGCGCTGCTCCGGGTCCCAGTCGTGCAGGACGTGGCCGAGGATCACCACGTCCGCCGGGGGCAGCGGGTCGGTGAAGAAGCTGCCGCCGTGGAACTCCAGCCGGTCGGTGAGGCCGAGGCCGGCGATCAGCTCCTTCGCGAACGGCTCCATCTCCGGCAGGTCGAAGACCTTCCCCGACAGGTGCGGCCGGGCGCGGACGATCTGCGAGGCGAGGTTGCCCCGGGCGCCGCCCACGTCCACCACCGAGGCGTGGCCGGACCAGTCGTACGCCTCGATCAGCTGGGCGCCGAGCACGTTGGTGAAGGCGTCCATGCTGCCGATGAACTGGCGCAGGATCTCCGGGTTCTGGGTCACCTCGTCGTAGTGGCTGCCGGACTGCTGCTGCCCGGTGCGCAGCGCCTCCTCCAGCCGGCCCCAGGCCGGGTAGAGGTTGCGGCTGGAGCGCAGCAGGAAGCCCCCGACGTACTCCTCGCCGCCGCGCACCAGGTGCCGGGTGGTGCCGGGCGCGTTGCGGTAGCGGCCGTCCGGGCGCTCCAGGATCCGCAGGGCCACCAGCAGGTCGAGGAAGTCGCGCAGCCCGCGGCCGTGCAGCCCGAGCAGCTCCCTGACCTGGTCGGCGGAGGCGGTGCCGCCGGGCGCGTTGTGCAGCTGTGTGAACAGGTCCAGTTCCACAGCGGTCAGCAGAGCCTTGGCATCGCAGAACGCGTTGCCGAGGCGAAGAATCCCGGCGGCGGTGCCGACGTCCGGGGCCTTGGTCGTCATCGGTGAGACTCCTTCCTGGACGCCTGCCAGCCAGGCGGCCAACCTGTCGCGCTGTGACGCTGTCAGGCGGAGATGGAGCACCCCTCGAACGTCCCTGGAGGACGGCGGACGCATCCCGGTCCGACCGGGATGCCAGGAATCCTCGAGGCGGCGTCGGTACCCCTGACGCAGTGCCGCGGACCGACCCCCGTCACTGTCCATCCGTTCATGAGGGGACACGCATGTATGACGTGAACATCCCTGTGCTGATCGTGGGAGCGGGGCCGGTCGGCCTCTCCACCGCTCTTTTCAGCGGTCGCCACGGGATCCGCACGATGGTGCTGGAGAAGCGCGACGGCACGTCGCTGCTGCCGCGTGCCCCGGGTCTCCAGGCCCGCACGCTGGAACTGTTCCGGGCGGCCGGCATCAGCGCCGACATCCGGGCCCTGGAGATGGGCGACTCCCACCCGTACTTCGAGGGCGGAATCATCCAGACCAGGACCTTCGCCGAGATCGACGACGCCGTGGTGCTCGAGGCACCCTCGCTGGACGGGCCGACCGTCAGCCCGGAGCGGGTGATGGGCTGCGGGCAGGACCGCTACGAGAAGGTGCTGGTCGCCAAGGCCCGCGAGTTCGGCGCGGACGTCCGCTTCGGCACCCGGCTGATCGAGTTCAGCCAGGACGAGGAGGGTGTCACCGCCGTCGCCGAGTCCAACGCCACCGGCGAGCGCTTCACCATCCGCGCCCGGTACCTGGTCGGCGCGGACGGGGCCAACAGCAGCGTGCGCCGGCTGCTCGGGGTCGAGCGGGAGGGCCGCGGCACCGTCTTCAACGCGCTGAGCATCTACTTCAAGGCTCCGGAGCTGGAGACCCTGCTCAAGGGCCGCAAGTTCATCCTCTGCTACGCCAGTGTCAACGACACCCTGATGGGCCTGTCCCGGCTGCACGGCTGCGACCCGTACCTCGCGGCCCCGATCTACCACCCCGAACTCGGCGAGAAGCCCGAGGACTTCACCGACGAGCGCTGTGTGGAGATCGTCCGGACGGCGGCCGGGAAGGCCGACCTCGCGGTCGAGATCGTCGACAAGGTGCCGTGGCAGGGCGCCCAGCTGGTCGCCGAGCGGTTCCGCACCGGCCGGGTCTTCCTGGCCGGCGACGCCGCCCACCTCCACCCGCCGGCCGGCGGCTTCGGCGCCAACACCGGCATCCACGACGCCCACAACCTGGCGTGGAAGCTGGCCGCTTCGGTCAAGGGCTGGGCGGGCGACGCGCTGCTCGACACCTACGACGCCGAGCGTCGCGCGGTCGGCTCGGCGATGGCCGCCCAGGCGATGGTCCGCAACCGGATCCGGCACGGCTACGCCACCGACCAGGACCGGGCCGAGATGGTGGACGACATCATCATCACCCTCGGGTACCGGTACACCTCGACCTCGATCACCGGTGAGGGCGCGGGGCCGGTGCTCACCCCCCGGCTGCAGCTCACCGGCGAACCCGGCACCCGGGCCCCGCACGTGTGGCTGGAGCGGGACGGCGAGATCATCTCCACCGTCGACCTGTTCTGGGACGCGTACGTGCTGCTCACCGACGCGAGCGGCGACGCGTGGGCGGAGGCCGCCCACCGCGCCGCCGGTGAGCTGGGCGTGCCCCTGCGGGTGCACCGGGTCGGCCCGGAGAGCGAACTGCGGCCCAAGGACCGCGACTTCGCCGAGGCGTACGGGATCGGCGCGGGCGGTGCGGTGCTGGTGCGGCCGGACGCCTTCGTGGCCTGGCGCACCGGCGGCCCGGCCGGCGCCGACGGCGCCGCGGCGCTCACCGGCGCCCTGCGCCGGGCGGCGGGGCTGACGGACTGACATCACCCGTGCCGGAAGGGCGGCCCGCTCCTCGTCGAGAGGAGCGGGCCGCCCTTCCGGTGGTGCGTCAGAAGCTTCCGGTGGTGCGTCAGGACTTTCGGCGGCGCGCCAGAAGCTTCCAGTGGCGCGTCAGAGCGCGGCGTCCGCCAGCAGGCCGACCTGCTTGAGATCCGCCGTGCAGGGCAGCAGGATCAGCTCGTCGCAGCCGGCCTCCCGGTAGGCCTCGACGGCCTCCCGGATGCTCTGCGGCTCGACCAGCACCCCGGAGGCCGTCCGCTCCGCCTTCGGGCCGACGAACGAGTAGTAGGAGCGCAGGTACGAGCCCGCCACGCGCGCGGCGTCCGGGCCCAGGTGGGCGTAGAGGATCGCCACCATCCGGGGGCGCTCGGCGCGGCCCTCGTCGGCCCAGACCTGCCGGGCCCGGCGGACCAGCTCCGCGTACGCCGTCACCGAGTTGCCGCCGGCGATCCAGCCGGTGCCGAACCGGGCCGAACGCCGCATCGCCCACTCCGAGTGCCCGCCGACCAGCAGCGGCACGCCCTCCGGGCGCACCGGCGCGGGCCCGATCCCGGGCACCCGGCCGCGGCCCGCCCAGATCTCGCGCAGCTCGGCGAGCTGGGCGTCCAGCCGGGCGCCCCGGTCGTGGAACCCGGTGCCGGTGGCCGCGAAGTCGTCCTCGCGCCCGCCCGCCGCGACGCCGAGGACGAGGCGGCCCTCCGAGATGGCGTCGATGGTGGCGGCCTGCTTGGCGAGCAGCGCGGTGTCGCTGCGGTAGCCGGCGATCAGGATGGTGGTCACCAGCCTGATCCGCTCGGTCACCGCCGCCGCGGCCGCGAGCGAGACCAGCGGCTCGAAGTTGTCGTACACCAGCCGGTCGAGCACCCCGAGGCTGGCGAAGCCGCACTCCTCGGCCCGCCGCGCCCACCGGGGCACCGCGGGGCCGAAACTGTCGGGCACGGTGGTGGGCAGCCCCACTCCGATCTCCAAGGCTCTCTCCTTCGTCTTCGTCGTCGGTGTCGGTGGTTCGGTGCCGGTGGTTCGGCGCCGGTGGTTCGGTGTCGGTGTGTCGGTGTCGCTGGTTCCGCGTCGCCGACGCCGCGTCGGTGCGTCCGCCTCGGTGACTCCGCCGCCGCGGCACCGCTGTGGTGCCGGCGGACGATCAGCGGACCGCCGCCACGCGGCGGTCGGCGAGTTCCTCCAGCGCCGCGACCAGCTCCGCCGGGGCCGGCCGCTCCCCGTTGCGTTCGGCCAGCCGGCCGGCCGCCGCCCGCTCGGGGGCGGAGTCCAGCAGCCGGCGCACCTCGTCCCGCAGCCGCTCCGGCCCGGCCTCGTCACGGCTGAGCACCTCGCCGCAGCCGGTGGCCAGCACCCGCGCCGAATGGCCCGCGTGGTCCGGGAGCTGCGGCACCAGCAGCAGCGGCACCCCGGCCGCCAGGGCGGTCAGCACCGTGCCCGCGCCGCCGTGCGACACCACCAGCGCGGCGTCGTCGAGCAACCGGCAGAGCGGGGTGTCCACGGTGACCGTGACGTCGCCCGGCAGCTCGCCGAGCAGCGGCAGCTGGGCGGCCGAGACGGCGAGCACGACCTCGGTGCCGCCGTCGCCGCCCGCCTCGTGCGCGGCCAGGGCGGCCTGCGGGGCGAGGAAGTGTGCCGGCGAGAGCTTCGCCATGGTGTGGCCCCAGGTCACCACCACCCGCCGACGGCCGGCGGCCGGGCCGGGCAGCGGGGTGCCGGTACCCGGGCCGTTGAACGGCAGGTACCGCATCGGGAGCCGCCGGTAGTCCACCGGCACCTGGAACTCGTCCGGGCACGGGTCCACCGTGACGGCCCCGAACGGGTCGACCGGCCCGGCCACGCCGTTTCGCTCGGCCAGCGGCGCCAGCACCCCGGGCAGCACGCCCCGGGCCCGCAGCAGCAGGTCCGTGCCGTAGAGCAGCCGGACGGCGGGCACCCCGGCCGCCGCCGCGGCGATCGGGCCGGCCAGCGCGGTCGGCTCGAACACGACCAGGTCCGCCCGCCAGTCCCGGGCCAGCGCGGTGAGCCCGTCCACCATCGAGTCGGCGTGGGCGTGGAACATCTGCATCGCCCGCGGCCCGCGCCCGGCCGGTACCGCCGGAGCCACCGGCGCGGGCACCGCCTCGGAGGGCAGGAGATAGCCGCGGACGAGCCCGGCCGCGTCCACGTCGTGCCCCACCCGGGCGGCCGGCAGACCGGTCCGGACGATCTCCTCGTACAGCTCCGGCTGACTGGCGATCAGCACCTCGTGGCCGGCCGCCCGGCAGGCCCAGGCCAGCGGCACCAGCCCGTACAGGTGCGAGGGCCACGCCCAGGTTGTGAACAGTACCCGCATCGATCCGCCCCACCCTCCTCGGGAACGACAGTCCATCTGCCGCCCCGAAACGTCCCCGACGCTCCTCACGCCCCGATCGCGCCCCACTCGAACCGGCGCCGAGCAGCCCTCGGCCGCACCCCGCGCGCCCCTCCGCCGGTGGCGGGCCCGGCCGCTCCCCCGTACCGCGACCGCCCGGCGCCCGCCGCGCCGCCCCCTCCGAGCGGGCGTCGAGGGGGCGTCGAGGGGGCCGCGAGCCGGGCACGGGAGGGTGACCCGGCCGATGTCCGGCGGCGGAGAAGGAGAGGCAGCGATGGACCAGGGACTGCACGGCAAGCGGGTGCTCGTCACGGGCGGCACCAAGGGAATCGGACGGGAGACCGTGCTCGCCTTCGCCCGGGCCGGGGCGACGGTCGCGGCGTGCAGCCGGGGCAGCGGCGCCGAGGCCGACGCGCTCGCCGAGGATCTGAAGGAGACCGAGGGGAACCACCTGCTGGTCCAGGCCGACGTCACCACCAGGGCCGGCGTCACCGAGCTGGCCGAACACGTGCGGGCGACGCTCGGCGGCCTGGACGTGCTGGTCAACAACGTGGGCTCGGACGGCCAGGTCTGGTTCACCGACCTGGCCGAGGACGAGTGGTACCGGGTGATCGACCAGAACGTGACCTCGGCGTACCTCGTGACCCAGGCCGCCCTGCCGCTGCTGCGCGACGGCGGCTCGATCGTCAACGTCGGCTCGTCCGTCGCCCTGCGCGGCCGGGTCCGCGGCGTCCACTACACCACGGCGAAGGCGGCCCTGATCGGCTTCACCCGGGCGCTCTCCAAGGAGCTGGGCCCGCGCGGGATCCGGGTCAACACGGTGGCGCCCGGCCTCACCGAGACCGAGCCGGGGGCCGGGCTGCCGCCCGAGGCGGTGGAGCGGATCGTCGGGATGACGGCGCTGGGCCGGATCTGCCGGCCCTCGGACGTCGCGGGCGCGGTGCTGTTCCTGGCCGGTGACACCTCCGCCTACATCAGCGGCGTGACCCTGAACGTCGACGGCGGCGTCTGAGACCGGGGCGGGCGGCCCCGGACCTCGCGTCCGGGGCCGCCCGCGTGCTCCGCCGCCGGCGGCAACCGGTCAGTCCACGGCCGCGGCCCGCAGGTCGTGGACGATCCGGGTGACCGTCATCCCGCCGCCGGCCCGCAGCGGCCCGAGCCGGCGCCGGTGCTCCACGTGCGCCTCGCTGAGCTCGAACTCACGGAAGCTCGCCTCGTCGGCCCAGTCGGTGAACACGTGGTAGACCTCGCCGCCGCCCCCCTCGGCGTCCCGTACCAGCACCTGCCCCCGGTTGGCCGGGTGGGCCGCGATGAGCGTGCCGATCTCCAGCCAGACCCGTTCGAACTCGCGCTCCCTGCCCGGAACGATGTCCATCCGCAGGATCACCCGGACCGGTCCGTCGTGCTGCACCATCCCCGCCGCCTCTCTTCCGGTCGCCGGGCCGGGCGGCCCGGACCGGGCCAGTGTGGCCGGGCGCGCTCGAATCCCGGTCAATGGGCGGTGTGCATCGTGGGGTTGCAGATCGCGGGCCTGGTGTGCGCGGGTATCGACGTGCTCACGCCTTCGTCGCGCCGATCACCGGCCCCCGCCTCGTCCGGCAGCCGAGGGTGTCCGGTCGCGCGCGCGGGGAGGAGTGCGCGCGACCGGACGGTCAAAGCCCGGCCGCGCGCCGGGGGGTACGCGGCCGGGGGTCGGGAGCCCGGCCGCGCGCGGCGTGGGGACGCGCGCGACCGGGCGGTCAGGGGTGGTGGCCGGACGTCACCCGGCCTGGGGAAGGCGCACCAGCCGCAGGTCCGCCAGCGGCCTGGGCTGACCGTTCGGCTCCAGGGGCTCGACGCCCGGGCGGTCGGCCAGCTCCAGGCCGGGTACGCCCAACAGCTGCGACAGGCCGGGCGCCGGGCGCTCGGAGTGGTACGGCGTCGCGGGAGCCTCCCCGGCCGGCGCGTCGTGCGGGTGGACGTGGGCCGCCCCTGCCAGCAGGACGTACTTCCCCGCCCGGCCGGTGTCCCCGTCGATGAAGTCGGCGGCGAGCGTGTTGAACCGCGCGGCCCGGTCGTACAGCGACCAGGGGCCATTGCTGCGGCCGGCCGGAAGCCCGTCAACGAACTGGACCCTGACCCCCTCGGCCTTGGCCGCGGCCATCACGTCCTGGAGCCCGTTGCCCTCCGGCGACTTGTGCTGCTGGTCGTAGCGCTTGACCATCAGGTCGAGTTCCGGCGGCATCCCGGCGCCCTCCGGCGAACGCAGGTAGGCGTCCGTGTGCTTCTGGAAGCTGTCCCCGCGCAGAGCCTCCAGGTACAGCGTGTCGACGCCGTGCTCCTTGAGAGCCGGCAGGTGATTCTTGAGGAACGCCCAGCTCGGTGAGTTGACGTGGTTCTCGCCCAGCACGAAGCCGTCGTGCTCCGCGAGGACCCGGCCGGCACCGGTGCTGAGGTCCGGGCCGTCGTGCAACATGGCGTCCACCCCACCCAGCGCGCGCGGGGACAGCCCGGCCGGTGCCCGCTCCGCATTTGCTGCCGCCAAGGCGTCGAGCCGATCACGGCGGACGTCCTGCGCCTTCCAGTAGTCGGCGGTCCGGTAGTCCTGACGTGCCAGGAACTCGACCCTCTCGTGTCCCGAGAAGCCGTAGTCGTAGGAGGGCAACCGCTGGAGTTCCTTGTCCGTCCCCCTGAGGAGCGTCCCCCTGACGTCCCCCGAGAGATCGCTGAGGGTCTTCGGATCGAGATCGGTCTTGAAGGTCTTGGTGCGCGTGTTCAGCCGCGCACCCTCGATGGGCGCACCGCCGTTGACGGTCGCGTTGACGTACTTGCCGTCAGCGCTCTTGTGCGGCAGGAGCTCCGCCAGGTCGCTGACGACCGGGTTGGGAGCAGACTGTTTGAACAGCCTCCCCGCCTTGTCGAAGGCCTTGTGCAGCGCGGACTTCTGGAACGGGTAGACCAGCGCAGGCCCGGCCGGGTGCTCGTGCAGGGGGCGGACCGGCCGCGACTGGCCACCTTGCCGCAGACCGGGGGTGCCCTCGGCGGGCGACCGGCCCTCCACCCGGGCGGGGGACGAATCGACGCCGCCCGGCAGCGATGGCCGCGGCGCAGCGGGACGGACCGGGCCGGTCCTGAACTCCTGTACGGGCTGCGGGACATGTGCACTCGGATGGCCCGACTGCACGGTGGGATGTGCCGTCACCGAGGCCGACGTACCTGGGTGGGACGCGGTGGCACTGCTGTGCAAGGCCGGCACCCCCTGGATGTCCGGCATGCCGCTCACCGGCCGGCCCGCACCAAACGGCGGCCCCTCGGCCGGGCCAGCCGCGAGCCGGACCTCATCGGGCCCGGACCCGCCCGGGCGGACGGGCGCCTCCGCTGAAGCGAGGGCAGTGACCTCCGACACCGGCACATGCAGCTCGGGTACATCGGCCGCGTGCCGCATCAACGGAACGGCCTCCCTCACGGTGTGCGGCGGCACAGCCTCCGACACCGGCACATGCAGCTCGGGTACATCGGCCGCGTGCCGCATCAACGGAACGGCCTCCCTCACGGTGTGCGGCGGCACAGCCTCCGACACCGGCACATGCAGCTCGGGTACATCGGCGCCATGGTGGCCGACGCCCACGGGGACGGGGGTCTCGTGCGCCGGCGCGCTGACCGCAGCAGCCTCATGGAGCGTCGGCAGCGAGGAGAAGTGGCTCACCACGGGCGCCGCAGCGCCCTCGTGGGGGACGGCCACAGCCGGCACCGGGTCGTGCGCGGAGGCGGGGCCGGCGTGCTGAGCGGGCGTCCCTTCGGACAGCGGCGTGTGCGATCCGGCCGAGGCTGGAGCTGCCGCGTCCGTCACCGGCGTTTGAGTGGCCGCGGCGTGCGCAGACGAGACCTCGGCGTGGGCGGGAGGCAACCCCTCCGCCACGGCCGCCGGGCCGTGCACGGGTATGCCGCCCTCACCGCCGTGACTCGAGGACGCCGCCGGCGGGCCACCGCCCGTATTGCCCTGCTCCGGCAGCGGAGCCCCCGGGTGGGACGAGGCGGTCGGGGACTGCGCGCCGTCGTCGACCACGTGCTGTGCCGGGTGCGCGGCGCCGCCGGCCGGCTCCGTCGCGGGTCCGTGTGTACCACCCGGACCGTCGGGGCCGGCCTCCGTGCCGGCTGCGGGGTGCCGGCCGCCCGCGGGCACGTCGCCCTCGTGCGTACCGCCCGCCGGTGCACCGTCCGCGACCGGCGAGGGAGCCTGTGGCCCGGCAGCGTGCCCGGAGGCAGCGGGCATGCCACGCCCGCCGTCGGCGCCCGTACTGCCCTCCGGCCCGGCCGCGTTGGCGGACGCCGCCGACGGCGACTGCTCCGGGGCGTGCGCCCCGGCGGGGACCTCCACCGTCGGCGCCTTGAAGTGCTCGTTGACCGCGGCGCCTGCGGCGTGCAGACCGGCGGCGCCGGCTCCGCTCAGTCCGGAGCCGAGCAGGCTGTGGCTGTCCACCTTCCCGGTGGTCGCGACCTGGGTGACGACATCCGCTCCGACGCCGACCGCGCCGGCGGTCACCATCTTGCCTGGGAGTGTCCCCATCGCCCTGCCCAGGCCCAGCTTCGAGCCGGCCGCGCCGACGCCCTTGCCCAGCACGTGGCCGGAGGCGCCCGCCACCGCGCCGCCCACCGCGTTGTCACCCAGCTCCTTCATGTCGAGTCCCTTACGGTGTCCCTCCATGACCTGAATGCTCTGCGCGAGCAGGTTGATGGCCGCCATCTGGACGGCCTGCTTGGCGGCGAACTTCATCGCCTCCATGGCCAGCTTCTTCAGGATCTGCTGGACGACCGTGCGGCTGATGCCGACAAAGACCGGGATCTCGGCCAGCGACAGGCCCGCGGTAAACGGCGCCTCCACCTCGGCCGTGGCGATCTCGACCGCGAGAATGCCCAGCTGGGCGATGATCTGGATCTTCGCCGTCTCGGCGGAGTTGGCCATCGACTCCAGCATGTCGCCCATGCCCTCGCAGCCCTTGGCCAGGCCTGGGAAGACACCGGGCTCGGCCTCGCCCTTGCCGACGGTGAACTGGTTCCAGTGCCTGGACAGTCCGGTGGCCGCCACGCCGACCTGACCGGTCAGCGCGCGCTCGACGGCGGCGTCGGTCGACTCCTCGACCTCCGTGAGCGTCTGGGCCATGGTGCGCCAGTGCTCGGCCATGCTGCGCAGGTTGTCCTCGTCTGCCTCGGGCCAACGCGTGCCGGCCAGCAGCAGCAGGACCCACTGGAGGGGTTCGGGAAGCTCGGTTGCCATGGTTAGTGCCTCCCGCCGGTGTGCACCATCGGGCCGATATGGGGGGCGGGAAGGGTCGGCGCCACCGGTACTGGTGCCTGCGGCAGCGCGGCCGCTGCCGGGAGCGCGTCCACGGGACGGTACGTGTCCAGGACCTGCTTGCGACCGTCGAGGGCGTTCACGACCTGCCGCTCGGTGGTCTCGTAGTTCTCCGCCATGACCTTCAGCCCGTGCGCGACCCGGCGCAGCGCGGCCGGCAGGCCCTTGAGGCCCTTGAGCGTGCCGGAGCTGTACGCGAGGTAGCCTTTCTCTCCCTCCGCGAATTCATGCCCCGCATGGTCGTTACCCCAAGGAGAGGTGGCGTTCATACTGGTCAGGAAGCTGTCAAGGGCGAGGTACGCCGCGGAGACCCGGTCCAAGGCGGCAAGCATCGGGGAGACTGCCGCCCGGTACTGTTCCGGGGTGACCTCGAAGCCTGTCCCGGCATCGGCCTTCGCAGTCGCGGCCGCCGCACCGCCGGCAGCCCCGGACGCGGCCGAATCCGCGGAGCCGGCCGCGAGGGTGGCCGTTCCCATCGCCGGCCCGCCGACCACCTCCGTGGCCGTCCCGCTCCCGGGCAAACCGGTGACCTCCGTCGCCGTCTCCGGCCCCCGCGGCTGGACCGGCGCCCCCAACTGGCCGGGCGCGTACACCTTCGTGCGGAATTGATCTTCCATGACTCGACTTCCCCTACCGACGTGAGCCGTAGACCGGTCGAACGACCGGCGGGCCGGAACTGCTCGGGTGGCGGCCGACGGCCGACATCACCCGTTACCTGTTGTTCGTACGGCCGATCACGGCCGGGGCGCGTCCCCCGCCGCCGCGGCCGGCGCCGACCCGGGCGCCGGGGATCCGGGCGGCAGCGGCTTGTCGAGCTCGCCCGAGGCCGCCAGCTTCGCCAGCGCCGCCCGCAGGGTCGGGCTCGGCACCCGGTAGCCGCCCTCCTCCCGGATCGGGGCCCGCTTGCCGGCCGCCGCCGCGCCGTCGGACGCCTTGGCCGAGCCGGCCGCACCCGCGCCCGGTTCGAGCTCGCCCCTACCCCGGCCGGCTGCGGCCTGGACCTGGTCCAGGTGGGCGGCCTCCGCCGACCGCTCGCCACTGCCCCCGCCCGGACTGCCTGCCGAAGCCCCCGAACCGCCTCCCGGACCGCCCACCACCGCTTGGGGGCCGAGGACCGCACTGGTCAGCTGGGTGAGCAGGTCACCCGTCGCCGCAGCCGGGCGCTCCTCCTGTACCGCGGCCGGCGCGGCATCCGCCGTCGGGTGCCGCCGGTCGGCCGCGTCGGCGCGGACCTCGTCCAGCCAGCGCCGGCGGGCCCGCTCGGCCTCCCGGTCGCCCACGGGCGCCCGCGCCGCCAGGCCCTGTATGCCCGAGTCGGTGAGGATCTCGTCCTCGTCCTCGGGTATCGCCTGGCCGAACCCTCTGAAGCGGGCCGAGCCGCGACCGGCGCCGCGCTTGCCCTTGCCGTGCGCGCCGCCCATGCCGGCCGGCCCACGCCCGCCCCCCGGCGCGCCGCCCGTGCCGGTACGGCCGGCCGCGCCCGCACCGGGCGCGGCCTTCGCACCCGCCCCCTGTCCGGCCCCCGGGGCCACGGTCTGCCAGGTCGAGCGGGCACCGACCGTCTGCCCCACCATCCCGGCCCGGGCCGCCGCGCCGGCGGCCCCGGCGGCCCCGGCGATCGCGGACGCGCCGGAGGCGCCGGACGCGCCGCCGAACGCCCCGGCGCCTCTGAACGAGTGCGCACCCGCCCGGGGCCCGCCGCCGCCGGCTCCTCCGCCGCCGTGCGCCCCGCCACCCGCCCGGGCGTCGGCTCCCGGTGAGCCCGAGGCCGGCACCCCGGCACCGGACACATCACCGGCACCACCGCCGGACGCCCCCGGCACCCCCGCACCCGTCCCTTCGCCGGTAGCGGTACCGGAGAGGCCCGCCAGGTTCAGCCCAGGCATGGCACCTGCCCCCGGCCGGCAGACAGTGGCTCCCGGCACCTGCGCCGAGGCGAACTCGGACCGCAGCGTGCCGGGCCCGCCCAGCCCGGCGAGCACCGGCCGGGCCGCAACAGCCGAGGCCCCGCCCGCGGCGGCGTCGGCCGGGCCGTCCACCCCACTGGCGGCGGTCGTCGAGTAGGCGGTGCCCACCCCACCGAGCAGGCAGACCTTGCCGGCATCCGTCGTGCGCTCGATCTGGCCGGCGCTCTGACGGAGCATCGAATCGACGTCCGCACCGACCTGCCCGGTGTGCTGCCGGCACAGGTCGGCGGTCTTGCGTACGCCCTCGGACCGGGCGGCGACCTCGGGCAGCGCGCCGGGCAGGCCGGTGTCCAGGTACTCCTTGGCGGCCCTGAGCTGCTGCACCATTGCCGTCTTCGCCTGGGTGACGGTGTCCGACGCGCCGCGCAGGCACTGGGCCATCGTCAGCCCGGCCTCCAGGGTGGTGACGGCGTGGGCGTCGTCACGGCCGGCGTACTTCTCCAGGTACTGCCGGAAGTTGTCGGCGGCTGCCCCGGACATGTGGGCCATCGCCTGCTGCGCGCTCGCCACGATGGCCCGCACCCGGGGGTCGGCCGCGGTGTTCCACGCCTCCCAGGCCGCGGCGAGTTCGGCGAGTTGGCCCTCATCGGTGTTCGGGAAGGCGATGCCCGACCCATTGGGGCTGCTCTGGACGGTCTTGAGCACCTCGGCCAGGTCGGCGGGCAGCTCGATCATGATCGATCACTTTCTGGGCGAACGGGACGTCCGGTCGTGGTGGTCCAGGCGGGTCGGGCCGGAACAGGCCTCACCGGTCGGCGACCGGACCGAGCTGAACCGCCGGATTCCCCCGCACAAGCGGCACGGGCTTCGCGAGCGGCAGGGACACGCCGGCCGACTGGCCATCGGCCCCGCCGAGGATGCCCAACAGCTC
Source organism: Kitasatospora sp. NBC_00039 (assembly GCF_045160625.1). Taxonomy (NCBI): domain Bacteria; kingdom Bacillati; phylum Actinomycetota; class Actinomycetes; order Kitasatosporales; family Streptomycetaceae; genus Kitasatospora; species Kitasatospora sp. NBC_00039. The sequence goes on along the minus strand of NZ_CP108289.1, from coordinate 8,015,364 downwards.
GGCGGCGTGGCCGTCGTCGGCCTCGCGGTAATGGCGGCACATCAGCAGCAGGTTGTCCGCCATCGCTGCGGAGTTCCGGAGGTAGCGGCGAATGGCCTCGACGGCCTGCTGCTGGTGCTCGACCAGGCCGCCGACCCCGGACCCGCCGCCCAGCAGGGCCGAGCCCACCGGATCGGTGCCGTACGCGGCCCGGGAGACCCCCCGAACGGCGGTCTCGACCTTGACGGTATGCGGTTCGAGTTCCGCGACCAGGCTCCGGATCTTCCTCGCGGCCGCCTCGACCTCCTTGAGGTCGATCCTGAACTCCCCGTTGCTCATCCGACTCACGCTCACCAATCTGGCTGGACCGACTTCCCGCTGACACTGGTGACCGACGATCCATCATGCAGGTAATGGATCTATAAGCAGACTGTAAGTAGCCCGCCCTCCGGGACCGGTCTTGTCCGGGGCCTTCACCGTTCCTGGCCTTCACCGCCCCGGCACGGAGCGCCTACCCGGAGGGGCTGCGCAGCGCCGGTCGACGAGGTGGCGTACGCCCGGACGTGCTTCCGGGCCTTGGAACCCCGGCCCGGCGTGCCGAACCGTTTCGGGTCCGGCCCGAAATCTTGTCGGTCCCGATCGTCATGACCTCCGGCCCGCCCGTTCCTATCGTGGAGCCATCGGGACACACCGGACACCGGACCCGCCGGCATGCCGGGGCGTCAGGCGCGGCCGCTCGATTCCGGGTCACCCGTCGCCCCGCGCCCTCCCACCGTTCTCGCATCTGAGGAGCAGCATGGCCATCCTGACCGCGGTCCCCGCCGGCCACGACGTCTGCAGCCTGACCGTTGTCGGCCCGCACGGCCTGGTCGACCTCGCCGCCCCGGTCACCGTCCCGGTCGCCGGACTGCTCGCGACGTTTCTCCGGTACGTCGGCGGACCCGATGCCACCGACGGCGACTGGGTGCTCCGGCGCCTCGGCGGCGCGGTGCTCGACCCCGACGGCACGCCCATGTCGCTCGGCCTGCACGACGGCGACGTCCTACACGCGTTGCCGGCTGCTCTGCTCTGACCGGCCGACTCCGGCCCCTGGACGCGGAGTCAGCCGGTCAGCCCCTCGGCGGTCCACCAGGACCGGGGGTCGTCGCAGCCTCCGACGCCGAGCCGCTCACCGTATCCCTGCTCGATCAGGCAGCCGCCCCGGTGGGCGTGGATCCTGAGCCGGGTGGCGGACCGTCCGTCGGACAAGGTCCACCCGAGGGACGCGGAGGTGTCCGCGAACGTCCACAGCTGGCCCGGAATCCCGTCCTCCTGGCCGCTCCCGGACCGCTCGTGCCCGAGGTAGACCGAGCCATCCGGGTCGGTGGTGAGCACCAGGGGACCGGTGCGGTCCTGGTCGGTGCTCAGCAGCAGGGATTGGACGACCAGTTCACCGTCAGCCGTGGGCCGCACGAGCCACTCCTGGCTCTCCTCGGCGTTCTCCGGCATGGCGGTGACCGCGGCCCCGTCCGCGGCACGGGACGCGCCGGCTCCGGCGGCCGCCATTCTCAGCCGCGACTGCCGGGCCGTCAGGGTGCCGAGTCCGCGCAGCAGCCGGGGGGCGGACCCCTGCGGGACGCGGTCCGGCTCCGGCGGCAGCATCCCGGTCCGATCGGCCGGCTCGTAGGCGAACGGAGCGCTGTGGCCGCCTGCCCGGTCCGCGTCGGCGGTGATCGCAGGCGCGGCCGCGGCAGTGTCCGTCAGATCGTCCTGACCAGCCACCAGGAGGCAGGGGAGCAAGGCGAGCGCGGCGGTGGCTTTTGCGGCCGCGCGTGCTGGGCTTTGTGACAACTGAGCTATTCTCCAAGGGAGTTCGACGAAAATGGCGGGACTCTCCTGCGCCGCGGAGATTCCGCGGCTCCGCAGGGCCGCTCGCCGGAGCTGTGCCGCCGAGCGGCCCCGCATCGGGTGCGGTGCCGGTCAGTCCCTGCTCAGGGTGCTGGTCAGCATGGTCTGAACGGACGTCATCACGGTGCTGTCGGCCAATGTGGTGGTGTCGCCGACCTCGCGGCCCTCGGCGATGTCCCGCAGCAGGCGGCGCATGATCTTGCCGGAGCGGGTCTTCGGCAGCTCGCCGACCACCTTGATCTGCTTCGGCTTGGCGATCGGGCCGAGCGTGCGGCTGACGTGCGCCCGCAGCTCGTCGACCAGCTCGGGGCTGTCGGTGGCGGTGCCGCGCAGGATCACGAAGGCGACGATCGCCTGGCCCGTGGTGGCGTCGGTGGCGCCGACCACGGCGGACTCGGCGACGGCCGGGTGGCCGACCAGGGCCGACTCGACCTCGGTGGTCGAGATGTTGTGGCCGGAGACCAGCATGACGTCGTCGACCCGGCCGAGCAGCCAGATGTCGCCGTCCTCGTCCTTCTTGGCGCCGTCACCGGCGAAGTAGCGGCCCTGGAAGCGCGACCAGTAGGTGTCGATGTAGCGCTGGTCGTCGCCCCAGATGGTGCGCAGCATGGACGGCCACGGCTCGGTGAGCACGAGGTAGCCGCCGGAGCCGTTGGGGACCTCGCGGGCTTCGTCGTCGACGACGGTGGCGGCGATGCCCGGGAGGGCGCGCTGGGCGGAGCCGGGCTTGGTCTCGGTGACGCCCGGCAGCGGGCTGATCATGATCGCGCCGGTTTCGGTCTGCCACCAGGTGTCCACGATGGGGGTCTTGCCGGCGCCGATGTGGTCGCGGTACCAGATCCAGGCCTCGGGGTTGATCGGCTCGCCGACGCTGCCCAGGATCCGCAGCGAGGAGAGGTCGAACTTCGCGGGGATGTCGTCTCCCCACTTCATGAAGGTGCGGATCGCGGTGGGTGCGGTGTAGAGGATCGTGACGCCGTACTTCTGGACGACCTCCCAGAACCGGCCCTGGTGGGGGGTGTCCGGGGTGCCCTCGTAGATGACCTGGGTGGCGCCGTTGGAGAGCGGGCCGTAGACGATGTACGAGTGGCCGGTGACCCAGCCGATGTCGGCGGTGCACCAGTAGACGTCGGTCTCCGGCTTGAGGTCGAAGACGGCGTGGTGGGTGTAGCTGGCCTGGGTGAGGTAGCCGCCCGTGGTGTGCAGGATGCCCTTGGGCTTGCCGGTGGTGCCGGAGGTGTAGAGGATGAAGAGCGGGTGCTCGGCCTCGTGTGCCTCGGGGGTGTGCTCGGTGGACTGACGCTCGGTGATCTCGTGCCACCAGACGTCGCGGCCCTCGGTCCAGGAGATGTCCTGGCCGGTGCGGCGGATGACCAGGACGTGCTCGACTCCGTCGGCCTTGGTCAGTGCCTCGTCGATGGCGGGCTTGAGTGCGGACGGCTTGCCGCGGCGGTATCCGCCGTCGGCGGTGATGACCAGCTTGGCCCGGGCGTCCTGGATGCGGGAGGCCACGGCGTCGGCGGAGAAGCCGCCGAAGACCACGGAGTGGGTGGCACCGATCCGGGCGCAGGCGAGGATCGCGACGACGGCCTCGGCGATCATCGGCAGGTAGATCGCGACCCGGTCGCCCTTGGCGACACCGAGTTCCAGCAGTGCGTTGGCGGCCTGCGAGACCTCGTCCTTGAGCTGGGCGTAGGTGATCGAGCGGCTGTCGCCGGGCTCGCCCTCGAAGTGGATGGCGACCCGGTCGCCGTTGCCCGCCTCGACGTGGCGGTCGACGCAGTTGTACGCCACGTTGAGCTTGCCGTCGGCGAACCACTTGGCGAACGGCGGGTTGGACCAGTCCAGCGTCTCGGTGGGCTCCACGGCCCAGCTGAGGCGGCGGGCCTGCTCGGCCCAGAAGCCCAGGCGGTCCTCGGAGGCCTGCGCGTACGCGGCCGCGGTGACGTTGGCGGCTGCGGCGAGCTCTGTCGGCGGGGCGAATCGCCGCTCCTCCTTGAGCAGGTTGGCCAGGCTCTCGTTGCTCAACACATTCTCCTCTTGTCGTGCTGGTCCGGACGTCGCCGGGATGGTGCGGTGGTGGTGCCGGCCGCCGCCGGCGGTGTCGGTGCGCTCCGACCCTCGCTGCATGAACGGACCTCCGGATCCGCGCACGTGGCAGGCCGTCGCCTCGCGGGCGGCGAGGGGGCGGGGCGTGAGCGGGGGAAGGCCGATCGGTACCGCGGACGGGTCCGGATCCTCCCCCGGATCCGGCCGAAGTCGGCGCACCACCTGGTCCCACCAACCTAGGCACGCGCCGGCGCCGAGGCATGACGGGCGGTACCGAAATGTCCGGCGCGGCCTGTTCCGCGCGCGGAGTCGCCCGGGCCCGGCCGCGATGACAAGGTACTTACGCGGCGATGACACGCACGGGTGAGAATCGGCCTGTGAGTGGCCGGTCCCGTCCGTGGTGCCGCGGAGTCCGCGTGCCCCTCGGCCGTCCGCCGCTCCGGTTCCACAGCGCGACCTCGCCTCGGAGGGGCCGGGACCGCTCCGCAGACGGACAACCCTGGTGTGACATGGCAGCAAGCCCAGCAGTGATCGATCTCGGTGGAGCGGGAGTTCGTCCCGTCCTGCACGGGCGTGAGCGTGAGTCGCAGGCTCTTCGGCAGTTGCTCGCCACCCCGGGCGACGGCTCCGTCTCCGTGCTGCTCCAGGGCGACTGGGGCAGTGGGAAGACAGCGCTGCTGCGGGAAGTGCTGGCCGGGGTCCGAGAGGACCCGAATGTCCTCGTGCTGTCGGCATCGGTCGATCCGCTCGAACGGGAGCTGCCCTTCGGTACGGTCCGCCAGTTCTTCGAGAACCTGACCATGGGCGACGCGCCCGACCGGGGGCGCACCTGGCTGTCGGCGGACGGCGACCGCGGCGCCGCTCCCTGGGCGCCGCGACCGGGCGCCCAGGCGGTCCCGGCCGCCGAACCGGATCCGGCGGCGCTCGGCGACCTGTACCGGCTGGTGGTCCGGCTCACCGACCACAGGCGCCTGGTGATGGTCGTCGACGACCTCCAGCGGGCTGATCCCTGTTCCCTACGCTGGCTGCGCTACGTCCTGTGCCGTGGCGCCGAGCTGCCCGTGGTCGTCCTCGCCACGCTCGGCGAGGAGGGGACGCACGCGAACACGGACGCCCTCGCCGACGTCGTGCCGCTGTTCGGCCACCGGCTGACGCTGCGCGGGCTGGCCGAGGAGGCGGTCGCGTCGTTGGCCGAGGAGATCCTCGGCCAACCCCCGGGACCCGGCTTGACCACCGCCTGCCGGGAGGCGAGTGGAGGCAATCCGCTCCTGCTTCGCGCTGTGCTGCGCGGGGTCCGTGCCGCCGGCCCGTACCACGCCGTCGCGGGCCCGGCCGTGCGGATCGCCGAGTATGTCCCGGTCGACCTCGGCCGGGCCGTACTCGCGCGGATCGAGGTGCTCGCGCCGCACGCGGTGACTACAGCCACTGCCGTCGCGGTCCTCGGCCGCGAGCCGAGCATCGATCTGCTGGTCGAGGTCACGGGGCTCGCCGAACCGCAGATCGAGGACGCCGTGCACGGGCTGGTGCGGGCGGGCTGTCTGACCCGGACCGCGGCCGGGCCGTCCTTCGGGTGTGAGGCCCTCGCCGCAGCGGTGGCCTCCACCGTGCTGCCCAGCAGGCGGATGGACCTCCACGTCCGGGCGGCACGCTTCTTGCGGGCACGCGGCGCCTCGGCGGCGCGAGTCGCCGTCCATCTCCTGCCCGGCCCCCTGGGCGAGGCGTGGGCCCCGGAGGTCCTGGCCCGGGCCGCGGAACTGGCGGGCGGGCGGGGCGACACCGATGAGGCCGCGGCCTACGTGCGGCGCGCCCTGCGCGAGGAGCTGGACGACGAGTCCCGGGCCGGTCTGCTGGCTTCCCTGGGCCGACTGGAACTCGCCACCAGCGTTCCGGTGGCCGTCCGCAGCCTTGAACGCAGCCTCCGACTGTGCCGGGATCCGGCCGAACGGACCGCGGTGGCCCGCAGGTTGGCCGGTGCGCTGCTGGCCCTGGACCGCCATTGCGACGCTCTGGACGTCCTTCGGCGCACCGGTGAACACGTCCGGGAGGCCGACCCCGCCAACGCCATGCGCCTGGAGATCGACCACATCCACATCGCGCTGACCAACGCGCCCTCGGCCCCGGACGTCGTGAAGCGACTGATGGAGCTCAATGTCCTCGACGCCGTGGACGCCGGTGTCCGGCGGCCGTTGGCCGCTCTGTTGAGCCTGCGTGAGGTCATGGTCGGCCGGTGCCCGGAGGAGGTTGTGAGCCTCGCGCGGCTGGCCCTGGGGCAGGGCGTCGACCCGATGTCCGACGACTCCGTCGTCTATTACGACGCCCTGATATCCCTGCGGGCGGCCGGAGAGACGGAGTTGGCGCTGGAACACGCCGACGCCGCCGTGCGACAGGCGTGCGCTCGCGGCTCCGTCCTGGGGCAGGTCCAGGCGCTCGGCGTACGGGCGAACCTCGCAGGACGGCTGGGACGCCTTGCGGAAAGTCAGGCGGACGCGGCCTCGGCGCTCGGGGAACTGCGGGGGATCGGCATCGGACCGTCGCACAGCTTCGCCGTTTTCGCGACCGCGACGTCGATGGACTCGCTCGTCCGGCAGGGGAAGCCCGACGACGCCGAGGACCTGCTCCAGCGCGCTGACCTCGCCGGCGAGTTGAACTCCAACTGGGTCAACGACCATGTCCTGATGGTCCGAGGCCGACTGCGGGTCGCCCAGGGGCGCCTGGACGAGGGCCTCACCGACTTCCTGCTGTGTGGTGAACGGGCCTCCGCCCGCGGGATGTCCGGTCCGGGTTTTCACTCCTGGCGCTCCGAGGCGGCGCTGGTCCAGGCGGCACTGCGGCGCGCCGAGGCCGCCCGGTCGCTGGCGGCGGAGGAGCTCAGGCTCGCGCGCATCTGGGGCGTGCCGGAGACGGTGGGCACCGCTCTGCACGCCATGGGCCTCGTCCTCGGCGGAGTGAAGGGGCTCGACCTGCTCCGCGAGGCCGTCGGACTCCTGGCAGGCGCGCCCGCTCACCTCCGGTACGCCCGGGCCCTGGCCGACTGCGGCGTGCTCGCCCGGAAGGCCGGGCGGCTGCCCGAGGCGCGCACCTGCCTGCAACGGGCCGCGAGCGTCGCCCACGAGTGCGGTGCGACCCCGCTGGTCGACCTGGCGCTCGCGGAACTCCGGGCCGTCGGGGACCGGCCGCGCACCCGGACGTTCCACGGGGTGGCCTCCCTCACCCCCACGGAACGGCGCGTCGCGGACCTCGCCATCCAGGGCATCACCAACCGTGAGATCGCCCAGCACCTGTTCGTCGGCCTGCGCACCGTGGAGGTGCACCTCACCAACGTCTACGGCAAGCTCGCCATCGACGGCCGCGCGGGCTTGGCATCCGCGCTGGCGTTCTCGGAGGCCCCCGGATCACGGCTACCGGACAATGGCGCGGCCGTCGGCCCGGAGCGGCTGCCCCAGCTGTCCGGTGTCTCGGGCTAGGGCCGCTCGTCCGTCCGGCTGCACGGCCGCCTCGCCGGTCGGATCACCCTTGCGCCGGCACGACGGCCGCGAGCCGGCCCAGGAGAGCGCGGGCCCGCTGCTCGCCCACGGTGTCGCCGAGCCGCACGACCGCCGTGAGCGCCTGTGTCAAGTACGCATCGGCCTCGTGGTTCCGCCCCGCGTCGACCAGCGCGGACGCGCAGGACAGCAGGGTGCGGGCGTGCTGGGTCCGCAGTCCCCGCATCTCGCAGAGCGCGAGGGCGGCGCGGTACTCGGCCAGCGCCTCGTCGTACCGGCCGAGCGCCGCCAGGGCCTCGGCCAGGGAACGCTGGGCGACCACGACGCCGGCCGGGCTCTCGGCCGCGCGGCAGCCTGCGAGCGCGTCCCGGGCGGCCTCCAGCGCCTCGTGGGGCTGACCGAGCGCGAGATGGGCCGGGGCGAGTTCGAGGGCGCACCGGGCCGTCATGCTGATGTCCCCGACCGCGCCGGAGAGGTCACGTGCGCGGCGGTTGTGGTCGAGCGCCTCCTCCAGGCCGTCGGGTCGCTTGCCGGCCACCATCCCCATGACGTGCAGCATCCGGTGGGACATGTCCAGGCCCGGGGTGGGCGGTGTCTCGTAGGCGCGACGGGCCAGCGACCGCGCCTCCTCATGGCGTCCGAGGTGCGCGCACGCGATGGCCGCCACCGCGCAGCCGTACATGACCGCGGCGCGCTCGCCGTGCCGCTCGCCGGCGCCGATCAGCTTGTGGGCCAACGCGCCCAGGGCCGGCCAGGGCATGCACAGGTCGGTGTACGCGGTGAGAAGCGCCAGCAGGCCCGCCAGCGTCCGGGTGTCCTCCACGCCGATCGGCCGGTAGGGATGGTCGAGGATCTGGGCGGCGACCGAGAGCATCGCCGGGAGTTCGTTGATCACCCACTGCTGCGCCTGTGCCTCGCCGGTGAAGGCCAGGCCGGTGGAGCCGGTGTTCGGATCGACGGACGCGCGCAGCCGGCTGTGCGGCCACTCCACGCGGATGGCGGCGGCCGTCCCGGAGAGGTGGAACCGGGCGATCCGGCCGAGGACCTTCTGCCGTACCTCCGAGGCGTCGGTCGCCAGCGTCCGGTGCCGGGCGAACAAGCGCAGGAGGTCGTGGTACCGGTAGCGTCCGGGGTCGCAGGGCTCCAGCAGCCCGACGTGGGCCAGCTCGTCGAGGATCGCCTCGGCTCCCCGCCGGTCGCACTCCAGGATCGCTGCTGCGGCGGCGACGGACACGTCGGCCAGGTCCGGGATCGCCAGCAATCTGAAGGCGCGCGCCTGGTCGGCCTCCAACGCCGAGTAGCCGAGATCGAAGACCGGCTCCACGGCCAGGCTGCCGGTCTCCAGTTCGACGAGCCGCTGGCGCCGGTCGTCCAGCCGCTCGGCCAGGAAGGCCACGCTCCAGCGCGGGCGGGCCGCCAAGCGGCTGCCGACGATGCGGACGGCCAGGGGCAGCATGCCGCTGGCGCGCACCAGATCGCGGCTGGCCTGCGGCTCCCGACGGCACCGGTCGGCGCCCGCGATCCGCTCCAGCAGGCTGATCGCCTCCGGCTCGCTGAGCGGCTCCAGCGCGGTACGACCGGTCGTCGGCAGGCACGTCAGCGGTGCCCGGCTGGTGACCAGCACGGCACACTCGGACGTCCCCGGGAGTAGCGGGCTCACCTGCTCCGTCCCCGTGGCGTTGTCCAACAACAGGAGGATGTCGCGGCCGGACAGCCGCGAACGGTAGAGCGCGGTGCGCTCGGCCCGGTCTGCGGGGATGTTCTCGGACGCGACGCCCAGCGTCCGCAGGAACACCTCCTGGACCTCGTACGGGTCCGCGGCCTCCGCGCCGGCCCCCCGCAGGTCGGCGTAGAGCTGGCCGTCGGGGAACCGTGCGCGCGCGATGTGGGCGACGTGGACCGCCAGCGCGGTCTTGCCCACGCCGCCCATTCCGTGGATCGTCCAGACGGCGGGCGCCGTCCTCGAGGTCCGGCTGTCGTGGTCCAGGGCGTCGAGTACCGCTGCGACGTCCTCCGAGCGGGCTGTGAAGTCCGGCACATCGGGCGGGAGTTGGGCCGGCGGAGTCCAGGGGTGGTTCGCCCCGGTCTGCCGGGCCCGGCCGGCTGCGGATGTGGCGGCCGGTGCGGCGGCCGTCGAAGGCGGTGCGGCGAGCGTCGGATCCGCCGTGAGAATGCGCTGGTGCAGCCGGACCAGGCCCGGCCCGGGATCGATGCCGAGCTCCTCGGCGAGCAGCTCCCTGGCCGTCGCGAACGCCGCCAGCGCCTCCCCCTGACGGCCACATCGGTACAGCGCCAGCATCTGCAGCTCACGGAGCCTCTCGCGTAGCGGGTGCTCGTCCGCCAGCGACGTGAGCTCCGCGACGGCGGGCGTGTGGCGACCGAGCCGGAGCTCCAGCTCCAGCCGCGCCTCGATCAGCACCAGCCGGTACTCCGTGAGGCGGTCCCGGTGCCGCTGTGCGCTGTCGCCGGGCACCCCGGTGAGGGGCGCGCCGTCCCAGAGGTCGGCCGCCGTGCCCAGCAGCCAGGCCGCCGCCTCCAGGTCGCCGCGGCCCTCGGCCGCCTCGGCCTCCGACTGCAGCCGCTCCGCCTCGGTGAGGTCGAGCGCCCCGTCCGCAAGGCGCAGCGCGTAGCCACCGGCACGCGAGATCAGCACCTTCGGCGCGGACGGCTGGGTCTCCAGTGCTGCGCGCAGGCGCGAGACGTGGTTGCGCAGGGCCGCCGGCGCGCTGGTCGGCGATTCCGCTCCCCAGACGTCCCACACCAGATCCTCCGCGGCCGCGACCCGGCCGGACCTGAGCGCCAGGGCGGCCAGAACGGCGCGCCGCTGTGCCGGTCCGGTGTCAAGCTCCCGTTCACCGCGCCACGCGCGGAGCGGCCCGAGTATCGCGATCCGCAGTCCGTCCATGTCCTTGCCCCGCTGTTCCGGTCAACCCCGTTCCACGGCGTCAGCCGTTGAGCGGGGTGGTCACCTGCTGGGCGGCCGGGCCCTGGTGCGCACCCATTGTCCCCCGTCGGAGCACATGCGGACGCACGGCAGCCGGGCCCCGATCCGTCAGCCGGTACCAAACGCTTCGGTCCCCACCGTCGTGCACGCCGGCAGCGCGACGCCTACCGTCGTCCCGCTGCCTGTCCCCGGGCGGGCAGGAACGGACGAGCCGGTACGTGCCGGTGGGAGTGAGGAGAGCCTACGGATGGCCCTGCGCAAGTCAGCGACGGTGGACCAGGTGACGAAGGCGGTCGCGCGGGACCTTCCGACGGATCGCCCCGTCGTCACCCTGGGCGTCCTGCCCGGCGGGAACATGTACTGGCCCGCCCTGATCGGGGGCACCTTCGACGACGACAGGTACTTCCTCACCCTCACGGACCGCTCCCTGGCCTTCCACGACATCGAGCCCATCCGCTTCCGGCCCCGGAGGCTGGTGCACGTCGTCCCGAGGGCGGAGGCCTCCCAGCGGTTCGGTCTCATCCGGCTCGGCGTGCTGTGGAACCGCTTCGGCTTCGTCCTGCCGGGCGACTCGGCCCCGACCCGGATGAACGTCCGCCGCGCCTGGAAGACGGAACTGGACCGGCTCGTCACCGAGCTGACCACGTCCTCCGCCAGTGGCGGGCCCGGGGCCCGGCACGGCCGCTGACCGTTCGTCGGCGCCGCACGTCGGCGCGGCGGGCGGCTGCGGCCTTGCGTCTGGCACGGCCGGTCACCGGCGGCTCTGTGACGGCGCCGCTGCCCGGCGATTGCCCCAAGATCCTGGCGATCGTGCGGGAGGCCGACGGCCCGGCGTAGGCAGAGCGGTGGGCGAGGAGCCGGCCCTCTCGGTGGCGGTGCCCGGTAAGCCGGAAGCCCCGGACCTGCCCGAGCTTCCCGACGCCTATCCACACCAGGCCGTCCGACGTGCAGATTTCACGATGCACCGTGCCCAATGGGGTCCGTCTTGAGCCGGACCCGATGCCCGGTGGCGATCCTCTGCCTCCAGCCACCGCAGCAGAGGAGTACAGGATGACCGAACATCCGCACGTTCCGGTCCTGATCACCGGAGGCAGTCTGGTGGGGCTCTGCACCGCGCTCTTCCTCGCCCGGCGGGGGGTGCGCTGCCTGGTGGTGGAGCAGCGCACCGGGCTCTCGTCGCATCCGCGCACCCGGGGCGTCAACCCGCGTTCGATGGAGCTCCTGCGGGAGGCGGGGCTGGAGGAGGAGCTGCGGGCGCTGCCGTCGGCGCGCGCGCTGGCCCGCAACAGCGGGATGCTGCTGGCGACGTCGCTGGCCGGCCGGCAGCTGGGCGCCTTCCAGGAGGAGTACTACCGCGAGGTGGCCTCCGACCTGAGCGCGCTGTCGCCGACCACCTGGTGCCTCTGCCACCAGAACGAGCTGGAGGCGGTGCTGCGTTCGGCGGCGGCCCGGGCCGGGGCCGGGTTCCGGTTCGGCTCCGAGCTGGTCGGGCTGGAACAGGACGACACCGGGGTGACGGCCCTGCTCCGGGACGGTGCGGGCCGCACCGCCCCGATCCGGGCGGACTACCTGGTCGGGGCGGACGGGCCGCGCAGCACCGTCCGGCGGGAGCTGGGCATCCCGTTCGGCGGCACCGGGCAGCTCGGACGCTTCGTCGCGATCCACTTCCGGGCCGACCTCTCCGCCGAGCTGGGCGACCGCCGGTTCATCATGTGCTACACCTTCAACTCCCGTGTGCGCGGCGCCCTGATCCCGCTGGACAACGCGAGCGAGTGGCGCCTGGACGTCATCGTCGACCCGTCGGTCGCCGACGACGTGGCTGCCGCCTTCCCGCCGGAACGCTGCCTGGAGCTGATCCGGGCGGCCTCGGGCGTGGACGGCCTGGCGGCGGAGGTGCTCGGGGTCGTCCCGTGGGAGGCGGCGGCGAAGGTCGCGCTCCGCTTCGGCTCGGGCCGGGTGTTCCTGGCCGGGGACGCCGCCCACGTGATGCCGCCGAGCGGCGCGTTCGGCTCCAACACCGGGGTGCAGGACGCCCACAACCTGGCCTGGAAACTGGCCGCGGTGCTCACCGGGCAGGCCGCGCCGGAGCTGCTGGACAGCTACGAGGCGGAGCGGCGGCCGGTCTGCGCGGCCACCGTGCGCCAGGCCGTGCTGCGCCAGCAGGACCGGCCCCGGGGCGGGGACCGCCACGGCCGGCGCGGGGTCCCGCCGGGGGTCGTGGAGGACGTCACGCTCTGGTTCGGCTGGCGCTACCCCTCGCTCGGGCTCCCGGCCGCGGCGGCGGACGGGCCGGTGACCGCGGACGGTGAGCCGGAGGTCTGGGCCGTCGACCCGCGCGGCCTGCCGGGAAGCCGGGCCCCGCACGTGCGGCTGAGGCGGCCCGGCACCGGGGAGCTCTCCGCCCTCGACCTCTTCGGCCGCTCGGCCGTGCTGCTCACCGGCGCCACCCCGGGCCGCTGGCCGGCCGCGGCACGGGCGGCCTCCCGGCAGCTCGGCGTGCCCCTGACGGTGCACGGCATCGGCGGCGCCGGCGAACTCTCGGACCCGGACGGCACCTGGGCCAAGTCGTACGGGGTGAGCGAGGCGGGCGCGGTACTGGTCCGGCCGGACGGGGTGGTGGCCTGGCGCTCCCCCGGTGCGCGGTCGGACGCGGAGCACGCGCTCGGCACGGCGCTGGCCCGCCTCTACGCCCGGACCGTGTAGCGCCGGCGGGAGGGGCGCACGGAACGGGCCCGCGCCGGATCGGCGCGGGCCCGTCGGGGGATCGGCGGGACCGGGGCCACCGGGAGGATCGGTGGCCTGTCGGCCCGTCGGGGGCCCTCAGATGTGCTCGATCACGACCGAGGCGTCCTTGTCGCCGTCGCCGGCCTCCACGACGGCGGCGAAGCGGGCCCGGACGGTCTCCAGCACCGGCATCGCCACCCCCGCGTCGGCGGCGTCGGCGACGGCGAGGCGCAGGTCCTTCTCCATCAGCTCGGAGCGGAAGAAGGCCGGCCGGTAGCTGTTCTTGCGCATCAGTTCGGCCCGGAAGCGCATCACCTGGGAGCTGAAGCCGCTGCCCGCGATGGAGGCGAGCAGGCGGTCCCGGTCGAGGCCGGCCCGTTCGCCGTAGGTCACGGCCTCGGCGAGCGAAGCGACCTGGGCACCGAGCAGCAGGTTGAGGATGAGCTTGGCGGTGGCGGCGGAGCCTGGGGCGCCGAGCGGGACGAGTTCGGACCCGATGGTCTCCAGGACGGGCCGGACGGCCTCGACGTCCCGGTCCTCGCCGGAGAGGAACACCCGCAGCTGCCCCTCCCGCGCCTGGATCGGGTTGCCGACGACGCACGCCTCGACCCGCCGGAGCCCCCCGGCGGCCAGCCGGGCGGCGGCCTGCCGGGCGTACTCGGGCGAGACGGTGGAGGTGTCGATCACCAGGGCGCCGGGGGCCAGCACCGGGACCACCTCGCCGAACAGCACCTGCTCGACCGCGGCCTCGTCGCTGAGGCTCAGCAGCACGGTGCCGGCACCGGCGGCGGCCTCGGCCGCCGTCGCGGCCACCACCGCGCCCTCGGCGCGCAGCGGCTCGGCCCGGCTCGCGGTCCGGTTGTGCACGGTCAGCGGGTGTCCGGACCGGAGCAGGCGGTGGGCCATGCCGCCGCCCATGCTGCCGAGTCCGATGAACGCCAGTCTCGCGCGGCTCATAGTGCTGCCTTCCTTCATCCGTCGTGCTGGTGGGAACGTGCGGGCAGAAGGCTGTCCCCGGCACCGGGGGTGAGCGCCGGGGACAGCGGTTCGGGGCGGCGGTCAGTACGCCGCGTCGACCTGGTAGATCGCGAAGGGGGTGCCGGTCCGGTTGTCCCGGAAGGGCCGCAGCGGCGCGGTGTCGTCGCGGTGGCCCGCACCGCGCTCCCACGCCTCGAACGCGGACCAGCTCTCCCAGCGGCTGACCACGACCAGCGAGGACGGGTCGTGGTTCTGCCGCAGCAGTTCGTTCCCGAGCATCCCGGGCACCGCGGCCAGTCGCCGGCTCACCTGGTGGTAGGCGGCCCGGACGGCCGCCAACTCCTCCTCGTCGCGCGCGATCTGGTAGACCAGGACACGCACCTCAGGCATGGGCGGCCGCCCGGCCCCGGATGTGCGAGACCACCTCCATGGTGTGGAAGGACGCGCCGCTGCGGTACGGGTACAGCCGGGCCCGGTGCTCCAGGTGGGCCTGGCTCTCCTCGAACTCACGGAAGCGCGGCTCGTCCAGCCAGTCGCTGACGATCCAGTAGACCCTGTCCTGGTGGCTGTCCTTGGACAGCCACTGGCCGAGGTTGGCGGGGTGGCCGGTGACGGCTTCGGTGCCGCGGTGCCACTCCTCGACGAACGCGGTCTCGGCCTCGGGCCAGATCTCCATCCGCAGCATGACCCGGAACGTCATCAGGAGATCCCCCCGTCCACGCTGACGGTCGAGCCGGTGACGTAGCGGGAGAGGTCGCTGGCGAGCCAGAGGACGGCGCCGGCCACCTCCTCCGGGGTGCCGAGCCGGCCGAGCGCGGTCTTGGCGCTGTACCGCTCGACCATCACCTGCTGCTGCTCCTGCGGCATCCGGTACAGGTTCTCGGTCTCCACCACGCCGAGCGCGACCACGTTGAACCGGATGCCCCTGGCGCCGAACTCCTTGGCCAGCGAGCGGTTCAGCCCGACCAGCGCGGCCTTGGTGGCGGTGTAGTGGGAGCGCAGCGGGATGCCCGCGTCGACCGCCTTGGAGCCGATGCTCACCACCGAGGAGCCGCCGTGCAGCAGCGGCAGCGCGTGCTGGATCACCAGGTGCGCGGCGGTGACGTTGGTGGTGAAGACCCGCTGGAACTCCTCCAGCGGCAGCTCGGCGTACGGGATGTGGCTGATCGCCCCGGCGTTGTTGACGACCAGGTCGAGCCGGCCGTACGCCTCGCCGGCGCGCGCCACCAGGTCGGCGACCTCCTCGGGCCGGGTCACGTCGGCCCGCAGCACCAGGTGGTTGCCGCCGGTCTCCTTCAACTCGCGCTCCAGCGAGCCGACGTAGTCGCTCTGCTGCTGGTAGCAGGTCACGACATCGACGCCGGCCCGGGCGAGGGCGAGCACGATGCCCCGGCCGACGCCTCGGGTACCGCCGGTGACGAGGGCCTTCTTGCCCTCCAGGGCCAGATTCATGGTCTTCCTCCGTGTGGCTGTGGGGGTCGGTGGTCAGAGCAGGGCGGCCAGCGCTGCGCAGTTGGCGACGAAGGCGAGGATGGCGAGCAGGCTGCGCCTGCGGTTCCACGGCCCCCAGACCGCGCGCGGGTCGAGGTCGGCGAAGTTGTCCGGCAGGTTGTCCGGGTCGATGCCCTGGATCCACTTGTTGACCGGGACGTTCTTGGTGAGCGAGATGGCGATGGTGACGGCGGCGAGTGCCGCGGCCGCCAGGCAGAGCAGCCGGGCGGCGGTGCCGGAGCCGCCGGCGGCCAGCGCCAGGTCACCGGCCAGGGTGCCGACCAGGCAGATCGGCATCAACGGGTCGTAGCGGGTGGCGAAGAACGCGTGGGCGTGCACGTAGCGGTCCGGTGGCAGCGCGGCCAGCAGCGGCCAGCCGCCGAGCTGGGTGCCCAGGAGCACCCCGGCGGCGAGGCCGTTGAGCAGTACCACCAGCGGGGCGAGCAGTGCGGTCACCGGAGGTCCCTTTCCCGGGGTGTCAGGCGCGGGCGCGGGCGGCGGCCTCGACCTTGCCCTTGATCAGGTCCATCTGGACGGCGGTGTTGCGGTTGAGCCGGTCGGTCATGGCCGCGTCGTCGACCGGGGCCTGCGGCTTCATGTGGAAGTCCTGGATCCAGCGCATCCGGACGCCGGCCGCCTCCTCCGTGTACTCCCAGCGGATGTCCATGTACTCGAACGGACCGGTCTCGACCCGGTGAGCCGTGACGGTGCGGGTCAGCGGGTCGGGGGTGCGCCGGGAGACCCAGCTCCACACCGCGCCGTTCTCGTCGGGGTGCATGGTGAGCCGGAAGGTGACGGTGGCGCCGTCGCGTTCGAGCACCTCGGCGGAGGCGTACTCGCTGAACAGCCGCGGCCAGTTCTCCAGGTCGTTGGTGATCTCCCAGACGGTCTCCAGGGGGGCGTCGATGACGATCGAGTTGTCGGTGTGACCGGCCATGGCGGGTCTCCTTCCGTCAGCGTCCGAGGATCAGGGCCGAGGCGAACCCGCCGTGGCCGCGGGCCAGCACCAGGGCGTGCCGGAGCGGGCCGGTCCGGGGTTCGTCGGTGACGAGGTCGAGGTCGCAGCCGGGGGCGAGCGCCTCGACGCCGGGGGTGTGGGGGATGACGCCGTCGCGCAGGGCGAGCAGTGCGGTGGCGACGTCCAGCGGCGCGCCGCCGCCGTAGAGCCGGCCGGTGAGCACCTTGGGGGCGGTGACCGGTACGGCGCGGGGGCCGAAGACCCCGCTGATCGCCCGGGCCTCGGCGAGGTCCTCGGCCGGGGTCCCCGCGGCGTCGGCGAAGACCACGTCGATGTCCCCGGCGGTGAGCCGGGCGTCGGCGAGCGCGGCCTCGACGGTGCGGCGCAGAGCGGGCGGGCGGCCGGAGCCGGGCGCGGGGTCGAAGCCGGCCGCGTAGCCGAGCACCCGTCCGTAGCGCTGTCCGGCGCCGCGCTCGTCGGCCGTGGCGGCCCGTTCCATGACGAGGATCGCACCGCCCTCGCCGGGCAGGTAGCCGGCTGCGGAGCGGTCGAACGGCAGGTAGGCGCGGGCCGGGTCGGGCACGGTGGAGAGCTTGCCGGTGGAGAGCTGGGCGGCGAACCCGTACGGGCAGAGCGAGGCGTCGGTGCCGCCGGTGACGACCAGCCGGGCGTCCCTGCGGGTGAGCCGGCGGGCCTGGCCGATGACGTCGAGCCCGCCCGCCTGTTCGGCGCAGAGCACGCCGCACGGGCCGCGCAGCTTGTGCCGGATGGAGATCTGGCCCGTCGTGGCGGCGTAGAACCAGGCGATCGACTGGTACGCGCCGACCCATTCGGGTTCGTGCTGGTAGAGCGCCTCCATCTCGTGCTGGCCGAACTCGGTGCCACCGGAGGAGCTGGCGGTGACG
Organism: Kitasatospora sp. NBC_00039; assembly: GCF_045160625.1. Lineage (NCBI taxonomy): Bacteria > Bacillati > Actinomycetota > Actinomycetes > Kitasatosporales > Streptomycetaceae > Kitasatospora > Kitasatospora sp. NBC_00039. The sequence continues at coordinate 7,997,967 of NZ_CP108289.1, read as the reverse complement.
ACGGCCATCTCGTACTCGGGGAGCGCAGCCGGGTCGACGCCGGCGTCGGCGAGGGCGGCCTCGGAGGCGGCGAGCGCGAGGTGGGTCCAGTGGTCGGTCTGCGGGATGAGCCGGCTGGACACCGTGTCGGCGGCGCTGAAGCCGGTGACCTCGCCGGCGAACCGGACGGGGTAGGGCTCGGGGTCGAAGCGGGTGATCCGTTCGATGCCGGACTTGCCGGCCAGGACGGCGGCCCAGTGGGCCTCGACGCCGATGCCGGTGGGGGCGGTGATCCCGATGCCGGTGATCACCGGGGGCTGGTCGTCGGCGGGCATGGTCAGCTCCTCCCGTGGCCGGCCGCGCCGGGCCGGGCCAGGACCATCGCGCTCTGGAAGCCGCCGAATCCGCTGCCGACGGTGAGCACCACGTCGGTGCGGTGCTCACGGGCGGTCAGCGGGACGTAGTCCAGGTCGCAGTGCGGGTCGGCGTTGTGCAGGTTGGCGGTGGGCGGCACGACCTGCCGGTCCAGGGCCAGTGCGCAGGCGGCGACCTCGATCGAGCCGATCGCGCCGAGCGAGTGCCCGATCATCGACTTGATGGAGCTGACCGGGATGTCGTAGGCGTGGTCGCCGAGTGCGCGCTTGAACGCCGCGGTCTCGTGCCGGTCGTTCTGCTGGGTGCCGGAGCCGTGCGCGTTGATGTAGTCGACGGCGGTGGGGTCGAGCCGGGCCCGGTCGAGGGCGACCGAGATGGCCTCGGCCATCTCCCGGCCGTCCCGCTTGAGGCCGGTCATGTGGTGGGCGTTGCTGCGCCCGGCGCTGCCGACGATCTCGCCGTACACGTGGGCGCCGCGTGCCTCGGCGGCGGCCTTCTCCTCCAGGACCAGGACGGCGGAGCCCTCGCCGAGCACGAAGCCGGCCCGGTCCCGGTCGAACGGCCGGGAGGCGTGTTCGGGGTCGTCGTTGTGGGCGGTGGTGGCCCGGATCGCGTCGAAGCAGGCGGCGCTGATCGGCGAGATCGGCGCGTCGGTGGCGCCGGCCAGCGCGACGTCGGCGCTCCCCTCCTCGATCAGCTGGACGGCGTGCGCGACGGCGTCGATGCCCGAGGTGCAGCCGGTGGAGACCAGCGAGACCGGGCCCTCGGCGCCGGCCGCCCAGGCGACCTCCACGGCGAGTGTGGACGGCACCATGTAGCCGTAGAGGTGCGGGACGCCGTAGGTGTGGTCGACGAGCCACTGCCGGCCGCGGTCGCTGAGGACGAGGTACTCCTCCTCCAGGCCCATGGTGCAGCCGACGGCGCTGCCCACGCCGACGGCGATCCGCTCCGGCCGGACAGTGGCCAGGTCGAGGCCGCTGTCGGCGATCGCCTCGCGGGCGGAGACGACGGCGAACTGGGCGGCCCGGTCCATCCGCCGGATCTCGCGGGCCTCCAGGCCGGCCGCGGCCGGGTCGAAGTCCACCTCGGCGGCGACCTTCGAGCGGAACCCGGCCGGGTCGAAGAGGCTGAGCCGCCGGGTGGCGGTGCGGCCCTCGGTGAGCAGCTGCCAGAACGCCTCCCGGCCGACCCCGCCGGGCGCCACCACGCCGATCCCCGTGATCACCGCCCGCCGTTCGGCGGTCATCGGGAACCGCCCACCTGCGGGTTGGCGGCCGCCGGGTGCTGGGCCGGCTCGGTGTCCACGTGGCCGAGTTCGGGGCGCGGCGCGAGCGGCGACAGGTGGAAGGCGCAGTTCGCGGTGGTCTCACCGGTGTTGACGAGCCGGTGCCGGACGCCGATCGGCACCAGCAGCGAGTCCCCGGCGCCGAGGGCGACCGTCTGGCCGTCCAGGGTCATCTCCAGCACGCCGGAGACGACGTGGATGAACTCCTCGGAGTAGGGGTGGTAGTGCTCGGTGACGTGGTCCCCGGGGGCGAGGCGCAGCACGCCGCCGAAGCCGGAGGTGCAGCCGACGGTCTTGGGGCTGAGGGTCACCCGGATGTCGCCGCCGCGCTTGACGTTGGCCTCGACCTGGTCGGCGGAGACCTTGACGGTGCGGGTGATGGTGTCGCGGTCGGTCTCGGTGGTCACTGGATCCGCCCCTCGTCCTTGGTCCACACGTAGAAGGGGGTCGCCATGGCGTCCTTGGGCTCCTTCCAGTTCGGGTCGTACGGGTTCACGCAGGCGGCCAGCCGGGTGTTGATCTCCTCGTAGAGCGGGTGGCTGCGGGCCCGGTAGAGATCGGGCGTGATGTCCTGGTCGGCCTCGACCAGGTGGAAGTAGAGGTCGTGGAACCGGAACAGGGTGCGCCGGGAGACACCGACCAGGTGGGGCAGTTCGGTGGCGTCCGAGTCGCCGAAGATGCCCGCGATGTCGTCCGCCTTGCCCGGCTGCAACTTCGCCACGATGAGGGTTCGGTGCATTGCTGTCCTCCTGCCGCTGGGGTGCCCTTCCGACACGCCGGACTGTTGCAGCGGCAACTGGAGCCAGGCTCAAGAGGCCGTCCAGGCAAGGGACTTGAGGAGAATACGAGCCGCCGGTGGTGGCCTTGGGGCGTTCACCGCCCACCGCACACGCAGGAGCCACCCATGCCGTTCGCCGCCATCACGTACGACATCAAGCCGGGCTTCGAGGCCGAACTCACCGAGATCTTCGGCAGTTTCCGCCGGGTGAGGTCGGACCGGGTCCGCACGGAGAGCGGTGAGGAGGCCGGCCGGATCCTGGCCACCGCCGTGTTCATCCGGGACGACACCCTGGTGCGGGTGATCGAGTACCAGGGTGATCTGGACGCGGTGGCCCGGCACATGGCCGGCCAGCCGGGGGTGCGCGAGGTGGAGCTCAGGCTCAAGCCGTACCTGAGCCGGCTCCGGGACACCGACACGGTCGAGGGGTTCGTGGCGACCTTCCGGCGCAGCCTGCTGCGGACGGTCGCGCAGATCTCGGTCAGGGACACGGCGCCCGCATCCTGACCGGGCGGCGCCGCGCCGCGCCGCCCCGGAACAAGGGCCGGGCCGGTCTCCCCGTGGGGAGGCCGGCCCGGCCCTTCTCCGCTCATCTTCCGAGTGCTGCAACGGTGTTGGCGATCAGTGCGGCCACCGCGAGGGTGGTGCGCAGCAGGTGCCAGCGCCGCCAGAGCGGGCGCGGGTCGGTCCAGTCGGCGGGGAGTCGCTGCGGGTCCTCGACCGCCTTGACCCGCCGGTTGATCGGGACGTTGCACAGGTGGGACACGGCCGAGACGCCCAGCAGCAGGACCGCCGCGGTCACGGCCGCGGCCCGGACGGCGGAGCCGCCGAGGAGCGCCCAGAGGACGTCCGCCAGGGTGGATCCCAGCACGATGGCCGGCATGGTCGGATCCCAGTTCCGCCCGAGCAGCTGATGGGCGTACACGTAGGTGCTGGTGGGCATCGCGAAGAGCGCGGGGAGCACGCTCAGCGCGACGGCGAAGAGCACTCCGGCGGTGACTCCGCTGCCGAGCAGCGCGAGGACGCCCAGTGCCGTGGTCATGGTGGGGCCGCCTTTCCTCGGGTGACCGGGGCGGTCAGGCCCGGTTCGGGTGGGTGTCCACGGTGAGCTGGGAGATCGAGCGCATCAGTGCGTTGCGGAAGTACGCGGCGAAGCCCTCGGCACTGGTGGTGTCCCGCTCCTCGGCGAGGTAGGGGGCGAGCTTCTCCTCCAGCAGATGGACGCCCCGCTGGGCGGCCATGTGCCGGCCGACGGCGGCGAACTCGCCCTCGTAGTGGATGACCCGGATCAGGACGTCGTCCTTGATGAAGACGCCGGTGCCGAGCAGCCGCCCGGCCTCGCTGCCGTCGGCGGCGGCGTAGTCGGGGGTGTCGACCCGCTGGAACGAGGCGAAGATCGCGGCGATCTCGTCCTCGTGGCCCGGCTTGACGCGGTAGGTGATGGCTGCGTACGGCATCAGGCGGCCCGCGTGGCGAGGCTGTGGTTGATCAGGTCGAGGAGCACCCGGGGGGTCTCGGCCGCGATCACCTCGTCGTCCGGGATCACGATCCCGCGCTCGCGCTTGAGCACTCCGGTGACCTGGAGCAGCGCCAGCGAGTCGTAGCCGAGTTCGAGGAACGGTACGTCGGTGACGTCGTCGGTGTCCAGGTCGTAGCCCTCGGCCTCGCCGGCGCAGTCGCGCAGCTTGCCGGTGAGCTCGGACAGGGAGAACTCGCTCATCGTATGCCTCTCTCGTGGGGTGGTGACGGTCGGTCAGATCGCGCGCAGCAGCCGGCCCGGGGTGACGGTGCCGACCAGGTCGAGGCCGGGGTCGGCGTCCAGCAGGGCGCTCTGGAGTTCGCGAAGCTCCGGGGACGGGTCCAGGCCGAGTTCCCGGCTGAGCACGGTGCGCAGCCGCTGGTAGGCCTCGAGGGCGGTGGAGCGGCGCCCGGAGCGGTAGAGGGCGATCATCAACTGGCCCTGGAGCCCCTCGTGCAGCGGGTACTGGGCGCAGAGGCCGGAGAGCTCCCCGACCAGTTCGTGGTGGCGGCCGAGCCTCAGGTCGGCCTCGATCCGGCGGCCGAGGATGCTCAGCCGGGACTCCTCCAGGGAGCGCGCCTCGGCCTCCAGCAGCAGCCCGCACTGGACGTCCACCAGGGCCGGTCCGCGCCAGAGTTCGAGCGCCTTGCGGAAGGTGGCGGAGGCGGTGACGTGGTCCCCGACGTCCATCGCCCGGTGTCCGCGGCGGCAGAGCAGGGCGAACTCGGTGCTGTCCAGGGTGCCGCCCTGGGTGTCCAGCAGGTAGCCGCCGGCCTCGGTGACCAGGACGCTCTTGGCGCCGAGCGGCAGGCCGACGGGGGCCGGCCCGTCCAGCGCGGCCGCGATGCAGCCGCGCAGCTGGAGGACGTAGGTCTGGAGGGTGGTCTGGACGCTGCGTGGGGGGTGTTCGCCCCAGACCTCCTCGATCAGTGCTTCCACCGACACCAGCCGGTCGGCCCGGCAGGCCAACAGGGCCAGGACCTTCCGTGGCTTGCCCGCCGTCGGAACGATGGACACCCCCGACTGGTCGACCCTCAGCGGGCCGAGCAGGCCGATATCCATATCGCCTCTCCCTTCAGGGTTGGGATGCTCTGTTCACTCACCGGCGCTGCGGAGCCCGCGGATGCCATCCCGGGCGGTGCCGGCACCGAGAGGTTCGAACGTGCGTGGAGTTTCCCGGTGCTCGGCCGCGAGTACCACCGACGGGTCGAGCAACTCGCCCAGCAGCCGTGGCAGTTCGCCGTCGCGGACGAAGAAGTGGCCGCCGGCCAGGGTGCGGAGGTGGAAGGCCGAGGTGGTCCACCGCTCCCAGGCGGCGACCGCCGTGGGGGTGGCGATCCTGTCCTCCGCCCCGGCGAACGCCCAGATCGGGCAGGGCAGCGGCGCGGTGGCGCCTTCCCTCAGCGCGCGGCCGAGGACGAGGTCGGCGCGGGTGGTGGCGAGCATCCCGCGCAGCCAGGCCGGGCGGGCGAGCAGTTCCTCGGGCACCCCGCCGAGGCCGGAGAGCAGGCCCAGCAGCCGGGTGTCGTCGGCGTCCGCGGCCGAGATCAGCGGGTTCGGCAGATGGGGAGCCATACAGGCGCCCACCAGGACCCCGGCGGGGGCCCGCCGCCCCGAGTCGATCCGGTGACCGGCGAACCGGTGGGCGACGAGCGCGCCGAGGCTGTGCCCGTAGAAGGCGTAGGGGCCCTCGTCGAGCAGCGGGCCGAGGTGTTCGTCGAGCTCCCGGAAGAGCCGGTCCACGTCGGTGATCCGGTCCTCGCCCAGCCTGGTCTCGCGGCCGGGCAGCCGGACCGGCACCACCGAGACCAGCGGCCCGATCCGGGCGGACCAGCCGGCGAAGGTCAGCGCGCCGGCCCCGGCGTGGTGGAAGCAGATCAGCCGAAGGGGTGCCCCGGGCCGCGGTCCGGCTGCTACGTACTGGTTCACGCGGCCTCCATCGCTCCAGCTGCACCACCGGACGGCGGTGCCCGACGATGGTGGCCAGCGGCTCTGGAAGGTCGCTGGACGTGGGCTGGAGCGGCGACGGAAGGCCCGGAGCCCCCCGGGGCCCGCCCCCGGACCCACCGTGCCGCCGGGCGGACGGGTGTCCGGGGGCGGGCCCCGGGGTCTGCGGCGGGCTCAGCCCACCAGCCGGCCGCCGCGCAGCAGCGGGGCGGCGGCCTCCGGCCCGTACTCGTCCAGCGGTTCACCCCGCAGGATGGCCCGCTGGAGCAGCTGGAGCTGTCCCGACGGCTCCAGCCCGAGCTCGTCGATCAGGGTGTCGCGCAGCTTCTGGTACACCTCCAGCGCGCGAGGAGCCCGCCCGGCGCGGTACAGGGCGACGATGAGGTGGGCGTGCAGCGCCTCGTCCAGCGGGTGGTGGCCGGTGAGTGCCGACAGTTCGCCGATCACCTCGTGGTGGCGGCCGAGCCGCAGGTCGGCGCGGATGCGCCGCTCCAGGACGCCGATCCGGCACTCCTCCAGCCGGGTGGCCTCGATGGCGAGCTGGTGACCGTGCCGGACGTCGACCAGCACCGGTCCGCGCCAGAGCGCGGAAGCCGCGCCCAGCAGGCTGGCAGCGGCCTCCATGTCCCCGACCGCGAAGGCCGCGTGGCCGGCCGCGGTCAGCCGGTCGAACTCGTGGGCGTCCACCGCGCCCGGCGGCACCTCCAGGACGTAGCCGCCGTGCCGGGTGGCGAGGGTCCGCTCGGCGCAGAGGGGCTCCCCGCTCTTCACCGCGGCCGCACGGAGCTTGCGGCGCAGCTGGAGGATGTACGTCTGGAGCGTGGTGGTGGCGCTGCGCGGCAGGTCGGCGCCCCACAGCTCCTCCATCAGCTGGGGAACGGAGACGATCCGGTTGGCGTTGAGCGCGAGCAGCGCCAGGATCTGGCGCGGCTTGGCCGCCGTCGGGACGATGGACAGACCCGAGGCGGCGGCGGTCAGCGGGCCGAGCACCTGAATTTCCATCCGAGGACTTCCCCCATCTCTCCGCGATGCCGGGCTGCGGGATGCGTCCGGTCATTCTGGATCGTGACACGAGGGAGAGCCGCCATGACAGTGAGATCTTCAGGAATCGGACAGGAAGTAACCGCCTTGACGTGCTGTGAGATTCTCACGGCCGCCGGGTGACGGCCGCACTGGTGGCGGGCCGGCCGCCGGGTGGATGATGGCAGGGTCAGCTTGGGGTGCGGGCGGCCGGTCCCCCGGTGAGTTCGGCGAGGAGGTCTCCCGCCACCCGCAGGGCGTCCACGCCGTCCCCGGTCTGGCCGAAGCCGGTGTCGCAGAGCGCGAGGCTGACGGTGTAGCGCTGTTGGATCACACAGGTGTGGAAGGCCCACTCGGCTCCGGTGCCGGGGGAGCCGTCGGGCAGCCGGACCTCGCCGGCCTGCCGGTCCCGCGGTCCGAAGCCGAACTCGGTGAAGCGGAACCGCATGCCCTGGCCGATGGCCTTGCTGTAGGCCTCCTTGAGGGTCCAGAGCCGGACGAGCGCGCTGTTGCGCTCCTCCTCGGGCATGCGGTCCAGCTCCTCCTGCTCGTGGCGCGTGCACATCTGGGGTTCGGTGCCCAGGCCGGTCATCTGCCGGTCGGTGAGCTCGGCGTCCACGCCGATCCAGCCGCGCCGGGTGAGCCCGAGGACCAGCAGGTCCGCGGTGTGGCTCAGGCTCAGGTCCAGCTGGCCGAAGCCCCGCAGGTACGGACGGCCGCCGAGCTTGTAGGCCAGCTCCAGGGCCTGCGGGGGTTCGCCGACGACGGCGCCGGCGGTGTGCTTGAGCATCATCCGGGAGGCGACGAACCGGGCCCGGACGGCCGGGTGCCGCATCCGCCGGAACCGCGCGTGGTCGGGCCCCAGTTGCTCCGGGAGCCGGGGGTCGGCGAGGTCCCCGGGCAGCCAGTCCTCCATCCGGGCGTGCACGAGGGCGCTGCCGTGCCGTTCCATCGCCTCGCGCAGCTCGTCCCACGGCCCGTCCGGCCCGCGGGCCTGGACCGGGTGGGCAAACACCCGCCCGGTCCGTGCGTCGGGCGCCGGTTCCAGCGAGCGGGCCATCTCAGGCCGCCCCGGCCGGTGCCAGCCGCCGGTTCAGGTACTCCAGCAGCGTGCCGACGGTGTGCAGGCTGGGCAGCACCTCCGGCATGGAGAGCCCGCCGAGCTCGGGGAAGTGCTCCTCCAGCGAGGCCTTGAGGCTCATCAGCATCACCGAGTCGAAGCCGAGGTCGTCGGCCAGCTGGAGTTCCTCGTCCAGCTCGTCCTCGCAGGGGCCGCCCGGCTCGGGCTGGAGCAGGTCCGGTGTGAGCTCGTCGGCCGCGGCGAGCAGGACGGCCTGCAGGCGCAGCGTGACGGAGGCGGGCGCGGTGGTGGTCGGAGTGGTCATGAGCGGGCCGCCGGGCCGGACGGGCGGGCGGCGGCGAGGCCGCCGAGGTGGACGGCGAGCTCGTCGACGGTGGCGAAGCGGTAGACCGTGCCGGGATCGAGGCCGAGCGCGAAGAGCTCCTCGATCTCGCCGTACAGGGCGAGGGCGACGACCGCGTCCAGGCCGTACTCGGTCAGCGGCACGTCGGGTTCGACGGGGGCGTCGCCCGGCAGGTGGTCGCGGAGCCGGGCGGTGAGCCAGCCGTACAGCTCGTACTCGGTGCCGTCGACCGCGGTGATCACCAGCGACTGCCAGTCTGTCGTTCCGGTTGTCATCAGCTGTCCCCGTCTCCTCGGAGGGTGGGCGTGCCACCGGCCAGTGGCGTGTCGTACAGGTCGTAGCTGCGGCGCCCGCGGTAGCGCCGCAGGACTTCGGCGAGCAGCGGTCCGTCGTGGTCCGCGGCGCTCTTCGGGGTGGCGGTGCCGAGCCGGCGCAGCAGCCTGGTGAGGGCCGCGGCGATCCAGCCGGTGCCCGCCAGGAACCCCTGCCCGGCCTCCCGCTGCCCGCGCCAGACGCCGAGGCAGGCGGCGGCGGTGAGCAGCAGGGCGTACCGGTCCGCGAGGGCGTGGCCGCGTGGGTCGGCGAGGGCGGGGCGGCCGTCCCGGTCGAGTGCGGCGCAGCCGTCGCGCAGGGCGGCCAGCTCGTCGACGAACAGCCGTGCCAGCACGGCGAGTTCCGGGTCGGGCGCCTCGCGCTCCAGGGCCGCGGCGGAGGCGGGCAGGGAGCCGGCGAGCGGGTCGCCGGTGGCCGCCGGGCCGATCAGGCCGAGGTCCAGCGGTGGAAGTCCGCCCGCCTCCAAGCGGAAGAGCGCGTCCGGCGCCCCGCCCTCGGTGAACCACGACTGCGCGGCCAGTCGCGGCAGTTGGGGGACGACGGTGGCCCGGCAGGCGGCCGAACCGGCCGCGCCGAGGCCGATCATCGGGAGATCGCGGACGTTCTTCGGGAACTCCCCGTACGCTCCGGCCGGATCGTGGAACTCGGCGCCGAGCAGGGTGGAGAGCTCGTACGCGGTGTCGGTGAGCAGTTGCGGCAGCAGGTACTTGACGGCCGCCGCGTAGAGCGCGGTCCCGGCCGGGGCCAGGTGGGCCGCGCGGGTGGCGACCAGCGCCAGGCAGTCGCACATCAGCAGGTCGACGAAGGCGCCGGCCAGGGTGGTGCGGGCGTGCGAGACCCGCTGCCGGCCGTCGCCGTCGTCGGGGCGCTCCTCGGCCACGCCGCGGTCGACGGCGCAGGCGACGGCGGTGCGCAGCGCGGTGTCGGCGCTGCCGAGCGCCACCGACGGGCCGACGCTGCGGATCAGGGGGAAGACCCGCAGGGCGAGTTCGAGGCCGCGGCCGGGGCCGCCGAGCAGGGCGCCGCCGGGCACCGGGCAGTCGGCGAACTCGATGCCGTCGACCAGGCAGCCCCGGACCCCGAGGGTGCGCTGCCGGGGCAGGGCGGTGGCCGCTCCGGCGGGCAGCTCGGCGCGTTCGACCAGCAGCGCGGAGTGGCTCTCCCGGCCGCTGCCGGTGCGCGCGAACAGCACCAGGGCGTCGGCCCGGCCGACGTTGGCGAAGGCCTCCTTGCGGCCGCTCAGCCGGAGGCCGGCCGGGCCGTCGCCGCCGGGAGGCGCCCCGGTGGCGGTGAGCTCGTTGGCGAGGAAGCTGCTGCCGCGGGCCAGTTCGGGGTAGGCGACGACCAGCCGGCCGCCGGCGTGCAGCAGCCGGGCGGCGGTCCGGCGCTGGGCGGGGGTGCCGGCCGCCCAGACCGCCACCGCCGCCTGGAAGCTGGTGACACCGGAGCCGAGGCCGAGCGACGCGTCGCGGCGGAACACCGCGCGGACGACCCGGGCCAGGCTGTCCAGCTCGGTCAGCCGGCCGCCGAGCTCGGCGGGAACGAACTCGTCGTTCAGCCCGAACCGCTCGACCAGCAGCTCGGCGGCGGCGAGCGGCTCCTCCCGGGCGTCGGCGGCGAGGAACGCGGCACTGCCGGTCGGGTTGTGCGGGTCGTCCGGGTCGCCGAAGGCCCGTTCCAGCTCGGCGATCCGCCGCCGGACCTCCGCCTCGGCGGCGCCGGGCGGCGGGAACCCCGCCGCCGGCGCCGATGCCGCTCCCGTGCTCACCCCGCCGCGCGACTGCACCTTTCGTCTCCTTCCCTGGCCGGACCGGTGGCCGGTGGCTGGGGCATGGTCAGCAGCCTGCCCTCGCCCACCGTGGTGTGCAGCGGCTTGATCCGGCCGGTCAGGAAGAGCTGCCGCATCGCCGTTCGCCGCAACTTGCCGCTGGTGGTGCGCCGGACGGTGCCGGGGCGCACCAGCAGCACCTGCTCGACGGCGACGCCGAACTCCTCGGCCACGCACCGCTGGACGGCTCCGGCCAGGGCCGGCAGCTCCTCCTCGGCGCCCCCGGTGCGGACCTCCTGGACGACCACCACCTGGTCCTGGTCGGCGCCGACGGTGAAGGCGGCGCCGGAGCCGAACAGCACGCTGAGCTTCTGCACCTGCTGCTCGATGTCCTGCGGGTGCAGGTTGCGGTCGGCGACGATGAGCAGCTCCTTCAGCCGGCCGACGACGAACAGTTCGCCGTCGTCGAGGAAGCCGAGGTCACCGGTGCGCAGATGGCCCCCGCCGTGCTGCGGCCCGGCGCCGGAGGGCCGGGCGTGGAAGAGCTCCGTGCTCTCCAGGTGGCGGTTCCAGTAGCCCTGGGCGACGGCGTCACCGCGGAGCCAGATCTCGCCGACCGTGCCGTCCGGCAGCGGGGCGGTGCTCTCCGGGTCGACGATCAGCACCTCCAGGCCCTCGGCCGGCCGGCCGACCGACACGAAGCTGCGGGAGGCCCTTCCGGGCACGGCCGCGACCACCCGGTTCTCCGCGAGCGCCGCCGCGTCCACCTCCCGCCGCCCGGGCCGGGGTGCGGGGCCGCCGACGGTGGCCAGCAGGGTGGCCTCGGCCATCCCGTACCCGGGCCGCAGCGCGGCGGGGCGCAGCCCGGCCGGCGCGAAGCGGGCGGTGAAGGCGTCCAGGGTCTCGGCCCGGACCGACTCCGCGCCGGTGACCGCGACCTCCCAGCGGCTCAGGTCGAGCGCGGCGGCCTGCTCCTCGCCGACCCGCTGCACGCAGAGCCGGTACCCGAAGTCGGGCGCGCCGGAGACGGTGACGCCGTAGCGGTCGATCATCTGGAGCCAGCGGACGGGCCGCTGGGCGAAGGTGAGCGGCGGGAGCAGGACGGCGCCGGCGCCGAGGTAGAGCGGGTGGAGCAGCTGGCCGATCAGGCCCATGTCGTGGTGGAACGGGAGCCAGCCGCCGATCCGGGAGTGCTCGGTGGTGCCGAGGGCCCGTTGGATGGCGCGCTGGTTGGCGAGCAGGTTGGCGTGGCCGACCACGACGCCCTTGGGTTCGCTGACCGAGCCGGAGGTGTACTGGAGTAGTACGGGCTGATCCGGCCGGGCGGGCGGGCGCACCCAGGCGTCCGGGTCGCCGAGGTCGGGGCGGTCGGTGGCCAGGCACGGGATGTGCGACTGCCCGGCGTTCGCGAGCAGTTGGGAGACCAGCGGGCCGTGCGCGGCGTCGGTGAGCACGTAGCCGGCGGCGGCGTCCTTGAGGATGCCGGCGAGCCGGTCGTCCGACTGCCGGGTGCCGCTGGGCGGGGGCGCGGGGACGGGGATCGCCGCGGCGTAGAGGCAGCCGAGGAAGGCCGGGACGAACCCGGCGCTGTCCCCGTGGCAGAGCACCACCCGCTGGCCGGCCGGCTGCCCCTGTTGCAGCCACGAGGCGATACGTTTCGCCGCCCGGTCCAGCTCCCCGTAGGTGACCGCGTGGCCCGCCAGCGGGTCGGCACCGGGCTGCCCGGGCCCGGCTCCCTCACCGTGGACGAAGCGGTAGACCTCGCGGTCCGCCAGCTCTTCGCCGCGGCGCAGCAGCAGTTCGGTGAAATCGGCAGCTCTGGCCACCACAACCCCCATGACATCTGGTCCGACGGAGCGTCACGCACACCCCGGCCGCCCTGCGCGCCACTGGCCACGGGACGGCTGCTGGCCTGCACGCGCCAGAGCATGCGTACGGCCGCTCAAGCGCCGCTCGAAGCCCCGAGGACCGCCACGCCGCCGCTACCAGCCCCGCAGCCTGGTCAGCACGCGCATCCGCCCGAGCTGCCGGGCCATCATCAACTCCGTCTCGCTGAGCGGAACATCGGGGACCACCTGCTCGGGGTGGTGCTGCCCGGGCGAGCTCGACGAGGCGGCCGGGGCAGCCGGCTCCGGACGGTCGGCGGCCTCGGAACGGACGGCGGGCTCCGCGCCGGGCACCGCCTCGGGAGCGGAGCGGCCCAGCACGTGCATCAGGGCGTACGTCGGCGGAGTGAACCCGTACATCGCTCCCAGGATCGCCAGCGGCCGAAGAAATGCCGACAACCACCGCTCTGTGCCGGTGATCTCGTGCCTCATGCGTCCTCCTCTCGGACGGTCGATGGCCGCGAGCGTGCCATCCCACCCTCGAGAACGACTCGGGACCGGTACCGGAGGTGGGCATCCTGCCGACGATCCCACCGGCGCGGGCCGCGGGCCAGTGCACGGCTCCCGATCCGGCCGTGACTTCCTCACATCGAAGCGGTGACACGGGCACTGGTCGAGGATCGCTCGGATTTCGTTCACTACTTCCCTGAGCACAGGTCCGACGCCCATCCGTCCCGCGGCCCGCTACCGCCATCTCAACGGAGGAAATCATGTCCATAGACAAGGACTGGCGTTTCGCAGAGGTCATCCTGCGTGCCTGGACCGAGCCCGGTCTGCGCCACCGGTACGAGGACGACCCCGCCCAGGTGCTGGCCGAGGCCGGCATCCAGACCGTGCCCGGGGAGCCGCTGCCCGCGCTGCCGCTCGCCGAGGAACTCGACGTGGTGACCGAGCTGTTCGACCTGCTGCCCGCCCAGGCTCCGGCGACCGCACTGTGCCTGAGCATCCGGGACGCCGAGTTCGAGCCCCTCCTCGCCGGGGCGGAGGCCTGATTCCATGACCGTCAGCGGGGGAAACGAGCGGGCCGCCCTCATCGGCTTCAAGGACCACCTCCGTCCGAAGGTGGTCCCCGGGGACGCCGTCTACCTGATGTCCGAACACGGGGTGACGGCCGTCCGGGGCCCCCATCTGGCGGCCCTGGTGCCCCTGCTCGACGGCACCAGGGACCTCCCGGCGCTGCTCGGTGCGGCCGCGCCCGCCGTTCCCCCCGCCCAGGTCGCCCGGATTGTCGGCGAGCTGACCCGGCGCGGGCTCCTCGACCACCGCCCGCCCCGGGAGCGCGCCGAGACCGGCCGCGACGGCGCCGACAGCGCCGCCCGGGCCTACTGGGAGCAGGCCGGCGGCTCCGCGCCCGCCCCCACCGGCACCGTCCGGATCGTCACCCTCGGCGAGCTGGACCCGGCCCCACTGCGCGCCGCCTGCCGCAGCGCCGGGCTGGTCCACGCCTCGCCGGGCGCCCCCGCCGCCCTCGACCTGGTGATCTGCAGCGACTACCTGGACCCCCGGCTCGCCGCCCTGGACGCCGGCTACCGCGCCGACGGCCGGCCCTGGCTGCTCGCCAAGGTGACCGGCACCACGCTCTGGGCCGGCCCGGTCTTCCGCCCCGGAACCGGCGCCTGCTGGCACTGCCTCGCCCACCGGCTGCGCGGCCACCGCTCGGGCGCGGAGCCCGTCCGCCGCGCACTCGGCGACGCGCCGTTGCCCGTCCCGCTGGCCGCCCTGCCCCTCACGGTCGGGCTCGGTGCCCAGCTCGCCGCGCTGGAGTGCGCCCACTGGCTGGCCGGGCACCGCGCCGGGGAGGACGCCCGGGTGGTCACCCTCGACACCCTGACCCTCGCCAGCCGCTCGCACCGCCTCACCCGGCGGCCGCAGTGCCCGGAGTGCGGCGACTCCTCGCTGATGACCCGGCAGGCCGCCCGCCCGGTGGAGCTGGCCCCCCGCCGGTGCACCGTGCGCAGCGGCGGCGGCCACCGCGCGCTCTCCGCCCAGCGGATGCTGGACCGGTACGGGCACCTGCTCAGCCCGGTCACCGGCGTGGTCAAGGAGATCCGGCGCGACCCGCGCGGCCCCGACCTGCTCAACGTCTACCGGGCCGGGCACAACCTGGCCCTCGGCGCCCGCCACATGTCCGACCTGGCCGGCTCGCTGCGCCAGGAGAGCTGCGGCAAGGGCCGCACCCCGCTGGACGCCCGGGTCGGCGCGCTGTGCGAGGCGGTCGAGCGGATCAGCGGCCTCTGGCAGGGCGACGAGGCGCGGGTGCGCGGCTCGCTGCACAGCCTCGGCCCGGACGCAGTCCACCCCGGCAGCTGCCAGCTCTGGGACGAGCGGCAGTACGCCGACCGCGCCCGCCGCAACGCCGACGGCCACCCGTTCCACCAGGTCGCCGAGCCCTTCGACCCGGACGCGGAGCTGGACTGGTCGCCGGTCTGGTCGCTCACCCGCAAGCGTCAGGTGCTGCTGCCCACCGCGCTGCTCTACTACAACGTGCCCGACCGGGCCGGCCGGCGGATGGTCCACGCCGACTCCAACGGCTGCGCCGCCGGCGGCACCCTGGAGGACGCCACCCTGCAGGGCCTGCTGGAACTGGTCGAACGCGACGCGGTGGCCCTCTGGTGGTACAACCGCACCCGCCAGCCGGCCGTCGACCTGGCCGCCTTCGGCGACCCGTGGACCGCCGAGGTGAGCCAGGCACATTCCGAACTCGGCCGCCAGGTCTGGGCGTTGGACCTCACCTCGGATCTGGGCGTGCCGGTCTTCGCCGCGCTCTCCCGCCGCACCGGCCGACCGGCCGAGGACATCGTGTTCGGCTTCGGGGCGCACCCGGATCCGGCCGTCGCCCTCAGCCGCGCGCTCACCGAGATGAACCAGCTGCTCCCACCGGTGCTGGAGGCCCGCCCGGACGGCACCGGCTACGGCTGCACCGACCCCGTCGCCCTGCGCTGGTGGCGCACCGCGTCCCCCGACACCATGCCCTACCTCGCCGCCGATCCGGCCGTCCCGGCCCGGACGCCGCGCGACCACCCCTACCGCCCGTCCGGCGACCTGCTCGACGAGCTGCGCCGGCTGCAGGGCGTCCTGGAACGCCGGGGCCTGGAAGTCTGCGTCCTGGACCAGACCCGACCCGACCTCGCGCTGCCCGTGGTCCGTACGCTCGTCCCGGGCCTGCGGCACTTCTGGCCCCGCTTCGCGCCCGGCCGGCTCTTCGACGTCCCCGTGGCGCTGGGCCGGCTGTCCCGTCCGACCCCGTACGACGAGCTCAACCCGATCCCGCTGTTCGTCTGAGCCCGCTCCCGTCCGGGGCCGGCTCCCCGCCCGGGCCCCCGACCAACCGCCGAATCCGAGCCCCACCGCCCTGCCCGGGCGAACCGTACCGAGGTCCGCCCGGGTGCATCCGACCCCGTCCAGGAGCCACCGTGCCGCCCGCCCCGCCGTCCCGGCCGTCCGACAGCCACCAGTCCGCCGCGTGGATCGAGCTGTGGTCGCTGAGAGAGGACACCCTGCTGGAACAGCAGCCGGGCGACGGCTCGTTGATCCTCCGGTCACAGTGGGGCGACCTGCACATCCCGCGGCCCGGAGCGGTGCTCAGCGAGGCGCTGCGCCGGATGCTGCTCGGCCCGGTGCAGCTGGAGAACGTCCCCGGGACCGAGGAACTCGCCGCGCGGGTCCGGCTGTTGGCGGCCCTGAGGCAGCTCGGCGGCCTGGTCGTCCGCTCGGTCGGGGCGCCGGACGGCGAGCAGCCGCTGCTCTCCGTCCTGCCCACGGCCACCGGCGCCCGGCTCGACCCGGCGCCGGTACCCGAGGACCGGCCGCTGCGGCTCTCCCGCTTCGCCGCGCTGCGTTCCAACGGGCGCGGAAGCCTGCTGGAGTCCCCGCTCTCGCCGTTCCGCGCGGTCTTCACCCGGCCCGAGGCCGGCTGGCTGATCGCCAGCCTGTGCCGCCCCATCACCCTGGACGCGGCCGCCGAACGCCTCCCCGTCGCCCGCCCGGCGGTGGCCGCGCTCCTCTCGCACCTCGTCCCCACCGGCATGGTCGAGGTCGCCGACCCCGCCACGCAGGCGGACGGCTGCCCGCGGCCCGCCACCTTCCCCGAGGACCGCGACCCGGCCCTGCTGCCGTGGTCCCCCGACGACCTCCGGTTCCACTGGAGCAGCCGGCCCGGCCTGCACGACGGCCAGTTCGGCGCCACCTATCCCCTGCGGGGCCGGCAGGAGCAGCCGCCCGCGCTCAAACCACCGCCCCCGGGCCCCCGGATCGAACTCCCCCGGCCCGCCGCCGGACCGCCGGACTGGGACACCTCGCTGGTCGAGGCGCTGGAACGCCGCCGCTCCGTCCGGCGTCACGGCACGGCGGCGCTGACGCTGCGCCAGCTCGGTGAACTGCTGCACCGGTCGCTGCGCGTGCGGGAAGCCGGCGAACCGCTCCCGTCCGGCCGGACCCGCCCGCCCGGCAGCCGGCCGTACCCCAGCGGCGGCGCCTGCTACGAGCTGGAGTTCTACCTCACCGTCGGCCGCTGCGCCGGCCTCGAACCGGGCGCCTACTACTACGACCCGCTCGGCCACGCCCTGATCCGGCTGCCGGCGGCCGGGCAGCTGAACTCCGCGCTGCTGCGCGAGGCGCAGGCCGGCACCGGGATGACCGAGCCGCCCGATCTCCTGCTCACCATGACGGCCCGGTTCGCCCGGGTCTCGTGGAAGTACAGCGGACTGGCCTACGCGCTGACGCTGAAGCACGTCGGCGTGATGCAGCAGACGCTGTACCTGGTCGCCACCGGCATGGGCCTGGCCGCCTGTGCGCTCGGCACCGGCAGCACCAGCCTCTCCGCCGAGGCGTTCGGGCTGGACTGGCGCGTGGAGTCCGCCGTCGGCGAGTTCGTCCTCGGCCCGCTCCCGGAGACCGGCCCGCCCCCGGAGACCGGCCCGCCCCCGGCCCGACCGGCCGAACCCAACCCCGTTGCCGGAAGGGCGGAATGACGCTCCGCCGACGACCGACCGCCACCGCCTCCCGACGGGAAGGACCGGTCCGTCCCGGGGGCCTCCGGACGGGCGGGTTCCGCCCTACCATCGACCGTGTCAGCGACCACCGGAGGGAGTGCCATGACGGGCAGCGCCACTGGACGGGAAGAGCCCTCGCCCGGGCCGCCGGGCCCCGACTCCCCCGACGACCTCGTGGAGCACCCGGGACGCCCCGAACCGGGCGTGCGGGTCCTCGGCATCGAGGCCCCCGCTCCTCGCTTCGCACTGACCGTGGTGTGGACGGTCCTCACCGCGTTCCTCACCATGCAGATCGTCAACATCCTCGACGAGAGCGTCACCCCGCTGACGGTCTCGCTCTGCCTGACCGTGCTGCCCGCCACGATCGGGCTCCAACTGTTCCACACCCTGCCGAGATTCCGCCGGTCACGGGCCCGCTACCGGCACTGGACCCTGCTGCTCCAGGCGCTGCTCGTCACCGTCCCGCCGCTCTTCCTCGGCTGGCCGTGGGGCGGGATGGGGGGCTTCGTCGGCGGCTCGATGCTGTTGCTGCTGCCGATGCGGGCCGCGCTGCCGGGCTTCGGCTGTCTGATCGCCGGGATCGGTCTGACCACGGGCCTGAGTTCCCAGGGCACGCTGCCCACCGTGCTCTACATGATGGTCTCCACCCTGGTCACCGGCACCATCGTGTACTGCCTGACGCTGCTCGCCAATCTCACCCTGGCCGTCCACGAGGCCCAGGAGGACATCGCCAGGGTCGCCGTGATCAAGGAGCGGCTGCGGTTCGCCCGCGATCTGCACGACCTGCTCGGCTACAGCCTCTCCGCGATCACCCTGAAGAGCGAACTGGCACATGCCATGGTCAACCGCTCGCCGGTACGGGCCCAGGCGGAGTTGGAGAGCATCATCCAGTTCTCCCGCCAGGCGCTCGGCGACGTCCGCGAGGTGGCCCGCAGCTACCGCTCGATGTCGCTGCTGACGGAGCTCTCCTCGGCCCGCTCGGTGCTGTCCGCGGCCGGGATCGACGCCCATCTGCGGGTGGAGTGCGGCCGGTTGACGACCGGCGCCGACACCGTCCTGGCCACGGTGCTGCGCGAGGGCATCACCAATGTCATCCGGCACAGCAAGGCCTCCCGGTGCACCATCGACGCCGTAGCCCAGCACGGCCGTACCAGCCTGCGGCTCGCCAACGACGGGGTGCCGGCGCACGACCGCGGGCAGCAGCCGGGCGCCGACGGCGGCCTCGCCAACCTGGCCGCCCGGCTCGCCGAGGTGGGGGGCACGTTCACCGCCGGGGTCCGTGCGGACGGCTGGTTCCAGCTGGAGGCGGTCATCACCAGCGAGCTCTCCGGCACCCTGGAGGAGGACGAGCCCCGGGTGGCCTGAGGCCCCGTCACGGCCCGGGCCGACCGGCAGGCCACCGGGGGCGGGCGGCGGACTGCCGGACGCCCTGCTAGACCCAGCCGGCCTCGCGGGCGATCCGCACCGCGTCCAGCCGGTTGCGCGCGTTCAGCTTGACCACCGTCGAGGTCAGGTAGTTCCGCACCGTTCCGACCGAGAGGTACAGGCGCCCCGCTATCTCGGTGACTTCGGCACCGTCGGCGGCCAGCCGCAGGACCTCGGTCTCCCGCTCGGTCAGCGGGTTGTCGCCGCTGTCCCAGGCGGCCACCATCAGATCCGGGTCGACCGCCCGCTCGCCCTGTGCCACCCGCCGGATGGCCTGGGCGAGTTGGCGCGGCGGGGCGTCCTTGAGGATGAAGCCGCGCGCTCCGGCCGCCAGCGCCCGGCGGAAGGTGCCCGGCCGCCCGAGACTGGTCAGGATCAGCGTCCGGCACTCCGGCATCACCTCCTGGAGCCGGGCGGCGGCCGTCAGCCCGTCCATGCCCGCCAGGTCGATGTCGATCACCGCCACATCGGGCCTGCGTTCCAGCGCGGTCGGCACGATGTCGTCGCCGTTGGCGAGTTCGGCGATGACCTCGATGTCCTCCTCCAGCTCCAGCAGCGCCACCAGGGCGCCCCTCACCATGTGCATGTCCTCGGCCAGCAAAACCCTGATCGCCAAAGGAAGAACCCCCGTTTGCCCACTCTGGACGACTCGTACGCCGTTCGACCGCGCCCGCGCGGCAGCTGATGCTACCCGCGTGACCGCCGTTCAGCGCCGCTCTTGACCTTCCGCCCGGCCGCACCGGCCGCACCCGGCCCGCACGGTTCCCCGGCCGCGGCCCCGGGATTCGGACGCCGGCCCGCTCACCGGGCCCGGATTTCGACGCTCCGCTCCGGCCGGCAGGACGCCGTGGAAAACGCGGCCGGCCCGGGCCGGAAGAAACGACCGCCCACCTCCGGTCGGCTTTTCCGGCGGCCATCCGGGCGCTTACCGGAAATCACCCGCCGCCCGGCCGGGGGCGCATTCGCCACCGCCTTCCGAAACCCTTCCGGCCGTCCCGGAACAGGGTCGTCCGGCCCTGGAACCGCTGCGGACTCCGCCCGGCGTCCGTCCCTGGTCGGGCCGGGTCCCCGGTCCGGCGCACCCCGGACATGTCCAAACCATGACAAGATGGCGCCCGGCCGACGGATCCGACCGACGGGAACGACCGACGAGCCGCGAGCGCCGCCGTCCGGTCCGCATTCGGACGCACCCCGGGAATTTCTTCCCGTACCGGCGCGGGCAGGGCGCCCGGATGCTCGCATCCGCCGACCGGAAACGACCCCGAACGCCCGGCCGGAAGTCGTTGCGCCACGATCACCCCGACTCCCCCGGCCCTGATTCCGGGCGATTCGCACCCCTCTCGAAAGCCGTGCGCGGTGCTCCGGCCACCCCCCGGGAATCCGGCCGCCGGGCCTCCCCCACCACGACCGGCGGACCCCCGTAGACATGGCACGGCCACGCGGATCCGCCGCCCACTCCCAGCAGATGTGTGGGACATGTGAAGACGCCGCGAAGCCGGCCCGGCCGCGCTGCCGGACACCCGGACAGCCGGGGTCAGAACCGCACGGCCTTGACCACCACCGGCAGCAACGTCTGGTCGGCGGGGGCACGGCTGAACGCGATCGGCTGCGCCTTGTCCCCGGCCGGCAGGCCCTCGACGCCGACCACCGCACTGTCCACCGCCTTGCCGCTGGTGTCGGTGAAATCGACCTGCACCGCGTACGAGGCGGTGTCGAGCCCGGTGTTGACGATCGTCACCACCACCGCGTGCAGGCCCCCGGTC
This sequence comes from Kitasatospora sp. NBC_00039, assembly GCF_045160625.1. Lineage (NCBI taxonomy): Bacteria > Bacillati > Actinomycetota > Actinomycetes > Kitasatosporales > Streptomycetaceae > Kitasatospora > Kitasatospora sp. NBC_00039. The sequence goes on along the minus strand of NZ_CP108289.1, from coordinate 7,977,474 downwards.
TGCGCCCGCTGCACCCCGGTGACCGTCACGGCCCCGAGCGCGTTGCCGCCGTTCTGCAGCGTGCCCAGTACCTCCGCCGCCTTCTGCCGCGCCTGCACCCCCTGCGCCGAGACAGACGCCTGGAACGAGGCCGCCGCGGCCGAGGCGGACTCGGCCGCCGCCGACACCGAGGCCAGCGCCGACTCCGCCGCCGAGGCCAGTGCGGACGGCGGCTCCCCGGAGAACGAGGACGACTCCGGCGCCGTGCTCAACGTCGACCCCGGACCCGACGAGCCGATCGACGGATTGGTCGACGAACTGCTGCACGCCGCCAGCACCCCGATGCCGCTCACCACGGCGGCCAGCGCCACCGCCCGCACCCCCACGCCGCACCGTCGCGGCAATCCCTGAACTTCGCGCACCGAGGATCACTCTCCACTCCACTGCCCCACGACCGAAGGCCCGTACGCCCCCATGCTTCGCAACAACCGCCCCGCACGGCGAAACCTGGTCCCCCGTTCGAGTGGGACCGCCCTGTCCCGCCGCCCGCCGGCGGACGCCCGCACCGGTCCCGCCGGGCCCGCGGCGGGCCGGTGTGCCCGGCGCCATTCGGAACGTACGGGAACCAACGGGGGTGGCGGGCCGACTGGTGGGGGGTGAGTGCGATGTCGCCGGGTGGCCGGCCCTTGAGTGTGCTGGCGGGGTTCGCCCTGCTGCTGTTGGTGGTGTTCGTGGTGGCCTTCGCGGTGGGACGCGGGGCCGGGCCGGTGTCGCCGGGGCTGACGCCCGGCAGCGGCGGCGGGGGGAACCCGGGGATGAGCGGTCACGACACGGGGGCCGGCCGGTGAGCGCGGTCGCGGGAGCGGAGGCCGGGGCGCTGGTCAGCACCGATCTGGCGGTCGGCGGGATGACCTGCGCGGCCTGTGTGGGCCGGGTGGAGAAGCGGCTGGCCCGGATCGAGGGCGTCACGGCCGGCGTCAACCTGGCGACCGGGCGGGCGAGGGTGCTGCACCCGGCCGGGGTGGGCGTCGAGGAGCTGATCGCGGCGGTCGCACGAGCCGGCTACACCGCCGAGTTGGCCGTGGCCGGGCAGGCCCCGGCGGACCGGGAGGAGGACCCCGGCGAGCGCTGGCGGCTGCTGGTGACGGCGCTGCCGGCGGTGCCCGTGGTGGTGCTCTCGATGGTGCCGTCGCTGCAGTTCCCGGCCTGGCAGTGGGTCTGCTTCGGGCTGGCGGTGCCGGTGGTGACGTGGGGTTCGGCCGGGTTCCACCGGCGGGCCCGGCAAGGGCTGCGGCACGCCGCGGCGACCATGGACACCCTGGTCAGCCTCGGCGTGGTGGCCTCGTTCGGCTGGTCCGCGTACGCGCTGCTGTTCGGCGGCGCCGGGGAGATCGGCATGCGGATGCCGTTCTCGCTGACCGCGGACGGCGGCGGCGCGGCGCACGTCTACCTGGAGGCGGCCGTCGGCGTGCCGCTCTTCGTGCTGGCCGGGCGGCTGCTGGAGGGTCGGGTGCGGCGGCGCAGCGGTTCGGCGCTGCGGGCGCTCGCCGAGCTGGGGGCGAAGGAGGTGTGCGTCCGGGATCCGGAGTCCGGGGCGGAGCGCCTGCTGCCGGTCGAACAGCTGCTGCCCGGGCGCGAGTTCGTGGTGCGGCCGGGCGAGCGGGTGGCCACCGACGGGGTGGTGGTGGAGGGCGGCTCCGCGCTGGACCTCAGCCTGCTGACGGGTGAGAGCGTCCCGGTGGAGGTCGGGCCGGGGGACAAGGTGGCGGGCGCGACGGTCAACGTCGGCGGCGCGCTGGTGATCCGGGCGACGGCGGTGGGCGCCGACACCCAGCTGGCCCGGATCACCGCGCTGGTCGCGGACGCGCAGGCGGGCAAGGCGCGGGCGCAGCGGCTGGCGGACGCGGTGGCGGGGGTGTTCGTGCCCTGTGTGCTGGCGGTGGCGGTCTGTGTGCTGGGCTTCTGGCTCGGCGCGGGCGCCGAGCCGCAGGCGGCGGTCACCGCGGCGGTCGCCGTCCTGGTGGTCGCCTGCCCGTGCGCGCTGGGCCTGGCCACGCCGACCGCACTGCTGGCGGCGACCGGGCGGGGCGCCGAGCTGGGCGTCCTGGTGCGCGGCCCGGAGGTGCTGGAGAGCCTGCGCCGGATCGACACGGTGGTGCTGGACAAGACCGGCACGCTGACCACCGGGCGGATGGAGCTCGCCGAGCTGACCGCCGTGCCCGAGGTGGACGAGGACCAGGTGCTGCGGCTGGTGGGAGCCGTCGAGCACCGTTCGGAGCACCCCATCGGGAGGGCTGTCGTGGGGGCGGCCCGTGCCCGGTGCGACTCCGAGCCCCTCCCGGCGGTGGCCGGCTTCACGGCCACCGCCGGGGTCGGGGTGTCCGGCACGGTCGACGGGCGGCGCGTCCGGGTGGTCCGGCCCGACGACGCCGCGGGCCCGCTGCCGGGCGCGCTCGCCGAAGCGCTGGCCCGCGCGGGTGAGGCCGGGCGGACGCCGGTGGTGGCGGAGCTGGACGGGCAGCCGGTCGCCGTCCTCGCGGTCGGCGACACGCTGCGCTCCGGCAGCTGGCGGGCGCTCCACCGGCTGCGCGGGATGGGCCTGGAGACGGTCCTGCTGACCGGGGACGGCGCCGGCGCGGCCCGGGCGGTGGCGAAGGAGCTGGGCATCGGCCAGGTGCACTCCTCGGCCTCGCCGGAGCGCAAGGCCGAGGTCGTGGCCGAGCTGAAGGCGGCCGGGCGGACGACGGCGGTGGTCGGCGACGGCGTCAACGACGCGGTCGCACTCGCCTCCGCCGACCTCGGGGTGGCGCTGGCCTCCGGGAGCGACGCCGCGATCGGCGCCGCCGGGCTGACCCTGGTCCGCGGCGACATCGAGGCGGTGGTGGACGCCGTGCGGCTGGCCCGGCGGACCCTGGCCACGATCCGGGCCAACCTGCTCTGGGCGTTCGGGTACAACATGGCGCTGATCCCGCTGGCGGCGGTCGGTGTGCTGAACCCGATGCTGGCGGCGGTGGCGATGTCGCTCAGCTCGCTGCTGGTGGTGGCGAACAGCCTGCGGCTGCGCACCTGGCAGCCGGGTCGGGGCGGCTCCGGTGGCACGGCCGGTGCGAGCGGGCGGGGCCGGCGGCCGGGGGCGGGCCGGTGAGGGCGCCGTTCTCCGGGCGGACGGTCTCCGAGCGGTCGGTCTCCCGGCCGAGAGTCCCGGGCCGGGTGGTCACGGGCCGGGCGGTCCCGGGCCGGAAGGTCTCCCGGCGGACGGCCGAGCGGGTGCGCGCGGTCGGGCCGCCGGTGGTGGCGGCCGGGGTGGCGCTGGCGCTGCTCTCCGGCTGGACGGCGGTCGGCGGGGCCGGGCGGCAGCGCCCGGTCGAGGCCGGGCCGGGCTGGCTGCTGCTGCCGACGGCCGGCGGTGCGACCGCCACGGCGGCGTTCTTCACGGTCCGCAACCCCGGCGACGTCCCCGACGAACTGACGGGTGCCGGCTGGGAGCTCGGCGGCCGCATCACCCTGAAGCGGCACCGGCACCAGGGTGCGTCCGGCCGCTGGGAGCCGGTCGAGGCGCTACCGGTGCCGGGGCGCGGCGAGCTGGTGATGTCGCCGGAGGGTGCCGATCTGATGATCACCAACCCGCCTGCGCTGCGGGCGGGCCAGTGGGTGGAGTTCACGCTGACCTTCCGCCACAGTCCGGAGCTCAAGGTCCGGGCCGAGGTAGTCCCCCCTGGCGGGCGGCGCAGCGGCTGAGGCCGGGGGCGGCACGACGGGTCGGCCGGGGAGAGGGTGGGCAGCGCCCACCCTCTCCCCGTTCCTGACGGTCGCTCTGACGCCGGCGGAGAGCGCCGCGATCGGGCCGCTGCCGGCCGGGCGCGGCATCCTGGGCGAGCTGATCCGCCACCCGCAGCCGCTGCGCTGCCCGGTGCTGTCCGAGCACCCGGCCGGGACGGGTCAGATGCGGGTGTCCTCCACGACGGGGAGGAGGTCGCGGGGCGCCACGCCGCTCTGCTGCTCGCCGCCGGCCCCCTGCGAGGTCAGGGTGCGGGGCGCGGCGGCCGGGGCGGGCTGCTTGCCGCAGAAGGCCGGCTCCAGCGCGTTCATCAGACCCTGGGTCACGGCGCCGTTGTTGGAGGCGTTGGCGAAGACGACGACGCTGCGGCGGCCGTCCGGGGTCGCGAACGACTGGGTCTGGAAGCCCTGGACGATCCCGCCGTGACCGAACACGTTGCCGCAGGAGAGCGCGATCTGCCGCAGCCCCAGCCCGTAGCTGATCTTCGCGGTGGGGGTGGGGAGCACACTGGTCATCTGCTTCAGCGAGGCGTCCGAGACCAGCCCGCCGGCACTGCCGGCCATCAGCGCGGTGAGGAAGCGGTCCATGTCGCGGGCGGAGGAGACGACCCCGCCGGCACTCCACACCCAGGAGGCGGTCTGCTCGGTGGAGTCCAGCAGCGGCTTGGAACGGTCGTCGTTGGTCAGGTAGCCGGTGACGTGCCGCCCCTCGATCTCCTCGGCCGGCACGTCGAAGGAGGTGCGGCTCAGGTCCAGCGGATCGATGATCGCGTCGCGCAGCACCTCCGCGTACGGCCGGCCGGTGAGGTGCTCGACCGCCAGGCCCATCAGCACGAAGTCCGTGTTCGAGTAGGAGTAGCGCGATCCGGGCGTGTACTGCACGCCGTGCGCGACCGACATCGCCACGAGCTTCGCGGGGTCGTAGACGTTGTGGCGGATGCGCGCCTCGAAGGCGCTGGTGGTCTCCTCGCCGGCCTGCTCCAGGAGGTCGTTGGTGTGGTCGTAGATGCCGGCGCGGTGCTCCATCACCTGACGGCCGGTCATCGTCCAGCCCTCCGGCAGCGTGCCGGCCGGGAGGTAGTCCCGCAGCGGCTTGTCCAGGTCGATCCGCCCCTGCTCGGCAAGCTGCATGACCAGGACCGCGGCGAACATCTTGCTGTTGCTGCCGACCCGGAACCGCAGGTCGGAGTTGATCGGCGTCCCGTCCAGATCGGCCTTGCCGACCGAGAGCGAGACCTTGGTCTCCGCACCGCCGTGATCCCTGATCACCGCGAACGCACCCGGCGCCCCGGCGTTCACCGTGCCCTGCAGGGCGGCACGCACCCCTGCCGTGTCCGGCACCGCCGCTGCCGCCGGCGCCGCCACGGCCCCCGTCGCCCCCGTGGCCACGACCACCACACCGGTCGCGGCCACGGCCAGCGCACGCACAAGTCCAACCCGCGTCATCACAAACGCCCCTGACTCTCCGTCACCTTGGAAACCGGTCCCGTCGGGACCATGATCCAATATCCCGGACGGCGGGTCATCCGACAAACGGACCCGCTGCGGCCGCTGCTGACGGCGGGCCGGCGGCCCGTGTGGGGCCGGGCACGGTGATCCTGTCCACTCGGGGAACGGGGCCGGGACGCGCGCGGGTTCAGCCGGGCGTCCGCAGCCGGGTCCGGCCACCCGGACGGCCGCGCGTCCCCCGGCAGGTTCAGCCGCGCAGGCCGCCGGGCGTCCGCGGGTGGGCCGGCCGCGGAGCCGCTACCCGGCCCCGGCGGCGCCCTCGGTGAGCCGGTAGCCGGTGACCAGGTCGGGCCGGATCGCCACCGTGTGCTCCATCGCGCCCGCCACCCAGGGGCGCAGCAGTGCCCGGTAGCGGGCCCGTCGGTCCGGGTCGGTGACCGGGCGGGCGTAGCCGGTCACCGACCACGCTCCAGCCCAGGTGGGTCGACGGGTCGATGGCGTCCGCCTCGTAGGCGACCACGACGCCGGCCGCGTCCGCCCCGGGTGCCTCCGCGCTCAGGGCCGCAGCATCGTGGGTGCGGATGACGATCGCGTCGTCGACGAGCACGTGGTTGACGGGCCGGACGGCCGGCAGCGCCCGCGCGGTGAAGACGATCCGGCCGAACGGTGCTCCGCCCAGCAGCCGCAGCGCCCCGGCGCGTCCGATCGGCACCGGGTGGCGCGGCGGGGCCACACCGTCCGGCAGCGGGCCGGGCGGGCCGGCCCCGCCGGTCACGGGGCGGCCGCGATCAGGCCGAGACCGCCGTCGTAGCGCCGGTAGAGCACCCGGCCGCGGCGGGTGCCTGGCTGGGCGAAGAAGAGGAAGGGCAGGTCGGCCCCGGAGAGCCGCGCCACGGCCTGGTCCTCGGTCAGCTCCGGTGCGCCGCAGGGGCTGACGGTGAGTGGCACGGCCGGGCCGGTGGGCGGAGCGGCGGCCACCGTGCGGGCCAGCCGGTAGCCGGTGGGGCCGACCCGGTAGACCACGGCGTCGGTCTCGGTGGCGGGGTCGGTGAACAGGTGGATGTCGAAGTCCATCGCGTCCATGGTCCGGGCCGCCGCGTCGGGCGAGCACCACACCAGGGCGGCCGGCTTGCGACGGACGATCCGCTCCGCCCGGGCGCCGTGCGGGATTTCGGTGCACGGATCGGCCCCGACCGGGCCAGCCCCCACACGCACGAGCGAACGTCCGCCCCGCGGCGCGCCCTGCGCGGCGACCGCGCCGAGCAGCCCCCGGCCACGCATCCGGTGCGGCCAGGGCCTGGGCGTCCAGCCGGAGGTGACGGCCGCGATCCGGCCGCGCAGCCCGTCGGCCAGCCGGTCCAGCGCCTCGCCGAGGTCGGCGGCGGCCTCCTGGACGCGGATCGGCCGGCCGTCCACCTCGGCGTTGACCTGCGCCAGCACGGCGACCCCACCGACCGGTCCGACCCGCACCCGCGGCGCCTCGACCAGGGCGTCGGCCCCGCTCACCACGGCCGCGATCCGGGCCCTGGCGTCGCCCGCGACGCCTCCCGACATCCCCTCGCGCACCTGCACCGTGACCAACTCGCCCATCTCCGGCCTCTCCCGTCCCATCACGCAGATTTCCGTACTTTCACGTCCTGCCACGTCTGCCCTCGGCGCGCCCCACGCACACACCCGCACGGCGATCACGATCCCCGCACCGCTGCGGACCGGACAAGGGCCGAACGCCCCCGGACCGGGCCCGCGGCCGGCCTCTCCCGCCCCGCGCGGCCCTGAGCCACCCCGCGCGGCCGTGGGCCACCCCCGCTCGGCCCCGGCCCCACCCCCGCTCGGCCCTGCCCCGCCGCGCGAACGGGCGTGCGATGATCGGGACATGCCTGCTCTCGACAACCAGTCCGACTACTGGAACTCCACCGGGACGGCGAAGACCTTCGGGCACCCGCTCCACCCGGACTGGCTGGCGCGCCTCGACCGCGGCGCGGCCGTCCTCGACTACGGCTGCGGCTACGGCCGCCTCGCCGGCGCGCTGGCCGCACTCGGCTTCACGGACGTCGAGGGCGTGGACGTCGCGCCCAGCCTCGTCGCCCGCGCCCGGGCCGAGCAGCCGGCCGCGCGGTTCACCGTGCTGACCGACCCCCCGCGGCTCGCCCACCCGGACGGCACCCTCGACGCGGCGCTGCTGTTCGCCGTCCTCACCTGCGTGCCGGGCGGCGACGGCCAGCGCGCCCTGGTCGCCGAGCTGCACCGGGTGCTGCGGCCGGGCGGCCTGCTCTACGTCAGCGACCTCTGCCTCCAGCCCGACGCGCGCAACCGCGACCGCTACGCGGAGTTCGCCGAACGGTACGGCCGGTACGGGGTGTTCGAGACCAGCGACGGCGCGGTCTGCCGCCACCACACCCGGAAGTGGCTGGACGAGCTGCTCGGCGCGTTCGAACCGGTCGCCGAGCGCGAGCTGCCGGTGCGCACCATGAACGGCCGGCCGGCGGTGGCCACCCAGCTGCTGGTCGCCCGGCGCTGACCCTCCGGCCCGCGCACCGCGGGACGACGGCCCGCACACCCCAGATGATGCGGGCCGGCCACCGCAAAGATGGGGGCCTGCCCCCCATGCCCCGGTGGCCGCGGCAGCGCAAGGATCGGCCCGAGGGCGGCGTCTTCGACGGCAGCGCTGCCCTCTCCCGGCATCGGAGGTGCGGTGGTGGCTGAGGTGAACGCCGTGCGAAGAGCACGCCCCGACGGGGGTGGCGCACCGGTTCAGGGCCCGGTCGCACCGGCCGCAGCCCCGGCCGCCACGGCTCAGCGCCCTCCGGTGCCCGGTGACGTCTCCAGCCGCGCGGCGGTGCCCGGCCCGTCGCGGCCGCCGGCACAGCCCCGGGCGGCCCGGCTCCGGCTCACGGGGGCCGTCGCCGGCGCGCCGTGGTGGGAACGGGCCCTGACGCCCGGCCTGCCACTTCCGGCCGGCCGGCCCGAGTGGGCCGCCTTCACCGAGGCCGCCGTCGCCGCGGCGCCCGTCCGCCCGATCGTGCCGCGGGCCGCCTACCCGGGTCTCACCGGCTTCGGCCTGGTCCTGGCGCCCTTCGCCGAGCGCGCCCTGGTCCGGCTCTGCGCGACGCTGGAGACCACCGCCCACCTCGACCTGCCCGCCCTGCGCGCCGGCTTCACCGCCCGCCTCACCGCCCGCCTGAGCCGGATCGCGGCGCGCACCCTGGTCCTGGAGCTGCACACCGCCCGCGCGGCCGGCCGGCTGAGCGGCGCCACCCCGCAGGAACGGTTCCGCTCCTTCCTGGCCCTCACCGCCCGCCGCGACGGCCTCGCCGTGCTGGTGCGCGCCTACCCGGTGCTCGCCCAGCTGCTCGCCCAGGCCTGCCTGGACGCCGCCGAGGCGCAGGCCGAGCTGCTCTCCCGCTTCGCCGCCGACCGCCCGTTGCTGGTCCCCGCCCTGCTCGGCGGCACCGACCCCGGCGCGCTGGTGGCCGTCGACTCCGAGGCCGGCGACCGCCACCGCCGCGGCCGCGCCGTCGCGGTGCTGCACTTCGCGAACGGAGCCGCCGTCGCGTACCGGCCCCGGCCGCCCGCCGCGCACCGGCACTTCAACGCGCTGCTCGGCTGGTTCAACGCCCAGCCCGACGTGCCCCGGCTGCGCGCGCTCGGGCTGCTGGACCGCGGCGGCCACGGCTGGACGGAGTTCGCCGAGGCCCGGCCCTGCCGCACCCCGTTCGAGGTGGAGCGGTTCTACCGGCGCCAGGGCGCGCTGCTGGCGCTGCTGCACGTGCTGGACGGCACCGACCTGCACTTCGAGAACGTGGTCGCCTGCGGGGAGCACCCCGTCCTGGTCGACGTGGAGACGCTGTTCCACCCGCCCGCCCAGGCCGGGCCGGCGGAGGACCCGGCCGCCCGCGCGCTGGAGGAGTCGGTCCACCGGGTCGGCCTGCTGCCGCAGTTGCTGCTGGGCGACGACGGCGCCGTGGACGTCTCCGGCATCGGCGGCGGTCTGCGGGCGACCTCCCCGGTCGAGGGCGTGGACTGGGCGGGAGCCGGCACCGACGAGATGCGGCTGGTGCGACGCCCCCGGCCGTTCGGCGAGGCCCGCAACAGGCCCCGGCTGGACGGCACCCCCGCCGACCCGGCTGCGTACACCGAGGCGCTGGTGGCCGGATTCCGCGCCGGGTACGCCGCGCTCGCCGCCGGCCGCAGCCGACTCTGCGGCCCGCAGGGACTGTTGCACTCCTTCGCCGAGGACGAGGTGCGGGTGGTGCCGCGCGCCACCCGGGTGTACGCGCGGCTGCTGGACGAGTCGACCCACCCGGACGTGCTGGGCGACGCCGCGGCCCGGGGCGCGGTGCTGGAGCTGCTGCGCACCGACGCCGTCGCCGACCCCGGCCGGCCCGGCCTCGCCGACCACGAGCTCGCCGATCTCCGGGCCGGCGACGTCCCGCTCTTCACCACCCGCCCCGGCAGCCGCGACCTGTGGACGTCCGGCGGCCGCCGGCTCCCCGGCGAACTGTCCGAAACCGGACTGTCCCGCGCCGAGGCCAAACTCGCCGCCCTCGGCGGGGTGGACCGCAAGGACCAGGAGTGGATCATCCGGGCGGCGATGGCGGGCGCCGCCACCGCGCCCGCACACCGCCCCGGCCGCCCGGTGCCGGAGAACGTCTGGGCGACCGCGCCCGAGCCCGAGCAGCTGCTGGCCGCCGCCCGCGGTGTCGGCGACCAGCTCGTCGCCGCCGCGTACCGGGGGCGCGCCCGCACCAACTGGCTCGGCCTGGAGCTGCTCGCCGACCGGTACTGGCGGGTCCGCCCGCTCGGCGCCGACCTGGCCGGCGGGTACACCGGCACCGCGCTCTTCCTCGCCCAACTGGCCGCGCTCACCGGCTCCGACCGCTACGCCGAGGTCGCCCGCCGCGCGCTCGCGCCCGTCCCCGGCCTGCTCGACCTGCTCGGCGCGCACCCCGACCACCCGGCCGCCGTCGGCTCCGGCGCGTTCGCCGGGCTGGGCGGCATCGCGTACGCGCTCACCGAGATCGCCCGCGCCCTGGACGACCCGCTGATCCGGCAGTGGACCGGCCCGGCGGTGGCGCTCACCGCGGCCGCCGCCGAACGCGAGAGCGACACCGGCGTGCACAGCGGTACCGCCGGCGGCCTGGCCGCGCTGCTCGCCGTCCACGCCGCCTCCGGCCGGCCGGAGGCACTGCGCGCCGCCGCCCGCTGCGCCGAACGGCTCGCCGCGGCGCCCCTGCCCGCCGGCCCCGGCTTCGCCCACGGCGCGGCGGGCACCGGCTGGGCGCTGCTGCGGTACGCGCGGGCCGCCGGCGAGCCGGCCGACGGCCCGCACCACCGGGCCGGCCTGGCCGCACTGCACGCCGCCACCACCGGGCGCGCCCGCGAGGCGTCGTGGTGCCGCGGCCGCCCCGGCATCGCGCTCGCGGTGGCCGACAGCCCGGGCGCGCAGGCCGACCGGCAGCTCGCCGAGTGGCTCCCGCGCGCCGTCCGGAACACCGCGCGCGCCGCGCCGCTGCCCGACCAGAGCCTCTGCCACGGCGAGCTCGGCGTCCTGGAGCTGCTCGGCCGCGGCGGCCCGGCGTACGGGCGGACACCGTGGGTGCGGCGGGCGGCCGCGCTGCTCGCCGGGGTCGACCAGGAGGGCCCGCGCTGTGGCACCCCCGACCACGTGCCGCACCCCGGCCTGCTCACCGGCCTGGCCGGAATCGGGCACGGGCTGCTGCGGCTGGGCTTCCCCGAACAGGTGCCGCCCGCGCTGCTGCTCCGCCCCCGGCTCCCGGCTCCGCCGCCTGTCCTTTGACCGCACCACCGTCCGCGGTCCGCCCGGACCCGGTACGGTGCGGCGGGCGGGCGTTGCCGCCCGCCCGGTTTCCACCTGCCAACACCCGGCCCAACGACGAATGGGAGTACCTGAGCACATGCGCGACACCGATCTGACACCCAGCCGGAAGCACACGACCGGCCGACCCGATGAGGCGGCCGACCACCCCGCCGGCGAGATCCGGCTGCGGGCCGGCGGCGGCCTGGGCCTCCGCTCCCAGCTGCTCGCCTCCGGCGGCACCACGGCGCCCGCCTTCGAGTTCCCGACCATGACCGTCCCGGCCTGACCGGCCCGGAACGAATCCGTCGCCGGCTCCCGGACGACGCGTGCCCCGCGCACGCGCCCGCCCGGCCGGACCGCCACCGGGGACCGGGCAGCCTCCCGGTGGCGGTCCCGGCGGTGAACCGGAGGCCACCGCCACGAATGTGGTCGTACGGTAACCATCCCGCAATGGCACGGTGGACACTTCGTGGCCGATTCTCCACCCTACAGATCCGACAGACCGTCAAGTAGCCTGCGGCCATGCGCACCACTTCGTCGATCACCATCGGGCGGGCGGCCGAGATCGGCCTGCTCTGCAGCGCGCTCGCGGCCTCCCGCCAACGGTCCGGGCAAGCGGTCTTCCTGCTCGGCGAGGCCGGGATCGGCAAGTCCCGCCTGGTCGGCGAATGCGCCTACCAGGCCTACGGGCTCGGGCTCCCGGTGCTGCGCGGCCGCGGCTCCTCCACGCTGACCGTCACACCGTTCCGGCCGCTGATCGAGGCGCTCTCCTCCCGCTTCCGGGCCGCCGGGACCCCGACCGACCCCGAACTCGCCCCCTACCGCCCGGCCCTGGCCCGGCTGGTGCCCGAGTGGCGCAGCGAGCCGGCCGGGGCGGCCGGCTACCCCGAGACGGTGGTCGAACTCGCCGAGGCGCTGCTGCGGCTGCTCGCCGTCCTCGGCCGGGATCAGTGCTGCGTCCTGCTGCTGGAGGACCTGCACGACACCGACGCGGAGACGGTCGCCGTCCTGGAGTACCTGGTCGACAACCTGGCCGGCCTGCCGGTCCTGCTGGTCGGCACGCTGCGCGCGGAGCCCGGCCCGGCGCTGGACCTGGTCCGGGCCGCCGAGCGCCGGCGGGCCGCGACCGTCGCCGAACTGCGGCCGCTGCCACCGGCCGACGTACGGGCGATGGCCGCCGCGATCCTGGAGACCGAGGTCGCCGAGGTGCCCGCGGCGGCCCTGGAGCAGCTGGCCGAACGCGGCGACGGCTGCCCCTATCTGATCGAGGAACTGCTCTCCGACATGCTGTCCTCCGGCGCACTGCGCCGTGCGGGCGACGGCTGGGAGGTGGCCGGCGACCTCTGTACCGCCGTGCCCAGCACCATCGTCCGCAGCTGGGGCCGGCGGATCGACCAGCTGGACCCGCCGGTGCGCGAACTCCTGCTCACCGCCGCCACCCTGGGCAGCCGGTTCTCGGTCGCCACCGTCCAGCTGATCACCGGCCACGACGACCGGACGCTCTTCAGCCACCTGCGGTCCGCCTCCGAGGCCAACGTCATCGTGCCCGACGGCGCCGCCCCCGACCGCTACGCGTTCCGGCACACGCTCACCGCCGACGCCGTCACCGCCGCTCTCGCCCCCGCCGAGCGGGCCGCCGTGGCCCGCCGGGCGGCCCGGGAGATCCTACGGGAAGACCCCGAACTCAGTGACGAACGGCGCCAGTTGGTCGCCTCCCTGCTGCTGGCCGGCGGCGACCGGGCGGGCGCCGCGGTGCACTTCGCCGAAGCCGGCCGCCGGCTGCTGGAGGCCGGCGCGGCCGGCTCGGCGGTGGTGCTGCTGGAGCGCGCGCACGAGCTGGCCGGGGGTGCCGAACGGGCCGCCGTCACCGAGCAGTTGCTGCCGGCACTGGCCGAGTCCGGCCGGCTGGACCGGGCGTTCGAGCTGGCCCGCACGCTCCCGTCGGTGCCGGCCCCGTCGCCGGACACCCGGCTCCCCGCCGTCGAGCGCCGGATCGAGCTGCACACCCGGCTCGCGTGGGCGGCGGTGATGGCCGAGCGCACCGCCGAGGCCGCCGCGCAGGTCGCCGCCGCCCGTGCCCTCACCGGCGCGCACCCGCGCCCCGAGCAGGACGCCGCCCTCGTGGTGGTCGAAGGCCACCTGACCCTCCTCCCCGACCACCACGCGCCCGACCGCGTCTCCCCCGCCGAGACCGAGCGCCTGGCCCGCCGCGCCGCCGAGGTCGCCGAACGCGCCGGCCTGCCGGTCGTCGCCTGCCAGGCCTGGCAGTTGCTCGCCCTGCTGGCCCGCGAACGCGGCTTCGACGACGCCGACGCCTGTCTGGAACGCATGCTCGCCGTCGCCGAGTCGCACGCCCTCCCCGTCTGGCGCGTCGAGGCACTGCTCCGCCTCGGCGCCAACGCCTTCATGCGCACCGGCGACGGCACCCGCCTCGCCCACGCCCGGGAGGCCGCCGCCGGGCTCGGCGCGATCGTGCTCACCCAGACCCTGGACGGCCTGCTCGCCATGAACGCCGTGCTGCGCGGCGACTGGCCGGCCGCCCGGGAGATCATCGACCGCTGCCTCGACGCCACCGCCCGGCTGCACAACCTCGCCGCCCACCGCTACCTGCTGCTCGGCTCCGCCACCCTGGCCGCCCACCGCGGCCGCGGCCGAGAGATGGAGCGCGAGCTGGTGCGGTTCCGGCAGGCCGGCGGCGAGGAATCGTTCCTGGTGCCGCTGCGCTACGGCCTCTGCCGGGCCGTCGGCGCCCTGCTCGCCGAGGACCGCACCCGCGCCCGCGCCGAACTGGCCGCCGGCCTCGCCTGGGAGCTCGACCACCCCAGCGTCTTCTACCTGGCCGGCCGGCACGGCCTGCACCCGCTGCTGGAGGTCGTGACCGGCGCCTGGACGCGCACCGAGTTCGCGCCGGCCACCACCGCCCCGGCCGCCGGGCTCGCCTGGAACCGCCAGTTCCTGCTCTTCGCCGAGGCTGTGCTGCTCGGCCGTGAGCAGCGCCCGGAGGACGCCGCCCGCACCCTCGCCGAGGCCCGCGCGACGGCGGCCCCCTTCCCGCTCGCCCACCACCTGGCGCTGCGGCTCACCGCCGAGGCCGCGCTCGCCGACGGCTGGGGCGAGCCGGTGGCCTGGCTGCGCACCGTCGAGGAGTACTTCCACGCCGCCGAGGTCCAGCCGGTGGCCGCCGCCTGCCGGTCGCTGCTGCGCCGCGCCGGCGCCAGCGTCGCCCAGCACCGCGGCGGCCGCGACGCCGTCCCGGCCCGCCTGCGCACCTACGGCGTGACCCTGCGCGAGTACGAGGTGTTCGTCCTGCTCACCGACCGCCCCGGCAACCAGCAGCTGGCCAGCAGGCTCTCGATCTCCCCGCGCACCGTCGAGAAGCACGTGGCCAACCTGCTTGCCAAGACCGGCCGCCCGGACCGCGCCGCCCTCTGCGCCCTCGCCGCCGACCTCTGCGCCGAGCCGTCGGCCATCCCCTAGAAGGCTGAGGGGCGCCGTGCGGCGGTCACTCCCGCGAAGGCCCGCCGTCAGGGGCGCCGGGAGCGGCGGGGCACCGGTGCGAGCCGCAGCTGCCGCGGGCGGCCACGACGGGTGCCCCCGGCGCAGGGGTCGTGAAGGAAGGCGGAGTCGTTCATGCCCCGGAGGCTGGAGCCGGTCCACTGTCATCTGCTGTCAGTGGAAAGTGGATACTGGCAGCCATGCGCGCCGGCCGACTGATCTCGCTGCTCCTGCTCCTGCAGAACCGGGGGCGGATGACCGCCCATCAGCTCGCCGACGAGCTGGAGGTCTCCGTCCGGACGGTCTACCGGGACGTCGAGGCGCTCGCCGCGGCCGGCATCCCGCTCTACGGGGACGCCGGGCACGGCGGCGGCTACCAGCTGCTCGACGGGTACCGCACCCGGCTGACGGGGCTCACCGCCGATGAGGCGCAGGCCGTCTTCCTGGCCGGGCTGCCCGGCCCGGCGGCCGAGTTGGGCCTCGGCGAGGTGCTGGCCGCCGCCGAGCTCAAGCTGCGGGCCGCCCTCCCGGCGGAGCTGCGCGAGCAGGCCGGGCGGATCCAGGAGCGCTTCCACCTCGACGCACCCGGCTGGTACGGGAACGTGGACGAGACGCCGCACCTGGCGGCCGTCGCCGCCGCGGTCTGGGGCCGGCACGCGGTACGGGTCCGCTACCGGCGGTGGAAGGCGCCCACCGAGGTAGAGCGGCGGCTGGAACCGTACGGACTGGTGCTCAAGGCCGGCCGCTGGTACCTGGTCGCCGGCGCGGGCGGCGGCAGCGCGCGCACCTACCGGGTCGACCAGATCCTTGAGCTGCACCCCCTGGAGGAGCGCTTCGAGCCACCGGCGGGCTTCGATCTGGCCGCCCACTGGCGGGACCGGCTCGCCGACTTCCACGCGCGGCTGCACACCGCGGAGGCGGTGGTGCGGCTGTCGCCGCGCGGCGCCGCCCGGGTCCGCGAACAGCTGGGCCACGCGGCGGGCCGGGCGGTCGCGGAGGGCGGGGTGGTGGAGGCGGACGGCTGGACCAGGGCGGCCGTGCCGATCGAGTCGCTCGACCACGCCCACGGCGAGTTCCTGAAGCTGGGCGCCGACGTGGAGGTCCTCGAACCACCCGCGCTGCGGGCCCGCCTCGCGGCGACCGTCCGCGAGCTCGCCGACCGGTACGGCGCCCAGCCCCCGTGACGACCCGCCGGCTCAGACCACCAGGCGGACGATCTCGCCGATCTCCAGCGCCGCGTACACGGCGCCGTCCGGGCCGACGGCGATGCCGTGCGGCTCCGCGCCCTCGACCGGCAGCCCGTACCCCTCGTAGCCGCCTCCCGGGGTGAGCGAGCCGATCCGGTTGCCGGCCCACTCGGTGAACCAGAGGCGCCCGTCCGGACCGGCCGCGACGGCGTGCGGGCGGGCGGCCCCGTCGGGCAGCGGGTACTCGGTCACCGTGCCGTCGACGGCGAGCCGGGCGATCCGGCCGGCGCCGATCTCGACGCACCAGAGCGCACCGTCACCGCCCGCGGTGATGCCGACGGGCGCAGCCCCCTCGGTGGGCAGCGGATGCACCGCCACCTCCCCGCCGGGGGTGATCCGGCCGACGGCGTGGGCCTGGTTGAGGGTGAACCAGAGCGCGCCGTCCGGCCCAGCGGTGATCATCGACGGGTAGGCGCCGGCCACCGGCAGCGGATACTCCGTCACCTCGCCGTCCACCGTGATCCGGCCGATCCGGCCGGCGGCGAGCTCGGTGAACCAGAGCGCGCCGTCGGGCCCGGCGGCGATCCCGAACGGCCCGGCGCCCTCCGTCGGCAGGTCGAACGACCGCGCGCGGCCGTCCGCGTCGATCCGCCCGATCCGGTGGTCCCGCATCCGGGTGAACCAGAGCGCGCCGTCCGGCCCCGCCGCGATCACCGACGGCCCGCACTCCGGCGCCCCCAGTCCGAACCGCCGCACCGTCCCGTCCGCCGCCAGCCGCCCGATCTCCCCCGCGTGCACCAGCGTGAACCAGACCGCGGCGTCCAGCCCGATCGCGACCCCGTACGGCCCGGCCCGGCCGTCCGACACCGGGAACCTCTCGAACGTCATGCGCATCCCCCTTCGGTGCTATCGCGACTTCCGTCGCATTAGCACTCTCGCACACGCGCCGCCCGCAGGACAAGCGCCAGCCGGCCCGCCTACTCCTGCACGGGTTCCTGCTCCTGGCCGGGTGCCCGCCCGGCCGTCGCGCCGCGCCGGCCACCCCGGCGGGAGCGGCCGATCTCGCCGCGCAGGACGGAGACGACGCCGAGGCCGGCGGCGCAGACCGGCACGGCGAGCAGGGCGCCGAGGATGCCCGCGATGCCTGATCCCGCCACCACGGCAACCATGATCGTGGCCGGGTGCAGCTCGACGGTGCGGCTCTGGATCAGCGGCTGGAGGACGTTGCCCTCGATCATCTGGACGGCGAGCACCACGCCGAGCGCCCAGAGCGCCGTGCCGAGCCCGCCCTCGGCGAGCGCGACCAGCACGGCGACCGTCCCGGAGAGGAAGGCCCCGACGAACGGGATGTAGGCGCCCATGAAGACCAGTGCGCCGAGCCCGGGCGCGCCGGGGACATCGAGCAGCAGCAGGCCGATGGTGATGAAGAAGGCGTCGATCAGGGCGATCAGCGTGGTGCCGCGCATGAAGCCGGCCATCGCCTCGAAGGCGCGCTCGGCGCAGGCGACGACCGTCTCGGCCGTGCGGGCCGGCAGGTAGGAGCGGACGGCGTCGGGGGTGCGGTGGCCGTCCCGCAGGAAGAAGAAGACCAGGGCCAGGGCGAGGACGCCGCCGGTGGCGATCCGGGTGGCGAGGCCGAGCCCGGAGAGCACGCCGTTGGTGAGCGCGGAGACCAGCGAGCTGGTCTCGCCCTTGGCGTTGTCCAGGGCGTGGCGGATCTTCTCGCCGAACGGGCCGAGCCAGTTCGCGAGCCGGTCCCCGGCCTGCGGGAGCGCCTCCGCGATCTGCGGGGCGCTGTGCACCAGCGAGTTGACCAGCAGGGCGATCACCCCGCCGACGGCTGCCACCAGCAGGGCGCAGGTGAGCCCGGCGGCCAGGCCGCGGCCGACCCCGCGCCGCACCATCCACGGCATCGCGGGGTAGAGCAGCGAGGTGCCGAGCAGCGCCAGGATCACCGGGACGGTGGCGGCGCGCAGTTCGACCAGGGCGAAGACGACCAGCGAGGCGACGGTGATGAGGAGGATGCCCGCGACCGACCGGCGGCCGCGGCCCGGACCGGGGGCGGCAGCATCAGGTACGGCCTGCGGTGGTCCGGCCGGCGCTCGCGGGCGGTGCCGTCCGGCTCAGTGCCGGACGAGGACGCCGCCGGCTCCCCGGTCTCCCCGGACATCCGCACCTCCGCCTGGGCCGATCAGTCCACGTTCGCCCCATCTCAGCAGATGATCTGACTGATCGCCCGTTCTGCCGCACCGGGGCGCGCCCGGGCCGGCCGCCACCGGCCCGGGCGTTCGGGACACTCAGCCCCGGCCGGTCACTCGTGGAAGTTGAACCGCCACGCCTGCCGCTGGTTGCCGACCTCCAGCGGCCGCAGCGCGAGGCGCGGCGGGAAGATCCGCAGCAGGCTCATGTCCAGCGCCAGCTCCGTCCCCTCGATGGGACCACCCGGGACGACGACGTGGAAGGAGAACGGCTCCGCCGCCTGGTAGAGCGCCCACGGGCGGGGCTCGGTGCTCCCCATGATCATCTCGTTGACATTCGGGTCGCTGTCGTAGGTCAGGTACGTCCCGTGCCGGAGGTTCTTGATGGTCACGTTGCCGTCGTCGAGCCCCTGCACCTCCCACTCCTGCTCACCGGGGTTCCCGGTGGGCGGCAGCAGCATCGCGAGGTCCTTCGGCTCCATGAGCGTCACCAACTGCTCCTGCGGCTTGCTGATGGCGTAGACGCCGTTCGGTACGGGTGCCATGGTCGACTCCACTCTGACGGGCGGCGCCGCACGGGCACCGCCGACTACTGGGCGAGTCGATTCAAGCGGCGGCACCCCGGCCGTACACGGAGGAACCGCCGGAGCCTCACTCCATCGAGTTCATCCACCCACGCACCCGCACGGAACCCGAACATCTGCCCCGTCCGGCCTCCTCGCACCGGACCGCCCCGCCGGAGCGCCCGGACCGCCGGCCCGAAACGCCCACGGGCCCGGTCTAGGGAAGGTGGATCAAGAAGCCCCAGGCCTGCTGCCGGTCGTCGACGTCCAGCGGCCGCAGCGCGATCCGGGTCGGGAAGATGTCCAGCACGCTGATGTCGAGAGCCAGTTCCTCACCCCCGGCCCGCCCGCCGGGGACGACGATGTGGAACCGGGAGCCGTCCGGGCCCCCCGCCTGGCGGAGCTCCCACTCCCGGCCCTCGGACGAGCCGACGACCTCGGCGTTCTCCTGGGGGTAGCCTTCGTAGCCCGCGAGGACCCGGTGCCGCTGGTTTCGGAGCAGGACGTTGCCGTTGTCCAGCTCCTCCACCTCCCACGACTGCGCCTCCAGTTCGCCTTCGGCCGGCGGGATGAGGACCACGGGCTCCTTGGGTCCGGCCAGAGAGAGCAACTGCTCATTCGGCTTGCTGATGCTGTAGGTGCCGCTGGGGAGGAGTGCCACGCCGGTCTCCACTCGCTCGCGCGGTGCCGTGCGGCACCGCAGGTCGATGAATGGCCCGATTCAACCCGCGGAAACCAGTCGTGCCCGGACGAAACGCGAGGCGCCATCCCATCGGGCCACCCGCGGCCGAACAGGTGACCGGCAGTCGGACATCCGGATGCCGGCCGAACGCCCGCGCTACGCCGCCGCCTCGAACCGGACCGCCTCGCCGCCGCCCGCGAAGGCGAGCACCCGCTGCGCCTCGGCCTCCGCCGCCTGCCGGTCGGCCCGGCGCAGCGCCGCGTACGGGCGGATCACCACCGCGCGCTCCTCGCCCCGGCCGCCCTCCGCGAGCTGCCAGCTGCCGGCGACCAGGCCGTCCACCAGGAGGATGCCGGGCACGATGCCGTTCTGCGTCATCAGCCGGTGCCGGTACTCCTCGGGCAGGACGCGGCTGCGGTCGGCGTGCGAGAGCACCAGGTTGTCGAAGGGGGCGACCAGCCGGACGGGGGCCGGGACGGACGGGTCGGGCCGGGGCGCAGCGGGCAGGTCGTAGAGCAGCCGTCCGTGCTCGTCGCGGAAGGTGAGCAGCCCCGGGGCGAGCCGCTTCAGCACCGGGCCGAGCCGGCTGAGGCCGCACCACTTCTGCAGGTCGGCAGCGGTCGCCGGGCCGAAGGCGGCGAGGTAGCGCAGGGCCAGGTCGTCCAGCGAGGGGGCCGGGTCGAGGGGCCGGCCGAGCCAGTGCTCGGCGGTGGTGTGCGCGGCGCCGCCGCCGCGGCCCCAGACCCCGCGCGGCGGGACCTGCACCAGCGGCAGCCGGCAGCGTGCGGCCTGGGCCAGCGCGGCCGGGTCGCGGTCGGGGCGGGTGGCGGCGAGCAGCGGGCCGAGCTGCCGGAAGGTGCGCGGCTCCTCCTCGACCAGGGCGCGGGCCTCGTCGGCGAGCGCGTCGAGGTCGAGGCCCGCAAGCTGCTTGCCGTAGGTGCCGCGCAGGCCCTGGTCGAGCTGGGGTTGGAGGAGCGGGCGCAGGGTCAGGCAGTCGTCGGCGGTGACCAGGTGGATGGTGCCGCGCTGGAGCGCGATCCGGACGACCTGGCGCTGCTCGATCAGCGCGGTGAGCTCCTCGGTGGCGAAGCCCTCCAGCCGGCAGAGCAGGCCGAGGTAGGGCGGCTGGGGTGCGGCCTGCGCCTGGAGCCCACCGAGGTGGCGGACCAGGTCGGCGGCCGTCATGGTGGCACGGTCGAGCAGGTGCTGACGGGCCAGCAGGGCGCGGCCGAGCGCGCGGGGGCCCAGGACGTCCGGTGAGGTCACCGACGGCCGTCCAGGACGGAGCGCAGCACGCCGATCCGGTTGCTGGTGATCGAGTCCACGCCGGCCCCGCGCAGTCGGCGCATGGTGCGGCGAAGGTCGGCGGTCCAGGTGGAGACGGCGAGCCCGGCGTCGTGGGCGGCGGCCGTGAACTCGGGGGTGGCCAGGCCGAACGGCGGGTTGAGGTAGCGCGGGCGAAGGTCGTCCAGCAGGGCGCGGGCGGGCAGCCGCGGCTGCTTCCAGGTGAGCGCGATCTCGGCGTCCGGGGCGAGGGCGCGGACGGCGAGCATCGCGGTGGCGGGGCCGCAGAAGGCGACCCGCTGCTCGGCGCCGAGGCCGGTGACGGCCTGCCAGGTGGCGGCGGCGGGGTGCGGGTCGTCCAGGTCGATCAGCAGCCGGGCGGCCGGGGTGGCGGCGACGGCCTTGACCGCCTCGGCCAGGGTGGGGACGGCGAGGTCGCCGTCGCGCAGCTCGTCCAGCTGGTCGAGGGTGACCCGGCGCAGGGGGCGCGGGTCCCCCCAGAGGCGTTCGAGGGTCTCGTCGTGGAGCAGGACGGGCACACCGTCGCGGGTGAGCCGGACGTCGACCTCGACGGCGTCGGCGCCGGCGGTCAGCGCGGACTCGACGGAGGGCAGGGTGTTCTCGCGGTACCGGTAGGGGTCGCCGCGGTGGGCGACCGCGAGGACGGGGCGGCGGTCGGCGGGGATGGGTGCGTTCACGGCGGTGGCGGTCCTCGGGGCCTTCGTCGGGGTCTCGGGTGGAGTGCTCGGCAGGCCGGCGGGGTTCACCGGATCAGCCCCGCGAGCCACGGGGAGAGGTGCTGGTGGGTGACGGCCTCCCGGTAGGGGGCCTCGCCCGGCACGGTGACGATCAGCGTGCAGGACGGCGGGAAGGTCCGCTGCCTGACCTGGACCAGGCCGCTCCAGACCGAGTCGAGGAAGGCCGGCACGCTGTCGCGCGGCACGTCGAAGGCGATGCTCTCGACGGTGACCACCGCCTCGTCGTGGACGAAGAGCCGGACGGTGGTCCCGGGCCGGCCGGTGATCTCCAGCAGCGCCTCGTGGGGTATAGCGTCGAGTTCGCCGTCGGCGCCGCCGACGCCGGCGCCGACCAGGCCGGCGAAGGTCTGGTCGCGGCCGATGTCATGACTGGCCCGGACCTCGCGGCCGTGCCGGGCGGCCATCGCCTCGACCGCGAACACGGCGCTCTGGGTGGACGGCAGTGGCGGATGGGGCATCGGGTGGCGGTCCTCTCGTCGGCGGGGCTCTGCGGGGAATCGGGGGCCTACGGGGCGTCGGGGGTGCTCGGCGGGGCGTGCGGCCGGGAGCCGCAGGGCGTCGGCGGGCCGCAGCGACGGAGCCGGCTCAGCGCCTTTCGACCATCACGTTGGTCGACTTGATGACCGCCGTCGCGGGCGCCCCGGGCACCAGGTCGAGCTCCTCCGCCGACTCCCGGCTGATCAGCGAGACCACCCGGAAGGGCCCGGCCTGGATCTCCACCTGCGCGGCGACGTCGCCGAGCACCACGTGGGTGACGATGCCCGGGAACCGGTTGCGGGCGGACGACGGCCGCCCGTCGGCCTCGGCGTTCTCTGGGCGGGCCAGCTCCCGGGCGAAGGCGGCCAGCTCGGTGCCGGGGATGATCCGGTGGCCGTGCTCGTCCCGCTCGGCGGCGACCCGGCCGGCGTCCACCCAGCGCCGCATGGTGTCGGCGCTCACGCCGAGCATCGCCGCCGCCTCACCGATCCGGTACGGGTTGACCGGTCCCTCGGGGTGGCCCATGTACGACTCCTGACGGTGGTTCGGTGGCACGGCGGACTCCGGTGTCACGGCGGTCTTCGGCAGCACGTCCGTGTCACAGGGGGCGACGGCGGTGGTCCGGCCGTCGCCGCCATCCTGCCGCACCGGGGGCCCGCTCGGCCAAGCGGAGCACCCGCCGTGGCGGCGCGGCCCGGCCGTCCCGGCCCGCCGGGGCCGCCGGGGCCGCCGGGGCCGCCGGGGCCGCCGGGCGGCTCGCTACGGCTCGCCGAAGAGGTCCCGCCGGACGGCGTCGCCGGCGGTGAGGACGGCGCCGCCGAGCACCGCTCCGCCGCCGGCCGTCCCGGCCCGGACCTCGGTGCGCAGCGGGGAGAGCCCGGCGAGCCGGTGCTCGACCCGGCGGGCCAGCTCGGCGCCGCCGGCCCGGCCGATCTCGCCGCCGAGCACGACGCAGCCCGGGTCGAGGACGACGCAGACGGCGGCCGTGCCGACGGCGATCCGCCCGGCCAGCTCGTCCAGGAACGGCCCGCCCGGCTGCCCGTCGCCGAGGGCGTCGAGCGCGGCCCGGACGGCGGCTTCGGCGGCGGCCGCGTCGTCGCCCGGGCCGGCCGGAAGGCCGTGGGCGCGGGCCAGGGCGCAGACGGCGGCGCTGCCGACCAGGCCGTGGAAGCCGCCCTCGCAGTCGGTGGCGCTGGGCAGGGCGACGGTGCCCGGCACGGGCAGGAAGCAGATCTCGCCGGTGCCACCCGAGGCGCCCCGGCGCAGCCGTCCGTCGATGATCACGGCGGCGCCGACGCTGTGGCCGAGCCAGACCAGGACGAAGGTGTCCTGGCCCCGGGCGGCGCCGGTCCGGTACTCGGCGCGGCCTGCGAGATTGACCTCGTTCTCCAGGATGACGTCGGTGCCGGGCAGCTCGCGCAGGGCGGTGAGCAGTTCGGCGTGCCAGGCGGGCAGCGCGCCGGTGCTCTTGAGCCGGCCGGTGGCGGGGTCGACCAGGCCGGGGGCGCCGACCGCGACGGTGTGCAACTGCTCGACGCCGGACCGGCGGGCGGTGTCGAGCAAGGTCCGGACGATCCGGGCCGCCGTTCCGCTCTCGCCGTTGCCCTCGACGGCAAGATCCGCCGCCGCAAGCGTCTGCCCGGCGAGGTCCGCGACGACCAGGCTGACGCCGCCGGAGCGGACGTCGATGGCGCCGATGTGCGCCCGGGAGGCCACCAGCCCGTAGAGCCGGGCGTTGGGGCCGCGCCGCTGCTCCCCGCGTTCGCCGACCACGGCGACCAGGCCGGCGCGCTGGAGGCGTTCGAGCAGGTCGGCGACGGTGGGCCGGGAGAGCCCGGTGAGGTCGCGCAGCTCGGTCGCGGTCAGCGGTCCCCGGTCGTGGAGCAGGTCGAGCGCCAGCCGGTCGTTGATCGCCCGGGCGGTGCTGGGCGTGGCCGTTCGCGCGATGGTCATGGAAGTGCATCCTTCCAGAGTGTTTCTATCAGGATCCCTTCCTGATAATTTATCGAACCGCGGCGCCGCACACGAACCAGGTCGCGCCGGGCACATAGGGGCAGGACACCTATGTGCGGAAACACCCACAGGGCACCGCCGCGCCTCGGCGCGGCCGGGAGGGAAAACCGGATGACCGACACACCGACCGCAGTTCCGCGCCACGACCCGGCCGGCCCCGGCCCGCTGGAGCGGCCCCGCCGGGCCCGGACGGCCGTCGCCCTGGTGTTCGCCGTGCACGGCGCCGTCGGCGGCACCTTCGTCACCCGGATCCCGTGGATCCAGGACCGCCTCGACCTCTCCCCCGGCCGGCTGGGCCTGGCCCTGGTGATGCCCGCCATCGGCTCGTTCCTTGCGATGCCACTGGCCGGCCGCTTCGTCCACCGCTTCGGCGGGCGGGCCGCGGTGCGCGGACTCCTCACCCTCTGGTGCCTGGCACTGACCCTGCCCGCCCTCGCCCCCACGCTCCCCGCCCTCTGCGCGGTGCTGTTCGTCTACGGCGCGACAGCCGGCATGGCGGACGTGGCGATGAACGCGCAGGGCGTCGAGATCGAGCAGCGGCTCGGCCGCTCGATCATGTCCGGGCTGCACGGCATGTGGAGCGTCGGCGGGCTGCTGGCCTCCGGCTTCGGCATCCTCGCCGCCCACCAGGACCTCGACGCCCGGATCCAACTGCTGGTCACCGCACTGGTGCTGACCGCCCTGGCCCAACCGGTCTGCCGGGAGCTGCCCGACTTCCGGGCCGCCGACGGCGCCGAGGCGCCGCCGCGGTTCGCGCTGCCGCCGCGCAGTTCACTGGTGATCGGGCTGGTCGGCTTCTGCGCGGTGTTCGCCGAGGGCGCGTCGATGGACTGGAGCGGCGTCTACCTCAAGGACGTCACCGGCGCCTCGGCCACCGTGGCGGCCGCCTCCTACACGGCGTTCTCGCTCACCATGGCGGTCAGCCGGCTGGCCGGTGACGCGGCGATCCGCCGGCTCGGGGCCGTGCGGGCGACCAGGCTCGGCGGCGCCGTCGCCACCGCGGGCGGCCTGCTGGTGGTCGGCGCGGACAGCCCGGCGCTGGCCATTCCCGGCTTCGCGCTGATCGGCATCGGGATCGCGGTGATCGTGCCGCTGGCCTTCGCCGCCGCCGGCCGGATCGGCACCAACCCGAGCCAGGCCATCGCGGGCGTCGCCACCGTCACCTACACCTCCGGCCTGGTCGCCCCCGCGATCGTCGGCGGGCTTGCCCAGGCCACCTCGCTCACCGTCTCCTTCGGGGTGGTCACCGCCCTCGCCTTCGCCCTGCTGCTGAGCGCGGGCGCGCTGCGCCGCGCCGAGCCGGACTTCCCGGGCGGCGCCGACCCCCAGGACAAGGCCGCCGAAAACGTGACGGCATTGTCACCGAAATAGCCTTTCGGAAATAATCTCCGAGCGATATGATCCATATCCGGAAGAGGACTTCCGCACTACTATCGCCAGCTGCCGGACGCACCCGCGCCCGGCAGTTCCGCGACCAGTGGAGTCCTTTCCCGTGTGCTATGACGCCCATGCCGCGCCACCTGCTTTCACCCCTCCCACCAGCGCGATCGCCGAGGCTACCCGGGTGACCCTGCGGTCCGCCGACGGCACCGCGTTCGCCGCCTTCCTGGCCAGGCCGGAATTCCCCACCGGCCCGGGAGTCCTCGTCCTGCCCGACAACAAGGGCCTTTCCGGTTTCTATCGGGAGACCGCCGTCCGGCTCGCCGAACAGGGCCACCCGGCGCTCGCCCTGGACTATTACGGCCGCACCGCCGGACCCGACCCGGAAATGCGCGCCCCGGAATTCGGCGAACTGCCGAACCTGCTGCCGCACCTGCTCGCCCTCACCCCGGACGGGCTCGACGCCGACCTCGCCGCAGGCGTCGCCCGTCTCCGGGAGTCGGGCGCGGCCGAGGTGGTCACGCTCGGCTTCTGCTTCGGCGGCCGCCAGGCGTTCCGCGCCGCCGCCCCCCGCTTCGGCCTGGCCGGCGCGGTCGGCTTCTACGGCTATCCCGACACCCTCAACGGCGCTCCCGGCCCCACCCAGCTCGCCCCCGGCCTCACGGCCCCGATCCTCGCGTTCTGGGCCGGGGCCGACGAACACATCCCACCCGCCGCCGTCGCCGCCTTCGATGCCGCGCTCACCGAAGCCGGCTGTCCACACGAGTTCACGACCTTCCCCGGGGCGCCGCACAACTTCTTCGAGCGTGGCGAGGCCGAGCACGCCGAAGCGGCAAGGACGGCCTGGTTGCGGCTGCTGGCCTTCCTGGCCCGCCCGGACGCGTCCGGGCCTGCCTGACCCCGCCCCCGCACGTCCCCTCGCCGGGCCCGCCGGCCCGGCCGTCGCGCCCCGGACCTGCTCCCGGGGCACAACGGCCCACCGATTAGGCTCGGGGCCGTGCCCCTCCCCGCATCGCCCGCATCGGCCGCCACGCCCGCGGCGCCGGCCCCGCCGAAGCCCTCCGACACCGACCCGCACCCACCGCTGCGCTCGTCGTGGCTGCGGTTCGCCCTGCTGGTGGTGATCCTCGCGGCGGCGGCCGGCTCGCTGCTGCTCTGGAGCCCGACGGCACTGCTCTCCGGCGGGCTCCCCGCCGGGATGCCGGGGTACTGGCTGGCGCCCGCGTTCACCGCCGTCTACGCGGTGGGGACGCTCGCCTTCGTGCCGCGGCCGGCACTGAACGCGGCGGCCGGCCTGCTGCTCGGCATCCAGCAGGGCGTACTGCTGGCCGTGCTGGGGACGACGCTCGGGGCCGCGATGGCCTTCGTGCTCGGGCGGCTGCTCGGACGCGAGGCACTGCGCCCCTATCTGCGCGGGCGAATGCTCACCGCGCTGGACCGGCGGTTCACCGAGCAGGGGTTCCGCAGCGTGCTGCTGCTGCGCCTGCTGCCCGGACTGCCGTTCCAGGCCGGCAACTACGGCGCGGCCTTCTCCGGCGTACGGTTCCTGCCGTTCCTGACCGCGACCGCGCTGGGCGTCGTCCCGACCACGGCGGTCTACGTGACGGCGGCGGCCAGTGCGGGCGAGCCCGGGTCGGCGGCGTTCCTCGTGTCGGCCGGGGCGATCGCCGCGCTGGTCGTGGTGAGCCTGGTCTCGCTCTGGCGGGCCGCGTCCCGGCGGCGCTCGGCCGCCGCCTGAGCGCCCGCCGGGCCCGCCGCACACCGGCGCCGCGCGCGCCCCGCCGACTAATCGGTGGCTTCCGCCGTACCCCTGCGCCAGGATGACCGCCATGACAACCCCCGTGACGACCGCCACCACCCGGTCAGAGCCCCCGTTCGCCGCGGACGAGACCGCCATGCTGACCGCCTGGCTGGACTTCCACCGTGCCACCCTCTCCGTCAAGTGCGAGGGCCTGAGCGCCGACCAGCTGCGGCTGCGCTCCGTCCCGCCGTCCTCGCTCTCCCTGCTCGGCCTGGTCCGGCACATGGCCGAGGTGGAGCGCTTCTGGTTCCGCGCCATCCTGCTCGGCGAGGAGACCGGCCCCGGTGGCCTCTACTGGAGCGAGCAGCACCCCGACGGCGACTTCGACCTCGTCGACGCCGCCGACGCCGAGGCGGACTTCGCCACCTGGCAGACCCAGATCGCGGCGGCCCGCGCGGCCTGCGAGGGCCTGCCGCTGGAGACGGTGGGCAAGCGCGACCGCCGGGGCGAGCAGGTGACGCTCCGCTGGATCCTGGTGCACATGATCGAGGAGTACGCCCGGCACAACGGCCACGCCGACCTGTTGCGGGAGCTGGTGGACGGCACAACCGGCGAGTGAAATCGTTCCCGCATTGTTGACAGAAGGTCGATTAAGCGGTGACCGCGACCGATATGGTCTACGCGCGCAACCGTCCGCCGTTCCGCTGCGTCGCAACAGTTGCCCGGGTTCGCCCGGGTTTCCGGCGCGGCACGACTCGTACGGGGGTCGCGAGCGGGCACGGGACCAGTGATCAGTGCGATACTCGGACAGTTCCGACGAGTGGATGACGTGTCAAAAGGACACGCGCACCGGGGGACCTGTACGGAACGAGGCAGGGAGGCGCGGCATGGGAGCACTTCGCGACGAGCACCACAACGGGTGGCTGATGCCCTCCGGGAACTACCCGGCCGCGGTGTACGACGACGAGTGGATCGAGCAGGAGACGGTACCGGCCTCCCCCGCTCCCACGAAGATCGTCTCCCTGCGGCCGACGGGCTTCGAGGCCGCCCGGACGGTCGGCGAGCACATCCGGGCCAGCACGCCCGTGGTCATGGACCTCACCGAGATGGATGAGGCCGAGGCCAAGCGCATGGTCGACTTCGCCTCCGGCCTGATCTTCGGCACCCGCGGCGGCATCGAGCGGATCGCCCGCCGGGTGTTCCTGCTCACCCCGGCGGACGTCGAGGTCATGGTGATCGACCGCCCGCTGGACGACACCGGCTTCTACAACCAGAGCTGAGCACGACCGGCGCCGAGCGGAGCCGGGCCCGAACGCAGTCGGGTCCGAGCAGAGCCGGGCCCGAGCACGACCGGGCCCGAGCAGAGCCCGCCGGCCGCACAGCGCGCACGACCGGGGACGGCACCGCCGTCCCCGGTTTTTTGCTGCCGTCACACCGGCCACTCCCGCCTCAGATGAGGCGCTGGTGAAATTATTGAGACATCCATGTCTCATTCGTCGTACACTCGTCCCATGGCCACCGACCGCGACTCCGTCCTCGAGGCCGCCGTGGGCGTGCTCTCCCGCCGCCCCACCGCCCACCTCGACGAGATCGCCCGCGCCGCGGGCATCAGCCGCGCCACCCTGCACCGGCTCTTCCCCGGCCGGGAGGCGCTGATCCGCGAGGTCGGCCTGCTCGGCCTGCAACGGTTCGGAGCCGCGCTGGACACCGCCGCCGTCGAGGACGGCGACGCGCACACCGCACTGCGCCGCCTGGTCGACGCCACCGTCCCGGACGCCGCGCTCTGCGCCTTCCTCGCCGGCGAGAACCAGCTCTACGACGACGACGAGATCAACGACCTCTGGGAGTCGCAGATCTCCCGGCTGCACGCGCTCTTCCTGCGGGGCCAGCAGCAGGGCGTCTTCCGCATCGAGCTCTCCGCCGGCTGGCTCAGCGAGGCCTTCTTCGACCTGGTGGCCGGCATCGGCTGGGCCATCCAGGACGGCCGGCTCGCCCCGCGCGACGCCGCGTTCTCACTCGCCGAGCTCTTCCTCGGCGGCGCCCTGCGCCGCCCGTAGTCCACCGACCCCCCCACCCACAGCACCTCGGATCACAGGCCCTCGGAACAGCGGCCGGAAACCGATACCCCATGAGCAGCACCGTCCTCGCCCGCCCCCGCCAGCGCTGGACCGGCCTCGCCGTCCTCGTCCTGGCCGTCACCCTGGTCGCCGTCGACGCGACCGTCCTCTCCCTCGCCATACCGTCGATCAGCGAGACGCTGCGCCCCAGCGGCACCCAGCTGCTCTGGATCGGTGACGCGTACTCCTTCGTGCTGGCCGGCCTGCTGGTCAGCATGGGATCCCTGAGCGACCGGATCGGCCGCAAGAAGCTGCTGCTGGCCGGCTCCTCCGCGTTCGGTGCCGCCTCGCTGCTGGCCGCCTACGCGCCGAGCGCCGGCTGGCTGATCCTGGCCCGCGCGCTGCTCGGCGTGGCCGGGGCGACCATCATGCCGTCCACCCTGTCTCTGATCCGCTCCCTCTTCCCGGACGACCGCGAGCGGGCCACCGCGATCGGCATCTGGGGCGCGGCCGCCACCGCCGGCGCCGCACTCGGCCCGGTGGTCGGCGGGGTGCTGCTGGAGCACTTCTGGTGGGGCTCGGTGTTCCTGCTCAACATCCCGGTGCTGGTGCTGCTGCTCGTCCTCGGTGCCTGGCTGCTACCCGAGTCCAAGGACCCGAAGCCGGGCCGCTGGGACGTGCTGAGCGTGCTGCTGTCGCTGGCCGGTGTGATCGGCGTGGTCTACGCGATCAAGGAGGCCGCGGCCCACGGCGTGGCCCGCTGGGACGTGCCGGTCGCGGCCGTGCTCGGCGCCGCCGCGCTGACCGTCTTCGTCCGCCGCCAGCTGCGGCTGCCCGCCCCGCTGCTGGACGTCCGGCTCTTCGCCGACCGCCGCTTCACCGGCGCCGTGCTGGCGTCGCTCACCGCGCTCATCGGCCTCTCCGGTGTGGTCTTCGTGACCTCCCAGTACCTCCAGCTGGTCCGCGGGTACGAGCCGCTCAAGGCCGGCCTGGCCGAGCTGCCGGCCTTCGCCGGCGCGGTGGTCGGCGGGCTGCTGACCGCCCGGCTGGCCCGGCGCACCGGCGCCCGGGCCGCACTGACGCTCGGCCTGCTCGCCATGGGCATCGGCCTCGGCCTGATCGGCTGGGTGCACCAGGACACCACGTACCTGCTGCTCGCCGCCGCCTTCCTGATCGTCGGCACCGCCGAGGGAGTCGTCTACACGCTCGGCGCCGACCTGGTCCTGGGCGCCGCGCCCGCCGACAAGGCGGGCGCCGCCTCGGCCGTCTCCGAGACGGCGTACGAGCTGGGCACCGCGCTCGGCATCGCGCTGGTCGGCTCGGTGGTCGGCGCGCTGTACACGGGCGCACTGGCCGTCCCGGCCGAGGCCGGGGCGGTGGCCACCGCCCGGGCCGGCGAGTCACTCGGCGGCGCCGTCGAGGCCGCGCACGGCCTGCCCCGGACGGTGGCCGGGCCGCTGCTCGGCAGCGCCCGGGACGCCTTCGTGCACGGCATGAACGTGGCGGCGGTCCTGGCCGGCGCGCTGCTGCTGGCCGCGTCGGCCCTGGCCTGGCGCCTGCTGAAGGGGCTGCCGCGGGCGGCGCAGGAGCGGGCGGCGCAGGAGCACGCAGGCCGCGCGCAGGCCGAGCAGGAGCGGGCGGCGCAGGAGCACGCAGGCCGCGCGCAGGCCGAGCAGGAGCGGGCGGCGCAGGAGCACGCAGGCCGCGCGCAGGCCGAGCAGGAGCGGGCGGCGCAGGTGCCGGAGAACGTGGGCGCCTGACCGCACGGGAACCCCTCGCCCCGACCGGGCGCGGGGTTCCCGTCTACCCGGGAGCCGTCAGACCGTCCCGAAGGGGAGCTCCAGCTCGGCCCAGACCACCTTGCCGTCGCGGGTGAGCCGGCTGCCCCAGCGCTGGGCGAGCTCGCTGACCAGGAACATGCCGCGGCCGCCCTCGTCCTGCTCGGCGAAGGGCCTCAGCTGGGGCGTCTGCCCGCCGGCGTCGGCGACCTCGACGGTGAGCACCCGGTCGCGGAAGAGCCGGAGCCGGCGCGGGGCGTCGGCGTGCAGCAGGGCGTTGGTGACCAGCTCGCTGACCAGCAGCTCGGCGTAGTCGGAGAGGGCGGACAGACCCCAGCCGTCGAGGGCGGCGCGGGTGAATCGGCGGGCCTTGCCGGGGAGCCGGCCGCCGCCGGTGAGCGGGAGGGTGGCGATCCGGTCGGCGGGCAGCGGCAGCACCCTGGCCATGATCATCGCGATGTCGTCCTCGGTCCCGTCGGTGACCAGCGCACCGAGGACGGCGTCGCAGCTCTCCTCCAGGGTGCGGCCGGGGCCGGAGAGGGTTTCGGCCAGCAGGTCGATGCCGTCGTCGAGGTCCTGGCCGCGCCGCTCGACCAGGCCGTCGGTGTAGAGGGCGACCATGCCTCCCTCGGGGAGGGTGAACTCGATCGACTCGAAGGCCACGCCGCCGACGCCGAGCGGCACGCCCGGGGGGACGTCGATCCTGCGGGCGGTACCGTCGGGGTCGACCCAGACGGGGGGCAGGTGCCCGGCCGACGCGACCTGTACGGTGCGCTCCAGCGGGTCGTAGACGGCGCAGATGCACGTGGCGAACTGGCCCTCGCCGATACCGGAGGCGGTCTCGTCCAGTCGGGTGAGCACCTGCTCGGGCGGCATGTCCAGGGTGGCGAGCGTGCGGGCGACGGTGCGCAGCTGGCCCATGGTGGCGGCGGCGCGGATGCCGTGGCCCATGACGTCGCCGACGACCAGGGCGACCCGGCCGCAGGAGAGCGGGACGACGTCGAACCAGTCGCCGCCGACCTCACTGACCACGCTGCTGGGCAGGTAGCGGTAGGCGATCTCCAGGCCGAGGGTGCGGTGGATCTCCTGCGGCAGCAGGCTGCGCTGCAGGGTGAGCGCGGTCTCGCGTTCGCGCCGGTAGAGCCGGGCGTTGTCGATGGCGAGCGCGGTGCGGGCGACCAGCTCCTCGGCGAGGGCGACGTCGGCGGCGGTGAACGGCTCGGGGTTGCGCATCCGGATGAACTCGGCTCCGCCGAGCACCATGCCGCGGGCGGTCATCGGCACCATCAGGTACGAGTGGATGCCGGCCTCTATGCCGGGCCCGACCCGCTCGGGGGTGGCGACCAGGCCCCGCAGCACCTCCGCGTCCACGTGGGCGCGCAGCAGCGGGCGACCGCTGCGCAGGCACTGGGTGTAGCTGCGGTCGGGCGCGTACTCGGAGACCTCGCCGACGGTGTCGACGGCGTGGACGAGGCCGGACTCGTAGGACTCGCCGACGGCGACGGCGCGCAACTGGACGGTGCGGTCGTCCGGGATGGGGGTGGGTTCGGCGCCGCGCAGGACGGGTTCGAGCAGGTCGACGGTGGCGAAGTCGGCGAACCGCGGGACGACGGCCTCGATCAGCTCCTCGGCGGTGCGCTGGAGGTCGAGGGTGGTGCCGATCCGGGCGGTGGCCTCGGCGATGGTGGCGAGACGTTCCTGCGCGCGGGAGGCGCGGGCCTCGGCCTGGAAGCGCTCGGTGACGTCGATGATGGAGGAGCAGACGCCGAAGACCCGGCCGGTGGAGTCCTCCAGCCGGAAGTAGGAGGCCGACCAGGCGCGGTCGCGCTTCGGGTCGCCGGGGACGCGGCCGTGCGAGCGGGCGTCGACCACGGGCCGGCCGGTGACCAGCACCTGTCTCATGGTCTGTTCTATCTCGGCGCTGTTGATGCCGGGCAGGACGGCGCTGATCCGCCGGCCGAGGTGCTCCTCGACGGAGACGCCGTTCATCCGGGCGAGCGCCTCGTTGAGCCGGACGTACCGCAGGTCGGTGTCGTAGACGGCCATGCCGATCGGGGACTGGCCGAAGATGCCGTCGAGGACGGCGAGGTCGGCCTCGACCCGGTGGAGGGCCTGGGTGTCGGAGGCGGTGGCGAGCAGCAGCAGGGTGCCGCCGGGGCCGGCTATCGGGTAGGTGCGGAACTCCAGCTCGACCAGGTGGCCGTCCCGGTGGCGGACCGGGAAGACGCCGGACCAGCCCTTGCCGCTCAGGATGCGCTCGAACAGGGCGAGCACCTCGGGGCGGTCGGACTCGTCGGTGAGCAGGCGGGCGGCGTACCTGCCGACGACCTCGTCGGCGGAGTAGCCGAGCAGGGCCTCGGCGTCCTCGCTCCAGTGCAGGATCAGACCGTCGTCCTGGAGCAGGGCGGTGGCGAGCGGGACGAGGCGATGGCCGTCCAGGCGTGCGTGGGCTCCGCCCGGTGCGGGTCCGGCGGCGTCGGTCGCGTCCCACTCGTGTCCGTGCATGATCAGGCAGCACCCCGGTTCGGCTCGTGCCCGGCCGGGCGGGGGCCTCGCGGTCCGCCGGCCGGGTTCTTCTCCAGACTGCACGGACATCGGCCGCCCGGCGACCCCTTTGGTCAGGAGGTGTTCCGGGCATCCGGGTGTACGGGCGTCATGGGCGTACCGGCCGCAGCGTACCCTCCAGAACGCTTGCCCACTGCCGGATCACCCCGGATCGTCTGGCGCTGTCGTCGGTGAGCAGGTTGGCCAGTCCGAGACCGCGTGCCATGTCGAGGGTGGCCTGGACGGTTTCGCGTACGCCGGGCACGGTTTCGTCGGCTCCGAGGAAGTCCACGGCGGCCCGGTGGGCCTCGCGGCCGACGTGGCCCTCCAGCGCGACGATGCGCTCGCGCAGCGGCTCCTCGGTGGCGGCGGCGACCCACAGGTGGAGGGCTGCGCGGAACAGCGGACCGGTGTAGAGGCGCACGATCATGCCGACGACGGCCTCGGTGCGGGCGGGGCCGTCGGGCGGCAGCTCGTCCGCGTGGGCGCGGACGGCTGCCAGCCGCTCGGCGGTGACGTGCTCGACGGCCGCGGTGAAGAGGTCCTCGCGGGTCGGGAAGTGGTGCTGGGCCGCGCCGCGGGAGACGCCGGCGCGCTCGGCGACGACGCTGACGGTGGAGCCGTTCCAGCCGACCTCGGCGAGGCAGTCGACGGCCGCCGCCAGCAGCCGTTGCCGGGTGGCGCGGCTGCGGTCCTGCTGCGGGGTGCGGGCGGCGGGGTGGCTGGTCATCGTCGGCGGCTGGTCCTGTTCGTACGGCGGCGCGGCGGGTCGATCCTCGCAGATCTCCGGGTACTGCCCGGTGGCAGGTGCGGTGGCGTGGTCCGCGGCAGGTCCGGCCGCCGCCCCGCGGGCCGGGGAGGTGTCAGCGGGCGGCCTCGCGGGCGCGCAGCTCGCGGCGGAGGATCTTGCCCGCGGGGGACTTCGGGACGGCGTCCAGGAACTCCACCGCGCGCACCTTCTTGTACGGCGCGACCTGCCCGGCCACGAAGGCGGCGACCTCCTCCTCGGTGAGCGTGCTGCCCGGGGCGCGCACCACGAAGGCCTTGGGGCGCTCGGTGCCCTCCGCGTCCGTCACGCCGATCACCGCCGCGTCGGCGATCCCGGGGTGGCTCAGCAGCAGCGCCTCCAGCTCCGCGGGGGCGACCTGGTACCCCTTGTACTTGATCAGCTCCTTCACCCGGTCGACGATGTACAGGTAGCCGCGTTCGTCGACGTACCCGACGTCGCCGGTGTGCAGCCAGCCGTCGGCGTCGACCGTGGCGGCCGTTTCGGAGGGGCGGCCGAAGTAGCCCCTCATCACCTGCGGGCCGCGGATCAGCAGCTCGCCCGGCTCGCCGGGGCCGAGGTCGGCGCGGGTGCCGCCGAGGGCGGTGACGCGCAGCTCGGTGGAGGGGACCATCCGGCCGACCGAGCCCGGCGAGGGGTCGGCCTCCGTCGGGGAGACGACGTGCGAGACGGGTGACAGCTCCGTCATGCCGTAGCCCTGGAGGACGCGCGGCAGGCCGAGCCGGCGGGCACAGGCGGCGGCCAGCTCGTTGTCCAGCGGGGCGGCCGCGCAGAGCAGGTACTCGACCGAGGAGAGGTCGAAGCGGTCGACGATCGGGTGCTTGGCGAGGGCGAGCGCGATCGGCGGGGCCACGATCAGGGCCTGGACGCGCTGCTCCTCGATGGTGCGGCAGAACTGCTCCAGGTCGAAGCGGGGCAGCACGACCACGGTGGCGCCGCACCGCAGCGGCTGGTTGAGCAGGGCGGCCAGGCCGTAGATGTGGAAGAAGGGCAGGACGGCGAGGATCCGCTCGCCCTCCTTCGGGCGGTAGAGGGCGTCGGTCTGGGCCAGGTTGGTGGCGATCGAGCGGTGGGTGAGCATCACGCCCTTGGGCAGCCCGGTGGTGCCGCTGGAGTAGGGCAGCACCGCGATGTCGTGGCCGGGGTCGATGACGACGTCGGGCGCCGGGCCGGTGGCGGCGAGGAGGTCGGCCAGCGAGCGGTGGCCCTCGGCGCCGTCCAGCACGATCAGCTCGACCGGCGGGCAGCCCTCGGCGGCGAGCTGGCCGGCGGCCTGGCGGGCGGTGGCGAGGAACGGCGAGACGGTGACCAGCCACCGGGCGCCGCTGTCGGCGAGCTGGCCGGCCAGCTCGCCGGGGGTGGCCAGCGAGGAGACGGTGGTGACGGTCGCGCCGGCCCGGGTGGCGCCGTAGAAGGCCATCGGGTAGCCGATCGTGTTGGGGCTGAACAACGCCACCACGTCGCCCTTGCGCACGCCCGCCTCGGCCAGTCCGGCGGCCACCCGCCGCACGGCCGCACCGAGCCGGGCGTGGCTGACCGTCTCACCCGTGACACCGTCCACCAGGGCCGGCCGGTCGCCGTAGCGCTCGGCCTCGCCGAGCACCGCGTCATGGATCGGCAGGTCGACGATCGCGACGTCCGGGAACTCACTGCGGAACACCAAGGCATGCCTCCGAATAGGTAGTTGACGCACGATCGGGTGCCCGGCGAAGGCGCTGGCGAGCGGCCCGCCGGGCGCGCGGGACAGGAGCATACGGACAGTCACGCGGTACTGCGCCAATGTGACGAACGATCGGGGGAGCGCGCGTGGCACGCTTGCCGCGCCCGGCGGGGAGACCGGACGGCGTGCGGATGACCGCCCGCCCCTGAGGGCGGCCCCGGCCAGGGAGCACCCCCACCGTGAGACGCACTGCCTTTCGGCCGTCCTCCCCCGCCGGCTGATGGCCGCCACCGCACCGGCTCCGGCCCCGCCCCGGCGACGGCGGGCGGGCCGCCGTCACCGGTGCCCGCCCGGCCCACGTACGCGCCGCTGCCCGTGTCGGCGCCCACCCGGATCAGGATTCGGTCGATCAAGGTCGACGCCCCGGTGGTCGGCCTCGGTCTGGACCCCGCCCAGCACCTCGCCAGCCCGCCGATGGCCCAGCCCAACCCGGCCGGTTGGTAGCGCGACGGCGTCACCCCCGGAGCGCAGGGCAACGCGATCACCGTCGGGCACGCCGACAACCGCACCGGGCCGGCCTTCTGCTACCGGCCGGGCCTGCTGCGCGCCGGCGGTCAGTAGGACTTGGGCAGGCCGAGGGTGTGCTGGGCCACGTAGTTGAGCACCATCTCCCGGCTGACCGGCGCCACCCGGCCGACCCGGGTGGCGGCGAGCAGGGTGGCCAGCCCGTACTCCTGGGTGAGCCCGTTGCCGCCGAGGGTCTGCACGGCCTGGTCGACGGTGCGGGCGGCGGCCTCGCCGGCCGCGTACTTGGCCATGTTGGCGGCCTCGCCGGCGGCGAGGTCGTCGCCCGCGTCGTAGAGCAGGCCTGCCTTCTGGGTCATCAGCCGGGCCAGTTCGATCTCCACCGCGCACTGGGCGAGCGGGTGGGCGAGGCCCTGGTGGGCACCGATCGGAGCCGACCAGACGGTGCGCTCCTTGGCGTAGCCGACGGCCTTGCCGAGGGCCTGGCGGGCGAGCCCGAGCGAGAAGGCGGCGGTCATGATCCGCTCGGGGTTGAGGCCCGCGAAGAGCTGGAGCAGCCCGGCGTTCTCGTCGCCGACCAGCGCCTCGGCGGGCAGCCGGACGTCGTCCAGGAAGACCTGGAACTGCTTCTCCGGGGCGACCAGCTCCATCGGGATCGGCCGGTACTCGAAGCCGGGGGTCTCCCGCGGGACGATGAAGAGAGCCGGCTTGAGCTTGCCGGTGCGCGCGTCGTCGGTGCGGGCGACGAACAGGACGGCGTCACAGTGGTCGATACCGGAGACGAACACCTTGCGGCCGGTGAGCAGCCAGTCGTCGCCGTCGCGGCGGGCGACGGTGGTGATGCGGTGGGAGTTGGAGCCGGCGTCGGGTTCGGTGATGCCGAAGGCCATCCTCCGGGTGCCGTCGGCCAGCCCGGGCAGCCACTGCCGCTTCTGCTCCTCGGTGCCGTAGCGGGCGATGACCGTGCCGCAGATCGCCGGCGAGACGATCAGCAGCAGCAACGGGCAGCCGGCCGTGCCGAGTTCCTCCAGGACGATGGCGAGGTCGGTGATGCCACCGCCCCCGCCGCCGTACTCGGCGGGCAGGTTGACGCCGAGGTAGCCGGCCTTGCCGGCGTCGGCCCAGAGTTCGTCGGCGGCCTCGCCGGCACGGGCCTTTCCGAGGTAGTACGCGGAGCCGTACCGGTGGCCGAGGCCGGCCACCGCGCTGCGCAGCGCCTGGCGTTCGGGGGTCTCGATCAGCGGGCTTCCGGGGGCGGTGGTGCGCGGTGCGGACATGCGGGGGTCCTTTCCGGGCGGGGGGTTCGGCGCGGGTCTCAGGGCTTGGGCTGCACGACGGCGAGCAGGGTGCCGAGTTCGACCTGCTGGCCCGGGGTGGCGCGGAGTTCGGCGAGGACCCCGTCGGCCGGGGCGGTGACGCGGTGCTCCATCTTCATCGCCTCCAGCCAGAGCAGCGGCTGGCCGGCGGTGACGGTGTCTCCGACCGACGCGGCCGTGCGGACGACGGTGCCGGGCATCGGGGCGAGCAGGGCGCCCGGGTCGGTGTGGGCGGCGGGGTCGGGGAAGCGGTCCAGGACGGTGAGCACGGTGGAGCCGCCGGGGGTGTCGACGTACACGCGGTCGCCGTGGCGGGCCACGTCGAAGGTGCGGCGGACTAGCCCGGTGCGCAGGGTGACCTGCTCCGCCGAGGAGGACACCAGGGCCGCGTCGGGGTGGCCGTCGGCCTGCAGGCCGTCGCGGGTGAGCCGGTAGCGGACCTCGAACTCGGCTCCGCCGGCGGCCCGGTAGCGCTTGACCTGCGGCTGGGAAGGCAGATTGCGCCACCCGGACGGCAGCGGGGTGCGACGGGCCGCCGCGTCGGCGAGGGCCGCGGCGAGGGCGGCGAGGGCCGTGTGTTCGCCGTCCGGGGCGGTGAGTTCGGCCGCGTGCTCGGCCAGGAAGGCGGTGTGCAGGCGTCCGGCCAGGAAGTCCGGGTGCCGCAGCGACCGGACCAGCAACTCCCGGTTGGTGGCAGGCCCGTGGACGCGGGCCCGGGCGAGCGCGTCCGCCAGCTGCCGGGCGGCGGCCGACCGGGTCGGCGCCCAGGCGATCACCTTCGCCAGCATCGCGTCGTAGTGCGCAGTGATCTCTCCACCATTGGCGACGCCGGAGTCGAGCCGCAGGCCCGTCTGCCCCCGGCTGCCGAACTCGCTGTGCGGCGAGGTGAGTTCGAGGCGATGGAGGGTGCCCGTCGCGGGCCGCCAGTCGTTGCCCGGGTCCTCGGCGTAGAGCCGGGCCTCGATCGCGCAGCCGACCGGCTCCGGTGCCCGCCCGGTCAGCTTCTCTCCCTCGGCGACGGCGAGTTGGAGGGCGACCAGGTCGAGTCCGGTGACGGCCTCGGTCACCGGGTGCTCGACCTGGAGGCGGGTGTTCATCTCCAGGAACCAGAACCGGCCGTCCTCCGCCAGCAGGAACTCCGCCGTCCCCGCGCCGGCGTACCCGATCGCCTTGGCGGCCGTGACCGCGGCGGCGTGCAGCTCCTCACGCAGCCGCGCGGAGAGGCCGGGCGCCGGCGCCTCCTCGATGACCTTCTGGTGCCGCCGTTGCAGCGAGCAGTCCCGGTCGCCGACCGCCCAGACGGTGCCGTGGGCGTCGGCGAGCAGCTGGACCTCGACGTGCCGGCCGGTGGGCAGGAAGCGTTCGCAGAACACCTCGTCGGAGCCGAAGTTCTTCGCCGCCTCGGCGCGGGCGGCGGCGAGCTGTCCGTCCAGCTCGTCCAGCCGGCGGACCACCCGCATGCCGCGCCCGCCGCCGCCGGCGGCGGCCTTGACCAGCAACGGCAGGTCGGCGACGACGGGGTCGGTGACGGCGTCCAGCACGGGGACGCCGGCGGCGGCCATCAGACGTTTGGCGGCGGTCTTGGAGCCCATCGCGGCGATGGCAGCCGGGGGCGGGCCGACCCAGGTGAGGCCGGCGTCCCGGACGGCCCGGGCGAACTCGGCGCTCTCGGAGAGGAAGCCGTAGCCCGGGTGCACGGCGTCCGCCCCGGCGGCCAGCGCGGCCCGGACGATCAGGTCGCCGCGCAGGTAGGTGTCGGCGGGCGCCGCGCCGGGAAGGCGGACGGCGGCGTCGGCCTCCCGCACGTGCGGGGCGTCGGCGTCCGGGTCGGAGTGGACGGCGGTGGTGGCGATGCCCAGGCTCCGGCAGGTGCGGAAGACCCGGCGGGCGATCTCGCCGCGGTTGGCGGCCAGCAGGTTGGTGATCAGCATGGGGAACCCCTCACATCCGGAAGACGCCGTAGCCGCGCGCGCCCTCGACCGGCGCGTTGTGGATCGCGGAGAGGCAGAGGCCGAGCACCGTCCGGGTGTCGCGCGGGTCGATCACCCCGTCGTCGTAGAGCCGGCCGGAGAGGAAGACCGGCAGCGACTCCGCCTCGATCTGCTGCTCGACCATCGCCCTGATCGCGGCGTCCGCGTCCTCGTCGTAGGGCTGCCCCTTGGCCGCGGCTGACTGCCGGGCCACGATCGAGAGCACGCCGGCCAGTTGCTGCGGGCCCATCACCGCCGACTTGGCGCTCGGCCAGGCGAAGAGGAACCGCGGCTCGTACGCCCGCCCGCACATGCCGTAGTGGCCGGCCCCGTAGGAGGCGCCCATCAGGACGGAGATGTGCGGCACCCGGGAGTTGGCGACGGCGTTGATCATCATCGCGCCGTGTTTGATGATGCCGCCCTGCTCGTAGTCCTTGCCGACCATGTAGCCGGTGGTGTTGTGCAGGAACAGCAGCGGGGTGTCCCGCTGGTTGGCCAACTGGATGAACTGGGCGGCCTTCTGGGACTCCTGGCTGAACAGCACGCCCTGCGCGTTGGCGAGGATGCCGACCGGGTACCCGTGCAGGCTCGCCCAGCCGGTGGCGAGGCTGGAGCCGTAGAGCGGCTTGAACTCGTCGAAGTCCGAGCCGTCGACGATCCGGGCGATCACCTCGCGCGGGTCGAACGGCACCTTGAGGTCGCCGGGGACGATGCCGAGCAGCTCCTCCTCCTCGTACCTCGGCGGCGCGGCATCCGCGTCCGGACCGGGGCCCGGCTTGCGGTGGTTGAGCCGGGCGACGATCCGGCGGGCCAGGCGCAGCGCGTCCGGCTCGTCCACGGCGAAGTGGTCGGCCAGGCCGGAGGTGCGGGCGTGCATCCCGGCGCCGCCGAGCGACTCGTCGTCGGACTCCTCACCGGTGGCCATCTTCACCAGCGGCGGCCCGCCCAGAAAGACCTTGGCCCGCTCCTTCACCATCACGGTGTGGTCGGACATCCCCGGGACGTACGCGCCGCCGGCCGTGGAGTTGCCGAACACGACCGCCACGGTGGGGATCCCCGCCGCGGAGAGCCGGGTGAGGTCGCGGAAGAGGGCGCCGCCGGGGATGAAGATCTCCTTCTGGCTGGGCAGGTCGGCGCCGCCGGATTCGACCAGGTTGACCAGCGGGAGGCGGTTGGTGAGGGCGATCTCGTTGGCGCGCAGGGCCTTGCGCAGCGTCCACGGGTTGCTGGCGCCGCCGCGTACGGTGGGGTCGTTGGCGGTGATCACGCACTCGACGCCCTCGATCACGCCGATCCCGGTGACCAGCGCCGCACCGACCGGGTAGTCACTGCCCCAGGCGGCGAGCGGGGAGAGTTCGAGGAACGGCGAGTCCTGATCGATCAGCAGCTCGATCCGCTCGCGCGGCAGCAGCTTGCCGCGGCCGCGGTGCCGTTCGACGTACTTGGGACCGCCGCCGGCCAGTGCCTTGGCGTGTTCCCCTGCGAGGTTCTCCAGCTTCGCGAGCATCGCGGCCCGGTGCTCGGCGTGGTCGGCGCCGGCCGGGTCGAGGCGGGTGGGCAGGACGGTCACAGCAGCGCCTCCGGGATGTCGAGGTGGCGGGAGCGCAGCCACTCCCCCAGTGCCTTGGCCTGTGGGTCGAACCGGTGCTGGGCGGCGACGCCCTCGCCGAGCAGGCCGGTGAGGGTGAAGTTGACGGCGCGGAGGCTGGGGAGCAGATGCCGGGCGATGGGCAACCCGGC
Organism: Kitasatospora sp. NBC_00039; assembly: GCF_045160625.1. NCBI lineage: Bacteria > Bacillati > Actinomycetota > Actinomycetes > Kitasatosporales > Streptomycetaceae > Kitasatospora > Kitasatospora sp. NBC_00039. Next base: position 7,936,296 of record NZ_CP108289.1, on the reverse strand, counting down.
TGCCTCGGGGAGGAGTTGCCGGAGACGCTCGGTGGTGAGGGTGTGCGCGAGCCAGCGCCAGCCGGCGTCGTCGCGGGCCCAGACGCCGAGGTTGGCGTCCCCGCCCTTGTCACCGCTGCGGGCGCCGGCCACCAGGCCGAGCGGGGCACGGCGGGTCGGGCCTGCGGGGAGCGGGTCGGGGAGGTCCGGCTCGGGCGGCTCGCCGTCCGGGACCTTGCCCGCCGGCACCGGCGGGACGGCGATCCGGCGGCCGTCAGGCAGCACGGCGGTGTGCCCGATCGCCGCGGCGTCGATGTGGGCGGCGGTGAACACCCCGTACGGCGCGCCCGGCCCGGGCGGGGCGGTGAGGTGGAATCCCGGGTAGCCGGCCAGGCCCAACTCGACCGCGGCCCTGCCGAGTTCGCGGCCGACCTTGGCCGGGTCACGGTCCCGGGCGGTGAGCCGCAGCAGCGCCGAGGCGGTCTCCTCGGTGGCGGCGTCGGGGTGGTCGGTCCGGGCCAGCGTCCAGCGCAGCTCGGCGGGGCGGTCCTGCGGCGGCAGGGCGTCCTCCAACTGCCGCCGCACCAGGGCTGCCTTGGCCTCGATGTCGAGCCCGGTGAGGACGAAGACCACCTCGTTGCGGTGGCCGCCGAGCCGGTTCAGCCCGACCTTGAGGGTCGGCGGCGGCGCCTCCCCGCGCGCCCCGTCGATCCGGACCCGGTCGGGCCCCTCCTGGGTGAGCCGGACGGTGTCCAGGCGGGCGGTCACGTCCGGGCCCAGGTAGCGCGCCCCGCCGGTCTCGTAGAGGAGTTGGGCCGTGACGGTGCCCGTGGTGACGGCCCCTCCGGTGCCCGGGTGCTTGGTGATGACGCTGGAGCCGTCGGCGTGCAGCTCGGCGACCGGGAAGCCGGGCCGGGTGACGTCGTGCTCGTCGAAGAACGCGTAGTTGCCGCCGGTCGCCTGCGCACCGCACTCCAGGACGTGCCCGGCCACGACGGCTCCGGCCAGCGCGTCCAACTCGTGGGAACCCCAGCCGAAGTGGGCGATCGCCGGGCCCGCGACCAGCGCCGCGTCGGTCACCCGGCCGGTGACCACGATGTCCGCCCCGCCCCCGAGGCACTCGGCGATCCCGAATGCGCCCAGGTAGGCGTTGGCCGCCAACAGTCCCTCGGGCAGGCCGAGTTCGGCCCTGCGCGGCAGCAGATCGTCGCCCTCGACGTGCGCGACGGCGGGCGCCAGACCCTGCCGCTTCGCCAACTCCCCGATCGCCTCGGCGAGTCGGGCCGGGTTGAGCCCGCCCGCGTTGACGACGATCCGCACCCCGCGCTCCAGCGCCAGACCGAGGCACTCCTCCATCTGCCGGAGGAAGGTCTTCGCATAGCCGAGGGCGGGATCCCTGAGCCGGTCCCTGGCCAGGATCAGCATGGTGAGCTCGGCCAGGTAGTCCCCGGTCAGCACATCCAGCGGCCCGCCCATCAGCATCTCCCGGACCGCCGAGAAGCGGTCCCCGTAGAAGCCCGACGCATTCCCGACCCGCAACACCGCACGCGACCCCACAGGCACGCCTCCCCTACCGGTGGCCACAACCTTGCCGTCGCGCAGCAGCGTGGCACCGGGGCAAAGAAAAAGCAATCATGCCTGCTTGTTTCTGCGCGATTGACCACCCCGTTCCCGTCGGCGCTGACGACGGGCTTGGGGCGCGACCGGGTGGTCTGCACGCAGAAAGTGCCTTCTGCCGGTACGCCTGGGGCCTTGGACAAGCCTCGTCGTTGCAGCTCAGAAGGCATTTTCGGTTTTCCGATCATGATCCGGACGCGACCCCGGGTGAAACGCGCAGCTCAGTCGCCGAGGATCCGCTCCCACACCAGCCCGTCCCGCCAGCTCCCATCGAGAAATATCGAGGAGTGCGCGACGCCGTACGGGTTGAACCCGTTGCGGCGCAGCACCCGCTGCGACGGCAGATTCTCCAGATTGGTGGACGCCTCGGCGCGGTGCAATCCGAGTTCGTCCGTCATCACCCGGAGTACAAGCCCGACGGCGCGCCCGGCGTGCCCTTGATTCTGGGCGACGCTGGCGATCCAGTATCCGACGGAGCCGCGGCGCAGGTGCAGCTGCGGCAGGATGCCTCCGACGGTGACCTGCCCGATCACCTGGTCATCGGCCAGCACCACGCCCGGCCAGACCGCGCCGGCCCGGTATCCGGCCAGAAGCCTGTCGATCCGCTCCGCCTGGCCCTCAGGGGTGAAGAAGGCAGCCGGCTGGGCCGGTTCCCACGGCCGAAAAGCCTCGAAGTCCCGCACCCGATGCGCGGCGATGGGGGCTGCGTCAGTGGGCTCGATCAGGCGGATCCTGGTGGTGCTGTGCATGCGCTGGTCCTCGTCGCGGTGCGTCGGATGAGACGGCCAGCCTAGGCAACGGTCCTCGCGCCGCCGGGCCCTACGCCTGCCCGAGGCACGCAGAAAGTGCCTTCCGCTCGGATCGACAGAACCCCTCGACAAAGTTCATCGTCCTAGCCCAGAAGGCACTTTCGCACTTCCCCCTGCTTCCGGCCTCATCTCAACCGAAAGGGCGGGGCTAGGCTTCGCCCATGCGGAGCCGGCACCCGTCGACGGGTTTCACTGACAACCAGCTTTCGGTCATCGACGAACTGAGCGCCTTGCCGTTCCCCGAGCAGGAGGTCCGACCGGGGAAGGACCTCAGGTGGGGTGGACCTGGATATCACGTGGCCGTACTCCGGGAGAGCCAGGACTTCTGGGAGGACCGCAGTGAGGAGTTGGTCGAGGCGTCCGAGCAGGAGTTGGAAGCCGATCTCGCCGCACTGGCTGTCGTGCTGACCAGCCGATGGGGCGGTCCGGCAACAGTCGACCTGTGGCCGTATCTCGGATTCGACAACCCGGACCCCGAGTTCACGACTCCCGAGCCGCTGTGCTTCCTGAGCAATGTCGCTGTCAGGATGCAGGTGTGGCAGCTGCCGTCCTCCGGCCGTTGGCTCGCGCTGGCCGTCGGGCAGGCCGACCGAGAGCTGCCGTTCCAACTGCTCGCCGCTGTCGGTGCGGCGTCATCGCTGCCGCATTGAACCGTGACACGGCCACCAACCGCCACTCATGGCCGTTGAGGGAGAGGACTCCGGCCGGACGGCGGAGGGGCGCTCACGAGGCATCCCCCTGTCCGAGGTTCAGCATCTCCGCAACCACCACGGGTGGGACGGATCGCCGTAGGAGTCCACGATCGTGCGGGAACAGTAGAGCTCATCAAGAGGATGCACCCGTCGCCGGAGCTCCCCCGACGCGCCTGGCGGAAGCCCGCACAGAGCCTGCTCCAGCAGCTCTCGTGGGTGAGCCTCAGAGGGGCAGCACGCCTCGACTCCGCAGCCGCGGGGCTGCACGTCTGTCAGGCTGCGGGCCGGCCCGTGAACCGTGGCGGCCCACCGCGTCACCGCGTCGGCGATGGCCCCTGGCCACAGATGTGAGTCCTCGAACCCGGCGATCTCGCTCTGTGTGCGCGCCGAGACCCCGGAAACGGTCGTCCTGCCATGCTCCGGGCGGAGCCTGCGCGACGGCTTGGCGCGCACCTGCCCCGGCGGTCTACGCGCCATGGGCCTTTCGCCGGTTCGTCATGGCCGACATCCTCCCAGAGGGAGGCCGCATCGATCAATGCGGCCCCGTCCATCCGGCCTGTCGTCGCTCTGACGGTCGGACGCCCGGCCTTTCTTGATCCCCCGTCGAGCGGGTGCAAGCCACGCATCGCCGCGGGCCGAGGACCATCCGTGGACTCCCGCCGTCGGTGAATCGGTGTGGCACACCGGGAGCTGGGCGCGTGTGCGCCGAGCTGGGCGCGTGTGCGCGAAGCACGGCCCGAACTCCTTGTTCGGGCGGCCGAGTCCGGATCCGTGCTGCACACCACCGCCGAGCCCGATGTGTTCGTCGCGGAGATCGACACCGTCTTCGACGGGGACGGCGGCCGCGCGGCGCCCGGCCGGCGGCCCGGTGCGCCGGCGCCTCCACGGCCGGTGGCGGCGTCAGCGCAGCGGCAGGGCCATCTCCAGCAGGCGGCTGCTCGGGTCCAGCTCGTAGGGCTCGTCGAGGCCGGTGAGCTCGAAGCCGCGGCGGCGGTAGAAGGCCGTCGCCCTGGGGTTCTGCTCGTGCACCCGCAGCAGGAGGCGCTCCGCCCCGGCCTCGGTCCGGGCCCAGGCGAGGACGGCGTCCAACAGGGCGTCCGTCACGCCGAGTCGGCGGCCCCGGTATGCCGGGTCGGTCCAGACGCCCACCAGCAGCGCCGCCTCCGGCTCGGGGGTGAAGGAGATCATCGTGCCGACCCACCGGCCGTCCGGGGCCACCGCCGCGAACCCCACGCTCCCGTCCGCGCTGACCCGGGCCACCCGTGAACGCCACTCCTCCTCGTCGTGGCCGAGCGCCGTCTCGTGCGTCTCCATGAACGCCATCGGCGCGTCCAGCAACTGTGCGAGCCGCACCTCGCGCATCCGCTCCCAGTCCCCGGGGCCGATGCGCTCCACGCGGTAGTCCATGTGCGCCTTCCCTCCGTTGTACGTGCTCACGTGATCACCGAGACCGCAGCAGCATAGGGCGGTGCGGCCGGCCCCGGCCGTCTGGGGCCGACACCGTGGCCTCCGACGGGTCTCGGCCGAGCGAGCCGTCAGGAACGGTTCGTCGAGCGGGGCTGGACCGACGGAATCCGCTGGGTGAAGAACAGCGCGACGAGCCCGATGAGAGCCAGCACGGCCAGCGCGGCGCGAAGGCCGTCGAGCCTCGCGGCGGCGTTCGCGTCGAGCGCGGCCCGGCTCACCTCCGGGCTCACGCCGGCGGTGTCGAGGGCGGACTGCAGCTGGGCGTCCGACAGGAAGGGGACACCACTCTCCAGCTCCACGACCGCCTGGGCGCCGACCTCGGCCGGCACGGCCGGGTTCTGTTCGACGGCGGTCAGGAAGGAGGACGTGAGCGCGGCGATCAGGATCGATCCGGCCAGCGCGGTGCCGATGGAGGAGCCGAGGTTCATCACGGCGTTCTGGACACCGCCGACCTCCGCACTCCGTTCGTCCGGTACGGCGGACACGGTGACCGCTCCCAGCTGGGACGCCAGCGCTCCCATCCCGAGCCCGATGAGCAGCAGCGGGATGGTGACGATCTCCGCTCCCGCGTCCGCGTCGAGCGCGGCCAGCAGCACCACCGCGCCGACGAGCAGCGAGAGGACACCGAGCCGGACCACCCGCCGCGGCGAGACGTCCGGAAGAAAGCGCGGGATCAGGATCGCCGCGGCCAGCAGTGTCAGCGACAGCGGCAGGATGCGCGCGCCGGTCTGGAGCGCGGAGAGACCGAGGGCGACCGACAGGTAGAGCGGCACGACGAAGAACACGCCCATCTGGACGAGGTACTGGAAGAAGAACATCGTCAGACCGCCGGTGAGCTGCCGGTTCCGCAGCATCGCCGGGTCCACCAGCGGTTCCCTGCCCCGCTCGACGAGGTGGGCCTCCCAGCGCAGGAAGAGCCAGATCAGGAGCAGACCGGAGAGCATCAGCCAGACGACCAGGGAGATCCCCAGCCAGGCCGGGGCGTCGGGCTTCGGCCGGAACCAGCCCCACTCGTCCGAACGGAGCACGCCGTAGACGAAGAGCCCCAGCCCGAAGGCGGAGAGCACCGCGCCGACGAGGTCGATGCGCGGCTGCTCGCCATGCGGCGCGTCCGCGATGCGGCGGGCGAGGACCAGGATCCCGAGGACGATCGCGACCTCGCCGGCGAAGACCCAGCGCCAGGAGAAGTACGTCGTGGCCACACCGCCGATGAGCGGTCCGACCGCGATCGCCACCGCTCCTGCCGCCGTGACGAGTCCGTAGGCGGCGGGCCGCCGTTCCACGGCGAAGTTGCCGGCGACCAGCGCCACGATCGCAGGCATGATGAGCGCCGCCCCGACCCCTTCGAGGAACGACCAGCCGAGCAGGAGCACGGGCAGGCTCGGGGCGAGTGCGGTCGTCAGGGATCCGCATCCGTAGACGACACAGCCGATCAGGAACGCCCGCTTGTGGCCGATGAGCGCGCCGACCTTGCCTCCGGGGATCATGAGCATCGCCATCACGAGCGTGTAGGCCGTGATCGCCCCCTGGATCCCGGTCACGGTCGTGTCGACGTCCTCGGCGACGGTCGCGATGGAGACGTTCATCACCGAGCTGTCGAGGGTCATCAGAAACTGACCGGCCGCGAGCGTGAGCAGGACGAGTCCTGCTCTGGCCGTCGGCCCGGGAGTGCCTGTGCTGAGTGCCATAGCCGCCATCGTCCCGGCGGCCCCGGCAGCCCCGGCCGACGGATCTCCGACCCGCCACGGATGTCAGCCGGTTGGCGGCGCTCGGCGGCCCGGCTCCCCCGCGGCCGCCGGGCCCACCGCCGGGCAGGTGGCGGCGCGCGGGCGCCGCAGGCCCGGCGACAGGGCGCGGGGTGCATACGGGGCGGTTTGTTCTTAAGGTCGGTATGCGGGGTTGCCGGAGCACACCCCGCATACCGAACCCCAACGATGCGGTCCGGACACCGATCCCGTGTCCCCCGTCCCCCGAGCCCCGGCGCCCCACCCCGGCCGGACGGACAGCAGACGCGGCTCACCCCGGCACACGCGCCGCCGTTGCCGTCGGTGTCGTCGGCGCGGAATCCGCAGCGCCCGCGGCCTCCCGCCACAGCCCCCGTGACGGGCCTGACCAGACGAATCGAGTCGCCCCATGTCCTCACCGGCACCCGCGACGGGCGTCGACGCCAGCCGTTCCCCCGGCGTGGCGGGCGGCCCGGACGACGGCTCCGCGACCGCATGAGCGGCCGGCCCGGGGCTCCGCACCAAGCGGGTCGGTCCGGCCCGGGCACACCCCCGGGCGTCCGCCTCCGGGCCCGGCTCGCGGTGGCCTGCGCCCTGGGCGCGGTGGCGGCGCTGGTGGCCGCGAGCGGACCCGGCGGCCTGTTCATCCTGGTCGTCGGCGTGGTCGGCTCGGCGCTCACGGCGGCCGGCTCCTGGTGGGTGGTGTCCCATCACGGGGTGGTACGGACCGCCGGGGCGGTACTCGTGGTCGCCTCGCCCATGGCCGTCGTGGCGCTCTACGCCCGGGCGGACCTGTGGCCCGCCGCGATGGTCGCGGTGGCGCTGGCGGGAGTGGCCGTGCTGTGCGCACGGTCCGCGATGCGCCGGCTGCGACGGCCCGACGGTATGCGTGGGGTCACGGCAGAGCTCCCCCGGCATCCGGTCCTGATCATGAACCCGAAGTCCGGCGGCGGCAAGGTCGGCCGTTTCGGGCTGGTCGAGAAGGCCGAGGCGCTCGGCGCCCGGGTCGTGCTGCTGGACACCTCGGTCCCGACGGACGTCGCCGCGCTGGCCCGCCGCGCGGTGGCCGAGGGTGCGGACCTGCTCGGGGTGGCGGGCGGCGACGGCACCCAGGCCGCGGTGGCCGAGGTGGCGGCCGCGCACGACCTGCCGTTCCTGGTGATCTCGGCGGGCACCCGGAACCACTTCGCCATGGATCTCGGCCTGGACCGGGAGGACCCAGCGCGCTGCCTCGACGCGCTCACCGACGGCGAGGAACTACGGGTCGACCTCGGTGTGGTGGGCGGCCGCGCCTTCGTCAACACGGCCTCGTTCGGGGTCTACGCGCAGATCGTCCAGCGCCCCGAGTACCGCGACGCCAAGGCGGGTTCCGCACTGGGCGCGCTGCCCGACCTCCTGCTCGGGTACTCCGGCCACCGCCTCGACGCCCGCGCGGACGACACACGGTTGGAGGCCCAGCAGGCGCTGCTGGTCAGCAACAACCCCTACGCCGGCTCCGAGGCCGTCGCCGCGGGCGGCCGCCGGCCCCGGCTGGACCTCGGAGTGCTGGGCGTGGTCGGGATCCGGGTGACCAGCGCGGCCCAGGCGGCCGAGCTCGCCCTCCGCGGCGCCAGGGCGACGGGCCTCCAGGTACTGGCCTGCCGTCACATCACCGTCGGATCGGACACGGACCGCATCCCGGTGGCCGTCGACGGCGAGGCCCTCGTCCTGCCCGCACCCGTCAGCTGCGAGATCCGTCCGCAGGCCCTGCGCGTCCTGGTGCCGAGGCACCGGCCCGGCACCCCGGCGGCCGGTCCTCCCACGGACTGGCGTGCGATCGTCGCCCTGGCCTTCACCCGGCCGCGGCCCGGACCCGCGTCGGGCGACCGAGCCGGCTGACCACGGTTGCGCGGGCAGGGGCAGTGGGCAGCGGACGGCGGGCAGGGGCAGTGGGCGGCGGACGGCGGGCAGCGGACGGGCCCCGGGCCGCCGTGGAAGGGGACGAACGGCCACCCCACCACCCGGCGGCCCGACGTGCAGGGAGCGCCGGGGACACGCAGGCTGGAAGGACCTGGGGCCCCACGCGGGTCGAGGGCCGGACGGCCACCACCACCCGTGGCCGTCGAAGCCCGGGGCGGAGCGCCGCCGCCGTGCCCCTGCTGATCCCACCGGATTGGAGAGATCCGTGAAGGACCTCAAGTTCGAGCAAAAAGGTTCACTGTCCCGCCTTGAGGCCGCCGATCTGCTCGCCTCACTCGCGGCCGCGCTGCGGCACGAAGGCAACGCCGAGCTGGAACTCGGTCCCGGAAGGATGACCCTGCGGATCCCCGACGAACTCCGCAGCGAGGTCGAGGTCGAGGTCGGCGACGACGAGATCGAGCTGGAGATCGAACTCAAGTGGTCGACCGCGCCGAACGGGGCGAAACCGTCGCAGTGACCGTGCGACCGGGCCTGCCACTGGAAGCGACTGGCGGCTGACCCGAACGACGACGGCTTGCCCCGAAGGCACGACGGCTGCCCCGAGCGCACGGGGCCCGCCGTCGCCGGGTCGCCGGGTAGCGGTGGGCGCCGGGGCGGGCCGCCCCGCGCCGGCGGGGAGGGGAGTGCGCTCGTCAGGGAATGGGCTGAGACCTCAATCGAAAACCCCTGGCCGGGCGAGGCGAGGAACGTTAAGCTCCCCGCCATGACGACCTGTTCTGCTCGCAGATTGGGGGTCCCGTCCGCGCAAGGTGAGTGCTGATGCTCACTCGAAGCGCCGAAGGGAACCCCCGGCTTTCGTTCTGGCTGCGCGTGCGTGAGTACGCCGTGCCGCCCTCCATGATCGAGAAGGCCACCGACCGGCGTCGCGCCGGGGACTGGGCCGGGGCATGCACCGCCGCCGGCGTCGACGCCGATCTCGACCCACGATCCGTGGCGCGCACCCACGGACATCACCTCATGGCCCAAGTCCGGGCCGATCTACGCCACTTGGCCCCTGACCTGTTGCGCTGGCACCTGCCCAGGGTCGCTCCCGACGGACTGTTGCGCCCCGGGCTGACCGTCGCCCTGGCCCGGTACGAGACCGGGGAGCGGGACGGCGCGGGCCCGGTGCACCTGGTCGCACGGACTCCGCCCGCCTGGGCGGACGCCGGACAGCGGATCAGCCTCGCGCTGTGGGACGGCTCCTACGGCGGGGTCGGCGACCGCCGCCACCCCCACCCCCACCCCGACCGGCGGTTCCGGCTCGACCTGCACCGGCATCTGTGGGACGCGCGCAGGGCCGGGGAGCTGCGGGTCCGCTCCGGGGCCGACCGGCCGCCCGCCGAGAACCCGCCCGCGAGCCTGACCGCGTGGCCGCCCGGGACCGGCCCGGGGACGCTGCCGCCGGGGCACCGCTGTGCCGTCGACCGGTGGGCGGCCGAGGCGGGACTGCTGCTCCGCTCCGAGGGCCGGACCGCCGGAGCCGTCACGGTACGGCTCGGGGGCCGGCACCGGCTGCTCCTGACCCTGGGCGCGGACGGGAACGGGCTCGAACTCTCGTCGGCGCCAGCCGACCGCGGCACCGCCGCACTCCCCGTCCTGCCCGACGCGGCGACCTGGGCACTACCCGACCTGGAGCTGCTCCGCGCCGGGCTGATCGAACCCGGCCGACTGCACCCGCTGGTCGGCCCGGCACTGGTGCCGGGGCACCTCCCGGCCGGCCCGCCCCGGAGCACGGACCCTCCGGACCCGCCAGGGCAGCCGGGGCAGCCGGGGCAGCCACGCATCGTGGAGTGCCGGGGCGCCCGGCACCGGATCGGCCTGGTCGACGGGGTGTTGTCCCCGCTGGACCACGACCCGGCCGAGATCCGCCGGGAGGAGCTGCTGGTCGCCCTGACCGGCACCCCGCTCCCCTGCCTCCGGGCCATCGACGAGGCACACCGCCGGCCGGACTGCCTCACCGGCGTCCGCGAACGCCTGGACCACGGCGACACCGCCGGCGCGCTGGCCGTCGTCGAGGGCCTTCTCGGCCCCGACGCACTGCTGCGCAGCGGCCCGCTGCAGGGCGAGTTGGAGGCGGCCGCCCGACGGCGGATCGCCTACGGGCTGTTCCGGGCGGGCCTCGCCGACGGCCGGCCCCAGCCGCCTCGCCGCCGGCCCCCCGGCCACCGCGCACGCCCCCGCCTCGCGGCCGACAACTGACTCCGGGGCCGGCACCACGCGACCCACAGCCGACCCGGGGCCGTGCCCCGGACCCGAAACGTCCTCCCACACGAACCCACAGGTGATCGATCATGCCCACGCACGCCCTCACGGCCCCGGCCGCCCGCCCCTCCCGGCTCGACGTGGCCGGCCGACTGCTGACCCTGCTACGCGAGACCACCACCGAGCCGCGCCCCGACACCCAGCTGGAGGCGCTGACCCTGGCCGTGGCCGCCGACCTGCCGGTACTCCTCTGGGGCGAGCCGGGCATCGGCAAGACGGCGGCCCTCACACAGCTCGCCGACGCGCTCGACCTTCCGCTGACCACGGTGATCGCCAGCGTGCACGAGCCGTCCGACTTCTCGGGGCTGCCCATCGTCGGGGACGACCCCGCGGAGCAGGGCGTCCCGATGGCCCCGCCGGACTGGGCGGTCCGGCTGGTCCGGGCCGGCCGGGGGCTGCTGTTCCTGGACGAGCTGTCCACGGCGCCGCCGGCCGTTCAGGCGGCCCTCCTCCGCCTGGTGCTGGAACGCCGGATCGGCGCGCTCCGGCTGCCGCCCGAGGTCCGGATCGTGGCCGCCGCCAACCCGCGCTCCTCGGCGGCCGACGGCTGGGAGCTGAGCCCGCCGCTGGCCAACCGGTTCGTCCATCTCCAGTGGACCCACGACCACGAGGTCGTCGTCCGCGGCCTCGGCGGTACCTGGCCCCGGGCCACCCTGCCCCGGCTCGCCCCCGAGCGCCTGCCGGAGGCCGTGGCCTTCGCCCGCCGTGCGGTGTGCGGGCTCCTGGCCGCCCGCCCCGCCCTCGTGCACCGGCTGCCCAGCGGCGAGACCCGCCGGGGCGGCCCGTGGCCGTCGCCGCGCAGCTGGGAGATGGCACTGTGCCTGATCGCCTTCGCGACCGCGGCCGGCTCCTCCCGGGAGGTCCTCTCCGAGTTGATCCGGGGCACCGTGGGGGACGGTCCGGGGCTGGAGCTGCTGGCGAGCCTGGACCGGATGGACCTGCCCGACCCCGAGCTGCTTCTCGCCGACCCGGCGGGGGCCACCCTGCCCGAGCGGGGGGATCTGCGTCAGGCCGTGCTCGACGGTGTGGTGGCGGCGGTCCGGGCGCGCCCGGAGAAGTCCCGCTGGGACGCGGCCTGGGCGCTCCTGGTCCGGGCGCTGGAGACCGGGGCCCCGGACCTGGTGGTCGTCCCGGCGACCACGCTCGCCTCGCTGCGCCAGGAGGACTGGGACGTTCCGGCAGCGATCGAGCGGCTCGCCGGCGCAGTGACGCTGTCCCGGCGCGCGGACCAGGCGGCAGCCCGGGTCGCGGCGAAGGCCGGCCGATGAGCCGGGACGCACGGGCGGCCCTGAACACTCCGGAGGCCCCGGAGGCCCCGGAGGCCCCGGACACACCGGATGACGCCCCGGACGCCGAACACACCCCGGACACCCCGCACACCCCGGACGCCCCGGCGGGGCTGGACCTCGACAAGCTGTTCGCCGCCCGGCTGCACGCCGCCCGGGCCAGGCCCTACCTGGCGACGGCGCTGTTCGCCCTGCACACCGTGGAGTCGCGGCTGGTGCCGACGATGGCCGTGGACCGGCACTGGCGGTGCTACGTCTCACCGGCGTTCGTCGCCCGGACGCCGGTGGAGGAGCTGGCCGGTGTCTGGGTGCACGAGGTGTCGCACCTGCTCCGTGACCACCACGGGCGCAGCGACCGGGTCGCGCGGGAGCGCGGGCTGACCGGCCCGGGGGAACGGCTACGGATGAACATCGCCGCGGACTGCGAGATCAACGACGATGTGTTCGGCGACGGGCTGGCCCTGCCCGAGGGGGCCGTCCAGCCGGGCTCGCTGGGGCTCACCGAGGGGGAGCTGATGGAGGACTACCTCCGCCAGTTCCGGCTGGGGCCGTACACGGAAGGCCTGGCCTGGCTGGACTGCGGCAGCGGCGCCGACGGGCTGGACCGGGCGTGGGACCAGGGACCGGACGGCGCGCACGGCCTCAGCACACAGGAGCGGGACGCCGTCCGGTTCCGGGTGGCGCAGGGCATCACCGGTCGCCCGGGGAGCGCGTCGGAGGGCTGGCAGCGGTGGGCGGACGAGGCCTTCCACCCGCCGCAGCCGTGGCGGGAGCTGCTGGGGGCGGCGGTCCGCTCGGCGGCCTCCGGGCCCGGCGCGGGCGAGGACTACAGCTACGGCCGGCCGTCCCGGCGCTCGGCCGGGGTGCCCGGCGCCGTACTGCCGAGCCTGCGGCGCAGACCGCCCCGGGTCTCGGTGATCATCGACACCTCCGGTTCGGTCAGTGACACCGAACTGGGCAGCGCGCTGCTGGAGGTCGCCGCGATCTCCCGTGCCGTGGGCGGCCGCCGCGACCTGGTCACCGTGCTGCCGTGCGACGCGTCGGCCCGGATCGTGCACCCGCTCTGCCGCGCCGAGGGGATCCCGCTGATCGGTGGCGGCGGCACGGATCTGCGCACCGGCTTCGCCAGGGCGCTGCGGTCCCGGCCCCGACCGGACGTCGTCGTGGTCCTGACCGACGGCCAGACGCCCTGGCCGAGCAGCCGGCCCTCCTGCCGGACGGTGGTGGGCCTGTTCCCCCGGCCGCGGGCGGCCCGGTCGTGGAAGGAGCACGATCCCGACTACGTACCGGACGCGCCGCCCGCGTGGGCACGGGTGGTCGACATCGGGTAGCCGCCCCCGGGCCCCGCTATGGAGGTCCGCCGGTCGGCAACGCCCCGCCGGTCGCGGAGGCCCGGCAGCGGCCACCGGCGCACCACACCGGGCAGGCGAGCGGGCGGGCAGGCGAGCGGCCGTGGGAGGCTACGGGAGCACTGCCCGCCCCCGCCAGGAGAACCCCCCGTGAACCGCGCCCCGGACCACCTGCCGGACCAGCCGCTCGACCACCCGCCGGGCCACCGACCCGGCCACCCGGGGGACCGCCCCGGGGACCGCCCGCGCGCCGCTCTGCGCCTCGACGCGCAGGCGTCCGGGCATCCCGCGGGCATCCTCGACGCCGCCGCGCGGGCCGAGCGCCGGGGCATGGACCGGCTGGTGGTCGCCGAGACCGCGTACGACCCGTTCCTCCAACTGGCCCGCGCCGCCGACCGGACCAGCACGATCGAACTGGCCACCGGCATCGCCGTCGCCTTCGCCCGCACCCCGATGACCCTGGCCTACGAGGCCTGGGGCCTGCACGCGGCCTCCGGCGGGCGCGCCGTGATCGGCCTCGGCTCGCAGGTCAAGCCGCACATCGAGAAGCGCTTCGGGATGCCCTGGGACCGGCCGGCCGCGCGGATGCGCGAGTACGTCCACGCGGTACGGGCGATCTGGCACAGCTGGCAGACCGGCGAACGGCTGCGGTTCCGCGGCGACTTCTACACCCACACCGTGATGACCCCGGTCTTCTCCCCCGACCCCGTCCCCGCCGGCGCGCCCCGGATCCTGCTGGCCGGCGTGGGGCCGCTGATGACGCGCACCGCCGGGGCGGTGGCCGACGGCTTCCTCAGCCACCCGTTCACCTCGGTCGCCTACCTCACCGGGCAGGTGCTTCCCGGTCTGGCCGAGGCCCGCGCCGGCGCCGAGGCGGACGGCGCCGCCTGGACCGCCCGGCCCTTCGAGATCACCGGCAACGTCCTCACCGCCACCGGCCGGACCGAGGAGGAACTGCACGCCAACCGGGCCGCGGTACGCGAGCGGCTGGCCTTCTACGCCTCCACGCCCGCCTACCGCCCGGTGCTGGCACAGCACGGGTGGGAGGACCTCCAGGAGCAGTTGCACCACCTGTCGGTACGGAACCGCTGGCAGAAGATGGCCGCGCTGGTCGACGACGAGGTGCTGGACACCTTCGCCGTCACCGGCCCGGTCGAGGAGGTCGCCCGGGAGATCCACCGCCGGTACGCCGGCCTGGTCACCCGCCTCTCGGTCAGCCTCCCGGACGACGCCGACCCGGAGCTCGGCTTGGACGTCCTCGCCGCCGTCCGCGCCCTGGGCTGACCTCACGGGCGGGGACGGCGCCGACGGCTACAGGGCGGCGAGGCTCTCCGCCGGATCGTCGAGGCCGAGCGATCCCAGGGACAGCGCACCCGTGTGCCAGGCCTTGGGGTCGAAGGCGGCTCCGTGACGGCGGCGGGCCGCCTCGCGCCCCCGCAGCCAGGCCCGTTCGCCCAGTTCGTAGCCGATGGCCTGGCCGGGCCAGCCGACGTAGCGGTCGATCTCGCCGGCCCGCCGGGCGGGCGAACTGCCGTGGTAGGGGGCCATGAACCCGGTCGCGAGGCCCGGCGTCCAGCGTACGCCGGGGTGGAACCCGGAGCCGGCGGGCACCGGCAGCTCCAGGTGCATCCCGATGTCGACGATGACCCGGATGATCCGCAGCATCTGCTTGTCCAGGTAGCCGAGGCGGCGGGCCGGGTCGGTGAGGAAGCCCAGCTCGTCCACTCTGCCGGTCGTCGCCCGGCTGCCAGCCGGGCCTCGTCGCCAGCACCGGATCGAGCGCGGCGATCCGGGCGACGTAGTCGTCGGCTATCCGGCGCGGTGTGCTCAGTTCGTCAGACGTCCGGCCATCCTGACGCTGCATCAGGACACTGTCGGCACCGCGGCCGCCGACGCCCCGGGAGCGCCGGGGCGCACGCGCCGGGGGCCCGGCCTCCGCCACGCCTCCGCCCCCACCTCCACCTCCGCCTCCACCTCCGCCTCCACCTCCGCCTCCGCCTCCGCCCCGCCCCGCCCCGCCGACGAGGTTGGCCCGGAGGCGCGGCCGGCGCGGGTGCCCCGGTGGAACGGCCGGCGCGGTGCCCGGCAGAGCCCCCGCCATGCCCGTGTCACCCGCCTCCCGGTCCCGGACTAGGCTGTGACGGTGAGTCTTCATGTGGTTGTCGGATACGGGCCCGCGGGGGCGGCCACTGCTCGGCTGCTGGCCGACCAGGGGCATTCGGTACGTGTGGTCACCAGGTCGGGCCGTCCGGCGGAGCCCGGCATCGAGCATGTGGCGCTGGACGCGGCGGCCGCCGGACAGTTGGCCGGGGCCGCGCGCGGCGCCGCGGCGATCTACGGCTGCGCCGCGCCGCCCCTCCACCTCTGGGCGGCCGAGTGGCCGCCGCTGGCCTCGGCGCTCTGCGCGGCGGCCGAGGAGACCGGGGCCGTCCTGGTGGGCCTGGGCAACCTGTACGGCTACGGCCCGGTGGACGGCCCGCTCACCGAGGGCCTGCCGCTCGCGGCGACCGGCCCGAAGGGGCGGGTCCGGGCCGCGGTCTGGGAGCAGGCGCGGGCCCTGCACGAGGCGGGCCGCATCAGGGCGGTCGAGGTGCGTGCCTCGGACTTCTTCGGCCCCGGTGTGACCGACGGCGGCCACCTGGCCTCGCGGGTCGTGCCGCGCGTGCTGAACGGCAGGCCCGTCACCGTACTGGGCGACCCGGATGCTCCGCACAGCTGGAGCTACCTCCCCGACGTGGCCCGGGCGCTGGCCGAGGTCGCTGGTGAGGAGCGGGCCTGGGGCCGGGCCTGGCACGTGCCCACGGCCCCCGCGCTGTCGAGCCGGGAGATGGTCGGCGGGCTCGCCGCGGAGGCGGGGGCCGGCCCGGTGGCGGTGCGGAGGATGCCGGCGGCGGCCCTGGCCCTGGCCTCGCTCTTCTCGCCGCTGATCCGCGAACTGCGCGAGGTCCGCTATCAGTTCGACCGTCCGTTCGTGATGGACTCCTCCGCCTACGAGTCCGCCTTCGCCGTGCGCGCCACCCCGGTCGCGGAGCAGTTCGGGGCGACGGTGGCGTGGTGGCGCGAGCGGATCTCCGCGGTGAAGGGCGCCTGAGCCCGCCGACGCCCGGCCGTCCTCACGGACCCCTCACCGACCCCTCACGGGCTCGCCCGACTCCCGACCGCCCGTGCAACCGACGAGCCAGTGATCACGTCCTAAGATCACACAATGGCGCACCGCCCCGGCCGGGGCGGTGCGCCATCCGGGGGCGTGCAGGTCCGGCCGCCCCCGGTCGCGTGCCGGTCCCGCCCGGGGCCGCCGTCCGGCTCCGCGGACCGGACGCCACACTGGTCGGAGAGTTCTCACCGTGCAACCGCCGTCTCCTCGCTTCCGTGCCCTTCTGACGGGTACCACCGCGCTCGTCCTGGCCACATCGCTGGCCGCCTGCTCCGGCGGCGACGGCGGCAGAGGCGACGCGGCGAAGGACGCCGGCACCACCACCGGCCCGGCCGCCGCCGGCACCGCGTCCGCAGCACCCGCCGCCCCTGCGGCCGGCAGCAAGGTGGCCATGCCCACCGGTCCGACCACGACGTTCGGCAAGGCCAGGGACACCACCGCCGGGCCGATCACCGTGACCACCCTGACCGGTGCGAAGTCCGGCGTGTCGGGAAAGGTCTGGGTCTGGCTGCCGCCCGAGTACAACGACCCCAAGTACGCCAGGACCGGCTTCCCCGTCATCGTCCTCTTCTCCGGCGGCCAGAGCGCCGGCTACAACACCTACACGGACAACCAGTTGCCCATCCAGGCGGCCGACGTGGAGATGACGAAGGCCGGCACGGCCCACCCGTTCATCATGATCATGCCGGTGCAGAACCTGGACCCCGACGAGCACAAGGCGCTGGAGTGCAGCGACATCCCGGGCCAGCCGAAGATGGGCACCTGGCTGGCCGAGGACATACCCGCCTTCATCCGGGCCAACTTCCGCACCCTGAAGAGCCGGGACGGCTGGGGCGTGATGGGCGCCTCCACCGGCGCCTTCTGCAGCGCCAAGCTCGCCCTGCAGCACCCGGAGACGTTCGGGGTCGCGGTGCCGGTCGACGGCTACTGGGCCCCGGACTCGCCGCTCTGGAAGGGGCACGAGGCGGAGCGCCAGGCCAACAGCCCGAACGCCATGGTCTCGCAGGGCAAGGCGGACGTGCGGATGCTCGCCACCGCGGCCGGCGGTACCGCGCCCGAGGTCAAGCTGGTCAAGGACTGGGTCGCCAAGGCCGTCCCGCCGCTGAAGATCGACTACTACGAGCAGCCCGGCGGCCAGCACCTCACCTCGGACTTCAAGAAGATGATCCCGAACACCCTGGAGTGGCTCACCAAGAACATGGCCGGGCCGACCGCCGACTGACGGTTCGTCCACAATGTGCCCCCGCCGGAGAGTTGGCATGACTGAAACCCCGTCCGACCGGGCATACCGTGGATAGCCCGTCAACGGGCCCGGTTGGAACTCCCCACGAGCGCAACCGGGCCCCGACTGGCGGCCGGGCCTGGACGTGACTTCCCCCACGGAGTCGCTGCCAGGCCCGCATGCTGTTCAGCCAGCGACACGCAGCGTACATGCCACCTCCACGTAACGCTACCGTGCGGCCGTCGGACACTTCGTCTCCCGGCCCCCGGGGCCGAAACGGGTCCACAGGCGCCGTGGGGACGGGGTCACACGGCGCACTCCCCACCGGGGACCTTCAGGCCCAGGAACATGACCTGCCGGCGCGGCCGGAACCCCAGCGACTCGTAGAGCCGGATCGCCGTGGTGTTGTCGGCTGCGGTGTGCAGGAACGGCATGTCGCCGCGCTCGCGGATCCCGGCCGCGACCGCCCGCACGAGCCGGGGCGCCAGGCCCTGCCCGCGGTGGGACTCGGCCGTGCAGACCGCGCTGATCTCGGTCCAGCCCGGCGGGCGCAGGCGCTCCCCGGCCATCGCGACCAGCGCGCCGCCGCGCCGGATGCCCAGGTAACGGCCGAGTTCGACGGTGCGGGGCAGGAACGGGCCGGGCCGCGCCTGCTCCACCAGCGCCAGCATCTCCGGCACGTCGGCGGGGCCCAGCCGGACGGCCTCCTCGTCGGGCGCGGCGCGGACACCGTCGTCCACCAGCTGGACACCGGGGCCCTGCACGAGGATCTCCCAGTCGGCCGGCACCGCGGTCGGCGAGCCGGTGGCGACGAGGACGAAGCCGGGGCCGCACAGCGCCGCCACGTTCCGCCAGGCCTGTCGGTCCGGCCGGTCCGGAAGGGCCAGGAACGGCGACACGTCGGCCGGGTAGCACAGGACGTCGCCCCGCCGCCGGGCAAGGTGGGCGTGCGGGCCCAGCAGGGCGGCGCGGGCCGGGTTGTCCAGGATGTGGACCGGGCCGACCGGGGAGCCGGCCGGGTCGTCCAGGACGCGGCGGTACACGGCGCCGTCCGTGGCGCCGTCGGGGGTGAGCGCGGGGTACTGGGACATGCGAAGCCGTTCCTCGATCTCGATGCGTCTCGCTCCTTCGGCGGCGGCGTGGCCGGTCCCGGCCGGAGCCGGCTGCGACGGAGCGCAACCGCCGGGCGTACCGAGCGTGCGGGCCGCTTTGGGGCGGGCTCGCACGTCGGTGGAGTCACGTGACGGCGTGGGCGACGGACCGTTACGGGCGACAGAGTCCGGCCGGAAAGCCGACCCCGTTCCAGCGGCGCCGCACGAGCGCGGCGCCCCGGCCCCGGCCCCCGGCGACAGCACGGTGGGCGGCGGTCGGCGGTCGGAACGCCGCGCGCGGCGGGACCGGGAACCCGAGAGCCACCCGCTCGTCCTGCCGTTGGCCTGCGCGCATCGCCCGTCCGTTTCGCATCCGGCAACCGTGAACGTCCACGGTACCGCGCACCACGGCCGGTTCCGGAAGCGATCGCGCGGCCGCTCCGGAAGCGATCCCGCGACGCCGCCCGCGGACGCAGCTCCCCGGAGCCCGGTGCCACCCGGTCCCGCGGTCGCCTGAACCGGTGGTCCACCTCGACCCGTTATTACCTACATAACCGATTACCTACATAATCGTGCACCAGTACGATCCTCGTACAGGAGTTATCGCACCACCATGTCCATCCAGGCCCCAGCCCGCCCCCGCGCGGCCGCCACCGTCCCCCCGAGGCCCCACGTGCCCCAGCCCGCCCACCGGAAGCCCGCTCACCGGTCGTACGGCCGCCCCGCCACGGGGACCAACCAATGAGGGTCTTCGCCGGATCCCGGCGCGACGAAGCCTCCCCGCAGGATCCCGCGGGCGACCGGACCGGCCGGCGGAGAGCCTGGAAAGGCGCGCTCGCCATCGTGGTGGTCGCCGCCGTGACCGCCGGCCTGCTGTGGTGGCAACCGTGGAGCCCGGCCCCCGCCCGCCGGCAGAAGCCGATGGAGTTCACAACGGCCACCGGTGGCTCCCCCCGCTTCGGCACCGGCGAACAGCTCCTCCGCTACAAGGTGCGTGCCGAGAACGGAATCAAGGAGAGCCCCGAACAGTTCGCCGCCGAGGTCGACACCGTCCTCGGCAACGTCCAGCGCGGCTGGGCCGCGGACGGCACCCGGTCCTTCCAGCGCATGCCCGCCGACCCGGTGGACTTCACCGTCTACCTGGCCACCCCGGAGACCACCGACCGGATCTGCGGCCAGTACGGGCTGGACACCGGCGGCTGGGTGAACTGCGGCGTGGGCCACCAGGTGGTCATCAACCTCAAGCGCTGGACCGAGCTGACCGAGTACTACACCGGCCGACCCGACCTCTACCACGCACTCGCCGTCAACCACGAGGTCGGCCACGTACTCGGTCTCGGCCACGTCGACTGCCCCGGTCCGGGCCAGCCGGCACCGGTGATGATGCAGCAGATCAAGGGACTGCACGACTGCGTGCCGAACGGCTGGCCCTACTCCGAGACCGGCACCCTCCTCACCGGTCCCCCCGTCCAGGCCCCCACCCCCGCCCCCTAGAGACACCTCAGCCGAAGCACCTCAACCGCAGCAGCACGGCCGCCGGGCCCGTCGCACCTCCCTGCGCCGGGGTCCCGCGCACGCGAGGCACGGGGCACCCGGCAGGCCCGTGCCTCAGGCCGCCTCGATGCGCTCCACGATCAGTTCGCACAGTTCGTGGGTGCGCAGCGCGTCACGGGCGTCGAGGGTCTTTCCGGTGCGGACGGCGTCCAGGAACGTGAGCACGACCTGCTCGATGCCGCGCTGGCGGGCCACCGGCACCCAGTCACCGCGGCGGCGGATCGTCGGCTGGCCCCGGTGATCGATCACCTCGGCCAGATTGTGGACCTCGCGCTTGGAGTCCCCGCCCGAGACCTGGAGGATCTCCTCGGTGGAGCCGCTCACCCGGTTCATGATGCCCAGTGCCGTGAACCCCTCACCGGCGAGGGTGAGGACGAGGTGCTCCACCAGGCCGTCACGCACCCGGGAGCGGACGTCCACGTGCTCCACCTCACCGGGCACCAGGAATCGCAGGACATCCACGACATGGATGAAGTCGTCGAAAACCATCGGCCTCGCCGCCTCCGGCAGGCCCTCCCGGTTCTTCTGCAGCACGATCAGGTCGCGCGGCCGCTCCAGCGCCTGGACGTAACCGGGCGCATGACGGCGGTTGAAGCCCACCATCAGCGAGCGGCCCGCGCGGTCCGCGAGGTCGACCAGCCGGCGGGAACCGTCCAGCGTGTAGTCGAGCGGCTTGTCCACGTAGACGTCGACGCCGGCGGTGAGCAGCTGCTCCACGATCGGGACGTGCTGGTCCGTAGCCGCGTGGACGAACGCGGCCCGGATTCCGCCCGCGATCAGCTCGCCGAGGTCGGTGAACCGCTTGCCGGGATCGATGCGGTGGGCGTCGCCGATCCGGTCGAGCTTGGCCCGGTCCCGGGTCATCAGACGCAGGTCGAGACCCGGCAGCGCCGCCAGCACCGGCAGATACGCCTTCTGGGCGATGTCGCCGAGACCGATCACCCCGACCGGCAACGGGGCATCGAGGACGGGGATCGGACTCATCGGCTCTCCTGTGGGGACGGGGGGGGACGGGTGATCATCGACGGCCCCCACCCTATTCGCCACGCGCCGCACGCGGCACGACACCGCCTGCGCGGCCGCGCACGCCTCCCCGGCCCGCCCGTGCTCGTCCCCTCCCTGATCCTGATCGCGATCCTCGTCCTGGTCGTCCGGCCGCTCATCGCCTTCGCCGCCGCCCGGGGCTCCGACCTGACCACGGGCGAGTGGGGCTTCATCGGCTGGATGGCGCCCCGCGGCATCGTCGCCGCCTCGACCGCGTCCGCCTTCGCCGCCACCCTGGTGGAGAAGGGGCTGCCCGGCGCCGCGAAGATCCTCCCGATCACCTTCCTCGTGACCGTGGGGACGGTCGTCCTGTACGCGCTGACCGCCGCCCCCGTGGCGCGACGGCTCAAGGTCGTCCGGCCGAGCCGGACCCGCCCGCTCCTCGTCGGCGGCGAACCCTGGGTGATCGGCCTGGGGAAGGCCCTGCAGTCGGCCGGTCTCGACGTGCTGATGTGGGCGGGGCTCGACGAGGAACGCGACCGGATCACCATGGCCGGCATCGAACTCGCACACGGGGAGATGTTGGCGACCGCGACCAACCCCCGGGCCCGGCTGGAGGGCGTCACCGCGGTGTTCCTGCTCACCGACGACGACGACTTCAACGCGCTCGCCTCCGTCGTCGTCAAGGACAACGTCGAAGGCCCCGTCTACCGCGTGGGCCCGCCGCGGGACAGCCACGGCGTGGTCGCCCCCTACACCGGGGGCGACATCCTCTTCGGCCACGCCCTCGTCCGGCACCGCCTGGCGGCCCGCTACGAGCAGGGCGCCCGCTTCCACCTGCAGCCGGGATCCCCTGCCCGTCCCCCCGGACCACGACCTCCTCTTCGTCATCAGCACCGACGGCCTCCTCGCCCCGGTCACCGAGGCCCAGGCGATCACGCCGCGGCCGGACGAGACCGCCGTCCTGCTGGGCCCCGCATGATGTCCTGGGCCGCCCGATTCCGGCTGCGGCAGTACGCCAAGGCCAGCCTGTGGATCGTCCCGCTGGCCGGGCTCGTCCTCGGCGTCGCCCTGGCCGAGGCGGCGACCGCCGTGGACGGGGCGTCCTGGCTGCCGAAGACCTGGGACTACTCCGCGTCGACCGCGAGCAGTGTCCTCAGCTCCGTGGTCGGCTCGATGATCGCGCTGCTCGGGTTCGTCGTCACCATCGGCGTCCTCGTCATCCAGCAGGCCACCGGCACACTCTCCCCCCGCTACATGCGGCTCTGGTACCGCGACCGGCTGCAGAAGGCCGTCCTGGCCACCTTCACCGGCACCTTCGCGTTCGCCTACACCCTGCTGCGGAGCATCGAGACCGACTCCGTACCCAACCTCGGCGTGACCCTCGCCGGCATCGCCGTCTCGGCCAGCCTCCTCCTCCTGCTGATCTACCTCAACCGCTTCACGCACAACCTGCGCCCCGTGGCCATCGCCGACATCGTGGGACGCCTGGGCGAGCGAGTCCTCGACCGCGCCGCGGCGGGCATCCGGAGCTCCACCGCGCGCGACCCGGCGCCGCGGCCGGGCTCCCCGGCCGGCCGCATCCGGTCGGAACGCGGCGGCGTCATCCAGGCGATCAACGCGCCCGGCCTGGTCGCGCTCGCCGCCCGGCACGACTGCGTCCTCGTCCTGGCCGCCTCCGTCGGCGACTTCGTACCGCCCGGCGCCACCGTGGTCGAGATCCACGGCGGCGCACCCGCGCCGGATCCCCACCGGGTGACCGGCCTGCTCGCCCTCGGCGCCGAGCGGACCGTCGAGCAGGACCCGGCGTTCGCCCTGCGCATCCTGGTCGACATCGCCATCCGGGCCCTCTCCCCCGCCGTCAACGACCCCACCACCGCCGTCCAGGTGCTGAACCACATCGAGATGTTCCTCTACGCCGTCGGCCGCGTCGGGCTCCGCAGCAGCTACGTGCTCGCCGACGACCACGGCCGGCCGCGCCTCGTCCTGCCCGGCCGGCCGGCCGTGGGAGGACTACCTGGAACTCGCCGTCACCGAGATCCGCGACTACGGCGCGACCTCCGTCCGGGTGTGCCGACGGCTCAGGGCCCTCCTCGAAGGCCTCCTCGCGGCACTGCCGCAGGAGTGCCGGCCCGCCCTCCGCCTCGAACTCTCCCTTCTCGACCTCGCGGTCGACCAGGCGTTCGGCGAAGGGCCCCGCCGGGCCGACGCCCGGACCCCCGACCCCCAGGGCATCGGCGGAGGACGGCACCCCGGGGGCGCACCGCCCGACACCCCGGCACCCGGCGGGCCCGGCCGATAGGGACGCCTCCGGCCCGGCCGGGCCCGCCGATCCCGCCGGCCCCCGCGGCTCCCACCGGCCGGTCCTCGCCGGTAGCGACAGCCTCCGGATCTCGCGGCGGCGGCACGCCGGTGTCACGATGGACGCAGGAATTCCGCCGCGATCGGAGGCGGTCATGGGCCGCTACTACCACTTCCACCGTGAACACGCCGGCTACTCCGTGACCGTCGACGTGCACCTGGGCGGACCCCGGGAACTCGCGCTCCTGGTGGACGGCAAGGAGGTTGCGGCGGTGCGCATCCACGGCCACCACTCCGAGGTGCGGTCGCTGGCCACGACCCTGCCGACCGACCCGCCACGCCACATCGAGGCCCGGGTGACACTGCCCGGCCCGGTCCGGGGAGAGCCGACCAGCGTCCTGATCGAGGACGGCACCCGGCTCCCTATGCCGGAGAGGGAGATACCGCGCAGGGCGCGGCTGACGGAGGTTTCCTGGTACGCCTGAGCGGCGCTTCCCCCGCACTGCCCTGCAGGACCCACCGCGCACCGCGGGCGTGGACGGTACCGGCGCCCCGGCCGACCGGGGCCGGCCGGGGCGCCCGTCAGGCCGTTCCGTCCCAGGCGGTCAGGCCCCAGCGGAACGTGTGCAGGTCGCCGGCGCCGAGCTCCACCAGATCGGCCCGGCCACGGAACGCGTCCGGTGGGCAGGACATCGGCTCTACCGCGAGGCCCCGGCGCCGGGCCGCCTCGGAGAGCGTGGCGCCGGTGTACACCTGGAGGAAGTCGGCCCCTTCGCCCAGCCACAGATCACAGCCGTGCGAGCCGGAGGGATGCGCGAGCCGCACCACGGCCCGACCGGAGGAGCCCCGTTCCAGTTCGGTGAACGGGGTGTCCAGCCGCTGCGGGCCGATGGTGCGCGGCGTGCGGAAGTCCAACGGCGTGCCCGCCACGGGCCGGGCCGCAGCGGGAGTGCCCGGATCGGCGGACGGAAGCCATGCCCGGGCCGGGAGGGTCAGCAGCGCATCGTCCACCAGGTCCGTACCCACCGTCAGATAGGGGTGCTGGCCCACTCCGTAGGGCGCGGCCACCGCCCCCAGATTGCGCGCGGTCACGGTGACCGCCAGCCCTCGGGCCCCGAGCACGTACTCCGCGCGGACGCCGAGGTGGAACGGATAGCCGGGCTGCGGAAAGACGGTGGCCTCGAGCAGGACGCGGTCGTCGGCCTGTTCCAGTGGCTGCCACGAGGCCCAGCGCAGCAGCCCGTGAATGGCGTTGCCCGCCTCCGGCTCGGTCAACGGGAGCTGCAGGTCCTCGCCGTTCCATCGGTACCGTCCGCCGCCGATGCGGTTCGGCCAGGGCACCAGGAGCTGTCCGCGGCCGCCGGTGATCCGCTCGTCGGCGGCGAAGCCGTCCAGGACGGTGCGCCCGGCCACCGTGTAGCGGCCCAGGGCCGCGCCGAGCTCCACCACGATCGCGCTGTGCTCGCCGCTGCGCAGGAGGAACTGCCGCCCGGTCGGGCTGTGGGACATGGCCGGCCTCCAGGTCGGGGTGGAGCGGGCGGATTGCGGACCACGATTCAGGGGGACACCGCGGCCGGCGGCGGCGCGGGGGCCGGCGCAGGGGCGGGAGCGAGCTTGAACGTGAGGACGTAGGAGACCACGACCGCGACGATCACCAGCGGCATGACGGTGAGGCCTTCCGATCCGAGGAGCAGGGTGGCCAGCAGCACCGCGGTCATCGGCAGTTTCAGCATCGCCACGCACAGCGCCCCGACGCCCATCGCGAACCCGGATGTCGTGTCCAGTCCGGGGAGGTGCGCGAGGGCGAGCCCGCCCGCCGCTCCCACGAACATCGACGGAAAGACCGGGCCGCCGCGGAACCCACTGAGCGACAGGCTGTAGGCGAGCGCCTTGCAGACCACCAGGACGACCAGGGTCCCCGCCGTGTACCCGGCTTGACCGGCCAGCAGCGGCCCGAGCGCGCTCTGCCCCGAGTACAGGACGTCCGAAGCCGGCCTGCCCGTCCACTCGGCGTACACCAGCGCGAGGACTCCCACGAGCGCGCCGGCCACGGTGGTGAGCACCACCCGCCTCCGGTCGACCCGGCCTTGAAGGAACAGGCCCGAACGGTGGATCCCCGCCCCGAGGACGGCCGAGGCCACCCCGATCACGAGTGCCCAGCCGAACCCGGCGAGGTCGGGGCGGTGGGCCTGCGGCACCTGCGAAAGGGCCAACGAGTAGGTGCCCAGACCGGTCCAGGAGCCGAGGCCGGTGAAGATCAGTGCGCCGACGCCGGCCGCGAGGAGGCCCGGCACCAGAACGACACCCATCATGGCGCCGCCGAGGCCGGCCGCCTCCATCAGCAGGAATGCACCGAGCAGCGGCGATCCGAGCAGTGTGCTGACGGCCGCGAAACTCCCCGCGGCCCCCAGCACCGCGGCCGAACTGGGCTGGACGTCCCGTTTGACCGCCCGGACGGCGAACACCGCCAGGCCCCCGCCGAGCGCGATGAGCGGAGCCTCGGGACCGAGCACCACGCCCGCCCCGAGCGACGCCACCGCCGCGAGCGCGATACCGGGCAGTTCCGCCGCCGTCGGCGATCCCTTGGCGACCAGCCCCTCGGCCGGCTTGTGCCCGCCCTCCCCCGGCAGGCGGCTGATGGCGAGCGCCACCAGCAGTCCGGCCAGGGCGAGCAGCGGGATCGGCCACCACGAAGGCGTTCCGTCGAAGCCCAGCGCTTCGGGGAGATCGCTGTAGGTCAGCGACTGCAGTTCGGACACGAGCGCGAGGAATCCGAACGCCATCGCGGAGATCGGGACGCCGAGAACCGCGGTCATCACCAGCAGCACCGCGTACTTGCGGCTCCGGATCAGTACGAGGGGGTCCGGTGGCGGGGCGGCGGGCGGTCCGACGGCTGTGGTCGGCATGCTCATCGTCTCCTCGGCACCGGACGGCAGCTCTATCGCGTCGGTCGACAGGCCCAGGAGCCGTCCTACCACGGCTCGGGGGCACGCTCGGCACTTCCCGGTCCGTGACCGCCCGGCGATTCCCCGAACGTCATCCGGACGGCTCAGTTCACGCCCGGGGATGCCCCTGCGGCCGGGCGGCGCGTGCGCGCCGGACGGCGACCCGGCGCCAGATCCCGCGCTGCCCGCGCAGCGTCCAGGTGCCCACCACGATCAACACGACGATGTTGACCAGCAGTTGAACGAGCGAGCCCCCGGCCTCGCTCCAGCTGGAAAATGCGACGGACACCGCGATGTCCGCCGCCGCCGGGATGGTCGTGACCGAGATGAAGACGCCCAGCAGCGCGCTGGTCCTCGCCTCGCTGAGCGAGACGATGCCGACGACGCCGGCCAGCCCCGCCACCGCGAACGAGAAGAAGTTGGGGGTGTCGATCAGCTGGGAGACCGGCCGCAGGCCCAGGCTGAACGCCTTCGATTCGAAACCGAACCCGCGGATCACGAGGCTGAACAGGAAGGTGACGACGACGGCCAGGACGAAGCCCAGCAGCAGCGCCCGCAGCCCCTGGCGGACCCGCCGGCCGTCACGGCGGTCGATGCCCAGCGCGATGCTGACGATGGCCCCGTACTCGGGGCCGACGACCATGGCTGCGACGATCAGGATCTGCGAGTTGGTGACGATCCCGACCGCGCCGATGAGGCCGGCGACGACCAGGTAGAGGTAGAAACTCGGCGCGTACGTCCCCTCGGCCCGGATCCGAGCCTCGACCTCGTCCCAGACCGGCGCGTGGGTGAGTGCCCCGAGCTTTCGGGTGCCGGCCTCCGCAGCCCCGCCGACGAACGCCACGTCCACGGGCTCGATGACGATCGAGCCCCGGCTGTCCAGGTCCAGCGCGCGCAGGGCACGCAGGACGTCGTTCGCCGCGCCGGTCAGCACGTCGCAGGCGATGGCGTCACCGTCCGGGTTGCGCGCCGCACCGGACTGCACGATCAGGTTGAGGACCGAGGGGGAGCCCGCGAGGCAACCGACGACCCGGTCGGTGAGGTCCGGCGGGCTCACCGCACGGACATGGATCATGTCCAACCCCGAACCTCCACAGGCTTCGGCTTCCCGGCCGGGTGCCGGCCCCTGCAGAATCCCCCACCCGGCCCCGCCCGCCGCGGCATCGCCGCGCGCGGGCGCCCGAGGATTCCCGCCGCGGCCCCTCGACGGAGGGCGCCGGCCACCGCAACGGGCGCGTCCGCCCGTCCTGGCCGATAGTGAAATCAAAGGATCACTCTGACCTTGGGAAGCTCATGGACCGCTACCCGCCCATAGCCGAGCACGGCCTCATAGGCGACCTGCAGACCGCCGCGCTGGTGACCTCGCGCGGCGTCGTCGACTGGTTCGCCGCACCGCGCTTCGACTCCCCCAGCGTCTTCGCCGCCCTGCTCGACCACGACCGCGGCGGCTACCTCCGGCTCGCGGACGTGAATCCGCAGGCCACCTGCAAACAGCTGTACTACCCGGACACCGCCGTCCTGGTCACTCGCTTCATGTCACCCGACGGGGTGGGCGAAGTGATCGACTGGATGCCGCCGAACACCAGCCGCACCCCGACCGACCGGCACACCCTGATCCGGACGGTGCGCAGCGTCCGCGGCACCGTGCGCTTCGAGATGGAGTGCCGCCCGCGGTTCGACTACGGCCGCGCCACCCACGAACTGGACCTGCGGCCCGAGGCAGCCGTCTTCCGGGCGCCGGGCGTCTGCGCGTTCCTCCAGAGCACCTTCCCGGTGGAACGGGACGGCGACGACCTACGGGGCTCCGTCACGCTGAACGTCGGCGAAGGGGCAGCAGTCGTCCTGACCGTCTGCGACGCCGACGGCCAGGCGCCACCGACGGCCACCGTCGACGGGATCACCGAACAGCTCTGGGACGCAGCCGACTTCTGGCAGAAGTGGGTGCACGGATCCAACTACCGCGGCCGCTGGCCGGACATGGTGAACCGCTCCGCGATCACCCTCAAGCTGCTCACCTACGCCCCCAGCGGCGCACCGGTGGCCGCGGCCACCATGGGCCTGCCCGAACAGGTCGGCGGCGAGCGCAACTGGGACTACCGCTACACCTGGGTCCGCGACGGCTCGCTCTCCGTCCGCGCCCTGCTCGACCTCGGCTTCGTCGAGGAGGCGACGGACTTCACGCACTGGCTGGGCGACCGCCTGCACGAGACGTCCGGGAAGGGCGGCGAACCGCTCCAGATCATGTACCGGGTCGACGGCGAACCGCTGCTGACCGAGGAGGTCCTCGGCCATCTGGAGGGGTACCGCGGCTCCGCGCCGGTGCGGCTCGGCAACGCGGCTGCCGACCAGTTGCAACTGGACATCTACGGTGAGGCGCTCTACGCGCTCTCCGAGGGCCGGGAGATCGCCGCCCAGGCCGGCTACCGCGGCTGGAAGGTCCTCTCCCAGAGCCTGGACTGGCTGGCCGACTCCTGGGACCGCCCCGACGAGGGCATCTGGGAGACCCGCGGCGGGCGGAAGGACTTCACCTACAGCCGGGTGATGTGCTGGGCGGCCTTCGACCGCGGCCTGCGGCTGGCCGAGGAATTCCGCCGGCCGGCGGACACCGAGCGCTGGAAGAAGGCCCGCGACACCATCCTGCTGCAGGTCATGGAGCGCGGCTGGAGCGAGGAGCAGCAGGCGTACGTCCAGCACTACGGCGGGGACGACGTCCTGGACGCCTCGCTGCTGCTGATGCCCCGGGTCGGGTTCGTCGCCCCCCGGGACCCGACCTGGTTGTCCACCCTGGACGCGATGGACCGCACCCTGGTGTCCGACAGCCTCGTCTACCGCTACGATCCGGCCGCCTCCCCCGACGGCCTGCGCGGCTCGGAGGGCACGTTCAGCCTCTGCACCTTCCTCTACGTCGATGCACTGGCCCGGGCCGGGCGTCTGCGGCCCGCCCGTTACACCTTCGAGAAGATGCACACCTACGCCAACCACGTCGGCCTCTTCGCCGAGGAAGTCGGGCCCAGCGGCGAGCAACTCGGCAACTTCCCACAGGCGTTCACCCACCTGTCGCTCATCACCGCCGCCTGCACGCTGGACCAGGCCCTCGACCGCCAGCGCCCCTGACAGGGCAGGCAGCGGCGTGCACGGCGCCGTGCGACCGACCGTGCCGCCGGAGCCGGAGTGGTCCAAGGCCCTCCACTCCCACGACGGGCTGCGCGGGCCGGCCTACGGCGCGGACCCGGCGGCCGGGGTGAGGAGGACGGCGATGTCGCCGCCGGTCGGCGTCGGCACGGTGGTCTCCGTCGCGGCGACGAGCCGGCCGTCCGCGTTCACCAGGAACAGCACGTCGTGTCCGGCCGGGACGCCTCCGTCGACCCGGAAGGCGACGATCCGTGCTCCCCCCTCATACCGGCGGGCCAGTTCGGGCCGGTTGAGGGCGGGAGCGAACAGCGCCTCGCTCTCGATGTAGGGGGCGACGACGCCGTGGCTGGGGGTGGCCGGCGCCAGGCGGTGGACGGGCCCCTCCACCGTCTCCTTCAGCGTCATGAACGCGAGGGCGTTGAAGTCGTCCTCGTCGGTGAGCAGGAGCACCTCGGTGATGCCCTCCAGCTCGGCACGGGCTCCGGTGGCGGCGGCGAGCAGTTCGCCGGGGGCCAGTTCGAGGCCCGCGTCCTTGATGGTCCGGCGCTGCTGGTCGAGTCCTGCCCACATGAGCACGTCCAGGCCCGCCGACCGCAGGGCGCCACCCAGCTCCACCACCCAGGGATCGCCCCCGACCAGCAGCGGCCGCGACCGTGCCGACCGGCGGACGACGAGCCGCCGCGCCACCGGGAGCGCCGTCAGGCCGTAGACCATGACGGTGGCGACGATCACGACGAAGGTGGCCGGAAGGATCTTCTGGGCCCCGCCGACACCGGCCTGCACCAGGGCGGCGGAGAAGGTGGACGCGGTGGCCGCCGCGACGATGCCGCGCGGCGCCATCCATCCGATGAACCACCGCTCCCGGTAGGGGACGTCGGTGCGGGCGGTGGAGAGCAGCGCCACCATCGGCCTGACCACCAGGACGAGGGCCGCGACGAGGCCGAGGGCGGGCAGAACCACGTGGCGCAGCGACTGCGGGGTGACGGTGGCCGAGATCGAGATGAACAGCAGGCCGATGGTCAGCGAGACCAGCGTCTCGAAGAAGACCCGGCGGGCCGGGATGTCCAGCCCCGGCAGGTTGGCCAGCGCCATCCCCATCACCACGGCCGCGATGAGGCCGGTGTCGTCCCGGAAGGCGTCGCAGAGCCCCGCCACCGAGACAACCGCGGCGAGCTGCACCGTCGTGCCGAGCACCTCGCCGAGGGGCAGGTGGTGCAGCAGCAGCCAGAGCACGGCGGCTCCCACGGCGCCGCCGGCCAGACCGACCGCGGCACTGCCGCTGAACATGCCCACCTGGCTGCCGAGACCGTACTGTTCGGCGGCCAGGACGC
The DNA here is from genome assembly GCF_045160625.1 of Kitasatospora sp. NBC_00039. Lineage (NCBI taxonomy): Bacteria > Bacillati > Actinomycetota > Actinomycetes > Kitasatosporales > Streptomycetaceae > Kitasatospora > Kitasatospora sp. NBC_00039. The sequence goes on along the minus strand of NZ_CP108289.1, from coordinate 7,905,456 downwards.
CGTGGAAGACGAACGCCCCGAGGATGCCGCCCACCGGGTCGATCAGGGAGCCCTCCCAGACGAGGATGCGTTGCAGCCGTTCGGTCGGGCGGACGAAGCCCAGCAGGGGCCCGACCACGGTGGGTCCGCTGACCACGAGGATCGCGCCCAGCATCACGGCGGAGCCCAGCGACATGCTGATGATCGGGACGGCGAGCGGTGCCGCCGACATCCAGGTGACCAGGCCACCGAGCCAGATCAGCCTGACCACGACCCGGCGGGTGTGCCCCTTGAGCCGGCGCAGGTCCAGCCCGAGTCCGGCGTCGTAGAGGATCACCGCCACGGCGAGCGACACCAGCGGTGAGAAGGCGGCGCCCAGCAGCTTCTCGGGATTGACGTCGTCGGTCAGCGCGCCCGCGACGAATCCGGCGGGCAGCAGCAGGAGGATCGCCGGCACCCGCAGCAGGCTCGCCAGCAGCTGGGAGCCGACGGCAAGGGCGAAGATCAGTGCGATGCCGATCAGGATCTGACTGGATGTCACGACATCTCCTCCTTGGACGCGCCGCTCCTACCCGACGGGCTGCGAGATGCTCCGGCCGGCCAGGCGGGAGAGCCCCGCCGTGGCCGTCACCGCGCGACGTCCTCGTCGGCCAGCGGTTCCAGCACGCCGTGGGTGTCGAGGCGGTAGAGGACGACGAGGGCCGGGCCGATGAAGACCAGGGCGACGGCCACGACGATGAGCATCCACTGGAGCGGGGCGCTCGCCCCCGCCCCCTGCTGGACGGTCAGCGAGGTGGGCACCAGGTAGGGCTTCTGGGCGAAGCCCCAGGCGGCGACCAGCAGGGCCACGACCGCCACCGACGTGTAGCGCGCCCACCCGGCGGCAGAGCCGGCGACCAGCCAGGCCGTGACCGCCAGCGCCGCCGTGGCGAGCAGGAGGAGCAGCAGCCCGATCCCGTGGGTGAGCCCGTGGTGGACGTACGAGGCGTGCGGGTCGGTCACGGTCAGGCCGATCACGCCGAGGATCAGCAGGCCGGCGGCGGCGATCCAGGCGCGCAGCCGGAAGTAGCCGACCAGGTCGTGCGCCTCGAAGCGCCGGGCGTCCACCGTGAGGAACACCGCGCCGAGGAAGGCGGTGGCCGCCACGGCGATCAGGCCGCCCATGATCGAGGTGGTGCTGGCCCAGGCGTCGGCCGACGCGACGGTGCCGGGGGCGACCCGCCCGGAGGCCACGGCGCCGATGGCGGCGCCCAGGAAGAACGGGGTGAGCAGGGAGGAGACGGCGAACACGGCGCCGTAGACCCGGCGTTCGGCCAGTCGCCGGGTGGGCTTGCGCAGCGCGAACCCGGCGCCGCGCAGGACCAGGCCGACGGCGGCCAGTGCCAGCGGGAGCCAGAGTGCGGTGAACACCGTCTGGAAGAACACCGGGAACCCGGTCCACATCACGATGAGCACGAAGATCAGCCAGACGTTGTTGACCTCCCAGACCGGTGCCATGGCGTGGTCGATCAGCCAGCGGGGGCGTTTGCCGCGCTCGGCGCCGCCGGCCAGGAGGTCCCAGAACCCCGCGCCGTAGTCGACGCCGCCGCCGCCGGCATAGGCGGCGATCGCGAGCAGCAGGATCCAGGCGACGACGTTCGCTGTCACAGCTCACCCCCGGGGGACCGGCGGTTGCCCGGGGCGCCCGCGGCCGCCTCCGGACGCGGACCGTAGGGGGTGTCCGTCTCGGGGCCCTCGCCGAGCGCCGGGGCGGATCCGGAGTCGGCAAGCCGCCAACGACTGCGCATCTTCAGGACGACGGTGAGAAAGGCGCCGAAGACGAGGACGTAGACCGTGACGACGATCCCGAACATGGTCCACAGCGAGGCTGCGGCGGTGGGGGTCACGGCCTCGGAGACCCGCATGTTCTGGTAGACGATCCAGGGCTGGCGGCCCACCTCGGTGGTGATCCAGCCGCACTCCACCGTCAGCAGGCTGGCCACACCCGCCACCGCGGCGCACCGGAAGAACCATCGGGAGCGGGGCAGGTCGCGGCGGCGCAGCCAGCACCAGCCGTACCAGAGGGCGAGCAGGATGAGGACGCTGCCGATGGTCGCCATGATGTCGAACGCCCAGTGGACGATGGTGGCCTGGAGGGCGGTGGGGCGGTCGTCGGCGGCCACCGAGCTGAGCCCGGTGACCTCGGTGTCGGGGCTGAACCCGGCGAGGATGGAGTCGAGTTGGGGGATCTTGAGGCCGCCCTTGACGGTACCGTCCTCCTGCAGGCGGCCGAAGAGGTACTCGGGCACATGGGTGTCGGTGTCCCAGACGAGTTCGGCGGCGGCGAACTTGACCGGCTGCTTGTGGAAGATCTGCCGCGCGATGTTGTCGCCCAGCACGAACTGGACGGGGGTGAGGATCGCCGCGACCGTGAACGGCACGGTGAAGCCGAGGCGGTGGTAGCGGTCCCGGCGGCCGCGCAGCCAGCCGACCGCGTAGACGCCCGCCACCACGTAGCCGGCGGTGAGGAACATCGCGACGACGAAGTGCCAGTACTGCGGGCCGAACATGGGGGTGAAGAGCGCCTGTTGGACGCTGACGTCCACGGGATTGCCGCTCGCGTCGAGGGTGAAGCCCTGCGGGGTGTTCATCCACGAGTTGGCGGCGATGATGCCGAACGCGCCCAGCAGCGCCGTCAGCGGCAGTGGCACGCCGAGCCAGAAGTGCGTCCACGGCTTCAGCCTACGCCAGCCGTAGAGGTAGATCGCGATCAGGATCGCCTCCAGGAAGAACGCCCACGCCTCCACGCCGAAGCCGAGGCCGAAGACGTCCCCCCAGCGGCCCATCATGCCCGGCCACAGCAGTCCGAACTCGAACGAGAGCACGGTGCCGGTGACGATGCCGACGGCGAACTGGACGGCCATCACGGCGGACCACCGCCGCGCCAGCAGCAGGGCGGTCGGGTCGGCCTTCCGCAGCCCCCGGTGGTGCATCACCAGAGTGACGAACGGCAGCGCCACGCCCAGCGGCACCAGCAGGATGTGGGAGGCGAGGGTGAACGCCATCAACTCCCGGGCGGGGAGCAGCTGTGCGGGGGTGTCAGCCAGGAGGTGTGCTGCGGTGTTCATGCGGGCCTCGGTGGCTCGTGCCGGGTGACCGCTGGGTCACCCGGTGGACCGGACGGGGAGAAGGCGTGCGGACCGGCGGCGGGAGGCAGGCCTCGGACCACGCTGGGGACGGCCGGCCGGATCAGCCGGCCGGCGGTCCGCGGGCGTCGCACGGTGGTGGGCCCGGCGGCCTTCCACCGTGCGGTCAGCCTCCGGTGGCGAAGCCGGGGAAGAGGGTCATCCCGCCGTCGACGTAGAGCGTGGCACCGACGACGTAGTCCATCAGGTCGGAGGCCAGGACGGTCACCGCGTTGGCGATGTCCTCCGGGTCGCCGACCCGGTGGTAGGGGATCAGCCGCATGAGGTCGGCCTCGGCCTCGGGGGTGTCCCAGGCGGACTTGTTGATGGGGGTGCGGATCGCGCCGGGCGCGACGGCGTTCACCCGGATCCCCTGCGGGGCGAGTTCCTGCGCCAGGGTCTGCATCAGCATCAGGACACCGCCCTTGGACGCGGCGTAGTTCACGTGGCCCGCCCACGGGATGATCTGGTGCACCGAGCTCATGCAGACGATCTTCCCGGCCGAACGGGAGACCTCCGGCACGACGCCCCGGCGGACGAACTCCTTGGCGGCCTCCCGGGCGCACAGGAACTGGCCGGTGAGGTTGACGTCCAGCACCTTCTGCCACTGGGCGACGGTCATCTCGGTGAGGGCGGCGTCCCGCTGCAGTCCGGCGTTGGCCACCATGATGTCGATCGTGCCGAACTCCCCGACCATCCGGTCGACCATCGCGACGACCTGGTCCTCCTGGGAGACGTCCGCCTCGTGGGCGTAGGCCCGCACGCCGTAGGACTTGATCTCCTCGACCACCTCCTCGGCCGCCTCCGGGCCGAAGACGTAGTTCACGACCACATCGGCGCCGGCGCGGCCGAGACCGATCGCGGTCGCCTTGCCGATACCGGAGTTCGCACCGGTCACCAGGGCCTTCTGCCCCCGGAGAACAGGCGGAACCGGCCGCCGCCCCTTGTCCACAGCTGACGTCACTGATCTCTCCCGTCCTTGGCCGCGAGCCGGCACCGGGTGACCACACTGGTCGGCCCGGCCCGCGGCACGGGGAACGGCTCGCCCGGCGGCGCGCCACTGTCCCCCCGACGGCTCAGCGCGCAGCCGGCGGGGGGCGCCGGTCAGTCACCCGGCCGGGCCACCACGTTCTCCAGCGGGCCGCCCGCGAGGAACCGCTCCAGCTGGGTGCGGATCAGGCGCAGGCCCCGGGGCAGGAAGGCGGAGCTGTTGCCCCCCACGTGGGGTGTGATCAGGGTGTTCGGGGCCCGCCAGAGGGGGTGGCCGGCGGGCAGCGGTTCGGGGTCGGTCACGTCGAGTGCCGCGGCCAACCGGCCGCCCTGCAGCTCGGCGAGGAGGGCGCCGGTGTCCACGACGGCACCGCGGGCCACGTTGACCAGCAGGGCGCCGTCCTTCATCGCGGCGAGGAAAGCCGCGTCGACCAGCCCCCTGGTCCCGTCGGTGAGTGGGACGGTCAGCACCACGACATCCGCGCGCGGCAGCAGGTCCGGGAGGTCGGCGAGAGCGTGCACCGGCCCGCGAGCCGCCGTCCGGGCAGTGCGGGCCACCCGCAGAACCTCGCACTCGAAGGGCACGAGCCGCTCCTCGACGGCCGCACCGATCGACCCGTGGCCGACCACCAGCACGGTACGGCCGGCGAGCGACGCGAACGAGCCGCCCTCCCAGGCGTCGGCGTCCTGCGCCCGGACGAAGCCCGGGACTCCGCGCAACGAGGAGAGGACGAGGGTGACCGCCAGCTCGGCGGTGCTCGCGTCGTGGACACCCCTCGCGTTGCAGAGCACCACACCCGCCGGCAGGACGGGAAGCAGTTCCTCGACTCCCGCCGAGAGGCTCTGCACGACCCGCAACCGGGGCATCCGGGCCAGCAGCGGAACGGCGGCCGACGTGCAGGTGTAGGGGATGACGAAGAACTCCACCTCGTCGAGCACCCGCTGGGGCGGGCCGTCACCCCGGCCGTCCCACACCACTGACGCCACCTCCGGGCGCAGGCCCACCTGTGCGAGCGGGTAGGGAAGCAGGACCCTGGCCGGGGGGCCGCCGGGCACCGCGTTCGGGATGCTCATGAGGCGATCTCAACAGCGATCACCCACCGGGGCAAACCCCCGGCCCGCCGTTCGGTGCGGCCGGCCGCGCGCTGAGCTGCCGGAGCCGGGGTGGACCCGCACGGCCGCGCCGTCGCGCCGCCCCGGTGGAACTGCGCGCATGATCTCCTGCAAGGGCCGTCCGGCTCATGCGCAACCCGGGAGAGACGCCGTGGAGACATCCGGACCAGCACCGGCCATCGTCGTGATCATGGGCGTGTCCGGCTCGGGCAAGACCACCCTGGGGAGGCTGTTCGGGGAGCGGCGCGGCGTGCCCTTCGTGGAGGGCGACGACTTCCACCCGGCCGCGAACATCGCCAAGATGGCGGCGGGACACGCACTCGACGACGAGGACCGCGAGCCGTGGCTCCGGGCCCTCGCCGACTGGATCCGGGACGCGACCTGCCTCGGAACGGGCGGCGTCGTCACCTGCTCAGCCCTCAAGCGCGAGTACCGGGACGTTCTCCGCGCCGCCGGCCCGGGCGTCCGGTTCGTGTACCTGAGGCTGGACCGGGAGGTCGCGCGGGCCCGCATCGCCGGCCGCGCCGGGCACTTCATGCCGGCCGGCCTCCTGGAGTCGCAGTACGACACCCTTGAGCCGCTGGGCGCCGACGAACCCGGACTGACCGTCGACGCGGACGCCGACACCGCCGCCGTCCTCGGGCAGGTCCTCGCCGCCACCGCCCGCTTCGGGACGTGACGCCGTGCGGGCCGCGCACTCCGGGGCGGCGCGCCGTCGGCGGTGACGGGCCGGCGAGGACGGTTCGTCAGGGTTCAGGGCCTGCCGGCGTCCCGGAGCGATCCGGCACACAGGGCCCAGATGATGAAGATATTGACGGCGATCAGGACGATGGCCCAGAACGGGTAGTAGGGCAGCCACAGGAAGTTGGCGATCAGGATCAGGCCGGCGAGCACGACACCGACAGCACGCGCCCACACCGCCCCGGTGAACAGGGCGCAGCCGGCCAGGAGGATGACGATGCCCAGGATGAGATGGATCCAGCCCCAACTGGTCAGGCTGAACCGGAACGTGTAGTTGGCCGTCCTGACGAACAGGTCGTCCTTGGCGATGGCGGCGATCCCCTCGAAGATCGCCATGGCTCCGCCGAAGATCATCAGGACGGCGGCGAGAACGATCCAGCCTGACCGTAGGGCATGCCGCGAGGTATCGGCGGTGACCTGCCCGGGCTGCGGCTGGTTGACGTTGCCGGCCATGGGGCCTCCTTGGTTCGGGGAGCCGCCCGGCCTTTCGAACGACCGGCCGGCGGCTCCGCTTCCAGCGTTCCACGACGACGTCCATACCGCGCTCCGTACCACCTGGGGGCCGCCGGGGCGCGGGACGCGGGGCGCGGGACAGCGGAGGCGCAGGGCCGCGTCGTGTCAGGGCAGCGTCGTGTCAGGGCCGCCAGGCAGACCCGAGATGCGGCGGTGGCCACCCGCTGATGAAATGACCGTGCGTACCGAACCGACCGTCCGCACTGCTCCGGCAGCACTTCGGCCGCAGTCCGGCAGCACGCAACCCGCCCGGCGGCAGGTGCGGAACAGTTCCCGGCGCCGAGCCCGGATGTCCGGGCCCGGGTCGGACGGACCCGATGAGGAGTCGATGTGAGCACCGAAGCGACCGAACCCGACGAACCGGGACCCATCGACTACGTGGTGATCGAGTTCCCGGGGAGCCGGATGAACGGGGAAGGGCTGCCCCTGCTCGTCGACCTGGTCGATCGGGGCATCATCCGGATCCTGGATCTCATCTTCGTCCGGAAGGAACCGGACGGGTCGGTCGTCGGCGTCGAACTCGCCGACCTGACCGGCGACGGCCAACTCGACCTCGCCGTGTTCGAAGGCATCTCCTCCGGCCTGCTCGGCCAGGACGAGATCGACGACGTGAGCGGCGTCCTGGAGCCCGGCAGCTCCGCCGGCATCCTCGTCTACGAGAACGTCTGGGCCGCCCCGTTCGCCGCAGCCGTCCGCCGCGGCGGCGGACGGCTCGTCGCCAACGGCCGCATCCCGGTCCAGGAACTGCTGGCAGCCCTCGAGAGCGCCGAGACTCAGGCCTGACCCTTCCGGGTCGGTCCAGCAGAGGAGCAACACCATGCCAGGCCTACTCCGCGGCGTCGCCCGCACGGCCGTCATCGCCGGGACGGCAACCGCCGTGTCCAACCGGGTCTCCCGCCGCCAGGCCGGCCGCTGGGCCCAGCAGGAGACGCAGGCGGCACCCCCGCCCGCCGCCGAGGCCCCGCCGGCACCGGCACCGGCACCGGCCGCCGATATGAGCAGCAAGATCGCCCAGCTCAAGGACCTCGGTGAGCTCAGGGACCAGGGCGTGCTCACCGACGCCGAGTTCGAGACGCAGAAGGCCCGGATCCTCGCCTCCTGAGCACGCGCGGGGCCCGGCGGAACGAGGAGCTGTCGGGCCCACGGCGCCGGCCTTGCGCTCGGACCGTCCTGCGGGAACGGCGGCCATGACCGCCGTCCCCGTCGCGCAGCCGACAACACGGCGCCGTGGCGCGTTCAGCGGAGGCGATCCGCGATGCGGTCGCCGACCCGCAGGGCGTTGGCGATGGCCGTCAGCGACGGGTTCACCGCACCGATGCTCGGGAAGAAGCTGGTGTCGACGACGTAGAGGTTGTCCAGGTCGTGGGCCTTGCAGTCGGTGTCGAGGGCCGAGGCCTGCGGGTCGGTGCCGAAACGCACGGTGCCGGCCTGGTGGGCGGTGGCGCCGATCGGCATCCCCTTGTGCAGGTAGAGGCTGTGCGGCAGCAGGTGGTGGGGGTGCATGCCGAGGTGGCCCAGCATCTTCTGGAGCTTGTGCTGCAGGCGCTTCAGCCCTTCGATGTTGTTCTTCTCGTCCAGGGCGAGGTGGATGTCGCCGTCGCTGTCGAGGGTCACGCGGTTGTCGGGGTGCGGGAGGTCCTCGCCGCACAGCCAGAAGTCCACCGCGTGGTGGGCCAGCACCTCGAACGGCATGTCGGGTGAGGCGAGTCCGGCCCAGCGGGGGGCCTCGCCCTTGATCTGGTCGGAGTCGGACTTGCCGAGCATCTGGATGCCGCCGAGGGGGTAGTCCCAGTCGTCCGCGCCCAGGTACCAGTCGTTGAGCGCGAGGGTCTTCTGGAACTGCGTGTCGTTGGGCTCCTTCGACACCGCCATCAGCGCCAGGTTGTTGTGCCGCATGTAGTGGCGCCCCACCACGCCCGAGCTGTTGGCGAGACCGTCCGGGTGCCGGTCGTTCGCCGAACGAAGCAACAGAGCGGCCGAGTTGACGGCCCCACAGGCCACCACCACGATGTCGGCGGAGTACTCCGCGACCGTGCCGTCGGCGAGTTCGGCGACCACCTTGTCGACACTGCGGCCGGTCGGCCCGGTCTCGAGCCTGCGGACGTTCGCCCCGGTGACCATCGTGACGTTCTCGTGCTCCAGGGCCGGGTCGACACAGATGACCTGGGCGTCGGCCTTGGCCTGTACCAGGCACGGGAATCCGTCGACCCGGTTGCAGCGGATGCACACGCTGGTGTGGGTCGCCCGGCCGTCGCCGTCCTGGGTGAGGTTCACGCCGATCGGCAGGTGGAAGGGGTGCAGACCCTGCTTCTCCAGGTCGTCGCTGAGCTGCTGGATGCGCGGCTCGTGCTGCACCGGCGGGTACGCGTACTGGGCGCTCACCGGCCCCTCGCCGGGGTCCTCGCCGTGGTGGCCGTGCACCAGGTACAGGTGCTCGGCCTGGGTGTAGTACGGCTCCAGGTCCTCGTAACGGATCGGCCAGGCCGGGGAGATGCCGCCGTGGTGCCGCAACTCGCCGAAGTCCTCGGGGCGCAGGCGGAACAGCGCGGCGCCGTAGAACTTCGTGTTGCCGCCGACGTAGTAGTTGACCTCGGGTGGGAACCGGTCGCCGTGCTTGTCGTACCAGAACTCGGGGGCGCGGTACTTGCCCTTGACGAAGACCGCGGTGGACTCCCAGTTGTCCCGCTCGCGGGGCAGGTAGCCGCCGCGTTCCAGGATCAGGATGCGTTTTCCGGTCGGGGCGAGGCGGTGGGCGAGGGTGCCGCCGCCTGCTCCGGTGCCGATGACGATGACGTCGTAGTGCTCGGTGGCTGCCATGGGGTCGCCTCGGATCGTGGGTCGGTGCGGTGCGGTGCGGGTTGGTGCGGTGCGGTGCGGGTTGGTGCGGGCCGGCGGCCGGACCGTCGGTCAGAGGATGGCGATGGGGTTGACGGGCGAACCGGTGGCCGCGGGGAGCCGCAGAGGCGCGACCACGCAGAGGAACGACCAGCGGCCCTCCTCCTCGCAGAGCGGCACCAGGTCCTCGAACTGCAGGTAGTCCATGAAGTAGAGCCCGAGGGCGTGGATGCCCAGGACGTGCACGGGGAAGTCCACGCCCTCGGTGAGACTGGGGGCCGTGTCGTTGTTGCCGTCGCTGCCCAGCGCGGATACCCGGCGCTCGGCCAGGAACTCCACGGCGGCGGGATGCAGCCCGGCCCGGCTGCTCGCCGCGTCCCAGGGCCCCGTCTCGACGCGCCTGCGGCGGTGGCCGACCCGGACGAGGAGGATGTCCCCCGCGCCGACCCGCACGCGCTGCGCGGCCTCGGCGGCCCGGAGGTCGTCGGCGGTGACGTGGTCGCCCGGCTCCAGCCACGGCACGCCGCGCAGCCGCGGAATGTCGAGCAGGACACCGCGGCCGACGATGCCGTCCCGCACTAGCTCGACGGACAGGGCGGTGGCGCCCTCCCCGGTCACGGTGCGCGCGGGGACACCCCCGTACAGGGTGCCGTCGTAGACGACGTGGCACAGGGCGTCGAGGTGGCTGTCCGCGTCGCCGTGGACGTGCATCGAGAAGTGGTCGGTGGCGAAGTGGAGCCCGGTGGCCGGAGCCTCGGTCTCCGGGCGGCTGGTGAGCCGGTGGCCGGCCGGGTGCGGGTTGTCGGGGGCCGCGCGGGTCTCGACCGGTGCGGCGAGGGTGACGGTCCGGCCGGAGCGGACCTCCGCCGCCGCGGCACGGACCGTCGCGGGTGTGACGGCTGCCGGCGCTCCGCGCCCGTCGGACCGTGCACCGGCCGCCGACTCCCGCAGGCGTGCGTACAGTTCGTCGAACGCGGCCCTGCTCTGCGGGCGGCCACTGCCCCGCCCGTGCCCCGGCTTCCCGTGCTCCCGCTTCCCGTGCTCCGGCTGCCCCGGCCGCGGATCAGTCACGCTGTCACTGCCGGTCAATGGCCTCGTCCAGGGTCGATGCCGCCATGATGAGCGACAGGTGGGTGAACGCCTGTGGGAAGTTGCCGAGTTGCTCACCACTCGGGCCGATCTCCTCGGCGAAGAGCCCGACGTGGTTGGCGTAGGTGTGCATCTTCTCGAAGGTGTAGCGCGCCGGACGGACGCGCCCGGCCCGGGCCAGGGCGTCGACGTAGAGGTAGGTGCAGAGGCTGAACGTACCCTCCGAGCCGCGCAGGCCGTCCGGCGACGCGGCCGGGTCGTAGCGGTAGACGAGGCTGTCCGAGACGAGTTTGCGCTCCATGGCGTCCAGGGTGGACAGCCAGCCCGGGCTCTTCGCGGCGAGGAACCCCACGCGCGGGATGAGCAGGAGGGAGGCGTCCAGGACGTCGCCGCCGTAGTGCTGCACCAGGGCCTGCTCGGCCCTGCTCCAGCCCCTCTCCATCACCTGTTCGAGGATGCTGTCGCGGGCGGCGCGCCAGCGCAGGATGTCGGCGGGCCGGCTGAGTTCGGTCGCCAGGCGCATGCCCCGGTCGAACGCCACCCAGCACATCACCCGGCTGTAGGTGAAGTCCTTCCGCCCGCCGCGCGTCTCCCAGACGCCCTCGTCCGGGCGGTCCCAGTTGTCGGACAGCCAGTCCAGGGTCCGCGCGAGGCCCTTCCAGCCGTGGTAGCCCAGCTCCACTCCGACGTCCAGGCCCTCGGCCATCGCGTACAGGGACTCACCGTAGATGTCGAGCTGCAGCTGGTCGGCGGCGGCGTTGCCCGCCCGCACCGGGCGCGAACCCCGGTAGCCCTCCCAGTGGTCCAGGATCTCCTCGGTGAGATGCGGGTCGCCGTCGACCCGGTACATGATCTGCAGCCGCTCGCCGGGGAGGTCGGCCCGGTCGTGCATCCGGTCACCCAGCCACTTGGTGAAGGCCGACGCCTCCTCCACGAACCCGAGGTCGAGCAGTGCACGCACCGAGAGCGAACCGTCCCGCACCCACGAGTACCGGTAGTCCCAGTTGCGCTCGCCCCCGACCTGCTCGGGCAGGCCCATGGTGGCGGCGGCGACCGGTGCACCGGAGGGGTGGTAGGTGAGGAGCTTGAGGGTGATGGCCGAGCGGTTCACCATCTCGCCCCAGCGGCCCCGGTAGCGGGAGGTGTGCAGCCACTTCTGCCAGAAGTCGACCGCCGCCCACAGCCCCTCCGTGACGCCCTCCACGGTGAGCGGGGGCGGCGCCGCGCCGTCGGCGGCGGACGTCGTGAACACGGCGGCGGCGGACTCCCCGATGTTGAGGGTGACCGCTCCTCGGACGTCGTCCCCGTCCCGCTCCAGCGGGAAGCTGGCCTGCAGGTGCCCGGCGATCCCGGGGGCGCGGAACACGGCGTCCTTGCCGTGCAGTTCGAGCTCGTGGCCGGCCCGGCCGTAGTCGAACCGCGGCCGGCACTCCAGGACGAACCGCACGGTGCCGCGCACGGCGCGGACCACCCGGATCAGGCTGTGGCGGTCGGTCGGGGTGCGGCTGGTGTTGGCCGGCATCCAGTCGACGACCTCGCCGACGCCGTCCGGCGACATGAACCGTGTCACCAGCACGCCGGTGTCCGGGTAGTAGAGCTGCTTGCACGACATGTCCGAGTGCTCGGGCGCCAGCCGGAAGTACCCGCCGCGGTCGTGGTCGAGCAGCGCGGCGAAGACACTGGGCGAGTCGAACCTAGGCGAGCAGAACCAGTTGACCACGCCCTGTGAGGACACCAGGGCGGCGGTCTGGAGATCGCCCACCAGACCGTGGTCGGCGATCGGGGGGTAGCGGTCCATGAACATCCAATCCCCAAGGGTGACTACACAGCGTCCACTATCCGACGCGTTGTGCGACAGGAAGGGGCGCGACGCGCCGCGACCGTCGATGTGCCGTCATCGGCGTTGGCGCGGTCGCGGCCCTGGTCACCGGCCCTCCCGGCGGAGTCGCCGAGCTCGCCTGTCTGCCCACGCCCCTGCGACGGCGGGAAGGCGGAGTGCCCGGGGTGGGCCGGCCCCTTCAGGTCGGGTGGGGCCGTTCGGGCTCTTGAGGTGGTTCGCGGTGGTGCCGCTGTTGCCGAACCGCTGGAAGGCTGCTGCTGCGGTCGGCGGAGGAGGTTCGGCGGAGAGGGTGAGGCGCGCGCTCGACTCCGGGCCGGCTCGGCTCCGGGCTGGCTCGGCTGGCCGCTCTCAGGGGGCGTCCGCTCTCAGGTGGTGGCCGTGGCTGCCTCGGCGAGGGCGTCCAGGACCGGGCGGATCAGCGGGTGGCCGTCCGCGCCGGCCCGGACGGCCGCGAAGACCCGGCGGGTGGCGAGCGCGCTGTCCACCGGCCGGACGGCGACGTGTGCGAGGTCCACGCCCAGCAGCGCGGAGCGCGGCACCAGGGCGACACCCGCACCGGCCGAGGCGAGCGCGACGACGGCGCGGAAGTCGTCCGAGGAGTGCACCAGACGCGGCTGGAACCCGGCGTGCTCGCAAGCCAGCAGCACCACGTCGTGGCAGGGGTTGCCGGGGTACGGGCCGATCCACGGCTCGGCGGCGAGGTCGGCGACGGCGATCGGCCCCTCGGTGGCGGCGAGCGCGTGGTCGAGCGGGAGCACCGCCTCGAACGGTTCGGCGTACAGCGGCACCCGGGTGAGCCGGGCGTCGTCGGCACGCGGTGCGCCGCGGTACTCGACGGCCACCGCGAGGTCGGCGCGCCCGTCCAGGACCATCGGGAGGCTGGCGTCCCCCTCCGCGTCCAGCACCTTGAGGCGGACGCCGGGCGCGCGGGTGGCGAGGGTGCCGATGGCGGGGGCGAGGACGAGGGAGATACCGGTCGCGAAGGAGGCGACGGTGACCTCGCCGCAGACGCCCGCGGAGTAGGCGGCGAGGTCCGCCTCGGCCCGCTCCAGCTGGGCGAGGACGGCGTCGGCGTGGCCCAGCAGGATCTCGCCGGCCGCGGTGAGCCGCACGCCCCGGCCCTCGCGGGCGAGCAGGTGGTGGCCGGTCTCCTGTTCCAGCGCGGCCAGCTGTTGGGAGACTGCGGAAGGGGTGAGGTAGAGGGCGGCCGCCGCAGCGGTCACGGTGCGGTGGTCCGCCACGGCCCGCAGGGTCCGAAGCCGTCGTGCGTCGATCACACGCCAATTCTGCCAGCGCGGCGGGGAGCCCCGGGTCGGGGGAGGCATCGGGTGCCGGAGTGGGAAGTCGGACGGGCTGACTTCCCACTCCCGGGCGTGGCCCTCAGGGGTCCTTGCGGCTCGGGTGGGCGAGGTCGTCGTCCGGGGCCGGAGCGGAGGCGGATGCGGGCGCAGGGACGGGCAGGTCGGGGTCGGTGAGGAGGCGGGCGGTGAGGACGTACTGGACGAGGCAACCGGCGAGCAGGACGGCGACGCCGCCGACCGCGTCCAGGACCCAGTGGTTGGCGGTGGCCACCACCACGAGGAACGTGAGCGCCGGGTAGAGGGCCGCAAGAGGGCGCAGCCGGGGGTGGCGGGTGGCGGTGATCACGACCAGGGCGCACCAGCCGGCCCAGGCGATGTGCAGGGACGGCATCGCCGCGTACTGGTTGGAGAGCGCCGTCAGGGCTCCGAAGGGGGCGTCACCGGGGCTGTCGGACGGGTCCTCGCGCAGGCCGTACTCGGGGACCAGCCGGGGCGGCGCGAGCGGGAAACCCCAGAAGCCGACCAGGGCGAGGCCGGTGGCGGCGAACAGGATGGTGCGGGCGGTGCGGTAGCGGGACGGATGCCAGGCGTAGAGCCAGACCAGCACGCCGAGCGGCACCACGAAGTGGAGCACCTTGTAGTACCCCTGTGCCGCGTCCAGCAGCCAGTCGCCGGCATGCAGCGCCCAGCCGTTGAGGCCCGGTTCGATGTCGATGTGCAGCGCCCGTTCCAGGTCGTAGATGCTGCGGGCGTGCCCGGTGGCGATGGCGACGCGGTCGGGGGCGGCGTTGCGGATGAAGCTGTAGATACCGTAGCCGACCTGGATGAAGAGGAGTTCCAGTGCCAGGTTCGCGCGGGACACCGGCCGCAGCGGCGCGGGCAGTAACGGCAGGTACCGCAGGACGGGCCGGTGGCGCGGGGGCGGGCCGGGGGTGCGGCGCAGGTGCCAGAGCGGGTCGGTGCGGAAGCGGAACGGGAGGACGGCGGCCGCGGCGAGGGCGACCAGGGTGGGGGCCTTGCGCAGCAGCAGGCCGCTGACCGGTTCGATCCCCGGGTCGAGCATGGTGCTGGGCAGCAGGGCGACGGTGATGGCGATCACCGGCCACAGTGCGCGGTCCTCGGGCCGGCGGCCGAGCCGGCCGGTGGCCGCGAGGAGCAGCCAGCCGAGGTCGGCGGGTACGGCGACGGGGGCGATGACCAGGGTGGCACAGCCGAGCACGCCGGCCGCGAGCAGCGGCTGGCCGTCGCGGGCGAGGGTGCGGGCGCGGCGGAGGGCGAGCACCACGGCGGTGACCGCCACCGCCAGCCAGACGGCGAGCAGCGGCGGACCGTGCAGGCCCAGCCGGAGCAGGACGCCGAGGGCGGTCTGGTTGGCGGGGTCGCCGGTGGCGGCCGGATCGTCGAACCGGTGCCGGAAGCGGGCGGCGCGCGCCGGGTCGGCGAGGCGGACGACACCGTGCAGGAGGACGGCTACCGTGAAGGCGGTCAGGGCGGGACGGATACGGGTGGACGGCCGGGGGCCGGGGCGCGGGAGGGCGGCGGCGAAGAGGAGCAGGGCGGGGTGGAGCGCGATCGCCACGCCGAGCGCGAGACCGGAGGTGGGACCGGGGTGCCCCGCGCGGCGCGGCAGGACGTCGAGCAGGACGAGGGCGGTGGTGGCGAGTCCGAGGACGGCGTCCACCGGGTGGCCGCGCAGGTCGGCGCTGACCAGCACTGCGCCGGCCGCGAGCGGGCCCACGGCAGCCGGGGCGGGCACGCCCGGGGGTGGGTGGCGGGCGATCAGGGCGCCGATCGTGGCCGCGGCGGCGAGGGCGGTGAGCACCAGACCGGCCCGGGTGGCGGTGGACGGCCACGTACCGAGGAGGAGTGGAAGGGCCGGCCGGTCGTCGGCGGCGTCGCCGAGGGTGGTCCAGGTGACGGCGGCGGCCGCGGCGAGGGCGATCACCGGGCAGAGCACGGTGAGGACGGTGCGGGGGCTGGGCCCCCGGCGCGCTCCGGTGGCGGGCCTGGTCGGGACCATCCCGCTCCTCTCGCCGCACCGCACCGCTGCGCCCGGGCCGGTCGGCCGGGTCGCCCTCCTGCCGACTCTCGGACGGCGGCGGCCACCTCGCACCCCGAACGGCGCCGCGCGGGGGACGGGGTGGGACCGCGTGGGACCAGGCTGGGACCGGGGGCGGGAGCCGTGCGGGAAAGGAGCGGAAGCTGCGAGAGCGCGCCGGAACGGGCGGAAACGGCCCGCACACGATCCGCGGTCGGGAGTGGGAAGCCGGATGGGCCGACTTCCCACTCCCGGGCGGGAGGGTGGGGCAGATGGTCTCAAGTGGCACGGCCGGCGGCGGCGCCGCGGTCGGCCTCGGCGGTACGGCCGGCGTCGACGCCCGGTCGGCCTCGGGTGGCCCGGCCGGCCTGGCCCGGCGCGCCCCGGGCACACGGCCTGCCCCGGCACGGCAGCCGGCGGTCTCGCCGCGGGCCTTACCGCTCCGGGGATCCCGGAGGCTTTGGTGCCGTGCGGCGGAGGCGAGCCGGTCCGGCCTCCGCCGCACGGCGGCTCGGGGGCCCGTGACGCGTCCGGTTCCGGGCGGACGGGCCGCGGGCGGTCCAACGGGGTGCCGGGATCGATGGCACCCGTGCGCGGAGGGCTACTCCCCCATGGCCGCGCGGGCGTCGACGAAGGCGGCGACGGCGCGCTCGACATCCTCGGTGGAGTGCGCGGCGGAGAGCTGCACGCGGATCCGGGCCTGGCCGTGCGGCACCACCGGGAAGGAGAACCCGATCACGTACACACCGCGCTCCAGCAGCAGCTCGGCGAGCCGGCCGGCCTTGGCCGCGTCGCCGATCATCACCGGGGCGATCGGGTGGTCGCCGGGCAGGATCTCGAAGCCGGCCTGGGTCATCTTCGACCGGAACAGCGCCGTGTTGGCGGCCAGCCGCTCGCGCAGCTCGGTCGACTGCTCGACCAGGTCGAGCACCTTCAGCGAGGCCGCGGCGATCACCGGGGCGAGCGAGTTGGAGAACAGGTACGGCCGCGAGCGCTGGCGCAGCAGGGCGACGATCTCGCGGCGGGCCGCGACGTAGCCGCCGGAGGCGCCGCCGAGGGCCTTGCCGAGGGTGCCGGTGATGATGTCGACGCGGTCCATCACACCGTGCAGCTCGGGGGTGCCGCGTCCGTTCGGGCCGACGAAGCCGACAGCGTGCGAGTCGTCGACCATGACCATCGCGTCGTAGCGGTCGGCGAGGTCGCAGATCTCGCGCAGCGGGGCGACGTAGCCGTCCATGGAGAAGACGCCGTCGGTGACGATGAGGCGGCGCCGGGCGTCCTGCGTCTCCTTGAGCTGCTGCTCCAGGTCGGCGAGGTCGCGGTTGGCGTAGCGGTGGCGGCGGGCCTTGCAGAGGCGGATGCCGTCGATGATGCTCGCGTGGTTGAGGGCGTCGGAGATGACGGCGTCGCGCTCGTCGAGCAGGGTCTCGAAGACGCCGCCGTTGGCGTCGAAGCAGGAGGAGTAGAGGATCGTGTCCTCCTGGCCGAGGAACGCGGAGAGGCGGTCCTCCAGCTCCTTGTGGACGTCCTGGGTGCCGCAGATGAAGCGGACCGAGGCCATGCCGTAGCCCCAGCGGTCGAGGGCGTCCTTGGCGGCGGTGAGCACCTCGGGGTGGTCGGCGAGGCCGAGGTAGTTGTTGGCGCAGAAGTTGAGCACCTCTCCGGGGCGCCCGCCGGCGGTGACGGTGACGGCGGCGCTCTGCGGGCTGCCGATCACCCGCTCGGGCTTGAAGAGGCCGGCCTCGCGGATCTCGTCGAGGGTGGCGGCGAGGTCGTCGCGCACGTTGTCGAACACAGCAGACTCCTAGTCAGCGGGGAGGCTCGGGAGGGCTCAGGCGGTCCAGTCGAGAATGATCTTGCCGCAGCGGCCGCTGGCCGCCTCGTCGAAGGCGGCCTCGTAGTCGGAGGCGGCGTAGCGGCCGGTGATGACGGGGCTGAGGTCGAGGCCGCCCTCCAGCAGGACGGACATCGCGTACCAGGTCTCGAACATCTCACGGCCGTAGATGCCCTTGATGGTGAGCATCGAGGTGACGACGGAGGCCCAGTCGACCGGGAACTGCTCGGCGGGCAGGCCGAGCATGGCGATCTTCCCGCCGTGCGTCATGTTGGCGATCATCGACTGCATCGCCTCGGGGCGGCCGGACATCTCCAGGCCGACGTCGAAGCCCTCGCGCAGGCCCAGCTTCTGCTGGCCCTCCTCGATGGTGTGCTCGGCGACGTTCAGGGCCAGCGTCACGCCGACCTCGCGGGCCAGGTCGAGCCGGTACGGGGAGACGTCGGTGATCATCACGTTGCGCGCACCGGCGTGCTTGGCGACCGCCGCGGCCATGATGCCGATCGGGCCGGCGCCGGTGATCAGCACGTCCTCGCCGACCAGCGGGAAGGAGAGCGCGGTGTGCACGGCGTTGCCGAACGGGTCGAAGATCGCGGCGACGTCCAGGTCGACGGGGACGCGGTGCACCCAGACGTTGGAGGCCGGCAGGGCGACGTACTCGGCGAAGGCGCCGTCCCGGCCGACGCCGAGGCCGACGGTGTTGCGGCACAGGTGGCGGCGGCCTGCCAGGCAGTTGCGGCACTTGCCGCAGACCAGGTGGCCCTCGCCGCTGACCAGGTCGCCGATCGAGATGTCGGCCACGGCCGCACCGATCTCGGCGACCTCGCCGACGAACTCGTGGCCGAGCACGAGCGGGGTCCGGATGGTCTGCTGGGCCCAGCCGTCCCACTTGCGGATGTGCAGGTCGGTGCCGCAGATGCCGGTGCGCAGGACCTTGATCAGCACCTCGCCGGGGCCGATGACCGGCTTCGGGACGTCCACCAGCCAGAGTCCGGGCTCGGCCTTCTGCTTGACGAGTGCCTTCACTGCGGTGGCTCCTGACGCACGAGGGGGCAGCCTGGTGTGGGCAGGCCGACGGGGCCCGGCGGAGTGGCTGCTCCTGCCTCCCTCGCACCCGGCACGGAGCAATCTGCCTGGTGGGAGCGGGTGCGGTCCATCGAGGAATTCTTAAGGGCGGCCACAGCTGGGCTAAACGATCGTGCCCGAGCAGCGGCGGGCGACCGGTGCGGCGTGCCGGTGGCCACCCTTTCGGCGGAGCGTGCCAGGCGGGCGGGCCAGGCGGGCGTGCCAGGCGGGCGGGCCAGGCGGGCGGGGCCGGCCGGGTTCAGCTCCTGCGGTCGCTGATCGCCTGGGTGAGCGCCGCCGCGGCCGCCAGGCATCCGGTGGCGACGGCGAGCAGGCCGGCGGTGAAGGCCAGCAGGTCGGCCGCGCGGGGGGTGGTGGTGAGCCGGGTGAGCAGCGGGTTCACCGGGGGCAGGCCCTTGGCCGCCATCAGCGTCAGCAGCAGCACCAGGGCGAGCAGCAGTGCGGGGCCCGGCCGCCGGAAGACCAGGCGGGAGCAGACCAGGCCGACGGCGATGCCGGTGAGGGCGCAGGTGAGCTGGGCCTCGGCGCCGAGCAGCAGGTCGGCGCCGGTCGGCCGGTGGCTGCCGGTCAACAGGGGGATGCCGAGGCCGAGGGCGGTGAGCGGCAGGCACCAGAGGCAGGCGGCGCAGACCGAGCCGAGCAGGACGCGGCGTGAGTCTCCGGCGTTGACGACGACGACGGCGTGGTGGGACCGGTCCTCCAGTCCGATCTGGGCGATGGTGAGCCAGGTGGAGCTGAGCAGCATGATGCCGGCCGCCGAGCCGTAGGTGGCGGTCAGCGGGCCGTTGTCGCTGCTGGTGAGCACGGTGAGGAGGCCGAGGAAGAGCAGCACCGGCGCGAGGTAGCGCTGGGAGAGCAGCATCGTGGTGAACAGGTACCGGACCAGTGCGGTCACCGGGCCGCCCTCCTCGACGTGCCGCCCTGGGCGTCGGTGAGGCCGCCGGCCGGGGCGAGACCGTCGACGGACCAGTGGTGCCGGAGTGCGGTCAGCAGGAGGGCGTCCGAGTGCCGCCGTTGGACGCGGACCACCAGGGAGTCGCCGTGGCGGGCGGCGCCCAGCACGCCGGGGAGGGTGGACCAGTCCGGTCCGGCCGGGGTGGCGCCGGTGCCGGTGGCGCGGGCGCTGAGGACGATCTCGGCGACGGCGGTCTCGTCCGCGGTGTGCCGGTCGCCGCCGCGGGGTGTCACCCGGCCCTCGCTGATCGCGTAGGCGCCGGTGGCGTGACTCCTGGTGATCGCCTCGCGGTGGTCGGTGAAGACGACGGCCCCGCCCTCAACGGCCACCTCGTCGATGAGTTCGCCGAGCACGCCGTGGGCGGAGGCGTCCAGGCCGGACCAGGGTTCGTCGAGGACGAGGAGGCCGGGCCGGACGAGCAGGGCCTGGGCGAGGGCGACCTTCTGGGCGTTGCCCTTGGAGAGGGTGCGCAGCGGGGACCGTGGTCCGCCGACCAGGGCGAGGCGGTCGATCAGCAGGTCGGCCCGGTCGCGGGCGGCGGCGGTGGGCAGGCCGCGGATGCGGCCCATGTGGGTCAGGTAGGAGCGCACGGTGATGCGGTCGTCGGCGGTGAAGCGGTCCGGCACGTAGCCGGTCTCCCGGGGGCGGCCGGTGATGCGGCCGGAGGTGGGGCGGGAGAGTCCGGCCAGGAGCCTCAGCAGGGTGGACTTGCCGGAGCCGTTGCCGCCGAGGACGGCGAGGACGTCACCGGCGGTGATGTGCAGGTCGACGTCGTGGAGGATCCACCGCCCCGCACCGTAGCGCTTGCTCACTGCCTCGCATCGCAACAAGTCGGCTCCCGTTGGCGTCCGTTGACCCTCCGCACCCTACTGCGCCGTGCTGGGGGCGGGGTGTCGTGGTGCCGGGCGGGGCGGTGGCGGGGCTGCGTCCGTTCGGGCCGGCGATGCGGTGGCGGGCGGTGGGGTGGGGGCGGTGCGTCCGTTCGGGTCAGCGGGGCGGCGGCCCGGCGCGCGGGCCGGGCGGGGCGCACATACGGTGGCGATCGCTCCCCCACGGCCTCGTGGAGCGCTGCTCCGGGGCCGTCCGCCGCAGAGAGGCGTCTCGACCATGAGCTCGACCGTGACGAAGACCCGACGACGGACGTTACCCGCGGTGCGCCGCCGCTCCCCCGCGCGGACGGCCACGGCGGCGCTGGCCCTGGCCACTGTGCTGGCCGCCGCCGGCTGCTCGGGCGGGGAGGCGTCCGGGCCGTCGGCCGTCGGGGCGGTCACCGCCGTTCCGGCCGCGCTCAGCCCCTCGGCGAGTGGCCCGTCCTCGGCCGGCGGTTCGCCGAGTCCATCGGGCTCGGCGAGTGCGTCGGGCGGCGCCGTGGTGCGGCTCACGCCGGACGTCACCGCCCGGATGGACGCCGCGGTGCAGCGGGTGCTGAGCCAGACCTCCGTCCCCGGGGTCATGGTGGGCCTGACCACCCCCGACGGCAGCTATCTCAAGGCCTTCGGCGTCTCCGACAAGATCGCCGGTACTCCGATGGTGACCGGCCTGAACATGCGGATCGGCAGCGAGACCAAGACCTTCACGGTCACCGGACTGCTGCGGCTGGTCGACCAGGGCAGAGCCGGCCTGGACGACCCGGTCACCAAATACGTCCCGGACGTGCCCGGGGGCGACGCGATCACTCTGCGCCTGCTGGCCGACATGCGCAGCGGCCTGTTCTCGTACACCGCGGACCCGGATTTCGTGCAGGCCTTCCTCACCGACCCGGCCCGGGTCTTCACGCCGCAACAGCTGCTGGCGTACGCGTTCCAGCACCCCGCGGACTTCGCGCCGGGCACCCAGTTCGAGTACTCCAACACCAACACGGTGCTGCTCGGCCTGGTGATCGAGAAGATCAGCGGGCAGCCGCTGGCCAGCTTCCTGAAGCAGCAGGTGTTCGACCCGGCCGGGCTGGGGCGGACGGTCTTCCCGGCCGACGCGTCGTTCCCGCAGCCGCACGCCCGCGGGTACACCAACCAGACGCCCAGTGGCGCGGTCGAGGACGCCACCGACTGGAACCCGTCCTGGGCGTGGGCGGCGGGCGCGGCCATTTCGGACCTGGCCGACCTGCAGAAGTGGGCGAAGGTGCTGGCCACCGGCACGCTGCTCACCCCGGCGACCCAGGCCGAGCGGCTGATGACCCTGCCGACCGGGGCACCCGGCCTCGGCTACGGGCTGGGGTTGTTCGTCAACCACGGGTGGGTCGGGCACAACGGCTCGCTGCCGGGCTACCAGAGCGTGACGGTCTACCTGCCGTCGGCGCAGGCGACGCTGGTGGTGCTGCTGAACAGCGATGTGCCGTACCGGGGTTCGGAGCCGTCGACGCTCTTCGCGCAGGCGGTCACCGAGATCGTCTCGCCGGGGAACGTCTACTCCTTCCCGGCGGCTCCGGAGAGCGGCTCGACCGCGCCCGCGGCGCCTGAGCCTGCGCTGGAGCCTGCGGCGGCCTGAGCCTGCGGCGGCTTGAGCCCGCGCGCTGCGGGGCGGTGAGGCGGGCCGGCCACCGGCCGGGCGGCCGGGCCGGCTTCGTGCCAGCGGTTTTGACGGTGCGTCAGATCCCGAGCACCCGGGATAGGTCGTAGGAGACCGGCTCCTCCAGCTGCGCGTAGGTGCAGCTCTCCGGGGTGCGGTCCGGGCGCCAGCGGCGGAACTGTGCGGTGTGCCGGAAGCGCGTCCCCTCCATGTGGTCGTACGCCACCTCGACCACCCGCTCGGGGCGCAGCGCCACCCAGGAGAGATCCTTGCCGCCGGTCCAGCGGCTGACCGCGCCGGGCAGCCGGGCGTCGGCGTGTGCGGCCTCGTCGGCCCAGCCGCCCCACGGGTGGGCGGAGGTGTCGTCCATCCGCAACGGGGCCAGTTCCTCGGCGAGTTCGCGCCGGCGGGCCATCGGGAAGGCGGCGCAGACGCCGACGTGCTGGAGCCGGCCCTCGGCGTCGTTGATGCCGAGCAGCAGGGAGCCGACCACCGGGCCGCTCTTGTGCTCGCGGTAGCCGGCGACCACGCAGTCGGCGGTGCGCTCGTGCTTGATCTTGAACATGGTCCGCTCCCCCGGCCGGTAGGGCTGGTCCAGCGGTTTGGCCACCACGCCGTCGAGTCCGGCGCCCTCGTACTCGGCGAACCAGCTCTGGGCCAGGTCGCGGTCGGTGGAGGCGGGGGCGGTGAAGACGGGGTCGGCGGCGTCGGCGAGGGCCGCCTCCAGGGCGGGGCGGCGCACGGAGAGCGGTTCGTCCAGCAGCGAGGCGTCGCCGAGGGCGAGCAGGTCGAAGGCGACGAAGGAGGCGGGGGTGCGCGCGGCCAGCATGGTGACGCGGCTGGCGGCGGGGTGGATCCGTTCCAGCAGTTCCTCGAAGCGCAGCCGCCCGTCGCGGGCGATCACCACCTCGCCGTCCAGGACGCAGCGTGGTGGCAGCGCACGTTTCAGCGCCTCGACCACTTCGGGGAAGTACCTGGTCAGCGGCTTTCCGGTGCGGCTGCCGAGCTCGACCTCGTCGCCGTCGCGGAAGACGACGGTGCGGAAGCCGTCCCATTTGGCCTCGTACTGCATCCCGGGCGGGATCTTGGCGACGGACTTGGCGAGCATCGGTGCCAGCGGCGGCATCACGGGCAGGTCCATGGCTCCGATCCTCGCGCCAACCGTTCCGGGGCGCGCGCCGGGCGGGGCACGCTTAGCGTGAGAGGCATGGGCTCAGCCGTGGAACTGGATGTCGCCGGGCGCAGCGTCCGGCTGTCGAACCCGGACAAGGTGTACTACCCGGAGCGCGGGTTCACGAAGTTGGACGTCGCGCAGTACTACCTGGCGGTGGCGGACGGGGTGCTGCGCGGGTTGCGGGACCGGCCGACGACGCTGCAGCGATTCCCGGACGGGGTGGAGGGCGAGTTCTTCTACCAGAAGCGGGCGCCGAAGGGCCTGCCGGAGTGGCTGCCGACGGCGCGGATCAGCTTCCCGAGCGGGCGGTCGGCGGACGAGATCTGCCCGAGCGAGCCGGCGGCGGTGCTCTGGGCGGCCAATCTGGGCTGTCTGACCTTCCACCCGTGGCCGGTGCGGCGCGGCGACACCGACCACCTGGACGAGCTGCGGATCGATCTCGACCCGCAGCCGGGGACCGATTTCCACGACGCGGTGCGGGCGGCGCACGAGTTGCGGGCGCTGCTGGAGGAGTTCGGGCTGCGCGGCTGGCCGAAGACCTCGGGCGGGCGCGGGTTGCACGTGTACGTGCCGCTGGAGCCGGAGTGGACGTTCACCGACGGGCGGCATGCGGTGATCGCGCTGGGCCGGGTGCTGGAGCAGCGGCTGCCGGGCCGGGTGACCACGGCCTGGTGGAAGGAGGAGCGCGGCGAGCGGATCTTCGTGGACTACAACCAGATGGCGCGGGACCGGACCATCGCCTCCGCGTACTCGCTGCGCGCGCGACCGCGGGCGACGGCGTCGGCGCCGCTGCGCTGGGAGGAGCTGGACGACGCCGCGCCGGAGGACTTCGACCTGCGGACGCTGCCGCCGCGGTTCGCCGAAGTCGGGGACCTGCAGGCGGAGATGGACGACCGGGCGTACCGGCTGGACGGGCTGCTGGAGCTGTACGAGCGGCAGCTGCGGGACGAGGGCATGGGTGAGCTGCCGTACCCGCCGGACCATCCGAAGGCGGCGGGCGAGCCGACCAGGGTGCAGCCGAGCCGGGCGAAGAAGACATGATCACGAGCGGGGTGTGATCACGTAGGCTGGCGCTCTCGGGAGACAGTCGGGGCACGGGAGGGGTTTCGGGGTGGGCGAGCGCGGGGTGCGGGAGATCCTGGCGGACGCGGCGGGCGGGGTGTTCCCGCCGTCGGACGGGACGGTGACGGTGGTGCCGCAGCCGTCGCCGCGGGAGGCCGGGGTCTTGTCGTTCGCGGCACACGCGGTGGTGTTCACCGACGAGGACCCGGCCTGGGTGCACGCCGTGCTGGCCGCCGTGCCGAGCGACCCGCTGGCCGCGCCGCTGTGCCCGCCGTTCCTGACCGCGTTCGCCGAGCGGACGGGGCGGGTGGTCAACAACATCGACCTGCTGACGGTGGCCGGCCGGCTGTCCGGTGAGCCGCCGCTGGCGCTGGAGGAGGTCGCGGACCGGGAGCACCCCCGGGTGGTCCGGGCGCTGCGCTACCGGGAGGACGTGCGGGTGTTCACCGTGGACGGCGGGGTGCTGGTCCTGGGCCGCGGGGTTGCCGGGCGGTGGGAGTGCGCGGTCGAGGTGGATCCGCGGGCGCGCGGGCGCGGCCTGGGGCGGGCGCTGGCGCTCAGCGCCCGGCACCTGCTGCCGGAGGGCGGCTGGATCTGGGCGCAGCAGGCGCCGGGCAACGCGACGAGTGTGCGGGCGTTCCAGGCGGCCGGGTACCGGCCTGTCGGCGCGGAGACGCTGCTGGTGGTGGGGCGGCCGTGAGTGACCTGGCGGCGGTGCCCGCGGAGGTGCGGGCCCGGCTGGCGGTGCGGTTCGGGCCGGCCGCGCAGGAGTGGTGCGCTGGGCTGCCGTCGCTGGTGACGGAGCTGGCCGGGCGGTGGGGGCTGACCGTGCTGTCGGCGGGCGGGGGCGGGACGTCCCGGGTGTTCCGCTGCTCGCGGGCCGGCGGTGACGGAGCGGGCGGCGGGACCGTCTGGCTGAAGCTGACGCCCGACCCCGAGGTGGCCCGGCAGGAGGCGGTGGCGCTGCGGGCCTGGGGCGGGCTGGCGTCGGTGGTGGGGCTGCTGGACTACGAGCCGGCGGCGCATGCCCTGCTGTTGGCGGACGTGCGCCCGGGCGGGCCGCTGCGGCAGGAGGGTTGGCGGCCGGCCGAGGTGGCGCCGCTGCTCGGCGCGCTGCGGTCGGCGCCGGTGGACGGGCTCGCGCTCGGCCCGCTGGCGGACCGGGTGGAGTTCCTCTTCGGCCTCACCGAGCGGCGGGCGCCCGGCGCGGTGCCGCCGGCCGCGCGGGCGTTCGCGCGGGAGCTGGCCGCGGGCGGCCCGGTGGCGCTGGTCCACGGGGACCTGCACCCGGGCAATGTGCTGGCCGGCCCGGCCGGGCCGGTGGCGATCGACCCCCGGCCGTCCCTCGGGGATCCCGACTTCGACCTGGTGGACTGGGCGGTCGACGGTGTCACCGACCTGCCCGCGCTCAGGCGGCGGATCTCCGGGCTGGCGGCGCTCGTCCCGGGCTCGGATCCGGAGCGGGTGCTCGCCTGGTGCCGGGCGACCGCGGTGATCGTCGCCGCCCCGCGGGTGGCGGCCGGGCGTCGGGACGCGGAGACGGCGTTCCTGGCGGAGCTGGCCGGGATCTGAGGCCCGCCGGGCCGGCGGGCGCGGGTTATGGTCAGGCGGTGCGGGCGCCCTCCGGGGCGAGGGAGGCGATGATCCTTACCGCGTCGCAGATCTGAGCGTCCGTCAGGTCGCCGCGGGCGGTGAGCCGGAGGCGGGAGATGCCGTCCGGGACGGAGGGCGGGCGGAAGCAGCCGACGGCGAGGCCGGCCCGGCGGCAGTCGGCAGCCCAGGCGACGGCGGCCTCCGGGCCGGGCGCGCGCACCGAGACGACGGCCGCGTCCGGGGTGGAGGCGTGCAGGCCGGCCGCGGCGAGCCGGTCGGCGAGGGTGCGGGCGACCTCGCGGGACCGCTCGGCGCGGTGCGGCTCGGCGCGCAGCAGGCGCAGCGCGCCGAGGGCGGCGCCGGCGGCGGCGGGGGCGAGGCCGGTGTCGAAGATGAAGGTGCGGGCGGTCTCGGTGAGGTGGCGGATCACGCGGCGCGGGCCGAGGACGGCGCCGCCCTGCGAGCCGAGCGACTTGGAGAGGGTGACGGTGGCGACGGTGTCGGGCTCGCCGGCGAGGCCGGCGGCGGCCAGGGCGCCGCTGCCTCCGGGGCCGAGGACGCCGAGCCCGTGTGCGTCGTCCACCAGCAGGGCGGCGCCGAACGCGCGGGCAGCGAGGGAGAGTTCGGGCAGCGGCGCGGCGTTGCCGTCGACCGAGAAGACGGAGTCGGTGACCACCAGTGCCCGGCGGTGGGTGCGTTCGGCGAGCGCGGAGCGGACGGCGTCCGGGTCGCTGTGGGGGGCGCGGTGGACGTCGCCGCGGGCGAGCCGGCAGCCGTCGATCAGCGAGGCGTGGTTGTAGGCGTCGGAGACGATCAGGGTGTCCGGGTCGGTGAGCGCGGTCAGCGCGGCCAGGTTGGCGGTGTATCCGGAGGAGAACACCAGGGCCGCCTCCACGCCGCAGAACTCGGCCAGCTCGCCTTCGAGTTCGGTGTGCAGGGCGGTGGTGCCGGTGACCAGCCGGGAGCCGGTGGCGCCGCCGCCCCAGCGCAGGGCGGCGTCGGCGGCGGCCCGGGTGACGGCCGGGTGGCGGGTGAGGCCGAGGTAGTCGTTGCCGGCGAGGTCGAGGACCGGGTCCTCCGCGGGGCGGCTGCGCAGCGTCCGGGTGAGGCCGGCGCGGGAGCGCAGCTCGGCCGTCTCGTCGAGCCAGTCGAAGACGGCGCCCGGCGCGGGGGCGCCGTCCGGGGCAGCGAGGACGGGCGGTTCGGGCACTGTGCGATGGGCCATGGTCGGCACTCTGGCACGCCGGGCGCGGGGCGGGCAATGTGCGACGCGGCACACGGTCGCCACGCCATTCACGGCTGATTAACCTGGAATTCATCCTGGAATTGCTTCCGATTCACTTCCCTTGCCGGCTTTTCGCCAAGAACCTCAAGTCTTTGCCAAGGATTTTCAGCCATCTGTTCGATCGGTTACGCTCCCCCGGCGATCTGACACGGGGGGATTACTACAGATGGCAGACCTGGAATTCGACCGCATGAATCCCTGGCTGTTCGACAGCTCGGGAAACCTGACCGCGGACGCGAAGAAGCAGTTCCCGGACCTGGCCGCGGCGGCCGCCGGCACCACGGCCCCGGTCACCGTACCGGCGAGCGGCGGCGGCCAGACCGTCACGACCAACCCCGGCATGATCCGGCAGGCCGGGAACAACGCCGCCGCCCTCCAGGGCTCCGTCCGCACCGAATGCGGCCGGCCCTGGGAACACGTCAACAGTGCGGTCACCTCGCTGATGGGATTCGGCCTCTGTGCCGGGCTGAACAACGCGTGGAGCGTCTGGCAGGGCCAGACCCACACCCTGGAGCAGGCCATCGGCACGATCAGCCAGAACCTGCACACCACCGCGCAGAACTACGAGGCGACCGAGGCCTCGATCCAGAGCCAGTTCGCGCAGAAGCACGACTGAGGACCCGGGGGAAGACCAGACCACCATGGTGACGTTCAGCCAGCTCCAGCACCTCGACCTCGCCTCGCTCAACGCGGCGGCCGGCGACTTCGAGGGCCATGGTCCGCAAGTGGGACCTCTCGACCAAGATGCAGAACGAGGTCATCGGCCCCGTCCAGCAGTCCAACTGGCACGGCCCCAGCGCCGAGCCCGCGCTCGCCTCGCTCACCCGCACCCGTGACCAGATCCACGCCGCCTTCGAGGAAGCCTCCGCCATCGCGCGCACCCTGCGCGAGGCGCACGACGAGTTCGCGGCCGCCAAGAAGGACCTCCAGACCGCCGTCCAGCACGCCACCGACAAGGGCCTCACCGTCGACGCCAAGGGCAGCGTGCACTGGCCGCCGGCCACCGACCCGGCCGACAAGACCACGGCTCGCCGTTCCAGGAGTTCCAGTTCACCGGCGTCCCGGACGAGAAGGGCAACGTCCACGGGTTGAACCCGATGTCGTCCGTGCCACGAAGCCGGAGTGGGCGGGGACGATCTGGGAGATGACCGGCGGCAAGGCCCTGGAGGAACGCGCACCCGTCGCGGGCCCCATGGTCAACGAGGTCGTCAACCAGATCATGGACGGCGTCGCGGACAGCTACCACGTGGACTCCCACAACCAGGCGACCAACGAGGCCCTGGAGGCGTACAACAAGGCCGTCACCGGCGCCCAGGGCTCTGTGGAGCAGGCCATACGTGACGCGGCCGCCAGGGAGGGCATGGACCCGAAGTACATCAACGACCTCGCCCCCAGCGCGGCGGGCAAGATCAAGGACGGCTACGGCAGTGGCCGCGACACCTACGAGGTGATCCAGCATGCCTGACGCGTCGCAGGACTCCGCTCCCGCGGCCCGCCGACGGTTCCGCCGGTGGCAGGCGGGCACGGCGGCCGCCGTCGTCCTGGTGATGGCCTCCGCCGGGCTCTGACAGTGGAAACCCTGGCAGTCGGCGGACCTGCCGCAGAGCGCCTGCTGGGGGCTGCTCACCCGGGAGCAGGTCCGCCCCCTGGTCGGGGACGACGGAAAGGGCACCGAGTGGTCCACCGGCGGCGACCTGTCCGGGAAGACCCCCGACGTGACGTGCGCGGTCGCGTGGCAGCCCAAGGGCGGCGTGGCCGCCGTACAGGTCGAGGTCCGGCAGGAGGACGAGAGCGGGCACCGGTCCAGCCTGGAGGACCTGGCGGGGAAGGCCTCCGGCGGCGGGGCCGGGAAGCTCGACTTCGGCGACGGGACCGACGCCTGGCTGCGTCTCGGCTTCTTCCCCACCGTCCTGCTCCGCTGCGACGGCGCGGGGCAGAGCCGGCCCGGCGCCGTCTACCGCCGCATCGACATCAGCGGTGACCTCACCCTGTCCGGGCTGTCGGACCGCAGGCGGGCGCAGGCCTACGTCGACCTCGCGCACCGGACCGCCGGGGAGATCGTCCGCCGGGAGGGGTGCACCGGCGTGCACCTCGCCGACCGGGCGCCCGCGGTGCCGGCGCCGGCGAGCTGACCCGTTCCCGGTGACCGGCCACGCACCCACCACCTCCGCCACGGCCCGGCCACGGCCCCAGACCGGGCCGGGCCGGGCCGGCGGCGCAGGGGCGACGAGCCGGGCAGCACCGGCGGCGCAGCGGCGACGAGCCGGTGACCGGGGAGGGCCGCCCGGTGGGCGGCCCCGCCCGCCGTTCCCGGCCGGTGGGGGACGACGGGCTTTGCCCGGGGCGGACGCGAGCAGGCAAGATAGCCGGGTGACCCTCCTTGACCTGATGCCGAAGCCCGCCACTCCCGACGCCCTGTACGAGACGTTCGCCGCCTGGGCGGAGGAGCGCGGCATCACCCTGTACCCGGCGCAGGAGGAGGCGCTCATCGAGCTGGTGTCGGGGAACAACGTGATCCTGGCGACGCCGACCGGCTCCGGCAAGAGCCTGGTGGCGGCGGGCGCGCACTTCGCGGCGCTGGCGGAGGGCAAGCGGACGTTCTACACGGCCCCGATCAAGGCGCTGGTGTCGGAGAAGTTCTTCGACCTGTGCAAGATGTTCGGCACCGAGCAGGTCGGCATGATGACCGGCGACGCGAGCGTGAACCCGACCGCTCCCATCATCTGCTGCACCGCCGAGGTGCTGGCGCAGATCGCGCTGCGGGACGGGGCACGGGCCGACATCGGCCAGGTGGTGATGGACGAGTTCCACTTCTACGCGGAGCCGGACCGCGGCTGGGCCTGGCAGATCCCGCTGCTGGAGCTGCCGCAGGTGCAGTTCCTGCTGATGTCGGCGACGCTCGGCGACGTCCGCCGCTTCGAGGAGGACCTCACCCGGCGCACCGGCCGGCCGACCACCGTCGTCCGCTCCGCCACCCGGCCCGTGCCGCTGTTCTACGAGTACCGCCGCACCACCATGCACGACACGCTGGAGGAGCTGCTGAAGACGGGTCAGGCGCCCGTCTACGTCGTGCACTTCACGCAGAAGGAGGCGGTGGAGCGCGCGCAGTCGCTGATGAGCATCAACATGTGCTCGAAGGCGGAGAAGGACGCCATCGCCGACCTCATCGGCGGCTTCCGCTTCACCACCAAGTTCGGCCGCAGCCTGTCCCGGTTCGTGCGGCACGGCATCGGCGTGCACCACGCCGGCATGCTGCCCAAGTACCGCCGGCTGGTCGAACGTCTGGCCCAGGCGGGCCTGTTGAAGGTGATCTGCGGGACGGACACGCTCGGCGTGGGCGTCAACGTGCCGATCCGCACGGTGCTGTTCACCGCGCTGTCCAAGTACGACGGCGTGCGGGTGCGCGTCCTGCGGGCCCGGGAGTTCCACCAGATCGCGGGCCGCGCCGGCCGGGCCGGGTTCGACACCGTGGGGCAGGTCGTCGCGCAGGCGCCGGAGCACGTCATCGAGAACGACAAGGCCGTCGCCAAGGCGGGCGACGACCCGAAGAAGAAGCGCAAGATCGTCCGGAAGAAGGCGCCGGAGGGCTTCGTCGGCTGGTCCGAGGAGACCTTCGAGCGGCTGATCGCCGCCGACCCCGAGCCCCTGGTCTCGCGCTTCAAGGTGAGCCACGCGATGCTGCTGTCGGTCATCGGCCGGCCCGGCAACGCCTTCGAGGCGATGCGCAAGCTGCTCACCGACAACCACGAGGAGCGTGCCGCCCAGCGCCGGCACATCCGCACCACCATCGCCATCTACCGCTCGCTGCTGGAGGGCGGCGTGGTGGAGCGGCTGCCGGAGCCGGACGCCGAGGGCCGGATCGTCCGCCTCACCCTGGACCTCCAGGAGAACTTCGCGCTCAACCAGCCGCTCTCCACCTTCGCACTGGCCTCCTTCGAGCTGCTCGACCCGACCTCGCCCTCCTACGCGATGGACGTCGTCTCCGTGGTCGAGGCGACCCTCGACGACCCGCGCCAGATCCTCGCCTCGCAGCAGAACAAGGCACGCGGCGAGGCCATCGGCGAGATGAAGCGCGACGGCATCGAGTACGAGGAGCGGATGGAGCGGCTCCAGGAGATCACCTACCCGAAGCCGCTGGAGGAGCTGCTCACCCACGCCTACGAGGTGTACCGCCGGGCGCACCCGTGGATCGGCGACCACGAGCTGCGGCCGAAGTCCGTCGTCCGCGACCTGTACGAGCGGGCGATGACCTTCTCGGACTACGTCGGCCACTACGAACTGGCCCGCACCGAGGGCATCGTGCTGCGCTACCTGGCGGGCGCGTACAAGGCGCTGGAGCAGACCGTCCCCGAGGACGTCAAGACCGACGACCTCAAGGACGTCATCGCCTGGCTCGGCGAGCTGGTCCGCCAGGTCGACTCCAGCCTGCTGGACGAGTGGGAGCAGCTGGCCAACCCGACGGAGCCGCAGGCCGCCGAGGTCACCCTGGACGACAAGCCGGCGCCGGTGACGGCCAACGCGCGGGCGTTCCGGGTGCTGGTGCGCAACGAGATGTTCCGCCGGGTCGAGCTGGCGGCGCTGGAGCACTACGACGAGCTGGGCTCGCTGGACGGCGAGTACGGCTGGGACGCGGACCGCTGGGCGGACGCGCTGGACGGGTACTGGGAGGAGTACGACGACCTCGGTACCGGCCCGGACGCGCGCGGCCCGAAGATGCTGCTGATCGAGGAGGAGGACTCCTCCTGGAAGGTCCGGCAGATCTTCGACGACCCGGCGGGCGACCACGACTGGGGCATCAGCGCCGAGGTCGACCTGTACGGCTCGGACGAGGAGGGCCGGGCGGTGCTGCGGGTCACCGCCGTGGACCGGCTGGGCGGCTGAGGCCTCGTCGGCCGGCGAACGTGAGAAAGCCGGGGGCCCACCGTGCGGTGGGCCCCCGGCTTTCTCACGTCCGGGCCGGGCGGCTTGCGGCGGGGTGGCTTCTGGCGGGTCGCCTTCCGGCGGGACGGCTCCGGGTGGGGTGCCTTCCGGCGGGGTGGCTCCGGGCGCGGTGCGACGTCGGACCGCGCGTCTCCGGGCCGGACGTCTCCGGGCCGGCGCGCGGGCTCACATCCAGATGAAGGGCGCGCCCGCCGAGTACGAGAGGGCCCGGGTGGCCTCGTCCAGCACCTGCTCCGGGCCGGCCGACGCCGCGGTGGGCGGGACGGCGAGGGGGGTCGCGACGGTGGGGGCGCCCGGGGACGCCGACGGCGACCCGCCGTGGGCCTCGACCGGCCGCGAGCTGGTGACGGTCACGTGCCGGCCCACCACCTCGACGCGCGGCTCCGTGCCGGGCTTGGCGGCCCCGGCGGGCAGGGCGGGAGCGGTGGAGGCGTTCTCGAGGATGAAGGCGACCGCGCCCGGCTTGGCGCGCAGCGCCTCCGCGGCCCGGGCGGCGGCGGCCTGGTCGGCGAACCGCAGCAGGGTGACGCTGCTGAGCACCGGCTTGTCCTGGCCGGCGAAACTGACCGTCAGATAGCCCTGGCAGCCGCTCTCGCGGAACAGGTCCTGGGTACGGTCCTGGAGGGCCTCGGTGCAGTTCTCGCCCTGGCGGACGCCGGAGCGCCTGCCCTTGTAGCCGCCGACCTCGACGAGCCGCTGGGCGGGGAAGAGCGTGTCGACGTTGAGGCCCTCGGGGTCGGCACCGCTGCGCGGCGGCGGGCTGCCGACCACGGGCGGTGACTTGGTCGCGTCCTTGCTGGAGGGGCCGAGGCCGGGTATGAAGTCGCCGGGCGTCGGGCGGGTGATGATCCAGCCGCCGGCCGCCACCACACCGGCCACCACGACCCAGCCGACGGCGCGGCGGGCGCCGATTCTGCCGGCCGGCCTCCGGTACGCGCCGCTCGGCTGGTCGGTCCCGTGGTCTCCCGGTGACGGGGTGCGCTCCCCCTGCGTGGTCATGGCGCAGATTCTAAGCAGTGCGCGGGTGGTGCAGGTCACGGGGGAGGGCCGTCGACGATCACCGCACGACCGGCCCGCAACCGCCGTGGGCGGGGACGTGACGTGGGCCACTACCGTGAGCTTCGGCACTGTGACAACTCGCACATCCTCCCGGAGATCTTCTGGTGGGTTTCCTCTGGCGTCGCCCGTCGGCCACCAGGCAGGATCAGGCCCATGGATCTGCTCGATACCCTCACTGCCAAGGGCCTGCGCGGGGAAGCCCCGACCCGCGAGGAGGCGCTCGCCGTCCTCGCCACCACGGACGACGAGCTGCTGGACGTCGTCGCGGCCGCCGGGCGGGTGCGCCGGCAGTGGTTCGGCCGCCGGGTCAAGCTCAACTACCTGGTGAACCTCAAGAGCGGGCTCTGCCCGGAGGACTGCTCGTACTGCTCGCAGCGGCTGGGCTCCAAGGCCGAGATCCTCAAGTACACGTGGCTGAAGCCGGACCAGGCCGCCGAGGCCGCCAAGGCGGGCGTCGCCGGCGGCGCCAAGCGGGTCTGCCTGGTGGCCAGCGGCCGCGGCCCGACGGACCGTGACATCGACCGGGTCGCCGACACCATCTCCGCCATCAAGGACGCCGACCCGGCCGTCGAGATCTGCGCCTGCCTGGGCCTGCTCTCCGACAACCAGGCCGAGCGGCTGAAGGCGGCCGGCGCCGACGCGTACAACCACAACCTGAACACCTCCGAGGGCACCTACGGCGACATCGCCACCACCCACACCTACGCGGACCGGGTGGACACCGTGCAGAAGGCGCACGGCGCCGGCCTGTCCGCCTGCTCCGGCCTCATCGCGGGCATGGGCGAGAGCGACGAGGACCTGGTGGACGTGGTCTTCGCGCTGCGCGAGCTGGGCTCGGACTCGGTGCCGGTCAACTTCCTCATCCCGTTCGAGGGCACCCCGCTGGCCAAGGAGTGGAACCTCACCCCGCAGCGCTGCCTGCGCATCCTGGCGATGGTGCGCTTCGTCAACCCGGACACCGAGGTGCGGATCGCGGGCGGCCGCGAGGTCCACCTGCGCACGCTCCAGCCGCTGGGCCTGCACATCGCCAACTCCATCTTCCTGGGCGACTACCTGACCAGCGAGGGCCAGGCCGGCCAGGCCGACCTCGACATGATCAAGGACGCGGGCTTCGAGGTCGAGGGTGCCGGCGAGGCGACCCTGCCCCGGCACCGGGCCGACGTCGCCGCCGCGGTGGCCGCTGGCGGTGCCTGCGGGACCGGCGGCGGCTGCGGGCCGTGCGGCGGGCACGGTGACACGGACGGCGAGGCCGACGCGCACGGGTGCGGCCCCTGCGGCGGGCACGCCGCGGCGGCTCCCGGGGAGGCATCGGCCGAGAACCCCGCCGACGAGCTGCGCGGCGACCTGGTCCGCGTCCGGCGCCGCGGCGCCGGCACCGAACTGGCGCCCAACGCCTGACCTCCGCAAGGGAATCCACCATCATGGCTCAGCTCCCCGGCACCCCCATGCCCACCGACACCCTGCTCGCCCTCGACCGGGCGCACGTCTGGCACCCGTACGGGCCGATGCCCGGCACCGCCACCCCGTACGTGGTGGAGTCCGCGTCCGGCGTGCGGCTGCGGCTCGCCCGACCCGTCGCGGGGAGAGACGAGTTGGTCGACGGGATGTCGTCCTGGTGGGCGGCGATCCACGGCTACGGGCACCCGGTGCTGGACGGGGCGGTGCGCGAGCAGCTGGGCCGGATGAGCCACGTCATGTTCGGCGGGCTCACCCACGAGCCCGCCGTCCGGCTGGCCGCCCGGCTGGTCGAGATCACCCCGGAGCCGCTGCAGCACGTCTTCCTGGGCGACTCGGGCTCGGTGGCCGTCGAGGTCGCGATGAAGATGTGCCTGCAGTACTGGCAGTCCACCGGCCGGCCGGAGAAGCGCCGGCTGCTCACCTGGCGCGGCGGCTACCACGGGGACACCTTCCACCCGATGTCGGTGTGCGACCCGCAGGGCGGCATGCACCACCTGTGGGGCGGGGTGCTGCCCGACCAGCTCTTCGCACCGCA
The DNA here is from genome assembly GCF_045160625.1 of Kitasatospora sp. NBC_00039. NCBI lineage: Bacteria > Bacillati > Actinomycetota > Actinomycetes > Kitasatosporales > Streptomycetaceae > Kitasatospora > Kitasatospora sp. NBC_00039. The sequence continues at coordinate 7,870,366 of NZ_CP108289.1, read as the reverse complement.
GCCGCCGGCCGGCTTCGACGCGCCGCTGGACGCCGAATACGCCGCACAATTCGACGAGTTGATGGAGCGTCACGCCGGCGAGCTGGCCGCCGTCATCGTCGAGCCGGTGGTGCAGGGCGCCGGCGGGATGCAGTTCCACTCCCCCGCCTACCTGCGGATGCTGCGCGAACTCTGCGACCGGCACAACGTGTTGCTGGTCTTCGACGAGATCGCCACCGGCTTCGGCCGCAGCGGCGCACTGTTCGCGGCCGACCACGCGGGCGTCTCTCCGGACGTGATGTGCCTGGGCAAGTCGATGACGGGCGGCTACCTCACCATGGCCGCCACCCTCTGCAGCAGCGAGGTCGCGGACGGGATCAGCCGCGGCGAGATGCCGGTGCTGGCGCACGGCCCGACGTTCATGGGCAACCCGCTGGCCGCCGCCGTCGCCAACGCCTCGATCGACCTGCTGCTCGGACAGGACTGGCAGGTCGAGGTGAAGCGCATCGAGACCGGTCTGCGGGACGGCCTGGCCGCCGCGGCCGACGTGCCCGGCGTGCGCGACGTCCGGGTCCAGGGCGCCATCGGCGTCGTCCAGTTGGACCACCCGGTCGACATGGCCTCCGCCACGGCGGCGGCCGCGCGGGAGGGCGTCTGGCTGCGCCCCTTCCGGGACCTCATCTACACCATGCCGCCCTACGTGACGGGGGACGAGGACGTGGCCCGGATCGCGGCCGCGGTGACCGCAGCGGCGGTGGCCGGATGATCACCCCTCCCGTTCTCTTCGTGACCGGCACCAACACCGAGGTCGGCAAGACCGTGACGACCGCCGCCATCGCGTCGGCGGCCCTCCAGGCCGGCCTGCGGGTCGCGGTGCTGAAGCCCGGGCAGACCGGGGTCACCCCGGGCGAGCCGGGGGACGCCGAGGAGGTCGCCCGCCTGGTCGGCGCCCCGCTCGACACCAGGCTCGACGCCCGGCTCACGCTGCGCGAACTCGCCCGCTACCCCGAGCCGCTGGCGCCGGACACGGCCGCCCGCCGGTCCGGCCGGCCCTGCCTCACACCCGCCGAGACGGCCGCCGCTGCCGCCGGACTCGCCCGCGACCACGACCTGGTGCTGGTCGAGGGCGCCGGCGGCCTGCTGGTCCGCTACGACGAGGAGGGCCGCACGCTCGCCGACCAGGCGCTCGCCACCCGCGACCTCGGCCTGCCGGCCCAGCTGCTGCTGGTCGCTTCGGCCGGCCTCGGCACGCTCAACATCGCCGCCCTCAGCGCGGAGGCGCTGGCCGCGCGCGGCCTGCCGCTGTTCGGCGTGGTCATCGGCGCCTGGCCCGACTCCCCCGGCCTGGCCGACCGCTGCAACCTCGCCGACCTGCCCCGCTCGGCCGGCGCCCCGCTGCTCGGCGCCCTGCCCGAACGGGCCGCCGGCGCCGCGGACTTCGCCGCCCTGGCGCGCGCCGCGCTCGCCCCGGCGCTGCACGGCCACTGGGACGCGGCGGAGTTCACGGCGGCCAACGCGCCCGCGTAGGACGGCACACTGCCGACCTCGCGGCGGTGCGGCCGACCTTGCGCGCGGTGCGGCCGGAGTGCGGCGGCGCGACGGTGCGGCCGAAGGGCCACCGGCGCACTCCGGCGGCCGGGTTCCGGTCGGTTTCGCTCGAAGGAGTGAGAAATTCCGACGGGTGCGGCGCGGGCCCGGTAGGGCTCAATACCGTTCTCGGCATGACAGATGGCCTGACGGTAGACGAGTCCCTCCGGGCCCTCGCCGCACTCGAGGCGGCGTGGAAGGACGACGAGGAGGCGCTGGGCGCGCTGGCCGCCGGCGGCCCGGACGAACAGCCGCTCCCGGCCCTGGTCGCGGCGTACGGCGAACACGCCATCGACACCCTGATGGCACTCGCCTTCGGCCTGCGCTCCAGCATGACCGACGAGGAGCTGGAGGCGCTGACCGACGCCGTCAGCTCCAACATCGGCGCCCGGATGGCCGCCCTGCTCGCCCGGACCCTCCGCGCCTGGGCCGCGACGACGGCCGCCGGCGACCTCGCGGCCACCAAGGCGATCGCCCGCACCGTCATCGACGCGATGCGGGCGGTCACCGAGGAGCCGGGCAAGACGGACGTGCTGCCGCTGCTCGCCACCTTCCGCACCTACGCGCTCAGCAACCCGTGAGCGGACCGGTCGGAGCGCGGTTTCGTCACGGAGCCGTCGCGGCGCCTGAGGCTTGAGAGTCGAGGCGTGCGGTTCGCGGGGTCCGAGGGGTGGGGGTCGGGGCCTGCGGTCAGGCGTCCAAAGGCTTGGCCCAGCGGGTCCACTGCGGCTGGGGGCCGTAGCCGGCCGCCCGCCAGGTGCGCTGCCCGAGCCCGTTGTCGTCGAGCACCATCGCGTCGGCGCGGCGGCCGCCGAGGGCGGTGAAGCGGGCCTCGGCGGCGGCCAGCAGCGCGGCGCCGATGCCCCGGCGGCGGTGCCCGGGGTCGACGGCGAGGCGGTAGAGGTGGCAGCGCCAGCCGTCCCAGCCGGCGATCACGGTGCCGACGATGGTCCCGGTGTCCGCCGCCGTCGTGGCGACGATCAGGCACTCCCGGTCCCTCCGCAGCAGCGCGGCCACGCCGTCGGCGTCGTCCGTGATGCTGGCCCCCTTGGCCGCGCGGGCCCAGAGGGCGAGCACGGCGGGGATCTCGTCGGGGGTGGCGGTGCGCAGCGCGATGTCGGCGGTCGTCCCGGCCATGACGTCAACGGTCACGTCATCGGTCACGTCGTCGGTCAGGCCAGAGGTCAGGTCATCGGTCATGCCGGGTTGTCTACCAGGGGGTCGGATCCGCCCGCGGGGAATTCCGGATCGCGGACGGTCCGGGCCCTTCGGACGGTCCGGGCCCTGCGGACAGTCCCGGCGCTGCGGACGGTCCCGGCCTTGCGAGCGGTCTCCCTCCGGGCGGGTGTCTCAGCCCTTCGGCGGGTCGAGCCGCCAGACCATGGTGGTCTTGAGCGCGGCGTCCTCCAGGTCGGCGACCACCGGGACGTCGTACGCGGCCAGTGCGCTGAACCGTTCGCGCGGCAGGTAGGCCCGGCCCGGGTCCCCGACGATCACCACCGCGCCGCGGGCCCGCGCCCGTTCCAGGAAGGGGAGGAAGCGGGCGGCCATCGCCCGCTCGTAGAAGACGTCGCCGGCGAGCACCACCTCGGCCGGCGCACCGTCCCCGTCCAGCAGGTCCTCCACCGCCGCGTCGACGCGGACGCCGTTCGTCTCCGCGTTGACGTCGATGGCGGCCACCGCGTAGGCGTCGATCTCCGCGGCCCGCACCGACCGCGCGCCGCGCAGTGCCGCCGCGATGCCCACCAGCCCGGATCCGGCCGCCAGGTCGAGCACCGTCCGCCCCGCGACCAGCTCCGGGTGGTCGAGCACGTACCGCGCGACGCCGACCCCGCCGGCCCACGCGAACGCCCAGAACGGCGGCGCCAGGCCCTCCTCGCCGCGCGCCGCCTCCGTGGTCTCCCACAGCGCGATGGCGTCCTGCGCCATGTGCAGGGTGACCTCCGGCACGAACGGCACGGGAGTCGGCCGGGTCTCCCTCCGCACAAAGCTCCGGTCCGACGGCACAGTTGCGCCGGGATGAACGTCGCACGTCTCGTTCAGCATGTCCGCAGCATAGAGGCTCGGCGGGGGCGTCCCGACCAGGCGGCGCGGCTCCGGCGGCCGAGGCGGGAGGGAGCCCGGGGGCGTCCGGTGGCGCCGTGGAAGGGCTGCGTACGCACGGCGACCCGGTGCGTACCATTTCGATACCGAAGCCTGGGTGAGCTGCGGAGATGCTCGCCCGCCGGGCCCGGGCCCGGGTAGCATCCGGCACATGCCCTCCGGGCCTGGCGCAGGCGGCCCAGCGCTGTCGTGCCCGCGGTCCGGTCGGCGGACTCTCGCGGGACACCCGGCGGTCGGCCTTCGGTGGTCGGCACTCGGTGGTCGCCGCGCACTCGGCACCGCGCGCCAGAGCTGTCGCGCGAACGGCGAAGGGCAGCGTTTTGGCGGATCGGCTCACCGGAGGAGACTCCTCGCTGCTGCGGCGGATCAACGCGGCGGTCACGCTTCGGGCGCTGCGGGCCGGCCACTCGGTGACCCTCACTCAACTGGTCGGGGACACCGGACTCTCCCGGCCGACGGTGGAGGGTGTGATCGAGGGGCTGGTCGAGACCGGCCTGGTCGCCGAGGTGGACCAGCCGCAGAACGGCGGTCAGCCCGGTGGTGCGGGCCGCCGTGGGCGTCCGGCCCGCTGGTTCCGGTTCCGCGCCGAGGCCGGGCACATCCTCGGCGTCGAAATCGGTGTGCACGACATCCGGGTCATCCTCGCCGACCTCACCGGCGAGGTGGTGGGCAGTCACTTCCGGACCGTCGAGGAGACCCTGGACGCCGAGGAACGGCTGAGCGCCGTGCGCACCGCGGTCGCCGAGGTGCTGCGCAAGGCCGGCGTCTCCCGTGACAACCTCTGGGCGGTCGGCGTCGGCACCCCCGGCATCGTCGACCGGGACGGCACCGTGCAGCTCGGCACCGCCATGGCCGGCTGGACCGGCCTCGACCTGGGCGCCCGGCTGCGCCGCTCGTTCCGCTGCCCGGTGATGATCGAGAACGACGCCAACTTGGCCGCCATCGCCGAGCACTGGCAGGGCGCGGCGGTCGGCGCGGACGACGTGGTCTTCGTGATGGCCGGCCTCAGCCCCGGCGCCGGCTCACTGATCAACGGCAAGCTGCACCGCGGCTTCGGCGGTGCGGCCGGCGAGATCGGCGCCCTCCACCTGCTCGGTCAGGAGGTCACCCCCGAGCGCCTGCTCTCCACCACCGGCAAGCCGCTCAACCCGCTGGACGAGGCAGCCGTCGCCCGGGTGCTGAAGCTGGCCCGCGAGGGCGACGAGGTGGCGAAGGTCGCGATGGACCGCTTCCTGACCCGCCTGGTGCAAAGCGTCGCCGCCCTGGTGCTGGCCATCGACCCGCAGTTGGTCGTGGTCGGTGGCTGGGCCGCCGGCCTCGACGGCGTCCTGGAGCCGCTGCGCGAGCGCCTCGCCCAGTTCACCCTGCGCGCCCCCGAGGTGGCGCTGGCCGCCCTCGGCTCGGAGGTCGTGGCGATGGGTGCGCTGCGGGTGGCGCTGGACCAGGTGGAGGAGCAGCTCTTCGCCGTCGACCCGCCGACGGGCGCCGGCGCCCGGGGGTGACCTCGGGTGACCGGCTCGGCCATGGGGCGCGGACCGGCGCCCCGTGGCCGAGCGCGCCTGCGCCCCGTGGCTGAGCCCGGCGCCCCGGCTGCTCGCCCGTCACCAAGGCCGAGGCCCGGGCGCCTGTGGGCGTCCGGGCCTCGGCCTGAGGGCGTTTCGGGGTGGTTCGGGAGGCGGGTCGTTCGGGAGACGGGTCGTTCAGGAGGCGGGTCGTTCAGGAGGCGGTGCGCACCTCGGTGGTGGCACCGGCCGTGGCGGCGACCGGGGTGACCTCGACCAGGCCGGTCTCGCCGAAGGTGAGCTTGCAGGTGTCCGCGCGGTAGGTGGAGACGGCAAGGGCGACCAGGCGGCCGGCGGCTGCGTACTGGGTGGTCATCACCAGGACGGGCGAGCCGGGCGGGCGCTCCAGCAGGGCGGCCTCCTCGGCCTCGGCGACGCCCAGCTCGACGGCGCGGGACTCGCCGTCGACCTCCAGGCGCTCCAGCTGGCGCAGCACCGAACGGGCACGGTCGCTCTCGGCGCGGAAGCCGGGCAGGTGCGGCAGCGCGGAGGCGGGAACGTGCAGCGACTCGGTGGCCATGTTCTGGCCCTGGACCATCCGCACCCGGCGGACGGTGTGCACGGTGGCGCCCTCGGCGACGCCCAGGGCCTTGGCGAGCCGGTCGGAGGCCGGGGCGGTGGTGCAGTCGACGGTGCGCCAGGCCTGGCTGCGGGCGGTGCCGGGCCAGCCCTCCTCGTGCCGGCTGACCGGAACGCCGACCCGGGGGGCCGCGATCAGGGTGCCGATACCGCGGCGGCGTACCAGCCGGCCCTCCAGCTCCAGCTGGTCGAGCGCCTGGCGCAGGGTGGCCCGGGCCACGCCGAAGCGGGCGGAGAGCTCGCGCTCGTTGGGCAGGACCTGGCCGGTGGAGAACTCCGTGTCGATCGCGCGGAGCAGCACCGTGCGCAGGTGCCAGTACTTCGGCTCCGGTACCGCCGTGAGCTGTCCAGTCGTTCCCACCGTGGCCTCCACCCTGCTTTGTCCGCCCTGCCGAAAGGAGGGCGGACGCGGCCCGCTGTCCGCTGTTGCGGCAGGTGGGAGAGCGGGCTTTATCCGTCCTTCTTTATTAAAGGTCCTTGCAGTAAGTGACCCTAGGGGCTGCCTCCGGAGATGGTCAAGACCAATGGCGGCGGTTGGTGCGGTTGTCGCGCGGATTCATGCCGCGTTCACGACATCCTGACATCCGGCCCCGGAGAGACCCCTCCCGGACGTGCCGTTCCCGGACGTGCCGCCGCCGGGCCGGCCGGGGCGCTCGGTAGGCTTCCCGGGTGATTGTGGTGACGAGTGTCAACGTGAACGGGATCCGGGCGGCCGCCAAGAAGGGCTTCATCGAGTGGCTGGCGGCCACCGAGGCGGACGTGATCTGCCTGCAGGAGGTCCGCTCCGAGCCCGGGCAGCTCCCGGTGGAGCTGCGCGACCTTGAGGGCTGGCACGCGGTCTGGGCACCGTCGGTCGCCAAGGGCCGCGCGGGCGTCGCGGTGCTGTCCCGGCAGAAGCCGGAGCGCACCGTGGTCGGATTCGCGTCCGAGGAATTCGACAATTCGGGCAGGTATGTCGAAATCGACCTTCCGGGGCTGACGGTGGCCAGCCTCTACCTCCCTTCCGGAGAAGCCGGCACCGAACGCCAGGAGGAGAAGGAACGCTTCATGGCGGAATTCCTCGTCCACCTCGGCAGGCTCCGCACCCGGGCCGCCGCCGACGGCCGCGAGGTCGTGGTCTGCGGCGACTGGAACATCGCCCACCGCCCGGAGGACCTCAAGAACTGGAAGGCCAACCAGAAGGCGGCCGGCTTCCTCCCCGAGGAACGCGCCTGGCTCACCCGCGTCTACGAGGAGGCCGGCTACGTCGACGTCGTCCGCCGCCTCCACCCCGACCGCACCGGCCCCTACAGCTGGTGGTCCTACCGCGGCCGCGCCTTCGACAACGACTCCGGCTGGCGAATCGACCTGCATTGTACGACTCCCGGGATCGCCGCCAGGGCGGTCGAGGCTTATGTCGAGCGCGCAGCTACCCACGCCGAACGTTGGAGCGACCACGCCCCCGTCACCGTGGTGTACGACCACGGACTCTGACGGCCCATTTCGGACCAGGTTCCGTCCGGAGGATCATGTGGCCTTCATCGGATACCTCCAAGGAAACCTCGGCCTTTGGGCCGGGGAGGAATTGGATCTCCCGCGTAGCGGGTCGGGGAAGCCGGACTGCCGTCAAGGCAGTACGGGGTCGCGGTAGGTGACCATCCATCAGTTGCTCACACAGATGAGTGTTGGTGTGTAATCCATGGCTACCACCCACGTGAAGCGGGCTTTCAAGTACCGCTTCTATCCGACCGATGCGCAGGCGGCTGAGCTGTCGCGCACGTTCGGGTGCGTGCGGAAGGTCTACAACATGGCGTTGCAGGCCCGTACCGAGGCATGGACGCTGCGTCAGGAACGGGTCAACTACCACGCCACGTCGGCGATGCTGACAGTGTGGAAGAGGACCGAGGAGCTGGCATACCTCTCCGAGGTGTCGTCGGTCCCGTTGCAGCAGACGCTGCGGCACTTGCAGGGCGCGTTCACCAACTTCTGGACCAAGCGGGCGAAGTACCCGACGTTCAAGAGTCGGAAGAGGTCGCGGAAGTCCGCCGAGTACACGTCGTCCGCTTTCCGGTTCCGCGATGGTCGCCTCACTCTCGCGAAGATGAGCGATCCGCTGGCCATCGTGTGGTCTCGGCCATTGCCCGAAGGTGCTGTGCCGTCCACGGTGACCGTGTCGCAGGACAGTGCCGGCCGGTGGTTCGTCTCGATGCTGTGCGACGACCGGCCCACCATGCCCGCGCCCGTGAACGCGGCCGTGGGCATCGACGCGGGGATCACCAGCCTGGTGACGCTGTCCACCGGGGAGAAGATCACCAATCCCCGGCACGAGCGCCGGGACCGGGAATGCCTCGCCAAGGCCCAGCGCAACCTTGCCCGCAAGGCCAGGGGTTCCAACAACCGGGCCAAGGCTCGGCTCAAGGTCGCCCGCGTGCACGCACGCATCGCCGGCCGCCGCCGGGACTTCCTCCACAAGCTCACCACTCGACTCGTTCGTGAGAACCAAGCGATCGTGATCGAAGACCTGAGCGTCCGGAACATGCTCAGGAACCGGACGCTCGCCCGCGCCATCAGCGACGCGAGCTGGACCGAGATGCGGTCCATGCTGGAGTACAAGGCCGAGTGGTACGGCCGCGACCTGGTGACCATCGACCGGTGGTTCCCCAGCTCCAAGCTGTGCTCGGCCTGCGGCACCTTGCGGGGCAAGATGCCGCTCAACGTCCGTGAGTGGACGTGCGGCTGCGGGACGACCCATGATCGGGACGTCAACGCGGCACGCAACATCCTGGCCGCCGGACTGGCGGTTACAGCCTGTGGAGACGGTGTTAGACCTCAACGGAGCACTCCGGGCGGGCAGTCGTCGGTGAAGCAGGAAGTAGTCCCGCCGCCGCGCACGCGCGCAGCGGCTCAGCCGCGAGGCTGAGGGGAATCCCCGTCCTTCAGGCCGGGGAGGATGTCAATCGGTCGGATCGTTGTTCTGGTCATGGGGCGGGGCGATCTGACGAATGACCGGCGGGGGCGGCAGTTGCTCGCCTCACTCACCGGCACGTAGCCCGGGCCCTGCGGGCCGGGCCAGCAGCTTCCTCGGCAAGGACGTCGAAGTCGCCCTCACGGTTCAGCGGATGCATGCCGTCAAGGCTGCCCACGGCAGCGACCGCGTGCCGTCGCGCATCGGCACCCGGACGTGCTGGACTTCGCCACCGTGCAGGGTGGACGAACCAACCGTCTTGCGGACGTGGTCGGTTCACTGACCCCCAGCCAGCAGCCGACCTGTTGGTGATCACGCGGAGGAGCTCGACAACATGCCGCTGAACGACGCCGTCGGCACGGTTTTCCTGGGCTCGGACGCCCGGAACAGCGGCACCCGTCCTCACCGCCGGCCAGGTCCGCAAACGGGCCGGCCGAGTGCTGGACGCCGACCACCGGGCGCTGCGCGAGGAGTTGGCCGCATCACGTGACCACATCCTCGCCGCCGCGCGTCAGCGTGCCGCCGGCCGTGCCGGGTGACCTGCGACGCCGACCGTCCTCGACGTAGTTGAGGAACGTGACCCGGCTGATCGTGCGCCGATCGTGGGGGAGGTAGGGGGCCCCGCAACCCGGGCCCGGCGGGTCACTCCTCCAGGGCTGCCGCCATCCGGTCGAGGTCGGCGAGCAGCCCGGCCACACGCTCGGGCGGGATCGCCTCCACCATGCGCCGTTCGATGGCGTAGACGGCGGCTTGGACGGCGGCCAGGCGAGTGCGGCCTTCCTCGGTGAGGTGGGCCGGGCGGGCCCGGCCGTGGTCGGCGGCGGCCGGGCGGGCGACCAGTCCCGCCTCCAGCAGGCCCCGCAGTACGACGTTGCCGGACTGCCGGGTGACGAAGGTCGCGCGGGCAAGGTCGGCGTTGGACATGCCAGGGGACAGGGCCAGGAGTTCGAGGGTGGCGTACTGCGGCACGGTCAGCCCGTGCTCGCGCAGGACCCCGTCCATGGCGCCGCGCAGGGCAGCCTGGGCGCGCTTGAGTACGTATCCCACATGCCGGGTGACGTCTTTCGCGAGGTGGGGCGGCTCGATCGGCGACTTCTCCATCATGTCAGCATTTTGACACGGTCGGCCCGGGATCCTAGTCTCCGCTATGTCAAAGTTCTGACATCAAGGATCCTGAGGATCGAGGAGGACCCATGTCCGTCACCATCGACGGCCCCGACTTCGTCGCCCTGCAAGTCCGCGACGTGGACGCCGCAGCCGCCTTCTGCGAACAGCACCTGGGGCTGCGCCGGGCCGCGGTCTCACCGCCCCACGCGGTCGTGTTCGACACCAAGCCGACCCCGTTCGCCGTCCGCGAGCTCCTCCCGGGCGTCGACCTCACCGACGCCGCACGGCCCGGCCTGGGCGTGGTGCTCTGGTTCCGGACCTCGGACGCCCACCAGCTCCGTGACCGGCTCACCGCCGCAGGCATCAGGATCCTGACCCCCATGGCGGACAGCCCGTTCGGGCCGATGTTCTCCTTCGAGGGCCCCGAGGGCTACACCCTCACCGCGCACGGGGGCTGACCCGTGAGCGCCGTCTCCCTCACCCCCACCGGGCCCTTCTCGCTCGCGGCCGGCATCCGATTCCTGGAGGGCTTCACTCCCGCGAGCCACACTCAGGCCGCTGACGGGATCCTCCGTCTGGCCTTCCCCGCCGACGACGCGGCATCCGTCGTCGCGGCCACCGTCCGACAAGAGGTGGGGGCAGACGGCGCCACCGGCACGGTCCAGGCCGAATTCACGGTCTACCCCGGCACCCCGCCCCGGGCACAGGCCTTGACCGCCGGGCATGCGGCCGGCCCGGCCGTACCGGCCCAGCTCGCCCGCATCCTCTCCCTCGACACCGACGGCACCGCATTCCCCGCTCTTGCCGCGGACCCGGTGGTGGCCGGACTCCTGGCGGACTACCCGGGGCTGCGCCCGGTCTGCTTCCACTCGCCCTACGAAGCCGCCGTCTGGGCCCTCATCGGCCACCGCATCCGCATGACCCAGGCAGCCGGCATCAAGGCCGACATCGCTCGTCGGCACGGACCTCGCATGGACATCGCAGGCCAGACCCTGCATGCCTTCCCCACCCCCGCCGCCCTGCGCACCATCACCCACGTGCCAGGGCTGACCGACCTCAAGATCCAGCGCCTGCACGCGCTGGCCGAAGCGGCCCTCGCCGGACACCTCGACGCGGCCCGCCTGCGCGCCCTGCCCGCCGACCAGGCCCTCGCCGAACTGCGCGCCCTCCCTGGCATCGGCCCCTTCTCCGCCGAGCTCGTCCTCATCCGGGGAGCAGGACACCCCGACGTCTTCCCCCGCCACGAACCACGCCTGCACCGAGCAACCGCCACGGCATACGGGCTCGGCACCGCCGCCGCCACCGATGTCACCCGACTCGCCGAGATCGCCGACCGGTGGAAGCCGTACCGGAGTTGGGTCGCTCTCCTGCTGCGCACCCGCGCCCAGGGCATGGCGGGCCGTCCGGCCTGCCACGCGTCGAGCCGGAGGTGAGGGCCCTCGCCGGCCGCGGTTCAAGCACTTGGACAAGAAAGCCAGTGGCATGTGCGCACAGGTTCAATCCTCCATGCCGCGTCGTTGTCGACCGACCACGCCCTTGACTGCCGGCCAGGTCGATCGCCTGGTGACCGGCGCCGGGGGCGAGTTCGGCGATGGTGTCGGCGTTGAAGGAGGTCGGGTTGAACGGTGCGGTCACCTGGGTCTGGTAGTTGGCCTTCGTCCAGTTCTCGGCGGAGAACGCCCACTCGCCCGTACCGTGGTAACTGTAGGACCCGAAGTGGATGAACATGCCGAAGCGGGCCTGGTACCACCAGTCCATCTTGGACGGCACCGAGTACGCCTGGGCGCTGTCGGCCAGCAGGACCTGGGGCAGACCGAACGCCACCGCGCCACCGGCTATGGCGGCGGCCCGTATCAGTTGACGGCGGCTCAGGTTGTCATGGGACATGTGCGGCTCCTCTGATCGTGCGTGTGTGGAGGGTGGGGCTGGTGTGTTACCTGCCGACGGTGTTGCCCCACAGGGCCGGGTCGTCGACGTTCTCCCTGGTCACCAGGGGCGCGGGAAGCTGGTCCTCAAGGCCGTTGGACAGCGAGATGATGGTCGACCCGTGGTCGGTCGGGCCCGGATGGAACGGCCTGCCCTCGGCGGCCGCCTGCGCGTAGTACAGCGCGTACTCGGCGTACAGGTCGGCGGGCTGGGAGACGGTCGCGTCGATCTCGCCCTTGCGGATCGCGTCGAACTCCTGCGGGATGCCGTCGTTGGAGACGATCGCGATGTGGCCGCTCTGGCCGACCGGCTTGAGCAGGCCCTTCCCCCGCAGCAGCGCGAGCGTCGGCTGCAGGAAGACACCGCCGGCCTGCAGGTAGACGCCGCCCAGGTCCGGGTTGGCGGCCAGCGTGGACCGGAGCCTGGCGGACGCCACGTCACCCTTCCACTCGGTGGCCAGCTCGATCACCTGGATGCCTGGGAACTCGCTCTTCATGCAGGAGGAGAACCCCCGGCTCCGGTCGTAGGCGTTGATCGAGCTCAACGCCCCCTGCAGCTCGGCGACCTTCCCCTTGCCCTTGAGCTGCTTGCACGGCGTTGGAGGCCGACTTCAACCGGCTCGGCTGGGCGGTCGCGAAGGACTGCTATCGCCGGGCCGTACGTGCTCTCGTCGAAGGGCGCTTCGAGGACGCGAACAGCGGAATCCGCAGCATGTTCGAGTCGGCCCTCGTGGCAGCCGCCACGATCAAGGCCTTCGTCTCTTCCAAGCAGGGCGGCAGCGGCCAGGCCATCAACTTCCTCAAGGCCCAGAACCTCCTCGCGGACAGGGACGGAGGCTGGTTCATCCACGGCCTCTGGCTCATCACCCACACCAACGGGCAGGGCGGCGTCGTTCAGGAGATCTGTCCGTGTTGATGCCTGTCCAGGTCCACGAACGAGGGGAACCCCAGCCGATGCTCGGCTGGGGTTCCTCGAGGCGGTGAGTGTCGGTCAGCAGGTGGAGTTGCCCATGCCGTGGACCGCTCGTCCACGCGCCGGCAGACTGCACCCGATCGCGATCACCGTTGATCGGGCGGGTCAGCGCTGCAGGGTGAGGACTCCCGGTCGCCACGGCAGTTGGTCGTAGGGGCCGCTCGCGGTGGGGGACTTGCCCTGGTAGAGGAACTGCAGGTTGCAGGGGTCGATGGTCATGGTCTGGTCGGGGTTGTTGCGGACCAGGTCACCGTGGCTGATGTCGTTGGTCCAGGTGGCACCGCTGTTGGCCTTGCCGGCGAAGGGGTTGCTCTCGGTGGCGGCCTGCGGGGTCCAGGAGCCGCTCAGGCTGGTGGCGGTGAAGGAGCGGAAGTAGCGCTGCTCGTTCGCCCCCCGGGCCTCGACGATCATGAGGTACTGGTTCTGGTCCTTGACCTTGTAGACCTGCGGCGCCTCGAAGATGTTGTTCACCGTGTCGCTCATGACCGTGGTGTACGAGGAGCCGAAGTTGCCGGGGAAGTTCCCGATCGGCATGCTCGCCCGGTAGATGCTGCCGTTGTCACCGGCGAAGAACAGGTACATGTTCTGGCCGTCGGCGATCAGCGTCTGGTCGATCGGGCCGGTGCTGGACTTGGGGATGCTGCCGGTGAACAGCGGCTGCGGCGCGGACCAGCCGTTGGGGTTGGTCGGGTCGCTGGAGGTGCGGTAGATGAACGGCCACTGACCCCACTGGTACGCGAGCACCCAGATGTTCTTCGGCGCGAAGTAGAACAGCGTGGGCGCCGTCGCGGCCTGGTTCATCCCGCTCTGCCCGGCCGATGCCATGTCCGACCAGTTCGTGAACGGGCTGAACATCATCGAACCGTACGACGATCCCGACACGTTCGACCCGTAGACCAGGTGCTTGCCGTTGTACACCACGTCGGTGAAGTCCTTCACCGCGCCCCACCCGTTCGCCGGCTGCGCCAACGAACCCGTCGACGACCAGCGGTAGGTCGACGGAAGGGCGCACGTGCCGCCCGGCGCGGGCGTCGTCGGGGTCGGCGCCGGGGTGGACGACCCGGACGACCTGAAGTTCCAGTGCTGGTTGGCGGCACCCCAGGAGTCCCAGATCTGGACGGCGGTGCCGTTGGCGGTCTGGTTGCCGGGGGTCTCCAGGGCACGGCCGCTGGCGACGTTGGTGAGGGTGTAGGAGCCGTCGCCGTTCCGGGTGGCCTTCCAGTGCTGGTTGGCGCCGCCGTTGGCGTCCCAGACCAGCAGCTTCGTGCCATTGGCGGTCTGGCCGCCCGGCTCGTCCAGGACCCGGCCGCTGGCGATGTTGGTCAGCGTGTAGGAGCCGTCGCCGTTCTTGGTGGCGCGCCACTGCTGGTTGGTGGCGCCGCTGGCGTCCCACACCTGGAGCGGGGTGCCGTTGCCGCTCTGCCCTGCGGGCTGGTCGAGAACACGTCCGGCGGCGCCCACCGCGGAGAGCGTGTAGACGGTGCCGGAGCTGATGCCGCCGCCCGGCGTACCGCCGCCGGCGCTGCCCAGAGTGGCGAGTACGGTGTTGTATGCGGCTTTCTTGTTGCCGTTGTTGTCGAACAGCAGCGCGTTCTCACCGCTGCGCCAGGAGTCGCTGTCGCGGATGCCCCACACCGTGATGCCCGTGCAGCGGGCGACGGCCAGGCAGTCCTTGACGGCGTTGTCGTACGCGCCGGCGGACGCCTGGGCGATGTCGAGCTCGGTGATCTGGACGTCCACGCCGAGCGCGGCGAAGCTGGACAGGGTGGTCTGGAAGCTGGCCGGCGGGCCGCCCGCGCCGAAGTGGCTCTGGAAGCCGACGCAGTCGATCGGCACACCGCGGGACTTGAAGTCCTTGACCATGTTGTAGACGCCCTGGGTCTTGGCGTCCGTCCAGTTCTCGATGTTGTAGTCGTTGTAGCAGAGCTTGGCCGAGGAGTCGACGTTCCGAGCGGTGCGGAAGGCCTCCTCGATGAAGCCGTTGCCCAGCACGCTCTGGAACACGGAGTCGCGGTGCTGGCCGCTGCCGCCGTCCGCGAACGCCTCGTTGACCACGTCCCAGGCGTAGATCTTGCCCTTGTAGTGGGTCATCTCCTGGGTGATGTGGTTGTCCATCACACTGCGCAGGGTGTTCGCGTCGGTGGTGGATTTGACCCAGTCGGGCAGTTGGGAGTGCCAGACCAGGGTGTGGCCGCGCATGCGCTGGCCGTGCGCGGAGGCGTGGTTGACGATCGAGTCGCCGGGGCCGAAGTTGAACGACCCGCGGGAGGGCTCGATGGTGTCCCACTTCATCTCGTTCTCCGGGGTGACCATCTTGAATTCCCGGTCGAGAATGCTGGAGTACGTCGAGTCACCGAGCCTGCCCGAGGCCACCGCCGTACCGAAGTAGCGGCCGCTGCCGGCCGCCGCGTCGCCGAGCGTGGTCGGCGCGTTGGCGTTCGACGTGAATGCCGCCTGGGCGACCAGCGGTACGGCGGCGCCCACCGCGGCGAGAGCCACGGCGGCGGCGAGCAGGCGGCGGGTTGCCGGACGGCGGCGATGAGAGCGGTTCTGATCTGACAACGGCTTGTCCTTCTGACGCAGTGGGCCTTGGTCTCGGCCCCGGTTACCCGTCAGTTGCCGCCACCCACACGAAGGTTGCCGTGATCGGCGAGGAATTTATTTGCCGAGCCGGAGCTCGTCGCGGCCCTCATCCCGTCGGGGCGAAGCCGCCCCGGACCGCCCGAGCGGGGCCGCAGGCCGGTGTGCCTGCGGCCCCGCTCGGTCGGTGGCGGGGTCAGGAAGGGTCGCCGTACTGGAGACCGCGTCCGTTCAGGTCGTGGTCGGGTAGGCGTTGACAGCGTCCGAGGTGACGTTGGCGCCGTCGGCGTCGGGTTCACACGCGCGTGCCCCGGAAGGGTCGGCGTCCCCACAAGCGGCTCAAGATCACGGCTGAGCAGTCACACGGATGCGGCGGCGCTGAAGAGCACCGCCGCACACGTTGGCTGGACGGCTCCTGGCGACGCGACGCCGGCGCGGACCAGGCCGTCCAGCCATGCCCGGTGGCGGGTGAGTACGGGACGGTTGGCATCCCCGGTCACTGACGTCCACCTGGAGGGTCGAAGTACGCGTCAGCCGACCCGAAGACCCACCGCCAGGGTCAGTTCAAGGACCCGGTGTGGCGATGCGAGATCCGGAAACAGCTCCCGCAGCTGCGACATCCGGTACCGGACTGTCTGGGGATGGACGAACAACGCCGCCGCCACCTCGTCCCGCCTGCCCTGGTGCAGCAGCCACGCTCGCAACGTCTCCTCCAGCCGCCGTGCGGTCGCGACAGGCAAGGTCCGCAACGGTGCGAGGGCTCGGGCATGCAGGTCTGCGAACGCGTCCATGTCGGCGCTCAGCACCAGCTCGGGCAGATGGGCCTCGGTGTCGCGAATATCAGAGGAGAGGGAGCGCGCGCGTACGGCTCGTGCGTACGAGGCGGACGCACGAGTCCATGGCCGGGCCGGGCCGACCACGGCGGTGCGGTCGGCGAGCTGCCGCAAGAGATGTGATCGGTCGGCATCGGGGACGAGCAGCACACCGGTGGCGTCCGGCAGATCGTCGAGGACGAGGGTGCCCGGGTCGAGCGCGCGGTAGGCAGGCCGGGCCTGGGCGGCGGGCAGCAGGACCGCGGTCAGCGAAATCGGAGGCTGCCACCCGGCACGTTGAACAGCGGCCAGCAGCACGTCCGGGCTCGCGTCGGCGAGGAGGTCGCGCGCCAGGAGTTCCAGGTGGCGCTCGCGGGCCCTGCCCCGGGCGGCCAGTTCGTCGGCGTGGCCCGCGGCGCTCGCGGCGGAGAGCTCGTCGATGTAGGCGAAGGTCAGCTCGGCGAACTTGGCGACCTCGGCTGCGGGCAGACCTGCGGGTACGGCACCCGCTGCCAGGCATCGCCAGGCCACGCGGGCGCCGACGCGGTAGGCGCTGAGCAGGGCGTCCATCGAACGACCGTCGCGCACCTCGCCGCGGCCCAGCTCGTAGGCTGCGTCACCGGCGTCGCCGCCCGTCGCGTTCCCGCTCGCGAGGTCCAGGTAGTGCCCCAGGGCGGTGCGGACGGCTCGGCGGATGGTGCCGCCCATGCGGCCCGAAAGGGCGTTCGCGTAGGGAGGGACCTCGTCGATGATCGCCTGGACGACCTCGTCGGCGGTGGCCGTCAGCGCGGCCCGAAGCGCGGTGACCGTCGTCTCATCCAGGACCAGCCCGCTGGCCCTCCGGATTGCATGGCTCACGTTTTTGTTCCCTACGAACAATTCAGCCGACCAGATTTACGTCCTATGGTCAGGACTTTACGCCCTGAGGCGCAGCAAGCTGGAGTCATGACGAGTGCAGCCCTCCGCAGCAGGGCGTGGAAACTGCTGGAGATGGTCACGACGCCGCTGCTGCCGTCGGACTACCTCGACCTGGTCAGCCCGCTGCGTGCGGGCGCTGACCTGCGTGGGCGTATCGAGGCCGTGCACCCCGAGACGGGTGACGCCGCGACCATCGTGATCAGGCCGGGACGGGGCTGGCGCGGCCACACGGCCGGTCAGTACGTGCGGATCGGGGTCGACGTCGACGGAAGGCGCCTGTGGCGTGCCTACTCCATCACCTCACCGACAGACCGCCAGGACGGCCGCATCACGATCACCGTGAAGGCGATCCCGGACGGCAAGGTCAGCAACCATCTGGTCCGCAGGGCGACACCGGGCACGCTGGTCCAGCTCGACCAGCCGACCGGTGACTTCGTGCTGCCGCATGCCAAGCCCGCCAAGGTGCTCTACCTGACGGCCGGCAGCGGCATCACGCCCGTGATGGGCATGCTGCGCGACATCGAGTTGGATGACGTCGTCATGGTCCACTGTGCGCCGCAGCCGCAAGACGTGATCTTCCGCAACGAGCTGCACGGCCTGGTCGCGGACAAGAAGCTTCGCCTCACCGAGGTGCACACCGCCATAGACGACATGCTCGACATCGCCCGTCTCGGCGAACTCGTGCCCGACTGGGCCGAGCGCGAGACCTGGGCCTGCGGTCCCGCCGGCCTGCTCGACGCCGCAGAGGAGCACTGGACCGAGCACGGCGTCCAGGAGCGCCTGCACACCGAACGCTTCCGCCCCCGCATCGTCGTCGCCGGCGACGGTGGCGAGGTCACGTTCAGCGCCACCGGCAAGACCGTCGACGCGGACGGCGCCACGCCGTTGCTGGACATCGGCGAGGAAGCCGGCGTGCACATGCCCTCCGGGTGCCGCATGGGCATCTGCTTCGGCTGCGTCACGCCGCTCAAGGCGGGCGCCGTCCGCGACCTGCGCACCGGCGAGATCACCGAGGCCGAGCCGGGCGTCCTCATCCAGACCTGCGTGTCCGCCGCGGCGGGCCCCTGCGACATCGAACGGTAGAAGCACCTTGACCGCCATCGACCCCACCGCCCACCTGACCGCGGAGCAGATCGAGGAGCTCGGCCGCGAGCTGGACGCGATCCGCGACGAGGTGATCGCCAACCGCGGCGAGAAGGACGCCGCCTACATCCGCAAGGTCATCTCGGCGCAGCGCAAGCTCGAGCTGGCCAGCAGGGGCGTGCTGCTGTTCTCGATCTTCCCGCCCGCGTGGCTGCTCGGCACCGCCGGCCTGTCCGTGGCGAAGATCATGGACAACATGGAGATCGGCCACAACGTCCTGCACGGCCAGTGGGACTGGATGCGGGACCCGAAGATCCACTCCACCACCTGGGAATGGGACCACGTCTCGCCGGCCGAGCAGTGGAAGCACTCGCACAACGAGCTGCACCACACGTACACCAACGTGATCGGCAAGGACAACGACCTCGGCTACGGCATCATGCGCGTCGACGAGGACCAGAAGTGGCACCCGCTCCACCTCGGCCAGCCGCTGTGGAACTTCGTCAACGCCTGCTTCTTCGAGTACGGCATCGCAGCGTACGACCTGGAGCTCGGCAAGAACCTGCACAAGCACCGCCGCAAGAACCCGGAGTTCCGCGCGCGGGCCAAGGCCGTGGGCCGCAAGATCCGCAAGCAGGTGCTCAAGGACTACGTGATCCACCCACTGCTGTCAGGCCCGTCGTTCCTCACCACACTCGCCGCCACGTTCACCGCGAACCTGGTCCGCAACATCTGGTCACACTCGGTGATCATGTGCGGGCACTTCCCCGAGGGCGTACAGGTCTTCGAGCGCCAGTCGGTCAAGGGCGAGACGCGCGGCCAGTGGTACCTGCGCCAGATGATGGGCTCGGCGAACATCAGCGGCAGCAGGGCCATGCACTTCATGACCGGCAACCTGTCGCACCAGATCGAGCACCACCTGTTCCCGGACCTGCCGAGCAACCGGTACGCCGAGGTCGCAGTGAAGGTGCGCGCGCTGTTCGAAAAGTACGAGCTGGAGTACGTCACCGGGCCGCTGCCCAGGCAGGTGTTCTCCGCGTGGCGCAAGGTCTTCCGGCTCTCGCTGCCGACCAAGAAGCCCGAGGTCATGATGCCGGACTGCAAGCAGGAGCTCGTCGCTTCCGGGGCGGGCTCGAGGGCGCCGAGTCCGGCGCGGCCAAGGACGTGCGCACCGCGCTCGACCGGCTGAAGGAGGCCTTCGACCTGCTGGGCGAGTACGTCGGGCAGCAGGGTTACGACCTGCGCTTCGCGATCGAGCCCAAGCCCAACGAGCCGCGCGGCGACATCCTGCTGCCCACCGTCGGCCACGCCCTCGCGTTCATCAACGCGCTGGAGCGGCCCGAGCGGGTCGGTGTCAACCCGGAGGTCGGCCACGAGCAGATGGCCGGCCTGAACTTCCCGCACGGCATCGCCCAGGCACTGTGGCACGGCAAGCTGTTCCACATCGACCTCAACGGCCAGTCCGGCATCAAGTACGACCAGGACCTGCGCTTCGGAGCGGGAGACCTGCGGCAGGCCTTCTGGCTGGTCGACCTGCTGGAGTCGGCCGGCTACGACGGCCCCCGGCACTTCGACTTCAAGCCGCCGCGCACCGAGGACTTCGACGGCGTCTGGGCCTCGGCGGCCGGCTGCATGCGCAACTACCTGCTGCTGGCCGAGCGTTCCCGCGCCTTCCGGGCCGACCCGGAGGTACAGGCCGCGCTCGCCGCCTCCCGGCTGCCCGAACTCGCCCTCCCCACGGCCGAGGACGGCCTGGCCGGCCTGCTGGCGGACCGCTCCGCCTTCGAGGAGTTCGACGTCGACGCCGCCGCGCGGCGCGGCATGGCCTTCGAGCAGCTGGACCAGCTGGCCCTGGAACACCTGCTCGGCGCTCGCTGACGCCAGCCGTGACGAAACCGGGTCATGCGAGCCGCACGACCCGGCGACCCCCGGTGCTCACCCTGCTCGCCGCTCCGGTCGGACGGTCCGGGCCAGGGCGCGGACCGCCTGTGAGCCGGAGAGGGCGCAGCTCCGCCCGCCTCTCCTGAAAGCCGGGGTGTCAGACGGTTCCTCTCTGCCGAGTGATGTCGGGCGAACAGCCAGGCAATGCCTGGGCCGCCATCGGCGAATCGACTCGGCCGATGGCGGCGGTCCGGTACACTCCCCGGCACGGCCGGGGGCGGGCCGGCCGGGGTGGCGTGGTGTCCTATCGACGGCGGACGGTGTTCAGGCGCTGGAGGACGATGAAGACGAACAGCAGCCCGCCGATCACGATCCTGGTCCACCATGAGCTGAGGGTGCCCTGGAAGCTGATGACGGTCTGGATCAGGCCCAGCACCAGCACACCCAGCACGGTGCCCAGCAGGTAGCCGGAGCCGCCGGTGAGCAGCGTGCCGCCGATCACCACGGCGGCGATCGCGTCCAGTTCCAGGCCGACCGCGTGCAGGCCGTAGCCGGAGAGCATGTAGAAGGTGAGCAGCACACCGCCGAGCGCCGAGCAGAAGCCGCTGATCGCGTACACGGTGGTCTTGGTCCGCCCCACCGGCAGGCCCATCAGCAGAGCGGACTGCTCGCTGCCGCCGAGCGCGTACACGTTCCGCCCGAGCCGGGTGTAGTGCAGCACGACGAACCCGGCTGCCAGCACCAGCAGCGCGATCAGCACACTCGGCGAGACGAACAGGTCACCGAGCGGGATCCGGGTCTGCGCCATCGCGGTGTACGACGGGTCCGTGATGGAGATCGACTCGATGCTGATCGTGTAGCACAGGCCGCGGGCCAGGAACATGCCCGCCAGCGTCACGATGAAGGGCTGGATCTCGAAGGTGTGGATGACCCACCCCATCACCCAACCGCCGGCCGTGCCCATCAGCAGCACCAGCGGGATGACCACCAGCGGCGGCCAGCCGTGCCGCTCCACCAGCCAGGCGGAGACCATGGTGGACAGCGCCACCACCGCACCGACCGACAGGTCGATGCCGCCGGTCAGCACGACGAAGGTCATCCCGACCGCGACCACGAGCAGGAAGGCGTTGTCGATCAGCAGGTTGAGCAGCACCTGCCCGGAGAAGAACCCGTCGTACTGCACCGAGCCGACGGTGAACATCGACACCAGCAGGACGGAGGTGACCAGCAGCGGGATCTGCTCGCGGACTCTGGTCAGCAGGGCGTTGGCGTTCACGCGCCGACCTCCCGGTTGGTCGTGGCGGCGGCGGGACTCGGCCGGACACCGCTCCGGCGACCGGCGTCGCGCCGGGCGAGCTTGGCACGGAAGTTCGGCGACTGGATCAGGCAGACCGTGATGACCACGCAGGCCTTGAAGACCAGCGTGGTCTCCGGCGGGATGCCGATGGTGTAGACGGTGGTGGAGAGGGTCTGGATGATCAGCGCGCCCAGGACGGTGCCGCCGATCGAGAACCGGCCGCCGTTGAGCGAGGTCCCGCCGATCACGACCGCGAGGATGGCGTCGAGTTCGATCCACAGCCCGGCGTTGTTGCCGTCCGCCGCCGAGACGTTCGAGGAGACCATCAGTCCGGCGACCGCCGCGCACAGCGCACTGAACACGTACACCAGGGCGACCAGGCGCATCGCCCGGATCCCGACCAGCCGGCTGGCCACCGGATTGCCGCCGACCGACTCCAGCAGCAGGCCGAGCGCGGTGGAGCGGGTGAGCAGCGCGGTGAGCAGCGCCACGAGTCCGCTGAGCAGGATCGCGAACGGCATCGCCAGCCAGTAGCCGCCGCCGATCAGCTTGTACGGCTCGCTGGTGATCGTGATGATCTGGCCGTCGGTGATCAGCTGGGCGACGCCGCGTCCGGCGACCATCAGGATCAGGGTGGCGATGATCGGCTGCACCCCGACCCGGGCCACCAGCACCCCGTTCGCGATGCCCAGCAGTACCGCCGTACCGAGCGCGATGCCGACCGCGCCGAGCACCGTGCCAGCACTCGCCGGGTCGGTGGCCTCGCTGATGTGCAGGCAGGCCAGCGCGCCGGCGATGGCGACGGTGGAGCCGACCGAGAGGTCGATCCCACCGGTGGCGATCACCAGGGTCATGCCGAGCGACACCAGGATCAGCGGAGCGCCGAAGTGCAGGATGTCGATCGTACTGCCGTACAGGTGGCCGCCCTTGAGGTGGAGGGCGAAGAAGTCCGAGGTGAAGGCGAGGTTGGCGAGCAGCAGCACGGCCAGCACCGCGGCCGGCCAGAACAGCCGGTGCCGGGTCACCGCCCTGATCCTCGGGGTGGTCGGCGCCGTGGTCATTGTTCCGCTCCGCTCGCGATGGTGGCCAGGACGCGCTCCGGGGTGAGCTCGCCGTCGTTGTCGAGTTGGGCGACCATCCGGCGGTCGCGCAGCACGCCGACGCGATGGCTGAGCCGCAGCACCTCCTCCAGTTCGGCGGAGATGAACAGCACCGCCATGCCCTTCTCGGCGAGGTTCGCGACCAGCTTCTGGATCTCGGCCTTGGCACCGATGTCGATGCCGCGGGTGGGCTCGTCCAAGATCAGCAGCTTGGGGTCGGTGATCAGCCAGCGGGCCAGCAGCACCTTCTGCTGGTTCCCGCCGCTGAGGTTGCGGACCAGCGCCTCCGGGTTGCCCGGGCGGATGTCCAGGGCGCGGATCCAGCGCAGCGCCAACTCGTCCTGTGTGGTGCGTGACAGCGGACGGGCCCAGCCCCGGGCCGCCTGCAGCGCCAGCACGATGTTCTCCCGGACGGTCAGCTCGCCGACCAGGCCCTCGGTCTTGCGGTTCTCCGAGCAGAACGCGATGCCGTGGGCGATCGCGTCGCGCGGGCTGCGCAGGTCCGTCTCGGTGCCGTTGATCCGCACGGTGCCGCGGTCCTTGTGGTCGGCGCCGAACAGCAGCCGGGCGGCCTCGGTCCGGCCGGAACCCAACAGGCCTGCCAAGCCCACCACTTCACCGGGACGGATGGCGAGGTCGTACGGTTCGACGGCGCCCCGCCGGGCCAGGCCCTCGGCCTGCAGGAAGGCCCGGCCGGTGACCGGCGCGGAGCGCTCGCGCCGCTTGCCGCCGGCGAGTTGGTCGAGTCCGGCGAGTTCGGAGCCGATCATCCGGGAGACCAGCTCGACCTGGTTGAGCTCACTGGTCAGGTACTCGCCCTCCAACCGGCCGTTGCGCAGCACGGTCATCCGGTCGCAGATCTCGTAGATCTGGTCGAGGAAGTGCGAGACGAACAGGATGGCGACCCCCTGGTCGCGCAACCGTCGCATCACGGTGAAGAGCTGGCGCACCTCGTCGCGGTCCAGGCTGGAGGTCGGCTCGTCCAGGATCAGCACCTTGGCCGAGACGTCCACGGCGCGGACGATGGCCACCAGCTGCTGGACGGCGATGGAGTGGCTGCCCAGCGGCGCGCTGACGTCGATGTCGAGCTCCAGCGTGCGGACCAGCTCGGCGGCCCGGCGGCGCGTTTCGGCCCAGTCGATCAGGCCCAGGCGCCGCGGTTCGCGGCCGATGAAGATGTTCTCCGCGACCGACAGGTTCGGGCAGAGGTTCACCTCCTGGTAGACGGTGCTGATGCCCGCCTGCTGGGCCTGCAGCGGCCCGGCGATCCGCACCCGCCGGCCGGCCAGCACCACCTCGCCGCCGTCCGCCGGGTGCACCCCGGTCAGCACCTTGATCAGCGTGGACTTGCCGGCGCCGTTCTCCCCCATCAGGGCGTGCACCTCGCCGGGGAAGAGCCGGAAGTCGACCCCGTCCAGCGCCACCACCCCGGGGAACTCCTTGCGGATCCCCCGTACTTCCAGGACCGGTTGCTGACGCACCCCGGTTCTCCTCTCCTCGTGCGACCCGGCCCGCCCGGGGAGCGGTCCGCCGACCGCTCCCCGGGCGGGCGGGCCCGTTCAGTACTGGCGGGTCGGCAGCGCGGCAGCGGCCTGGTCCTGGGTGAAGACGCCCTCCTGCGTCTTGATCCGCTTCGGCACCTGTTCGCCGCCCTTGACCTTCTTCACCAGGTCCATCAGCTGGTCACCGAGGAGCGGGTTGCACTCCACATCGACGTTGATCTTGCCCTGGCTCATCGCGGTGAAGGCGTCCTTGACCCCGTCCACCGAGATGATCTTGATGTCGGCGCCCGGCTTCTTGCCGGCCTCCTCGATCGCCTGGATCGCACCCAGGGCCATGTCGTCGTTGTGCGCGTACAGCACGTCGATCTTCGACTGGGCCTTCAGGAAGGCCTGCATGACCTCCTTGCCCTTCGCCCGGGTGAAGTCACCGGTCTGCGAGGCCGCCACCTTGAACTTCGCGTCCGCCTTGATCACGTCGCCGAAGCCCGACTTGCGGTCGTTGGCCGGCGCCGAACCCGTGGTGCCCTGCAGCTCGACGATGTTCACCTCGTCGGACCTGCCCTGGTACTCCTTCACCAGCCACTCGCCGGCCTTCCTGCCCTCCTCGACGAAGTCCGAGCCGAGGAAGGAGACATAGAGCGAGTCGTCCTTGGAGTCCACCGCCCGGTCGGTGAGGATCACCGGGATCCTGGCGTCCTTCGCCTCCTTCAGCACGGTGTCCCAACCCGACTCAACCACCGGCGAGAAGGCGATCACATCCACCTTCTGCTGGATGAACGAGCGGATCGCCTTGATCTGGTTCTCCTGCTTCTGCTGCGCATCGGAGAACTTCAGCTCGATGCCCGCCTTCTTCGCGGACTCCTGGACCGACTTGGTGTTCGCGGTGCGCCAGCCGCTCTCCGCGCCGACCTGCGAGAAGCCCACGACGAGCTTGTGGCCGGCACCCTTGTCAGCCGAGCCTCCACCGCCGCCGGAACCGCACGCGGTGAGGACGATGACCATCGAACCGGCGACCAGGGCCGCCGCAGCTCTCTTGGACATGGTGGGACTTCCTCTCGGGGTTGTCGATCGCGCGAACGGCACCGCCAACGTGAACATGACGTATCGGCACCGTTTCGCTCGAGAGAGATTGTTAACGCTAACAATTGGCATCGGCAAGGCCGTCGCACCTCGTTACCCAATCTTGACCGGCTCGCCGACCGTGGCCGAAGTACTGTCAGCTCAGCGGCGACGGGGGTCACTTGACCCGGCTCTCGCCCGGTGCGCTCCCAGCCTTCGACCGGGAGCACCGACCCCGCCCGCCCGCATGGACTCCCGCCGCGCTCCACCGGAACACGCGCGCCCTCGGGCACCATGAACCACGAGATCATGGCCGCCGAGGGCTACCGGAGCAGCGGCAGCTCCCACATCACGCCGGACTCCTCCACCAGCGGCGGCGGCTGCTGCGCCGCGACCCTCTCCGCCGGCGCCCCGTGGAACGACCGCGACAACCCGAACGTCTCGGTCACCGGCTCCGACGCGTGGAAGGTGACCGTGAAGGTCCCCTCCCCGGAGAAGACCAGCTCGACCTGGAACACCGGTGCGCCCCCACCCCGACACCCCGACCCTCGTCGCCATCCCCGACGGCGCGGGCTACAACTGGAGCATGACCATCACGAAGAACGGAAACGCCACCCGGCCGACCGTCTCCTGCGGCGCCAGCTGACGGACCGCCGCTGCGCGAAGCATTGACAACGTGCATCGCCTGCTGAAGATTAACCTGAACACGTCAGGCAGGGCGGGTGCTCGCGGGTGAATTGTTAGCGCTAACAGACTCGGGGCGGCCAGGCCGATCCCCCTTCGGCCGGACCCCAGGAACCTGTGAGCTGCGCGTCAACCGACAGCACCGCCCTTGGACGGGACCAGGCGCCACGTCCCGAACTCACACCACCCGCCCTGCGCGGCAGGAAGGGTTCGGCCGAGTGCGCGCTCGCACAGGCGTCAGGACGAGACGCCGGCTGCCGAGCGGTACGCGGCATCCCCACCCACAAGGAGAACGATCCGTCATGCCATGGATCAAGCAGAAACCCCGTCTCCGCAAGGTCCTGACGGCGGCCGCGTGCATGGTCGTCAGCTCGGTCACGGCCGTCACCGCGAGCCCCGCGGCTCATGCCGCCGGGGCGACCACGCTGGGTGCGGCAGCGGCCGGCAGCGGCCGCTACTTCGGCGCGGCAGTGCCCGCGGGCAAGCTCGGTGACTCGACGTACTCCACCATTCTCGACCGGGAATTCAAGATGGTCACCCCGGAGAACGAGATGAAGTGGGACACCATCGAGCCCTCCCGCGGGTCGTTCAACTTCGGCCCCGGCGACTCGATCGTCAACCACGCCTCCGCGCACGGCCAGCGCATGCGCGGCCACACCCTGGTCTGGCACTCCCAACTGCCCGACTGGGTCAAATCCACCACCGACGCGAACACCCTGCGCAGTGTGATGGACAACCACATCACCCAGGAGATGACCCACTACAAGGGCAAGATCTACGCCTGGGACGTGGTCAACGAGGCGTTCGCGGACGGCGGCAGCGGCCAGCACCGCGACTCCGTGTTCCAGAGCGTGCTGGGCAACGGCTTCATCGAGGAGGCCTTCCGCACCGCTCGGAACGTCGACTCCTCGGCCAAGCTCTGCTACAACGACTACAACATCGAGAACTGGACGGACGCCAAGACCCAGGGCGTCTACAACATGGTCAAGGACTTCAAGTCCCGCGGTGTGCCGATCGACTGCGTCGGCTTCCAGAGCCACTTCGGCGCGGGCGGCCCGCCGGCCAGCTTCCAGACCACCCTGTCCAGCTTCGCCGCGCTCGGCGTGGACGTCCAGATCACCGAGCTCGACATCGCCCAGGCGTCCGCCGGCGCGTACACCAACGCCGTCAAGGCCTGCCTCAACATCACTCGCTGCACCGGCATCACGGTGTGGGGCATCCGCGACAGCGACTCCTGGCGCACCGGCGAGAGCCCGCTGCTGTTCGACAACAACGGCAACAAGAAGGCCGCCTACAGCGCGGTGCTCACCGCGCTGGGCGGAGCCGGCGGCGGCACGCCGACCGGAGGCATCACCTCCGGCGCCGTCTACACCCTCTCCGACGTGGCCGCCGGACGCGTTCTCGACGAGCCCGCCGGGCAGAACGGCAACGGCACCCCGCTCCAGGTGTGGGACGCCAGCGGCGCCACCAACCAGCAGTGGCGCGCCACCCAGAACGGCGACGGCTCCTACACGCTGACCAACATCGCCAGCGGCCGGGTCCTGGACGAGCCGGCCAACCAGACGGGCAACGGGACGAGGGTGGCGGTCTGGGACACCAACGGCGGCGCCAACCAGCACTGGAAGGCCACCCGGAACGGCGACGGCTCCTACACCCTCACCAACGTCGCCAGCGGCCGTGCCCTGGAGACCCCCGGCAACCAGACCGCCAACGGCACTCCCGTCCAGATCTGGGACTCCAACGGCAGCGCCAACCAGCACTGGACCTTCAGGTGAGCTGAACCGCCGGGGGTGGGGCGGGGGGCGCCCCTCCGCCCCACCCCGAAACCTCCGGGAGCCACCGGGGAGCACAACCCACCCGGTACGGCGGCGCGGCCCGACCAGAATCCCGGTGACCTGGCAGCCGCCCAGGTCACCGCGGCTACGAAGGTTTCGACGCGTACGGGCAGAAGGCGCGGATTCCAGCGCCAGCCGATTCACAACTCTTGGAGCGCACACGCACGGCATCACTCGAATGCCGACAACAAAGCCGTGTGACAGCTCCGTCCGACCACCAAGGAGATTCTCCGTGCGCAGACGAAGTTCCAGCCGCAGGCACCTGTCCGCGGTGCTCACCGCCGTGCTGGCGATGGTGGCGGCACTGGCGACGGCGGTCGTCGCCGACCCGGCCCAGGCGGCCACCAGCGGCGCCCTGCGCGGCGTGGGTTCCGGCCGGTGTCTCGATGTGTCGAACGCCGGACAGGCCGATGGCACGAACCTCCAGATCTACGACTGCTTCGGCGGGACCAACCAGCAGTGGACGTCGACGGCCGGCAACCAGCTGACCGTGTACGGCAACAAGTGCCTGGATGTTCCGGGCCATGCCACCACGGCCGGCACCAAGGTGCAGATCTGGACCTGTAGCGGCGGTGCGAACCAGCAGTGGCGGGTGAACTCCGACGGCACGGTCGTGGGCGTGGAGTCCGGGCTCTGCCTGGACGTGACGGGCGCCGGCACGGCCAACGGCACGGCGGTGGGGCTCTGGACGTGCAACGGCGGCAGCAACCAGAAGTGGACCGGTCTGTCCGGGACGACGCCACCGGGCGGCACGTGTGCTCTTCCGTCGACGTACCGCTGGTCGTCGACGGGTGCGCTCGCGCAGCCGGCGAACGGGTGGGCCTCGGTGAAGGACTTCACCAACGTGGTGTACAACGGCAAGCACCTGGTCTACGCGTCGGACGTGTCGGGCTCGTCGTACGGTTCGATGATGTTCAGCCCCTTCACCAACTGGTCGGACATGGCATCGGCCGGGCAGAGCGGGATGAGCCAGTCCACGGTGGCGCCCACGCTGTTCTACTTCGCGCCGAAGAACATCTGGGTGCTCGCGTACCAGTGGGGTGCCTGGCCCTTCATCTACCGGACGTCGAGCGACCCGACCAACCCCAACGGCTGGTCCGCGCCGCAGCCGCTGTTCACCGGCGGCATCCCGGGCGCCGCCCCGATCGACCAGACCCTGATCGCCGACGACCAGAACATGTACCTGTTCTTCGCCGGTGACAACGGCAGCATCTACCGGGCGAGCATGCCGATCGGGAACTTCCCCGGCAACTTCGGCTCCTCCTACACCACGGTCATGAGCGACACGGTGAAGAACCTGTTCGAGGCGCCACAGGTCTACAAGGTCCAGGGACAGAACCAGTACCTCATGATCGTCGAGGCCCGGGGGGCGAACGAGCAGCGCTACTTCCGCTCGTTCACCGCCACCAGCCTGAGCGGCTCCTGGACCCCGCAGGCCGCCACCGAGAGCAACCCCTTCGCCGGCAAGGCCAACAGCGGTGCCACCTGGACCAACGACATCAGCCACGGCGACCTGGTCCGCAACAACCCCGACCAGACCATGACCATCGACCCCTGCAACCTGCAGTTCCTCTACCAGGGCAAGTCCCCCACCGCGAACGGCCCCTACGACCAACTGCCGTACCGGCCGGGCCTCCTCACCCTGCAGCGCTGACCTGCCCGATCCTCGGTGATCGCGATCGGGTGCAGTCTGCCGGCACGTGGACGAGCGGTCCACGGCGCGGGCCACTCCACCTGCTGACCGTCCCTCACTGCATCGAGGAACCCCAGCCGCGCGTCGGCTGGGGTTCCTCTGTTGGCGAGGCGGCCGCAGTGGGCACTGATTCGGCGCTGTTCGTCCTCGCGACGTCGGCCTTGTCGAGCCCGGAGGTGGGGGCGCCTCCGGGCGTCCGGTGATCGTGGTGGACGGGTCCCCGTGCTCGTCGCCGGTGCGTCCCGCGCCGGCACGGTGACCGTCCCATGGACATGTTCGAACCAGTGGGAGCGCTCCCACTGTGGAGGATCGGCGCGAACCCGTCAAGAGGCTTGAAGAGTCGAACTCCTCTGCCGACAAAACCCGGCAACTCCTCTTTTCCTTGGCGGCAGTTGGCGCTACGGTCAGTGCCCACCAGTGGGAGCGATTCCGTCAGTCGACGCGCCGGAGGGCGGCGTGTCCTCGCTGCAAGGAGTCGCTCATGCGACACCCCCCACGTCTCACAGCGCTGCTCGGCGGCGCGGTCCTCACCATGGTGAGCGCCGCGTTCGCCGTGGCAGGTTCGGACTCGGGCGCCGCGGCCTCGCTCGGCTGCTCCGTGGCCTACTCCACCGTCAACCAGTGGGCCGGCGGCTTCCAGGCCTCCGTCGTGGTCACCGACTACGGCACACCGACCGGCGGCTGGAACCTCGGTTTCGACTTCACCGGCGGCCAGCACATCACCCAGGGCTGGGGCGCCACGTGGTCCCAGTCCGGTAGCAAGGTGACCGCCACCAACGAGAGTTGGAACGGCTCGCTCGGGAACGGCGCGAGCGTCACCCTCGGCCTCATCGCCTCCTCGTCCGACGACAATCCCGCGCCGGCCGGGTTCACCCTCAACGGCCTCGCCTGTGCGGGAAGTTCCTCACCCACACCGACCACCACGCCAACTACCGCACCGACCCCGACCGGTTCCCCCACCACCACCCCACCCACGAGCGCGCCGGAGCTGAGCGTCAGCGGCAACCGGCTGACCGACCCGAGCGGCGCCACCCGCCGCCTGCTCGGGGTCAACCGCTCCGGCGGCGAGTTCATGTGCGTCCAGGACCACGGCATCTTCGACGGCCCGGTGGACGACGCAGCCGTCCAGGCCATCGCGGACTGGAGGGTCAACACCGTCCGGATCCCGCTCAACGAGGAGTGCTGGCTCGGCCTGGACAACATCCGGCCCGAGTACCGCGGTCCCGCGTACGTCAGCGCCGTCAAGGGGCTGGTGGACCGCGTCCTCGCGCACGGGATGACCCCCGTGGTCGAACTCCACTGGACGTACGGCCAGTACACCGGCAACTCGGCGGGCTGCCCGGACGTGCACGCCTCCTGCCAGAAGCCGATGCCGGACGCCCGCTACACCCCGGCCTTCTGGAGCTCGGTGGCGAACACCTTCAAGGACGACCGCCGGGTGGTCTTCGACCTGTTCAACGAGCCCTACCCGGACCGGGCCACCGCCACCACCGACCAGGCCTGGGCCTGCTGGCGCGACGGCGGCACCTGCCCGGGCATCGGCTACGAGGTGGCCGGCATGCAAGACCTGGTGGACGCCGTCCGGGCCACCGGTTCGCGCAACGTCGTGCTCGTCCCCGGGATCGCCTACTCGAACGACCTGAGCGGCTGGCTAGCCCACGCACCCTCGGACCCGACCGGCGAACTGGCCGCCGCCTGGCACGTCTACAACTTCAACTCCTGCGCCAGCGAGGCCTGCTGGACATCCACCCTGGCTCCGGTCGCCGCCCGTGTCCCGCTCGTGGCGGGCGAGATCGGTGAGAACACCTGCGGGCACGCGTTCGTCGACCGCGTCATGAAGTGGTCCGACGACCGCGGGCTCTCCTACCTGGGCTGGACCTGGAACACCTGGGACTGCTCCTCCGGTCCTGCCCTGATCAGCGGTTACGACGGCACTCCCACCACATTCGGCACCGGGCTGCGAGACCACCTTCGCGCCCTGAACGAACACTGAAGGGAACCCCCACACCATGAGCCGCACCACCGGATCCACGCACCCCACCCGCCCCGGCGTCAACCGGCTGCGCAGCAGCCGGACCGCCCTGCTGGCCGCCCTCGGCGTGCTCACCGCCACCGGCGCCACCGCCACCGTGCTGTCCACCTCGGCCGGCGCCGCCTCGGCCGGCTGCCGCGTCGACTACCAGGTCTCCAACCAGTGGGACACCGGCTTCGGCGCCAACGTCACCGTCACCAACACCGGTGACCCGCTGAGCTCCTGGACCCTGGAGTGGACCTTCGCCGGGAACCAGCAGGTCACCCAGGGCTGGAACGCCACCATCGGCCAGTCCGGGGCCGCTGTCACCGCCCGGAACGTCTCGTACAACGGCAACCTGGCGACCGGCGGTTCCACCTCCTTCGGCTTCAACGGCTCGTACGGCGGAACCAACCCCGTGCCCACCTCCTTCAAGCTCAACGGCGTGCTCTGCAACGGCGCCACCACGACGCCGACCCCCACCCCCACGGGTACTCCCACGAGCACTCCCACGAGCACTCCCACGAGTACGCCCACGGGCACCCCGACCGGCACGCCCACCACCCAGCCCGGCACCCGCGTCGACAACCCGTACGCCGGCGCGAAGGTCTACGTGAACCCCGAGTGGTCCGCCAACGCCGCCGCCGAGCCCGGCGGCAGCAGGGTTTCCAGTCAGCCCACCGGCGTCTGGGTCGACCGGATCGCCGCCGTCACCGGCGCGAACGGCAAGATGGGTCTGCGCGCCCACCTCGACGAGGCGCTGCGGCAGAAGGGCAGCGGCGAGCTCGTCGTCCAGCTGGTGATCTACGACCTGCCCGGCCGGGACTGCTCCGCGCTCGCCTCCAACGGGGAGCTCGGCCCGACCGAGATCGGCCGGTACAAGACGGAGTTCATCGACCCGATCGCGGCGATCCTCGCCGATCCGAAGTACGCGGGACTGCGCATCGTCACCGCCGTCGAGATCGACTCGCTGCCGAACCTCGCCACCAACACCGCGCCGCGCGCCACCGCGACCCCCGCCTGCGACGTGATGAAGGCGAACGGCAACTACATCACGGGCGTGGGCTACGCGCTCAAGAAGCTGGGCGCCGTCCCCAACGTGTACAACTACGTCGACGCCGGGCACCACGGCTGGCTCGGCTGGGACGACAACCTCGGCGCGTCCGCCGAGCTGTTCAAGCAGGCCGCGACGGCCGAGGGCTCCACCCTCGCCAACGTGCACGGCTTCATCGTCAACACCGCGAACTACAGCGCCCTCAAGGAGAACAACTTCACCATCGACGACAGCGTCAACGGCACCTCCGTCCGCCAGTCCAAGTGGGTCGACTGGAACCGGTACGTCGACGAGCTCTCCTACGCGCAGGCGATGCGGGCCAAGCTGGTCTCGATCGGCTTCGACTCCAGGATCGGCATGCTGATCGACACCTCGCGCAACGGCTGGGGCGGCACCGCCCGGCCGTCCGGGGCCGGGCCGAGGACGAGCGTCGACGCGTACGTGGACGGTGGGCGCTACGACCGGCGCTTCCAGACCGGCAACTGGTGCAACCAGGCGGGCGCGGGCCTCGGTGAGCGGCCGCAGGCGGCCCCGGCGGCGGGCATCGACGCGTACGTCTGGATGAAGCCGCCGGGTGAGTCGGACGGGGCCAGCAAGGAGATCCCGAACAACGACGGCAAGGGCTTCGACCGGATGTGCGACCCGACGTACACCGGCAACCCGCGGAACAACAACAGCATGTCCGGTGCGCTTCCGAACGCGCCGCTGGCCGGGGAGTGGTTCTCCGCCCAGTTCCAGGAGCTGCTGAAGAACGCCTACCCGGCGCTGTAGCACCGGACGCCCCTGACCGTCCGGGAGCCGGCGGGCTTCCGGACGGTCGGCGGGTCCTCAGGAGGACTGCCGCACCACCAGCTCCGTCGGCAGCACCAGACGGGACGGCTCCGCGCCCTCGCCGCCGATCTGCCGCAGCAGAAGCCTGGCCATCGTGCGGCCCATCTCCTCGATCGGCTGTCGGACGCTGGTCAGCGGCGGGTCGAGATGGCGGGCCACCGGCGAGTCGTCGACGCCCACCAGCGCGACGTCTCCGGGCACGTCCAGGCCGCGGGCCCGCAGGACGGCGAGGGCCCCGACCGCCATCACGTCGGAGGCGGCGAACACCGCGTCCAGATCGGGGCAGCGCTCCAGCAGGGCGAGCATCGCCCGGAGGCCGCCTTCCTCCGTGAAGTCCCCGGTTTCGACGAGGCGCCCGTCCCCCGGCAGTCCGGCGGCCGCCAGGCCCTGGCGGTAGCCGGTCAACCGGCCGTGCGCGGCGTCCATGTCCAGCGGTCCGGTGATGGTGGCGATGCGGCGCCGCCCGCGTCCGGCCAGGTGCGCCACGGCCGAACGGCCGGCCCCCACGTTGTCGGAGTCGACGTAGGCCACCGGTTCGTCCGGCGAGCGGCGGCCGTTCAGCACGGCCGGCAGGCCCAGTGCGCGCACCTGGTCCGGCAGCGGGTCGTCCCGGTGGACGGAGACCAGCAGCACGCCGTCCACCCGCTGCGCGGCGAGGTACTGCTCGAAGCGCTGCCGCTCCTGGTCGGTGCGGATCAGGGTGAGCAGCAACTGCTTGTCCGCCGCGCCGAGTTCGGCACTCACGCCGCGGATGATGTCCAGGAAGTACGGTTCCGCGAAGACCCGGGCCTCTGTCTCGGGCACGACCAGGGCGACCGCGTCCGTCCGGCTGCCCGCCAGCGCCCTGGCCGCCCGGTTGGGGACGTAGCCGAGCTCCGCGATGGCCCGGCCCACCGCCTCCTTCGCCTGCTCGCTCACCTGCGACGAGCCGTTGATCACCCGGGACACCGTGCCGCGCCCGACCCCGGCCCGGGCCGCGACCTCCTCCAGGGTCGGCCTCCCGGTCTGCCGTCCGCTCACTGCCCACGCGCCTTCCGTCACCGCCACCGGTCTCGCCCCTGCCTGGCGCGCATCGTAGATCACAGGGGTACGGCACCGCCACGGTCCGTCGCATTCAGGAAGTGGCGTCGATCTGCGAACCGCAAGGCGCTGGAGGGCAATTCGGCTTCATCTCTTGACTTCTGCGCAGCCGGGCAGGACCCTTCCGGCTGTGAGATGGGAGCGCTCCCATAGGCCGATGGCCGCCATGGCGGACTCCCGGCACCACCCCGGACGAGGAGAGCGGAATGCAGAGCACCAGCACCGTCACCACCAGACGTCGACGCCTCACCGCGCTCGCCGCCATGGCCGCGAGCACCGCCCTGCTGGCCGGCTGCGGCAGCGGCGGCGGCGCGAAGGCCGGCGGCGAAAGCGGCACCGTCACCCTGCGGATCGGCACCTACGGCTCCTTCGGCTACGACAACGAGACCGGCGCCAAGCTCTACGCCGAGTACGAGAAGCTGCACCCCGGCATCAAGATCGCCGAGTCCAACGTGGCCGACGGGCAGAAGTACTGGGACACGCTCAAGCTGCGGCTCTCCCGGGACAGCGGCCTCGCCGACATCCAGGCCGTCGAGGTCGGCTACATCGCCGAGGCCACCGGGCCCGCCCTCGCGGGCAAGTGGACGGACCTCGGCACCACCGGCGGGGCGGATCTCGGGACCTTCCTGGACTGGAAGACCAAGCAGGCCACCACCGCGGACGGCAAGGTCATCGGCCTCGGCACCGACATCGGCCCGATGGCGATCTGCTACAACAAGGACCTCTTCGCCAAGGCCGGGCTGCCCACCGACCGCGCCCAGGTCGGCGCGCTCTGGGCCGGCAGCTGGGACAAGTTCCTGGAGGCCGGCCGCACCTACCAGGCGAAGGCGCCCGAGGGCACCGCCTTCCACGACTCCGCCAGCGGGCTCTTCAACGCCGTCGTTTCCAGCGAGCCGGTCCAGTACGCCGACGCCAAGGGCGAGTTGGACTACCGGAACAGCCCGGGAGTGAAGCAGGCCTGGTCCATCGCCACCGCCGCGGCCACCGGCGGCATCACGGCCAAACTGCGGCAGTTCGACGAGAAGGGCACCTGGAACGCGGGCTTCAAGAACAACCGGTTCGCGACCGTTGCCTGCCCGAGCTGGATGACCGGGATCATCAAGGACCAGGCCGGTCCGGAGAACCAGGGCAAGTGGGACATCGCCCCGGCGCCGGTCGCGGGCAACTGGGGCGGCTCCTTCCTCGCCGTCCCGAAGTCCGGCGCGCACGTCAAGGAGGCCGCCGAACTCGCGGCCTGGCTGACCGCCCCGGCCCAGCATGCCAAGGTCTTCGCCGTCAACGGCAACATCCCCTCCAGCAAGGAGGCCCTCTCCTCCCCCGCCGTCCGGAACGCCACCCTGCCGTTCTTCGGCGACACCCCGGTCGGCCGGATCTACTCCGAGGCCGCCGCCGGCATCAAGGCCGTCC
The DNA here is from genome assembly GCF_045160625.1 of Kitasatospora sp. NBC_00039. Lineage (NCBI taxonomy): Bacteria > Bacillati > Actinomycetota > Actinomycetes > Kitasatosporales > Streptomycetaceae > Kitasatospora > Kitasatospora sp. NBC_00039. Next base: position 7,834,780 of record NZ_CP108289.1, on the reverse strand, counting down.
CGATCAGCCGCTGGGACGGCCAGGCCAAGACCTTCATCACCGACAACGGCATCCTGGACATCGAGCAACGCGGCACCGATCCCGCCCAGGCGTGGACCAACGCCGGGAAGCTGATCGACGACAAGATCCAGAAGTAGCGGAAGGACTGCCCGTGTCCACCCCCACCCGGGTGGCGGCCGACGGCGCCCCGCTCCCGTCCGCCACCCACCCCTCCAGGAGCCTTCCACCCGGCCGCAGTTGGCGCCGCCACCTGCACCGGTGGGATGCGAAGGCGGCGCCGTACGCCTTCGTCGCGCCGTTCTTCCTCTGCTTCGCCGCCTTCGGCCTCTTCCCACTGGTCTACACCGGCTGGCTCTCGCTGCACCGGGTCGAGCTCGGCGGCGAGGCCCGATGGCTGGGCCTGCGCAACTACACCGACCTGTGGGACAGCGACTTCTTCTGGAACGCCCTCGGCAACACCTTCACCATCGGCGTGATCTCCACCGTCCCGCAGCTGCTGCTCGCCCTGGGCCTGGCCCACCTGCTCAACTACCGGATGCGCGGCCGGGGTTTCCTGCGGGTCGCGGTGCTCGCTCCGTACGCGACCTCGATCGCCGCCGCCACGCTGGTCTTCGCCCAGTTGTTCAACAGCGACTACGGGCTGATCAACACCGCGCTCGGCTGGGCGGGCTTCCACCCGGTGGACTGGGAGTCGTCCAAATGGCCCGCGCAGATAGCCATTTCGGCGATCGTCACCTGGCGCTGGACGGGCTACAACGCGCTGATCTACCTGGCCGCCATGCAGGCGGTCCCGCAGGACCTGTACGAGGCGGCGGCGATCGACGGAGCCTCCCGGGCACGGCAGTTCCTCAGCGTCACCATCCCGTCGATCCGCCCGACCATCCTGTTCACCATCGTGGTGTCCACCATCGGCGCCACCCAACTCTTCGGCGAGCCCATGCTGTTCGGTGGCAGCCTGGGGGTCAGCGGCGGCAGCGGGAACCAGTTCCAGACGCTCAGCCTGCTCATGTACGAGAAGGGCTGGGTGACCGGCGCGCTCGGCCAGGCCTCCGCGATCGCCTGGGTGATGCTGCTGCTCCTGCTGTCGGCCGGTGCCGTGCAGACGCTCGTCGTCCGTGTCCGCCGCCGCAGGAGGCTCTGACCCATGAGCAGCACCGCACCCGCGTCCCGTCGCCGGTGGCGTCCGTCCGCCGGGCGCCAGCACCACGCCGGCCCGTTGACCTACGTCCTGCTCGCGCTGGCCGCCCTGGTCTCGCTCTTCCCGCTGTACTGGAACCTGGTCGCCGCCTCGCACACGGGCGAGCGGGTGGTCGAGGCGCCGGCGCCCCTGCTGCCGGGCTCGCACCTGTTCGACAACCTGGCGTTCGCGTGGAACCAGGTCGACATGGGCCGGGCCCTGGTCAACACCACCGTGGTGGCCGCTCTGGTGGCGCTGTCCACCGTGCTGTTCGCGACCCTGGCCGGGTTCGCCTTCGCCAAACTGCCCTTCCGGGGCCGCAACGTGCTGCTCGCCGTGGTCGTCGCCACCATGACCATCCCGCCGCAGCTCAGCGTCATCCCGCTCTACCGGATCATCACGGACCTGGGCTGGGTGGACCAGCTGCAGTCGGTGGTGCTGCCCTCCCTGGTCGCCGCGTTCGGGGTCTTCTTCATGCGGCAGTACCTGATCGAAGCCCTGCCGGTGGAGCTGGTGGAGGCCGCCCGGGTGGATGGCGCGCACAGCCTGCGGATCATCTGGCACGTGGTGTTCCCGGTGGCGCGGCCGGCGATGGCCGTGCTCGGCATGCTGGTCTTCGTCCAGGCCTGGAACGACTTCTTCTGGCCCTTCATCGCGCTCACCCCGGACGGCAACCCCACCCTCCAGGTCGCCCTCGCCGGCCTCGGGTCGGGCAATCACAGCGTCGACCAGGCGATCGTGCTGACCGGCGCGCTCATCTCCACGGTGCCGCTGCTGTTGGTCTTCGCGCTGCTGGGGAAGCACATCGTGGGCGGCATCACCGCCGGCGCCGTCAAGAACTGAACCACCCTCCGAACCCGAATCCCCTCACCGTTGGGAGCCGTACATGGCCCTCACCCCTGCCGCCCCGCTGCCCCGGTTCCCGGCCGGATTCCTCTGGGGCGCGGCCACCTCCGCCTACCAGGTGGAGGGCGCCGCCGCCGAGGACGGCCGCACCGCCTCGATCTGGGACACCTTCTGCCGCACCCCGGGCAAGGTCTTCCAGGGCCACACCGGCGAGGTCGCGGTCGACCACTACCACCGCTTCCGCGAAGACGTGCGGCTGATGGCCGAGCTCGGCCTGACCGCCTACCGCTTCTCCGTCTCCTGGCCGCGGGTCCAGCCCACCGGCCACGGCCCGGTCGTCCAGCAGGGCCTGGACTTCTACCGCCGCCTCGCCGACGAGCTGCTCGCCGCGGGGATCACCCCCGTCGCCACGCTCTACCACTGGGACCTCCCGCAGGAGCTGGAGTCGTCCGGCGGCTGGCCCGAGCGCCCGACCGCCGAGCGGTTCGCCGAATACGCCGCGCTGGTGGGCGAGGCGCTCGGGGACCGGGTCGGCCACTGGACCACCCTCAACGAGCCCTGGTGCAGCGCCTTCCTCGGCTACGGCTCCGGTGTCCACGCCCCCGGCCGCACCGACCCGGTGGCCGCCCTGCGGGCCGCCCACCACCTGAACCTCGGCCACGGCCTGGCCGTCACGGCGCTGCGCGGCGTGCTGCCCCCCACCGCCCGGCTGTCGGTCTCGCTCAACCTGCACGCACTGCGCCCGCTCACCCCGTCCGCCGCCGACCAGGACGCCGTGCGCCACATCGACGCCGTCGGCAACCGGGTCTTCCTCGGCCCGATGCTGGAGGGCGGCTACCCCGAGGACCTGCTGGGCGACACGGCCCACCTCACCGACTGGGCCTTCGTCCGGGCCGGCGACGCGAAGGCGATCCACCAGCCGCTGGACTGGCTGGGCGTCAACTACTACACGCCCACGGTGGTCTCCGCGACCGCCGAGGACGCCGTCCCCGCCCGCGAGGACGGCCACGGCGGCGGTACGGCCTCACCCTGGCCGGGAGCGGACCAGGTCGGCTTCCACCCGGCACCGGGCGAGCGGACCGCGATGGGGTGGGCGGTCGACGCCTCCGGGCTGCACCAGTTGCTGACCGGCCTGGCGAGGCGCTACCCGCGCCTGCCGCTGGTGGTCACCGAGAACGGCGCGGCGTACGCGGACGAACCCGGTGCCGACGGAACGGTCGACGACCCGGAGCGCACCGCCTACCTCCACGCCCACCTGGCGGAGGTCCACCGGGCGGCCGCCGACGGCGCCGACCTGCGCGGCTACTTCGCCTGGTCCCTGCTGGACAACTTCGAGTGGGCGTACGGCTACGCGAAACGCTTCGGCCTGGTCCACGTCGACTACTCCACCCTGACCCGCACCCCGAAGTCCAGCGCCCGCTGGTACGGACGGGTGGCCCGTACCGGCGAGCTGCACCCGCCGGTCGGCCCGTAGGACGGCGGGCCCGCGGTCGGTGTCGGACGGCCCGTCCGACACCGGCCGCCGGGCGCTGCTCCACCGGGCGCGCCGACCGTGCGAGGTCCCGTTCGCGCCGGCGCGGCGCGGCCTACGCCGGGGCCGGCGGCCACCTCGTGCTCGGCCCCCGCACCGGCTACGCCGACCAGGAGGCCCGGGCGTGCCACGAGACCGCTCCGCCACGGCTCGCCGCCGCCGCGGGCGCCTGGTACGACGAGTCAGCAACCTGCCCTCGGACCTCCCACTGCGTACCGTCCCGGGCAGCCCGCTGGAGCTTCCGGCCGGCGCGACCGCGACCCGCTGGGTCGAGGGCCTCACCGCCACCGACGCGACCGTGCCGGCCGGGTACGACCACCCGCCCTTCGGCCGCTGGTCCGCCGTCACCACCCGCGCCCACGGCGCGGGCCGGGTGACCTGCGTCGGCACGGTGCCCGGCCGCGACCTGGCCCGAGCCGTGGCCACCTGGCTGGCCCCCGCTCCCGCGAGCGGCTGGCACGACCTGCCCGTCTCCGTCACCGCGAGCACCGGTACGGCCCCCGACGGGCGCCGCGTCCACGTGGTGCACAACTGGAGCTGGCAGCCCGCCGAGGCCTCCGCGCCCACGGACCTGGTCGACGTGCTGGGCGGCGCCCCGGTGCCCGGCGGCGGGTCGGTCTCCCTCCGCGCCTGGGACGTGTGGATCTTCGCCGCCGACCGAGGAACGATGTGAAGGGGGCGGCGGGCTCCTGCCGGCCCACCGCCCCCGTTCCCCTCAGTGGAACGTCCGCTACTCCACCGAGAAGCAGTAGGCCGTCGTCGAGCGGAACTCCTCACCGGGGCGCAGGACGGTGGAGGGGTACTCGGGACGGTTCGGCGAGTCGGGGAAGTGCTGCGTCTCCAGCGCGATGCCCGCGTACGCGTGGTAGGGGCGGCCGGAGCGGCCGGTCAGCGAGCCGTCGAAGTGGCTGCCGGTGTAGACTTGGAGCCCCGGCTCCGTCGTCAGGCACTCGACGCGCCGGCCGCTGGCCGGGTGGCTCAGCACGGCGACCTTCCGGAACCCGTTCCCGTCGAGCACCCAGTTGTGGTCGAAGCCCGCGCCGGCCCGGCGGATCTGCGGGTCCATGTGGGCTACGCGCTCGCCGATCACCGCCGCCTCGCGCAGGTCGAAGGGCGTGCCGGCGACCCGGGCGATCGGGTCGACCGGGATCAGCTCCCCGTCGACCGGCAGGTACTCGGGGGCCTCGACCCGGAGCAGGTGGTCGAGCACCGTCCCGCTGCCCTCGCCGGCCAGGTTGAAGTACGCGTGGTTGGCGAGGTTGACCACCGTCGGGGCGTCCGTGGTCGCCCGGTAGCCGATCCACAGGGCACCGGCCGGGTCGAGCAGGTACGTCACCTCGACGGTGAGCGCCCCCGGGAACCCCTGGTCGCCGTCGGGGCTGTGCAAGCGCAGGCGCACTCCGGCCCGCCTGCCCTCCCGGACGGGCACGCCGTCCCAGAGCCGGGTGGCGAAGCCGTCCGGGCCGCCGTGCAGGGTGTGGCCGTTGGGCTGGGTCGCCAGCCGGTGTGTCGTGCCGTCGAGCGGCAGCAGGCCGTCGGCGATCCGGTTGGCGTACCGGCCGACCGTGGCACCGAGGTAGGCGGCCTCGCCGAGCAGGTCCTCGACGCCCTCGCAGCCGAGGACGACGTTCGCCCGCCGACCGTGCCGGTCCGGCGCGTACAGGGCCTGGAGGCGGGCACCCAGGTCGAGCACCTCCACCGTCAGGCCCTCCGGCGAGCCGATGGTCCAGCCGGTGACGGGCTGCCCGTCCGGGAGGGTGGCGGCGACCTCCTGGCAGACCGTCAGTTCACCCGGGGACACGAGTGCGTCTCTCGGCACGGGTTGCTCCGTTCTTGCGGGCCGGTGGGAAACGGCGACGCCCGCCGGGCGGGCGGGCGTCGCCGGTCCTGGGCAGGGGTCTCACAGCCCCTGGGCCAGGCGGTGGTAGGCCTGGTTCCAGCGCAGTTCCTTGGTGAACCGGCGGATGTTCGTGTCGTCGTCGATCACCAGCAGCTCCACACCGATCATCTCGGCGAGGTCCTCCAGCTCCTCGACCCCGAGCGCGCCGGAGAGCACGGTGTGGTGCGGTGCGCCGGCCGTCAGCCAGGCCTCGGTGGAGGTGTGCAGGTCCGGACGCGGCTTCCAGACGGCGCGGGCGACGGGCAGGTTGGGCAGCGGCGCCGGCGGCTCGACCACGTCGACCTCGTTGGCGACCAGCCGGAAGCGGTCGCCGAGGTCGGCCAGGCCGACCACCACCGCGGGACCGGGCTCGGCGTCGAAGACCAGCCGGACCGGGTCCTCGCGCCCGCCGATGGCGAGCGGGTGGATCTCGCAGGAGGGGGTGGCCGCCGCGATGCTCGGGCAGACCTCCAGCATGTGCGCGCCGAGGATCAGCTCGCGGCCGAACTCCAGGTGGTACGTGTAGTCCTCCATGAAGGAGGTGCCGCCGGTCAGTCCGGTGGCGGCCACCTTGAGGGTGCGCAGCAGGGTGGCGGTCTTCCAGTCGCCCTCGCCGCCGAAGCCGTAGCCGTCGGCCATCAGCCGCTGCACGGCGAGGCCGGGCAGCTGGCGCAGTCCGCCGAGGTCCTCGAAGTTGGTGGTGAAGGCCTTGAAACCGCCCTGATCCAGGAAGCCCCGCAGGCCGAGTTCGATCCGCGCCGCGTAGCGCAGCGACTCGTGGCGCTCCCCGCCGGCCCGCAGCTCGGGGGCGAGGCGGTAGCCGTCCTCGTACTCCTTGGCCAGCGCGGTGACGTCGCCGTCCTCCGTCGCGTCCACGGCGGCGACGAGGTCGTTGACGCCGTAGGTGTTGACGGAGACGCCGAAGCGGCGCTGGGCCTCGACCTTGTCGCCCTCGGTGACGGCGACGTCGCGCATGTTGTCGCCGAAGCGGGCGAGCTTGAGGCCGCGGAGTTCGGCGCGGCCGGCGGCGGCGCGGGCCCAGGTGGCAACCCTGGCGGAGACGGCCGGGTCGGTGACGTGTCCGGCGACGGTCTTGCGCGGGACGCCGAGGCGGGACTGGATGTAGCCGAACTCGCGGTCGCCGTGGGCGGCCTGGTTCAGGTTCATGAAGTCCATGTCGATGGCCTGCCAGGGAAGTTCGACATTGGCCTGGGTGTGCAGGTGGAGCAGCGGCTTCTGCAGGGCGTCCAGACCGGCGATCCACATCTTCGCCGGGGAGAACGTGTGCATCCAGGCGATCAGGCCGATGCAGCCGTCCTCGGAGTTGGCCTCCAGGCAGATCCGGCGGATCGCGTCGGCGTCCGTGAGGACGGGCTTCCAGACGACCTCGACCGGCAGGAGGAGGTCTCGGTTCAGGGCTTCGGCGATCCGCTGGGACTGTTCCGCGACCTGGCGCAGCGTGTCCTCGCCGTAGAGTCCCTGACTGCCGGTCAGGAACCAGACCTCGCGGCCCTCCATCGGCTTCTTCATGGGGTGGCTCCTCACCGGCCCTGGGGCTGGCCGTAGACGTTCTGGTAGCGGAAGTTGAGACTGTCGATGTCCGCCTGGGCGATCGGCAGGGGCTCGCCGAGCTGGCGGGAGAGGTGGACGGTGCGGGCGACGTCCTCGCACATCACGGCGGCCTTGACCGCCGCCTCGGCGTCCTTGCCGATGGTGAACACGCCGTGGTTCTGCATCAGGACGGCGGGCGAGCGGTGGCCCTTGAGGGTGTCCACGATGCCCCGGCCGATCGAGTCGTCGCCGATCAGGGCGAAGGGACCGACCGGGATCTCGGCGCCGAACTCGTCGGCCATCGCGGTGAGGACGCAGGGCACGGCCTCGCCCCGGGCCGCCCAGGCGCAGGCGTAGGTGGAGTGGGTGTGGACCACCCCGCCGACCTCGGGGAGGTGGCGGTAGACGTAGGCGTGCGCGGCGGTGTCGGAGGACGGCGCATGGCCGCCTTCGACGACGTTGCCGTCCAGATCGCAGACGATCATGTTCTGCGGTGTCAGCTCGTCGTAGGAGACGCCGCTGGGCTTGATCACGAGCAGGTCCTCGCCGGGGACGCGGGCCGAGACGTTGCCGGCGGTCCAGACCACCAGGTTGTAGCGGACCAGTTCCTGGTGCAGGTCGCTGACCTGTCGGCGGATGAGGTCGATGGTCGCGTTCGCGTTCACAATGCCTCGCTCGGTGTGGTGAGGGCGGCGTTCCGGATGTCGCGCAGGCGGTGCAGGAGCTTGTCGGCGCCGAGGCCGAAGTGGTCGTGCAGGGCGCGGTACTCGGCGAAGAGCCGGTCGTACACGTCGGCGGCGGCCGGGTCCGGCCGGTAGGCGCCCCGCTGCACCCGGCCCATGGCGTCGGCCGCGGTCCGTACGTCCGGGTACGCCCCGGCGGCGACCGCGGCATGGATCGCCGAGCCGAGCGCGGGACCCTGCTCCGACTCGGCCACCGAGACCGGGCGGCGCAGTACGTCGGCGTAGATCTGCATCAGCAGGGCGTTCTTCTTGAGGCCGCCGGTGACGATGAACTCGGTGACCGGGACGCCACCGCGTTCCAGGGCCTCGACGATGACCCGGGTGCCGAAGGCGGTGGCCTCCAGCAGGGCCCGGTAGATCTCCTCGGGGCGGGTGGCGAGGGTGAGTCCGACGATCACGCCGGACAGGTGGTGGTCGACCAGGGTGGAGCGGTTGCCGTTCATCCAGTCGAGCGCCACCAGGCCGTGGGCGCCGACGGGTTGGGCGGCGGCCTTGCGGCTGAGCAGCCGGTGCAGGTCCTCGCCGTCGGCCTCGGCCTCGGCCAGGTAGTCGGCGGGCACGCCCTGGCGCAACCACCAGGCGAAGATGTCGCCGACGGCGCTCTGGCCGGCCTCGTAGCCGTAGGAGCCGGCGACGATGCCGTCCTCGACCACGCCGCAGATGCCGGGGACGTCCGCGAGCGTCGCGCCGTTGACGACGTGACAGGTGGACGTGCCCATGATGGCGAGGAGCCGGCCGTTGTCGACGGCGCGGGCGGCCGGGGCGGCGACGTGGGCGTCGACGTTGCCGGCGGCGACCGCGATGCCCTCCGGCAGACCGGTCCACTGCGCCGCCCGTGCGGTGAGGGAACCGACCCGGGAGCCGAGCGGGGAGAGCGGGTGCTCCAGGCGGGTGCGGGCGAAGTCGGCGAAGTCCGGGTGGAGCGCGGCGAGGTAGTCCTCGCTCGGGTAACTCCCGTCCTGGTGGATGCCCTTGTAGCCGGCCGTGCAGGCGTTGCGGCTCTCGGCGCCGGTGAGCTGCCAGACGATCCAGTCGGCGGCCTCGATCCAGCGGGCGGTCGCGGCGTAGACGGCCGGGTCCTCCTCCAGGACCTGGAGTGCCTTGGCGTACTGCCACTCGGCGGAGATCCGGCCACCGTAGCGGGAGATCCACTTCTCGCCCCTGGCGTGGGCCAGGGCGTTGATCCGGTCGGCCTGGCCCTGGGCGGCGTGGTGCTTCCAGAGCTTGGGCCAGGCATGCGGGCGGGTCACCCACACGGACGTCTCGGCGAGCGGGGTGCCGTCGGCGAGCACCGGCAGGACGGTGCAGGCCGTGAAGTCGGTGGCGATCCCGATGACGTGCGCCGGGTCGACCCCGGCGGCGGCGAGTGCGGCCGGGACGGCGGTGCGCAGCACCTCGCGCCAGTCACCGGGGTGCTGCAGCGCCCAGTCGGGCGGGAGCGGCCGGCCGGCGCCGGGCAGTTCGCGCTCGATGACGGCGTGCGGGTAGTCGTGGACGGCGGTTCCCACCTCCTCACCGTCCCGCACCCGGACCACCACGGCACGGCCGGAGAGAGTGCCGAAGTCGATTCCGACCACGTAGCGGTCCGGATCCGGAACGGCGGGATTGATGGTCACGTGTGCTCATCCTTCGTACGGGGGAACGGCGTTGGTGCCGTGAGCAACTGTTGTCGCCTGTCGCCGGCGCGGTCCATGACCGGGGCAGGGGGGAGCACACCGGCGACAGGCGCCGCTCCGCTACCTCTCCCTCATAGAGGGCGGAACGCGGGGGCCACCGGCCGAGCACTCAGAAGCGGGATGTCAGTGCTCGGCCGGTGGAGCTGGGGGGCTCTTGTTAACGCTCACAGGAATTGTGAACGCTAACAAAATCCGTGTCAAGAGAAGTTCCCTGGTCGGCAGCTAGGTTCGGAACGAGAGGACAGGGGCGTTACCGCGGACCTGTCGGCGGTTCAACGCCGGGCAGCGGGGCCCACACTGTGGCGCAGCACCAGCTCCGGGGAGATCTGCACCTGGGCCGGAGAGGGCGCGGTGCCCTCCAGCTCCTCGACGAGCAGTTCCAGAGCCCGCCTGCCGAGTTCGCCGAAGTCCTGCCGCACGGTGGTCAGCGGCGGGATGAAGTAGGCGGCCTCCGGAATGTCGTCGAAGCCGACCACGCTGATCTCCGCCGGGACCGACCGGCCGGCCTCGTTCAGGGCACGCAGCAGGCCGAGGGCCATCTGATCGTTGGCGCAGAAGACGGCGGTGACATCGGACAGTTTGGCGATCCTCAGTCCCGCCTGGTAGCCCGAGCGGGCGCTCCAGTCGCCACGCTCCACCTCCGGCACGGGGGCTCCCGCCGCCTGCAGCGTGAGGCGCCACCCTTCCTCTCGGTCCTGGCTCTCCACCCAGTTCGCCGGTCCCGCCACGTGGTGCACGGTGCGGTGGCCCAGGTCGAGCAGGTGCCCGGTGGCCTCTCCGGCACCGAAGCGGTTGCCCACCGACACCATCGGCACCTGCGTCTGCTTGCCCGATCCGACCGCGACGACCGGCACCGAGCTGGAGAGCCGGGCCACCGCGCTGACGGCGGAGGTCTGCGGCGCGATCACCACGACGCCCTCCACCCCCTGGTCGCGCAGCCGGTCGACGGCCTCCTGGACCGATCGGCCGTCCAGCGAGCGCAGGCTGGTCACGCTGACGAAGTACCCGGCGCTGCGTGCGGCCTGCTCGATTCCGTCCAGCATCGAGGCGGGCCCGTAGAGCGTCGAGTCGAAGCTGACGACGCCAAGGGTCTGCGAACGACGGGTGACCAGGGCGCGGGCGGCGGAGTTGGGCCGGTAGTCCAGCTCCCGGATGGCCGCCAGCACCCGGTCCCGGGTGTCCGGCCGGACGTGCGGCGCACCGTTGAGCACCCGGGACACCGTCTGGTGGGACACACCCGCCAGTTTCGCCACGTCCGCCATCACGGGCTGGCGCTGTTCCGTCCCGGCACTCTCGGTTCCCACTCGCAGTCCCCTCCTCGACTGTGACCACAGTACGCGACCAGGTCCAGGCCAATTCGTCACCCTCGGTCCGAAGGGTGGTCCTCTTCTTACCAGCCCTTCAGGCCGCCGGCATGTGGCCATTGCGGCAAGTGAGCGCTCTGGAGTTCGCCCCGACCATCAAAAGGGGCCGGATCGGACACCACGGGCACCTATGTGATCTCGACGCCTCCGACGCCTTCCCGCTTCGCAGTCGGGTCACACCGTCGAAGGCCGGAACCGCGGAATCGCGTGCCCACCCGGTGACACCGTCCGGGGCACCACAGCCGGGCCGAAGCAGCCGGGCGGAAAACAGGCGGGCAAAGCAGCCGGGCCCCGGCTCCGCTCGCTGCGGAACCGGGGCCCGGCCGGGAGGCTCGCCCTCCGGGAGGGTCGTCAGCCGAACGCCCACCGCTGGTTGTCGCCACCCCAGCAGCTCCACAACTGGACGGGCGTGCCGTTCGCGACCGCCGCCCCGGCGACGTCCAGGCACCGGCCGGACTGGACGCCCGAGACGCTGCCGTCACCGTTGAACCGCCACTGCTGGTTGGCACCGCCGTTGCAGGGCCAGGTCACCACCTTGGTGCCGTCGGCGGTTCCGCGCGCGTAGGCGTCCAGGCACAGCGTGGTGCCGGAGACGTTCACGGTGAGCCGGCCGTCTGCCGTGCGGGTCCAGGCCTGGTTCGCTCCTCCGGAGCACGTGTAGATCTGCGACTGCACACCGGACGTGGTGGAGGCGTTCGGTACGTCCAGGCACTTGCCCGAACCCGCCCCGCGCAGCGCACCCGTGCCGGCGACGGCGGACTCGGCGTAGCCGGCGGCCACCACGTTGGCCTGGACGGCGTTCTCGGTCGCGTCCGACGGGTAGCCGCTGGTCATCACGCCTTCGTAGAAGGTGCCCCGAGCGCCCTTGCTGTTGTCACCGCCGATGCCGAGGATGATCGCGCCCTCCTTGTGCATCGGGTTGTAGCCCGACGCGTTCGGGCGCGGTCCCGAGTAGAACGTCGACAGGCCGCCGGACCGGGCGTCGCCGGCGCGGATCGCCCACTGGTTCGGCGCGCCCTTGACCATGGCGGTCAGGAAGCGGTGGTTGACCGTCGGGTCGTTGGCGTTGTAGCCCGTGTTGACCCCGGAGAACAGGCCGTTTTCGAGATCGGCCATCACCCAGGGGCCCGGGCCGCTGCCGTAGCCCCAGACCTTGATGTTGCCGAAGTAGATCGCCTCCATGTGACCGTTGCCGGTGTCGTTGTTGCTCGTCTCGGCGTTGCCGTAGTCGAAGCAGCAACCACCGTTGTCGTGCGTGCCGTCGAGGATCGCGTACATCCCCTCGGGCTGGTCGCCGGTCGCGATGCCCGAGGTGTGGTTGTTGCGGTACCCGGTGCCGGGCGCCACGTAGACGCCGTACGCCTTGTGACCGTTGAGCGTGGCGGGTGCGAGGGTCGCGACGGCGAGGTCGTCCGGGCCTGGTGCGGCCCCGCCGCCGGGCGCCTGGGTGAGGTGGTTGCGCCTCCCGCTCTGGTCGTAGATCACGCTGATGACGCAGGTGGTGCCGGCGCAGAACGCGTCCTGCGCGGCGGCGTCGGCGTAGCCGCCCGCGCCCAGGGCGTCGATGTCCCGGACCGCTTTGTCCGACGAGCGCGTGACCTGGTAGAGCGGCCCGCCGTAACCGGAGTACAGCGCGCGGGTGGTGCTGTGCGCGGCCACGCAGGGCGTCCCGCCCGCGGCGTAGATGTCGCACGGCCCCTGCGCGGCCGCCTGCGCCACGCCGCTCGTCGCGGTGGCACCGGCCAGTGCGCCGACCAGGACGGCGAGGGCGGCCCCGGCTCGGGAGAGGCGACGCAGCGCACCGCCTCCGTGGATCCTCCGCATCGTCCTTCTGTTGTCACTCATGGCGTCTCCTGCTCATCCTTTAGCGCGACTAGGGAGCATGTGAGCGTTAACAACTCTGGACAGTGCCCCTTCAGCCGTCTTCCGTCAAGGCTTCTGACAAATCCCGCCGCCCCGGCGCCGGGCCGCCGCCGAAGGGCCGGCGTCGCCTCGACGCCACCCGTTCGCCAGCCGGCTGGCGGTCCACGCGCGAGCGACCACACCCACGGGCTCGACTCGGCCATCACGGCCGATCGCCTGACACCAAGCGCGGTGACGAGATCCTGAGCCCGCATCGGATCCCGCCGTCCACCCGTCGATCGCCAAGTCCTCACCCGACGACGTCCGGTAGGCCCCTCCCCTTCGGCCGACGCGCCCCGCTCGCCCCGGCCGACGGCGCACCGCGATCCAACGGTGATCCCGCACCCCTTGACGCCGTTCTTGTGAGCGTTAACAATTCATGTCACGCCAGGCCAGAGCTATCGCCGCCCAACATTCCACAGCGCGAGGGACCACTCCGGCCGGCCCCGCTCGACCGCTCCCAGTCGCCCACCAGGGGTTCTCTGTGCCCGGTCGCGGAACATCACTGGAGGAACTGTGCGGAAGATTTCGGCGGGCCTGGTCGCCGGGGGCCTGGTGCTCTCGCTGGCGGCCTGCGGCCAGAGTGCCAACGGTGCCGGTGACGGCCCCGCCACGGGCGACGCCAAGGGTGGCCTGGTCGGCATCGCGATGCCGACCAAGTCGTCGGAACGCTGGATCAACGACGGCACCAACATGGTCAAGGAGTTCCAGGCCAAGGGCTACAGGACAGACCTGCAGTACGGCGACAACGTGGTGGAGAACCAGGTCTCCCAGGTGGAGAACATGATCACCAAGGGCGCCAAGCTGCTGGTGATCGCGGCCATCGACGGCTCCTCCCTCACCAACGTGCTGCAGAAGGCCGCCGACGCCCACATCCGGGTGATCTCCTACGACCGGCTGATCCGCGGCACGGCGAACGTCGACTACTACGCGACCTTCGACAACACGAAGGTCGGTGTCCTCCAGGGCAGCTACATCGTCGACAAGCTCGGCCTCAAGGACGGCAAGGGGCCGTTCAACATCGAACTGTTCGCCGGTTCGCCGGACGACAACAACGCCACCTTCTTCTTCAACGGCGCGATGAGCGTCCTCAAGCCGTACATCGACCAGAAGAAGCTGGTCGTGCAGAGCGGCCAGACCGACTTCAACCAGGTCGCCACCCTGCGCTGGGACGGCGGTGTCGCCCAGTCCCGGATGGACAACCTGCTGAGCAAGGCCTACACCTCCGCCCACGTCGACGCCGTGCTCTCGCCGTACGACGGCATCTCGATCGGGATCCTGTCCTCGCTCAAGGGCGTCGGGTACGGCACCGTCAAGTCGCTGCCGGTCGTCACGGGCCAGGACGGCGAGCTGGCCTCGGTGAAGTCGATCATCGCGGGCGAGCAGACCCAGACGGTCTACAAGGACACCCGCCAGCTGGCCAAGGCCGCCGTCCAGATGGGCGACGCACTGCTGACCGGCGGAAAGCCCGAGGTCAACGACACCAGCCAGTACAACAACGGCGTGAAGACCGTCCCGGCGCAGCTGCTCCAGCCGGTCAGTGTCGACAAGGACAACTACCAGAAGGTCCTGGTCGACGGCGGTCAGTACACCGCGGACCAGCTCAAGTAGCCCGCGGGGCCCGGCCGACGGGCCCCGCGCCGAGACCGGCGGTACGGAACCCGGGCTCCCCGGAGCCCGGGGCTCCTCCCCCACCGCACCGCCCCGAACGATACGGACGCACACCCATGGCTGGACCCGTTCTCGAGATGCGGTCGATCAGCAAGTCGTTCCCCGGTGTCAAAGCGCTCTCCGAGGTCAACCTGACCGTCGCCGCCGGCGAGGTGCACGCCATCTGCGGCGAGAACGGCGCCGGCAAGTCCACCCTGATGAAGGTGCTCAGCGGCGTCTACCCGCACGGCGCCTACGAGGGCGAGATCCTCTTCGAGGGCGCGCCCTGCCGGTTCAGGGACATCCGGGCCAGCGAGCAGCGCGGCATCGTCATCATCCACCAGGAACTGGCGCTGGTGCCGTACCTGTCCATCGCCGAGAACGTCTTCCTCGGCAACGAGCACGCCTCCCGCGGCATCATCAGCTGGCACCGGACGCTCACCCACGCCGCCGAACTGCTCCGCCAGGTCGGCCTCGACGAGAGCCCGCACACCCGGATCGCCGACCTCGGCGTGGGCAAGCAGCAGCTGGTCGAGATCGCCAAGGCGCTCGCCAAGAAGGTCAAGCTGCTCATCCTGGACGAGCCGACCGCGGCGCTGAACGACGAGGACAGCCGCAAGCTGCTCGACCTGATCCTCGAACTCAAGGCGCAGGGCATCGCCTGCATCATCATTTCCCACAAGCTGAACGAGATCGCCCGGGTCGCCGACGCCGTGACCATCCTGCGCGACGGGCAGACCATCGAGACCATCGCGATCGGCCCCGGGGGCATCTCCGAGGACAGGATCATCCGCGGCATGGTCGGCCGCGACCTGGAGCACCGCTACCCCGAGCGACAGCCCTTCACCGAGGATGGGGCCGACATCGGCGAGGTCGCCTTCGAGGTCGAGGACTGGAGCGTCCGGCACCCCATCGACCAGCAGCGCATGGTGGTGGACGGCGCCTCGCTGAACGTGCGGCGCGGTGAGATCGTGGGCATCGCCGGCCTGATGGGCGCGGGCCGCACCGAGCTGGCGATGAGCGTCTTCGGCCGCTCGTACGGGCGGTGGGCCGCCGGCCGGGTGCGGCTGCACGGCCGGGAGATCCGCACCCGGACGGTGCCCGAGGCGATCGGGCACGGCATCGCGTACGTCACCGAGGACCGCAAGCAGCTCGGCCTCAACCTCATCGACGACATCAGCCGGAACATCTCGCTGAGCGCGCTCGGCAAGGTCTCCCGTAACGGCCGGGTCAACCGGCACGAGGAGACCAGGGTCGCCGAATCCTTCCGGCGCACCATGAACATCAAGGCCCCGACGGTGTTCACCCGGACCGGCACGCTCAGCGGCGGCAACCAGCAGAAGGTCGTCCTCAGCAAGTGGATCTTCGCCGAGCCGGAGGTGCTGATCCTCGACGAGCCCACCCGCGGCATCGACATCGGCGCGAAGGCGGAGATCTACACGGTCATCGCCGAGTTGGCCGCCCAGGGCAAGGCCGTGCTCGTCATCTCGTCCGAACTCCCCGAACTCCTGGGCCTGTGCGACCGGATCTACACCATGGCCGAAGGCCGGATCACCGGCGAGGTGGCCCGTGCCGACGCCACCCAGGAATCCCTCATGCGGCTCATGACCATGAGCGCCGCATCCAGCAACGAGCAGGTGTGAGGCATGGCCCAGACCGAGATCATCCCGGATTCGTCCCCGAAGGCACCGCAGGCCGGCCCCGGCCCCTCCCTCGGCGGCGTACTGGCCCGCGCGCTGCGCGGCAACGTGCGCCAGTACGGCATGCTGCTCGCCCTCGCGCTGATCGTGCTGCTGTTCCAGATCTGGACGGACGGCATCCTGCTCCAGCCGCTCAACATCACCAACCTGATCCAGCAGAACGGCTACATCCTCATCCTGGCGATCGGGATGATGATCGTCATCATCGCCGGGCACATCGACCTCTCGGTCGGCTCGCTGGCCGCCTTCGTGGGGGCCGCCGCTGCGGTGATGATGGTCAAGCACCACTTGCCGTGGCCCGTGACGGTGCTGGCCGCGCTGGTGATCGGCGCCCTCGCCGGCGCCTGGCAGGGCTTCTGGATCGCCTACCTGGGGATCCCGTCCTTCATCGTCACCCTGGCGGGCATGCTGCTCTTCCGCGGCGGCACCCAGATCCTGCTCCAGGGCCAGTCGGTGGCCCCCTTCCCCAAGGGCTTCCAGAGCATCAGCAGCGGCTTCCTTCCGGAGGTCGGACCGCACACCAACTACCACAACCTCACCCTGCTGCTGGGCCTCGCGGTGCTAGCCGTCGCGATCCTCCAGGAGGTGCGCGGTCGGCGGCAGACCGCCTCGTACGGGCTGGAGCCGCTCCCCCTCGCGCTGTTCCTGGCCAAGCTCGCCGTGATCACCGCGGCCGTGGTCGTCTTCACCCTGCTGCTGGCCAGCTACCACGGCGTGCCGATCGTGCTGCTGATCCTCGGTGCGCTGCTGGTCGGCTTCGGCTATCTGATGCGCAACTCCATCATCGGGCGGCACACCTACGCCATCGGCGGCAACGAGCCGGCGGCCAAGCTGTCCGGGGTGAAGAGCAAGCGGGTCGTCTTCCTCGCCTTCACCAACATGGGCGTCCTCGCGGCGCTGGCCGGGCTGGTCTTCGCCGCACGCCTGAACGCCGGCACCCCGCAGGCCGGCATCAACTTCGAGCTGGAGGCCATCGCCGCCGCCTTCATCGGTGGCGCCTCCGCCAGCGGCGGCGTGGGCACCGTCCTCGGAGCGATCATCGGCGGCCTGGTGCTCGGCGTGCT
Organism: Kitasatospora sp. NBC_00039; assembly: GCF_045160625.1. NCBI lineage: Bacteria > Bacillati > Actinomycetota > Actinomycetes > Kitasatosporales > Streptomycetaceae > Kitasatospora > Kitasatospora sp. NBC_00039. The sequence continues at coordinate 7,817,697 of NZ_CP108289.1, read as the reverse complement.
GAACAACGGCATGTCGCTGGTCGGCGTCGGCACCGACTACCAGCAGGTCATCAAGGGCCTGGTGCTGCTCGCGGCCGTCGGGTTCGACGTCTACAACAAGCGCCGGGCCGGTTCCTGACCCCGGAACCACCCCGAACGCCCTCGCCCTCGGCCGTCCTCCATCGGACGGCCGAGGGCGACATGCGTTCGCGCCCCGGCGGACTCGACCAGGTGAGTCGGGCACTTGTTCAGCCCCGTGCCCGATCGTCAAGGCCGGACGTGGACCACGAGAATCTTCGACTGGGCGGCAACCTCCCGCGCACCGGCGGCAACTGATGGACGACACCGAGGGCCGAACACCCCCGGGTCGTCCGATCGATCCCACCGCCGACCGCCGTCGCGCACCGCCTGACCGGGTGGGCGCGTGGTGGCAGGGCCGAAGCAAGGAGTAGCCCCCATGAACGAGACGGATCCCACGGCAGACGGCCGCGGCCGGCGCGGCCGCCCGGCCGCCGGTGGTGTGCGGCGTCCCCGTGGGCGTCACCGTCGGCGCTGGACCACGCTGGGCCTGGCCCTGGGTGTGCCCGGTGTGCTCGGCCCCTACCTGCTGTTCGTGCAGGCCGACTCGAAGGCCGCGTCGGTGGATCCCGACGCCTACTACACGCTGGTGTCCGTCCGCAGCGACAAGGCGCTGGACGTGCCGGGAGCGGACACGGCCGACGGTGCCTGGATACGGCAGATGAACCGCGCGGCCGGCGCCGCGAGCCAGCAGTGGCGGATGCGGCTGACGGGGGACGGCTACTACGAGCTGGAGAACCACGGCAGCCACAAGGTCCTCGGGGTGCGCGGTGACTCCTCGCAGTCCGCCGCCGCGGTCGAGCAGCAGAGCGACCGCGCCTCCGCCGCCCAGCAGTGGCGGATGCAGGACGTCGGGGACGGCGCGGTGAAGTTCGTCTCCCGCGGCAGCGGCATGGTGCTGGACGTGTGGGGCGGCGGCAGCGACGAGGGCGTGCCCCTCATCCAGTACGCCGACCGGGGCAGCACCAACCAGCAGTGGCGGCTCGTCAAGGTATCCGGCACGGGCGGGTACACCTGGCACAACGCGCAGATCGTCGGCGGCGGGTTCGTCACCGGACTGGTCTTCAACCCCGCCCGCAAGGACCTCCTGTACGCCCGGACCGACATCGGCGGCGCGTACCGCTGGGACGCGGCCGCCGGACAGTGGACCTCGCTGACCGACTGGATCGGTGGCGCCGACTGGAACCTGCTCGGGACCGAGAGCCTGGCGACCGACCCGGTCGACCCGAACCGGCTGTACCTCGCCAGCGGCACCTACACCAACGACTGGGCGGGCAACGGCGCGATCCTCCGCTCCACCGACCAGGGCCGCACGTTCCAGCGCACCGACCTGCCGTTCAAGCTGGGCGGCAACGAGGACGGCCGGTCCATGGGCGAGCGGCTGGTGGTGGACCCGTCCGACCACCGCACGCTCCACCTGGGCACCCGCAAGAACGGCCTCTGGCGCAGCAACGACTACGGCGTCACCTGGAACCAGGTCGGCAGCTTCCCGGTCAAGGACGGTGCGAGCAGCGGCGTCGGCCTGTCCTTCGTGACCTTCGGCCCGTCCGGCAGCAGGACGATCTACGTCGGGGTGGCCGACAAGTCGACCTCGCTGTACCGCTCCACCGACGGCGGTGCCAGCTGGCAGGCCGTCCCGGGCCAGCCGACGGGGCAGTTGCCGCAGCACGGTGTGCTGTCCGGTGACGGCTCGTTCTACCTGACGTACACCAACGCGCCCGGCCCGAACGGGGTGACGGCCGGCTCGGTGTGGAAGTACACGCCGTCCACCGGGGCGTGGAAGAACGTCTCGCCGTCCAGCGGCAGTTACGGCTTCGCCGGCCTCGCGGTCGACCCGCAGCACCCGGCCACCGTGATGGTGACGACGCTGGACCGCTGGTGGCCCTCCGACGAGCTCTACCGCTCGACCGACGGCGGTGCCACCTGGAAGGCGCTCGGCGCGAGCTCGGAGCGGGACAACTCCGCGGCGCCCTACGTGGGTACCGGCATCGGGCACTGGATGGGCGCGCTGGCCATCGACCCCTTCGACGCCGGTCACGTGCTGTACGGCACCGGATCGGGCATGTGGGGCAGCAGCGACGTGACGGCGGCGGACAGCGGGCGTCCGACCCACTGGACCATCCCCGCCAAGGGCCTGGAGGAGACCGCGACGCTCGGTCTGGTCAAGCCCCCCGGCCTCCCGCTGATCAGCGCGCTCGGCGACGTCAGCGGGTTCCGGCACGACGACCTCACCAAGGTCCCCGCCAAGGCGCTGAGCGGGCCGCTGTTCACTAACACCACCGGCATCGACTTCGCCCAGGGCAAGCCGGAGTTCATGGTGCGGGTCGGCCTCGGCGGCGCGCAGCACGGCGCCTACTCGACCGACGGCGGAGCCGGCTGGACCCCCTTCGCGACGGCTCCGGTGGGCGACGCGGGCGGCGGTTCCACGGCCGTCTCGGCGGACGGCGGCGCCGTGGTGTGGAGCCCTGCGGGCCAGACGCCGTTCCTCTCGACCAACCGGGGCGCGTCCTGGGCAGCGGTCTCCGGTCTGCCCAAGGACGCGACCGTGGTGGCCGACCGTTCGGCGGCGAACACCTTCTACGCCCTCAGCGGTGGCACCCTGTACGCCTCCACCGACGGCGGTCGGCACTTCACCGCCCGGGCCGCCGGGCTGGGCGACGGGCAGCTCAAGGCGGTCCCGGGTGTCGCCGGTGACCTGTGGATCGCCGGCGGGGGCAACGGGCTGCGGCACTCCACCGACGGCGGGACGAGCTTCCGCAAGCTCGACGGCGTCGAGCAGGCGGGCGCCGTCGGTTTCGGCAAGGCGGCGCCCGGCGCCGGCTACCAGGCCGTCTACCTGAGCGGGAAGGTGAAGGGCGTCAGCGGCCTGTTCCGCTCCACCGACGGCGGCTCGACCTGGGTCCGGATCAACGACGACCAGCACCAGTTCGGCGGGAGCGTCATCAACGTCGTCTCCGGGGACCCCGATGTCTACGGCCGGGTCTACCTGGGCGGCTACGGCCGCGGGGTGGTCTACGGCGACCCGTCCTGACCGGCCCGGCCCGTGGGCGGGCGGCGGATCCGCGTCGCCCGCCCACGGGCCGGCCCCAGGAAACGCCGGACAGAAAGCTGCGTCGGCGCGGCAACCTTTTCGCTCCCGGCGCCCACTGCGCAGTGCAACGTCGAGTCGATCTACCGAATGGATGGGAATGAGGGCAACGAAGCACGCCGCCCCACAGCCGAACCGCGGGCGTGGGCTGGTCATGGGCATTCCGTTGGCGCTGGCGGCGGTCGGTGTGCTGGTGTGCCTGGCCTTCGCACTCCTGCCGGGCCGCGGGGGTGCCGCCGACTCCGCGGCGTCGGCTGCCGCCGAGTCCGCGGCGGCCACCGAGTCGAGCGCTCCGGCCTCCTCCGGCGTCCCGACCGGTGCCACGCCCTCGGCGGCGGCGCCGTCGGTGACCAGCCCCGCGCCCTCGGCCACCGGCACCCCGTCGTCCTCGGCCAGTCCCACGCCGCGGCCGTCGGCCACCACGGCCACCTCCACCACGGCCACTCCCGTCTCGGTCACCCCGTCACCGTCGGCCGCCATCAGCGGTACCGGCGCCGCACCGGCCGCGGCGTCGCTGGCCGGGCGGATCAAGCCCGGGACGAGCTACCAGGGCGTCGCGACCTCCTACGACGCCGCCGACGGCAACGGCGCCTGCTCGTTCGGTCCGTCCGGCGATCTCATGGTCGCGGCGATGAACCACACCGACTACGAGTCGTCCAAGGCATGCGGGGCGTCGGTGCTCGTCCGCGCCGCCAACGGGGCCGGCATCACGGTGCGGATCGTCAACGAGTGCCCCTTGCCCTGCGCGCCCGGGCAGCTCGACCTCAGCCACGAGGCCTTCGCCAAGCTCGCCGAACTCTCGGTGGGCCGCCTCCCGATCACCTGGACGGTGCTGAGCCCCGGCACGGCGCCGGACACGATGTCGATCCGGTACAAGAGCGGGTCCAGCCAGTGGTGGTGCGGGATCCAGGTGATCGGCCACCGGAACCCGGTGGCGGCACTGGAGGTCCGGACCGCCGGCGGCTGGCGGCAGCTCGCCCGCACCGACTACAACTACTTCCTCTCCCCCGACGGTGGCGGGTGCGGCGGGCCGATCAGGGTCACCGACGTCTACGGGGAGCAACTGACCGTCGACGGGATCGCGGTGAAGCCGGACATCGTCCAGCCGACCCGGGTCCAGTTCGCCCGGCATTGACCGCGCCGCTCGCCCGCCGGCCGGCGGTGGTCCCCCGCCGGGGCGACCACCGCCCCGTCCTGGAAACGGGCACTGCTAGGCTCACGCCTGTTGTTAGCGTTCACATTGCAGGGAGAGGGCGACCGGGGGAAATGCTCCTCGATGCCGCGTCCGCGGAGTTCCACGACTTCTTCGAACGCCACTACGCCGAACTCGCCCGTCTCGCCCACCTCCTGACCGGCGAGACGGACGCGGCCGACGACCTCGCCGCGGACGCCCTGCTCGCCCTGTGGCAGCGCTGGGACCGGCTCCGCGCGGCCGACCACCCGCTCGCCTACGCGCGCGGGGTGGTCGCCAACATGGCCCGGGCCCGGATCCGCAGCGCGGTCCGCGAGCGGCGCCGGGTCCTGCTGTTCTGGTCCCGCGCCCCGGAGAGAACGGACGGCCCGGACACGGCTGCCGTGCTGGACGTCCGTTCGGCGCTCGCCCGGCTGCCGTTCCGCAAGCGGGCGTGCGTGGTGCTGCGCCACGCCTTCGACCTGTCGGAGAAGGACACCGCCGCGGCCCTGGGCGTATCGGTGGGTACGGTGAAGAGCCAGACCTCGAAGGGCATGGCCGAGCTGGAACGCGCACTCGGCGCACGAGCGGTCGGCGAACTGGCGACGGGAAGGAGGAACGAACGGTGAACGACCACATCACCCGACGGCTGCGCGAGGCCGCCGAAGCCCACCAGCCCGACCGCGCACGGATTCTGGCACGGGTCGAACGCGGCGCGGCCGGCCCTCCCGCCCGCCACCGAACACCGCCGTTCGCGAGGTCGTGGCCCAGGGCCTCCCTCGCAGGCCTCGCCGTCGCCGGCATCCTGGCGACCGGCGGCCTCGCCGTCGCCGGCATCGTCCGGACGCCACCGCCGTCGGACACCGTCACCACCGCTCCGGCCGCCCCGTCTCCGACGGTCACCCCTTCGCCGACGCCATCGGCCGCCCCGGGCAGCGTCGCCCCGGTACCCGCGCCGGCCCCGGCCCCGGCCACCAGCACCCCGACCGGTTCGCGACCGACCCCCTCGGCGAGCAGCCACCCCCAGGACGGATCGCTGCGGTCGGAGGGGTCGGTCGACTCGCACAGCACGGTCTACTGGGCCCAGCACAACCTCGTCCTCAAGACCACCCAGCCGCTCACCTCACTCACCGTGGAGCTGCGCATCGCCCAGACCGGCGACGTACGGGACACCGGCAACTGGCGGACCCTGCCGAGCGACGACTTCACCGTCACCGCCCAGGAGTCCGGCGGCGTGCTGGTCTACCGCTGGGTCCTGAAGCCGGGCCGCACGGTGCCGGCCGGACAGCACGAGTTCGCCGGCCAGTTCAACCACGCCACCGGCACGCGCAGCGCCGCGAACGACGGCTACCGGGTCGACGCCCAGTCGTCCAGCGGGCCCGCCTCGGTCTGGGGAGGGTTCGGCCCGGCACGGTGAAGGCAGGCCAGCCTCCCGAGGGCCGGAACCACCGGCCCGGCCACGCGGTACCCGCCGGTTTGCGCCCCGGACCCGCGACCCGCCGGGCGGCGGCGGGAGTCGCGGCAGCGGCCCCGTCCCGAGCCCCCCCGGTACTGACACCACAGGGTGCCCGCTCGAACGAGCGAGCACCCTGGACCGGTTCGGGTTCCGGTCTGCCGGATCACCCCGGACCCGAGTTTCCTCGCTGCCCCCGCGCCAACGCGCCCCCGTTCAGTGCCCGATGTCCGGGCCCGGGTAGGAGAGCCGGTACCGGCCGCCCGCCGACAGCCGGACCCGGAAGCGCCGCGCGTCGCCGGGGGGTGCGGCGGCCGCGACCAGCCGGCCGTGGTCGGTCAGGACAGGCCCGCCTTCGCGCGCGGGCAGGCGCAGGTCGACCGTCACGTCCCGGCCGGCCCGCAGTTCGGCCCCGGTCAGCAGGCCCCGGCGCCGTATCGGGGCCCTCGGGGCGGCGACGCCAGTCGCGATGTCCACGGTGGCGCCGGCTTCACCAGTGACCCCGCCGTCTCGTAGCACCCCGAGAGGAGCAGAGCAGAAGCGCACAGGGCGGTGGACGGCTTTGCCGGCGCTGCCGTCGAAAGTATTGACACCCTAATTGTGAGCGTTAACACTCTTGCAACAAGCGGGCGTCGTACCAAGACCCCGGGGCGGCGACGCACGCCCACGCGAAGGACTACGGCTCCACCGTCGTCAGCTGCTCCGACGGCAGGACCTGCACCTGGAGGTCCACCGACCACGTCGAACTCGGCAAGCTGTAGCGGCGCCCCTGCGGTAGCCGGTTGGAGCCGAACAGCCCTTGTGCGCGGATCCCTTGGCCGCTGTACTCCCCGATTTCTTCTCTAACGCACCATGGAGTTCGCCATGCCGGCTCACCCCTTCAACCGCCGTGCCATGTTCAAGGCGACCGGCGTCGCGGCCGTGGCCGCGGCTGCCGGCCCCGTCCTCAGCCCCGGCTCCGCTGCGGCGGAGACGCCCCCGGTCAGGTCCGACGTCGGAGTGTCGACGGTGCCGTTCGAGCTGGGTCAGGTCCGGCTCACCAGCAGCCGATGGCTCGACAACCAGAACCGCACCCTGGCGTACCTCCGCTTCGTCGACGTCGACCGCCTGCTGTACAACTTCCGCGCCAACCACCGGCTCTCCACCAACGCCGCTGCCGCGAACGGGGGTTGGGACGACCCGGGATTCCCCTTCCGTACCCACGTTCAGGGCCACTTCCTCTCGGCGTGGGCCCAGGCCGCCGCCGCACTCGGGGACACCACCTGCCGCGGCAAGGCCAACCAGATGGTGGCCGAACTCGCCAAGTGCCAGGCCAACAATGCCGCCGCGGGCTTCTCCGCCGGCTACCTCTCGGGCTTCCCCGAGGCCGACTTCGCCAACCTTGAAGCGGGCAAGCTGAGCAACGGCAACGTCCCGTACTACTGCGTCCACAAGACCATGGCCGGTCTGCTCGACGTATGGCGCCTGCTGGGCAACACCCAGGCCCGCGACGTGCTCCTCGCGCTCGCCGGCTGGGTCGACCGCCGCACCGCCGCGCTCAGCTACGGCACGACGCAGTCGATGCTGGGCACCGAGTTCGGCGGCATGAACGAGGTGCTGGCCGACCTCTACCAGCAGACCGGGGACGCCCGTTGGCTCACCACCGCGCAGCGGTTCGACCACGCCGCAGTCTTCGACCCGCTCGCCGCGAACCTGGACCAGCTGGGCGGCATGCACGCCAACACGCAGGTGCCCAAGTGGATCGGAGCCGTCCGCGAGTACAAGGCCACCGGGACGACCCGCTACCGTGACATCGCCGCCAATGCCTGGGCGATCACCACCGGCTCGCACACCTACGCCATCGGCGGCAACAGCCAGGCGGAGCACTTCCGGGCGGCGAACGCCATCTCCGGCTACCTCACCGACGACACCTGCGAGCTCTGCAACTCCTACAACATGCTCAAGCTGACCCGGGAGCTGTGGCTGCTGAGCCCCGACCGCGCCTCGTACTTCGACTTCTACGAGAAGGCGCTGCTCAACCACGTTATCGGCGCCCAGAACCCGGCCGACCCGCACGGCCACATCACGTACTTCAGCTCGCTCAACCCGGGCGGCCGCAGGGGCAAGGGCCCGGCCTGGGGCGGCGGCACCTGGAGCACCGACTACGGCACGTTCTGGTGCTGCCAGGGAACGGGTGTCGAGTCCAACACCAAGCTGATGGACTCCATCTACTTCCACGACGGCACCACCCTCACGGTGAACCTGTTCCTCCCATCCGTCCTGGACTGGACCCAGCGGGGCATCACGGTCAGCCAGACCACCGCGTTCCCGGCCGAGGACACCACGACGCTCAAGGTCACCGGCAGCGTCGGCGGGACGTGGTCCATGCGCGTCCGCATCCCCGGCTGGACCTCGGGCGCCACGATCAGCGTCAACGGCGTCGCGCAGAGCGTCGCGGTCACCCCGGGCACGTACGCCACCCTCACCCGGTCCTGGGTCTCCGGTGACACCGTCACCGTGAAGCTCCCCATGCGGGTGGCCCTCCAGGCCGCCAACGACAGCCCCGGCGTCGCGGCGGTCACCTACGGCCCCGCCGTCCTGGCCGGCAACTACGGCAGCACCGCGCTGTCCGCCCTGCCGGCCCTGGACGCCGCCACGATCACCCGGACCAGCAGCACCGCCCTCGCCTTCACGGCCACCGCCAACGGAGCGACGGTCAACCTCGGCCCGTTCCACGACGCCCAGGGCTTCAACTACACCGTGTACTGGCGGACCGACAGTTCGAGCTTCCGTCTGGTCAACGCGGCCAGCGGACTCGTCCTCGGCATCCAGAACATGTCCACCGCCGACGGCGGCCTCGCTCTGCAGTGGCCCGACACCGGCACCGCCGACCACAACTGGGGCCTGGTCGTCGACGGCACCGCACTGCGGCTGCGCAACGTCAACAGCGGCAAGGTCCTCGGCGTGAAGGACATGTCCACCGCCGACAACGCCGCGATCCTCCAGTGGGGCGACACCGGCACCGCCGACCACCGGTGGACCGTCGTCGACGCGGGCAACGGCTACCACAAGTTCCAGAACGTCCACACCGGCAAGCTGCTCGGCATCGAAGGCGGCTCCACCGCCCAGGGAGCCGCAGCCGTACAGCTGCCCGACAGCGGCACCGCCGCCGGCCAGTGGCAGTTCCTCCCCGTCGGTGCCAGGCGGATCCAGAACGTCGCCAGCGGACTCGTCCTCGGCATCCAGAACATGTCCACCGCCGACGGGGGCACCGCCCTGCAGTGGGGCGACACCGGCACCGCCGACCACCTCTGGACGGCCGCCCTCGACACCGGCGGCTACCTGCGCCTGCGCAACTCCAACAGCGGCAAGGTCCTCGCCGTGGAGAACGGCGGCAGCGCCAACGGCGCCCAGATCGTCCAGTGGGCGGACAACGGCGCGGCCGACCACCGCTGGCGCCTGCGCCACGGCGGTGGCGACACCTTCAGGATCCAGTGCGCCAACAGCGGCCGCGTCCTCGGCATCTCCGGCGCCTCCACCGCCCAGGGAGCCCGGGCCGTGCTCTGGGACGACAACGGCACCAGCGACCACCTGTGGCGGTTCATCTGATCTGGCGTCGGGTCCCGCGGCCGCCGCAGGGCGATCGCGGCACCACGTAGGAAGCCGCTCCACCGCGTCTGTCACTGCGTCCGGCCTTCCGGGCCGGCGAGTGGAGCACTGGAACTTCAGGTGAGCTGAGCCGCGGGTGGGCACATTGCTCCGCCAGATCCCGTCACCCCGCCGGGACCGCCACGAGCAGCAGGGGTGTGACACCCACCAGTACCGCAGCGCAACCTGACGAAGATCACAGCCGCCATGAATGTTAGCGATAACAAAGCCGTGTGACAGCTCCACCCATTCACACAGGAGATCATTATGCGCACACCAAGTTCCAGCCGCAGGCCGCTGTCTGTGGTGCTCACCGCCATGGTTGCAGCCGTGGTGGCGCTGGCGGCGATGCTCGTCGCCAACCCGGCCCAGGCGGCCACCACCGGCGCCCTGCGCGGCGTGGGTTCCGGTCGGTGTCTCGATGTGCCGAACGCCAGTCAGACCGACGGCACGCTCATGCAGATCTGGGACTGCACGGGCGGGACCAACCAGCAGTGGACGCTGTCGGACAGCAACCAGCTGACCGTGTACGGCAACAAGTGCCTGGACGTCCCGGGCCACGCCACCACGGCCGGTACCCGGGTGGAGATCTGGGCCTGTAACGGCGGCGCGAACCAGCAGTGGCGGGTGAACACCGACGGCACGGTCGTCGGCGTGGAGTCCGGGCTGTGCCTGGACGTGTCGGGCGGCGCTACGGCCAACGGCACGGCGGTGCAGCTCTGGTCGTGCTCCGGCGGCAGCAACCAGAAGTGGACCGGCATGTCCGGGACGCCGACCACGTGTGCTCTCCCGTCGACATACCGGTGGACCTCGAATGGTCCGCTGGCGCAGCCGGCGAACGGGTGGGTCGCCCTGAAGGACTTCACCACCGTGACGTACAACGGCAAGCACCTGGTCTACGCGACCACCTCCGACGGATCGTCGTGGGGCACGATGGGGTTCAGTCCCTTCACGAACTGGTCGGACATGGCGACGGCCACCCAGTCCGGGTTGCCCCAGTCCGCGGTGGCGCCCCAACTGTTCTACTTCGTGCCCAAGAACACCTGGGTGCTGGCCTCACTGGGGTGGGGTACCGCCTGGCCCTTCACCTACCGCACGTCCAGCGACCCCACCAACCCCAACGGCTGGTCCGCGCCGCAGCCCCTGTTCACCGGCAGCCTGCCCACCGGCGGCCCGATCGACCCGACCCTGATCGCCGACGGCCAGAACATGTACCTGTTCTTCGCCGGTGACAACGGCAGCATGTACCGGGCGAGCATGCCGATCGGGAACTTCCCGGGCAGCTTCGGCTCCTCCTACACCACGATCATGAGCGACACACCGGCCAACCTGTTCGAGGCGCCGCAGGTCTACAAGGTCCAGGGCCAGAACCAGTACCTCATGATCGTCGAGGCGCAGGGTGCGAACGGGCGCTACTTCCGCTCGTTCACCGCCACCAGCCTGAGCGGCTCCTGGACCCCGCAGGCCGGCACCGAAAGCAACCCCTTCGCGGGCAAGGCCAACAGCGGTGCCACCTGGACCAACGACATCAGCCACGGCGACCTGGTCCGCAACAACCCCGACCAGACCATGACCGTCGACCCCTGCAACCTGCAGTTCCTCTACCAGGGCAGGTCCCCCAGCTCGGACGGACAGCCCTACGTGCAACTGCCCTACCGGCCGGCCGTCCTCACCCTGCAGCGCTGACCTGCCAGATCCGCGGTGAACGCGATCAGGTGCGACCTACCGGGGCTTGGCCAAACGGGCTACGGCACGGACAACTCCACCCGCTGACCGATACTCACCGCCTCCAGGAACCCCAGCCGTACATCGGCTGGGGTTCCGCTCCGTCACCTGGAACACGTTCCGGACGAACGGTAGTGAAGCTTCCCCCTGGACGTGGACACCTGGAGTGAACCGCACCGGCTTGGCCGGAGACTCTACGTTGTGACTGTGACCAGCGGTTTTGTGGCGGTCAGGTAGTAATTGGCCTCGTACTCGGCGGGCGGGACGTGGCCTATCTCACCGTGGAGTCGGCGGTGGTTGTTCCAGTCCACCCATTCGGCCGTGGCGAGCTCGACCTCGGAGAGCGTGCGCCAGGGCCGCTGGGGCTTGATCAGTTCGGTCTTGTACAGGCCGATGGTCGACTCCATCAGTGCGTTGTCCAGTGCGTCGCCGACCGAGCCGATGGAAGCGGCGATGCCGGCCCGATCCAGGTGCTCGGCCAGCGCGAACGACGTATATTGCGACCCCGCGTCCGAATGGTGCGTCAGTTCGCCTGCCTCCGGCCGGTTGCCGGCGCGGTCGCGCTGCCACAGCGCCATCTCCGACCTCCAGGTCGCCACCCCCGGCCTCGCCGCCAGGGCCACCGACGCCCGCGTCGAACGAGCCGACACCCACGCCGGGCGCTGGTCCGACCACGCCCCCGTCACCGTGGCCTACGACCTGGAGAGCTGACCGACCCCAGGCGGCCGGGCCGCCGCCCGATCGGCACCCCGGCCGTCGACGAGCCGGCCGACCCCGGCTTCCGGCCGGGCGCACGTGCGGCAGGAACCGGTCCCGGACGACGTCCGAACCCCCCGTACGCGAGCCGACCCGCGCATTGCCCTCGGCCGCCGACGCCGGCCACCGCCTCGCCGGCCGGCCGGCCGGCCGATCCGCTGCTGCCCTCGATCGAGACCATCGGCAACGACTACGCCCTGCTGCACGCCATGGTCCACGCCCGGCTGCCCGGCGTCGTCCACAGCCGGCACATCGTCAACTACTACACGCCCGAGCGCCGCATCGGCGCCGGCTTCATCGCCTACCAGATGCGGTTCGTCAAGTTCCTGCTCTCGATGCTGTACCTGTACCCGGTCTACGGCCTGTCGGATGGCCGGGACGCACTGCGGTCCCGTGCTCCCCGCTCGCCGGAGACCTGTCGTGCTGGAGCAGCGCGGCACGGTCAGCTGTTGTCCGGGTGGTAGACGCTGAGGTCGCCGTAGGCCGGCAGGACGCCGGCCAGGTCGCCGGGTTTGCCTTGCAGAATGGCGTCCAGGAAGGCGAGCGTGGCTGCGGCGACGACGCGCGGGCTCTCGGTGCGCCCCAGGGAGCCGACGATCGAGGGCACGGGCGGCAGGTACAGGGGGCCGTCCATGAAAGTGAGATGTGCGGCGCCGGGGATGGTGAGCCGGTAGCTCGTCGCGGCGCTGGACTCGAGCACCTCGGTGAGGCGGGGTATGTAGCGCGGGTCGGTTCCCGGGGTGATGGCCTGGGTGAGCGCGAGCGTCGGCTGGCCGAGGGAGGGCGAGGTGGGGCCGTGGGGGTAGCCGTCCAGATCGATGACGGCGTCGAACCGGCGGTCCTGCCGGGCTGCCTGCAGGGCGGCCGCACCACCCATGGAGTGGCCGGCCACCGCGACCCGGCCGGTGTCCAGGCGCCCGTTCAGCGGGCCGGCGATCTCACCTCGGTCCAGGCTGTCCAGCTGGGTGAGGACGAAGCCGAGGTCGGCGGCTCGAACCGCTGTCCAGCCGGCCGCCAGCTCGTCGTCCTGGTCCGGGTCGCCGGTGGAGGCGGTCTCGGTGTTGATGGTCCGGCCGTCGGCGAGGACGACGGCGGCGGAGTCGTACGGGTGGTCGAGGGCGGCGACCACATAACCGTGGCTGGCCAGTTCCTCCGCCCAGGCGGTGTTCTGGGTGCGCACTCCGCCCGACCCGGGAGAGAACAGCACGACGGGGAACCGTCCCCCCTTGCTGTCCACCGGGGCGTCGACGACCGCATGGGTGCGGGCACGCGGAACACCGTCGACCAGGAAGCCGGGCAGGCCGACTCCGTGGGCGAGGGCATCGGAGACGGTGCGCGCCTCGTGCTCCGTGCGTCCGAGGTACCGGGCCCGCTGCGCGCCTGCGGGGCTCTTCTGCGCGGGGTACCAGAGCTGGACCACGACGGTGCGCCGGTCGTCGGGATCGGCAGTGAAGGTCTCGGGGCGGCGTGGGTCGGTCCACTGCGCCACGCGGGTGCCGACCGCGAAGTCGCCCGACGGTTCGGGGAACACGGGCACGGGAAAGGCCCAGGCGGCCACCGGGCCCGTGGCGATCAGGCCGACGCAGGCCACCGACCCCGGCAACGCCAGCCACCAGCGGGCCCGCCACGCCGGCCGGCCGGTACGGCGTCGCAGCAGGGGGGCCAAGGCGAACGGCGACGCGAAGGCGGCACCTGCCAGTACCGGCAGCATCTGCCAGCGGATCCCCACCACACTCAGCACTATCGCGGACAGCACGAGAACCGCCCCGGCCGCCGTCGTGACGCGTGGGCGGGCGGCGGGGGGAAGCCAGCGCGCCACCACCAGCGCGACGGCAGCACGGCAAGAAATTCCAGAGGGGACATGGACAGTCCCGCGATGATCTCGGTCACCCGGCCATACTCGGCGCCGGGGATGCGCTGCCACATCGATCCCGGGTCGCCATCGTGTGCGACCGGGGTCGCAATCCGTGGCAGGTCCCGGTGCAACCGGGGTCGCAGTCGAGCACGCCGGATCAGCGGCCGCCGTACGACCACGGGAGGTAGCGGGACTCCTCCTGCGGTCGTATCGCGCCACGGGTGCCATCAGCCGGTGGACTCATGTGCTTCGCGGGGCCCGCGGCCTACCGTGACAGGGCTGCGGTACGTGCCGGGCAGCGCGGAGGCGTGCGTGCCCCGTACGCGACCGGGGCGCGGCTGTACGCGGTGGCGGCCCTGGCCGGGGCCGCCATGACGCTGAACCGACAGGAATGTGCGATGACCGAGGCGGCCGCGGAACCCGTCCTCGCCCACCGGGCACGCCACCGGGACCGGGACCGATGGGCGAGGACGGCCTTACGGCTGACGAGGTACGCCGACCTGGCCTCCGCGCGAGCGGCGCGACCGGTGAGAGCCGCCCGGCGCTGGGGCCTCCGGCTGCCGCCCATGGTGTGGGACTCGCTGTTGCCGGCGCTGCTCCTCCTCAACGTCGTGACCACACGCGCGCCGCAAGAGCTGCCGGCGGCCGTGGCCCTCACCGCCGCCCTTGCGCTGCCCCTGGTGTGGCGGCGCCGGGCCCCGCTCACGGTGTTCGGCGCCGTGGCAGCCGCGGCCTTCGGCCAGTGGCTGATGGACGTCCAACTGCCGGCGGACATCGCCTTGCTGGTGGCTCTCTACACGGCGGCCGCGAACTCGGGCCGGCGCGGCACGCTCGTCGCCGGTGCCGTCGTGGAGGCAGGGGTCCTGCTGGCCTGTCTGCGCTGGGCGACGGAAGGCGCATTCCTGACCCCCTTCGTCGCGGTCACCGCGATGGTCGTCGCCGCCGCCGTCCTGGGTGTGAACGTGCGGACCACGCGCGCCTACCTCGGGGCCCTGGAGGAACGGGCCGCCCGCCTGGAGCAGCAACAGGACCAGCAGGCGCGACTGGCCGTCGCCGAGGAAAGGACACGCATCACCCGGGAGATGCACGACATCGTCACCCACAACCTGTCCGTCATGGTCGCGCTCACCGACGCCGCCGTCTACGCGCAGCACCGGTCACCCGACAAGGCCACCACCGCGATGCTCCAGGTCTCCGAGACGGGCCGGCAGGCCCTGACCGACATGCGGCGCTCCTTGGGCATCCTGCGGACCGACGAACCGGACGCGGAGCGCCACCCGTTGCCCGGCATCGCACAGCTGGGGACCCTCGCCGACCAGATGTGCGCTGCCGGGCTGCCGACCCGCCTCGAGGTCCACGGCGGCCACACCCACATACCCGCCACCGCACAACTCACCGTCTACCGTCTGGTACAGGAAGCCTTGACCAACGCCCTCAAACACACACCCACCGGCACACCCGCGAAGGTCCGGATACGGTGCTCAACCGAGTCCGTCACCGTGGACGTCACCGACGGCGGCCCCTGCCCACCGCTTCCCGCCGCCACACCATCCGGCCACGGCATCCCCGGCATGCGCGAGCGCTCGGCCGCCTACGGGGGGAAGTTGCAGGCCGGCCCTCTTCCGGGCGGCGGCTGGGGAGTCCGTACCCGCCTCTTCCTCGGCAGCGGCGGAGCGGCGTCCGCATGACGATCCGCATCCTGATCGCCGACGACGAAGCTCTGCTCCGCATGGCCTTCAGCACGGTCCTGGAGGCCCAGCCCGACATGGCACCGGTCGGCGAAGCCGCGGACGGCATCCAGGCCGTACGCCTCGCCCGGGAGCTGCGCCCCGATGTCGTCCTCATGGACGTCCGGATGCCCGGGACCGACGGGATCGAGGCGACCCGACAGGTCATCGGGGTCTCCCCGCAGAGCAGGGTGCTGATCCTCACCACCTTCGACCTGGACGAATACGCCTTCGCCGGACTCAACGCCGGAGCCTCGGGCTTCCTGCTGAAGAACACCAGGCCCGAGGAGCTGCTCACCGCGATACGCAGCGTCGCCGCGGGCGACGCGGTGGTCTCCCCGCGGATCACCCGCCGCCTGCTGGAGCACCTCCGCCCGCACATCCCCGACGGCAGCAGCGCCGACCGCGACGAGCGGCTGAGCCGGCTCAGCGCCCGTGAACGCGAGGTGCTCGTCCAGGTGGGCTGCGGCCTGTCCAACACCGAGATCGCGGCCACCCTGTATCTCGCGGAGGCGACCGTGAAGTCCCATCTGGGGCGAATCCTGCAAAAGCTCGAACTCCGCGACCGGATACAGGCCGTGATCTTCGCCTACGAAAGCCGCCTCATCCACCCGGCCTGACGCCGCCGGAGCCAACGGCGTTGTCCTGCCCGCCCCGACGGAATACGCCGACCGGCGGTCACCGCACACCGCGCGTCGTCACGCTCCGCCCGGGAGGACTCGCAGCTCAGCCATCGGCATCCGGCCGTGGTGGGTCGTGCGTCCAGTCTGGTCCGCCGTCCTGACCGCGGTACTCGTAGCACTGAAGCTGTCCGCGCAGCGGGCGCACCGACCGCTGTCAGGGGGCGCAGTCGCGGCAGATCAGCCCGCCCTGGTCGTCCGTGTGGGCGAGCCGGCTGCGGTGGTGGATCATGAAGCAGGTCGCGCAGACGAACTCGCCCGGCTGCTCCGGCAGGACCTTGATGATCAGCTCCTCCCCGGAGAGATCAGCTCCGGGGAGCTCCACGGTCTCGCCCTCTTCCGTTTCGTCCGGGCCTGCCGCGCCGGGCCGCCGCTCCTCACGGCGGGACTTCAGTTCTTCAAGGCTTGCCTCGTTGTCGTCCTCGGTGTGCCGCGGGGCGTCGTAGTCCGT
The DNA here is from genome assembly GCF_045160625.1 of Kitasatospora sp. NBC_00039. Lineage (NCBI taxonomy): Bacteria > Bacillati > Actinomycetota > Actinomycetes > Kitasatosporales > Streptomycetaceae > Kitasatospora > Kitasatospora sp. NBC_00039. The sequence goes on along the minus strand of NZ_CP108289.1, from coordinate 7,801,107 downwards.
TGCCACAGTGATTGCTCCTTGCATAGGTCGCAGAAGTCACCCGGTAAGGCCGGGTCGGCAGGGCTCCCGCGGACGGGGCGCAGGCGGAGCCGGCGTCCCTCTTGCCGGCGGCCTGCCGGGCCGCGCCGGCGGTTGTCGATGCGGTACCCAGGTCGGGCAGGTCAGCAGGAGGACTGCCCCCGGCGGGTTCGGCGACGGTGATCCCCGGCGGTGGTCCCACAGACCGGGCAGACGTGCCGGTCCCAGCGCGGCGGCCACCAGGGGTCACCCGGTGCGGCGGGCTGCTGTGAGTCGGATTGCAGGCCGCGGGTCGACAATCCGCAGAGGGTGAACTCCGCCGGGGTGGGCGTGCGGGCGGCGGCGTGGACCCGGACGACCGGTGAACTCGGCGTGGCGGGCAGTCCCTCGGCCGTGAGGAGCCGCACGTTCGCCGGTCCATCCAGCTCCAGCAGTGCGATGAGATCCATACCCCCACCGTGGCCCGCCCCAACACCGCGTGCATCCGGTCGTCGGCACACGGGTGCACTCGGCTGATCAGCCCTGCCCGGCTCGACCTGTCCATGCTCCCGCAGTTCTGACGAGCGCAGCGACAGGACCGCACGGAAACCGCCGAGCGCGCAACTCGTGCCGGTCCTGCGGTGTCCGGCGCAGGAGGTCAGGCCCCGTAGCCCCTCGGCGCCGCCCATCGGCCCCAGCACCCCGGCCTGGACGGACACCCTCGCCAGAGCCGGCTCGCCCTGGGGCACACGTGACGACCGGCGCCGACCTTGTGGAGCGAGCAGCGACAGCACGACCTGGCCCGCCATCGCGCCCCGGCCGAGGGCGAGCCGCCGGCGGCCACGAACACGAGCAGGACTCCCACGCCGAACAGATGCGGGAGGCCACGCACTGGCAGACCCTTGGAAGAGAAGCCGACCCCGGAGGAGAGCGATGACCGGTGCCAGTGCCCCACGGGAACCGAGCGCCATGGTGCACATGTCGATCTCCGGTGCGCCGTCCGTGGCGAACGTGGTCGCCGACACGGTGGGGCAGTCGTTCAGGCTGATTGTCGTCCCTGGTCCTGGCGCAGCAGGGGACTATGTCTCACCCGCCGATCAGGTGGTCCGCACCCGCTGGCAGGTGGACACGTCGGCCCCGATCGAAGAGGCCGCCGCACAGCCGGTTGCCCTCGCAGATGCCGGCGCCGCCCCGGTGAAAGTGGAGCTCAGCGGTCGGGCCGATGCCGTGGTCCAGGTTGATGCGCTGATCCGCGGTCGTTTCCGCGCTGGACCGCCGGCGGGGATTTCGCAGGCGTTCGAAGTGTGGCCGGGGAGCCCTCCGCACACCCCAGACCGGCCATGACCGAAGTGGTACGGCCCGGCGAAATCTCAGGCCCCGCCGCACCGCATGGGCCGACCGGCTCTACCGGGCCGCTCTACCGGGCCCGTCGGCGCTCCGCCGGGCCTCGTCACCGATCGCGACTCGTGGCAGTGCCGTGCGGGCAGACGGAAACCTGCAAGGTGGGCTCCCTTCGCCGGCATTGTCCGGATCAGGTCATGGAGGTCGCCTTCCGGTCTCACAGACCTTCCAGCCTCTCAGCCCGACCGTCGACAAACACCCCGCGCGGAGCCTCCGCCCATCGCCCGGGGCCATCCGGTCGAACTCCCTCGCTCGCCCCGCAGGCCAATTCCCACGGTACTCTCGCCCCCGCCCGGCACCAGGGCCGAACGGCCCCAGAGCTGCCGACAGCTTCCCGCGCGGTCACCGGCCGAGACGCTCAGCGATCGGGACCGATGCGACCACGGCGCATGATCTGTTCAGTCCGAAGCCGCAGCCTCCCCGGCGGCGCGGAGCTCACCGGCGATCTCGGCGGCCCAGGCGTCGATGGCGGCCCAGTCGCGGTAGTCCCCGGTGCGTCCGCCCAGGAGACGGAGCGCGAGCGTGCCCACCCGGCCGAGCTGTTCACGGGTGACGACACCGGAGAAGAGGCGGTGCTCGCAGAGCCCGGGCAATGGCCCGAACGTCTCACGGACGATCGCCTCCTCGCGACCGGCGAACCTGCGCCACGGCCCCCGCAGCGCGGCGGGCATACCGACGCTGAAGGCCCAGACCCGACCGTGCGCGAGCGTGTCACGGTGGCGTTCCAGGAATGCGGCCGCTTCCGGCAGCCACCGCCGGCTGTGGACCGCACTGCCCAGAACGAAGGCGGAATACCCGGACGCCGTCGTCCTGTCGCCGAGCGGCCGGACGTCGGCTGAGACGCCGGACTCGGTCAGCCGGATGCCGATACGCTCGGCGATCTCCCGAGTGGACCCGTGCGCACTCGCATAGCCGACCAGAACCGTCATCATTCCTCCTCCGAACACGCGGGTCCACGCCTCAGGGCGGCCGGGTCCGGTCCCGGCCCGGTGTCAGCCCGCCGGTTGCAGGTCGGGTTTCAGGTGATCGGTGAACCAGGACGTGGCCAGGCCGGCGGCCTCCTCGATCGCTCCGGGCTCCTCGAACAGATGGGTGGCGCCGGTGCACGGCGTCCCTGCTTCTCGGCGCGCCCTCCTCCCCTTCACGATCCTCCCCGTGCCGAGGGCACGCGAACGGCAGCATCCCGACTGGCAGCCACCCGCCGAGCCGGCCCCGTCCTGCGCCCGAACGGGAACGGACATGCCACGGCGACGCAGCCGGAGGACTATGAAGAGCAGTGGGCCGACCGGGGGACGGCGCCCTCCCTCCAACCTGCCGGAATCGCCGCGCCCGGCAGCCCACGCGCAAGCCACACCTTGCCGGAGACCCCCATGAGCAACAGTCCCGCACACGGTTCCCCCGGCCCGGTCGTCGTCGGCACAGACGGCTCGGAGCCCGCCCGCCGGGCCGTCCTCTTCGCCCTCCAAGAAGCACAGCGGCGTGGCGTCGCACTGCGCGCCGTGTCCGCCTACGGCTCCGGCCACGCCGGACAGTCAGGCCTGGAGAGAACCGCCTGGCCCCGCACGAGCGGAGATGTGCCGTCGCATCTGCACGACATCGTCGCCCGTGGGGTCATGGACTCCGTCGAAGGGCTGCGCCAGCAGGTCGGCGAGCCGTTCGTCGAGGTCGAGGTGCACTGCGACCGTGGGCGCCCCGCCCAGGTTCTGCTGGCCGCGAGCCAGGACGCGAGCCTGCTCGTGGTGGGTACCCTCCCCCAGCCTCCGGCCGGGGGTGCCCCCATCGCCGGAGTCTGGGGCCGCCTCGCGCTGGGCTCGACCAGCACCGAGGTCGTCCACCACGCCCACCTCCCCGTCGTCGTCGTGCCGCCCGAGCCCCACGCCGCGTCCGCGTGCATCGGCGCTCACGAACCCGCACCGGAGGAGAGGCCATGCAGCACAGCACCGTCCAGGACGTGATGACCCGGGACGTCGTCGTCGCCCACCCCGAGGCCACATTCAAGGAGATCGCCGGACTGTTCCACCGCAACGACATCACCGCCGTGCCGGTCGTCGACACCGAGAATCACCCGGTCGGCATCGTGTCCGAGGCCGATCTGATCCGCAAGGAAGCCAGCCTGCTGGAGGAGGGCCGCTCGGTCACCCGCTGGCTCCACCCGCACGAGCGGTACCGTGCCGAGGCGGAGATCGCCGAGGAAATGATGACCAGCCCGGTCATCACCGCGCGCGCCAACTGGACCCTGGCGGAGGCCGCCCAAGTGATGCACCGCAAGAAGCTCAAGCGACTTCCCGTGGTCGACGACGAAGGCCGGCTGACCGGCATCGTCAGCCGCAGCGACCTGCTCCAGCCCTTCCTCCGCGACGACGCCTCGATCCGCGCGGAGATCACCCACGACGTCCTGCTCAATACACTGTGGATCCCGGCCGACGCCGTCCGGGTCTCGGTCGACGACGGCGTCGTCACCCTGGCCGGCACGGTCGAACGCAAGAGCCTCATCCCCGTCATCGAGGGAATGTGCCGCTCACTGGACGGAGTGGTCGCCGTCCGCCAAACCCTCGGTTACGAATTCGACGACGGCCACGTCGACCCCGGGCAGTCGGCGGTGCGCGGCATTATCGGCCCACATTCGGCGCCCCACCGCTGAGCGACTCCAACCGGCCCTGGAACGGGCCCCACCGTTGGGGAGGCAGGGCAACCTTCTCGGGCGTGTACTGGGTCCGAAGGCTGCAGCCGAGCGATGGGCGGGCCCATTCGTGCGATCCGCCGTCACTACCGTCGACCGGCCGAAGACGCTCTTCGACCGCGAGGACGAGTGGACGCGCTCGCCGGCTTCGCGAGGCGGCAACACGATCACACGATCGATGATGTGCGCGCTGCAAAGGAGAACCTGGGTCCGCTCCGTTGTGCTCTGCAGCCCCCGCAAACAGCGCTGAGCACGCCGATACGACGAAGGCGGTCCGCACACCGACTGCTGGGCGCCGGAAGCGTCCGGCCAATTGGCGCCGCCCCGCGCGCCGCGCGAGGCTGAGAAGGGGCACACGCCCTCGGCGACCACCAGGAGAATGACATGAGCGCGCCCTCCCCACCTGTAACGCCGGTCGAGGTTGCGCGGAGCGCGGCCGATGCCCTCGGCGCCGGCGATCTCGACCGGTTCGCCGAACTCGTCCACGAGGACGCCACTTACGACATCCTCCCCTTCGGAGAGCAACGCGGACGGCCAGCCGTGAAGGAGTTCTTCGCGGAGCTCCGTGGTGCCCTGCCGGACTTCTCGATGACCGTTGAAGCTGTCACCGGGGCTGGGGAGCAGGTCGCTGTCGCATGGCGGATCACGGGCACGTTCAACGGCAAGCCGTTCCAGGGTTTCACGCCGAACAACCACACCTTCGACATCCGTGGCATCGACTTCATGGACGTCGATTCCGGCCGCGTCCGACACGATCGAGTCGCCTTCGACGGTGCCGAATGGGCCCGTCAGCTCGGGCTGTTGCCACCCCGACGCTCGGCCGCCGAACGCACCGTGCGGACCGCCTTCAACACCAGGACTCGAGTCGTCCAACGCTGGCACAAACGCAAGCACGCAGGTGACCACGGCGGTCACGGCTGATTGACGCCCCGCGCCGCAGGGCCGAGCAAACGATCACCGCGCGTCGCGCTGCGGAGCCTCGTACCCGCCACCGCAGCGTGGACATCACCTCCACCCGACTCCCGCTGCACCGCGCTCGCCGGCCGGCGTTGTCCGTCGCGTTCGTTCCACACCTTGGACGGCACCGACCCGCACGACCGCTTCGGACGCCCGGAGGAGGTCGCCGCGATGGTTCTGTTCGTGGCCGCTGACGCCACCTACTCCACCGGATGCGAGTTCGTCGTCGACGGTGGCACAACGACCGGCAGCATGATCCTCGCTGACCCCGCGACGTAACTCAGCGCCAAGTGGAGATCCACGTGGTCCGCTCGCCGACCGACACCAAGCTCCACGCCAAGAATTCTCCTGGGAGACCGCAATGAGAGCCGCCATCGGAGACCGCGTCATCGTAGAAGGCACGCGCCCCGGCGTACCGCGGCGCGACGGAAAGGTGACCGCACTGCACCGGCCGGACGGCGAACCGCCCTGGGAAGTCCTGTGGTCGGACACCGGGCACTCCACGCTGTTCTTCCCCGGTCCGGATAGTCGCCTGCACCACTTCACCCGCCAGGACCCGAGCAGGCAGGCGCTCCGGCCATCCGACCGACCACACACCTCCCCGAAGACGGAGCGGAGCGAGCCAGCCGGGCCCGGGGAATCCACAGGCGGTCCGGAACAGGCCATGGTGAGCAACCCCGGCGACCTCGGTAGACGAGTCGCGCTGCGCCGCGCGCAGCTGGGACTCAGCCGGGAACAGACCGCGGTCCGGGCCGGCATGGCGGTGCCGTACCTGGAGTACCTGGAAACCTCGCCCACCGACGTCGAGCGGGGAGCACTGGCCAGGCTGGCCGCAGTGCTGGACACGTCGGTCACCCAGTTGCTGGGCGGCGGACTCGATCTGCCGACCGGCCGCGCGAGCGCCGCCGCGCACCCGGTGCTGGAAGAGCTGGCTCGTTCCGAGTGCTGGGAGCGACTGTCCACCGACGGAGTCGGCCGGGTGGCCCTCGCCACCGCAACGGGTCCCATCGTCCTCCCGGTCAACTACTGGGTGCTGGACGGCACACTGATCTTCCGCACAACTGCCGACGGCCCGCTTGCCGCCACCGTCGGCCAGCGCGTCGCCTTCGAGGTCGACCGGATCGATGAGGTGCTGCGCACCGGCTGGAGCGTGCTGGCCACCGGTGACGCCCACCGGATCGACGACCGGCCGGCGCTGGCCCACCTGAAACAACGGGACAAGCCGTCACCCTGGGCGGGCGGTGAGCGGGACCTGTGGGTCCGGATCAAGCCGACCGAACTCAGCGGCCGCGTGATCCGTACCGCCGACGACCCGACGCGGTGACGTGGTCCGACGACGTGCTGGCCCGGATCCGTCACCGGCGCATACTACGGATGCGATCACCGCGCCACCGCGACGCCCTCCGTCCGAGCCTGCCGCACGACTCACCACAGCGCTCTGCACGATGGCGCGGACCCGTCGACCCGATCACGATGGCCGGGCCATTCGCGGGTCGCGCGGTCATGGCATGCCATCCTGATCGTCGCCCGGCCGGTCCTCCCGCTGCGTCCGATCGGTGACCGACACCACCCCGTCAACGGCGCCGCACAGGCGCAGCACGATCGGTACCAGGTACGGGGGTTCGAGGGTGCCGCTCAGCACCACCTGCCCGGCACCCTCAGGTCCGCTCCACGAGAAACGAGGCGGCGCTGTTCAGGGTGGTCAGGCGGGGGTAGTCGTCCTCGTCGATCCGGCAACCGGCGCGCTCGGTCAGCCGCTCGACCAGGTTCAGGAAGTCCAGCGAGTCGAGTTCCAGGACTTCCCGGAAGGCGGTGTCGGGTCCGATCACGGTGAAGTCCGCGTCCGGGACGATCTCGGTGAGCGCGTCCTTGAGGAGGGCCAGGGCCTGGTCTCGGTTCACAGTTCCTCCGGTGTGCGCAGTAGCCGTTCGAGGGCTGCCAGGTAGCGGGCGCCGGTGGCGCCGTCGCTGGCCCGGTGGTCGGCGGAGAGCGTCGCTGTCACCACGGGACGCACGCCGAGCAGGCCGTCGACGGCCCAGGGACGCTCGACCACCTTGCCCAGGCCCACCAGGGCGACCTGCGGCGGGTAGATGACGCCGAAGACCGCCTCGACGCCTTGGTCGCCGAGGCTGGTCACGGTGATGGTGGGGTCGGTGGTCTCCGAGCCGCGCAGCCGGCCGGACCGGGCCCGGGCGACCACGTCCCGAAGGCGTGCCATGAGTTCCGCCGGCGACAAGTCGGCCGCGTGGTGGATCGCGGGAGCCACCAGACCGCCGCCGCGCAGTGAGACCGCGACTCCGAGGTGGACCTCGGGTGCGGCGACGAAAGCTCCGTCGGTGAAGAACCCGTTGAGCTGCGGAACCTCACGGGCGGCGCGGGCCGCGGCCTTGAGCAGCAGGGCGGCCGGTACCAGTCGCTCTGTGACCGCGAGTCCGCGGTTCTGCTCGCGCAGCCAGTCGAGCGCCGGGCCCAGGTCGATGGTGGTGGACAGATAGTAGTGGGGGATCTCGCGCTTGGAGCGCGCCATCAGGTCGCCGATGGCACGGCGCATCGCCCCGGGCCGGCCGGTCGGCTCCGCGCGCCGCTCGGGGGCATGCGGAGCTTCGGCTGTACGAGCGGCCTCGGCGGGGGTCAGCACGGCCCGGATGTCAGCCACCCGGATCGCGCCGTCCGCCCCGGTGCCTCGAACGCCCGCGAGGTCGACCCCGGCCTCGGCGGCCAGGCGCCGTGCCATCGGCGTCGCACGCAGCCGACCCGTCGTCCTCGGTGGCAAGGGTGCAGAAGGCGCAGCTGCTGCCTCGACCGGGTGTGCGGTGGCCTTCCGGGCCGGCGCCGGTGGAGCCTCCACCTCGGGCAGCGGAGCGGCCGCCACGTCGGCGCGAGTGATCCGACCGCCGAGACCCGAACCATGCACGGTGCTCAGGTCGACCCCGCGCTCCTCGGCGAGGCGCCGAACCAGCGGAGTCGGGCCGGGCACCACCGGCTCGGCGCGGTCCGCCGCAAGCTCCCGTCCCGCCTCGGCAGCCGCCGTGTTGATCACGGCAAGCGCAGTCCCGACCGGAACGGTCTCGGCCGGTTCGACCAGCAGACGCTCCACGACTCCGTTCTCGAAGCACTCCACCTCGATCGCGGCCTTGGCGGTGTCGACAACCGCGACGATGTCCCCCTTGTGCACGTGGTCGCCGGGATGGACGAGCCATTCGAGCAGGGTGCCCTCGGTCATGTCGGCGCCGAGCGAGGGCATGGTGAACTCGGCCATCTCAGCCCACCGCCCGCAGCGCTGCCGCCACGATGTCGGGGACCTGGGGTATCGCCGCCTGCTCGAGTTGCGCGGCGTACGGCACCGGCACCTCAGCGCCGCACACCCGCTCGACCGGCGCGTCCAGGTCGTAGAAGGCCTGCTCGGTGATGCGTGCCGCGACCTCGGCGGACAGGCCTCCGGTCCGCCAGCCCTCGTCGACGATCACCGCGCGGTGGGTGTGGCGCACCGAACCGATGACGGTGGCGTCGTCGAGTGGGCGCAGGGTGCGCAGGTCCACCACCTCGGCGTCCACCTGGTCCTGGGCAGCGAGCTGGTCGGCGGCGGCCAGGGCCTTGCCCAGCGAGCCGCCGTAGGTGATGAGGCTGACGTCGGTGCCGGGTCGGCGTACCGCGGCGCTGTCGAGGTCGACCGGTCCGGGGTCGTCTGCGGTGGTGTCGGTGCCGTTGTAGAGGGAGCCGTGCTCGAAGACGATCACGGGGTCGGGGTCGGCCGGGGCCGGGGCGAGCATCCACCGCGCGTCCGCCACGGTGGCGGGTGCGAGCACCCGGATGCCGGGGATGTGCGCGTAGAAGGCTTCGAGGCTGTGGGAGTGCTGGGCTGCGAGTTGGCGGCCGGCGCCGGTGGTCATCCGGATCACCAGCGGCACCGCCACCTGCCCGCCGGACATGTGCAGCAGCGTCGCCGCGTTGTTCAGAATCTGATCCAATGCGAGCAGGCTGAAGTTGACGGTCATGATCTCCACGATCGGACGCAGCCCGGCGATCGCCGCGCCGATGCCGGCCCCTACGAAACCCGACTCCGAGAGCGGGGTGTCCCGGACCCGCGCGGGGCCGAACTCCTCCACCAACCCCAGGCTGACACCGAAGGCCCCGCCGTAGCGGCCCACGTCCTCGCCCATCAGGAAGACCCGGTCGTCGGCCGCGAGCGCCTCGCGCATCGCTTCGCGCAGCGCCTCGCGGTAGCTCATCGACTCGGCCCGACGGTCCCCGCCACCGGTCATGACGACCCCTCAGCCGGGCTGTACACGAAGCGCAGCAGGTCCTCCACCGGTTCGGTCCCGCCCTGGCGCGCGCGGTCGAGAGCCGTGTCCAGCTCCTCGCCGACCTCTTTCTCCATCGCGGCGAGCGCCTTGTCGTCAAGGCCGTCCTCGGCCCGCATCCGGGTGCTGAGCAACTGGATCGGGTCACGCTCCTTCCAGCGTTCGATCTCCGCCTTGTCCCGGTAGCGGTCCGGGTCGTACATGGAGTGCGCGCGGAAACGGTAGGTGCGCAGTTCCAGGAACACCGGTCCGGCACCGTCCCGGATCGCCCGGGCTGCCCTCCCGGCGGCCCGCTCGACGGCCAGCACATCCATGCCGTCGACCTCCCAGGCCACCAGGCCGTACGAGGCCGCGCGGGCGGCCAGGTCGGTCTGGGCGTGCTCGCGGTTCAGCGCGGTGCCCATGGCGTAGAGGTTGTTCTCGCAGGCGAGCAGCAGGGGGAGGTCCCACAGGGCCGCCAGGTTGGCGGTCTCGTGGAACTCGCCCTCGGCGAGTGCGCCGTCGCCGAACAGGCAGCAGGTCACGTGTTCCTGTCCGCGCAGCCGGTCGGCGAGGGCCAGCCCCGCGGCGACCGGCAGGCCGCCCGCCACGATGCCGTGGCCGCCGTAGAACCGCCGGCTCACGTCGAACAGGTGCATGGAACCGCCGCGGCCGCGGCTGCAGCCGGTCATCCGGCCGAGCATTTCGGCGAAGACCGACTCGGCGGGGATGCCGCGGGCCAGTGCGTGGCCGTGCTCGCGGTAGGTGGTGACCACGGCGTCCTCGGGTCCGAGAGCGCCGAGGACACCCGCGGAGACGGCCTCCTCGCCGATGCACAGGTGGACGAAGCCCCGTACCTCGCCGGTGCTGTAGAGCTCGACGCACCGCTCCTCGAACTGTCGGATGCGCACCATCACCCGCAGGAGATCTCGGCGGTGGGCCGCTTGTGGGGCCGGTCCGCCACGGTTGTGCGTGCGGGTCCCGCCACGCGAGGCGGTCGGCGCTGCTGCCGTTCGGCGCGGGCTCATCGGGATTCCTCCAGGGCCGAGGTGTCGCCCTCCGGGAGGCCCAGCTCACGCGCTTTCAGCAGGCGGCGCATCACTTTGCCGCTGCGGGTCTTGGGGAGGTGCTGGTCGAAGGCGATCTCGCGGGGCGCGATGGCCGGTCCGAGTCGCCTGCGCGCGAAGGCCGTGATCTCGCGGGCCAGACCGGTGCCCGGCTCGAATCCCGGTTTGAGGGAGACGAACGCCTTGACGATCTCGCCGGCGACCGGGTCGGGACGGCCGATCACCCCCGCCTCGGCGACCGCCGGATGCTCCATCAAGGTGCTCTCGACCTCGAACGGCCCGACCATGTGCCCGGCGGACTTGATCACATCGTCGGCGCGGCCGACGAACCAGTAGTAGCCGTCCTCGTCGCGCCGGGCCACGTCGCCGGTGAGGTACCAGCCGCCGGCGAAGGAGGCCTCGTAGCGCTCCTGGGCGTGCAGGTAGCCGCGGAACATCGACGGCCAGCCCGGACGCAGCGCCAGCTCGCCCTCGCGCCCAGGGGTGTCGACCTCGCGCACCTGACCATCCGTCACTACTGCTCGCCCGTCCGGCCCGCGTTCCAGCAGGCCTGCCACGACGCCGGGCAGCGGGCGGCCCATCGAGCCGGGCCTGATCTCGGTGGCCGCGAAGTTCGCAATCATGATCGCGCCGGTCTCCGTCTGCCACCAGTTGTCGTGGATCGGCAGACCCAGAACCTCCTGCCCCCAGCGGACCGCCTCCGGGTTGAGCGGTTCGCCGACGCTGGCGATGAACCGCAGCGCCGACAGGTCGAAGGAGCGCGGCAGGTCGGGCGGGCTCCCCCGAGGGCTTGCCCGCATCAGCATCCGGATCGCGGTCGGAGCCGTGTACCAGACGCTCACCCGCTCCTCGGCGAGGATGCCGTACCACCGGCGGGCCTCGTACTCCCCCGCATCGATCACCATCGTCACCCCATGGGTGAGCGGCGCGACGACCCCGTAGGAGGTACCCGTGACCCAGCCCGGGTCGGCGGTGCACCAGAACACGTCGTCGGGATGCAGGTCGAGAGCGAACGCGGCGGTGGCGTGGTGGGCCACCACGGCCTCGTGCACGTGGATCGCACCTTTGGGAGTACCTGTGGTGCCGCTGGTGAAGTGCAGCAGCGCCATCTCCTGCGGATCGGTGTCCGGGATCGTGAACACCTCGGACGCCTGCGCCAGCAGCGCGTCGAAGGAACGGGTGCCCGGCAGCGGCTCGGCGCACGCTCCCACGATCAGCACCGTTTCCAGCTGCGGCAACTGCTCGCGCCGGGCCGCCACCTTACGCAGGTAGAGGTCCTCGGTCGTCACCAGCACCCGCACACCGCCCAGCCGCAGGCGCTCCTCGACCGGGACCGGCCCGAAGGCGGGGAAGAGTGGGCAGAACACCGAGGTGTTCTTCAGAGTCCCGAGAACGGACACGTACAGCTCCGGGCAGCGGCTCAGCAGCGAGGCGACCCGGTCGCCGCGGCCTACGCCCAGTGAACGCAGCACATTCGCGAAGCGGTTCGTCCAGCGGGCCAGCTCGTCGTACGTCACCGTGCTGACCTGCCGATCCACGGCAACGCAGCGCATCGCGGCGCGTCCGCCGCGTCCGGCGGCGACGTGCCGGTCGACCGCCTCGTACGCGAGGTTCAGCCCCCGGCCGCCCGGCAGCCCGTCGAGCGCCTCGCGCGCCGACTCCCACGAGAAATCGCGCCGGGCCCGCTCGTAGTCGGCGAGATTGGGCGCGACTCCTGGCACCGGCCGAGCACGAATGGCCTCGGTTTCCATGGCCGCTCCCTTCCGGGTCGCCGACAGGGCCACTTCCAGCCTGACAGACACGGGACCGCCCGGCCTGGGGGCGCGGCAAGGGCGCGACCGCCCGCCCCGGGAACTTCGCGCCGGGCGGCAGCGGGGAGCAGCATGGACATGAGACGCACGAACCCTGCCGAACCGAAGAGGCGTCCCGACAGCGGAAGGATGATCGATCATGGCTGAGCCGGCCCTCACCCTCGATCAGCTGAAGCTGCTGGCGGCCGCCGCGGGCGCGGCACCGTCGGTGCACAACAGCCAGCCCTGGCGCCTGCGGCCCACCCCGGATGCGCGGCGAATACTGGTCTTCGGTGACCCGAGGCGAGCCGTCGCCATCACCGACCCACTGGGCCGGGCCCTGCACGTGTCCGTCGGAGCGGCCGTGTTCAACTTGCGGGTCGGCGCCGGCCGGCTCGGCCGGGCGGCGAGCGTGGGCCTGCTTCCCGACCCTGCCGAGCCGCATCTGCTCGCCGAGATCGGCCTCGACGAGCCCGCAGCGCGGCACCCCTTCGGGCACCACCTCTACCCCGCGATCCGGAATCGTCACTCCAGCCGGCAGCCGTTCACCAACCGCGACATTCCGGAGACCGTCCTCGGCGAGCTGATCGAAGCCGCGCGGCAGGAGGAGGTGGTGCTCTCCCCGCTCGAGGAGGACGGCGTGCTGCGCGTCCTCGCGGTGACCGCCGAGGCCGAGCGGCGCACCGCCGCCGACCTGGCCCGCCAGGCGGAGACCCGCAGCTGGCTGCGCCTGGAGGCTCCTGCCTCCGACGGCATCCCGGCCGCCGCGCTGGGTCCGCAGGACCGCGACGCCCGGGTCCCGATGCGCGACTTCACCGCTGGCCGCCCCGACGCCCCCGCCCCCGCCCCACGGCACTTCGAGCCGCTTCCCCAGCTGTGCCTGCTGAGCACCCGCACCGACCAGCCCGCGGACTGGCTGCGCACCGGACAGGCGCTGGAGCACGTCTGGCTGCTCGCCACAGTCCACGGCCTGCGCGCCTCCGTCCTGCACCAGGCCGTCGAATGGCCCGAGACCCGGTGGCGTCTGCGTGACCCCGAAAGCCCACCCGACCACGTCCAACTCATGCTGCGGCTCGGCTACGGACCGCCCGGACCGGTCACGCCGCGCCGCCCCGTCGAGGAGATCCTCGACCTGACCGATTATCACGACGGCGTGGGATACGGCGAATCGTCCGCCTGACCCACCGGGCCGCCCGGTGGACCGGCATGCCAGCCGTCATCGGGCGGACGTGCGGTCCGCTGCCGACCAGGAGCCGCCTCCGCACCGCGGCGAGCGTTGACTCGATGGGATTCGTGGTCGGCAGGCGGATCCAGTGTTCGGCTGCGAGGCCGGAGAGGCCAGAGCTGCCGCTTCACTCCGGTGTGCCACGCCGAGTGACGCAGCGGTGGGGGCATCGGCACGAGCGGTGGGTGAGTGGGGGTGCTGTGCCCTCCTCACTCAGGTGCGACGCATTGCCGGCGGACGGTCGCCCCGGGTGTGGTTGCGGGCGAGGCGTGGGGCCGGGTACGTGCCTTGCCGGCCGCCCTGCTCCGGTGTCGGCGTTCGGGCGACGGCTGCACCCCGGGGACGCCGTCGCCAACCCGCGGGTGCAGGAGATCCTGCACGTGGCCGGGCCGGTCACGACGGGAGAAGGCCCGTTCGGCCCTGTCGCCGGCACCGGATGCGGGGCAGGCTCGCGGTAGGTCCGAAAACGGTCCCGCGCCTCCCGGCCGCTCTGCTCGCGGCGACGCGTTCCCGGACCTGACTGCTGACGCAGGTCCGCAACCGAAGGGAGCCGAAATGACCGCCTTGATCGCAGCCCTGGTGGCGCTCGTCATCCTTGTCCTGATCGGACTGGCGATGTCGATCCGCATCGTCCGCCAGTACGAGAAGGGGGTCGTCTTCCGGTTCGGCCGGATCATCGGAGCACGCGACCCGGGCCTGCGCCTGATCATCCCGTTCGCCGACGTCATGCACCACATCTCACTGCGGATCGTCACCATGCCGATCCAGTCCCAGGGCATCATCACCCGCGACAACGTCAGCGTCGACGTCTCCGCCGTCGCCTACTTCCGCGTCGTGGACGCGATCAAGTCGGTCATCGCCATCGAGAACGTGAACTCCGCGATCAACCAGATCGCCCAGACGACCCTCCGCAAGGTCGTCGGCCGGCACACCCTGGACGAAACCCTCTCCGAGACCGACCGCATCAACCTGGACATCCGCCAGATCCTGGACGTCACCACGACCGAATGGGGCGTGGACGTCACCCTGGTCGAACTCAAGGACATCCAACTGCCCGACACCATGAAGCGCGCGATGGCCAAGCAGGCCGAAGCCGAGCGGGAGAAGCGAGCCAAGATCATCAGCGCACAGGGAGAGGCCCTGGCCGCCTCCGCACTCGGCGAAGCCTCCGACACGATGATGGCGCACCCGCTCGCCCTCCAGCTGCGCAACCTGCAGAGCCTGGTCGAGATCGCCGTCGACAAGAACAGCACCGTCGTCTTCCCCGCACCCCTGATGAGCACCATCGGCGAACTCGGCTCCTTCCTCTCCCGCGAGGCAACCGCCGCCGCCGCTCCCGCACCGCAGCCGTCCCCGGGCACCCCGGACTCCCAGCTCCCGACCAAGCCCGTTCACCTGCCTGCGCCCGACCCCGTTCAGGTACCGGCACCCAACGGGGCAGCGACCGGGACCCCGTAGGACATCACCGTCCCCTTCCGACCGAGGGCTCACGGCGTTCCCCGGCGACGGATGGAGCGCATCGCACGGAAGGCCATCGAGAAGATGACACAGCCGTTCCACACACCGCACCACGGGCCGCACCGCCTCGTCGAGCACTGGAAAACCGCAGCGGCCGACCGCCGCGCGCGGGCCACCGCCCGGCGGTGGCGGCACCTCGGCACCGAGCCGCGCTGGGCGCGCAGCGATCTGCCGGCCCGGCGACTACTCGGACGGATCTTCGTCCCGTTCTTCCTGCTCGGGGCCATCGTCTTCACGTTGCTCGCGGCCAACGCACTCCCCGCGCCGAGCGCCGACCGTGCGTTCTACACGGGCCTCGCCGTGCTGTGCGCCGTGTGCACCGTCGTCGCGGTGATCGACCTGATCGTCATCCGGCGCCGGATGGCAGAGCAACGACGGTGGCACCGCTGACGACGCGGCCGAGCGGGGGCTCGGTCGCACACTACCGGGCGGGCGCGGGACCACCGCCGGGCGTAGCAGAGTCCGCGCAGGCTGTGGCACCCCTCCCGATCCCCCACCGCGGCCACCCGGGTCACGATCCGTGGCAACGCCACGGCGGGAGATCGTCCGGATGATGCCGCGGCGGCTGAGGACCGGCGGCGCTGGTCGCAGTCGCGGTCGGCGACGGGCCTGCCTACGGTTGGAGACAGGACGCGCCGGTGCGTCCGGCTTCCGGTTGCGCAACGCGTCGAAGGTGCGGTCGTCCAGCAGGGGAATCGAAGGTGGGCCGGGTGTATCCGGAGGATGGATCCGGGCGGGCGGACGTTCCCGACCGCAGCCACCGAATCGACGACGAGATGGACCGGATCGTCGGACGGCTACGGGACCTCGCCCATACCCAGCGCCGTTTCCAGGACCTGCTGAACGCCGTGATGGCGGTCGGCCGGGAACTGGACCTGCCGGTCGTGCTCCGGCGGGTGATCACCACCGCGATGGGCCTGGTCGACGCCCGCTACGGCGCACTCGGCGTGCTCAGCGAGGACGGCGAGCACCTGGAGGAGTTCATCCCCGTGGGGCTGAGCGAGCGGCAGGTCGCAGCGCTGGCCGGCGTCGCCCTTCCACACGGGCGCGGGCTCCTCGGGCACCTCATCGACCACCCCGAACCGCTGCGTGTCGCGGACATCGGCGCCCACCCGGACGCGGTCGGCTTCCCGCCGGGCCACCCGCCGATGCGGACACTGCTCGGGGTGGCGGTCACCGGCCGCGGACGGGTCTACGGCAACCTCTACCTCTGCGAGCGGCGCGACGGACAGCCCTTCGACGGCCACGACCAGGACATCGTGGTGGCGCTCGCCGGCGCGGCCGGCCTCGCCATCGAGAACGCCCGCCTCTACCGGCAGGTCCGCGCCAACGCCGAGTACTTCCAGCGTCTCCTGCTTCCCAGCCTCGCCGATGTGGCGCCGTTCTCGGTGTCCGCGATCTATCGCCCCGCCACGGCCCCGGACCACGTCGGCGGCGACTGGTACGACGCCCTGATGCTCCCCGACGGCGCCTGCGCCCTGGTCATCGGCGACGTCGTCGGACACGACCTGAAGGCCGCCGCCACCATGGCCCAGACCCGCAACATGCTGCGGGCCCTCCTCTACGACCGCCGCACCCCGCCCAGCGCCGTCCTGACACAGCTCGACCGCACCCTCCAGGCGATCACCGACAACCCGATCACCACCGTCTGCCTCGCCCGCATCGAACCCGCCGAGGACGGCTGGACGCTCCACTGGAGCACCGCCGGACACCTGCCGCCCCTCCTGATCGGCCCCGACGGCACCGCCCGCTACCTGCACGCCGACCCCGGCCTGCCCCTCGGCGTCGACCCGGACGCGCCCCGACCCGACCACAAGCGCCCCCTGCCCGGCAACGCCACCCTCGTGCTCTTCACGGACGGCCTGGTCGAACACCCCCACCGCCCCCTGGACGCCGGCCTCACCACCCTTGCCCAGATCGCCGCCGCCCACGCCGACCTGCCCCTCGCGGACCTGTGCCGGACCCTGGCCGACGCCCACCTCGGCGACGGCCGCGACGACCTCGCCGTCCTCACCCTGCGCACTCCGCCCGATCCACGCCCACCGACACGGCCCCCGGGACACATCCCCCGGGCCGGCGACACACTCCCGGGCCCGTGAACAGGGGGTACCTCGCCTCGCCCCCTGGTAGGCCAGCAGCCCGGTCTCGACGGTGATCCTTCAGCACCGGATCCGAGCCGCCTTCACCCGTGTCCAGGACCTCTGCCGGTCCGTGATCCGCAGGGCCCTGCCGCAGGATGAGGCCGACCTCCAGCGCGGAGGGCCCCGTCTCCGTTCCGCAGCCTCGAAACCCGGAATGCGCCACCACGGCACAGCACCGCCGCTGCCACGCCTGACCTGCCCACCCTCACCCGTCAGAAGATCGGCGGTGATCCACACCGCCGTAGCGCTCGCCCACATCATGAGCGAGCACGACATCAGCCCCTACGGCCACCGTCCACGGCAACGTCGCCATGAAGCTCGTCGACGCCGCAGCGGCGACCGCCGGCGGGCACGGACGGCCAGGGGCAGCTCGATCACGAGCCGGCTTGCCGTCTTATCCGCACCGCGGGGTAGAGGGACTCGGCCACCTCTCGATCGAACGGTTCGGTGTCGGGGGTGAGCACCGATGCGGCGGCCACGGCCACCCCGAGGGCACAGGCCTCGACCGGATCGTCGCCCGCATCCAGCCGAAACGTGAGTGCGGCCACCATGGCGTCTCCGGCCCCGGCGTCGCTGAGCGGCTCCCCAGGCAACGGCGGGACTCTCAACTCGGTGTGACCGTACCTGGTCGAACAGAGTGCGCCGAGTTCCCCGAGGGTGGTGACGGCGATCTCAGTCGCTCCTGCAGCGAGAAGGGACTCGTTGACGGTGCGAGCGTCGTCGAAGCTCCGGACCGCCCGGCCGGCGAGGCTGGCGGCCTCGTGATTGTTGCACCTCCGCAGAAAGACGCCCTCGTGCAGCGACTCGCGCAGGGCCCGCCCCGAGGTGTCCAGCACCAGCCGGGCCCCGGCCTCCTTGACCCGGCGGGCGACAGCCGCATAGAAGGCATCGGACAGACCGCCGGGCAGACTGCCGCTGGCCACCACGTACTGGTGACCGCCGGCGGCGCGGCCCAGCGCGTCCAGGAGACGCTCTCCCTCCGAGTCGTCCAGTCGCGGGCCCGGCGGCACGATGTGATAGCTGCGGCGTGACTCGCTCTCGAACAGCACGAACGCTTCGCGGGTTTCACCCGCGATCCCGAGGGCGAGGTGGTCGACCCCCTCCTCGTCCAGCAGGCGGTTCAGGCGCTGGCCGACCTCGCGGCCGGCGGTGTGGACGGCGGTCGCCCGTCCTCCGAGCCGCGACACGTCCCGGGCGACATTGATCCCTCCGCCGCCGGCGGCCACGAACCTCACCCGGGCACGGGTCTTGCCGATGTCCGCCAGGCGGTCGACCTCGCAGCAGATGTCGACGGTGGGGTTCACCGTCAGGGTGAGGATCGAAGACACAGTCTCCGGCAGCGGACTCCTCCCGCCGCTGCCTGCCGCAAGCGGACCGGACACTCCAGGGCCGCTCATCGCGGTGACACAGCGGTTGTGATCTCGATCGTCCGTGGCTGCCCTCCCGGATCCTGCGGATGAGGGCGGGACTTCATGGGAAGGTCCTCGAACAGGTCCGGGGACGAAGGCCACCAGTACCCACGTCGATGGAGCAGGGCGCCGGCCATCTCGATCTCCTCACTCGGTCACTCCTTCCATCGTGCTGCGCGGGCACAGGAGGCGCGATCGGGAGCACCCCGCAGCCGCCGACGCGTGCTGCCTTCCCGCGCCCAGGCCGCACGGGCAGGCAGGGGAGCAGATCGCCGTCGAGGTGCGCGGGGCCGTCGACTCGGCCGGGCAGAGCCGCGATCGGAGGCAGCAGACCGCTCCCCGCCCCTGATCACCGGCCCCCGACCGTCCACCACCTGCCCCGGCAGCCTCCGGTGGGCGAACCCGACCCGTGCCACCAGCGGCCGGGCATGTGCGGTCAGGCCCGTTCGGCGGCGGCCACGTGCTCCTTCACGGCCACGAAGCTGTCCGGCGCGACCGAGATCGAGTCGATCCCGGCACTCACCAGGAACCGGGTGAACGCCGGGTCGTCACTGGGTCTCTGTCCGCACAGGCCGACCGGGCGGCCGGCCGTGTGCGCGGTGGCGATCAGGGTCTCGATGCTCCGGGTGACGGCGGGGTTGGTCTCGTCGAAGAGGTGCGCGAGGGCGTCGGAGTCACGGTCGACGCCGAGGGTGAGCTGGGTCAGGTCGTTGCTGCCGATGGAGAAGCCGTCGAACCGTTCGGCGAACTCCGCCGCGAGGATCACATTGGACGGGATCTCCGCCATCACGTACACCTTCAGCCCGTTGCCACCACGTGGCAGGCCCTCGTCGGCCATCACCGCGAGTACCCGGTCGGCCTCCTGCGTGGTGCGGCAGAACGGGATCATCACCACCACGTTCGTCAGGCCCATCTCGTCGCGGACCCGGCGCAGCGCCCGGCACTCCAGGGCGAAGCCCTCCCGGTAGCCCTCGCTGTAGTAGCGGCTGGCGCCTCGCCAGCCGATCATCGGGTTGGCCTCGAGCGGTTCGAAGGGGCGCCCGCCCACCAGTTTGGCGTACTCGTTGGTCTTGAAGTCGCTGGTGCGCACGATCACCGGGTCCGGCCAGCGCGAGGCGGCGATCCGGGCGATGCCCTGGGCGAGGCGGTCCGTGAAGTACCGGGTGCGGTCCTGGTAGCCGTCGGTGAGCGCGTCGACGCGGCGCCGCTCCTCGGGGTCGAGGCGTTCGGGATGGATCAGTGCCATCGGGTGGGCCTTGACCTGGTGCGCGACGATGAACTCCATCCGGGCCAGCCCCACGCCGTCCGCCGGCAGTTGCCACCAGCGGGACGCGGCGGCCGGGTCGGCCAGGTTCAGCATGACCCGGGTACGCGTCTTCGGCAGCCCGGCGAGGTCGATCTCGGACTGCTCGTAGTCGAGCAGTCCGGCATAGACGTGACCGTCCTCGCCCTCGGCGCAGCAGACGGTGACCTCTTGGCCGTCGTGCAGCAGCTCCGTCGCGCGGCCGGTTCCCACGATCGCGGGCACGCCGAGTTCGCGGCTGACGATGGCGGCGTGCGAGGTGCGCCCGCCGTGGTCGGTGACGATCGCGGCGGCCCGCTTCATGATGGGTTCCCAGTCCGGGTCGGTGATCCCGGTGACCAGCACGGCCCCGGCCGGGAAACGCTCGAGCTCGACGGGTGTGGTCAGCGCGCAGACCGCGCCCGTGCCGATCGCCTCGCCGACCGCGATTCCGTCGACCAGCGACTCCCCCGAGCCGGTCAGCCGGAAGCGGTGCAGCATCGTCGCGCGCCGCCGGGACACCACGGTCTCGGGACGGGCCTGGACGACGAAGATCTCGCCGGTCCGGCCGTCCTTGGCCCACTCGATGTCCATGGGGCAGCCGTAGTGCCGCTCGATGGCCACGCCCCAGCACGCGAGAAGGCGCACCTCCGCGGCGTCCAACACCCGGCGGGCGCGCTCCTCTGCGCCGGTGTCCTCGGTGCGGGTGAGGCCGCCGTCGGCGTAGACGGCCTTGCGGCGCTTGGCGCCGATCTCGGTGTGGATGACCGGGTCGAGTCCGGGGTTCTCCAGCAGCGGTTTGAAGACCAGGTACTCGTCGGGGTCGACCTGCCCGCTGACCACCGTCTCGCCCAGCCCCCAGGCCGCGCTGACCACGACGGCGTCCGGGAAACCGCTCTCGGTGTCGAGGGTGAACATCACCCCGGCCCCGGCCAGATCGGAGCGGACCATCAGCTGCACGCCGACCGAGAGCGCCACGGCGAGTTGGTCGAAGCCCATCCGCTCGCGGTAGTCGATCGCCCGGTCGGTGAACAGCGAGGCGTAGCAGCGTCGGCAGGCGTCCAGCAGGGCCTCGCGGCCCCGGACATTGAGGTAGGTGTCCTGCTGTCCCGCGAAACTCGCCTCCGGCAGGTCCTCGGCCGTGGCGCTGCTGCGCACCGCGACATCGGGATCCTCCCAGTCGGCCTCGCGTCCGAGCCTGGCGTACGCCTCGGCCAACTCCTCCTCCAAGGCGGGCGGCAGTGGCGTGCCGAGCATCGCGGCGCGGATCGCCGCGCCCACCTCGTCGAGTGGCGCGCCGCCGTTCAGCAGGTCGATCTGGTCGGTGATCCGCTGCCGGAGGCCGCCGGTGTCAAGGAACTCCCGGTAGGCGTCGGCGGTGCTCGCGAAGCCGTCCGGCACCCGGACACCGGCCGGTCCCAGGTGGACGATCATCTCCCCGAGCGAGGCGTTCTTTCCTCCGACGAGCCCGACATCCCCACGGCCGAGACCGGAGAACGGGATCACCCGGCGGATCGTGGACATGGGTTCCTCCGCTGGTGCGAGCAAGATGGCGACGAATGCGCCACGGCGTCACAGAGCGACGAAGCCATCGGTGCGGTGCCCCGCACCGCACCGAGCCCGTCCTCACCCCTCAGGGCCGCGCGCGATCTCGATTCGACGGGCCTGCTTCTCGACCTCGCCCATCGGGGCCTTCACGGTCAGCACGCCCTTGTCGAAGGTCGCGGTGATGTCCTGCTCGTTCACGCCTTCGGGCAGCCGGACACTGCGGGTGAACGAGCCGTAGCGGAACTCCGAGCGCTGCTTCCCCTTCTTCTCCTCGGTGCGCTCCGCGTGGACGGTCAGCACGCCGCCCTCGACCGTGATCTCGACATCCTTCGCGGGGTCGATCCCCGGAAGCTCGGCCCTGACCACGTACGCCCCGTCCTCCTCGGACTCCTCGACGCGGATCATGTGCTCCCCCATCCGCAGTTCGACGGGGAAGTCCTCGAACAACTCCGCGAATGGGGGCCACCAGTGCGATCGTCTGTGGAGCATCTCGCCGGCCATCTCAGACCTCCTCATTCGTCCGGGCATCTCCTTCCATCCTGCTGCGCGACCACGTCCACCGCGATCGGAGCAACCGCCCACCGCGGCAACCGCTTTGTCCGATCAGCTGATTCGGATGATGCGGTTCAGGACGGTACCGGGTCAGCCGGTTCCGGATCCTCCCGCTGCCAGGAATGGCGTGTGCCCGAGCAGGCGGGTTCGGCCGTGAGGGCCGGAGGTGTGGCCTCGTCGGCGAGCGGCCGCGGCACCTCGCGGTCGAGTGGGCGCAGCATCCGCAGTCCCGGTGCGAATCACAGCACCCCCTTCGAGGGTTCCTCGCCAACCGTTCCTTCCGTACGGCCTGTCGGCCGATTCCTCGCCTGCCGGCAGGGTCAAGTGACCCAGCTCAGTCAGGCTGGACCGCTGTACTCGGTCGCGTCAGTCCGTATCAGACCGTGCCGGACGGCAGAGCATGTCCTGGCCCGGGCGGTCGAGGAGGTTGCCGGACCGCAGCCGCCGGTGGAGATCCGGCAGGTCGCGGTGCCCGGCCACGCCGCCCAGGCGCTGCTGGAGTGGTCCCGCGGTGCCGACCTCCTGGTCGTGGGCAGCCGGGTCACGGCGGATGCACCGGTGCACTGCTGGGCTCGGTGAGTCTGCACTGCGTGCAGCACGCGACGTGCCCCGTGGTCGTGGTCCGCAGCACCGTCGGCTGATCGCCGCGCGGTGCCGGCGGTTGAGCCGGGTGACCCGCTGCCGGCGGGGCCGCCCGACGGCCCGGCCGGGCGGACCGGCCCATCGCGGTCAGGCACAGAAGGAACTAGCGTCGGTTGCAGGGCGGTTCGCCGATGGCCCGGCAGCGCGCCGGGCTGGTACGGCAGCGAGTTCGGCCGGACACGCTGGGCTCTCCGGCCGGACCTCGCCCCGGGCTGTCGCATCGGATCCCGAGACCCCCGGGGGCCTTCGTCCCGCCCGAGGAGGATTCATATGACAACCGGAACCGAGATCGACACCCAGGTCCTGCGCAAGCTGCTCGCCACACCCGGCCCGTTCCTGTCGGTCTACTTCGATCTCGACACACGCCCGGAGATGGGCCAGGATGCCGAGGAGCGCTGGCAGGGACTGTGCCGCGGCCTCGCCGCCCAGGGGGCCGGGGCCAGTGACCTGGACGCGCTGACCCAGCGCTACCTGTCCTCGCAGCCGGGTTCCGGCGTGCTGGCGGCCTTCGCCGCCGGCGGCGAGGTGCGGATCTCAGCCGTGCTGCCCGGCTGCGGGCAAGGCGACCTCGCCATGGCCGAGCCGCTGCCGCACCTGCTGCCGCTGCTCGCCTGGCGCCAGGACCACCCGGCGCACGTGGTCGCCGTCGTCGACCGCACCGGCGCCGACCTCCGGCTCTACCCGGCCGGCGCCACCGAAGGGGTTCGCCGCACGGTCACCGGCCCCGACGACGAGATCGAACGCAACCAGCCCGGCGGCGCGTCCCAGATGCGCTACCAGCACCGCGCCGAGGACTCCTGGGAGCACAACGCCGCCAACGTCGCCGACGCTCTCGGCACCGCGCTGGCAGAAGTGGACGCCCACGACCTGATGCTGGCCGGTGACGTCCGCGCCCGCCAGTACCTCACCAAGCACCTGCCCACCTGGGTCCGCAACAACGTGTCGATCCACCCGGTCAGCGGCAGCCGCAGCCCCGACGGCGCCTGGCCCCAGCGCATGGCCCAGGTCGACACCGAGACCTGCCGCGCCGGGCGCGAGGAGACCACGAGCCTGCTCCGCCGCTTCGCCGAGGAGCTATCGCCACGCGGACATGCAGTGGAAGGGATCACCGCGACCGTGCGCGCCCTCGCCGACGGACAACTGCGCACCCTCCTGGTGACCGACGACCCCGCCTCCCACCACACAGCCTGGTTCGGCCCGAAACCCACCGACATCGCCGACCTCGGCACCGCCTTCGCAGCAGACGCCGGACCGCTGGTGGAGACGGGACTGGCCGACGCCGCCGTCCGAGCCGCACTCCTCACCGGAGCCGACATCCGCATCCTCACGCCCGGTACGCCCGGCGCTCCCGCCCAGGGCATCGGCGGACTGACCCGCTACCACTGACACCCGCCGTCACCGGCACCCGACGAACGGAGAAGATCCGATGCCGAACCGACCGATGCCCACACAGACACCCGAGGTCCAGGTCGAGGCCCAGGGCGACCTCCCGCCCGGCATGCCGGAACTCGCCCGCACCAAGGTCCTCGCACTCCTGGACGAGGAGCGCGAACCCGTCCTGTCCGTCCGGATCCGGCTCACCCGCATGCACAACCCCGCCACCGAGCGCCCCTACCTCGCCCAGGCCAACCTGGACGTCAACGGCCGCGCCGCCCGCGCCCATGTGGCGGCGGGGACCATGCCCGAGGCGATCGACCTGCTGCACGACCTGCTGGCCCTGAAGCTGGCCCGGCTCCGGAGGCACTGGGAGGCCCGACGCGGCGGCACACCCAGAGCCGACGAGCACGAGCACGAGTGGCGACACGGGTCCGAACCCACACACCGCCCCGACCACTATCCACGTCCGGCGGACGAACGCGAGATCATCCGCCACAAGTCCTTCTCCCTCGCCCGCGAGACCGTCGACGAGGCCGCCTTCGAGATGGACGCCATGGACTACGACTTCCACCTCTTCACCGAACTGGCGACCGGCGAGGACAGCGTCCTCTACCGCGCCGCACCGACCGGCTCCCGCCTCGCCCAGGTCCACCCCCACCCCGAACAGATCGGCACGACCGCCGTCCAGCTGACCATCAGCCCCGCCCCCGCGCCCCGGATGAACACCGCCACCGCGAAGCGGCGGATGGACACCCTCGGACAACCCTTCGTGTTCTTCACCGACGACGTCACCGGACGCGGCAACGTCCTCTACCACCGCTACGACGGCCACTACGGCCTCATCACACCCGCCGAGTAACCCACCGACGGGAATCCACTCAACAGAGGCAGCCGATCATGACCGACCCCACCGCCGCAGGCACGCCTGCTGCAGCCTCGCACCCTCCGGGCCGCGACCTCGAAAGCACCGTCGAACGCCTGGAACTGCTCGAAGCCCAGGTCCAGGCCCTCGGCCAGGCGATGCGCGCCCTCCTCCAGGGCCTCGAGGACATCCCCGACCAGGAGCCCGACCCCGAACGCCCGGGCCGCGCGGCCCGTCTGGCCCACGAACTCCTCCTCGCCCAGGGACTCTGACCACCCACAGGAGCGGACGGCCATGAAACTGACCTTCCTCGGCCCGCTCTACGCACGACCGGGCCCCTACGCCTGCGCCTACGTCGATACCTC
The DNA here is from genome assembly GCF_045160625.1 of Kitasatospora sp. NBC_00039. NCBI lineage: Bacteria > Bacillati > Actinomycetota > Actinomycetes > Kitasatosporales > Streptomycetaceae > Kitasatospora > Kitasatospora sp. NBC_00039. The sequence goes on along the minus strand of NZ_CP108289.1, from coordinate 7,776,014 downwards.
GCGCGACCTCGACGAACCCGACCGGGCCATCGACCTGCGCCGACGGCATTTGGAAACCGAACTCGCCGCCCAGGGCTCCGACACCGCCACCACCGGCGCCGTCACCCACGTCGTCGGCACCGACCGCGACATCCCCGGCCGACACGGCCAGGCCGTCTTCGCCGCCCACGGCCGCCTCGCGCTCGCCGAGGAACTGCCCGAACCGCCACCCCGCGACGCCGCCCGGTTCACGATGGTCCCCGACGCCATGCCGCTCGCCCTCCAGCACGCCCCCGACATCCCCTACGCCGCCGTCGCCGTCCACCGCGTCACCCGGCCCGGCGGCTCCCCCACCTCCGAACTCGAGGTCGATCTCCAGGCCGGCCGCTGGCCCACCGCCAGAGTCGCCGCCGCCCACCTCACCCGACACCGGGTCGCGGCCTCCGAATGGCGACGGGCCGCCGTCGAGGTCGCCGAGGAACTCGCCGGCCTCGCCGACCGCAGCGAGGCCGAGGCGATCGTCGTGTCCGGCGACCACTGGGCCCGCAAGGCCCTCACCCGCGAAATCCCCATGCGCCTGCGCAAGCGCATCGTCGCCGTCGACAGCGACGGCTGGGACACCGATCCCGAACGCGCGCTCATGGAGGACGAACTCGCCCACCTGTTCCGCGGCCGCCTGTCCGCCCGCGACCAGGCCGGCACCCAGCGTTTCCTGGCCCGCCGCGCCCACCGCAGCGGCGCCGTCGAGGGCCTCGCCGCCACCGTCACCGCCCTGCGCCACGGCCAGGCCGAAGCCGTTCTGATCAACGACCCCTTCGACCTGGACCAGCAGCTGTGGGTCGGCGTCGCTCCCGAACAGCTCGGCCTCACCCAACGTGAAATGCAGGCCCTCGGCATCGGCTCCTCCTGGGAGGTGCCGGCCGACGCCGCGCTCATCCGCGCGATCGTCGGCACCGGCGCGGACCTCATCGTCATCCCCCACGACGAACTGCCCCTCGACGACGGGCTGGGAGCCCTCCTCCGCTATCCGGACACCCCCACGTGAGACCGGCGGATCGCTCCGCGTCCCGGGTCCCGTCCACCCGTGCAGCCCCGCAGGTCGACTGCGGGGCTGCTACCCGGGCCCTGTTCCCTTCCCCAGGCCGAACCTGCAGGGTGGGCTCCCTACGCCGGCATTGCCCGGATCAGGTGGTGGAGGTCGCCATCGGGGTCTCGTCGACCACCCTCCGGCCTCTCAGCCCGGCCGTCGAATCCAGCCCAGGACAGTGCAGTTGACCACCCTGGACCGTTCCGGCCGAGCTCCCTCGCCCGCCCTGCAGGCCGCCTCCCACGCTACGCTCGCTCCTCCCGCCCACCAGGGCCGAACGGCCCTCTCCCGGACCGGCCGATCCCACGACGGACCCGACCCCGCAGAGGGTCCCACTCCGCCGTCTCCTTCGCGACCCGCCGCTCCCGCGCCGGCGGGACGTGAAGCTGCCGGACGATCTCCTCGTTCGCCCGCAACCGCGACTCGATCGCCTCCTCCCTGACAAGAGCACGAACCGGATACCCGTGGTCCACCGGTGGCTCGACCCCGAGGTGCTCCAACACGACCGGCACCTCTCGTACGGCGCGACACGACGCCGGCCGTCGGCCGCGGACCAGCCCACGCGCTACGCTCGGCCGATCTGTGCTCGACGGAGCTCAACCTCCTTCCGCTGCCGGTGCAGGATGCCGAGGACGACCGTGCCGTCCACCGTCTCCTGCTCCACGAGCAGCGCGGCGAGCTCGTCCAGCTGCCGCCGGTGGCCGCGCAGCAGGTCGACGGCCCGTGCTTCGGCCTTCCGGAGCAGCCGGGCGACTTCCTCGTCCACGGTGCGCTGGGTGGATTCGGAGTAGGGCCTGCGCAGCATCTCCTCCGGGCTGGGGCCGAGATGCTGCGGGGTTGTGGTGGCGTATCCGACCGGTCCCAGCTCGGCGGACAGGCCGAACTCGCGGACCATGCGGGTGGCGACCTGGGTGGCGTTGGCCAGGTCGTTGGCCGCGCCGGTGGAGCCCTCGCCGAAGACGACCAGTTCGGCCGCCCGGCCGCCGAGCTGCACGGTCAGCAGGTCCGTGAGGTAGCTCTCGCTGTACAGGTGCCGCTCCGCCTCGGGTAGCTGCTCGGTCGCGCCGAGGGTCATGCCGGCCGGGAGGATGGTGACCTTGGCGACGGGATCGGCGTGTTCGCACAGCGCGGCCATCAGGGCGTGTCCGGACTCGTGCACGGCGACCGAGTGGCGCTCCTCCGGCAGGAGGGCGTTGGAGGACTCGCGGCGGCCGAGAAGCACCCGGTCGCGGGCTGTGTCCAGATCACGGGCTGTGATGGTCGCCCGCTCGGCGCGTACCGCGTTGATGGCGGCCTCGTTCACGAGGTTGGCCAGGTCGGCGCCGGAGAACCCGGGTGTGCCGCGGGCGATGCGGTCCAGGTCCACGTCGGGCGCCAGGGTCTTGCCCCGCACATGGACGGCGAGGATGGCCGAGCGTTCGGCCTGGTTGGGCAGCGGCACGGTGACCTGGCGGTCGAAACGGCCGGGCCTCAGCAGCGCCGGGTCCAGCGCGTCGGGGCGGTTGGTGGCGGCCAGCACGACGATGCCGGTGGACTCGTCGAAGCCGTCCATCTCGGCGAGCAGCTGGTTGAGGGTCTGCTCGCGCTCGTCGTTGCCGCCCAGCCTCGCGCCGCCGCCGCGGCGGCCGCCGACGGCGTCGATCTCGTCGATGAAGATGATCGAGGGAGCCCGCTTGCGTGCCTCGTCGAAGAGGTCGCGCACCCGGGACGCGCCGACGCCCACGAACATCTCGACGAAGGCCGAACCGGTCACCGACAGGAACGGGACCTCGGCCTCTCCGGCGACCGCGCGGGCGAGCAAGGTCTTACCGGTGCCGGGCGGCCCGACCATGATCACACCGCGCGGGCCCTTGGCCCCCGCCGCGGCATAACGCTCGGGGCTGCGCAGGAAGTCGACGACCTCGCTGACCTCTTGCTTGACGCCTTCGTAGCCGGCGACGTCGGCGAACCGGGTGCTCGGGCGCTCGGCCTCGATGATCTTCGCTCGTGAGCGGCCGATCGCGCTGAGACCTCCGGTCATGGCCCGGCTTGCCATCCGTCCGGACCAGAGGAACAGTCCGCCGATGAGGATCAGCGGCAGGAAGATCAGCAGAACCGAGAGGAACGAGCTGCCGCGGCTGCTCTGCTTGGCGGTGATCTCCACGTGTTGGGACCGCAGCTGAGTGGTGAGTGCACTGCTGTCCAGGGCGGTCGGGATCTGGGTGGTGAACTTGGTTCCGTCCTTGAGTGCGCCGGTGATCGCTCCCTTGTCGGTGACCTCGACCGTCTGGACCTGGCCCGCGTCGACCTTCCCGGCGAAGTCGCTGTAGCTGTAACGGGTACCGGCACCGGACGGGCTCCGGGACAGCAGAACGAACAGCAGCATCATCGCGATCGCGGCAGGCAGCAGCCAGCGCCGCCAGGGCGGCGGAGGGGTCGGCGCGGGCTTCGGCGGCTCGCGTGGCGGCCCGGGCCTGGCCCGGCCTGTCGGGTGCCGGGCGGGAAAACGCCTCGGCGTGGTCATCCGGTGCATTCGAGCCTCCGCACCCCATCGTCCGTCGCGGCGGCCACGGAGGGCAGGGCCGATCGGTCCACCTGACTCGGGCATCCGCCCAGTCCGCATGCGAATCCGCCGCAGGAGAACGATCCTGCAGGAGAGCGGGCGTTGCCGGCGATGCCGTCACAGGCCTGGGCGTACCCGCCCCGGAGAAGCCGCCACCGTACGCCCTTGTCGAGCAACTGCCTTCGGAGTTCGTCGTCGGCCTGATCGGAAGGACGAAGCCATGGCTGAGGAACCGGCCCTCGCGGGAAAGATCGTCGTGGGAGTGGACGGCTCGGAGCAGTCCAGAAGGGCGCTGCGCTGGGCGGTTCAGCAGGCTGGACTCACCCACGGAGTGGTGGAAGCTGTGATGGCCTGGGAGCCACCGTTCTCCGGGTGGGGCAGCGCGGTCCCGGTCGGCGAGGAGGCGCATCTGGGGGAGGTGGCACGGAAGATCCTGGCCGAGAACGTCGAGAAGGTGGTGGGTTCCCAGCCGCCGGTGGACATCCGGCTCAGGGTCGGGGAGGGCACCCCGGCCTGGGTCCTGCTTGCCGCCGCCAAGGAGCAGGCGTCTCTGCTGGTCGTCGGGCATCGCGGCCTCGGCGGTTTCGAAGGCGCCCTGCTGGGCTCCGTCGGGCAGTACTGCGTTCAGCACTCGCCCTGCCCGGTCGTGGTCGTCCGCAGCACCGCAGACTGACGGCCACCGCGGCCTCCCATGAACCGGGCCGCGTCAACGGTCACTGGTCGGGCTGACCGCCCTCCAGCGGGTGGGTCTTCGCCCACACCTCACCGCAGCGGCAGGCGAACTGCTCCACCAGGTCACCCTCGTCGTTCACCCCGAGCCCCTCGCGGAGCCGCACATGGACGTGGTCGCTCATGGTCCACCAGCCTTCACTTCGTACTCGAAACAGGACCCCCATCATCCACGGGCGACTGCGGGTAGGGAAGGGTCGGCCCGGACGCGTCCGCTTCGTGAGATCGGAGCACCGGGGCAATCACCCCACGCGGACGGGTCGCACGGGTCGGCGCTTCGGCGGGAGGCATCGCCGCGGTCACGGTGACGGCAGAGTCGCCGGTACTGGACTCGAACCGGTGGGCGCGATCACTCCGCAGTCCACGACCCTGGCAGCGGGAGGTTGAACCGATGTCGACAGCACGGGTCACCGATCTGTACGAGGTGACGATGGCGCACTCGTACCTGCGGGAGCAGATGACCGCTCCGGCGACGTTCGACCTGTTCGTGCGCAAGCTCCCGCCAGGCCGGGGCTTCCTGGTGGCTGCGGGCCTGGAGCCGGTGCTGGATTTCCTCGCCGAGCTGCGTGTGGACGAGGAGGACGTCGCGGCCTTCGCCGCCGCCCTCGGCCGGCCGTACCGGGACCTGAAGCCGCTACTCGGATTGTGCTTCACCGGCCGGGTACGGGCCGTACCCGAAGGGCGGATCGTGCTCGCCGGCGAGCCCATCCTGGAGGTGACAGCGCCGCTGCCCGAGGCGCAGCTGGTGGAGTCGTTCCTGCTCAACCAGGTGTGCCACCAGACGGCGGTGGCATCCAAGGCGGCGCGGTGCGTGATCGCCGCGGCCGGGCGCCCGGTGGTGGACTTCTCGCTGCGCCGCACCCACGGCGTTCCGGCGGCCGAGCAGGCGGCCCGCTTGGGCGCGCTGGTCGGCTTCGCCGGGACCAGCAACGTGGCCGCGGCACACCGGTACGGTCTGCGGGCGGTGGGCACGATGGCACACTCGTACATCGAGGCGTTCGGCGACGAGGCTGCGGCGTTCCGGGCCTTTGCCCGCGCCCACCCCGGCCCGGTGACCTTTCTGGTGGACACCTACGACACCGAGACAGGCGTCGCGGTCGCCGCCCGGGTGTTGCTCGAGCTCGGGCTGCACGAGGGCTGCGCGGTGCGCCTCGACAGCGGCGACCTCGGGTCCCTGGCCGTCTCCGCCCGGCGGATCCTGGACGAGGCCGGGCTGCCCGAGGTGCGGGTCACCGCCAGCGGCGGCCTGGACGAGTACGCGGTGGAGGAGCTGGTGCGCACGGGGGCGCCGATCGATCTTTTCGCCGTCGGGACCCTGGTCGGGGTGGCTGCCGACGCGCCTTACCTGGACGCGGCCTACAAGCTGGTCGCCTACGACGGCCGGCCGATGATGAAACTCTCCACCGGCAAGGTGACCGCTCCCGGGGCCAAGCAGGTCCACCGCGCGCCCGGATTCGCCGACACCGTCGCACTGGCCGACGAGCCCGCACCGGCAGGCACCCGCCCGCTGCTGGAGACCGTGATGGCGAACGGCCGCCGCACTGGCCCCGCCCGGTCTCTCACCGAAGCCCGCGCCACGTTCGAGGCCGACCTCGCCGAACTGCCCGCCGCCGCGCGCCGCATCGTCGACCCGCAGCAGCCGCCGGCCGTCGCCTCCGAACGGCTGCGGTCGCTCACCGGCGAGGTCCGCCGATCGATCGAGGCGCGACAACGAACGGCTCGCGACCGGGAAGGCTGAGCGCGCCGGCCCCATCCGCCCGGGAGCGACGCCGGAGACGTGTCAGTCGGGCGCGACGAGCCTGACCTCGACGTCCACCACGCCGGGAACGGCACGCACCAACCGTTCCATTACCGGGAGTGCCGAAGCGTCGGGCAGTGTCCCGCTCAGGGTGATCCGTCCCTCCTCCGCACGGACGTCGACGGCCGAAGCATGTTCGGGCTTCAGCACGGCGAGGAGTTCGAACCTCACCTGGTCGGCGAGGTCTTCGTCGGTGCGCAGGTGGACCTTGAGCAGGTCGCTGCGGCTGACGATGCCGATCAGACAGTCCTCGGCGTCGACCACCGGGAGCCGCTTGAAGTGGCCGCGGGCCATGGCCCGGGCGGCCTCGGCGGTCGGGCTGTCGGCGTGGACCGAGACGGCGGGCGCCGACATCAGGCCGGCGGCGACCAGCCCGTCGGTACTGCCCTTCTCGCGGTCCTCGGCCGCCAGCAGGTCCGCCTCGGACACCACGCCCACCACCCGGCCGTCGCCGGCCAGCACCGGCACGGCGCTGACCTTCCACTGCTGAAGGGTCTCCAGGATCTCCCGGAAGGTCGCGTCGCGGCCGACCGCGACCACCGCATGGGTCATCACCTCGCCGACGGTGTTCCACTGACTGGTCATGGTGTGCTCCAAGGGGGCGAATCGGGGGCCTTCGGCGACCGGGACCGCGCTCGCGGAGCGCACTCGCACGAAACCGGGCCGGCCGCGCTTCCGAAGCGGATCAGGGCGGATCAGGTGGCGGAGGCGGCCAGGTGGACGATGGCGCGGTCCCGTGCCCGTGACGTCGGGCCGAGGTTCGTCAGCCCGCGCCGGGTCAGCGCCTCGAACAGCGCGCCCGGGCCCTGCTCGTTCGGGTCGAACTCAGCGGTCGGCACGGTAGGCACGGGGGTGTTCGAGGTGGACATCGGTGTCGTCCTCGCTCCAGTCGAGGGTCTGGTGCACCGCGACCACGCCGTCCACGGCACGGCACAGCTGCTCGGCGATCGGAACGAGACTGCGGCGCGGCAGCCGTCCGGCCAGGGTGACCACGCCGTCCTGTACGACGACCTGGACGTCACCCGGTGCCAGCCACAGCGTCTGGCCGAGCACGTCGTGGACGATCTCCTCGCGGATGGCGGCGTCGTGGCGCAGGAAGACCTGCAGCAGGTCGCGACGGCTGACGATGCCGGTCAGCCGGCCGACCTCGTCGACCACGGGCAGCCGCTTGACCTTGTGCCTGTCCATGGCGCGGGCGGCCTCCGGGACGGACCAGGAGGCGTGGGCGGTGACGGCCGGGCTCGTCATGAGCCCGCCGGCGGTCTCGGCCTCGGCGCGCGCCCGGTCGGCGGCGTCCAGCCAGCGGCCCGGGGTACGGCCCTCCGGATCCGGCAGGACGGCCTCCTTGCGGAGCAGGTCGGCCTCGGAGACCATGCCGATCGGGCGCCCCTGGTCGTCGACGACGGGAATCGCGGTGATGTCGTTGCGGTGGAACAGCGCCGCGATCTCCTTGAACGCCGTGTCGGGCCTGGCGGTGACGACCTCCCGGGTCATCACGTCGTGGACAGTGCGATGCTGCATGGTCCTCACTCCTCCGCGGCTGGTCTCCCTACCAACACTGTCCGCCCGCCGGAGCGGGACCGCACAGGGCCGTTCGGCCCAGCCGCCAGGGCCGATGCAGCCCGCGACGGCCGAGCCACCACTCGCCATCATGGGGAGTGACCACTCCCCCAGGAGGTCGCCATGGCGACGGACACCACCACCCCTCACCCGCAGCCCCGCCCGGGCCTGCTGACCTTCCTCGGCGGCGTCGGCACCGTCACCGGCAGCAAGTTCCTGGTCGAAACCGACCGCGCCCGGGTCATGGTCGACTGCGGCATGTTCCAGGGACTCGCCGAACTGCGCCGGCTCAACCGTCGCCCACTCCCGCTCGACCCGGCCGACATCGACGCGGTGGTCCTCACCCACGCCCACCTGGACCACTGCGGCTACCTGCCCAAACTCGTCCGGGACGGCTTCCGCGGACCGGTATTGACCACCCCCGACACCGCCCGCCTCGCCGAGCTGATCCTGCGCGACAGCGCCCACCTGCTCCGCGAGGACGCCGAGCACGCCAACCAGCACGGCTGGTCCAAGCACCGCCCCGCCGAACCGCTCTACGACGAGGACGACGTCGAGAACACCCTGCGCATGTTCGACCCCGTCCAGCTCGACACCGACGTCGAGATCACCGGCGGCATGACGCTGCGACTGCACCACGGCGGACACATCCTCGGCTCCGCCTGGGCCCACCTGACGTTGGAGGACGGCCACACCCTCGCGGCCAGCGGCGACCTGGGCCGACCCGTCCACCCGTTGCTGCGCCCGCCCGAACCGTTCACCGGCGCGGACGTCCTGCTGATGGAGTCCACCTACGGCAACCGCCACCACGAGGAGACCGCGGCCCGCGAATGGTTCGCAGCCGCGATCAACCGCACCCTCGCCCGCGGCGGCACCGTCGTCATCCCCTCCTTCGCCGTCGACCGCACCGAGGTCGTCCTGCACCAGCTCGCCGAGCTCCGCCGGGCCGGCCGGCTGCCCGCCGAAGCGCCCGTCTATGTGGACAGCCCGATGGCCCTGGCCGCCCTACAGATCTATCGCGAGGCCTTCGCCCGGCGCTCGGGCCAGCTGCGCCCCGAGGTCCTCGTCGAAGGCGCCTCGGCCCTCGACCCCGAACCGTTCTCGCTCATCCACTCCCTCCAGGAGTCCCTGGCCCTGGAGCACTCCAGCGTGCCGTCCATCCTGGTCTCGGCCTCCGGCATGGCCACCGGCGGCCGCGTCGTCCACCACCTGCGGCGACTGCTGCCCGACCCGCGCAACACCGTGATCGTGGTCGGCTTCGCCGCCGCGGGCACCCGCGCCCGCGACCTCGTCGACGGCGCCCGCGTACTGAAGATGTACGGCACCTACGTCCCCGTACGCGCCGAGATCGTCAACGTGCCCGCCTTCTCGGCGCACGCCGACGCCGCCGAGATCATCGAGTGGCTGCGCCACGCCCCGCCTCCGAGCGCCACCTACCTCGTGCACGGCGAGCCCGACGGATCGCAGGCCCTGCGCGACCGCATCGACCGCGAACTCGGCTGGACGGCGGTTGTCCCACGGTCCGGCGAACGCGTACTGGTCCGCTGAGCGGTCACCTACGCCCCCAACGGTCGCCGTTCGCCACGGCCCACCGCTGGCCGCCGCCACGCCGCCAGCACCCTGGCTCCCAACCGTCGTGGGCGCCGACGGCGACCTCGCCCTCGACCACAACACCAAGGCCGCCAACGCTTACCCGATCATCCTGGTCACCTACGACGTCGTGACCTCGCCCCCGGACATCCGGCACCCGAAAATACCCCTCCGGGTATATTGGAAGAGGAGGGAACGCCCTTCTTCTGACTGATCGCGAGGAGTTCTGCCATGTGCCGACGTACCACGTGCCGCACCTGCGGCAAGGCCACCTACGCGGGGTGCGGCATGCACGTCGACCAGGTGCTTGCCGGAGTTCGCAAGGCCGACCGCTGCAGCTGCGACCGGAGCGCGGCCAAGGGCGGCGGCTTCCTGGCGAGGCTGCTGGGCCGCCGCTGAGCCGGCGAGCAGGATCGCGTTGCGGCCGTCCTGGCTGATGGTCGCGCCGGGCTGGGGTGGAACCACGGTGCAGATCCGGGGGTCGGCGGCGGCGACGGCCTCGGCCTTGGTGATCACCCGCTGGACGGCGGGGTCGGTGACCGGCCGGTCGGCGGCGACCACGATCTGCAGCGCGATGGAGGCGTTGCCCGCGAAGCGTCGCTCGGCGACCTGCCTGACCTTCACGGACTCGGAGCCGTCGGCCTGCCATCCCGCGCCGGACAGCGCCGGACAGCGCCGACGTCACCTGGGGAGCGAACACACCGAGGCCGATCACGACCAGCAGCCATCCCACCAGGACGGCCTTGAAGTGCCGCACGGACCAGGCGCCGAGGCGACCGAGCAGGCCCGGGGCGCCGGGCGGCTCCGGGGGCGGCGCGGTGGACGGCCGGGCGAGGTCGGTGTCCGGGTGCTTCGCGTGATGCTCCGTTCCTGGGGTGGCCCGACTGGGCGCGAAGTACGGGTGGGGGTATATGAGAGGCCGAAGAAGAGGGCCCGCCGCGGCGGGCCTGGAGGGCACCGGTCAGTCCGCGAGGGCGTCCAGCGCGGCGCGCAGGCGGCCGGCCGCCTCGTCCGCGACAGCCTCCAGCGCGGGCTGCTCGGTGACCCGCACCATGAGCTGCGGGTCCATCGCCTCGACCACGGTGCGCCCGTCGGTCGCACGGACCACGACGTTGCACGGGAGCAGCAGTCCGATGCGCCGGTCGGCCTGGAGGGCACGGTGGGCCAGCGGCGGGTTGCAGGCACCGAGGATCAGGTAGTCCTCGATCTCCTCGCCAAGCTTGGCGTGCAGGGTGGCCCGGACGTCGATCTCGGTGAGGATGCCGAAGCCCTGCTCGGCGAGTGCGGCACGTACGCGCTCGACGGCATCGGCGAAGGGCAGGTCGAGGGTGACGGGAATGCCGTAGTCCATGGTGTACTCCATTCGTGGCGTCGGGTCAGGCGGTTCGGACAGCCAGGTCGCGGCCGGAGAGCGACCAGGCGGCGACGCCGCCCCGCACGGAGGCAGCCTCGAATCCGGCGCGGGTGAGGAGTTCGACCCCGACCTTGCTCCGGCTCCCGGAGGCGCAGATCACCATGACGGCGCGGCCACGAGGGAGATCGGCAAGGCTCCCCGCGAGCATCCCCAGCGGGATCCAACGGGCGCCCGCCACATGCCCCGCGGCGAACTCGAACGCTTCGCGCACGTCGACCACCAGTGCCCCTGCCTCCCGGGCGGCAATGAATGCCTCGATGTCGACTTCCCGGACCATGACCATGACCCACCTCTCAATACCCCTTGGGGTATATGCAGACTATGGCAACACCCCCCAGAAGGGCTGAATTCCACTGCGGGCCGCCAGGCGTGTCGCCTTCGCGTACCACGACGGGGCGGACGGATCGGCCGGCGCACGGGCGGGTCGACGCACACGTGGGACCGCGCCTGACGACTCACGCCCGCCGGGCGGCGGGCAGCCGGGCGTCAGGCGAGGGCGAGGAAGAGCTTCTCGAGTTCGGCCTCGCTCATCGGCGGGGCGCCGCCGTCGACGGTGGCCATGCACTGGCGCATACCGCTGGCCACGATCTTGAATCCGGCCCGGTCCAGCGCGCGGGAGACGGCAGCGAGCTGGGTCACGATGTCCTTGCAGTCCCGTCCGGCCTCGATCATCGCGATGACGCCGGCGAGCTGACCCTGCGCCCGGCGAAGGCGGTTGAGGACCGCGCCGACCGCGTCGTCGTCCACCTGCATTTCCGCACCTCCAGAGTGTCGTTCTCCGACCAGTTTACCCCCTGGGGTATATATCGGGCCGTTGGGCCGGGCTGACGGACCCTGCCGGGCCGGGCCGCTCGGCTCTGGCCTGCCGCTCGGCGCCGGTCTCTACTGGACCTGGACCCCGACCGCCACCGGCCGCTTCGCGGCCCGCCCGACAGGAACAGGCCATGACCTCGCCTCTGCAGAGCACACCTCCCCTCGACTCCGGGGCAACGCTCCCCCCGGGCCGGATCCGGATCGAGCACCTGAGCCAGGACAGCTACGAGATTGCGGTTCGCGGCCACCGACTTGTGGTGGACCAGCCGGTCGACGACGGCGGCCAGGACGCCGGCCCCACCCCGACCGAACTGTTCGCCGCGTCGCTCGCCTCGTGCGTGGCGTTCTACGCCGGCCGCTACCTGACCCGGCACGGCGTCGATCCGAAAGGGCTGCGGGTGGACGCCGGCTTCACGATGTCCGCCGACCGCCCCGCCCGGGTCACCGAGGTGACCCTCACTGTGGAGCCGCCCGAGGGCCTGGACCCGGCCCGGTACGACGCGCTACTCGCCGTCGCGTCGCACTGCACCGTCCACAACACGCTCCACCACACCCCGACCGTCCGCATCGAGATGTCCCCGTCCGACGGACCGGAGTAGACGACCTCGCTTCACCGTTCACATACCCGTAGGGGTATCTACGAGAGGCGAACGGCCATGGCCACGGTCGAGCCGGCCGAGAAGAACTTCGACGGGATCGCCGGCGGCGAGGGCATCGTTCCGGTGGACTTCTGGGCCGCCTGGTGCGGTCCGTGCCGAATGTTCGCATCCGTCTTCGAGCACGTCTCGCAGAAGCACCCGGACATCCTGGCCCCGCTTACCGTTCGTCCACCGTGACCCTGGTGCTCTGACCGCACAGGTTCGCCGGGTTAATGCAGTCGAGACAGGTCCAGCAGTCCGAGTAGCCTCGCCCTGTGGTGGATCAAGAGCGGTACGTCCTGTACCGGGAAGAGTCGAAGGTGCTGGCAGCGATCGGGGAGCATGTCGACGCCCAGGTCGGCCGTGTCACGGTCCGACTGCCCAGGGCCGCGGCCGAGGCCGCGGTGGCCGCTTGGGAGCGTGACGATCCGGACGATGACTTCGGCGAGGAGACCCACGAGCAGTACGCGCTGCGGGGCCAGGCTGGCGATCTGGCACTGATCGGCCTTGTGATCTCGGACGACGGCCGATGGGAGGGCGAGGAGGTCGTCGTCGACCTGCATGTCCACTCTGCGGGGGCAGCCTGGCTCCAGGCTGCTGAGCTGGGGCTGGTCGGCCGGCCCTGAGATCTCGCAGTGCGGCCACTGGGAGGGCGAGGAGGTCATGGTCGACCTGCACGTTGTCTCCCGCGGGGGCAGCCTCGCGGGAGTCGCTGTAGTCAGGCCGCGGCGGCCACCGGGCTGCCTCCCCGGCGGAGGCCCTTCTCCCTGCGGATGCGGGCGCGTTCCCTGCGCTGGGCCGCCAGAACCGGGGTGGCGGGCGTCGGCGTTGCGCCAGCGCACGTAGGCGTGGAGCGCGCGGGTCTGGACGTGTGGTTCGTATGGCTCGAGTTCGCCAGCGTGAGCTGCCGCAGCGGTCCGCGAACGGGGCGGGCGTTGCCGTCGATCGGGCCCTTGCTTCCCCACGGCACGAATTCACAATGCTGCGTGAAACGGCCCTTCTGCGGGCGGCTGGCGGGCTTGCACCAGGCGAGCGCGCCGCGCCAGATGCTGACCGGACCTCTTCAGAACGCGCCTCGGGCTTGCCGTCATCGATCTCGCGGGCCACGACACACCGGCGGCCCGGCAAGTCGCGCGTGTCCTGACCCAGCAGGCTCCCGAGACCCCGGACGGCTACACGACGCGCGCGAGCTGCCGGCCCACGCCGAGGTGTGCGCTGCCCTCGCCCCGGACATGCGACGGGGGCCGGCGGCCATCGCGGCGGACGCCGCCCTCGGGCGGCGCCGGCTCCACACCGACGCCGAAGACCGGATCCGCGCTGCGCTCACCCGCAGCAGGCACGTCGTCATCCGCAACATCCGCACGCAGGACACCCGCTCGACGCTGATCGGTTCGAGCGCAGCCCGGTCGAGGAGCCGGTGCGGCGCGAGCTGATGCGGGTCGTGCTCCAGCGAGTGGACCGACGAGAAGAACGCTCCGACGGTCTGCCCGGGGTGCGGCCGGCGACGGTGCCCACCTCGGGTCCGGTCGAGGAGGCCTGAAGCACGCCTCGCGCGTCGATGCCGAGCCGGCGGCCCGTGGATAGACTGACCAGGCGTTCCAGGAACGGACCCGGCGCGGGCAGCGGAGCATTCGGGCGCCCCGTTGTCGCACGTGCACGACACTCTCCGTGACCGTACGGCGGCGGCGAGCCTGTCGCGGATGATCCGGCAGCGGGCCATCGATCGGACGGGAGCCCTGCCATGGCGAACACGTCCAGGTCTCCGGGCGGCTACGACCCCGAGATCACCCACCCCGTGTCCGCCCGTGCTGCCTCGCCTTCGTCGGGCTCCCCCGGTGACGCCGAGCCGACCGCGGCCAACGACCGGCTGGCGCTCAACGGCATGGGCAGCTTCGACTGGGACCTCGACCGGGGCACCTACCACCTCGACGACGTGGGCCTGGAAGTGTTCGACCTACGGGCCGACGAGTTCGACGGAGTGCCCGCGTCACTCTCCGCCAGGGTGCTGCCGACGGACAGCGAGCGGCTCGACGAGGCCGTATCGCTCGCGCTACGGGAGGGACACCTGACCTTCGCGTCCTACTTCCGCCTGGTCTGCCGCGACGGAACGCTGCGCTGGGCCCACACACAGGGGCGCATCCTGCGCGACCCGCAGGCGCACCCGTACCGCATCGTCGGCATCGTCCGCAACGCCGAGGAGGAGCTGGCCCACGCCGAGGGGATGCGGACGCTCGCCGCCGACCGGCGCCGCCAGACCGACTCCGTGCGCGCCACCACCGAAGCCCTCGCCCGCGCCGTCACCGTCCGCGACGTGACCAACGTGCTGACCGACAGCGAAGGGCTGCGACGCTTCGGGGCGGACGGGCTCGCCCTCGGGCTGGTGGACGGGGGCGTCATGCGCCTCGTCGCCGTGACCGAGCAGCCGTCGGCGGAGCTCAGGGCCCAGGACGACCTGTCGCTGACCCACCTGGGGGACGGGCTGCCGCTGTCCGAGGCCGTGCTCACCCGGCGCGCGCGATTCGTCAGCACCAGGGAGGAGCTCACCACCCGCTACCCCCGTCTTCTGCCCTACGCCGAGGAGATGGGGATCGAGGCGGCGGCCTTCCTCCCCCTGGCCGCCCAGGCCCGCGCCCTCGGCGCGCTGGGCCTGTTCTACCGGGACAGGCACCACTTCAGCACCGAGGACCGGAACATCTGCATCGCGCTCAGCAGCGCCGTCGCGCAGTCCCTGCAACGCGCCATGCTCTTCGACCAGGAACGCGAATTCGCGACCACGCTCCAGACCACCATGCTGCCGCGCCGCATCCCCGAGATCAGCGGCGGCGCGGTGGCCGTCCGCTACCGCGCCGGCCGCAGCGGACGCGAGGTGGGCGGGGACTGGTACGACGTCATCCCTCTGCCGGGTCGGCGGGTGGGTCTCGTGGTCGGTGACGTGGAGGGGCATGACAGCCACGCCGCCGCCATCATGGGCCAGTTGAGGATCGCTCTGCGGGCCTACGCCACCGAGGGGCACACTCCCGCCACGGTCATGGCCCGCGCGTCCAGGTTCCTCGCCGATCTCGACACCGAGCGGTCCGCGACCTGCATCTACGTCGACGCCGACCTGGAGACCGGAACACTGCGCCTGGTGCGGGCCGGCCACCTCGAACCACTCGTGCGACACAGCACCGGCCGTACGAGCTGGGCCAGCGTGCGCGGTGGCCTGCCGCTCGGCGTGGCGACGGTGTTCGGCCAGGACGGCTACCCCGAGACCCGTCTCGACCTCAACCCCGCGGACACCCTCCTTCTGTGCACCGACGGCATGGTCGAACACCCCGGCCAGGACATCGCGGACGGCATCGAAGCCCTCGCCGCCGCCATGCGCGCCGGCCCGCGCGACACCGAGGCGCTCGCCGAGCACCTCTGCGCCGGCCACCCTGACGGCCTCGACAGCAGCGACGACATGGCGCTCCTGCTGCTGCACCGCGCGGCCGTGTCCGGCACCCACGCCACCCGGCAGATGACCCAGCACGTCCACCAGGCCGATCCGGAAGGGCTGGCGGAGACCCGGGCCATGCTCCGGCAGGCTCTGGCCGCGTGGGGTGCGGCCGACCTCCAGTCCGACATCGAGCTCACCGCGGACGAACTGATCACCAACGCCCTGGTCCACACCGACGGGGGCGCACTGCTCACCATAGAACTACGGGCCGGGACCGCCCCCTGCATCCGCCTGGAGATCCGGGACCGCTCCAGCGTCCTGCCGCGCCGCCGGACCCCCGGCGAGACCGCCACCTCCGGCCGCGGCCTGCTGCTGGTGGAGGCCCTCACGGGGAGCTGGGGCGTGGAGCCACTCGGCAGCGGCAAGAACGTCTGGTGCGAATTCCCGCTGGCGTGTTGACGATCCGGTGGCAGTTTCACGTGTCCGGCCCCTCCTCGATCCACGGGGCTGCTCCGGGATTGCCCCTCGACCTGAGTAAGCTCCCGTGTGCGGACGGCGCGGTTCTTCGCGACCCAGGAGGGCTGGTACACGGGCGCCCCGACCGCATCCACGTTGTGGCCAGCCGTGATGCCGTCCCAGATGACGGTCGCCCCCAGCGTTCCGACGACCAGCGTATCGGCGGCCCGGATCTGGTACCCGCCAGGGCACTTGTCCTTGAAGCTGTCCAACGGCACGGCTGACGCACCTCCAGTCGGCTCAGGTGATCGCGCCGGGGCCGGTCCCCGTGACGGTGTAGCTGACGGCCCTCGTCTCGCCGGGTGCAAGGCTGTAGGAGTCTCCCGTGCGGTGCCAGAACTGTTCGCGGGTGACCGCGACGCCGAGCCCTGCCTGCTCGCCCGTCGGCACGGTCACCGCGACGGCCGGGCAGGCCCTGGGCGGCGTCGCGTGAGGAGTTGACACGTCCACCGGTGACTTGGCGTAGCGGACGGCGGTCGGCGTACGCGCGGGCCCATTCGACGTGGCTGGTGCTCAGGTCAGGGCAGGGGCGCTGCCGCCACCGGGACCGAGGTCGGGCTGGTCCCGCAGGGCGACGGTGAGGGGCCCGGCGGCCCCGGCGCCTCCACACAACCGCGGTTTCCGCAGGCGCAGTCGGGGCCTTCCGGCTCGATCGGCAGACAGCCGGACTCGACGGCCGGTCCACCCGCGCCGGCGTGGAGGACCCCATGGAGCATCAGCGCGCCGCCGACGCCGCGACCGACCGAGATCACCGCGGAGGAGTCGCCCGCGGCACGGCGGCCCCGGCACCGGTGATGCGCCGGTCGCCCCACCTGCCGCCGGCTCCTCGCGGGTGGGGCGGAGCTGTCGGGATCGCAGCGCGATGCGCTCGGCGATGTGTCCCGGAGCGGGCCGGGCGGGTGGCGAGGGAAGGCGTCGCCGATCGCTCCGGACCGCGGGCCGCCTCGCGCGGGCGATCACTGGTCGCCGGCCTCCGGGCGACGGCGCGGGTGGCCGGACCACTCGGGTTCGACGCCCTCCCACTCCGTTTCCCAGGCTGCGGTCGTCTTCCGGTCGATCCTGCGGCGCCCGAGCGCGTAACCCGCGAGGGCGGCGCCCGACAGCCCGGCCATGGCGCCGGCCCCGATCACGACGGCCGTCGTGGCGATTTCCGTTCCCGGCCGGGTCGGGGATGCCGGCCGTCCCTGGTCGTCGACCCAGATGGCGACCGCTGTTCCCACGCCGGAGTCCGAACCGACCTCAACCGGCCCACTGCCGCGCACCGCTGCCGGGAACTGCCAGACCGCCTGCGCGTGGTATCTCCCCGCCCCGGTGAGTGCACCGGGCTCGTCCGGTACCGCCGCTGCGACGGTGGTCGCGGTGGTCCGGTGGCGGTGCTGTCCCTCGTCCCGTGCCTGACGCTGGTCGGCCCGCAGAGCGAGGAGGGCCGTCAGCAGCGCGAAGGCGAGGCAGACCACCAAGGCGACCATGAGGGCCAGGAAGAGGCGGCTGCGTTGAACGTCGTCGTGACGGCTCAGCGGGTTCGGATCCCGGCCTGCTGCTCTCCGGACGTGTCGTCGGAGGGTGGTCCTGGTGGCATGCCCTGTGGCTCTGGGATGTCCGGGTGCCATGGTGGCTCCTCCTCGCCGGGGACTGCCGTCTGGGGACGACGGGCTTGCCCCGCCCCCCTGGTGGCCGGGGCGAGCGTGTGCCCGGGTGGTGCCGGTCGGGTCATGGTCCGAACCTTTGGCCGGTCACGAGTTCCGGGTGGATGGTCAAGTAGCCCCTGGCCGGTTGGTGTCCCCACTGGCGGGGGCCCTGGTGGCGCAGGTCCGCGACCATGACCGGGTCGGTCACCAGGTGGGACCGGCCGACGATGAGCACGGTCCAGCCTCGAAGCGTCTGCTCGTCGAATTGGTCGGCCTGGAATCCGACCACCTCTCCGTCCATCACGTCTGCCCGCCAGCTCGCAGGTACGGGGATGACCAGCTCGCCGAGCCTGTCCAGGGTGAAACAGGACGGAGTGACGGCGGGCATCGCATCGTCGGTGTGGATGAGACGCCCGATCGCTGTCTGCCGGAGCAGGTCCAGGCTCTGTGCCCGCGAGCACTCCCCGGCTCCGTCGCCATCCGCCGACCGGGTCTCCGGGAAAGCGCCATTCGGGGTGTCAGAGTGAACCATCGGGTCCACCTCCGAGGACTTCAGCCGCCGGTCCACAGGCAGAAGCCTCCCTGTCGCCGGGGAGCTCAAGCACCTCGGACCGGCGAGAACCTCTCCAGTCGGCCGGGCAGTGCCCTGTCGCGAGTGCACCGGATCCTGTCGGCTCCGGGGGCAGGTCGCCGAGGGAGTTCCTGCACATGGCGCCGACCTCCTCCGGTGAGCTCATGGGCGGGTGTTCCCGCCTACTGGCCAGCGTGCGCGTCTCCGTCAGCTCGCTACGGGGGCCACTCGGGCAGCAGGGTGTGCCGAACGGCCCCATTTCCTTCTCTCCTTCCCGTCCGTCGATCCCGGGAGATCGACGACCTCGTGAGTCACCCCTCATGAGTCACCAGTGGCGCGGCAGGCCGTTCCGGTTCTGATCAGGCACTGAACGGGACGTCGTCGAGACGGGCGGCGTCGAGACGGGCGGCGATGATCCGGCCGGGTGGTAGAGCCTGGCGGTGGATCGCTGTGGGTCCGACCGGTCCGGCGCCGACGACCGCCACGGCCTCGCCGGAGCTGACGTGGCCGTGACGGACGCCGACCTCGAAGGAAGCGGGGGAGGATGTCGGCCGACATGAGGGCGGTCTCGTCGCTGACCTCCGCGGGCAGCCTGCGCAGGGAGTTGTCAGCGAAGGGGGCGCGGACGTACTCGGCCCGAGTACCGTCGACGAGGTGGCCGAGGATCAGGCGGAAGGGACGACGGCGACCGGACAGTGGGCGTGGTGCACGACGGCCTGGCTGACCGACCCGAGTCGGCTGAAGGGGCCATCCGGCTTCCCGTGACGGCCCACGACGACGAGCTGATGCGTCCTGGACAGGGCCACCAGCTGCTTCGCCGGCCCGGACCGCACGGCGTCCTCCTCGACCGGCACATCGGGGTACCTCTCCTGCCAGCCGGCCATGACCTCGGCGAGGAGCCGCTGCTCCTCCGCCATCAGATGGCCCGACTCGTACACGGGTGGGAGGGAGTGACCGGGGCCCAGGACGAGCGGGTAGCTCCAGGCATGGACGGCGCGAAGCGGCAGACCGCGTCGGCGGGCGCAGTCGAAGGCGAACCCGAGCAGCTCCTCGGATGGTTCGCGCCCCTCCACGCCGACCGCGACGCCGCCCGTCGCTCCGGCGCCGGTTGCCCGGACGACGACGACCGGACAGACGGCGTGTGCGGCGACGTGCAGACTCGTGGAACCGACGAGCAACCCCTGGAACCCGCCGGATCCCCGCGAGCCCACCACGAGCAGGCCGGCCGCGGCGCTGAGCGCGATGAGTGCCTCGCGCGGGCTCGAATCCACGACCCCGCTGCTGACCTCCATATCCGGGTGCCGGGCGGCGGCCTGCTCGGCGAGTACCCGCAGCGCTTCCTCACCCGCTCGCCTGGCAGCCTGCGCGTCCAGCGACTCCGGTGCCTGATCCGGCTCCCACAGCCACGCGTGGACGAGATGCAGGCGCATCCCCCGGGAGTGGGCCTCGTCCGCAGCCCAGTCGACGGCCTCGGCTGCGCTCGCGGGATCGTCGACCCCGACGATCACTGGATGTGCCATGACATGCTCCTTCGCTCCGGACAGGTGAGGCGCCCGTCACGCCCGGGACCGCTCCGGGCCGGGAGCACTGCCCTCCTGTCGATCGTCGGACGCCGGTCTCGCACCGGCAACCGGCACCGTCAGCCGGTGCCGCCCCGACCGGACGGACCGGTGGCAGCGGCCGCCCCCGGCCGGGGGCGCCGAGGGTGCTCGAAGTGGTGGACATGGGCGCCGGGCCCCGGAAACACCAGGGTGACCTGGCCGGTGTCCGACCAGCGGACGTCGTAGGGCGGGGTCCCGTCCTCGTGGTGCAGGGCGACCACCTCACCGTCACGGCGGGGGGCGCCCGCAGTCCGGCCGTCGATGATCAGCCGATCCCCCACTGCCGCTTTCATGCCGGCCTCCTGTCTGCCGTGTCTGCCGGGCGCCCGGCGACACAGGCCCGGAGCGCGGCCTCCGGGCGAACCGGGTCGGGCCGGATCCGCAGGGCATCCACGAAGCCCCGGCTGCCCGACCTGCCGGACACGGCCCGGCTGCTTCCACCGTCCCCCGCGGCGTGCCGCCGGGCCTTGGGGCTTTCAGGCCCGATCGAGGGCCGTTCGGCCCTGATCCGCCGGGGCCCGGCGCGGTGGACGATGGGACGAGTGGTGAGTCTCGCGCCGTGCCGGCCGTCCTGGTGGGTTCACCGGACCCGGCGGAGGGCGCGGGGAAGGAGCCGAAGATGCCATCGTCCGACGGCGGCCCGATCCGCATGGTGGCCTGGGTGGTGGAACGTCCGGGCCCGATGGCGTCGGGTCCGCTGAGACGGGTGGAGCGGACGGCTCCGGAGCCGGGGCCGTACGAGCTGCTGATCGAGGTGTCCGCCTGCGGTGTGTGCCGGACGGACCTCCACCTCGCCGAGGGCGACCTCCCGCCTCGTACGCCGCGGTGCACGCCGGGCCACGAAATCGTGGGCCGTGTCGTTCGCGGCGGCCCCGAAGTGCGGGGCTTCTCCCCCGGTAACCGGGTGGGCGTGGCCTGGCTGGCGCGGGCCTGCGGCCAGTGCCGCTACTGCCGGGCCGGCCGGGAGAACCTCTGCCCCCGCTCCCGCTACACGGGCTGGGACATCCACGGCGGCTACGCCCGGTACACCGTGGTCGACGCCCGTTTCGCCTACCGGCTGCCCGAAGGGCCGCCCGACGAGGAACTGGCGCCGCTGCTGTGTGCCGGGATCATCGGCTACCGAGCTCTGGAGCGGGCCGAGCTGCCGTCCGGCGGCCGGCTGGGGATCTACGGCTTCGGGGCGTCCGCCCATCTGACCGCACAGCTCGCCCTCACCAGGGGCGCCGTGGTACACGTCCTGACACGGGCCGAGGAGGCCCGGCGGCTGGCGTCGGAGCTGGGCGCGGCCTCCGTCGGCGGCGCGTACGAGTCCCCGCCGGAACCGCTGGATGCGGCGATCCTCTTCGCGCCGGTCGGCGACCTGGTGCCGGTGGCCCTGTCCGCCCTGGACCGCGGTGGAACGCTGGCGGTGGCCGGAATCCACCTCACCGACATCCCGGTGCTCGACTACCAGCGGCATCTCTTCCAGGAGCGGACCCTTCGCAGTGTCACCGCCAACACCCGCGAGGACGGCCAGGCCTATCTGGCGGAGGCCGCGCTCCACCGTCCGGCCGTCCACGTGCAGCGGTACGCCATGGACCGTGCCGATCAGGCGCTGGCGGACCTGGCAGCCGATCGGGTCACCGGCGCCGCCGTCCTGCTCGCGGACTGACACTGCGTGGGAGTCCAGGTCCGGCATCGCGTGGGGCTCGACGCCGCCGACCGCACCGACCACTGTGCGGATCAGCTCGATGGCGTCCGGCTTTCCGGCGGCGGAAGCGGCACCCGCCACACCAGCCGGGTCCCGCCGTCGGGGCCTGCACCGGCCCGGAAGCTCCCACCGAGGCGCCGCGCCCGCTCCGCGAGGTTGGCGAGCCCGCTGCGCGGTCCGCCCGACGGGAGGCCGACGCCGTCGTCGGTGACCGTCAGGTTCAGCTCGCCGTCCGCTCTCAGGTCCACCTCGACCCTGTGGGCGCCCGAGTGACGGACCGCGTTCGACAGAGCCTCCTCCAGGACGGCGACCAGCTCGTCGGCGACCGGCGGGGGCACCCGGAGATCCAGCAGGCCGTCCATCCTCAACCCGGGAGCGAAGCCGAGGCCGGCGGCGGCCCGGTCGACCGCGGCGAGCACCCTGCCGCGCAGCCCGCGGGCGGCGGGTCCCCGCTCCCTCGCCCGCAGTCCGAAGATGCTGGAGCGGATCGTCCGCACCGTTTCGTCGAGGTCGTCGATGGCCCGCAGCACCCGCTCCGACGCCTCGGGGT
The DNA here is from genome assembly GCF_045160625.1 of Kitasatospora sp. NBC_00039. Lineage (NCBI taxonomy): Bacteria > Bacillati > Actinomycetota > Actinomycetes > Kitasatosporales > Streptomycetaceae > Kitasatospora > Kitasatospora sp. NBC_00039. The sequence goes on along the minus strand of NZ_CP108289.1, from coordinate 7,753,890 downwards.
GCCCGATGAAGCGGATCGCGCCCTGCAGGGTCATCCCGGTGGCGAAGAGACGCTGGATCGCCAGGTCGTGCAGGTCCCGGGCGATCCGGTCGCGCTCCTCCAGGAGCGCGACCTGCTCGGAGTCCCGGCGGCGCTCGGCCAGCTCCAGCGCCACGGCGGCCTGCCCCGCGAAACCCGCCAGCGGGGTGGACTCCTCCGGCTCGAAAGCGGGTCTGCCCGTTGCCCGGGCCAGCATCAGCACACCGCGGACTCCTCCGGCCGTCGTGCCGATGGGTATGGCCACCGCCGGGCCGAGTCCGGCCCATCGGGGTGGACCGGCCGTGATCCTCGGGTCCTTCTGCACGTCGGGGGTGGTGACCAGCCCGCCGGTCTCGACGGCGGCGCCCACGAAGGACCCCTTTCTCGGCAGGACGAGCCCCCGGTGCACGTCGGCATCCAGTCCGACGGCGACCCGCACTTCGAGGCTGCGGTCGTCAGGAAGGGGCAGCGCCACGACGGTCAGGTCCGCGCCGACGATGTCGGCCGCCCGCGCGATCAGCAGGTCGAGCACCTCCTGCTGCGAGCCGCCCGCCAGCAGGCTGTTGGTGACCTCCGCGTTCGCCGCCAGCCAGCGCTCGCGCAGCCTCGCCCGCGTGTACAGCTGGGCGTTGTCGATCGCCACGCCGGCCGCCACCGCCAGGGTCGCGAGAACGGATTCGTCCTCGGCGTCGAACTGCGCTCCGCCGCGCTTCTCGGTCAGGTAGAGGTTGCCGTAGACCTTGTCGCGGACTCGGATCGGCACCCCCAGGAAGCTGTGCATCGGCGGATGGTGCTCCGGCACGCCGTACGAGGTCGGATGGCCGGAGATCTCTGCCAGGCGCAGCGGCTCGGGATGACGGATCAGCTCGCCCAGGAGGCCGTGCCCGCGCGGGAGCGGGCCGATGCGCTCGATCTGCTCCCGGTCGATGCCGACGGGGATGAACTGCGACAGCCGCTGGTCCTCACCGATGACGCCCAGCGCCCCGTACTGCGCGTCCACGAGAGTGACCGCGGCCTCCACGATGTGCTGGAGCACCTGGCTGAGGTCGAGGCCACGGCCGACGACGAGGACCGCTTCCAGGAGACTGTGGATCCGGTTCCTGGTGCCGTACGCGGTGTCCAGACGCGACTGCAAGGCGCTCAGGAGCTCGTCGAGTCTCGGCTGCGCGGAGCCGGTGGGGCCCGGTTCCGAGGCTGAGCCCACCGCATCGCTCCGTTCGCAGGTGTCACGGCTTCCGCTGCCCCCGGGTCCAAGGCTAGAGCGGGCGCTCCGGGCTGTCCCTCCGACCTGATGCCCCCGGGTGGTGACCCCCGGGGGCATGCCGAACCACGTGGAACGACTCAGCCGGCGGTGCGGCCTGCGCGGCGCCCCGATCGTGTGCTCAGGCGGGCTGCCGCGAATCCGACGGGCGCCGCCATGGCGGCTGCGGCCAGGTCCGGCCACGCCAGCGGCTCCGTTTCCAGAACCGTACGGAGGAAGGGGAGATAGAGCGCCGCGCAGGCCAGTCCCGCCGAGCCCAGGACGGCGGCGGGCAGGAAGAGGTTCTCGCGCGTGAACAGTCGGTCACGCAGCCCGAGCACCACGCCGAGTTGCGCCGCCAGCAGTGCGACGAACAGAACGCTCTGCCACGGGCGTCCCGTCTCATGGGCCCAGATGCCGGCTGCGAGGCTCACCGCGGTGACCACTGCTCCCAGCATCAGGACGTGCTGCCAGAGTCCGGCGCCGAGCACGTGCTCGTGCGGCGGACGCGGGGGTCTGCTCATGGTGTGCGGGGACACCGGCTCGGCGCCCGTCGCGACACCGGTCAGGCCGTGGGTGAGCAGGTTGATCCACAGGATCTGGCCGGCCCGCAGCGGCAGGGCGAGGCCGACGGCGGGGCCGAGGAGCATGACGAGGATCTCGGCGGCGCCCCCGGCGAGTCCGTAGATCAGGAAGCGGCGGATGTTGTCGTAGACCCGGCGGCCCTCCTCGACGGCTGCGACGACGCTGGTCAGCTCGTCATCGGCGAGGACGAGGTCGGCGGCCTGTCTGGCCACCTCCGTCCCGCGCCGTCCCATGGCGACGCCGATGTCGGCCTGTCGCAGGGCGGGGCCGTCGTTGACGCCGTCGCCGGTCATGGCGGTGACGTCGCCCCGGTCCTGCCAGGCCTGGATGATGTCGAGCTTCTGCTGGGGGTCGGTGCGGGCGAACACCCGCACGGTGGTCGGGTCCGCGACGCCGCCCGCCGCCAGGGCAGGGCCGGTGGCCACGTCGGCGGGTGGGGCGTCGGCGTCCAGCAGGCCGACCCGGACGGCGAGCGCGTGGGCGGTGGCGGGGTGGTCGCCGGTGATCAGGACCGTGGTGATGCCGGCCCGGTGGCAGGCGGCCAGGGTGGCGGGAACGGCGGGTTTGGGCGGGTCGCTGATCGCGGTCAGGCCCAGGAGTCGTAGACCGGCCTCGGCGTCTTCGGCCCGCGCCGGCGGGCCGGGAAGGTGAGCGGTGGCGACGGCGAGGACGCGGTAGCCGTCCGCGGCGAGGCGGCCGGCCTCCCGGTGGGCGCGTTCGAGGAGGTGCGGTGGTTCGTCGAGCAGGGTGGCGTCGAGGACCGTTTCGGGGGCGCCCTTCAGGCAGACCTGGACCCGGCCCGAAGGCTCGCGGTGCAGGGTGGTCATGCGTTTGCGGATGCTGTCGAAGGGGGCTTCGCCGCACCGCGGCCGCTCCCGCAGGAGCCGGTCGTGGTCGCAGCCGGCTTTCGCGGCGGCGGCCAGCAGCGCTGCCTCGGTCGGGTCGCCGAGTGCGGTCCACCGGCCGTCCCCGTCGTGGGCGCCCGCCCCGGGGGGCAGTAGCACGGCGTCGTTGCACAGTGCCGCCACGGCCAGCAGGTCCTGGACGGGGCGCAGGTCGGCCGGCTCGGCCGGGTGGCCGTCGGCCAGGATCTCGCCGCGCGGCTCGTAGCCGCCGCCGGTGAGCGCGGCCGTCCCGTGGGGCGTCCAGATCCGTTCGACGACCATGCGCCCTTCGGTGAGGGTGCCGGTCTTGTCGGTGGCGAGCACGGTCACCGATCCGAGGGTCTCCACGGCCGGAAGTCTGCGGACGACGGCGTTGCGGGCGGCCATGCGGCGCGCACCGAGGGCGAGTGCCAGGGTGACGACGGCGGGGAGCGACTCGGGGACGGCCGCCACCGCGAGGCTGATGGCCGTCACCCCCATGACGGCAGGCGGCTGGCCGCGCGCCAGGCCGAGGGCGAAGACCACGACACACAGACAGACGGCCACCAGTGCCAGGACCTTGCCGAGGTCGGCCAGGCGTCGCTGCAGCGGGGTGGGCTCGGATCTCGGGTGGAGGAGGGCTGCGATGCGGCCGAGGGCACTGTCCGCTCCGGTGGCCGTGACGGTGGCCACCGCCCGGCCGCGCACGACGACCGTGCCCGCCCGGACGTGCCGGGCGTTCGACTGTGCGCTGTGGACGTCCTTGTCGACCGGAACGGATTCGCCGGTCAGCATCGACTCGTCGACGAGCAGGGCGGATGCCTGGTCGAGCACCGCGTCCGCCGGGACGATGTCGCCCTCGCCGAGCAGCACCACGTCGCCCGGCACGACGGTGGCGGAGGGCACCGCGCGTTCCGTTCCGGCCCGCAGGACCCGAGCGGTGGGGGCGGTCATCGCGGACAGGGCGGCGACCGCGTTGTCGGCACGGATCTCCTGGATCACCCCGACCGTGGTGTTGACCACGATCACCAGGGCGATGACAACGGCGTCCGGGTGGTCCCCGATCGCCAGAGTGAGCGCAACGGCTGCCAGCAGGACCATGATCAGCGGGTCGCGCAGCTGGACGGCCACCCTCGACCACAGCGGCACCCGGGGCGCCGACCGGATTTCGTTGGGCCCGTGCCGCGCCAGCCGCCGGGCGGCCTCGGTCTCCTCCAGACCCCGTGGCCTCAGGTCGGAGGGCGGCGTGGTGCCGGGAGGAGACGCGGTCACGCGGGTGTCCGGTCCCGGCCGGTACGGTGGCCGACCGTCACCGTGGCCCTGCCGTGTCGGGAATGCCGGGTTCGGAGCCGCCCTGGTCGAGGCGGAACGGCGGGTAGTCGTCGGTCATCAGTGCGGCGTAGGCGGCCACCCTCAGCACCCAGCGGTCCAGGCCGACGACGAGATCGAAGATCCCGAGCGGGTAGCGGCCGGTCACCGCCAGGGCGACCCCGGCGAACAGCACCAGCAGACCCACGAGCCCCCCGCCGACCCAGCTCTCCCGGCTTCCACCGCCGCCTACGAAGATCGCCACGAGGGCGTACTGCGGCAGTGCCAGCAGCCACCACTTGACCAGCACCAGGCCGCGCGACAACTGCTCGGGGTAGGCGATGTCCAGGCGCGCGGGGTAGTCCGGCTCCTCGGCCAGGCTGAACGGCGGGTACCGGTCGGTGCCCAGTGCCCCGTACGCGTAGTAGGACACGCGCCACGACCACCGCAGCACGCCGAGGTTGAAGTCGAAGACCGGGCGCGGGTAGCGGCCGGTGAAGAGGATCGCGAAGAAGGCGGCCACGCTGAGGAGGACGAAGACGATCCAGAGGAAGAACAGGACGATCCAGTGCGGGATCGCCAGGATCCACTTCACCAGCCACAACCAGCGTGACAGTGGCAGGTCGAGCCGCGCATCGACGCGCACCGGCTGCCCGGTTGCCGAGAAGGTCATGCGGATCATCTCCTTCGGATGCCGCCGGAGTCATGGTTGTCATGACCGTCCTGCGACTCGCAGCGCCCTTCGGCAGCGCAGGGCCCGGCGGTGCGGGGCGTTTCGCCCACCGGATCCGGACCGGTGAGCTCGTGGAGCGGGGAGGAGTTGCCCTCCGCCGGGTGGCTCGTCCGCCGACCCGCTCACGGCCGACCGGGGCCACGGTCTTCGGGGTCCAGGACGTCGGAAACGGCAAGGCGGGGGGTTGGCGCGCCTTCCGGCCCGTAGCCGAGGCGGATCAGCACCTGCGCGTGGCCCGGGCCCTCCTGCGGTTCGCGGGCGACCCAGCGCAGCTCCGGCCATTCCATGGCCTGGTGCAGCAGTGACGCCCGGACCTGGTGCAGGGTCGCGACCAGCAGCACGTGCTCCAGCGCGATGCCGGCGCGGAGCCAGTCCACCGGCGCGTCGCCCCGGGTGGCGAGTACGGCGATGCACGGCTCGGTCTCGAACGGAGCCGGCGGCAGGGGTTCTACGGGGTGGATGGCGGAGAAGTCCCGCATCGGCATCCGCCCGGCGCTGTCCTGTGGACCGAGCGCGGCGAAGGGGATCCCGTAGGCGGGAGCATCGGGCCCCTGGATCCAGCCACGGCTCTCCGCACTGCGATCGGGATCCGTGGTGTTGCGGCGTTCGGCCTCAGCGGTCAGCTGCAGCAGCCGGCTCCGCTCCTCGCCGGCCGGGAAGCGCAGCAGTGCTTCCTCCGCCAGCGCTGTCTCGGCGAGTTGACCGAGCACCGCAGCAGGGATCGGCGGCCCGGTGAACGGGGTCCGGACCGTGTGCCGTCGCCAGATCGCGCCGTAGAGTTCCGTGGTACTGGCGAGATGGGCGCGGGAGAGCTCGTTCAGCTCGATCGCGGCCAGGAGGCCGGGTTCGGCGGAGTCGGGCAACAGCCGGACCAGCGGCGCCCAGCCCATCCGGCGGGCGGCGATGCGGAGGTTGAGGATCGCCGCTCCCACGGAGATGTGCAGTGCACGCTCGTCCGGGTCCGTGACCGGGAGCGAGCGTTCCCGGAGCGCGCGTACCTGGAGCGTCGAGGTGTCCGGGTCCAGCCGGAAGTGCCAGGGCTGGGTGTTGTGGATGGACGGTGCGGCGACCGCGGCGGAGAGCAGGTTCTCCAGCGCGGCGGCGTCGAGGGCCAAGGTGTCCATGGCGTTCTCCCTGGTGCGGCGGGTTCAGCCGGATACCGGCCCGCCGGGGCCGGATCTCAGGGTGTCGAGGCGGTGGCGGTACTCGTCGGCGTCGATCTCGCCCCTGGCGAAGCGCTCGGCGAGCAGTCGTTCCGGCGACATCGGCGCGGCCGCTTGCCCGTCGGGCGGGCTTTGCCGGGGCAGGTGGCCGAGGTGACGGGCCAGGGCGACCGCGACGACGACCAGCAGTCCCAGGAACAGCAGGATGCCGATGGCCATGAAGCCGAAGCCCCAACCACCCATGTCATGGTCGTTCCAGTACCTCATCGCAGGCTCCCAGTCGTGAGGGCGAGGCTGTTGCCTCACTCCCCACGGTGCGCCCGATCACGGGAACCTGGCTTGGGCCGACCGGCTCAACATGCCCGGCCGATCAGGGTCGGTGCGGCCGGGTCGGGTGCTGCTCGGTGTCGGCGTGGGCGGCGATCACGGCTGCCTGGAGCCGGCGTTCGACGCCGAGTTTGGCGAGCAGCCGCGACACGTGGTTCTTCACGGTCTTCTCGGCGAGGTAGAGGTCCTGGCCGATCTCCCGGTTGGTCTTCCCCTCTCCCACCAGTTCCAGGATCTCCCGCTCGCGCGGGGTCAGCTGGGACAGAGCAGCCTCGGAGTCGGACTCGTCGGGGTGGCGCAGGCTCTCCATCAGCTTGCGGGTGGTGGCCGGATCCAGCATCGACTGCCCCGACGCCACCGTACGCACCGCGGCGACCAGGTCGGCGCCCTTGACCTGCTTCAGCACGTATCCGGCGGCACCGGCCATGATCGCGTCCAGCAGGGCCTCGTCGTCGTCGAAGGAGGTCAGCATCAGGCACACCAGCTCGGGCATCCGGTCACGCAGCTCCCGGCAGACGGTCACCCCGTCGCCGTCCGGAAGCCGCACGTCCAGCACCGCGACCTGGGGCCGCAGGGCGGGCACCCGGGCCAGCGCCTGCGCGCAGGTACCGCCCTCGCCGACGACCTCGATGTCGGGTTCGGCCTCCAGCAGGTCCCGCACCCCGCGCCGCACCACCTCGTGGTCGTCCAGCAGGAACACCCGCAGGGGCTGCCCGGGCTCGCGGGCCTCGGTCTCGTCCATCGATCGTCTCCTGAACCGGACGGCGGACACCTGCCTCGATTGTCCCCGCGGCCCGGCCCTGCCGCAGAGGACACCGCGAACGTCCGCATCCGAGTGCTCGCCGAGGTGGCCCGATGGGCCCTGGCCGACCGATGCGCGCACGGCGCACCGTGGAGGAAGCACCGGGAAGGTGGGACGGATGACCACGAGCCGGCGGTCCGGGTGGCGGCGGCTGAGCGCCGAGGGCGTGGGAACGTTCTTCCTTGTCCTGGTCGCCGCCGGCGCGGGCGTGGTCGACAGCGCCACCGGCGGTCAGGTGGGCCGGCCGGCTGCCGTGGTCGCCCCGGGGCTGATGGTGCTGGCGCTGATCTACACACTGGGCGAGACCTCCGGGGCCCACCTCAATCCCGCGGTGACCATGGCCTTCGCCGCTCGCGGGCACTTCCCGTGGCGGCGCGTTCCGGCGTACGTCGCCGCGCAGCTGGCGGGGGCGATCGCGGCGGCCGGTGTGCTGCGCGCGCTGTTCGGGACGGCCGGGCAGGTCGGGGCCAGCCGCCCCGGGGCAGGTGTCGGTGTCGGTACCGTGTTCGCGCTGGAGGTCCTGCTGAGCCTCGGGCTGATGACGGTCATCCTCGGCACGTCCTCCGGGGCCCGGAACATCGGCCACAACGCGGCGATCGCCATCGGCGGCTACATCGCCCTGGCCGGACTGTGGGCGGGCCCCGTCAGCGGAGCGTCGATGAACCCGGCCAGGAGCCTGGCACCGGTGCTGGTGGGCGGACACGGCGGCCCCCTGTGGATCTACCTGCTCGGACCGCTCCTCGGCGCGGCCCTCGCGGTGCCGCTGGCCTGGGTCCTGCGCGGCGGTCCCAGCACCGAGGCCACCCGAGCGGCTCAGGGCACCGACGACATGGAGCCGCGCAACGAGCACCCCTTCGATCCCGACAACCGGTCGAGGTGAGTGCCGGCCGTCGGGGCTCGGCGTCGGTGGCCGTGTCCGCCGGCGCTGCGTGCCGGAGACGCAACGCTCGGAGTGTGGGCGGTTACCGGACCGCGGTCGGACGGGCCGCCCCCGGATCGGCGGTCGCCCTCGCCCCCGTCCACGGCTGAGTCCGGGCCGTCGGCCGGCCGGACCCGTCGTGGTCGAGGACACCTGACGCTGACGCATCAGGGAGCGAGATCCCGACGTGCCAGGAGCCCGAAGGCCGCCGCGATCCCGGTCAGACCGACTGCTGCGAGCACGCCCACGGAGATCCACGGCACGGCGCCGTGGGCGAGCGCGTCGCCCGGCGTGTAGTAGTGGAACGGGCTGAGGTGACGCAGCGGAGCGGCCTTCGACCAGGCGAGCGCGATGAAGTTCACGGCGAACCCGACCGCGCCGAACGCGATCGTGGCACCGACCACCTGGGACCGGCGGCGGCCCGCCGCGGACACCGCCAGTGCCGGGCCGGTGAGGCACAGCGTGAAGGCGCAGCCCAGCAGCCCGGCCGCGAACACGCCGCTGATCGGGACAGCCCGGTGCAGCTGCGGGGACAGTGTGACCCCGACCGCCATGGTGAGAGTGGCCGCGATGTTGAGCAGCACCGAGGCGGCCGCCACTGCCGCGGTCCGTTCGGCCAGCAGCCGGTTGCGGGAGACGGGCCGGGCCATCAGGAGCTCGATCGTCCCCGACTCCACGTCGGCCGCGACGGCCGCCGCCGCCAGCGAGCCGATGGCGGTCAGCTGGATCGCGATCCAGAACGGGTGGGCGAGCCCGGCGCCGAGCAGCCCGGGGTAGCTGGCGATCGACACGTCACCGCTGGAACCGCTGAACGCCCGGAACGCGCTCGGCGGTGTGCGTCCGCCGCCGGCGAAGAGCTGGGCCGGGGAGAGCGTGTCGGCGATGACCACGATGAGGGTCTCGAACACGACCATGCCCAGGACCAGGGCGACCAGCATCCGCCGACGCCGGTACAGGGCCAGCCTGAGCAGTGGGAAGCGGCTCCTCACGGCCGTGGCCCCGCGTCGGCGTCCCGGTAGAGGTCGAGGAACGCCTCCTCAAGGCCTGCCTCTTCCACCGCCACGTCGGCCACCGGCAGGGCCAGCAGGCCGCGTAGCGCGCCCACCACCTCGCGGGGTGGCACCAGGAGTTCGACCTGGTCGCCCTTCCAGCGCGGCGACCACTGCTCCGCCCCGCCGAGAGGGCGCGGCCCGCGGCCGTCGGTGAAGGTCAGCCGGATCTTCCGTGCCCGTGCCTCACGCAACGCCGCGACGCTCTGCACGGTCACCAGCCTCCCGTCCCGGATGATCGCCACCCGGCCGCAGGTCCGCTGCACCTCTGGCAGGACGTGGCTGGAGAGCAGCACGGTGCGACCTGTCGCCTGCACCTCGGCCAGCAGTTCGAAGAAGGTCTCCTGGACCAGCGGGTCCAGGCCCTCCGTCGGTTCGTCCAGCACCACGAGATCGGGATCGTGCTGGAGCGCCTGTACCAGGCCGAGCTTCTGCTTCATACCGCGCGAGTACTCCTGCACGGTTCGGCCCAGGACGGACGCCGACAGGGCGAGGCGATCGCACAGCTCTGCCCGGCGGGGTGTGGGGGCGCCCTGCAGATCGGCAAGCAGCTGGAGGGTCTGGTGTCCGGTCAGTTCGGGGTAGAGGCGCAGCTCGCCGGGCAGATAGCCGAGAGCGGGGGCGAGTCGGCGGTGGTCCGTGACGGGGTCCAGGCCCAGTGCTCGGACCCGCCCCGCGGTGGGCCGCAGCAGGCCGATCAGGCAGCGCAGCGTGGTGGTCTTGCCGGCCCCGTTCGGCCCGAGGAAGCCGAAGACCTCGCCGGCGGCCACGGTGAGGTCGAGCTGCTCGACGCCGACCGTCCGCCCGTAGCGCTTGGTCAGCGAGGCGATCTCGATCGCCGGCTCCGGGGCGGGCATGAACGCGCTCCTTCCCTCCTCGGTGTCACGCCGTGCCCTGGGAGCGCAGCTCGTTCCCGATCTCGTGGGCCCAGGTCTGGATGTGCTCCGGGTTCCGGAAGTCGCCGCCCTTGCCGTGCCTGACCAGGGTGCGGGCGATCCAGCCGGGGGTTTCGGCGGTGAGACTGCCGCCGAAGGTGACATGCCCGCGGGCGTGCAGGTGCGCCATCGCCTTGGCCGCGCCGGGCACCGGCGGGATCTCGTGCTGCTCGGCGGAGCTGTCCACCGGACCGCTGCTGAACAGCCAGACCGGGCGGTGGGCCAGTGCCTCGGCATTGCGATCGGCGCAGCTCAGGGCGTCGTGCTGCCAGTGGCCTGCGTAGAGCGAGCTGCCGAGGATGACGGCGTCGAACGGCGTCACGTCCTGGACGTCCGAGGCGGGGACGACGTCCGTGTCGAACCCGTCCTGCTCCAACGTGCGACCGATCTCCCGGGCAATGCCGGTGGTGGCGCCGTGCTTGCTGCCGTAGGCCACCAGGATCCTCTGCTTCTTCATCGCGGTCCTCCTGTGAGTGCCTGATGTGGCTGCTGGCCGGTACGGCCGACAGGTCCAGGGTGGTCCCGCTCACGGCACCGGGGCCAGGGCCGCTCGCCCTGTTCCCAGGGCCGGCCGGCCCTGACCATCAGGTCGTCCTCGCATCGCCGGCCCCGGGCGTGGACCTGTCCTCCACCTTGCCGCCCGCGGGAGCGGTGTGAGACTTGAAGGGAGGCCTGGGCCACGGCGCACGCTGTGGCGGTCGACGCCCTCCCTCCCGGCAGGGACCCCACCGCGCGAATGCGGTCGGCGAGGGGCTGGTGTCCCCGGAGCAGGAGGTGGCGGATGTCCGAGACCGGCCAGTGCCGGTCAGGCCGGCTGCTCGGAGACCTGGCCGCGATGATCCGGCTCGCGCACAAGGCGCTGGGCGAAGCCACCGGTGCCCTGCTCGACACGGCCGACACGGCCGCCGAGAACGCGACGGCCGCCGAGAAGGCGCTGCGGGAGCTCCGCGAGGAGATCGAGGACGACGCTTCGGCCGTGCTGCCGGACGGTTCGCCGACGGCTGACCTGCACGCGATCGTCGTCGGCGTCCACGTCGGCACCGACGTGGAATGCCTGGCGGCCCTTGCCCGGCAGCTGGTCGAGCTCGCCTGGGCACGGCAGGCGGGGCAGCCCTTGCCGGCACGGCTGCGGCTCCCCTTGCGGGGCATGGGCAACCTCGCCCTGAACATGGTCGGCAAGGCGGGTGACGTGCTGGAATCCACAGAATCCGAGACCGTCGCCGACCTTCTCGGAGGCATGCACGAGATCGCCCAGCGCCAGCGGCTGCTGTATGACCAGATGCTCTCCGAAGCCGGCCAGGCCGAGCCCGGTGACGTCGCCGACGCGACGCTGCTGAGCTGTTGCTACGAGCGGTGCGCGAGCCACGCCGTGTCCATGGCCCGCCACGCGGCCTTCTTCGCCGGCTCCGTGCCGACCGGCTGAACGACGACCGGGACCACGGCCTGGCTGACCCGGTGCCCGTTCCGGAGCCACGACCGTCGCCCGTGCTCGGCGGCCCGTCGGGTCAGGGCAGACCGGCCACGGCGGTCGCGTCCAGGATCAGCTGCCAGGTGGGAGTGTGCAGAACGCTGCCGTGGTGGGTCACCACGACTGCGGCCTGGAGGGGGTCGGCCGGATCGATCGTCAGGGCTCCCCCGCGCGTCAGGCGTTCGAGCAACGCGGCGACGTTGTGAGCGTAGGCAGTCGACGCGGTCGTCGGGACCTGTGCCGGAAGGTTGCCCGCACCGATCACCGTGACCCGGTCACCGACCAGCGTTGTGGTGTCCGGATCGGCGGCCTCGACGTTCCCGCCCGGTGGTCCGGCCGTCAGGTCGACGACGACCGAACCGGGGCGCATGGCCCGGACCGCCCGGGTGGTGACCAGGGTCGGCGCGGGCCGGCCGGGGGGCTCGGCCGCCGCGATGACGATGTCGAAGAGGGGGAGCACCGCAGCCAGGCCCCGGCGCACCGCGGCCTGCTCGGTGTCGAGCGCCCGGACGAATTCCGCACCGTCGGCGGCCGGCCGGAGACCGGGGAGATCGAGGAAGGTGCCGCCCAGGGCGGCGATCTCCTCCCGTGGACGGCGACGCAGGTCGTGGGCATGGACGACCGCGCCGAGGCGGCGGGCTGTGTCGATCGCTTGCAGCCCGGCGGCTCCGGCTCCCACGACCAGTACCCGTACGGGTGCGAAGACCGCCGCGGCCGAGCCCCACGGCGACAGGCAGCGGCTCAGGAGCCCGGCCGCGAGGAGGACTGCCCGGTAACCGGCGATCCTGGCCTGGGACGCGCCGGCGTCCACCGGGTACGCGCCGCTCAGCGCGTGCGGGACCAGGTCGAGGCTGATCGCTGTGACCCCCTCGTCCGCCCAGCGGCGGACCAGGAAGGGGATCCGGGTCGGCCGCAGGAGCGCCACCAGCGTCTGCCCGCTCCGGAACGGGCCGGGGAGCTCGACGTTGGGGGCCTGGACGCCGACGAGGACGTCCGCACGGCGGAACAGTTCGCCGTGCGGGACGATGTCGGCGCCGGCCCTGGTGTAGTCGTCGTCGGGGAACCAGGCCGCTTCGCCGGCGCCGCTCTCGACCATGACGTCCAGGCCGAGGGCTCTGACGGTACTGACGAGGTCGGGGACGAGCGCGACCCGCCGCTCGCCCGGCGCCGTTTCGCGGTAGACGCCGACCGTGGTGGCCACCATGACCCGTCACCTCCGTCCGGAGGAAGCCGACACATCCCCAGTATGTCGCGTTTGCGGTGCTTGATCGCCCGGCCGGATACTCGACCACGACACGCTGCGGAAACGGCCATCGCGCCGGGCGGCGGAGGGAGCCGGGCGTGGAACACAGGGGCTGGCAGTTCTGGGTCGACCGTGGGGGCACCTTCACCGACGTCGTCGGGCTGAGCCCGGACGGCCGGTTGATGACGCACAAGCTGCTGTCGCACGCCCCGGGGCGCCCCCAGGGCCCGGCCGGGAGCGGCGGTCCCACCCGTGATCCCGCGGTGGCGGGGATCCGCGCCCTGCTCGGCCTGCCCGCGGACCGGTCACTGGCCGAGGCCCGGATCGACGTGGTGCGGATGGGCACGACGGTGGCCACCAACGCCCTGCTGGAACGCAAAGGCGAGCGGACCGCCCTGGTGATCACCCGCGGCTTCGGCGACGCGCTGCGCATCGGCTACCAGAACCGGCCACGCATCTTCGACCGCCGGATCACCCTGCCCGAGCCACTCTACGAGCGCGTGATCGAGGTCGACGAGCGGATCACGGCCGAGGGCGCCGTGCTGCGCGCACCGGATCTCGACCGGCTGCGCGAGGACCTGCGGCGCGTCCACGAGGACGGCATCCGCTCGGTGGCGGTGGTCTGCCTGCACAGCTATCTCCACCCCGCGCACGAACAGGCCATCGGCCGCCTCGCCGAGCAGCTCGGCTTCCCGCAGGTGTCGCTCTCCAGCGAGGCGAGCCCGCTGATGAAGGTGGTTCCGCGCGGCGACACCGCCGTGGTCGACGCCTACCTGTCGCCGGTGCTGCGCCGCTACGTCACGCAGGTGGCCGAGGAACTGCGGGGCGTGCGCCTGATGTTCATGCAGTCCAACGGCGGCCTCGCGGAGGCGGGCCACTTCCGCGGCAAGGACGCGATCCTCTCGGGTCCGGCCGGCGGCATCGTCGGAATGGTGCGGATGTCGCAACTCGCCGGCTTCGAGCAGGTCATCGGCTTCGACATGGGCGGCACCTCCACCGACGTGTCGCACTTCGCCGGAGAGTACGAGCGGGTGTCCACGAGCCAGGTGGCCGGGGTGCGGCTGCGCGCACCGATGCTGGCCATCCGTACCGTGGCCGCCGGCGGCGGTTCCGTCCTGCACTTCGACGGCAGCCGGCTGAGGGTCGGGCCCGACTCGGCGGGCGCGGACCCGGGCCCGGCGTCCTACCGTGCCGGTGGCCCGCTGACCGTCACCGATGCCAACGTGATGCTCGGCCGCATCCAGCCCGCGCACTTCCCGCACGTGTTCGGACCGTCCGGCGACCAGCCGCTCGACGATGACCTGGTGCGCCGGCGGTTCACCGAGCTCGCCGCCGAGATCCGGGCGCGCACCGGTGACCGGCGCTCGCCCGAGCAGGTCGCCGAGGGCTACCTCCAGATCGCGGTGGTGAACATCGCCAACGCCGTCAAGCGGATCTCCGTGCAGCAGGGCCGTGACGTCACCCGGTACGTGCTGACCACGTTCGGCGGTGCGGGCGGCCAGCACGCCTGCGCGGTCGCCGACTCACTGGGCATCCGCAGCGTACTCGTGCCCCCCATGGCCGGGGTGCTCTCCGCACTCGGCATCGGCCTCGCCGACACCACGGTCATGCGCGAGCAGTCCGTGGAGAGCCCGCTCGAACCGACTGCGATGCAGCGGGTCCAGGCCGTCGTGGACGACCTCGAAGCGACGGCGCGCGCGGAGCTGCTCGACGAGGGGACACCACCCGAGCGGATCCGGGTGACCCGCCGCGCGCAGCTGCGCTACGACGGTACCGACACCACCGTCGCGGTCGAACTGGCGGAGCCGGATGCCATGGCCGCCGCGTTCGAGACGAGCCACCGCGCCACCTACTCGTTCCTGATGGACCGTCCGATCGTCATCGAGGCCCTCTCGGTCGAGGCGACCGGGCTCACCGAGCAACCGGACCTGGGCCGCCTCGACGGACCGGGCTCCACCAGCGAGGCAGGGGTCGTACGGCTGTACACGCGTGGGGCCTGGCGCGAGGCCCCGTTGCTGGAGCGGGCGGCGATGCGGCCCGGTGACACGGTGGCCGGGCCGGCGATCATCGCCGAGGCCGGCGCGACCACGGTCGTGGACGAGGGGTGGCAGGCGACGATGACGCCGGTCGGTCACCTGCTGGCGGAGCGGGTGGCCGCACGCGCCGAGGCCGGCGTCGGGACCGAGGCCGACCCTGTGCTGCTGGAGATCTTCAACAACCTCTTCATGGCCATCGCCCAACAGATGGGCGCACGACTGGAGTCGACGGCGCAGTCGGTCAACATCAAGGAGCGGCTGGACTTCTCGTGCGCGCTCTTCGACCCGGACGGGAACCTCATCGCCAACGCCCCGCACATCCCGGTGCACCTCGGATCCATGGGCACCACCGTCAAGGAGGTGATCCGCCGCCGCGCCGGAGCGCTGAAGCCCGGCGACGCCTACGCGGTCAACGACCCGTACCACGGCGGCACGCACCTGCCCGACATCACCGTGGTGACACCGGTGTTCGACGCATATGACCGACGGATCCTCTTCTTCGTCGCCTCCCGCGGCCACCACGCCGAGATCGGTGGGATCACTCCCGGCTCGATGCCGGCCGACAGCCGGGAGATCCACGAGGAAGGCGTCCTCTTCGACACCTGGCTGCTGGTCGAGAACGGCAGGCTCCGCGAGGCCGAGACGCTCCAGCTGCTGACCGAGGCGCCCTACCCCTCCCGCGACCCGGCAACCAACCTCGCCGACCTGCGCGCGCAGATCGCCGCCAACCGGAAGGGGGTCGACGAGGTCACCAGGATGATCGACCACTTCGGCCTGGACGTCGTGCAGGCCTACATGCGGCACGTGCAGGACAACGCCGAGGAGGCGGTCCGCCGCGTCATCGACTCCCTCGACGACGGCGCCTACCGCTACGAGACGGACTCCGGCGCGGTGATCGCGGTACGGATCTCCGTCGACCGTGAACGGCGCGGCGCCACCGTTGACTTCACCGGCACCTCACCTCAGCTCGACACCAACCTCAACGCACCGTCCTCCGTGGTCACCGCAGCCGTGCTCTACGTCTTCCGCACCCTGGTCGCCGACGACATTCCGCTCAACGACGGCTGCCTGCGCCCGCTGCGCATCGTCATCCCGGCCGGCTCGATGCTCGCACCCGTCTACCCGGCCGCCGTCGTCGCGGGAAACGTCGAGACCTCACAGGCCATCACCGGCGCGCTCTACGCGGCTCTGGGAGCCCAGGCCGAGGGATCCGGCACGATGAACAACGTCAGCTTCGGCAACGCGCACCACCAGTACTACGAGACGGTCGCCTCCGGCTCCGGAGCAGGCGACGGATTCGACGGGGCCAGTGTGGTGCAGACGCACATGACCAACTCCCGGCTGACCGACCCCGAGGTGCTCGAATGGCGTCTGCCCGTCCTGCTGGAGGAGTTCGCCGTCCGGCACGGCAGCGGCGGCGCGGGGCGGTGGCACGGAGGCGACGGAGCGGTCCGCCGGATCCGGTTCCGCGAGCCGATGACGGTGAGCCTCCTGTCCGGACACCGGCGGGTAGCACCCTACGGCCTGGCCGGCGGATCGCCCGGCGCCCTCGGAGCCAACCGGGTGCAGCGCGCCGACGGCAGCGTCCTGCGCCTGGAGGGCTGCGGCCGCGCCGAGCTTGAGGCAGGAGACGTTCTGGTGGTCGAGACCCCCGGCGGGGGTGGCTACGGCACCGGTTGAAGGCGCCCGGCTCGTTTCCCGCTCCTCCGAGACCGGGCGGCCCCTGCATCGGTCCCGGCCCGACGCCCCGGCTCATCCCACCGGCACCACCGCGACCGGGCAGTGCGCGTGCTGCACGACGGCCTGGCTCACCGAGCCGAGCCGCCGCATGGGCCCGCGTACCGTGCCGTGGCGGCCCACCACCACCAGCTGATGGGCTTCGGAGAGAGTCACCAGCAGCCGTGCCGCGCCGGAGCGCACCGCGACCTCGGTCACGTCGACATCGGGGTACTGCCGGCGCCTGCCCGCCAGTGCCTCGGCGAGCAGCCGCTCCCGCTCGGAGGCGACGTGCTCCTCCTCGTACACGGCCGGGAACGCGTGACCCGGCCCGCTGACCAGGGGATAGCTCCAGGCATGGACGGCCTGCAGCGGAAGGTGGCGCCTGCTTGCGGTCTCGAAGGCGAAGGTGAGGACGTCGTCGCTGTCGCTCTCCCCGTCCACGCCCACCAGCACACCGCCGCCCGTCGCGCGGAGGTCCGGGGAGTGAACCACGACCACCGGGCACAGAGCGTGAGCCGAGACGTACAGGCTCGTCGAGCCGACGAGCAGCCGTGAGAACCCGCCCGAGCCGCGCGACCCGAGTACGAGCAGGTCCGCCTCCTCCGACACCGCGAGCAGGGCGTCGCGGGCGTAGTCGTCCACCAGCCGAGTGATGACCGTGAGGCCCGGACGGTGCAGCCCGGCCTGTTCACGCGCCGCTCCGAGCGCCTCCTCGCCGGCGTCCCGGGTGAGCCTGGTCTCCTGCCCGGCCGGCGCGTTCAGCGTCTCGCCGAGCCAGGCGTGCAGGACGTGCAGAGGGACGCGACGCAGACCGGCCTCGTCCGAGGCCCAGTCGACGGCGTCGTGACTGGCGTCCGTACCGTCGATTCCCACAATGACCGGGTATCTCATGGCCTGCTCCTCCGAAGTCCGGATTTCCGCGACGAGTGGAGCACCCGCCGGCTGAGATCGATCACCTCGTGCATCTCCCGGCCGAACCGCCGGTGATTCGATCCCCTCCCACGCTGCACTCCTCCCGCCCGCTCCGCCAGCGAAGTCCTCCGGGGGCTCAGCGGGGCGGGGATCACCGGACCGGGGCACTCGGCCATCGCCTTGGGGCCGCTCGGCCCTGCCACCCTCGTGTCGTGCGCGCCTACGGTACGAGGAGGGCCCACGATTCGGGCCGCCCCGTGATCATCGGTGGAGGAGCCATGGCGCCCGCCAGCATTCGTCGTCCGATCGTCCTCGGCGTGGACGCCAGGGGCCCCGGCCGGCTCGCGACGGCCTGGGCCTGCGACGAGGCGGCTCGCCGCGAACTGCCCCTGCTGCTGGTCAATGCCGTCCCACAGCCGGGCGCTGATCTGCGTGGCTTCGAGAAGCGCTACCGCGAGGAGCTCCGCAACGACGGGCGCCAGATGCTCGACAAGGCTGCAGCGTTCGCAGGCGAGCGGCACCCCGGCCTGGAGGTGAACAGCACCCTGACGGACGGCGACCCGGGCCGGGTGCTGTGCCGGGAGTCGCGGCACGCCGAGCTCGTCGTACTCGGCTCGCGCCGGCTTTCCCGCACGGAAGAACTCCTCAGCACCTACTCGGTCGCCGTCCCGGTCGGTGCCCAGGCCGCCTGCCCGGTGGTCGTCGTGCGCGAACCCGAGCACATCACCCAGGACCCGCCCTACCTCGTGGTCGGAGTGGACGGCAGCCCGTCGTCGGCCGCTGCGGTCGACGTCGCCTTCGACCTCGCGGCCCGGCGGGGAGCAGCCCTGCGCGCCATCTGGGTGTGGCAGTCGCAGCTGATCGCCCGGGTCGACGAACATGCGGCCGTCCGGACGCTGCGGAGGCTGCTGACCGAGACCACTGCCGGTCATGCCGACCGGTACCCCGACGTGAGACTGACCCACGAGGTGATCCTCGGCCACCCGGTGGAGGAACTGGCCAAGGCCTCGGAGCACGCCCTCGCCGTCGTGGTCGGGCGTCGCGGACACGGCGGATTCACCGGCATGCGGCTCGGCTCCGTGCCGCACGGCCTCCTGCACCACGCCCACTGTCCGATCGTCACCGTGCCCCGGCCGGCCGGCGAGCCGAGCGCATGAGGTCCGACGGTCCTGGCACTGCGCGACAGGCCGCGCTCCAGGAGCCCGGCCTCCGCGACGCTCCTGACCCGCGTGAGCCGGTCGCCCTGCTCTTCCGGGACCTACGCACCTCCGTCCGGGGCCTGCCGGAACGCGAGGCGGCCCGCCGCCTGGCCGTGTACGGACCCAACACCCTCGCCCGCCGCGGCGGCCGGCGCTGGCCCCACGAGCTCGCGCAGCAGTTCACCCACCCCCTCGCCCTGCTTCTGGCGCTCGCGGCGGTCCTCGCATTCGTCAGCGGGGCGCCGGCGCTGGCCGTGGCGATCGTGGCCGTGATCGTGCTGAATGCCACGCTCGCCTTCGCCCAGGAGCAGCAGGCGGAGAACGCGGTGGAGGCACTGGCCTCCTTCCTGCCGGAGCAGGCGACCGTGGTCCGCGAGGGCGTGCGGCAGGAGGTGGCGGCCACGTCACTGGTCCCCGGGGACGTGCTGGTGGTCGAGGAGGGCGAGCGGATCTCCGCCGACGCCCGGTTGCTGTCCGGGGGTGTGGAGGTGGACCTCTCGGCGCTGACGGGTGAGTCGGTGCCGGTGTTCCGCTCGGCGGAGCTGGTGGACGTCGAGGGATCGCTGCTGGACGCCCGTGACCTGCTGTTCTCCGGGACGGCCTGTACCGGCGGACAGGCCCAGGCGGTGGTCACCGCCACCGGGATGCACACCGAGCTGGGCAGGATCGCGGCACTGAGCCAGCGCACCCGGCGCGAGGAGAGCCCGCTGGAGCGCCAGGTCAAGCGGGCCGCCCGGCTGATCGCGCTGGTGGCGATCGGCGTGGGGCTGGCCTTCCTGCCGATCGGCCTCGCCGCCGGGCTGTCGCTCGCCGCCGCGGTGAGCTTCGCGATCGGTCTGCTCGTCGCCAACGTCCCCGAGGGTCTGCTCCCGACCATCACGCTGTCGCTGGCCTCCGGAGTCCGCGACCTGGCCCGGCGCGGGGCCGTGGTCAAGCGCCTCTCCGCCGTCGAGACGCTCGGTTCCACCACGGTCGTCTGTACCGACAAGACCGGGACGCTGACCGAGAACCGGATGCTGGCCACGGCGGTCTGGACGCCGCACGGCGAGTGCGCCGTCGACGCCCCGGTGGATCCGCCGTCCGAGGTCCGGGTGCTCGCCGCGGCCGCGGCAGCCTGCACGACGGCCCACCCGGACGCCGGTCACGGCGACCCCACCGAACTTGCCCTGCTCGATCTGGCCGGCCGGCTAGCAGTGGCGTGCCCACCCGAGCAGCGCGACCTCGACCGGCGGGCGCTGTTCCGGTTCGATCCCCGGATCAAGCTGATGACGACGGCGGATGCCGAGGACGGCACGGTCGTCCTGCACACCAAGGGCGCACCCGAGGAGGTCCTCGCCCACGCCGACCGGCTGCTCGACCACGGTTCGCAGCGGCCTCTCACACCGGCCGACCGGACCGGGGTGGTCCACGCCGTCAGCACCCTGGCCTCCCGGGGGCTACGGGTGCTCGCCGTGGCCCGGCGACCCCTGCCCCCCGGCCAGGCACCCCCAGAGCGGCGTGAGGAGGCCGAGCAGCACCTGTGCCTGATCGGCCTGATCGCGATGGCCGACCCGGCCCGGCCCGAGGTCGCCGGCGCCATCACGCTCGCGCACCGCGCCGGGATCACGGTCCACGTCGTCACCGGGGACAACGGCCTGACCGCCGCCGCCATCGCCGGTCAGGCCGGCATCGGCCACCGCGGTTCCCGGATCGTCACCGGCACCGAACTGACGGCCATGGGCGACCGGGAGCTGGACACACTGCTCGCCCGCGGGGAGGAGGTGATCTTCGCCCGCACCTCCCCCGAGGCCAAGCTCCGGATCGCCGACGCCCTGCGGGCCGAGGGCCACACCGTCGCGATGACCGGCGACGGGGTCAACGACGCGCCCGCCCTGCGGAGCGCCGACATCGGCGTCGCCATGGGACGCTCCGGCACCGACGTCGCCCGCGAGTCCGCCACCATGGTGCTCACCGACGACAACTTCGCCACGATCATCGCGGCTGTCGAGGCCGGCCGGCGGACGTACGACAACATCCGCAAGTTCATCGTCTACATCTTCGCCCACGCCGTCCCCGAGGTGGTGCCGTTCCTGGTCTTCGCCCTCGCGGGCGGCGCCGTCCCGCTCCCGCTCACGGTGATGCAGATCCTGGCCGTCGACCTCGGCACCGACACCCTCCCCGCGCTCGCGCTCGGCCGCGAACGCGCCGAACCCGGGCTGATGGACCGGCCGCCCCGCCCGCGCAGCGAGAAGGTGATCCAGCGCTCGATGCTGGCCCGGGCCTGGGGCTTCCTCGGCCTGATCTCGGCCTGCCTGGTGATGGGCGGCTTCCTGCTCACCCTGACCCTGGGCGGCTGGCACCCCGGCGACCCCACCGGCCCCGGCACCGCCCTGCACCGGACGTACCAGCAGGCCACCACGGTCACCTGGCTCGGCATCGTCGCCTGCCAGATCGGCACCGCCTTCGCCGCCCGCACCGAGCGCGCCTCGCTGCGCTCCATCGGCGTCCTCAGCAACCGCCAGTTGCTCGTCGGCATCGGGTTCTCGCTCCTGTTCGCCGCCGTGATCGTCTACCTCCCGCCGTTGCACCGCGTGTTCGGCACCGCCGCGCTCAGCCCCGCCCAGCTGGCGATCGTGACACCGTTCCCCTTCGTCGTCTGGGGCGCGGACGAGCTGCGCAGAGCCCTGGTACGGCGCCGCACGCCCGCGCCCGTGGCGCCCGTGGCGCCCGCGCACATCGCGCCCGAGCCGCCGCGGCCCCCCGCCGAGGTCTACGGGCATCACCCGGTCGCCGTCCTGCTCGCCCGCCACGGCTGGAGCGCCCACCAGCTCCATCGCGCGCTGGGCGTCACCGACCGCGCCGCCGAGGAGATCGTCGCCCATGCCCACCGGATCGCCGCCGGGCACGGCCGTCGGACGCTGTGACCCGGCGGGGGCCGGTCCGAGTGCGGTCAAGCGCCGCTGCCGGTCCGGTCGACGGTGAGGTCGAGGAAGTGGGTGGAGCAGGAGATGCACGGGTCGTGGTTGCGGATGGCCCGTTCGCAGAGCGTGGTCAGCTCGGCGTCGGTGGGCTCCCCCGCCCGCAGGAGTTCCTGCACGGTGCGGCGGAGGTCCTCCTCGATCGCGTCCTGGTTCTGCGCGGTCGGCGGGACCAGCACCGCGTCGGTGACGGTCCCCCGGGCATCGAGCGTGTAGCGGTGGTGGAGCAGGCCGCGTGGCGCCTCGGTCGCCCCGTGACCGGTGCCGGCACGTGGGGGCACCTCGACGTACGGGCGCGGCGGAGGCTCGTAGGCGTCGATGAGGCGCAGGGCCTCGTCGACGGCGTAGAGCACCTCGATCGCCCGGACGACGATGCTGCGGTAGGGGTTGCGGCAGACGACGCCCTGCCGGGGGTCGCCGAGCCCGGCGTCCTGAGCGGCCTGGAGGGCGATCGGGGAGAGCAGGCGTCCGCTGATGGCGTACCGGGCGAGCGGGCCGGTCAGGTGGCGGCGGCCGTCCAGCCGGGCGTGCAGGGCGGTGGAGTGCGGGACCTGGCTCTCGACGACGTGGTCGCCGAACTCGCGGACTCCGAAGGTGCGGGTGGGCAGCGGGCGCCGGCTCGTGGCGGGCACTCCGGCGGCGTGCGGGGCGGCCATGACGGTCGGCGTGCCCGATTCGATGG
Source organism: Kitasatospora sp. NBC_00039 (assembly GCF_045160625.1). Lineage (NCBI taxonomy): Bacteria > Bacillati > Actinomycetota > Actinomycetes > Kitasatosporales > Streptomycetaceae > Kitasatospora > Kitasatospora sp. NBC_00039. Next base: position 7,731,732 of record NZ_CP108289.1, on the reverse strand, counting down.
CGTAGACGCCGGGTTCGGCCAGGGCGAGCAGGTCGTGGTCACACCCTGCGTCGGGGAAGTCGAATCCGGCCACCCAGCGCACGGTCAGCGCGGCGTCGTCACGGGCCCTGCGCAACCGCTCGGCCAGCGGCTGCAGTTCGGATCTGCTCGGCACGCGGTGGAAGCCGCCGAGGCGGACGTTGACCGGATGGATGGCCCGGCCGCCGAGCTGCTCGATGATCGCGTTGCCGGTCTGCTTCAGCCGCAGTCCGCGCTCGACGTCGGCTCGTCTGGCCCGGGCCAGTTCGACGACGTTGTCACAGCCGTGGAAGTCCGGTGCGTGCAGGAGGTGGACGTGCAGGGTGTGGCTCTCGATCCATTCGCCGCAGTAGATCAGCCGCCGCAGCGCGGCCAGTTGGCCGTCCACGGCGACGCCGCAGGCGTCCTCGATCGCGCGGCAGGCGCTCAGCTGGTAGGCGATCGGGCAGATCCCGCAGATCCGCGAGGTGATGTCGGGCGGTTCGGTGTAGGAGCGTCCGCGCAGGAACGCCTCGAAGAAGCGCGGGGGTTCGTAGATGGCCAGTCGGGCCTCGGCGACCTCGTCGCCCTGGACCCGCAGGTACAGCGAGCCCTCGCCCTCGACGCGGGCGAGCGATCCGACCTGCAGCACCCTGGAGCCGCGGTGTGTCACCCTTCCAGTTCCTTCCGTGCGGCCGCGTCGAACTCGGGGGCGGCGGTGTTGAAGGTGCGCAGCACCCGCACCACGTCAAGGGTGTCCATGCCGTCGCGGCGCAGCAGCGGGATGAAGGACGGGAAGTTGGCGGAGTTGCTCGGGCCGAAGCAGCCGTAGCAACCGCGTCCGAACGTGGGGCAGATGGCGCCGCAGCCGGCGTGGGTGACCGGGCCGAGGCACGGGGTGCCGTGGGCGACCGTCACGCAGACCGTGCCGCGCTGCTTGCACTCGAAGCAGACGCTGTGGGCGGGGACGTCCGGCGTGCGTCCGGCCAGGTGGGCGGTGATGACCTCCAGGAGCTGACGGCGGTCGATGGGGCAGCCGCGCAGTTCGAAGTCGACGGGCACGTGCGCGCTGATCGGGGTGGAGGTGGCGAGCGTGGCGACGTAGTCGGGACGGGCGTAGACGGCGGCCTGGAACTCGGCGACGTCCGCGTAGTTGCGCAGCGCCTGGACGCCGCCGGCGGTGGCGCAGGCGCCGATGGTCACCAGGCGCTCCGAGACGGCGCGGATGTGGTGGATCCGGTCGACGTCCTGCGGGGTGGTCACCGACCCCTCGACCAGCGACAGGTCGTACGGGCCCGGTCCGCTTGCGCTGGAGGCCTCCAGGAAGTGTGCGATCTCGACCCGGTCGGCGAGGCCGAGGAGTTCGTCCTCGCAGTCCAGCAGGGTGAGTTGGCAGCCGTCGCAGGAGGCGAACTTCCAGACTGCGAGCCTCGGGCGGCGGCCGGTCTCGGCCTTCATGTCACAACTCTCTTACCGCAAGGAGTGGTCGGGCGGTGGTCCAGGTGACGACGGGGCCGTCGCGGCACAGTAGGAGGGGGCCGAGCTGGCAGTGCCCGCAGTGACCGGTGCCGCAGTGCATGGTGCGCTCCAGCGAGACCCTGATCCGGTCCGGGCCGACGCCAACGGTGGGTGAGCTCCGCCGCGGTGGCGCGGATCATCGGCTCGGGGCCGCAGATGAAGGCCGTCGCCGTCCGCGGATCGAAGGCAGCCCGGTCGGCCAGGGTCGTGACGACACCGACCTCCCCCTTCCACAGCGTGTCGGGACGGTCCACGGTGGTCAGCACTCGGGCCTGCGCCTGCCATGCCCGTGTCTCCCCGGTGTAGAGCAGGTCGCGGGGGGTTCGGGCACCGATGAGGACGTTCAGCCGTCCGTACGCCTCCGGCGCGGCGAGGGCGGAGCGGACCAGCGGGCGCAGCGGCGCCAGGCCGATGCCGCCGGCCACGACCAGCAGGTCGCGGCCGGTCGCCGCGGGCAGGTCCCAGCCGGTGCCGAACGGGCCGCGCACCCCGACCGTCGCACCGGCCCTCACCCCGTGCAGCGCGGCGGAGATCGCACCGACGGCCCGGACGGTGTGCGTCAGCCGGTGTCCGTCGATTCCGCTGACCGACAGGGGGATGTCGCCGACGCCGAACGCGTACACCATCGCGAACTGCCCGGGCGCGAAGGGCGGCAGGGCCGAGCGGACGGGTTCCAGAACGATCGTGGCCATGTCCGGTGCCTCGGCCTCGCGGACGGCCACCCGGTACGGGAACGGAGCCCCGGCAGAAAGGGCCATCGTGGCGGGAGCCGTCATGTCGCCGGTCCGCCGGGCTCGGCGCCGGGCGGCCCGTAGAGGTCCAGCAGGCGCGTGCGGGTCGCCTTCAGCCTGCGAGCGATCACCGCCGCGACGCCGTGGGTCACCGCCAGGCCGAACGCGGGGTCCCCCGCGCAGGCGAGGCGGACCCGCTCGGCGTCGAACTCGGCGGCGAGCACGGTGCCACGGGTCTGCGCCCCCAGGTGCCACCGGTAGGGCTCGAACAGCCAGGACCAGCCGAGCAGATCGCCTTCGCCGAGAGTCTCCACGACGGCCGCCCGCCGGCCCGGGACGTGGACGTCCAGTGCGACGAGCCCGGAACGGATGACCCAGAACCGGTCCGCGACGCCGTCCTCCTCGAAGATGCGGGTGCCCGCGGGGAACGAGACGTCGTGGCCGAGGGCGGCCAACCGGTCGCGGCGGCCGGGCGGCAGGGCACCGAGGAAGCCCCGGTACGCGAGCGTCACGACGGGTCCTCCGCCCCGGCAGGCCCGATTTCGCGTTCCCGGTCGAGCGCGTGGGCCTCCTCGGTGATGTCGATGCCGACCGGGCACCACACGATGCAGCGGCCGCAGCCGACGCACCCCGAGCTGCCGAACTGGTCGAACCAGGTGCCGAGCTTGTGGGTGGCCCACTGCCGGTAGCGGCTGCGCGGCGACTCACGGACCGGGCCGGTCGGCAGGTGGGAGAAGTCGAGGTCGAAGCAGGACTCCCAGTGCCGCCAGCGCTCGGCGTGGTCGCCGGTCAGGTCCGTGACGTCCTCGGTACTGGTGCAGAAGCAGGTCGGGCAGACCATGGTGCAGTTGCCGCAGGTCAGGCAGCGGGCGGCGACGTCGTCCCAGCGTTCGGCCGTGAGGGTCTCGCGCATCAGCGCCTGGAGGTCCACCGGCGGCATGCTGCGGCCCATCCGGTCCGCCGCCTCGGCCACGCGGTCGCGGGCCGCGGTCCGGGTGGCGGCGTCGGCGGGGCTGCGTGGGAGCTCGGCCAGCACCGCCTCGCCCTCCTCGCTCCCCGCGCGCACCAGGAAGCGGTGGCCCTCGGTGTCCACCACCTCGGTCAGCGCCAGGTCGTAGCCGGGCCCCACGGCCGGCCCGGTCCCCATCGACACGCAGAAGCAGGTGGCGCCCGGCTCGGTGCACTCCACCGCCACCAGGAAGGCACGCTCACGGCGTCCCCGGTAGGTGGGATCGGTGTACCGGCCGCCGAACAGCACCCGGTCCTGGATCGCGATGGCCCGCAGGTCGCAGGGGCGGACGCCGAGGAACGCGTAGGCCGGAGGCGCGGTGTCGTCCACGACCGGCACCAGGTCGCCGCCGGCGCCGCGGTCGGCGCTCCACTCCCGCACCCGCGCCGGGTGCAGGAAGGTCTTCCACGACTGCGGCCCCGCACTGTGCGCGAACGCGGCACCGTCCTCGCGGGCGCGGAGGCGATACGTTCCGGCCTCCAGCTCGACCCCCCAGCCGTAGGGCAGGTCCGCTCCGCCGGAGATCTCGGCGAGCACGATCGCGCCGTCACGGACGGTCGGGCCGACGACCGTGCGGCCACGACCGGCGAGGACCGCGATCAGCGTGTCCAGGCCGTCCTTGTCGATCACCGCGGAACTGCTGCCGTCCGTCACCGCTGAACCTCCCGGACCGATGCCGTCGTGCTGCCCAGTATGTGGAGCGCATCGCCTCCGGGCGCGGGGAGACGATGCCGGTGTGGTCCAGGTGGCTCCGTCCCCGCCTCGTACGGGCCCCCGCGGCGTCTGCGGAGCTTGGCGGGCCTCGCGGGCGGGAAGGCCAGGCCGGGTGAACAGCAGTGCCCGGATCACCGTGATCGGCGTCGGCAACGAGTACCGGCGGGACGACGGCGTCGGCTGGGCCGTCGTCGGCCGGCTCGCGGAACGCCCCGAGAAGCATCCGTTGCCGGGTGGTGCCGTCCTCGTGGTGTGCGACGGCGACCCGGCCCGGCTGATCTCCCACTGGGACGGGGCGGACCTCGCCGTCGTCGTGGACGCGGCGCACGCGCACCCCGGGCAGCCCGGCCGGGTGCACCGCCTGGAGCTGGCCGACGGGCGGCTCGCACGGGCCGACAGCGCGACGAGCTCCCACGGGCTCGGGCTCGGCGATGCCGTGGAACTCGCCCGTGAGCTGAACCGCCTGCCACGCGTGCTGATCGTCTACGCCGTGGAGGGAGCGGACTGCTCCCCCGGTACAGGTCTGTCGGCACCGGTCCAGGCCGCCGTGGAGAGCCTCGCCGCACAGATCGCGGAGCAGGTCGCGCAGCAGATCGCGGAGCACAACGGCAGCGTCAACGGCCGCTGAGACCACCCGTGAGCCGGCGGCCGCCGGGCCCCACCGGCCGTCCGACGGGGCCCGGCGGCCCTGGCAGAGGCGCCGAGGCAGGTGGACAGTGTGAGCAGAGGCCCGCGAGGAGGAGTGAGGACCATGCAGCACCGCACCGTCAGCAGCGTGATGACCCACGGGGTCGTCACCCCGTCCCGGACGTACAGCTGCGAACCGATCCTCCCCTCTGCCGTTCGAGAGCGAGGTGCACGATGGACACGGTTTCCCCGGCGGCACACCGGATCGTCGTAGGGGTGGACGGCTCTCCGTCGTCCGAAAAGGCGCTGCGGTGGGCGGTCACTCAAGCACGGCTGACCGGCACCACGGTGGATGCGGTGATCTGCTGGCTCCTCCCGACGATGTACGGGCGGGCTCCGATGTCGGTGGACCGGGAGCTCGGCCATGTCGCGGAGAAGATGCTGGACCAGGCGGTCGCCCATGCCCTCGGAAAGGTCCGGCCGGTGGAGGTGCGCGAGACGGCCGTACTGGGCAACGCCGCCGAAGTGCTGGTGGAGCGTTCACGGGGAGCCGAGTTGCTCGTGGTCGGCAGCCGAGGACACGGCGGATTCACCGGCGCTCTCCTGGGGTCGGTGGGCCAGTACTGCGTTCAACACTCGGCGTGCCCGGTCGTCGTGATCCACGGCGACGCGCACTGACCAGCGGATCGGCAACCGCGACCGCCCCCTCGGGCCGGCCGTCGGCAGAAATCCGAGGGGAACGTCGGCACGTGCGCGTCCGGGCCGTACGGCCGGCGTTTGGGGCCGGTGGGCCCAAGCCTCGGGCACCTCGCTCGGAGCAGGATGGAAGCGGGATCGGAACCAGCAGGCGGGTGCCGTGGCCCGGAGTACGACCGAAGGGATGCGGTGGTCATGACCACCACCAGCAGCAGCACCGAGCAGCACCGGACGAAGCAGTGGACGCTGCATCTGCAGCTGTTCGAGGAGGGCGACGTCACCCGGGTGCACGCCGTTCTCGACACCGGCGACAACACGCTCCGCAGCAGCGCCACCGCACGGCGCAGCCCGGGTGACCCACTCGTCCCCGAGGTCGGTGACGAGTTCGCGGCCGGGCGCGCCCTGGTCGATCTCGGCCACCAATTGCTGCGCGCGGGAACGGCCGATGCCGCAGCATTCGACCCGGCCCTTCGCCCATGACATCCGTCTGACACCGCGTCGGCCGTCCACGAGTGACGTGTGAGAGCAGGAATAGGGAGCTGTTCACCATGACCGAGCAAGCCATGACCCTGGATCAGCTGCGTTTTCTGGTCTCCGCGGCAGGTGCAGCGCCGTCTCTGCACAACAGCCAGCCGTGGCGCTTCGCGCCCGTGGCCGACTCACTCGGTCTGCAGGTGTACACCGACCCGGATCGCAGGGTGCCGCTCACCGACCCGGACGGCCGGGCCCTGCACATCTCGGTCGGCGCGGCCCTGTTCAATCTGCGGGTCGCCGCGCTCCGGCTGGGCCGCGCCCCGGAGGTGCGGCTGCTCCCCGAAGGCGCCGAGCCGAACCTGGTGGCCACGGTCCGCCTCGCCCGGCCCGCCCCCTCATCGCCTCCGTACGGAACGGACCTCTTCGAGGCCATCGGGCTGCGCCACTCCAGCCGCCAGCCGTTCGCCAACCGCGACGTGCCCGAGGCTGTCCTCGGAGAGCTGACCGCGGCGGCTCTCGACGAAGGAGCGGTGCTGTCCCCCCTGGAGGAGGCCGACGTACGCCGGGTCCTCGCCCTGACCGGCGAGGCCGAACGCCGCACCGGCACCGACCTGGCACGGATGGCAGAGACCCGCGCCTGGCTGCGGCTGGAGGAACCTGCGGCAGACGGGATCCCTGCCGCGGCGCTGGGCCCGCAGGATCATGAAGCCCGCGTGCCCATGCGCGGCTTCACCGGACATACGCAGCCCGGGGAGCCGTCTCAGCGCTTCGAGGCACTGCCCCAGCTGGCCACCCTCACCACCCACGGCGACCAACCGGCCGACTGGCTCCGCGCAGGGGAGGCCCTGCAACGTGTCTGGCTGCTGGCGACCAGCCACGGCCTGCGCGCCTCGGTCATGCACCAGGCCGTCGAGTGGCCCGACACCCGCTGGGGTCTTCGCAACCCTGCCGAAGGCATCGGCCATGTCCAGATCGTCCTGCGCCTCGGCTACGGCCCGCCCGGACCCGCGACCCCGCGTCGGCCGGTCGACGAGATCCTCGACCTGACGGGCTACCGGGTCGCCGTTTCGCCAGACGAGTCGTCATGCTGACACACCGCACGCTCCGGGACGTGATGACCCGCGATGTGGTCCGCATCGCGCCGGCGTGCGGATTCCGCGAAATCATCGAACCGCTCGGCGAGCGGGACATCGTCGAGGAGGTTCTCCGCCGGGTGGAGGGCGTGAGCGCCGCGGCTGTCGGAGTGGAGGCCGGGCAAGGCCGTGTCGTGCTCGGCGGCGTCATCGAGCCCCCGTACCTCGTACCGATCGTGGTGCGTCTGTGCCGGTCCGTGGACGGCGTCGTGTCGGTCACCGAACGGACCGGACGAGTACCCGAGCAGATGTCCGTCACCGCCGACCCGGCGGAAGTCTCGAACCAGGAGGCCCGTCATGGGACCCACGCCTGAAAGAGCTCACCACATCATCGTCGGCGTCGACGGCTCGCCCTCGTCTCGCGCGGCTCTTCGCTGGGCCCTGAGACAGGCTCGGTTGGAAGGTGCTTCGATCGAGGCGATCTCAGCCTGGGACTACCCGCCGCTGAGCGGTTGGGGCCTGACGATCCCGGGGCCGGAGATCGAGGAAGCGGCGCGCCTGGCGCTGGCCGACACCGTGAAGGTGGAGCAGGACGCGGCACGGCTGCCGGTCGAGGTCCGGCAGCGCACCGAGTACGGACACCCCGCGGATGTGCTGCTGCAGGCCTCCCACGGAGCGCACCTCCTCGTCGTGGGGAGCAGGGGCCTGGGCGGTTTCACCGGCACCCTGCTCGGTTCCGTGAGCCGGCACTGTGTCGAGCACGCGTCCTGCCCCGTGGTGGTCGTGCGCAGCACCGACGCCTGAACGCCGCAGCAGCAGTGGGTTCACGGCCCTCGCGACGACCGGATCCGCCGACGAGCACCTGACCGTGATCGAGCACCGGGCGCTCGCGAACGTGTCACATCCATGCACGAGTCCGAGCCTTCCGGGTGCGCACCCCTGCCCGACGAGGAGCTGCGGGAGCTGGACGCGGGCCGCCAACTACCTGGCGGTGGGTCAGATCCACCTGCTCGACAACGCGCTGCTGCGCGCGCCGCTGCTGCCCGAACACATCGAGCCCCGTCTGCCGCGCAGCAGGGCGTCCTCCTGCGCACCCCAAGGGCTGGACCGGCCCGGCCCTCGTGGACGGCAAACCGGTCGGGGGCACCTGGCGGGCCCACCAGGTGCCGCTGGACCAGGTCGGCGACAATCCCGAGCACCTCGCCCAGCTGGAAGCCTGGCTGCGCTCCTACCGCCCCGAGGAACTCTTCGACGAGCACGGCCGCCCGACCCCGCAGCTCCTCGCCTGCATCCCCGACGGACAGCGCCGGATCGGCGCCAACCCGCACAGGCCGGTCACGACGGGAGCAGGCCCGTTCGGCCCTGCCGCCGGCACCGGGTGCGGGGCAGGCTCGCAGGACCGGAACCCGGCCCCGCGCCTCCCGGTCGCTCTGCTCGCGGCGACGCGTTCCCGGACCTGACTGTTGACGCAGGCCCGCGATCGAAGGGGGCCGAAACGCTGACGCGGCCCGCCCGGGACGCCGGCGCGGGCCTGCTGCAACGCAGCGCCCGTCACCGCGGTGTCCGACCTCGGCCGGGGTCGGCCCGTGCCGCCGGCGTGCACCGGTCCCCGGCGGCGCGGAGCCATCGCTGGTACGCCGAACTGCGCCCGGCCGCGACCCGGTGGGCCGCGCGCGCGTGCTCGACGAGCACCGCGTCCAGGGCGGCCGGCCGACCCTCCTGGTGCCAGGCGATCAGGTGCCGGTACCAGAGCGGGTCGCCGACGATGGGCCGCACGGCGATGCCCGGCACCTCCTCGAAGGTGGCCTGGCACAGGCTCACCGCGTGCCCGCTGCGCACCAGTTCGAGCAGTAGCCGCCCCTCCGCCTCGTGGACGGTGCGCATCCGGTGGCCTGTCGCGTGGAAGGTGGTGGACCAGTACTCACGGACCCGGTCGTCGTCGGGGCGCGGTGCGACCCAGTCCTCGTCCTCCAGTTCGCCCAGGTGGACCTCCGGCCGGGCGGCGAGGCGGTGACCGGCCGGCAGCGCGACGAACACGGGCTCGGTGACCACCGGCCGCAGGACCACACCCGGCGGCGCGGGCAGCTCGTAGCCGGGGCAGTCGCCGACCACGGCGGCGTCGAGTCGCCCGTGCGCGAGGTCGTCGATCAGGGGAACGGACGAGCCCTGGGCGCGGGAGGCGATCCGCGCCTCGGGATGGTGGGTGCGCAGCGCGGTGATCAGTCCGCCGAGCAGCGGGGCGTTGACGGACCCGAGCCGGAAGCGGGGTGTCGGGCTGCCGGTGCGGGCGGCCAGGGTGGAGGCGTCCAGCAGTTCGTCGACGGTGGGGAGGACGGCGCGGGCGCGGGTGAGCACGGTCTCGCCGAAGGCGGTCGGGACGACACCGGTGGGTAGGCGGTCGAACAGCGTGCCGCCCAACATGCTCTCGATCCGGCGCAGTTGGGCGCTGAGGCCCGGCTGGGTGAGCCGGAGCGAGGCGGCGGCCCGGGTGAGGCTGCCGCTCTCGGCGATGGCGCAGATCATCCGTAGATGCCGTATCTCGAGCTCCATAAGCGGATGTTATGGGCAGCTGAGAGCTCCCGGAAGAGGCCGGGGAGGCCCAATCTTGTCCCACATGTGAAATGTCATATCGCACAGAAGAGGGACAAATGAGGACACGAAGAGCCGCACGCGCCCTGACCGCGGCCCTCGGACTGCTGTCGGCGGCCGCCTGTGGCGGGCCGGACGGCAGCGGTGCGGCCGCGGACGCCGTCCCGGCGCCGGGCGGAACCCTGCACGTCCTGTCCAGCATCGACCTGGAGCACCTGGACCCGGCCCGCGCCTACGTCACCTCCACCCAGGACGTGGGCCGGCTGCTCTACCGGACGCTCACCACGTTCGCCCCCGCCCCCGGGCAGGCCGGCGGGCAGATCGTCCCGGACCTGGCCACCGACACCGGTCACCCCACCGACGGCGCGCGGACCTGGACGTTCACCCTCAAGGAGGGCGTGAAGTTCGAGGACGGCCGGCCCGTCACCAGCAAGGACGTCAAGTACGGCGTGGAGCGCACCTTCGCCGCCGAGCTGCCCGAGGGCCCGCCGTACGCGCGGCTCTGGCTGGCGGGCGGCGAGACGTACAAGGGGCCGTACAAGGACCCGGCCGGGCTCGCGTCGATCGAGACCCCGGACGAGCGGACCATCGTCTTCCGGCTCAACCGTCCGGTGGCCGACTTCGGTTCCGCCGTGTCACTGCCGATGTTCGCCCCGGTGCCGCAGGACAAGGACACCGGCGTGGCCTACGACAACCGCCCGTTCTCCTCCGGCCCCTACCGGATCGACGGCTTCGAGCCCAAGAAGCGGCTCACCCTGGTCCGCAACCCCGCGTGGGACCGGGCCACCGACAGCGTCCGCAAGGGACTGCCGGACAAGGTCGTCGTCGACCTCAACCTCGACCCTGCCGTGGTCGACCAGCGGCTGATCGCCGGTCAGGGCGAGGACGCCGACGCCGTCGCCATGGAGCCGATCGGTCCGGCCTCGGTCGGACGGGTGATGAACGACCCGCAGCTGAAGAAGCGCCTGGTCACCGGCGAGTCCATCAACACCCGCTTCCTCGGCATCAACACCAGGCACCGGCCGCTGGACGACGTCCGGGTGCGGCAGGCCATCGCGTACGCGCTCGACAAGGACGCCCTGCGCACCACCCGCGGCGGCCCGATCGCGGGCGACCTCGCCACCACCCTGCTGCCCCCCACCCTGCCCGACGCGGCCCCCGAGGACCCGTACCCGAGCAAGGACGGCAAGGGCGACCCGGAGAGGGCCAAGACCCTGCTCGCCGAGGCCGGTCACGCCTCCGGCCTGGAGCTCACCCTCGACACCCCGGCCACCACCGGCGGCAAGGCACAGGGCGAGGCGGTGCAGGCCTCGCTCGCCCGGGCCGGCATCACCGTGAAGATCAACGAGATCAGCTCCTCGGCCTTCTACAGCACGGTCGGCAGCCCCGCCCGGCAGCACGACCTGGTGATCGACGGCTGGACGCCGGACTGGCCGGGCGCCTCCACCTACCTGCCGATCCTGTTCGACGGCCGGCTGATCACCCCCGAGGGCAATAACAACCGCGCCCAGTACGACTCCCCCGACGTCGACGCCCGGCTGGACGAGATCGCGGCCGCGGGCGACCCGGCCGCCGCACGGAGCGCGTACGGCGAGCTCGCCAAGCGCATCATGCGGGACGCCCCCGTCGTGCCGTTCCTCTGGGACCGGGCCGCCGTACTGGTCGGGCCGAACGTGACCGGCGCGTACGGGCACACCGCCTTCGTCGGCCGGCTCGACCTCGTCTCGCTGGGATTGCGGAAGTGACCGTCCTGCGCAGGCTGTTGGCCCAGCGCTCGGCGGCGCTCGCGCTGACCGCGGTTGCCCTGCTGGTGCTCACCGCACTCGCCGCCCCGCTGATCACCTGGCTGGCCGGCAGCTCCCCGACGGCGTTCCACGGCGAGGCGGTGGACCCGGCGCTCGGCGGACTGCCACGCGGATCCGCGGGCGGGATCAGCACCGAGCACTGGCTCGGCGTGGAGCCCGTCAACGGCCGGGACGTACTCGCCCGGGTGGTGTACGGCGCGCGGGTCTCCCTGCTGATCGCCGTCCTGGCCACCACCGTGTCCCTGCTCCTCGGCACCGCGCTCGGCCTGCTCGCCGGCTTCCTCGGCGGTTGGACCGACACCGTCATCGGCCGGCTGATGGACCTGCTGATGTCCTTCCCCAGCCTGATCTTCATGATCGCGCTGATCTCGGCCGCGCCCGGCGCCGACCGCCGGCTGCTGCTGGTCGTGGTGCTCGGGTTCTTCGGCTGGCCGTACGTCGGGCGGATCGTGCGCGGGCAGGCGATGGTGCTCGCCCGTGGCGAGTTCGTGGCGGCGGCCCGGGTGCTCGGCGCGTCCCGGCGGACCCTGCTGCTGCGCGAGGTGCTGCCCAACCTGACCGGACCGGTGCTGGTGGTGGCGACGATGTCGATCCCGGCCTGCGTCGCCACCGAGGCCGGCCTCTCCTTCCTCGGCGTGGGCGTACAACCGCCGACGCCCTCGTGGGGGCAGATGATCGCCACCGCCGTGCCCTGGTACGCCGCCGACCCGGCCTACTTCCTCATCCCCGGCGTCCTCCTGTTCGTCACCGTGCTCGCGTTCAACGTGCTGGGCGACGCCGTGCGCGACACGCTCGACCCCCGGAGCAAACCACGATGATCCTCTACCTGCTGCGAAGACTGGCCGTCACCGCACTCGTCCTGCTGGTGATCTGCGCCGTCACCTTCGCGATCTTCTACCTGATGCCCGCCGATCCGGCCCAGGGCGCCTGCGGCAAGGCCTGCAGCCCGGAACGGCTCGCCGGGATCCGCGCCACTCTCGGCCTGGACCGCTCCCCGCTCGCCCAGTTCGGGGACTACCTCGCCGGCATCGTCTCCGGCCGCACGTACGGCACCGGCACGCAGGCCGCCCAGTGCCCGTTCCCCTGTCTGGGTTTCAGCTTCCAGACGAACCAGCCGGTCTGGGAGATGCTCACCGGCCGGCTGCCCGTCAGCATCTCGATCGCCGTCGGCGCGGCCCTGCTGTGGCTGGCCGTCGGCGTGACGGCCGGCGTGGTGTCCGCGTTGCGGCGCGGCAGCCTCTGGGACCGGGCCGCGATGACGGCCGCCCTCGGCGGGGTCTCGCTGCCGGTCTACTTCACCGCGCTGGTGCTCCAGTACCTGCTGGTGGTCCGGCTGAACGTGCTGCCCTACCCGACGGCCATCCCCCTCACCGAGGACCCGGCCGGCTGGGCGCAGTCGATGGTGATGCCCTGGATCACCCTGGCCATGCTCTACGCCGGCGTGTACGCCCGCGTCACCCGCAGCGAGATGCTGGAGAGCCTCGGCCAGAACTACGTCCGCACCGCACGCGCCAAGGGCCTGGCCGAGGTCACCGTGGTACGCCGGCACGCGCTGCGGCCCGCGCTGATGCCGATCGTGACGATCTTCGGCATGGACCTCGGCGCCCTGCTCGGCGGTGCGCTCATCACCGAGTCGGTGTTCGGCCTGCCCGGCGTCGGCAAGCTCGCCGCCGACGCCATCGCGGGCGCCGACCAGCCGGTGATCCTCGGCGTGACGCTGTTCGCCGCCGGCTTCGTGGTGCTCGCCAACCTGATGGTCGACCTCGTCTACGCCGTGCTCGACCCGAGAGTGAGGGCCGTCGGATGACTCTCCTCACCGTGCGAAACCTGACGGTCGACTTCGCCTCCGGCGTCCGGGCCGTCGACGGACTCGACCTCGACCTCGAGGCCGGGCAGGTGCTGGGCGTGGTCGGGGAGTCCGGCAGCGGCAAGTCCGTCACCAGCCTCGCCATGCTGGGGCTGCTGCCCCGCGATGCCCGGGTCGGCGGCGAGATCCGCTTCGACGGGCGCGAGTTGACGGGAATGGACCAGCGTTCCCTGCGCCGCCTGCGCGGCAACCGGATCGCCATGGTCTTCCAGGACCCGCTGTCCTGCCTCAACCCGTACTACCCGGTGGCCTTCCAGATCGCCGAGGCCTACCGGGCCCACCACCGGGCCGGACGGAAGGCGGCCCACCGGGTCGCCGTCCGGATGCTGGAACGGGTCGGCATCCCCGAGCCCGAACGGCGCGCCCGCTCCTACCCGCACGAGTTCTCCGGCGGGATGCGCCAGCGGGTGATGATCGCGATGGCGCTGTGCCTGGAGCCGGACCTGCTGATCGCCGACGAGCCGACCACCGCGCTCGACGTCACCGTCCAGGCCCAGATCCTCGACCTGCTGCGCGAGCTCCGGCAGGAGGCCGGTACCGCCATCATGCTGATCACCCACGACATGGGCGTGGTCGCCGGGCTCGCCGACCGGGTCGTCGTGATGCACGACGGCCGCGCGGTCGAGCGCGGCACCGTCCACGACGTCTTCCACCGCCCGCAACAGCCGTACACCCGCGGCCTGCTCGCCTGCGTGCCCCGCATCGACGGGCCGCTGCCCCACCGGCTGCCCACCCTTTCGGAGACGGCATGACAGCGCTTCTCGAAACCCGCGACCTCGTCAAGCGCTTCCCGGTCCGCCACGGACTCACCCGGCGCCTGGCCGGACACGTCACCGCCGTGGACGGCGTCTCGCTGCGGGTGGATCCGGGCGAGACCCTCGGCCTGGTCGGCGAGTCCGGCTGCGGCAAGTCCACCGTGGCCCGCCTGCTCACCCGCCTGGAGGCGCCGACCTCCGGAACCGTCCGCTTCGCCGGCCGGGACCTCGCCGACCTGGACGAGGCCGGCCTGCGCCCCATCCGCCGTGAGCTCCAGATGGTCTTCCAGGACCCGTTCTCCTCGCTCAACCCCCGGCAGACCGTCCGCCGGATCCTCGCCTCGCCCTTCGCCTACCAGGGACTGGAGCCCGACGAGCCGGTGGAACGGTTGCTGGAGCGGGTCGGCCTCAAGCCCGAGCACGCCGACCGGCACCCGCACGAGTTCTCCGGCGGCCAGGCCCAACGCATCGGCATCGCCCGCGCGTTGGCGCTTCGGCCAAAGCTGGTGGTGTGCGACGAGCCGGTCTCCGCCCTCGACGTCTCGGTGCAGGCCCAGATCCTCAACCTGCTCAAGGACCTCCAGGACGAGTTCGGCCTCGCCTACCTCTTCATCGCCCACGACCTCGGCGCCGTACGGCAGATCAGCACCCGCATCGCCGTGATGTACCTCGGCGCCGTCGTCGAGACCACCGACCGCGACACCCTGTTCGCCGCCCCGGCCCACCCCTACACCCAAGCCCTGCTCTCCGCCGTGCCCCTGCCCGACCCGGACGCCGAACGCGGCCGCGAGCGGATCACGCTGCGCGGCGACCTGCCCAGCCCGCTGAACCCGCCCAGCGGCTGCCGGTTCCGCACCCGCTGCCCGAAAGCCGACGACCGCTGCACCGCCGAACGACCCGCCCTGCGGGAGATCGCACCGGGCCACGAAGTCGCCTGCCACCACCCGGAGTTGCCACAGTGATCCTGACCAGACACCGCCTGCCCGGGCTCGCGGTGACCGACCACGTCTTCACCGTCCCGCTCGACCACGCCGACCCGGGCGGCGCAACCATCGAGGTCTTCGCCCGGGAGCTCGCCGACCCGGTCCGCGCCCCGGACCAACTGCCCTGGCTGCTCTACCTCCAGGGCGGGCCGGGAGGGAAGTCACCGCGCCCGGTGAACACCGGCGGGTGGCTCGACCACGCCCTCAAGACCCACCGGGTACTGCTGCTCGACCAGCGTGGCACCGGCCGCTCGACCCCCGTCACCGCCCGCGCGGCGGCCGGCCTCGGCCCGGCCCGCCGCCTGGCCGACCACCTGGCACTGCACCGGGCCGACTCGATCGTCGCCGACGCAGAACTGATCAGACGTCAACTCTGCGGCGACGAACCGTGGGAGACGCTCGGCCAGAGCTACGGCGGCTTCGTCACTCTCAGCTACCTCTCCTTCGCGCCGGCGGGCCTGCGCGCCTGCTACATCACGGGCGGCCTGCCGGGCCTCGACACCACCGCCGACGACGTGTACGCCGCCACCTATCCCCGGGTCCGCGAGCGGGTCACCTCCCACCACCTCCGCCACCCCGGCGACCGCGCGCTGCTCCGGCACCTCGCCGACCTGCTCGACCGCCACCCGGTCCACCTCCCGGACGGCGACCGGCTCACCGTGCGCCGCCTGCGCACCCTCGGCCTCATGCTCGGCATGGGCGACGGCTCCGCCCGCCTGCACTGGCTGCTCGACGAGGCCCTCGGCGCCGACGGCGCACCCACCGCGACCTTCCTCCAGCAGGTCATGCAGCTGACCTCCTTCACCGACAACCCGCTCTTCGCCGTCCTCCAGGAGTCCATCTACGGCCGCGGCGGTACCGCCACCGGCTGGGCCGCCGAACGCGCCCTGGCCGCCCACCCCGCGTTCGCCGAGGACGCCGACCCGCTCATGCTCACCGGCGAGATGATCTACCCCTGGATGTTCCGGGAGATCTCCGGCCTGCGCCCGTTCGCCGAGGCCGCCGACCTGCTCGCCGCACGCACCGACTGGCCCGAGCTGTACGACCCGGCCCGGCTCGCCGACAACCCGGTCCCGGTGGCCGCCGCCGTCTACCACGACGACATGTACGTGGACGCCGGCCTGTCCCTGCGCACCGCCCGCGCGGTCGGCGGCCTGCGCGTCTGGGTCACCAACGAGTGGGAGCACGACGGTGTCACCGCCTCCGGAGGGCGGGTCCTCGCCCGTCTGATGGACCTGGCCTCCGGCCGGGCCTGAGCAAACCCCCGATGGGAGAACCGTGTTGAACCCCCGCCTGCTCGCCGGTGCCCTGGCACTGACCCTCCCGCTGGTCGCCGCCGCGTCCCCCTCCGCCGGCGCGTCCGGCGCCAGCGCATCCGGCCCCAGCGCATCCGACCCCACCGCTCCCGCCGCCGCCTGCGCCCTGCCCGGCCGGACCGGCTGGACCGACGAGGGCCACGGCACCGACGCCACCCAGTTCCTGCAGCCGCTGGGCACCAAACGCGTCCTGATGCTCTTCGTCGACTTCCCCGACGCACCGGCCACCGGCGAACTCGCCGACTACTACCACCGACTCGCCCCGGCCGCCGACTGGATGAGGCAGGACTCCGACGGCCGCACCCGGCTCGCCATCACCCCGCTCAACCGCTGGCTCCACCTGCCGCAGGACTCCGGCTCCTACGGCTTCCAGCGCGGCATCAGCTTCGAACAGCACGAGGCGTACGTGCGCCAGGCCGTCGAGGCCGCCGGCCCGGACGTCGACTTCTCCCGGTACGACCTGCTCTACATCGTCCCGACCAGATCGGCCTCCGCCATCACCTTCTCGCCCACCTACCTGTACGACCCGGCCACCCCCGGCATCGTGGCGGGCGGCACGCGGATCAAATGGGCGGTCACCCTCGGCCAGGACATGTACCGCTGGGGCCCCAAGGTCGCCGCCCACGAGACCTCGCACACCTTCGGCCTGCCCGACCTGTACGCCTTCGACGGCACCGACGCCCACCGCTACGTCGGCGGCTGGGACGTGATGGGGCTCATCTCGGGCCCGGCGCCGCAGCATCTCGGCTGGGAACGTTGGAAGTTGGGGTGGATCGACGACCGCCAGGTCGCCTGCCTGCCCACCACCGGCAGCCGTACCGTCCAGCTGCGGGCGATCGAACGCCCCGGCGGCACCAAGATCGCGGTGATCCGTACCGGCGAGACCACCGCGTACGTCGCCGAGTCCCGCCGCGCGCTCGGCGGCGACGCGTCCGCGTGCTCGTCCGGCGTGCTGGTCTACCACGTCGACACCTCGGTCCAGACCGGCTACGGCCCGATCCGGGTGGTCAACGGCAACCCCGCCGCCACCCCGCCCGAGGGCTGCACACCGCTCGACATGGCCGCCCTCCAGCCCGGCCAGTCCTTCACCGACCCCGGCACCGGCGTCCGGATCGAGGTGCGGCAACGGGGCCCGCAGACCGACACCATCACGGTCGGCAAGGCGTAGGCGCCCCCGCACCACCCCACGGACTCGCGCCGGTGGCCGCCGGGCAACCCCACGGCCGGGCGGCCACCGGCGCGACCCCGCCCCCACCGACCTCTCCCCCAGGAGGCATCCCCGTGCACGCCACCCGACTCGCCCGGCCGCTCGCCGCCGTACTGACCGCACTCGGCGCGCTGGTCCTTCTCGTCGCCCCGACCGGTCGCGCCGCCGCCGCGGCCACGGCACCGGCCTCGTCCTGCGCACTGGCCGGAACCACCGGCTGGACCGACGAGGGCCACGGCACCGACCGCGTCCGCTTCCAGCAGCCGCTCGGCACCAAGCGCGTGCTCGCGCTCTTCGTCGACTTCCCCGACGCCCCCGCCGACGGCCCCACCCAGCCCTACACCGCCCAACTCACCCCCGCCGCCGACTGGATGTGGCAGGCCTCCTACGGCCGCGCCTGGCTGGCCATCAGCCCGCTGGACCGCTGGCTGCGCATGCCGCAGCCCTCCACCTCGTACGGCTTCCAGCGCGGCATCGGCTTCGAGCAGCACGAGGCGTACGTGCGGGACGCCGTCCGGGCCGCCACGCCGTACACCGACTTCTCGCGGTACGACCTGGTGTACGTCGTCCCGCCGAAGTCCGCCTCGGCGATCAGCTTCACGCCCACCTATGTCTACGACCCCGCCACCGCAGGTGTGACCGCGGGCGGCACCCGCATCAAGTGGGCGGTGACCTTCGGTCAGGACATGTGGTACTGGGGACCGAAGATCGCCGACCACGAGACCGGCCACACCTTCGGCCTGCCCGACCTCTACGCCTTCACCGGCACCGACCAGCACGCCCACGTCGGCGGCTGGGACCTGATGGGCAAGATCGGCGGCCGGGCACCGCAGTACCTGGGCTGGGAGCTGTGGAAGCTGGGCTGGATCGACGACAACCAGATCACCTGCCTCCCCGGCACCGGCTGGACCACCGTCGATCTCACGGCGGTGGAGTACGTCGGCGGCACCAAGATCGGGGTGATCCGCACCAGTGCCACCACCGCGTACGTCGTCGAGTCCCGCCGGGCCGCCTACACCGACCCGGACCCCTGTTCGACCGGCGTGCTGATCTACCACGTCGACACCTCCGTCCGGACCGGCGACGGCCCGGTCCGGGTGATCAACGGCAACCCGGGCGCCACGCCGCCGCCGGGATGCAGCCCGCTCGACCTGGCCGCCCACCGCCCGGGCCAGAGCTTCACCGACTGGTCCGCCCGCGTCCAGATCTCCGTCCGCACCGGCGGCGACTACGGGGACACCGTGCAGATCAGCAGCTGGTGATCCGCCGCGCGGCCGCGGGGCCCGGGACCGTCGACACCGCCGCCCCCGCGCGGTGGCCGGCGCGCACGGCCTCCCCCGCCGCCCGGACGCAGCCCTCGCAGTTCTCCAGGTGCCGGGTCGGTTCGGGGCCGCGCCGCCGGCCGGGGCGCCGGATGGCCTCGGCCATCCGGGCGGTGAAGTAGCGGCACGCCGGCTCGACCGCCTCGTCCACGTCCTCGCGCAGGTAGGCCTCGCGCAGTCCCTCGCGGGCCCGCGCGGCGAGCGAGCGCACGCCGCTCGGTGTCATCCCCATCCGTTCCGCGACGGCGGCCGCCGACTCGCCCTCCACGACGGTGAGCCAGAGGAGCGCCTGCCACCGCTCGGGAAGGGAGCGGTAGGCCTTGGTGACCAGGGCGCTCTCCTCGGTGGCGAGCAGCGCGGCCTCGGTCTCCGCGTCCCCGGCGAGGTGTTCGGCCCAGGTCTCGAAGTCCTCCGGCAGCAGCACGCGACGGGTGAACTGCCTGCTCCACTCCATCGCGGTGCGACGGACACAGGCCATCAGGTACGGACGCCAGGCGTGGCGCGGTCCGTGGCCACGGGCCACCGACATGTACGTACGGGCATAGGCCTCGGCGGCGAGGTCCTGTGCGGTCTGCGGGTCACGGCAGTAGCCGCGTGCGTAGGCCAGCACCGCGCCGTGGTGGCGGGTGAAGACCTCGGCCATCACTGCTCCGACCCGGGAGGTGTCGGTGGCGGTCGCGGCGGGAAGGACCGCGGAGAGCTCGACGTCGCTCAAGGTGCTCAGACCCGGTCCGTAGTCCTCGGAACGCACGGTCACTGTGGCCTCCTCAGGTCTGGTTGCCCCGTGACGGGCAGGTCGCGCGAACAGGGGTACGGCGGCTGCACGGGGCCGGGGGATGGGGCGTTGCTCGGTTGTCGGCGAGGCGGGGCAGGCGCGGCGCCGCGCCTGGGGGCTCTTGGGTGGACGGGGCGCGGGGGCGCCCGGTCGCGGGGCCGTGACGTCTGTCGGTGCCCTCGGCCTGCCCGGGGCGGACGACACCGGTGACGGACGGCTGCCGTGCCGTCGGGAGGCGGTGGAGGGTGGTCCACAGCACACCAGCCGGACGGCGGTTCGGGCAATCGTCTCCGTGCCCGCCACCCGCCCGCCCATTCCCAAACCGAATAGCGGGCGGCGCCCGTCGGGCGGTGGGCGCGGGCGCCGGGTCGCCCGGCGGCCCGCGTCTGCGCAGACCCACTGGTCCCGTCGGTCCCGGGCTCACGTCCGGCGCCGAGGGAGTAACAGAAATGCCGATTCGGGTTTGGTATGTTCCGAATCGGTAGCGCGGCACCACCGATGACACCGTGGCGGACGAGCGGCACCTCGCCCGCGCCCGCCACCGGTACCCGTCACACCGCCGGAGGCGCTTCGCGCGGGCGTGTTCGGCTCGCCGTCGTCCACGCGACAGACGCGGACACTCACGCCGTGCAGCGTGACGTGGCCGGCGCCCGGGACGGCAGCGGGGGCCCGCGGAGCGGCAACTGCCCTCCCGGGCGCCGCTGCTGGGGTTCTCCGGGCGTTCCGCGGGCGCGGCGGATCCGATGGTGCCCTACCGGAGCCGCCCGCACCCCGCGGCGGCGGCGCCGGCCCGGGCGGGGACGCCCGAAACGCGACCGCGGTGGCGACGCCACGGAGACTCCCGAGGGCCCGGGCCCTCGGGAGTCTCCGTGGCGTCGCCACCGCGCGATCGGTCAGACGCTCACCGGGGTCAGCCGGCCCCGGACCGATCGTGGCCGGTGCCATCGGCATGGTCGCCAGCATGGTTGCCGTGACCGGCGTGGTCGGCGCCGCCCGTCATCACCCCGCCGAGCTTCGCGTGCACGAGGTCCGCCGTGGTGTCGGACAGGACGACCACCCACCGGTCACCCACCAGGTACGACCCTCCGTACGCCTCGGCCTCCGACGTCCAGGCCGTCTGGGCCCCGGAGGTCGGGAAGGTGGCGATCCAGACCTCGTCGTCGCCCAGGGTGCACAGCCCCTGGCGGAGGTCGGTGGTGTCGGCGGTGATGTCGGCCGAACAGCCGATCCGCCGGGCCAGGTCCTCCACCGAGGCCCGCGCGGCGTCGGCCGACGCCCGCGGAGGGGCTAGCAACCCTCCTGGACCGCCGACCAGTTCGACGACACCCAGGACGAGCAGGACGGTCAGCGCGAGCCACTGGAGGGTGCGACGGACGGTCCTCCGCGGCCGGACGGCCGCCACGGTGGAGTCCCCGGCGGTCACTTGCCGGTCACCGGCTTCCCGGCGGGGTTGACGGCCGACCATAGGTTGTCCTTGCCGTTCCCATTGGCATCACCGGGGGCGTTGTCGCCCGCGTAGGTGTAGACGGGCTTGCAGTTGACGGACAGCTGCCACGTCCCGTCGGCGCGCTGCATCCTGCCGATCAGCTTCGGGTCGACGCCCTTGACCTGGCTCGGGTCGACGGCGGGCGCCGGCTTCCAGGTCATCGCGCACTGGCCCTCGCAGAGCGAACGCATCGGCCAGGACGGGTCCTTGGCGTACTGGTACAGCGTCATGCCGCTCGCGTCCACCACGATCGAACCGAGCTGCGGGTTGGAGGTCACCGAGACCTGGGCCCCGCCCGGGGCGGGCTGCGCCGGCTGGGGCTTCGGCGCCGCGCCGGTCGGCGTCTCCGACGGGTAGGCCGACGCACCGGCGGCCGCGGCGGCCGCCTTCTTGCCGTCGGGCGCCACGGCGAACCAGGTGCCGCCGACGCCCTGGCCCTTGGTGTCGCCGGGCGCGGTGTCCTGCGCGTAGCGGTAGACCGGCCAGCCGCCCAGCGTCAGCTGCTTCGATCCGTCGGCCCGCGTGACCTCGCCGATCGCGCCGGCCTCGATCCCGCTCCCTGCGGTCGTGCCCTCCTTCGCGACCGGCGGCCAGGTCTTGGCACAGCCGTCGTTGCAGTTGGACATCGGGGGCTTGGCGGTGTCCTTGTCGAACCGGTAGAGGGTGAGGCCCTGGCCGTCGGTGACCACCGTGCCGAGCGCGGCGTCGTTGCGCACGGTCAGCGCGCCCCCGGTCTGGCCCCCGCCCGCCGACGCCCCGCCGGGCCGGCCGCCGGCGGACGGCGATGCGCCGCCACCGCCGTAGGAGTCGTACGAGCCGTAGGATCCGCCGCCGGCCGGCGCGGCGTCCTGCGCGCCCACCAGCTGGCCCGACCCGGACGGCGTCTTGGCGCTGCTGCTCATGTTGCCCCACAGGGCCATCACCACGAGCCCGACCAGCAGCAGGCAGAGCCCGGCCAGTCCGTATCGCTTCGTCAACATGTTTCTTGCCTTTCCATCGGTGGAATCCGGCCTTCCGTGGATGTGCGCGTCCCCGGTGGTCCGCTCCGGCGTCGAACGCCGGTCCGCGGACACGGGACGTGGGTTTCAGGGTCGATGGCCCTCCGGAATCTCTCGATCGGCCCGCCGCCCCGACGAGCGCCCCGGGCCGCACGGACCGCGCTCGGGAGGGGGCGGCAGCGCCAGGAGCCGCACCGGCCTCACTGGATCCGCAGCGCGAGGGCGGGACAACGGTCGACGGCTCGCGCCGCCTGGGAGAGCAGCCTCGCGGGTACGGGCATCACGCCCGCGGCGGGGAACCCGTCCGCCCCCAGCCGGATGACGTCGGGCAGGACGCCGGTGCACAGGCCGTGGGCCTCGCAGAGCGTCCAGTCGACCACGATGGTGCCGGCGCTCTCCACCTCCGGCAGCGGCAGGACGCCCTGCGACGGCCGCCCGCACCCTCCCTGGTAGGAGTGCGCAGCCAGGTCGCCGTCGAACACGGCCAGGGACGAGGCCACGAAACGGGCGGCGGCGTCGGGGTGGCTGCACGCACCCCGCCCGGTGACCGCGCGCATCCCGGCCTGGACCCGGTCCAGTGCGCGCCGGCCACCGCCGCGCACCAGGTCCTCGAGGGACGCGGTCAGGTCGGGGAGCCCCAGGTAGCAGGGCCCGCACTGGCCGGCCGTCTCGTCCGCCATCCAGCGGGAGATCCTGACGACCTCCCACAGCGGACAGGTCGTCTCCGGCAGCGGCAGGACGGCCCCGGCGCCCAGCGCTCCTCCGAGGCGCTGGAAGGACTGGCGGGACACCACGGCCGAGCGGGCGGCCTCGGGGGTGAGCCATTTCCCGTGGTAGCCGCCGACCAGGACCCCCTGTCCGACGTCCAGGCCGCACGCCGCCAGGACGGCCTCGAGCGGCACTCCGGTGGGGGTCTCCACCACGGTCGAGCCGGCGATCGTGAGCAGCACCGTGCCGGGTTCCTCGGGGGTGCCGATCTCCCGGTAGGGCAGCGCACCCCACCGGGCCGCCACGGCGAGCTGGGCGTACGTCTCGGCGTTGGACAGCAGCGTGGGGGCTCCCCCGACACCGCTGTCGCTGGTGCGCACGCCGCCTCCCCGGGGCAGGGCGATCCCGTTGGTGATGCCACGGGCGAGGGCGCTCCCCTCGCCCGTGACGAACCGTTCGGGCAGCCGCACCACCGTCACCGGCGGCTTCACCGACCGTCGTTCGTCCAGCGCCCGGCGCAGCGACTCCTCGGTGTCGGTCCGCGTGACGCCGATCGCCACCTGTTCCGCGCCGATCGCGGCGGCCGCGATCAGCGCACCGTCCACCACGAGGTGCGGGGTACGCAGGAGCAGCGTGGTGTCCTTCAGGCAACTCGGTTCTCCTTCCGTTCCGTTGACGACCACGACCGGCCTGGTGCGGCGCCGGGCCACCGCCTTGCCGACCGCCCTGAGCTTCCGGGCGAAGGGGAATCCGGCGCCTCCCCGGCCGCGCAGGTCCACGTTCTCGGCCAGCTCGGCCAACTCCTCGGCACGCAGCGCCGGCAGCTGGCCGTGGACCACGAGGTGGGATCGGTAGTCGACCCGCTCCAGGCTCTCCAGGCCGGCGAACAGGACCGGCCGTCCGAACCAGATGACGGGTGGGGGGAAGCCGCTCACCCGTCCTGCCACCGACGTCCGAGTCCGATGCCGGCCAGGCCCGGCCCGGCAGCCATGGCCTGCCCCATGGCCACCGGAACGCGCGGGACGGCGGTCTCGGGGGCCGTGGCCACCGACACCCGCGGGACGGTGACGCCGGGGTCGCCGGCCTCCGGCGGACGGGGCCGGACGGGGGCCTGGCGCGGGCCGGAACGGTCCTGGAGGACCAGCCTGAGCGTGAGCGCGACGATCACACCCACGACGGCCACGCCGTACAGCAGCACCACCCAGGAGGGCGCGAGCCGGCCCGATTGCAGCCCGTGGACCAGGCCCGCGCCCCACGCCGGGTACGAGCAGAGGTGGATGACCCTCCACCGGCGCGCGTCACCCGAGCGGGCGAGCCTCCCGCGGGCCGCCCCGGCGAGCGCCACCGCGGGGAACAGGTAGCCGGCGACGGTCCCCAGTCCGAGGACCAGCGGTCGGGCCGGGTCGGCGAACGGCACGAGGGCCGCGAGCCCGCCGATCTGTCCCACGATCAGCTTCATCCAGACGTGCAGGGCCAGGAAGACGACGCCGGCGACGCCCATCGCACGGTGGACGGTCTGCGCGACCAGCCGGTGGACCGGCCTCAGGATCAGCCGGTCGGTCGCCGCCAGCCCCCACAGGACCGCGGAGGTGAACGAGACGAGTGCGAGCACCCCGACGGCGTACGTCAGGTACGACTGCAGTCTGGGGTCGACCACGATGGCCGTCACGCCCAGGCCCGCCGCCAGCGGCGGCAGGAGCGACCACGGGCTCGGCCGCCTTCGACCGCCCTCCGCGGGCTGGTCGCCCTCGGCCGCCGCGCGCGCCCGGCCGGCCCGCTCGGCGCCCCGTGGCACCGGGCCGAACCGCCGTGACCGCCGCCTCTGCCCTCTCACCATTGCTGAGCCCTCCGGCCTCGTCCTGAACCTGCTGTCGAATCCGATGTCGGGATCCCGGCGCCGGCGGCGCGGGGACCGCGTTCGCTCCCCCGCCCCGGGCCGGGCCTGCTCGTTGCTCTCCGGGAGCCGACCCCAGGAGGTCCGGCCCGCAGGGCGGTGCGCCCCGGAGGGGCGGGTCACCCGCAGCGACGCCCCTGGTTGATGCAACCGGCCATCTGGTCCAGCAGGCCCTTGTTCATGTTGTTGATGAAGTCACCGTGGTCGGTGATCGGGTTGTGCAGCTGCTCGGGGAAGCTGTCGACGGCGTACCGGACCCCGGCCGGCACGTCGTAGGCGACGCGCTCGACCAGTTGGGGGATCGCCTTGAAGTTCTTCGGGCACGCACCCGAAGCGTCGGAGAAGGCGGTGTGGGTCCGGTGGTTGGCGCTGTCGATGTTCCTGCCGTCCCAGCAGTCCGGGAACTTCAGCGTCCGGACGACCCTGCTCCCCTGCGGGCAGATCGGGTACTTGTCGACGACCTGGCGGTTCTCGAACCCGGTGCAGCTCCACGACGCCCGGACGTTCGCGGGCCCGTTGGTGAAGGCCTTGGCGTCACCGGTGATGATGCGCAGGAACCGGGCCATCGGCTGGACGGGGTTCCCGGTGCCGGAGGTGTACGTGATGTCCGCCTCGGCCGGGATGAGGATCCGTCCCACGTTCCGGTCCCGGCCGCCGCCGGGGGCCTTGGCGTCCTTCTCGTTGGTGCCGTCGAAGACCCGCAGGACGGGCCAGTAGTACGCCGACTGGTCCCCGTTCGAGCAGGTGGTGCCCGCGGCGGCGAGCTTGGCGTTGGACGAGAACGCGTCCGTGGCCACGTTCCCCACGTAGTCGTGCATGTGGTGCGCCCCGTTGCTCACGCCAGGGGCGACGATCACGTTGTCGGGGTTGAGGTGGCGGTTCTCGTTGCGCCCGCACCGGGACGTGAAGGAGCCGGTGGCCGGCCCCTTCCGGACGGGCGCCGGGACGTTCGGGGAGACGCTGCGGATGTCGACGAACCCGCGCTTGGGGAGGGACTTCGTCTGCGCGGCCGCCCTGGTCTGGGCGACGGTCCCGCCCTCACCGTCCGCGCTGTACCCCTCGGCCGAGTCCTCGACCACCAGATCGTGCCTGATCACGCACCTCGCCATCCCCGAGAGGTCCTGGGGCAGGCCGGCGTCCGGGCCCGCGCTGCCCGACAGCTTCTTCAGGGTCTCCGCGCGCTTGTCGGCGAGGTCGCCCAGCACGCGGTCCTCGGTGTCGCCCGAGCCGGGCGCGGACAGCCGGTTGTACGCGTCCGCCACCTGGACGTCGAGCTCGGCGAGGTTCTTGTCCACCGCGTCCTGGGACGCTTCCGGCACGTCGTTCAGGGCCACCCCGGCGTCGGCGCAGGCGACGGTACCGACCTGCGGGGACGCCGCCGACGGCTCGCTCCAGGGCCGCTGGCCGGCGAAGGCCACCGCCGCGACCGTCCCCACCGCGCCGGTACCCAGGATCCCCGCCAACAGCAGGGCACCGGCCCTTCTCCTCGACGCACCACGTTTACGGGACTTCATGTTCGTCACACTCCTCGGACGTGATCAGGCCTGCCGGGCAGGCCGCGGACAGCCTTCCTCCGGGTGGTCGTCTAGCGGGTCGGTCCGGCGGGCGCCGGAGGGCGGCTCGCGGACGGCGCGCCCGAACCGGTCGGCAGCGGGGTGAGCTTGTCGAAATCGACGAGCCGGGTGTCCTCCAGGACGTTCATGTGGTCGAGCACCGTGTTGTTGGCCGTGTTCGCCAGGTCGCGGATCGTGGAGTTCTGGGTGCCGGCGCGCACCTGGGCCACGACCGCGAACACCTGCCCGTGGGCGCTGCGCAGGATGTTCGCGAAGAGTTCCTCGAACTCTCCGCCCTCCGCGGCGTCCAGCTGCTTGAGCCAGCCCTGCTGCTGTGCCGACGGCTCGCTGGGGACGTTCAGGTCCAGGGTCCGGGCGGCGGTCAACACCGCCTTGTCGAGGTCGGTGTGACCCTGGACCAGGTGCTGGCCGGCCACCTTGACCTCGGGGCTGGTGCTCTTCGCGAGGGCCATCCGGCCTGCCGGGATCTCCCACAGCCCGGCCAGCCGCACCCGCTTGACGAAGTCACGGTCGACGGCGGTGAGCGGCCCGGTGGGTGTCTGCGCGACTCCTTGGTCGTCGCTCACCGGGGCGCTGCGGTAGGCACCGGCCGACTTCGCCACCGGGTACACCAGCGCCGTCGCGGTGAGGATCATCGCGACGATGATCAGGACGGTGGCGAACGACCTCGGAAGGCGGCTCACCAGGGGGAGTCCGTAGGCGGCCGCGGCCGTTCCCGCTGGGCGCTTCTTCCTCAACGATGACATGGGGCTCTTCCTCCCTTGCACCCGGAGGATCAGGGCCGCGCGGAACCCACGGGAACCGGTCCGGATGGGCCTCGGTGGTCCGCGCGGTGATGACCCACGCGCAACGGTCCACGAACGGCGCGGCCGACGAGGGGATGACGCGGCAGCGCGGGGACGGCTGCCACGAGGGGACGACGCGGCAGCGCGGGGACGGCTGCCACGAGGGGACGACGCGGCAGCGCGGGGACGGCTGCCACGAGGGGACGACGCGGCAGCGCGGGGACGGCTGCCACGAGGGGACGGCCCGGCTCCGGACGCCCGGCGCCGCCCTGAGTGGGACCGGGAGCGGGATCACCGACGGGACGGGACCACGGACGGCGTCGCCGGCCGCATCACCAGCGGGTGCGATCCGCCCCCGTGAGGGCGAGGACGGTTCCGGTGGCGGGCGCCCCGGGTGTCGTGCGTTGCCGGCGCGGGATCGGCCGGCGCCGGCGGGCGGGCTTCAGCGCCCCTTCGTCCGGACGTCCCGCTGGGGTCCGGACGTCTGCAGCAGGGACAGCATCCCGGCTCTTCGGCGAAGGCGCGCGTACTCGGACGCCATGACCTGGATCTTCAACGCGAGCAGGAGCTCGAACCTGGCCCGGGGGTCGCGCAGACCGCTGCCGAAGATCTTCTCCAGGTTGCGCAGCCGGTTCCGGACGGCCTGCGGGTGGATGCGGAGCAGGCGGGCGGCCGGGAGCGTGCCGCCGCCCTCCAGCCAGGCGAGCAGCGTCTCCTCCGTCCACTCCCGCTGCTGCGGTGTCATACCGGCCAGGCGTCCGAGCCACTTGGCCGAGAGGTGGCCCGCCAGCAGCGGGTCCTGGAACAGCATGAGCGTCGCCAGGTTGTCCTCGACGAAGTGGATCCCGCCGGAGGCTCCCTGCGGCACCATCGTCAGCAGCTTGCGGGCCCAGCCGAGCGACACCACCGCGTCCTCGACCGGCACCACCGGCCCCACCACCGCGGTCCGGCCCTCCAGCCAGAGGGCGAGCACCCGGGGCATGCCCGGCAGCGGGTCGGGAATCAGCAGGTGGGACAGGGTTCCCTTGGTGCCGGCGGCGACCTCCGTTCCGGAGAGGCCCGGCGGCGGCGCCCCCGGCAACGAATACAGCGCCACCGCTTGGACCGTGGCCGGCTCGCCGCGCCGCACCCGGCCGCCGTGGAGGCCCTGGCCGGTGCCGGGCCGTCCCGCCGTGCCGTCGCGGGCCGCCGTGCCGTCGCGGGCCGTCGCGCCGTTGCGGCCCTTCCCACCGTTCCGACCCGCCGTGCCGTCGCGACCGGCGGCGCCTCCACGGTTCACCGCATCGCCGTGGCTCACCGTGTCGCCGTGACCGGCGAGCCGGTGTTGCACCGGTTCCCGGCGGCCGACGGCCCCCGGCAGGGCGAGATCACTCACCGCGCCCCCTTTCCCACGACGCCGAGACTCCCGCCGCCGGAACCTCCCGGGAGCCCGCCGACCCGGACGGCCCGGGCGGAACGCGGCCCGACGCGCGGCGCCCCGGTGGCCGCCGCTGCGCCCGCGACCCTTTCCAGCACGAAGAGTTCGTACGGAGTCGGCACCGGCGACCTGCTGCCGGAGCATGCTTCCCGCATGGCGGCACCCCTCTCTCTCGAAAGCCCTCGGCCCCAACCGGGCCGGACACGTTTAGAGATGGGCCGCCGAAGGTTTCGTCCCGCCGCGTTATCGATCCGTTATCTTCCGTGCAGCACCCGACACCCCGCACTCACCGCCGGAAGCGCACGCCACAAGGGCCGCAAGTGCACACACCAATGGCCCGAAGGCAGCACGGAGAACAGCACTTGACACCACATCGGCCGCACGAATCCCCCACAGTTGCACCCGGCCGGGCACCGCCGCCCCTTTTCGAGCATGCCTGACACACCATCACTTCACCGCGGTCGCAACCCGATTGACTCCGGTCAGCGGAGATCACCGCTGGATCACGGAGCGCCGCACTGCGCCCCGGAATCGACGAACGCCGGTCCGGCCCCCCGCGATTGTCCCGACCGAACAGGTATTCTCCCGGCTACTTGTAGGCTGTGGCCCC
Organism: Kitasatospora sp. NBC_00039; assembly: GCF_045160625.1. Lineage (NCBI taxonomy): Bacteria > Bacillati > Actinomycetota > Actinomycetes > Kitasatosporales > Streptomycetaceae > Kitasatospora > Kitasatospora sp. NBC_00039. The sequence continues at coordinate 7,702,802 of NZ_CP108289.1, read as the reverse complement.
CACCAGGGCATGACAGGAACTGCGGCAGCCTGTCCCACGGCCCTCAGGCCCGAAATGCCCTGCACCACATCCACGCGATCGGGGCCTTATGCGACTCAACCTGAACCAACTGGCGATCTTCGCGAAGGTCATCGAATGTGGTGGGTTCTCCGCGGCGGCCCAGGTGCTGTTCCTGAGCCAGTCCTCGGTCTCCAAACAGGTGCAGAACCTGGAGTCGTCCCTGCGAACCGTCCTGGTCGACCGCTCGGGACCGAAGATCCGTCCCACCCCGGCAGGCCGGGTCCTGCTCGCCCAGACCAAGGAGATGCTGGCGCTGGCCAACCACGCCGTCGGCGCGGTCCAGGCGGCCGCGCGATGGCCGATCGAGCGCCTGGTGGTCGGCAGCACGAGCACGGTCGGCGACTACCTGCTGCCGGCGGTGATGCGGGAGCTGCGACGCCGCGAACCCGACGGGCTGTTCACCGTGGTCGTCAACGGCCCCGACTGCCTGGCCGACGCGCTCGAACAGGGCCGGATCGGCGTCGGCGTGGCCGACGGCCCGCTACCCCCGGGTCGCTACGAGTCGGAGCAGCTCGCCAGCGACGACATGGTGCTGATCTGCGCGTCGGACCACCCGCTGGCCGGGCAGGAGGTCACGCCGGCCGAGCTGTCCACCGAGTCCTTCCTCCTCCTCGAACCGGGTTCCCAGACCCGACGACAGCTGCTGGAGCTCCTGCACACCTGGGACCTCGTCGGCGCGCGCACCCTCGACCTGTGGGGAATGGAGAGCATCCGGGAAGCCGTCCGCATCGGCCTCGGCGTCAGCCTGGTCCCTCGACGCTCCGTCCGCTTCGAGCTCCTCCACGGCGTCCTCGCCGAACTCCGCGCCTGCCCCGGCCCGACCCCCCGCACCGTCACCGCCAACTGGACCCTCGCCCGCCCCCTCTCCACCTACGAGGAACTCCTGCTCTCCCTCCTCCACGACGTGGCCGGTACTCCCACCACCCCCCGTCGCCCCGCCGAACTCGTCACCGACTGACCCCCACCGCTTCCCCGCCCCACCGCCCGCGGCTGCGCGCCCAGCCCGACGGACCCGCGAACAGCCGCAGCCGCAGCCGCAGCCGCAGCCGCGAGGGTGGAGCAACAGGTGTCGGAGGCAGTGGAGTCGGTGTTCAGCCGGGTGCTCTCAGCCAGGTGCTCGATGCGGCCGCCTCGCCCCCGGCCGGTGGCCCGGGCAGCCCCGCCCCGAAGGACAACAGTCTCGGTGGCCGGCCCGCTCCTGTCAGTCCGTATGGTTCCGGGTTCTGCGCCGCGCGCCGTGTGGCTACCGTCCCAACCGCCCGACACCCGGCGGTCCGGACCGGCCGCCGTCACGCGCCCCTCAGGAGGTCACGTTGACCGCGCACCACCCCACCCGTAGGAACATCCTCAAGCGGCCCGCCATGATGCGGCTCGACGTCGACGACGTCATCGACCGCCTGCGCACGGCGTGAGGGGCGCCCCGGTGTTCCCCTCCTCCTCCCGCCGCGCCGCCCGCCGCGCCTCGCGCCTGGCCCTGGCCGCGCTCACCCTGCTGCTGCCGGTCACCGTGCCGTCCGGCCCCGCCGCGGCCGCCGGCTTCACGGCGTCCTGCCCGGCCGCCGGTTACATCTCCCAGGGCTACACCCCGGAGCACAACGGCCATCGACATCGCCAACGACTACGGCTCCCCGATCTACGCGGTCGGTGACGGCGAGGTGCTGGTCTCCGGCCCGGCGCAGGGCTACGGCCAGTGGATCCGCATCCTGCAAGCGGACGGGACCATCACCGAGTACGGGCACATGCGCGAGCGGGACGTGGCCACCGGCGACCATGTGACGGCCGGTCAACTGATCGCGCAGATGGGCAGCGAGGGCACCTCCAGCGGACCGCACCTGCACCTGCGGGTCTGGGCCGACCCGGACGCGACCGTGCGCACCGACCCGATCCCCTACCTCGCGGAGCGCGGCATCACCATGCCCTGCACTCCGGGAACCGGCCCCCACCCCGCCCCGCTGGTGTACCCGGCGCAGTCCGGCCGGGTGGTGTCCGCGCGTTCGGCGGACGGCCGGCTGGAGGTGTTCGCCGCCGGCGCGAACGGCGTCTCGCACGCCTGGCAGACCGCGGTGAGCGGCGCCTGGTCGGACTGGGAGCGCTTCGGCACGCCGGCCGGCGCCGCGCCGCGGGTGGCCCGCGACGGCACCGGGCGGCTGAACGTCACCGCGATCGCCCCGTCCGGCACGGCGGCCTTCCACCGCCGCCAGTCGGTGCCCAGCGGGGGCTGGGACGACTGGCGCCCGCTGCTGGGCTGGTCCACCGCCTCACCGCTGGCGGCCCCCGGCGCGGACGGCCGGCTGGAGGCGCTCACCCTCGCCCCCGGCGGCGACCGGCTCGCCCACCGCTGGCAGTCGGCGCCCGGCGGAACCTGGGCACCGGACGACGTGCTCGGCGAGGACTTCGGCGAACCGGGACTGCTGCTCGCCGCGCCGCCCTCGGCCGCGGCCGACCCCACCGGACGGCTGCACGTCTTCGCGGTGGCCGAGGACGGCCGGCTGCGCACCCGCGTCCAGGAGCGGCCCGGCGGCGGCTGGCGGCCGTGGGCCGCCTTCGGCGACCGCCCGGTGGCGCCGCTGCGCTCGGGGGCGCCGATGCCCTGACGGCCGTCCACCCGCTCCCCCGATTCCCCGTCAAGTGGCCTGCGCCACCATACGGTTTATCGTCATGCGCAAAGAGGTAACGTTCGTCCGTCTGGCAACGGTCAGCAGGCGAAACGGGGAGCGGTGCGCGGGACGGAGGAACGGTGAGCGGGATTCTCGTCCACCTGCCGGAGGGGAACGGCGACGACGCGGTGACCTTGCGGCTCGGTCCGGGAGAGCGGGCGCGCTTCGGCCGCGGCTCCGCCGGCACGCCGGTGGAGCTCCGGATCGGCGACGAGACGGTCTCCCGGCTCGCCGGCGAGATCCACGCGACCGACGACCACTGGCAGTTGAGCAACCTCAGCAACACCCACGCCTACCTCGTGGAGAACCCGGAGGGCGCCGGCGAGTACCTGCGGGTGCCGCCGCGGCGGATCGGCGCGCCGATCCCGTTCGAGTTCGCCCGGGTGGTGCTGCCCTCGCGGCGTGAGACGCCGCTGTCCTTCCAGGTGTTCGCGCCCGACCACGTCTACCTGGACCCGCACGCCCGCGGCGGCGGCTCCTGGGAGAGCCGCACCATGACGGCGTACTCGCTGGACGAGACCGCCACCTACTTCCTGGTCCTGGTGGCGCTCTGCGAACCGTGGTTGCGCGACCGCTCCCCCGCCGCCGTGCCCACCACCCCCCAGGTGGTCGCGCGGCTGCGCGGCCACCCCGCCTGCGCCCGGCTCACCGCGCGCGCGGTCAGCTCGCACCTCGACTACCTCGCCGACGAGAAGCTCCGCATCGACATGCCCGACGGCGCGGGCCGCGCGGACCGCCGCAGCGGCAAACGCGAGGCCGTCGTGGGGCTCGCCCTGAAGTTCGGCATCGTCCGCGAGGAGCACCTCGCGCTCCTGCCGCGCCCCGAAGCCGCCGAGGCCGGACGGTAGGGAGGGGCGCCGATGGTGCACGACCTGGCCTTCGGCGGGGACGGCGAGGAACTGCTGCCGCCCGGCCACCGGGTCGGCGAGTGGACCGTCACCGGGCCCATCGGCGAAGGCGGCTGGGCGACCGTCTATGCCGCCCGCCGGGCAGGGGACACCGCCGGTCCGGACGGCTCGGACGGCGCAGGCGGTGTGAACGGCACGGTCGCCCTCAAGGTGCTGCCGACCGCCGGACTCGCCCCCCGCCAGGCCCGCCAGGTCGCCGAAGCCGCCCGCCGCGAAGCCGAGTTGGCCCGCACCGCCCCGCACCCCCGGCTGGTCCGCCTGCTCGACACCCTCGCCCTGGCCGCCCCCGACCACCCCGCGCTCGACGGCGCGATCGTCCTGGTCATGGAACGCGCCCGGTGCACCCTGCGCGACCTGCTCGGCACCGGCGTCGACGAGGCCCAGGGCGGCCGGATCATCGCCGGCATCTGCGAGGGCCTGGCCCACCTGCACCGCTCCGGCTGGGCCCACACCGACCTCAAACCCGAGAACGTCCTCATCGGCCGGGACGGCGAGGTCCGCCTCTCCGACTTCGGCCTCGCCATCGAACTCACCGGGACCCACGGCCACTCCGCCCCCATGGGCACCCCCGACTACCTCCCGCCGGAACGCTGGAGGGAACCGCTCGGCGAACACGGGGTCAAGGTCCGTACCACCGCCGACATCTGGGCGCTCGGCATCGTGATCCACGAGGTGTTCGCCGCCGGTGTCCCGCCCTTCCCCGGCGCCACCCCCGCCGCTCGCAGCGCGGCCGCCCAGCAGTACGCCGAAGGCCGCGCGGCCCTGCGGCTCTCCCCCGACGTCCCCCTGTTCTGGCGCGCCCTCGTCGCCGACTGCCTCGCCCCGACCCACGCCGCCCGCGCCCCGCACACCGCCGAAAGCCTGCTCGCCCGGATCCGCGCGCGCCGGCCCGGCCGCCGCCACCGCGGCCCACGACCGCGCACCGCCCTGCTCGCCCTCGCCACCTGCGCCACGGCCGCCGCCACCGCTCTCTGGCCGAACCCCGGCCCGGCCGCACACCCCGCCCGCATCCGGGTCTTCAACGCCGAACGCGGGTGCCAGGACCGCACCGACCGCGACCCGCAGTGCAGCCTCGGCCTCGCCGTCGACCCCCTGCGCCCCTACACCGCCGAGAACGTCGTCCCCACGCGCGTCTGGCACGACGACACCCTCGACGCCGACTGCCAACTCCCCACCGGTCTCCCCGTCATCGACGAAGAGGACCGCACCTCCACCCTCTGGTACCGCATCCACCTCCCCGGCCCCATCACGGCCTGGCTCCCGGCCGTCCGCACCAGGGACCGCCCCACCCTCCTCCACTGCCCCTGACCACCGCCGGGAACCCCGGGGCGGACCGGAGCCGGCGGGCCTGTCCGGGGCGAGGAGGTGATCACCCGCGTGCGCCGGTCCACCGGGGACCGTCGCGCACGCTCCTCCGGATCGTTCCGGATTCCCCGCCCCGCACGGCCGCTACTACCTTGTCGACGGCCGCCGGACCGGCCGGCCCGGAGTGCAGGGAGCAGCGATGCCGACGACCGCCACCACCAGCCGGCCGAGCGCCGCCGTTCTCGGGCGCCAGGAGCGCAGGGTGCTCCACGCGGTCGGCTGCGGCCTGAAGGACGACGAGATCGCCGCCGTCCTCGCCATCCCCGAGGACGCCGTGGCCGGACACCTCGCGCGGATCCTGGTGAAGCTCGGGCTGCGCGACCGGGCCGCCGCCATCGTGCACGCCTTCGACTGCGGAGTGATCGCCCCGGGCTGCGGCCCCCGCACGCAGGTGGTGAGCCCGGTCTTGCGGAGCGCCACCGGCCGGGCGGCCGGGCCGAGGGTGCGGATCTCCGTGCTCGGACCGGTGCGGGCATGGCAGGACGGGCGCGCCCTGGACCTGGGGCACCTGCGCCAGCAGGCCGTCCTGGCGGCGCTGGCGCTGCGCGGGGGGCGGACGGTCAGCCAGCAGGAACTGCTCTACGGGGTCTGGGGGTTGGAGGCGCCCGTCACGAACGTGGTGCCGGTCCACATCTACCGGCTGCGCAAGACCCTGCGCATCGGGGACAGCCCGGACTCGGTGATCGAGCACGACCGGTGTGGCTACCGTCTGGTCGCCGGCGCGGCCGAAGTGGACCTGGCGCGTATGGAGGGCCTGGTCACCGACGCCGGGACGGCCCATCGGGCGGGCGACCCGGCCGAGGCGGTCCGCCTCTGTTCCCAGGCGCTGGACCTCTTCCGCGGGGAGGTCCTGGCCGGCGTGCCCGGCCCGCTCGCCGAGCTGGAGCGGGTGCGGCTCGCCGAGCGCAGGATCACCGTCGCACGGCGGAGGTCGGAGTGGCAGCTGCGGCTGGGCCGCTACTCCGAGGCGATCGCCGGGCTGTTCGCCCTGTCCGCGGAGCACCCCCTGAACGAGCAGGTGGCCGCGATGCTGATGCGTGCGCTGTACCGCGGCGGCCGACAGGCCGACGCCCTGGCCGTGTTCGACCGCACCCGCCGCCGTCTGGCCGACGACCTGGGGGTTCCGCCGAGTCTGATGCTGCGGCAGACGTGCCGGATGATTCTGCGCGGGGACGAGGCCGGCCTCGGCCTCACCGGAGCCACGCCGTGACCGGGCCGACGCCGGCCGCCCGGGGCGCCCGGCCGGAGCCGCCCGGTGACCGGCCGGACGGGCGGTCCGTCCGTCCGGCCGCGGCGCACTCTCACATCGTCCCCGGCCGGCACCGGCAGATCACCACCTGTCAGTGGACGGATGCTCCCGGCCACGGACAGGTGGTGAAGGGATGCGGCCCGGGCCCGGCCGACGGGCGTCCCGTGACTACCAGGGGTACCAGGCGCCGTTGTACCACTGCTCGTTGGCGCTGTCGTTGTGGTGATCCATGTTGAAGTCTTCGGGGTAGTTCTTGACGTGGTTGTTCGGGTAGGTCCAGATGCCGGCGGACTCGTCGCAGACGTAGTCCCAGTGGCAGATCGTCTTGACGGGCACGTTGCCGAAGAACCTGTCGGCACCGGCGAGCGGGGCGCCGATGATGCCGCCGAACGGCACGGCTCCGCCGTTGGCACCGGGAGGGCCCTGGCGCTTGGGGTCCGCGATGAGGACGGCGTTGACGTTGTCGAACGTCTGCCAGTTCTCGGTGACCCAGGTGTGCACCACCCCGGCTCCCAGGGAGTACCCGGCCATCTTGACGTGCTGGCCCGGGCACACCGCGCGTTGGTCGCGGACCAGCCGGTTCAGCTCGTTGACGCCGGCCCGCGCGCTCGCACCGTTGGGGATCTGGGTGGGATACCCGACGTGCTGCTGGATGTTGCCGTAGAAGCCGTCGTTGTTCCACGCGCTGCCGGTGCCCCCGACAACGATCGTGTAGGTACCCTCGCACGGAGCGGCCACCCGTGCGGCGGCCCCCTGTGCGGCGGCTCCCTGTGCCGCCGTGAGCCCGATCGTCAACAGGAGTCCGGCTGACGCGGCCGCGATCCTTCGTGCTCGCATTCGATCCTCCTCATGCAGGTGGCCTGCGCGTCTGCTCCGATGCGGTACGCGGTCGGCCGAGGTCACCGGACCACCGTGGCAGCGGTCGATGACATCCCGATGACGTCCGCCGTCCGGGCCGGCCCCCGGCCACCGCGTTCAGCGCAGCCGGGCCAACGGTCACCGGGCCCACCGCAACCGGAGTCGGCCGCGAGGGCGGGCGCGGGGGCAGGGCAGGTCAGCGGGCCGGCTCCGGCGGCCAGGCGCCGGCCGCCAGGACGCCGGTGGCGTAGGCGCGGGCCACCAGCGCGGTGCGGTTGGGCAGGTGCCAGCGCCGGCTGAGCCGGGCGAGGTGGTAGTTGACGCCGTCCGGGGTGAGGCCGATCTCCTTGGCGATCTGGGTGGTGGTGGCGCCCCGGGCGGCTGCGGCGAGGATCCGGGCCTCGACCGGGCTGACCTCGGGGCGGGGGCCGGCCTGCGGGGTGACGGGCCGGCCGGCGGGTTCGTCCAGCCGGCGGAGGGAGAGCAGCAGGTTCGGGGTCTCCTCCGGGGCGTCGCTGACCAGGTCGACGGTCATCTCGCCGTACCGTTCGGTGCCGTCGACGGCCGACCAGGAGACCCGGGCCGGGTACCGCGAGCGGCGGTGCAGCCGGACGGCCTCGGTGAGCGCCTGCAGGGTGGAACTGTCCCGGAGGGCGAAGAACTCGAGGATCTTGCGGTTCCGCAACTGCCCCGGCAGCAGACCGAATTCGGCCGCCATGGCGCGGTTGACGATCAGGATCCGGCCGCCGAACTCGCACACCGCGATGGGCATCAGCACGTGGTCCAGCAGGCGCAGGGCCCGGTTGCGCCAGATCACCGCCGGATCCTGCCGGCTGTCCGCCGGCGGACCGCAGCCGTCGGTCGGTCGCATGTGCGGCTCTCCTTACCGTGGCAGCGGATGGTGCATCAGATCCGACGGTTCGTGGGCAAGCCTCCGGATGGTGCTGGTACTACACAATCATGTAGTGATCGGTGGTGGGCGTCCTCCGCGGCGGGCCCAGAGTGGAAGGCGGCCAGAACGTTCCAGCTACGGAAGGCGATTCACCGATGACCGAGACCTTGACCGAGACCATGAACGTCCCCCTGGTGGACATCTCGTCGGCGCCTCCCGTCGCCGCCCCCGTCCTGCGGACCATGGAGCTGGCCAGACAGCACGGCCCCGCTTTCGTCCAGCGGCTGCACGGACTCGACACCCTGATCGTCGGCAGCCTGGACCTGGTCACCGAGCTGGCCGACGAGGAGCGCTTCACCAAGTCGGTCGGTCCGGCGTTGGAGAACGTCCGCGAGTTCACCGGGGACGGCCTGTTCACCGCGTACAACGAGGAGCCGAACTGGGCCAGGGCGCACGACATCCTGGTGCCCGCCTTCGCGCTCGGCTCGATGCACACCTACCACCCGGTGATGCTGCGGGTGGCCCGTCGGCTGATCGACTCCTGGGACCGCCGGGCGGCCGCCGGGCTGACGGTGGACGTGCCCGGCGACATGACCCGGATGACGCTGGACACCATCGGGCTGGCCGGGTTCGGCTTCGACTTCGGCTCCTTCGAGCGGGACGAGCCGCACCCGTTCGTGGAGGCGATGGTGCGCTGTCTGGAATGGGCGATGACCAGGCTCACCCGCTCACCGGACCTCGACCACGGCGAACGCGACGCGGCGTTCCGGCTGGACGCCGGCTACCTGGCCTCGGTGGTGGACGAGGTGATCGCCGCCCGCGCCGGGGGCGGCGACCAGGGCCCGGCCGAGGACCTGCTCGGTCTGATGCTGGGCGCGGTGCACCCCGCCGACGGCACCCGGCTGGACACCGGGAACATCCGCAACCAGGTGATCACCTTCCTGATCGCCGGTCACGAGACCACCTCGGGCGCACTGTCCTTCGCGCTGTACTACCTCGTCAAGCACCCGTCCGTGCTCCGGCAGGTCCAGCAGGAGGTGGACGCGCTCTGGGGCGACCAGGCCGATCCGGAGCCTTCGTACGAGGACGTCGGACGGCTGCGGTACACCCGCCAGGTGCTCAACGAGGCGCTGCGGCTGTGGCCGACGGCGCCCGCCTTCAGCCGGGAGGCACGGGAGGACACCCTGCTCGGCGGCCGGATCCCGGTCCGCGCCGGGGAGCCCGTCCTGGTGGCGACCACCATGCTGCACCGTGACGCCGCCTGGGGCGACAACCCGGAGCTGTTCGACCCCTCCCGGTTCGACCCCGAGCCGGAGGCGGCCCGCTCGCCGCACGCCTTCAAGCCCTTCGGTACCGGCGAACGCGCCTGCATCGGCCGGCAGTTCGCGCTGCACGAGGCCACCATGCTGCTGGCGATGCTGGTCCACCGCTACCGGCTGATCGACCACGCGGACTACCGGCTGACCATCAAGCAGACGCTCACCATCAAGCCCGACGACTTCACCCTCGCCCTCGCCCCGCGCACGCCCGCTCCCCCGGCGGCCGTCCCGGACGCGCCGGCCGCCCGCGGCACCGGGGAGCTGCCCGGGCGGGTCCGCCAGGGGACCGGGCTGCTGCTCCTGCACGGTTCCAACTACGGCGCCTGCCGGGAGTTCACCCGGCAGCTCGCGGAGGCGGCCGGCGAACTCGGCTGCGACACCGCGATCGCCCCGCTCGACGCGTACGCGGGCGGGCTGCCCACCGACCGTCCGGTGGTGATCACGGCCGCCTCGTACAACGGGCAGCCGACGGACGACGCGGCCGCCTTCGTCGGCCGCCTCCTGGAGGCGGCCGACCACGAGGCCGACGGGGTCGAGTACGCGGTGCTCGGCATCGGCGACCGGACGTACGCGGCCACCTACCAGCGCGTCCCGGCCCTGATCGACGACCGGCTCGCCGCCCTCGGCGGCGCCCGGCTGCTCGGCCGCGGCGAGGCCGACGTCTCCGGTGACCTGGCCGGCACGGTACGGGCCTTCACCACGGCGCTGCGCACGGTCCTGCTGGAGCGGTACGGGGACGCCGGCGCTCCCGCCGTGCGGCCGAAGGAGGCGGCGTACACGGTGACCGAGGTCGCCGGTGGCCCGCTGGACGCCCTGGCCGCCCGGCACGACATGGCCGAGCTGACCGTGACCGCGGTCGGCAGCCTCACCGACCCCGCCTATCACCGGGTGAAGCGCCTGGTCCGGCTGGCCCTGCCCGCGGGCGTCGGCCACCGGACCGCCGACCACCTCACCGTGCTCCCGGCCAATGACCCGGCCCTGGTCGAGCGCGCGGCCGAGCTGCTGGGCGCCGATCCGGAGACCGTGCTCAACATCGTGGCGCACCGGCGCACCGGTCTCGCCGTGGACCGGCCGCTGACCGTCCGCGAACTGCTCACGCACCACGTCGAGTTGCAGGACCGTCCGACGGCCGGCCAGCGTGCCGAGCTGGCCGCACTCAACCCGTGCCCGCCCGAGCGGGCGGCCCTGCGGGGCGTGTCCGACGACGACCCTCGCACGCTGCTGGACCTGGTCGAGGACCACCCGGCCCTGCGGGAGAGCCTGACCTGGCCGGTGCTGCTGGAGCTGCTGCCGCCGATCAGGCCCCGGCACTACTCGATCTCCTCGTCGCCCTCCGGCACCGGCGAGGTCGAGCTGATGGTCTCCGTGCTCAGCGCCCCCGCCCGCTCGGGCCGGGGCACCTTCCGGGGCACCGGCTCCGGCTACCTCGGCCGGGTGGCCGTCGGGGACACCGTGCTGGCGCGGGTCCAGCCGTGCCGGGAGGTCTTCCGGATCGGCCACCGGACCCCGGTGATCATGATTGCGGCCGGCACCGGTCTGGCACCCTTCCGTGGCGCCGTCGCCGACCGCCGCGCGCTGCTCGCCGAGGGAGCCGGCCTCGCCCCGGCGCTGCTGTACTTCGGCTGCGACGCCCCGGACGCCGACTACCTGCACCGGGACGAGCTGGAGGCGGCCGACCGGGCCGGCGCCGTCTCGATGCGGCCCGCCTTCAGCGAGCGGCCGGTCGACGGGCAGCGCTTCGTCCAGGACCGCATCGCGGCCGAGGCCGCGGAGGTGTGGGAGCTGCTCGCCGCCGGCGCGGAGGTGTACGTGTGCGGCGACGGCGCCCGGATGGCCCCGGGCGTCAGGGCGGCGTTCCGGGAGCTGTACCGGCGGCGGACGCCGGGGGCCGATGAGCAGCAGGCCCAGGTCTGGCTCCAGCACCTGGTCGAGGCGGGCCGTTACGTCGAGGACGTCTACGCGGGCTGACGCGCACCGGGCTGACGTCCACACGGGCGCGGCGGGCCGAGTCCGTGGCTTCCGGACCGTTCGGCCCCGTCCAGGCCGCTCCCTCCGGCCGCGGGCCACCCGCCCGGACCACGGGTGCGGACCACGGGCGCGGGTTTTCGGCAGCGCGGTTCCCATAGCCGGGACGACGGCTTATGATCGCGCGCATCGCGACGAGCCGCCGACTCCCTTTCGACCAACGGGAGTTCGTTTGAGCTGCCCACAAGGTCCGTAGCTCGGGGGAAACATGCGCTACACGGTTCTCGGACCGCTGGAAGTCTTCGACCACGGCACCCAGGTGCCCATCGAACGGCCGCGCCGGCGTGCGGTGCTGACGTTCCTGCTGTTGAACGCGAACCACCAGGTCTGCATCGAGCAGTTGGTGGACGCGCTCTGGGGCGAGCGTCCGCCGCGCAGTGCCCGCGGCCAGGTGCACACCGCCGTCTCGGCCCTGCGCAAGCTCCTCCCCGGGGCTGCCGCCGGGGCCGGGGCGGGGGACGACGCCGGGCCGCTCGCCTCGCTGGCGGGCGGTTACCGCCTGTCGGTCGGGCGGCACGACCTCGACACCATGGACTTCTGCCGGGAGGTCGCGGAGGCGCGGCGGCTCACGGCGCTGGGCGAGCACACGCGGGCCGTCCGGCATTTACGGACCGGGCTCGGCCTGTGGCGCGGCGCCGCGCTCGTCGGGATCGATGCGCCGTTCGTGGAACCGTTCCGGGCCCATCTGGAGGAGGAACGTTTCGCCGCCTTTGAACTGCTGGCGGACATCGAACTCGGCGCGGGGCGGCACCACGAGCTGGTCCCCGAGCTGACGGCCCTGGTGGACCGCTACCCCGCCCGCGAGCGCCTCGTGGAGCAGCTGGTCCTCGCCCTGTACCGCAGCGGGCGGCAGACCGACGCGCTGGCCGTGGCCCGCCGGCTGCGGGCCCTGCTCGCGGACGAGTTCGGGCTGGACCCGGGGCCCGCCCTGGTGGAGCTGGAGCACGCCGTGCTGCGCGGCGACCCGGCCCTGCTGGGCCCGCGCCGGCACACGCGCGCGGGCCTCCCCCGGCTCCGCCGGCTCTGCTGCCATCCGGCGCACACCCGTCCGTACCACCCTCGGACGGGCCGCTGACCGGCGCGGCCGCCCCCGCAGCCCACCCGCCAGGAACGCCGACCGGGACTGACCGGGAGTGACCGGATCCGTCCGGAACAGCAGGGCCGTCAGGAGCGCCGGGGCGTGGCGGGCCCCTGGAACAGGTAGGCGATGTCGTCCCACCGTACGACCAGGGCGCCCGCGGCCACGCCTGCGGCGAGGGCGGCCGCCGCCAGGGCGGGGGCCACGTCACCGCCGGGGGCCAGCGCCGCGGTGAGCGCGCCGGCGGCGAGCAGCGAGTTGCGCAGGACGAAGCCCCCGGCGCTGCCGCGGGCGGCGGGCTTCGCCGGGCCGAAGCACCGGCAGTCCGCCGCCCGCCCGGCCCGCAGGGTCGCGACGGTGAACCCGGTCAGCAGCACGAGCGCGGCCACCGCGCCGGCCTGTCGTACCGTCGCGAGCAGCACCACGGTCACCAGTTCGGCGGCGATCACACCGACGGCGGTCGGCCGCCGCAGGGCGGCCGGCAGCCAGCGGAAGCCCGCCAGGTCGGCGGTGAACGCGGCCAGGGCCGCGCGGCTGCGCGCCTTGCCGGTCAGGGCGGCGCCGAAGACCACCACCAGCAGGGCGCGGGCGGCCAGTTGCAGCATCGTCATGCGGTCCTCCTCGAACCGTGGGTCGTACGGTGCCCCGATCGGTTCAGGGACTGCGCGGGCCGCCCGTCGCGGGACATCCGGCGTACGGCGACGCCCAGGGCGGTGCGGCTGGGGACGGTGCCGAAGGTCCGGGAGTCCAGGCTGCGGGGGCTGTCGCCGAGGACGGCGAGGTGCCCGGGCGGCACCGCGGGGCAACCGTCCGCGGCCGGGTCCCCCGGCATGCCACTGACCCGCTTCACCAGCCAGGGCGTGTCCCCCGGGGCGCGCGGTCCGTCCGGGACGGGGATGACCACGACGTCGCCGCGGTGGAACACCGTGGTGCGGCGCACCAGCACCCGGTCGCCGTTCCGCAGGGTGGGCTCCATGCTGCCGCCGTGCACGACGACCAGCTCGAAGGAACGGCGCAGCAGCAGCACAGCCGCCGCGGCCCCGGCCAGTGCTCCGGCGGCGACGGCCGCCGCGGTCGGGGAGAGCGCGTTCACCGCACCGCCTCGGGCCGGTCCGCGTCGACGCGCGGCACGTCGTCCTGCACGTCGTCCTGCCCGGCGGCCGTGCGGGCGGGCGGCCGGCGGCCCGCGGCGGGGGCGGGGGGACCGTCCGCGCGGTACCCCTCCGCCTGGGCGGCGAACATCTCCGCGTACCGGCCGTCGAGCGCCACCAGTTCGTCGTGGCTGCCGCGTTCCACGACCCGCCCCTCGGAGAGCACCACGATCATGTCGGCCTCGCGCAGCGCGGCGAGCCGGTGCGAGATCAGCAGGCTGGTGCGCCCGGCGCGGTGGCGGCGCAGCGCCTGGTGGACCTGCCGCTCGGCGAGCGCGTCGAGGCCGGAGCTGGGCTCGTCCAGGATGAGCAGCTCGCCGTCCTCGCGCATGAGCGACCGGGCGAGGGCGACGCGCTGCCACTGGCCGCCGGAGAGCGTGACGCCGTCCTGCTCGTCCTCGTCGGTGAACGTGCGGCTGAGCAGGGTCCGGTAGCCGCGGGGCAGCCGTTCCAACGTCCCGTCGATGCCGGCGCGGCCGGCGGCGGCGCGGATCCGGCCGAGGTCCTCGCGGTGCTCGGGGGCGCCCAGGCCGATGTTCTCGGCGGCGGTCAGGTCGTAGGTCATGAAGTCCTGGAAGGTCGCGCCGATCCGGCGCCGCAGCTCGTCGACCGGCATGGTGCGGATGTCGACGCCGTCCCAGAGGATGCGCCCGCGTTCGGGGTCGTAGAACCGGCAGAGGAGCTTGACCAGCGTGCTCTTGCCCGCGCCGTTCACTCCGGCGAGGCCGACGGCGCGGCCGTGCGGCAGGTGCAGACCGACGCCGCGCAGCGCCCAGGGGCCGTCGGGGGTGTAGCGGAACCACACGTCCTCGAAGGTGATGCCGTCCCGCAGCGGGGCCGGTACGACCGTGCCCTCCGTCAGGTCCACGGGCGAGCCGAGCAGCGCCAGGTAGTGTCCGAAGAGCCTCAACGCCTCCTCCGCGCGCCCGAGTTGCATCACGATGGACGACAGTGCGCCCTGGACGGCGGCGACCGCGGCGGTGAACAGGGTCATGTCGCCGAGGGTGATCCGGCCGACGAGCACCTGCCGCGCGACGACGACGGCCGCGGTGCCGGCGGCGGCCGCGGTGAGCAGGGCGAGCCCCGACTGGACGAGGACGCTGCGGCGCAGGGCGGCCAGACCGGCGCCGGTCGTCTCGCGGAGCCCGTCGAGCGCGCGCCGGCGGAAGAGCGGCCCGGTGCCGAAGAGGCGGATCTCCTTGGCGGCCCGGGGGTCGATGAGCAGCGTCCGGTAGAAGTAGTACCGCCGGGTGGCGGGGACGATGGCGGCGGCGGTGTCGGCGAGGCCCCGGGAGGTGCGCACGTGGCCGACGACGGAGACCGCGACGCAGACGACGAGGAGCGCGCCCATCGGCGGCCAGAACACCAGCACCGTGCCGAGGAACCCGGCGATCGTCGCGCTGCTGCGGACCGAGTCGAGCAGGAAGTCGAGGACGTCGTGCGGTGCGCCCTGGGCCGCGGTCTCGGCGAGCCGGATCCGGTCCTGGGTGGCCGGGTCCTCGAACGGGCGCAGCCCGCGGTAGGCGTTGACCCGTTCGTAGAGCCGGTCCTGCACCTCCAGGTTGACGGCCCGGCCGACCACGGCGCCGGTCAGCGCCGTGACGTGGTTGAACACGGCGATCGCCCCGGCGAGGACGGCGCCGGCCGCCGCGAGCCACGCCACCCGGGTGCCGTCGGCCGCACCGGGGCCGCCCGCACCGGCGAGGGCGTCGACGAGCAGTTTGGTGACGTAGGCCGTCACGGCGGGGAGTACCCCGGTGAGCAGGGCGAGCAGGAGCTGGAGCAGGATCCCCCCGGGCGAGGCCCGCCAGCCCAGCCGCAGTGCGGCGGCCGCGGTCCGTGCCCGCCCGGCTACCGCCGTGATCACACCGTTTCCCTGACCGGAGCCGGGCGGTCGGCCTGCGCGCGGTGGGCCGGTGCGGGCACGACGTCGGCCAGCTCGTGACCGGCGGCGGTGATGACGCCGTCCTTGAGCCGGAGCAGCGTCGGGAAGGCGCCGACCTGGCCGAAGGCGGCGGTGGCCGAGGACTTCTCGGCGACGACGGCCACCCGGCCGACGGCGCCGAGGGCGGCGGTCATCCGGCGGGTCTCCGGGCTCTCCGGGTCGCCGATGACGAAGAACAGCGGGTCGTCGGCCCCGGTGGCGGCGCCGCCGGCCAGGGAGTCGATCAGCGTGCCGCAGGGCGTGCAGCCGACCATGACGAACCCGGCGAAGGCGTCGCCGGAGGCCACGTCGGCCACGGTGAGCTCCTCCCCGAAGGTCGTGACGGCGCTGAACTCGCCGACGGCGGTGCCGACCGCCGGCAGGGCGTCGGGGGCACCCGGGCCGCCCTCCTCCAGCGTCCGCAGCCTGCGGATGACGGCGAAGGTGAGCACGAGGTTGGCCGCGGTGGCGATGCCGAGCACGACGGCGAGGGCGATGAGGGCGGTGAGCATGTCGGTTCCTCTCTGGGCCGTTCCGGGGGCGACAGAGGGCGGGGGCCGCCGGAACGGGGCCCCCGCCCATCCGGTCGTCAGCAGCCGTACGCGACCTTCTTGTTGTACTGGAGGCCGCCGGTGCCCTTGCAGGTGCCGGTGCAGTTGTAGTAGCCGTTGCACATCGGCTGCCACCACCAGCCGCCCGAGCAGTAGCCGCTCCTCGAGGTACAGGCGACGACGCCGCAGTAGTCCGGCGGCACACAGGCGCCGGCCTTCTTCTGCTTCAGCACCGCGCCCAGCATCCGGTCGCCGAGTGACGTGAGGGTCCTGGTCATGAGACCTCCTTGTGGGGTGCGACCCGTCCGATCGGGTCGCCCACCATGCTGTCCGGGCGCTCTCTCCATCGGCTCCTCATCGGCTCTGCGCCCGGCAGCCGCGGCGCGTGCCCGGCCGGATCGCCGCCGGGCAAGGGGCGTCCTCAGTAGACGTCACGGACGTAGCGCTTGTCGGTGGCGAGCTGCCGGACGTGGGCGCCGGCTTCGTCGTCGTCCAGGCCGCCGTGCGCGGAGACGATATCGCGCAGGGCCCGGTCGACGTCCTTGGCCATCCGGCCGGCGTCGCCGCAGACGTAGAGGTGGGCGCCGTTCTGCAGCCAGTCCCACAGGCGGGGGCCGTGTTCGCGCATCCGGTCCTGCACGTAGACCTTGGCGCGCTGGTCGCGGGAGAAGGCGAGGTCGAGACGGTCCAGGTGGCCCGACGCCTGGAACGCCGCCAGTTCCTCGCGGTAGTAGAAGTCGGTCGCCTCGCGCTGCTCGCCGAAGAAGAGCCAGTTCGGGCCGGTGTGGCCGCGGGCCTGCCGCTCCTCCAGGAAGCCGATGAACGGTGCCACCCCGGTACCCGGGCCGATCATGATCATGGGGGTGGCGGGGTCGCCGGGCGGGCGGAAGTGCGGGGAGCGCTGGACGAAGACGGGCACCGGGCCGTCGTCGGCGGCGTCGGCGAGGAAGCTGGAGCAGACGCCGTTGCGGGCCCTGCCGAGGTCGTTGGCGTAACGGACGACGGACACCGTGAGACGGACCTCGCCGGGGTGGGCCAGCGGGCTGGACGATATCGAGTACAGCCGGGGCTGCAGACGCCTGAGGACTCCGGCCCACTCCCGCGCGGTGGCCCGGACGGGGAACGCGCCGACGACGTCGACGGCCTGCCGGCCCCAGCTCCATTTCGCCAGCTCGCCCTTGTTGTCCGCCCGCAGCAGCCGCCGCAGGCCGCCGTCGCCCGTGCGCTCGGCGACGAAGCGCAGCAGGTCGGGGGTGATCTTCGCGATCTCCAGCCTGGTCCGCAGGGCCTCGCCGAGCGGGATGTCCCCCGCGTCGGCGACCGGCACGGTGTCGGCGGGGTCGAGGCCGGTGACGGCGAGCCACTCCGCCACGAGCTCCGAGTCGTTGGCCGGCCAGACGCCGAGCGCGTCACCCGCCTCGTAGGCGAGGTCGCCGTGGTCGCCGCCGCGGGTGTCGAAGGCGTACTGCCGGACCTCCTTGGCCGAACCCGGGAGGCTGAGGAGCCGGTTGCCGATCAGCAGCGTGGCGAAGGGTGAGGTCCTGGAGTAGCCGGACCGCTCCGGCGCAGCCGGTGCGGCTCCGGGCCCGGCGGGCTCCGTCACCGCCGTGGCGGGCGCGGGCCGGGCCGCGGACCCGGCCGGGGCGGACGTCGCCCGGGCGGGCTCCGACCGGCGCTCCGCCAGCGCCCCGAGGACTTCGTCGAGCCACTTCCCGGCGGCCTCGGCGTAGTCCGGTTCGCAGTCGGTGCGGGCGGCGAGCCGGGTGGCGCCCAGCTCGCCGAGGCGGTGGTCCAGGCGGCGGCCGTGGCCGCAGAAGTCGTCGTAGCTGGAGTCGCCGAGGGCCAGCACCGAGTAGCCGAGGTCGGCGGCGAGGGCCTCGCCCCCGGCGCAGAGGGCCGCCCAGAAGCCGGAGCCGTTGTCCGGTGCGTCGCCGTCGCCGAAGGTGCTGGTGATGAACAGGACCGGGGCGCCGGCCGGCAGGGAGGCCGGGCTGACGTCGTCCATGCCGAGGAGCCTCGCCCGCCAGCCGGCCTCGGTGAGGCGGCCGACGGTCATGGCGGCGGCCTCCTCCGCGTTGCCGGTCTGCGAGGCCCACAGGACGAGGACCTCACGCGCGGGCCCGTCGGCCGCCGGCGGCGGCTGCTCGCCGGTACGCGGCGCGGGGGGCGGCAGCACGGCCGGCGACGGGGCGCCGGCGGTGGTTCGGGAGAACCTGCCGGCCAGCACGCCGTTGACCCACAGGGCGCGCTCCGGGTCGATGGGGGCCCGCGCGGGCAGGACCGGCACCGTGGCGCCCTGCGGCGGGGCCGCGTCCAGTCCGGCGAGGAAGCCGGCCAGGAAGTGCCGCTCGCCGGTGGCGAAGGCCGGCGGGGCGAGGTCCGCGATGCCGAAGAGGCTGCTCAGCGCGGCGGTGCGCGCACCCTGCGGCGCGAGGGGTGCCGGGTGCGGCCGGGGCTCCCCCGTGGCGGGCCCGACGGCGGCGGGCACGGGAGCGGCCGCCGTGCGCTCCGGCGCCGGCACCGGTCTCAGCGAGACGGCGCAGACCTTGAACTCGGGCTGGAAGGAGAGCGGGTCCACGGCGTCGTTGGTGACGGCGTTGATGCTGAGGTACTCGCCGAAGAGGTCGTTCCAGTGGAACGGCGCGAAGCAGTTGCCCGGCCGTACCCGGTCGGTGACGACCGCCGGCAGGACGGCCCTGCCACGCCGGGACGCGATCTCCAGGTGTTCTCCCCCGGCGATGCCGAGCGCCTCGGCGTCCTGCGGATGGACCTCGACGAAGGGCCCGGGGTCGAGCCTGTTGAGCTTGGCGACCTTCCCCGTCTTGGTCAGGGTGTGCCACTGGTGCTGCAGGCGGCCGGTGTTGAGGACGAACGGGAAGTCGTCGTCGGGCAGCTCGGCGGCCGGCAGGTGCGGGCGGGGGAAGAACGAGGCGCGGCCGCTCGCCGTGGGGAACGCCAGCCGGGGGCGGGTGCCGTCGGGCCGCTCCAGCAGGGTCTGGCTGATCCCGTCGTTGACGTACCGGACCGGGTTGCGGTCCGGCCCGTCCACGGAGGCGCTGGGCCACTGCACCGGGGTCTCCCGCAGCCGCTCGTACGTCACGCCGCGCAGGTCGTAGCCGGTCTTCGGGTTCCACGCCCGCTTGATCTCCTCGAAGACCTCCTCGGCGCCGTCGTACGTGAAGCCCTCGGCGAAGCCCATCGCGCAGGCGACGCGGGCGATGATCTGCCAGTCCGGCAGGGCCTGGCCCACGGGGTCGGCGGCCGGCCGGACGAGGGTGAGGTTGCGCTCGGAGTTGACCATCACGCCCTCGGCCTCGGCCCACATCGCGGCGGGCAGCACCACGTCGGCGTAGGCGTTGGTCTCGGTGTCGGCGAAGACGTCCTGGGTGATGACCAACTCGGCCGCCTCCAGGCCGGCGATGACGGTCTTCCGGTTGGCGACCGTCGCGGCCGGGTTGGTGCAGATGATCCAGCAGGCCTTGACCCCGCCTTCCGCCATCCGCGAGAACAGCTCGACGGTGCCCTGGCCGGCCTCCGCGCGCAGCGTGCCCGGGGCGAGGCCCCAGAGCCCCTCGGTGAACTCGCGGTCGGCCGGCACCAGGACGGAGCGCTGGCCCGGCAGACCCGGGCCCATGTAGCCCATCTCGCGCCCGCCCATGGCGTTCGGCTGGCCGGTCAGCGAGAAGGGGCCGCTGCCGGGGCGGCAGATGGCGCCGGTCGCCAGGTGCAGGTTGACCAGCGCGTTGGTGTTCCAGGTGCCGTGGGTGGACTGGTTGAGCCCCATCGTCCAGCAGCTCATCCACTCCCCCGCCTCGCCGATGAGCCGCGCCGCCTCCCGGATGTCGGCCTCCGGGAGGCCGGTGATCCCGGCGACCGTCGCGGGTGTGTAGTCGGCGAGGAAGCCGGGCATCGCCTCCCAGCCCTCGGTGAACTCCTCGATGAAGGCCGGGTCGGTGTGCCCGTTCTCCACCAGCAGGTGGAGCAGGCCGTTGAGCAGCGCCAGGTCCGTTCCCGGCCTGATCTGCAGGTAGAGGTCGGCCTTGTCGGCGGTCGCGTTGCGGCGCGGGTCGACGACGACGAGCTTGGCGCCCGCCTTGACGCGGTCCATCAGGCGGAGGAAGAGGACCGGGTGGCAGTCCGCCATGTTGGCGCCGATGACGAAGAAGACATCCGCGTGCTCGAAGTCCCGGTACGAGCCCGGCGGCCCGTCGGCGCCCAGTGACAGCTTGTAGCCGGTGCCCGCGCTGGCCATGCAGAGACGGGAGTTGGACTCGATCTGGTTGGTGCCCACGAAGCCCTTGGCCAGCTTGTTCGCCAGGTACTGCGCTTCGAGGCTCATCTGGCCGGACACGTAGAACGCCAGCGCGTCCGGGCCGTGCTCGTCCAGGATCTCCCGCAGCCGCCGCGCGGTCGCGGCGATCGCCTCGTCCACGTCCGTCGCGGCCGGCTCGGCGCCGCGCTCCGCCCGGACCAGCGCCGTGCCCAGCCGGCCGGTGGCGGCGAGCATGTCCGCGCTGGTGGCGCCCTTGGTGCAGAGCCGGCCGAGGTTGGCGGGGTGGCCCTTGTCGCCGGACGCCTTGACCACCGCGCGCCGCCCGGTGGCGGCGTCCGTCGTGACGTCGAGCAGCACCCCGCAGCCGACACCGCAGTACGAGCAGACGGTCTTCACGGTGCTGGTGGCCTTCGCGCCCGACGCCGTCACAGGGGTTCCCCCTCGGTAGGACTCCTCCTCGCCGCCCGCCGGACCGTACGGCTCCTGCGGGCGACCGTGGGGGCATCCCCACCGTCAGCACCGTAGGAAGCCCGGGTTACCACCGCATCACGCCGACTGATCATCGATGGTTAACGCTGCCGCACGCCGGTCGCGGCCGGGTGTGAGCGAACCGGCCGCCGCGGGCCCGCCGGCGGCCGCGGACGGAACCGGGCCGGTCGGCGGCCGCGTCTTCACAGGTGCCCGAGTCCCTGATGACCGGGTGCACGGAGGTGAGCCCGGATGAAGACCTTCGAGCGTGCGGCGGCCCGGTGGAGATCCCTGACCGTCGGGCACCGGCTCGTCGCCCTCGGCGTCGGCGGCGGCGCCGTGCTCCTCGCGATCCTGCTGGCGGTCGTGCTCACCGTCGGCGGCGGGGGCGGCCCCGGGCACACGGCGGCCGGTCTGCCGCCCGCCCCGTCGGCTTCCCCGCCGGCCGGCCCCTCCGGTCCCGGCGGCGCGGGTGCCGTTTCGCCGCTCACCGGGCTGCCGGGCGGAGCGGGCAGGATCATCGCCGTCAAGATCGACAATGCCGCCGCGGCCAGGCCCCAGACCGGCGTGAACGCGGCCGACGTGGTGTACGCGGTCGAGGTCGAGGGCGGCCTCTCGCGGTTCCTGGCGGTCTACGACTCGAACCACCTGCCCGCCGGCGACCGGATCGGCCCGGTGCGCAGCGCCCGGGAGAGCGATCTGCCCATCCTGCAGCAGTACGGGAGGGTGGACTTCGCGTACTCCGGGGCGCAGACCGCGTTCCTGCCGGTGCTCGCCGCGGCGGACGTGTTCAACAGCTCGCCGGTGCAGGACAGTTCGTTCTTCCGCGGGCAGTGGAACGTGCCACCGTTCAACCAGTACGTGGTGCCGTCCGGGGTTCTGGGCCACTTCCCGGACGCGGCGGTGGCCCGCGACGTCGGCTTCCGCTTCGGCGACGCGCCGGCCGGCGGCGTCCCCGCCGCCTCGTTCACCGCGCGGATGCCGGCGGCCTCGTTCACCTTCACCTGGTCCGCCGCGGAGGGCAGGTACCTGGTGGCGGTCGACGGCAGGCCGGCCACCACCACGGACGCCGGGCAGATGGGGGCGCCGACGGTCGTGGTGCAGAGGGTCGCCGAGACCACGTCGCCGCGAGGGCTGGTCGACTCGTTCGGACACCTCGTGCCCTTCGCGCCGACCGTCGGCAGCGGTGAGGCGGTCTTCCTGCGCGACGGCGCGGCGTACCGGGGCACCTGGTCGCGGTCCGACGCCGCCGGCGGCACGGAGTTCAGCTACGCGGGGCAGCCGATGACCTTCCACCCCGGGCAGGTCTGGATCGTCCTCGAACCCGCGTGAGGTTCACCGGACCGCCCGGCCGGGTGCGGGCTCAGGCCGTTCGCCGGCGCCCCGCCGGTGACGCCGTCCCGGGGCGGGCCCGGGCAGCCGGGAGAGCACGGGTACCGTCCTCGCCCGGGGCCCGGCACGGCCTGACCTGGACCTCCCGCGCCCCGGGGCCGCCACCGCCGTGCCCGGGCGGCCGCGGGCACCTGCGTCCCGTGCTCGCGCGAAAGGGCGAACGGAGCGTGTACACCGAGCTGTTGCCAATCGATGTCCGAATTGTTTCAAAGTCTGCACAGATGCCTCCCCGACACCCACCCCGACCTG
The DNA here is from genome assembly GCF_045160625.1 of Kitasatospora sp. NBC_00039. Taxonomy (NCBI): domain Bacteria; kingdom Bacillati; phylum Actinomycetota; class Actinomycetes; order Kitasatosporales; family Streptomycetaceae; genus Kitasatospora; species Kitasatospora sp. NBC_00039. The sequence continues at coordinate 7,680,383 of NZ_CP108289.1, read as the reverse complement.
CGGTTTCACCATCGTTCGCGGAGCGCGTCAGGCCCTCGCCGGAGCGCCTCACCAGCCTCCTGAGTCACACGCCCACCACCTTGACCCCGTTGTGAGAAATCTGGCCTGAATCCGCATCCGACGGGTCTACGATCTCCCAACGTCGGACCGGATCATGGCAGTTCAAGATCATCAGGGGGGTGGCATGGGTCTACTCGGCGGCGACCTGCCCTTCGCCCGTACCCTCACCGCCCACGACCATGAAGCACTCGTCTCGCTCGGAACTCCGAAGACCTTCGCGGCGGGGCAGCACCTGCTGTCCGAGGGGGACCGCTCCACCCACGTCCTGCTGGTCCTGGCCGGCTGGGCCATGGTCTTCGTGGCCACCGACCGCGGAGCCACCCGGCTGGTCCTCGGCCTGCGCGGACCGGGCGAACTCATCGGCGAACTGGCCGCGTTGGACCAGCGGCCGCGCAGCGCGACCGTCCAGGCCCTCGGGCCGGTCGAGGCGCTCGTGATACCCGGGGACGGCTTCCGGCGCTTCCTGGCCACGAGCCCGCGGGTCGGCAGCCAGGTGATGGCCCAGCTCGCCTCCCGGCTGCGGGACTCCGACCGGGAACGCTCGGCACTCGCCTCGCTCACCGTCGTCCAGCGCCTCGCCAGCCGGCTCGTCGAGCTCTCCACCACCGACGCCACCGCCGGGCCCGCCCGCACCCGTTCCGCCGAGGGCGGTTCGGCGTCCGTCGTCCACCTGGCGCAGGACGACCTCGCCGCCACCGTCGGCGCCACCCGCGAGGCGGTGGCCAAAGCACTCAAGCTGCTCCGTGACCAGGGGCTGGTGCGGACCGGCACCCGGATGGTCGAGATCCTCGCCCCCGCCCCGCTCCTCCTGCTCGCGCAGGGGCCGCACGACCAACGGCCGGAGGCCAGACCGCGCCTCTGAGCGCAGAGAGCGGGGGATCGCCGGCGCATGTAAAGCATCACAGACAACCCGGCGCCCGGCGCCGGATTCTGACGGTGTGCCGAAGACAAGCGTGGGGGTGAACGTGCACGACCAAGCAGTCGACGCGGTGTACGAGTTGGTGATCAGCGTGGACGTCCGGAAGTCCGGCGCCTACAACGACGCGGGAAAGACCCGGATGCGGCGGCAGCTGTACGCCGTCCTCGACCGGGCGTTCGCCGAGGCCGGGGTACCGGCCCGCGCCGTCCACCGCGAGGACCGCGGCGACGGCATCCTGGCGGCGGTGGGCCCCACCGTCCCGCCCGCCCGCATCCTCGGCGTCTGGGTCACCGAGGTGCACGAGCAGCTGCGCCGGGAGAACCCCGACCTGCGGATGCCGCTCGGGCTCCGCGTCGGCCTCCACGTCGGCCCGGTCACCCACGACGCCCAGGGCATCAGCGGCCACGCCGTCGACCTCGCCTGCCGGCTCACCGACTCGGCCGCCGCCCGCCTGCTGCTCGAACGCGACCGGGCCGACCTGGTCGTGGTCGTCTCCGACTCGCTCTACCGCGAGGTCGTCCGCCACGGCGGCCGCTTCGTCGACCCCGGCGACTACGCGCCGGCCGACCTGCGGACCAAGGACGGCGCCACGCCCGCGTGGGTCCGGCTCCCCGGCCGGCCCCGGCCTGCACAGGTGCCGGACGGCGGGGAGCAGGACGGCGGGGAGCAGGACGGCCGCGGGCAGGACGCGCCGGACCGGCGGGAACCGGCGGAGTACACCCTGGCGGCCCCGCTCGTGCCGGAGGTGCGGGAACCACAGGACGTCCAGGCGATCCCGGAGCAGACGATCGTGCACGGTGACGTGTCGGTACACCGCGACAACACCTACCAGGGGCCGGTGCACATCGGCCGCACCACCGGAGGGGCACACCGTGGCTGAGCCGAGGAACGCCCCCGCCGCCCCGGCCGTGCGCCGGGCGGACGAGCCGCGCGACCGGGCCGACCGGCGCGCCGGCGAGGAGCGCCCCCGGCGCGAACCGTCCGAAGGCGACAGCCCTGAGCGTGACCGGCCCGGGCGCGCGCGCCCGGCGTCCGGGCCCGGCGACCAGGACGGCCGCGAGCGGCCCCGGGCCGACCCGGACCGGGCCGACGAGGAGCGCCCGGCCCCGGGCGGCGCCGAACCCGGGGCCGCGGACGGGGAGCACCCCGCCGGCGACCCGCCGGCCCAGGACCAGGAGGACCAGGAGCGCGCCGAACGCGAGCGCGCCGCCGGCCGGTTCCGCGAGCGCAGCCGCGACCGGCTGCTCGACGAGCAGGAGGAGGAGGGCGGGGCGGCGGTGGGCATGGGCGCGACCTCCCGCGCGCACCGCCAGGCCCGTGGCTCGTACCAGGTCGGCGGCGACCACACCCTGTTCGACCGCACGGTGTTCCACCAGGCCCACATCGGCGACGTCCACCTGCGGCTGGACAGCCGGCAGGCGGTCGGCGCGGTCAGCGGCCCGGTGCCCGAGTCGGAGCTGCGGCGGGTCCGCCGGATCTACCTGGAGCCGGAGGGTTACGTCGACCTGCAGCAGGCGCTGCGCCGGCAGCGGGTCCTGGTACTCGCCGCGGCCCCCGGCGCCGGGCGGACCTGCACCGCGCTGGCTCTGCTCGACGAGCTGACGCAGGGCCGGCCGCCGGCCGCGGACGGCCCGCAGGACGGCGTGCGGGCCGGCGGCCCCGCGGAACCACCGGCCCGGGTCTCCCGGGTCTCCCCGGAGACGGCCGTGCCGCAGCTGACCGCCACCGTCCAGGGCAACGGCGGGCAGCGGCACGGCTACCTGCTCGAACTCCCCTCCGGCCACGGCAACCCCGGCCTGCCCCCGGGCGAGCTGGAGCTGGACGCGCTCGCCGCCGCGCTGGCCGGCGTCGGCTCCTACGCGGTGCTGGTGGTGGCCGCCGGCCCCACGGCCACGCCCCTGCTGTCCGGGCGGTACGGCCGGATCTGCCCGCCGGCTCCGACCGAGGAGCTGCTGCGCGCCAGGCTGGCCGCACATCTGGCCGGCCCGGACGCGGAGAGCACCGAAGCCGCCGGGGCCGCCGAGCCCGCCGGAGCCAGGGCCGCGGCGGTGTCCGCGCCCGCCGGGGGTGCGGACGCGGACACCGAGGAGCCGGGTGAGGGGCCCGGTTCCGGTGACGCGTCCGGTTCCGGTGACGGCCCCGGTGACGCGTCCGGTGACGGCGCCCGTGGGACCGGCGACGAGGCGGCCGCCCGGGCCACGTGGGCGGCCGAGCTGGCCGACGACCCCGAGCTGCGGGCCGGCGTCGGGCTGGAGGACCTCCGCCCCGCCGAGGCCGAACTGCTCGCCGACCTGATCGCCGCCCACGTCTTCGGCAGGCTGACCCGCGAGGAACTCCTCGGCGGCTGCCGGAGCCTGGCCCCGCAGCAGGCCCAGGAGTGGTTCGCCGGCGCGGACCGCGAGATCGCCGGCGCGGCCGAGGAGACCGGCCGCTCGGCCGCCACGGTGCTGCACCCGACCGCCTCCCGGATCGCGCTGGCCGTCCTCAACGGCGCTGTGCACAGCACCGTGGCGGAGGCGGCCCACCTGCTCACCTGGGAGCTGGCGGTGGCCCGCGACCCCGGCAACACCCCGGCCCGCCCGTTGTTCTGCGACGATCCGGTCTCCGATCTCGCCTACCTCCGGGCCGAGTTGACCGAGGGCGAGGTGGAGACGGCGGGCATCAGCGCGCCCGCCCGGATCGTCCGCTACCGGGGCTCGGCCCTGCCCGCCGCCGTGCTCGCGGAGGTCTGGGACCGCCACCACCCGGCCCGCGAGCCGATGGTCCGGTGGATGCGGCTGCTGGCCGACGACCCTCGGCCCGAGATCTGGGTGCGCGCCGCCCTCGCCTCCGGAGAGCTCTGCGCCCGGGACTTCGCCAACGGCTACGAGAAGCTGGTCCGTCCGATGGCCACCGCCCGCACCACCCAGCGCCGGGCCTTCGCGGCCACCGTGCTCGACCAGACGGCCCGGCACGAGAGCCACCGGCCGGCCGTGCGGGCCCTCGTCCGCGACTGGACCAGGTCGGACTCCCCGCGCCTGCGCTGGACCGCCGCCCTGGCCCTCGGCTTCGGCCACGCCGCCCCGGTGGAGGCCGCACTCGACGGACTGGCCCGGATCGGCACCGACGAGGAGGACGACCAGGCTCCGCTCGCCTCGCACAGCGTCGTCCGCCTGCTCTCCGGCCCGGACGACCGGGCGGTGCTGCGCCGGCTCGCCGACTGGACCGGCGACCAGCGGGTGCCCTACCAGGACCTCGGCCTGCTGACCGTCGTGCGGCTCGCGCTGACCACGGTCGGTGAGGTCTGGGACGGCGAGGCCTCGCCGGACCTCGGCGACTACCTGGACTGGCCTCTGCCGCTCGCCCTCGCCGTCACCCGCCCCGACCGGACCGGCCCGCTGGCCGACCTGATGTGGACGGCGCTGCGCACACCGCGCTCCCACGAGGCCGCCACCGACTGCCTGGAGTTCTGGCTTCGCGGTGCCGTCGACGACGACGGCCCGGACACCCGGGCCGGCCTGGCCGCGCTGCTGCCGGCCCTGCTGAGCACCGACAGTGAACGGCGGCTGCTGGACTGGCTGTTGCGCCGCATGATGAACGACCCGGACGATCCCCTGCCGAACGCGCGGGGCCGCGAGCTCTGGCACCTCGCCACCGGCGGCCGCCCCGGCGGCGACCACGGCGGGGGCCGGGAGGGGCGGGGCGGGAGCGACGGACGGTCCGCCGACGCTGTCGGGACATCGGAGGAGGAACGATGACGGACAACCCGCGGGCCGCCGCAAGGCCCGCCGGCCGGGGCAGGTCCGGCACGCCCGAGCAGCCGGCCGGTCCGCTGCTGAGGGAGTACCCGCGCCCGGACGCCGGCACCCGCCACCCGAGCGCCGAGGTCGCCCTGGTGCTCTTCTATCGCAACGGCGGCCACAGCGTGGTCACCGCGATGGGCACCGAGCACTTCGGGCGGCCCCTGATGGCACGCCCGGTGACGGTCTGCGAGGTGGCCAGGGGCACTCATGTCACCCGGCTGACCCTGCAGGTCCCGGCGGCCGGCAGCGCCACCTTCTTCGAGGTGGAGGCGGACGTGCAGTGGTCGGTCACCGACTACCGCAAGGTGGTGGACGAGCAGGTCAAGAACGTGGCCGTGCGCCTGCGGGCACCGCTGGTGGAGCGGCTGCGCGGGATCTGCTCGAACTACCCCGTGTCGGCCGCCGCGGAGGCCGACCGCGCGGTCAAGTCCGCCTGCCGCAACGGGCAGTGGGACGACCTGGGCTACGACCTCGGGCTGCGGGCGGAGCTCTTCGTGCGCTTCGCGGTGGACAAGAAGACCATCCAGCACGTCGACGCGGAACGGAACTTCGACCACGACGACCGCACGGCGGCGCGCAGCCACGACCGCGCGCTGGCCGAGGAGCACCGGCGCACCGAGCTCCTGCAGATGCGCATGCGCAAGTTCCGGACGATGCTCGAGGGCGGCGAGTGGAGCCAGATCTGCTTCATGCTCGCCGACAACCAGGACGAGGCGCGCGCGTTCATGGAGATGCTGCGCCAGGAGTCCCGCGCCGACAAGCGCGAACTGCTCGACCACACCCTGCGGCTGGTCGAGAAGGGGGTGATCCAGTCGGCGGAACTGGAGTCGCAGGTCAGGGAGTTGCTCGGGACCACCGCCTACCGCGTCGAGGGCAGCTTCGGCCGGCCACCGCTCCGGGAGCCGGCTCCGAGGGCCGAGCTGTCGCCGGGCGGGAGCCGGGGTCGCGGTCAGGACGACGAGGACGACACCCGGTGGGAGGACCGGCACCGGGAGGACCGTGGCGACGCCCGCAACGCCAGCGACGACCACGACGACCGCCGTCGGACCGGCCGCACCGCCGGCCGGAACGACGACTGGAACGAGGACCGGAACAAGGACCGGAGAGACAACGCGGGGAGCGACCGGCCCCCCTTCACCCCGCTGTGGGTGGATGCCGAGCCCGCCGCCCCGCACCGGCCCCCCGCCGGGGCCCGGACCGGCCGCCGGCCCAGCGAGGCCTTCGACGACTGGGAGTACCCCGGGTCCGACGCCGCCGGCGGAGACCGTCGTACCGAGGACCGCCGCCCGGACGGGCGTCACACCGACGGACGCCGCCCCGACGACGACCGGGAGCGCGACGACCGCCCGTGGTCCCCCGGCGAATGGAGCTGACGGCCCGTGACCGACACCGACGCCGGGACCGGCGCGGCCCCGCACCCCGCCGCCCCCTGCCCGGACGAGGCCCGCTTCGTCGCCGACCGCCTCCTGGCGGCGGTGCGCGAGGACATCGGCCGGGCCGACACCAAGTCCTCGATCCTGCTCACCGCCGCCCTCGGCCTGCCCGCCCTCCTGCTGGGCCGCCCTTGGGCCGCCGATCGGCCCGGACCGCTCGCCGCCGTCCTGCTCGCGCTCGGCGGCGCGCTCTGGGCCGCCGGAGCCGTGGCGCTGGTACGGGCGATCCTGCCCCGGACCGGCACCCTGCGCGACCGCGACGGCGTCACCTTCTTCGGCGACCTCGTCGCCGCGGAGGGCCGGTCCGCACTCGCCGGCCGGGTGGTCGCGGCCGGCCGCGACCCGCTCGACTGGCTGCTGGTCCAGGCCGTCGACGTCAGCACCATCCTCGCCGCCAAGTACCGCTGGATCCGCTGGGGAGTCGCCTGCCTGGCGCCCGGCTCGGTCCTCGCCACCGCCGGGCTCCTGCTCGCCTGAGCGCCCGGCCCGCCCCCTTCGGACGGCCCTCCACCGAGCGGCCGGCCGAACGCCCCCTGATCCAGAGGAGACGACGGTGCAACACCTGCCCTTCGCGCCCTTCCGCCGGCGCGGCACGACCGGCGCACGGGCCCGCGGGCCCCGGCGCGCCGCCGGCGGCCTCGGGCGGGCCGCAGCGCTCACCGCGGCGGCCCTGCTCACCGCCGGCCTGCCGCCCGGCCCGGCCGCGGCCGACGAGCCCGGCACCGGCGCGTCCGCCCCGGCGGCCATCGGCCCGGTCAACTACGCGGTGGCCGTGGACGAGTCGGGCAGCCTCAAGGCTGCCGACCTCGACCGCGAGCGGGCCGCCGCCGTCCGCATCGCCCTCGGGGAGGTCCACCCCGCCTCGACCATCGGCGTGTACGGCTTCGCCAGCGCGGACAACGACTCCCAGCACCCGGTGGACGAGGTCTGCCCGCCCACCGTCCTGGACGCCGCGGGCCGCGACCAGATCGGCGCGTGCATCGGCAAGCTGCACAGCCGCGCCCCGGGTGAGGGCCAGGGCACCGACTTCCCGAACGCCGTGCTGCAGGGGGTCAGCCGGCTCAGCACCGGGACCGACCCGGCCACGCCCCGGGTCCTGTTCGTCCTCACCGACGGCAAGCTCGACGTCAGCGACAGCCCGGCCTACGGGGATCCGGCCCACCGCGGCGCCGCCGGCGAGGAGGCCCTGAGCCGCGCCCTCGCCGCGGCCAAGGCCGCCGGCATCCAGGTCTGGCCGCTCGGCTTCGGCTCCGACATCGACCGGGCCGCCCTGGACCGGATGGCGGCCGGCGGCTTCCAGGACGGCTGCGTCAACCTCCCCGACGCCAAGCCCCGCGCCTCGGTGGTGCCGGACTCCGCCACCGTCGGCAGCGCGCTGGAGACCGCCTTCGCCGCCGCACACTGCCTGCGCGCCACCCCCGGGGGCAGCGGCCGCCCGCCGATCGACCTCCAGGTGCGGATCTCTCCGCTCACCACCGTGGGCAGCATCGTCGTCGACAAGGGCGACCCGGCGGTGACGGCCACCTACTTCGACCCCTCCGGCCGCGAGATCACCGGCACCACCACCGACCCGGTCTCGCAGTTCGAACTCTCCGGCCGCCAGCAGTCGGTCGAGTCGCTGCGTATCACGGACCCGCTGCCGGGACAGTGGCGGATCCACCTGGACGCCCCCGAGGACCACCGGGCGCAGCTGGCCTCCGTCAGCGTCCTGTGGCGCGGGGCGCTGCGCAGCTCCATCACCATGGCCCCGCCCTCGCCGCGGGCCGGCGAGCAGGCGGTGGTGACGCTCAAGCTGCAGACCCGCAAGGGGTTCCAGATCACCGACCCGCAGGACCTGAAGGACCTGGGCGTCAGTGCCGGCCTGACCGGTGAGGGCTTCGCCCCCGTGCCGATCAGACTGGCCGACGACGGCGTCGCCCCGGACCCGAAGGGCGGCGACGCCACCTTCACCGGGACGGTCACCGTGCCCGCCGGCGCGACCGGCCGGATCAAGGCCTCCGGCACCCTCACCGCCGCCGGGCTGATCGCCGACGAGGACCGCTCGGCGGGCACCCTGGTCGCCCCGGCGGTGCCCCTGGTGACGGCCTCCCTCACGCTCGACGGCGGCGCCGACCGGCGCATCCACCCGGGGGACGAGGTCGCCGGCACCGTCGCCCTGCACAACGGGGACGACGTCGCGCACACCCTGCGGCTGGCCGTCACGGACAGCTCCGAGGGCCTGCTGAAGCTCGAGCCGGGGCAGATCACCCTGGCGCCCAAGGAGTCCCGGCGGGTCGACGTCACGCTGACCGCCGGCGGGTCCAAGGCGTTCCGGGGCCTCCTCGACCGGGGCGATCTGCGGCTCGGCGGCAAGGCCACCGTGGTCGACACCTCCGACCGGGACCGGGTCCTCGTCGACAGTCCGCTGTCGCTGACCGTCACCCCGCCGCCGACCTTCTGGGAGCGGTGGTGGTGGGCCTGCCTGATCACCGGCATCGTGCTGGTGGTCGCCGTGGTGGTGCGGCTGACCCTGCGCCGGCTGCGGTGGGCGCGGACCAGTCCGGCGGGGCTCTCACTGCTCCTGCTCGACGCGGACGGCCAGAAGGTCGGCCAGCTCACCGCGACCGCCGGCACGGGCGGCTGGTACGAGTTCGACGTGGTCGGAGTGGGCGGCCCGAACCCCCGGATCGTGCGACGGCCCGGCGGCCCGTACCGGGTGCAGCGCAACCAGGACGGCGGGGCGGTGCTCGAAACCCGCCGGCAGGCGAGGTCCCGTCTCGACCCGGGCCACCCGGTGCCGCTGGCGGACGGGCTGAACCTGGACATCGCGCCGGGGCGGGGCGCGACAGCCGACCCGCGCCGGCCGGCCGGTGGCGGGCGACCACCGGCCGCCGACCAGCCGCCGGTCTCCCCTTACCTGTGACCCTGCCCGACCGCCGGTGACCCGGGGCGCCCGCCCGGCGCCCCGGCCCGCCCCCCGACCGTCCCACTCCCTCCACCGTCCGGACACACCCGTCCCAGCCACACCCGAGCCGGCCGCCCCGCGCGGCCGGATGAAGGCGGACCTCATGAAGATCTTCCAGCCGATGCTCTTCGTCGGCCTGGGCGGCACCGGCGGCCTCGTCGGCGCCGAACTGGAGCGGCGACTGCGCGCCGAACTGTGCGGCCCCGACGGCACCGCCCTGGGCCACCTCGGCGATCTGGCGCCCTACCAGCTGCCGGACTGCCTGCAGTTCGTCTACGCCGACTTCAGCGAGGCGGACCTGGCCAGGCTGCCGCACGCCACCGTCGACCCGGCCCTGCGGGCCGCCTACAGCCGCACCTCGCGCGCCACCCACGACCTGCTGCCGAACTTCGACAGCTCGCCCGACGTCACCAAGATGCTCCGCGCCAGCCTCCCCGACGAGACCGCCGCCTGGCTGCCGCCGCGCAACAGCGAACCGCGCGTCACCCCGCTGAAGAACGGCGCCGGGCAGCTGCCCACGGTCGGTCGGGCCGGCCTGTTCGGCACCCTGCGCAACGGCCCGGACCCGGTGCTGGAGCCGCTGATGCAGGCCATCGACGCGCTCGCGCGCGCGGGCGGCGTGCTGAGCCAGCTCGGCGGCGGCCAGGTGTCCGGCTGCGACGTCTTCGTGGCCTTCTCGGTCGCGGGCGGCACCGGCGCCGGGATCTTCCTGGACTACCTCTACCTGATCAACCACGCCTTCCGGGAGAAGCGCTTCGACGGCGTCAAGATCTACCCGCTGGTGGTGATGCCGTCCGCGTTCCCGCCGGCGACCGGCGGCGGCCGCGAGGCGGAGCTGAACTCCGCCCGCGCCCTGGTGGACCTCTTCCGGCTGGTGGACGAGCAGAACGCGCCCGTCGAGGGCGCCGAACTCGGCGACCTCGACGAGGACCTGACGCTGCGGATCCGCTACCCGCACACCGCCCCGATCCGGCTGCGCACCGGCATCCTGCCGACCGCCTTCCTGTTCAACCGCACCGCCGGCATCCGCCAGGACGACCTGCGGCGCTCCATGGTGTCGCTGGTGATGTCGCTGATCGGCACCGAGCTCGGCGACGGCCGGCAGAGTTCCCGCGCCCGGGCCGACGACGACTACCAGACCTTCGCCGCGAGCTTCATCAACCGGGGGGTGCAGCGGGCGGCGATGGCGCCGTCCGGCATCGGCCGGCGGGGTGTCTCCACCAGCCTGGTCGCCTCCATGACCGCGCCCGTGGACGAGCTGGCCGCCCTGGTCTCGGGCCGGATCCTGCGCGCCTCGGTCGAGCAGCTGAGCGACCGTTCGCACCGCTCCGACCGGTCCGCGGAGGAGCTGGTCAAGCAGATGTTCGCCGACTCCGGCCTGGAGGACCTGCTGGAGCGGCCGGCGCTCGAACTGCAGCCGCTCGCCCCGGAGCCGCGCGGCAGCTCGGCGATCGAGACCGCGCTGGCCGCCCGGCTGAGCGACATGCAGTCCGAACTCGCCAACCTGGCCCGCCAGGTGGCGCTGCGCACCGCCGACATGGCGAGGGACTTCGCGCCGCGCAGGGCGGTGGACAAGCTGCTGGCCACGGTGGACCCGTTCACGGTCGAGCGGATCGTCAAGGGCGTTCCGCAGGAGGCGAACGACCTGGCCCGGCTCGGCTTCCTCGGGATGCTCGACAACCGCACCCGGATGCCCGCGCTGCCGCCGGGCGCCCGCGACCAGCCGCCGTCCGTCCCGAGGATCAAGCGCCGGATCGGCGGGCTGGCCCAGCCGCGCTGGGGGGACGAGGACGTCCAGGCCGTGCTGCGCGCCCAGGACGCCTGGTACCGCTGGCGCAGCCGGCAGCTCTGGCACGACGGCTGGAAGAACCAGCAGCAGCGCTGGGAGCCGACCGCCCGGGCCCTGGACGCCGAGGTGAGCCGCCTGGTCTCGGCCTTCCGCAAGCACTCCGACCAGGAGCCGAGGGCGTTCGCCGAGCAGTCCCGGGTGCTGTACGAGGACCGCACCGGCGTCTCCTACCTGCTGCCGCCGCAGCGGGACCTCAAGCACTTCTACGACGACCTGGTGACCCGGCTCGCCGCCCGCGAGGGCCTGACCAACACCGAGGACCAGGCCGCCCTGCTGCTGCGGCTGGTCGGCGGCGACGAGTGGCGCGCCGCGAACACGGCGAGCCGGCGCAGCCCCGACGGCGCGGTCGGCGGTGTCAAGGCGGTCGTGGAGGCGGGCGTCAAGCGGCTCTTCGCCGAGAGCGGCGCGCAGTTGGAGGAGCGTCCGCTGCTGCCGTCCATGGGGGTGCTGCTGGCCGCGGCGGCGGGCAGCGCCGAGGAGGCCGAGCTGGTCAGCAAGGAGGCGCTGGACCAGTTCGGCCGCAAGCTGGCCGGCCTGCTGCCGGCCGGCTTCGTCCCGGAGGGCACCGGGCCGCTCAAGGCGCTGGTGACGTACCCGCGGGTCAAGAACGTCGACGAGGTCGAGGCGTTCCTGCGCAAGGAGCTGCGGCTGCCCAAGGACGCGCGGCCGGAGTTCCGCGGGGTCGACACGGAGTCGATCACGGTCGTGCTGTTCCGCAGCGAGATGAGCCTGACCGAGGTGCCCGAGGCCCGCAAGGTGCTGCGCCAGTGGGCCAAGGTGAAGGACAACGAGCAGAGCGAGGACGTGCTGCGCTGGCGCCAGCGCCTCGGCCACCGGGACGACTGGCTGGTCTCCACCGAGGCGGACCGGCGCAACGTGCTGCACCGGCTGCTCTGCCTGCTGTGGAACGGCCAGGTGGACGTGCTGGAGGGGCCCGAGGACTCCCCGCAGCTGATCCGGCTGCGGCTGTTCCGCGAGCGCGGCACCGATGTGCCGGGTGTGCGGCTGCGGCTGGGCGAGCAGCAGAACGGCGTCTCCGGCTGGGCCGAGCTGCTGCGTGCCTACGAGCGCTGGACGGTGCTGGACGACGAGCGCACGGTCGGGGACTACTGCAGCCGGCTGATGAGCGCCCGCCCGGTCGGGCTGTCGCGTTCGGCCAGCCGGCCCGATCCGTTGTTCGTGCGGCTGGTCGAGCAGGTCGCGCCGCAGCAGCTGCGCCTGCTCAAGTCCCGCCGGGAGATCGGCGGGGAGCGGGTCGAGGGCTGGTTCCGCCCTCTGTGGCAGTTCTGGGCGGAGACCCTGCCGGGGGCGCTGAGGCTCGACTTCGGCGACCAGCGTGCCGTGCAGCCGAACCTCGGCAGGCTGCTGGAGGTGATCCAGCGCGGCGAGCTGTCGCCGCGCCCGGTCGACGACGTCGACGACGACGGGCCCGCCCACCAGCCGCGGGCCGTGCGCGAGGAGGACGACTGGGGCACCGTCCGGCCGGCCGAGGGGGGCGCCTGGCCCGGCGCCGAGCGGGGCCGCGACGGCGACCGCAACGACGGCGACGGGCGCAACGGCGGCGGCGAGCGCGACCGGCGTGCCGGCCGGCCCCACGACGACGCACCGGACCGCGGCTCCGACCGGCCCTACGACGGCCACCGGTCCCACGCCGACGAGCGGCCCCACGAGGGCGATCGGGGCGCCGACCCGGGCCGCGGGTCCGGGTGGGACCCCGGCCGCGACGGCGGCCACGAGCCGTCCCCGGAGTGGGCCGAGCCGCCGCTGCACAAACCGTCCGAGCCGCCGTACCGCCCGTCCTGGTGGGACGAGGACCCTGACGGACCGACCGCGGACCGCCGGGGCGGTGAGCCCGCGTGAGCACACCCCTGACCCAGTCCGCACCGGTCGTCCACCTCGACCTGCGCACGGACGAACTGGCCGGCACCGACCCGGCCGGCCTGCGGGCCGCCGTCTCGGCCCGCCTCGCCCGCCAGGGCCGGCCGCAACCGCACGACCAGCGGTTCCTGGTGGTCGACACCCCCGCCGGGCTGGCCGAGCACCGCACCCGGTACGAGCAGATCATGGGCTACCGCACCCCCGGCCGGGTGCACGTGCTCTGCCTGCTGGTGGGCGGCCTCTCGGCGAGTGCCTCCGAGGGCTACCCGGCCGAACGCCGGCTGGTGCGGCCCGCCACCCTGCGCGGCCCCGAGGCCGGCCTGCTCTGGGCCGGCGACCTCCAGGCGGGCGACGGCCTCCGGGAGCCGGCCGCGCCCGACGACCCGCAGGCGCTGGCCGTCCTGGTCGACCTGCTCAGCATCCCCGAGGTGTACGACGAGACCCTGGACGTGCTGGGCGGCCTCCCCGAGGGGGTGGCCGCTCCGGGGCTGCGCGTCCTGGAACACGGCCTGTCCCCGGACGTCCGCAGCCAGGCGTGGAGCGAGGCGCTGCTGCGGTTCGCCGGCTCCCACACGGCCTCCCCCGCCGGACTCACGGCCCGTACGGGCGGGGACCTGCCGCCCGCCCTCTCCTCGCTGGTCGCCGGCGCCACCACCGGCAGCCCCGGCCGGCGCGAGGAGGGCGGAGCCGCCGCCCGCGCCCACCACGCGGCCGTCGACGCCCTGGCCGACGCCGAGACCGAGCTCGTCACCTTCGGCAGCCCCGCCGGCCTGCTCACCGGCGCCGGCCGGGCCGAGCTGGAGTCGGCGCTCGGCCGCGCCCGGGAGGCGCTGGACCGCTACCGCGAGGTGGTCGGGCAGGTGCTGCGCAGCGACGGCGGGACGGCCGGCGTGCAGTCCGCCGCCGAGTCCTCGACCCGGCTCGCCCGGCTCGGGATGGCGGTGGCACCCGCCGGTACGAGCGGCGAGCGGATCGGTGACAGCCTGCGCAGCCTCGCCCTGGGGCTGCTGCGCGAAGGGCTCCCGCTGCGCTCGGTGGCCCAGCGCTTCGCCCTGCTCTCCGAGCAGGTGCAGCCGCTGTCCAACGCACCGCTGCTGGCCGACCTCGACCGGCTGCGCGCACCCGAACCGGGCGAGCGCCCGCTGGACCCCGACCCGCCGGGCAACGGCGTGCTCGCCGTGACGGGGCTCCTCGGCGCCGCCGGCGGCCTCTGGACCTGGTCGGCCACGGCGGCCGCCCTCACCGTCCCCGTGCTGGTCGTGCTCGGCATGCTGCTGGTCGCCTTCCGCCTGCCCGGCGGCCCGGCCCGGCCGGCGGACGCCCGGCGGCTCGGTGCGGCCGCGCTCGCCGGCGCCGCCGTGGCCACGGTGACCGCGCAGCTGGCCGGCCTTCCGGTCTGGTCGGCCGTGGCAGGCCTGCTGCTCGCGCTCGGGTGCTGGGCCTGGCTCCTGCTGAGGGCCTGGCACATGCACGCCCAGCGCTGGGGCCGCGAACGCGGCGTCACCCCGCTGCAGGACGAACTGAACGGCCTCGACGACCTGTTGGCCCGCGCCCTGCGCGAGTGCTGGGCCGTCGAGGAGCGGCGCTACTGCGCGGACGCCGCACTGTCCGTGGTCGGGGTGCTGCGGGCGACCGCCGAGGCCGCGGAGGACGAGGCGACGCGCGACCTCGCCTCCGACACGCCCGCAGCCACCGAGGAGGCGGCCGACGACTGGCTGAACGGGCCGGCCGAGGAGGGCGACGACGACCTGTCCTGGCAGGACGAGTACGACTGGACCAGTGTCCCGCCGCGGCCCGACCGGTGGCCCGACGCCGGGCCGGACGAGCCCGCCGGCCTCGGGGAGGCCGGTCCGGGCCCCGACGGGGAGGGCGCCTCCGGCTCCGCCCTCGGTCCGGCTGCCCGCCCCGGCGCACCGCGCTGGCTGGAGCGCGGCGAGGCCAAGGGCGGCCCCGACCTCGTGCCGACCCTGGCCGCCGACCTCACCGACGCCACCCTGACCGCCCTGGAGCCGTACTGGGGCGCGGTCGAGCGCGGCTACGCCGGCGACGCCGCACAGGAGCGGATCGCCGAGCGGGTCCGCGAACTCCTCGGCGTGGCCCGCGAACACCTGCGGCACAACGACGTGCTGCCCGCCCCGCCGTTCACCGCGCCGCACCGCGTCCGCAGCGGGCCCGCCGGTCTGCTGGGCATCGACGCCCGACGGGTCACCGACCCGGCCACCGTCGACCCGGACGGGCAGGGCGTGGTCCAGCTGAGCTCGGCCGAGCAGCTGGACCTGCTCAGCCGCAACCCCGCAGCCGTCGCCCTGATCCGGTTCGCCCCGGAGGCCGCCCGCGACGGCTCCGCCGCCGGTTCGGCCGCCGACCCGGTCGTCGGCACGGCCGCGGGCCACCAGGAGAGCCGGGACGTCCGGACCGCGGCCGGCCGGTACGCCGGGATGCTGCGGCTGACCGCGCTGCGGGCCGGCGTCGTCGAGACCGTGCGGCCGCGACACGACGCGCCGTCCGACACCGAGGAGGAGCAGTGGTGAGCGCCCCCGGGCCAGGCCCGCAGAGCGGCGGCCCCGCCCGTGCCGAGCCCGTCGAACTGTCCTTCCTCGATCCCGACGGGAGGCGGTGCCACACCTGGGCCCGCTTCGGCTCCGACGCCGGCCCGTCGGCCCGGGGCCTGCCCCGGACGCGCAACGCGCTGCTGAACGAGCGCGTGCGGTGCGTCCAGGTCCGGATCGCCGACCCCGGCGCGCCCGGCGCCGCCGAGGCGGCCCGCGCCGCGCTCGACACCGAGGCGGCGGCCGCGCTGCGGCTCCACCACGCCCTCGGGAGCCCCGGCGCCGCCCGGCCGTTCCCCGTCGTGATCGGGTACGAGCTCGACGTGGCCGAGCCGTTCGTGCTCTACCGGCCCCCGCGCGGCCGGACCACCGAGAAGCTGCACGGCCTCCCCAGCACCCACCTGCGCATCATCGAACGGGACCTGGTCGACGCCGTCGGCCTGCTGGCGGAGCTCGGCCTGGTCCACCATGGCATCACCCCGGCCACCGTCCGCTGGGACGGCTCGGAGATCCAGCTCTGGGGCCTGGACGCGGTGACGCACACCGGGCGGCCCCGCGCGCCCCGCGGCCCCGCGCCCTACGCACCGCCGGAGGTGCGCGGCGGGATCGGCCGCAGCGATCCCCGCGACGCCCTGTGGAGTGCCGCCCAGGTGATGTACCGCCTGGTCACCGGCCGGGCCGGTGACCCGGACCGGGCCCCGGCCGACCTGGCCGACCACCGGTCGCTCGCGCACACCATGGGGCCCTCGTTCGCCCCGCGGGCCTCCGACCGCCCCGCCCCGGCGGCCCTGCTCGGCCTGCTCGCCCCCGACCGGGCCCCCGCGGCCACCCGGCTGGCCGGCGACGGCCTCACCGCCCACCGGGCCGCGTTCGACCGGGCCCTCGCGCTCAAACGCTCCGCCGGCGCGGCGCCGCCCGGCGGAGCGGTCGGCCACGGCGTCGGCGGGCCGGAGCCGGAGCAGGCCACGGACGCCGCGCCCGGCGAGGTGCTCTGCCCGTACTGCCTGGAGCTGATCCGCTTCGACCCGGCCGCCCTCTACACCCCCGACGCCGTCCAGGAGCTCCAGCCGTACGACCTGGGGGCGCAGCGCAGTCCGCGGCTGCTCGCCGACGAGCTGCGCGGCGCCTTCCAGCTCTGCCAGGGCAACGCCGGCGTGCCGCCGCACCACATCCCCGTCCCCTACCTGACCAACGGGCGCCCGCTGACGGTCGCCATGATCGGGCAGTCCAACACCGGCAAGAGCCACCTGCTCACCCAGATGATCGCCGAGATCGCCGACGACCGGCTGAAGCCGTACGGCGTCAGCTGGCAGTCCGTCAACCCGGAACAGCACGCCAGCTTCCTCAACAACCGGGTGGTGCCGCTGCGCGACGGGAGGGTGCTCGCCCACACCGCCGGGCTCGGGCACAGCGAGTCCGCCCGCTTCGTGGAGTCCCTGCTGATCACCGACGCGCGGGGGCGGATCCGACCGCTGGCCTTCTTCGACCTCGCCGGCGAGGACCTGCTGCGCACCGACGCCCTGCTGCGCTTCCTGCTCGGCATCGACGCCCTGGTCTTCGTCGTCGACCCCACGCTCGCCATGCCGCTCGCCCAGCTCGACGACATCCGCACCGCGCTCGGCCAGCACGTCAACCGTGACGGCGACCCGGCGTTCGCCACCGCCCTGGACCGCATCCCCAGGACCGGCCCCTACCTCACGGTCCCGTCCGCCGTCGTGGTCGCCAAGGCCGACCTGCTGCGATCCGAACCCCCCGTCGACCGCTGGCTCAGCGAACCGGGCCACACCCCGCTGAGCCGCCGACGGATCCACGAGGAGAGCCGCGACGTGTACGCACTGCTGGAGCGCCACGCCGGCAAGGCCTGGCTGCGCCCCTTCGACACCGCCCTGCACTGCACCCTGCACGTGGCCTCGGCGACCGGCGGGCGGCAGGAGGACAGCCGCTACCCCCGCGGCGTCCGGGCCCAGCGTGTGCTCGAACCCCTGCTCTCGCTGCTCGCGATGCACGGGATCGTCGAGCTCGCCGACGGCGGCCCCGGCGAGGAGGTGGACGGATGAGCACGCCCGGCACCGGCCCCCTCGACACCGTCGACCAGATCGCGTTCCGCTGGCAGGGCAACCAGGGCCGGCGGGGCTCCGGCACCGCCGCCGCGGCCTGGTCCTGCGCCCGGGAACGCGCCGAGGACCTCGCCCACGAGCTCGCCCCGATGCTCCGGGTCGACGACGCGCTGCGCCCCAGCATCGTCCGCACCGTCCTCCAGGGAGGCGAGGCCGCCCTCGTCCAGCGGTGGCCCACCGCCGACGCCGGCGGCCGGCCCAACACCGCCGCGCACGTCCTGCTCGGGCCGGCCAACCTCCTCGGCCCCAGGACCTGCCTGGGCCTGCGGGACTGGACGTGGAGCCGGCAGGAGTTCGCCGAACAGGAGAGCGGCCGGTGCGATCCGGTGCCGCGGACCGCCCTGCGGGACGTCGCGGAACCGGCCTGGGCCGACACGCTGGCGCAGCTGCCCGACGTCCGTGAGGCGCTCACCGCCGCCACCGCGGCCCTGCTGCGCCGCCCGACGCACCGCCTCTCCCTGCGCAGCGACGCCCTGCCGGGCTGGCCGGGGGAGAACCGGTCCGGCGTCGTCATCGCCGGCCTGTACCAGGTCTTCGGCTACCGGTGGCTGGGCCGCGCGTGGACCTTCGCCACCTACGACATGACGGACCGTCACGACCTGATGGTCACCTGGGTGGCGGACTGGTCGACCGACTCGGGGCAGCAGCGGTCGCGCTACCGCATCGACCCGAGGCGCCCCGAGCCGGACCTCGCGCACGAGCTCGCGGGCCACCTGGTGGAGCGCTGCCTCGTCGCCACCGAGGAGGGCCGCCGATCCGGGGGCCTGCCGGAGCTGACGAGAGAGCTGCCGGACGGCGCGGGGCTGCCGGCCGAGGCGCGGCTGCGGGAGCTCGCGGACGTGCTCGGCGTCCGGCCGCGGCGCCCCGGCGGCGGTTCCACGCCCGCCGCCCGGCCGGGCGAGCACCCGGGGCCCACCGGCACCGGCCGGCCGGGGAGCCGGCGCACCACCGGGCCGGACGGCCGGGCCGAGGGCCGGGCAGGTGACCGGGCCGACGGCTGGACCGACGGCTGGACCGGCAGCCGCCCCGACGGCCGGGCAGGCGACCGGCCGCACGAGGGGCCCCGCGACCGGCTCGGCGGCGCGCACACCGGGGGACGCCACTACGAGGAGGGGGACGACCCCGACGAGGCGCCCCTGTACGAGGAGCCGGTGCACGAGACACCGCCGCCGGCCCCCGCTCCCTCGCCCTCGCCGCCCTCGCTGTCGCGGCTGCACGAGGACCTCCTGGGGATCGGCCCCGCCCCGTCCGAGGCCGTGCGCCACGAGCTGGACCGGCGGATCGCCGTGCTGAGCGACCGGGACGTGCTCGGCCTCCTCGGGGAGGAGGCCCTCCCCTTCCGGGCGGTCAACCGGCTGCTCGACGGCCTCAGCCGCCGCGGGGGGCGCAGCGCGGAGCAGGAGTCCGAGCTCTGCGCCGAAGTCCTGCACCAGCGCCTCTACCTCTACCGAACCGGACTGAACCCGGTCGGCCACGACAGCGCGGACGACGACCGACTTGCGGAACGGGCCGCCTGGCTGTTCCGCTGGGCGGTGGCCCCCCACACCCGGGACCCGCACCACACCGAGGCGCTCGGGGCGTGGCTGGGCGAACTCGTCCGTCCCGGCACCGGCCTGGAGGCTCGGCTGCTGCGCCGGCTGGTGCCACCCCCCGGGGAACAGGCAGAACCCGGCCTGCCGCCCGATCTGCCGCCCGAGCTCTGGCGCCGGCTGCTCCACGAGCTCGCTCCGGGCACTCCGGGCACCCCGGGTGCAGCGGGCCGGGCGGGGCCGGCGGCCGTGTGGTCCAAGGCGCCCTCACCGCACGCGGGCCCCGCGGCCCCGGGCCCGCCTGCGGCGGGGCAGCTCGCCGAGCCGCCCCCGGCGCCCGCGACGCGGGCGGGTGCGCCGGGGCAGCCGAGGCAGCCGGTGGACCGACGTCCACCGCAGGCGCAGGCCCCCACGGCACCGGCGCGCGCCCCGGGGGCGGCAGTCGCTCCGGGGCCGGGCGTTCCCGTGCGCCCGTCGTTCGGCACCGCTGCGCCGCCCGAACACCCTCCCCAGCCGCTGTACAACCAGCCGCACCACCAGGGCGACCAGCGCGACGACCTCCCGCGGATCGCGGCATTCGCCGGAGGTCTGCTGATCCTCCTGGTACTCGCCCTGACCGTTCTCCTCTCCCGCCACTGACCCCCGGCGGCGTGGCGCCGACGGGCGTCGGGCCGCCGGGGAGCCCGGGCCGACGACCCGGCCGTCCGCCCCCGGGGAGTCGCACTCCCCGGGGCGCACTTCACCACCCGGGCCTCGATCCGGAGAAGCGGACCAGGGGCCACGGCCTCCGGACGACGCAGGCGGGACGCCGAAGCCCGGCCGTGCGGGCCCGCGCACGCCGGGCCCCCGGATCGGAAGAGGTCGGCGTCCGGCACGCCGGCCGGTACCCCGCGCCACGGCCCGCACGGGTGATGGGCGCTCAGGTAGCGTCTGGAACTCCTGGACCGGCCCGCAGGCCGTGAGCCGGTCGAGCCACACCGAGCAGGGCGTTCCGGCGAGTGGAAATCCCGCGAGCACCTGCGGAGGCTCACATGATCCCCCTCCGATGACCGTTCCTCACCTTGGCATGCCAGGGTCATATTCACCGAGCCTCACCGGCCTCACGGGCCACCCGCCCGCCGGGCAGAGGGCCGCCGCGCAGGCGCAGCCGCTCACTCCGATGCGTGTATCGCTCTCTTGACTGGCGTCACCAGAGCGCCATACTGGCCTCACTCCCCGCTCGCCGAAGAGGTGCCGCCCCATGGAGCTCACACCCTCAGCGCATCTGGACACGTTCTGCCGCGACAGCCTTCCGCCGCTCGACCAGTGGCCGGAGTTTCTCTTCGAACTGCCCGAGCTGGCCTATCCGGACCGGCTCAACTGCGCGCACGCGCTGCTCGACGAGACGATCGAGCGCCTGGGCCCCGACCGGCCCTGCCTGCTCACCCCGACGGAGCAGTGGAGCTACGGCGAACTGCGCGACCACGCCGACGCGGTGGCCCGGGTCCTGACCGAGGACCTGGGCCTTGCCACCGGCAACCGCGTGCTGCTGCGCGGCCCCAACACCCCCTGGCTGGTGGCGTGCTGGCTCGGCGTGCTGAAGGCCGGCCTGGTGGCGGTCACCACCATGCCGCTGCTGCGGGCGCCCGAGCTGACCGCGATGATCGAGATCAGCCTGCCGGTCGCGGCGCTGTGCGACCACCGCAACCTGGCCGAGCTGGAACGGGCCGCCACGCCCGGCCTGGCCGTCCTGGCCTACGGCGGCCCCGGACCGGACGACCTCACCGCCCGCTGCACCGCCCGGCGCGGCCCCTTCACCGCCGTGCCCACCGCCGCCGACGACGTGGCGCTGATCGCCTTCACCTCCGGCACCACCGGCCGGCCCAAGGCCACCCTCCACTTCCACCGCGACGTCCTGGCCAACGCCGACACCTTCTCCCGGCACGTGCTGCGGCCCACCCCCGACGACCTCTTCGCCGGCACGCCGCCGCTCGCCTTCACCTTCGGCCTCGGCGGGCTGGTGGTCTTCCCGCTGCGGGCCGGGGCCGCCACGCTGCTGCTGGAGCAGACCGGCCCGGAGGAGCTCGCCGAACAGGTCGCCCGGCACCGGGTGAGCGTGCTGTTCACCGCGCCGACCGCCTACCGGGCGATCCTGGCCGCCGGGCTGGCCGACCGGCTGGCCGGCGTGCGGCGCTGCGTCTCGGCCGGCGAGCACCTGCCGGCCTCCGTCTGGCAGGCCTTCCACGCGGCCACCGGACAGCGGCTGGTCGACGGGATAGGCGCCACCGAGCTGCTGCACGTCTTCATCTCCGCCGCCGACGGTGACATCCGTCCCGGCGCGACCGGGCGGCCCGTCCCGGGCTACCGGGCCGCCGTGCTCGACGCCGACGGCTCGCCGGTACCCGACGGCCGGCCGGGCCTGCTCGCCGTCAAGGGCCCCACCGGGTGCCGCTACCTGCGCGACGAGCGCCAGCGCGGCTACGTCCGCAACGGCTGGAACCTCACCGGCGACACGTACGTCCGCGACCCCGACGGGTACTTCTGGTACCAGGCGCGCACCGACGACATGATCGTCTCCGCCGGCTACAACATCGCCGGGCCCGAGGTCGAACAGGTGCTGGCCGGCCACCCGGACGTACTGGACAGCGCGGTGGTCGGCGCACCCGACGAGCGGCGTGGCAGCGTCGTCAAGGCGTACGTGGTGCTGCGCGAGGGCGTGCCGGCCGGGCCGGAGACGGAGCGGGAGCTCCAGGAGCACGTCAAGCGGACGATCGCGCCGTACAAGTACCCGCGCGAGGTCGAGTTCGTCACCGAGCTGCCGCGCACCGCGACCGGCAAGCTGCACCGGGCCGAGCTGCGCCGCCGGGCCGCCGCACGGCCCGCCAGCGTGGCGGTGGGGCGGCGGGTGGAGTGGTCGGACACCGACGCGGCCGGGCACTACCACTTCTCGGCGGTGCAGCGCTGGGTCGAGGCGGCCGAGGCGGTGCTGCTGCGCCGGCTCGGGCTGGCCGGGCTGTTCGGCCGGATCCCACGGGTGCACTTCGAGGCCGATTACCGCGAACGCCTCTGGTTCGGCGATCCGGTCCGCACCGAGCTGCGGGTCCTGCGGGTCGGCGGCTCCTCGCTGCACTACGCGTTCGAGGTGCACGGCCCGCAGGGCCTGGCCGCCGCCGGGCGGATGTCGGTGGTGCACGCCGCCGCGCAGGCCAAGGGCGCCGAGCCCTGGCCCGCCGAGGTGCGCCGGGCACTCGCCGAATCCGGTCCGCAGCAGCCGGAGGAGTACCGATGAGCGGCGCAGGGGTGCCGGAAGGCACAGGGGTGCCGGAAGGCACAGGCGTGCCGGCAGGCACAGGCGTGCCGGCAGGCGCCGGAGGGCTCCCGGTGGGCGACGGGGTGCGGCGGGTCGCGGTGATCGGCGCCGGGCCCGGCGGGCTCTACTTCGCCGCGCTGGCCAAGAAGTTGGCGCCGCACCGGGAGATCACGGTGTGGGAGCGCGACGACCGCGACGACGCGTTCGGCTTCGGCGTGGTCTTCTCGGACGAGACGCTGGACGGCATCGCCCAGGCCGACCCGCAGGTCTTCGCCGCCCTGTCGGCCGAGTTCGCCCGCTGGAGCGACATCGACGTCCGGTACGCCGGCCAGGTGCGCACCTGCGGCGGGCACGGCTTCGCGGCGCTGGACCGCAACCGGCTGCGCGCGGTCCTGCAGGAGCGCTGCGCCGAGCTGGGGGTGGCCGTGCGCTACCGCACGCCCGCGCCGCCGGTCGCCCGGCTGGCCGCCGAGTACGACCTGGTGGTCGCCGCCGACGGGGTGCGCTCGGCGACCCGCGCGGCCTTCGCGGAGGCCTTCCGGCCCGAGCTCGACGAGCGGCACTGCCGCTACATCTGGCTCGCCACCGACAAGGTCTTCGAGGCTTTCACGTTCATCGTGGAGCAGCACGACTTCGGCGCCCTGCAGGTGCACGCCTACCCGTACAGCGAGCGGCGCTCGACCTTCATCGTGGAGATCGCCGAGGAGGCGTGGCGCAAGGCCGGCTTCGACGCCCTGGCCGGGCGGGAGTCGAGGCGCGGGGAGAGCGACCTGGCGAGCGTGCGGCGGTGCGAGCAGCTGCTCGCCGGGCACCTGGACGGGCACCGGCTGATCCCCAACGCCTCGCGCTGGATCCGCTTCACCACCGTGCGCAACGCGAGCTGGCACCACCGCAACGTGGTGCTGCTCGGGGACGCCGCGCACACCGCCCACTTCTCGATCGGCTCGGGCACCAAACTGGCCCTTGAGGACGCCCTCGCGCTGGCTGCCGCGCTGCACGAACAGCCGGTGCTGGAGCACGCGTTGACGGCCTACGAGACCGGGCGACGGCCGGTGGTGGAGTCCGCGCAACGGGCCGCGCAGGCGAGCCTGGAGTGGTTCGAGACCGTCGGGCGGCACACCGGCCAGGGCGCCGGGCAGTTCGCCTTCAACCTGCTCACCCGCAGCCGCCGGGTCACCTACGGCAACCTGCGCGCCCGGGACGCCGCCTTCGTGGACTCCGTCGACGCGGACTTCGCCGACGCCGACCTCGCCGACACGACGAACGGCAACGCGACGAACGGCAACGCGCCGGGCGGCGACGCAACCTCCCCCGGCGGCGCGGGCGTTCCGCCGATGTTCCGGCCACTGCGGCTGGGCGGGCTGCAGCTGCGCAACCGGATCGTGGTGCCGCCGCTGGCCACCTTCACCGCCGTGGACGGGCTGCCCAGCGGCTTCGACCGGGCCCAGCTCGCCGCCCAGGCCCTCGGCGGCGCCGGTCTGGTCTTCACCGGCATGACCGCGGTCAGCGCGCAGGGCCGGGCCACCGAGCGCTGCCCGGGCCTGTGGTCGGACGCCCAGGAGGCGGCCTGGCGTGCGCTGGTGCGCTCGGTCCGCGAGCTCGGCGACACCCCGCTGGGCATCCAGCTGACCCACGCCGGGCGGCGCGCGGCGAGCACCGTGCCCGGCCCCGACGGGATCGGGCACCCGCTCGCGGACGGCTGGCCGGCGCTGGCCGCCTCTCCCCTGCCCTGGGAGCCGGCCGGCCCGCCCCCGCGCGAGGCCGGCGCGGCGGAACTCGCGGGCGTGGCCGCCGACTTCGCGGCCGCCGCGGCCCGCGCCGACCGGGCCGGATTCGACGTGCTGGGGCTGCAGTTCGGCCACGGTCACCTGGTCTCCGGGTTCCTCTCCCCGCTGACCAACCACCGCACCGACCGCTACGGCGGCCCGCTGGAGCACAGGCTGCGGCTCGCGCTGGAGGTGCTCGACGCGGTACGGGCCGCCTGGCCGGCCGGAAAGCCGATCGTGGTGCGGATCTCGGCCGCCGACTGGGCGCCGGGCGGCACCACCGAGGCGGAGGCGGTGGCGATCTGCCGGGCGCTGGCCGCCGCCGGAGCGGACGCGCTGGACGTCTCCACCGGCGAGGTGGTCGCGCACCAGAGGGTGCCGTACGGGCGCGGCTACCAGGTGCCGTTCGCCGACCTGGTCCGCAACGCGACCGGGATCCCGACCGTCGCGGTCGGCGCGATCTCCGGTCACGACGACGCCAACTCGGTGCTGCTGGCCGGCCGGGCCGACCTGGTCGCGGTCGGCCGGGCCCAGCTGTACGACCCGCTGTGGACACTGCACGCCGCGGCCGAGCAGGGCTACGCCGGCCCCGGGGCGCGCTGGCCGCAGCCCTGGCAGGCGGGCAGCCGCCGGCCGCCCGGGCCCGGCGCGGACCGGGTCGCGCCGCGGCTGCGACTGCTGCCCGAGGCGGCCGCGCCGGTGCACCGCCGCTGGCTGCCCGACCGTCCTGACGACCAGCCGCCGGAGCGGGCGCCGGCCCGACCGGCGGACCGGCCCGGCCGGAAGACCACCGAACCCGCACCGAACT
Organism: Kitasatospora sp. NBC_00039; assembly: GCF_045160625.1. NCBI lineage: Bacteria > Bacillati > Actinomycetota > Actinomycetes > Kitasatosporales > Streptomycetaceae > Kitasatospora > Kitasatospora sp. NBC_00039. The sequence goes on along the minus strand of NZ_CP108289.1, from coordinate 7,655,460 downwards.
GAGGGAGGACCGGATGCCCCACCTGCCCCGCTTCACCGCCGCCGCCGTCCAGGCCGCCCCCGTCTACCTCGACCCGGACGCCACCGTCGCCAAGGCCGTCGCCCTGATCGCCGAGGCCGCCGCGCACGGCGCCGCGCTGGTGGTCTTCCCCGAGGTCTTCGTGCCCGGTTACCCGTACTGGAACTGGACGATGAACCCGCTCCAGGGCTCCCCCTGGTTCGAACGCCTCTACCACGCCTCGGTCGACGTGCCCGGCCCACAGGTGGACGCGCTGTGCGCCGCCGCCCGCCGGGCCGGCGTGGTCCTGGTGATCGGTGTCAACGAGCGCGGCCGGCACGGCGTCGGCACGCTGTACAACACGCTGCTCACCATCGGCGCGGACGGCCGGCTACTCGGCGTGCACCGCAAGCTCGTGCCGACCTGGGCCGAGAAGCTGACCTGGGCCCAGGGGGACGGCAGCTCACTGGTGGTGCACCGGACACCGGTCGGCCCGCTCGGCGTGCTCGCCTGCGGCGAGAACACCAACCCGCTGGCCCGCTTCACCCTGCTCGCCCAGGGCGAACTGGTGCACGCCGCGAGCTACATCGCGCTGCCGGTCGCGCCCGAGGACTACGACATGGCGGAGGCGATCGCGCTGCGCGCGGCCGCGCACTGTTTCGAGGGCAAGGTGTTCACCGTGGTGTCCTGCTCGACGATCTCGCCCGAGATCGTCGACCTGGTGGCCGGCGAGGACCAGCAGGTGCGCAAGCAGCTCGCCCGCCCGCGCGCCGCGCTCTCCGGCGTCTTCGGCCCGGACGGGCGCCCGGTCACCGAGCCGCTGGTCGACGAGGAGGGCATCGTCTACGCCGAGATCGACCTCGCCCGGTGCGTCCGGCCCAAGCAGATGCACGACATCGTCGGCCACTACAACCGGTTCGACGTCTTCCGTCTGCACGTCGACAACCACCCGCACCTGCCGGTGACGTTCCCCGGCGGACACCGGCCCGACGCCCCGCAGGAGCCCGGCTCCCACCAGGAGGAAACGTGAACGACTACGACGACACCCGGCCGGGCCGGGCCAGGGTCGGGGACAGCCCCGAACTCGCCGCCTACTACGAGGAGCTGGCCAAGCAGGAGGCGGGCGCGCTCTGGACGGTGGCCAACGAGATCGAGCCCTGGTACCCGCAGCCCCGGTCCGTCCCGGTGCTCTGGCGCTACGCGGACCTGGCGCCGCTGGTCCGCAAGGCGCTGCCGCTGGTCCGGGCGGACGACGCCGGCCGGCGGGTGGTCATGCTGGTCAACCCCGGCCGGCGCGAGCTGAGCGCGGCCGTCGGACTGCTCTACACCGGCCTGCAGATCATGGGCCCGGGCGAGGCGATGACCGCGCACCGCCACCAGGCCGCCGCGCTGCGCTTCGTGCACGAGGGCACCGGCGCCTGGACGATCGTGGACGGCCAGAAGCTCAAGGTCGGGCCGCGCGACTTCGCGATCACGCCGAACAACACCTGGCACGAGCACGGCAACGAGGACTCGGACGAACCGGTGATCTGGCAGGACGGGCTGGACATCCCGCTGGTCAACGCGCTCGACGCCGGCTTCTACGAAGTCCACCCCGAGCTGTACCAGCGGCCCGGCACGGTCGTGAACTCCTCGCTGCTCAGCTACGCCGGCACGCTGCTGCCGTACGGCGCCGAGAAGTGGAGCCGCCCGTACTCCCCCCTGCTCGGCTGGCCCTGGGGGCCCAGCTACGAGGCCCTGTGCCGGCTGGCCCGGGCCGGCGAGGGGTCCCCGTACGACGGCGTGATCATGGAGTACGCCAACCCGGTCACCGGCGGTTCGGTGATGCCGACCATGAGCGCCCACCTGCAACTGCTACGGCCGGGCCAGGCCACCCTCGCACACCGGCACACCGGCTCGGTCGTCTACACGGCGGCCAAGGGCCGCGGCGTCTCGGTCATCGCCGGGCGGCGCTTCGAGTGGCAGCAGGGCGACATCTTCGTGGTGCCGTCCTGGGCCTGGCACGAGCACGCGAACGCCGACCCCGGCGAGGACGCCTGCCTCTTCTCGTTCAACGACTTCCCGGTGATGCGCTCGCTCGGCATGTACCGCGAGGAGGCGCACCCGGACAACGGCGGCCACCAGCCCGTCCTTCCGTAAGGAGCTTTCGATGCACCTGCTCAGCTACCGCACCGGCGGCAGCGACACCCCGCGCCTCGGCGCTCGGACCGGCGACCGGGTGGCCGACCTCGCCGCGCTCGCCACCGCCGCCGGCGCCGAACTGCCCGGCGACCTGGCCGCCCTGATCCGGGCCGGCGAGCCCGCCCTCGCCACCGCCCGCGCGCTGCTGGCCGCCGCGCCGGCCGGCGCGTCGCTGCCGCTGGCCGAGGTCACGCTCTGTGCGCCGCTGCGCCCCGGCAAGGTCGTCGGCGTCGGCCTCAACTACGTCGAGCACGTCGCGGAGTCGCACCGCTCGCTCGACACCGGACGCGAACTGCCCGACCGTCCGGTGCTGTTCGGCAAGCCGGCCACCGCCGTCACCGGCCCCGGGCAGCCGATCCTGCACAACGCCGACCTGACCAAGCAGCTCGACTGGGAGTGCGAACTGGCCGTGGTGATCGGCCGCACCGCCCGCCGGGTCACCGAGGCCGAGGCGCTGCGGCACGTCTTCGGCTACAGCATCGTCAACGACGTCAGCGCGCGCGACCAGCGCCGCTCCGGGCAGTGGTTCTTCTCCAAGGGACAGGACTCCTACTGCCCGTTCGGGCCGGTCGTGGTCACCGCCGACGAGATCCCCGACCCGCAGAACCTCGACCTCTCGCTCAAGGTCAACGGCGTGACCAAGCAGGACTCCAACACCCGCCACATGCTCTTCGGCGTCGCCCGGCTGATCGCCGACATCTCCTCCGGCATGACCCTGGAGCCCGGCGACGTGATCGCCACCGGCTCGCCGTCCGGCGTCGGCGCAGGTCTGGTACCGCCGCAGTTCCTGCAGCCCGGCGACCTGGTGGAGGCCACCGTCGAGCGGATCGGCACGCTCGCCAACCCGGTCGTCGACGCCCGCGGTCACGAGGCCCGCGGTCACGAGGCCCGCACCGGCGGCGCCCGGCTCGACGACGAAGGGGCGGACGCATGACCACCTACCGGATCGGCCAGATCGTCCCGAGCTCCAACGTCACCATGGAGACCGAGGTCCCCGCCCTGCTGCGGGCCCGGGAGACGGTCGCCCCCGAACGCTTCACCTTCCACTCCAGCCGGATGCGGATGACCAAGGTCACCCCCGAGCAACTGCGCGCGATGGACGCCGACTCGGACCGCTGTGCGCTCGAACTCTCCGACGCCCGGGTCGACGTGCTCGGCTACGCCTGCCTGGTGGCCGTCATGAGCACCGGGCCCGGCTACCACCGGGAGTCCGAGCAGCGGCTGCACCGGCGCACCGTCGAGAACGGCGCGCCGGCGCCGGTGGTGACCAGCGCCGGCGCCCTGGTGGCCGGGCTGCACGTGCTCGGGGCGAAGAAGGTCGCCCTGGTCGCGCCCTACCTCCGGCCGCTCGCCCGGACCGTGGTGGACTACCTGGCGCACGAGGGCATCACGGTGACCGACCACGCGGCCCTGGAGATCCCCGACAACCTCGCGGTCGCCGCCCACGACCCGGCCCGGCTGCCCGGGATCGCCGCACGCCTCGCGCACGCCGAGGCGGACGCCGTGGTGCTCTCCGCCTGTGTGCAGATGCCCTCGCTGGCGGCCGTCGAGGAGGCCGAGCAGCAGCTCGGCAAACCGGTGGTCTCGGCGGCGATCTGCACCGTCCACCAGTTGCTGCGCGCGCTCGGGCTGCCCGCCTTCGCACCGGGGGCGGGGTCGCTGCTCTCCGGCGCCTACGCCGAAAGCACGTCACCGGCCCACGGGGCGCCCGCCGCACCGCCGTCCCGCCCGCCGGCGACCGTCCCGCAGCCGCCCACCGCACCGCCGTCCGGACCACTCGGCTGCGCTCCGACAGTATGATCACGCCGGGCGGTCGGCAGGCGGGACCGCCCGGGACCGGCGCACACGCCGTACGGGAGGAGGGCCGCCATGCCGGGGAACGCGTCACGCCCCAGCTCCCTGATCCACACGATCTACGGCGAGTTCGTCCGCCGGCTCGGCGGCTGGATCTCGATAGCCGACCTGATCGCCCTGATGGCGGAGCTGGACGTCGACGCTCCGGCCGTCCGGTCGGCGATCTCGCGGCTGAAGAAGGCCGGCACACTGCTGCAGGAGCGGCGCGAGGGCACCGGCTACCGGCTGAGCCCGGAGATGGGCCCGGTCTTCGACGAGGGCGACCGCCGGATCTTCCACAGCCTCGGGCCCGCCGAGCTCGCCGACGGCTGGGTGGTCGCGGTCTTCTCGGTGCCCGAGTCGGAGCGGGCCAGCCGCCACCAGCTGCGGTCCCGGCTGAGCTGGCTCGGCTTCGGCAACGCCGCCCCCGGGGTCTGGCTGGCGCCCGCCCGGGTGCTGCCGGACGCCCGGCTGCTGCTGGAGCGCCTCGGGCTGAGCGCGTACGTCCACCTCTTCCTCTCCGAGTACGCCGGGTTCGCCGAACTGCGCTCGGCGGTCGGCTCCTGGTGGGACTTCCCGGCGATCGAGGAGCAGTACGCCGAGTTCACCGGGGCCTGGGGCCAGGTGGCCGCCGACCTGCGCCCGTCCCCGCGGATCGAGGCGGTCGAGGCGTTCCGCGCGTACGTCCCGATGCTCACCCAGTGGCGCCGTCTGCCCTACCTCGACCCGGGACTGCCGGAGCCGCTGCTGCCGGCGGAGTGGAACGCCGTCGCGGCCCGCGCGGTCTTCACCGAACTGCACGGCCTGCTCGCCGGGCCCAGCCTGCGGCACGTCGAGAAGCTCACCGGGCTCTCCCAGCCCCGACCGGAACCGACCTGGCCCGACCTGACCTGGCCCGACCCGTACCCAGCCGACCGCCGTAACGCCGGAGGATCCGCCGTGACCGACCACGCCCCCGCCGACCTGCTGATCCGCTCCGGCGCCGTGCACACGCTCGTCCCCGGCGAGGCACCGCACCGGGCACTGGCCGTCACCGGCGAACGGATCACCGCGCTGTCCCCCGAGGCCGACGGCCTGGACCACCTGATCGGCCCGGGGACGGACGTGCTGGACCTGCCCGGCACGACCGTGCTGCCCGCCTTCGACGACACCCACACCCATCTGATCCTCGCCGCGCACAGCGTCCACGACGTCCCGGTGCACCGGGCCCGCGACCTCGACGGGCTCCTCGGCCTGATCCGTGAGCGGGCGGCGAACACGCCCCCCGGGCAGTGGATCCGCACCACGATCAACTGGCAGGAGGTCAACCTCGCCGAACAGCGCCTGCCCCGCACCGAGGAGTTGGACGCGGCCACCGACGAGCACCCGGTGCTGGTGCGGCGCGGCGCCTACAACATGGTGCTCAACACCCCGGCACTGCGGCTGGCCGGCATCACCGCCGCCACCGAGGCCCCGCCCGGCGGCGTGATCGAGCGGGACGAGCGGGGCCGGCTGACCGGCCGGCTGGTCGACAAGGCGGTCGCACTGGCCGAACGGGTGCTGCCGCGCCCGGCGCTCGCCGACCGGATCGAGGGCCTGCGGGCCGCGTCCGCCGACTACGCCGCGACCGGGATCGGCACGGTCCGCGACTGCCTCGTGCCGGTGGAGGACCTCGAGGTGCTGCGCGCGGCCCGGGAGGCCGGTGCCCTGAGCGTCCGGGTGCGGGCCCTGGTCTCCGGATTCGGCGCCCGCACGCCCGGGCAGGTGGACGAACTGCTCGACCGGATGGAGCCCTGGCGTGCCGGGGGCGACGCCTGGCTGAGCGTCTGGGGCGTCAAGTTCGGCATCGACGGCGGCATCGAGGCGGGTGCGCTGGACGAGCCGTACGAAGGGCGTCCGTGCTACCACGGCACGCTGCTCTGGGACCGGCAGGAGCTGGTCGCGGCGGTCGGACGGGTGGTCGCGCGCGGCTGGCGGGTCGGCGTCCACGCCTGGGGTGACCGCGGGCTGCGCACACTGCTGGACGTGTTCGAGCAGGTGATCAAGGACCACCCCGGCCTGGCCCCGGGCACACTGGTGGTCGAGCACGGCGGGCTGGCCCGCCCGGACCAGCGCTCGCGCGCGATCGCGCTCGGCGTCCCGGTCACGGTGCAGCACCCGCTGCTGCACGACGCGGCGACCGCCCAGATCCGGGCCTGGGGCGGCGAACGGGTACGTGGCATCTTCCCGCTGCGCGAGTGGCTGGACGAGGGCGCGCTGCTCGCGGCCGGCTCCGACTTCCCGGTCGGGCCGTACGGCGCGATGGTCTCGGTCTGGGGCATGACCACCCGGCAGACCGTGGCCGGCGCGCAGGGCGTCGAGCACGCGATCACCCGGGCCGAGGCGATCGGGCTGCACACGGTCGACGCGGCCCGGCTGCTGGGCGAGAGCGGAGCACGCGGCAGCCTGCGGCCCGGGGCCCTGGCGGACCTGACCCTCTGGCCCGCCGACCCGTTCGACTGCCCGCCGGACGAGCTGGCGGGGCTGCGGCCGGTCCGCACGGTGCTCGGGGGCCGGACGGTGCACCGGATCTGACGGGTGCCCGGCCGACGGGAGCAGCCCCCGGGGGGCCACCCACCCGGCCGGCGCCGGCGTGCCCGTGGAGTGCCCGGGACAGGTGGCCCTGGCCCGCGGCGCGCCGCCCGGGACCTCCGGCCGCCCCGCGGGACCGGGCCCGACTGCGGCCGGGCCACGGCCGGGCGGGAAGGCGGCCCGTGCCCCAGGCGCCCGGGACGACGGGCGGCGCAGCGTGGATGTCACGCCCGCTCCACCGGGCGACGTCACCCGCAGCCACCCTGGGGATTCCACCATGTCCGCACAGCCCGTGCTCTCCACCGTCCACGACACCCGCCGCGCCGTCTGCCTGCCCGACCTGCTCCGGCAGCAGGTGGCCGCCCGGCCGGACGCCCCGGCCGTCACCGGCGGCGGCGAACGCCTCAGCTACCGGCAGCTCGGCGAGGCCGCCGACCGGCTGGGCGCCCACCTGCACCACCTCGGCACAGCGCCCGACGACCGTGTCGGGCTGTTCGTCGAGCCCTCACCGGAGCTCCTGGTCGGAGCCTGGGGGATCCTCTGCGCTGGGGCCGCCTACCTGCCGCTCTCCCCGGAGTACCCCGAGGACCGCCTCCGCTACATGATCGAGGACAGCGGGACCGGGGTGATCGTCACCCAGGAGCACCTCCGGGACCGCCTCACCGAGCTGGCCCCGCGGGGCACGCTCGTCGTCACGCCGGGCGACGCCCGCGAGGACCGCGGCGGCCGGCACGCGCGGGGCACCCGGGACGCGCGCCCGTTCCCGCACCAGAGCCAGGGCCCGGGCGGGCCGCCGCCCGGCCCCCGGCCGGAGTCGCTGGCGTACGTCATCTACACGTCGGGCAGCACCGGCCGGCCCAAGGGCGTGATGATCGAGCACCGGAGCATCGTGTCCCAGCTGCGCTGGCTGATCGCCCGCGGGCACCTGGCCGCCGACGCCACCGTGCTGCAGAAGACGCCGATGAGCTTCGACGCGGCGCAGTGGGAGATCCTGGCGCCGGCGGCCGGCGCGCTGGTCGTCATGGGCGCTCCGGGGGTCTACCGCGACCCGGAGGCCCTGATCGCCACCGTCCGGGAGCACGGCGTGACCACGCTGCAGTGCGTGCCGACCCTGCTCCAGGCGCTGCTGGACACCGAGCGGCTGGGCACCTGCACCACGCTCCGGCAGGTGTACTCCGGTGGCGAGGTGCTGTCGCGCCGGCTCGCCCGGGCCCTCACCGAGGAGCTGCCGTGGGCCTCGCTGGTCAACCTGTACGGGCCGACCGAGTGCACGATCAACGCGACCGCGCACCGGGTCGACGCCGCCACGGTCGGCGAGGACGCCGGCTCGGTGCCGATCGGCGTGCCGGTCGACCGCACCCGGTGCTTCGTCCTCGACGAGGAGCTGGCGCCGGTGGAGCCCGGCGCGACCGGTGAGCTCTACATCGGCGGCATCCAGCTCGCGCGCGGCTACCTGAACCGGCCCGACCTGACGGCGGAGCGCTTCGTCGCCTCCCCGCACCTGCCGGGCGAGCGCCTGTACCGCACCGGGGACCTCGCGCAGTGGAACCCGGACGGCACCCTCCAGTGCTCGGGCCGGGTGGACAACCAGGTCAAGCTGCGCGGCTACCGGGTCGAGCTGGACGAGATCGCGCTCGCCGTCGAGGAGCACACCTGGGTGCGGCGGGCCGCCGCCGTCGTCACCGACGACCCGCGCACGGGCCACCGGAACCTGGTGGCGTGCGTCGAGCTGAACCCCAAGGAGGCGGCCCTGATGGACCAGGGCAACCACGGCAGCCACCACCAGTCCAAGGCGAGCAAGCTCCAGGTGAAGGCACAGCTGTCGAACCCGGGCGTGCGGGACGCCGAGGAGCTGGCGGGCCGGCCGGTGGTCGAGCTGCCCGGCCGGCAGGAGACCGGCCGCCAGCGGCGGGAGACGTTCGCCCGCAAGACCTACCGCTCCTACGAGGGTGGTGCGGTCACCCGCGACGACCTGCTGGAGCTGCTCGCCCCGCGGGCGGCGGGCGGCGCGGCCGCGGCCGGCCGCCCGCCCCGGGAACCGGCGGAGCCGGGCCTGGCCGGGCTCGGCGCGATCCTGCGGTGGTTCGGCCAGTTCCACAGCGAGGAGCGGCTGCTGCCGAAGTACGCGTACGCCTCACCCGGCGCGCTGTACGCCACCCAGCTGTACCTGGAGACCGGCGGCGCCCACGGGCTGGACGCCGGCGTGTACTACTACCACCCCGTCGACCACACCCTGGTGCGGGTCGGCGACGGCACCGGGGGGCCGGGCCTGGTCGTCCACTTCCTCGGCAAGCGGCGCGCGATCGCACCGGTGTACCGCAACAACATCCAGGAGGTGCTGGAGTTCGAGGCCGGCCACATGGTCGGCGTCTTCGAGGAGGTGCTGCCCGCGTACGGGCTGGCCATCCGGCCGGCCGGCCACGACCCGTCCGTCCGGGAGAGGCTGGACGTGGCCGAGGAGGACGGCTACCTGGGCTCGTTCGAGATCCGCCCCGGCGGCGACCTCCTGCGGACCGACCGCACCGAGCTCTACGTGCAGGCCCACGCAGGAGGCGTCGAAGGCCTGGCGGCCGGTCAGTACCGGTACACGAACGGCGAGTTGGTCCGGATCTCGGACGACCTGGTGGAGTCCCGGCACGTGATCGCGATCAACCAGCAGGTGTACGAGCAGGCCGGTTTCGGCATCACCGCGGTCAGCCGGGCCGACGAGCCGTGGCTGGAGTACATCGGCCTCGGTACGACCCTGCACCGCCTGCAGCGCAAGGGCCTCGCCCTCGGCCTCGGGTTCATGTCCTCCGGCTACAGCTCGAAGACCGGGCACCCGCTGCCGGCCGCCCGGCGGATCGACGACATCCTGGCTGCCTGCGGGATCCCGTCCGGCCCCTCGTACTTCTTCCTCGGCGGCAAGGTGAGCGAGGAGCAGATCCGCAGCGAGGGCATGCGCGAGGACGCCGTCCACATGAAGGGTCCGGCCGAGATCATCAGGGACGAGCTGGCCACCTTCCTGCCCGACTACATGCTCCCCAACCGGGTGCTCGTCCTGGACGAGCTGCCGCTGACCGCCAACGGAAAGGTCGATGTGTCGACCCTCACCGCCAGTGAGCAGGTCAGGAACGCGGAGACCGGCGGCCCGTTCGTCCCGCCGTCGACGCCGACCGAGCGCCGGCTCGCCGAGGCCTGGCGGCGGGCGCTGGCGTACGAGAACGTCTCCGCGACGGACGAGTTCTTCGGCGCCGGCGGGAACTCGCTGATCGCCGTGGCGCTGGTCAACCGGCTCAACCGGGAGTTCGGCACCCGCCTGCCGCTGCAGGTGCTCTTCGAGAGCCCGAGGCTGGCGGACCTGGCCGGCCGGATCGACGACGACACCGGCCCCGCCTCCCGGCTGGTGCCGCTGCACCGCGGGGGCTCCGGCGACCCGGTGTTCTGCTGGCCGGGGCTCGGCGGCTACCCGATGAACCTGCGGCTGCTCGCCGGCACCGCGGGCCGGCCGTTCTACGGCATCCAGGCCCACGGCATCAATGCCGGGGAGACGCCGTACCCGACGGTCGGGGAGACGGCCGCCGCCGACGTGGCCGAGATCCGCCGGGTGCAGCCCGAGGGCCCCTACACCCTGTGGGGCTACTCCTTCGGCGCCCGCGTCGCCTTCGAGGCGGCCTGGCAGCTGGAGCAGGCCGGCGAGCGGGTGGCGGACGTCCTGCTGATCTGCCCGGGCAACCCCGAGGTCCGCCGGGCCGACGGCGAGCTGTACGGGCGCGAGGCCTCGTACCGCAACCCCGGCTACGTGACCATCCTGTACTCGGTCTTCGCGGGTTCGATCGGCGGGCCGGGGCTGGCGGCGTGCCTCGCCGAGGCCCGCGACGAGGACGGCTTCACCGCCTTCGTCCACCGCCTGCTGCCGGACCTGGAGGAGGAGTGGATCCGCCGGATCACCCGGATCGTCGGGGAGACCTACGAATTCGAGTACAGCTTCCACGAGCTCGCGGAGCGGCGGCTGGACGCCCCGGTCAGCGTCTTCAAGGCCGCCGGCGACGACTACTCCTTCATCGAGGGGCAGTCCGGCTACTCCGCCGCACCGCCCACCGTCGTCGAACTGGCCGGTGACCACTACGGCGTGCTGAAGGAGCCCGGCATCGCCGAACTGGTCACCGCCATCCGCGCCCGCCGGCTCGGCTGAACGGCGGGACGGGGAGGTATCTACACGCGTCATCCTCCGGCCCGGGCCGCCTCCCCGGGCCGGAGGAGCGCCGTGTCCGGGCGCGCGCGGCCCGGCGGGCCGGTCCGCCGGAATCCGATGTCCTGTCACCCGGACAGCTCGTCAGGCTCGTCGTGGTGGGCGTTTGCCGTCGACGATCTCACCAAGAGCTCGACACCGACGCGACCCTGGAACGAGGACAATCCTGATGACCCGATCGTTTCCCCACCGACGAAAGACGACGGCCTACCGCGGCTTGGCGGTGGCTGCGATAGCCGTCGCCGGGCTCCTCCCGGTGGGGGCGACACCCGCGAACGCGGCTGCGCCCGACAAGGTGACTGCGCACGACCACCGCCACGGCCACGGCCACCGGCACGGGCACGGCCACAGACACGGACACGGGCCCGGCCACGCCCGCGGCGAGAGCCAGCGTGACGACCACCGCCGGTCCGCCGACGTCAGCTCCGACGAGGACTGCGCGCCGGAGGAGCTGAGCCCCGAACTCGCGGCCAAGCTCGACGCGGCCATCCAGCAGACGATGAGCCAGACGGGTGTTCCCGGGGTGACCGTCGGGCTCTGGCTGCCGGGGAAGGGCCAGTACGTCCGCTCGTTCGGCGTCGCCGACAAGAAGACCGGCGCCCCCATGACCGACGACCTCTACATGCGGATCGGCAGCGAGACCAAGACCTTCACCGCCACCGCGGTGCTCGAACTGGTCGACGACGGACTGGTCGGGCTCGATGACCCCATCTCGGCGTACGTGAGCGGCGTCCCGGACGGCGACCGGATCACCATCCGCGACCTTGCCGAGATGCGCAGCGGCCTGTTCCCGTACTCCGCCGACCCGGGCTTCGTCACCACGCTGGAGTCGGACCCCACCAGGCCCTTCACCCCCGAGGAACTGCTCGCGTACGGCTACAAGCACCCCAATGTCGCCGCGCCGGGCACGCAGTTCCTGTACAACAACAGCAACTACATCCTGCTCGGCCTGGTCGTCGAGAAGGTCAGCGGCATCCCGCTGGCCGACTTCATCCACGACCGCGTGACGGAGCCGAGCGGCCTTCGTCACACCGTGTTCCCCGAAGGGGCCGAGTTCCCGTCGCCGCACGCGCACGGCTACACCAACCAGACCCCCAACGGCGCGACGGTGGACGCCACGGACTGGAACCCCAGCTGGGGCTGGGCCGCCGGTGCGATGGTCTCCGACCTGGAGGACCTCAAGCACTGGGCCAAGGACGTCGCGACCGGCACGCTGCTCTCGCCCGGGACACAGGCGCAGCGCACCAAGTACCTGCCCGCCGGTATCCCCGGCGCGGGCTACGGGCTCGGCCTCTTCGACGTCCAGGGGTGGGTGGGCCACAACGGCTCGCTGCCCGGGTACGAGAGCCTCACCCTCTACCTGCCCGAGCTGGACGCGACCCTCGTGGTGGTCCTCAACACCGACATCCTCTACCAGGGCATCGAGCCGAGCACGCTCTTCGGACAGGCCATCACCAAGATCGTGACGCCGGACCACGTCTACTTCATCCCGGCCACGAAGTAAACCTCCGCCGAGGACTGCTCCGCATGGCGGAACCCGTGACCGGACCGCGCCCGATCGGCGGTCCGGTCACCGTGCGTTCGCCGGCGCGGCGGGCACCCCGGGGCGGGTACCCCGAGGCCGGCGGCCCGGCTCAGCGGCGGGAGGCGGGGCGATGCGTATCCGCTGCTCGACGGGGGCGCTGTCGATGCCGTCGAGCTGCGCGGTGATCGTGCTGCGCAGGTCGTCGTCGTCCTCGAAGCTGAAGTCGTTGAAGAGCGTGTAGCCCGTCCACATCAGGTTGGCGCACACCCGTGCCGGGACCCGGCCGGTCCGGGCGCCCATGCCCACCAGGGCCACCGACGTGATGCTGCCCGGGGTCGCCCTGTTCTGCCGGTGGATCGCCTGGAACGCGGCGGCGCACGCCAGGGCCACGTTCAGCGTCTCGCTCACGTTCTGCGAGGAACTCTCCATCGTCGGCGTCGAGATCAGGAACCTCGGGCTGACCGCACCGGACGGGACGCAGACCGCGCTTCCCACCGGGAGGCTCCCGGCGAACCGGCTGCGGATGGCGCGCTGCACGCGCAGCTGGATCCCGGCGCCGAGGTGGCGCTTGATGACCGCGTCGACCCCGCCGTCCATCCGGCCGAGGGAGTTGGTGGGGCTGACCCAGGCGTCGGCGTCCTCGTCGAGGATGGACCCGGTGCGGATCTCGATGCCGGGGGTGTCGGCGAACGCCGCCCGCCACGCCTCCACCACCGCCTTGTTGAGGTCGGTCAGCACCACGCGCAGCGGCGGCTGTACCTGGTCCACGGTCATGGTTCACTCCGTTCGAAGCAACTGCCCTTCACTGGTCACGACGCTATCGGGCCCCACTGACAGTGCGGCCGACGGCGGCGGCTCCGCCGGCCCGCCCGCTCCCCGCGCCGAGGGCGCTGTCAGTGGGCCGACCTATCGTCAGGTCCGTCGAGGTCGGTCGACGGGAGGCCACGGCCACCGGCCACCGCTTCCCCGGTCCCGCGCGCAATTCACGGCTGCCGCACGGACACCGGCCACCTCGTCGACCACCCCGTCAGCACGGTTCGACAGTTCGGAGCCCTCCGCCATGAGCGATGCCACCACCCCCGCCACACCCGACCCGAACGACCCGCTGGCCCTCGCGGAGCTCTTCAAGGGCGGCGGCGAGCCCTGGCTCCCGCTGCTGAAGCCGGTCATCGAGGCGCAGCCGGACGCGGCCTCGTTCATCGGCGCGGGCCGCGGCCCGGAGGTCGTCCCCGTCCGCGAACTGACCTTCCAGGCGCTCAAGCCCAACGCGCCGCACCAGTGGAAGGTCGTGATCTTCGGTCAGAACCCGTACCCGCGGCCGGAGAGCGCCACCGGCATCGCCATGTTCGACAACACCTTCCACGACTGGAAGGACAGTCAGTTCGGCCGGGTCGTCAGCATCCGCTGCATCATCAAGGCGGCGGCGATGTGGAAGTACGGCGTCCCCAAGAAGACCCCGATCGCCGACGTCCGTGCGCTCCTGAAGAAGGAGGACACCGTCCAGCCGCCGGAGTGGTTCCAGGCGATGCTCACGCAGGGTGTGCTGCTGTTGAACGCGGCGCTCACCGCCAGTGCCGACGGGGCGACCGGGACGGACCGGCACACCGCGTTCTGGCGGCCGGTCGCCGAGCGGATCGTCGAGGAGATCCTCAGGGCCAAGCAGAACGCCGCCGAGGAGGACCGCGGCGTCGTCTTCGCGTGGTGGGGGGCTCACGCGCGCAACCTGAAGAAGGTCGTCCTCCGGCTGCAGGAGAAGTACCCCGAGGTCGAGGTCCGGCACATCGACCACCCCAATCCCGCGGCGCAGGGTGACATCTTCTGCGACGGCGACCACTTCGCCATGGTGAACGCGGCCCTCGCCTCGCTGGGCAGCGACGCGATCGACTGGCTTCCGAGCAAGGGGTGGAACAAGGCCGGGGCGGAGGCCGGCGGGACGGGCGGTGACGTCGCCGACCGCATGGGCGCGTTCATCGCGTCCACCATGGAGCTCCACCAGCTCTATCTCGACCGGCTCGCGAGCGTCAAGGACGAGGGGCTCGTCCTCCCCGCCATCACGGGCGTGTTCGACACGCCGCTCATGGACTTCCGCGAGGCCGTGGGCCCGGTCGCCGAGCTGCTGTCCGGGCTGGACCGCCACGTCGTGCGGTCGGACGAGTTCGGCAGGCGGCGGGCGGACGAAGCGGCCGGCGGCCTGTCCGCCGACGCGATCGCCGCCCTCTACCTCTACACCTGCGAGTCCGCGTTCTACCGGGAGATCAACGCCATCCTGCGCTCTCCGGACCGCACCAGGATCGTCCCCTACCTCCCGTATCTGCGGCTGCTGTTCTCGGCGGTGTCCCAACTGCCCGCGCGAACGGAGCCGTTGTGGCGCGGGGTGTCGCTGGACCTCCGGGCGCAGTACCCGCTCGGGCGGACCGTGACGTGGTGGGGCGTCTCCTCGTGCACGTCCGAGCTCGGCGTGGCCCGGGGGTTCCTCGGCAGCCGCGGCAAGCGGACGCTCTTCGAGGTGCAGCCCGCCCGGGCGGTGGGCATCCGCAGCTTCTCCGCGTTCACCGGCGAGGAGGAGTTCATCCTCCTGCCCGGCACCCAGCTCAAGGTGACGGACGTCAGGACGGAGCGCGGCGGCCTGTGCACCGTGAAGCTGACGGAGCTGGCGGATCAGTCCCTGGTGTCCTGACCACGCTCCGGAGGGCCCCCGCCGGCCCTGGCCGCCCGGGACTCGAGGTGGCGTTGCTCGGCGATGCTGGCGGTGGCCCTGGCGGCACGCCGGTAGTGCTCGTACGCCCCGGCCGTGTCGCCGGTCCGCTCCAGCAGATGGGCCCGGACGGACAGCAGCCGGTGGTGCCCGGCCATCCGTTCGTCGCCGTCCAAGGTGGACAGCAGGGCCAGCCCCGCCTGCGGGCCCTCGGTCTCGGCGAGCGCGATGGCCCGGTTGAGGGTGACCATCGGGTTGGGCGCGATCCGTTCCAGGATCAGGTAGAGGGCGTGCACCTGCGGCCAGTTGGTCTCCTCGGCGGTGGCCGCGGCGGCGTGCGTGGCGGCGATGGCGGCCTGCAGCTGGTAGGGCCCCAGCGCCGGGCCGGCCAGCGCCGCCTTGACCAGCCCGATGCCCTCGTCGACCAGTGCGCGGTCCCACCGCCCGCGGTCCTGCTCGTCCAGCGGCACGAGGTCACCGGCCGCCGTGGTCCGCGTCTCCCGGCGGGCGTGGGTCAGCAGCATCAGTGCGAGCAGTCCGGTCACCTCGCCGTCCTCCGGCAGCTGCGCGTGCACCGTCCGGGCCAGCCGGATCGCCTCGCGCGCGAGGTCGGCGCGGTGCAGCTCGCTGCCCGAGGAGGCGGTGTAGCCCTCGTTGAAGATCAGGTAGAGCACGTGCAGGACGACCCGCAGCCGCTCCTCCCGCTCCGCGCCGGCCGACAGGCCGAACGAGCTGCCGGCGGCCTTGATGCGCTGCTTGGCCCGGCTGATCCTGGCCGCCATCGTGCCCTCCGGCACCAGGAACGCGCGGGCGATCTCGGCCGTGGTCAGGCCGCCGACCGCCCGCAGCGTCAGGGCCGTCTGGGAGGCCGCGGTCAGCGTCGGATGGCAGCACAGGAACAGCAGGACGAGCGTGTCGTCGGTGTCCGGCACGCCGTCGGGCACCACCTCGGCGGCCGTCGCCGACTCCCGCTCGCGGCGCGCGTGGTCGCTGCGCATCTGGTCGATGAGCCGCCGGGACGCGACGGTCACCAGCCAGCCGCGCGGGTTGTCCGGCACTCCCTCGGCCGGCCACTGCACGGTGGCGGCGAGGACGGCCTCCTGCACGGCGTCCTCGCAGCCTTCGAACCGGCCGTACCGGCGTACCAAGGTGCCGAGGACCTGCGGCGTGAGCTCACGCAGCAGGTCCTCGAAGTCCGGTGCTGTCATGCCTCCAATTGTCCGTCGGCGAACATGACCTGCCGCACCTCGACACCCAGACCCTCGATCGCGGCGTCCGGGATCTGCGCCGCCAGCTCGACCGCCCGCTCCCTGTCCTCGCAGTCGACCAGGTAGAAGCCGCCCAGGTACTCCTTGGACTCCAGGAACGGACCGTCGGTCACCACCGGCTGGCCGTTGCGCACGGACACCACGACGGCCTGGGACGGGTGGACCAGCGCCTGCGTGGTGATCAGCTCGCCGGACGCCTTCAGCGCCTCGATGAACCTGCCGTGCCCGGCGCCGATCGCCGCCTTCTCCTGGTCGGTCAGCGCGTCCAGCACGGCCGGGTTGATGTGCATGCTGATCAGGAACTGCATCTCGTACCCCTCATGGTTCGCGGGCCCCGGGCGGGCCCTCCTACCGGTTGGTCGGAGCCGGCGCCGCCGTCTTGACACCCCCGCCGGAACTTTCGCACGAGTTCTTTCCCGCGGCACCGCCCGACCCGCTGGGGCGCCACCTCCAGCGACGCTCGACCCCGCGTGACGGCCAGCCGGGGGTGACGGCCGGCCGGGGGTGACGGCCGGCCGGGGGTGACGGCCGGCCGGGGGTGACGGCCGGCCGTGGCAGGCGCGGGAGATTCCGTCCGTACCGATGTCAAGAAGCTCCCGGCCGCTCCGACCAACCGGCGAATCGTCGGGAGAACAGGGAGTTTCGGATATGCGGGTCAACCGGGCGTGGCTGGGACTGGTCGTCCTCATGCTGCCCACACTGCTGGTCGCGATGGACACGACGGCGTTGCTGCTCGCGCTCCCCCAGCTGAGCGCCGACCTGGGTGCCACCAACGTCCAGCAGCTGTGGATCAGTGACGGCTACGGGCTCATGGTGGCCGGCCTGGTCATCACCATGGGCACGCTCGGCGACCGGATCGGCCGCCGCCGGCTGCTGATGACCGGCGGCGCGGCGTTCGCGGTGCTGTCGGTCGTGGCGGCCTTCGCGACCGGCCCGCTGATGCTGATCGTCGCGCGTGCGCTGCTGGGCGTCGCCGGCGCGACCCTGGCGCCGTCCACCCTGGCCCTGATCATCACCATGTTCCGCGACGAACGGCAGCGCGGGCGGGCCATCGCGATCTGGGCGACCTGCCAGTTCACCGGCGGCGCGCTCGGGCCCGTCCTCGCCGGAGTCCTGCTCCAGCGCTTCTGGTGGGGGTCGGTGTTCCTGGCCGCCGTGCCGGCGATGGCGTTGCTGCTGCTCGCCGGGCCGGTCCTGCTGCCCGAGTTCCGCGGCGACCGGGCGGGGCGGCTGGACCCGGTCAGCGTCGGGCTGTCGCTCGTGGCGGTGCTCCTGATGGTCTACGGGATCAAACAGCTGACCGTCGGGAGCGCGCCGGTCGTGCCGGCGGCGGCCCTCGTCGTCGGCGCGGCGGCCGGATTCCTGTTCGTCCGCCGGCAACTGCGGATGGAGACGCCCCTGCTGGACCTGCGGCTGTTCCGCAACCGCCCGTTCACCGCCGTGATCGTCGCCCTGGTCTTCGCCGGCGTGGCCATGGCCGGTACCGGCCTGCTGGTGACCCAGTACCTGCAGGGCGTGCTGGGCTTCTCGCCGGTGGCGTCGGCGCTGCTGTTCGCACCGATGGGCCTGGGCGTGGCGGCCGGCACGACGGCCGCGCCGGCGCTGGCCCGGCGGATGCGGCAGACGACCGCCATCGCCGGCGGGCTGGCGGGATCGGCGCTGGGCAGCCTGTTGCTCGTCCGCGTCGACGGTGCGGGCGCACTGCCGCTGGTGATGACCGGTATCACCGTCCTGGCGCTGGGAACCGGCCCGCTGTTCGCGCTGGGCACCGGGCTGGTCGTCGGGTCCGTGCCGCCGGAGCGCGCCGGCTCGGCGGCGTCGATGTCGGAGACCGGCAACTACTTCGGCGGTTCGCTGGGCTTCGCGCTGCTCGGCGCGACGGCCGCGGCGGTCTACCGCAGCCGGACGGACGGCGCGTCCGACTCGCTGGCCGGCGCGGTCGCCGCCGGCCGGAGCCTCCCCGCCGGCCAGGGCGCGGAACTGCTCCACACCGCGCGGGAGGCGTTCACCGCCGGCCTGCACGTCACCGGCGTCGTCGCCGCGGTCATCTTCGCCGGGCTGGCCGCCCTGACCCTGGCCATGCGCCCGGCCGCCCGCTCCACCCCGGCCGCGCTCCCCGACTACGAGGCGACTCGCTCCTAGGAATTGTCAGACAAGCCCTACGGCTTGTCTCCTGCCGGGCCGGTGTCGTGGCTGGGGTACCGCCGCCGGGAACCCTCTCCGCGAGCGCGTCCGGCGTGGCGGCACCGGCAGCTCCGGCCCGGGCTACGAGGCCGTCGTGGCGCCCGGGCGGGTGCTGTGGCGGCCGTGGGGCCGGCTGCTTTCGGAGCTGAGGTCGGTCAGCGCCTCGGTGAGGATCTCGCGGGCCTCGTCCGCGCGGCCCTGCTCGATCAGCGCGGTGCCCAGCTCGGTGAGGGTCTTGGTCATCGAGTCGGGGCGCCCGACCGCCTCGAAGTGCACCAGGGCCTGGCGGTACGCCTTCTCGGCGGCGGGCCAGCGCTTCAACGCCGCGCGGTCCAGGCCGAGTTCGTGGGCCGCAAAGGCGGCCATCAGGTGCGGCAGCGGGGACGACCAGAGCTCCACCAGCTCCAGGGCCCCGGCCAGGGCGAGCCGGCGGGACTCCACCGCCTCCTCGACCCGGCCGGACTCGCGCAGGCAGTTGGCCGCGCCGCGCAGGGTGACCAGCCCGCCCAGCCGGGCGGACCGGCCGGGTACGGCGGCGAAGACCTCGGCGGCCTGGCGGTACGTGTCGAGTGCCTCCTGGTGCCGGACGAGGAACCGCAGCGATCCGCCGAGGTAGATCAGCGCCCAGCCCTCCTGCTCGCGGTCGCCGATCATGCGGGCCGACTCCAGTGCCTCGCCGGCGAGTTCGGCCCCCCGCCGGTACTGGTGGAGGCAGGTGGAGTAGGTCCAGGCCAGGTAGTTCAGGTGGACGGTCTCGGCGAGCCGGTCACCGCACGCGCGGGCGGCGTCGACGGAGAGCTGGAAGACCTCGGCCCAGATGTCCCAGCTGATGAGGCGGTCCGAGAACCAGTGCATCGCCTCGGCGGTGTCGATGACCTCGCGGTGGCGGCCGGCGGCGAAGGCCTGACGCAGGGCGGCCAGCCACTCCGGGCTCTCCTCCTCCAGCCAGCGGGCGGCCTCGGCGAGCGCCCCCGTGGCGGCCGGGTCCGGGTCGCCGCCGCCGGAGTCGTCGTCGGCGCCGTTCTCGGCGGCCTCCGGGTCGAACAGCAGGCCGGCCTCGGCGGCGCGGCGCAACAGCCAGGCGCCCGCCCGGCCGCGGACGGCTTCGAGGCCCTCCGGGGTCTCCTCGGCGGCGAGCAGCTCGCCCGCGTAGAGGCGCACGAGGTCGTGCAGGCGGTAACGCTCCGGGGTGGAGAGCTGGATCAGCCCGGCATCGGTGAGCTGCTCCAGGTGGCGCTCGGTACGCGGGACGGACAGCTCCGCGTAGGCGGCGACCACGGCGGCGGTGACGTCGTACCCGGCGGTCAGCGCGCAGCGGCGCAGGACCAGCCGGGTCTCGGCCGGCAGCCTGCGGTAGGAGAGGGCGAAGGCCGGGCGGACTGCGAGGTCCCCGGTCTCCAGCACGTCCAACCGGTACTCCTCGGCGGCGAGTTGGCGCACGAGGTGGCTGACGGTCTGCTGCGGGCGGGCGACCAGGCGCTGGCCGGCGATCCGCAGGGCGAGCGGCAGGTACCCGCAGAGGCGGGCGAGTTCGGCGGTGGCCTCGGGCTCGGCGGCGATCCGGTCGGGGCCGGCGATGCGGCCCAGCAGGACCGCGGCCTCGGCCGCGGTGAGGGCGTCGAGCCTCAGGCGGTGGACGGACTCGAGCCCGGGCAGGGTGTGGCGGCTGGTGACGACGGTCAGGGCCGGCCCGGAGCCGGGCAGCAGCGGCCGCACCTGACTCTCGTCGGCGGCGTTGTCCAGCAGCAGGACGAGCCGGCGCTCGCGGACCAGCGCGCGGTAGAGGCCGGCCCGCTCCTCCGTGCCGGCGGGCACCGCGCCGTCGGCGACGCCGAGGGCGCGCAGGATCTGGCCGAGGGCGTCGCGGGCGGCGAGGGGCTCGGCGGCCATGCCGCGCAGATCGAGGGAGAGCTGGCCGTCGGGGAAGAGGTGGGACAGGGTGTGGGCGGTGTGCAGGGCGAAGGCGGTCTTGCCGAGGCCGGGCTGACCGCTGATCAGGACGACCCGGGGGTGGGCGGGCCGGTCCTCCGGGGCTGGTTCGCCGGTGCCGGCCAGTGCCGTGATCAGCGCGAGGGCGTCCTCGCGGGCGGTGAAGTCGGCGATGTCGCGGGGCAGGGCCAGGGCGTACGTCCCGGCGGCCTGGGCGGCGGCGCTCTCCTCGGGGGCGGGCGCAGCGGCGGCAGGCGCAGCGGCGGCGGGTGTGCCGGCGGCGGGTGTGCCGGCGGGCGCAGCGGCCGGAGCGGGAACGGCCGGAGCGGGAGCGGCCGCGCCGGTGGCGCGGGTGCCGCGGGGGCGGCCGGCCCGGGCGGCCTGTTCGAGCGCGGCGGCCCGGCGCCGGTCGAGTCGCAGTGCCTCGGCCAGGGCCCGCACGGTACGCCGCTGCGGCCCCCGGGTGCGGCCGCGTTCCATGTCCCCCACGGCGCGCAGGCTGATCCCGCTCACCGCGGCGAGCTCCTCCTGCGTCAGCCCCGCCCGCACCCGGTACCGGGCCAGCAGCAGGCAGAACTGGTCGGCCTCGCCGGTGTCCGTCACCGTGCTGCCCGGATCAGCCATGTTCCGCCCCCGCTACTGCCACTACTTCTGCCCCCACTCGTACCGCGTCGGCCGTGTGAGGCAGAAGTATGCCCGGTCCACCCCGGTCCTCCGCCATCGGCCCAGCTCAGCGCGGTTTTCCCGCACCCCGGTGAGGCGGCGGGCCGGGGCTCGGGGCCGCATTTTCGCCCGCTGGATCTGCCGGTAGTTCTGCCCATGGCGGCAGTTCGGGGAGCATCCTGCGGACCGCGGCGGACCAAGCCGGGCGGTCAGCGGTCTCCGGTCAGGAGGAGCTCGGCCTGCCGCCGTTCCACCGTGGCCTCGGTGGTGCGGCCGACCGCCTGGAGGAGGTCGGCGAGCAGGGCGTGGGAGCGGTGCTGGAGAGCCGCGTCGCCGACCGTGCGCCCGAGCGCGACGGCCAGTTGGGCGGCGACCAGGGCGAGGCCCGGGCGGCCGAGCGCGTCCAGGGCCCGGGCCCGGCTCTGCGTGGCCAGCACGACGTCCACGCCGCCGGGGCGGGCGGTGGCGGCCTGCAGCGCCTCGTCGGCGTGGGCGAGGGCCGGGCCGGGCGCGCCCGCCAGCACCAGGGCGTCGGCGAGGTCGCTGAGGGACCGGGCCAGCAGGTGGCCGGCGCCCGGCATCCGGGCACCGGCCACCAGCGCGGTCAGCAGCGGCAGCGCCTGGTCGTACCGGCCCGCCCGGACCAGGGCGTCGGCGACCCGGGCCCGGCAGCGGTGGCG
Organism: Kitasatospora sp. NBC_00039; assembly: GCF_045160625.1. NCBI lineage: Bacteria > Bacillati > Actinomycetota > Actinomycetes > Kitasatosporales > Streptomycetaceae > Kitasatospora > Kitasatospora sp. NBC_00039. Next base: position 7,633,724 of record NZ_CP108289.1, on the reverse strand, counting down.
CAGCAGCGGGTCGTCGGCCCGGTCGGCCGTGGTGACCGCCCGGTCCAGGTGTTCGGCGGCGCCGCGGAACACCCGCCGGTCGACCAGCAGGACGGCGAGGTCGGTGCAGAGCCGGGCCTCGGCGGCCGGGTCGGCGCAGGCACGGGCGGCCCGCAGGCCGGCCTCGACGGTGGTCCGCCAGTGGGTGCGGTCGAAGTCGGTGCGCTCGTAGAGGCGCCCGGCCCGGTGGGCGAGCTGCCAGGCCTCGACGGTGCGGCCGTGCTCCTCGGCGCAGAGCACCACCGCGCGCACGGCGCCCTCCTCCCGCCGGAACCAGGCCTCGGCCCGCCCCGCACCGGCCGGGCCGGGTGCGTCGGCCGCGGTCTCCGCCAGGTAGTGGCCGATCAGCCGGTCCAGGGCGGCGAGCCGCTCGTCGCAGGTGAGGTCGGCGGCCAGCCGGGCGCCGTAGCGGCGGACCAGCTCGCGCCGGGTGTAGCGGCCGGGTGTCGTCTCCTCCAGGAGGTGGGTCGCGTCGAGCCGGGCCAGCAGCGTCCGGGCGGCGGCGGGTGGCAGGTCGGCGAGCGCGGCTGCGGTGCCGGTCCCGATCACCCGGCCGGGGTGCAGGCCGAGCAGGGTGAACAGCCGGGCCGCGGCGGGCGTCAGCGTGCGGTACGTCAGGTCGAGGGCCGCGGTGATGCCGAGCGGGCCGCCCGTCCCGGCGAGCGCGGCGTGCCCGGCCTCGTCGTCGGAGAGTTCCGCGGCGAGGTCGCCCAGGGTCCAGCCGGGCCGGGCGGACAGCCGGGCGGCCGCCAGGCGCAGGGCCAGCGGCAGGCGGTCGCACCGTTCGGCGAGTTCGACGGCGGCCTGCGGCTCGGCGGCCACCCGGGCCGCGCCCAGGCTCCGGGCGAGCAGGTCGCCGGCCTCGGCGGGGGTCAGCACGTCCAGCGGCACCGGGATGCCGCCCTCCCGGAGCAGGACGTGGCGCAGCCGGCTGCGGCTGGTGACGACCGTGACGGGCCCGGCGGGTGCGGCTCCCGCGGCGAGCGGCAGGCCGGGGTCGGGCGGCGGGTCCGGCAGCAGCGGGGCGAGCTGCTCGTACGAGCGCGCGTCGTCCAGGACGAGCAGCATCCGGCGGCCCGTCAGCAGGTCGCGGTAGCGGCGGGCGCGGTCGTCGGGCGAGTCGGGCAGCTCGCCCTCCGGGACTCCGAGCGCGGCCAGCAGGACGCCCAGTACCTCGGCGGGGTCGCGTGGTCCGTCCTTGGCGAAGCCGCGGAGGTCGACGTGGAGCCGGCCGTCGGGGAAGCGGTCGGCGGAGCGGTGTGCCCAGTAGTGGACCAGGCCGGTCTTGCCGACCCCGGCGGGCCCGGTGACCAGGATCGGGCGGCCGGCGGGACCGGTGGCGACCGCCTCGTCCAGCCGGTCGAGTTCGGCCGTCCGGCCGACGAAGCGCCGGTCGGCGGGCGGCGGCGCGGCCGGTGCCGGCCCCGCGGGCGCCGCGGGGCCGGGCCGGGGCGCGGGGGCCGCGGACGGCGGGCCGGCGTCCGCCCGCCGGCCGAGCCGCTCGCCGGCCAGGCGCAGCTCGGGGCCCGGTGCGCCGGGCAGTGCGGCCACCGTCCGGTCGTACCGGGCGATGGCCTCGTCGTGGCGGCCGGCCTGGCCGAGGCAGGTGATCAGCCGGGCGGCCAGCCCCTGCCGGGAGGGGTGGGCCGCCGCGGCTTCGGTGAGTTCTGCGACGAGTTCGCCGCCCCGGCCCGCCCGGCAGAGGCCGTCGGCGAGCCGGTCGAGGGCGCGCAGCCGCAGGTCGTCCAGGTGCGGGGCGGTCCGTTCCCGGAGCAGGGTGGAGCCGCAGTCGGTGAGCGCGGCGCCGTGCCAGAGGTCGACGGCGGCGCGCAGGAGCGGGAGTGCCGGGTCCTCGTCCGGGCGCGTGCCGGGGCCGGCGGGGCCCGGTCCGGCGGGGTCGGGGCGGCCGGGCAGGTGCAGGCCGGCCCGGTCGCAGAGCCGCTGGAAGCGCAGCGCGTCGACGCGGTCGGGGTCGCCGGTGAGGACGTAGCCGGTGCCGCGGGTGCCGAGGGCGAGTGAGTCGTCGTCAAGTACGCGGCGCAGGGCGGCGATGTGCCCCTGGAGGGCGGCGCGGGCGGTGGGCGGCGCGGTGGCGTCCCAGACCAGTTCGATCAGTTCGTCGGTGGCGACGAGCTGGTCGAAGCGGATGGCGAGCGCGCTGAGCAGGGCGCGGCGCTTGGGGGCCGAGGGTGTGACCGGCGCCCCGTCGTCACGCCGGACGGCGACCGGTCCGAGCAGGTCGATCCGCATGCGGCCGCTCCCCCTCCCGCGCCGGGCGGGTATTCCGCCCGGCGGCGCTTCTCCGAGCCGTCCGAAGCCGCTCGATTCACTGATGATCCGGTCGGTCGGGTCGGTCCGACCGGCGGCGGCCGGACGGGCCCGGGCAACGACGAGGGCGTCCGATCCGGCCGGTCCGTCCGAAGGATAGGCCCGGGCCGGCCGGTGGCCCACGCCGGGTCCGCCGCCGGTCGGTCGCCCGCCGCCCGTCGCCGTCCGTGGCGCGGCCGACACCTGCGGGCACTACACTGCACCACCCGGGACGGTCCCGGGCCTGGTCGGGGTGGTCTGAGGGTGAGGGGTACGGGTGCGGATTCGGCTCCTCGGCCCGGTGGAACTGCGCGCCGGGGAAACCGACTTCGCGGCTCTTCCGGGGGCGCAGCGGCGGGCTGTCCTGGCGCTGCTGGCCCTGCGGCTGGGGCGGGTGGTCGCCGTCGGCACCTTCTGCGAACTGCTCTGGGGCGAGTGGCCGCCGGCCAGCGCCCGGGCGGCGCTCCAGGGGCACGTGGCCGCGTTGCGCAAGGCACTCGCCGGGACGCCGTTCGTGCTGCACACCCGGGCACCCGGCTATCTGCTCACCGGGCCGGCCGACGAGGTGGACGCGCTGCGGTTCGAGGCGCTGACCGGCCGGGCCGACCGGCACGCCGGCCGCCACGAAGGCAGCGCGGACTCCTACGGCTGCGACGGCTGTGACGACTCCGGCGGCTGCGCCGCGGACGACGCGGCGATCGCGCTGCTGGAGCAGGCGCTGCGGCTCTGGCGCGGCGGCGCACTGGCCGACCTGCCCGACACCGCACCGCGCCGCGCCCTGGTGGAGCAGCTGGACCAGACCCACACCCGGGCCCTGATCGCCTGGGCCGGGCTGCGCCTGCGCCAGGGCAGCGGCGCGGCGGCCGTGCCCGTCCTGGAACAGAGCGTCCGGGCCGACGGGCTGCGCGAGGAGGTGGTGGCGCTGCTGGTCCGGTGCCTGCACCAGAGCGGGCGGCAGGCGGACGCGCTCACCGCGTACCACCGCGCCCGCGTGAGGCTCGACGGCGAGCTCGGCATCCGGCCCGGCCCGGCCCTCCAGGCGGCCCTCGCCGAGGTGCTGGCCGGTGGCGGGGCCACGCCGCCTTCGCCACCCCGGGCCCGTCCGGCCGACCCCGCGCCGCCGGCCGCCCACCCCGTGCCGCGCCAACTCCCGCGCCCGCCGGTGGACTTCGCCGGCCGGGAGACCGAACGGCAGTGGCTGGACCGGATGTGCGGGCCGGACCGCGGCGACGACGGGCCGGCACTGGTGGTCGGCCCGGCCGGGGTCGGCAAGAGCGCCACCGTCCTCGCCTGGGCGCACCGGGCGGCCGGGGACTTCCCGGACGGCCTGCTCTTCGCCGACCTGCGCGGCTTCGACCCGGACGGCCCGGCGGACCCGGCGGAGCTGCTCGGCCGGTTCCTGCTCGCGCTGGGCGTGCCGGCCTCCGAGATCCCCGCGGACGGGGCCGGGCGGACCGCCCGCTACCGCGACCGGACGCGCGGGCGGCGGCTGCTGGTGGTCCTGGACAATGCCCTCGACGCCGAGCAGGTCGCCGAGCTGCTGCCCGGCGCGGGGTGCGCGGCCGTCGTCACCAGCCGGGGATCACTGGAGGGCCTGCTGGTCGCCGAGGGGGCCGCCCTGCTGCGCCTGGCCCCGCTGCCCGAGGCCGACGCCCTGCTGCTGCTGGAGCACGGCCTGACGCCCGCGCGGGTGCGGGCCGAGCCGGCGGCCGCCGCGCGGCTGGCCGGGCTCTGCGACCGGCTGCCGCTGGCCCTGCGGACCGCGGTCGCCAGGCTGGCCGCCCGGCCGGACTGGACGATCGCCGAGCTGGCCGACGAACTCGCCGACGAGCGCACCCGCCTGGGCGCGCTGGAGGCCGACGGGGTGGCCGGTGTCGGCGAGGCGCTGGAGCAGACGTACCGTCACCTCTCGCTCGACGCAACGCTGTTGTTCGCCCTCCTCGCGACCCATCCGGGCCGGGATGTGGACGCCCTCGCGAGCGCGGCACTGCTCGGCGCCGACCCGGCCGCCGCCCGCGCCACCCTGGGCGAGCTGGTCGCGCACCATGTGCTCACCGAGACCGCGCCCGGACGGTACGGCCGCCCCGACCTGGTCCGCCTGTTCGGCGTCCAGCTGCTCGCCGAACAGGCGGAGGGGTTCCGGCGGATCGGCACCGAGCGGCTGCTGGACTACTACCTGGAGGCCGCCTGGCACTGCGGCGAGCAGGTGGAACCGGGGCAGGACAGCCTCGGCGAGCGCGTCCACCCGCCGGTCGCGCTGCCGCCGGTGACCGGCACCCGCGGCGCGCTCGACTGGTTCGCGGCCGAGGAGCCGGCGATCCGCGCCCTGGTCATCGCGACCGCCGGCACCGACCCCGGGCGGGCCTGGCGGCTGGCGGCGGCCGCCTGCCCGCTCTACTACGGCTCCAGCCGCTTCACCGACTGGCTGGACTGCCTCCGTGCGGGCGAACGGGCCGCCGAGGCCTGCGACGACCGGGTCGGCATCGCCCTGCTGCGCGGGGCGGTGGCCAACGCCCTGCTCGGCCTGGAACGCCGCCAGGAGGCGGCCGAGGTCGCCCGCACGGCCGTGGCGGGCACGTCCCCCGCGGACGGCGCCGCACACCTGCGGGCACTCGCCACCCTGGCGCTGGCCACCGCCCTGCGGGGGGACACCGCCGAGGCCGCCCGGCTGGCCGCCACGGCGTTGGCGCTCGCCGAGGAGAGCGGCGACGCCCGGCGCCTCTCCTACGCGCTCGGCTACCAGGCCGGGGTCAGCCTGCTGGCCGGCGACCGGGAGGGGGCGCTGCGCCAGGCCCGTGAGGCCAGGGGCCTGCTGCCCGGCCTCCCGGCCTCCACGATCCAGCTCTGGTCGATGCTGACGGAGGCGCAGGCACTGCAGGCGCTCGGCCGACACGAGGCCGGCGAGCTGGCCTGGCACCGCCTGCTGGCCACCTGCGAGGAGGCGGGCATGCTGCACCTGCAGGCCCTCGCCGAACAGTCCTACGCCACCTTCCTGGCGGCCCGCGGACGCGAGCCGGAGGCCGTCGGCCGGATGCGCTCGGCGCTCGGCCGCTTCCGCTCCTGCGGCCACCTGGCCGGCGCGACCAGCGAACGGGCCACCGTCATCGAGGAGGCACTGAACGCGCGGACCGACCGGCGGATCTGACGCTTGGTCAGCTGGCTCCGGCCCCGGCCGTCAGGCGCCCACCCCGCGGCGGACGGGGGCCGCAGGCGCGGTCCGGGCCTCCTTCGGGCCGTACCCGTGCTCCGCCGCCAGGACCGGGCGCAGGGCGCGGATCGCATAGAAGTTGCGGGACTTGACCGTGCCCGGCGGCACGCCGAGCCGGGTGGCGGCGTCCGCCACCGACCGGTCGTTCAGGTGCAGCTCGACCAGCACGTCGCGGTGGTGCTGCTGGAGCCGCCGGAGCGCCGAGTCGACGTCCCGGGCGACGACCACCTGGTCGTACGGGTCCTCGGTGACCGGGCGGTCCGTCGACTCCTCGCCGAGCACCTCGCGGGCGCGGGCGGCGGCCATCCGGTAGTGGTCGATGGCGATCCGCCGGGCGACGGTGAACAGCCAGGGCCGGCTCTGCTCGGGCCCGGCCGCCAGCGCCTCGGGGTTCTGCCAGGCACGCAGCAGGGTCTCCTGCAGGATGTCCTCGGCCTTGCCGCGATCGCCGCCGGTCACCCGCAGCAGCGCCCGCAGCAGGTAGCCGCCGTGCAGGCGGTGGATCTCGGCGAGGGTGTCCGGGTCGAGGGTCGGACGGGCCTTGCGCGCGGCGGCAGCGGCGGACTTGGCGGCGGACCGGGCTGCGGCGGCGGCCTTGGCGCCCGCAGCGGCCGACGGCTCGGCGGGCCGGCAGGCTCCCGCCGCCACGGCGGACCGCAGGGTGCCGGACTGGGCAGGGGGGCCCGGCTGTGACGGGATGACCGGGTGGGTGACGGGGTGCTTCTGGGTAACCGGCTGGGTGACCGGGTGCTTCTGGGTAACCGGCTGTGACGGGGTGGCCGGCTGTGACGGGGTGACGGGCGGCATGGGGAAGCGCTACCTCTCGGGTCGGGCAAGGGCAGGGCAGAGACCGACCGGAATCCCCCCGGTGGCCGGACACCAGGCTGCCGGGGGCCGCCAAGAGTGCACCAACATTCCGCCAACGCGCGCCCCGCGCCCGCTCAGCCCCCGGTGAGCGCGCCGACCAGCTCCTGGACCCCGTCCTCACCCCGGTGCTCGATCAGCACGGCCACCCACTCGGAGAGCCGTTCCCGGTCGGCCACCGACCAGGCCGCCGCGGACGGGTGCTCGTCGACGACCAGCACCGTCGCGAGCCGCAGCAGCGCGGGCAAGGGAGCCAGACGCGGCCGCCCCGCCGGCAGCGCGCGCAGGGCGATCCGCCGGGCGACGGCGATCACCTCGTGCGCCGGCGCCTCGGGTACCGCCAACGCGGGCGGCCCGGGCAGGCTCTCCACCCGCTCGCCCACCAGGGCCGCGACGAGGTCGCCCGGTCTCCGTCCGTCCGCCGCCATCGTTCTTCCTCCCCCGTCCCGGACCGGGACGCATGCCGACTCTCCTCGGTGGTGCCGGCCACTGGCCGTACACCCCGGGGAAACGGTATCGATTGGCCGCCGGATCCAGCAGCGGATTTCCGGCGGCCGGCCGCACAGCCGGCAACCTCGCAGCAGCCGGACGGACGGGCGCTCGCCGCCCTGCCGCCCGCCCGGCCTGCTGCCGGGGCCGTCCTAGAACGTCGTCCAGTCGTCGTTGTCGGGGGTGTTGAGGGTCTTGATGCGCTCGCCGTCGGGGAGGTCGAAGCTGTCGGTGCCGATCTTGAACTTGCTCCCGTCGGCCTTGCGGCCGTAGATCACGACCGTCTCACTACCCCGGCCGCTCAGCGACACACCGACGCAGCGCCCTGACTCGGCGACCGCGGTGGACATGTTGCCCCGCTTCGGGAACACCGCGTAGGAGGCGTAGTTGCCGTACGAACACAGCACGAAGTTCTTCCCGGCGGGGATGTTCGGCTGCTTCGGCTCCGTCGGATCCAGGTCCCCGGCGTGCGCGGAGGTGGCGCCGGTGAGACCGATCAGACCGGTGGCCATGAGCAGGCCGACCGTACGGACGGCGCGGGTCGTGGTGGTACGCATCTGGTCCTCCGAGCGCTACGGGAGCGCCGCATGCGCCCGATCCGCTCAACGGGCCCGCCGTCTGAAGCGGTTCACCGCCGCCTCCGGCACCCCGGGCGCGGCCGACGGGAGCAACCGACGGGGGCGTCCGGCGGGGGCGTCCGGCCCGTGCCGCCGGGTGAACCGGGACGGGCGGACAGCCGTATTCCTGACTGGACGGGCCGACACGGCGGACACCCCGGGAGGGACACGGCATGACGTTCGCGGACGACAGCCCCGGCCAGGTACGACGCCCCGGCCCGGAGGACCATCCGGACTACACGCCGGCCGACTGGCCCGTCCCCGTGCCGGTGGTCGCCCGGCGGCCGCTCGACACGCTGGGAACCCAGCTGATCCCGCCCGCCGAGCGGTCGTTGTTCGCCCGTGCCGCGGCCGCCGGGGAACCGCCCGCTCCGGCGGACCCGCCCGCGGCGGGCCCTGCCCCGTCCGCGAGCCCCGTACCAGCCCCGGTCCCGGCCCCGGCCGGACCTGCGTCGCCGCCGGCCCCACCCACCGCGTTCGCCGGATTCGCGCCCGCGGCGGGACCGCAGCCGCCGGCACCGCAGCGGCCGCGCATGCTGCGGCTGCCCTTCGCGGGCGGCGCGGAGGCGCGACGGCTTCTGGTCGACCGGATCCGTACCCCGCTGCTCGGCTGCCACCGGATCGCCGTACTCGGCCGGCCGGTCGAGGACCGTTGGACCGGCGCCCCGGTGACGCTGGGTGCCCTGCTCTCCCGTCACCGCTCGGACCGGGTGGTCGTCCTCGGCCTGGAGGACCGGGGCCCCCGCCGGAGTGCCGCCGGTCCGCCGGAGGGCGTGCCGGCGAGCCTGTGGGCCGTGGGCGACGTGTTCGCGGCGGTACCCGGGCCGGACGGTCTCACCCGTCCCGCCGACCGACTCGAAGTGCTGACGACGCGTCCCGGCCCGTGGGCCCCCGCCCTCGACGCGGACCGCTACCGGCACGCGGCGGGACTGCTGGGCACGCACTACCCACTGGTCCTCAGTGACGCCACGGCCGCGGCGGACGACGTCCGGCAGGCCGCCGTCGAACTCGCCGACCAGTTGGTGATCTGCGCGAGCACCTCGGCGGCCGACGCGGCGGCCGTGTCCACCCTGCTGGAGGGCCTGGTGGCGCAGGGGCACGGCGCACTCGTCCGCGGCGGCACCGTCGTCCTCACACCGTGCCCGCCCTCGGCGGCGGGGGCCGATCGCCCGGTACCGGCCCGCGAGCTGGTCGCACACTTCGGCACCCGCTGCCGGGGCGTCGTCGTTCCCCCCGACCGCAGGCCCGCGTCGGCCGGGACGGCGATGCTGGAACTGGCCGCTCTGGTCGGCGACGCGCTGGCCGCGACCGTCCCGTGGGCGGCTGCCAGGCCGTACGCCGCCGCGGCCACCACCGCGGGCCTGCCGGTGGCCGGGCACTGACCCACCGCCCCACCCGCTCCGCCGGCTCCTCGCGACGCACGCCCCGCAAGCCCGCGCGTTCAGAGGACCGCTCCGCACGCCTTACCCCGTCCCGGCTCCCTGCTCGGGCCTCGGTGGCTGCCAGCCGCGGGCCCGGCCGCGCGGGCCGACGACCGCGCCCACTGCGACCAGGCCGATCACACCCATGGCGCCCAGCGCCACGACGACCGCCTGGTGGGGGGCGGCGGAGTCCGGCCGGCCGGGCGGCATGGCCACGGCGGCCGGAGCGGCGGTGACGGCGGCGGTGGGAGGCGACGGCTGTTCCTGCGGGAGGAGGGCGGTGACGGCCGCGACCGGGTCGACCGTGCCGTGGCCGACCTGCGGGTCGGGTGCCGGGCCGGCCGTCCGGTAGGCGGTCGCCTTCAGCCGCTGTGCCAACTGGTCCGCGGTCAGGCCGGGGCGGTAGCCGAGCACCAGGGCTGCGGTGCCCGCCACGAACGCCGTCGCGTAGCTGGACCCGGTGCCCGTGTAGTAGCCGCCCGGGTTCGGGCCGACGCTCATCACCGCGTCGCCGGGGGCCGCCAGATCCACCCGGCCGCCGGCCACTGCCCCGTCGCCCTCCGGGAGCGCACCGCCGGGTCCGAGGTCGCGGACGGCCAGCACCTCGGGATAGGCGGCCGGGTAGACCGGTTGCGGCTTCGCCGCGTCTCCCTGATTGGGGGGCGGCGCGTCCGGGGCCACCGGGGCGAGGACCAGCGCGCCCCGGCTCCGGGCCTGCCGCACCGCCGCCGCGAGCGCGTCACTGCCCGCCGTGACGGTCACGCCCACGTCGATGACGCGCGCGCCCCGCTCGACCGCGGTCGTGATCCCCTGGGCGAGGAGATCGGCGGTGGTGGCTCCGGTGTCGTCGGTGACGCCCACCGCGAGAATCCGGGCGTGCGGGGCCAGGCCGGCGAATCCGGTGCCGTCGCGCCGGGCCGCGGCGATCAGGCCGGTCAGGAAGGTCCCGTGCCCGACGCAGTCGGCGGCCGGGTCGCCGGCCCCGGGCAGCTTGGCCGCGTAGCCGATCCGCCCGGCGAGCGCGCCTGCCCCGTCGGACACCCCGGAACCGAGCACCGCGACGGTGACGCCGTCGCCCTGGCTCAGTGGCCAGACCCGGTCGGGCCGCAGGAAGGTCTGCGGCCAGGGGGTGAGCTGGGTGCCCTTGGCCGAGGCCGGCAGGCAGCCGGCCGGGCGCCCGGACGGGTCGCGGCGCAGCTGGCTGACGCCCGGTAGCGCGTCGGCCGGTGCGCCCGCCGCTGTCGGTGCGCCCGCCGCCGGCGCACCCGACGCCCCGGGTGACCCCGGTGCCGCCGACGGTCCGTGCGTGTCGGCCAGTGCCGTACCCGCCGCCAGCAGGCCGCAGGCCGGAAGCAGCAGGGCCCCGGCCAGCACTGCGGCCACCGGCCTCACAGGAAGCTGCCGATCCGCTCGGCCGGGATGTCCTGCGGCAGCAGCAGGCTCAGTTCGGCCAGGTCGGCGATGTCCAGCCGGGCCAGTCGGCCGGCCTGGCGGGTGATCATCGACTCCAGGACCTGCCGGGCGAAGCGTCCGTTCCCGAAGCTCCGGTCGCGCGGGACGGACGCGAACCGGACACCGAGCGCCGCCAGGGTCTCCGGGGTGCAGCGGTAGCCGCCGGCCTCGGCCTGGAGCCGCACGATGGTGAGCAGTTCCTCGTCGCTGTAGTGGTCGAAGGTGATCTCGCGGGAGAAGCGCGACGCCAGACCGGGGTTGGAGGCCAGGAAGCCCTGCATCTCCTCCTGGTAGCCGGCCACGATCACGACGACCTCGTCGCGGTGGTCCTCCATCAGCTTCATCAGGGTGTCCACCGCCTCCTGGCCGAAGTCCCCGCCGGCGCCGTGGCGCGGCGTCAGGGTGTAGGCCTCGTCGATGAAGAGCACGCCGCCGCGGGCGCGTTCGAAGGCGTCCCGGGTCAACTGCGCGGTGTGACCGATGTAGCGGCCGACCAGGTCGGCGCGGGCGGTCTCGATCAGCTGGCCGCTCGGCAGCACGCCGAGTTCGGCGAGCAGCTCGCCGTAGAGCCGGGCGACCGTGGTCTTTCCGGTGCCGGGCGGGCCGGAGAAGACCAGGTGGTGGCTGATGACGGCGGCCGGCAGCCCGGCCTCGACCCGGCGCCGGGTCTGCCGGGTGAGGTTGACGAGGTCCTCCACCTGTTCCTTCGCGGCAGCGAGCCCGACCATCGCGCGCAGCCGGTCGAGCAGGCCGGGCTCCTCGGGCTGCTGGGTGCCCGCGGTGGCGCGGGCGGCCGCGGCGGCGGCGTGCTCGTCGACGTCGGACGGGACGAGCAGGGCGAGGTCGGCGTTGTTGATGCTCTCCAGCTCGGCGAGCCGGGAGGCCTGGCGGTCGACCATCTCCTCGAACACCTTGCGGGCCGCCCGGCCGTTGCCGAAGTCCGCGCCCCTGGGCATCCGTTCGAAGTTCTGGGCGAGGGCCTCGCGGGTGCCGTCGGCGAGTTCGTAGCCGTGGCCGGCCGCCGCGCGTTCGACGATGGTGGTGAGTTCGTCGACGCTGTAGTTCGCGAACTCGACGGTCCGGCTGAACCGGGAGGCGAGGCCCGGGTTGGAGGCGAGGAAGGCGCGGATCTCGGCCTCGTAGCCCGCCACGATCACCACCAGGTCGTCGCGGTGGTCCTCCATCAGTTTGACCAGGGTGTCGATCGCCTCGCGGCCGAAGTCGGGGCCCGTCCCGCCGGAGCCCGCCGACAGGGTGTAGGCCTCGTCGATGAAGAGCACCCCGCCGAGGGCCTCCTTCACCACCTCGGTGGTCTTGAGTGCCGTACCGCCGATGATCGAGGCGACCAGGTCGGCCCGGGCCACCTCGACCAGGTGGCCGCTGCGCAGCACGCCGAGCTCCGCCAGGATGGCGCCGTAGAGCCGGGCCACGGTGGTCTTGCCGGTGCCGGGCGGGCCGGCGAAGACCAGGTGCCGGCTCATCGGCAGGGCCGGCAGCCCGGCCTGTTCGCGGCGTTTGGCCAGCTTGTTCAGGTTGACCAGGGTGGCGACCTGCTCCTTGACGCCCTCCAGGCCGACCAGCGTCCGCAGGACGGCCTGCGGGCCCTGCGGGCCGGCGTCCGGCCCGGCCGGGGCCGCGCCCTCGGAGGCCGCGCCCTCGCCTTCGGGGGTGTCGGCCGTACCGGCCGCTCCCGCCGCGGCGGTGGCGGTGCCGTGGGCGTCCGCCGTGCGGTTGTCGCGGCTGTCCAGGTTCTCGACCGACAGCCGTTCGCTGGACTCGCTCTGGCGCAGGCCGGCGCCCTGGTTCTCGGCGACCACGCAGTCGGTGAGCCGGACCGGCTCGGTGGTCTCCGAGCGGATGCCGTCCACCGTGTTGCCGGTCAGCCGGCACCCCGTCAGGGTGGCCCGGGAGCCGGGCAGCAGGTGGAGGCCGTGCCGGCGGTTGGCCCGCAGCCGTGACCTGGTCGCGGTCAGCTCGCCGCCGCGCTCGACGCTCACGCCGTCGTACTCGTTGTCGGCCGTCTCGACCTCGCGCAGGGTGGCGATGCCGTCGGCGCCGACCGAGATCCCGCTCGCCCGGCTGCCACGCACGGTGCCGCCGCCGAGGTAGGTGTTGGCGCCGTCGGCGATCCGGACGCCGGACTTGCCCGCGTCGAGCACGGTCGCCTCCTCCAGCCGGCCGCGCCCGTCCCGCACCACCTCGACGCCGTGTCCGGACGCGCCGGAGACGATGATCCGGCGCAGCAGCGGGTTGGCGCCCTCGCGGACGACGACGCCGTTGCCGGCCGCGTCGCGCACCTCCAGGCGGTCGAACTCGGCGGCGCTCTCCTCGCTCAGCTCCACGCCGTCCGCCTCGCCGTCGCGCACCACGGCCCGGACCAGGGTGGGGCCGGAGGACTCCCCGACGAAGATGCCCGCCTGGGCGGCGGAGGTGACCTCGAAGTCCTCGAAGGTGCCCCGGGAGCGGCCGGCGACGTGCAGACCGTGGCCCTGGGTGCGGACCGCCCGGCAGCGGCGCAGCAGCGGGTCGGTACCGTTGGCGAGGACGAACCCGTGACCCCGCACGGCGGTGACGGTGCACTCCTCCAGCACCACCCGGGCGGTGGAGCCGAGGAAGACGCCCTGTGCGCTGTCCCGGACCTCCGTCCGCACCAGCCGTGTGGTGCTCTGCTCCTCCAGTGCCACGGCGGGCTTGTCGGTGGCGGAGATCTCGCAGTCCTCGATCACTCCGCGGGCTTCGCCGTTGGCGCAGACGCCGTTGCCGCGGGCGTCGCGCAGCACGCAGCGCCGCACGACGGGGTTGGACCGCTCGCCGATCACCAGGGCGGAGGTGCCCAGGTGCTCGATCACGCTGTCCTCGACGACGCTGGTGCCGTCGGAGGTCTCCACCAGGCCGGCGCCGGCCGGGTTGGTCACCCGGCAGCCGCGCATCGCCAGCGAACCCTGCCGGCGGGTCAGCACGGCCGTCCAGGAGTTGCCGATCACCTCGCAGTCCTGGAGGGCGAGCTGGCCCTGTGGCACGTCCACGGCGGGCAGGTCGTCGTCCTGCCCCTGGATCACCAGTCCGGTCAGCTGGACCGCCTCGGCGAGGACCTGGACCACCGAGCCGCGCCGCGGGCTGATCCGCACACTCCCCCGGACGTCCTCGGCCGCGATGGTCACCATCTTGGTGACCACCAGGTTCTCGTCGTAGCGGCCGGGGCGCACCGAGATCACCGCCCCGCTTCGGGCGACCTGGAGGGCTTCACCGATCGTGCGGTAGGAGCCGGCCTCCCGCTGCTCCGCGCAGACCGTCAGCACCGGGCGCGACATGCCAGGGGTTCCCTTCGTCGGGGTGGGTTCACCGGCTGGGTCCGCCGAAGCGGGGCACCGGGATGGGTGGGTGCGGCAGACCGGGTGGCCGGCGCCGGCTCAGGAGGTGCAGGTGGCCTTGACCGCGGAGGCCGCGTGGTGGGCGTTGTTCTTGGTGGGGCCGACGAAGTCCTCGCCGCGGGTGTGCAGCGTGACGGTGAGCGAGCCCTGGTAGGCGTACGCCGTCTGGTCCACCCAACGGCCGCGGTTGGCGGTCTGGTTGATGACGAAGGAGCCGGACGTACTGCCGCTCTTCACGGTGTAGAGCGTCGCCTTGCCGCCGACCTTCTTCAGGTCGCTGTCAGCCGGGATGTAGACGGACAGGGTGCAGCTCTTGACGTTGCCGAGGTTGAACGTCCACACCACGGAGTTGCTGTCGTCCTTGTTGGCGTCACCGGACATCGGCACCGAGACGTACGTGCCGTTGCAGCCGTCGCTGCTCCATCCGCCGGAGTACTTCTTCCAGCCGATGTCGCCCTGGTCCCACCAGCCGATCGGGGTGTAGGTGGTGCCGCTGGCGCTGCAGTACGGGCCGGCCACCGCGACCAGGGGGGCGGGAGCGGGGGCCTTGGAGGCGGCGGGCGGCGGGACCGGCTGCTGCGCGGCGGGCGGGGCCGCCCCCTGGGCGGGCGGCGGCTGCGGGGCGCCGCCCGCGCTGCCGCCCGAAGCGGCGCCTCCGGAGGCACTGCCCCCGCCCCCGCCACCCGCGCCGCCGGCGGCGGGGGGCGGCGCCGCGGTGCCGGCGGCGGTCGGGGCCCCGCCGGAGCGGGGCGAGGCCTTGCCGGGGGCCGGGGTACCGCCGGTGGGCGCGGCGGGGCCGGTAGCGGGCGCCGGCTGGCCGGCGGCCGGGTCGGGCGCGGGCGAGCCGGTCTCCCCGGCGGGCGCGGGCGTGCCGGGGGTGGCGTCGGGCGGGACCGAGGCGCCCGTGACGGCACCGTGCTGGTCGAACCCGGGGACGAAGCCGCTGCCGCCGTCGCCGTTCTCCGGGCCGTAGCCGGGCGGGGCGTCCGCCCGGGCCGGCCCGTGGTTCGGCTCGGACCCGCCGAGCCGGGTGGCCACCACCGACCCGCCGACCAGCACCAGCCCCACGGCGACGGCGGCCGCGATCATCGGCCGGGAGACCCGGCCCGGCTTCGGGCCGGCCGCTTCGGCCTCCCCCGCCGTATCGGGGTCGGCGGGGGCGGGGGCGGCGATCGCCGCGGCGGCGCCGCCGGGGGGCGGCGCGGCCACGGAGGCGGCCCCGGAGGCGCCCGCGCCGGGCGCCGGGGGTACGGGCGCGGTGGCACCGAGCGTGGTGCTGTTGCCTGCTCCGGCGGCGGTGGTGCCGGTGGCGGCGGTCCTGCTGGTGCGACTGGTGGTGCCCGGGCCGGACGGGGCGGCGGCCGGCTTATCCCCGTCCGGCGCGGGGGTCTCCTCCTCGGCCGCCACGGCCCAGTTCACCGCGGGGAGCTGAAACCCGGGCGTCGCCCGCTCCCCTGCACCGCGATTCTGCTCGCCCACCGTCATCCCCTGCGCTCGGCTCGACAACACTCCTGTGGGGAGGTACGGGCGGCGTGGCCGTGGAGGTTCAGCCCTGCTGCCCGACGGTCCACACGGCGGCGTCCGCCGGCTCCGGCGGGGTCAGCAGGAACGCCACCGCCCGCTCCAGCACCTCCGGCACCGGAATGGCCGGCGGCTCGTCGACCCGGGACAGGACGTGCCGCAGAAGGCCCGGTTCGGGCGCCAGACCGTACTCGTCGAGGTAGTACGTCACCGTGTCGGTCCAGATCCACTGCCCGTCGGTGCGGTAGCCCATCGGCACCACGCCCCGGCGCTCCTGGTCCACCACGTCGTCCATCAGCATCGGGGTCAGCAGCACGGGCGTCCCCGCGCTCAGGTAGCGGGCGACGGCCTCACGCTCGGCACCCGCCGCGAGCCGGGGGTGCCCCGGCTCGAAGCCCGGGCCCGTCACCGGATCCACGTGGTCGAACACCGCCGCGAGCTCGAAGCCCGCCCGCACCGTCTCGGACATCCCTGCACTCCTCACGACTCGCCGGTCCTCCCTTCCTCCGACGGCCCGCCGGTGGCCGGAGGTTCACCGGCCGGCCCGCCGACGCCGCCCAGGTCGATGCGGAAGCGGTCGGGGGCGGCCGGGCGGATCCGGTCGGCGGGCGCGACGGCGTCCCGCCGGCCGAGCCAGGTGCGCAGGCGCTCCGGGGCAGGGCGGATGGCACCGACCTCGTGGAGCAGCACCCGCGCGGGGCGCCCCGCGTCGGCGTCCGGCGGCTCGACGGCCACCACCTCGAAGCTGCTCCCCGGTGCGAACACCACGGTCGGCTGCTCGCCCGGCTCGCCGAAGGCCGAGGTACGGCGTCCGCCGACGGACCAGACGGCGAACTCGGTCCCGACGTCCGCGCCGAGATCGGCACCCGCGGCGGCGATCCCGCTGACCGGGGCCGGCTCGGTGAGGACGGTGCCGGGGACGTAGGCGGCCAGGTCGGTGCGGCCGGCCGGTGCGGCGGCCAGCACGCCGCCGTAGTGGCTGGGCAGCCGGCGCAGGCCGGCGGCCAGGCAGCGCAGGTACGCGGCGGGCGGGCCCGGCACCCCCGCCCGCGCCGCCGCAGTGAGTTCCGCCCGGCCGGCCGGCACGCCCGCGTCGGTGTGGTGCAGCAGGACGGCGACCAGCTCGGGCCGGGAGTCGTCGTCGTCCGTGACCGAGCGCAGCCCGGGCAGCCTGGTCGTCGCGTCGTCGGCGCGGCTGGCCCAGCGCTGGTAGGCGGGCCCGAGAGCGGCGACCAGCGCCGCCCGGTCCTCGGCCGGGGTCGCGGGCCCGGTCTCGTCGGGCAGGGGCGGGGCGTGCAGGGGCGTGGGGGGCTCGGGGCGGAGCGCGGCCGCCACCGTCGCGCCGGGCTCGGGTGCCCCGGCGGCCTCTGCCGCCGACTGCGGGTCGGGGGCGGGCTGCGGGTAGGGCTCGGGGGCGGGCTGCGGGTAGGGCTCGGGGGCGGGCTGCGGGTCGGGGGTCGGTTCGGGCTCGGGGAGGGTCTCGTGAGCGGCCCCCGGCACCGGCTCGGCACCCGCGGTGGGGCCGTCGGTGCCCGGCTCCGACGGTCCCGCGGCCGTCGGCGCGGCGGCGGTCGTCGTTGCAGCTCCCGATGTCGTGGCAGCGGTCGTCGTAGCCGCTCCGGACGTCGCGGCAAGGGTCGTCGTAGCCGCTCCGGACGTCGCGGCAAGGGTCGTCGTAGCGGCTCCGGACGTCGTGGCCACGGCGACCGGCCCGGGCGGGACGGCGGGCGCACCAGGCGCGGCGGGCAGCTGAACCGGCTCCGGCCGGAGCGGCAGGACGGCGGTCGCGTCCTCGGCCCCGGCCGGCGGCTCGGACACCCGCCCGGTCACCGGCCCCGCCACGAACGGCGGCGCGGCCGGCGTCAAAGGCCCGGCGGGCGCAGCGGGGACAGCGGGCCCGGGGACGGGGACGGGCACCGGCGCCACCGGTCCGACCGCGCCCTCCGGGCCAAGCCAGTCGAGTCCGTGGATCCGCGCGCAGAACCGCCCGACCGCGTCCGAGGCGACGTCCGGCATGCCCGCCACCGCGAGGGCGAGCCGGGCCGGCTCGACGGGTGCCGGGCCCGGCGGCACCGCCCCGAACGGAGCCGCACCGAACGCCGTACCGGCCGGTGCCACGGCGAATGCCGCACCGAGCGGGGGAAGCCCGGCGAGCACGCCGCCGAGGTGCGCCCAGGCGTCCTCGGTCACCGGCCGGCCGGCGTCGCCGATGAGCAGGACGGGCTGCCGGGGGTCGGGACGGCGCAGCCGGGGGCCGCGGTCCACCGTCCCCTCCGGGTGCAGCCAGAGGCCGGCCGCGACGGGCTCCAGCTCCCAGCCGGGGAAGGCCGGATAGCGCACCGGGCCGTCGTCCTGGGGGGCGCCGGGCCGGGTGCGCCGGCCGACGGCGGTCACCGTCCGGCCGACCGGGCAGGCGGACAGTTCGGTGAGGTACGGCTCCCAGCCCGGCGTGCCGTCGGCGGCCAGGTGCACGGTCCGGTGGCCGGTGGCGTCGGCGATCGGGAGGCCGACGGCCGCCCGCACCTCGCGGCCGAGCGAGGAGGCCAGCACCGCGGCGAGTTCGATCAGGTCGACCGGCGCTGCCCAGGGGAGGCTGAGCAGAGGCCGGTCCGCACCGACGGTGTCGAGCAGGAGGGCGGTGGCGTTCGCCAGTTGGACGGCGGTGGGCAGTCGCCCATCGGGCTCGCCGGCCACGAGCAGGAGGGTGGCGCCCGGGGCGGCAGCCCGGTCGAGTACGGCCGGGCGGGTGTCCGGGGCGGCGGCGGTCACCCAGAAGCCACCGCCGGGCAGCGGAGTGATCGTCGCGGCGGCCGGCCAGCGTTCGCCGAGTGCCTCGGCCGGCCCGCCTCCGGGCCGGCACCGCCACCAGCAGCCGCCCGGCGCCACGAGGGTGCCGTCCTCCTCGACGGAGACCACCGCGTCCGGCGCGACGACCGTCAGCCCCGTCCGCCGGGCGAGCTGTTCGGCGGGGCGGCGGCCGTCCGGCCCGGTCGCGGCCAGTCCGGAGGCGGCCAGCACCAGGGTGTCGGCGCCGCGGGCGGCGGCCGTCCGGGCCAGTTCGTCCAGGGATCCGAGCAGGACGGGTGCGGCGTCGGCCGCCGCGGCGAGCAGCAGCAGGGTGCCGGGCTCGGCCCGTACCGGATCCAGGGCCGCCGCCAGTCCGGCCGCCTCCGCGTCGGGCGGGGCGATGACGAGGTGCGGGCCCACCGCGCGGAGTGTGGACCGCTCGGCGGTGCCGGATGCCGGCGGGGTCATGGGCCGGCCCCCTTTCTGGTGGTTGCGGCCGGTCGGCTGCTTGCGGCCGGTCGGGGCGGGGCAGCGCGCCGGGGCCCCGACGGCCCGGTCGTCGGATGCCGGCCGGACCGCCGGGAGGGCGCGCCTGCCGGGACTACGGCCCGGACGGGTCCAGCGGTTCACCCTCCGCCGCGGCCAGCCGGCCGGTCTGCACCTGCACGGTGCGCCGGCGGGTGATGTAGAGGCCGCGGCCGGCGGGGAACTGGCGGGGCTTGAGGTTCCCGAACAGGTAGCCCTCCGAGGGCGGGCAGGAGAGCAGCAGCGAGGGCGAGTTGACCTCCTGGAGCTTGCGCAGCAGCGGGTCGCCGAGGGCGCGTCCGATGCCGTTGGCGCCGCGGGCGACCACCAGGTGCAGGCCGATCTCCGAGCCCTGGGCGAGGTCGTCGAGCAGCGCCGCGAACGGGTGGGCGCCCGATCCGGTGCCGACCAGGTCGTAGTCGTCGACCAGGATGAACAGCTCAGGCCCCTCCCACCAGTCGCGCAGCTTCAGCCGCGCGGGCGTGATGTCGGCGGAGGGGATGCGGTTCTTCATCGCCCGGGAGGCGCCGTCGACGATCTGGCGGAGCATGTCCACCGCGACGGCGTAGCCCAGCCGGTACTCCTCCGGCACGCTGTCGTACAGCTCGCGCCGGTAGTCGACCAGCATGATCCGCGCCTCGGAGGGCGTGTACGCGGTGGTGATGGCGTTGATCATGAGCCTGAGCAGGTTGGTCTTGCCGGACTCGCTGTCGCCGACCACCAGCAGGTGCGGGCTCTCCTCGAAGTCGTGCCAGAGTGGCGCGACCTCGGTGTCCTCCAGTCCGATCGGCACCCGCAGGCGGCCTTCGGGGGCGGGCAGTTCGGCGGCGTCGAGGGTGAGCGGCAGCATCCGCACCTCGGGGGCACGCGGGCCGGTCCAGTGCGCGGCGACGGCGTCCACCAGGTCGGCGACGCCGTCACCGAGGTCGTCGGCGTGGCCGGCGCCGTCGATCCGGGGCAGGGCGGTGAGGAAGTGCAGCTCCTCGTCGGTGAGGCCGCGGCCGGGCACCTTGGGGACCTTCGCCGCCGCGCGCATGTTGATCACCGAGTCGACGGAGTCGCCCAGCCGCAGTTCGAACCGGGTCTGCAGCTGGTCGCGCAGGCCGCCGACGATCTCGCCCCACCGGGTGGTGGCGATGACCAGGTGGACGCCGTAGTTGATGCCGCGCTGGGAGATCAGGGTGAGCGGCTGGACGAGGTCGCCGAACTCCTGGCGCAGCGTGTTCCAGCCGTCGATCACCAGGAAGACGTCCCCGTGCGGGTCGTCGGGCAGTTCACCGGCGGCCTTGCGGCGGCGGAAGGAGGTGACCGAGTCGATGCCGAGCTCGGCGAAGTACTTCTCCCGCCGGGTGATGATGCTGTTGATCTCGGCGACGGTGCGCAGCACCCGCTCCCCGTCGTGCCGGCCGGTGACCCCGCCGACGTGCGGCAGGCCGCGCAGGGCGGAGAGCGTGCCGCCGCCGAAGTCCAGGCAGTAGAACTGGGCCTCGCGCGGGGTGTGGGTGAGTGCGAGGCCGGTGATCAGGGTCCGCAGCAGGGTGCTCTTGCCGCTCTGCGGGGCGCCTGCGATGCCGACGTGGCCGCCGGCCCCGGCGAGGTCGGCGGTCAGCAGGTCGCGCAGCTGCTGGAACGGGCGGTCGATGACGCCGACCGGAATGCCGAGCGCGCCGTGGTTCCGCGCGTCGGCGGTGGTCAGTCCGCGCTCGGGGTGCGGGACGAGCGGCGGCAGCAGCTCGTCCAGGGTGGGCGGCGCGCCCAGCGGCGGCAGCCAGACCCGGTGGGCGGGCGGACCGGCGTCGCGCAGCCGGCCGGCCGCGACGTCCAGCAGCGAGCCGGCCGCAGCCTCCTCCACCGGCTCGACCACCGGCTGCGGCACCTGCCGCGGCGTCAGGTACTCGGTGCCGTAACCGACCACCTGGCCGGCCAGCGCGGCCTGCTGGGCGGCGCGGCGCTTGGGCCGGTAGGGGCCGGAGACGTACGCGGCCTTGAACCGGGTCAGGGTGGAGATGTCGCTGCGCAGGAAGCCGTTGCCGGGCTGGGAGGGCAGCTGGTAGGCGTCCGGCACGCCCAGGACGCCGCGGCTCTCCATCGCGGAGAAGGTGCGCAGGCCGATCCGGTAGGACAGGTGGGACTCCAGCGCGCTCATCCGGCCCTCGTCCAACCGCTGCGAGGCCAGCAGCAGGTGTACGCCGAGCGAGCGGCCGAGCCGGCCGATCATCACGAACAGCTCCATGAAGTCCCGGTGGGCGGCGAGCAGTTCGCTGAACTCGTCGACCACCAGGAAGAGCGTCGGCAGCGGCCGCAGCGGGGCCCCGCCCTCCCGCGCGGTCTCGTACTCCAGCAGCGAGGCGTGGCCGGACTCGCGCAGCACCTCCTGGCGGCGGATCAGCTCCCCGTGCAGCGCGTCGCGCATCCGGTCGACCAGAGCCGCCTCGTCGGCGAGGTTGGTGATCACGGCCGAGGTGTGCGGCAGGGTGTCCAGGCCGAGGAAGGTCGCGCCGCCCTTGAAGTCCACCAGCACGAAGTTGAGCACCTCGGAGGAGTGCGTCATCGCCAGCGCCACCACCAGGGTGCGCAGCAGCTCGGACTTGCCGGAGCCGGTGGCACCGATCAGCATGCCGTGCGGGCCCATGCCGCCCTGCGCGGACTCCTTGAGGTCGAGGTCCACCGGGCGGCCGTCCGGCCCGAACCCGAGCGGCACCCGCAGCCGCTTGGGGATGCCGCGCTGCGCCCAGAGCGCCTCCACGTCCAGGGCGTGCAGGTCGGGGATGCCGAGCAGGGCGGTCAGGTCGAAATCGGTGGCCAGCGGCTCGGAGACGTCCACGGTGTCGGCGATCCGGTAGCGGGCCAGCAGGGCGGCGAGCCTGGTCGCGGCGGACAGCCCGAGGGCGTCGGGGCGGCCGAGGTCGGTTTCGACGTCCTTGCGGTTGCGGTCCGCGCCGACCATGGCGAGCCGGCCGCCGTCGATCCGCAGCCGCAGCGTGGTCCGGGCCGGGCGCCACTCCAGGCTCTCGTCGAGGTCGATCAGCACGGTGTTGCGGTAGCCGGCCAGCGCGGCCCGGCTGCCGGTGTGCGCGCCGGGGCCGTCCAGCACCAGGACGGTGAACGGCTCGTCGCGGCTGGGCACGGCGTCCGGCTCGTAGCCGGGGCGGCCGGTGAACTCCTCGCCGAGCAGCTGCTCCACCTCGACCAGGCTGCCCGCGACCAGCCGGACCGGGCCGGCGCCGTCGGTGTCGCTCGGGTGCAGCGCGTGCGGCAGCCACTTGGCCCACTCCCACTGGGCCCGCCGCTGCGGCTCGGCGACGACGGCGATCCGCAGCTCGTCCGGCCCGTGCACCACGGCCAGCTGGGCGAGCATCGCCCGCACCAGCGCCCGCGCGGCGTCCGGGTCGTCGGCGCGCAGCAGCAGCCGGGCGAAGCCACGCAGGTGGATCGCCATCGGCTGGTCGGCGACCGTGCCGTAGGCGTGGATGAAGCGCCGCAGCGCGTGCGCGCAGAGCGGCTCCAGATCCTCCACCGGCTTGGTCGCGAGCGGGGCCAGCGGGGTCGCCAGGCGCTGGGCGCCCAGACCGATCCGGACGTCACTGAAGTCCGGGTGGGTGGAGCGCCGCTCCCAGAGCCGGGAGGTGCCCACCAGCGACCAGAGCTCGCCGGGCGCCGGGTGCCGCCAGGCGAGGGCCTGGCGCTGGGCGTCGATCGAGCGCCGGACCTGCCGGCGCACCTGGGACAGGTAACGCAGGTAGTCGCGCCGCTCGGCGCGCAGCTGCTGCT
Organism: Kitasatospora sp. NBC_00039; assembly: GCF_045160625.1. Lineage (NCBI taxonomy): Bacteria > Bacillati > Actinomycetota > Actinomycetes > Kitasatosporales > Streptomycetaceae > Kitasatospora > Kitasatospora sp. NBC_00039. The sequence continues at coordinate 7,611,352 of NZ_CP108289.1, read as the reverse complement.
TGCGGTCGCTGGAGCCGCGGATCAGCTGGGTGACCAGCATGCCGACCGCCGAGAGCGCCATCATGCCGACCGCGACGTAGCTGAGCGCGCCGCCGCCCTCGCTGCCGCCCGGGTGCAGGAACATGAAGACCATGGACAGCGAGCCGAGCGCCATCGGCATCATGCTGATCACGCTCGCCATGCCGCTCTGCTTCTCGGGCAGGCTCGGCGGCTCCTGCAACTGCACCTCGCCGTCGGGCATCTCGGGCCCCGGACGCCGGGGCGTCCGGTTGATCAGCACCACACTCACCTAGGGCTCCTCACTGCCACGGCCGTCCTCCCAGGCTGACGGGCCGCGGGCCTCCCGGGGTTCAGCCTGCGCCTGAACGCTGCACGGCGCCCCGGCCGTTCGACAGGACGAGAGACAGCACCAACACCGCACGAAGACAGCACGGACGGACCCGCACCCGAGGAGTGGCGTGAGCAGCAGTGTCGTGGCAGGACTGTGCCGATTGAGGTTCCACGCGCCGGGGGCGGTCTTCGACCTCGCCGTCCCCGCCGACGTTCCGCTCGCCGACCTGCTGCCGGCCGTCCTCGGCCACGCCGGCGCCGACCTGGCCGAGGAGGGACTGGAGCACAGCGGCTGGGTCCTCCAACGGCTCGGCGAGGACCCGCTCGACGAGGAGCAGAGCCCCGAGGCGCTGGAGTTGCGCGACGGCGACGCGATCCACCTCCGGCCGCGCCACGAGGCCCTGCCGCCGGTGCACTTCGACGACCTGGTGGACGGCGTGGCCACCGGCATGAACGAACGCGGCGACAACTGGCGCCCCGCGCTGACCCGCCGCCTCGCCCTGGCCGTCGCCCTGCTGGCAGTGGCCGGCGGCTGGGTGCTGCTCGCCCTGCCCGGCCCGGCCGGCCTGCGGATGGCGGCCTCCGCCGCCACGGCGGTCCTGCTGCTGCTCGGCGCCCTCAGCGCCTCCCGGGCCATGGCCGACACCGGGGCCGGCGCAGCCCTCGGCGCCGCCGCCGTCCCGTACCTGGGCCTGGCCGCACTGCTGCTGCCCGGCGGCCCGGGCGGCCCCGACCTGCTCGGCGCCCGCATCCTGGCCGCCTCCTCGGCGGCGGCCGGCGCCGCCGTCCTGGCCCTGGCCGCGGTCGGCGCCGCCGCGCCCCTGTTCCTCGGGCTGCTGCTCGTCGGGGCGTTCGGCGTGCTGGCCGGCGTCCTGGTGCTGGCCGGGATGACGCCCGACCAGCTGGTCGCGGTCGTCACGGTGGTGGCCGTCCTGGTCGGGTCGTTCGTCCCGTCGCTCGCCTTCCGCCTCTCCGGCCTGCGGCTGCCCATGCTGCCGCGCAACGCGGAGGAGCTCCAGGAGAACATCGACCCGTTCCCGGCCGCCTCCGTGCTGCCCCGCAGCCTCGTCGCGGACGACTACCTGATGGCCCTCTACACCGCGATCGGCGCGGTCTGCGCCACCTGCCTGGCCGTGCTCGCCGCCACCGCCGGCTGGGCGGCGCCGGTCCAGGCCGCCGCGCTCAGCCTGCTGCTGCTCCTGCACGGGCGCGCCATCGGCAGCATCCGCCAGCGCCTCAGCCTGCTGCTGCCCGGCATCTTCGGCGGCGCCGCCCTGCTCGTCCGCCTCGCCACCGGCGCGTCACCGACCGAGCGCATCGCCGCCCTGGTGGGCGGGCTCCTGGCGCTGGCGGTCGCCCTCCTGGTGGTCGCCTGGACCGTCCCCGGCCGCCGCCTGCTGCCCTACTGGGGCCGCCTCGCCGACATCCTGCACACCCTCACCGCCCTCTCCCTCCTCCCGCTCGCCCTCCAGGTCTGCGGCGTCTACCACACCCTCCGCGGCCTCGGCGGCTGAACCGCCCGCCCCCGCCCACCGGGCCCCGGCCGCGTCGGCGGCCGGGGCCCTCTGCCGTCCGGGGTCAGCCGCGGTTCCCCGGGCCGCCTCCACGACCGCCGCGGTCGCCGCGGCCTCGAGCGCCGCGACCGCGAGCAGCACCACCGCCATCACCACCATCGCCCGGGGCCGGCCGGGCGTTGCGGTCGGCCCCGTCACCGCGCTGCCTGCTGTTCCCGTCGTGCCGACCCGTACCGCTGTGATGGCCCCCGCGTGGGGTGTTCCCCGCCGTCCCCCCACCCTGCCGGGCATTCCCGTCCGACGTGGGCCGCGCGGTCGTCGGGGGTACCGGCGGGGCGTGCGTCGCCCCGTCCCCGGGCGCCGGCAGCGGGTCGGGGGCGAGGTAGAACATCTCCCGACCTCCTGCCGCGAGCCGGCTCTCCGAGCCCCTCTCGTACCCGTACCAGATCGGGACCGTGATGTTCACCGGCCCCATCGACAGGTCCCGGGTGTTCCGCGCGCCCTTCTCCCCGTAGTTCCCCGGCTTCGCGTAGCCGACGAGGACCTCCATGTGGGGGAAGTGCGTGTTGAAGGAGCCGACCACGAACTTGCAGCTGTCACACGTCCCCTGGCTGGACAGCACCATCAGGGTTCCGCGGGCCGTGTGGGCGTCGTCCTTGGTGAAGTTCCACGACGTCGCCATCTCGCGGTAGACCTGACGCATCACGTTGACCTCGGCGTCCTTCCGCTGCTGGCCGAGCTCGCCGGCGGGGTCCCGGCTGGTGACCTCGGCCATCGCGTGGAGCTGGCCGGCCATCTCCGCCTCGGCCCGGCCGAGCGCGCCGATGCTCCGTTCCAGCCCGGTGACGAGCTGCCGGGCGCGTGCGGATTCACCGCCCTCGGCGAGGTACCGGCCCAACTCGCCCCCGTCGGCCGTCAGCGCGTCCAACGAGGCCGTGACGGTCTTCGCCGCCTCGTCGGCCCGGGTGAAGGGGCCTGTGTCGATGGTGATCCTCCGGTCGGTCCGGCCCGCGTTGATCTTGATCACCCCGCGAGCGGCCTCGCCCGCCCGGACCACGGTCGACAGTCTCGAGTGGACGGTGCTCAGCCTCTCCGCCGTCGCGGCGCGATCGCCCTCCCCGTTGAGGCTCTCCAGGCTCTCGCCGATCGCGCGGTACTCGTCGACGAGCGCCCGGAGCTCGACCGCGGCAGCCGTACGGGTTCGGCCGAACTCGCGGAACGTCTCCAACGACCTGTTCCACCGCCAGGTGTCGGCGGAGTTGACCGAGGCGTCCTTCAGCCAGGTGGTCTTCAGCGCCTTGTCCGCAGCGGACGTCGCAAGATCCATGTCGCCGTTCTTGACCCTGGCCGAGGTCCACTCCGGGCGCTTGATGCCCTTGGCCTCCGCGCCCCTCAGCCACAGTCCGGCGGCGGCACTCGTCTCGCCCGTGGTGAACGTGAGGTTCCCCACCAGATCCGTGATGTGCCCAGCAATGGCACCGTCACCGGCCATGAGGTCGCCCGCGGAATCGTGAGTGACCGCGAGGACTTCGGCCGTCGGGCCGAAGCCCGCCGGTGTTACGTCCGGCGCCGCGTCCAGAACCTTGTGGCGGTCGGGGTCCACCCAGCGGAACGTGCCGTCCTGGCCATGGACCAATGCGTGCACCCGGCTCGTCGCACCCTGCTCGGTGCGCTCCAGTAGGACGGTCGCGAAGCCGCCCGGCCCGGCGATTCGCATCCGGTTCATCAGCGACGTCAGGCCCACCTCCCCGGTGCCGTGGCTGCGGAAGTCCGCCACATCGCCCAGCAGGTCCCTCGCGGCGCGAGGCCGCGACGCGGATTCGAGCTGCCGCGCAGGGGCGACGCTCGGCGTTCCGAGGTGTGTACTGCGCAAGGCGGCGAGGACCTTCAGGCTGTGACCGAGATCCGGCTTGCCCTTGAACGTGTTGTGGGGGTTCACCAGGCCGAGCAGTTCCGGGGTCGGTGTCAGGCCACCGGGGCCGAGCTCCTTGATGTGGGCCGCCAGCTCCCCCAGCAGCTCGGTCTCGGGCTTCGGCGTCTCGGTGCTCGGTGTCAGTGTCAGTTGCTCCAGGACGCGAAGCCCCTCGGGGGACAGCCCGGCCTTGTCCGCCGCCTTGGTCTCGTTCTTCGGCCCCAGGACGGCCATCCGGTCGTCGGTGATCGGGTCCTCCACGGTGGCGCGAGGGATCGGCGGCTCGTCGGGGTGGAGGAGTTCCTGGCCGTGCGGGGTGGAGCTGACGGTGCCGTCCTCGGTGACCGTCAGGTGGTGCCAGTCGCCGGGCTGCTCGATCAGCGGGCGGCCGTCGGCCGAGTAGCCGGCCCTCGCGGCGGTGACCGCGCGGGGCTGGTCGCCGCCCGTGAGGTAGAGCAGGTCGCCGGGTGCGTAGGCCTCCAGGTGGTCGAGCCTGGCCAGGGCGGGGCCAAGTTGCCCGCCGTCGGCCTGCCGGGCGGCGAGCGCCTCGTGCAGTGCCGTCAGGGTCCGGGCGGCGTAGGACTGTGCAGGCGCGTCGGACCGGCCGGAGTAGCAGGAGAGGAAGCGCAGCGGCTCGCCCTGCCACCGCCCGCCTTCGGCGAGCCGCAGCAGCGTTCCGGCCATCTGTTCGGGCGACAGCCGCTCGCCGAGCCACGTCGGCGCGCCGTCGTCGGTGCCGTGGTAGGCGACGGTGAAGTAGCGGTCGTCGGCCGGGAGTCGGCGCAGCGCCTCCAGGACGGCGTGCGAGGCGGTCGAGCCGCGCTCGGCGAGGTCGGCGAGCCAGTGCACCCGGTTCTCGGTGCCGGGCACGGGGGTGGCGAGCGCGTCGGCGACGGCGTCGGGGACGGAGTCGCGGCTGATCGTCTCGCCCTCGGGGTGGAGGGGTGAGAAGAGCACCCGCTGGTTACTCGCCGATGCCAGTGCGGTGGTATCGCTGTGCGGGATCTCCATCTCGATCGGGACCAGTCCGCGTTCGGTCCGGGTGGTGCTGCCGTCGCGGAAGGTCAGTTCGACCGACGCGTAGCCGGTGTAGCGGGCCATCTCGGTGGGGAACTTGGCACCGGCGACGGTCTTTCCGGTGGTGCCGGCCGCCGGCCCCTCGCGGTGGCGGTGGCCGCCGCCGAACAGGGCACTGGTGGTGACCTCGGCGGCGCCCTTGGCGCCCGCCTGGGCGCCGAGCTGGCCTTGGAGGTTCCACTGCCGCCAGTCCAGCCGGGTGCTCCGCCCGCCGCCGGTGGAGTCGTTGGCCGGGCTGAGGTTGGCCCGCGAGCTGTCGCCCATGTGTTCGAGCTGGACGATGGAGACCGTGGCGCTGATCCCGGCGTCGGCGACGAACAGGCGGTTGCCGACGGACGGGGTGGTGATCGCCCTGCCGTCGGGCAGCACGACATCGCGCGGCTCGTGCGCCGGCGCGGCGGCGTCACCCGCCGACGCTCCGGCCTCGGGTGCCGGGACGTGGCGGCCGCGGGCGACCGATCCGAAGAGGGAGGAGAGCTGCGCGTGGCTGTAGGTGTCGCGGGCGACGTGCTCCAGCCACCCCCAGGTCCGCGCCCCGAAGAACCGCTCGCCGTACGCGCCCAGCAGGTCCTGGACACCCGAGCTGTCGCCGAGCCACCGCAGGACGTCCCCGCCGCGCGGGCCGCCGCTGAACACCTCGGCTGGCGGCCGGCGCACCGTGGCGGGGCCGACGGGGGTGCGGGTCGCGGTCGGGACGGGCTCGGCCCGGCCGGTCTCGGTGAGGATGTCCGCGTGGATCACGGCCTGCGCCTCCACCCGCCGGTACGAGCCCTGGCTCAGCAGGACGTCCCCGGCCCTGACCAGCCGTCGGGTGACGGCCTGGAGCGGCGACGCCGGCGCCGGGGTGACCGGACCGTCCGGGGACTGCGGCCGTGCGGCATCGGCCGCCGCCCGCAGGCGGTCCTCGGTGCGGAACATCTGCTCGCGCGCCGCGGCGTCGGGGCGGATGGCGTCGTGGTCGGGCCCGAAGAGCCGGATCAGCGGCTTCTGCTCGAACCTGACCCTGATCCGCACCTCGGCCCGGTAGGCGTCGGCGGCGAGTTTGGTCTTGACGGCCGTTCCGGCGACGGTGACGTCGCTCCGGTGCTCCATGCGGTCCACGCCGCGGCCGAGGGTGAGGTTTCCACCGCCGACGAAGGCGGCACCCGCGCCCAGCGGATCGGTGGTGGCGAGGGCGCCGAGGCTGAGCGAGTCGCCGTGGCCGCCCCCGGTGTTGGTGCCACCGTCGGAGCTGGTGAGCGAGGTCTGGGCGCTGCTGCCGATGTTGAACTCGACCTGCGGGGCCTCGCCGGTCCGGGTCAGCGAGCCGACCTCGGCGGTGATCCGGGCCGTGGTGCGGCCGTGCCGGACCTCGATGGGGTGGCCGGACGTCAGCGACTTGAGCTGCGTGTGCAGCCGGTCGAAGCCCAGCTCCGCGGCGAGCTTCCCGGCCACGCCCGGCCAGTCCCGGCCCAGGACGGCCCGGGCGGCGGGCGCGAGGTCCGCGACGACCTGGTGGGCCGTCCCGTCCTCGCGCGCGCCGTTGCTGCGGTAGACCCGGGTGACGATGTCCGAGGAGCCGAGCCGGTGACCGGGCAGCCGGACCGCCGGCGCGGGCGGGACGGCCTCCCGGTGCGGCGTCGCGACCACGACCGGCACGGTGACCGGCTCGGTGATCGGCGGCAGCCGGCGGCTCCACCGGCCCGGCTCGAAGGTGACGGTGAAGGCCGCCGAGCCGGCGAGCACGTCGGCCTCCTCGACGCTCTTGCCGCGGCTGCCGGTACCGCCGGTGCGGTCGACGGTCAGCCCCTGCAACGAGTCGCGGGTGTGCGCGTACTCGCCGCTGACGGTGACGTGCGGCACGGTGCCGCGGAGCTGGACGCGGATCCGGTTCCTCGTCCGCCGGTCCCAGGTGAACCCGGTCGTGCCGCGCTGCTGACTGCCCAGCTCGAACTCGAAGCCCTCCACGGAGTCCCGGTGCCGGAGCCCGGTCAGCGTGGCCGTGACCACCACCGTGCCCGTCCAGTTGCCGTGGTCGACCGGGATCCGGATCGCCCCGCCCCGGCTCAGCCCGGACAGCGCGGCCTTGAGGGCGATCGGGTCGAGCTGCCGGGCCAGTCGGGCCGACAGCTGCGCCGGCACCGCCCCGAGCTGCCCGAGTGCCCCCTCCACCCGCCGCAGCACGGCGGTGTCGCCGGCTCCGAAGCTGAGCACCACGTCGGACTGGCCGAGCCGGTCGCGGCCCACCTCCGGACCGAGCGGCGGCTGCGCCACCGGTGGGGCCGGGTGATCCGTACGGGCCGGGCCGGTGAAGCCGTGGAGGTCGTCCGCACCGACCGGCCTTGGGGCGGTGTGGACGCGTTCCAGGCTCAGTTCGGCGGCGATCCGGACCGGATCGCCGGCGTCCCGGACGCCGTTCACGGTCAGGTCGAGCCGCACCTCGGTGTCGTACAGCTCCTGCGGGCTGCGGTACTTGCCGCTGGCGTAGCTCTTCGTCGACGTGCCGCCCCGCCAGCCGTCCCGGCTGCGCACCTCGCGGCTGACCGTCGCCCCGCCCTGGAAGCCGTCCTTGAACGGCTTGCCCTCGGCGTCGAGCGTGTGCTCGCGGACCTGCGTCACCGCCTTGCCGCCGCCCTGGACCTGCCCGCTCGTGGTGTCGGAGCGCAGGTAGCGCCGGGACTCGACGGTGCCGCCCTCCCGGACGGGGTTGAGGTCCGCCGAGTCCTGTCCGCGCCGGTGGGCCATCCGGACCACCTCGGCGGTGAGCGTCAGGTGCAGGCCCTTCAGCGGGCCGAGGGTCACCTCCGGGGTGCGCAGCGCGGAGCCGCGGGTCATCGTGACCAGGTGGGCGCTGACGGCGGCGTGCGAGAAGCTCTGGAGGACGTCCGCACGGACCGCCTGCCAGCCGCGCTCGCCGAGCTGCGCCCGGCCGATCTCGTCGAGCCGCCGGTGCAGCGGCGCGATGTCGCGCACGTCGCGGACGGTCGTGCCGTCGGGCAGGCCGGTGTGCCCGGGGCCCGGCCAGACCCCGTCGGGCGGCCCGGGGACGATGCCGTCGAGCAGGTGCGGGGTGGGCTGCGGGGGCGTGAACTCGGACGCGAGCGTGAAGGCGGGCGGCTGCGAGCGTTCCTGTGTCTGCGGGTCGACGGTGACCGGCACCGGCACCGCCTCGTCCTGGTCGATCACGCTGCGGAAGCCCACGGTGGTGTCGAACGTCGCGTCCGCGGGCCGGTTCAGCCGGCTCCGCCAGCCGAACCGGACCTCGATCCGTGCCTCGCCCTCGAAGGCCACGGCCGGCGACTTGACCTTGGTGGAGAGCGACAGCTCGTCACCACTGCCGCGCAGCTCGACGTGGTCCCGGCCGGCCCGGCCGGCCACGCCGAACCCGCCGAACCCGCTCTTGCCGGCCCCGTTGCCCACGCTCGACGGCAGCGTCTGCCACTCCTTGCTGCCGGTCACCTGCTCGACGTGCGCACGGGCCGTCCCGGTGCCGATGTTGAACTCGGTGGACGGCAGATTGGCCACCTGCTGCATCCTGCTGACCGTCGCTCGCTGGAGGGTGACGACGGCGATGGGGCCGGTGAGGCTGTCCAGCGTGACGGTCAGCTCCTGGCCGGACATCAGCGCCTTGAGGTCCTGGTGCAGGGTGCCGAGGTCGATCTCGTCGAGCAGCTTGGCCTTCAACTCGGGCCACCGGCCGCCGAAGTACTCGGCGGCGTCGTGCTCGAAGCCGGCCACCACCTTGGCCATGCCGGTCAGGGCCGGTCCGGTGGTCAGCCCGGCGGTCGGAGCCGGGGCGGAGCCCGCGTCCTCGCCGACGGGGACGAGCTCGATGCCGCCCGCGCCCTCGGCGGCCGGGACGGCGGCCGGGGCCGCCGGAACGACCGGGCGGTCGAGCGCCCACACGTCGGTCACGATGTGCGAGCCGGCGAGGCGCCGGTGCTCGGCGATGCCGTGCGGGACGGCGAAGTGCAGGTCGAGCCCGGCCGGCGCGTTTCCGGTCTCCCGGAGCGGCACGGCGACCTCCCCGGTCAGGTCGAGGTGGACGGGTTCCGTGACCGCCACCGGCCGCGGGACGCCGCGGTAGTGAGCCTCCGTGAACTCCACGCCGACGCGGAACCCGGTCTCGAACACGGCCGCGGTCTCGCTGGTCTTCCCGCGGGCGAGCGTCCGGCCGGCGTCGGCGGTGCTCGTGCCGGTCATCCACCCCTGCTGGTAGCCGAGGGTCTCGGTGAGGTCCCCGCCGCTGCCGAACTTGCCCTTCACCTGGAGGCCCAGGTTCGCCTGCCACAGTCCGTCCGCGGTGACGCCGACGGTGGTCTGCTGCTCCGAGCCGTACTCGAACTCGAAGTTCTCGATCGTCCGGCGGTGCACGCTGGTGCCGACGGTGGCCGTGATCCGGATCGTGCCGGACCAACTGCCGGCCGAGAACGGCACCTCCCGGACGTCCCCGCGGGACAGCACCGAGAGCAGCGGCCGCAGCACCTCGCCGCCGAACAGGCTCTCCGCCAGCGTCTGCGCGGCGGCCCGCTCCCCGGGAAGCGCGGCGGTGAAGTGCTCGGTGAGCTGCCGGAAGACGGTCGCCTCGTCGTGGCGGAGGCCGACCAGGACGTCGGAGGCCCCGAGCCGGTGCTCGCCGAACCGCGCGGGTGCGAGGGGCACCGGCGGCGCCGGGGGCACGGCGGGCTGGACCTGCTGGTCCGCCGCCGGGCGCGGGTCCACCACCGAGGACGGATCCACCACCGGGTGCGGGCCCGGCGCGTCGCCGGAGCCGGCCAGGTCGCCCGGCGGCCGGGCGTTGACCACCGCCTCGTGGTCCTGCCCGGCCTGCTGGAACCTGCCCGAGTCGCCGTCGGACAGGCCGTAGCGCTCCCGGGCGACGTTCGACGGAACCGCGCCCGGAAGCGGAGTGACATGCCCTGGCGCCGCCGAGGAGGAGGACGCGGCGGCCGAAGCGCCGGGCGACTCCGTCAGGCCCGAGGGGTCGGTCCGTGGCGGCGCCGGAGGGGCGACCTCGCTGACGTCCATCGGATCGTGCTGTGGGTACTGCGGGTAGTACGCCTCAATGACGAGGCGCCGGTATTCGGTCCACATGTCCCGCAGGCTGGGAAGCCTGTCTGCGACGAGCCTGTTGTAGAGGGCCTCGGCCCGTCCCGGCTTCGGCTTGGTCGTGAAGTCCTGGTCGTTCCAGGACCGGTAGGAACTCATCGCGGCGCTGCCGTACGTGAATTTCTCCACGTAGCCGAGCAGGGCCTGGTACCGGCGTTGGAGGTGGTCGACGCGGTCGGCGAAGAACGCGTCCCGGCCCTCGGTACGGTCGACGGCCGGCAGGTTCAGGCGCTCGCGAATGATGTCCAGGTCGCGCAGCCCGAAGCCGCGTTCCTGGCTGTAGACGTCGACGGGCTTGCGCCACGAGGCGTTCTCAGCCGGCGGCTGGTACAGGCTGCGGGCATAGAGGCGCTCGAACTGCTTGGAGTGCCGGCCCGACGCGGTGGGCGGCGCGGATACGAGCGCACGCTCGTATCCCGGCGCCATACCTCCCATCTCGGTGGTGCTGGCACCCGGAACGTCGGTTCTCCGGTGCCACCGCTCCATCCGCTCCGACCCGGTGGCGCGCTCGTCCTCCAGGTACGAGACACGGTGACCGACGAGGGCGGCGGCCTCGAGATTGCCGGAACGGAACCCCAGGTGGTCCAGGTCGTGCGCGCGGTTCAGGTAGTCGTACAGCCGGAGCTGCCCGGTCCTGTCGGCCCCCATCCAGGAGGTGACCTCCGCTCCGGCGTTCCGCCAGAATCCGGTGATCTGATGGATGCCGTCGTGGTTCAGCTCGGCGCGCATCTCGGCAACCAGCCGGTCCCACTTGTCGCTCTTCTCCGGCCTGGGGTGAGGGTCCCCGGTGATGACGACCGCGTCGTACGCGCGGGCGACGTCACGAAGAATCTGCCGGACGCCCTGGAAACCGGTGTCGTGCTCCATCCGGCCGCGCAGGTTGGACCAGTCGGCAGCCTTCCCGGTGAAGCGCGACCAGAGCACCAGCACCCTCCCACCGCCGGCCGGCAGGGTGATTCCCCGGCTCCCCAGCCACGAGCTGATCTGCGGGTCGTACGCGTCCGTCAACCCCCAGGCCGCGCGAACCGTCTCCCGCAGCGGCGCCGAGAAATGAGTCGCGACGTAGTTGGTGCCCTCGTCGACATTACGGACGTTGTTCGCGTCCGCCGGGACGTTCCACTCCTGCACCACGATCCGACCGGCCTCGCGGTTCAGGGCCCCCCAGAGACCCCTGTCCATACCCGGAACATCCGCGAAGCGGATCCGGTCGCTGCCGATCCCGGTGGACTCGTAGAACTGCGCGATCTCCGCGGACTTGTCCCGGACCGGATCGTGTCCCACCATTCCCGGCTGCGGGCCCCGCGCGATCAGGACATACGCGTGCGGGTCACCGAGCAGGGCGACCGAGATGCCGAACCGGTCGCCGGACGCGTAGCCGGGTTGCTTGATCAGCCAGCGCTCGGGGTGAGAGACACCGGAAGCGCTCTGCGGACCGAACATCTGCGGGACCACGGCGGGCGGTTCGGCCGGCCGCGGACCGGCCTGCGTCGCCTGCTTCAGGGGATCGGAGACCGGGTCGACCCAGGTGTGGCTGCGCTCGTGCGGCGGCGCCTCGGCCCGGGCCTGGTCAAAGGTCAGGTCGTGCCTCCCGGTCACGTGCGGGGCCTCCACATGACCCACCACGGACGAGATCAGCTGGAGATGACGGTCCCGCAGACCGCCCTGACGCAGCCCGTCCGGTGCCGGCGACCGGTAGTCACCGAACAGACTGCCCTTGACGTCCGGCCGGTGCGACAGATCACCGGTGCGGTACTCGTCGCGCAGACCGAGCTGGTGCCCCAACTCGTGCGCGTAGTCCACCGGCTCGGCGTCCGGCCACCACGACCGCTGGTCCATGCCCCGGTCCCGGCCCACCAGGTCCACCGTCAGATGCGGCCGCTCCTCCGCCCCGGCACGCACCACCGTGACGTGCAGCCGGTCACCGTTGGCCAGCCGGTAGCCGGGCGCGTTCAGGTACTCCTCCACGCCACGGACGGCCTTGCTCCACACCGAACCCGTGTCGTGCCCACCGCCCTCGCGGAAAGCCACCCGGACCGTCAGATCCGTCACCGGTCCACCGTCGTGCTCGAACCGCCGCGCCTCGAAACCCGACCGCACGACGAAGCGCGGCGTCCGGTCGAGGTTGCTCCGGGGCGTCAGGGAGTCCGCCACCGGAGAGTCCGGCTCCGGCGTACGGACCACCGTCTCCCCCGCCTCGGTGGGCGTGAGCCGCGGCGCGAGTTCTTCGAGCGGCCGGGCCCTCTTGCCGGCCGAGCCCCCCTGGTCCGTCCCGTTGCCGTCGTCGCCCTCGTGGGGCCGCTTCTGTCCGCCGTCGGCCTCGGCGGGCCGGTCGGGGACGAACGCGGAGTAGTGGTCCCCGGCGAGCGCGAGGTGGACGTCCCGGGTGGCCTGCTGGCCGTTGAGCGGTTCCAGGACGTGAGTCTGCGCCCCGCTCTGGTGGATGTGCAGCCGCACGCCCAGGGCCGAGGCCACCACCCTCGGTGCGAGGTCCCCGGCCGCAGTGTTCCAGTTGCCGGTGAGGCCGATGGTGAGGGCCAGGTCGTTGATCGTCGTCCCGTGCTCCGCCGCGAACGTGGTGACCGCGAGGAGGTTGTCGTTCTCCAGCACCCAGTCGAGGACCCGGGTACGCAGTGCGAGCGCGTCGGGGACGCCCGGGAACAGCACGGTGTTGACGGCGTGGTAGAGACAGTCACCGTCCGGCGGCACCCGCACCGGCGAGAACAGCTCGATCGGGTGGTCCTCGGCCGACCAGGTCTGTCCGCTGCCGGTGGGCTGCGCGAGCAACCGGTCGAAGGACCGCATCAGGCCGTTGATCCGGCGGTCGTCGGTCCCGTCCACCTCCTTGTCCCGGAAGTGGCGCTCGGAAGCTCCCAGGCTCGCGCCGTCGGGCTGACCGATGCCGCTGGACACGGCCAGGTAGTACGTGTGGCGCTCGGTGGTGTAGTGGGTCGCCACGCCGATGGGGTATCCGAGCAGGTCGGTCTGCAGAGCGGCGTTGCTCTTGAACCCGGCCAGCTGTGAGGTGACGTCCGCGTGCGAGGAGCCGAGGTGCATCGAGGTGCCGACGCGCACGCCCATGCCGGCGATCCAGTGGTCCACCAGCAGCGGCCGATCGGCCATCGAGGGATCGAGCACCATCGCGTGCCGTCCGCCGTCCCCGTTGACGTCGACATCGACGACCACGGCGACGTGCCAGTCCCACCTGACCGTTCCCGCCGCGTTCGCGGTGGCGTCCGCCGCGTTCATGGAGGCGACCGCCAGACCGGGCGTGTCCGGCGCCGTCTGGTACCGGACGAAGACCTTCTGGCTGGCGACACCGAGTTCGGTGAGCCGGACGGCCATCAGGTGCGCCCTGTTGAAGCAGCCGTCGTCGGGGAAGTCGAAGGGGACCTGCTGGCTCCCTTCCGTCGCGTCCTCGTAACGGAGGTTCTGCATGTCGTGGAAGAGGGCCATGACCTCCGCGTGGTCCACGACCTGACGCTCCAGTGACCCTCCGCCCATCAGGTAGGAGGTCAGGTCGCCCGCCTCGGGGTACCTGGTCCGGACCTCCTCCAGGAGCGGACGGCCGGTTCCCCGCTCGTAGATGTCGATCACCCGCCACAGCGTCCGGAGGTCCTGCCGCAGCGGGCCGATCACGCCCAGCAGGTCGTCGAGGCTGCCGTCGTGGAGCGCCGTCCGGATCTGCCCGGCCCGTGCCAGGTCCTGCGGATGCCGGAGCATCATGGCGAGGTCCGCGGGCGGACTGACGTCCGCACGGCCGAAAAGTGCCGGCACGAGGTCCGCCGTGAGGAGACCCAGGGGCCCGTGTTGTGCCGCTGCGTGCAGCAGCGGCACCACGTCCTGCCCCGCGTTCTCCTCGGCGAACCGGATCACCAGCCGGTCGAAGTCCGCGCGCTCCGTGCCGAGAGCGCTGATGAGCACCGCGATCGCGTCCCGGTCCGGCGTCGCAACGGCCAGGTGCGCCATCAGACCGCGCGCCACCGACTCGACGGTGGCGTCGTCGACCGGCGTCGGGATCCAGGCCTGCTGCTCTCCCGCGGTGACCTGCTGCTGGGTCGGGGGCTCCGGGTTCCGCGGCGCCTGCGGGGCGACCTCGCCGGCACGCGTCTGCGGAACGGAGACCGGGTCCACCCAGACGTGGCTGCGCTCGTGCAGGGTCGCCGCCGCGCGGGCCGCCTCCCAGGTGCCGGGGTGCGGCCCGGCGGTCGCCGGGGTGTCCAGGTGGCCGACCACGGCCGAGATCAGCTCGAGGTGCCGGTCGCGCAGACCACCCTGCCGCAGGCCACCCGGAGCCGGCTCGCGGTAGTCGCCGAACAGACTGCCCTTGACGTCCGGCCGGTGCGACAGATCACCGGTGCGGTACTCGTCGCGCAGACCGAGCTGGTGTCCCAACTCGTGCGCGTAGTCGACCGGCTCGGCGTCCGGCCACCACGACCGCTGGTCCATGCCCCGGTCCCGGCCGACCAGGTCCACCGTCAGATGTGCCTTCTCACCGGGCTCTGCGCGCAGCACGGTCACGTGCAGCCGGTCACCGTTGGCCAGCCGGTAGCCGGGCGCGTTGAGGAACTCCTCCACACCGGCGACCGCCCGGCCCCACACCGCGCCCGTGTCGTGCCCGCCACCCTCACGGAACGCCACCCGGACCGTCAGATCGGTCACCGGACCGTCGTGGACGAACCGGCGTGCCTCGAAACCCGACCGCACGACGAAGCGCGGCGACCGGTTCGGCGTCATCTGCGGCGCCGGGGAGTCCGGCCCCCGGGTACGGCTCGCCGGATCCACCAGCTCGGTGGGCGTGGGCCGGGGCGTCAGGGAGTTCGCCCCCGCGGGGTCCGGCTCCGGCGTACGGACCGCCGTCTCCACCGGCTCGTTGGGCGTGAGCCGCGGGGCGACGTCGTGTTCCCGGGCCGACTCGTGCTCCTGGAACCACGGGCCGGGGCCGAACTCGGCCTGGCTGAGCAGGACGTCGTCGACGGTCACCAGGGCGACCTCGTCGGCCGAGGCCTTCCCGTCCACACCGACGCCGAAGCTGAGCACCAGCGGGGCGCCGTCCTCGGTCCGGCCGGTGGCCAGGGCCACGTGACTGAGGTCGTTGCGGAAGACGACGACGTCGCCGGCGCGGGGCAGCGGACCGGCGCCGGAGTCGTACGAGGTCCTGCCGAGCGGGAGCAGTCGGTCGCGCAGGTGCGTGTCCCACGCGGTGTCCCCGAAGCCCCGGTAGGTCTCGCGGATCCACTCCTTGGGCAGCAGACCGGCGTGGTGGGCCACCAGCATGACCGATTCCCAGCAGTTGAGCGTGGTGCTCTCGGCCAGCGGCGGTGCGTCGTCCCTGGCTCCGGTCGCCCAGAGGTTGAAGTCGCTGGCGGGGTGCGGCGGGTTGGCGCCGGACACCCTCCAGGTCATCTTCAGGCCCTGCTCCCCCATGGCCGCGACCAGCCGGTGGCCGCCGTCCGGCGTGGGCAGGTCCAGCCGCCCGGCCAGGTGGTCGGCGCGCAGCGTCAGCGCGGCGTCGTGCAGCGGCCCGAGCGGGTCCGTGCCCTCCGGGGTGGACCGGCCGTCCAGGTGGTCGACCAGCCGCTCGAACGCGTCGGTGCCGAGCCGGCCCCGGCCGCGCAGGTGCTCGGCGAGTGCCCGGACGTCCGCGCGGTCGTTCGCCGCCCCGGGGCCGACCTCGCGTTCGATCCGCACACCCAGTCCGCTCGCGTGCTCCGGCCGCAGGACGGGGCCGAGGTAGCCGGCCGCCGCCGTCATCACGGGCTCCACCAGGTCGAGTTCGGCGGCGCGCAGCCGGCGGGCGTGGCCGACGGGCAGCTTGGTCTGCCACTCGGGGACGGGTCGCCTGGACTTCGGCTTGGCGAGCTCCTTGTCGTGCAGCGCGTCGAGACCGGTCTTGGTGCCGGGGTCGAGCAGGCCGAGGCCGGTCAGCCGGTCGGCCAGGCCACGGACGTCGGCCAGCATGTTGTGTCCCGGCTCGTCCAGGCCGACGTACCGGCCGGAGGACATCTGCAGGCCCCTCATGGCCTCGGGCCCGCCAAGCACCTCGTTGACCCGGGAGAGGACGAGTTCGGGGGTGTCGGGGGCGGACGTGTCCGGCCGCGCGGGGGTGTGGTCGCCCGGGTTCTGCGGCCCGGTGACTGCCTGGACGACTTCCTGGTGGATGACTTCCTGGTGGGTGGCCGCCTGGTCGGCGGGCGCGTCGGACCGCGGCGGGGCGGCGGGCGCCACCTCGTCGGTCTGCGGGCCGTCCTCGGTACGGGGGGCCACCTCGTCGGCGGCGGCCTCGGGGCGGTTCGGTGTCCTGCCGGGGCGGCCGGGACCGTCCGGGGTTTCGAGGCCCGTCCGGGGCGGTTCGCGGAGGGTGAGGGCGAGGGCGATCTCGTCGGCCGCGTCGCCGGCGCGCTGCCCCGCCTCGCCGGACTCCCGCTCCGGCGCGCGGCCGAACACGTCCTCGTGGGCGGCCTGGTGCCGCCGCCAGCCCGCGCCGTCCAGGCCCGCCGGGCCCCAGAGCTCGCGGTACTGCTCGAAGAAGTCGTCGCCGTAGTCGCGCCGCAGGGAGTCGACCAGCTCCTCGCTGAGGGTGTGCCGGGCGGCGAGCTCCTGGTAGCCCTCGGCGGCGTCGCGCAGAGCGGGCACGATCTCGGCCTCGAAGCGCACGCGGTCGGGCAGTTCGTCGGTGAGGCGCCCGTGTTCGGCGAGCCACTGCTCGTGCCGGCCGGCCGCCTCCGGGCCGGCCAGGTCGGCCGGGGTGCGGAACGCCCGGTCGAAGGCCTCCCCGATCCGGTCGGAGTGCCCCGTCCGGACGCGGTCGGCGGAGTCCGCGGACAGGCCGCCGCCGTGCTTCCCGGCGGCCTGCCGGGCGGCCTCGTCGGCCGCCCGGATGACGGCGAGGCGAGCGCCCTGGTGGCTCAGCCGGTCGTGCAGGCCGGCCGTGGCGGTGAGTCCGGCGAGGTCCTCGGCGAGGGCCGGGTCCGGCTCGTTCCGGTCGGGGCGGCTGAGGTGCTCCACGAGCCGCCGGTCGAGTGCCTCCGCCACCTCGCGGCCCACCGTGGCCCTGGCCCGCTGGACGTCGTGCTCGGTGACGCCCAGGCTGCGGGCCCGGTCGCCGTTCCCCTCGCTCTCGGCCCAGCCGTCGGCCGCCTTCTCGGTCTCCTCGGCCGCCCGGCGGATCACCGCCTCGCGGGCCGCCTGGACGGCGAACTCGTGCGGCAGGGCGTCGGCGTGGCCGGCCAGCGTCTGCGCCAGCAGGTCGGCGGCGGTGCGGCGGTCCCGGCGGGGCCCGGCGGCGCCGTCGACCGGCCCGGCTATGCCGTCGAACTCGGCGGTGAGCCGCTCGCGCGACGACTCCCTGATCAGGGTCAGGCTGTCGGGGGAGAGCTCGGGCCGTTCGGTCACTCCGGCGGAAGCCAGCAGCTCCCGGTCGGCCGCGTCGATGCGGTCGAACCAGCCGCCGTCCGCCCGGTCGACGATCCGGTCGGCCCGGTCGAGCAGCATCTCCCGGCCGGCCCGGTGGTCGAGTTCACCGCTCAGGTGCTCGGCCATCCGGTCGAGGGTGCGCGCCGCCTCGGCGTTGCTCGCGGCGGTCAGGTGCTCGGCCGTGGCGTAGATCCGGGTGATCTGCTCCTCGGCCCGGGTCCGGAACTCGGCGGACGCCTCACGGCGTATCAGGTCGACTGTCGTGGCCGGGAGTTCGGCGGGCCGGTGCCGCGCCGCACCGCCGTCGCCCTCGCCCAGCACGCGCGGCGGTGCGCTCCACTCGGTCACCGTGTGCTCGAAGCGCTGCATGGCCACCCGGACCGCGGCCTCGCGCACGGAGGCCAGGTGGGTGATCCCGTCGAGGCCGGCCAGGATCTGCGCGCGCTCCTGCGGGCGGGCCTCCAGCTCCGCGTACATCAGGTCGCGCGCCCGCTGCCGGACCAGCACGGGCAGGTCCGCCGGGGCGTCCTCGGGGAAGCGGACGGGCCCCTCGGCGAGGGACTTGCTCAGCGCCTCCTCGGCCTCGGCGTCATGGGGCCGGCCGCTGCCGTCCGGGTCCTGCTGCTGCTTCTCCGCCGCCTCGGCGAGCTTGGCGTCGTAGGTGTCCTGGAGGTCGCGCTGTGCCTGCTCCCACTGTTCGTGCCGCGGGTCGGCCGCGTCGGCGCGGGCGTGCTCGGGCGCGGCGGTGAGGCGGTAGGCGGGCGGTGCACCCGCGGGGTCGTGCCCCGGCACCGAGGCAGCCGGGTCGCCGAAGACGACGGCCTCCGGCAGCTCCTCCATGTGGTCGCCGGGCTTCGCAGCCGTGTAGTGGTCGGGGGCGGACGGCTGCTCCGGCTCCGATCGCAGGAACCACGGCGTGCGCTTCTCCCGGAGCCGTACCTGCTCGTCGGAGAGCGGGCGCTGGAACTCGTGCCACTGCCCGCCGCCCTCGATCACCGGCCGGCCGTTCGCGTCGAGGCCGACGCGGGTGGCCACCACCAGGTGCCCGGGGCCGTCCTGCATCCCGCCGTGCTCGGGACGGGAGAACGACGGCACCAGCCATACCGGGCCGTCTGCGGCCCTGGCCCGGGCGCCGGGGACGCTCTTCCAGAGCTCCGTCATGACCTGGCGGACGTAACCGGAGTCGACGGACCGGCCGGCACCGCACGCGACGAACTCGACGGTCTGGGAGTGGGGATCCCACTCCCCCGACGCCTCCAGCTCCCGCAGCGTCCCGGCCATCTCCTTCGGCTCGAGCGTGCGTCCGTCGACCCTCGGGACCTTGCCCTCCCCGATGTGCATGGCCACGGTGTACTTGGTCTCGTCGACCGGCATTCGCGAGAGCGCGTCCTCGATCCGCCTCCGCCGACCGGTCAGGAGCTCGTGGTCCGCGATCCAGCGTCCCTGCTGCGCGCTCCCGAAGTCGGTCAGGCGCCTGCCGTGGGCGGGCGTCTCCCGGAGGTTGTCCCCCGTGTAGTCGACGGGCAGGTACGTCAGGTCGTCCTCGGGGCCGCGCCCGTCGGCGCGGTCGTGGTCCGCGCGCTCGTGCGGGGCCTGCGCCGGTCCGGGGTCCGGCCGATGGGCGGCGCCCGACTGGGTGTGCACGGGCACGGGCGTCGGCGGCAACGGCTTCTCGCCGGGCCGCGGGGGCGGAGTGTGCCCGGCCGTGCCCGGGTTGTCGTCGGTGGTACGCGGAGGCACCGGCGGCAGGGGCCTGTCGGCGGGAGCCGGAGCCGCGGCCCGCCCGGGCTCGCCCGCAACCGGCCCGCCGTCGGCGCCGGTCCGCGGAGGAACCGGTGGCAGGGGCTTGTCGGCGGGGGGCGGGATGTGCCCGGTTGAACGGGGGGCGTTGTCGGTGGTCCGTACCGGGGCGGGGGCGGCTGTCCCGGCCGTCCTGGTGGTGGGCGTCGGGGGGAGCTCCTTGTCCTCCGGAGCCTTCGGTGCCTTGGGGGCATCGGTGCCGCCGTCCGACACCACCTTCGTCGAGCCGCCCGTGGCCTCGGCCGTCGACGGACGGGAGTGGTCCTGCGAACCGCCGGCCGGACGGCCGGAGGACGCGGGCGGATTCGAGGTCGTCGAGGTGCGCGAGGAGCCGGAGGAGGGCGAGGAGTCCGAGGTGTGCTCGGAGCCCGACGCCTTCGAGGAGTGGGACGCGCCGGACGATTCCGTGCCGACGGGCGTCGGTGTGTCGAGACCCAGCGCCGCACGGGCCTTGGGGCCCATCGGCCGGGGGATCAGCAGCGACGTCGGGTGGCCGCTCAGGTTCGCGGCCAGCGCCAGCAGGGTGCGGGCGTGGAACGGGCCGTAGTACGGGTCGTCGCTGGTGGCGGCGGACTTGGCGTCCCACTTCTGCACCCGGTTCTGGAACCTGAGCTGGAGCGGCGCGGTGATCTGGTGCCCGAAGTGGGTGATCGCCCCCATCGAGACACCTGCGACGAAGCTCTCCCAGGTGACGTGGAACTCGTGGTCCTCACTGTAGATCGCGTTGTACGTGCCCTCGGTGAGGATGTTCTGCACGCCGCCCTTGACGTACATGCCGATGCCCTCGCCGAGCTTGTAGAGGAGCTGGAGTCCGGTCTGGGCACGCAGGCCGCTCGCGAGGTTCATGGTGCGCTGGGCCAGCTCGCTGATGACCTTCTGCTCCTCCTTCGATGCCCCCTTGAGGACGGAGTCCAGGAGCTTTCGGACGGTCTGCTGGTCCACGGCGTAGCGGGCACCGTTGGAGGCCAGCGTCTTGGCGAAGTTCTGGCCGGCCTGGTTGGCGACCTCCTTGCCGATGCCCAGCTTCGAGAGGTTCTCCTCGAAGCTCTTGCCCATCTCCTGGGTGAACTTCTCAAGGTTCGAAAGCTTCTTCTCGGCGGCCTTGGCCGCCGCGGCGCCGGTCTCTGCGGCGACGGCCTTTCCGGTGGCGGCCTTCGCCTCGGCTCCCGCGGCCTTCCCGCCGACGGTCTTCGTCGCCCCCTTGGCGGCGCCCGCCGCCGCGGCCCCGGCCTCCTTCTTGACCGTGCTCCCGACCGCCGCCTTGAGGTCGCCCTTGAGCGCACCCCCTGCCGCAGCCTTGAGGTCTCCCTTCAGGACGCCGCCCGCCAGGGCCTTGACGTCGTTCTTGGCCACGTTCCCGGCCGCACCGCCCAGCCCCTTGGTGAGGCCCTTGAGGTCGGCCCTCAGCAGGTTGCCGATGCTCCCGCCGAACAGCTTCCCGAAGAGCTTGCCGAAGCCGAAGGTGAGCAGTTCCAGCGGCCCGGCGATCAGGCCGTTGATCGCCGCGAACTTGAGCGTCTGGAGCGTGGCCTCGCCGTCCCACTCCTTCCGGTGCCCCTTGCCGATCTGGATGCCCTGGATGATCACGTCGAGCATCAGGCCGGTGGTGACGCTGAGGAACTCGTGCAGTGCGATCTGCCTGAGCAGCCAGAGGAAGACCTGCTTGATGATCTGCGCCGCCGCCTCCCGCGCGGCGAAGATCGTCGCGAGCGAGGCGCCGAAGGTGAGCGGGATGTTGGCGATCGCCCAGGCGATCTGGGCGAGCAGCTGGATGAGCTGGCCGATGATCATCCACTTCGTGTACTCGACCTGGTTGGCCACCTTGTGGGCGAACTCGCCGAGTTCCTTCGCCGACGCCTCCGCCGCCTTGAGGTAGTCGATCCCGTCGTTCCCCTCGGACCCCCCGATGAGCTGGAGCATCCGCGCCTCGAACTGGTTGGCGGCCTCCCCCTCGAACTCCCTCTTGCAGCTCTCGACCAACTCGACGATGTAACCGCGCAGCTCGGGCATGTCCTTCCCGATCGCCAGGTAGTCGTCACCGGCCGTGCGGAGGTTGTCCTCGTTGGCCTCGGGCCACTTCATGCCGCTCACGAGGGAGAACACCTTGGCAAGCGCCGGGGGCAACATGATCGACACGGTCGGTACTCCTGGCGGTTCGTGGGTCGGGGCTACGGCGGCGGCCGGTGCCGGACGGGCGGCGCGCGTCAGACCACGCTGTTGGCGTCCTCGTTGGCGTTGGCGAACAGGGCGGCCGCGTGCTGTCCGCTCGTTCCCGCGCTGTTGAGCGTGTCGCGCACACCCTTGATCAGCGAGTGCAGGATCTGGGTGGGTGCGTCGGCGTTCTTGTGGTAGGTCTTCCCGATGTCGTCGTTTCCGGCCGAGTCCCGGTTGAACTCGTCGATCGCGTCGGCCCTCGTCCCCATGAGGTCGACGAGGTCCGACATGTCGGGGAACTTGGCGAACGCGGCGTAGAGGTCCGCCATGGCGGTGAGCTGCCTAGCCACGGAACTCCTCCTGCCGCTCGCGCCTGCGACGCTCCTCCGCGGCCGCGTCGGCGTGGCCGGGCCGCATCGAGCGCAACGGCTCCAGCAGGTCGTCCAGTTCGGTCCCGCCGGTCATCGAGCTGCGCAGCATCTCGCCCAGCCCGCTGAAGGCGCTCATCCCCTCGATCACCCGCTCGCCGATCTCGGCCCGGGCGGTGTTCAGCACCTCGGTGAGCACCCGGCCCAGCTCGGCCGGCGCCATCGAGCGGTAGGCCGAGGTGTGGAAGGTCAGTGAGACCACCTGCCCCTGCGCCCCGACCACCGCCGTGACCATCCGGTCCTTGGAGGTCGCCGAGGCGGTGGCCGCCTCCAACTCCTTGGCCGTCGCGGCCATCTGCGCCTGTTGCTCGGCCAGTGTGGCCATCGCCTGTTCGATCTGCTCGGCGTACGAGAACGACATCGCCGGCACCTCCGTCTCTTCCCGTGGCGTGTTCCGGGCCCCACGGGGGCAGGACCCGGAACACGCCGGCTTGTGGGTCGTCCGTTCCGTTCTACGGACGGACGCGGCCCGGAGGTTCGGCCGGTCGCGGGAATCCGCTCAGCGGCCGATGACCCCGGTCACGCCACCGGCGTCGGTGCCCCAGACCTCCTCGTCCTCGGCCAGCCAGGTGGTGCGCTGCCGCTCCTTCTCGCCCTGGCCGGCCGCACCGCCGGCGCCGCCCGGCGGCGGCATCATGGGTGCGCCCGCTCCGCCGGTCGTGGAGACCCGGCGGCCCATCAGCTCGGCCTCCTCCGCGGCGGTCGCCGCCGCGGCCCGCTGGGCGGAGGCGCCCCGCAGCGCGGCCGTCTCCTCGGCCATCGCCGCGGCGCCCTTGGCGACGCCCAGGGTGGTGGCCATCTTGCCGCCGACCCCCAGCGACGGCGGACCGGCGGCCGCGATGCCGCCGCTCGTCCGGAGTCCCGAACCGCCACCCGGCGATTCGCCGAACAGGTCGGTCCCGGTGCCGGTGCCACGCAGGCCGCCCGTACCGCCCGTCCCGAACGTCTCGCCCAGCCCGCCCAACGAGAGGGGCAGACCGGTGTATCCGCCCGTCCCGCCGCCGCCACCGCCGCCCATGAACACGCCCCCGGTCGAGCCGCCGGTGTACACGCCGCCGCGCGAGGCGAGCGCCTGCTCCTCGTCCGACAGCAACTGTTCCAGCGGCGACACGGGCCGCCCGGCAGCGTCCCGGACGATGCCGTCCTTGTCGATGGTCGAGTCCTTGCCCAGCACGACCGGGTTCCCGTTCGCGTCGCGCAGCTTGGCGCCGTCCGGCCCGGTCACCGTGCCGTCGCCGTTCACCTTCGACCCGACCGGGACCTTGAAGACGCTCCCGGTCGGCGTCGGCTGCCCGATGGTGGTGCCCGCCGGCACGTGGCGGGGCTTCCCGTCCGAGCCCAGCAGCGGCTTGCCGTCGGGCCCGATCAGCTCGCCCTTGTCGTTGACCTTGGTACCGGGCGGCACGGTCAGGGGCTTGCCGTCCTTGCCCAGCAGCTGCTTGCCGTCCTTGCCGAGGAGCGGCAACTGGCCGTTGCCACCGCCGATCCCGCCGATCCCGCCGGTGCCCTTCCCCCCGCCGATGCCGCTGAGATCGCCCTTCGTGGGGGGTGGCGGGCCGATGTCGGCCTTCGGCGGCGGAGGGAGACCCCCTCCCTTGTCCCCGCCGCCGAGATCCGGTCCCTTGCCGCCGTTCGATCCGTCGCCTCCCGCCCCGGGCGGGGCGTCCGGACCGGTCTTGGGCGGCTGCTCGGTCGGCAGCGTGATCGTCGGTGCGGTGAAGGTCCCGAGGTAACCGCTCGTGGTGTTGTAGAGCGGGGTCAGGGCGAATTTCGCGTTGACTGCCGCCCAGTCGAGCTTTTCCACGATCCAGCTTTTCCACTTGTCGACGGCCGTCGTCTCCAGCCAGTCGATGAAGCCGTCTCCCGCCATGTCGGTGGGCGGCACGAGTGCGCCGGTCTTGGCGGTACTGCCTTTCGCAACACCAAGAGCGAGTGCGAAATCGGCCTGATAATTGGCGTTGAGGGTGGGTATCACCTGGGCAACCCCGACGGAGAACGCGTACCGTATGCAGGCGTGCGGCCAGAGCCACGATTCCGGGACATCCGGGTGCGTTTCCGCCTGGAGTACCCAGCTGCCGGTGCCCTCGTACGCGGGCTTGCCTCCCCAGGCGGTGTAACCGTCCATGTAGAGGCTCGCCACCGCGCTGTGCAACCCGTCACGAGCCTTTTCGAGCTGCTTCGCGATGAGGTCGCCGTCCCCGCCGAGCCGGATGTGAAGCTCCTCGAACTCGCCCCTCAGCCCGACCAGGACCTCCTTGAACCTGCCGGCCGCGCTGCCCTGGAACTCACTGCCCGCACCGTCGACGGAGTCGGCCCACGCCTGGATCTTCGCCCGCTGGTCCGCGATCCATTTGTCGAGGGTTCTGATACTCGCAGCCGCCGTGGTGAAACTCTTCTCGCTCGTCTTGTCGTTGGCGAGGACGTTGCCCCACAGCAACGGGCCCAGGACGAGGTCCGCGTTCCGCCTGAAGCTGCCGAAGGCGCTGTACGTGGCCCCCGCGGTCGGTTCGTCCCAGAACGGCCAGTTGCAGGTGACGCCGAGGAGTGTGCTGTACTCCGTTGCTCCTGACTTGGTGGGGTAGACCCACTCGGCCCACATGTCGTAGCCCGCGACGTCCTCGCTACCGACCTTGCCCTTGACCTTCCGCAGGTCGTTGGTGGCCTTCGGAGCCGTCGTGAGCTTGTGGCCGGTGATCCACTTCTGGGCCGTCACGGCATCGCGGTCCGTGATACTGGTGTGGTCGGAGCCGGCGAAGGCCCTGATCATCTCTTCCCAGGGGTACGACTTCGAAGGCGCTTCTGCCATGGTTTCATCCCGGTGAGTCGGAGCGGGTCGGGGCGGGTCGGGGCGACTTCACAGCAACGGGCCGGGCGGGCTCTCACCCTCGCCCGGCCGCTGGTGATTCGTCAGATGGTCGTGGGCGAGCCCGTACCGCCCATCAGGTCCTTGAGGATGTCCAGCATCTGCGCCTCCGTGAGGGAGTCGTGCTCCCCGTCGCCGAGCTTGCGGCTCGCCCTCCACAGATCCATCCTCAGGAGGTCGATGTCGCCATGGAGCTTGCCGACGGCTCCGATGACACTCGTCCGGTACTCCTCGTAGGCCTTCTTCAACGAAACGGCCGGAGCGAACGAGTCGCTCCCGGGGAGCAGCGGCGGAGTGTTGCTCTGATCAGCCTTGTAGCTGTTCACCTCCACCCCGAACTCGAACAGCTTGGCCGCGAATTCCTCCAGGCCGGGGAGCGAGACCTTGATGGTTTCGCTGCTCATGCGCGCTCACTCCCTCGCTGCTAGTGGAACCCCTTCGAGGCGTCCGAGTCCGACTGCTGCATGATCTCGTGCATGGTGTTGAGCGTCCTGGCCGCGGCGGCGATGTCCTCGTCCATCTGGCGCTCGTTGTTGGACACCACCCGGGCGAACTCCTCGAACGCGGTGGCCGCGGCGCCCTGGAAGTGGCCGCCGTCGATCACGTTGCTCAGCTGCTTGACCAGGGTGTCGAGATTGCCCGACATCATGGACCCGGCCTTCTGGAGCTCCTGGACCGCCTGGGCCACCGTCTCGTGGTGAAGCTGGATGTTTCCGAACTGCATCGGTGTACTCCTCTCGATGTTTCTTCCAGCAGGCCGTCAGGCGCCCTGGAGCCCGTCGTAGATGCCGTCGGCGGCGTGCATCCTGGCGTCCTCCTCGGCCTGGCTGAGGATCTGGTTCGCACCCTGGGTGCTCTGCACGAAGTGCTCGAAGGCCCCGATGACCGTGTTGTACCGCTGCATCCAGTCGTCGATCTTCGCCTGGAAGGTGCTGCTCGCCCCGGAGATGTAGCCGGCGGCGACCTCCTCCTTGATCCGCTCGACCGTGCGGCCGGCGGTCACCATGTTCTCGATCTGCGTCTCCAGGCTCGCGAGGACCTGGCGGATCGCCTCGTCTTCCTTGACCAACATGGGCGGGGTGGACATCGCTGGTGCTCCTTCCTTCTGCTCACGGGGCCACGGGTGCGGCCCCGCACACGCGTCATCAGGGTCAACGGGTGCTCTGCGCGGGCGGGTTCACCCGCACGCCGAAGAACCCGGGCCGGTCGTCGGCGCGGCCACGACGCCGTCGGCCAGCGCGGCCGGGTCGAGGGCCGGACCGGCGGGCAGCAGGCCGAGGACCGCGGCCGGAACGGCCACCGGGGCGGCGTTCGCGTAGCCGAGCTGCTTGACTGCGGCGGCGGACGGCAGCGGGTACTTCACGCCGCCCTCGGTGACCAGGTAGGCGGTGCTGCCCGTGCCCGCGCCGGACAGTGACCGGACCAGCGCTCCGCGGCCCGGTGGGACGGCGATCCGGTCGGCCACCGGGCAGCCGGCGGCCACGCCCGGCTGGACGGCCGGGGGGCGCCCCGCCGCCGCCTCCGCCCCCGGCAGCACGGTGACGGTGCCGGTCGGTGCGCCGGCGCCCGCGTGCAGGTCGGCGCAGACGCCTTCGCCGCGCCCGGGCACGACCAGGGCGGGCGGCGCTTCGGGCAGGGCGGGCGGGGCGGCGGCGGGTGCCTTGTGGGCGGAGAGGTCGGCGGCCCCGATATCCGCCACCGTCGGGGCGGCGTCGCCGTAGGCCTCGCTCTGGGTCCGCGGGTCGCCGCGCAGCAGCTCGAACTGGGTTCTGGTGAGCGGGGCGAGGCCCTCCGCCAGGAGGACGTAGTGCGCGCCGCCGGGGGTCTGGAAGAGCTGGCCGGTCCGGGTGGCACGGCCCGCGAGGGCCGGCCCGGTCCCACCTCGCCCGGGGACGGCCGGGGCGGCCAGGTCCGGCCCGGCGGGCAGCGCGTTGACCAGGCCGGCCTGGACCGGGAACGGCACGGTGCCGCCGTAGCCGAGCGCCTGCAGTGCCTGGTTGGCGGTGTCGACGCGCAGCCGCTGGCCCTGCCAGAGCAGGTGGACCGTGCCGTCGGGCGTCGAGACCAGGACACCCTGCGCCGGGGCGAGGGCCTTGCCCTCCTTCGACGGGTCCACCAGCAGCGCCAGCTTCGGGACGACCGGGCTTCCCGGGCCGTTCGGCCCGGGCTGGGTGGTGCCGCAGACGAGCCAGGTGGCACCGGCCAGTTGGGCGGCGGACGGCAGTCCGTCGGGCGCGCCGAGGATGCCGACCGGGCCGCCGCGCGGGGCGCTCTCCAGGGAGTCGCGGCCGACCTGTCGGACCGCCATCTCCTCGCCCGCCACCAGCTTGGCGCTGGTGTCGTTGAGCACGGGGTGCAGCTGCCCGCCGAGGTAGAGGTAGCGGGCGCCGTTCTCCTTGACCACCACGAGCGTTCCGGGTTTCGCCCACTCGGCGTCACCGCCGGGTTTCATGACTCCGTAGACGGCCACGCCGAGGCCGATCAGCACGGCCACCGCCAGCCCGGTGAGGGCTCCTCTGGTGGTGCGTCCGGTGGGGGTGTCGGGCGCGTCGGGCTCGGCCCGCAGCATTCCGGAGGCGAGCCTGTTCATCACGAACAGGTGTGCCTGCACCTGGTCGCGTCGGGACTGCATCCAGTTCCTCCCTGGAGCTCCGGGGCGCCGGACCGCGCCCCCACCCCGCTGTACGGCCCCGGCAGGCCGGGAAGTTCACCCGGGCCACCGGGCGGGCGCCCGGTCTTCTGATCGAGCCTCTGCCTCAGGTGAGGCCGGACCGCGGCCCACCCCCGCCGGACGAACGGCCGCTCCCCCGGCGAACGGCGGGTGCCCCCGCCGGCCTACCCGCCGGTAGGCTTCCCCTCGCCGTGCGGGGCGGCGGCGGGACCAGCACGGCTGAGGGTGACGGGGACCATGGAGATACGGCTGCTCGGCCCGGTCGAGCTGTGCACCGCGGACGGCGAGGCCCTCGCGGTGGGCGGCGCGCAGCGGCGGGCGGTGCTCGCCCTGCTCGCGCTGGAGCTGGGCCGGGCGGTGCCGGTCGAGCGGTTCTTCGAGCTGCTCTGGGGTGACGAACCGCCGACCCACGCGAAGGCGGCGCTGCAGGGCCACATCGCGGCGCTGCGCAAGCTCCTGACCGGTTCGGGCTTCACTCTGCTCACCCGCGCGCCCGGCTACCGGCTCACCGGCGACCCCGGCGCGGTCGACGCGGTCGCCGCCGCGGAGCTGGCCGCGCGAGCCGCGGGGACCACCGACGACACCGCCGCCGCACTGCTCCGGCAGGCGCTCGGGCTCTGGCGGGGCGCCGCCCTCGCCGGCCTCCCGGCCACCCCGCTCCGCGGCGCCCTGGCCGACGGGCTGGACGACGCCCGGACCGGGGCCCTGACCGCGTGGGCGCGGCGGCAGCTGCGCCTCGGGCAGGGCCACACGGCCGTCCCCGCGCTGGAGCAGGCCGTCCGCGCGGACGGCCTGTCCGAGCCCATGACGGCCCTGCTGATGCGCTGTCTGCACCAGAGCGGCCGCAGCCCCGACGCGCTCCGCGTCTACCACCGCTCCCGCGTGCGGCTGGGCGAGGAGCTGGGCGTCACCCCGGGTCCCGCGCTGCAACAGGCCCTCGCCGAGGTCCTGGCGGCCGACCGGGCCGCCGACCGGGCCACCGACCCACCCTGCCGGCCCACCGCAGCACCCGGGGGGGCCGCCGGGAAACCCGGCCCGCCCACGGTTCCGGTGGCCGGCCGGCTGCCCGCGCCGCCGCGCGGTTTCGTCGGCCGCGACGCCGAGGACGACTGGCTGGACCAGCAGTGCGGGCCGGAGCGGACCGGGGACGGCCTGGCCGTGGTGGCCGGCCCCGCCGGCGTGGGCAAGACCGCGCTGGTGGTGCGCTGGGCGCACCGCGCCGCGGCGGGCTTCCCGGACGGCCGGCTCTTCGCCGACCTGCGCGGCTTCGACCCGGCCGGCCCGGGCGACCCGGGCCAGGTGCTGGGGAGCTTCCTGCGGGCGCTGGGCCTGCCCGAGGCGGCGATCCCCGAGGACCGGGCCGCGCGGGCGGCGCTCTTCCGGGAGCAGACCCGGCACCGCCGGCTGCTCGTCGTCCTGGACAACGCGCGGTGCGCCGACGACGTCGCCGGCCTGCTGCCCTCGGGGCCCGGCTGCGCCACGGTGGTCACCAGTCGCAACAGCCTGGAGGCCCTGGTGGTCACCGACGGCGCCGCCCTGTGCCAGCTCGCCGCCCTGCCGGCCGCCGACGCGTACCGCCTGCTGGAGCGCGCGCTGACGGCCGAGCGCCTGGCGGCCGAGCCGGAGCCGGCCGGGCGGCTGACCGAGCTCTGCGACCGGCTGCCGCTGGCCCTGCGGATCGTGGCCGGCCGCCTCGCCGCCCGCCCAGGCCGGCCGGTCGCCGACCTGGTGGCGGAGCTGACCGACGAGCGCACCCGGCTGGCCGCCCTCGGCACCCCGGGCGGGGCGGCCGGCGTCCGGACGGCGCTCTCCCTGACGTACCAGCACCTGCCCGAGAACGCGCGGAGCCTGCTCGCCCTGCTGGCCGTGCACCCGGGGGCCGAGGTCGACCCGTACGCGGCGGCCGCCCTGCTCGGCTCGGACGCCGACGGGGCCCGGCACGCGCTCGGCCCGCTCACCGCCCACCACCTGCTGTCGGAGCCCGCGCCCGGCCGCTTCGGGCGGCACGACCTCGTCCGGCTCTACGGCGCGGAGCTGTTCGACCGGCTCCCCGCCGAGCGGCGGCGGCAGGCGTTCCGGAGCCTGGTCGACTACGAGCTGGTCGCCGCCGGCCTGGCGGTGCGGCGGATCAACCCGCTTCACGAGCCGTTCCGGCCGGAGGGGCCCGGGCCGCGGGCGCTGCCACGGCTCGGTGGCGTCCCGTCCACGCTCGCCTGGTGCCACGCCGAGGAGCCGGTGCTGCGCGCCCTGGTGTCGGCCGCCACCGACCGCGGCGAGTACGAGCGCGCCTGGCGTCTGGCCCGGGTGACGGCCACCCTGTACTACGGCGCCGGGCGGGTCTTCGACCGCCTCGCCTGCCTGCGGATCGGGTTGCGGGCCGCCCGGCTGGACGGCGGCCGGGAGGGGCTCGCCGCCATGGAGGCGGCGACGGCGTGCGCGCTCGGCTCCACCGGGCGCGTCGCCGAGGCGCTGCCGCTCGCCGCGCAGGCCGTCGCGCGGACCACGCCGGACGACGGCGACCTGCACGTCCACGCCCTCTCCGTCCGCGCCTCGATGACCGCGCTGTCCGGCGACCCGGCCGGCGCCGACCGGCTCTCGCAGGCCGCGCTCGCGCTGATCCGGGCGAGCGGGCCGAGCGAGCACGCCGCCACCGTGCTCAGCAACGCGGCGGCCCTCAAGGTCGTCCTGGGCGAGCCCGTGGCCGCGCTGGAGCACGCCCGGGAGACGCGCGCCCTGCTGGCCGGCAACCCGACCGCCAACGCCCACCTCTGGGCGATGGTCAGCGAGGCCCTCGCCCTCCGGGCACTGGGCGAGCGGACGGCGGCCGAGCGGGTCTGGCGGGAGGCCCTGCGCCTGTGCGGATCGACCGGGAACGTGCGGCTCCACGCCCTGACCCGGCGCCACTTCGCCGAGTTCCTGGCCGGGACGGGCCGGGCCGCCGAGGCCCGCGAGCACCTGCGGGCGGCGGGCGAGCTGTACAGCGCGCACGGGGACGTCCGGCCGGCCGAGGAGCTGGACCGGCTGCTCTCCCGGCCGCCCGCCGGCGCGGCCGGCGGCGCCCCGGCCCACGACCACCTGCGGACCGCCTGAAGCAGCTGCGCGGCACCCGTATCCGAACCCCCGGAGGCAAGATGACCATCCACCACCTGGACTGCGCCACCATGTGCCCGCTCGGGGGCCGGCTGCTGCTGGGCAGCGGCGGGCCGCTGGTCGGGCGGCTGTCGGCGCACTGCCTACTGGTGGAGGGCGCGCAGGGGCTCGTCCTGGTCGACACCGGGTTCGGGACCGCCGACGTCGCCGACCCCCGCCGGCTCGGCCGCGCGCTGCTGGGGGCCGTCCGCCCCCGGCTCCAACCCGCCCGCACCGCCCTGCACCAGGTCCGCGCGCTCGGCCACGACCCGCGCGACGTCCGCCACATCGTGCTGACCCACCTCGACCCCGACCACGCGGGCGGGATCGGCGACTTCCCGCACGCCGAGGTGCACGTCCTGGCCGACGAACTACGGGCCGCCACCGCGCCGCCGACCCGCGGCGAGCGGGACCGCTACCGCCCCGTCCAGTGGGCGCACGGCCCGCGCTGGGCGGAGCACCGGGCGGACGACGCCACCGAGGACTGGTACGGCTTCCGCGCGCTCCCCGTACTGCCGCGCGAGGTGCCCGGCCTCCTGCTGGTCCCGCTGGCCGGGCACACCCGGGGCCACTGCGGCGTCGCCGTCCGGGACGCGGACGCGGACCGCTGGCTGCTGCACTGCGGCGACGCCTACTTCTCGCGCGCCGACACCGATCCCGCCTCGCCGCGCAGGCCCCCCGTGCTGAGCGCCTTCCAGCGGATGATGGCCGTGGACGGCCGTGCCCGCCTGCAGAACCGCGAGCGCCTGCGCGAGCTGCGCCACACGCGCCAGGACGAGGTGGAGCTGATCTGCGCCCACGACACCGCCGACTTCGACCGCTTCGCCCGGGCATAGGCGGGCCGCCCGGGCACAGGCGCGCCGGCCGGGGCGCCCTGGGGTGCCCCGGCCGGCCGTGGTGGCGTGGCGGGTTACTGCGGGGTGACGTAGGCGCCGGAGATGCCGCCGTCGACGAGAAAGGTGTTGGCGGTCATGAAGGAGGAGTCGTCGGAGGCCAGGAAGGCGACCGCGGCGGCGATCTCCTCGGGCTCGGCGAAGCGGCCGAGGGGGATGTGGACGAGGCGGCGCGCGGCGCGCTCCGGGTCCTTGGCGAAGAGCTCCTGGAGCAGCGGGGTGTTGACCGGGCCCGGGCAGAGGGCGTTGACCCGGATGCCCTCGCGGGCGAACTGCACGCCCAGTTCGCGCGACATCGCCAGCACGCCGCCCTTGGAGGCGCTGTAGGAGATCTGCGAGGTGGCCGCACCCATCACGGCCACGAAGGAGGCGGTGTTGATGATGGAGCCCTTGCCCTGGCGCCGCATGTGCCCGATCGCGTACTTGCAGCAGAGGTAGACGCTGGTCAGGTTGACCTCCTGGACGCGCTTCCAGGCGTCCAGGCCGGTGGTGAGGATCGAGTCGTCGTCCGGCGGGGAGATGCCCGCGTTGTTGAACGCGATGTCGAGCCGCCCGTACTCGTCCACGGCCCGCTGGAAGAGGTCGCGCACCGCGTCCTCGTCGGTGACGTCGACCTGGACGAAGAGGCCGCCGACCTCGTTGGCGGCCTTGGCCCCGGTCTCCGGGTCGAGGTCGGCGCAGACCACCTTGGCCCCCTCGGCGGCGAACCGCCGGGCGGTGGCCAGTCCGATGCCGCTGCCCGCGCCGGTGATGACGGCCACCCGGCCGTCGAGTCTCTCGCTCATGCTGATCATTCCTCCGTGGAGATGAAGACGTTCTTGGTCTGGGTGAAGGCGTCGAGGGCGTCCGGGCCGAGCTCGCGGCCGAGACCGGACTGCTTGAAGCCGCCGAAGGGCGTGGAGTAGCGCACCGAGGAGTGCGAGTTGACGGAGAGGTTGCCGGCCTCCACCCCGCGGGAGACCCGCAGCGCGCGGCCGACGTCCCTGGTCCAGATGGAGCCGGAGAGGCCGTACTCGGTGGCGTTGGCGATGCGCAGGGCGTCCTGCTCGTCGCGGAAGGGGACGACGGTGACGACCGGGCCGAAGATCTCCTCGGTGAACGCCCGGTCGTCGTGCCGCACCGGCGCCAGCACCGTCGGCGGGAACCAGAAGCCGGGCCCGTCGGGGGCGCTGCCCCGGAAGGCGACCGCCGACCCGTCCGGGACGTAGGAGGCGACCCGGGCGTGGTGGGCGGCGGAGATCAGCGGGCCCATCTCGGTCTTCTCGTCGGCCGGGTCGCCGACCCGCACCGCCCGGACTGCGGGCTCCAGCAGCGCCATGAACTCGTCGTAGGCACAGGCCTCGACCAGGATCCGGGAACGGGCGCAGCAGTCCTGGCCGGCGTTGTCGAAGACGGCGTAGGGAGCCGTGGCGGCGGCCTTGGCGAGGTCGGCGTCGGCGAACACGATGTTGGCGCTCTTGCCGCCGAGTTCGAGGGTGACCGGCTTCACCTGGGCGGCGCAGCCCGCCATGATCTCCTTGCCGACCGGGGTGGAGCCGGTGAAGACCACCTTCCGCACGTCCGGGTGGGTGACGAAGCGCCGGCCGACCACCGGGCCGCGGCCGGGCAGGATCTGCAGCACGCCCTCGGGAAGGCCCGCTTCGAGGGCGAGTTCGCCGAGGCGCAGGGCGGTGAGGGGGGTGAGTTCGGCGGGTTTGACGATGACGGTGTTGCCGGCGGCGAGGGCGGGGGCCAGCGCCCAGGCGGCGATCGGCATCGGGAAGTTCCACGGCACGATGACGCCGACGACGCCGAGCGGCTCCTGGAAGGTGACGTCGAGGCCGCCGGCGACCGGGATCTGCCGGCCGAAGAGCCGCTCGGGGGCGGCGGCGTAGTACTCGATGACGTCGCGGGCGTTGCCGGCCTCCCAGCGGGCGTTGCCGACGGTGTGGCCGGCGTTGGCGACCTCCAGGGCGGCGAGGTGCTCGCGGTCGCCGTCGACGGCGGAGGCGAAGGCCCGCAGCAGGCGGGCCCGGTCGGCGGGGGCGACCTTGCGCCAGGTGTCGAAGGCGGCCCGGGCGCGGGCGACGGCGGCGTCGGTCTCGGCGACACCGGCCAGTTCGACGGTGGTGATCACCTCCTCGGTGGCGGGGTTGACCACCGTGTAGAGGTCGGGGTCGGTCATCGGGTTGTCTCCCTGTCGCTGGCAGGAACGAAGCTGGCGTCGACGAGTGCGTGGAAGAGGCGGTGGTCGTCGGGGTCCGTCTCGGGGTGCCACTGCACGCCCAGCGCGAAGCGGTGGCCGGGCAGTTCGAGCGCCTCCACCGTCCCGTCGGCGGCCCAGGCGGTGGCGCGCAGCCCGGCTCCGATCCGGTCGGCGGCCTGGTGGTGGTAGCAGGAGACCTCGGCGGCGGGCCCGAGGACGGTGGCGAGCCGGCTGCCGTCGTGGACGCCGACCTGGTGGCGGACGAATTCGGCCGGGACGATCTGGTGGCTCCGCTCGGGCAGGTGCTGGCGCAGGGTGCCACCGAGGGCGACGTTCAGGAGTTGCATGCCGCGGCAGACGCCGAGCAGCGGCAGGTCACGGACGAGGGCTCCCCGTAGCAGCTCCAGCTCCCAGTCGTCGCGGGCGTGGTGCGGCGGGCCGGTGCGCGGGTCGGCGGCGGCCGCGTAGCGGGCCGGGTCGATGTCGGGGCCGCCGGACAGGACGAGGCCGTCCAGCGCGTCCAGCAGGTGGCCGACGCCGCCGGGCTGCGGCGGCAGCAGCACGGGCGTGCCGCCGGCCACCGCGACGGCGTCCACGTAGGTCTGCGGGACGAGCGAGGCGCGCTGGCGCCAGACGGACCAGGCGGCCTCGTCCTGGTAGCTGGTGATGCCGATCAGGGGGCGTCGGCGGTGGTCACGGGTCACGGTTGCTCTCTGGGTTCACGGTCACGGCAGGTCGGGCGTCGGTCGCGGAGTTCGTCGTGGCTTCACAGCCGTTCGAATCCGCGGCGCCGCTCCCAGTCGGTCACCGCCCGGTCGTAGGCGGCGAGTTCGACCCGGCCGGCGTGGGCGTAGTGGCGGACGACGTCCTTGCCGAAGGCCTCGCCTGCGGCAGCGCTCTGTTCGAAGGCGGTGACCGCGTCGCGCAGGGTGGCCGGCACCCGCGGGGCGTCGGAGGCGTAGGCGTTGCCGGTGAACTCCGGTTCGAGTTCGAGCTGTTGCTCGACGCCGTGCAGCCCGGCCGCGATCAGGGCGGCGACCGCGAGGTACGGGTTGACGTCGCCGCCGGGGACGCGGTTCTCGAAGCGCAGCGACGGGCCGTGGCCGACCACCCGCAGGGCGCAGGTGCGGTTGTCCCGCCCCCAGGCGATCGCGGTGGGCGCGAAGCTGCCGGGCACGTACCGCTTGTAGGAGTTGACGGTGGGGGCGAAGAACAGCGCGAAGTCGGCCAGGCAGGCGAGCTGTCCGGCCAGGAAGTGCTCCATGGTGCGGGAGAACCCGTGCGGGCGGTCCCCGGCGAACACCGGCGCGCCCTGCTCGTCACGGAGGCTGAGGTGGACGTGGCACGAGTTGCCCTCGCGTTCGTCGTACTTGGCCATGAAGGTGAGGCTGTAGCCCTCCTGCGCGGCGATCTCCTTGGCGCCGGTCTTGTACACGGAGTGGTCGTCGCAGGTGGTGAGGGCGTCGGCGTACTTGAAGGCGATCTCGTGCTGGCCGAGGTTGCACTCGCCCTTCGCCGACTCGACGGTGAGGCCGGCGCCGGCCATCCCGTTGCGCAGCCGGCGCAGCAGGGGTTCGATCCGGCCGGTGCCGAGGACGGAGTAGTCCACGTTGTACTGGTTGGCCGGGGTGAGCCGGGTGTAGTCCTTGTCCCAGGCCTGCTCGTAGGTGTCCCGGAAGACGATGAACTCCAGCTCGGTGGCGGCGTGGGCCTGCCAGCCGTACCCGGCCAGCCGCTCCAGCTGGCGGCGCAGGATCTGGCGCGGGGAGACGGCGACGGCGGTGCCGTCGTGGTGGGTGATGTCGCACTGGACCATGACGGTGGCCGGGTGCCAGGGCACGGTGCGCAGGGTGGCAAGGTCGGGGCGGAACACGAGGTCGCCGTAGCCGCCCTCCCAGGAGGAGATCTCGAAACCGTCCACGGTGTTCATGTCGACGTCGACGGCGAGCAGGTAGCCGCAGCCCTCGGCGGCGTTCGGGACGACGTCGGTGAGGAAGTACCCGGCGGCGACGCGTTTGCCCTGGAGGCGTCCCTGCATGTCGGTCATCGCGAGGACGACGGTGTCGACGGAGCCGTCGGCCACGCGGCTGCGCAGCTCGTCGAGGGTGAGCCTGGGGCTGTTCAACGGATCTCCAGTTCGGCGTCTTCGGCGTCCGGAGCGGCGGGCCCCGGCGGTGTCTCGTGGAGGCGGGGGCCGGTGAACCAGTGGCGGGCGGAGGCGAGCCACCAGATGCCGGCGAAGCCGACGACCACGGCGACGGCCACGGGCGTGTAGTTGAAGCTCTCGGCGGTGATCGGGTTGACGGTGGGGAGCATGAACAGGACGGTGATCACGGCCGTCCAGCCGACCGCGACGATGCCGATCATCCGGCTCCAGCGGCCCAGGTGCCAGGGGCCACGCGGGAAGGCCTCGCCCTGGCGCAGCCGCAGGTAGACCGGGATGACGTAGGAGATGTACAGGCCGATCACCGAGATCGAGGTGACGGCGGTGTACGCGGTGGAGTTCCACAGCGCGGGCAGGCCGAGCAGCAGGGCGCCGCCGGTGGCCAGCCAGACCGCGTTGGTGGGGGTCTGGGTGCGCGGGTCGATTCGGTGCCAGAGGGAGGACCCGGGCAGTGCGCCGTCCCGCGAGAAGGCGTAGATCATGCGGGAGTTGGCGGTGACGGAGGCCATGCCGCAGAAGAACTGGGCGCCGATGACGATCAGCAGGAGCAGTTCGGCGCCGTTGGTGCCGATGGCGTCGATGAAGATCTGCGCGGGCGGCACCTTGGTCTCGCTGTCGAGCGCGCCGTCGTAGTCGCGGATGGCGAAGGTGATGCCGAGCAGCAGGATCCAGCCGGCCACCAGGGAGACGGTGATGGCGTTGACGATGCCGCGCGGGCCGGAGCGGGCGGCGTCCTGGGTCTCCTCGGTCATGTGGGCGGAGGCGTCGTAGCCGGTGAGGGTGTACTGGGCCATGAGCAGGCCGAGCATGGCCACGTAGAGCTGGTTGTGGAAGCCGGTGTTGTTGACGAACTCGGTGAACACGAAGGAGGCGGAGGCGTGTTGGTCGGGCAGCAGGACGAGCGCGCCGACGATGACGGCGACGCCGACCAGGTGCCACCAGACGGACAGGTTGTTGAGGAAGGCGACCAGCCGTACGCCGCGGGTGTTGAGCAGCCCGTGCAGCGCCAGGATGACGGCGAAGATCTCCACGGTGTGCGCGGGGGTGGCCGCGAAGCCGAACTGGAGAGTGAGGAAGGCGTTGGCGAAGAAGGCGGCGCCGTAGTCGACGCCGGCGGTCACCGCGACCTGGCCCAGGAAGTTGAACCAGCCGGTGAACCAGCTCCAGGCAGGGCCGCGGCTGCGGGCCAGTTTGGCGGACCAGTAGTACAGGCCGCCCGCGGTCGGGTAGCTGGAGCAGATCTCGGCCATCGCCAGCCCGACGCAGAGCGTCAGCAGG
Source organism: Kitasatospora sp. NBC_00039 (assembly GCF_045160625.1). NCBI lineage: Bacteria > Bacillati > Actinomycetota > Actinomycetes > Kitasatosporales > Streptomycetaceae > Kitasatospora > Kitasatospora sp. NBC_00039. The sequence continues at coordinate 7,574,453 of NZ_CP108289.1, read as the reverse complement.
CCGACCACCGGCCAGCCCCAGATGATCATCGCGGGCCCGCCGGCGTTCATCCCCGTCCCGTACAGGGTGAGACAGCCGGACAGGATCGAGACGATGGAGAAGGAGACGGCGAAGTTGGAGAAACCCGACATCGAACGGGCGAGCTCCTGGGTGTATCCCAGCTCGCGGAGCCGTTGTTCGTCGGCGGAAACGGGGGATGTGCCTACCGGAAACACCGGCGGGGAAGGGTGGTCGGGTGAGCGTTCGTCGGTCATGGGCACCCCTGGGGGTTGAGGTGTGCCGGGGCGGTGCGCGGCCACGTCGGTGTGGCGCGCCTCCCCGGCGGGCGAGACGGTCGGGCGGCTCTTCAATGGCCTGCATTCAGACCATTGGGGTGGTGAGCAGCATCGTTCACCCCCCGCCGGGGCCGCGTCAAGAGTGGTGCGGGGGGCGGTTGCGGGGAGCGCTCATAGGTACGATTCCGGCGTGGACGTCGACGAAGCACGCGAGCAGGCCCGCGTGGACTGGCAGGCCGGGGCGATCTTCCGGCCCGTGCGGACCGGCAACGCCTTCGAGGAGACCGTCGAGCGCCTCCTCCAGGCGATCAAACTGGGCGTCTTCGGCCACGGCGACCGCCTGCCCGCCGAACGCGACCTCGCCGCCCGGCTCGGGGTCAGCCGCGAGACCCTGCGCGAGGCGCTCCGCACGCTCCAGCAGGCCGGCTGCGTCGAGCCGCGCCGCGGCCGCTACGGCGGCACCTTCGTCACCTACCGGATGCCGCCGCCGGACGTCGCCGAGCTGCGCCGGGCCGCCCGCGACCTCGGCGGCGAGCTGGAGGACGCGCTGACCTACCGCCTGGTGCTGGAGACCGGCGCCGCCGAGGCCGCCGCCCGGCGCGCCCTCTCCCCCGACCAGCGCGCCTACCTGGAACGCCGGCTGGCCGACCTGGAGGGCGCGCCCGCGGAGCAGTACCGGCAGCTGGACTCGCGCTTCCACCTCGCGGTCGGCGAGCTGACCGGCTCGCGCACGCTGGCCGCCGGCATCGCCGAGGCCCGGATGCGCCTCAACGACCTGCTCAACGCCATCCCGATGCTGGACCGCAACATCGAGCACGCCGCCGACCAGCACCGGGCTATGGTCCGGGCGATCCTGGACGGCGACGGCGAGGCCGCCCGCCGCGCCACCGAGGAGCACCTCGCCGCGACGGCCGCACTGCTCCGGGGCTTCCTGGTCTGAGGTCTGCGCCGGAAGGTCCGGGGCGAACTCCGGCGCCACCACCCAGGGCGGCAGGATGACCACGGAGAGTGACTCGCACCCGCGTTCGGATATCCTGGCCGGGTGAGCGAGAACCTGCCCCCGTGTCCCCGGTGCTCCAGCGAGTACACCTACGAGATGAACGCCCTGATGGTCTGCCCCGAGTGCGGCAACGAGTGGGTGCCCGCCGAGGGTGCGGCCGAGGAGTCGGGTGCCGCCGTCGACCGGGTGGTCAAGGACTCGGTCGGCAACGTGCTGAGCGACGGCGACACCGTGACCGTCGTCAAGGCCCTCAAGGTCAAGGGCAGCCCCTCGGGGATCAAGGCGGGCACCAAGGTCCGCAACATCCGGCTGGTCGACGGGGTCGACGGCCACGACATCGACTGCAAGATCGACGGCTTCGGCCCCATGCAGCTCAAGTCGAGCGTGGTCAAGAAGGCCTGACCCGGGGAGTGGGCGCCCGCGTCGGACGGTCACGCCGGGCGGCCTTGACGTGTCATCAGGTCATCCGTCCCGGACTATTGACTCGGAGTCCAACAGTGGCGATTCTCGTCACACCGAGTACGCGGGACATGACAGTCGGCCGGACGGGCTGCGCCCCCGGACGATCCGGCTCTTCGACCGCGTCATCCGCTCATCGGACCCGAGTGGTGACCATGACTCAACTCCCCCACAGCAGGCTCAGACTCGTCACCCTCCTGGCCTCGCTCCTCGCCCTGATCGCCGTGGCGCTCGCCGCACCGGCCCCCGGGGCGGCGAGCGAGGCAGGCTGGTGGAACCCGACCGCACGGCCCTCGCCCGACTCGCAGATCAACGTCACGGGCGAGCCCTTCAGGGGCACCGACGCCCAGGGGAAGGTCCGCGGCTTCGTCGACGCGCACGACCACATCATGGCCAACGAGGCCTTCGGCGGCCGGCTCATCTGCGGGCAGTCCTTCTCCCCCGCCGGGGTCGCCGACGCGCTCAAGGACTGCCCGGAGCACTACCCTGATGGCTCGCTCGCCATCTTCGACTTCATCACCAAGGGCGGCGACGGCAAGCACGACCCCGTCGGCTGGCCGACCTTCGCGGACTGGCCCGCCCACGACTCGCTGACCCACCAGCAGAACTACTACGCCTGGATCGAACGGGCCTGGCGCGGCGGCCAGCGGGTGCTCGTCAACGACCTGGTCACCAACGGGGTGATCTGCTCGGTGTACTTCTTCAAGGACCGCAGCTGCGACGAGATGACCTCCATCCGCCTGCAGGCCCAGAAGACGTACGAGCTGCAGGCCTACATCGACACGATGTACGGCGGACCGGGCAAGGGCTGGTTCCGGATCGTCACCGACAGCGCGCAGGCCCGCGAGGTGGTCAAGCAGGGCAAGCTGGCCGTCGTCCTGGGCGTGGAGACCTCCGAACCCTTCGGCTGCAAGCAGATCCTGGACGTCCCGCAGTGCAGCCGGGCCGACATCGACCGCGGCCTCGACGAGCTCTACGGACTGGGCGTGCGCAGCATGTTCCTCTGCCACAAGTTCGACAACGCGCTGTGCGGGGTCCGCTTCGACGAGGGCGCCCTCGGTACGGCGATCAACGTCGGCCAGTTCCTGTCGACCGGCACCTTCTGGCAGACGGAGAAGTGCGCCGGGCCGCAGCACGACCACCCCATCGGCCTCGCCCCGGCGCCGGCCGCCCAGCAGCAACTGCCCCCGGGCGTCGCCGTCCCGTCCTACGCCACGGACGCCCAGTGCAACACCCGCGGGCTGACCGAGCTCGGCGAGTACGCCGTGCGCGGCATGATGAAACGCAAGATGATGCTCGAGGTCGACCACATGAGCGTCAAGGCGGCCGACCGTTCCTTCGACATTCTCGAATCCGAGTCGTACCCGGGCGTGATCTCCTCGCACAGCTGGATGGACCTCGACTGGACCGAGCGGGTCTACAAGCTCGGCGGCTTCGTCGCCCAGTACATGAACGGCGCCGAGGCGTTCAGCACGGAGGCGAAGCGCACCGACGCGCTGCGCGACCAGTACCACGTGGGCTACGGCTACGGCACCGACATGAACGGCGTCGGCGGCTGGCCCGGCCCGCGCGGCGCGGACACCGCCAACCCGGTGAAGTACCCGTTCCGCAGCGTGGACGGCGGCTCCGTCATCGACCGGCAGACCACCGGCTCCCGCACCTGGGACATCAACACCGACGGCGCCGCGCACTACGGCCTCGTCCCGGACTGGCTGGAGGACATCCGGCTGGTCGGCGGCCAGGACGTGGTGGACGACCTCTTCCGCGGCGCCGAGTCCTACCTCACCACCTGGGGGGCCTCCGAGCACCACCGGGCCGGGGTGAACCTGGCGGCGGGCTCGCCCGCCTCGGCCGCCTCCGCGGAGTGGAACCCGTTCACCAGCTACGCACCCGGCCGGGCCGTGGACGGCGACCCGGGCACCCGCTGGGCCAGCGACTGGAGCGACGACCAGTGGCTCCAGGTCGACCTCGGCGGCACCAGCCTGGTCGGGCGCGTCACCCTGGACTGGGAGCGCGCCTACGGAAAGGCCTACCGCATCGAGGTCTCCACCGACGGCACCACCTGGCAGTCCGTCTGGTCCACCACCACCGGTGACGGCGGCCTGGACACCGCACGGTTCACGGGCGTCCCGGCCCGGTACGTCCGCGTCCACGGGCTGCAGCGCGGCACCCAGTGGGGCTACTCGCTCCACGAAGTCGGCGTCTACAGCACCTGACGGGTCTCCCGGCCCCCGGCGGCCCCCGGTCCCTCGCGACCGGGGCGGCCGGGGGCCGGGGCCGCGACCGGGAGGAACCCCCATGACACGGATGCCGTCCGCCGAGCGGCGCCGGCAGCTCACCGAAGCCGCGATCCGGGCGATGACCCGCGACGGTGTCGCCGCCACCACGACCCGCTCGGTCACCGCCGAGGCGGGCGTGTCGCTGAGCGTCTTCCACTACTGCTTCGACTCCAAGCAGGCCCTGCTGGAGTCCGTCATCGCGACGATCACCGACCACTCCGTCACGGTGGTGCGGGAGGCGATCCGGCCCCGGGCCACCCTGCGGGAGACCGTCCGGGCCGGCTTCCAGGCCTACCGCGACCACGTGGCCGCCAACCCCGGCGAGCACATGCTCACCTACGAACTCACCCAGTACGCGCTGCGCCGGCCCGGATTCGAGCAGCTGGCACGGCGGCAGTACGAGCTGTACTCCGCCGCCTACACCGAACTCCTGGACCGGCTCCGCCGCGACGCGGGCTTCGAACTCCGCGTCCCCACCGACGTGCTGGCCCGCTACCTGGCCGCGGTGACGGACGGGCTGACGCTGAACCTGCTCGTGCTCGGCGACGAGGGCTCGGCGCAGATGCTCGACCTGATCGCCGACCACGTCGCCGGCCTGGCCCGGCAGTGAGAACCGCGACGGCGGCCGGTCTCGGGGAGACCGGCCGCCGTGTCACACCGCCGGCATCGGACGATGCCGGCGTTACCGCCGTGGGGCCCGGGCGCGGTGGCCCGCTGTCCGGGCACCCACGGCCGCGGGGTTCAGACGCCCCGCTCGGCCACCGGCTCGGCGGCCGGCGCCGTCTCCGCGGTCACCCGCGTGCCGGGGTGCATCAGCGCGCACAGGAACGCGACCCCGAGCGCCGCCGCCATGCCGTACAGCACGGGGCCGTTGGCCTCGGCGAAGGCCCCGCGGACGGCGTCGATCATCTCCGCGGAGGCCCCGGACGCGCCCTGGCCGCCCTCACCGTGGCCGGTGATGCTCTTGGTGATCTCCTCGGCGGTGCTGTGCGCGACCTCCGCCGGCACGCCGTGCGCCCGCAGGGCGTCCTGGACGTTGGCGGTGGTGCTGTGCAGCAGGACGGTGCCCAGCACGGCCAGGCCCAGGCTCGCCGAGTAGTTGCGCACGGTCTGGGTGATGCCGGTGACCTCGCCGTACGAGGCGCCGATCGCCCGGTTGACGGCGTCCGTCGAGGCGGGCGTCAGCAGCAGGCCGATGCCGGCGCCGGACATCACGATGTAGGGCCACTGGGCGCCCAGCGAGAGGTCCGTGATCTTGCCGGCCCAGAGCGCGAAGCCGACGGCGGCGAGCGCGGTGCCCACCAGCATCGGCGGGCGGGCGCCGACCCGGTCGAGGAGCCGGCCGCCGATCTGCGAGCCGGGGGCGAAGCCGGCGAAGAACACCAGCAGGTAGAGGCCCGCGTCGTTGGCCGACTGGCCGAGCGCCACCTGCGAGTAGACCGACGCGAAGAAGAACACCGGGACGAAGGCGATCATCGCGAAGAACAGCACCGCGTTGTCGGCCGCGAAGGCGCGGTCGGCGAAGACCCGCAGCTTGATCAGCGGGTCCCGGGTACGCAGCTCGAACAGGACGAACAGGACCAGCACCGCGAAGCCGCCGACGATGCAGAGCCAGGTGGCCGCGCTGTCCCAGCCCCAGGTCGCGGCCTGCTGGAGGCCGAGCACGCTCAGGGCCATGCCGACCGCCACCAGTGCGGCGCCCGCCCAGTCGATCGGCTCCCGGCGCGGCGTGTTGCGGATCTTCGCCATCAGCGTCAGGACGATCGCGATGAGGGCCATCGGCACGTTGACCCAGAAGATCGCCCGCCAGGTCCAGCTGGTCAGAAAGCCACCGAGGATCGGGCCGACCGCGGTGAGGCCGCCGGCCACACCGAAGAAGAGCGCCAGCGCGCGGCCGCGCCGCTGCACCGGGAAGACCTCCACCACCACGGCCAGCGCGGCCGGGAACATCAGCGCCGCGCCGACGCCCTGGAGCGCCCGGAAGGCGATCAGCCAGGTCTGCGCCGCGCCTCCGGTCGGCACCGCCCCGCACAGGGCCGAGGCGACGACGAAGGTCAGCGTGCCGACGATCGCCATCCGCTTGTGGCCGAGCACGTCGGCCAGACGCCCGCCGAGGGCGAAGAACGCCGCCAGCGCCAGCAGGTAGGCGTTGACCACCCACTGCATGCCGGCCGAGGAGAGGCCGAGTTCGTGGATGATGTCGGGCGCGGCGATGGAGACGATGGTCTGGTCGATGAAGGTCATCGAGACCGCGAAGAGCATGCCTGCCAGCGTCAATGACTGACTGGCGGCCACGGGTGTGGAGGTGGCCGGGGCGTTCTCGGACCGCACGGGATCCCGTCCCTTTCGTTCGATGGGTGAGGCGGCATGGCTTCGCCTCCGGTTCACCCCGTCCGGCCCCGCCCGTACCGCGAACTGACACGGCGTCCTACCGGTCAGCGGACACTATGTCACCCGAACGACTGCCCCGCACGCCGGCAAGGCGACTGTTCGACAGCGGTGTAGTTTACGGTCCCTCAGGCCTGCCGCAGCGCCGGGTTTCCGGCTTCCGTCACGAAGAACCCGGTGGTGGCGAGGGTGCCGCCACGGCGGGGGCTCGTACGTAGGCATCCTGTCCGTCCGGCCCGGCGGGCGCCGGCGCTGCCCGGGTGGGCGGGCCGGGGCCGCTCCGGCGGCAGTTCGAGGGCGGGGGCGTCGGCCGGCCGGTCGCGCCGGTAGGCGAGCGCGTCCCGTGCCTCCGGCCCGGCCGGTCACGCGCGTTCGGCGGCCGCGTGGGCGAGGCAGGAGGGTGGCGGCGGCAGGTCGAGCGGGCGGCCGGCCCGGTGGGCGGTCCGGGGCGGGATTCGGCACCCGGCCGCGGCGGCGCCGCCCGGGCGCGCGACTGACGGGGCGCACGGCCGATGAGGCGCGGCCGTCCGGGCGCGCGGCTGACGGGGCGTTGACACGAGAAAGTGTGAGTGATTGAGTACTCACATGAAGAACGAACGCCCCCGCCAGCTGTCCACAGCCGAAGAGCGCCGCGAGACGGTGCTCCGCACCGCGATCGGCACCTTCGCCTCGCGGGGGTACTTCGGCACCACGACCACCGAGGTCGGCCGGGCCGCCGGCATCTCGCAGGCCTACGTCTACCGGCTCTTCCCCAACAAGGAGTCCCTGTTCGTCGCCGTCGTCGAGCACTGCTTCACCCAGGTCCGGGGGAGCCTCGAGGGCGGCGCGGCGCAGGCCGCCGGCAGCACGCCGGAGGCCGTCCTGCACGCCATGGGCGACGCCTACGCCAAGCTGATCAGCGACAACGACCTCATGCTCGTCCAACTGCACGCCCAGGCCGCCGCGGTCTCCGAGCCCGCGATCCGGGAGGCGGTGCGGGCCGGGTACGCCCGACTGGTCGAGTACGTGCGGGGTGCCTCCGGGGGCGACGAGCGACAGATCCAGGAGTTCTTCGCCACCGGCATGCTCTGCCACCTGCTGGTGTCGATGGGCGCCGAGGAGGTCGACGCGCCCTGGACGCGCACCCTGACGGCGGGCATCACGCACTACTAGCAGGTACCGCCCTCCCGGCGGGACCGGGCCGCGACCCCGTGTGGCCCGCCCTCTTTTCGGCCCCATGAGTGAGTGGTCAACCACACATAGGAGTACAGTGGTGAACGGAAGCAGCAAGGGACGGGCCGTACGGCCGGGCGCCGCACTCGCGGTACTGGCCGGGGCGCAGTTCGCCGTCGTCCTCAGCACCTCGATCGTCAACGTCGCCCTCCCGGCCGTCCGCGACGGCATCGGCCTCTCCGACGCCGGCATGTCCTGGGTGGTCAACGCCTACGGACTCGCCTTCGGAGCCCTGCTCCTGCCCGGCGGACGGGCCGCCGACCTGTTCGGCCGCCGCCGCGTCCTGCTCGCCGGCCTCACCCTCTTCTCCGCCGCGGCCCTGGTCGCCGGACTGGCCACCGCACCCTGGCTGCTGATCACCGCCCGCACCCTCCAGGGGGCCGGGGCGGCGGCCGTCGCCCCGGCGGCGCTCGCCCTGGTCATGCAGCTCCACCCGCCGGGGCCCGGGCGGGGCAGGGCCCTCGGCGTGTGGGGAGCCGTCTCCGGCGCCGGCGGCGCGGCCGGGGTGCTGCTGGGCGGAGTGCTCACCGAGAGCCTCGGGTGGCCGTGGGTCTTCCACGCCTCGGCGGCCGGGGCGGCGCTGGTCCTCGGCGGCGCCGTCCTCCTCGTCCCCGACGCCGGTGCGCCCGCCGCGGGGGGCCGGCTGGACATCGGGGGTACCGTCACCGCCGCGCTCGGCCTGACCGCCCTCGTCCACGGCTTCACGGCCGCCGGGCGAAGCGGGTGGACCTCCCCCATGGCACTGGGCTCGTTCACGGCCGCCGCCGTCCTGCTCGCCTGCTTCCTGCTGCGGGAGCGGCGCCACCCCCACCCCCTGCTGCCGGCCCGCCTCTTCGCCGCCGGACCGGTGGCACCCGCCAACCTGGTGATGGCGCTGCTCGGTTCGGTCTGGGTCGGGCTGTTCTTCTTCCTGCCCCTCTACCAGCAACAGGTGCTCGGTGCCGGTCCGCTGGTCGCCGGCCTCTCCCAACTCCCCCTGGCCGCCGCCAACATGGCCGGCTCGGCCCTCGCCCCGCGGCTCGCCGCCCGGACCGGCCCGGCCGCCGCCCTCGCCACCGGACTCCTCGTCCTGGCCGGCGGACTGCTCTGGCTCTCCCGCATCTCCGCCGACGGCACCTTCGCCGCCGACCTGCTCGGCCCCACCCTGCTGGCCGGCCTCGGCCTGGGCATCGCGTTCGTCCAGCTCACCGCCGCCGCCGTCACCGGCGTCCCGGCCGCAGACGCGGGGCTGGCCGGCGGCCTGGTCAACACCAGCCGCCAGCTCGGCGGCGCGATCGGCCTGGCCGTCCTCGGCAGCCTCGCCGCCTCGGCGACCGCACGGTTCGCCGCCCACCACCCCCGTCCGGAGGCGCTCACCGAGGGGTACCGGACCGCCTTCCTGGCCTCCGCCCTCGTCCTCGCCGCCGCAACCGCACTGACGCCCTACCTGGCACGCCGCACCACCGCCGTCGCCGACGCCGCCCTCACCGGTGCCACCGGCCCGGCCACCACGCCGGCCGGCCGCTGAACCACCACCCGGCACCGCTTCGCCCGAACCGCCAACCATTCTTAGGGAACACGCCATGACCGCCACCAAGCCCCCCTACCTGACCGGCCACTACACCCCCGTCGCCGACGAGATCACCGCCACCGGGCTCACCGTCGAGGGCACCCTGCCGCCCGAACTGACCGGCCGGCTGATCCGCAACAGCCACAACCCCAAGCCCGGCATCACCCCCACCCACTGGTTCAAGGGCAGCGGCATGGTGCACGGCATCCGGCTGCGCGAGGGCCGCGCCGAGTGGTACCGCAACCGCTGGGTCCACACCCCGGCCCTGGACGGCGCCCCCTACATGACCGAACACGGCTCCGACCTGACCGCCTCCACCGCCGGCACGCACGTCATCGAGCACGGCGGACGGCTGCTCGCCCTCTGCGAGGCGAACCTCCCCTTCGAGCTGACACCCGAGCTGGAGACGGTCGGCGCCTTCGACTGGAACGGCAAGCTCACCTCGGCCATGACCGCCCACCCCAAGGAGGACCCTGCCACCGGCGAGCTGCACTTCTTCGCCTCCTCGCCCTTCCCGCCCTACCTGATCCACCACGTCTCCTCCCCCGACGGCACCGAGCTGACCAGCCAGGAGGTCCCGGGGGCGAGCGCGGCGCTCAAGCACGACTTCGCGATCACCGAGCAGTACGTGGTCTTCCTGGAGGGCTCCGTCACCCTCGACCTCTCCGACCACTCGGGCATCCCCTACGGCTGGAGCGACGCGCAGGCCTCCCGGATCGGGATCATGCCGCGGGGCGCCGGCGGCGCGGCCGAGGTCCGCTGGTACGAGATCGGCCAGGGCTACGCGATGCACCTCGCCAACGCCTACGAGGACGCCGCCGGCCGGATCGTCGTCGAGGGCCCGGCGGTGGGCCGGGACGGCTGGCAGCGCTCCTGGAACTGGTGGGTCGGCGCCCCCGACCGCGGCGCCGAGCCCAACTCCGGTGCCCATGGCCGCCGCTGGACGGTCGACCCGGCGTCGGGCACCGTCCGGGAGGAGCGGACCGACGACCTGACCGTCGAGTTCCCGACCATCAACGACGCGTACACCGGCCGCGAACACCGGTACCAGTACGCGCTCTCCTTCCCGGACGACCGCGGCATCGGCAACCACACGCTGGTGAAGTACGACCGCCGCACGGGCGCCCGGCAGCAGCTGCCGGTCGGGAACGGCCAACTGCCGAGCGAGGCCGTCTTCGTCCCGGCCCAGGGCGCGTCGGACGAGGACGCCGGCTACCTGCTGACCGTCGTCAGCGACCTCAACGCCGACGCGTCCAGGCTGCTGGTGCTCGACGCCTCCGACCTCTCCGTGCCGCCGGTCGCCACCGTCCACCTGCCGCGCCGGGTACCGGCGATGATCCACGGCTCGTGGATCCCGGACGCCTGACCCCGGTCGTGACCCGAGTCCGCCCCGGCCGTGCCGGCGGGGCGGACTCCGTCATGCCCGGGGAGCCCCGACGGTGTCGAGCGCCGGGGCGACGACGGCGAACGCCTCGTCGAGCAGTACGGCCGGGTCCTCGGCACCGTCGCTCTCGCTCCAGCGGCGCAGCGCTGTGTCGAACGCGGCCAGCGCCATCCCGGCGGCGAGCCGCGGGTACATCGCGGTGACGGGGTCGAGACCGTGGCGGTGCGCCAGCTCCGCCGCCAGCTCGTCGCGCCACTGCACCTGGCGTTCCAGGAACCGCCCCAGCAGGGCGGGCGTGCGGAGGATCAGCTGCACCACGCGCAGCGCCCGGCCGTCGTGACCGGACTGGTCGTCGCGGTGGGTGTGGCCGGTGCGACCGGACTGGCCGTCGCGGTGGGTGTGGCCGGTGTGACCGGAGTGGCCGTCGCGGCCGGCACCGTTCGAGCGTGCGGCGCAGGCCGCGAGCGAGACCCAGACGGCGTGCCGCAGCGCGACGGAGGGCCGCTCCCCGCCCGGCCGGGCGGCCAGCACGGCGCGCATCTCGGGGCCCAGGTCGGCCAGGACCTGGACGACCACGTCCTCCTTGGAGGCGAAGTACCGGAAGAACGTCCGCTTCGAGACGCCGGCGGCGCCCGCGATCTCGTCGATGGTGACGGCGTCGAACCCGTTCTCCGCCAGCAGTTGCAGCGCGGCCTCGGCCAGCTCGCCGGAGACGAGCCGCCGCTTTCGCTCGGCCATGGACAGTTCTGGGCGGGTGGTCACCGCGTCATGGTATCGCGATGCCTTGCGTGACACTCGGGGGCACCTTGACACTGAGTGACACGGAGGACAGCATGTGTCGCATGACAGAGCATCAGCGCTGGACCGCCGAGCGGATCCCGGATCAGACCGGGCGGGTCGTCGTCGTCACCGGGGCCAACAGCGGCCTCGGCCTCGCCACCACCCGGGCCCTGGCCCGCAGGGGCGCCCACGTGGTCCTCGCCGTCCGCGACGAGGAGAAGGGGCGCCGGGCGGTCGCGGAGCTGACCGTCGAGCAGCCGGCCGCCCGGCTGGAGGTGCGCCGGCTCGACCTGGCCGACCTCGACTCCGTCCGCACCTTCGCCCACGGCCTCCACGCCGACCACGACCGGCTGGACGTGCTGGTCAACAACGCCGGCGTGATGGCCCCGCCGCGGACGCTGAGCGCCCAGGGGCACGAGCTCCAGTTCGCCGCGCACCACCTCGGCCACTTCGCCCTCACCGGCCTGCTGCTCGACCTGCTGGCCGGGGGACGCGACCCGCGGGTGGTCACGGTGAGCTCGATCAACCACCGGCGCGGGCGGATCCGGTTCGACGACCTCGACGGCCGGCACGGGTACGCGCCGATGGCCTTCTACAACCAGTCCAAGCTGGCCAACGCCGTCTTCGGCCGTCAGTTGCACCTCCGGCTCACCGCCGCGGGCAGCCCCGTGCGCAGCCTGCTCGCCCACCCCGGCTACGCCGCCACCAACATCGTGACCGGCGCACCGACCGCCCTGTACCGGCTGCTCTTCGGCCACCTCGCCCGCCCGCTCGCCCAGACCCCCGCCCGGGGCGCCCTGCCGCAGCTCTACGCGGCGACCGAACCGGGTGTCCGGGGCGGCGAGTTCATCGGCCCGGACGGCTTCGCCGAGCTGCGCGGCGGGCCCGCCCGGGTGCGACTGTCGCCCTCGGCCGCCGACCCCGAGACCGGGCGCCGGCTCTGGGAGTTGTCGGAGGAGCTGACGGACGTCCGGTACGGCCTCCCGGCCGCCGCCTGACGCCGCCACCACCCCTGCACTGCGGCGCGGCGGCTTTGCGCGACTGTGGCGCGGCGGCCTGGCCACGGTGGCGGGCGCCTCGGCGCCGCCGGCCACCGGCGTCGAGGCGCGTCGCGTCACATCGCGGCGGGCTACTGTCCGACCACACCGTCGGCGAGCTCCCGGGCGATGTCGAGGTGCCCAGCGTGCCGCGCGTACTCCTGCATTACGTGGAAGAGGATCCAGCCGAGTGACGGCCTGACCTCCTGATCTCCTGCGGAGAACCGGCCGCCCTCGGCACTCTCCGCCGCCAGGGCCGCGCCCGTGACGATGGCGCGGGTCCGCTCGCCCCCGGCGTGCAGGGCCGCGATCAGCTCCCCGGCGGTCTCGTCCGGGCCGACGTGCCAGCGCCCGGACTCGTCCTTGTCCCCGTGCGGTTCCGGCACGGGCTCACCCTCGAAGATCCAGCGCAGCCACCGCCGTTCCATGAACACGAGATGCTTGAGCAGTTCCAGCGGGCTCCAGCCCGAGGGCAGCCGGCTGGAACGCTGCTCCTCCTCGGGCATGCCCTCGATCTTGGCGGTGACGGCCGAGCGGAGGAAGTCCAGGTAGCCGAGCAGCAGTTCCTGCGGATCGGACAGCTGACGGCTCGGTTCGGGCACGGAAGCTCTCATGGGCGCCGAGTCTGGCACCCGTGCGCGACGACATCAACGGGACCTCCACTACGGCCTGGTGACGGCACCTCAACGGCACCGCCATCCGCGGCCGCGGGCAGCGCCCGACCGGTCGGCCGAGCGCTCGGATACTCACTGTTCGTCAGCTCACGGTGGGCGAACTCACCGCCCGGCGAGCCGACGCCACGGTCGCGCAGGCCGCCGAGATCCGCCGGATCGAGCGGGACCTGCACGACGGGGCACAGGCCCGCCTGGTCGCGCTCGGGCTCTCCCTGACGACCCACGGAGAAGCTGATGGAGACCGACCCCGACCGGGGCCAGGGCGCTGATGCGGGAGGCACGAACCGGCGCCGCGACCTCACTCGCCGAGCTCCGCGAGCTGGTCAGGGGCATCAACCCGCCGGTGCTGACCGAGCGGGGGCTCGTCGACGCCGAACGCTCGCCGGCCCTTGAAAACCCGCTCGAAGTGGCCGTCAGCGCCGGCCCCCGACTCCTCCCGGACCCGCCGATCGAGTCCGCGCTGTACTTCGGGATCGCCGAACTGCCCGTGAGCTGTTGGCCGACGGCTCCGGCGGCGTCGGCTGCTTCCTCAAGAAGAGCGTGTTCGACGGCGATCAGTTCATCGGTGCGCTGGAGCGCGTCGCCGCCGGAGGGACCGCGATGGACCCGGCCGTCATCACCACCCTGCTCTCCGCCGGGCCCTCCAACCGGCGGCTCCAACGGCTCACGCCGCGCGGACACTCCGTGCTCGGCCTCATGGCCGAAGGACTGTGCAACCAGGCCATCGGCCGGCGGCTCTTCCTGAGCGAGAGCGCCATCAGCACGTACACCACCTCGATGTTCGTCAAACTCGGCCTCCGCGATGACGACGACAGCAACCCGCCGCGTCCGCGCCGTCCGCGCCTACCTGCACAAGCCGTGACGCGTCGGGGCGGGCGGAAGCGGGCGGGGTTTCAACGGCGGGGGCGGTCAACGGCGGGGGCGGTCAACGGCGGGAGCGGTCAAAGGCGGCGGGTACTCCGGCGGCTCCGGACGGGGCTCAACGGGCGCCGGACGGCTCAGCGGCTACGGACGGCTCAGCGGCTACGGACGGCTCAGCAACTGAGCGCGGGTGGCCGTCGCGGGGCCGGCGGAGCCGCCGCCCGTCGGGTCGGGTGCACTTCCCCGTCGGGGCCCGCCCCGTCCTGCTCGTGAACCGGTGCGTCCCGAGGGCGCCGCCGGGCGAGCACGGGCCGGACCTCACGGCTCACTTCTCGTCGAAGATCAGATCCTCCGCGGGGTGGGTCAGGCGCAGGGTCTGCCCGTCGGTGATTTCGAGAACGCGGTGCAGGCCTGAGCACTCCGTGCCGTCGGGGAGCGTGAAGACGTCGTTGGCCCCGGCCAGGAACGCGGGGAGGCAGTCCAGCGCGTTGTTGCCGAGGTCCAGGTAGTCCTTGAGCCGGCGGAAGAGCTTGGGGAGGATCACCGCGTCCGTGGTGATCGAGTTCATGTCGGCGACTTTCGCGCCCTTGACCGTCACGTCCTGCGACCAGAGGCCGTCGGCGGGGGGCGCGGCGGCGCGCACCTGGAGGACGAGGTCCTTCAGGATGCGGCGCAGATCACCGGGGAAGCCCTTGTAGAAGGTCGGGTACGCCAACCCCTTCGCCAGCAGGTGGTAGTTGGCGGTCCTCGCCAGCAGCTTGTCGTCCACGTTGATCTCGTAGCCGCTGGCGCCCGGCGTGCGGCCCCGGCCCACCAGCGCCACACAGCGGCCGAGGCTGTCGGTGCCGCGGGTGAGGATGTAGCCGGGCACCTGGTCGGGCGTGACGCTGACGGTCTCGTCGGCGTGGCGCTGGATGTCCACGAACCCGAGCCAGTCGAGCAGCTCGTCGGCGGCGGCGTGGGCGAACGCCGGTGGCTGGTGCTCGTCGTGCTTGTTGGCGCCCGGGTAGTGGGTCTCCAGGGCGTCGATGGCCTCCAGCCGGACGTTGACGTGGCCGTCGGGGCCGGGTTTGAGCTCGTTCCCGTGGACGAGCTTCCACTCCCCCACGTAGTCGGGGACGAACGCGATGGTGTCGCCGTCCGGCTTGGCCTTGGCGGAGACGTGGAACGAGCCCTTGATCAACAGCATCGACATGGTGACTCCCTGCTGCTCTGTCGGGGTGGCTGCCGGGTTGGAGTACGCGCCCGGCGAGTCCGGCCGGAGAGGCCGCCTCCTCGGGCGGACGCCTCCACGGGCCAACTCCCGCACCGTCCGCCTTGGCGCGGACGCTGCTCCGTTCGGGTGAAGGCCTGGACGGCACCCGCCGCGGAGTGCGGACATCGGGCGACGGGCGACCCGGGCGAGGCCCCGGCCGAGCCGGGCCCCGGGTGCCGGGACGCTGACCACATGCTCCGGCAGCTGCCGGACGCCCGCGAGCCGGCGAGGCTCTCCGCGGTCGCGCTGTCGCCCCCCGCCCGGCCCGCTCAGCGGCCTCCAGCCGACCCGCCTCCGACGCTGTTGCGCCGAGACGACCAACCCACCCCCCATGCGTCCACCGCACCCCGATGCCACACCCCAGGGGTCGAGACCGGCCGGCACCTGCGACGAGGCGAGTCCAACCTGGGCAATTCCTCCGAGCGGTTCGCTGCATTCCGGTTTCACATGGGAGTTTCCGGATTTCGGAGGCGCGATGATAGAGGGCCCTGCCTCGCACGCACACTCTTTTCATCGGGCTTTGCAGAATCATGCCATTCTCCCAGCCTGCTCCCCGGCGCCGCCGACCCGCGACCGTAAGGTCATCAAACGAGTTCGCCCACGCATTCGCCTTCCGACCGACCGGGCGAATTCCTTCCGGGAGTGGCGCGCCGCCATTCCCCCGAGAGCACGACACACAAGGAGAGACTCTTGAACAAGCTCGTCAAGATCGCCGCTCCGGCGCTGGGCGCAATAGCCCTGATCGCCGCGGTGCAGGGGACTGCACAGGCCTCGGCCCCGGCGACGACCCAGGCCGTGCCGAGCTGCGTCACGTACGTCAACGCCGACTACTGGCTCGACTACGCGAGGGCCAAGGTGACCAATGGTTGTTCGACGACCCAGAGCTTCAAGCTCATCTACGACAGCGTCAACAACTACAACCCCTATGGCTGCCTGACTCTCGCTCCCGGCGTGACCAAGGATCTGTTCGTCTTCAGCTTCGCGAACAAGCCGATGATCGACGGCCTCACCACCTGCTGACACGCAGGCATTTCTTTCCGCCACCAGTACGGCTCACCGCACCTGGCGGACTGACAACCCGGCAGCACACGCATTCTCCGGCCGCCCCGGCTCACCGCCGGGGCGGCCGGACGCGGAAACCCGGACGCCCGGGGGCAGCACAGCTGAGAGATCGACGCGCCCGGCGGCCGCGAGCCTTGACTCACCCGTGCCGCCGGAGAGGAGATCCCGGCTCTTTGTCGCCGACGGCGGCTACCCCGGGGCCGGCCTGGTCGGCCCGCACCGCATGCCGACGGGCGGTCAGCTCGCCCGATGGCAGGCCGGGCACGACCGCGCGCACAAGCACGGCCGGGCCCGCGTCAAGCACGTCCTCGCGCGGATGAAGACCTGGAAGACCCTTCGTGACTTCCATCCGCAAGGCGACCTCGTTGAACGGCCGTGCCCGGCATCGCCCGGCTGCACGACCTCGCCCGCCGCTCGGAGAATGCTCAGTCGATACAGAACTCGTTTCCCTCGATGTCTCCGGAGACACGGAACTAGCGGTTCTACGGCAGGGCCGAGAGTGCCCCGCCCGGATGGGTTCCGGACGGGGCGAGGGGGTTCTACTGCGCGCGGTGGTGCGGCACGGCCCAGCAGTCACGCGACCAGAACCGGGAAAGCCCGTCGGTCCACGGTCGGCAGTCGTTCGGCGTACGGGGGGCGTGGCGGACCGTGTAGCAGGCTCCGGCGAGGATCTGCCACCCGTCGCGCTCGCACTGCCGCAGGCCCTTCGTATTGCCCCGGCGGGTGCCGTCCGGAAGTCGCCTGATGAACGCCCGAGCCATCACGCCACCGCCCCGGCGAGGCACTGCGCACCCGGGTAGGTGTAGCCAGGATCGGGCTGTCCCTCGGCGACCGCCCGCAGGGCCTCGCGCCGCTCGTACTGGCGCTGCATCTCGTCAAGCTCGGCCCGCCACGCGGCGGGGTCGACGTATGGGCGGAACAGCGGTCCCCACTCCAACTCTTCGTCAGCGGGCTCCGGCGCGCTCTGGGCGGGGTCGGAGGTGACCGCCAGGGCGGCGGGCTCCGGCTCGGCTGGGACGGCGCGGTGCTGGCCCCGAGCCGGCAGGACCAGGCGCAGGGCGGCCCGTAGGGCACGAGCGATAAGGTGACGCATGTCGGCAGCTCCTCGAAAGCTGTTCGGCGGCCCCGGTGACTGGTCGCACAGTCCCGGGGCTCTTTGGTTGGTGGTGCGGATTTCGACCGTACCCAACTCCTATAGGTACGTCTAGGTACGTTCATGGTCGTAGCGAAACGCGCGAGGTCATTCGGGGCGTCCTACGCTTTTGGCTATGGACGTGACCCCCATTGACCCGGACGCCGAGGCGCACCCGTATCAGCAGATTGCGGCGGACATCATCCGGGCCATTCAGTCCGGGGAACTGCGGATCGGCGCCCGGGTGCCGTCCGAGGCTACGTTGATCCAGGCATACGGCGTTGCCCGGAATACAGCCCGCCACGCTGTCGAGTACCTGCGCACCCAAGGGTGGGTCCGGACCCTTCCGCAGCGCGGCACGTTCGTGGCGGACCGCACCAACCAGACCCCCGGAGACCAGCAGACCCCGCCCACCGGAGTTCACCAGTAGGACGGGGCCGGATAGGTGCCGGTCAGGCTCGGACGAGTTCCGCAGCGCGCTGCCCCAGGTCTGCGGCGCCGGGGATGCCGCGTCGGGCCCAACTAGTCATTGTGGTACGGACTTTGTGAAGGTCCTTCTTGTGCCGGTCCGAGACGACTCCGTCCATGAAATCCAGGGATTGACCCCAAATCCCCACAGCCTCGTCGTGGCGGCGCTGGGCAGCGACCGACCGGGCCAGGTTCCCGAGTGTCAGGGCGTGAATGCGCCGGAACGCCTCGGGGTCACGACCGGCGAGGGCGGCGCGGTGGTGGCGTTCGGCCGCCTGGTGGTCTTTCAGCTCGGCCAGGGTCTTGGCGGTGTGAGAGGCGACGGTTGCCGCTACCGGCCCGGTGGCGGCCGTAAAAGACGCTGGCGGAGCCGTGGTGTCAAGCATGGCGTCCTCGGCCGCCAGTAGCGCCGCTGCGGCCTTCTGTCCGCTCCCCACAGCTCCGTACGCCCTGGCGCTCGTGATCAGCAACAGGGCCTCGGTCTGCGGGTCCACCTTCCCACGTGCCCGCCGTAGGGACTCCTCCGCCAGTTCGACGCAGAACTCCGGTTGCTTGAGGTTGAGAGCCTGATGGGCGAGGGCACGCATCATCCAGGCTCCGTGTCCTGTCGGATCGCTCTCGCAGGCGAGTTGGTAGCCGAGAAGGTAGTACCGCTGCGCGGCGCCCTCCCGGCCCAGGTCGTGGTACTTCCACGCGGCGAGGTACGACAGTTCGGCCGCCACGCCGTAGGCGTCCCGGCGAATCGCCTCGGAGGGATACACGGCCTGGAGCATCGGCACCACCGTGTCAGTCAGGTAGGTGGTCACCGCACTCAGCCCGTGCCCACCGCCAAGACGCTCGTCAGCGGCAGTGAACACGCTGGTGATGTGCCGGACGGTGGCCACCTCGCCGACGCCCACCCGGCCGCCGGTCCTTCCCGCTCGCAGGGTGGCGGCGACCGCCTGGTGATCGTAGGTCAGCGGCAGTGCCACAGCGGCAGTGGCGAACGCACTGGCGAGGAAGTCACGGCGGGACTGCATCACGGCTCTCCCGAGGTCGGCGGCGGTGGCCAGCGGGTCGGCGCCCATAGCCTCCCCGATCGCCTCCGACCCTAGCCCGATCTCTGCCACGGTCACCTTGCGGCGCGTCTTCCGGGTAAGGGCCTCGGCGAGGTACAGCGGGGTGCGCCCCGTGGGGGTGCCGCCGGCTACCCAGTGGGCGATGGCTGATGGAGCCGTGGCCAAGTGCTCCCCCGCTTCGGAAGCGACTGCGCGCACTGTCGTCGCCAGTGCCTGGTACGTGCATCCGGACTCCGCGATGGCACGGGCCAGTGCCTGGTTTGGTGCCTTAGTGTCCGTCAACTGTCGCCCCTAATTGCGATCTTGAACGGGTTGAACGGGATCGGTGTGCTCACACCGTACCGCCGGAGCGTGACTGGCTGTTCACTGATTGCACCGACAGGCCAGGGGTTCCCGCCCGACTGGCACGGCAATCGCGACACCTGCCGCAAGCCACGCGGTGAGCCCGCCAGCGGTTCGCAGATTCCTCCCCGAACCTCGGGGAGGTGCACCAACCCGCAGCAGTACCCATGGAGGGAGCACAACCATGTCCGACAGCACCCAGGTCAGCAACCTGACGCGGCGCCTGGACCACTCGGTGCCGGACGGCGACTTCGCGCCGGTGGGCGTCGAGTCCCTGACGCGGCGGCTGGACCACTCGGTCCCGGACGGCGACTTCGCGCCCGTGGCCACCGAGGTCTGACAGCAACTCCGAACTGATGCCGAGTAGTTGACGGCATGGCGGGTCGGCTCGGATGACCACCCGGGTCGGCCCGCCGCGCGGCATCGCCACACAGTCCCAAGCAAGGAGAGTCCGCAGTGAACACCACCATCGCCACCAGCGTCCCGGCTGGCTCCTTCTTCGACCTCGGCCGGAAGGACCCGGAACTGCTCCGCCTGCGCGAGGAGGGCGCGGAGAGCGCTCTGCCGTTCGCCTTGATGGAACGCCTCATCAAGTCCGGCATCCCCTACGCGCAGCACGCCCGTTCCCTGCGCAGCGAGAACGTGACCGTGGCCGGAGTGGCCTTCGACTGGTTCGACGCCCAGCTTCCCGGCGAGATCGCCAACGAGATCAACCTGACGAACTACGAGATCGCCGAGCACACCGATGACCGCCGTGCAGCACTGTCCGAGGCGCTGGACCGCCTGTCGCTGGTCCACCCCGAGGGATTCGCCCGCGTGCGCGAGTTCGTTCGTGGGCTGCTGTGGGTCGGGCTCAAGCCCGGAGTCCGCGCTTCTTCGCTGACCAGTTCCAGTGACCCGGCGCTCCCGTACATCGTCGTGTTCTCCGACAAGGCCCGACACCACATCCCGCCGAACACGGTCAGCCCGGAGCCGTCTCCCCGCTTCCTGGCGGAGAACCTGCTCCACGAGGGAACGCACCAGTCGATCAGCTTCCACGTCCTTCAGCACCAGGTCTTCGCCGACGGGTACTCGTCCAAGGAGTCCCCGAAGATCGAGATCAAGTGGCGAGCGGGTCAGGGCGTCGCGCGCAACCAGTTCTGGGAGGTGGACCGGGCCTTCCACGCGACCGGTGTCTACAACCAGTTGCTGAGGTTCCGCCGCACCGAGCTGGACCGCGACGACCTGACCGCCAACGAGCGCGCATGCTTCGAGGCCGCCTACGACGAGGGCCTTCCCGCCGTCCGCTACCTCATGCGCGAACTCGAACTCCTGAGTGAAAACTTCACCCCGCACGGAGTGGAGCTGCTGGCCGACCTGCGCCAGCAGACCGACCAGCTGTAGTGCCACCCTGAGCAGAACCGAACGAGGAGGGTCCGGTGCTCCAGCACCTCATCACACAAGACGCCGGCCTGCGGATGATCCCGACCGACCGGGGCAAGTTGACGACTGCGATTGGCCAACTCCACGAAGATCTAAGGGCCTTGCCCGAAGGGGCCGACCCAGCTCGCGCCCGGGTCCTGACCAGATGGATCGGCGTCGGTCAGATGTGCTTGGGCCACCACGAGGAGGCCCTTTCGTTCCTGCGGCAGTCGCTCGACTTGGCCGCAGCGAGCGGCAACACCCGAGCGGTCGTCGCCACCGGGCTCAACCTCGGCGACGCCCACCGCTACGCCGGTGACATGCGGACCGCGGATGCGCTCTACCGCAGCGCCCTGGGCACCGCGCGGAGCCGACACCCGGAACTGGCGGACTTCGCGCTCCAGCACACCGGCAAGTATCTGATGGAGCGCGGTGACCTCGTGGGCGCCGAGGCCCACCTCCGGGAAGCGCTGCGACTGCGGATCGTCAAGGGGGACACGGAGCTGATCGGGTCCACACAGGCAGCACTCTCGCGGGTGGAACTGCTGATCGAGCAAGCCGCAGCGCCGGGGGCGGACAACGCCGGGCCCCGCCGGTGGAGCGGGCAGTGGACTTCGTGGCTCCAGTCCAACACCACGGCCCGGACTCCGGACCGGTGGGCAGAAGACTTCCCGGCCATCCGGAGCGCCGCGCGCGGGCTGACCGCGCATCAGCGAGTACACCCGCGCCACCTGCGCGACCAGCCGTTCCCGGTCGAGTTGATCACCGCTATGGCACAGGAGGCCGAAGAGGCCCTGACCGCCAACGGATACCTCCACAACGGCAAGTGGAACGCGGCCGTGGGCGACGCCGCGAACCGCTTCGCCGGGCAAGTAGATCTCGCCGCAGTCATCGCGGAGTCCACCGGCCTAGAGGTGGAGCAGCCGCACAACGGCGTCTATATCGCCTATCTGGAGGAGGGACAGTTCCTCGACTTCCACGTGGACGAGTTCGGGTTCGGTGAGGCCAATCTGATCCTGTGTCTCAAGCACGAGCATCCCGCCGCAGCTCCCACTGTGAGCACTACCGTCTTCATCGGCGCTGACGGCTACCGTGCGTGCGATCTCGCAGCCGGCGAGTGCGTTGTATTCGATGGGGCGATCACCCCGCACGGAAGGACTCCCCTCGGCGCCGGAGAGCGCGTGATCCTCATCAGCTTCGGATTCCGCGCGCGTGATGCGGCCAAGCGTTCGGCTGCTCACCTCCCGGCGGCCCCGCGCTGAGTACGGTGAGCGCCTGCGCTTTGCGTTGACGCCGGATCGATCTCCGTAAATGCAGAAAGGCCCCGCCCTGGTCTCCAGATCGGCAATCCGGGCGTCCAGTGCATCGGCGTGCGCCTGCCACTCGGCGGCAGCGTGCCGGGACTTCTGGCGCCCCTTCTGCTGCTGGTGCTCCCGGAACTCCGCCACGGTGGAGTTGAGTTCGGGCTCGGGGTCGTACCCGGGTATCTCGACAACGTGCGTCGTCGGGATGGCACCGACCAGGCGCAGGAACTCGGCGGACACGAAGTCGTCCACCCAGTCACCGCGCACGCTGGCGGGCAGCTCGCACAGGTCGCCCCGGGCATGGCTGTTGCACTTGTACGTCGGCGTCTTGCCCTCTTGCTTGTTGAGGTACATGCGCCCGCCGCACGCGTCGCAGTGGATCACGCGCAGTAGCAGCGCGTCAGTGTCGTGCCGGTCCCCGTTGTTGATGCTGCGGGAGTCCAGCAGCGCCCCGATCCGGTCGAACTCCTCGCGGGTCATGATCGGCTGTCGCGTCGCCGTGATCGGGTTGCCCTCGGCGTCCCGGACCGGCTTGCCCCGGTGCAGCTTCCAGCCGAGCAGCGTCTCACTCCGCAGCAGCCTGGTAATGACACTCGGGGTCCACTTGAAGGTGTCCCGGACGACGTGCTGTCCCTTGGCCCCGCCCGTCTTGCCGCCGCGCTCCCGGCCCATCTTGTCGGCCCAGTAGTCCCGCGGGCTCAGCACACCATCGGCGTTGAGTCCGGCAGCGACGGCCGAGACGGTGCGCTTGTCCAGCAACTCACGGACGATGCGCTCAATGACCCCGACCGCATCGGGGTCCGGTACCAGGGTCCAGCCGACCCCGCCGTGTTCCTTGGGCATCGGGGCGGGCATGTAGCCGTACGGCGGACGGCCCCCGCCGCGCCAGCGAAGCGGCATCTTGCGCATGGCGGCCATGGCGCCGGTTACGCGGTCGCTGATGGACTGTGACTCGACTTGTGCGGCGAATGCCAACATGAGCATCTGCAACTCGGCCATGGAGTCCATGGGGTTGCGGAAGTCGAAGACCAGCCGGCCACCGCCGATGCCCTCGGCGAAGACCAATACCTTTCGGTGCTCTCGCGCCCACTTGGCGAGTTCGTGCATGTGGGCCATGGACCGGATAGCGCGGTCGAACCGCCACCACACAAGGGCGTCGAAGCTGTCCGGGTTGCTCACCCACCGGCCGAGCTGCGGGCGGTCAAAGGGGCCGGTCTTGCTCGCCGACACGTCAAGGTCGACGGCTTCGCGGAGTTGGTCACCCTCGCCGAAGTCGATCCCGAGCGCCGCGGCAACGATGTCGTCGGCTTCGCGCAGTCGCTCGGGGCTGGTCGTCTCGTCGGTGAGCACGGACAACCGGATTGCTCGGACGCCTCGCAGCGTCCTGGTAAAGACGGTGCCCTCGGTGCCGGGCAGGCTGCCAGTAGTCATGTCCTCCGGAGAGGGGGACGAATTCCGCTGGACACGGGTAAGGGTGGCGGTCGACACCGGGGGTCACTCCAGACTGGTAGTCCGGAGTGTTGGGGTCCTGCATCGGGATGCACGAGTCATTTCCGTCATACAGCGTTTGCACGTGGACCGCGCCGAGCGGGACCAATCGCGCGCATTCGGCGGTCGGCGACGGTCAGGCCAGGAAGCGCTCGATGGCCTCGCGGGCACGGGCATTCGACGCCGCAGCGTCGGCCAGGGACTGGGCCAGGGCACCGATCCACTCGTCCAGGCCGACTTGGCGCCGCGACAGCACGATGCCCCGCACCTCGTGGCAGATCTCCCCGGCCACCCGGCCCCGATCCAGCCGCAGCGAGAGCCGCTGCTCCCCGAGCGCGACGTCCAGCTCGGTGACCGAACCCTCGCGCCCGGCCACCCGTTCCGTGACGGAACGCCTGCGCTTGACCCGCACGGCGCCGGGCGGCAGCGAGTCCGCCAAGTTCGCTGACAGCACTGTGGCGTAGAGGTTCAGGTCCGTGCTGTCCTGGCGCAGCGCCGCGGCCAGCAGCTCGACTTCCATCTCAGGCATCGAGGCTCAGCACCATGGTCGGTCGGTCGATGACGTGGTCGTCGCGAAGCGGGCGCACCGCCGTCCCGATGGCGAAGAACTCGGTGGTGTGCGACCCCCAGGTATGCGAGTGCTGCCGCAGCTGGACCGCCACGATCCCCTCGGCGTCCAGGGCCTTCCCCTCCGCCTGCATGCGGCTCATCGCCAGCTCGCGTGCGTCGTAGAGCGCCTGGGTGAACGGCTCGATCTCGACGTTGCGGCCCGTGGTGCTCAGCGCCTGGCCGAGGCGCTGGTGCGCCACGTGGTAGACGCACGACCCCATGACCATGTCCAGGGGTGCGTATCCGGCGCGGATCAGTGTCCAGAAATCCTGGCCGGAGAGGTCCGAGGTGAACGGCTTGCCCTTGTTGTTGAGCCAGGTCCCGCCCGCTCCCGGGTCCGCACCGTCCGCCTTCACCGCCGTGCCGACCGCGATGAACTCGGCGATGTCCGAGCCGAACTCCTTGAACTCGATGTCCAGCCGCACCCCCACGATCCCGTCCGCCCCCAGAGCGCTCGCCTCCGCCTCCATCCGGCTCATCGCCAGCTCGCGCGCGTGGTACATGGCCTGTGACAGCTTGGTCAGCTCCTGGTTCTTCGTCCACCGGCCGAGCTGGATGCCGACGTGGTAGACCGAGGAGCCGAGGACCAGGCCGAGCGGGCGGAAGCCGGCCTCGCGCACCAGCAGGAACTCGTTCACCGTCAGGTCCGACGTGAAGAGCGAGCCCTTCTCCCCCGGCTGGAGCTGCGCAAGCCGCCGCATCGCGTCCTCGGGCACGCCCTCCGCAGCCGGCTGCGCGGGTTCCCCGGCCGGTTCCTGCCCCGTTCGTTCGGTCATGTCAGTGCTCGCGCTCCAGTCTCATGATGGTCAGTGGCCTGGGCCCGGCGGGCCGCCTGGAGCGGCCGAACCGGGCGATGGAAGTGCCGACGAGGACCGCCTCCGCGGTGAAGTCGCCTGAGTACCCGAACGAGGGGCACTCGCTCTCGCTCACCGTCAACTGCACGTCGTCCAGCACCACACCGTCGCCGCCGTGCTTCGCCGCATCGAGGGCCAGCTGGTTCCGGGCGTCGTGGCGGACGTGGTTGATCAGCTGGGTGTAGCCGTCGACCTCCTGGTTCCCGGCGGTCCAGCGGACCCGGCGGGAGGTGCGCCAGTCGTCGTGCCGAATCGCGATGGCGATGCCGAAGGCGAGGCCGGTGGGAACCCATCCGGTGTGTACGAGCTTGGCGAAGTCCTGGCCGCTCAGGTGCGAGGTGAAGGGCAGGCGCGGCCGGATCCGCGAGCGGGCCCGGACGGCGGTGCCCAACGCGGTGAACTCCAGACCCCCCGCCGGGAACTCCTCGACCCGCAGCTCGACCCCGACGATCCCGTCGCCGCCGAGCGCGCGGCACTCGGCGACCGCGCGGGACAGCGCCAGCCTGCGCGCCGCGTACATCGTCCTCACCAACAACGAGTAGGACGACGCCCACGCCGAGGACGGCGCCTTCGCACCGTCGGTGACCGACCACGCGCCGGGGCAGCCCCAGAGGCCGGTGTACCCGATGTTGAAGACGGCCGTGCCGAGTACCTGCCCGACCGGATCGAACCCGGCACCCTTGATCGCCGCGAACTCCTCGGACGACAGCGCCGAGTCCCAGGTGTTGCCGGCCCGGGGCTCTGACGTCGCGTCGGCAGTGGACCCCGGCGGGCCGGCGTCTCGTCGGTGTGTCATCGGCTCCTGTGCCATCGACCTCTCGGCTCACCGCGCGGTTCGCGGCGCCGTTCGGCAGCTTATGTCATCGGAGGGATCACCGATATCGTGATCACGCTCTCCAACGGATCTTCCCGGCCCGGCTGTTGGGCGGGTGCGACCTCCGAAGGCGCCGAACCCCCCGACCTGCCCGACATCCGCTGGTGGGACAGGGTGTGACGGAGCTGCGGGTCGTCCGGGCGCGGGCGGGCGGCGGTCACTCCGGAATCCCCTGGACCCTGCGGATGAGGACCGCGAACCGGTGGAAGCCGCCCTGGACGAGGACCTCGTCCCGGTAGCCGCCGGCCTCGGAATGAATGTCGTCCGGGCTGGGGCAGAGGAAGCCGAAGAGCCAGATGTGGGCTTCCTTGTCGCGTTCCTCGATGGTGCTCCAGTCACTTCCGCAGGCCGTGGCCAACGCACCCACGCAGGCGGCGATGGCGCGGTACTCGCTCCCGCCCCACTCCTTGACCATCCACTGCCGGAAGTTCGCCTTGGCCTGCTCGATGTCGCGGCTCGTTCCGCTTCCCCGGAGAACCCTGTTGACGATCAAGGCCTGTGGTTCGGGTTTCTTCGCCATGGCGTCATGATTTCGGCCCTCCGCACTCAGGGCAATGGGCCCGGCGCCGCAGTCGCCGGACCGTGCCGCGGTCGTCGGACCGTGCCGCGGTCGTCGGACCGGGCGGTGGTCGTCGGACCGGGCGAGCCGCCGGCCGACGCACTGTCCGGAGCTCTCCCTCCGGCCCGCGTGGTCACCCACGGAGGGCGGCCGGGCTCACCGCCCTCCGTGGCACTACGCTCTGCTGATCAAGAACCGAGAGTGGGGGCCGAGCAGGGTGACAGGTGACCGGGTGAGGCGCGGGCGGGTACGCCGGGGCTGGGTGGTCGGTGGGGCGGCGGTCGTGGGCGTGGCCACTGCCGCGGTGGTCGGCACCTTCGTGGTCGGTGCGCGGGAGCCCGCGTTGAGGCAGACGCTCTGCGGGCTGCCGCGGGCGGGCGGGACCGCGCTCGGCGTCATGCTGCCCGCGGGGCGGCCTGGGGTCGAGGAGCGCAATGTCTCGCCGGACGGTGCCATGGGGGGCCACCCACAGCTCTCCTGTGTGATCTCGGTGGACGGTCACGCGATGGTCCGTGTCCTGATGTCCGGCCAGGACCCGGACCGGCCGAGCGGAACCGACGCCACCGCCCCCTCCGTCGGGGGCCTGGTCGAGCGGGGTGTGGTGGCCGGCCTGGGCAGTGCCTCGGTGGCGGGCTTCTGCCCCGGCACCCGCGACCTGGCGACGGTGGTCTCCGTCAGGTCCGACCCCAGCATCTGGCCGAAGGCCCCCACCGACCAGGACAACCACATACGCGCACTGGCATCGCTCGCCCAGACCGTCCTCGCCGAGCAGCAGCACACCGTCTGCCAGTGACGGGAGCAGGGACCCGGGCCGGCCACAGCCCACAGCCGGGCTGCGGCACCTGACCGCCGGCCCGGGCCCTCCGCCCTCGCCGGACCTGGCCCGGCCGGTCCGGGCCACGCTGACCTCGACGGGAGCCGTCGGAGCGGGGGCCGGGCAGGGGCGGGGCCGGACCATCAGCCGATGCGGCGGCGCCGGCCGTAGGCATAGGCGAGGGCCAGCACGATCGGGCCCCACAGCATCACCGGGCCAACGCACACATGGGCCAGCGCCCTCCACCACCCGTTGCTGTAGGGCACCTCGTGGAAGCCCAGCACACCGAACCAGGCGAGCGGCATGGGGTCCCAGAGTGCGACCAGGCCCAGGCCGCCCAGGGTGGCCGGGACGATCGCGGCAGCCGGCCGGATCCGCCTGCCGCCGACCAACGGCAGCCAGGCCGGGACGGTCTCACCCCACCCGCTGACCAGGCCGGTGCAGAGCAGGGCCAGCGCCTCGGTGAGCAGGCTCAGCCCGAAGACGTAGTACGCGCCCCACCATGGGAGGGGCGGCGCCGACGGATCGACCGTCCCCATCTCGAAGTCGAAGGCGAACGGCAGCCGCCACAGGCAGTGCGGCAGGACCACGAACGGAAGGAGCTTCGCGAGACGGAGCGCCCACGGCTGGACCGGCCGCTCGGTTTCGCCCGAAGAGAGGTTGATCGGCATGACTTCACTGTCGCCGGGCCCGGCCGATGCCGCGTCAGCCGGCCGCACGATCCACCTCCCCCGCCGGAGCTACCTCTCAACACCCTGGGTGGCAGGCAGCGGGGCAAGCTCGGCCGGGCGGACGGTCAGGCCGCCGGATATGACCGGGGCGAACGGGGCCGGGGCCATACAGGTGCCGGCCTTGCCCTCGGCCGGCCCGCCGGCGGGGTCGGTGTCCAGGTTCGCCACACCCCAGGAGAAGCCGACGCGGTCGGGGTGTCGGGGCGAGGTGCCGTCGAGGACGCTGAAGCCTCGGCGCTGACCGACCGTGTCGGCCACCTCGGGGTCGGCCCGGGTGATGACGGCGGTGAACGAGGCCGTCCGATCCCCCGTCACCAGACAGTCCACGGCGGCCTCCGAGGTCACGGTGTGGTTCAGCGCCGCGACGTGGTGGGAGATCCGCACGGTGCCGCGCGCGTCCGTCGGCAGGCCCTGCGGCAGCCCCGGCAGCGGCCGGGTGAACGGCGCGGCCTCGACGTCGAAGGTGAAGCGGATGTCGTCGTCGGGCGAGTAGGCGTAGGCGATCCGCACCGACCCGCTCACCGCCGCCTTCGCCGCCTTTGCCGCCTTCGCCGCCGCGCCGGACGGCTTGGGGGCGGGCGCGGTGCCGGCGGCGGAGGCGGAGGCCCCTGCGCCGCCTCCCACGGCGACCAGCAGCGCAGTGGCGGCGAGCGCCCCGAAGGCCTTCGCGCGGGCGGTGGTGAGAAGGACGGACATGGCGAACTTCCTTGCCTGCTGGGCCCGCCGGCCGGCGGCCGGGGCGTCTTCCTGGTGACGGGTCCAGCCTCCCGCCCGGCCCGCTGCCCGGTCCATGTGCCGTCCGGCAGGTCTTCGGCGCCTCCTCGGCCCCGACCCCTGCCATTCGGCAGGGGTCGGCCCGCGGCCCACGCGTCCGGTCGGCACATCTGCGAAAGCACTCGGGAACTTTTGTTACCAATACCAGCCTTCGTTAACTATAGTTGTCGCATGACAGTGCCCGAGATCACCCCCGAAGAGCAGATCGAGCTCGACAGGGCCCTCCTCGATGCCCTCAATCCCCTCGCGTCGGCGATCCGGTCCCGGCTGACCGGCCTCCCCGAGAGCCGCATGTGGGAGGCGGACCCGGCCGAGGTGGCCGTGACCGTCCTCTCCACCTGGAAGGTCGTGGACGCGGAGGTCAAACGACTGGCGGCGATCGCCGCGGCAACCGCCGGCTCGTACGGCGCGAGCTACGAGCAACTGGGGGCGGCCTGGGGCATCACCCGGCAGGGCGCCCGCAAGAAGTGGCCCGACGCCGTCGGCCGCCCCTCGGCCGCGACGTCAACCACCCTGGGACTGTTCGGCGGTGAGGCCGAACTGACACAGGAGCCGTCGTCCGGCGACTGGACGTGGACAGGCCGGGGCGCCGACGGATCGCAGGGCACGGCCGGCGACGACACCTGGTACGGGACCAAGGAGGAGGCCGCCGCCTACGCGGGCGCCTTCCTGCGGGAGCACGCCGCAGGAAGGCCGTAGACTCCCTGTCCCTCGCGCCGTCCGCAGGCCCCGGCACAGGGAAGCGGCAGGCCGGACGCGGCCCGGCGGGTCCGCCGGTGCGCACGGCCGGGCCGCCGTCCGGGGCCCCCCGGACGGCGGGACATGAGGGCCGATCAGAAGTGTTCAGGAATGCGCGATTCGGAGGATCCCCTCCTGGAGGAGCCGGCGCAGCAACGCGTCGGCGTTCTTCTCCGAGAGGGACGGCAGGTCCTGCGCGCGCACCGGCTCGCCGCCGAGCAGGACGCGCACGTCCTCGGCGACGGCGGCGGGCAGCCTGATGTCCTTGTCGTCGACCGAGACGACGTAGTGGTCACCGCTGAGGCGCGCCCTCACGACGATGCCCGGGGCCCTGCGCACCGGGGTGGCCCGGCCGGCGCCGGTGTCCGTTCCGCCCGGGGTGGCGGAGATCATCGACAGCAGACGCCCGGCGTGCGAGGAGCGGTACTCGTGGCGCCAGAAACGTTCCTGCGCCCACGCGACCATCTCCTCGTACGGGGGCACCTCGGTGATCTCGGGCAACGCCTGCCGGTCCGTCGCACCGGGGCGGGCGAAGCCGGCGGGCAGCACCCGCCGCCAGGGCAGGTGCTGCTGTTCCGCGTAGCTGCGCACCGCCGAGGTGAGCGCGTCCTTCCAGGTGACGGCTTCGATGCCCAGGGTGATGTGCAGGCTGGTGTCGGTGCGGCTGCTGACCGTGTGGAGGTGGCCGCGGGGCAGGTACATCGACGTTCCCGCGCGGAGCACGCCGTCGAAGTGGACGGTGGAGGGGCCGAGCCGTTCGGGGGTGTTGTGCTGGCTGCTCAACGGCAGCGGGACGGTCGGGTCCTCGATGCGCCAGTGCTTCGATCCGGCGATCTGCAGCGTGAACAGGTCATGGGTGTCGTAGTGCCTCAGGTGTCCGGTCTGTCCCGGCGGGGTCAGGTAGGCGTCGGCCACGACCCGGTGGCTCAGCACCGAGGACAGCTCCTGGCAGATCCGGCGCAGCGGCGGCCACCAGCGGTGCAGGCCGTGCAGGACGAGCGTGGCTCCGGCGGCGAACGCGTCCAGGACCTTGCCGGGATCGGCGAGCGGGCCCCCGCCGTTCCCCCGGTAGTGCACGAGCTGCTCGGCCGGGAGCGCCCGGCTGGCGTTGACCGCGTGGAGGGTCTGCACAGCGACGGGGCCCTCGGTGAGGATGCGGTCGAAGTCCTGAAGGGTCATCAGGTCGGCGAAGGCGTCCGCGGGGCGGTCGGTGACGATGACGGGTGTTCGCTCCCAGTGCTGCCCGAAGAAGGTGTCCGTCGGTCCGACCAGGCGGGTCAGGCTCTGTTGGCCGGCCGCGAGCAACTCGTCCAGGCCGAACCATTCGGTGCCGTCCCCAGGGGTGGCCTCGGTTGCCGGGCCGGCGGCGGAGGTGTCCATGCGTGTCTTCCTCGTACGGTGGGCGGGATCAGTCGATGAGCAGCGCCGCGTCCCAGCCGGTGGCCGGGCGGGTGCCGACGGTGTGCCGGGCGTCGTCGCTGCGCCGGATGTAGGCGTGCAGTGCCAGGGCGGTTCCGGCGGCTCCCTCCAGGAAGCCGGCCCGGTCCGCCGCCAGGTGTGCCTCACCGGGGGCGCGGAGGGCGTAGCCGAAGGGGGTCTCCGGCCGGAACCGTCGCACGACGGCGTCGGCCAGCACGTCCAGGTAGCTGTCCGGGCGGCTGTCCGACTGGATGTCCGGGCGGCCGTGCCGGGCCGGCGTGGCGGTGTCCCGGATCAGGAGCTGGGTGGTGCGCAGCAGTCCGGCCCAGCCGTGGCACAGGCCGCTGTTGTCCATGGGCTGTGCTCCCAGGGCCCGGAGGAGCGCCGCGGTGTGGGCTTCCAGGGCCGCCTGCGACCATGCGGGCCGGCCGAAGGCGCGTCCGGCCAGGTGCAGCGCGCGGGCGATGCCGGCCGAGCCGTGGCACCAGCCGGCCCGGGGCCGCGGCCGGTGGTCCAGCCGGCCCGTCAGCTGCTCGTTCAGGGTGACGGTGCTGGGCCAGAACGTCCCCGTGCCGTCCTCCTCCCGCCAGGCGAGGAGCCACTCGGCCATCCGTTCGGCCGCCTGCTGCGTTCCGGGGACGCGTACGCCGTGGAGGCCGGCCAGTGCGAGCAGAGCGAGGGGGCCGGCGACGCCGTGGGCCATGCCGAGACCGACGTGGCCGCGGAAGCCGGCCTGCCGGTGGCCGGCGGGTCGGTCGGCGGGCCCGGCGGCGGCCCACCATCCGGGAAGGTCGGCGCCGTGGACGCGGACGGGCTCGCTGAGCCGGACCAGGCAGCGCAGCGTTCCTTCGAGTGCGGCGCGGTGGTCCGGGAGGCAGGCGAGCAAGTACCGGCCGAGGCCGCTCAGACCGCCCAGGACCTCGTACGGCGCGACCTCGTGCGGAACGGCCTCGGACGGGACGGGTGGCACCGGCGGGACGGGTGTCACCGGCTGGACGCCCGTGGCGGCCGGGCCCGGACCTTCGGCGCCGTCGCCGGGCAGCGCCTGCGTACCGCCGGGCAGCGCGCGCGTACGGTCGAGCAGCGCGTGCGTACCGGCAAGCAGCGCCTGCGTACGGGTGAGGACGACCTGGTCGAGGCCGGTCAGCAACGTGGCGTAGTCGGACGGGCCGTGCGCGGCGGCGCGGGCGGCGAACGCGAGGGCGGCCGGACCGCCGTACAGGCCGGTGGGCCGCTGCGACGACCACGGCTGCGCCCCGGCGGCGGCCAGGTGGGCGTGGGCGCGTACCCGTGCGCCGGGGTCGGTGCGGCCCAGTTCGGCGTGGAGCAGGGCGACGCCGGGAAAGCCCTCGATCAGCGACTGCGGTTCCCAGGGCGGCCGCGGTGCGAGGCCCTGGTAGCTGTCGAGGTTCCCGGGTGCGGTGGCGATGCGCCGGACGGTCTCCGGGTCGGCGAGCCGCCCGGCCACCGCGGCCACGACCTCGGCGGCCACGACCTCGGCGGCGTCGGGCGTCGACGGCGTCGCCCCGGCCCGAGCGGCCGGGCCGGCGGGGTGGGGCCGGGCGTTCACCGGGCGAACCGCCGCTTGTCCAGGACCGCCTGCACGGCGCCGCGCGCCACGGCGTGGCTGCGCTGCTCGGCTTCGCGGTCGATGCCGACGAGCCGGTTGTGGTGCATGTGCAGCACGCTGCTCAGGATCATCTCGGTGGGCGGCGGGAACGCGAAGTCCGCCGTCGGCCGGCCGAGGTGCCCCCCGTAACGCGTCAGGGCCCCGGCGCGCCGGGCCCAGCTGTCGACCACTGCCCGGCCGCCGGGCAGGGCGGCCAGGGCCTCCCACCGGCCGTCCAGATCGGCGAGGCCGACGGCGGCCTGCCGGTGGGACCGGAAGACCGCCCGGTCCGCGTGGGTGGGCCGGGTCTCCAGCAGCCACGCCGGCCCGTCGCCGCCGTGGGCCGCGGCGTTCACGTGGCACAGGATGTCGAGGTAGTTCAGGGCGGTCAGCAGCAGCGGGTCCACGTCGACGGGCCGTTCCTGACGCGCCCGCAGCTGGGCGAGGACGGACTCACTGTCCGCCTGGAAGACCTCCTCGGCGAGGGCGACCGCTTCGGGCCCGCCGTACCGCTCCACCTCCGGGTCGTAGGTGTCCAGCGTCATGCGGCCGGACAGCCCGGCGGTGCGAAGTTCCTCCGCCCATACGCCGAGCGCCGGCAGCAGCTGCCCGGCCTGCTCCGGCTCACCGGCGTACAGCCGCAGCCGCAGGTGCGGCGCCGGGTCGCGGTAGCGGACGAAGAACCAGCGCTTCACCCGGGGGCCGAGACCTTCCAGCAGGCGGGGCAGGTGCCGGGTGAGGATCTCGTCCTGGCGCTGCTCGGTGCTGTACACCTTGGCGTAGAGCCATCCGCTGCCGGGAGGGCGGGGCGCGAAGGACGCACCGCGCGGGGTGCGCGGCAGCCGGCGGGCCGCGACGCCGGCGGGTGCGTCCGTGGTGCCGGCCCGCGGTGTACGGACCGCCAGCGGGAAGACGACCTCGTGGCTGTGGGCGCCCTCGTCGCCCGCCAGCCAGCCCGTGGCGGCGGTGCCGCCGGGCACCTCGGACAGGACGGCCTCGGAACGACCGCGTTCCTGCCGCAGGATCCTGGCGTGTGCCGCGCTGGAGAGGTCGAGTTGCAGGTACCGGTCGCCGTCGGCCAGCAGCACGTGGTCCGGGACGTTCCACTGGTGCCGCCACGCGTCGAGGGCCTGCCGCCACCGGGCGTCGCCGAGCCGGGCGTCGTCGAAGAACGGCTCGTCCGTCCGCCAGCGGGCCGGAGCGAGGACGGTCCGTCCGTGGCGGACCCTCGGGAGGGCGGGCAGCACGTCCAGCCGGCCCCAGCCCCAGGGCTCCCAGGACCGGTACCCGCTCAGCGCCACGTCCTGCAGGAACCTGGCGAGGTTCGGCGCGTGGGCCCGCATGTTGAGCATGTGGAAGGTGGCGGGGGTGATCTCCCTGCCCAGGGCGACGCTGACCAGTCCCAGCCGGTCCGGCCACGCGCACACCGCCAGGTCCGCCGTCCCGATGACCCGCGGGTCGCCGCGGTCGGCGAACCCGCCGACCACGATGCGGTGGTCCAGCCACGCCGGCACCTGGGTGAGGTTGCCCGCCCGCAGCCATGCGCCCTGCAGGCTCAGCTGCGCCGTGAGCGGGGCGTCGGGGCCTGCCGCGCGGGCGGCGCGCAGCCGGGCGGCGTCCGGTCCGAGCAGGTGGGCGAAGCGGCCCGACATGGCGCCGGCCAGGCGGGAGCCGCTGGTCTCCGACAGCCAGAGGGTGAACTCCCCGGCGGCCAGCGCGCTCGTGCTGTCGGCGACGATCCGGCCGCACAGTTCCATCGACGGCAGTGGCGGCTTGTCCGAGGACGGCCGCATCCGCTCGACCGCGGCGTCGTCGAGAACGAGCTCCGGTGCCCCCTCCCGGCCGGCCCGCGCCACCAGGGCCGCGAGCACCCGGTCCCGCCGGCGCCCGGCGTCCGCGGGCTCGGGGTGGACCACCCGGCCGCTGCGCGGGTGCCGGTATCCGGCGGGAGCGCCCAGGCCGACGTCCGGATCGAGCAGTTCCTTCAGCGGCACCAGACGCCCGACGCCGTAGCGTTCGAGGAATTCGGCGTGGTACTGGCGCAGATGGGCCGGTTCTCCCGTGCCCGGCGCCAGCCGCCAGAGCAGATCGGCCGCGCGCTCGGCCTCCCGGGCCACCTCCGTGGGGAGCCGGACCCGCGCGTCGACGGCGAGGTCGACGTGCACGGGCCGGTCCGCCGCCTGCAAGGTCCGCATCCGGTCGACGGCCGAGCGAAGGGCGTCGGCGTCCTCCCCCGGCGCCGCGGCGCCATAGGCCCGCAGGGCATCGCGCACGGCGGCCAGCGCGGGCAGCTCCGCGAAGCCCGGCACCGCCTGCAGACGCGTGATGACGTGGGTGAGCGGATCCGGGTCCGAGTCCGGGGGCCGCAGGTCGGTCAGCAGGATGTCGTGGGCGACGAGCTGCCCGATCAGTCCGTCCACCGCCGACCGCGGCGCCTGGGGGAAGGCGTCCGCCAGGTGGGCGGCCAGCGCCGACCCGGGCACCGGGTGCTCCGCGTGTCGCAGGGCCGCTGCAACCGCAGGAGTGTGACGCAGCGTCAGTTCGGTGACGCCCTCGGTCGGCGCCCGGGCGCCGGTGACGTCGGGCACGTAGGGCAGCACGAGGCGGTCCCCGCGCACGAAGCAGAGGTCGTTGACCGTGAGCCGCAGGTGCCGCCAGACGTCCGGCCGGCGTTCCCAGCGGGCCAGTACGGGCACGAGCCAGGCCGTGTCGGGGCGCACGGCCTTGCGGTGACGCCGGCCCAGGTGCGCCGTCGGCTCGTCGTCGAACCGGGCCAGGGCGACCCCGGCCATCAGGCCGAAGGGGGTGGGGCGGGTGGACATCCGGATCAGGTAGCGGCTCAGCGACCCGGCGACGCGGCGCAGGCGCGCCTCGTCGATGTCCTGTCCGGCTGCCGTGCGGTCCGCGGCCGCTGCCAGGGATGCGCTGGCGGCGGCCACCGCGCCGCGCACGCGCGGATCGGCGACGATCCCGCTCACGTAGGCACGCACGTCGGCCGCGTCGGAGTCCGGGTCGGCGTCGGGGGAGCGCCGCGTGATGTCCGCCGCGCTCGCCGGAAGGGCGGAGGCCCGCAGGAGGACCGTGTCGTTGCAGGAGTAGACCGGGGGATGCCCGGTACCGCCGTGCGTCATGTCGTGCCCTTCCCGCCGTGCACTGACCGGCCGCATCGACCGACCGGCCTCCCTGCCCATCCGACCGCGGCCCGTCCGATCGCGAACCGTCCGACCGCGGCCCTTCCGACCGCGCCCCGTCCGCCCGGCCACGAGGGAATCCCGGGGAGTCTCCGGGATTCTCCGAACGTGTCCGGGCGGACGGAAACGGCTAATTGAGCCGCTGTGTTCAGCGCTCGACGCAACGCTCGAAGATCGACGAGGTGCCGTTGGCCTCGGCGGCCGTCTCCTCGTCGAGGGTGACGGTGACAACCTGGATGTCGAGGTCGAACTCGGACATGATTCCTCCTGAAAATGTAGGGAACTTCCGACAACGGCGGACGGAACCCTGCGGAGGGATTGTGCAATTACCGTCCGCAGGGCCGACCGTCCGTCGTAGAAGAGAACGGAGGGAGAAGCGCGGATGGTTCAGACGGGTTCCGAGGCCTGGTTTTCGTCCCATTTGGCAGGTTCTACCGCACTATGACGAGGCGTCATCAGTGCAGTACGGAGGGCACGCACCGAGGGCGGCCCGGTAGTACAGTGCCCCGGAACGTTTCTTCCGGACACCGTCGAGAGATCTCATGTCGAGAGTTTCTTCGAGCACCATCCAGCTGCTTCGCGAGAAGCGGTTCGCCCTGCTCCTCGGGGCCCGGTTCACCTCCATCACGGGAAATTCTCTCGGCCGCATAGCCCTGACGTTCGGCGTTCTCTCGATCCCCGGGACGAAGCCTCAGGACGTGGCCACGGTCCTGCTTTTCCAGATCGGCGCGCAGATCACCCTCGTGCTGTTCGGCGGAGTGCTCGCGGACCGCCTTCCGAGAGCCCGCCTCATGGTGTGCGCGGATCTCGTCTCCGCGCTGGCCTACGGCTTTCTCACCGTGGCGATGACAGCAGGGCTTCCGGTTTTCGTGCTGGCCCTCGGCGCCGTTCCGGCCGGTGCCGCGGGCGCCCTGTTCGCCCCCGCGATGAGCGGCCTGCTGCCCGAGTGCGTGCCGCCCGAGGCGCTCCAACCGGCCAATGCCCTCATGCTCGTCACCCGGCGCGGGGCGGACCTCCTCGGCACCGCGCTCGGCGGCGTCCTGGTCGCGCTCCTCGGTGCGCCGGCGGTACTCGCGCTGAACGCGGCGTCCTTCCTCGCGAGCGCCGCCATGACCGGAGCCATGCGGCTGCCCGCCGACGGCAGGGCCACGGCCGGCACCGTCCTGGCCGATCTGCGGTCCGGCTGGCGCGACTTCACGTCACGCCCGTGGATCTGGTCCACCGTGACCGCGTTCTCCGTCGCCACCGCCGCGCTCGGCCTCGGGCAGAGCGCGCTCGGGCCCGCGCTGGCCCGTGAGCGGTGGGACGGCGCGCAGGCGTGGTCCCTGGTGCTGGCCGCCCACGCGATCGGCATGATCTGCGGAACGGGCGTGTCCGTGCGGATCAGATCCCGCCACCCGCTCCGGACCGGCCTCCTCTTCTCGCTCGGCCTGGCCCTGCCCGCGGCGGCGCTCGGCACGGGTGCGCCGCTGTGGGCCACCGTCCTGGCCGCCCTGCTCGCGGGAGTCTGCACCGACGTCTTCGGGGTGCTGTGGACCACCACCCTCCAGCAGGAGGTCCCCGCCGACTCCCTCTCCAGGATCAGCTCCTACGACTGGCTGGGGAGCATGGCGATGGCCCCCGCCGGCCTGGTGCTGGCCGGGCCGCTCACCTCCCTGCTGGGGATCGAGACGACGACGCTGCTGTGCGCGGCGGCGATCCTCCTGTCCTCGATCGCCTCGCTGCTCGTGCCCGAGACCTGGCGCCTGACGGCACCGCAGCGTTCGCTCTGAGCTGCGTGCCGGCCGCCGGCGAGGCCGGCAGGTAAGGGCGGCCGGCCGGAAGGTCAGACGGGCCGCCAGGTCAACAGGGCCGCCAGGTCGGCAGCCGCCACGTCAGCAGGCGCAGGAGATTCCCGAGCGGGGCGCGGTGAGGTCGTCGACGGGCCGCTGCCCGGTGCCGTGGTCGGTGTCGTAGGCGAAGCCCTCGCGGGCCCAGTACTCGAAGCCGCCGAGCATCTCCTTGACCGCGTAGCCGAGCCGGGCGAAGGCGAGGGCGGCCCGGGTGGCGCCGTTGCAGCCGGGGCCCCAGCAGTACGTGACCACGGTCGTGCCGGGGGCGATCAGCCGCGGCGCGAGTTCGGCGATCCGCGCGGTGGGGATGTGCACGGCCCCGGGGATGCGGCCCTGCGCCCAGGCGGTGTCGCTGCGGGAGTCGACCACCACCACGCCGGGGACGCCCGCGGCCAGGTCGGCGTGCACGTCGGAGACGTCGGCCTCGAAGGACAGCCGGGCGAGGTAGTGGGCGGCGGCGACGGCGGGGTCGGCGGCGGGGACGCCGAGAACGGCGCTGGTGGTCGTCCGGCTGGTCATCGGGGTACTCCTCGGCTCGGGCGCGGGCGAAGTCCCACCGGGGCGAACCCGCCCCGGGGCCCGCCCTGTTCGGCGGTGGTTCGATCCTCGCCGGTCCGGACCGGACCCCGCGAGCGGCGCGATCGCCCACAACCGTCAAGATCCCGCCAGCCCGACGGCGGCCGGCCGGGCCCGCAGCCCCCGCAACTCGTGACGGGCGAGGGTGGGGAGCGCGGCGGCGTCGTCCAGCAGCGGGGCGAGCAGCACGACGGCGGCCTGCGGGTCGTGCGCGCAGAGGTGGCAGTCGGCGATCCGGATGGTGAAGAGCACCCAGGTGGTGGGGAGTTGACCGGAGCCCAGGAGCCGGAGCGCGGTCTCGGCGGCGTCGACGGCCCGCAGCGCGAGCCGGGGGTCGTCGACGGCCGCGGCGGCGTCGCGCAGGGTGGCGGCGCCGGACTCGACCCGCAGCCGCATCGAGGCGATGGTGAGCCAGGGTGCGTCGGGCTCGTCGGACTCACCGATGTGGTCGAGGTGGAGCCGGGCGCGGGCGATGTGCCGGACGGTCGCGCGGACGTCGCCGGCCAGGGCGTGTGCGCGGGCCTGGCCGACCTGGGACATCTCCCCGGCCCAGTGCCGGCGGGGTGCGGCGCGGGCGATCTCGCGGACGTAGCCGAGGGCGGCGGCCGGGTCGCCGTCGAGACGGGCCAGGGTGCTCATGTCGCTGAGTGCGGCGACCTGGGTGGCCGGGTCGTCGGCCAGTTCGGACCAGCGAGCGCCCGGTCGAAGCAGGCCATCGCGGTGGCGTTGCGGTGCCGAGCGCCGCCCGCTCGCCGGTGAGCGGGTAGGGGGCGCCGATGGTGCGGACGGCGAGCAGCCGGGCCAGCACGACCACGGACGGCCGGCGCGCCGTCCGCCGGGCCCGCCGGTGGGCGAGCAGCGGTGAGGGGCCGGGGCGGCCTCGCCGAACGGTACCCGTTCGCACACGTCGTGGCTGTCCGCCGCCCGGGTGGCATTGCCCCACCCCGCCCCCCGACCGGAGCAGCGGTGCGTCCCGGGACGCGGCCTGACCGGCGACCATGCGTTGACGTACAGTCAGGTGCGCGCAGCACCCGTCCGAGTGGTCGGTCCATTCGCCAGAGGAGACCCCCCGTGGCCACGGAAGCCCACCCCGCCCCCGTCCCGCCGCCCACCACCGGCCTGGCCCCGCCCGTCCCCGAGTTGGCGCCCGAGGCCGTCGCGCAGTGGCGGGACGAGCGGGCCGACCTGGTCGAGCTGCTGGCCCGCGCGCACCGGCAGCTGGGCGGTGTCGCCGCGTTCCGGCTCGGACCGGAGCCGACCGTCGTGGTCACCGACCCGGAGGCCGTCCAGCACGTGCTCGGCCGCCACCCCGACCGCTACGTGAAGCGCTCGCACCGGGCCCGGATGCTGGCCGGCGAGGGTGTCCTCTCCGCGACCGGCGACGCCTGGAGGCGCCAACGGCGCATGCTGCAGTCGCAGTTCACCGGCACCGGGATGCGCCGCTACGAGCAGCGGATCGCCGAGGCCGCCCGCCACGCCGCCGACCGCTGGGCCGGGTACGCGCGTACCGGGGAGCAGTTCGACGTGGGCGAGGAGATGCGGCACTTCGCGCTGGACACCATCTGGCGCGCCCTCACCGGCCGCCCGCTGGACGACCGGACCGACCGCGAACTCGCCTCCGTGGCCCGGGTGGTGGCCGCGCTGCCGACGCTGCCCGCGGACGGCGGCGACGCCCGGGACGCGGTCGCCGAGGACCTGACCCGGATCGACAGCGTCGCGCACGCCGCGATCGACGCCGCCCGCCGCGACCCGGACGGCGACGGCCTCCTGCGCGTGCTGCTGGACGCCGGCGAGGAGCGCCCCGAGTACACCGACACACTGATCCGGGACGAGCTGGTCACCCTGCTGGTGGCCGGGCACGAGACCACCGCCACCACGCTGACCTGGCTCTTCCTCCTCCTCGACCGCCACCCCGAGGCCCGCACCCGGGCGCTGGCGGCCGGCCCCGAGGGCTCGCCCGAGCGGCGGGAGGCGATCCAGGCGCTGGTCAGCGAGACGCTCCGGCTCTACCCGTCCGCCTGGATCCTCCCCCGGCACGCCACCGAGGCCGACACCCTGGCCGGCCACCGCATCGAGGCCGGCACCGACCTGCTGGTCTCCCCCTACCTCACCCACCGCGACCCGACGCTCTGGCCCGACCCCGAGCGCTTCGACCCCGCCCGCTTCACCACCCCCGGCGCCCGCCCGGCGCACCTCGGCGCCTACTACCCCTTCGGCCTCGGCGCCCGCGCCTGCCTGGGCACCCAGTTCGCCGTGCGCGAGACCACGGCCGTGCTGGAGCTCCTACTGCCGGCGTACGCGCCGCGCTTCCTGAGCGTCCCCGCCGGCGCCGCCTACAGCATCACCGTCCGCCCGGACGGGCCGACCCCTGCGGTGCTGACCTGAGCAGAGCCCCGGCCGTCCCCGTCCACCGTGGTCGCCTTCCCCTGACCCCGGTCCGTGACACCGCCCCGGCCGTGCCCACCCGGATGCCGTTGACCACGTGCTCGAACCGGCCGTTGCCGCCCAGGGAGACCACCAGCAGGTCGTGGAACCTCACCCCCGGCCGGACGGGGGCCTCGAAGCCGTGGTCCATCCGGATGGTCGGGTCACGTTGAAGTAGCAGTAGCTGCCGAGGCCCCAGCCCTCGTGGGTGGTCACGGTGTCGTCGACCTTGCACACGGTGCCGTCGGACAACACGGCGTAGGTGGTCAGCCCGAGGCCGGTCCCTACCCCGTCCACGTCGACCACGCCACCCAGCGCCGCACGGTGAAGACCAGCGGCCGGCGCTACGCAGGACTCATCGCCGCCCACCGAGGGCGGTGAGTCCCGGCCGCCCCGGCCCCCGGCCCTGCCCCGCCGGGTCCCGGGCGGCTCAGCGACCGGCGTCCCGGCCGCCCGGGGCCCGGTGGCGCAGGCCCTCCTGGGCGGCGACGTACTTGAGCATGAGCCGGGCGAACTCCAGGCGCTCCCGCTCGGTCCACCCGTCGGTGACCTGCTCGAAGGCGGCGCGCTGGTGCCGGCGGAAGCGGGCCATCAGCTCCCGGCCGGCGGGGCTGAGGTGGAGGACGGTGCGGCGGCCGTCCTGCTGGGAGGCGGCGCGGATCAGGTAGCCGGCGGTGATGGAGTCGGTCACCATGCGGCTGGCCACCGACGGGTCGACGCCGAGGTACTCGGCCACCCCGCCGACGGTGACCTCACGGGCCTCGTCCTGCTCGGCCTCCAGGACGATGTTCAGCACCAGGGTGCGGCTGAGGTCCTTCTGGGAGATCGGGTTCTCGACCTCCAGGAGGGAGGAGCGCCGCAGCTTCCCGAACGCGGGGCCGACGGCGTCGAGCAGTTCGTCGGCCGTCTTCGGTTCGTGCTTCGTCATGCCCCCATCGTATCCGGATGGATGACCCGTCGAAGACATGTGTTGACATGAAATTGCATGCATGTCAGCATGCATATGTCTACAGCACTGAACGAACCAAGTGGAGCCCCCATGACCGTCCTCATCACCGGCGCCCGCGGCAAGGTCGGCCAGGCCGTCCTCGACCGCCTGCACGCCGCCGGCCACACCGTCCGCGCCGCCAGCGCCAACCCCGCCGACCTGACCGTCCCGGCCGGCGTCGAGGTCGCCGAACTCGCCCTCGACCGGCCCGACACCTTCTCCTCCGCCCTGCGCGACGTCCGCCAGGTCTTCCTCTACCCGCAGCCCGCCGGCATCCACGAGCTGATCGAGGCCGCCGAGGCCGCCGGCGTCGAGCACGTCGTGCTGCTCTCCTCGTCCTCCGTCCTCGGCCCCGACGCCGAGAACGACCCGCTGGCGAGCCACAGCCTCGAGGTCGAGCGCGCCCTCGCCGGCTCCGGCCTCACCTGCACCTTCCTGCGCCCGGACGCCTTCGCCAGCAACTCCCTCGGCTGGGCCAGGTTCATCGGCAACGCGATGCCCGTCCAGCTCGCCTACCCCGACGCGCACATCGCGCCCATCCACCCCGAGGACATCGCCGACATCGCCGTCGCCGCCCTGACCGGCGCCTCCCCCGCCGACGGCTCCCTGGCCGGCGACCCCCTCACCGGCCGCGCCGTCACCCTCACCGGCGCCGAGTCACTCACCTTCCGCGAGCAGCTCGCCGTCCTCGCCGACACCCTCGGCCGCGAGATCCCGGTCGAGCGGATCACCCGCGCCGAGGCGGAGCAGCAGATGGGCCGCCACATGCCCGCCCCGATGGTCTCCTCGCTGCTCGACCTCTGGCAGGCCGCCGACCACGGGCCCGCCGCCATCGCCGACACCACCGAGACCCTCCTCGGCCGCCCCGCCCGCACCTACCGCCAGTGGGCGCGCGAGAACGCCGCGGCCTTCACCGCCGCGCACTGAACCGACCCGCCCCGGCCCCGTCAGGAGCAAGCGCATGAAGCCCATCGGCTACTGGCTCAACCGCACCGACCAGGCCCTCACCGGCCACATGAACGCCATGCTGGCCGAGTTCGGCCTCACCCGGCTCGCCTGGCAGGTCCTCAACGTCGTCGAGGACGACCCGCAGGCCACCGATGCCGACGTCCTCACCGTGCTCGCCGCCAACGCCGGCGCCGACGCCCTGACCGCCGCCGTCGAACAGGTCCTCGCCGACGGCTGGGCGGCCCGCCCGGAACCGGCCCGGATCGCCCTGACCGCCGACGGCCGCGCCCGCCTCACCGAGGTCGCCGCACGCGTCGACGCCTTCCGCACCCGCTCGACGGCCGGCATCTCCCCGGAGGAGTACCGCACCGCCGTCACCGTCCTGGAGCGGATGACCCACAACCTGGACACCGGGGCGCAGCGGTAGGGCGGCCGGCGCTGCCTGCGGTAGGCCGGCGCTTCGGGGTGCGTCGGCGCTGCGCGGTTGTGCGGCGCTGTACGGCGCTCCGGCCCTACGGTGCGTCGGCCGGGTCGGCGGCGCTCACCGGGACGTCGGGGTGGCGGAACCAGGAGCCCTGGACGGCCCACTGGACGAGCATCAGCACGGCGCCCAGCACCAGGGCACCGATGCCGATGACGGTCACGCCGCCGGTGTTCCCGATCAGCGGCAGATCGATCGAGGTCGCGCCGTAGTCAGGGTCCGCGTAGACGTCGAAGGCCCCGTAGCAGAAGAAGTAGAGCAGCATCACGCCGCCGAGGAACGGGAAGATCCCCTTGAGGACGAAGTCCTTGACGCTCCTGGTCAGGACCCGCCGGTAGTACCAGACGCAGGCGAACCCGGTCAGGCCGTAGTAGAAGGCGATGCCGAGCCCCACCGAGGCGATGGAGTCGGCCAGTACGTTGCCGCTGATCGCGGTCAGCAGGACGTAGAAGGCGATCGACGCCAGGCCCATGCCCACGGTCGACCAGGTCGGGGTGAGGTGGCGGGGGTGCACGCGGCCGAACTGCTCCGGGATGGCCTTGTGCGTGGCCATCGAGAACGTGGTGCGGGCCGTGGGCAGGATGGTGGTCTGGGTGGAGGCGGCGGCGGAGGTCAGCACCATGAAGATCAGCAGCTTGCTGAGGAACCCGCCGAACCCCGCCGTCCCGAAGACCGCATCACCGAGGCCGGACAGCACGTCGCCGGAGTTTTCCTCGTTGCCCAGCCCGATGCCCTCCGTGCCGACGCCGGCGAACGCCAGCGCCGAGGTGGACACCAGGGTGTAGATGAGCAGGAGCAGCACCGTGGAGATGACCGCCGCACGCCCGGGCGTGCGCTTCGCGTCGGCGGTCTCCTCGTTCACCGAGACGGCCGTGTCCCAGCCCCAGTAGATGAACACCGCGGCGAGCATGCCGGCGGTGAACGCACCGGTCGAGGCCACGTTGAACGGGTTGAACCAGGAGGCGCTGACATGGGTCGCCGTGGCGGGCGCACTGCTGCCGTAGGACTTGACCAGGGCGGTGATCGACAGCACGACCAGCATCACCACCTCCACGGAGAGCAGCCAGCGCTGCAGGGCCGCGGAGAGCTCGATGCCCACGTAGCAGATCGCCGTCATCACGATGATCCAGACGACGCCCGCGATCGAGGTCCACAGGGTGCTGTCGGCCAGCGAGTCCAGGCCGACCAACCGGAACCCGTAGACGCCGGCGATCTGGGCCAGGTTGGCCATGACGATGATGTCGGCGATGACGATGCCCCAGCCGCCCATCCACCCGGTCCGCGGCCCGAAGGCCCGGGCTGCCCAGGTGAAGGTGGTGCCGCAGTCCGGGTCG
Organism: Kitasatospora sp. NBC_00039; assembly: GCF_045160625.1. NCBI lineage: Bacteria > Bacillati > Actinomycetota > Actinomycetes > Kitasatosporales > Streptomycetaceae > Kitasatospora > Kitasatospora sp. NBC_00039. The sequence goes on along the minus strand of NZ_CP108289.1, from coordinate 7,530,290 downwards.
GAGGCGTTGAGCTCCTTGTAGGCGTAGGCGATCAGCAGCATCGGGACGAACGCCAGGATGGTGATGATCGGGGCCTGGAGCCCCACGCCGACCACGATGATGCCGAGCGTCGCGGCAAGGCTGTAGGCGGGGGCTGTCGAGGCCAGGCCGATGGCCACCGAGGAGACCAGACCGAGCGCACCGGTCTTGAGCCCCTTCTCGCCCGCGCCCGAGCCGGTCGCACCAGGCGCGACCGGCGGGGCCGGGCTGTTGGAGGAGTGCGCCACCGATCCCACCTCCTCCCCCTGACGCAACCCGGGGAGCCGGATGCAGTCATGGGGCCGAGACGATTCCCGATGCAACCGACGATACTGCCGGCGACGCCCACGGGCTCACCCAGCACACTGCGTGAGCCGGCGCGGCAGCCCGTAGTCGCACCGCCCGGCCCCGGACGGTGACGGCCGGCGGCCGCCCCACGCCGACGGTTCGGCGCCCCGGAGCCGATCGAGACCGTCCGCCGGACCGGCTGCCGACTGCACAGGCCCGGTTGACGAGCTCGCCCCACGCCGCCCCGCAGTGAGCGGCGCGCCGTTCCGGCTCCGTTCGCCGGGGCCGCCGATACTCCGAGTCACACGAACGAAAGGATCCCCATGGAGTTCCTGGTCGACATGGTGACCACCGTCCCCGACGGCACATCGGCGGAGGCGGTGACGGACATCCGGGCCCGGGAGGCCGCCCGGGCAGGCGAACTGGCCGACCAGGGAAGTCTGTTGCGGCTCTGGCGGCCTCCCCTGGCACCCGGCGAGTGGCGCACGTGGGGGCTGTTCAGCGCACCCGACGCGGAGCGTCTGGAGCAGGTACTCGCGTCGATGCCGCTGCGGGTGTGGCGGCACGACACCGTCACCCCGTTGGCGCCGCACCCGAACGACCCTCGGCGCGAGAGGGACCCGATGAGCGACGAAGCCGTCCTGCGCGAGGTGCTGGACGCCTGGGAAGCCGCAGTCGACGCGCACGAGCCCGAGCAGGTCGCGGCCTGTTTCAGCGAGGACGCGATCTTCCAGGGTCTGCACCCGTACAGCGTCGGACGGCCGGGCATCGCCGAGTACTACGACTCCCAGCCCCTCGGGATGACGGCCGCCTACCGCATCCTGGAAACCCGCCGGCTCGCCCCCGACCTCCTCCTCGGGTACCTGAGCGTCGACTTCGCCTTCACCGACCGCCCCACTCTCACCGTCCATCTCAGCACCCTGCTACGCCGCTCCACCGACGGCTGGTCCATCGCCCACTACCAGGTGTCACACATTCCGTGACCGCCGCCGTCACAATCCATCGCAGCGATCCGTCGGACCGGTGACAGCAACGTGAAACCCGAGAGGAACACGGCGATGGAAACCCGTTCGATCACCACCGAGATCCCGATGCGCCCGCGGCAGGAGCAGGACCCCGTCCAGCTCGTGCCCGAGCTGGCCGAGGTCTCGGCGGCCCTGTTCAAGGCCACCGGCAACGGCTCGGTGCCGCGCACCACGATCAGCCTGGTCCAGCTGCGGGCCGGCCAGATCGCCGGTAGCACCTACCTGACCGTCCTGCACACCGGTTTCCTCCGCAAGGCCGGGGAGACGGAGGAGCGGATCACCTCGGTGTCGTCCTGGCAGGACTCGCCGTACTTCACCGGCCCCGAGCGCGCAGCCCTGGCCCTGGTGGAGGCCGTCCTCCAGCCGTCGGCACACGGTGAGCGGGTGTCCGACGAGCTGTACGCGCAGGTCGCCGAGCACTACGACCCGACGGCGCTGACCACCCTGACCGTCGCCATCGGCCAGGTCAACTTCTTCACCGCCATCGCCCTCATCGCCAAGCCGGTCCCCGGCCGGTCGTTCACCGACCCCTGGGCGTGACGCACACCGCGAACTCCGCCGGCCCGCCGAGCAACCTGCTCGGCGGGCCGGCCGGCCACGTCTGTCGCCGGCCGGCGGCGGTCACGGCGCCTCCCACCGCTCACGCCGAAGGCCCCTCCCGAAGGCTGTGATCCGGAGCACGGTTGAGGTTGACCCTGGGTCAGGGTGAAAGCTCGTCGCAACGGCCCGACGCCGAGTCGGGCACGACAGATGCGAGGGAGCACCATGTCCATCACCTCTTCCGACCACGGCCAGGATCGTCCGGAGCTGCAGCGGGCGATCGAGGAGATCGTCGAGTCCGGCTTCGTCGGGGTACAGCTGCGGGTGAACGACGAGCGGGGCGAGTGGGTCGGCAGCGCCGGGGCGCGCGAGCTGGGCGGGAGCGCCGAGCCGCTGACCGACGGTCACTTCCGCACCGGCAGCACCACCAAGAACTTCATCGCGACCTCGGTGCTCATGCTGGTGGCCGAGGGCAGGATCGGCCTGGACACCCCGGCCGACGACTACCTGCCCGGGTTCGGGCTCGACCGTCGGATCACCGTGCGGATGCTGCTGCAGCACACCAGCGGGATCTTCAACCACACCGGCGAGCTCCACGAGGACGGGACGTTCACGCCGGGGGTTCCCTGGCGGGGCGAGGAGTGGGTGGACAACCGGTTCAAGACCTACCTGCCCGAGGAGCTGGTACGGCTGTCGCTGTCCAAGCCGGCGCGCTTCGCGCCGGGGGCGGGCTGGAGCTACGCCAACACCAACTACGTGCTGGCCCGGCTGGTGGTCGAGAAGGCCACCGGCCGCTCGTTCGCCGAGGAGCTGCAGCGGCTGGTCCTGGGGCCGCTGGGGATGACCGGCACCGTGGCACCGGGCACCTCGCCGGAGGTCCCCGAGCCGCACCACCGCAGCTACTACCGCTACGAGGACGCCGGGCAGGAGAGGACGATCGACGTCACCCGCCACAACCCCTCCTGGGTCGGGGGCGGTGGTGACATGATCTCCACCACCAAGGACCTGCACACGTACTTCTCCGCGCTGATGGGCGGCAGGCTCCTGCCGGCCGAGCTGCTGGCCGAGATGCGCACGCCGGAGGCGACGATCGGCTACGGCCTGGGCGTGTTCGCGCAGGACACGGGCCCCGGCGGCACCGTCTTCCACCACAACGGTGCCACCATCGGCTCGGCATCGCTGATGTACGGCACCGCCGACGGCAGCACGACCCTCACCGCCGGGCTGAACTACGTGGACGACGCCGACGTGTCCATAGCGGCAGCGTTCCAGAACGCCCAACGGCGGCTCGTCGACGAGGTGTTCTGCGGCGGGCAGGCCGGGCCGGCCTGGTAGTGCCTCGTCAGCCCCGCCCCGACAGAGCACCACTGGCTGATGGCTTGACATGCGTACACCTCCCCACTTCAATAAATGAACAGACATTTATTAATCGGAGGTGCAGACGGTGGCAGGGCGCCCGAGAGGTATCGATGACGCGGCGATCTTGCGCGCAGCGGTGGACGTGATGGGCCGCACGGGTCCGGCAAAGCTGACACTGGCCCTGCTGGCGCGGGAGGTCGGGTTGGTGCCGGGCACGTTGGTGCAGCGGTTCGGGTCCAAGCGCGGTCTGCTGCTGGCGCTGGCCGCGCACACGGCGAACGATGCCAACGCGCTGTACGAGGGCGTTCGCGCCGAACACGACTCCCCGCTGGCGGCGCTGACGGCACTGGTCACCGGCACCTGGGCGCCGGCCACCAGCCCCGAGGCGTTCACCAACCATCTCGCTTTCCTGTGCGCGGATCTGGATGACCCGCAGTTCCGTGACTGCGCACTCTCCTCCCAGCAGACGCAGTCCCACTGGATCGGCGAGCTGCTGGATCACGCCAAGGACGCGCGCGAACTGCGGCCGGACACGGACACCACCACCCTGGCCGCGACGGTGCACACCACGACGATGGGCGTCGCCGTGCTCTGGGCGGTCGACCGACAGGGCGCCCTCGCCGAACGGCAGCGCGCCGCCCTGGACGCCGTTCTCGCCCCCCACCGCCTCACCCGATGACCTCCGTTCCCTCTTCTTCGGCAAGGAGCCAGGCCCTCATGACTGCAAGCACCACTCCCGAAGCCCCTGAGCGCGCCTTCCGCACCCTGGTCTACATCGGCACAAGCCTGGACGGGTTCATCGCCCGCCCGGATGGCGACATCGACTGGCTCAACGAACGCGGCGCGCAAGCCGGTGACATGGGGTACGAGGCGTTCATGGCCGACATCGACACATTGGTGATGGGCCGCCACACCTACGAGAAGATCCTCACCTTCGGCTTCTGGCCCTACGAAGGCAAGCGTGTGGCCGTCCTGAGCAGCCGGCTGACGACGCAGGACGCGAATGTCACCGTCCACCGCAGCCTGGACGCACTCCTGAAAAGCCTGACCGCCGAGGGCGCGAAGAACGTGTACGTGGACGGCGGACAGATGGTCCAGACGTTCCTGCGCGAAGGCATCCTCGACGAACTCATCATCACCACCGCCCCGGTACTCCTGGGCGCGGGCATTCCCCTGTTCGGCCACCTGGACCACGACATCGACCTCACCCACCGCGAGACCCGCGCTCTCGGCGCCGGCTTCGTGCAGACGACCTACGCCGTCGACAAGGGGCCTACAGCCGCAAACCGGGGCTGAGACCGGAGCACCCGCGGGCAGCCGCGAAGCCCGGTCCGCGACTGGCTCCAGCGAACTCGTGGAGCGAGTCGACGTATTCCTGCGATGCGACTTGGTCCGCTGTCCGAGCGGATGGACAACAACCGAAGAGCTTCGGTGCGCTGGAGGCAACCTACGACAAGCGTGTCCACGGCCTCCTCGGCGTGAGCCACGGCAGCCGCGCTGGTCATCTGGCTCCGCTCGTGATCGACCGGACAGAACCTGGCCAGCGGACTGAGTACCCGTCATGCGGCAGACAGGAGGAGCCCCGGGGCCGCGCCGAGCTCGAACACAAGGCAGGCTGAGCGGACGATGAACGGAGTCACGATCGGGCAGGCGGCGGCATTCACCGGCGTCACGGTGAAGACGGTGCGGCACTACCATCGGCTCGGCCTGGTCAAGGAGCCGGACCGCGACAGCTCCGGCTACCGGCGCTACGGATCGGACCAGCTGCTTCGGCTGGTGCAGGTCCGGACGATGGCCGCCGCCGGCGTGCCGCTGGCCGAGATCGGGCCCCTCCTCGACGCCGAAGCCGAGCAGTTCACCGCCACCCTCGCCGACGTCGAACGGCGACTGACCGAGCGGATCGCAGAACTGACCGCGCGCCGCGACATGCTGCACCGGCTCGCCGAGGGCGACCGGGCCCTGCTGCCCGACCGCGCCTGCGCGATCCTGGACCGGATGCCCGGCCTCGGCTTCGGCCCCGACTACGTGGCCGCGCAACGCGAGGCCCTGGTGCTCGCCCGGGCACTGGTGCCGGAGGGCTTCGACGGCTTCCTCACCCAGCTCGAACACCGGCTCGACGACCCCGAGTCCGTCGAGCTGACCAAGCGGGGCTGGGAGGCCGAGACCTGGGATCCGGACGACCCGAGGATCGAAGAACTCGCGACCGCCATGGCCGACCACTACCTCGCCAACCCCGCACTGCTGGGCGATCCCACCAGCCTGCGGGCCTGGAGCAGGGCCTCCGCCCAGTACAAGCTGATCAACAACCACCGCGAGGACCAGGCGCCGGTCTCGGCCCGCCTGACCGCCCTCACCGAGGCCAAACTCCGCGCCGCCGGCTTCTCCATGCCGCATCGATGACGGGCGGCGTGGACCGGGCGGTCCCGGGCCCGTCACGCCACCGACCGCAGGGAGCGGAGGTCCTGCGCCGTGCCCCACCCATGCGTGGGGCACGGCGCCTCGCGGGATTCCAGGAATTCGAACCACACGACCTTGCCTGCCTGAGCCGGGCGCCAGCCCCAGGCGTCGGCCAGCGCCTCGACCAGGATCAGCCCACGTCCGCTCGTCGATTCCACGTCCGCTCCGCAACGTTCAAACGCGGGGCTGGGATCCGCCACCTCGACGCGCAGCCGCTCGCCCACCCGGCGAACGGTCACCGTGCAGCGGGCCTTCCCGTGCTCCATCGCATTCGCGATCACCTCGCTCGCACAGAGCTCCAACTCCTCCAGCGTTTCGCTGGAGAGCGGCACATCCCAGGCGCGGACGATCTCCACCAGCAACCTCCGAGCCGGCGGGACCGCCGCCCCGTCCAGCGGGACACCCCAGTCCAGAGGTACTGGAAAGCGAGCTGTCCTGAGCGGGCTGACGACAAGCCCCGCGTTTGCCACTTCAGACATGCGATCCCACAGTCAGTAGCCGTTCGACACCAGGCGGTGACGTAGGAAATCGTCGGCCCTGCGGCGGGGCATCCTGAACCCCCTCAATGGGACGTTCAAGAGCCTTTCAAGGGCCCTTTGTTATGTCCGATCCGAGCAAGAGTCCTGGAAATGTCCCTGCGAGCCCTATGGTTGATGCAGCATCGGCAGTTCGGAGGACATCATGCCCCGATCCATCGGCAACACCGCACTCAAAGCCGCCCGGCAGGCTCGCGGCCTGTCCAGCCAGCAAGCACTCGCAGCCGCACTACGCGATGCAGCCCGCCAACTCGGATTGGGGGAGATCGTCGTCAGCCGCAAGCAGATCGGGCGGTGGGAGTCTCCCAACCCGCCCTGGCCCCGGGATGATCACCAGCAGCTCCTCACGTACGTCCTCCGCCTGCCGATCGAGGAACTCGGATTCCGTGCGCCGTGGGACGACAGCACTCGGCCAGTCCCGGACAAGGTCGCGCCCACGAGCCGTCACCCCTCAACTCCCCCTGCACTGCCGAGGCCAGTGGCGGCGGCCGCGACACAGCCGACCACCGTAGGTGCGGACTTCGCGACGGTGACCGAAGCCCATCGACGGCTCTACTGGAGCGTTTCGCCTGCCACGTTGCATCAGGCGGTTGCCGAGCACGCCAACTTGGGCACGGCCTTGTTGGGCGAAACAGACGGGGTTGCCCGAAGGGTGCTGGCGTCCGCCCTCGCCGAGAGCCTCCTCCTGGCCGGCCGAATCCAGTTCTTCGACCTCCGCCAACCAGAGGCGGCCGATGCCACATTCGTACGCGCGTTGCAGGCAGCCGGGGAAGCTGACGACTCCCTACTAGGTGCTGCGGTCCTCGGGCACTCCGTATTCGTCCCGGGCTGGGCCGGGCGACGCGAGGACGCGGCCGAGCGGATGCGGGCTGCGCGGACGTACGCCAGACGGGGGTCTGCCTCATCGGAGGTGCTGGCGTGGCTCGACGCCGTCGAGGCCGAGTGCCTGACCCGCTGCGGCGACCATCGGCAGGCGCTCGACCTCCTCCGCCGGGCCGAGGAGGTCCTGAAAGCCGATGGCGAGCACCGCAGCCCGGATTGGTTCACCTGGTTCTCTGCCGCCCGCCTCGCCGCCTTCAAGGGCAACACCGAACTGGCCGCCGGACTCATCCCACAGGCCCGAACCACGCTGGAAGCGGTGCTCGCGGATCTGCCAGAGACCGACGGAAAGCAGAGAGTCGTCGTCCTCGGCGACCTCGCGGCTGTCGAGGCCGCCGCTGGACGGCCGGACCCGGCGTGTGCGCTGCTAGGACAGGCACTCAACCAGCTGAGCATTACCTGGTACGCCACCGGTATGGAGCGCATCCGTGAGGCCCGCCGGGCGCTTACTCCCTGGCAGGACTCGGACGCAGTCCAACGGATCGATGACCGCCTCTACTCCTGGTCCGCGACGCTCAGTTCGCTCCAGCGTTAGCCTTCGCAATCAGGTCCGGGAGCTCGGCAAGCAAGTCGATCCGGAAAGTCGCGCGATCGGCTTCGGGGTCGTGCTGTTGGATCCAGCCCCACGGCCCCCGGCGGATCAGCGCGGTCAGCATCCCTGCGCGGGCGGCGGGAAGCACGTCGTTGTCCAGGCGATCGCCGACGTAGAGGATCTGGTCGGGTTCGGCCGGTACCACTGCGGCGACCCGGTTGAAGAATGCCTGGTCCGGCTTGCTCGCGCCCCAGTCGTCGGACGTGCCGATCAGGTCGACGTCGTCGGTGAACAGCCGGCGAAGGATCGCCCCGGCCCGCACGGTCTGGTTACCCGCGATCGCCAGCCAGAGACCGTCCGCCCGAAGCCTGGCAAGGGTCGGACGAACGTCCGGGTACAGATCCTCCTCGCCGAACGTCTCGGGCCGGCCTGCCATCGCCCGCTTCTCGCGCTCCTCATACAGATCGAAGCCGGGCCGGAAAACCTGGAAGGTCTCGCGGTAGTCGCGCCCCTCGGCGATCACCGCGCCGAACTGCGCCACAAAGGTATGCCGAGGCACACCCAGCCAGTCCGCCCAGGTCCCGTACTCCCGGGTCTCGTCCACCAGGCACTCGCCGACATCGAACACCACTGCGCGAATCATGGCCGCAGCCTAGCGAGACGACCTGCCCGCCGCGCTCGGGCGAGCGCGGCGGGCCTCTTTCGGGGGTCCTCCGTGGCGGTGGTGGTTGTCGGGTTGAGCGGGGTCGCCGGGGTGTTCCAGCCCCTCGACCAGGGTGAGGCGTTGGGCGCGGGCGTGGTCGCGCCAGCGGACGAAGGCCACCCTGCGGAGTCCACAAGGACCTCCAGGCGACCCTCGCCCTGATCATCGCCGTCACGGTGCTCGCCCTGGCGCTGGGCTGGCACCTGGTGGCCTCGATCGGCGGCGGCCGGGCCGAGCACCAGTCCGAGGAACCCGACCACCGCCGCTTCGATCAGCAGCAGCACCGCTGCCGCCGTCAGTACCGCCCTGCGCATGCGCCTTCCCGTGTCCGCGAGAGCCCGAGGTTACTGACAAGTTGTCTTGCCCCGCCAGGGGTCGGCGCCGCTTTGCGGCGGTCAGACCACCAGCCGCACCGCCGCCGTGGCGGCGTCCAGCACGGGACCCACGGCCGCGGACTCGTCGGCGCGCACGATCACATGCCCGAGGCGGTCGTAGGCGCTGCGCGCCGGACGGACGGTGTCGCCCACCCGTCCGGTCACCCGCACCTGCGTCACCCCGGGGACGAGCGCCGCCTCCGCCTCACCCTGCACGGCCGTCAGCACACCCTCCCGGCCGGCCAGCAGGAACTGGATCCCCGCATACCCCTCCCGGCTCGGCTCAAGCTGCGGCCGCAGGCCGACCGCGGCCCGCAGCTGCTGCTCCAGCAGGTCGACGCCGGTGGCCAGCCGGACCAGCTCGGGGATCATGCCGCCGGCGAGCCGCGGGTTGATCTCGATGATCGCCGGCCCCTCGGCCGTCAGCCGCACCTCGGTGTGGGTCGGGCCCTCCTCGATGCCGCAGGCGGCCAGCGCGGCGGCCACGGCCGCCGTGAGCGCCCCGGCCGAGGCCTCGGGCAGCGCGGCGGGGAAGAGGTGGCGGTGCTCCACGAAGTACGGCGAGCCGCCGACCTGCTTGGCGGTGATGCCCACGCACGAGGCCCGTCCACCGCTGCTGAACATCTCCACGCTGAACTCGGGGGCGTCCACGAACTCCTCGACCAGCACCGTCCGGGCCGTCGGCATCCCGCGGACGTTGGTGTGGATCGCCAGGATCAGCTCCGCGTGCGCCCGCACCTGCTCCGCCGAGGTGCACAGCAGTACGTTGTTGGAGGCCGAGTCGTCGGCCGGCTTCACCACGCAGGGCAGCCCCACGGCCGCCACGGCATCGTCCGCCTCGGCCGCGTCCCGGACGATCGCGTACCGGGGCTGGCGCACACCCGCCCGGTCCAGCGCCTCGCGCAGCAGCGCCTTGTTGCGGCAGGCCGTGACCGCCCGTGCCGGGTTGCCGGGCAGCCCGAGCCAGTCGGCGATCTCCGCGACGGCCGGGACGTAGAAGTCGCTGGTCGTGGTGACACCGGCGATCTCCTCGCGGGCGAACCGCCCCTGGATCGCGTCCTGCAGCGCGTCGAGCACGTTGGTGTCGCAGCGCAGGATCTCGCAGCCGGTCTCCTCCAGGCCCGCGTAGCGCTCGGGAGCACCGGTCAGCAGCACCGGACGCAGGTCGAGCTCTGCGGCGGAGCGCAGCGCCATCATCCCGGTGCCGGTGGTGTTGGACTCGACGAACAGCAGGTAGCGGTCGCCGTCGACGGCGCTCTTGGCCATCGCCCGGGACCACGACCGCACCGGGGTCCCGTAGTCCACCGCAGTCGGCGCGGCCGCCGCCTCCAGCTCGCCCAGCCTCTTCGCGGCCCAGTACTCCGGGCTGTGCACCGTCTCGGCGTAGCGGTCGCCACGGTCGGGGAAGATCCCGACGATCCGGGCTCCCGGCTGCGCCCGGGCGGCCACGTCACCGAGCACCCGGTACACCGATCCGGCCGTGTTGCCGGCGAATATCTGCTGCTCCACGGCGAGTGCGGCGGCCGCCTCGAAGGCCTCCCGGTCGTTCAGCCAGTGCACCTCGTCGACCACCCGCCGGTCGAGATTCTTGGGGTGCAGGCTGTTGCCAAGCCCGCTCTGCAGCCGCTTCGGCTCGTCCGGCTGGTCGAACAACACACTGCCCACGCAGTCCACACCCACCACCCATAGGTCCGGCTGGCCGCGCCGCAGGGCGCGGGCCGAGCCGCACAGCGAGCCGCCGGAGCCGACGGCGCCGACCAGCACGTCGACCCGGCCCAGGTCCTCGCGGAGTTCCTCGGCCAATTGCCGGTAGGCGCCCGGGTTGTCGGGGTTGCTGTACTGCTGCGGCCAGAAGGCGCCGGGGAGTTCGCGCATCAGCTGGTCCAGCCGCTCCAGCCGGGCACCCTGCCAGCCCTGCTCGGACATCTCGGTGACGATGTGCAGGGAGCAGCCCAGCGCGCGCAGTTTGGCGAGGGTCACCGAGTCGATCCTCGGATCGGTGACGATGTGCACCTCGTGGTCCAGGGAGCGGCCGACCAGGGCGACCCCGAGGGCCATGGTGCCGGAGGAGCTCTCCACGATCGGCGCTCCGGGGCGGAGCACGCCGCGGCGGCGGGCGCTCAGGATGGTGTGCCGTGCCACCCGGTCCTTCATCGCGAACGGATTGGCCAACTCCAGCTTGGCGAACACCTCGACGCCGGGCGGAGCGTCCATCCGCAGGCGGACGAGCGGAGTGCGCCCGATCACCTCGTGCATGCTGTCGTAGATCACGGCTCTTCCCTCCCATCGGTGCCGGTGGACCACACGCCGCCGCGGCCGAGCGAGCGGAAGACCGCCGTCGTGCCGGGCAGTGGTGCGCACACCGCGCGTATGTACTCGGTCTTCCGGGCCAGTTCGGGGTCATCGGCGTCGAAGGCGACGCCGAGCATGGTGCCGCTGTGTGCGAGCACCAGGCCGACCCCGTCGGTCTCCTGGCAGGCGAGGCGCATCGGGGCGAGGTCCTGCCGGGCCCGCACCGCGGAGTTCAGCTCCGCGCTGCGGGTGGAGACCCGCCCGACGGTCGCCAGGTCACCGCCCGCGACGGCCTCCCCCAGTTGCTCCAGCAGCCTGGCGTACTCCGCCCGTTCGGCCGGGCCGTGCCGGAGCGGGATCCGATTGTGGCTCACCGTGTCCACCTGGCCGCCCTCGTCGTGCGCCACGATCGCAAACGCGGGCAGCCGGCCGAGGCGTTGGCGCAGCCGCACCTCCCGGTGGTGGAAGGCCACGACCTCGTCGTACATCACCCCGTCGGAGGGCTCTATCCCGCGCAGAAACTCCTCGATCTCGGCGGGGCCGAAGCCGACGCCGGCCGCCTCGGCCACCGCCCGGACGGTGGCCACCAGGTCGGCGGAGGAGCTGGCCAGGCCCTTGCCCTCGGCCAGCTCGCTCGCCAACTCCAGGACTCCTCCGCCGCGGTGGCCGACGGCGTCGAGCACCAGGCGGGCCACCGCCCGGGCCTTGTCCTTGCCGTCGGGCCGGACCAGGATCTCGCCGAGGTCCTCGCGGCGCTCGAATCTTGCCCGGCTCCAGCTGTCGATGGGCAGGGTGACCAGGAAGGCGCTGCCGTCCGGCAGCACGCCCTGCAGCAGTTCGCCGAAGGTGCCGAAGGCCGCGCCCGTCCCCACGGGCCCGCCCGGGCGGGCCGGGTGGAGAAGGGAGTCGCCCGGCAGCACCCGGCTCATCGGCCGATCCCCAGCAGGCCGTCCGTCTCCCGCAGACCGGCCGCCACTCGGTCCGCCCTGCTCGCCAACTCCTCCTCCAGACGCAGGTACTCGCCCCGCTGGGCGTCGAGCACGGCCAGCGTCGCGTCCGGGTGCGCGGAGCCGCTGGACGCCAGGCGGCGCAGCCCCGCGTCGACGTCCTGGATCGCTGTGAGCACCTTGGCCGGATCGGCGAGGGTGAAGCCGTGCTCGGCCGCGACCTTCCGCAGCAGATCCGCGTCGGGCCGGGCCGGCGGCAGGCCCGCCGCCATCGCGGCGACGATGTACGCCCCGGCCACCACCTGCGCCCGGCGCCAGGGCACGCTCTCGTCGACGGTCAGCGCGTTGGCGAGGCTGAAGCCGCCCAGGTACTCGCGCTCGCAGGCGGCCCGCATCCGGTCGGCCCGGAAGCCCAGCCGCTCGACGACCTCGGTGAACAGCCGCAGCACGCTGCGCAGCGTCCCGAAGGCGGTGGCCAGGTTGGCTCCGGCCTCCTTGCCGACCTCGACCAGGTTGGTGTACGGGGTGTTGCGCTGGCCGAGCACCGCGTCGAGGTGGTAGCTGGTCAGGTGCGCCGTGCGGCCCCGGATCCGCTCCAGCACCGGGAAGTTCTTCTTCTGCGGCATCGCGGAGGAGATGCCGCAGAGCTCGTCGGGCAGATCGATGAAGCCGAGGTCGCTGCTGCCCCAGGTGAGCAGGTCGGTGGTGAAGCGGCTGAGCGCGACGCCCAGCAGCCCTAGCTCGGCCGTCACCTCGGCGACCCAGCCGCGGGAGGCGACGGCGGTGAGTGCGACGGGCTGGGCCTGCCGGAAGCCCAGCAGCCGGGCCATCCGGTCGCGGTCCCAGGCGAGTTCCTGGCCGGCCATCGCCCCCGCCCCGAGCGGGCAGGCGTCGAGGCCGTCGTAGGTCGCGAGCAGCCGCCGCAGGGTGTGCAGCACCTGCTCCGAGACGGCGGCGAGGTAGTAGCCGGGGGTGATGATCTGCGCGGCCTGGAAGTGCGTGTAGCCGGGCATCGGCAGCTCGCGGGTGGACCCGGCCAGCCGGTGGACGGCCCGGCCGAAGGCCAGCAGCCGGTCGGCGGTGACGGCCAGTTCCTGCCGCCCGAACATCAGTTGGGCGCAGGCCTGGAGGTCGTTGCGGCTGCGGTCGACGTGCCAGGCCGGGACGGACTCGGCCAGCTCCTGCTCGACGTGCCGCTCCAGCGCGAAGCTGATGTCCGACATGTTGGCCGCCGGGTCCGCCACCAGCCGGTCGGCGGTGACGGTCTCCAGGGCCCGGCCCAGCCGGCTGGACTCGGCCGCGGTGAGCACGCCGAGCCGCTGGTACTCGACGGCCAGCACCTTCTCGATCGCCCGGTACCAGGGCAGCAGGTTGGCCAACTCGTACTGGAAGTGCGGGCCGAGCACCTCCTCGTGCCACATCGCACTGGGTCCGGCGTTGACGCGGCCGCTGAGCGGCGCGGGGGCATCCTGGCTCACTTCACGTCCTTTGCGAGAGTCCTGGCCCGCTCCACGAGCATCGCCAGGCGTTCATGGTCGACATCGCCGGTGCCGAAGACGACGCAGAGCATCGTCACGCCGTCCAGCCGGAGCACGGCCTCCACCGCACTGTCCACCTCGGGGAGCGGGGCGACCTTGCGGTAGCCGGCCAGCAGAGCCTCGATGTCCAGCCCGTTCTCGGGCAGTTCGGCGTTCTCGGCCACCCGGGCGAGCTCCAGGGCCGGGTGGCCGATCATCGCGCAGCCCCAGTCGAAGAGTCCGCCGACCTCGTCGCCCACGGCCGCCATGTTGCTGCCGCGGACATCGAGGTGGAGCAGCCGGGACTGCTCTGCGATCGGCTCAAGCAGCTCCAGCATCCGTTCCAGGGGCGGAAGTTCGGGCAGGTCGGCGACGCGCTCGGCCAGCCAGGTCCAGCGGGCGGTGACCCGGCGGGCGATGTTCACGTCGATCGGCCAGCCGTCGTGGTCGAGCGGGCGGATGCCGGGCGGCGGGGTCTCCTGGTGCAACCGGGCCAGCAGTGCGCCGATCCGGTCAGAGGCCGGCACCGTGCCCGCTCCGGGCAGGAAGCGGGAGGCCAGCACGGGGGCCGTCGCGGTCGGCACGACGGCCAGCGGCTCGGCCACCGGCAGCCCCCGGGCGTGCAGGTGGGCCGCGATGATCCGCTCCTGCTCCAGCGCCTGCCGGGTGGTGTAGGGCGGCCGGCCGGTGTAGTGGCTCACCGGCAGGCGCGGCACCCGCAGGGCGACCTCGCCCGCCTCTCTGCTCTGCGCCCGGAAGACGACGAACTCCAGACCCTCGCCCACCGGTTGGGGTCCGGAGAGCCCGAGCCGGTGCGCCGCCTCGGCGGCGATCTCCTCGACTGCCGCGTGCTCGCGCTCCGCGTCGCGCTGTGCGGTGGCGTCCCAGCGGCCGAACAGCGGCCGGATCCGGCCGAGTTCGTCCGCCGCCAGTACCTCGGGGTCGGCCGCGTACGCGTCGGCCAGCCAGGGGATCGACGCCACCGGGTTACCGGGGAGAGCGCCGTCGGCGCCCACCGCCTGCCGGACCGCCTGCGGGTCGAGGCCGGCGGCTCGTCCGGCCACGAGCAGCGGCACCCCCGGGTGCGCCACCCGCGCGGCGGCCGCCGCGCGGGCCATGCCCTCGGTCGGGGCGGGCTCGCCGGTGAGCAGGACCACGAGGTCCGGCCCCGAGGCGGCCCCCGCGTCGTGCCCGGCCGCGGCGAGCGCGGCTGCCACCCGGGGCACCGCCCCGTCGCCGTGGTGGTCGAGGAGTTGGATGTGCAAGGTTGCGTCCTGACGGTCCGTAGGATTCGGTGGCCCGGTCCGGGTTCAGTACCGGTAGTCGTCGCGCTTGTACGGGCCCTCCACCGGCACGCCCGCGTACTCGGCCTGACGTGGCGTCAGGACAGCGAGCTTGACGCCCAGCGCGTCGAGGTGAAGCCGGGCCACCTGCTCGTCCACGGCCCGGGGCAACAGGTGCACACCGATCGGGTACTCGCCGCGGTTCCCGGCGAGTTCCAGCAGGGCGAGCGCCTGGTTGGTGAACGAGGCCGACATGACGAAGGCCGGATGGCCGGTGGCGTTGCCGAAGTTGAGGTCGCGGCCGTCGGAGAGGACGAGCAGGGAACGGCCGTCGGGCCAGATCCACTCGTCGACCTGGGCCTTCAGCTCCCGCTTGCGCACGCCGGGGACCTGGGCCAGCCCGGCCACGTCGACCTCGACGTCGCTGTGGCCCATGTTGCCGAGGATGGCGAGGTGCTTCATCCGGGCCATGTGCTCGGGGCGGATCACCTCGCGGTTGGCGGCGGCCGTGATGAAGATGTCGCCGATCGGCGCGGCCTCCTCCAGGGTGGTCACCTGGTAGCCGTCGAGGGCGGCCTGTAGTGCACAGATCGGGTCGACCTCCACCACGATCACCCGGGCGCCGATCCCGGACAGCGCCGAGGCGCAGCCCTTGCCGACGTCGCCGTAGCCGACGACGACGCCGACCCGGCCGCTGATCAGCCGGTCGGTGGCCCGGTTCAGACCGTCGATGAGGGAGTGCCGGCAGCCGTAGATGTTGTCCAGCTTGGACTTGGTCACCGCGTCGTTGACGTTGATGCCGGGGAACATCAGCTCCCCGGAGTCGGCGAGGCGCCGCAGCGCGCGCACGCCGGTGGTGGTCTCCTCGGCGACGCCGCGCACACTCGCCGCGATGCCGGTCCAGCGGCCGCCGTCCTCGGCCATCGAGGCGGCGATGAACCGCAGCAGCGCGGCGCGCTCGGCGTCGTGGGCGGTGGCCGGGTCGGGCGCGGTTCCGTTCTTCTCGTGCTTCACCGACTCGTGCAGCAGCCGGGTGGCGTCGCCGCCGTCGTCCTGGATGAGGTCGGGGCCGCTGCCGTCGGGCCACTGGAGGGCCCGGGAGTGGGCCCACCAGTACTCGTCGAGGGTCATGTCCATCCAGGCGAAGACCGGGATGCCCTGCGGGTCGTCGGCGCTGCCCGCCGGGCCGGCCACGATGGCGGCGGCCGCGTGGTCCATGGTCGACAGCACGTTGCAGGTCGCCCAGCGGACGTCCGCGCCGAGCTCGATGAGGGTCTCGATCAGGACGGCGGTCTCGACGGTCATGCCGAGCGAGCCGGCTATCCGGACGCCCGCGAGCGGCTTGCTCGGGCCGTACTCCCGGCGGACGGCCATCAGGCCGGGCATCTCGTTCTCCGCGAGCCGGATGGCGATCCGGCCCTCCTCGGCCAGGCCGAGGTCGGCGACGCGGTGGTCGAAGGTCATGTCAGCTCTCCCTGATCGGCTCGGGAACGGTCGGCTCGGGAACGGTGGTGAAGACGGAGCAGCGCAGCTCGCTGGTGTAGCTCAGACCGTTGCGACGCAGCCACAGCTGGTCCGGGCCGGGCAGCATCTCGCTGAAGGTGGCCAGGCCGGTGTCGCCGTGGGCGAGGCGGAACATCTGCCGGACGAGCAGCGGCGCCTCGAAGTCCACGTACAGCGGCTTGGGTTCGGAGTCGAACTTGACGAACGCGTGCCGCGGCAGCCCGTGCCGGGCGCGCAGCTCGCAGGCGGCGAAGAACTCGGCCGCGTTGCCCTTGCGGCGGGAGCCGTCGGCGCCGAGGCCGGCCAGCTCGGCGACCGGGATCCGCCACAGCCGGCGCTGGAGGACGGTCCGGCCGGTGCGGATCCGCGGCATGTGGGCGTGGTGGTCGGCCTGGAGTAGCAGACCGCCGAGCCGCCGCGCGAAGGCGAACGGGGCGAGCGGGTCGAGCCTGATGCTGGGACCGCCCGACGGCGGGGCGAGCAGCCGCAGCCGGCCGGTCACGCCCTCCGCGTACAGGCCCAGCCGTCCGCCGCTGACCTTGAGGTACATCGCGGAGGGCTGGACGACCTGCTCGCGCGGGCGGCTGGAGCGGCCGAACACCTCGACGTCGACCATGTCGAGCGGCGCCCGGGAGGCCGTCTTGTCGGGGTGGACGCGGGCGAGGTCGCACAGCACCTCGTCCTCGTCGACCAGTTCGCGGTAGGCGGCGGTGACGTCCTCGGTGAAGCCGGCGTACTCCTCGGCCATCAGCGGCGCGAAGGAGGAGTGGCTGAGCAGCTCCCGGGTGCCGTGGCAGTCACCGACGATGGCGAGGTACTCGCCCCGGGCGAGCGCTTCGGTGTTCTCGGCGGCGAGCATCACATCGGGGTTGAGCAGGGCGGGCGGACCGTCGGGGCAGCGAGCCAGGAAGGCACGCAGCCGCTCGGGGGCGACCTCGATCTCGGCGATCGCCGGGTCGGCGTCGCCGAGCAGAAGGTCGGTCAACTCGGCGTCGAGTCCGTCCAGTTCGGCGTCGATCCGGTCGCACTCGCGGAGCAGGGCCGGGCGGTCCTCGAAGTAGGCGGCGTAGAACCGGTCCAGCGGGACGGCGGTGTCGCTGCCGAAGCGCTGCGCGGCCCAGCGGCTGAGCACCTCGCCCTCGCGCAGGATCCGCAGCCGGGGCACGGCCAGGGCCAGGGCGTAGACGGGTGCGAGCTCGTCCTCGATCAGCTCCGCGAGGTCGGCGCCGAGCCGCACGTCCCCGACCGGGCCGTGGCACTCCTCGTAGAAGACGCTGCGGTCCGCGTAGTGCAGGCCGGTGCCGCGGTTGGCGGCGCTGCCGGTGGTCTCGACGAAGGTGGACTTGAGCCGCTCGATCGCCGCGGGGCGGTCGGTCGGCTCGGCGACGGGGATCGCGGCGAGGTCGGCGGCCATCCGTTCGACGGCGGCGGCCTCGCCGACCTGCTCGCGCAACGCCTCCAGCGGCTCGGTGACGCCGACCGGCACCTCGAAGCGGGCGACCACGAGCTCCCGTTCGACCAGCGAGGTGAGCGCGGCGTCGACTCCGGCGCCGAGCTCCTCGCGCAGCCGGGCCAGCGTGGTGCTGCCGTCGCAGCGCCGGAAGACGGCGAGTTCCTCGGCGGAGAGGGCCACCGCCGGGCGGTCGCGGAACTGCCAGTCCGCGGAGAAGCCGTCCTCGGTGGTGAACTCATAGAGGGTGACGGCGCCTTCGCGCTCGAAGGCCCAGGGGCGGCGGCGCGGGCGCACCTGGCCGGCCAGGGCGGGGTCGCGGCTCAGCGCGCCGGCCAGCTTCTCGGCCGCCCAGGCCGCCAGGAAGACCCGCCGGCGCAGCGGCGCCTGCGCCCAGTCGACGCCGTGCAGGTCGCGGTCGAACCGGCCGACGCTGAGCGGGCCGAAGTGGGAGGCGGTCTCGTTCTTGGTGGTGACCCGCTGGAGGTAGCGGATCAGCAGGTCCGTCATCTTCCTGCCGCGCGGCCCGGCGACTCCCTCGGGACCGTCCAGCCACTCGGCGAACAGCTGGTAGCCGGCCTCGTTGGAGAGCAGCAGCGCATCACGCAGCAGCGGGTCGGTACGGAAGGCCTCGCGCAGCGTCGACTTGGCGGCCTTCAGGCGCTCCTCGTAGGCCTGCTCCCACTTCAGCCAGCTGTCGGCCAGCCCGGTGGCGGCCCGCTGGTAGGCGTGCAGGGTGCGCAGGTCCTCCGGTGCGAGCAACTCCTCCAGCAGGGCGAGCTGTTGGGCGGAGAGCGGGCGCTTGGTGGCGACGGCCGAGGAGCAGCCGCCGCTGTCCGCCGGGCGGGCCTGGCGGATCCGCTCCTTGAGTGCGGGTATCAGCCGGTCGAGCTCCCTGCGGGTGTCCGCCATCCGCCCGGCCTCGGCGACGGCGTCCGGCTCCGCGTACGGCTCCAGCAGTTCGAAGCCGAAGCCGGACTGGCGGAGCGCGAACGCGGGCAGCAGCCGCCAACTGTCGGCGGACCGGCCATGGTGCGGCCGTGTGCTCATCTGGGGCTTCTCCCTTGGTTCCTGGGGTGGTTCACGGTGTCTGGGCGGCCGGGCCGCCCATAGGGCGGGACGGGCCGGTTCAGGCGCTGGCCCGGTGGAGGCGGTCCAGCAGGGCGAGCGGGTCGGGTGCGGCCTCCGGGACGAGTCCGGGCGCGGGCGACCAGGGCTTGAGCCGGCCGCCGTGGAAGTCGGAGCCCTGGGTGGGCACCAGGCCCAGGGCCTCGCAGGCCGCCACCACGCGCCGGGTGTCCGCCGGGTCGTGCCAGGTGGTCCAGGCCTCCAGGCCGGTCACGCCGAGTCCGGGCAGCTCGGCGAGCGCCTGCTGCGGGTCGTCGGTGATCCGTCCGGGGTGGGCGAGCACGGCGGCGCCGCCGGCCTCCCGGATCCAGCCGACCACCTCGGCCAGTGGCGGTCGCCGGGGCGCGGGGACGTGCAGCGGCTTCCCGGCCTTGCACCAGTCGGTGATGAACTCGCGGTGGTGGCCTCCCTGTTCGTAGCTCGCGAAGCGAGGGTCGGGGTCGGCCGCGGCGAGGAAGAGGTCGAGGTAGTCGCCGAGGAAGGCGACTCGGTCCGCGCCGAACCGCTCAGCCGCCACCGACCAGTCGATGTCCACGCCGAGAGCGCCGGCCTGCTCGAACCAGGTGCGCCACCAGGCGACTTCGGCCCCGCGCACCCCGGCGAGGCGGGCCTGGAAGGCCTGGTCTGCCGGGTTGACGAAGTAGCCGAGGCAGTGGATCTCCTGGCCTTCCCAGTGGGCCGTGATCTCGGCGCCCGGGACGACGGTCAGCCCGGCGGGCTCCGCGACGGCGCGGAACTCCTCGTAGCCGGCCATGCTGTCGTGGTCGGTGATCGCGACCGCCTTCAGCCCGGCCGCGACACAGGCGCGCGCGAGGGCGGCCGGGGTGTCGTCGCCGTCCGACACCGTGCTGTGCAGGTGCAGGTCCACGGTGGTGCGGGCGGTGGCGGTGGGCCGGTCGGTGACGATGCTCACTGCGGGCCGACCCCCTCCGGCACCTCAAGGGTGTTGAAGCAGACGCAGCGGCGGCAGGTCGGGTCGTTGGCGACGTCCAGTTCGGAGCGCCAGCGCACGGCCTGCGGGGAGTTGATCACCGCGTCCAGACTGCCGGTCTCGTGCAGGTTGCCGTAGGCCTCCTGGAAGAAGCACGGCCGCACGGTGCCGTCCACCTCGATGACGGCGGAGGCCCAGGGCAGGTTGCAGGTGACGGCCGGGTACTCGGCGCGGCGGTGGAAGCCCTCGTAGTACTGGAGGATGTAGGTGCGGACGTAGTCCGGGGTCTCCTTGACGATCCCGCCGTCGAACTCGTCGGCACACTCGGTGAACATCCGCTCCAACTCGGCTTCGAGCTCCGAGAGTTCGTCAGCCGGGACGACCAGGTCGCCCTGCCGGTCGGCGTCCCAGCCGCCGGCCCGGTTGAAGGCCTCGCTGGTGACGTCGGCGGGGATGAAGCTGAGCCGGTTGACGCCGAGTTCCCGCGCGGCGCGCACCGTCTCGGCCAGGTGCCGGTAGTTGTGGCGGTGCACGGTGCAGCGGGCGGCGACGCGGATGTCGGGCCGCAGCTCGCGCAGGGCGTCCAGGCCGGCCTTCAGGTGGTCGAAGGCGCGAGGCACCCGGCGGACGCTGTCGTGCACCTCGGGCGGACCGTCGAGGCTGACCAGCACCACCTCGTAGTCCTCGACGACCTGCTTGGCATGCTTCTTGAGCAGCAGGCCGGTGGAGAGCAGCACCAGCGGGATGCCGCGCTCGCGCAGCGGCCTGGCGACCGCCGACAGGTCGCGGTGCATCAACGGCTCACCGCCGGTCAGGATCACCTCCTTGACGCCGAGCCGCTCCCAGTCCTCGGCCCAGCGTTCGATGTCCTCGGCGGACAGCTCCCGGCGGGACTTGTCCTGCCAGATGTCGCAGGAGATACAGCGGTGGTTGCAGCCCGCGTGCGGCCAGATGAAGAGTTCGGCGATCTGCGAGATGGCGTGTGGCATGTCAGGTTCCTCGGAGCTCAGGGATGTGTACGGTCAGTTGGGAATCGTCGAGATGCAGGATGTGGCTGGCCCGGGCGCGCAGGTCCGCGCGGTCCGAGACGACCACGACGGTGCGGTGCCGGGCGACCTCGATCAGTTCGGCCGCGAGCCGGCGTGCCACGCCGGCGTCCAGCGCGCTGAACGGGTCGTCGAGCAGCAGTACGTCGGCTCTGGAGAGCAGGGCCCGGGAGAGCGCGACGCGCTGGCGCTGCCCGCCGGAGAGCGCCGCCCCGCCGGTGCCGAGCCGGGCGTCCCAGCCGTCGGGCAGCGCGGGGACGAACTCGGCGACGCCGGCCTGCCCGGCCGCGGCGCGGATCTCCTCCCCCTCGGCGCCGAGCCGTCCGAGGCCGATGTTCTCGGCCAGGCTCATGGAGAACAGTGCGTCGTGCTCGGCGACCAGGACCACTCGACGCGCGAGGTCTTCCCGGCGCCACTCGGTGGCGTCCACGCCGCCGATCCGCACCGAGCCGGCGGCCGGGGCCTCGACTCCGGCCAGCATCTGCAGCAGGGTCGACTTTCCGGAGCCGGTGGGCCCGGTGACCACCGCCAGCGAGCGCGGCGGGAGGGTCACCGCGATCCGCGGGGGCAGCTGCCGTCCCTCGGCGGGGACCGCGTCCACCGCCTCCAGCTGCGGCACGTCCGCGTCCGGCCGGAACGACCCGCCGTCCGCGGGCCGCAGGCCCGTGAACAGCTGGTGGATCCGCGCGATGGCGGCGAGTCCGTTGGCGAGGGCCGGGTAGGCCGCCCCGGCCGAGAAGGTCGGGCCGCCCAGCAGCAGCAGAAGGCTGTGGTAGCCGACCATGTCGCCGACGGTGAGGCGGCCGTCCCTGGCCAGCAGCAAGGCGTGGGCGAAGCCGATCCCCTGCACCACGCCGAGCAGCAGGAAGAGCGGGGTGCGTCGCTCCTCGCGGCCCTGGCCGACGACGGCGTCGCGGTGGGCGGAGGCGGAGGCCCGCAGCCGGCCCCAGACGGCGTCCGGACCGCCCGCGTCGCGGACCGCCTCGATGTTCTGCAGCGCCTCGGTGACCCGCTCGGTCATGTCGGCCGACTGGGCCCGGGTGGTCCGCGCGGCACGGCTGATGCCGCGCAGCATCCGGACCGACACCCACGCGAAGCCGATCGCGTAGAGCGCCGGCGCCAGCACGAGTTGCGGCGACCAGATCACGGCGGAGCCCAGCACCACGACCACGAAGGCGCAGGCCGCCACGCCGACGTCGACCCCCGGCGTGATCATGTACCGGACCGCGCGGACGTCGCTGATCAGCGTCGACAGCCGGACACTCCGGTCGCCGGGGCGGGCGTCGGTGAGCACGCCGGTGACGAGCTCGGACCGCAGGTCCCGCTCGAGCGCGGTGCCCAGCCGGATGCTCGCCAGCTGACGCAGGTAGAGCACCAGGGCGCGGATCAGCTGACTGGCCAGCAGCGTCCCGCCGAGGGCGAGCAGCGGCCCGGCACCGACACCGCGCTTGAGCGCCTCGTCGAGCGCCATGCCGGTCGCCCAGGAGGCCACCACCGCGAGGAACGCGGTCACGACGCCGCCCGCCATGACCAGCAGCAGCGGCAGCCGGGAGGCCCGCAGTCGCGCGGCGAGCCAGCGGACCTGTTCGGTGGTCAGCACGGGCCACCGCCGACCGGTGCGGTGCGGGTGTCGGCGGAGGCGTACGCGAAGTCCTCGTACAGCGCCGCGTACTCCCCGGCGGCGGCGAGCAGTTCGGCGTGCGTGCCGCTCTCGGTGATCCGTCCCTCGCGCAGGACGGCGATCCGGTCGACGCTTCGGACGGTGTTCAGGCGGTGCGCGATCATGACGCAGGTGACTCCGGCAAGCAGGGTTCGCAACGCGGTCTGGAGGTGCTCGTCGGTGGCCGCGTCCACGTTGGCGGTCGGCTCGTCGAGCAGGACGAGGAACGGCTTCTTGGCCAATGCCCTTATCAGGCAGACGATCTGGCGCTCGCCGTGGGAGAGCTGCGCGCCGCGCGGTCCGACCGGGGTGTCGAGCCCCCGCGGAAGGGCGGCGAGCCAGTCGGCCAGTCCTGCTTCGGCGACCAGCCGGGTCAGCTCCTCGTCGGTCGCATCGGGGGCGGCCAGCCGGAGGTTGTCCGCGAGCGTGCCGTCGAACAGCTGCGGCTGCTGCGGCACGTAGGCCACCCCGCGGCGCAGTTCGGCCTCCGGGATCGAGGCGAGCGGACGGCCGTCCAGGTGGACGGTGCCTCCGGTAGCGGACTGCATCCGGGCCAGCACCTTCAACAGGCTCGACTTGCCGGAGCCCGAGGGCCCGACCAGCCCGAGGTGGCAGCCGGCCGGCACCTCCAGCGAGAGGCCGCGCAGCGCCTGGTTGCCGGAGGAGTAGGTCAGGCTGAGGTCGGTCACCCGGATCTCGCCCTTGGCCGGCGCTGGGGGCTCGGCGGCCGCGGTGTCCTGGACCCGCGCGTCGATCAGTTCGAAGACCCGCTCGGCGGCGGCGAGCGCCGTCTGCGCCTGGCCGTCCAGGGCGCCGGTCGAGCCCAGCAGCCAGGCGACCCGGTCGGTGGCCAGGACGAACAGGTACCAGGCGGAGACGGTGAGCACCGCGTCCTCGACCATCAGGCCGCCGGCGAACACCAGCATCGCCATGATCGCCCCGCTGATCACCGAGAGCAGCGGCTGGAGCAGCGCAGCGAAACCGTCGGACCGCCGGTTGGCCTCGAACAGACGGGAGTTGAGCCCGGCCGCGGCCGAGATCAGCGGCTCCTCGCAGCCGAAGGCCCGGACGGTGGCCAGCGCCGAGGTGCTCTCCGCGATGGCCGCGGTCAGCTCCCCCGTCGCCGCCGCCGCGCGGCCGGCCCGTCCGCGGGTGACCCGGCCGAACCTGCGGGTGGTCCAGGCGATCAGCACACCGCCGAACAGGGTCGCCAGCGTGAGGCGCCATTCCAGGAAGAACATCAGCGGCACCAGCAGCACCACGACCAGCAGTTGCTGCAGCAGCTCCAGCAGGTTGAACGTCGCCTCGCCGAAGGACTCCAGGTCGTTGGTGATCCGGCTGGTGATCTCCGCCCGGTCGTTGCGGTCGTAGTACTCCAGGTCCTGGCCGAGCGCCGAGCGCAGCGCGTCGAGCCGCAGCTCCAGGACGGCGTCGGCCACCAGGCACTTGGTCAGGTAGGCCCGCCACCGGTTGAGCGCCCAGACCGCCACACCGCCGGCGATCACCCCGGCGGCGAGCAGGTTCCCGCCGGTGGTCGAGCGCAGGCCGTAGCCGGGGCCCTGCGCGATCAGCACCGGCGCGGACGCGCTCACCAGGGCCATCGCCAGGGCGACCAGGGCCAGCCGGGTGAGCCGACCCCGGTCCCGCCCGACGTAGGCCCACACCCTGCTGCCCGGGCCTCGGGTCGTTGCGTCCACGGCGGTCACCGCCCTTCCGGTCGGGAGAACACGGCGTACCGGAACTCCGCGGTGTGGCCCCGGCCGTCGAGCTCCAGCCAGAGCTGATCGGGGCCGGGCAGCATCTCGCTGAGCTCGACCTCGGTGACGGCGGATCCGACCGCGCGGCACAGCTGACGGACCAGCAGCGGCGCGTCCAGATCGAGGTAGAGCGGCTTCGGCTCGCCCGGCACCTTGGCGAACAGGTGCCGGGGCAGGCCCAGCCGGTGCCGGAGCCCCTGGACGGCGTGGAAGTCCACCGCGTCGCTGTCACCGGCGCCCGGGAACGGCCGGGCGCCGCGGAGTGCAGTGGCCGGGACCCGCCAGCTCTCGCGCCGCAGCACGATCCGGCCGCAGTTGATCCTGGGCACGTGGTCCCGGTGGCGGGCGCGCAGGCTGACCCCGCCGTAGTGGCGCGGGAATCCGAGCGGTGCGAGCGGGTCCTGCCGGATGCTCTGCCCACCGGCGGGCACCGAGAGCGGGCGCAGCCGCTGCTCCAGCCCGTCGGCCCGCAGCTCGATCCGCCCCTCGCGAACCAGCAGGTACAGCTGCTGGGGCTGGAGCACCTGCCCGCGGGGTTTGCCGGAGCGGCCCGTGATCTCCACATCGGGGATGGGAAGCAGCAGTTGGGCACCGGTCTTGTTCGGGTGGGAGCGGACCAGGTCGCAGAGCACCTCGTCCGGTCCGAGCATCCGCTGGTAGGCCTCGTGCACCAACGGGCCGAGGTCCGGCGCCCGTTCGGCCAGCAGCGGCGCGTAGCTGGCGTGCGACAGCAGCTCGCGCACCGCATGGCACTCGCCGAGCACGGCCGTCAGCCGGCCGGCCGCGAGGTCGGCCGCACTCGCGGCGGCGAGCAGCACGTCCGGGTTGCACACCACGGCCGGGTCGCCGGGCCGGGCCGCGGCCAGCGCGGTCAGGATGTGTGGGGTCACCTCGATCGCCCGGGCCCCGGGACGGGCGTCCGCCAGCAGCGCGGCGGTGATGTCGTCGTCCAGCGCGAGGAGGTCGCGATCCACCGCATCGCACGAGGCGAGCAGGGCGTCCCGGTCCTCGAAGTACCCGGCGTAGAACTCGCCGAGCGGCACCGGGCGTTCGGCCCCGAAGCGGTCGGTGGCCCAGCGGGCGAGGATCTCCCGCTCGCGGCGCATCCGGAGCCGGGGGCCGGCCAGGATCAGGTCGTAGACCGGAGCGAACTCCTCGGCGAGCAGCCGCTGGATCTCGTCGCCGATGGTCAGGTCGGCCACGCGGCTGTGGCCCTCCTCGTAGAAGACCGCGCGGTCCGCGTAGTGCCGTCCCGAGCGGCGGTTGGCGGCGAGGCCGGTGACGGCGGTGAACTCCTCCTTGACGGCCGCCAGCGCGGCGGGGCGCTCGGCCGGCCCGGCCGCAGAGAACTCGGCGAGCCGCTGCTCCAGCGAGGCGACCAGCCGGTGTGCCTCGTCGACAGCAGGCGAGTGGCCCGGATCGGGCAGCGCCTCGCGCAGCGCGCGGAGCGGATCGGCGGCACCGATCGGGATCTCGAACCGGTCCACCAGCCAGTCCCGCCGGGCGAGGTCGGCAAGACACTCGTCGAACCCGCCGTCGCTTCCGCTTTCGGTCCCGGCTTCGGGTACGCCTTCGGATACGCCGTCGGATGTGTCTGCGGACGGGCCGAAGGGCCACTCGCGGCGAAGCTCGGCGAGCTGGCGGACCCCGTCGCAGCGCTCCAGCAGCCACTGCTGCCGCTCGGTCAGCCGTTCGTCGGCGGTCCGTTCGAAGCGCCAGTCGGCGAGGAAGCCGGTGGCCGTCGTGGGGGCGTAGAGGGCGAGCCGTCCGGCCTCGGCGAAGGCCAGCGGACGGCGGCGGGGGCGGACCAGGCCGCGCAGGTCGGGATGGCGGCCGAGCACCTCGGCGAGCGCCTCGGCCGCCCAGTGCGCGGCGTGGACCCTGCGCTCCGGCGCGCCGGTGTCGGTCCAGCTCACCCAGGCCGCGCCGGGCACCACCCGGCCGGTGGCGATCGGCCCGAAGTGGGCGGTGGTCTCGTTCTTGGTGGTCACCCGCTGGAGGTAGCGCACCAGCAGGTCGGCCATCCGGCGGTCGGCCTTGCCGAAGCGCGCGCCGTCGCGGTGCTCGTCCAACCAGGCGGCGAACCGGGGGAAGTGGGCGTCGTTGGAGAGCAGCAGCACCTCGCGGAGCGCCGCGTCGGCGCGGAACTCCGCGGCCACGTACCGCCATCCGGCCTCCAGCCGGTCCCGGTGCGCGGTCTCGTACCGCTCCCACCGGTCGACCAGCTCGGCCCGCGCCCGCTCGTACTCCTGGGCGTGCGGCACACTCTCGGGCAGCGCGGCAAGCATCCCGATCCGGGAACCGACCCCCGCCGGTGCGGCCGTTCCGCGCAGCTTCTCCAGCAGTGCCGAGCCTGCCTCGGCGGCCCTTTCGGCGGCCTCGCGCAATGCCGCGGCCTCCAGCCCTGCGTCCCGTTCGGAGAGTGCTTCCAGCAGCTCAACGGGAAAGCCCGCGTGCCGCAGCGCCACCACCGGCAACAGAGACCAGCCATTTCCCGGATTCACGCCCATGCGCCCTTTTCTTTATGTCAATCCCGGTTGGTTCGACGACGGAAGAGGATGGCGAGAAGAGAGAGCGGAGATGTCCGAATTTCGCCGGAATCGACGCCCCCGCGCAGGCAGGCCTGCAGATGCACCAATTGCATCAACTGCACGAGAAATCCCCCTGGTTACACCCGACCCGTCCGTCACGACGTTACCTGAAAGAAACTCTACTAACAAAGGCCTATCCGAAAAGACCCGGCTTCACCGCTTGGGCAGCATCTCACCGGATTGCGTCCCGTCCGCACACTTGATGGCGATTCTGCAGGATCATGCCAATCGCGTTCAATTCCATTGACAAGTCATGTCATATGATGGCGGTGGCACTTCCGTCCGGCCCTCGCCAGAATGGCCGGACGACCCTCACCACCGCCGAGGCGGAGCAGATCCTCAGCGACAACCTCGCCCCCTGGGCGCACGCCCTCGGCCTCACCGTCACCGAGACCGGAGCGCAGCGCACCGTGCTGCGCCTGCCCTGGTCCGACCAACTCACCCGCGAGGGCGGCGGGTTGTCCGGGCAGGCACGAATGGCCGCCGCCGACACCGACCTGACCGGGGCCGGCTCACCGCCTCGTTCCCGCCGGCCGGGGCGGTGCCCTGCGACCTGCTGGAGCGGCCGTGGGACGGCACCCGCGGCGAGGTCACGGTGGTGCTGGAACTGCGGCCGTTCGAGCTGGTCACACTGCGGCTGACGCCCGCGTCCGCCTGACGTACGCTGCTCGACTGCCCCCGCCCGCCCGGGCGGGGGCGCTCACCCCCCGCTTCTCGTTCTGGAGCCTCCCGCGATGACCGTCTCCCCGCCCGCTCGCCCGCTGTTCGCCGCCGTCGACATCGGCGGGACGAAGATCGCCGGAGCGCTCGTCGACCGGCACGGGGAGCTCTCCCACCGGGTCCAGCTGCCCACCCCCGCCCGGGAGTCCGGCGCGGCCGTGCTGGCCGTCGTGCACCGGGTGCTGGACCACCTCGCCGCAGCCCCCGGGTGGTCCGCGGTGACCGCCGTCGGCATCGGCAGCGCCGGGCCGGTGGACCTCCAGGACGGCACCGTGAGCCCGGTCAACATCCCCGGCTGGCGGGCGTTCCCGCTGGTCGCCGAGGTCGCCGCCCATCCGGCCGTGGCCGGGGCCGGGGTGCCGGTGGCGCTGGCCGGGGACGGTGTCGCCATGGCCGCCGCCGAGCACTGGCGCGGCGCGGCCCGGGACGCCGACAACGCGCTCTGCCTGGTCGTCTCCACCGGCGTCGGCGCCGGGCTGGTCCTGGACGGCGCCGTCCGCCCCGGCCCCAGCGGCAACGCCGGCCACCTCGGCCACATCACCGTCGACCTCGACGGCGACCCGTGCCCCTGCGGCTCCCGCGGCTGCCTGGAGGGCCTCGCCAGCGGCACGGCCATCGCGCGGCGGGCCCTCGCCCAGGGCTGGCGGCCGTCCGGCGAGGACCGCTCGGCGCGCGCCATCGCCGCCGACGCGCTGGCCGGCGACCAGGTCGCGCTGGCCTCCTTCGACCGGGCCGCCCAGGCCCTGGCCGCCGGGATCGCCGCCACCGCCGCCCTGGTCGACCTCGACCGGGTGGTGATCGGCGGCGGGGTCGCCGAGTCCGGCCCCGCCCTGTTCGACCCGCTCGCCCGCCACCTCGACCGGTACGCCGCCCTGCCCTACATCCGCGGCCTCGACGTGCGCCGGGCCGAACTCGGCACCGACGCGGGCCTGATCGGCGCGGCGGCCCTCTGCCGATAGGGCCTGTCACGAGAGAGCGGCCCATGCCCACACGCGCCCGCCCCCCGTTCGCGCCGCTCGCCAACCCGGGCCTCACCGCCAAGCACCTCGACGTGGACGGCCTGCTGGCGGTGACCTCCTTCCGCGCCGGCGAACCCCGCGTCCTCACCCCCGAACCGGGCACCGACCCGGTCGAGGAGGTGTTCCCCTCCCCCGCCGCCGAGTTGCGCCTCTCCCGGCTCCACTCCACCGGCACCCCCACCCGGGTCGACCTGCCCGCAGCCCCGCAGATCCTCCTCTGCACCGCCGGCCACGCCCGCCTGCACGCGCGCGACGGCCCCCGACTGGACCTTTACCCGGGCCGGTCCGCCTACCTGCACCCCACCGGCGAGCCCGTCCACCTCACCGGCGCCGGCGCGGACCTGTTCCGTGCCACCACCGGCCACTGAGGTTCACCGCCCGGCGGGCTCACCGGATGCGGAGCTGGGCGGGCGCCAACGGATCGGGCAGGCCGTCGGGCTCTCCCCCGAAATCGACGCGGGTGCGGGGGTGGCCGAAGAGGGGCGAAGGCGGCCGGACGGCGGGGCTGCGCCCGGCCGGCGACCGCCGGCGACGCCCGCTCGGCTGAGCGGTGCCGGCCCGGCGGTGCGGTCCCGGGCGCAGGGCCCCGGCGTGGGCGCGCCCCGGCCGGCGGCTCCGTTGCCGCTGTCCGTGCCGTGGGTGCTGCCCGTGCCGCGGCTGCTGTCCGCGTGGTTGTTGCTTCCCCTGCTGCCGGCAGTTTCGTCGGTGCCGGCAGGACGCCGTCAGCGCGCCGAGGCGCGGCAGCGTCTGCGCGGCCGGTGTGCCGTGACCGTGGCGCGCGAGGCCTTCACCGGCACCCGCTGGGGCGGCGCCGTAGGCAGCGGATCGGCAGCGGCCCCGCCCGGCACGAACGCCTCGAGAAACCGCCGCTCGGACTGGCTGAGTTCGCGGGAACGACCGGAATCCCGGTCCCGCGCGACCACCACGGTGCGCGCCCGCATATACGTCAGCGGATCGCGGCAGACATTCACCTCGACATGCGCGGAACTGCGGCCCAGCCGTGCCACGGTCAGCCGGACGAGCAATGGTTCCGACGCGTGGTGGAGCTGCTCCAGGTAATCGATCTCATGGCGCGCGATCAGGAATCCGGACGGGAAAAGGGATTCCCGGACGGCGACCGCGTGGTGGCGGAAGAGGTCGTAGATCCCCTCCTGGACGTAGGAGACCAGCCGGGCGTTGTTGATGTGCCCGTTCTCGTCGACGTCGCTCCACCGGGTGGGACAGGTCAGGACGTGCGCGTTTGGGTGCGGCGCGCTCACTGCTTCTTCAGCCCGGCGTCGCCCTGGCCGCCGGCCCCGGCGGGCAGCAGCGCCCGCTGCAACCTGGCGTAGTAGACGGCATGTTCCGAAGCCATCCGGGCGGCGGTCCACCCCTCCTCCGCGGCCTCGGCGGCGGCCTGGACGACCAGGCTG
The DNA here is from genome assembly GCF_045160625.1 of Kitasatospora sp. NBC_00039. Classification (NCBI taxonomy): domain Bacteria; kingdom Bacillati; phylum Actinomycetota; class Actinomycetes; order Kitasatosporales; family Streptomycetaceae; genus Kitasatospora; species Kitasatospora sp. NBC_00039. The sequence goes on along the minus strand of NZ_CP108289.1, from coordinate 7,500,323 downwards.
TCGAGCACCCCGTCCACGGCGCGGCAGAGCTCGGCCACCGCGGCCAGGCGGTCGGGGACGTCCACGTCGACGCCGCCGGCCCCGCCCCGGGCCGGGGACGCCGCGAGGGAGTCCACGGCGAGCCGCAGCTCGTCGACGGCGTCCGACCGGATTTCCGAAAGGCAATTGCGCACGGTTATCTCCCGAAAATATACTGCATTGTCTGATGCGTTCGAATACACCGGAGCGGTTCAGGCGCGGATCGCGCAACCCCCCGGTGGAACGGACGCTATCCCAGCCCGGCCACGCCGTCACAGGATTACGGATGCCCACGGGAAACTGCCCACCATTGGAGTAGTTTGCGGGGGCATAAAATCTGCCGCATCATCCGAATGCCCTCCCGGCCCGTCACCCAGCGTCACCGCGGCACCGGCCGGGCCCCCGTGGGTCAGCCGGTCCAACTGGCCCACCAACGCGCCGTGTACAGGTGCGTGCCGGACAGCACGCGGACGCCGTCCGGGCGGTGGAAGGTGACCACCGAGGTGCACCAGGAACGGGGCCCGGCACGGTCGGGGGCCGCGGTCAGCAGCCGCCCGGTGCCCGGCTCGCCGCCGACGCTCTTGACGTCCCGTCCGGCGGCCTCGGAGCCGAGCGGCACCCGGGTGAAGCGGCCGCCCGCCGGCTCGTACTGCCACACGTTCGAGGCGGTGCTCACCCAGAACCGGCCGGGCGCGGCGAGCACCGGAGCGAGGTCGTGCCCGCCCGGCTCCGGCAGCGCGGCACTGCGGACGGCGACGAGCTCGGGCGCCGCCGGCGTGCCGCCGACCCGCAGGGCGGCGAGCGTGTCGTCCCCCACCGCCCAGAGCAGCCCGTTGCGCCGGTCCCACTGCACGCCGTGCGCGCCGGGCAGCCGGTACTCGGCGTGGACGGTGCTGCGCGGCCCCCGCGAGGCCGCGTACGGCCGGACCCAGCCACCGGCACTCGCCGCGAGGGCGACGTTCCCGTCCGGGAGCAGCTCCGCGCTGTGCGGGTTGGCGCGGCCGGTGTCGGCCGCCCAGGAGGTACGGCCGGTCGCCGTGTCGACGGATCCGGCTCGACGCGGGGACGCCCGGGCGGGGAGGCCGGGGCCGGACTTGCCGCAATCGCCCTAGCCGGCACCGGCCTCGGTGCGGGCGTGGGCGGCGAGGACGGTGTCGAGGAGGCCGGGGAAGCGCTGCTCCAGGTCGGCGGCGCGCAGGGCGGTCAGGCGGCGGTTGGCCTCCTCGCGCTGGCGGACCACGCCGGACTCGCGCAGCACCTTGAAGTGGTGACTGAGGGTCGAGGGTGCGACGTCGACCGGGAAGGTGCCGCAGGCGCGTTCGGTTTCGGAGCGCAGGATGCGCACGATGGTCATCCGGGTGGGGTCGGCGAGCGCGTGCAGCACGTCGAACAGGTCGATCTCCCCGGTCTCGGGGTGCGCGAGCGGCGCCTTGCGCCGGGTGCTGCTGCGGGGCACGGACGGCCCTCCCTGTCAGTCATGTTCGACAATCATCGAAATTGCGTGCTACCAATGTCGCACAGCAATTTCGTCATTCGTCGAACATCGTAGCTGAGGGGCCCGACATGCGCGCACTGGTGATGACCGCACCCGGTGGAGCCGAGAACTCGCAGATCCAGGAGGTCGGGGCGCCGCACCCCGGCCCCGGCCAGGTGGCGGTCGACGTCGCCTACGCCGGGCTGAACTTCGTCGACGTGATGACCCGTCGCGGCGACGCCGCCTACGACTCCGGCTGGCCGTACCTGCCGGGCAAGGAGGTCGCCGGCACGGTCCGGGCGGTGGGCGGAGGGGTCACCGGGCTGGAGGTGGGCGACCGGGTGGTCGCCGCGCCGCCCGGCGGCGGCCTCGCCGAGGTGGTCGTCACCGAGGCCGCCCTCACCGTGCCGGTACCGGACGGGCTCGCACTGCGCGAGGCCGCGGCCGCCCCGCTCGGCCTGGCCACCGCCATGCTGCTGCTGACCGACGCGGGCCGCTTCACCGCCGGGGACACCGTCCTCGTGCACTCGGCGGGCGGCGGGATCGGCAGCGCGATCGCCCAGCTCGTGCCGCTGCTCGGCGGCGGCCTGCTGATCGGCACCGTGGGGCGCCCCGAGAAGGCCGCGGCCGCCGAGGCGTCCGGCTACCACCACGCGTACGCCCGTGACGAGCGGCTCCGCGAGGCCGTCCGGGAGGCCACCGGCGGGCGGGGCGTCGACCTCGTCCTCGACCCGCTGGGCACCGAGGCCCTGGAGCTGGACCTCGACCTGGCCGCGGTGGGCGGCCGGATCGTCCTGTTCGGCAACGCGGGCGGCGGCGACATCGGCGCGCTGCCCCCGGTCGGCCGGCTGCTCGCCGGCAACCTCACCGTCACCGGTTTCAGCCACCGCGGCCTGGCCGCCACCGCCCCCGAGCGACTGGGCCGGGCCATCGCCCGGGTCGTCGGCCTGCTCGCCGACGGCCGGCTCGCCCTGCCCGTCACCGAGCTGGCCGGCCTCGCCGACGTCCCCGCCGCCCACGACGCCATGGCCGCCGGCCGGGCGACCGGCAAGTACGTGGTGCGCGTGGGCGGTTGAGCGGCGCCGACCGCCACGGAGGACGGGAACGGCGCGGGCGCCGTCCTCGGCTCCCGGAGGACGGACCGCGGCGGCGGCCCGGCAGCGCCTGCGCCTGCGCCTTCGCCCGTAGTCCGGTCAGCGAGGGCCGGTGCGCCTCTCGAGGCGGGTGCCGTGGCGGAGGGTGATCGACATCAGGTCGCTGGGGGCGTCCAGCTCGAGGCGGTGCCAGCGGCCTCGGGGGACGATCGCGGCGGTGCCCGCCCGCAACCGCACCACGGACTCGTCGCCGCCGGGAGCGGTGGGACGGAGATGCAGGCGGACGCCGCCGGTCAGACAGCACACCGCCTCCTCGGCCTCCGGGTGCATCTCCCAGTGGTCGGCGTGGACGTCGGCGTCGGTCTCCGCGTGGAACGTCGCGATCTGCCAGGCGCCGGGGGCGCCGCTCACCATCCGCCGCTCGGCGGCCCGGACGTCGCCGTCGGGGTGGATGTGCAGCGCCGAGGCGAACAGGTCGACGGGGGTCGTCGTAGTCATGATCGCGTTCCTTCCAGTCGGTTCTCCGCCCGGACGGCGGGTCGCGGGTCAGGTGCTCCGGCCCGGAGGCCGGGGAGCACGCCGATCGCCACGGCCGCCGCGAGGACGAACAGGGCGGCGGTGACGGCCAGGCCCAGGGCGTAGCCGTCGTTGAGCGCGGCGGGTCCGGCGGCCGTGCCCGTGCGGTGGGCGGCGACCGTGGCCAGGGCGGCCAGGCCGACGCAGCCGCCGAGTTGGCGGGAGCTGTTGAGGACACCGGAGGCCGTGCCGGCCTCGTGGGGGGCGATGCCGGTGGTCGCGGCGGCGGCGACCGGGGCCAGGACGAGCCCGGTGCCGACGCTGGTGACGAGGGACGGGCCGAGGACGTCGGTGAGGAAGCCGCCGTCGGGGCTGATGAAGGCGAACCAGGCCAGGCCCGCGGCCGCCAGCAGGGCGCCGGGCACCAGGGAGGCGCGCGGGGAGCGGGCCGCGGTGACACGGGTCGCGACGACGGTGCCCGCCACCAGGCCCGCCGAGAAGGGCAGGAACGCGGCGCCGGTCGCCGCAGCGCCCAGGCCCAGGACCTGCTGCAGGTAGAGGGAGACGAGGTAGAAGGCGGTGAACTGCCCGGCCGCGGCCAGGAACACCAGCAGGTTGGCCCCGGCGACCCAGCGGCTGCGCAGCAGGCCGAGACGCAGCAGGGGCGCGGGCGTCCTGGATTCGACGAGGACGAAGGCGGCCAGGAGAACGGCGGCGGCGGCGAGGGTCGCCACCGTGGCCGGGGAGGCCCACCCCCGGGCGTCGGTACGGACGACACCGAACACCAGCAGCCCGACTCCGCCGGTCGCCAGAACGGCGCCGGGCACGTCCAGCCGTTCGCGCCGGCCGGGCCGCGCTCCGGCGGGTACACCCGCCAGGACCAGGGCGAGACCGGGGGCGACGATGGGCAGGTTGACCAGCATCACCCAACGCCAGCCCGCGTACTCGGTGAGCAGTCCGCCCGCCAGCACGCCCAGCGCTCCCCCGGCGGCGTTGACCGCGCTCCACACCCCGAGCGCACGGACCCGCCGGGGGCCTTCGGGGAAGGTGGTGGTGAGCAGCGCGAGCGCGGCCGGCGCGGCCGCGGCGGCGCCCAGCCCCTGGCCGGCGCGGGCGGCGACCAGCTGCCAGGGCTCGCGGGCCAGGCCGCCCGCCAGGGAGCAGAGCCCGAAGACGGCCAGGCCGACCAGGATCAGCCGCCGCCGGCCGTAGAGGTCGCAGGCGCGGCCGCCCAGCAGCAGGAGCCCGCCGAAGGTGAGCGCGTAGACGTGCACGACCCAGGACAGGTCGAGCGCCGAGAAGCCCAGCGCGGTGCGGATCGCGGGCAGGGCGACATTGACCACCGACATGTCCAGGGCGAAGACGAACTGGGCGACGCAAGCCGCCGCCAGCACCGCTCCCGGGTGCCCTCGTAAGTTTTTATACATGTAAGGAAATTAGCGCGGGCGGCCGCCGTTGTCGACTCCTCGGGTCGTCGGCGCCCCGGGGCTGCCAGCGCCCCGGGGCTGTCGGCGCCTCGGGGATGATGGGGGGCATGCCGCACCCGCCCGCACCGCGCAGATCCCCCGGCCGCCCTCCCCGCATCTCCCGCGAGGAGGTCATCGGGACGGCCCGTCGGATCGTCACCGAGGAGGGCGTGCACCGGCTGACCATGCGTCGGCTGGCCACGGAGGTCGGCAGTACGCCGATGGCGCTCTACCACCACGTCCGCAACAAGGAGGAGCTGCTCGTCCTGCTCCTCGACGACTACGCCTCACGGACGCTGCGCCGGACCGAACTGCCCGCCCCGCCCCGCGAGCGGGTCGTCGCGGCCGCCACCACGATCCACGAGGCGCTCGCCACCTGCCCCTGGATCGTGGAGGTGCTGACCGCCGACGACCTGATGTCCGCGTCCGCGCTCTGGTTCGTCGAGCAGATCGTCGACGGCCTGGTCGCCTGCGGACTCTCCCCCGAGCAGGCCGTGCACGGATACCGTGCGATCTGGTACTACACCGCCGGAGAGATCGTGGTCCGGGCGACGGCGGCCCGGCGGCGCGCGGACGACGACCGTACGACCTACCGCGAGCGGGTCTTCGCCGAGCTCGACCCGGACGAGCTCCCCCGCCTGGCACAGGTCGCCGGCCGCTGGGCGCCGCTGACCGCGGAGGACACTTACGCGGACGGGCTCCGAGCCCTGATCGACGGCCTCACCGCCACCCGCTGACGGGCCGCCGCAGGACGCCCGCTCGCCCGACTGACGGGCCGCCGCAGGACGCCCGCTCGCCCGACTGACCGACCGCCGCAGGACGCCCGCTACCCGCGCCCAGAGACCGCGTCCGCCAGGCGGGCGAGCGGGGAGGTGGTGGGGCGGCCGGTGGACTCCTGGTGGTCGGCGGCGTGGTAGGCCGCGTAGAGGGCGTGGACGCCGAGCCAGCGCAGCGGTTCGGGCTCCCAGCGGCGGACGGTGTGGCCGACCCAGGGCAGGCGGGTGAGTCCGGTGTCGTGGCCGAGGACGAGGTCGCGCAGGGTGCGGCCGGCCAGGTTGGCGGTGGTGACGCCGCTGCCGACGTAGCCGCCGGCCCAGCCGAGGCCGGTGGCGCGGTCGAGCTCGACGGTGGCGCACCAGTCGCGGGGGACGCCGAGCACGCCGGCCCAGGCGTGGTCGATCCGGGCGTCGGCGGCGGCGGGGAAGAAGCTGTCGAGGATCGCACGGAGCTGGCGGACGGTGGCCGGCTGGGTGGTGCCGTCGGAGTCGGTGCGCGAGCCGAAGCGGTAGGGGACGCCGCGCCCGCCGAGGGCGATCCGGTCGTCGGCGGTGCGCTGCGCGTACATGTAGGCGTGGGCGAAGTCCCCGAGGACTTCGCGCCCCTCCCAGCCGGCCGCGGCCCAGAAGGAGGGCGGCAGCGGTTCGGTGGCGATCATCGCGGAGTTCATCGGCAGCCAGGTGCGCCGTTCGCCGCTCAGCCCGGCGGTGAAACCCTCGGTGGCACGCAGCACGTGGTCGGCGGTCACGGTGCCGTACGGGGTGACGGCCCGGGCGCGGCGGCCCGGTCCGGCGGGGTGGACGGCCGTGACCGGGGTCTCTTCGTGGATGCGCACGCCGAGCGCCCCGACCACCCGGGCGAGGCCGCGGGCCAGTTCGGCGGGCTGGATGCGCGCGCCGTACGGCGTCCAGGTGCCGCCGAGCGCACCGGCGACACGGATCCGGCCGGCGGTCTCGCGGCCGGTCAGCAGGTGGATGCGGTCCGGACCGTAGGCGGCCTCGGCAGCGGCGAAGGCCTGGAGCCGGGCGAGCTGGGCGGGGGTGCGGGCGACTTCCAGGACGCCGCCGCGGACGATGTCCGCCTCGATGCCCTCGGCGGCGGCGGTGTCGGCCACCTCGCCGACCGCGGCGTCCATCGCGCGCTGCATCGCGGCGGCCGGCCCGGGCCCGTACCGGCGGGCGAAGGCGGACCGCCCGGCGAAGCCGTTGTAGAGCCAGCCTCCGTTGCGCCCGGAAGCGCCGTACCCGCAGAAGCGCTGTTCGAGCAGAGTGATCCGCAGCCCAGGCTCGGCCTTCTTCAGGTAGTACGCCGCCCAGAGCCCGGTGTACCCGCCGCCGACGATGCACACGTCGGCGTCCGCGTCGCCCGACAGTGCCGGCCGGGGTTCGGGCAGGCCGCTGCGCGCGTACCAGAAGGAGACGCCGCCGTTGACGGCCGGGGTGTCGTCGCCGTTGCGGGCCACGGGAACCTGCTTTCGCTCGGTGATCTGCGGGGACGCTACGCCGCGCCCTCCCGTGCGGACCACCACCACGCTGCCAGGATCCGGCCGCCGCGCCCTGCACCCTGTCAGGCTTCCCGGGCGGGCTCGCCGTCTCGCGCCTCGGCACGCCGATGCGGACGCCGGACGGCGGTCCGCCTGGCACCGACCCCCGGGCCTCCGGGTCCCCGGGCTCCCCGTGCCGGGGCGGCGCCGGGCCCGGGCGGGCACCCGCTCACCGCGACCGCCGGGAGGGGCTGTGAGGGACGGCGCCCCGAGGGCGGCCGGGTCACCGTTGCCCGGCCGCCCTCGGGTGGCCGCTCTTGGGGCGGCGGCCCGGCAGCGGGCGCCGACCGCCCGGCCGGTCCCGCCTAGCCGATCGTCGAGCCCTCGACGGGTGCGGAGAGCGGGATGGTCTCGCCGGCGAATCCGGTCTTGACGAACTGCCAGGTGAGGCCGGTGATCACGCCCTTGTCGAGCGGCGCGAGCCGGGCGAAGGCGGGCTGGCTGAGGTCGATGTGGGTGGAGTCGCAGGACGGACACTGGTCCTTGACGGGCACGGTGACGGTCTTGCCCTGGTAGGTCACCTTGACCGAAATGCCCTTGCAGACAGGGTCGTTGTTCGGATTGGCGGTGGTCCACCAGGTGTGCGAGACGGCCACCAGCAGCTGGGTGGCGGCGTTGATCCGGGTGCCGCAGGCGCCGTAGCCGGCGTCGTTGTAGTAGGTGGCCTTGCCGTTCATCGGCTTGTTGATCGGGATCGCGGCACTGGCCGAACCTGCGGTCAGTGCGATCAGGGCGGCGGCGGCGAGCGGCGCGCCGGCCAGGATCCGGGCGCTCCTGATGTTCTTGACGATTCGCATGGTTCCCCTCCGGTTCTTGGTGCGGACGGCATACCGAGCACGGGCGGGGCCGCAGCCTCCCTCACACTCGCCGGGTCAGGCCAATTCAGCGGCGAAGCAGAGGAGTTCGAGCACGTCCGACCCTCCCGGGAAGGGACGCTATGCCGGGCCGGCTGACGAGGTCCAGACCTTTGATGTGTTGTCATGAACACAAGGCAAGATGCTTTACGAACGCGGCCGAAGGCGGGACGATACGTGACCGCAGCACGGGATGGCGCGTTGTCAGGGCACGTTCCGCACCCCAGGAGGCCCCGTGCACCCCACGCTTCGCACCGCTCTCAGCGCCGCGCTCCTCGGCGCCGCCGTGCCGGCCGGCGTCACCCCGGCCGCCGCGACCACCGCCGCACCCCGGGAGGCCAACCAGGGGTACAGCATCCCGGTCGGCGGGGTGACCGACCTCGGCAGCCTCGGACTGGACTTCGCCCGCCTGCTCGGCACATGAGGGGGCCGCACGCGGGCGCCACTCCTCCCCTACTCCGCCCGCCCCTACTCCCGCCGCCCCGCCGGAGCGGCGGCCGCTGACGGCATCAGACCTGGCCGAGCGCGAACAGGGCGCCGGAGAGCGGGTGTTCGGCGGTCCGGGCGGTGGTGATGTAGAGCGTGTGCAGGTCCGGGCCGCCGAACGCACAGCTGGTCACGCGCGGCGCCGGGAGCTCCACGGTGGCGAGCAGGTGTCCCTCCGGCGAGAGGCAGTGGACGGCGGCGCCGTCCCAGAACGCCACCCAGAGGTTCCCGGCCGCGTCGAGGGTCATGCCGTCGGGCAGGCCCGGCAGGTGGGAGACGTCCAGCGAGCGGATCCGGCGGCCGACCGGGCCGTGCTCGGGGTACTCGTAGAGGTCGATCCGGCGGGTCGGGGTGTCGATGTGCCAGAGCCGGTCCGGCTCCGGCCAGGCCAGGCCGTTGGGGACGGACAGCCCGTCCAGGACGGGCCGCGCGACGCCGTCGTCCTCCAACCGGTAGAGCGGGCCGGGCTGCCAGGGCTCGGCCCGCTGCATGGTGCCGGCGACCGGGCGGCCGTACGGGTCGCAGGCGCCGTCGTTCATCCGGCGCTCCGGCCGGTCGGCCTCGACCGGGGCGAGCAGCTCGGTACGCCCGGTGGCGGGGTCCAGCAGCTCGAAGCCGCGTTCGGTGGCCAGCACCGGACGGCCGTCCGGGCGGAACATCAACGCACCGGGGGTGACGGCGAGTTCGGTGACGGCGACACGACCGCTCGACGCGTCCAGGGTGAGGAAGCGGCGGTCGCGGATCCCGATCCAGTGGAGGCGGCCGTGGGAGGCGTCCCAGCGCGGGCCCTCGCCGAGGGCGAGTCGCGGGGTCTCGGCAACGGGTTCGGCACGCATCGGGCTTCTCCTCGGGGGATGTCAGCGGGATCTCAACGGGATCTCAAGGCAGCAGGGCCTCGGGCAGCAGGGCCGCGCTCGGCTCCGGGTCGGTCCAGAAGTGCCGGTGACGCTCCACCGGGACGAATCCCGGCACAACGGCGTTGCACCGCACCCTACGTGGTCCCGCTCGAACGGCGACGGCGCGGGTGAACGGCGGCCCCCGGCGCAATCGCGCACCTCGCCTCCCCGCACGCGTTCGGCACCGTGGCGGGGTTCGCCGCCTTCGCGGGCATGCCGCAGTTCCAGGCTCGGCACCGTCCCCCTCGCTCGGGCCCAGGGCGTGCCCGGCAGCGCCGCGGAGCGTCTCCGGGGTTTCTTGACCGGAGGGGGCACGGGCACCGTCGAACGGCCGCGACTGCCGGTCGACGTCGACACCGGGCGGGTCGCGGTGGCCGGGCTGCACATCGAAGTGCCGTACACCACCCTTTCTCGCTGCTCGACCTCTGCGGAAACGTCATCCACCGCCGGGAGTTGAGCAATCCGGGCCGCACCGGGCACGCCGTGCTCCGGCCGTTGCTGGAGCGGCTGCCCCGACTGCTCGCCACCGTGCCGGGCGGCCGCAGGGTGGTCGCGCTCGGCGGCCGTGACCGGTGGCACGGTGGATCCGGAGCTCGGCATGACGGCTCGTCATGAGCAATTGCAGTGGCGGGACATGCCGCTCGGCGAGCTCCTGGCCCGGGCCTCCGGGCTGCCGGTTCGGGTGGACAACCACGCCCGGGCGCTCACCCAGGCGGAGATCCTGTTCGGGCACCGGGCCGCACGCCGCTCGATGGTGCAGCTCTTCGTCGGCCATGTGGTGGACGCCCACCGCCACGCCCACCGCCACGCCCACCGCCACGCCACCGCGCACCCCGCCGAGCACCCGGCCGCTCTGCAGCCGCTCACCCGGCCGGCCCCCGTCCCCGGCGCCGGCCGGGTTAGGCTCGTCCCGTCCGCACGGCACACACTCAGGGGGACCTGTGATCGGCGAACTGCTGCCCGAGACCGTCGTGGTGGAGGTCGCGTACGACGACCCGCCGCAGGCCCGGCTCGAACCGGAGGAAGAGGCCGTCATCGCCCGCGCCGTCGACTCCCGGCGGCGCGAGTTCACCACAGTCCGCCACTGTGCCCGTCTCGCCCTGGGCCGCCTCGGCTTCCCCTACCGCGCCCTCGTCCCCGGCCTGCGCGGCGCCCCCGGCTGGCCCGACGGCGTGGTCGGCAGCCTCACCCACTGCGCCGGGTTCCGCGGCGCCGCCGTCGCCCGCGCGGGCGACGTCGTCTCCCTCGGCATCGACGCCGAGCCCGCCCTCTCCCTCCCCGAGGGCGTTTTCGAGGCCATCGCCCTCCCCGCCGAGCAGAAGCGCATCGCCGAGTTGCTCGCCGAGCACCCCGACACCCCGTGGGACCGGATCCTGTTCAGCGCCAAGGAGTCCGTCTACAAGACCTGGTTCCCGCTCACCCACCTCTTCCTCGACTTCAGCGAGGCCGACCTCACGCTCGGCACCGACGGCACCTTCCACGCCGAACTCCTCGTCTCCGGCCCGGTGGTCGACGGCCGGCGCCTCGACTCCTTCACCGGCCGGTGGACCGTACGCAACGGCCTCCTCGCCACCGCGATCACCGTCCTGCCGTGACCGTCACCTACGTCGTCGACGGCACCCGGATCACCACGCTGGAAGACTTCTGGGCCGAGGCCGGCCGCTCCATCGGCTGCGGCGGCTACTTCGGCCGCAACCTCGACGCCTTCGCCGACTGCCTCCGCGGCGGCTTCGGCACCCCCGACGACGGCGACTACGTGATCGAGTGGCGTGACCACGAGACCTCCCGCCACCACCTCTCCCACCCCGAGACGGCCCGCCAGCTGGAACTGACGCTCGCCCGCTGCCACCCCAGCAACCGCGACCGGGTGGCCGTCCGCCTCGCCGAGGCCCGGGCCGGCCGGGGCCCGACCGTCTTCGACCGGCTGGTGGAGATCATCGAGGACGAACTCCCCGGCGGGTTGCGGCTGCGCTGACCCGGCGGTGCGACGAACGGGGGCCGGCCGGTGCCGTGCCGCCCTCCGTCGGTACGGGCGCGTCCTCCGCCGGCTCCGCCCGTCGCCCGCCGTTACCGGTCTTCGGCCCGGCCCCGGCCTTTACCTCGGCAAGACCGGAGATGGCCGTTTCCGATCGATTTGTGCCTTCCTCGCGACAGTGTCGTAACAGGCGCGCTCGGGCGGCCGGACCACCTCCGAGCTGCGGCTATGCTGTGCGGCGGCCTTGACGGGCCGTGAGTGAAACGGGGGCAGGACAATGACCGACAGCACAGGAACGGGCTTCACCGCCCACCCGGAGAAGCTGGACTCGGCGGCGGGCAAGCTGACCACCGCGGGCAACGACGTGGGGACGATCCGCGACACCCTGGGCCGGCTGAGCATGTCCGGCGAGGACACCTTCGGGCCGTACGGCGCACCGGAGGCGGCGAAGGCCTTCTGGTCGGCCTGGCAGGACGAGCTGGGCGTCAACACCGACGCGCTGCACGACCTCGGCGACAAGGTCGGCAAGACCGCCGCCAACTACGCGGGCGTGGACGGCAAGATCTCCCAGCACCTCCAGGCGCGGTGACCGGTGCCCGACCACGACGCACATCCGCTGGGCATCGACCCGGGCAGCCACCGGGCCCAGGTCGAGCGCCTCAAGAAGACCATCGACGAGTCGCACGGCATGTGGGGCGCCGGCGACCTCAAGTACGCGGTGCACGACGCCCTGCAGCTCGACGCGCCGAAGGGGGACCCGGGGAAGCTGGGCGAACTGGCCGCCGCCTACCACAACGCGGGCAGTCAGCTCGACCAGGTCCAGCTGGAGGTCGCCCGGACCGCGTCCGAGCGGCTCCCGGAGGCCTGGACCGGCCAGGTCGGCGAGAAGGCCGTCGAGGTCGTCAAGGCCTCCGCCGACGACCTGCAGCGCTGCCGCGAGACCCTGGCCAAGGGGCACGACCAGCTCAAGGCGCTCGCCGGCTCCCTCGGCGAGGCGCAGTCGCTGCACGGCCAGGGCGACGCCCCGCTGCGGGAGGCGCTGGGGCTGCTGCACGACATCACCGTCGGCGGCGCACCCGACCCGGTGCACTGGGACGACGACAAGATGCACTCGGCCCACGCCAAGGCCAAGGACGGCATCAAGTCGATGTTCGACGCGGCCGTGAAGGCCGAGGACGCCGGCCGGGCCGCGGCCCGCGAACTGAACGGGCTGGCGGGCAAGGCGCTGGCCGGCAAGTTCAAGAACAAGGGGCTCGGCGCGGCCGACAAACTCGTCCTCGTCGACGCCTCCCTCCAAGGCAGCGACAGGGCCGGTGCGATCCTCACCGCCAACGACGTGACCCGGGCCGGCCAGTTCATGGACAAGATGAGCGACGCCGACCGGGCCCGCTTCGACGAGCTGCTGGCCGGCGCGAAGTCCCCGGAGGAGCGCGCCTACCTGATGAAGGCGCTGGCCGCCGGGCACAGTTACGACGAGGTCAAGGCCTTCGGGGCGCAGATCCACGAGCACGGCGACGACCCGAACTGGCTGGCCCAGCGGATCTCCCCGGTGCAGCTCACCTCCCTCTCGTCCGACACGAACGGCACCGGCTACGGGGGCGTCGCCTGGGGTCAGGGCCAGCACCCGACCTGCGTCGCCGCCTCGACCGTCACGGCCCGGGCGATGGTCGACCCGATGTTCGCCTTCCAGCTCACCACCGGCGGCCACCCCGGCGATCCGAAGTTCGACAACGGCCAGGCTGCGAAGGACCGTTGGGACAAGGAGACGAACCGGGTCTACGACGAGCGCAGTTGGTGGGGCAGCTGGCAGGACGGCATGTCCGACGGCGACTCCAAGGACGTCGCCAACGACGAGATCGGCAAGCACACCGGCGCGAGCTACCGCACCGTGGACCTGGAGGGCGCCGAGCAGCGCCGCGACGTGCTCGCCAAGGTCGAGGAGGCGGTGGACCAGGGCAAGCCGGTGCCGGTCGGCGTCAAGGAGGACACCTGGTTCCGTCCCGACGGCCACCAGATGATGATCATCGCGCACCGCGGCGACCAGCTGGAGATCTACAACCCCTGGGGTTACACCGTCTGGGTCAGCGAGAGCGACTTCGTCAACAACCGTATGGAGGGCGCCGCCGCCGGTGGCGGAATGCCCGTCGCCGACCACGTCCAGCTCCCCAAGTGAGGCCGCTGTGAGCACTCCGCAGTCCATGAGCGACAGCCAGCTGGCCGCGCTCGACATCGAGATCCTGCTGCGCTTCGGCCTGCCGTCGGAGGGGGCGCACCGCTCGGCCCTGTTCGGGGACGGCGCGGTGGCCGCCGCTATCACCGCCGACCGGCTGGGCGTGCTGCCGCGCGCGCTCGTCTTCCTCGGCGAGGTGGTCAAGGCGGGCGGCACCCGCTACGCGGCCGGTCTGCCCGAACCGCTGCCGGGCCCGGCTGCGGCCGTGGCCCGGGGGTGGCTGGAGGCGGCCGCGATGGTCGTCCAGGACCCCTCGGGGGACTTGCTGGTGGCCCGCTGGCTGGACGCGGTCGCCGCCGTCCTCGCCCTGCGGGTGACCAACCGGGAGGCGACGTCATGACGCGACGCCGGATTCTGCTGACGGTGGCCGGCGCACTGGTCGTCGTGGTCGCGGCGGGAGCGGTGGGAGTCCACCTGCTGACCCGGGGCAAGCTCGACCACGGCAAGGTGTTCACCGCGGCGTCGGGACAGCTCACCGTCAAGCCGGGGCAGCTGTTCTCGATCGAGGTCGACGCGCACCCGTCCTGGGGAGACGAGTGGACGGTGGCCGTGCCGCGCCCCGACACGGCCACCGTTCAGGTGTCGGACGAGGAGTACATCGCCAACCTCCACCTCCTCGGCAGGTCCGGCAGCGTGTTCGGTTCGGGCGGCCGCCACTTCTTCGTCTTCCGCGCCATGGGCCCTGGCCGGACGGAGATCGCCCTGCACAACCTTTACGCGGGCGGGGTGATCGCGCCGCCGGCCGACATGGCACCCGAACAGGTCGACCGGCGATTCACCGTGGACGTGCGGGCGTAGGACGGGGCCTTCGGAGGGACGCGCTGTGGGGGCGGGCCCCTACGGCGCGTCCGTCTGCTCAGCCCAGCACGTCCGAGAGCCGGACGAAGCGCCTGCCTGCGACCAGCAGCGCCGGGAGGGCGGCGCCGAAGCCGGGGGCGGTGCCGCCGGCGGGGTGGTTCATGTGGGCGATGACGATGCCGCCGGGCGGGGTGGCCGCGACCTCCTGGCGGACCTGGCTCCCGGTGAAGGTGGCGCCGCCGTCGGCGTTGACGGTGAAACCGGCAAGGCGTTGGCCGACGTCGGCGGCGATGCGGGCAGCCACGTCGTCGTAGTGGGCGGTGCCCGAGCGGAAGAAGCGGGGCGGGTGGCCGAGCAGGGCGGCGAGCTTCTCCCTGTTCCCGGCGACCTCGTCGTACGCGTCGGCCGCGTCGCCGGTGCCGGCGATGCCGTAGGCGGAGCGGCCGGTGACGGAGAGGGGGCGGTGGAGCGTGCCGTGGTTGGCGATCTCGAACAGCGGGTCGCCGGCGAGGCTCTCGAACTCGGCGGGGTTGGCGTCGATCCAGCGGGCGTTGAGGAAGAGGGTGGCGGGGACGTCGTGGCTGCGGAGGAGCTCGATGAGGTCGGCGTCGTAGGCGGAGCCGCCGGGCCCGCCGCAGGCGTCGAACGTGAGTGCGGTGGCCTGCTCGCCGTCGGGCAGTGCGGTGATCACACCGGGCACCTCCAGGCCCCAGTCGGCCGGCTCGACGGCCCCGTACCGGTCCACCGCCACGGCCCGGGTGAAGGCGGGACCAGCGGGCGCAGCCGGCGCGACCTGCGCGACCTGCGTCACCGGGGCGGTTGGCGCGGACGGCGCGGCGGAGATGACCGGCGCAGCCGGCTCCGGGGTGGCCGGAGCAGCCCCGGCCGGCACCGCCGCCATCACCCGCTCGGCGGGCCTTGCAGTCGCCTGACACCCCGCCAGTGCGCTCCCGGCCGCAACGATCAGCAGTGTCCGCCGACTCAGCGACATACCCGCCTCCACATATATCCGACATTCCGATCATCTGTTTCTATGAACCGATCGATCGTCACCCGCCGCAACCCCACCCGGCCGTCCCGGCACCCGGCCGTCCCGGGCCCCCGCCGCTCCGGCACCCGCCGCCTCGCCTCCCCCGCCGGCCCGGCCACCGTCCGTTGCGGCACCCGTCCATTCCGGCACCCGTCCGGTCCGGCACCCCGCACAGGGAGTCCCCGATGCCCGCCACCCCCGCCACCCCTGTCCCCCTGCTCACCGGCCTCGCGCTCGGCGAGTCCCCCCGCTGGCACGACGGCCGGCTCTGGGTCTGCGACTGGGGCGCTCAGGAGCTGCTCACCGTCGACGGGACCGGCTCGGCCACCGTGGCCGCCCGCATCCCCTCGTTCCCGTTCTGCATCGACTGGCTGCCCACACCCGACGGCCGCCTGCTCGTCGTGGCCGGCAGCGACCGGCAGCTGCTGCGCCGCGAGGCGGACGGCGCGCTCACCCCCTACGCGGACCTGCGGGCGGTCTGCGACCGGCCGTGGAACGAGGTGGCCGTGGACGGGCGCGGCTACGCGTACGTCAACTGCATCGGGTTCGACCTGATGGGCGGCGAGGACGCAGGGCCGGGGCTGATCGCGCTGGTCACCCCGGACGGGGCCGTCCGGGAGGTGGCCGGGGACCTCGCCTTCCCCAACGGGATCGCCATCACCCCGGACGGCTCGACACTGATCGTCGCCGAGTCGTACGCGGGCCGGCTCACCGCGTTCACCGTCGCGCCGGACGGCGGCCTGACCGACCGGCGGGTCTGGGCGGCGGTCGAGGGTTCGGCCCCGGACGGGATCGCCCTGGACGCGGAGGGCGCGCTCTGGTTCGCGGACGTGCCGAACCGCTGCTGCGTCCGGGTGCGCGAGGGCGGCGAGGTGGTGCAGCGGGTCACGCTCGACCGGGGGTGCTTCTCGTGCGCGCTGGGCGGCCCGGACGGTCGGACGCTCTACCTGACCGCCGCCGAGTGGCCGCCGCCGGAGGGCGCCCGGACCGGGCAGGTGCTGGCCGTGCCGGTGGACGTCCCGGGTGCGGGCGGTCCGGGTGCGGGCGGTCCGGGGCTCCTTCACTGACCCGCCGTACGCACGTGGGGCCCGGCTCACCGCGGGTTCACCGATGCGGGTAGGGAGGCGGGCGAGCAGGCGGGGAGTCCGCCCGCCGCCGCTGCCCGAGACCGGAGGCCCCGATGACCGACCGCGACGACCCGCAGCCCGACCGGCAGCACGCTCTGCCCGGCGGCCGACAGCCCCTCCTCGACCGCCGCGACCTCCTCCGGACCGGCCTGGCCGGCGTCGGCGCCGACCTGCCGTGGGGCCCGATGGCGGCGCTGACCAATCCGATCGTGCTGCGGCCGGCGGCCCCGCCGCAGGAGCAGTCCGCGGAGCAGCCGGCAGAGCGGTCGGCGGAGCAGTCCGCGGACCGGTAGGGGGGAGGACTCGGGATACCGCCGTGGACTAGGTTGATCTCCGAGAGCAGTCAGTCGTAGGGGCGAGGCACCCGGCTGTCCGTACCCGGGTCCGACCCGCCCCGGCACCCCGTCCGCCCCCGGCCCGCGAAGGGATCAGCAGCCGTGAACCGTACGACCGTAGGTGGGCCGGAGATCGGGGGCGGCCGGGGCGCCGGCGGCGTGGTCGTGCTGGCCGACCCGGCCGGGGCAGGGAGCGGCACGGTCGCGCCCCTGCTGGCGGACGCCCTCCACCCGAGCGTGCACCTGCGGGCGGACGACTTCCAGCGGGCGGTCCGGCAGGGCTACGTCCCGGCGCACCTGCCGGAGGCGCGGCGGCAGAACACGACGGCTCTGGCCGCCACGGCGCAGGCCGCCTTCGCGTTCGCCACCGGCGGGTACCAGGTGGTGGTGGAGGCGGCGGTGGAACCGGCGGCGCTGGACGCCTTCCGCCGCGAGAGCCGCACCACCGGGGCGGCCCTGCACTACGTGGTGCTGCGGCCGGCGGGTGCGCCGGCCGAACCGGGCACGCCGGACCGGCACGCGGTGGACGCCGAGCCGGTCGCACCGGAGGAGGCGGCCGGGGCCGTCCTGGCCGGCCTGGCGCAGGGAGCGTTCCTGCTGGGGTGGTGAGGGCTCGACGGTGGGGCATCCGTGGTGAGACCGCGGCGGTGAGACCGCGACGTGGTGAGACCGCGGCGGTGAGACCGCGACGTGGTGAGACCGCGGCGGTGAGACCGCGACGTGGTGAGACCGCGGCGGTGAGGCCGGGGTGCGCGAGGGCTCCGGCGGCCGCCCTCCCACAAGGGCGGTCGCCGGAGCGTCCCGGTCCCGCTGCCGCCGGGGCGCGGAAGCCGGATGGACCGGGCGGGGCCGGAGACCGGAGGCCCCGGCGGGCGGTCCGCCCCGGAGGGTGGTCCGCCCGCCCGGACGGCTGACCGGCGCCCGCACGGGGGGTCGGGCGCCGGTAGCAGTGCCGCCACCCCGTACTACGGACAGGAGCGTCCCCTCGGTTCACCGGTTCGGCAACCCGTCGCCCGAGCTGCCTTCCGGCTGGTCCCCCGCATCGCTCTGAGGCCGCGCCCCTACGGGCCCGGGCCGCGTCTCCCCGGTCCACGCCGGGGCGCCGGTGCCCGGTTCGAACCCCGGCCGGGTGGCCGGTCGGTGAACTGACCTGCGCCGACGCTCCGTAGAGCCGGGTAACGAGCGTGCACCGCAGACCGCGCCGAAGGAGACACCGTGAGGAACGCCGCCCCCGCACCGCCCCTCGCCCCTTTCGGCGCCCGAGTCCTGCCGTCATCGCCGTCGCTGCACCACGCTCCCCACCCGAGCCCCCTCGCCGCCCCCGCACCCGCACCCGCCCACGCACCTGCACCTGCACCTGCACCGGCCCACGCACCGCGGCGCAGTGTGCTGGAGCGGCTGCGCAGCGGCGAACGCCGGGGCCGGGAGCAACTGCGGCTCATCCGGTCACCGCTGCACGGGAGTTGGCGGATCGCCGTGCTGAGCGCCAAGGGCGGCTCCGGCAAGACCTCCGTGGTCCTCGCGCTGGGCGCGATGCTCGCGGCCGAGCGTGGCGAGCCCGTCGTGGCGGTCGACTCGGGCTCGCACGCCGGCTCGCTGGCCCGCCGCGTCCGGCACCGCACGACGGCGGGGATCACCGGCCTCGCGGCGGCCCGCCACCTCGTCGACCTCGACCGGTACGTCTCGCCGACGCCGAGCGGCCTCGCGGTGCTCGCCGGACCGGACCGCCCGGGCACACTCTCCGACGCCGGCTACCGCGCCGCCCTGGAGCTGCTCGCGCAGCGGTACCCGATCGCGCTCACCGACTCCTGCACCGGCCTGCTGGAGGCCCCGATGCACGGAGTCCTCGACCTGGCCGACCAGTTGATCCTTGCCACCACCCCTGGCGTGGACGGCGCCGGCAGCGCGGCCGCAACCCTCGACTGGCTGCACGCCCACGGTTACGGGGAGTTGGCCGAGCGCTCGATCACCGTGGTCTCGGCGGTACGCGGGACCACCCGGCCGGTCGACCCCGCCGGCCTGCGGGCGTACTTCGGCGCACGCTGCCGGGGCGTGGTGGAGCTGCCGTTCGACGACCACCTGGCGGCAGGCGCCGAGTTCGACCCCTGTCGGCTCGGCCACCGCACCGGCGCGGCCGTACGCGAGCTGGCCGCCCTGGTCGGCGCCGACCTCTGGCGCGCAGGCCGGCCCACCGTATGGTGAACCACCCCACGATGCGCGGCCGTTGGCTTCCCGAGCCGCCGGGCCCCGGGCGGACGTCCGCCCGGGACTCGGCCCGCCGGGGCCTTGGCCGGCCGAGGGTCCGGTCATCCGGCCTCCCGCGCTGCCGGGCCCGGGCTGGCGGGCTGACGGGCTGACGGGCTGACGGGCTGACGGGCCCGGGCCGACGGGGCAGGGGCCTCGTTACGCCCCCACCTCACCGTCGATCGACTCGCGCAGGAAGTCGGCGTGCCCGTTGTGCCGGGCGTACTCGTGGATCAGGTGCAGCATCACCAGGCGCAGCGAGACGTCCGCCTCCCACTTCGGCATGTAGCCCGTCACGTCCAGCGACTCCGCCTCCCGCTCGATGCGGCGGGCGTGCTCGACCTCCTCCTGCCAGACGGCGAACGCCTCCGTCCGGTCGGCTCCCCGCGCGTCGTACGCGGCCTGGTAGTCGCGCTCCGGGGACCAGACGAACGGGATCTCCTCCTTGTTGATGACCCGGCGGAACCACGTCCGCTCGACCTCGGCCATGTGCCGGACCAGCCCGAGCAGGGACAACGTGGACGGCGGGCTCGACTGCAGCCGCAGCTGGTCGTCGGTCAGCCCGTCGCACTTCATCGCCAGCGTCGCCCGGTGGTAGTCCAGGAAGGCGCGCAGCATCTCGCGCTCGTCCCCGGTCAGCGGTGGCGCGATCCGTTCGGTGGCCATGTCGGTCTCCTGTCCTCCCCGGTGGCGCGGCCCCTTTGGCGCACGCCTCCCGTCCGTCGCCCTCCGAAAGCCCGAGAACGTGTCTGCCCATTCCCGCCAGACGCGCTGATCCGACGGGATTGTCGGACACACCCGTACCTGCCGAGCCCCGGTGTCCACACCGTACCGGGGAGCCGGGGCGCCCGGCCCGCGGGCGGTGCGCCGCAGGCGGATGCGGAACCCGTGGCCCCGCTCACCGCCCTCCGCCCTCCGCCGGGCCTGCACCGAGAACCCCGGGAGCCCGCGGGGCCGCCGGGCCGATGACCCGCACACCGTCGGGATGCTCATCGTCCGGTCACACCACCAACCCCTGACCAGCCGGTTGTCCGCTCGAATCCACCCTGGCGTGGTGTTCGGCCACGATCCCGTCTGGGTACGTACTGCGGCGCACGCCCGAGGCCCCGGGCGGCGACCCGCAAGGAGACCGAGCAGCCCATGACCCACGACCGCATTCCCGCAACCGTGCGACAGACCTACGGCGCCGGCGATCTCGCCCTGGCGGCGAGCTTCGCCGGCGGCTTCATCAACTTCGGTGACTGGCAGGGGATCGACACCACGTCGCCGACCCCCGAGGACCGGGTGCACAGCCAGGAGCAGTTGTACCGGCGGGTGCTGCGCGCCCTTCCGGCGCCGGCCGAGCAGCTGCGGCTGGCCGAGGTGGGCTGCGGGCGCGGGCTGGGTGCGGCGCTGGCGATGCGGGAGTTCCGGTTCGCCGCGGTGACCGGGGTGGACATCCATCCGGACCAGGTCGAGCGCGCCCGGGCCGTCAACGCCAAGGCGCTGGCGACGTTCCCGGACCGGCTGGCCTTCACCCTCGGCGCGGCCGACGAACTGCCCTTCGCGGACGGCTCGCTGGACGGCGTGTACTCCGTCGAGGCGGCCCAGCACTTCCGCGAGCTGACCGGCTTCGCGCACGAGGCGGCCCGGGTGCTGCGGCCCGGCGGGCGGCTGGTGGTGACCACGTTCTTCAGCTCCGGCCCGGAGGTCGCCGAGCGGCTGAGCATCCTGCTCGCCAGCTTCGCCGACGGCCTGGACGTGGCCCACCCGCTCAAGGACTTCGCGGCCGACCTCGCCGCCGCCGGCTTCGGGAACGTCACCACCGAGTCGATCGGCGCGAACGTCTGGCCCGGCCTCGACCGCTACCTGGAGGACACCGTCCCGCCCGGCCACTGGGCGCGCAACTTCCTCACCGCCTGGCGGAGCGGCCTGCTCGACTACCACCTGGTGACCGCCGACCGCGACTGACCACGGCGGGCCTGCTCCGTCACGGAGAACCGCCGGGCACCTGCCTGCCTTCGGGGGCCGGCCCCGGCCGGAGAGCGGCCCGGCATCGGCGCCGGGCCGCGGCTGGGACCCGGGCGCCCGCGCCGGGTCGTGCGGTTCCGCCCCGGCCGGGCGCGCGTCCCGCCGTGCTCAGCCGAGGACGGATTCGATGCGGGCGGCCAGGTTCAGCACGACATCGGAGCGGAGCGACCAGCCACGGGCGGCGGCACGGTGGAGGGTGCGCAGGAGGAGGACCGACCCCTGGGGCAGTGGCTCGACCGCCAGCAGCCGTTCGATCGACCAGGTGTGCGAGGTGTCCGGCCCGGCCTCCAGGGGGGTGAGTGCGTTCGCCTCGGCGACCAGCTCCCGGTCCGCGTTCAGGCGGCCGGCGGCCTCGGCGTCACCCTCGAAGGACGACGGGCCGAAACGCCGCGGCGCGCTGAGGGCGACCCGGCAGGGCAGCGGCCGGCTCAGCGGCACGGCGTAGAGGAGCTGGCCCAGTCCCAGGCTTCGGCGGAGCGCGGCCCGCCCGGCCATGAGCGACGCGCGAAGCTCGAACGGCCTCGGCGCCTGGGCGTCCACATAGACGTAGCAGAGTGTCGGTGCGGGCATTCCGCTGAACCGCTCCCGCGGCGGCAGCAGGCTGCCGGCCGGGACACCGGTGCTGTCGGGCGGGAGCGTGGCGGCCACCGGCGGCCGGTCGAGGCCGAGTTCACGGCCGAGCGCCAGGGTGAGGTCGGCGGTCACGCGGTCCGGGTCGGCGTCCCGGCCGGTCCAGAGGGCTGCGGGCATGGCGGTCTCCTCGCTTCGTCGGGTATGTCAGCCGAGCCCGACGATCTCCTGGCGGACTCGTGCCGCCTCGTCCGGCCGGCCGGCGGCGGCGAGCAGTTCGCCGAGCCGCGTCAGGGCTGACTGCCGTTCGGCCTGGAACCGTCCCTGGCGCATCTCGGTGAGCCGGCGCCAGAGATCGGCGGCCGTCCGGGCCGGGTCGAGCGCCGCGGCGGGGCCGGCCTGGGCGGCCAGCGCCTCGCGGCTCCGGTCGGCCTCCTGGGCCTGCCGCAGCAGGGTCTGCGAGAGGTCCTCGACCGGGGCGGGCGCGGCGGCCTCCGCCCTGGCGACCCGCCTCCGACGGACCAGGACGCTGAGCCCTCCGACCAGTGCGATCAGCCCACCGCTGAGGGCGCCCGAAACCAGCTTGTGCATCAGATCGTCCATGGAATCCTCGCTTCTTCGCAGCGTCACAGCTCTGCGCGTTCGTCTGTCGTGGGTTCGTGCGTCGTGCTTCGTGGGGCGGTGGGACCGTGGGCCGGCGGCCCCCGACCGCCGCTCCGCGCGATGACGCGGAGCGGCGGTCGGGCGGAGGGCCTCCGCCCGGCGGGTCAGCCCGC
This sequence comes from Kitasatospora sp. NBC_00039, assembly GCF_045160625.1. Taxonomy (NCBI): domain Bacteria; kingdom Bacillati; phylum Actinomycetota; class Actinomycetes; order Kitasatosporales; family Streptomycetaceae; genus Kitasatospora; species Kitasatospora sp. NBC_00039. The sequence goes on along the minus strand of NZ_CP108289.1, from coordinate 7,478,104 downwards.
CGCGGCGAACGCGGCCCCGAGCCGGGGCACGTAGTCCGCGAGCGCGGGCGCCCAGCAGCCGTAGTTGTGGCCGCCGTCGCAACCGGGAGCCAGCGACGCCCCGTTGCCGTAGTCGACCAGGGTGCTGGGGAGCCCCAGCTGGTCGAGGCGGGCCTTGACGTTGTTGGAGGCGATCTCGGTGAAGTGGTCGATCGGCCCCTGGTTGCCGGTGTAGAGCGTGATTCCCGCACCGGTGAGCTTGGCCAGGTTGGCCTTGGCGGCGGGATCGACCTCCTTCCAGATGTGGTCCGCGTTGAAGACGGGGTACGGCGAGCCGAAGATCGCGTCGCTGTCGACGTAGGGGCCGTAGCCGGTGCACTGTCCGGTGCCGGAGGGGGTGGAGGTGCTCAGCGCGCACCACGCGCCCGTGAGATTGAGTTCGGTGGCCAGGACGGCCCCGCGGATCTCCGCCATTCCGAGGTCGATGCCACCGGAGAGTGCGGCCACCTGCCCGAACAGGTCGGGGCGGGCCTCCGCGTAGTGCAGCGCGCCGTAGCCGCCCATCGACAGGCCGACGATGCCCCGGTGGCTCCGGTCGGCGATGGTGCGCAGGTTGGCGTCGATGAAGGGGACCACCTGGTTGAGGTGGAAGGTCTCCCAGTTCGCCGCGCCCAGGGCGGTGTTCCGCATGAGCCAGTCCGCGTACCAGCCCTTCAGGCCCCCGTCCGGGACGACCGTGATCATCGAGTCCGAGTGCAGGGTCGGCGCCGCCGCGGCATCGTCCACGTTGCCGCCACCGCCGTGCAGGAAGTACGCCACCGGCCAGCGCTTGCCGGGCTCGGCGGCGTAGCCGCTGGGCAGGAAGATCCGGATCCTGTGCCGGCCGGACAGCTGTCCGGTGGTCACGGTGATCGTGAAGTCGGTGCCGGAGTGGACTTCGGTGGCGCCGGCCACCTGGGTCAGGCCGTAGCCGTCGGCGAAGACCGGAACGCCCGGCGCGTCGGCCTGCGCGTCGGCGTGCGCGCCCGGCCCGGTGAAGGCGATCAGCGTTGCCGCCAGCGCCGTCGCGGCGGCGGCTGCGGTGGCGCGCATCGCGGCGCGCACGCGCGCACCGGACAGCGGGGATGTCATGAGGGTTCTCTCTCCGTGAGGGTGAGTCGGAGGGTGAGTCGGAGGACGAATCGCAGGAGAAGGCACAGGGCCGGGAGGTCAGCCGGCCAGGTGGAAGCCGGCGCCGACGCCGCCGTTGGCGTTCAGCTCGTCGATGATGCTCAGGATCGGCGAACTGTGCTGGGCGCCCCAGGCGTTGCCGACCAGCGTCGTGCCGGAGACGACCGGGGAGCCGGAGTCGCCGCCGTCGGTCCAGATCAGGTGGGTGAACCACATGCCGTTGGAGCCGATCCTCATACCGCAGGTCAGACCGGTCCGGTGGCCCTCCTTGCACATGCGCGTCCCCACGGCCGGCGGGGCGCCGATCGACTTGATGGTCACGCCGCCGACGGTGTCGGTGGCCGCCACCCGGCTCTCGTCCAGCTTGATCACCGCGTAGTCGAGCCCCTTGGGGCCGTTGTTGAGCAGGTTGTTGGGGGTACTGACATACGTCACCTCGCCGATCGCCCCCGTCGCCACGTCGGGCCGGCTGGCGTTGAGCGGCGCCGGGGAGAACGCCGTCCCGGCGGGCGAGGTGTCCCGGTACACCTGCGAGCCGACGAGCTTGTTGCCCTGGTCGTCGATGAAACAGTGGGCGTTGGTCAGCGCCACCAGGTTGTCGGCGGTGTCGCGGCCGACGGCGGTGAGGGTGCAGACGTAGTAGCTCTGCGGGTTCTCCGGGCTCGGCGCCATGCGGAAGATGATGCCGGTGCCGCCGCCGATGGGCGTGCGCGTGTCCGCAGCGGTGCCCACGGCGGCGGTGGTACCGGCGGAGGCGGTGGTGACGGTGGAGGCGGTGGCGCGGGCGGCGGTCGCCGCGCCGGCGGACGGCGCGGTGGCGAGGGCCATTCCCGCCAGGACGGCGGCGAGACCGAGGGCACGTATTTCGCGAAGCATACGATCACTCTCCAATGTGAAGCCGAAAGCGGCGGGGCACCGGTCGCGCCTCCGCCCGGACATCCGGCCGGCTCGGACGGAATTCGGTCGACGGAATCCGGTGTCAGCGGCGGCACGAAGCCGCGAGAATCAGCAGCAGAACGGCGATTCCCAGGACCGGCAGACATCCCGGGCCTCCGCCCGGGCCCCTGCGACCGGCCTCCACACTGCCCCCCGGAGGAATTCCGGGGTGCTGTTTGGCGTAGTGCAGGATCTGCTGCTGCTCGCTCTCCGCCCGGGGGAGCCACGCCGTCTTGTATCCGCACTCACCGCACCAGTGGCGGTAGGCCATGTCGACTCCTCACTCCGGGTCGGGCCGGCGACCGGACACCACCGATGGTGGCGTTCGCGCAGGTCGGAGGACAGGCCATGGCACCGGCCACATATGACCGGTGGTCACGATAGGCTCCTCGCAGGCCGTACTCGCGGGGGGAAAGAGGGCGCCGACGTGGCGGATCAGCTCGGCACACTGTTGCGCCGGCTGCGCAGGCAGTCAGGGCTGACACAGGAACAGGTGGCGGAGCGGTCGGGAGTGAGCGTCCGCACCATCCGCAGACTGGAGACCGGAAAGTCCGCCGATCACCGACTGGGTACGGTCAATCTGCTGGCGGACGCCCTCGGCGTGGGGCCCGAGGATCGCCTGCTGCTGGCAGCCACACTCGCGAACGCATCGTCAGAGGCGGCTCCCGAAAAGATTTCCGGACCTTCTCCCGAATCCACCCGCGACCCGGCTCCGGAATCCCCCGTCGATTCCGGACCGATTACCGGCCCCGTTCCCCTTCCGTCCCCTTTCCCGCGGATTCCGGGGGCACTCGCCGAGGCGACCGCGGAACTGGCGACGGAAGTCAGGCGCCGCTGGCAGATCGAGGAGGAGCAGCGCCGCGTCCACGATCCGTTTCCGTTACCGGTGCGCTGGCGACCCGCTCCCGCGGGGCTGACGGACCACGCGGAGAACATCCAGCGCCTTCCCCCGGGGTCCGCGTCCGACGGGGTGGACCTCAGCGGTGATCTGCGCGCGGTGGCCGAGGTCTACCGGCGGATCCCGTCCGGGCGGCTCGTGGTGCTGGGCCGGGGCGGGTCGGGGAAGTCCATCCTGACGATCAGGTTCGTCCTGGACCTCCTGGCCGGCCCGGCCGTCGCCGACCGGGTGCCGGTGATCTTCAGCCTCGGGTCCTGGGACCCGACGGCCACCGCGCTGCGCGACTGGCTGATCGACCTGCTGCTGCGCGACCACCCCCACCTGGTCCAGCGCGTCCCCAGCGGCTCGACGCTGGCCGCCGCGCTGGTCGACGCCGACCTGGTCCTGCCGGTGCTGGACGGTTTCGACGAGATCGCCGAAGGCCTGCGGCCGCACGCGCTGGAGGCGCTCAACGCCACCTCGATGCCGCTCGTGCTGACCAGCCGCCGCGGGGAGTTCGCCGAGGCGGTGCACGCGGCGGGGACACCGCTGGTCTGGGCGGCGGGCGTCGAACTCGTCGATCTCACCCCCGGCGACCTCACGGACTACCTGCCCCGCACCTCCCGCCCCGTCACCACCCGGGGAACCGGCCCGGACACCGCCCTCGGAGACGGGAACGGGTCCGGGAACGTCTGGGACGCCGTCCTGGAGGTGCTGCGCAGGCAGGACACCCCCGCGAGTCGGAACCTCGCCGGCGTCCTGAGCACCCCGCTGATGGTCATCCTGGCGCGGACGCTCTACAGCGAGAACGCCGACGCCGACCCGGCCGAACTGCTGGACACCACCCGCTTCCCCACCCGGCACTCGCTCGAGGAGCACCTGCTGGCGGGCTTCGTGCCCACGGTCTACCGGCGTCTCGCCCCCGTACGGGCCACCGGCGGCCCCCCGCGCAGGCGGCCCGACCACGACTCGGACCCGGGGTCCGAACGGGTCCGGCGCTGGCTCGGTCACCTCGCCCACCACCTGGCCCGGCTCCCCGACCTCGACCAGCAGGACCTCGCCTGGTGGAAGATCGGCGACTCGCTGAGGCCGTCGACGCGCCTCCTCGCTGTCATGCTGACCTGCGCGCTGTCCGTCACCCTCACCGAGTGGTCCGTCGGCCTGATCGCCCACCAGTTCGGCTCCGTTCTCGCGGCGGACCTCGACGGGATCGTCCTGGAAGGCTCCCTGATGGGACCGATCGCGGGCGTGGCCTTCGGATCGGTCTACTGGCTCATCGCGAGGTTCGGCAGCACCGCCTTCGCACCGTCCCAGGTCCGGCTACGACTGCCCGGCAACCACAACCGCGTCGGCCGCGGACCGATGCGCACCTTCACCTCCCGGTTCGGGACGGTGCTGCTGGGCGGCTTCGTGATGGGCGTCGGCTGTGCCGGCGCCATCACGCTGGAACGCGCGCTGAACAACAGGGTCTCGCTCACCGACGGCGCGGTGATCGAGGGCACGCTCATCAACATGCTGGCCTTCGGACTGATCTTCGGTTCGGCGGCCGGCCTCGTCTTCGGGCTGATGGCCGCACTCGAGGCACCCCTGGACATCGCCTCCGCCGCGACCCCGGCCGGCCTGCTGTCCGCCAACCGCACGACGGTGGGCCGGCAGGTCCTCGTCCTCGTGCCGGCGCTCACCCTCGCGATCGCCCTCGGCGGCCGCCTCGTCATCGAACTGCTGCAACCGCTCCTGGGGCCGATGAACTGGCCGCTGTCGGACGGCCTCTTCATCGGAGTGGTCGGCGGGCTCGGCGGCACCTTCTCCTACGCCCTCGGGTTCACCGCCTGGGGTCAGTGGGTGATCTTCTGCCGCATCTGGCTGCCCGCGACCGGCAATCTCCCCCGGGACACGGCCGCCTTCCTGGACGACGCCTACCGCCGGGGAGTGCTCCGCCAGACCGGCGCGGTCTACCAGTTCCGCCACAGCCGCCTCCAGCACCACCTCGGCGACGCCTACCGCCTGCATCACGCGCACTACGCCCCGGCCACCTTCACCGCATCGACGTCGACGCTCATTCCGCCGCCCCGGGGCGGGGACGCGCCCGACACCGGTGCGGCGCGGCTGCGGACGGGCGAGGCCGCGACCCGGACCGACTCCCCGTGACCCGCCCGTCATTCGGACGGATGATCCCGGTGCCGGGCGCGCCCGGCACCGGCTCCGCTCCCGCCCCACCCTGTGCGTCGTATCTCCGTGGTCTCCGGCCACGGAGACCACGCAAAAACCGTGAGGCGGACGAAGGCGACCACTGCTACATTTCCGGAGGCCGTGCAAGAGATCGAGGAGGTGGTACCCGTGAACGCAGTATCGACATGGGTGCTCCCCTCCGGGGTCACGGTCGGGCGATAGAAAAGGTCGTCCGGGAGCGCCGTTGCAGTGCACTCCCGAAAGGCACGACCATGCATGTCACTTCTGAGCAGCGCCTCGGCGACGGCGTACTCGAACGCAACTTCAGCCTCGGTGAGATCCCCGGCATCCTGTGGACACCCGCATCGGCATCCGCACCGGCGCCGCTGATCCTGCTCGGCCACCCTCCCCTCGGGCTGCGCACGATGTACCCGCGGCTGGCGGCCCGGGCCCGGCAGTCCGCGGCGGATGGCTTCGCCACGGCCACCATCGAGCTCCCCGGAAGCGGCGACCGGCCCCGGTGGGCCGCCGTCGAGCAGGCCCGCGCCGACCTGCGCCGGGCGATCGAGGCCGGCGAGCCGGTCACCGACGAGATCGTCGACGCTCTCGTCCTCCCGCTGGTCGAAAAGGCGGTCCCGGAATGGCAGGCCGCCCTGGACGCCCTGCTCGAGCTGCCCGAGATCGGCGGCCCGGTCGGATACTCGGGGGGAGTGATCTCCATCGGCATCCGGCTGGCGGCGGTCGAGCCGCGCATCGCGGCCGCCGTTCTGTTCGCCGGGAGTTTCGTGCCTCGCGCCGTGTTCGAGGAGGCCCGCCAGGTCACCGTTCCGCTGCACGTCCTGCTGCAGTGGGACGACGAGGGGAACGACCGGCAGGCGGCCCTGGACCTGTTCGACGCGTTCGGCTCCGAGGAGAAGTCCCTGAACGCCAACATGGGCGGGCACACCGGCGTCCCGCAGTTCGCGGGGGACGCCGCGGCCCAGTTCTTCACCCGCCATCTGAAGTGAGGCCGGGCCGTCGGACCGCCGGCAGGCGGTAGCTGATGCCGGCCGGCACGCCGCTCATCGAGGACGGGCCGGCCCTCCGCAGCTCTCTGCACCGTGGGCCCCTGCCGAACTCCCGGCAGGGGCCCACGGTGTCTGACGTCACTGTCCGTTCGGTTTCTGCAGAGCTTCGGGTGCTGCCCGAATCCGGGGTCGATCATCCGGGGAACCGGGAGGCGCTCTACCGGCGGACCGCCGAGATCAGTCCGCCGGGCTGCTCCTCGCGCTGCGGCGGGTTGCCGATCGGGCGGCCGTAGGCGGCAGCGCGCTCGCGCAGGGTGTGGCTGTCGGCCTCCCAGCCGTGCCCGGCCAGCCAGCCCACCGGGTCGTCGGGCATCTCCGAGATCCACATGGAGGCCGCCGATCCCGGCGCGGCGTCCGCGCCGAAGCGCTCGATCACGCCGCGCGAGCCCAATGTCAGCCCCATCCGACTGCCTGGCGCGGACTGCGCACTGATCCGGGCCATCAGCAGCTCCACCGCATCCTGGGGCAGATAGATCAGCAGGCCTTCGGCGATCCATGCGGTCGGCACGGCCGGATCGTGCCCGGCGGCGGCCAGCGCGCCTGGCCAGTCCTCCCGCAGATCCACCGCGACCGTGATCCGCTCGCAGCGCGCGACGGCCCGCTCCTGGCGCAGCACCGCAGCCTTGAAGTCCAGTGGAGCGGCGGTGTCGACCTCGAACAGCCGGGTGCCCTCGGGCCAGTCCAACCGGAAGGCCCGGCTGTCCATGCCGGCGCCGAGCAGCACGACCTGCCGGACCCCGGACGCGGAGGCCTGCTGCAACAGGTCGTCGAGGAACTTCGTCCTGATGACGATGGAGAACGACACGGCCAGCCGGCGGCGGCGAGCGGCCTCGTCGTCGGGCAGCGGCGGCGAGGAGGGCCACAGGCCGCCGGCGGTGGCGAAGGCCCGTGCCAGTGGGTCGCGGAACAGCGCGTTCTCCCGTTCGGTCTCCAGCGCCCGCACCCTGGCCACCCCCACCGCCGTGGCCCACACTCCCGACGGCTGCACCCACTCCTGCTCATCAGTCACCGCGCCAGCCTAGATGTGGACGCGCGTGAACCGCCACCGCACGGGCCTGCAGCCGGGTCGGCCGGCGACCGGCGGCCTCCTCGGCGTCCAACAGCGGTAGCGGACGGCCGTGTTCCGAGGCTCGACGCGACCTGGGCGGTGCGCCAGACTCCTGCCCCGGCAGCACACGCGTTCCCACCGCACCTCCCGCCCCGCCCGGACGCGCGGCGCATCACGCAGCACGCACCGAGCCCGGAACCACACATCGGAGAGCCACACGGTGACCACGAGCCAGCTGCTGGAGATCACCTTCTCGTCCGGCCGGGCAGGCACCCGGCCGCCCTGCCCAGCAGCCCTTGGAGGAAGCCGAGTTCCAGCACTCCGAGCGCGGCCGACGGCGACGCCAACGCCCGCGCGCACGTTCTGCGCAAACTGCGCTCGGGCCCGCCGCGCCTCTTCCCGCCCGCCCGGAACGACGAGCCGCAGCCGTTCCCGAACGCCGCGCTCAGCTCCCCCGCGCTGCTCCGGGCGGTCGAACTCGTCGCGGCCGGCCACCGGGTGAGCACCTCCTCGGTGCTGCTCGCCGCGACGGCGGTGATGACGGCCCGGCTCGCCGGCTCGTCCGACGCCGTGCTCCAGATCGTCGTCAACAACCGCTTACTGCCGGGCCTCGCGGACGCCGTGAGCGTGGTGGCCGGCGACGGGATCCTCCATCTGCCGGACGTGGACGGCGAGTTCGGCGCCGCCGTCCGCCGTACGCACGCCGCCCCACCGCGCGGCAGACAGGCCCTGGCAACGGCGTGGCCCGGCCGCCCGCACCCAGCGGCCGGCCGGGCCACGCCCGTCACCTCATGGCACGCCACACCACGTCACCAGGTCACCGAATCCGTCACCGCACCCGGTCAGCGCCCGTGTGCAGCTCCCAGTGCTCGTGCCAGCGCTCGCGTGCACCCGTCAGTGCGCGTGGTCGTGCAGCGAGTTGGTCTCCTGGATCTTCTTCCACGACTTCGGCTCCTGCACCGTCGCCTTGGCACTCGGCGCCAGGCCCGCCGTGCCAGTCGCCCCCGCCGCCGGAACGCCCGCCGACGACACCGACGGCTTCGAGGCCGTGAACAGCCAGGTGGTGAAGAGGTCCGCGAGCGGCTTCCCGGAGATCCGCTCGGCGTACGCCTGGAACTGCTGGATGGTGGCGTTGCCGTACTTGCGCTCGGCCGGCCACCCCTTCAGGATCTGGAAGAACTTCTCGTCCCCGACGGCGTTGCGCAGCGCCTGGATCGCCACCGCGCCCCGGTCGTAGACGGCGCCGGCGAACTGGTGGTCCGCCCCGGGGTCGCCGGGCTTGACGCTCCAGAAGGCGTTGTCGGCCGGGTAGGAGGTGTAGACGTAGTCGGCGAGTTCCTGCGCCGTGCCCTCGTTCTCGTGCTCGGACCAGAGCCACTGCGAGTAGCGGGCGAAGCCCTCGTTGAGCCAGATGTCGCTCCAGCGCTGGACGGAGACGCTGTCGCCGTACCACTGGTGGGCCAGCTCGTGGACGACGACGGACGTGTTGGAGCCGCGGGAGAACTGCGCGGGGCTGTAGAAGATCTGGGTCTGGGTCTCCAGGGCGTAGCCCGTGGGCACGTTGGGGACGTAGCCGCCGACCGAGTCGAACGGGTACGCCCCGAAGTAGCCACTCAGCCAGTCGACCAGTTCGCCGGTGCGCTCGACGCTGGCACGCGCGGCGCCGTCGTTGTCGCCGAGGTCCTTGCTGTAGGCGGTGACAACCGGGATCCCGCCCGGTGTGGTGTCGGTCCGGAGGTCGAACCTGCCGATCGCGAGCGTGGCCAGATAGGTCGCCTGCGGCTTGGTCTGGCGCCAGTTGTAGCGGGTCCAGCCGGCCCGGGAGCTCTGCCCGGTGAGGAGGCCGTTGCTGATGGCCTGGGTGCCGTCGGGCACGAGGACGGAGACGTCGTAGGTGGCCTTGTCGGTGGGGTGGTCGTTGCTCGGGAACCACCAGGCCGATCCCTCGGGCTCGTCGGCCGCGATGCCGCCGTCGGGGGTGCGCAGCCAGGCGGAGTAGCCGCCACGCTCCACCTCGCCGGGCTTGTCGGCGTAGCGGACGACGACGGTCACGGGGCTGCCCTTGGTGAGCGGCCGGGCGGGGGTGATCTCCAGCTCCGACTCACCGGTGCTGGCGAACTTCGCGGTCCGGCCGTTGACCAGCACCTCCTTGACGCCGAGCACGAAGTCCAGGTTGAAGCGGGAGAGGTCCTGGGTGGCGGTGGCCAGGATGGTGGCGGTGCCTTCCAGTTCGTCGGTGACGGGCTGGTATTTGAGGCGGATGTCGTAGTGCGAGACGTCGTATCCACCGTTGCCGGCATTGGGGTAGTACGGGTCTCCGATGCCCGCCGCGCCGGGGCCGAACTGGGCGGCGGAGGCGGGCACGGTCAGGAGCAGGGCGAGCGCGCCTGCGGCGGCAGAGACGATCAGCCTCTTGCGCACGGTGGTCCTCCAGGGTCACTGGGACAGTGGGTCGCATCGATCCCTGTCCCGGTGAGCCTGGGCCCACTCCTGCCCGATGAAATGTTCATGAGAAGAAACAGGCCGAAATGGAGCCGCCGCGCCCCCGTCACGCCGTGAACACGCCGACCCGGCCCCCGGACCTCGCCTCACGCCCCCGGACCTCGCCTCACGCCCCCGGCCGTCGGCTCACGCCCCGAGCGCCACCGGCGCCCGCACCAGCGAGCCGTACTCCGTCCACGACCCGTCGTAGTTCTTCACGTGCGGGTACCCGAGCAGCTCGGTCAGCGCGAACCAGGTGTGCGCCGAGCGCTCCCCGATCCGGCAGTACGCGATCACCTCGCGTTCGGCCTCCACGCCCTGCCCGCCGTACAGCGCGCGCAGCTCGTCCGCCGAGCGGAAGGTGCCGTCGTCGTTGGCCGCCTGCGACCACGGGATGTTCACCGCGCCGGGGATGTGGCCGGGCACCTGCGCCTGCTCCTGCGGCAGGTGCGGCGGCGCCAGCGCCTCGCCCCGGTACTCGGCCGGGGAGCGGACGTCGACCAGCACGGAGTCCGAGCCGGGCTTGGCGAACACCTCCGCCTTGGCCAGCACCTCGTCGCGCAGCGCCCGCACCTCGGGGTGCTCGGGGCCCGCCAGCCGGTAGGCGCTGTGCTGGTAGTCCATCACCTCCTCGGTGAGCTCCCGCTCCTCCAGCTCCCACTTCTTCCGCCCGCCGTCGAGCAGCTTCACCGGCCCGTAGCCGCGCAGCCGCAGCAGCCAGTAGGCGTAGGCGGCGAACCAGTTGTTGTTGCCGCCGTACAGCACCACGGTGGTGTCGTCCTCCACCCCGGCCGCGCGCAGCAGGTGCTGCATGCCGTCGCGGTCGGTGTAGTCGCGCCCCACCCGGCTGTGCAGGTCGGTGGTCCAGTTCCAGCCGACCGCGCCGGGAATGTGCCCCTGCTCGTACGCGGTGGTGTCCTCGTCCACCTCGACGACGCGGATCGTGCCGTCGTCCAGGTGCCGGGCCAGCCATTCGGTGGGGACCAGCGCCTCGGGGTGTGCGTAGCCGTTGCCGGTCATCGCCGCCCTCCTTCGCTCGGACACTTCGAACCTACGTCCGACCTTCCGCCCCGGCCACCCGCACCGGGGCTGCCCCCGCCGGCCCGCCCTGCCGGGGCCCGCCACGGCCACGGAGCCGCCCGGACGCGGCCGCCTACGCCCCGGCACCGTCCAACCGCGCCAGGTAGTACACGTTGAGCACGTCCCCCTCCACCTGCGCGGTCTCCACCGAGCCGAACCCGGCCTCGGCCAGCATCCGCCGGGCCGTCTGCTCCCCCCAGACCGTCCCCAGCCCCGCGCCGCCCTCGCCGAGCGAGACCGTCATGCAGTAGAAGGTCGAGAAGGTGTAGAGCGCCGGCGCGAGCGGGTGGTCGATGTTCTCCTCCAGCCGGCTGCTGGCGGCGATGTCGCCCATCAGGAAGACGCCGTCGGGCCGCAGCACGCCCGCGACGGCGGCCAGCGTCTCGGCCGGGCGGGCCAGGTCGTGGATCACGTCGAAGGCGGTGACCAGGTCGTAGGAGCCGGTCAGCCCGGCCGAGTCGGCGACCTCGAAGCGCGCGTTGGACAGGCCCAGCGCCTCGGCCTCGGCCCGGGCGGCGGCGATGCCCGTCTCGGAGATGTCGACGCCGGTGAACCGGCCGGCCGGGAAGGCCCGGGCCAGCAGGTTGACGACGTGCCCCTGCCCGGTGCCGATGTCGAGCGCGTCGACCCCGGCGTGGAGCCGCTCCGGCAGCCCGGGCACGAGCGGGACGATCCCGTCCACCAGGGCCAGGTCGTAGACCCGCCCGGACTCCTCGGCCTGGAGCTCCTGGAACCGCGGGTACGCCGAGTACGGCATCCCGCCGCCCTTGCGGAAGCACTCGACGAGCTGCTGCTCGACCTCGCCCATCAGCGCGAGGTACTGCATCATCCCGGCCAGGTTCTCCGGTCCGGCCGCCCGGGTGAGCGCGGCCGCGTGCTCGGGCGGCAGCAGGTACGTGCCGTGTCCGGGGTCGTACTCGACGATCCCGCCGACCACCATCGCGCCGAGCCACTCGCGGACGTAGCGTTCGTCGAGCCCGGCGGCGCGGGCGACCTCCGCACCGGTCGACGGGGCAAGGCCGGCCATGGTGTCGAACAGGTTGGTCTGGTGGCCGATGCTGGCCATGAATCCCAGGCAGGCGTCGTTCAGCACCTGCACGATCCGACCCGCGAACTCCTCCTGCTCCACCGGGTCCGGCTCCCGTACGGACATCGTTCCTCCTCCGCCACCGGGACCAGCGTGAACCCTCCCCTCCTCACGCTACGCCGCTGCACCCGGCCGCCCCAGACCCGCTGTCCGGCCGGCCCGGGGGTGAGCCGGGCGACCTCGGCGACGACGTCGCAGGGGCGGTCGTCGATGTCGACGGCGGCGACCGTCCACGGCTCCCCGGCGCGCGCCGGCGTCCGGACGGTCAGCGGTCCGCTGGACCGGGCGGACAGCCCGGCGATTCGTGTCGGCAAGGCCTCCCCAGGTGTCGGTTCACCGGAATGGTCTCAACCAATCGCCGAACTGTCCCGCACTTCACCGGAATCGGCCGGCCTCAGGAGAAGACGACGGACCGCAGCTTGAGCCGGTCGCCGAGCTTCTTGCCCGGGTTCATGACGTAGAAGACGTCGCCGTTGCAGTCGAAGTCGAGGAAGGCGGTGGCGGTCGAGGTGGTGAAGTTCTGCGGCGCGAACGCCGGATCCTTCTCGGTCGCCCCGAAGAGGTTGATGCACTCGCCGCTCTGCGGGTCGGCCAGGCCGGCCGGCACCCCGGGGCCGACCCTGTAGAGGAAGTCGCCGGTCGCCGCGTCGGCGGAGGCGGGGACGGCGAGGACGAGGGCGATGGCGCTGGCGGCGGCGAGCGTGGCATTGCGGAGACGCATGGGGGCTGGGCCTTTCAGGGCGGTACGCGGTGGTGCCGGGGACACTGATGCGAGATCACCCTAGAAGCCCCAAATCCGCAGAAACGGTTCTCCCAATCCACTCTTTTGAGTGGTTTAGCTGGAAACGCCGCGACCTACCACCCTTTTCTCCGCGGCCGAACTCATCCCGGCGGGGCGGTGAAGTAGTACCCCGCATCGATCAGCACCGGCAGGTACGTCTTGAGCGCGGCCACCGTCTGCGAACGGTCCCCGCCGCCGTCGTGGTTGAGCACGATCGCACCCGGGCGGACGTCCTTGAGGATCCGGTCGGTGATCACCGACGTACCGGGCCGGGCCCAGTCCCTCGGGTCCACCGACCAGGCCATGTTCCGCATCCCGAGGTCGGCGCTGACCTTGAGCGACGCGGTGGACCAGTCACCGCCCGGCGCGCGGAACCAGGTCGGCGGCTTCCCGGTGGTCCGGTTCAGCAGCTCCGAGGTGCGCTCCAGCTCGTCCCGCACCTTGGCCTCCGACAGCTGCCGCAGATCGGGGTGGGTCCAGGTGTGGTTGGCGATGTGGTGACCGCGGGCGGCGATCTCCCGGACCAGTGCGGGGTGTTCGACGGCGTTCTCCCCGATCAGGAAGAAGGTGGCCCGGATCCCGTACTGCTCCAGCAGGGCCAGCACGGTGGGCGTGTACCGCGGATCCGGACCGTCGTCGATGGTGAGGGCCACCACCCGCCGCCCGGCGTCCAGCTCGTACACCGGCCTGCTCTCGACCTCCGTCACCTTCCGCGGCGCGGCCACCGGTGAGCCGGAGGCGACGGCGGAAGCGGCGGGAGCGGCAGGAGCGGCAGGAGCGGCAGGAGCGGCGGGAGCGGCGGGAGCGGCGGGAGCGGCGGGAGCGGCGGGAGGAGGAGTGGAGGGGCCGGCGGAGGCCGACGGCGACGCCGGGCTCGGAGCGGCACCCAGCGCCTCGGGCGCCCCGCCGGCCGCCCCGGTACTCGGCGCACCGCCCCCGGGCCCGTCGGATCCCCGGCAGCCGGCGAGCCCGAGCAGCGACATCCCGGCCGCGGCCAGGAGCAATCTACGCGAAGTAATCTGACGATCAGACAGCATGATCGATGCATCCCCCGCGGACCGTCGCGCCTCCCACCGGCAACCCCGACGGCCCCCAGTGCCACCCCGACGGCCCAAGCGCACACCCGCCCGGGATGCCGTCCGCCCAGAACCCTGCAGCGCACACCCGCGACCGCTCCAGGACCGCTACGCTGACGTCCCTCAGTGTGATGATCCGTCTTCAGAGGACGTGGCCATGACGACAAGTCAGGACTTCTCCGACCAGCCCGGGAACGACGAGGCCGTGTTGCCGAGCGAGTGGGAGCGCCTCGGAGTCGACACCAGTGCTCCGCACTCCGCCCGCGTGTACGACTACTGGCTGGGCGGAAAGACCAACTTCCCTCCGGACCGCGCCATGGGCCGGGCCATCGAGGAGGCCGTCCCGAGCGTCAGGGCGATGGCCAAGGAGAACCGGGCGTTCCAGAGCCGCGCCGTCCGCCACCTGGCCGAGCAGCAGGGCATCCGCCAGTTCCTCGACCTCGGCACCGGCATCCCCACCTCGCCGAACACCCACGAGATCGCCGAGGCGGTCAGCCCCGGCACCCGCGTGGTCTACGTCGACAACGACCCGATCGTACTGGCCCACGCGCGGGCGCTGATGGTCTCCACCCCGGCCAGCCGCACCACCTACATCCACGCCGACCTGGGCAAGCCCGCCGAACTGCTGGGCCACCCGGCGCTCACCTCCACGCTGGACCCCGGCCGGCCGGTCGGCCTGCTGATGATCGCCGTGCTGATGCTGATCGCCGACGAGGACGACCCGTGGGGCAAGGTCGCCGCACTGCGCGACGCGCTGCCCTCCGGCAGCTGCCTCGCGCTCACCCACCCGACCCAGGACTTCGATCCGGAGAGCGTCGCCAAGGTCGCCGAGGCGGCCCGGGCCGGCGGGATGACGCTCGTCCCGCGCACCCGCGAGGAGGTGGCCCGGTTCTTCGACGGCTGGGAGCTGATCGAGCCCGGCGTCGCCCCCGTCATGGCCTGGCACCCGGGCGGCGAGCCACCGGCCGACCCGCACGCGGCGTACTACTGGGGCGGCGTCGCCCGAAAGCCGTAGTCCTGTCCGGCTGATCGTGCCGGGCGCGCGACGCCGGGCACGATCGGCCGGACAGGACCTGGACGCTGCAGGCCTCCACCGGCGGCGCGCCGCCGGTGGCCGGCCTACTTCAGCAGCCGCGACAGCCGGCGGTCGGCGAGCGGCTTGCCGCCGGTCTGGCAGGTCGGGCAGTACTGCAGCGAGGAGTCGGCGAACGACACCTCGCGCACGGTGTCCCCGCAGACCGGGCACGGCTGCCCGGTGCGGCCGTGTACCCGCAGACCGAGCTTCTTCTCCGCCTTCAGCTCCCCCGCCGCAAGCCCGCGCGAGCGCTCCACCGCGTCCCGCAGGGTGCTGCCGAGCGCCTCGTACAGCCGGGCCGTCTCCTCCCCGGTCAGACCCGACGCCGGCTTGTACGGGGACATCCGGGCCGCGTGCAGCACCTCGTCCGAGTAGGCGTTGCCGACTCCGGCCAGCACACTCTGGTCCCGCAGCACGCCCTTCATCCTGCGCCGCTCGCCGTGCAGCAGCGCGGTGAACGCCTCCAGGGTGAACGACTGGTCCAGCGGGTCGGGACCGAGCCGGGCCACGCCGGGGACCTCCGCCGGGTCCTGCACGACGTACACCGCGAGGCCCTTCTTCGTGCCCGCCTCGGTGAGGTCGAAGCCGTCCCCCGCGTCGCCCTCCAGCCGCACCCGCAGGGCGAGCGGGTTCCTGCCGCCCGGGCGCGGAGGCTCGGCGGGCAGGCTCTCCTTCCAGCGCAGCCAGCCGGCCCGGGCCAGGTGGACGACGAGGTGGAGGCCGCCCGCCTCGATGTCGAGGAACTTGCCGTGCCGGGTGACCGGGCCGACCGTCCGCCCCTCCAGCGCCGTCACCGGCGGGTCGTAGGTCTTGAGCGCGCTGATCGCCACCGGCTGCACCCGGGCGATCACCCGCCCGGTCAGCCGCTCGGACAGGAACGCGGTGAGGGCCTCGACCTCGGGCAGCTCCGGCATGCGCCCAGTCTCGCGCAGCGCCCCCTCCTTTGCCTGTCCACCACCGGCAGGCGCAGGCTGGAGGTGCCCGGCGCCCGCAGCGCGACCGGCCTAGGAGGTCCGTCCCCGCGATGAGCACGCTCGAGGAACAGATCGACATCGACGCCCCGGTGCTGGCGGCCTGGGATCAGCTGCACCGGGTCCACGACTACCCGCGCTTCGTGGGCGGTGTGCGCAGCGCCCACCCGCACGGCCGTAACCTCGCGCACCTCGGGGTGGAGATCGCCGGCACCGCCCGCGACGTGGAGACCGAGATCACCGACCACGGCCGCGGCCGGGTGATGGCCTGGCGGACGCTGGACGGCCTGGACCTGCACGGCGCCTTCGCCCTGCTCCCGCTCGGCCGGCAGCACACCCGGCTGCAGATCCGCATCCAGTACGACCCGGAGGCGGTGCACGAGGTGTTCGGCGGGCCGCGCGGCTTCGCCCTCGCCGGGGCGGTCGAGCGCGTCGTCCGGGCCGACCTGGAGCTCTTCCGGCAGCTGGTCGAGACCCGGGTCGCGTCCGCCCTGCCTTCGCACCCCGAACCCGTAAAGGACGCATAAGCCCAGTTCAGGGACGGTGGTGAGGATCCCCACAGCGGACCTTCGGCCCGGTCGTCCACCATTCGACCTGTGGCAGACTCGGATGCCATGCAGATGCACACCGGCCGGACGGGCCCGGGCTTCAGGACGCTCCGCGCGGCGCTCTTCGCCGCGCTGGTCGTGCTGCTCGCCGGGCTCGGCCAGGTGCTGGTGACCGGCCGCCCGCTGCCGCTCGGCACGCTGGCCGTGGCCGGCGGCGCCGTCTTCGTGGCGGCCTTCGCCCTCGCCGGCTCCGAACGCCGCTACCCGGCGATCGCCGCGGTCTTCCTGCCGCTGGAGCTGGGCCTGAGCACCCTGTTCGACCTCGCCCAGACCACCTGCCCCTCGCTGCCTCCCGGCTCCGCCCGCGGCTTCGAGCCGCTGCTCTGCGGCGGCGGCTCGCTCGGCGGGTTCCTGCTGGGCCACGGCGTACCGCAGTCCGCCGGCGTGCTGCTGCTCCTCGCCCTGCACACCACGATCGCGCTGGCCGCCGCCTTCTGGCTGCGCCGTGCCGACGCCGCGCTGACCGGCCTCGCACGGTCGCTGCGCGTCCTCGGCGACTTCGCCCAGCGGTTCCCGGCCGCGGCCGGCCGCCTGCTGATGCTTCTCGCCGCGCCCGTTCCGGCCCGCCCGGTGGCCCGGATGCCCTTCCCGCGTGCCAGCCGGGTCCGCGTCCCGGCCGAGTCCGTGCTGCTCCGCCCCGCCGTCCGCCGCGGGCCGCCCGCGGCCGCCCCGGCCTGCTGAGAGACCCTTCCCCTTCCGCGTCTCCGCCGGTCGCCCCGCCGCGCGCCCGTACGCGCGCCTGCCCTGCTCCCCGCACGGAGCACAGGACCGAGAGCACAGGACGACACCTCCGCCATGAGCAAGAAGCCCCAGACCCCCGCCTACGCCTCCGCCTCCGCCTCCGCCGAGAAGAAGACCGGCGGGACGAACACCGGCGGCAAGCAGAGCAGGAGCGCCGCCCGCCGCGCCGCCACCGAGCGAATGCGGGAGGAGCGCGAGCGCGCCGAGCGGTCCGCGAAGATCCGCCGCCGGACGGTCGTCGGCGCCGCCACCGCCGCCGTGCTCGCCCTCGCGGCCGGCGTGGCCTTCGCCGTCGGCGGCTCCTCCGGCCCGGGCGACGCCGCCGCCCACGGCCCGCTGGTCACCCCCGCCAACGCGAGCGGCGCCGACGGCACCGTGATCACCTACGGCAAGGGCGACGCGCCGCACACCCTGGAGATCTACGAGGACTTCCGCTGCCCGTACTGCGAGCGGCTGGAGACCACCGACGGCAAGACCATCCAGCAGCTCGCCGACGCCGGCACCTACAAGGTCGAGTACCACCTGGCGACCTTCCTGGACCAGGGCCTCGGCGGCAAGGGCTCGCGCACCGCGCTGGCCGCCGCGGGCGCGGCGCTCAACGAGGGCGTCGACAAGTTCAAGCAGTTCCACGACGTGCTGTACGCCAACCAGCCGGACGAGCGCAACGACAGCTTCGCCGACGTCAACCGCCTGCTCGACCTGGCCGGGCAGGTCCCCGGCTTGAAGACGGACTCCTTCGTCAAGGCCGTCCAGGGCGGCACCTACGCGCCGTGGGCGGACCAGGTCGGCAAGGCCTTCGACAAGAGCGGCGTCACCGGCACCCCGACCGTGAAGCTGGACGGACAGAAGCTGGAGGTGTTCGCGGGCGGCGCGCCCGTCGCGCCCGACAGGTTCACCGCCATGGTCAAGCAGGTGACCGGATGACGTCCGCCGCCCCCGCGCGCACCTACGGCGCGAGCCGGCCGTTCGCCCTCCTGCTGCTGATCGGCGGCGCGGTCGGGCTGTTCGCCTCCGCCGTCCTCACGCTGGACAAGATCCGGCTGCTCAAGGACCCGTCGTACGTCCCCAACTGCAACATCAACCCGATCATCAGCTGCGGCTCGATCATGCGCAGCGACCAGGCCGAGGCCTTCGGCTTCCCCAACTCGCTGATCGGCCTGGTCGGCTTCGGCGTCGTCATGGCGATCGGCGCCGGGCTGCTGGCCGGGGCGTCGTACCGGCGCTGGTTCTGGCTCGGCCTCCAGGCCGGGACGGTGTTCGGGATCGGCCTCGTGACCTGGCTGATGTACCAGGCGCTGTACGAGATCGGCGCGCTCTGCCCGTACTGCATGGTGGTCTGGGCGGCGATGGTCCCGCTGTTCTGGTACACCACGCTGCAGAACCTGCGCTCCGGCGTGATCCCGGTGGGGCCACGGCTGCGCCCGGCCGTCCGGGAGGCCGCCCGCTACCACTGGGTGGTGCCGGCGCTCTGGTACGCGGTGATCGCGCTGCTGATCCTCAACCGGTTCTGGTACTACTGGCAGACGCTTCTGTGAACCGCGCTGACCTGCGCAAACATCGCTGAATCAACCTGGCGGGGCATTTTCGGGGCACATTGACCCCGCCGGGCTCACACAGCCACCAGAACCCCGCCCGGAGCGGGCACATCAGCCGCAAACAGCGCCCTGCTGATCGCGGCGCGTGCCCGCTCATCTCTCTTGGGCACGAGGTGCACGTAGGTCCGCAGAGTGAAGGCCTCGTCGGCGTGCCCCAGGTAGGCGGCGAGGTCCTTGATCGAGCAGCCGCCGTAGATCAGTGCGGCAGCGAAGGCATGCCGTAGGGCATGCATACCGTCCTCCGGCGACGCCTCGAACTTCTGCGCCCTGATCGGTGGCGGGATCACGCCCGCGGTGACAAGTGCCGGCTTCCAGACCGTCAGATTGAACGTGGATCGGTCAGGTGTGGCGGTAGTCCAGGCGAGGCGGGTGACTGCCGTCCACACCACGCTGGCCGCCACCGTCGCCGCCGCTCTCCAGCAGCTGGCAGCCCTCCGCGTCGCCTGAACTCCCCTCCCACCCACGCTTTCCCCGGAGCCGCCGCATGTCCGTGTCCGCCCAACCCGGCGTCGCCCCTGGTCTGATCGAGGACCACGCCGTTATCGGCAACACCGGCTCCGCCGCGCTCGTCCGCCGGGACGGCGCCATCACCTGGCTGTGCCTGCCCCGCTTCGACTCCCCCGCTATCCTCGCCTCGCTGCTCGGGACCGACGACCACGGGCTGTGGCGCATCGCCCCCATCGACGCCACCGAGCCTCCGGTCCGCCGCTATGAGGGTGCGGGCGCCGTCCTGGTCACCGACTGGCAGACCGCCACCGGCACGGTGAGGGAGGTCGACTTCATGCCCACCCCTGTCCCCGGCGTCCCCGGCCCAGGCAACGCCCCCGCCCCGCAGGTGAGCCGTACGGCTGATCCCCGCCCTGGCCGGTTCCTGATCCCGTGCCGTGCGACCCGCCGCCGTACCTGAGCTTCCAGGTGCGGCGGCGGGTCACTCAGCTCATCGCCGGCGGCTCGGGGACCACCCCGCCGTCAGACCACGACGGCGCCGCTGCCGGCGATGACCTCGGGCCGCAGCAGGGCGGCGAGCCGCTCCGCCGGGAGCAGCCCCCGCTCCAGGACCAGCTCGGCCACGCCCCGGCCGCTGGCCAGGGCCTCCTTGGCGATGTCGGTGGCGGCCGTGTACCCGATGTGCGGGTTCAGGGCGGTCACCAGGCCGATGGAGTTCTCGACGGTCGCGCGCAGCACCTCGATGTTGGCGGTGATGCCGACCACGCAGCGCTCGGCGAGGGTGAGGCAGGCTGCGCGCAGATGGGTGACGGACTCCGACAGCGAGTGCAGGATGATCGGCTCGAAGGCGTTGAGCTGGAGCTGGCCGGCCTCGGCGGCCATGGTGATGGCGACGTCATTGCCGATCACCTCGAAGGCGACCTGGTTGACGACCTCGGGGATCACCGGGTTGACCTTGCCGGGCATGATGCTCGAACCGGCCTGGACCGGCGGCAGGTTGATCTCGCCGAGGCCCGCGCGCGGCCCGGAGGACAGCAGCCGCAGGTCGTTGCAGGTCTTCGAAAGCTTGACGGCGATGCGCTTGAGCACGCCGGACATCTGGACGAACGCGCCGCAGTCCTGGGTGGCCTCGACCAGGTTGGCGGCGGTGACCAGGGGCAGTCCGGTGATGTCGGCGAGGTGGCGGCGCGCCGATTCGGTGTACCCGGCGGGGGCGTTGAGGCCCGTGCCGATCGCCGTGGCGCCGAGGTTGATCTCGTGGATCAGCTCGACGGCCTCCGCGAGCCGGCTGCGGTCCTCGTCGAGCATGACGGCGAAGGCGGAGAACTCCTGGCCGAGCGTCATCGGCACGGCGTCCTGCAGCTGGGTGCGGCCCATCTTCAGCACGTCGCGGAACTCGACGGACTTGCGGGCGAAGGCCTCCTGGAGGACGGCCATCGCGTCGAGCAGGCCGCGCACCGCGAAGACGGTCGCGATCCGGACGGCGGTCGGGTAGACGTCATTGGTGGACTGGCCGAGGTTGACGTCCTCGTTGGGGTGCAGGTGCCGGTACTCGCCCTTGGCGTGGCCCAGCAGCTCCAGCGCCCGGTTGGCGACGACCTCGTTGGCGTTCATGTTGGTCGAGGTGCCGGCGCCGCCCTGGATGACGTCGACGACGAACTGGTCGTGCAGCTTCCCGCCGCGGATCTCGCGGCAGGCGGCGACGATCGCGGCGGCCTTGCCCGGCTCCAGGAGGCCGAGTTCCTCGTTCGCGAGGGCGGCGGCCTCCTTCACGGCGGCCAGGGCGTCGATCAGGTGCGGGTAGGCGGAGATGGGCGTGCCCGTGATGGGGAAGTTCTCGGTGGCGCGCAGGGTGTGGACGCCCCAGTAGGCGCCGGCGGGGACGTCGCGGTCTCCGAGCAGGTCGTGTTCGCTGCGGGTGGCGGCGGTCATGGGTGTGCGGGTCCTCTTCCTGGGATGTGTGGTCGGGGTGCCGGTCAGGCGGAGGCGAGAGCGGCGGTCGGGTCGAGCTCCGCCACCGGCCGGACGCCGCCGACGGGCCGGCCGCCGCCGGTCGTCGGCTCCCCGGCGAACCGGGTGAGCAGCCGCGGGTCGACTCCCGCCCGCGCCAGGGCGGCGGCCGCCACCGGGATGCGCGCCCGGTTCGCCCCGTCGGCGATCTTCACGGCGACGGCGCGGCCGTCCGGCAGCGCGGCGATCTGGACGCCCTCGAAGCCGTCCTTGGCGATCAGCCCGGGCACCGCGCGCATCAGCTCGGCCACGTCCCGCCCGGCGCCGGAGGCCATCTCCGGGTGCCTGCGCAGCGCGTCCGCCACCCGGAACTCAGGGGTCCCGGGCGCGGCGGTGGCGATCCGCGCGGCGGCGCGGGCCAGGCCGTGCAGGGAGACGGCGAACAGCGGGGTGCCGCAGCCGTCCACGGTGACGTTCGCGATGCGCCGGCCGGTGAGGTCCTCCACGACTTCCGCGATCATCCGCTGGAGCGGGTGCTCGGGGGCGTCGTAGTCCTGCAGCGGCCATCCGTTGAGCTTGCAGAGGTGGAGCATCGCGGCGTGCTTGCCGGAGCAGTTCTGGGCGAGCCGGGAGGACGGGCGGTCCTCCCGGATCCAGGCGTCGCGGATGGCCGGGTCGTACGGCAGGTCCGGGACGTTGCGCAGGTCGTCCTCGGTGAGGCCGGCGAGCGCCAGGATCCGCCGGGCGCCCGCGAGGTGACGCTCCTCGCCGGAATGGCTGCCCATCGCGAGGGCGAGCAGTTCGCCGTCGAGCGGCAGTCCGGCGCGGACCATGGCGACGGCCTGGACGGGCTTGAGGGCCGATCGCGGGTAGCACGCGGCCTCCGCGTCGCCGAGGTGGAACCGGATCCTGCCGTCGGCGCCGAGGACGACGACGGAACCGTAGTGGGTGCTCTCGACCACGCCGCCACGGGTGACGTGGGCGACGGGCGCGTGGCGGGGCTCGCGGATCTCGGGCGCGTCCGCGAGGGGGCTGGTGAGCATGACTGCCTCGATCGGTGATGGCTTGGGGGTGCTGACCTGTGTGCCTGCGGGCGGCGGTCGGCCCGGGCGGATGCGCGGGTGGTCCGCGGATCCCCCCGGGCCGACCGGGTTCAGTCGTCGGTTCCGGCGGCGGCGCGCGCGATGCGCCCGCGGATCGCGTACCAGCCGGCGACGAGTACGGCGGCGATGAGCGGTACGCACAGCACCGTGGTGCGCCCGGCGCCGCCGTCGGCGTACATGAGGACCAGGACGGCAGCGAGGAAGGCCAGCGTCACGAGTTCGGTCCAGGGCGAGCCGGGCAGCCGGTAGTCGGGGCGGGTCAGTTCACCGGCCGTGGTCTTCCGCCAGAAGAGGAGGTGGCAGACCATGATCATGCCCCAGGTGGCGATGATGCCGACGGCCGCGAGGTTGAGCACGATCTCGAACGCGTCGGCGGGGACCACGAAGTTGAGGACGACGCCCAGGACGCACATGCCGCTGGTGAGCAGGATGCCGCCGTAGGGCACCTGGCTGCGGCTCATCCGGGCGGTGAAGCGCGGGGCCGATCCGTTGACGGCCATGGAGCGCAGGATGCGGCCGGTCGAGTAGAGGCCGGAGTTGAGCGAGGACATCGCCGCGGTGAGGACGACCAGGTTCATCACGCTGTCCGCCGCCGGGACACCGATGTGGGAGAGCACCGTCACGAAGGGACTCTGACCGGAGGTGTACGTGTTCCACGGCATCAGCATCGACAGCAGCACGACCGAGCCGACGTAGAACAGGCCCACCCGCCACATGATCGAGTTGATCGCCTTGGGCATGATCTTCTCGGGGTGCTCGGTCTCCCCGGCCGTCACGCCGACCAGCTCGACGGAGGCGTAGGCGAAGACGACGCCCTGGATGATCAGCAGCATCGGCAGCAGGCCGTTGGGGAAGATCCCGCCGTTGTCGGTGATCAGGGACGGACCGGGCACGGCGCCGTCGACCGGGTGCCGGGTGACCAGCAGGAAGATCCCGATGCCCATGAACACGACCAGGGCGCTGACCTTGACGATGGCGAACCAGAACTCCAGTTCGCCGAAGATCCGCACGGAGATCAGGTTCACGGTGAGGACCACGGCCAGGGCTATGAGTGCGATCACCCACTGCGGAACGTCGGAGAACAGGCGCCAGTAGTGGGTGTAGGTGGCGACGGCGGTGATGTCGGCGATGCCGGTGGTCGCCCAGTTGAGGAAGTACATCCAGCCGGCGGTGTACGCGCCCTTCTCCCCCATGAACTCCCGGGCGTACGACACGAAGGCGCCGGAGGACGGGCGGTACAGGACGAGTTCGCCGAGCGCTCGTACCACGAGGAAGGCGAAGACGCCGCAGATGGCGTACGCGACGAACAGGGAGGGCCCGGCATCGGCGAGTCGACCGCCCGCGCCGAGGAACAGCCCGGTGCCGATGGCTCCGCCGATGGCGATCATGTTGACGTGCCGGGCTTTCAGGGACTTGCTGTAGCCGGTGTCACCGGCGTCGACGTGACGGGTCGTGGGGCGCTTCTCGTCTTTGAGGAACTGCTCGCTCACGCCTCGGCTCTGCCTTCTCTTGAGGTGTCCGCGCGCTGGGGGCGCACGATGTCGATGAGGGTGGCCTCCACACGGTGGAGGTGGTGGGACATCGCCTCGACGGCGTCGGGCTCGGAACCGTCGATCAGGGCCTCGACGATCGCCCGGTGCTCGCAGTTGGACTGCTCGCGGCGACCGCCGAGTTCGTTGAGGAAGGTCGACTGACGCGCCAGTGCGTCACGGATCTCCTCGATCACCCGGCGGAACACCGGGTTGCCGGAGGCCTCGGCCACCGCCAGGTGGAACACGGTGTCCAGGGCGACCCACGCGGTGGTGTCGGTCTCCCGCTCCATCCGGTCGAGCAGGTGGGCCAGGTGGTCGAGGTCCTCCGGGGTCCGGCGCAGCGCCGCGTACCCGGCGACCGGGATCTCGACGTGCCGGCGCACTTCCAGGAGGTCGCTGGCCGCGTAGTCGCCGAAGGTGGGGTCCTCGACCGCGTTCGCCACGACGAAGGTCCCCTTGCCGGTCTTCGAGACCGTCAGGCCCATGGCCTGCAGGGCACGGAGTGCCTCCCGCAGCACGGGTCGGCTGACCTCCAGGGTCCGGCACAGCTCTGCTTCCGAGGGGAGCTTGTCCCCCACGGCGTACTGACCGCGCTCGATGGCGCTGCGCAGGTGGCCGAACACCGCTTCCATCGCGCTGACGCGCCGCGGGATCCCACCACCTGTCTGGCTGTCTGACAGGTTCACGGGCTGATCCTGGGGGCTGGAGCGCAGCGGTGTCAAGACACCCGGGTCGCCGTACGCACATCCGGCGAACTCCGCCGGACCCGCTCCTTCTGCTCGCCGACCCGACCCGCAGCGGGGTTCGGCGTCGACCCGGCGGCCGCCACCAGAGCGTGCACCACCGTCGAGTCGAAGGCCATCTCGGGGTGCCACTGCACGCCCACCACAAAGCGGTGCCGGGTGCTCTCGATCGCCTCGATGGTGCCGTCCGCCGTGCGGGCGCCCACGACCAGACCGGCCCCGAGGGACTCCACCGCCTGGTGGTGGTGCGTGGCGACCTGGCGGGTCCCCGGGAGCAGCGCGCCGATCCGCGTCCCCGGCACCGTGGTGACGGCGTGGGGCGAGAAGTGGCCGCCGTGCAGGTTGTGCCCGTGGTGACCCACCGCTTCGGGCAGGTGCTGGATCAGGGTGCCGCCCGCGTGCACGTTCATCAGTTGCATTCCGCGGCACACTCCGAGCACCGGCATGTCACGCGCCAGCGCCTCGGCCAGCACGGCCCACTCCCACCGGTCGCGCTCGCGCACCGGCGGCCCGGTGCACGGATGCGGCCGCGCCCCGTACAACGCGGGATCGACGTCCTCACCGCTGGTCAGGACGACCGCGTCCAGACGCGCGACGACCTCGGCCGCGGCCTCCGGCGCGTCCGGCGGCAGCAGGACCGCGCGGCCGCCCGCCGCCTGGAGACAGCTGATGTACGCCGCGGGCAGCAGCGCGGCGGGCAACTCCCACTCCGCCCACTGCGCGTGGGCGAGGTAGGTGGTAAGTCCGATGAGTGGCTTGGGCATACCACTTCCTTTCAGGGGCCGGAGTCGATCGTCGGCGGCCGTCTCCTGCGCAGCCCGCCCGACGGAGGCGGGTGCGGGCGGGCTGCGGAGGAGGGGGTGCACGGCCGCGGGGGCACACGAACGCGCCCGACGGGGGTGGGGGTTGGTCGCGGACCCGGGGGCGGAGGCTTGCGCATCCGGGCCGCGAGCAAGAATCATGCTGCCGTTCATGCTTAAGCACAAGAAAAGACATCTTCGCGACAGATAAGTGAGCCTTAACTCCGTGCAGAGACTCGACCCCCGGCTGCTCGCCACCCTCGAAGCCGTGGTCCGCCACGGCTCCTTCAACGCCGCCGCACGCGAGCTGGGCTACAGCGCGCCCGCGGTCTCGCAACAGATCGCCGAACTCGAACGCCGGGCCGGCCTCATCCTGATGGAGCGCCGCCCCGTGCGCGCCACCCCGGCCGGCACGGTCCTCCTCGACGCCGAACAGCGCGTCCGAAGCGCCTTGGCGGCGGCGTCCCTGGAACTCGACGCCATGCGCGCGGGCACGGCCGGACGGATCAGGCTCGGCGCCTTCGCCTCATCCGCCGCCGGCATCGTCCCGCAGGCGCTGGCAGAGCTTCACGCGACCTATCCCGATGTCCAGGTCAGCCTCGCCCAAGTGGAGCCCGAAGCCGGCTACAGCCGGCTCAAGCGGGGAGACATGGACCTTTCCCTCTGCTACGACTACGACTTCATCCCGATGCCACCGCCCCGGACGCTGCGCCGAACGCTGGTCGCCCGGGACCCGGTCGTGGCAGTCGTCCCGGCCGACCACCCCCTCGCCCACCGGGACGTCATCCACCTGGCCGACCTCGCGTCGGAGACGTGGATCGCAGCTCCGGAGGCCGCCTTGCGCCTGGAACTGCTCGCTCAGATGGCCAGGACCCCGGGCTTCCGGGCCCGCCTGGAATACGACGGCGACGACTTCAACACCGTGCTCGGCTTCGTGGCCGCCGGCCTGTGCGTCGCCGTCATGCCACGGCTGGCCCTCCCCCCGGGCAGTACCCAGGTCGTGGCGCGCCCCCTCGCCGACCCGGAGCTGACGCGCTTCATCTACACCGTCCGCATCGACACCCGGCACGCCCCGCGCGCCCTCCTGGCCCTGGAACGGATGCTCGCCGCGCAGGCACTGGCCGCCCTCTCATGAGGCGGGGGCCAGTGCCTCGACCAGTTCGGAACGTTGGCCGGCCCGCCTGCGGGCCGGCCCTCCGGGCAGCCCCTCACGCCTCGGACCGGACGACCCGGTCGGCGGTGAGCCGCTCCCGCCACTCGGCCACGGCGACGGGGGACATCGCCGCGAGACGGGCGATCACCTCGTCGTCCCGCCCATCGGTCCAGCTGAGGACCCGGGTCAGGACGGCGTTCCGGACCATGCGGACCTCCTTCAGCAACTCCTCCAGGCGCTTGAGTTCCTCCCCGGTGGCGATGAGCGTGTCGTCGACCGCCGCCCTTTCCTCGGCCCGCTGTTGCCGCAGGTAGGCCGTCAGGCCGGTGAGGACCACGCCGTCGTCGGCCGCAGCGCTGCGGAACGTCTCGGCGAGGTGGTCCAACACGCAGTCAGGGGCGTCGGCGAGACTCGCGCCCACGACCTTCGCGCCCTCCCAGCTGCTCCGTCCGGCATCGCTGGTCCGCAGCCAGAGCCCGGCTTCGACCGGGGTGCGGTCGCCGCAGGCGGCCGCGCGGTAGGCGTACAGAGCCGCACGGTGACCGTAGAAGGTGTAGCCCTCCTCGATCCGGACGCCCGCCGGAGCGCACATCCGTCCCGGAACGCCGCCGTAACCGGAATCGGGTTCGTACGTGGCGTAGCCGTCCAGCTCGGCGTCGGTGGCTTTCGCCCACGCCGGGTCGCACAGCTCCGGATTCCGGGCGAGGAAGTCCGCCACTTCGACCCGCCGTGCGGGAACCGGACTCATGCGGGGCTCGGCCCAGGCCACCGTTCCCCTCGCGTCGAGCGTGTACCGGCAGGCCTGTTCGAGATCGTTCCAGGCCGTGGCGGCTTCGGCGGACCATTCCAGGTCCGCGTCCGGGCCCACCCGGTGCAGCGAGCCGATCATCCGCTGGACCAGGGGCAGCACCCGTCGGACCAGTGCGTGGAGCTCCTCGGCACTGAAGAAGCGCCAGGTGTCGCTGCCCTGGTCGTCGACAGCGCGGTGGGTGAGCGGGAGCGCGAACACGGCCGGGGAAGGCAGCGCCCCATCGCCGACCGCGGCCCGGCGGTGTCCCGGGAGCCAGGAGCCCGCGTCCTCGCCCTGTGTCCGCCAGTCGGTGTCCCCGTACCACACGGCGCCGGTGGCGGCGTCGAGGGCGAGCCACTGCTGGTAGCCGTTGCCCGGCCCGTACCGCTCCTCGCGGTGCTCGGCCCGTCGGTCGTGCCACACGTATTCCACTGGAGGCGGATCGAGTTGGACGGCGACGAAACCGTCCTGCGGGGTGTACCCGACGACGACGTGTGCTGCCGGTTTGCTGTGCTCGGTCCCGGACATGCGGCTCCCTCCGTGCCGGACCGTGGCGGTTCCGCCACTGTGCGGCACCGAGCCTGCCCTGCGACAGCCGTACGATCAAATCCGATCACTTGCGGACTTGCCGCCCCCTGGGGTTCCGCGCACGAGCGGAGCCGACGACAGGCGATCCCGGAACGCCGCTGCTCCTCGCCGGCGCAACGGGGCACGAACCGGACCTTGACGCGGCGCCGTCGGGCGTCGCATGATCGACCCGTAAACCTGTCAGACAGCAAGACAGGCAGTGCGTACAGCGCGCCTACATCGACGGCTTCTACAACCCCCGCCGCATCCAAAAGCGCCTCGGCTGGCCAGTGGCCGTCGAACCGCCTGAAACCATCCATGGTCCGAGCGTCCTGGCAGGAGCGTGGGCCGGCGGCAGCGGGTGGTGAATAGGTGACCCGCCACAACCCCTCCTGTCCGTCAGAGGGGTGAGATGGTCGCACACCCTCCTGCCGCGCGGCACCGCGACCACCGTCGTCGACACCGACTGCCGACGACTGACGGCCGGCACCCGGTCCGCCGGGGGTCGGGCCCCTCGGCGGACCACCCGACCGGCAACAGCTCCCGGACCACTGCCCGTTCACGTCCGACCGGCACCCCTCGGGACCGGACCGACGACAGCCGACCTCAGGTGATGGACCGCGACCGTCTCCGCCCGCGCCACGCCCCCGGCGGCGTAGAGGGCGACGCCGGTGTCGGCCGGGTCGGGGAACACCTGGTCGGTGAGGACGAGCGTGCCGTCGCCCGCGTAGACCTCGACCGAGGAGGTGTCGACCAGGACGCGCAGGTCGAGCCCGCCCTTCGCGTCCAACGGCAGCTTCGCCCGGTGCACGGCCGCGAAGGACTCGTGGAAGGCGGTGTTGCCGGACGCCGTACGGTCGACGTACAGCTCGCCGGTCGCGGTGTCGTAGCCGATCCGGGTACGGTGCCCGCCGCCGGTGTGCACCGCGAGGCCGAACTCGCGGGCGGTGCCGGCCCGTAGCCGGGCGTCGATCTCCAGGGTGGCGCCGCTCACCGGGAGCGGGAGCGTGGTGTCGCGCACCGGCAGGTCGGAGCCGTGCCAGGGGCGTCCATCGCGCAGTTCGTCCAGTTCGCGCACCGGGCGCTGGACGAGCACGGTGCGGCCGCCCCGCGTGGTGAGGGCGAGTTCGCGCGGGAAGCTGTCGGCGCCGCGCCAGGGCGAGGTGGGGATCTTGTCGGCGTAGGCCCAGTCGTTCATCCAGCCGATCACCACCCGGCGGCCGTGCGGCTCGTCGTTGACGCTGGTGGCGGCGTAGAAGTCGGCGCCGTGGTCGAGCCAGTGGGCGCGTTGGACCATGGTGGGGGCCGGGGCGTCGGCGAGCGTGAACTGGTCGGCGAGCACGTGCCCCCAGCCGCCGGTGGCGTGGTCGGCGATCTGCAGCTGTACCTGTCGGCCGATCAGATCGCCGAGGTCCCAGGCGGTCCAGTCCAGGGCCTCGCTGTTGCCGCCGGTGGCGCTGCGGACCACCTGGCCGTCCAGCAGCAGGTTGACGGCGGTCTGCCGGTCCGTGGGCCGGGCCTGCTGGTCGGACAGCTGGAGGTCGTCGACCATCAGGTGCCCCCAGCCGCCGGTGGCGTTGTCGACGATCCGGATGGTGGCCCGGCGGCCGGCGAACTCGCCGACGTCCCAGCCGGTCCAGTTCAGCTCGCCGCTGTCACGGCCGGTGGCGGTGCGGACCACCCGGCCGTCCGCCACGAGGTTGACGGTGGTCTCGCCGTCGGCGCCGGCCGGGTGTTTGCCGCCGCCGATCAGGAGGTCGAGGTAGCGGTGGTCGATGGTGAACTCGGGTGAGCTCACCGTGCCGGTGGCCGCGTCCCCGGCGGCGGGGGTGAAGGTGTCGAGCACGCCGGCGCCGAGGCCGCCGTCCAGGTGCTCCTCGGTGGGGGCGATCCCGGTGAGGTCGGCGGTGGCGGTCCAGCCGGGCGGGAGGGCGCGGCCCTCGAAGTCGGCGAGGGTGGTGCCGGGCGGCGCCGAGCCGTTCCCGGCGCCCGGGACGTACGGGTGGTTGCCGCCGCCCACCTGGAAGTCGTAGCGGCGGGTGACGGTGAAGGGCGGCGAGAGGAGGTCGCCGGTGGCGGCGTCGCCGCCGAGGAACGTGTTGACCAGGCCCGGTCCGGTGAATCCGGAGACGGGCTGCTGCCCGGGCAGGGTGCCGGTGGCGGGGGCGGAGCCGAAGGCCGTCCCGGTGGACGTCCAGCCGCCGTAGCCGCCGCCGTCGAAACCGTTCAGCAGGGTGCCGGTGGGCGGGGTGTAGGTGCCGGCCGGGTCGTCGGCGGTGAAGCGGGTGCCGTCGAAGTCGCCGATGAAGTACTGGACGGCCGTGGAGTTCTGGGGGCCGCCGTTGGTGGAGACGGTCAGCACCCACTTGGTCCGCGCGGGGTCGCCGTCCACGACGAGGGGGAAGAGGTCCGGGCACTCCCAGACACCGCCGGTGGCCCCGGCCGGGCCGAACTCGCTGAGCTCGGTCCAGGACTTGAGGTCGTGGGAGGCGTAGAAGCGGATCCGGTGCCGGTCCGAGAGGGCGACGGCCATCAGCCAGCTGCCGGTCCGGTCGTCCCAGAACACCTTGGGGTCGCGGAAGTCGGAGGAGCCGATGTCCAGGACGGGGTTGCCCCGGTACTTCGTCCAGGTGGTGCCGTGGTCGAGGGAGTAGGCGAGCGACTGCGTCTGGCGGCCGTCCGGGGTCCGGGCGGCGCTGGTGTAGACCGCGACCAGCGGCGGGTCGGCGGCGGTGCCCAGGCCGCTGGAGTTGGCGCGGTCGTCCACCACCGCGCCGGAGAAGATCATCGCGGTGTCGTCCTGCGGGATGGCGAGCGGCTGCTCGGTCCAGTGCACCAGGTCGGGGCTGGTGGCGTGGCCCCAGGACATGTTGCCCCAGGTGGTGCCGGCCGGGTTGTACTGGAAGAACAGGTGATAGGCGCCGTGGTGGTAGATCGGGCCGTTGGGGTCGTTCATCCAGTTCCGGGCAGGCGAGAAGTGGAACTGCGGGCGGTAGGGCTCCTGGTAGGCGCCCGCAGCCTGGTCGCCGGCGGCGGCCGCGGCCGGAGTCGACGGCAGAGCGGTGAGGGCTGCGAGGGCGGTGGCGGCGAGTACGGCGAGCAGTCGGCGGGCACGGGAAACGGGCGCGGGGGGAACAGGCATGGTGGGGTGCTCCTCCGGGAGGGTGTCATCGTTGACTCATGTCATCGATGACAGCGGCTGCGGAGGATGATGGGCGGCCGCCGACGCGCCGTCAAGAGCCCTGGCGCTGACGGGGTGTGCCGAGCTGCTCCGCCCACGGCGGGTTGGGGCCGGGAACCGAGCAGGTCAGGGCCGCGACCTCGGCGGCGAAGCGGCAGGCCGCGGCGGCCTCGGCGAGGCTCAGCCCGCCGAGCCGCCCGCCGAGCCGGCCCAGGTGCGCGAGGCGGTGCAGCAGCCCGGCGGTGAACGAGTCGCCCGCACCGACGGTGTCCACCACCGCGACCTCGGGCGCCGGCACCCGGACCCGCTCGCCGTCCAGCGAGACCAGCGCCCCCGCGCCGCCGAGGGTGATCACCACCAGCCGGGCGCCGGCCGCGTGCCAACCGTCGCAGGCCCGCTCCGGCGGGACGCCGGGCAGCAGCAGCTCCAGGTCGTCCGAGCTGAGCCGCAGGATGTCCGCCAGCTCGCACCACCGGTCGAGCCGGGCCCGGTAGACCGCCGGATCGACCAGCTGCGGGCGGACGTTGGGATCGATCGAGACGGTGAGCCCGGCCCGCGCCCGCTCGACGAGGTGCTCGACCAGAGCGCCCCCGGGCTCGCGGACCAGCGCGAGCGAGCCGGTGTGCAGGCAGCTCGCGTCGGCGAGCGGCAGGGCGGCGAGCTCGGCCCCGCTCCACTGCCAGTCGGCGGCGCGGTCGGCGTGGAACGCGTAGCGCGCCTGGCCGAGGTCGTCCACGGTGGCGATGGCGAGCGTGCTGGGCTCGGGGGCCGCCACCACCGCGCCCAGGTCGACCCCGGCGCTGCCGAGGTGGGCGCGGAACAGGCCCCCGAAGGCGTCGTCGGAGATCCGGCCGAGGAAGCGGGTGGGCGTGCCGAGCCGGGCCAGCGCGACGGCGGTGTTGGCCGGCCCGCCGCCGGGCAGCACGCGCAGGGCCAGCTCGCCCGGACGGGCGCCGGCCGGATCGGCGAAGGTGTCGGCGACGCACTCGCCGAGGACCGCGACAAATCGCTGGGACACGAAGGACCGCCTCTCGCGGATCGGTGGAGGAATGTCGCGCGGCATGGTCGTCAACTCGCGGCTGTCACGTGGCATTTCGACCGCGTTACCCAGTTGTTACGCCCGGGGGGCTTGCCCGCCGCGCCGGGCTGACTTCATCATCCTCGGCAAGGCGATGTCAACGTTGACAGTCAACGTTGACAGTCGGCGCGTCGAC
This sequence comes from Kitasatospora sp. NBC_00039, assembly GCF_045160625.1. Taxonomy (NCBI): domain Bacteria; kingdom Bacillati; phylum Actinomycetota; class Actinomycetes; order Kitasatosporales; family Streptomycetaceae; genus Kitasatospora; species Kitasatospora sp. NBC_00039. The sequence continues at coordinate 7,445,883 of NZ_CP108289.1, read as the reverse complement.
TTCGGCCGGCGAGACCTGACACCGCCCCGGACCTCCGCACACCGCTCAGGGAGCCACCGCATGCCCCGTATCCCCGCCCTCGCCCGCGTCGCCGCCTGCGCCACCGTCGCGGCACTCGCCCTCACCGCCTGCGGCTCCGGCTCCAAGGGCTCGTCCGGCGCCGACGCGTCGGGCGGCGCCGTCAAGGTCGGCCTGATCACCAAGACCGACACCAACCCCTTCTTCGTCAAGATGAAGCAGGGCGCCGAGAAGTCCGCCAAGGAGAACGGCGCCACCCTGGTCACCGCCGCCGGGAAGTTCGACGGTGACAACGCCGGCCAGATCGCCGCCCTCGAGAACATGGTCGCCACCGGGGTCAAGGGCGTCCTGATCACCCCCAGCGACTCCAAGGCGATCCTGCCCGCGATCAAGAAGGCCCGGGACAAGGGCGTGCTGGTGATCGCCCTGGACAGCCCGACCGACCCGCAGGAGGGCACCGACGCCCTGTTCGCCACCGACAACAAGCAGGCCGGCGTGCTGATCGGCCAGTACGCCAAGGCCGCCATGGCGGGCCGGACCGCGAAGATCGCCACCCTGGACCTCGCCCCCGGCGTCGCCGTCGGCCGGCTGCGCCACGACGGCTTCCTGCAGGGCTTCGGCGTCGCCGCCGACGACCCCGCCCTGGTCTGCTCGCAGGACACCGGCGGCGACCAGGCCAAGGCCCAGACCGCGATGGAGAACTGCCTGCAGAAGGCGCCCGACCTCAACGTCGTCTACACCATCAACGAGCCCGCCGCGCTGGGCGCGTACACCGCGCTCAAGGCCAAAGGCCGGGAGAAGGACGTCCTCGTCGTCTCGGTCGACGGCGGCTGCACCGGCACCCAGGCCGTCAAGGACGGGAAGATCGCCGCCACTTCGCAGCAGTACCCGCTGGTCATGGCCGCCAAGGGCGTCAAGGCGGTGGCCGACTACGCCAAGGGCGGCGCCAAGCCCACCGGCTACACCGACACCGGCGTCACCCTGATCACCGACCAGCCGCAGGCCGGCGTGGACGCCAAGGACACCGCCTACGGCCTGGAGAACTGCTGGGGCTGACCGGCCCGCCCCTCAACACCCCGCCTCCGCTCCCCCGCTCCCCCGAGGATCCGCCGATGACCACGACCACCGCCCCGTACGCGGAACTCCAGCCGCCACCGCTCGCCCGCCGCCTGCTCGCCGCGCCCACCGCCGGACCGCTGGCCGCGCTGGTGCTGGCCTGCGCCTTCTTCACCCTGACCACCGACACCTTCCTCTCCGGCGGCAACTTCTCGCTGATCATCCAGCAGGTGATGGTGGTCGGGGCGCTGGCGATCGGGCAGACCCTGATCATCCTGACCGCCGGCATCGACCTCTCCTGCGGTGCGGTGATGGCCTTCGGCTCGATCACCATGGCCAAGCTCGCCGCCGAGGGCACCGTGCCGCCGCTGGTCGCCATCGCCCTCGGCCTGGCGGTCTGCGCGGCCTTCGGCCTGGCCAACGGCCTGCTGGTGCAGCTCATCCCGCTGCCGCCGTTCATCGTCACCCTCGGCATGCTGAACGTCGCCTTCGCGCTCACCCACGTCTACTCGGACGAGCAGACCGTCACCGACCTGCCCGGCCCGCTCACCTTCCTCGGCGGCACCTTCCCGCTCGGCAACACCGACATGACGTACGGTTCGGTGCTCGCCCTGGCGCTGTTCGCACTCTTCGCCTACCTCCTCTCCCGCACCGCCTGGGGCCGGCACGTCTACGCCCTCGGCAACGGCCGCGACGCCGCCCGCCTCAACGGCATCCGCACCGGCCGCCTGACCATCGGCCTCTACGCCCTGGCCGGCCTGGTCTACGGCGTCGCCTCCCTGCTGCTGGTCTCGCGCACCGGCGTCGGCGACCCGCAGGCCGGACAGACCGACAACCTGGACTCCATCACCGCCGTGGTGCTCGGCGGCACCAGCCTGTTCGGCGGCCGCGGCAGCGTGCTCGGCTCGCTGATCGGCGCGTTGATCGTCGGGGTCTTCCGCAACGGGCTGCAGCTGATGGGCGTCGCCTCGATCTACCAGACCCTGATCACCGGCGTGCTGGTGATCCTCGCCGTGACCGTCGACCAGATCTCCCGGAAGCGAGCCAGCCGATGACCACGACCCCCGTCCTCCAGGCCCGCGGCCTGGTCAAGCGCTACGGCCACGTCACCGCGATCGACGGCGCCGACTTCGACCTCATGCCCGGCGAGGTGCTGGCCGTCATCGGCGACAACGGCGCGGGCAAGTCCAGCCTGATCAAGGCGCTCACCGGCGCGATCACCCCGGACGAGGGCGAGATCCGGCTGAACGGGGAGCCGGTCCGGTTCGCCGGCCCGCAGGACGCCCGGGCGGCCGGCATCGAGACGGTCTACCAGGACCTCGCCGTCGCACCGTCCATGGACATCGCCGCCAACATGTTCCTCGGCCGGGAGCTGCGCCGGCCGGGCGTCCTCGGCACGGTGTTCCGCAGCCTGGACCGCGCGCGGATGCGCGAGGAGGCGGCCGCCCACATGGCCGACCTGAAGATCGGTCTGCGCTCGCTCACCCAGCCGGTGGAGACCCTCTCCGGCGGCCAGCGGCAGGCGGTCGCGGTGGCCCGCGCGGTCGCCTGGGCGCGCAGCGTGGTGGTGATGGACGAGCCGACCGCGGCGCTCGGGGTCAAGGAGTCCGGGCAGGTGCTCGACCTGATCCGGCGGGTGCGCGACCGCGGCCTGCCGGTCGTGCTGATCAGCCACAACATGCCGCACGTCTTCGAGATCGCCGACCGGATCCACGTCCACCGGCTCGGGCGGCGGGCCGCGCTTATCCGGCCCGGTGACCACTCGATGTCCGAGGTGGTGGCCATCATGACCGGTGCGCTCACCGTCGCCGAGGACGGCAGCGGTACTGTCGTCGCGGACGCGGACGCCGCCCAGGCCGCCGGGGTCCGCACCAGCTGAGCAGTCCAGGGCGGCCCGGGCCGGGGCCGGGCCGCCACCCGACAGAAACGGTGATCCATGGCCGCGACCCGTCGTCCGACGCTGCACGACGTCGCCCAGGAGGTCGGCGTGAGCGCCAAGACCGTCTCCCGCGTGCTCAACAACGACGGACCGACCTCCGCCGCGACCCGGGAGAAGGTCCTCGCTGCCGTCGCCCGGCTCGGCTTCCAGCCCAACCTGATGGCCCGCAACATCCGCACCGGCGGCCCGGACACCACCATCGGCCTGGTCGTCCCCGACATGGGAAACCCCTTCTTCGGCACGGTCGCCGGCGGGATCGAGTCCGCCGTCCGCGAACGCGGGCTCACCCTGCTGCTCGGCTCCTCCGGCGACGACCCGGCCCGCGAACGCGACCTGATCTCCACCTTCCTGGCCCGCCGGGTCAGCGCGCTCATGGTCGTCCCGGCCGACGGTTCGGACCACGCCCACCTCAAGTCCGCCCGCGCCGCCGGGCTGCCGGTCGTCTTCCTGGACCGCCCCGGCGCCGGCCTCGCCGCCGACTGCGTGGTCTCCTCCAACCGCGACGGCGCCCGGGTCGGCGTCGCCCACCTGATCGCCCGGGGTCACCAGCGGATCGGCTTCATCGGCGACCTGCCGACCACCCTGTACACCCGCCGCGAACGCCTGGCCGGCTACAAGGACGCACTCGCCGCCGCCGGCCTCCCGTACGACCGCGCGCTGGTGGCCGGCGCGCACGGCCAGCCGGACGCGGCCACCGCCACCGACCGGCTGCTCTCCCTCCCGGAACCGCCCACCGCGCTGTTCGCCGCCAACAACTTCGCCGCCATGGGCACCGTCTCCGCCCTCGCCCACGCCGGACGGCGCGAGGTCGCCCTGGTCGCCTTCGACGACATCCCCCTCGCCGACATCCTGGAGCCCGCACTCACCGTCGTCGCCCAGGACCCGGCCGAACTCGGCGCCGCCGCCGCGCGCACCGCGCTCGCCCGCCTCGACGGCGACCGCGGCCGCGCCCGCACCGCCGTGGTCACCACCCGCCTCATCCCCCGCGGCTCCGGCGAACTCCCCCCACCCCGCCGCTGACCCGGCGTGGCCGGTCGGATCGGGCGCTCGGCGAGGGCCTCCGCCGAACGGCCCGACGGCCGCCAAGAGCCCCGACCGGGGCCGGGGCCGGCATCAACCCATCCGAGGCGGCAGATCTGGCGGGACCCCGACGGGCGGTCGCCAGGGTCCTACCATCGCGCACGCGGTGTCATCCCAGGGTCCACTGCTGATTCCTGCCGCCGCTGCAGGTCCACAGCTGGACGGGCGACCCGTCAGCGGTGGCCAAGCCGGCCACATCCAGGCAGAGCCCCGACTGCACCCCGGTGATGGTGCCGTTCGAGTTCAGCTTCCACTGCTGGTTGGCCTGGCCGTTGCAGGACCAGACGATCGCCTTGGTGCCGGGACTCGTGCCGTGCGCATTGGCGTCCAGGCACAGCGTGGTGCCGCCCACGGTCACGGTCAGCTGGTTCGACGGAGTACGGGTCCAGGTCTGGTTCGCACCGCCGTGGCAAGCGTAGATCTGCTGCTGCGTGCCCAGCGTCGCGTTGTTCGCATCGGTCAGGCACTTGCCCGCATCCACCGCGTGCAGCGCGCCGGTCGTACCGCCGCCGGAGGACCCCGCGTCCAGGCCCATGAAGTGGATGGCGGACGCGGCCATCGCGGAACCCTGTACCGGCAGTTGGTGCCCGGCCCCGGCGATGCCGTACGCCTCGACCTGGGTGGCGCCGGCGCTGTTGTTGTACCGAGTACGGGTCCAGTTGGCCACGGGGGTGTCCGTGGCCGACGGGGTCTGGCTCACGCCGAGGACATCGGTCCACTGCTTGATTTCTTCACCGAGGTTGTTGAAGCTCAGCGTCGTGTCGGCGGTTCCGTGCCACAGCTGCACGCGCGGACGCGGACCGGTGTAGCCGGGATCCCCCGTGTTGCGCACCAGGCCGCCCCACTGCTGCGGGGTCATGGACAGCTTGCCCTGGGCGCAGGCCGGGTTCCAGCCGCGTACGGAGCCGGTGTAGAAGCAGTGGTAGGGAACTCCCATGAACGCCGCACCCGCCTTGAACACATCGGGGTAGTCGGCGAGCATCACGTTCGTCATCATCCCGCCCGACGACTCGCCGGTCACGTACACGAGGTCGGCGTTGCCGCCGTAGTGCTGCTCCGTGTAGGTGATCATCGACATGAGCCCGACCGGGTCACTGCCGCCGTTGCGGGTCAACGCCTGGTCGGAGGAGACGTCCCAGCAGCTTCCGCCGGGGTTCGTCGAAGGGTAGATGACCAGGAAACCGTACTGGTCGGCCAGCGACGCGAAGTCGGTACTCGAGTACAGGTAGGGCCCCGTCCCCTGGCACCCGTGCAGGGCCAGCAGGATCGGGGGGTTGGCCTTGACGTTGTTCGGCACGTACAGGTGCATGAGCAGCCCGGTCGGATTGGTGCCGAAGTTCGTGATCTGGGTCAGCGAGGCGGCGGCGGCCTGCGAGGCGGCGGCGGCCTGCGGGGCGGCCTGGAGGCTCAGGCCGAGCGCGAGGCCGATCGCAGCAGCCATGCCGAGCAAGCGGGACCTGAGGGAGCGGGATCGGAACATGGGACCTCTCCGTCCGAAATTGTTTTGAGCCTGAATTATGTTCCGGTGCGACCGCCGAAAAGACAACACTCCGAGCAGCACCGGTCCCTGTGACGGTCAGTCGAACAGGGCTCCGGGCCGGACTCCGCCGCGGCGGGACCGGTCCACCGGCGCCCTCACCAGCGCCCAGGCCGGCGGACAGTCCACCGACTTCGTCTATGACGCCGACGGCAACCGCCTCATCCGCCGTACCCCCGATGGCCACCGCACCCTCTACATCACCGGAAGCGAGATCACCGCGGACAACGCCGGCACCGTCACCGCCACCCGCTACTACGCCACCGGCGACACCACCGTCGCCGCCCGCCGCACCGGCGGCGCCAACGGCACCCTCTCCTGGCTCATCGGCGACGCCCAAGGCACCCAGCACCTCGCCGTCAACACCGCCACCAACACCGTCGACCGCCAGGACTACACCCCTTCGGCACCCAGCAGGGCACTACTGGCAGCCTCCGCACTGCCACCGACCGGGGCTTCCTCAACAAGACCGAGGACGACACCACCGGCCTCACCGCCCTCGGCGCCCGCTACTACGACCCCACCATCGCCCGCTTCATCTCCCCCGGCCCCCTCCTCGACCAACGCACCCCCAACTACGAGCAAGCGCAGGCCAGGCGGATCTCCGCCCGGTCCGATCAGAGGGCACACTCGGGGGCACATTCGAGCGGGTCACCCCGGGACAGTCCAGGTCAGAGCAGTGTCCGATTACCCACTATCAGTCCACATATAGGCTCATTTGCGCAGGCCGGCGCGGTCCGCGTCCAGTCCTGGTACTACTGGAGCACTCTGGTCTGAGTTCCCCGCCGGCCCGGGGCGGCGACGACCCAGTCCCGCATCTACGTCCACCCCGTCCGCCTGGGCCGCGGCACCCCGCTCTTCCCCGCCACCGCCCACCACGACGACCTCACGCTCCTGGAGACCCACCCCTTCCCCAACGGCGTCGTCCTGCTCCGCTACGGCCGGGAAGGCGCCGGGCGGGAAGGCGCGGGCCGGGAGGACGCCGGTCAGGCGTCGACGGGCTCCAAGGCCTCGAGGGGCTCGAACGCGTAGGCCGCCACCTCGGCGAGGAGGGCGGCGCGGCGGGGCTCGTCCAGGAAGGACGCGCGGAAGGAGTTGGCGGCGAGCAGGCGCAGCTTCTCGCGGTCGAGCTTCAGGGCCTCCTCGACGGCGCGGAAGTTGTCGTCCGCGTAGCCGCCGAAGTAGGCGGGGTCGTCGGAGTTGACGGTGACCAGGAGGCCGGCGGCGAGCATGGCCGGGAGGGGGTGGTCGGCCAGGGTGTCGATGCAGCGGAGGCGGACGTTGGAGAGCGGGCAGAGGGTGAGCGGGATCTGCTCGCGGACGAGGCGGTCGACCAGGTCCGGGTCCTCCAGGCAGCGCAGGCCGTGGTCGATCCGCTCGACCCCGAGGACGTCGAGGGCCTCGGTGATGTAGGCGGCGGGGCCCTCCTCGCCGGCGTGGGCGACGCGGTGCAGGCCGGCCTCGGCCGCCAGGCGGTAGACCTCACGGAACTTGGCGGGCGGGTGGCCGACCTCCGCCGAGTCGAGGCCGATGCCGGTGATCCGGCCGAAGTACGGGCGGGCCGCCTCGAAGGTCTCCAGCGCGGACTCGGCGGACTCGTCCCGCAGGAAGCACATGATCAGGCGGGTGCTGACGCCGTACCGCTCCTCGCTCCGGTCCAGCGCGCGGCCGAGGCCCTCCACCACGACGCCTAGCGGCACGCCGCGGGCGGTGTGCGCCTGCGGGTCGAAGAAGATCTCGGCGTGCCGCACGCCCTGCGCGGCGGCCCGGGCCAGGTAGGCGTCGGCGAGGTCGGCGAAGTCCTGCTCGGTGCGCAGCACGGCCATCAGCGCGTAGTAGAGGTCCAGGAAGGACTGCAGGTCGGTGAAGGAGTACGCGCGGCGCAGCTCCTCGGTGTCGGCGTACGGGAGGGTGACGCCGCCGCGCGCGGCGAGGGCGAAGGCGAGTTCGGGCTCCAGCGTGCCTTCGATGTGCAGGTGGAGTTCGGCCTTGGGAAGCGGCATGGGTGATCGGTCCGAGCTGTGGGAGGGAAAGGGAAGGCAACGTGACGGCAGGACGGCGGAGTAGTCATCGTACGATCCGATCGACGAGCACCGGCCCCGAGGGCCGCACCGGACCGCTGCACGGTCGGGCCGGCGATGCCGGGCCCGGCCGCCCGGGCGGCCGTGGCACTGCCCGGCCCACCCGCCCGGAGGGCCACACAGGAGTGACGGGCTGCGGAAATATAGGTTGATTAAAGGCTCGCCATACCGGGGCCGCCGAAGCTCGGCGTACGGGGTACTACACCATCGGCTCCACGCTCAGGAGGAGACATGTACGACGACCGGGTCGACGGAGTTCGAGTCCCCCACCCGCTGACCGTCCTGGACCGGATCGAACAGGACAACGCCTGCGAACAGGAGTCGCAGCTCCAGGAGGGCGGCACGCCCTGGGCCGAGGTGCTGGCCGCGTACATCGACGTGCTGACCGAGCTGATCGTCTCGCACCACGAGGAGCAGGCGAAGACCCGGCCGAAGGTGCGGATCGACGACGAAGGCCTGTGAAAGCGATTCGAAAGGGCCCCGGAATCGGCCGTCCGTAGCGTTCTCGGAACGAGGTCGCAGGCATCGAGCGCCTGCCCCAGGAAGCCGAGGAGAACCCCGTGCGCCGCAGCGCCGTCACCGCCCGGACCCGTGCCCGCCTCGCTCAGCTGGTCGCCCGTACGGCGATGGTCCTCGCGGTCGCCGGAGCGGTCACGGTCGCGCAGCCGTCCCAGGACACCGGGCAGGCCCGGTCGGCGCAGGTGTCCGCCACCGTGGTGGCGGTGGCCACGCACGACGACCCCTGGGTGTGACCGGCGCAGCCGCTCCAGCGGTGAAGGAATTCCAACAGCTGCGCGTCGACCGGCTGCTCGATGAGGTCCCCGGCCGGCGCCGGACCGGACCGCCCGGCCCTCGACCCGGATGTCGAGCGGGCCAGGACCCGGACGACCAGCCGATGCACGAGCTGCCCTCCTCCGGGCGGCCGCGACGACCGCGCTGTCAGGAAGGTCCCGGCACGGGCCGGTGCCGGGCCGCCGGGGCCGCCGGGGCCGACACTCAGCCGGTCTCGGGCCGGCCGGGGCCCGGGCTGAGCCGGTGCGGGGCGGGTCCGGGGCGGGCGGGGGCAGGCCGGCCGTCCGGACCGGCCGGGGGCAGCAGACCCAGCTCGGCCGCGCGGACCCCGGCCTGGAAGCGGGAGGACGCGCCAAGCAGTGTCATGATCTCCGCGACGTAGCGCCGGTAGGTGCGCACCGAGACGGTCAGGTCGCGGGCGGCGACCTCGTCGGTGACCCCGGCTCGCAGGGCGCCGAGGATCTGGCGGGCGAAGGCGGCACGCGTGCGGTCGCCGAAGACGATCCGCTCGTTGGCGGGCACGGCGGTGCGCCAGACGTTCTCGAACAGGATGCGGAGCGTGTGGATCACCTCCGGCACCCGGATCACCGAGGAATGACGGGCGGCCACCGACCCGGTGACGACCAGCGCGGTCGTCTGGTCGACGATGATCGCCTGGAGCGGTGGGACCCTGGCCACCCGGATCGCGACCGGGCGCTCCCGGCCGAGCTGCTCGCGGACGAAGCCCTCGTCGAGCAGGTCGGGGGCGGTGAGCAGGCGCACTCCGACGGTGGGGTCCGCGTTGTAGAGCAGCTCCCGCTCGGCGCGTTCCTCCCGGTCCTCGCCCTGGAGGCGGCGGGCGTGCATGATGTCGATACTCGTCCGGGCCCCCTCGATCATCTCCTCGGCCGTGTCGAGGATGGCGTCGTACCGCCCACCGACCGTGGTGATGAGCCGGTCGTCCGAGTACCGGTCGCGGTGCATCACGACGGTGGACTCGATCAGTGCGCTCACCCCGAGCAGTGCCTCCTCCAGTTCGTCAGCGGCCCGGTCCGACACGTTACTCATGTCCCCTCAACAGTTCTGCTCGATTCACCCGCTGCGCGGGCACACTCCTGGGCGGCGCCGGGCTTCTCCCGGGGCCGGTCAGCCGTTCGCGGAGAGAAGCCCCAGTTCCACGGCCCGCACGCCCGCCTGGAAGCGGGACGTGGCACCCAGTTCGCGCATGATCTCGGCCACGTGGCGGCGGTAGGTGCGGAGCGAGACGTTCAGCTCCTGCGCGGCCGCCTCGTCGGTGTGACCCTCGCGCAGCATCTCCAGGATGCGCCGGGTCGGCTCCTTGCAGAGCTTCGGGCTCAGGCCGAGGTGGTCGAGCAACGGACGGGCACGGGACCAGGCGCCGGCGACCAGCAGGTCGAGCGCGCGGACCACGGCCGGATCCTTGATCTGGACGGCATGGCCGCCGCAGTCCTGCGACGTGGAACGGACCAGTGCGCCGCGGCCGTCGACGAGCAGTGCCTCGCGCAACTCGGCCTCGGAGACGCGTACTTCGACCCGGAGACCCGGCAGTCGCCGGGCCACGGCGAGGGCGGCGTCGGTCGCGGCGCCGGAGCAGAGCACCCGTACCACGACTGCGCCCTCGGCTGACGGGTCCGCACCCGGACGGACGGAGCCGGACGCCCCGTGGGCCGCCAGGCGGGTCAGCGCCGCGGTCGCCAGGCCGACGAACTCACCCGCGGCGGTGAGTGTCAGGCTCACGGACCGGCGGGCACCGCCGACCAGCTCGTCCAGGGCCCCGATCATCGCGTCGCCGTCGGTCCGCGTCACGAGAGGGTGACCGCCGGCCCGCTGCCGGTGCAACGAGACGGTCGACTCGATCAGAGCGCGGGCCTGTAACAGAGCCTGCTCCACGTGTTCCGCATGTGCCCGCGGGTCGCCTGCCTCCGCCGCTCCCGTACCTGATGTCTCTACCACTGCCACCGCCCCCGTTGATCCACCCCGTGTTGCTCCCTTACACGCGATCGCAGCCACCGATTTTCGTCAAGCGGTTTTCGGACGCACCGCTGGACGGACCGAGTCGACTGTTCAGGGATAAACCAGATTCGCGTGAATGGGCCAAAGATCGCCGCAACACTAGTTTGCGTCCTTCACCCAGTCAACGAGAGGCCCGCCTCGACGGCGGGCGCACTGATACCAGAGCATTCCCCGCGACATCGGCGGATCGGATATTTTGTCAGCAAGCTGCCGACTCCTTGCCGAAGAGACGGTCACTCGCTCCGCTTTCGGCACCGGCGGCGATCCGCCCCTCACGTGCCGTGAGCGCGCGGCGCCGCTTCAGGCCAGCACCCGCTGCCCCGACCGGGGGCCGACCTACGGTTCCCCCGTGACCACAACCGCCACAACCGCCCCATGGCGACCGGGTTGCCGCCGGCCACATCCGGCCCACTCGGCTTGAACATCTGTCCCATCTTTCCCTCATGTCTTCCCCGAATGGTCCGCCGCTATGCCGGAATCCACCGGAAATGCGGTCTTCTCCCGATCCACGCCCGTCCGAACCGACAGCCAAGGCACTGGAGAAAACCATGGAATTCCCCCCAAAGACCGTCGCCGACCTGCTACTTCGCGCCGCAACCGCGCACCCCGGCACCGGGATCCGCTACTGCTCGGGTGCAGCCGGCACCGACTACCGCGACCAGAGCCACTCCGAACTGCTGCAGGAGGCACGCCGCGTGCTCGCCGGCCTGCGCGCCCGCGGAGTCCGGCCGCAGGACAAGGTCGTGCTCCTGCTGGAGCACCAGCCCGACTTCCTCGCCGCGTTCTGGGCCGCGGTGCTCGGTGGCTTCGTCCCCTGCCCGATGGCGCCGCAGCGCGGCGACCAGGACCGCTGGAGCGCCCAACTCACCCATGTCAACGAGCTGCTGGACCAGCCCCTGGTGATCACCAGCGAGACGATCGCGGCCGAACTGCCCGCGGTGGACGGCCTCGCCGTCGCCACCCTCGCCTCGCTCCGCGAGGCCGCGCCGGACCCGGCCGAGGAGCTGTACCGCGCGGCGCCGGAGGACCTGGCCGTCCTCGTCCTGACCTCCGGCTCGACCGGCAACTCCAAGGCGGTCAGGCTCAGCCACGCCAACCTGCTGGCGTCCATGGCCGGAAAGAACGGCTACCACCGCCTCACCGCCGCCGACACCAGCCTCAACTGGGTCTCGTTCGACCATGTCGCCGCCCTGCTGGAATGCCATCTGCTGCCGCTCTCGGCCGGCTGCCGCCAGGTCCATGTCCCGGCGCAGGTCGTCCTCGGGGAGCCCCTGGAGTTCCTGCGGCTCGCCTCCGAGCACCGGGTGACCATGACCTTCACCCCCAACTTCCTTCTGGGGCTGCTGAACTCGGCCGCCGACCGGGTGTCCGAGGCGGAGCTGGAGCAGCTGGACCTGACCGGACTGCGGCACATCGTCAGCGGCGGCGAGGCCGTGGTCTGCACCACCGGCCGGACCTTCCTGGAGCGGTTCGCGCCGTACGGCCTCACCCCCACCGCGCTCTGGCCCGCGTTCGGCATGACGGAGACCTGCGCCGGCAGCATCTACTCCCTCGCCTTCCCCCGGGCCGACGAGGGCGAGGAGTTCGCGAACCTCGGCACGCCGGTCGCCGGGCTGCGGATGCGGGTCGCCGGCCACGAGGACCGCGCGCTGCCCGAGGGCGAGGTGGGCGAACTCCAGCTGAACGGCCCGATGATCACCGGCGGCTACCACAACAACGAGCAGGCGACCCGGGACGCCTTCACCGCCGACGGCTGGTTCCGCAGCGGCGACCTCGGCCGGATCGACGGCGGGCGGCTCACCCTCGTCGGCCGCAGCAAGGACAGCGTCATCGTCAACGGCGTCAACTACTTCAGCCACGAGATCGAGACCGTGCTGGAGCGGCTGGACGGTGTCGCCCGTTCCTACGTCGCGGCGTTCCCCACCCGCCCGGCCGGCAGCGACACCGAGCAGCTGGTGATCGCCTTCAGCCCGGAGGTGCCCTGGGAGGACGAGGCCGGCCTCTACCGGGTCCTGGCCTCGGTGCGCAGCAGCGTGGTGATGCAGTGGGGCTTCCGGCCCGCCCTCATCCTGCCGCTGCCCGCCGAGGCCTTTCCCAAGACGAGTCTCGGAAAGATCCAGCGTTCGCTGATGCGCAACCGGCTGGAGACCGGCTGGTTCGAGCAGGAGGTCAGTGACGTCCGGGAGTTGACACTGCGCCGGCTCGGCGGTCACATCGCGCCGGAGGGCGGGACCGAGCGCGTCCTCGCCGGGATCTACGGCGAGCTCTTCGACACCGACCCGGCCCTGATCAGCGCCACCGCCAGCTTCTTCGACCTGGGCGGCACCTCGCTGGACATCCTGCGGCTGCGCAGCCTGGTGGCGGAGCGCCTGGGCGTGCCCGGTCTGCAGATCATCACCGTCCTGACCTCACCCACCGTCCGGTCGCTCGCCGCCCGGCTCACCGGGCCGCGGGGGCCCGGTGAGCCCGACTTCGACCCGATCGTGCCGATGCAGCTGAGCGGCGACAAGACACCGCTGTTCTGCGTCCACCCCGGTGTCGGCGAGGTGCTGGTCTTCGTCAACCTCGCCCAGTACTTCGTGGGTGACCGGCCGTTCTACGCCCTGCGCGCCCGGGGCTTCAACGACGGGGAGAAGCCGTTCCGGACCTTCGAGGAGATGGTCGACACCTACGTGGCCGCGATCCGGGCCCGGCAGCCGCACGGCCCCTACGCCGTCGCCGGCTACTCCTACGGCGGCGCGGTGGCCTTCGAGATCGCCAAGGTGCTGGAGGAGCAGGGCGAGCGGGTCGACTTCGTCGGCAGCTTCAACCTGCCGCCGCACATCAAGTACCGGATGGACGAGCTGGACTTCGCCGAGACCGCCGTCAACCTGGCGTTCTTCATGGCGCTGATCGACAAGAAGCAGTCCCTGGAACTGCCCGGCCAGCTGCGCGGGCTGCCCCGGGAGGAGCAGCTGGCCCGCCTGCTCGCCGTCGCCCCGGCCGAACGGGTCGCCGAACTCGACCTGGACGCCGACCGGTTCGGCGCCTGGGCGGAGATCGCCGACCGGCTCACCGACCTGGGCCGCGATTACCGGCCCGCCGGCAGGGTCCGCGAGATGACGGTCTTCTACGCGGTGCCGCTGCGGGGCACCAAGGAGGACTGGCTGGAGAACGAGCTGCGCCGCTGGGACGACTTCACCGACGGTCCCAACCGGTACGTGGACGTTCCCGGTGAGCACTACACGCTGATGGGGCCGCAGCACGTGGCGGCCTTCCAGGCGATTCTGCGCAAGGAGCTGGACCGGGCGATGGGAGAAGGCAAGTGAGGGGCAAGAAGATCCTGGTGACCGGCGGTACCGGTCAGGTCGCCCGGCCGGTCGCGGAGGCGCTCGCCGCGGAGAACGACGTCTGGTGCATCGGCCGCTTCGGCACTCCGAGGGTGGCGGACGAGCTCCGGGCGCGGGGCGTCACGACCTGGCGGTGGGACATGGAGGACGACTCCGAGCATGCGTTCAAGGGCCTGCCGGAGGACTTCACCCACGTCATCCACTCCGCGGTCAGGCGCGGCGAGGACGGCGACTTCAACCGGACGATCGACGTCAACGTCACGGCCACCGGCCGGCTGATGGCACACTGCCGCACCGCCGAGTCCTTCCTGTTCGTGTCGACCGGCGCGCTGTACGCGCGGCAGACGCTCGACCACGCCTACACCGAGGACGATCCGGTGGACGGCGTCGCGGACTGGCTTCCGGCCTACCCGGTCGGCAAGATCGCGACCGAGGGGGCCGTCCGGGCCATGGCCCGGGTGCTCAGCCTGCCGACCACCATCGCCCGGCTCAACATCGCCTACGGCCCCGGGGGTTACGGCGGCGTGCCGATGCTGTACTTCCAGCGGATGCTCGCCGGACAGCCCATCCCGGTGCCGTTGGAGGGGCAGAACTGGTGCTCCCCCCTCTACACCAGCGACGTCGTCTCTCAGGTGCCCCGGCTGTGGGACGCCGCCTCGGTGCCCGCGACCCTGACCAACTGGGGTGGCGACGAGGCGGTCGGAATCACCGACTGCGTCCGCTACCTCGAAGAGCTGACCGGGGTGCCCGCGAAGCTGGTGCCGAGCGAAGTCACCCGGGAGACATACCAGTTCGACCCCACACTGCGCCGCCGGCTGACCGGCCCATGCGAGGTCGACTGGCGCGAGGGAATCCGCCGTACCCTCGCGGCCCTCCACCCCGATCACCTCAGGCCCGAGTACGCCGGGTCCGAGCACGCCGAGCACTGAGGAGCCCGCACATGCCCCGAGAGAACGACAACCTCGCCGTCGTCCACGCCGCCTACCGCGCCTTCCACGACCGGGACGTGACCGCGCTGCTGGCGACCATGGACCCTGGCATCGAATGGGTCCACCCCGAGGGCCTCGCCGAGTACGGACTGGGCGGCACCAAGATCGGTCACCAGGGCGTGCTGGACTTCCTGGCCAGGGTCCCGGCCGTCCTGGGCGGGATGCGACTCGAACCCCAGGAGTTCGTCCATTCCGGCGACCGCGTGGTGGTGTTCGGCGTCCGCGCCGTCACCTCACTGAGCGGCCACACCGAGACCCTGCCGTTCATCCACTCCTGGAGCTTCCGCGACGGTCGTGCCGTCCGGATGGAGGACGTCTTCGACACCGTCACGTTCGCCCGGCTGATCGACAGCTGATCCCTGACGACCTGTCCGGACGCGAGAGATACCCCCGCCGGGGCGCCTCTCGCGGCGTCTCACCGCCCGTGCAGCCGGCGCAGACACGCGTAGGCGTCGGGCAGGGTGTCCAACAGGTTCCGCTGCTGGCGCCGGACGCGGTCGAAGACCGGTCCGGCGCCACGCACCGATTCGGGCCGATGGGCGAGGGCCGGTGGCGGACCGTCGGTCTCCAGCCCGAGGCCGGACAGGACGCAGTAGTAGTCGGAGTCGCTCCACGGACTGATCGGCTCCTCCCGGCTGCGCCCGTAGTAGCGGGCCTCCTCCCCCAGCACCGATCCGGTGGTCAGCCCGGCCCGGTAGAGCTCGATCCTGGTCCCCACCCCGCCGGAGAGGGACAGCCCCCGGGCGGCGCGCCAGAACGGCGTGTCCGTCCGCGGTGAGCAGGCGTAGCGGACCTGGACGAAGTCCCGCGCCTCGTCGAACGAGCAGGCCACCGCCCGGTTGAAGCGCTCGGTCAGGACCGGGCGGAGCGGCCCGGCGGGGAAGTGGCCCACCAGCAGCTGGAGCGTACGGACCACCAGGTGCAACCCACCCACCGGGCCGGGCTCCAGCACGCCCGCCGCCGGGCCGACGGCCACGCAGTTGCGCACCCACGCCCGACGCACCCGCCCGGGGCGCTGCTCCAGGTGGTGGACCTCGGTCCGCTCCGGATCCAGTCCCCAGAGCAGGCAGAGGTCCCGGGCCGCATCCTCGCGGGTGGCGAACTCCCGCGCGTAGACGTAGTCGGCGCCCGCGCGGCCCAGCACCGGGTGGAGCCCGGCCCGCCCGGCCGGCATCGCGAGCAGCGTGCTGTGCGGCTCGATGCCCCGGCGGCGGGCGTCCGGCTGCGGGACGTTCACCGACACCGCCGCATCACAGGGCAGTTGCCCACGCAGATCGAGGAACGGCTCGGCCAGGACCTCGCCGATCAGACGGCGGCCGGGGGTGCAGTCCAGGAACAGCTGGCCGCTCAGGCGCTCGCCGGCAGTGGTGCGCAGCGCCACCAGGTCGTGGTGCCCGTCCCGCTCGACCGCGGCCAGGGCGCCCCGTGCCCGCCTCACCCCGGGCCGGGCGGTGGCGTGGCGGCGCAGGAAGCCCGTGAGCACCTGGTGGTCGACGTGCCAGCCGTAGCGGGTCGCGGGCCGGCCGTCGAACCAGCACGGGGAGCGGCGGGCGTCCAGCAGCGGGGGCTCGCGGAAGCAGGCGTAGTCGAAGGGCTCGGTGGTCTCCCCCCGGTGCCGGCGGTGCTGCCAGTAGTGCGAGAGCGGCAGCCGGTCGTGCTCGGGGAGCAGCCCGAACGGGTGGTAGAAGGCGTCGGGCCGGGCTCCGGGCAGCTCCCGGGGGCGTGCCTCGGCGGGCCCCGCGGTCCGCCAGTTCACGTACCGGTCGGCCGTGCGGAAGGTCGCCGCACAGGCCCGAACCCAGTCGGTGTCGGCAATCCCGAGGACGTCCAGGAACCCCGAGAAGGACGGGAGCACGCTCTCCACGCCGTGTCCGGAGACGTTCTCCGACTCCTCGAGAACCGTCACGGATACCGTGCCCTGGAGCTCCCGGGCCAGATAGGCCGCGCTCATCCAGGCCGCCGGCCCACTGCCGAGAACGATCACGTCCCTGATACTGGTGTCCACGTCGGAACGTTGCCCGCGAGGCCCATAGGACTCCTATAGGGAAACTGTCGGGTTCCGACAGCGGCCCGCAGAGGACTGATAGGAACGCCATAGCCACCGGCCGGATCCTTGTCTCGCGACCAGGAGATCCGCGGGATAGGACCGGAGGCCACCATGGAAATGACGACCGCTGACACCGCCGTGACCGAACGGGCGGTCCCGGACTACATCGACATCGAACTTCTTCTCAGCGACCCCGACCTGCTGGCCACGGCCGCGCCGATGCCGACCCGCAGTCTGGATGTCGGCCACGCCGGTGGCTGCGGCTGACCGTCGTCGTGCTGTGCCCTGCCGGGCAGGGCACAGCACGACGACTCAAGCGACGAGCGCGGCCGCCGGCTGCTCCCGGGCGACCAGACGGACCAGCGACGCGATGCGGTAGCGAAGTTCGGCCGGGTCGGGGTCTGCGGTCAACAGCCCGGCCTCGGTCAGCAGTTCCAGCATGTCCTCCGCCTCGCGCTCGGACGAGCGGAGCAGTACGGCGACGTCCTCGGGGGTGATGCTGTCGGCCCCGGCCCGGGCAAGGGCCCGCAAGGCGGTACGGGCGGCCGGGCGGACTCGCGACAGGTCCGCGGCCAGGCTGGCCCGGACGTCCAGCTCGCCGAGGCGCAGTTCGTCCAGCCGGTGCTCGACCGGAGTGAGGCGAGCGGCCAGCCTGGCCGTCGTCCAGTGCGGGTGGGCGGCCAGCCGACCGGCACAGATCCGCAGGGCGAGCGGCAGCCGGTCGCAGAGTTCGACGATCCGGGCGGTGGCCGCCGGATCCGCGCTCACCCGGTCCCGGCCGGCCGTGGCGAGCAGTTGGTAGGCCTCCGGAAAGTCCAGCGGGCCGACCCGGAAGCGTTGCGCCCCTTCGATCGTGCCGAGCGCGAAGCGGCTGGTGATCACGGTACGGCCGCACGCGTCGGAGGTGAGCAGCGGACGGACCGACCGCTCGTCCTCGGCGTTGTCCAGCACCACCAGGACCTTCCGGCCGGCCAGTCGGCTCCGGTAGAGGCGGACCAGTTCGTCCGGACTGTCGGGCAACTCGCGTGCGTCGGCCCCGAGGGCGCGCAGGAAGGCGCGAAGCACCTCGGCCGGGTCACGGGGGAGGCCGTCGGGTCCGCGCAGGTCCGTGTAAAGGACACCGTCGGGGAACGCCGGCCGGGCGAGGTGGCAGGCGTGGACGGCCAGCGCGGACTTCCCGCACCCGGCGGCGCCGGTCAGCACGACCGGTCCGACCGGATCCACCGGGCAGGCCAGAGGATCCTGCGACGCCCCACCCAGGGTGGCCTGCAGCGCCGCCAGGTGGCGCTGGCGCCCGGCGAAGTCGGCGACGACGGGCGGCAGCATGGCCGGCACGAGCCCGCTCCACGCGCTGGTGGGGCGCTCGGACGAGCGCTCGTCACCGGCCGGGGCCGGGACCGGGCGCGCAGCCGTCGGCCGGTCGGCGGCGGCCGGGCCGGGAACGGTGCCGGAGAGAACCTGCCGGTGCAGCTCGCGCAAGGTCGGGCCCGGGTCGACACCCAGCTCCTCGGCGAGCAGCCGTCGCCCCTGGTCGTACACCTCCAGGGCGTCGCTCTGCCGGTCGCAGCGGTAGAGGGCGGTCATCAGCTGCCCGCGCAGGCGCTCCCGGGTCGGGTGCTCGGCGACCAGCCCGCGGAGTTCGGGGACGCCCGCCCGGTGACCGCCCAGGGCGAGGTCCGCCTCGATGCGGTTCTCCAGGGCCGCGAGCCGGCTCTCCTCCAGCGCCGGAAGCTCCTTCTCGGCCAGCTGCGCGGTGACCCCGGTGAGCGGAGTACCGCGCCAGTGCGCCAGGGCGGCGGAGAGCAGCTCGGCGGCGCGGGCGTATTCGCCGGCCTCCAGAGCCCGACGGCCGGCGTCGGCGTCCCGGCGGAACTCGTGCAGGTCCACCCGGCCCGGACCGATGTACAGCCGGTAGCCGGGCGCGCGGCGGACCAGGTCGACGCGCGGGCCGAGCCTGTTGCGCAGCCGCGACGCGTAGGTGTGCAGTTGAGCGTTCCAGGTGGCCGGCGGGTCCCACCCCCAGAGCAGGGCACTCAGCCGCTCGTCGGGGAGCAACTGGCCGTCGGACAGCAGCAGGGCGGCCAGGACGGAGCGCTGCTTGGCGCCGTCCAACCTGATCTCCCGACCGTCGGCCATCGCCTCCACCGGCCCGAGGAGACGGAACTCCAGGGCGGGTACGGCCTGCCGGGTGCTCGGCTGCTCGACGGCCTCCGGGGTTTCGACGTGCGGCATGACACATCCGTTCCGCGCAGCTGACACTATGACCGCCCGACTGTACGAAGCCGTCCTTTCCCGGCCCTGTCAGTGGAGTTTCCGGCCCGGGCCGCGCGATGTGAAAGGACTTCGAAAGAGGGTCGAAATCCCCGCTCGCTACAGTCGGCGGTGGACGGGGCCCGCGAGAGTGAGGAGATCCCATGACCACCGGACACGGCGACGACCCCTGGACCGTCACCCCTTTCGGCCGCGCCGTCGGCTAGGTCCTGGCCTCCAGCAATTGCCAGAGTCGTTCGGAGACGAGTGCGCCGGCGCCTCGCACCACCCGGTCGAGCCCGGCCACCCGCATCAGCCACACCGGTGCGCCGAGCTCCTCGAACTGTCGTGCCGCGGCGGCCAGGAGCCCTGCCGCCGCCACCCGGTCCCCCGTCAGGCCCGTCACGCACGCGAGCACGGTGCGGACCCTGGCCGCCAGGAAGCGGTCCGTCACCCGGTCCGCGGCGGCCAGTGCCCCCTGCAGGACGTCGGCCGCCTCCGCCGGGCGGGCCTGCCTCCACAGTGCCTCTCCGAGGCAGCGCAGCGAGTGGGCCTCGCCGCGCAAGTCGCCTGTGGCGCGCACCAGTTCCAAAGCCCGCCGGCTCGCCTCCTCGGCCCGTTCGCCCTCCCCCTGGCTGACCAGAACCTCGGCCAGCCGGACGGTGCTCTGTGCCTCGCCCCGGGCAGACCCCAGCCGGAGGCTGACCGCGATGGCCTGTTCGGTGAGTTCCAGACCGTTGCCCGGCTCGCCGTACTCCAGCTCGATCCGGGCCAGGATACCCAGCACATGAGCCTCGGCGTAGTGGTCTCCGACCGCCCGGAAGCCGGCCAGGGATCGGTAGCCCTCCTCCCGGGCGGCGGCCAGCGAGCCCCGGTTGCGCTCGTACAGGGCGAGATTGCGCTGGACGAGCGCCACACCGCGTCGCTCGCCCTGCTCCGCGAAGAGCCTCCGGGCCGGTTCGAGCCGGGCGCCCGCTTCCGTCCAGCGGAACTGGACGATCTCCAGGGTGCTGAGCGAGTGCAGCATCGCCGCCTCTCCGAGGGCGTCGTCGGCGTGCCGGACAGCGACCAGCGCGCGCTCCGCGCACCGGCGCCAGTCCTCGAGGTGGTTGCGGTTCTGGAAGAGCGTGACGCTGGTCATCGTCAGGTCCCAGGCGAGCGCGGACTCACCGCATTCGGCCGCCTGATCGACGCTGCCGACGATCGAGGCCCGTTCGCTTTCGAACCAGGCCATCGGGTCCGCCATCAGGACACCGACCAGCTCGTCCGGCAGCCGGTGCCTCGGCCCGGGCCCGTGCACGACGGTGAAGTCGCCGCCGTAGGTGCGCCGGTGCGCCTCCTCGGCGAGGAACAGCAGCGCGCCGAACACCCGGCGCTGCGCGTCCGCCCGGGCCTGCGGGGTCTCCTCCGCCTGTGCGCACTCTGCGGCGAAGAGCCGGAGCAGGTCCTGGAAGCGGTAGCGAACGTGGCCGCCGCCCCGGTCGGCGACCACTTCCAGCAATTGGGCGTCGACCAGTTGCTCGATCAGGTCCTCGGCGTCCAGTGGGTCGACGTCCAGCAGCGCGGCGCCCACCCAGGCCGAGAAGTCGGGGAGGTTCAGCAGGCCGAGCAGCCGGTACATCCGGGCGACGTCGGCGGACAGGCCGCGGTAGCTCAGTCGGAAGCCGGCCCGCACCCCGCACGAACCCTCGCTGAGTTCGTCCAGTCGGCGGTGCTGGTCCTTCAACCGGTCCACCAGCTGTCGTACCGTCCAGTGCGGCTTGCCGGCCAACCGGGCCGCCGCGATGCGCAGGGCGAGCGGCAGGCCGTCGCAGAGCGCGCCGAGTTCGCGTACGCCCTCCGGGTCCGCCGACAGCCGCTCGCCGCCCACCACCTTGGTGACCAGCTCGGCCGCCTCGCGCTGGCCGAGCGCGCCGAGCGGCAGGTGCAGGAAGTCGTGATCACCGGCCAGGCCCTCGACCGGATGGCGACTGGTGACCAGGACGCAGTGCCGGCCGCTGCCCGGCAGCAGCCAGCGGATCTGCTCGTAGGAGCGGGCGTTGTCGAGTACCACCAGGACGCGCCGGCCGCCGAGCTCGCTGCGGAACCGGTCGGCCCGCTCGACCGGGTCGGCGGGGATCTCCTCCGCGGGTACGCCGAGGGCGCGCAGGAAGCGGTCCAGGACGGCGTTCGCGGTGAGCGGCTCCTCGGAGTCGTCGTATCCCCGCAGATCGGCGAAG
This sequence comes from Kitasatospora sp. NBC_00039, assembly GCF_045160625.1. Classification (NCBI taxonomy): domain Bacteria; kingdom Bacillati; phylum Actinomycetota; class Actinomycetes; order Kitasatosporales; family Streptomycetaceae; genus Kitasatospora; species Kitasatospora sp. NBC_00039. The sequence continues at coordinate 7,424,533 of NZ_CP108289.1, read as the reverse complement.
AGCTGGCCGTCGGGGAAGCGCGCGGCCGCCCGGTGGGCCCAGTGCCGGGCCAGCGCGGTCTTCCCGACCCCACCGATTCCGGTGATCAGTCCGACCGGGAGCACCGAGCTGTTGCTGCGCTCGGCCAGCATTCGGTCCAGCGCGGCGAGTTCATTGGTGCGACCGGTGAAGGCGGCCACGTCGGAGGGGAGTTGGGCAGGGATCGCAGTCGCCGCGACGACCGCGGCGACCGGACCGGGTTTCGGCTGATCGATCGTCACCGCGGCGGGCGGCGCGGTCAGCCAGGACTCGTCGGCAAGTACCGCATCGTGCAACTTGCTGAGCATCGGACCGGGCTCGATCCCGAGATCGTCGACGAACAGCCGACGGGCCTCCCGATAGGTCTCCAGTGCCTCGGCCCGCCGCCCGGAGCGGTACTGGGCAAGCATCAGCTGCGCCCGGGCCTGTTCGCGGAGCCCGTTCTCCTTGATGAAGGAGCCGAGTTCGCCCACCAGTTCGCGGTGGTGCCCCAGGTCGAGCCGGAGCCCGGTGTGCTCTTCGTAGACACCCAGCCGCAGCTCGCCGAGCCGTGCCGCCTCGGCCGCCACGCGTTCGCCGACCACACCCTCCAGGGCGGCGCCGCGCCACAGACCGAGCGCCTCGTCCAGCAGTTCGACGGCCTCGACGGTGCGCCTCTGCCGCACCGCTTCCCGGGCCTGGCCCACCAGTTCCTCGAACTCGACCGCGTCGACCCGGTGTTCACCGGTCACGAGCTGGTAGCCGGGATGGGCGGTGATGATCAGGTCGTCCTGGCCGACCGCGGCCTTGAAGGTCTTGCGCAGGCCGGACACGCAGATGGCGATCTGGTTCACGAAGGTGTTCGGCGGCCGGCCCTGCCAGACCGCGTCGGCGAGGGCGTCCACCGAGACGACCCGATTGGCGGAGAGCAGCAGCATCGACAGGATGGTGCGCTGCCGCGCCCCGGAGAGCGGTACCGGCCGGCCGTCCACCTGGACGTCCAGGGGGCCGAGGATCCGGAATACCACTTGGTGCATCAGCCGCCTCCCCTCGGCCAAGGCCGTACGTTTTCGATCTTGCTACTGCGCGTTGTTCGTACCAGTGGGGCCGCTTTCACGCCAAGCGGCCTCGCAGGAAGCTGTCACGCCCGGCCCGGCCGCGGGCGGGACGCGACGCGCTCCCAACGGGCCGCGCCGGCTGACCGCCCCGCGCCGTCCGGCCGGCCGGACGGCGGCGGGCCGCCGGCACCAGGCCCGCGGCCGGGACGGCCACCTCGTCGGTGGTCGGACACCCGTGCACCACCCGCGACTTCGGGTCCGGCGCGGCTGCGGGGTCGTCCCGGGCGGTCACGGCGGCGGCGTTCCCGTGCGTGCGGCACGGCAGCAGCCCGCGCTCGGCGGACAGCATCTCCAGCGCGACGAGCATCGCGCGGGTCCCGGCCGGGTCGATCACGTCGTCCACGAGGCCGCGCTCGGCCGCGTGGTACCGGTGCATCAACGAGAGGAGGTAGCGCACCTCCTCGATGCAGGACTGCTCCTCGACCCGGTCACGCACGGTGGACGCAGTACCCGGCACCGGCCATCCCCCCTGAACGCTCGACAGTGACTCGACGGTAGGCGGGGCCCGGCCCGCGCCACCATGGTCCACCCCCTGGCCGTCCGCAAGCTGAACCGTCCACGACGGACAAGCGGAACGATCCGGGCCTAGTGGCCACAAGCTGCCACGGCGCGGGTGCCGACGAGGGTCACGGTGCAATGCTGCAGCCTCACCCTCTGCGATCGCGAACTTTGATCGCGCACCATCCACCGGTTCGGATCGCCCGCCCGACATCACCCCTGATGCCGGGGCTTTCGAATGCCAAGGAGTGTCATGTTCACACGGATCGGGCGGTTCGTCGTCCGCCGGCCCTGGCTGGTCGTCGCAGCCTGGCTGATCGCGGCGGTCGCGCTGACCGCGCTCGCGCCCAAGCTCAAGTCGACCACCGACCAGGCCGAGTTCCTTCCCTCGCACTACGAGTCGGTCCAGGTGGCCGACGTGCAGAAGCGCGCCTTCCCCGGGCCCGACCAGCCCGCCGCGATCGCCGTCTTCAAGCGCACCGACGGCGCCGCGCTCACCGACGGCGACAAGGCCGACCTGGCGAAGATCGCCGCCGGGCTGGAGGCCAAGCAGTACGCCCACCTCAAGAAGGTCCAGAGCGACCCGAGCTCGATCTCCCCGGACGGCCGGATCGGCCTGGCACAGGTCTATGCGGACCTCAAGGACTCGTACGACGAGGCCGTCACCAACGACGTCAAGCAGTTGCGGCTGGACGTCAAGGAGCTCCTGAACGGCACCGGCCTCAAGGTCGGCGTCACCGGCGACGCCGCCACCGCGCTGGACGCCCAGGACTCCGGCGACAACACCGACGGCATGATCATGATGGCCACCCTGCTGCTGATCATCATCCTGCTCGGCGTCATCTTCCGCAGCCCCCTGATCGCGCTGCTGCCGGTGCTCGTGATCCTGATGGTCTACCTGACCGCGACCGGGCTGATCGCCACTGCCAGCTCCGCCTTCGGGATGACCGCCGACTCCTCCGTCTCGACCATGCTGATCGTGGTCCTGTTCGGTGTCGGCACCGACTACCTGCTCTTCCTGCTCTTCCGTTACCGCGAGTTCCTGCGAGCCGGGATGGAGCCGCGCCCCGCGATGGCCGAGGCCGTCGCCAGGGTCGGCGAGACCATCGCCTCCGCGGCCGGGGCGGTGGCGGTGGCCTTCCTTGCGCTGACCCTCTCCACCATGGGCATGCTGCGCGCCATGGGCCCGTCGCTTGCCATCGCCGTCGGTGTCAGCATGGTCGCCGGCGTCACGCTGGTGCCGGCCGTGTTCGCTCTGCTCGGCCGGGCCGCCTTCTGGCCTTCCAAGGCCTGGAAGCGCGAGCCGAAGAACGCCCTGGCCCAGAAGGTGGGCGGCCTGACGGCCCGCCGCCCGGGGCTGGTCGCAGCGGTCTCCGGTGGTGTGCTGGTGGTGCTCGCGGCCGGCGCCCTCGGGTTCAAGGCCGACTTCGACAGCGGCTCCTCGCTGCCGAAGAACCTGGAGTCGGTGCAGGCGATGGACGACCTGCAGGGCGGCTTCTCGGCCGGCCGGGCCCAGCCGACCCTGGTGTTCCTGGAGAACACCGGCGGCGGCAAGCTGGCCGAGGACCAGCTGACCGCCTACCACGACAAGCTCGCCTCCATCAGCGGTGTCGCCCAGGTCGACCCCGCGGTGGGCTCGGCCGACGGCACGGTCGCCCAGTTCAGCGTCTCGCTGGTCTACAAGCCGATGGAGGAGAAGGCGATCGACCTGGTCGACGGCTCACTGCGGGACCAGGCGCACGCCGCCGCACCGACCGGTACCCGGGCCCTGGTCGGCGGCATGACCGCCGTCATGGGTGACATCCGGACCGCCACCAACCACGACTACACCGTGGTGTTCCCGGTCGCCGCCCTCGCCATCATGCTGATCCTCGGCCTGCTGCTGCGCAGCGTGGTCGCACCGTGGTTCCTGATGCTGTCCGTCGGCCTCGGCTTCGTCGGCACCCTCGGCGCCACGGTCTTGCTCTTCCAGGGCGTCAAGGGCACCAACGGCGTCATGTTCAGCCTGCCCATCCTGGTCTACCTCTTCGTGGTCGCCATCGGCACCGACTACAACATCCTCATGATCGCGCGCTTGCGCGAGGAGATCCGCGGGGGCACCGACCCCCGGGCGGCGGTCAAGCACGCGGTGGCCCAGTCCGCTCCGACCATGGGCGCCGCGGCGGTCATCCTGGCCGGCACCTTCGGTGTCCTGATGCTCGCGGACAACTCGATGCTCCAGCAGATGGGCTTCGCGGTGGCGTTCGGCATCCTGCTCACCGCCTTCGTCATGGCGCTGTTCCTCGTTCCCGCCACCACCACGCTGCTCGGCCGCCGGGCCTGGTGGCCGGGTCTGAAGGACGAAGCGCCGAGCCCGGCCGGAGAGGAGCCCGTCCTGGTCGGCAGTGGCCGCACCACGGGCTGACCTCGTCGGCGACGGCGAAGGGGCCGCCGGGTCGGATTCGACCCGGCGGCCCCTTCACGTGCGAGCAAGCGCTGTGGCCCGTCCGCAAACCGCCGCCTGCCGGGCGGGGGTTTGCGGACGGGCCCTACGCGGTGCGGTGTTCGACCAGTCCGACCAGGCTTTCCAGTGCGGCCCGGGCCGGGAGGTCCGGCAGGGCGGACAGCGCGTCGCGGGCGTCCGTCGCGCAGGAGTGCAGGAGTTCCCGGGCCCGGGCCTCGGCGCTGGAGCTGCGCAGCAGCTCCGCCGCGCGGCGGCGGTTGCGCTCGTCGGCGAGAGGGCCACCCTCCAGCAGCCTGCGCAGCTCGGCGGCGCGCGGCCCGTCCTCGCTGAGCGCCAGCAGCACCGGCAGGGTCCGCACCCCGACGGCGAGGTCGATCCCGGCGTCCTTGCCGGACTCCGCCGGATCCGCAACGAAGTCCAGTAGGTCGTCGGAGAGTTGGAAGACTATGCCGAGCTGCTCACCGTACTCGGCCAGCGCCCGGACGGCCGGTGCGGGCGCGCCCGCCACCTCGGCGCCCAGGCGCAGCGCCAGGGAGATGAGCGAGGCCGTCTTGTCGGCGATCACCGCGAAGTGGTGGGTCAGCGGGGACTCCCCCGCCGCCGGCCCGGTCAACTCCCGCAGCTGGCCCCGGACCAGACGTTCGGCGGCGCCGCCCTGCATCCTGATCACGTCGTCCCCGAGGCCCGCGGCGAGCCGGCCGGCCCTGACCAGCAGTCGGTTGCCGAGCAGCACCGCCGTCCGGTTGCCCCAACGGGCCGGGGCGCTCGGCACGCCGTGCCGGCTGCGGGCGCCGTCCATCACGTCGTCGTGGTGCAGCGAGGCCACGTGTATCAGTTCGACCATAGCGGCGGCGTCCAGGACCTGGCCCGTCCGGCCGTCCTCGGCCCCGGCGCCGAACTCGGCCGCGAGCAGCACCAGCAGTGGCCGCAACCGCTTTCCGCCGGCCTCGATCAGGTATCGCGACCGCTCTGCGACCAGCGCGTTCGGTACATCGGCCGCCGTCTCGCGCAGGCGGGTCTCGGCGTCGGCCAGGCCGCGGTGCAGCCGGGCGGTGAGCCCCGGGTCGGCCAGGGCCAGGCGGGCCACGAGGGAGTCCGGCCGCGGCTCGGCGGTCAGCGTGGTCATCGTTCCTCCGGGCAGAGCGTCAGCACGATCGTTCGAGCCCGACCCTAGGTCCCCACACGCGGGACCGGCCGTCTTCCCCGCGCAGGCTGGCAACAAGCTGTCAGCGGGCAGACGGCAGGCCCCGGTCCGCGTGGGGTCGGACCGGGGCCTGAGTGCGTGCCGCGGCCCTGGGGAGCCGCTGTCAGGTGATCGAAGGTCAGGCGCCCATCGCCTCGACGAGGCTCTTCGGGCGCATGTCCGTCCAGTTGGTGTTGATGTAGTCGAGGCAGGACTCGCGGCTCTCCTGCCCGTGCACGACGGTCCAGCCGGCCGGGACCTCGGCGAAGCCGGGCCACAGCGAGTGCTGGTTCTCCTCGTTGACGAGGACGTAGTAGGAGGCGTTGTCGTCCTCGAACGGGTTGGTCGCCATGATCGATCGGACTCCTGTCGGTTGGTTGCGGATGAAACGGGCGTCGGCGTCGGTTGACGTCGGCCGACGTTGGTCAGCGGGCGGCCGCGGTGGCGGCCGCCATGCGGTGGCGCACCGCGGAGACGAATCCGGGCAGCCGGTCGATGCCCCAGAAGCGCTGGTAGCCGTCGATGAAGTACGGCACTCCGAACACCCCGTCCCGATAGGGGGCGTTGAGCGCCTCCAGGCCCTGGGCGCGCACCTCCGGGTCCTGCCACGCGTGGCCCAGCACGGCCGGATCGAGGCCGATGCCCGCACCGATGCCGGCCACGACCTCCGGGGAGGAGATGTCCAGTCCCTCCTCCCACCTGGCCCGGTAGGTCTCGTCGATGAACTGCCGGCCACGGCCGTGGTCCCTGGCCACCAGGTAGGCCAGGTGCGAGACCTCCCAGTTGGGCGTGCGGTCCACTGGCCAGACCATCTGCAGGTCGCGCTCGACGGCCAGCCGGCGGACGTCCTGGAGGACGTAGAGGTACTTGTCGCGGGACAGCTCCACGTAGGGCAGCTGTACCCCGGAGGACTCCAGGTGGTCGTGGTGGACGTCGTCCGGCTCCCAGAACGGCAGCCAGTCGATCGCGTCCGCGACGTCCGGATACCGGGTGATCAGATCCCGGTACGCCATCCACGAGTACGCGCTGCCGAACGAGAAGTACCAGCGCGGCGGCTTTCTTGCCATCACTGTCTCCAAGGAATTCGTCATGAACAGCCGAACGGATTTCTATCGATTTCCCGAGGGAACGGGCAAGACTTTCTGCAGCTAACTGTCAGGAGTGAGCGGCCCGCCGATCAGGTAAGCCCGGTCTCGAGCCCGGCGGCCGCGTCGATCAGCAGACCGCCGTACTGCCGACCCGGTGCCCGGGACATCAGCGTGACCGGCCCGTCCAGCACGAGCGCGGCCACCACCTGCCCGGCGGCCCCGCGCACGGGCACCGCGGCCGCGCCGAACCCCAGCTCCCCGACCCCCAGGCTCTGCGCCCAGCCCTGTCGGCGCACCTTGGCCAGGGTCACCGCGCCGAAGCCCGCTCCCCGGATCGTCTCGGCGATCGCGTGCGGGTCCTCCCAGGCCAACAGCACCTGGGCGCCCGCACCGGCCTTCATCGGCAGCGCCACGCCCTCCGCCGACCGGGCCTGCCGCCCGGTGCCCGGGCCCTCCGCCGTGGCCACGCAGATCCGCAGGCTGCCGTGGCGCCGGTAGAGCCGCGCGCTGGCCCCGGTACGCACCCGCAGCTCCGCCAGCACGCGACCGGCGCTGTGCAGCAACCGGTCGCGGCACGCCTCCTCGGCCAGCTCGCCGATCCGCGGGCCGATCAGGAACCGTCCCCGGGCGTCGCGGGTCAGCAGGCGGATGTTCTCCAGGGCGAGCGCGAGCCGGTGCACGGTCGCCCTGGACAGACCGGTGACATCGCTCAGGGTCCGCAACGAGGCCGGGCCGTCGGCCAGTACGCCGAGCAGCAACGAGGTCTTGTCCAGGACGCCGACGCCGCACCTCGGCTCCGAGATCACGGTGCCCATCGCGTCACGCGATCCGTGCGGCGAGATCGCGCACCAGCGCGTCCCGCTGGTCCATCAGGTAGAAGTGGTCACCCGGGAACACCGTCAGGTCGAAGGAGGCGGTGGACACGTCCACCCAGGCCGCCATGTCGGCCGGCGTGATCTCGTCGCGGTCGCCGACGTAGCCGACCACCGGGCAGTTCACCGGGCGCGCCGGCCTCGCACGGTAGGTGCCGACGATCTCGAAGTCGGCGCGTAGCGCAGGCATCACCAGCTCGTACAGGTCCGGGTCGCGCAGCAGTTCCGCCTCGGTGCCGCCGAGCCTGATCACCTCCTCGATCACGGCTTCGTCGCCGCCGAGGTAGGTGGACCTCGGGGTCACCTGGTGCGGTGCCTTGCGGGCCGACACGTACAGCCCAGCCGGCTGGACGCCGTGCTCCCGCTCCAGCTTCAGCGCCACCTCGTAGCCGAGCGAGGCGCCCATGCTGTGGCCGAACAGGTGCACCGGCAGATCGAGGAACGGGAGCAGCGCCTGGGTGACCGCCTCGGCTAGCTCCGCCATGCTGGTGATGCAGTCCTCGGCGATCCGCTCCTGCCGGCCGGGATAGCGGGTCGCAAGCACCTCCACCCCGCCGCCGAGGTGGTCCGCCCAGCCGTGGAAGGCACTGGCGGTCCCGCCCGCGTGCGGCAGGCAGACCAACCGTTGGACGGTCCGGCCGTCCGACTGCGGGTAGCGCCGGAACCATCGGCTTTCGACTGCGCTCTTGATCATCTCTCCCTCTCCTGTCCGTACGTCATCCCCGCGCACTCGACACCGCCGGGCCGACGGCCCCGAGGGCCACCGGGCTGTCGACGGAGAGCACTTCGACCGCCGGGGCGATGCGACGGGCCATGCCGGCCAGCGTGCGGCCGGGGCCCAGCTCGATCAGCCGCGAGCACCCGAGCCGGTCGACCAGCGTCCGGATCCCGGCCTCCCAGAGCACCGGTGAGACCAGTTGACGGTCCATCAGATCAGGCCAGTCGGCACCCGAGGCGTGCGGGCGAGCGTCCACATTGGCGACTACCGGGGTGTGCAGCGCGGCGAACTCGACACCCGCCAGCGCTGCCCGCAGCCGCGCGGCGGCGGGCGCCATGTACGGGCTGTGGAAGGCCCCGCCGACCGGGAGGCTGATCAGCTTCGCGCCGATCCCGGGCGCCTCGGCGGCAGCCGCGGCCACCCCGTCCACGGAGCCGGAGAGCACCACCTGGCCCGGCGCGTTCACGTTTGCCACCCAGACCCGGTGTCCGGCGATCCGTGCGTCCGCGGCCAGTGCCTCGACATCCGCCAGCGGCGCGCCGACGAGCACTCCCATCGTGCCGTCGGACAGTTCGGCCGCCTCCCGCATGGCCCGGCCGCGCACCGCGACCAGCCCGGCCGCGTCCGCGAGCCCGAGCGCTCCCGCGGCCACCAGGGCGGCGAACTCGCCGAGGCTGTGGCCGGCGCAGGCGGCGACCGGCGCCTCGGACAGCAGTCCGTGCCGCCGCGCCTCGTCGTGGGCCATCACGTCGACGGTGAAGACCACCAGCTGGGCCAGGTCGGTGCGGCGCAGCAACGCGCCGTCGGTGTGCAGCAGCAGTTCCGCGACGTCCTCGCCGACCCGCTCGGAGACCGCCCCCACGAGGGACCATGCTTCGGTGTCCCGCCAGGGCGCGCCCATGCCCTGCTTCTGGGTGCCCTGTCCAGGAAACAACAGCGCGATCGGTTCGGGGGTCATGGTCCACACCTTCCAGCCGGCGGATCACCGAGTTGTCCTGTCTGAGGCGGAGCCGGTCCCGCCGGGGGTGCAGGACCGGCTCCGCCGCGTGCCGCCGCCCGGGACGCGCCGTTGCCCACCGCGACGACACGTTCCTCGTCCGGAACGGCGACTCCGGCGGCCCGCCCGGGGGCGGCGGCTGCCGGAGGCTTACTGGTACAGCTGAGGTCGACCCGCGGAGCGGATCCCGGGCCGGTGACGGGCCCGGGCCGAGTCGATGTCCGGCCGGTAGCCAACTGCCCTGCTCCGCCGGGTGTGCGCCGACTGCTGGTGTCCGCCGCCAGTTCTATCCGGCTGCCCGGAGCGGCGACAATGCCCGCTTCAGGAAGCTGCCACCGCCCGGCCGGCGGTACCGCGCCGCAGGTCAGGCGGTACGGCGGGCCGGATGCGGGGCCTGCCCCGCGGCCAGCAGCCCGAGTTCGGCGGCCCGCGCCCCGGCCTGGAAGCGCGAGTTCGCGCCGAGCGTCTCCATGATCTCGGCGACGTACCGACGGTAGGTGCGGACCGAGACCGAGAGGTCCCGGGCGGCCACCTCGTCCGTCATCCCGGCGTTCAACCGGTCGAGGATGCGCTGGGTGAACTCCTTCCGGGCCGCGTTCCCGAAGTCGGGCCGATCCTCGATCGGAACGGCACGCCGCCAGACGCCCGCGAACAGGTTGTGCATGGTGCGGATCACGGAGAGGTCCCGGATCATCGCGGCCCGCCGCCGGTTGCCGGTCACCAGGTCCCCACAGGCGAGCACGACCTGATGGTCGACCATGATGGTCTCGATCCAGGGCAGTTGGCAGATCCTCGCCTCCAGCTGGCAGCCCGCGTCGAGTTGCTCCCGGACGAACTCCCGGTCGAGCGTCTCCGGCACGCACAACAGCCGCACGGTGACCTCGTCGTCGCAGGCGGCGAGCATCTCGCCCAGCGCGCCGTAGATCACCCTGGCCCTGGGCACGTCCGAGGCGAGCACCACCTGGAGCCCGTGCCGGGTGCGCCCGATCAGCCGGGCGGTCTCGGCGAACAGCTCCTCCTCGTCCGGCGGCGCCGCGGTGACGACGACCGATCGGGACACGAAGTCGCGGTGCCTCACCACGGTTTCCTCGATCAGGGCCTGAACCTCCAACAGCCCCTGCTCCACGTCGTCCCCGAGCCGGCGCCCGCGCAGTGCCGGTGCTCGCGTGCTCGACAGTTCCCTCATGGCTACCCCCCATGACGTGCGACTCCGTCCACCGCCATCTCACAGCGCGGCCCCCCGGAGTCCTACGGCAATGTCAGCAAGCTGCGCGCCCGGCTGGCCCCCGCCCTGGAGCGGGCCGCGATTGGCGACGGCCCGTGCTCGCGCACCCACAGGGGGTGGCGGGGCCGCCCGTCAAGCCAGCCCGGTTGACCGATTCCGGTCATGACAGCTAGTGGCCAGTCCCGGATTTCCGATCCCGGCAGGCATTACGTTCGGGTCAGCCTTTCGAGGGAGGAGATTCCGTGAACAGGACTGAGCTCACGGACGAACCCGAATACGGCGTCTACCACCGGATCATGACAATGATGTCGTCGTCCGGAACGCCGTTTCGTCTTATTCACCACCGGCCGGAAGGACGCACTGCCGAGGCCAGTGAAATGCGCGGGCATACGCTCCGGCAGGCCGCGAAATGCATCGTGGTCCGCACCAGGACCGCCGGGAGCCCGCCCCGGCACAGTGTCGTCGTCGTGCCCGGTGACCGCCGGGTCGACCTGGAAGCCGTCACACACCATCTCGGCGGCGACCGGACGGCGTTCGCCGACCAACGGACCGCTGAGCGGCTCACCCGGTGCCGCAGCGGCTCCATCGTTCCCTTCGTCTTCGACCAGGACCTCGAGCTGCTGGCCGACCCCGCACTGCTCGAACCCGAAGAGATCTTCTTCAACGCGGCCCGACTCGATCGCTCACTGGCGGTCGCTCCCGCGGACTGGGTCGCACTCGCCCGCCCGCTGATCAGGCCGGTGGCGCAGGACGATCCGGTGGCCGTCGGCTGATCGAACCGACGGCACCGGCAAGCAAGGAGCTCCGGAGGTGCGGCGATCCCGCACCCCCGGAGCTCCGCTTTCGGTCATCGGGAACCGGCCCCGACCGCCGCCTTCTCCGCCACGGTCCAGCCGTCCGCGTCCAGCAGCCGGCTGAGTGCCGACGCGGAATGCTGCTGGACGAGCAGTTCGACCAGGCCGCGCGGCCGGTCCATCGAGTGCTCGATCCGCAGGTCCTCGATGTTCACCCCGATCTCGCCCACCGCGGTGAACAGCCTTGCCAGCGCGCCGGGTTGGTCTGGCACCAGCACCGGGACGGCGGCCAGGTCGGTGAGCGGGGTGCCCGACTTGTGGGCGACCCGTGCCCGCCCCTGGTTGCCGTGTCGCAGGACGTGGTCCAGGGTGGCCGCGGCCTCCTTGCGACGCGCGCTGTCGGTTCCGGCCAGGCCCCGCAGTGCGGAGATGGTCCTTCCGAGGTCGGACGCGTACTCATCGAGGACGTCCGCGACGGCGGCGGCGTTGGCGTCCAGGATCTCGCCCCACAGACCCGGGTCCCCGGCCGCGATGCGGGTGACGTCCCGCACCCCCGGCCCCGCGACCCGGATGCTGGACTCCCCCGCGTCCGCCAGGCGGGCCGCCATCAGGGAGGACACCAGGTGCGGGGCGTGCGAGATGAGCGCGACGGCACGGTCGTGCGCGGCGACGTCCATCACCACCGGCGTGCCACCGCACAGCGAGGCGAGCTCAAGGGCGCGGTTGAGCGTCTCCTGACCGGTGTCCGAGGACGGCGTGAGCACCCACGGCCGGCCCTCGAACAGGTCGGCCCGCCCGGCCAGCGGTCCGGAGCGCTCGGTGCCGGCCATCGGGTGCCCGCCGATGTAGTTGGCCGGGTCCGCCCCGGCGCGCGCCACCTCTTCGTGCGGCTGCGCCTTCACGCTGGCGACGTCGGTGTAGGCGTGGGCCAGGCCGTCGCGCTGGGCGCGCGCCAGGACGGTGCCGATGTGCGCGGGCGGGACGGCGAGGACGGCGAGGTCGACCGGCCCCTCGGGTGCGGTCAGTGAGCCCGCGCCCATGGCCTCCGCGGTCCTCGCCGCCGTTCGGTTCACGTCGTCCAGGTGCACCGCCACCCCGTGCCGGCTGAGCGCGAGCGCGACGGACGTGCCGATCGCCCCGGTGCCGATGACGGCGGCGCTCCTCATCGGCCGGGCCCGTCGACGACCGCGGTCTCGGTCTCGACGAAGCGCGCCAGCCTGGCGATGCCGTCCTCGACGTCCGCGCGGGTCAGGTAGCTGAACGAGAGTCGCATGGCGTGCTCGCCACCTCCCTGGGGGTAGAAGTACGACATCGGGGTCCAGATCACCCCGTGCTCCTCGGCCGAGCGCAGCAGGGCGGCGTTGTCCGCCGGGAACCGCACCTTGACGGTGAGGAAGAACCCGCCGCCGGGGACGTTCCAGCTGATGCCGAGTGCGCGCCGCCGGCCCTCCGGGAAGTGCCGCTCCAGCTCCTCCAGCACGGCCTCCAGGACGTCCCCGTAGTGCGCGGCGGGCCCGGCGTTGAGCTCGGAGAGCCGCCCGTCCGCGGCCAGCAGCATCCCGGCCACCGCGGCCTGGGCGATCGGCGGGGTGTTCACCGTCACCATGCTCTTGATCTTGGCGAGTTCGTCGGCGAGGAGGCCGGTGGTCCCGACGGCATCCCGGACCGTCTGGTCCGCGATCACGAAGCCGATCCGCGCGCCCGGGAAGACCGACTTCGAGTACGAGCCGAGGTGGACCACCCGGCGGCCGGTGTCGAGGGCCTTGAGGGTGGGCAGCCGCTCGCCGGTGCTGACCAGGCGGTAGGGGTTGTCCTCGATCACGAGCAGGTCGAGGCGCTCCGCGAGCGCGAGCAGGTCCTCGCGGGTCTGCCGGGGCATGGTGGTGCCGGACGGGTTGGAGTGGTCGGGCACCACGTAGAGCGCCCGAGGCCGGCGCCCGCGGGCCCGCTCCGCGCGGACCGCCGCCTCCACCGCCGCGCAGGAGAGGCCGTCCGGCCCGTCATCGATCGCGGTCACCGGGATTCCGAGCAACGAGGCGGCGCCGGTGATCCCCACGTAGCAGGGGCTGGTGGCGAGCAGGACGTCCCGGGGGCCGGCGAACAGCGCCCGCAGGGTCAGGAACATCGCCTCCTGGCAGCCCACCGTGACCACGATCGAGGCGGGGTCGACGTCGATCCCCTCGTCCTTGCGCAGCGAGTCGGCGATCAGCCCGTTGATCAGTCCCGCGGTGGGGCCGTACTGGAACAGCTTGGTGCGCACGGCTGCGGGTGTGTCACCCTGCTCGGCCAGGTGGTCGAGGTAGCGGCGCAGGTGCGTGAACAGCTGCTCGGTGTCGAAGAAACCCTCGTACGGCCGGCCCGGTGCGAAGGAGACGGCCTCGGGGTAGCGGATGGTCACCTCGTTGAGGAAGTTCATGGTGTCCAGCACCGGGTCACTGACGCTGGCGTGCAGTTCCTCCTTGCGTAGTTCGACCGGGGTGAACGGCTGCTCGGCCGGTGCGGCGGCGCGCGGCGGGGGCGCGGTGGATGCGCCCGGCTCCAGCACGGCGGAGCCCGCGTCGGCGGCCGAGCGGGTGCCGGTCAACAACAGGGCGTCCTCGAACTCGCCGACCAGGATGTCGAACACGTCGGTGACACCGGTCTGCCCGGCCACTGCCAGGCCATGCAGCACCGGACGGCCCACCAGCACGGCGTCGGCGCCGAGTGCCAGCGCCGACAGCACGTCGGTGCCGCGCCGCACGCCGCCGTCCAGCAGCACGGGGCAACGGCCGTCCACCGCGCTGGCGACCTCCGCCAGAACGTCCAAGGAGGCGTAACCACCGTCGAGTTGACGCCCACCGTGGTTGGAGACGACCAGGCCGTCCGCGCCGGTGGAGAGCGCCCGGGTGGCGTCCTCGGCGGTGGTGATCCCCTTGAGCAGCACGGGCAGCGGGCTGATCGAGCGCAGCCAGGAAAGCACCGACCAGTCCAGTGCGGGGTCCAGTTCGGCGCGCCCGTGGCCGCTCGGCGACGAGTAGTCGGCCGGTGGCAGGTTGGCCGGCACGATGCCGTCGGGCAGCCGGAAGTCGTTGCGCAGGTCACGCAGCCGCCGGCCGAGCCGGGGCGCATCGACGGTGAGGACGATCGCCTCGAAGCCCGCTTCCCCGGCCTTCTCGATGAGTTGACGGGTCGTCTCCCGGTCTCGGAAGCAGTAGACCTGCAGCCAGAGCGGCGAACTCGCGGCGGCGGCCAGCTTGTCGAACGGCTGCCCGGCGAAGGTGCTCACCACGACCGGCAGGCCGGCCACCCCCGCTGCCTGCACGGTGGCGATCTCACCCCCGGGGTGCATCATCGTGTGGTACGCCATCGGCGCCACCCCCACCGGGGCGGCCCAGCGGCGCCCGAACACCGTGACCGAGGTGTCCACCTCGCTCACGCCGGTCAGCACCCGGGCGCGCAGCCGCGTCCGGTCGAAGGCGAGCAGGTTCTGGGTGAGCGTCCGCTCCTCCCCCGCCCCGCCCTGGATGAAGTCCCAGACCGACGGGTCCAGGCGCTCACGGGCCAGCGCGGCGTAGTCGTCCAGGGTCAGCGGCTTCGGAGTCGCGGCCCTCGCGTCGTCGACCGTCATGGGACGACCACCTCGCCTCGGTGCGCCGGGAGTTCGATGTCGTGTCCGCGCATGCTGAGTCCCCATCCAGTAATCGGAAGCATGTCGATTAGACGTCACGGGTCTCGCTCCGGAGGCCCGGCCGGCGCGGCTCGGCAACTTGCTGACAGCCCGGCGGGTGAGCCGTCCTTCCCAACGGCCGAGGTCCCGGCCGTCCCGCGCGGGACGGCCGGGACCTCCAGGGATGCCGGCGGGTCGGGTGGACGACGGAGCGGCGTCATATCGTCGCCGTTTTCAACTATTTGACGTGGCGGTGCGCCGCTGCCGCGCCCGGTGGATGCTGTTACCGAGCTCGAACGCCGGCGGGCTCACACCGCGCAGACGCCTTTCATGCTGTCGATGAGTGTCAGGACCGCCTTCGCCGAGGGCAGGATCATTCGCCCTTCGCGGGTGAGGTGCGCCCCGTTGGAATCGCGGATGAAGAGTTTCGTTCCCAGCATCTGTTCCAGGCATTTGATCTGGTAGCTGATCGCCGGCTGGGAATATCCCAGTTCCTTCGCCGCGTGATCCATGCGCCCTATCTCGGCCACGGAAACGAACGCTCGAAACTCCCGCTCATGCATAGCTCCCCCTGTTGTTTCGGCAGGTCGCCGAGGCAACCGAACTGATGTCCAGTCCATAACAGCGGATTCGAAGTGGCCGCGCAACAACGGCTACAGGAAGCTGCAACGGGGTCGATCCGTCCCGCTCATGCTGCCCCGTTCGGCACGCCCCGCGCAGGTCCCGGACGCGCGGCCGACCGGCGGTTCGCTTACAGAAAACAGATCATCCGGTACTCGGACCAGCTCTCCGCCGCGACCCGCGCACCGATCAACTCGACGCCCTCCAACAACTGCTCGCGGCCGACCAGCCCACTCGCGATCAGCCCCGGTTCCTCCGCCCGGACCCGGATGCCGGCGGCCAGCAGTGCCCGGACGTCCCGCCGGGGGTCGCTCAGGGTCTCCACCACGCGATTGCCGAAACGCAGTGGTGCGACCGTCGCGTCCCTGGCCGCGTAGCTGACCGCCTGCCCCCGCAGCAGGATGTCCATTCCCCCCATCTGCCGGTGGAGTTCACGCACCAGGTAGAGCGTGTCGACAAACTGCTTCTCCACAGCACCTCGGTAGCCGCGGTCCACGATCGCCAGCACTCGGGCCTGCTCGGCCATCTCAGATCACCCCGATCAGTATGGTCTTGCCCGCCGCCGCCAGGTTGCCCGCGTAGGCGTGCGGCGCCCGCATGGCGATCTCCGGCACGTGGCCGGTCGCCCCGCGGTCATCGCTGCAGAACCGGCATCCGTACCAGTAGAACTGGTCGGGAAACGCCCGAAGCATCTCCTGCACGATCGTTGCGGTGCTCAGGTGGCGCGTCGACCAGTCCGCCAGGTCCCGCGGCTTGAACTCGCCCAGCGATTGCTGGGTCAGCATCGTCGCGTAGCCGCAGGCCCAGACCTGGACCCGCCCGCCCTGCTCCAGCATCGACTGGACCAGCCGCAGCACGGTCGTGGTCAGGTCGGTACGGTGCGGCGCCCCCATGAAGGTCAACAGGACGTCGGTCGTGGGAATCGGGCGGGGCATCAGTGCCACACCGTCCGGACCGCGGGATCGAGCACCAGTCGCGCGATCTCGTCCATCTCGGCCGGGATCGTCTCCGGACGGAGCGCGGAGGCGGCAATCCCCCGCTGGTCCAGCGAGAAGCGGTCGGCCAGCAGCCGGCCACCCGCGTCCAGGAAGTCCGCCAGCTCCGGACGGTCGCCCAGGGCGAGCGACACCCCGCCCTGCACCAGGAACAGGGTCACCTCGTGCCCTGCCCGCGCCTGGACCGCACCGTCGCCGACGAAGGCCAGGGCTTCCTCGGTCGCGGACTCCTGGCTCTCGACCAGGAGATATCGCAGCGTCTGCCGGCTGCGGACTGTGCTCATCGGGTGCGTCCCCTCTGTGGTCGCCGCCTTCGGGCGGGCTCTGCCGCCCGGCGGGGCCGCAGCACGGCCGCCCTTCCATGTGCGGCACCGTCCCGTGATCCTCGCAAGAGTCCCGGGCTCCGCGGTCCGCCCGCACACCGTTCTGACAGGAAGGTGTCAGCCGAGGGGCCCGACCGCCTCCACCGGTCGGCCGGCCCCGGCCTTTTCGGGCATCGCGCGACACCGCACGTCGATCGCCGCCGGTCCGAGCGGTCGGCTGGCATCTTGCGGCCACCCGTACCACCGTTCCGGCTCGGCCCTTCCCGGTCGTTCGTAGGCTTGGCCATCGTCTCGCATCCGGTACAGCTCAGGGGGTCAGCCACACGTGAAGACGGCTATCCTGCTCACGATCGGCTGCGTCACGTTCGCCGTCACGATCGCGGGCTTCTCCGCCGGCGCACGACTGCTGCTCGGGTTGCGGGTCGGCCGTATCCGCGCCGTGGTGACCGGATGCGTCGGCCTCTTCGCCACGATCTTCTTCAGCCGGACCGTGCACTCGGCCGACCGCGGCGCGCTCATCACGGTCGAGATCGGTGCGGTGCTCCTGCTGACCATGGGCTTCCTCGCCGCCTCCGAGGTGGTCCTGCCCAGTGGCTCCTGGCCCTCGATGCTGCGGCTGCCCCGGGCGCTGCGCCGCCGGATCGCCCGGGCCCGCCGCTACTCCCAGCTCAGCGCCATCGCCTATCGGCACGGCCTCGGACGGCTGCTCCGCAGCGCCGGCCGAGCCTCGGCCCCCGGGCCCGCCGGCCACCACCAGCTGGCCCGCTCGCTTCGACGGGCCCTGGAAGAAGGCGGAGCGACGTTCGTCAAGCTCGGTCAAGTCCTCTCGACCCGGCACGACCTGCTGCCGCCCAGTTTCACCGAGGAGTTGAGCAACCTCCAGCACCAGGCCACGCACGCGCTCTGGGAGGAGGTGGCCGAGCAGCTGCGGCAGGAGTTCCACCGGCCCCTGGAAACGGTGTTCGCACGGTTCGACCCGGTGCCGCTGGCAGCGGGGTCCATCGCGCAGGTGCACCGGGCTCGGCTGCATTCGGGTCGGGAGGTGGTGGTCAAGGTACGCCGCCCCGGCTGCCGGCCGGTCGTCGAGCGGGACCTCGACATCCTGTGCAGCGTCGCCCGCAGACTCGAGGAACGGACCGCCTGGGGGCGGGCCGCCGGGGTCGAGGCGCTGGCCCGCGGTTTCGCCGACTCCGTCCTGGAGGAGCTGGACTTCCGGGTCGAGGCCCGGAACATGGCGGCGGTCGCGGCGAGAAGCCGGGCCGGGAAGGTCTTGATACCGCAGGTCTTCCCGGAGCTCTCCAGCGAGAAGGTCCTGGTCACGGAATGGATCGACGGGGAGCCGCTCAGCGCGTCCACCGCGGCGTTCGAAGGCCCGACCGTGGACCCGACAGCCGTCGCCCGTACCGTCCTCGACTGCGTCCTGCGGCAGATCATGATCGGCGGGATCTTCCACGCGGACCCGCACGCGGGGAACATCCTGCTGCTTCGCGACGGCCGACTCGCGATGCTCGACTTCGGCTCGGTCGGCCGGATCGACGGGCAACTCCAGACCAGGCTGCGCGACCTGCTCGTGGCCGTCCGCCGGGCCGACGCCGCCGCTCTCTGCGACGCGCTGCTCGCACTGGCGAACCAGCCGGAGGAGATCGACCAGAAGGGCCTCGAACGGGCCCTCGGCCTTTTCCTGGCACGCCATTTCGGACCTGGAACGGCTCTGGACAGCAGCGCCTTCAGCGATCTCTTCCGGCTTGTCACGGCCCACCGGCTGACCATTCCGAACAGCATCGCGGCGGCGTTCCGCGCGCTCGCCACGCTGGAGGGCACACTCACCCGGATCGCCCCCGACTTCGATCTGACGGCCGAGGCGAAGCAGTTCGCCTGGGTGCAGGTCACCGAATCGGCATCGCCGTCGAAGCTGGGAGGCACGGCCGCCGAAGAGCTGCTCGACATCCTCATGATCGGACGCCGACTGCCCCGTCGGGTGGACCGGATCACCAGCGCGATCGAGCAGGGCCGGCTGAGCATGAACATCCGGCTGCTCGGGAACCGCCAGGACCGCGGCTTCCTGCAAACCCTCGTGCACGAGGTCATCCTGACCGCCCTCGGCGCGACGACCGGGGTGATGGCGGTCATCCTGCTCAGCACCGCGCGCGGACCTCGGATCACATCGTCGATCAGCCTGTTCGAGGTGGTCGGCTACAACCTGCTGGTGGTCAGCGCCATTCTGATGGTGCGTGTGCTCTTCACCATCTTCCACGCCCGCCGTCGGTAGCCGTCGTCCCAGCCGGGCCGACGGCTGCCGACGTCGCGGAGCAAGCCGTCCACCGGGTGCGATCGCCGGCAGGTCCCGGCCGCCGGTGAGGCGGCCGGGACCGTGCTTGCCGAGGGCGGATGCCGATCCGGACGGGGTCGGTGGCTCCCGAAGTCGAGCATCCGGGCCCGGCAGTCATGGAACCCGCCGCCGCGCTATGCCACGGCGCGGACGCTCGCGACGAACCCGGCGAGCCGGTCGGAGCCCCAGAACTTGTCGCTCCCGTGGATGAAGAAGGGCACCCCGAACACGCCGTCGCGGCCGAGCGCGCGCAGCGCCTCGACGCCGCGGGCGAGGATCGCCGGGTCGTCGGCGGCACTGCCGACGACGTCCGGGTCGAGACCGGTCTCCGCGCCGGCCTCGGCGATCACGGACCGCTCGGAGATGTCCAGTCCGAGCTCGAAGCGCGCCCGGTAGACGTTGCCGATGTACTCGCGACCCAGGCCGGCGTCCTCGGCGACCAGCCAGCCGAGGTGGGCGATGTCCCAGTCGGGCGCGGTGTCGACGGGCCAGGCGACCGTCAGACCCCGCTCGACGGCGAGGCGTTTGACGTCCTGCAGGATGTAGAGGTGCTTCTCCTTCGACATCGGGACGTAGGGCAGCCGGACGTCCGTCCCGGCCAGGAGCCGGGAGGTCGCGCCGCCCGGCTCCCAGTACGGCCGCCATTGGATCCGCTCCGCCACGTCGGGGGCGTTCTCGGTCAGCTCCCGGAAGGCCAGCCACGAGTACGGGCTGCGCAGGGAGAAGTACCAGCGTGCCGGTTCGACCGCCAACTCAGGCTCCTGGAAAGCTAGATGGTGATGCCGCCGTCGATCTGCAGGACGGCGCCGGTGATGTAGCCCGCGCGCGGCGAGACCAGGTAGGCGACCAGGTCGGCGACCTCGTCCGCAGTGCCGAGGCGGCCCAGCGGCACCGACTCGAGCGCCTTGTCCTTCGTCTTGTCGGTGAGGACCGAGGTCATGTCGGTGTCGATGAAGCCGGGGGCGACCACGTTGGCGCGGATGCCGTAGCGGCCGACCTCCTTGGCCAGGGCCCGGGAGAAGCCGATGATCCCTGCCTTGGAGGCGGAGTAGTTGCTCTGGGTGGCGTTGCCGTAGACGCCGGCGACCGACGAGATGTTGACGATCGCCCCGCCCTTGCGCTTCATCATGCCGAAGACGACGGAACGGCAGGCGTTGTACACCCCGTCCAGATTGGTGTCGAGCACCTGGTGCCACTCCTCGTCCTTCATCAGGACGAGCGGGTTGTCCCGGGTGATGCCGGCGGCGGTCACGGCCGCGTCGATCGGGCCGAGCTCCCGCTCGGTCTCGTCGATGAACCCGCGCACCGCCGCAAGGTCGCGCACGTCGACCTTACGGCTGAGCACCTGCACGCCGAGGGCGCTCACCTCCTTCTCCAGGACGCGGGCGGCCTCCTCGTTGGACTGGTAGCAGAACGCGACGTCGAAGCCGTCCTGCGCGAGGCGCAGCACGGTGGCGCGGCCGATGCCGCGCGAGCCGCCGGTGACCAGCGCCACCCGGGTTTCGTTCTCAGCCATGACTTTCTCCAAGGGGGACAGGGTCGGGCCGAAGGTCCTCGGCCGGGCGGAAGGCCAGCACGGCGCTGCCGACGGTCAGCACGGGCACGCCGTCGGCCAGGCTCTCGCCGGCGATGATCAGGGTGTCGCCGAGGGTCCGGGTGATGGTCGCCCGGTGCTCCAGGACGTCCCCGGGCAGCACCGGCCGGTGGTACTGGAGGCCGGTCACGGCGCCGAACAGCATGACCTGCCCGGTGAGCACGTCCGGGTTGGGCGCCTCCCAGGTGGCCAGCAAGCCGGCCGCCTGGCACCAGGACTCCATCAGCAGCACCTGCGGATAGGCGAAGTCCGCGGCCTCCTCGGGCAGGTCCCGGTACCAGGGCTCGTTGCAGGTGACCGCTTTGATCGCGGTGATGCGCTCGCCCGGGGCGACCTCGAGCACGCGGTCGACCAGCAGCATCGGGAAGCGGTGCGGCAGGGCCCGCCTGATCTCCGGCTGCCCGGCGGCACCGGGCCGGTCCGTCCGCATCAGGATTCCTCCCCCGTGCTGAAGCGCAGGCGGGCCTGGGCCGCGACCGCGCGAGAGGTGGCGACCTTGGCCGTGCAGGTCCAGCCTGCGGCGCCGTCGCGCCAGGTCAGCTCCATGCTCAGCTCGTCGCCGGGGAAGACCGGGCTCAGGAACCGGGTCGATTCCACTTCGGCCAGCGTCAGCGGCCCCGCCCCCGGCGGCGGTGCCGCCAGTGCGCTGAGCCGGACACACTCGATCACGCAGACACCCGGGAAGATCGGGAAGCCCGGGTAGTGCCCGGGGAGGACCGGCTCGTCCGCCCCGACGACGACGGTGGTGGCCGCGGCCGTCCGGCCCCCGGCGTCGAGCACCGAGGGCCGGACCACCTGCACCGCCGCGGTGACGGGACTGACCGCTCGCGGCCGGCTCACGCCGACCGGAGCTTCTCGCTGAGCACCTCATAGGCGCCGGCCAGCGAGGTGATCCGGGGGAACGAACTCTCCTCCAGCCGCAGGCCGTACTTCTTCTCCAGGACGACCACCACCTCCAGCGCCAGCAGGGAGTCGACCTCCAGGTCCTCGACGAAGCGCGCGTCGTCACCGACCTCGTCGCCGTCCACGTCGAGGACCCCGGCGATCGTCGCACGCAGGTCCTCCTTGTCCAGCACGGCTGCGGCCGAGGCCTCCTGGGTCGTCATGGCGATGTCCTTCCGTAACGGGCGGGAGTGGGGGTCAGCGGAGACGGAGCAGAGCGCAGCCGACCGCGCCGTCGCGGTCGACGGAGGTGACCAGGGCGACCCGGCCGGCGGCCGAGGGGTCGTCCTCGGCGTGCACCAGGACGCCGGCCACCTGGAAGGCGGCCGACGCGGCCACGGTGTCGCCGAGCAGGGCGGCCTGGGTGAGGTGGCGTGGGTCGGCACCGGCGGTGACCTCCTCGATCACCGCCTGCTCCTGCTCGCCCATCGGGCCGGGCACCTCGCTGGTGGAAACCGCCCACAGCTCCTCCGGCCGCACCTGCGCGCGGCGCAGCGCGCGCTGCACGCAGGAGGCCAGGGCGGTACGGACGTCGCCGTCGAGGGCGATGCCCATCTGGACGGCGAGGAGCTCGGCCAGCACCGGCTGGTCCGGGTCGTCGGCGTCCGCCTGCTCGATCAGCAGGAGGCCGCAGCCCTCGCCGGCCGGCTGTGCGGCGCCCTCGGTCCGCGGGTCGCGGGCGTGTTCGTCCAGCCAGGAGCGGGCGTGCGAGAACTCCTCCACCGCGCCGCACAGCACGGTCCGCGCCCGGCCGAAGTGCAGTAGCCTGCGGGAGTAGTTGAGGGCGTACAGACCGGCCGCATGGCCGCCGGCGATGGTGGTGTTGGCGCCCTTGAGCTGGTGCCAGATCGCACTCTGGCCGGCGGCGCAGTTCATCACGGCGTTCGGGAACCGCGCCGGGTCCACGAAGTAGGGCTTCTCGCCGGTGAACGAGTCCCGGGTGAAGTCCATCTGGCTCTGCACGCTTCCGATGGTCGTGCCGAGCACGAGGGCGGAGTGCTCGCCGGTGGCGACCTGCCGGTTGCGCGGCGCGTCGTCGAGCAGCCGGCCCACCGTGGTGACGGCGAGGCCGGTGGCCCGGTCCATCGACCGGGTGCCCTTCTTGCCGAGGATCGCGCGGATGTCGAAGTCCGGTACCAGGCAGGCCGTTTCGGCCGGCGCCTGCCAGGGTTCGCGGGCCAGCGGCGCCTCGGCCACCCGGCGCTCCCGCAGCCCCTCGGTGAACGCCTCCCGGCCGATGCCGAACGGCGACACCGCCGACCAGGCCGTGATGACCGTGCGATTCACAGGGGTTGAGGTCGTACTCATATCTGCTCCGTTGCTCTCCGCGGTTTCGCCTGCCTGATCCGGCACGGCTGTCAGGCCTCGCCCCGAAGCGCCTTGGCGACGCGCTCGTCGAAGGTGACCAGGTTCCACTCGCGCCGGTTGTCGACGACGGCGTAGCCGTGGGTGACCTTGCCGGTGGCGGTCTGGACGAGCTTGCCGTCGCGGACCACGTAGCAGTCCATCCGCGAGGTGTAGGTGTAGTCCTTGAAGATGTTCTCCACCGTGTAGACGGTGTAGAGCTCCTCCTCCATGAGCGCCTCGTCGACGATCTGGATCTTCGAGTGCGGGCAGGCGGGGATCCAGCGGCGCTCATCCATCAGGGTCCGCACCGAGATGCCGCGGTCGGCCAGGAACAGGTCGACGACCTCCTCCATCTGCCGCAGGTAGCTGGACATCTGAAGACGCTCGGAGAAGTGGCAGTACGGGTACGGGATGCGCCACTTCCAGCCGAAGGAGTTGGTGCCGACGGTGAGCAGGTCGAGCACCGGGTCGGGACCGGTGGTGCCGCGGCCGGCGGACAACGAGGTGGTGGCCGCGGTGAGGTCGAGCCCGGAGATGTCGGGCGGCGTCTGCAGGCCTCGCACCGGTGTGCCGAGGCGGTCCGTGACGAAGCGGGCGATCGGGGCCGGCGGCTCGCTCGCCTCCTCGATGTAGCTCTCGCGGCGCAGGACGGCCTTGGCCCGGGCGGCGACCAGCTTGGTCTGCGCGCCCTCGCGCTCACCGGTCAGGGTGACGATGAAGGAGACGGCGGTGTCCTCGTCCCCGGCCTTGGGGACGACGTGCGCCTCGACCGTCTCGTCCATGAAGAGGGCGCTCAGGATACGGGTGTCGAGGTCGACGAGGTCCACGCCGAGGCCGTGGTCCGTGTAGAGCGCGCGGGCCTCCAGACCGGCTTCGGCGAAGTGGAGCAGGATGGCTTCCTCGACGAGGTAGTTGATGTGCTTGAAGCCGATCCAGGTGCAGATGTTGGCGCCCTCGAAGCGGGTACGCAGCGGCACCGTCGTCTCGCTGGTGAGGAGCGCCTTGACTGCGCTTTCGGTCACGGTGGTCATCGGAGGTGCTCCCCTGAAGGTGTGGGTCCGGGGCCGCCTGTCGGTCACGCGGCCGGCAAGGTGCTGACGAAGCGATCGACCACGGCGGCGAGGTCGCCCGCCTGCTCGATCATCAGGAAGTGCCCGCTGCCGGGCAGCAGGTGGAACCGCCCCTGCGGCAGGTCGGCCGCCAGCAGGCGGCCCTCCTCCGGGAGCGCGATGGAGTCGTGCTCGCCCGCGATCACGAGGCAGGGCACGGGGAACAGTTCGGTGCGCAGCCACGGCGTGGCCAGGTAGGTCTCGAAGAACCGGATCCAGCCGTAGGCGCCGACCCGGTCGCGGACCCGCCCGCCGAGCTCTTCGACCAGGTCGTCCGAGACCCGGCCGCCGGCGTGCACCCGCACGCCCTCGGTCATCGTCCGGACGAAGTTCCGGACGGCGATCTCGACCGACTCCCAACCGAAGTCCTCGGGCACGCGACGGTAGAACGGGGACACCAGCACGAGGGCGCGGATGCCGTACTCGGTGAAGGGGTCGGCACCGTGCTCCAGCCGCCGGTGGAGGAACTCCAGCAGACTGTTGGCCCCCATCGAGTGGCCGACCACCACGCCGGCGCCACCGTCCACCGCGCGCAGCGCGTCGGCCACGTACGGCACGACATCGCCCCGCGCGCTCCAGTGGGCCACGCAGTCACCGCGCCAGGGGAGGTCGGCGGCCCAGACCTCGGGGCCGTCCTGCCGGCCGACGTGGGCGAGGAAGGCGTCCCAGACGCTCGCGCTGTTGGCCAGGCCGTGGAGCAGCAGCATCCTGTCGCGGCCGCCGGCCGCGCGGCGGTGCACGACCACCGGCGGCGGTGCGCCGGGCCGGGCCTTCGGCGCCGTTCCGGCGGCGAGGACGCTGCCCGGGCCGGACATCACGCCGCCGGCCGGAGCAGGACGAGTCCGGCGCTGGCGTCGTCGGCGTCACCGCCCGCACTGGCGTACACCGGTCCGGCCCCGCCACGGGCGAACCAGCCGGCGGCCGCGGCGCACTGGAGGACGCCGAGCGCGCCGGAGGCGAGGCCGAAACGGGCACCGAGGTCCTGGCGCGGCACACCGTCCAGCAGCCCCTCCGGCAGCGCGTCCGTCTCCGGCACCTGCCACAGCGCGGGTCGTTCGCCGGCCGCGTCGGAGAGCTTCGCCAGGGAGGCCGCCAGACCGGCGCCGCGCACGACGCCACCCAGAACGGCCAGCGCCGGAGCACCCCGCTCGGCTGCCGCCTCCTCGCTCTCCAGCACCACGGCCGCCGAGCCGTCCACGGTCCGGGCGCCGCCCACGAAGGCGCGCACCGCCGCGTTGTCGGGCTCCACGCCCAGCACGAGCGCCCGGGAGACCCGGCCCGCGCGGATCAGTTCCGCGCCCCAGCGGAGGGCGTCCAGCCCGGAGGTGGCCCCGTTGCAGAGCATCAGGTTCGGGCCGCGCAGGCCGAAGCGGATCGCGACGGAGGAGGCGACGACGTTGCTGGAGGCGTTCGGCAGGTCCATCGGGCTGCCGGCGGCCGCGGTCTCCCGGGTGATGGTGTCCATCGCCCGTGTGATGGTGTCGATGTTGCCGTAGTTGGAGCTGACCACCACCGCGACGCTGAGCGCCGCGACGTTCAGGCCCTCGTCGTCCACCAACGCGGCGTCGCGCAGCGCCGCCTGGGCCGCGCAGTACGCCAGCTGGGTCGCCCGGTCCTTGTAGCGCAGGCCCTTCCTGCCGACGATGTCCCTCGGCTCGACCGCCGGTGCGTCGGCCGGTCCCGGCTCGATCAGCTCACGGGCCGATGCCGCGCGGGGCAGCACCACGCCGACCCCGGTTACCACCACGTTCATCGGACCGCCTCCACGATCGCCACGGCGTTCACGCCGCCGAAGCCGAATGCGTTCAACTGGGCTACGGTCAGGGGTTCTCGGGCAGCCGTGCCGGTGACGATCCGGAAGCCGGCCGCCTCGTCCACCGGGTCGTCCAGCCCGACGGTCGGTGGCACCTGGCCCTCGGCCAGGGAGCTCAGCGTCACGACCAGGCCGAGCAGGCCGGAGGCTCCCGAAGTGTGACCGGTCATGGACTTGATGGCCGTCATCAGCGGTCTGCCCGCGTCGGCGCCGAACGCGTCGGCGAGGGCGGTGGCCTCGGCCTCGTCGTTGAGCAGGGTGCCGGTGCCGTGCACCATGACCAGGTCGATGTCCGCGGGCTTCAGGCCGGCGCGGGCGTGCGCCTCGCGGATGGCCTCGGCGATGCCGACCGGGTCGGGCGCGGTCACGTGGTGGGCGTCGCAGTTGACCGCGACCGTGCGTACCACGCCGTGCACCTTTCGGCCCGCGGCCGGGGTCCGGGTCAGTACGACGGCGGCGGCGCCCTCACCCATGAGGACGCCCGCACGGTTGCGGTCGAACGGCCGCACTCGCTCCGGCGGCACCGGCTGGACCCGCTCCAGCAGGCCGTACATGGTCTCGGTGAGCACGTCCACGCCGGCCACGATCACCGTCTCGGCCGCGCCGCCCGCCAGCAGGTCGGTGGCCAGGCCGAGCGCGTACAGGCCGGCGGAGCAGGCGTTGGAGAAGGTATGGGTGTCGTCGGCGTTGAAGGCCGCGCGCAGCGCCGTACCGAAGTGCAGGTCCTGCGGCGGGAAGTCGATGCCGTCGCGCTGCCACAACTCGACCGAGCGCAGCTCCCGCAGGCCGGTGCCGATCAGGATCGGCACGCCGCTCAGGTCGTGCTCGTCGAGGCCCGCATCGCGGGCTGCCTGGGCGATCGCGTCGATCAGCAGCGCGGTCGCCCGGCGCGGGACGTCGGCCCCGGGCTCGGGGCGGTCGTCCACCTCGTAGGCGAAGCGGGCGTCATGGCGGCTGAGGTCGAAGCCCTTCAACTCGCCCACGCCGGAGACGCCGGCACAGAGATTGGCGAACAGCTCACCCGGATCGCGGCCGACACCGGCGACCGCGCCGGTACCGGTCACAGCCCAACTCATGCCGGCACCTCGTCGTACTTGCCGAGCAGGACCACCGCGTTGTTGCCGCCGAACGCCAGCCCGTTGTTCTGGACGATCCGCAGCTCGGCCTCGACGGCGACGTTCGGAACGCAGTCGACATCGCACTCGGGGTCGGTGGTGGTGTGGTTGATGGTCGGCGGAATGAACCTGTTGGTGATCGCGAGGGCGCAGCCGATGGCGGACAGCGCGCTCGCCGCGCCCATGGTGTGGCCGATCATCGACTTCATCGAGATGACCTTCGGCGGCCGCGCTCCGAAGACCTCGCGGATCGCCCGCGCCTCGGTGACGTCGTTGGCCTTGGTGCCGGTGCCGTGGGCGGAGATGAGGTCCACCTGCTCGGGCTTGACCCCGGCGTTCTCCAGGGCGATCTCCATGCACCGGCCGACGCTGTCCTGGTTGGGCGCGACCTGGTGGTAGGCGTCGCAGTTCAGGCCGTAGCCGAGCACCTCGGCGTAGATGCGCGCGCCGCGGGCGAGCGCGGAGTCGAGGCTTTCCAGTACCAGGATCCCGGCGCCCTCGCCCGTGAGGATGCCCTTGCGGTCCACGTCGAAGGGCCGGCACCGGTCGGGCGCGATGGTGCCCAGGCGGTAGAACCCGGAGAAGGTCTTGCGGCACATGGCGTCCGCACCGCCGCACAGGGCGTACTCGGCCTCGCCGGAGCGGACCGCGTCGAAGCCGTAGCCGATCGCGTAGTTGCCGGCGGCGCAGGCGGTCGGGATCGTCACCGCCTCGACGTCGGACAGCTCCAGCTCCTGGGCGATGGCCGCGGACAGCCGCCCGGCCGCAACCCGGCGGGCGGACTCGGGCGCCATGTGCTCGGGGCCGTGCAGCACCTCGGCCTCCACCATGTGGTCGAGGTCGCGGGACTCGCCGTCCGTGGTGCCTATGGTGACGACCCCGGGTCGTGACCGCCAGACCTCGAGGTCCAGCCCGGCGTCGTCGATCGCCATCCGGGCGGCGGCGACGGAGTACTGGGTGGCCCGGCCGAGCTGCTCGACGGGCAGGTGCCGGATCCACCGCTCGGGCTCGAACCCGACCACCTCGCACCCGTTCGCGTAGTCGAAGCCCTCGACGTCGAACACGGTGATGGGCTTGGCTCCACTGCTCCCGCTGCGAAGGCCCTGCAGGAACTCGCCGGCTCCCATCCCGATACTGGAGACCACCCCCAGCCCGGTGATCACCACTCTGCGCGGGCCAGCCTGCCCCGACATTGCCATCCCGACCTCTCCGTCCCTGTTCCGGCCGTGCCCTGTCCGAACGAAGTCGCCGACTACCAGCCGGCGGCCTCGGAGACGACCTCGTAAACACCCTTGAGGTTCACCATGCGGGCCAGCTCGGACTGGTCGATGGTGATGCTGAATTCCTTCTCCAGATTCGCGAGAATCTCGATCGAACGCAGCGAGTCGGCGCTGTGCTCCTCCTTGAAGAGGCTGGTCTCGGTAACTTCGTCCTCCTCGATCTCGAGAATGTCACAGACGATCTCCTTGATCTTCTGGAACTGCTCGTCGTACGAAGCCATGGTGGGCGACCTTCCTTTTCGGTGCGACACCCGGGGAAACGGCCCGGGCTTTCTGCCGGAGATCGTTCTATGACACCCCCACGGGCACCGGCAACAGCGACGGCAGAATGCTGCCAAGTCGGCCGGCCCGGAACATCCGGCGCCGCCCCGCATCCGCACCGACCAGGACGTCCGGGGGCTGGAGAGCTCGGCAACCTCGCCGACCGAGGACCCTTTCCGTCCGGCGCGGCCATTGCAGCAACCTGCCACCCGGCGGAATCCCGTCACGAACTCCTGCACCATCGGGCCCTGCCCCGGTGGCCGAAGTCGGCGGCCGATCCGCTCCCACACTCGATTCTTCGATGTGGACTGTCGGCCGGAGAGGCCGGCCAGCCAGCATGGCCACGGATGATCGGTGAATGAACCATCCAGACGACTAGGAGTGGGTTCTCAGTGAGCGCGGACCACAAGACCACGTGTTTCACGGGCCTGACCGTTGACCACATTCAAGTCTATGTAAGCGATATCGCCTCGAAGGCCCAGGCGTTCGCGGGTAATTACGGCCTGCGCCCGGTCGGTTCCGCCCGCGTTCCGGGAACGGCCCACTCCTACACGCTGGCGTCGTCGGACATCCTGTTCGTGCTGACCGAGCCGATGACGGACGACCACCCCGGCTCCGCCTATCTGGAGCAGCACGGCGAGGGCGTGGCCGACATCGCGCTGGGGACC
Organism: Kitasatospora sp. NBC_00039; assembly: GCF_045160625.1. Classification (NCBI taxonomy): domain Bacteria; kingdom Bacillati; phylum Actinomycetota; class Actinomycetes; order Kitasatosporales; family Streptomycetaceae; genus Kitasatospora; species Kitasatospora sp. NBC_00039. Next base: position 7,395,557 of record NZ_CP108289.1, on the reverse strand, counting down.
GACGATGCGCGCGCCGCGTTCCACGAGGCGGTCCGGCGCGGGGCGAGCCCGGTGGCGGAGCCGGTGGAGCGGGAGGGCTTCGTCCTCGCCTCGATCATGGCCTTCGGGGACGTGGTGCACACCTTCGTGCAGCGTCCGACCGGGGCGGCGCGGCACGCGCTGCCCGGGTTCCTCCCGCAGACGGACCTCCAGGCTTCGGCGGAGCTGGGGCTGCGCGAGGTCGACCACTTCGCGATCTGCGTCGAGGCGGGGCAGCTCGACGAGGTCGTCAGGTTCTACTGCGACATCCTCGACTTCAGCATGATCTTCGAGGAGCGCATCGTCGTCGGCACCCAGGCGATGAACTCGAAGGTGGTGCAGAGCGCATCCGGTCTGGTCACCCTCACCGTCATCGAGCCGGATCTGAGCCGCGATCCGGGCCAGATCGACTCGTTCCTGAAGAACCACGGCGGCGCCGGCGTCCAGCATGTCGCCATGGCGACCGAGGACATCGTCACCTCCGTCGGTGAACTGGTCCGACGCGGAGTGGAGTTCCTGTCCACCCCCGGGACGTACTACGAGCTCCTGGCGGACCGCATCGAGGTCTCCCGGCACTCGGTGGACGAGCTGCGCGGCCTGAACCTGCTGGTCGACGAGGACCACGAGGGACAGCTGTTCCAGGTCTTCGCCCGCTCCACCCACCCGCGCGGAACCTACTTCTTCGAGGTCATCGAACGGGCCGGTGCCAGGACCTTCGGCAGCGGCAACATCAAGGCGCTCTACGAGGCGGTCGAACTGCACCACGAACAGGCCCGGCAGCGTGAGCAGGAGGCTCAGCAGTCCCTGTTGTCCCACGCGGAACCGCAGCGGCCGGCCGGCCGGTGAGCGGCGGAAATCGAAGAGAAAGGGGCACTGCCGTGGAGACCATCCGCGTCGAAGGCCTGACCAAGTCCTACGCCGGCACCGCGGCGCTGTCCGCGGTCGACTTCACGGCCCGGGCCGGCACCGTCCTGGGGCTGCTGGGCCCGAACGGCTCCGGCAAGACGACCACAGTACGGATCCTCGCGACCCTCCTACGCCCGGATGACGGGCGCGCCTGGGTCGCCGGCCACGACGTCACGGCCGCGCCGGACCGGGTCCGTGCGGCGATCGGTCTCACCGGCCAGTACGCGGCGGTGGACGACGAGCTGACCGGACAGCAGAACCTGGAGCTGATCGGACGGCTGCTGGGCTTGTCCCGCCCTGCGGCACGCGGCCGCGCCACGGAACTGATCGAGCGGTTCCAACTGGAGGAGGCGGCCCGGCGCATGGCCAAGACCTACTCCGGCGGAATGCGGCGACGGCTGGACGTTGCGGCGAGTCTGGTCGGCCGCCCCCGCGTGCTCTTCCTCGACGAGCCGACCACCGGCCTCGACCCGCGCAGCCGCAGCGAGGTCTGGACGCTCGTGCGCGAGCTCGTCAAGGACGGCGTCACGGTCCTGCTCACCACGCAGTACCTGGAGGAGGCCGACCAACTGGCCAACGACCTGGTGGTCCTGAACCAGGGGCGGGTGGCCGCCACCGGCACCCCGACCGAGCTGAAGTCCCGGGTCGGCGGACTCACGCTGGAGGTCCGGGTCCTGGACCCGACCCGCTGCGCCGAGGTGGCCGACTACCTCACGGGGATCAGCGGAGCGGAGGCCACCGTGGACAAGGACACCGGCCTGATCGGCGCCCCGGCCGGCGACGCGAAGTCCCTGCGCCTGCTGGCCCAGCAACTGGAGGACGCCGAGGTGCCGTTCGTCGAACTGGCGCTGCGCCAGGCGACGCTCGACGAGGTCTTCTTCGCCCTGACCGGCCGCGGCGCGTCCCAGGCCACCCCCGAGGCCGTGCCGGCCGGAGCTGTCGAAGGGAATCGTCGATGAGCGTCACCGATCCGAGCGTTCAGTCCGCACCGCTGACGAACGCGACCCGTGGCGGCCTGCTGAGCCACACGATGATCCTCGCGGGCCGCAACCTGACCAAGCTCCGGAGCGCACCGCAGCTCGTGGTGTTCAGCGCCCTGCAGCCCATCATCATGATGGTGCTCTTCATGGTCCTGTTCGGCGGCGCGGTCTCCGGCAGCCAGTCGGACTACCTCCAGTTCCTGCTGCCGGGGATGCTCGCCCAGAACGCGGCCTTCATGGTGGTCAACGTGGGGCAGGGGATCAACAGCGACATCGAGAAGGGCATCTTCGACCGGTTCCGCAGCCTGCCCATCACCCGGTCCGCGCCGCTGGCCGCGCACATCCTGGGCGATCTGCCCCGGCAGGCGGCGTCCACGATCGTCATCCTGGTCTTCGGGTTCTGCGTCGGGTTCCGGACCCACACCGACCCGCTCTCCGTCCTCGCGGCCGTCCTGCTGGTCCTTCTGGTGTCGTTCGCCTTCTCCTGGATCTCCCTGACGATCGGTCTGGTGTCGAAGAAGCCCGAGTCGGTCAACATGCTCTCGATGATGCTGCTGTTCCCCATGGCGTTCGGCAGTAACACCCTGGTCGGCACCGGCACACTGCCGGGCTGGCTCCAGGCCTGGTCCAAGATCAACCCCGTATCGCTGCTGACCGACTCCATCCGGGGCCTGCTGACCGGGCCGACATCCGGAGCCGGCTCGCACGTGCTGGCGACGGTGCTGGCGTGCGCAGTGGTGCTCGCCCTGTTCGTGCCGCTGTCCATCCGCGCGTACGGGCGCCGGATCTAAGCGCCGTCACCGGAACCGGACGCGACGTCGCCCAGCCACAGGGCTGGGCGCTTCGCCCGGTTCCCGTTCGGGCTCTCTCATCATCTTGTTCATTGCAGAAGGGGACGTACCGTGTCTAGCGAGACCTCGAAGCGCACCACGAGCGACGATGTGGCCGACCGTTCGAGGCGTGAACTTCCGCTGACAGCTGCACAGTTGGGTATCTGGCATGCGCAGCAGCTCGACCCCTTCAGCACGGCCTACCAAGGTGGTGAGTACCTGGAGATCGCCGGCCCGGTCGACGCCACGCGACTGGAGCAGGCGGTCCGGCAGACCCTGCACGAGGCACAGACGCTCCGCGCGCGCGTGACGGAGGGACCGGACGGCCCCCGGCAGGTCGTGGAACCGGCGGCCGGCTGGACCCTTCCCGTGGTTGACCTCTGCCACGAGCCCGATCCGCGGGCCGCGGCCGAGCAGGAGATGTGGCGGGTGCTGGGCACCCCCCTCGACCCGGGCACCGACCCGCTCTTCGGCTGTGTGCTGTTCGCCGTGGAGCCGGACCGCTTCCTGTGGTTCCACCACTACCACCACCTGGTGGCGGACGGTTTCACGGTCTCCGCGGTCGCCCGGCGCGTCGCCGAGCTCTACACCGCGGCGGCGAACGCCGACCAGGAGGTCGCCGCGCCGTTCCTGCCGCTCGCGGAGCTGATCGAGGCGGACGCCGCCTACCGGGCGTCCGAGCAGTTCGAGACCGACCGCGCGTTCTGGGCTCTGGAGCTCGCGGACGCGCCCACGCCGGCGTCGGTCGCCACCAAGCCTCCGGCGCTGCCGCGCACCAAGGTGCGGCGCACCATGACCCTGGGCGCGACCGAGCTGGAAGGGCTGCGCGGCGCGGCCCGCGAGGCAGCGGTGGCCTGGCCGGTGGCCGTGTTCACCGCGGTGGCGGTCTATCTGCAGCGCATCGCCGGAACCGACGAGGTCACGCTCGGCATTCCGGTGACGACCCGGCTGGGCCGGACCGCCCTGCAGACGCCGGGCATGGTGTCCAACGTGCTGCCGCTGCGGCTCTCGCTGCGCTCCGGCATGACGGTCGAGGAGGCGCTCCGCCACGTTTCCGGACGCCTGCGCGAGATCATGCGGCACCAGCGCTACCGCTACGAGGACCTGCGCCGCGAGCACGGCGGTACCGGCCGGCACAACGTCCTGGTCGGTCCCCAGGTCAACGTCATGGCCTTCGGAACCGAGCTGACCTTCGACGGGAACCCCGTCACCGTCCACAACCTGTCGATCGGTCCGACCGACGACCTCTCGGTCGTGGTGTACACCCGGGCCGAGGGCACCGAGCTGCGCATCGACGTCGACGGCAACGCCGACCGGTACCGGGCGGACGAGATCGCCGCGCACCAGCGGCGCCTGGGCCTGGTCTTCGAGCAGCTCGCCTCGGCCGACGGCGACCTTCCGCTCGGGCGGCTGGAGATCCTCACCCCCGCCGAGCAGGCCCTCGCTCCGGCGGCCGGCAGCAGCGTCTTCCCCGCCGCACGGATTCCGGCGCCGACCGCGACCCTGACCGGTCTGTTCTCGCAGCAGGCCCGACGGACACCGGACGCCCCGGCGCTGACGTACGCCGGCACCACGCTGACCTATGACGAACTGAACGCCCGGGCCAACCGGCTGGCCCACCACCTGATCCGCCGGGGCGCGGGCCCGGAGCGCTACGTCGCCCTGGCCCTGCCGCGTTCGCTGGACCTCGTCGTCGCGGTCCTGGCCGTCCTCAAGACCGGCGCCGCCTACGTTCCGATGGACCCCGCGGCGCCGGCCGACCGGTTGGCGTTCATGCTGCGCGACGCGCGCCCCGCGCTGCTGGTGACCGCCGGTGTCGCGGACGGCCCGGCCGACGCGGACCAGCAGTTCGCGGTGCCACGGCTGATCGTGGACGCGCCCGAGGTCCTGGCCGCCCTGGCCGAGGAGCCGTCCACCGACCCGGTGATCGACGGACTCACGCCGGACAACTCCGCGTACGTCATCTACACCTCCGGCTCCACCGGACGCCCCAAGGGCGTCGTGGTCAGCCACCGCAACGTCCTGCGCCTGTTCACCGCCGCCGCCGAGCATTTCGACTTCGGGCCGACGGACGTGTGGACGATGTTCCACTCCTTCGCCTTCGACTTCTCGGTCTGGGAGATCTGGGGTCCGCTCCTGCACGGCGGCCGGCTCGTGGTGGTGCCGTTCGACGTGTCGCGCTCCCCCGAGGACTTCCTCGCGCTGCTGGCCGAGGAGCACGTGACCGTCCTGAACCAGACCCCGTCGGCATTCCACCAGCTCGTCCAGGCCGATCGGGAGCGTCCCGACCGGCCGCTGGACCTGCGCTACGTGGTCTTCGGCGGTGAAGCGCTGGACCTGGGCCGGCTGGCGGCCTGGTACGACCACCGCGCCGACGACGCACCCGTCCTGGTCAACATGTACGGGATCACCGAGACCACGGTGCACGTCAGCCACCTCGCGCTCGACCGCACCCTCTCCGCCCGCGCCTCCGGCAGCCTCATCGGCGGCCCGCTGAACGACCTGGGCCTGCTCGTCCTGGACCAGGCGCTCCAGCCGGTGCCCGCGGGGGTCGTGGGTGAGCTCTACGTGGTCGGCGCGGGTCTGGCCCGCGGCTACCTGGGACTCTCCGGGCTGACGGCGAGCCGGTTCGTGGCCGCGCCCTTCGCAGCGGCCGGCCAGCGGATGTACCGCACCGGCGACCTCGCGCGGCGGCAGGCGGACGGCTCGCTCGAATACGTCGGCCGCGCCGACGACCAGGTGAAGATCCGCGGCTTCCGGATCGAACTGGGCGAGATCGAGGCCGTGCTCAGCAGCCTCCCGGGCACGGCCCAGGCCACCGTCCTCGCCCGCTCGGACGGGCCCGGCGAGACCACTCTGGTGGCCTACGTGGTGCCGGCCGCCGACGAGCCGTTCGACCTTGCGGAGCTGCGCCGGCTCGCCGCCTCGGCCCTGCCGGACTACATGGTGCCGAGCGCCTTCGTGTCCGTCCCGGCGATGCCGCTGACGGTGAACGGCAAGATCGACCGGGCTGCGCTGCCCGCACCGGACCTGAGCGCCGGGGTGTCCGGACGGGCGCCGCGCACCGACCGGGAGTCGCTGCTGTGCGACCTCGTCGCCGAGTTGCTGAACCTGCCGCGGGTCGGTATCGACGACGACTTCTTCGCCCTGGGCGGCGACAGCATCCTGTCGATCCAGCTGGTCGGCGCCGCCAGGCGCGCCGGCCTCCGGTTCACCACCCGCGACGTCTTCCAGAGCCGCACCGTCGAGGCGCTGGCCGCGGTGGCCGACCATGGCCCGGCCCAGGCCGCCGACCACGAACCCGACACCGGCGAACTTCCCGCCACCCCCGTGATCCGCTGGCTCCAGGAGCGGGGCGGGCAGATCGACCAGTACCACCAGGCGATGACCTTCACCACCCCGGCCGGGGCCGGTGCCGACGATCTGACCGCAGCCCTCCAGGCGCTCCTCGACGGCCACGACGCCCTGCGCGCGCGGCTGCTGGCGACCGGTGACGACGCGTGGCGGCTGGCCGTCGCGCCCCGCGGCGCGGTGTCGGCGGCCGACTGCCTGCGGCACGTCGTGCTCGGCGAGGACGCCGACCCGGCCGAGCGCGAGATGCAGGACGCGGTCCGCCGCCTGGCGCCCCTCGACGGCGTGATGCTGCAGGCCGTGTGGTTCGACGCCGGCCCGGACCGGCCCGGCCGGATGGTGCTCGTCCTGCACCACCTGGTGGTCGACGGCGTCTCCTGGCGCATCCTGCTGCCCGACCTCGCGGCGGCCTGGCAGGCCGTGCGCGAGGGACGCGACCCGCGCACCGCACCGGTCGGCACCTCCCTGCGCCGCTTCGCCGGCCTGCTCACCGCGCAGGCCGCCGCCGGCGCCCGGGAAGCCGAACTGCCCTACTGGCGTGAGGTCCTGCGCACCGACGATCCGCTGCTGGGCGACCGCCCGCTGGACGCCGCGATCGACCTGGCGGGGACGCAGAGCCGGCTGACGCTCACCCTGCCCGCCGACCTCTCCACCGCCACCCTGGCCACCGTCCCGACCGCCTTCCACACCGGCGTCCGCGATGTCCTGCTGGCTGGCTTCGCCGCCGCCGTCGCGCAGTGGCGGCACGACCTGGGCCGCGGATCGCAGCCGACGGTCCTGCTGGACCTGGAAGGCCACGGCCGGGAGGCCGTCGAGGACGACGTCGACCTGACCCGCACCGTGGGCTGGCTGACCACCCTGTTCCCCGCCCGCTTCGACCTCGGCTCGCTGGACTTCGCCGAGCTCGCCGTCGGCGGTCCGGCCGCCGGGCTGGCGCTGCGGCAGGTCAAGGAGGAGCTGCGGGCCATCCCGGACTCCGGTATCGGGTACGGCATCCTGCGCCACCTGGCACCGCCGCGGACCCTGCTGGGCGACGCGGACGACCGCGCCCCGCAGATCCTCTTCAACTACCTCGGACGGTTCGGCACCGCCGACACCTCCCAGGCGTGGACCCCGCTGCCGGGCCTGGAGGGGTTCACCGGCGCCGAGGACCCGTCGATGCCGGTCAGCCACGCCCTGCAGGTCAACGTGCTGGCGCACGAGCGGGCCGAGGGGCCGGAGCTGACCGCGGTGCTGTCCTGGCCGCAGGGCGTGCTGACCGAGGAGGCCGTGGCCGCGCTGACCCTGCGCTGGCGTGAGGCCCTGGAGGGCTTCGCCGCACATTCCGACCGGCCCGACAGCGGCGGCATCACCGCCGCGGACGTCCCGCTGGCCGCGCTGACCCAGAGCCGGCTCGACGCCCTCGCGGCCGAGGCCGGCCCGCTGGCCGACGTGCTGCCGCTCGCCCCGCTGCAGCAGGGCCTGCTGTTCCATGCCGAGTACGACACCCAGCAGCCGGACGCCTACACCGTGCAGTTCCGCTTCGAGCTGGAGGGTCCGGTCGACCCCGCGCGGCTGCGCCGGGCCGTGGAGGCCTCGCTGCACCGCCACCCCCAGCTGCGGGCGGGCTTCTGGCACGACGGGTCAGGCGCCCCGGTCCAGTTCGTGCCCCGCGCGTTCACCGTGCCGTGGCAGGAGCTGGACCTGAGCGGCCTGGGCGAGGACGCCCTCGCCGCCGAGCTGGACCGCATCATGGCCGACCAGCCGCGCTTCACCCCCCGTCGGCCCCCGCTGTTCCACTTCATCCTGGTGCGGACCGCGACGGACCGGCACAGCCTCGTCTTCAGCCACCACCACCTCCTCTTGGACGGCTGGTCGGTCCCGCTGCTGCTGCGCGAGATCCTCGCCGGGTACGCCGCGGACGCCGACACCGCCGCTCCGGCGCCGGCCGTCGGCTACCACGCGTACGCCGAGTGGCTGCGCGACCAGGACCGGGCCGCGGCCGAGAAGGCCTGGCGCGCAGCGCTGGCCGACCTGCCGGGCCCGACCCGGCTCGCCACCCGCGACGCCCAGCCCGTCGGCGGCAGCATCGCCGAACTCGCGGTGGAGCTCGGTACCCCGCTCACCGGCGCGCTGGAGCGCGCCGGCCGACGGCACGGGATCACCCTCGGCACCCTCGTGCAGGGCGCCTGGGCGGTCCTGCTCGGCGGCCTGACCGGGACTCAGGACGTGCTCTTCGGCGGCACCGTCGCCGGCCGCCCGGCCGAGGTCGACGGCATCGAGTCGATGGTGGGCCTGTTCATCAACACCCTGCCGGTCCGCGCCCGGTTCAGCGGCGCAGAGCCCGTCCACGGGCTGCTCGCACGCCTGCAGGGCGAGCAGGCGGAGCTGACCGGCCACCAGCACCTTCCGCTGGCCGAGGTGCAGCGCCTGGGCGGCGTCGGCGAGCTGTTCGACACCCTGCTGGTGATCGAGAACTACCCGTTCGAGCCGGAGTCGCTGAAGACCGCCGACGGCGGCCTGCGGGTCGTGGGCATCGACGGCCGGGACGACACCCACTACCCGCTGAGCATCGCCGTGATGATGGGCGAGTCGCTGCGCCTGCGGCTGGGACACCGCACCGACCTGCTCGCGACCGAGCAGGTGCGGGCCGTCGCGGCGGGCCTGGTGCACGTCCTGGAGCAGTTCGCCGACGACCTGGAGCAGCCGGTCGGCCGGGTCCGGCTGCTGGACCCGGCCGCCCGGGCCTCGGTCCTCGGCCGGGGACGCGGCACGGCCGCCCCGGTGGCCGCGGGCACCGTCGTCGGGCTGCTGGAGGAGCACGCCGAACGGACCCCGGACCTCACGGCGCTGGTCGGCGGTGACGGCACGCTGACGTACGCGGAGCTCAACGCCCGGGCCAACCGGCTCGCCCGCCTGCTGACCGGCCGCGGGGTCGGACCGGAGCGGACGGCCGGTCTCCTGATGCCGCGCGGCACCGACACGATCGTCGCGATGTTCGCGGTCCTGAAGGCCGGCGGGGCCTACCTGCCGATCGACCCGGGTCTCCCCGCCGAGCGGATCCGCTTCGCGATCGACGACACCGCCCCGGCCGTCGTGGTGACCACCCGCGACCTGGCCGCCGGCCTCGCCCCGGCGCTGTCCGGCGCGTCCCTCCTGCTCGTGGACGAGGCGGCGACCGTCGCCGAGCTCGCCGCGCTCCCCGCGCACGACCGCACCCCGGAGGAGCCGGGTGCCGCGGCGCGTCCGGAGAACCTGGCCTACCTCATCCACACCTCCGGCTCCACCGGTGTGCCCAAGGGCGTCGGGGTCGAGCACCGCAACCTGATGAACCTGTTCACGGCCCACCGGCACGACCTCTTCGAGCCGGCCGTGGCGGCCGCGGGCGGACGGCGCTTCCGCGCCGCCATGACCGCGTCGCTGTCGTTCGACACGTCCTTCGACGGCGTGCTCTGGATGCTCGCCGGCCATGAACTCCACGTCATCGACGACGACGTGCGCCGCGATCCCCGGGCCCTGGTGTCCTACGTCACGGCGCAGCGGGTCGACTTCCTCGACGTCACCCCGTCCTACTGCGCGCAATTGCTGGACGCCGGGCTCCTCGACGATGCCGACACGGCCCCCGCGGTGCTCATGCTCGGCGGTGAGGCGCTCGGCCCGGATCTCTGGGCCCGTCTGCGCGCCGCCCGTACGACGGCGAGCCACAACTTCTACGGCCCGACCGAGTACACGATCGACGCCCTGTCGTACCCGCTGAGCGGCTCGGAGCAGCCCGTGATCGGCGGCCCGCTGCGCAACGGGCGGGCGTACGTGCTCAACGGCGCGCTCCAGCCGGTGGCGCCGGGCGCGCCCGGCGAGCTGTACCTCGCCGGGCCGCAGGTGGCCCGCGGCTACGCCGGCCGGCCGGCGCTGACCGCCGACCGGTTCGTCGCCGACCCATTCGGTTCGGGCGGGCGCATGTACCGCACCGGTGACGTCGTGCGCTGGTCCGAGCAGGGGCGGCTCGAGTTCCTCGGCCGTGCGGACGAGCAGGTGAAGATCCGCGGCTACCGCATCGAACTCGGCGAGATCGAGCAGGCGTTGGCCGCGCACCCCGCGGTGTCCCGGGCCGCGGTGGTGGCCCGGACCGACGCGCCCGCGGTGACCCGGCTGGTGGCCTACGCCGTCGGAACGGCCGGGCCGGTGGATCCGGTGGAGCTGCGGGCCCACCTGGCCCGGTCCCTGCCCGAGTACATGGTCCCGGCCGCGGTGGTGCCGATCGCGGAACTGCCGCTCACCGTGAACGGCAAGCTCGACGTCGCCGCGCTGCCCGCACCCGACTTCACGGCCGCGGTCTCCTCGCGGTCGGCGGGCACCCCGGCCGAGCACACGCTGTGCGAGCTGTTCCAGGAGGTGCTGGGCCTGCCCGCGGTGGGGGTCGACGACGACTTCTTCGCGCTCGGCGGCGACAGCATCATCTCCATCCAGCTGGTCAGCCGTGCCCGCCGCGCCGGACTCGAGATCAGCCCCCGCGACGTCTTCACGCGTCGCACCGTGGCGGCACTGGCCGCCGGGGCGACGCCGGCCACCGACCGCGGGACGACCCGCGACCCGGCCGCGGTCGGCGAGGTGCCGCTGACCCCGATCGTCCACGCGCAGCACGAGCTGGGCGGTCCGGTCGACGGCTTCCACCAGGCCTTCGTGCTGGCGCTGCCGGCCGACGTGGCGGCGGACCGGCTGGCCCGGGTACTGCAGACGGTGGTGGATCACCACGACGCACTGCGCCTGCGGCTGGACGTGAGCGACGGCGACTGGAAGCTGGCCGTCCGGGAACGGGGCCTGGTCCACGCCGACGCCCTCCTGTCCCGTACCGCGGTCGAGGTGCCGCGGGACGAGGCGCGCGACGAGGCCTTCGACGCCGCGCTCCGCACCGAACTCCCGCTGTCCCAGGCACGCCTGGATCCGGCGGCCGGGACCGTCCTCGACGCGGTGTGGTTCGACGCGGGCCCCGCCCACGCCGGGCGGCTGCTGCTGAGCATCCACCACCTGGCCGTCGACGGGGTGTCCTGGCGGATCCTTCTGGAGGACCTGCGCCTCGCCTGGGAGGCGCAGGAAGCCGGACAGGAGCCTCAGCTCCCCCCGGTGGGAACGTCGCTGCGGTCCTGGGCGACGCAGCTGGAGGAGCTGGCCCGGACTCCGGAGCGGGAGCGGGAGCTGCCGCTGTGGATGGACCTGCTGCGCGCCGGCGGCCCCGCCGTGGCCGACCGCGCGCTGGAGCCGGCGCGGGACGTGGCCGCGACCGCTCGTACCCTCACCGTGTCCGTCCCCTCGGCGCAGACCGTGCCGCTGCTCACCACCCTGCCCGCGGCCTTCTCCACCGGCGTGACCGAGATCCTGCTGGCCGGCTTCGCCCTGGCCGTCGCCGACTGGCGCCGCCACCGGGGCCAGCCGGCGGAGGGCCCGCTGGTGGACGTGGAGAGCCACGGCCGGCACGACCTCGTCGACGGCGCCGACCTCTCCCGGACGGTCGGCTGGTTCACCGAGCAGCACCCGCTCCGGATCGACCCCGGCCCGCTGGACTGGGGCGACGTCTCCCTCGGCGGTCCGTCCGTCGGCCAGGCGGTCAAGCGGGTCAAGGAGCAGATCAACGCGCTGCCCGGCAACGGGGCCGGCTTCGGCCTCCTGCGGTACCTCAACCCGGGCACCGCCCCGGCCCTGGCGAAACTGCCGTCCGCCGAATGGGGCTTCAACTACCTGGGCCGGTTCTCCGGCGGGGGCACCGGCCGGGACTGGGCGCCGGTCGGCACGACCGGTCTGATCGGCGGGGCCGACCCGCAGATGCCCCTGGAGCACGCCGTCGACCTGACGCTGGTCACCGAGGACCGCCCCGAGGGCCCGGTGCTGGTCGCGACCTGGACGTGGGCGGGTGAACTGGTCTCCGAGCAGGAGATCGAGCAGCTCTCCCAGGCCTGGCTGCGGTCGGTCGACGCGCTCACCGCCCACGCCGCGGACCCGGCGGCCGGCGGCCGGACCCCGTCCGACTTCCCGCTGGTGTCGCTGTCCATGCGTGAGGTGGAGCTGCTCGAGGCCGCCCAGCCCGCGCTGGTCGACGTCCTGCCGCTGGCCCCGCTGCAGCAGGGCCTGATGTTCCAGAGCCTGGCGAGCGAGGGCGAGCTGGACCTCTACACCTCGCTGTTGACCCTGGACGTGCGCGGGCCGCTGGACGTGGCTCGGCTGCGCGCCGCCTGGGACGAACTGGTGGTCCGGCATCCCAACCTGCGGACCGAGTTCCGCCAGGAGGGGCTGCGGGACACCGTCGCCGTCGTCGTGGCATCCGTGGAGCTTCCGTGGACGCACGTCGACTTGTCCGGGCTCGAACCGGAGGACCGTGCCGAGCGGCTGCGCGGGCTCGTCGAGCAGGAGCGGGGCCACCGCTTCGACCTCGGCAACGCACCGCTGCTCAGGTTCACCGTCGTACGGCTCGGCGCCGATCACCACCAGCTGCTGTTCACCAACCACCACATGTTGGTGGACGGCTGGTCGATGCCGATGCTCTTCGCCCAGCTGTTCGACATGTACCACGGCGACGAGCGCACCCCCCGGCTCCCGTACACCTACCGGGACTACCTCGCGTGGCTGGGCCGCCAGGACCGGGACGCCGCGGAACTGGCCTGGAGGCACGAGCTGGCCGACCTGGACGGTCCCACCCTGCTGGCGCCGGCCAAGCTCTCGCGCGAGGTCGTGGTTCCGTCGCGCCTGACCACCGAGTTGTCCGAGGATGCGACCGCAGCGCTGACCGCCACCGCGCGTCAGTACGGCCTCACCCTCAACACGGTGGTGCAGTCGGCGCTCGCGGTGCTGATCGCCCGGCTCACCGGGCGGACGGACGTCGTGTTCGGCACGACTGTCTCCGGTCGCCCGGCCGAGCTGCCCGGGATCGAGGACATGCTCGGCATGTTCATCAACACCATCCCGGTGCGGGCGGCGATCCGCCCCGAGCAGACCCTGCTGGAGACGGCGAAGCTGCTGCAGGAGCGTCAGTCGGCGCTGCTCGACCACCACCACCTCGGGCTGGCCGACATCCAGCGGGCGGCGTCCCAGCGCGAACTGTTCGACACCGTCATCTCCTTCCAGAACTTCCCGCTGCAGCAGGCCCTGCCCGACCTCGGCGAGGCCGCCCTGGAGGTGACGGCCGCCGAGAGCACCGACGCCAGCCACTACCCGTTCGTCTTCCACGCGTTCCCCGGGGACCGCATGGAACTGCGCATCACCTACCAGCCCGACCTGCTGGACGAGGCGGCGGCACGGGCGATGCTGGAGCGGCTGGCCCTGGCCGTGGCGGCGTTCGCCGCCCAGCCGGAACGTCCGGTGGGCCGGCTCGACCTGCTCGCCGAGGGCGAGCACGACGAGCTGCGCCGCTTCGCGTCCGGCGGCACCGCGTCCGTGACGGCCGGCCACCTCGCCGAGCTGTTCGAGCGGATGGTCGCCACGACGCCGCAGGCTCCGGCGGTGCGCTGGGAGGACCGGACGCTCAGCTACGAGGAGCTCAACCGGCACGCCAACCGGCTCGCCCGCCGGCTGGTCGCGAGCGGCGTCGGGCCCGAGCGTTTCGTGGCGGTGGTCCTGCCCAGGTCCCTGTCGTGGATCATCGCGGTCCTCGCGGTGGCGAAGGCCGGCGGCGCCTACCTGCCGGTCGACCCGGAGTACCCGCAGGACCGGATCGAGTTCATGCTCTCCGACGCGCAGCCGGTGCTCGCCGTCACGTCGAGCGCGACCGCGGACACGGTGGCCCGGGTGATCGGCCTCCCGCAACTGCGGCTCGACGACGCCGACGTCGTCTCCGCAGTCGCCGCCGAGCCGGACGACGACCTGCGCGATGCCGATCGCCTCGGCACCCCGGGCGTCGCGGGTGCCGCGTACATGATCTACACCTCCGGCTCGACCGGCCGTCCGAAGGGCGCCGTCGTCACGCACGCGGCGCTGGCCGCCCTGGCCGACCTGCACACGAGCAGGCTCGGGGCGGGGCCGGGCAAGCGGGTCCTGCAGTTCGCCTCGCCCAGCTTCGACGCGTCGGTCTGGGAGATCTGCATGGGGCTGCTGACCGGCGCCACGCTGGTACTGGCACCCGCGCACCGGCTGATGCCGGGCCCGGCGCTCGCCGAGCTGATCGCCGAGCACGAGGTCACCCATGCCACGATCCCGCCCACTCCGCTCGGAGCGGTCGGCGACGAGGCACTGCCGAGCCTCGAAGCGCTCGTCGTGGCGGGCGAGGCCACCCCGGCCGAACTCGTCGATCGCTGGGCCCCGGGCCGCACCATGATCAACGCGTACGGGCCGACCGAGACCACGGTCTGCGCGACCGTCAGCGGCGCGCTCGACACCGGCCGCCCCACCATCGGCACCCCGATTCCGCACACGCAGGTGCGGGTGCTGGACTCGGCGCTCCGCCCCTCGCCGGTGGGCATCGCGGGCGAGGTCTACATCAGCGGTCTGCCCCTGGCCCGCGGCTACTGGAAGCGCGCCGGCCTGACGGCCGAGCGGTTCGTGGCCGACCCCTTCGGTCCGCCCGGCGCCCGCATGTACCGCACCGGTGACCTGGCGCGCTGGCGTGCCGACGGCGAGCTGGACTTCCTCGGCCGGGCCGACCACCAGGTCAAGCTCCGCGGTTTCCGGATCGAACCGGCGGAGATCGAGACCGTGCTGGCCCGGGCCACGGGCGTGGCCGAGGCGCTGGTGACGGTCCGCGAGGACCAGCCGGGCGACCCTCGTCTGGTCGCCTACCTGCTGGCCGCCGACGGCCCGGACCTCGACCTGGACGCGGTCATCGCCACGGCCGGCGCGGCCCTGCCCGACTACATGGTTCCGCAGGCCTTCGTGGTCCTCACGGCCTGGCCGATGACGCCCAACGGCAAACTGGACCGGGCCGCGCTGCCCGCGCCGCAGGCGCCGACGACCGTCGGACGGCCCGCCCGGACCATGACCGAGCAGGTGCTGTGCACCCTGTTCTGCGACGTGCTCGGCCTGCCCGCGGTCGGAGTCGACGACGACTTCTTCGCGCTGGGCGGCCACTCCCTGCTCGCCAGCCGACTGGCCAGCCGCATCCGCACCACCTTCGGGGCGGAGCTGCCGGTCCGGACGCTGTTCGACAACCCGACCGTCGCCGGTGTGGCCGAGTGGTTCGACCGCGCGACCGCGGGACGCCCGCCGCTGCTCCCGATGCCGCGGCCGGAACGCCTCCCGCTGTCGCACGCCCAGCGGCGCCTCTGGTTCATCGACCGCTACGAGGGCAGTAGCGCCACGTACAACATGCCGATCGCGATGCGGCTCTCCGGTCCGCTGGACACCGCTGCGCTGCGCTCGGCGGTGGCCGACGTGGTGGCCCGGCACGAGGCCCTGCGCACGGTCTTCCCCGACGAGGCGGGAGTGCCGTGGCAGCGGATCCTTCACCCCGACCAGGTCCGGATCGACCTCCCGGTCACCACCGTGGCCGAGGACGGGGTCGAGGCCGCGATGACCGTGGCGGCCCGTCGGCTCTTCGACCTGGAGGTCGACCCGCCTCTGCGCGTCGAGCTGCTGCGGCTGGACGCCGCGACGCACGTCCTGGTTATCGTGATCCACCACATCGCCGGTGACGGCTGGTCGATGGGGCCGCTGTGCCAGGACATCACCACCGCCTACGCGGCACGGCTGCACAGGCAGGAGCCGGCCTGGGAGCCGCTGCCGGTCCAGTACGGCGACTACACGCTCTGGCAGCACGAACTGTTGGACGAGCACGCCGGCCCGGACAGCCCGTTCGCCCGTCAGCTCCGGTTCTGGACCCAAGCCCTGGACGGCGTTCCGGAGCAGCTCACGCTGCCGACCGACCGCCCGCGGCCCCCGGTGCCCAGCTACCACGGCGACGACGTCGTCTTCCACGTGGACGACACGACTCACACCGGGCTGTCGGAGCTGGCACGCCAGTGCGGGGTCACCGTATTCATGGTGCTCCAGGCCGGTCTCTCGGCGCTGCTGACCCGGCTCGGGGCGGGCACCGACCTGCCGCTGGGCAGCCCCGTCGCGGGCCGCTCCGACGAGACCGTCGAGGACATGGTCGGTTTCTTCGTCAACACCGTGGTGCTGCGCAACGACACCTCGGGGAACCCGACCTTCCGGGAGCTGCTGGACCGGGTGCGCCGGACGGACCTGGACGCCTACTCCAACCAGGACATGCCGTTCGAGCGGCTGGTGGACGCCATCAAGCCGGAGCGGGACCCGTCCCGCCACCCGCTGTTCCAGATCGCCTTCGGTCTGCAGAACGACGCCACGCCCGTCCTGGCGCTGCCCGAGGTGGAGAGCCGCGAGGAGTTCGTCGGCATGAAGGTCGCCCGTTTCGACCTCATGTTCGGCTTCACCGAGACGCACGACGCGGACGGTCTCCCGGCCGGTATGAACGGCTCCGTGGAGTTCGCCACCGACCTCTATGACGCGCGGACCGTCGAGGTGTTCGTCCAGCGGCTGATCCGGCTGCTGGCGAGCGCCGCCGATGATCCGGACCTCCGCCTGGACGCGCTCGCGATCATGGACGAGGAGGAGCGCGGCCGCGTGGTCGTCGAGTGGAACGACACCGCGCGCCCCGCCCCGGCCGGCACCCTGGTCAGCCGCTTCGAGGAGCAGGCCGCCCGGACCCCGGAGGCCACCGCGCTGACCGGCCCGGACGGCACGCTGGACTATGTCACCCTCAACGCGCGGGCCAACCGGCTCGCCCGGCTGCTGGTCGAGCGCGGGGTAGGGCCGGAGAGCCTGGTGGCGATCGCGCTGCCCCCCTCCGTCGAGCAGGTGCTCGCGGTGCTCGCGGTGCTCAAGGCCGGCGCCGGCTACCTGCCGCTCGACCCGCGCCACCCCGCGGAGCGGATCGGCTACGTGCTCGGCGACGCGGACCCCGCACTCGTGCTCTGCACGGCCCAGGGCGCCGCCCAGCTGCCCGCGGACGACACCCGGCCCCGCCTGTGGCTGGACGCGGCCGAGACGGCGGCGGCGCTGGCCGAGCGGCCGGACCACGACCTGTCCGACCAGGAGCGGACACTGGCACTGCGTCAGGGCAACATCGCCTACGTCATCTACACCTCCGGATCCACCGGGCGGCCCAAGGGCGTGCTGGTCAACCACGCCTCCGTCCTGCAGTACCTGGCCTGGGCGGCGGACGTCTATCCCGCGCTCGCCGGCGGGACGGCGCTGCTCCACTCGCCGATCTCCTTCGACCTCACGGTCACCGCGCTGTTCGGGCCCCTGATCTCCGGTGGGCGCCTGCACGTGGCCCCGATGGAGGAGGACCGGCGCACGGAAGAGGCGCTGGCGGCCGACCCGCTGTCCTTCGTCAAGGCGACGCCCACCCACCTGCGGCTGCTCGACGCGCTGCCGCCGGAGTTCTCCCCCACCGGGGACCTGGTGACCGGCGGCGAGGCACTGACCGGTGCCGCCCTGGCGGGCTGGCGCGCTCGGAACCCGCAGGCCACCGTGTACAACGAGTACGGCCCGACCGAGACCACCGTCGGCTGCAGCGTCCACCGCATCGCACCCGGCGAGGACCCCGGTCCCGGCGTGGTCGTCCTCGGCCCGCCCGCGTGGAACACCCGCATGTACGTGCTGGACGCCCATCTGCAGCCCGCCCCGGTGGGTGTGCCGGGCGAGCTGTACATCGCCGGCGGGCTGCTGGCCCGCGGCTACCTCAACCAGGGCGGGCTGACCGCGGGGCGTTTCGTCGCCGACCCGTTCGGCGCGCCGGGCGAGCGGATGTACCGCACCGGCGACCTCGTCCGCTGGCTCCCTGACGGCAACCAGGAGTTCGTCGGCCGGGTCGACGACCAGGTCAAGGTCCGCGGCTACCGGATCGAGACCGGTGAGATCGAGGAGACACTGCGCCGGCACCCCGGAGTGGACGAGGCCGTGGTGGTGGTGCGCACCGATCGCGCCGACGATCCGCAGCTGGTGGCCTACGTGGTGCCCGGCACGGACTCCTCCCCGGAGGAGTCCGGCACCGCGGACGAGCAGGTCGACCAGTGGCAGCAGGTGTACGAGCTGATGTACGGCGCGGAGCGGCCGGAGGAGTTCGGCGAGGACTTCAGCGGCTGGGCCAGCAGCTACACCGGTGACGACATCCCACTGGACGAGATGCGCGAGTGGCGGGACGCCACGGTCTCACGCATCCTCGGTCTGCGTCCGCGTCGGGTCCTGGAGATCGGCGTCGGCAGCGGTCTGCTGCTGTCGAAGGTCGCTCCGCAGGTCGAGGCCTACTGGGGCGTCGACTTCTCCACCGAGGCCATCGGGGTCCTGCGCCGGCAGGTCGCGGCGGAGCCCGACCTTGCCGAGCGGGTGCAGCTCAGGGTGAGCGCGGCGCACGAACTGGAGGGCCTGCCCGAGCAGTTCTTCGACACCGTGGTCATCAACTCGGTCGCGCAGTACTTCCCCAACGCCGCGTACCTGACCGACCTGCTCGGCTCGCTGTCGCAGCTGCTGGTGCCGGGAGGTGCCGTCTTCCTGGGCGACCAGCGCAACCTGCGGACCCAGCGGAGCTTCCAGACCGCGATCCGGCTGAACCAGCGGACGGATCAGCAGAACGAGGCGGCGCTGTCCCGCGCCGTCGAGCAGGCGATCATGATGGAGAAGGAACTCCTGGTCGACCCGGAGTACTTCGCGGCGGCGGCCCGGCAGATCCCGGCGTTCGAGGCCGTGGACGTCCAGGTCAAGCGGGGCCGGGGTGCCAACGAGCTGACCCGTCACCGCTTCGACGTGGTCCTTCGGACGGCCCCGGCCGGGGCCCGCGACGCCGGCGGCGCGGCGGTCCTGCGCTACGGCGTGGACGTCATGGATCTGGCGGACGTGGAGCAGCGGCTGGCCTCGCTCGCCGGCGACCTGCTCCGGATCACCGGTATCCCGGACGCCCGGGTGGCCGGTGAGCTGGCGGCGGCGGAAGCGCTGGCCGACGGACGCCCGGTCGCCGAGGTGGCGGCCCTGCTCGAACTGTCCGCCGGGATCGACCCGGAGGAGCTGCACGAGCTGGCGGACCGGTGCGGGCTGGGCGTGCGGGTGACGTACGCGCCGGGTGCGGCGGGACGGCTGGACGCGGTGTTCGGCCTCGACGACGAGACGCTGACCGGGATCTACGTGGCCACCGCGCAACTGGAGGCGGCGGCCTACGTCAGCAACCCGCTGGGGTCGCGTCAGCTGGGCGCGCTGGTGACGGCGTTGCGCTCGTTCGCGGAGGAGCGGCTGCCGGAGTACATGGTGCCGATGGCGTTCGTGCCCTTGGACGTCCTGCCCATGACGGCGAACGGCAAGCTGGACCGTCGCGCACTGCCGGCGCCCGACCTGTCCGGCGCGACGAGCGGGCGGGCACCGCGCACCGAGCTGGAGGCACGGGTGTGTGCGGTCATGGCCGAGGTCCTGGCCCTGCCCACGATCGGGGTCGACGACGACTTCTTCGACCTGGGCGGCGACAGCATCATCTCGATCCAGCTCGTGAGCCGCCTGCGGGCCGCAGGCGTCGTCGTCACCGCACGCGATGTCTTCCGACACAAGACGGCGGCGGCGATGGCGGCCGCGTCCGAGAACGCCGAACCGGCGGCCGACGAAGCACCGGCCGAACCGCCGGTACCCGACGACGACGAGGCGATCGACCTGTCGCTGGTGTCGCTGTCCGATGACGAATTGAAGATGTTCGAATCAAACTGGAGGTTGTCGGAATGAGCACGTCAGCAGTTGAAGCGATCCTGCCGCTGACTCCCTTGCAGGAGGGGCTGCTCTTTCACAGCCTCTACGACAACCGCGGCGTTGACCTCTACACCTCGCAGCTGGGCGTGGACCTCGAAGGCCACCTGGACGTCGAGGCGTTCCGGGCGGCCGCGGCCACCGTGCTGCGCCGTCACCCCAACCTCCGTACTGCTTTCCAGCACCAGACCTCCGCCCAGCCGGTGCAGGTGGTGATCCGGGAGCTGCCGGTCCCGTGGACGGAACACGACCTCTCCGGACTTGACGAGGCCGAGCGCGCCGCCGAGTTGGAGCGGATCACCGAGGAGGACCGGGTCCGCCGGTTCGACCTCGGGCGCCCGCCACTGCTGCGCTTCACCCTGATCCGCCTCGGCGACGAGCGGTGCCGCCTGCTCTTCACCCACCACCACATCCTGCTGGACGGCTGGTCCATCCCCCTGCTGCTGAGCGAGCTGTTCACGCTGTACGCCCGCGGCGGCACCGATGACAGCGGCCTGCCCAAGGTGCCCGCGTTCCGCAACTTCCTCGCCTGGCTGGCCAAGCGGGACAAGCCGGCGGCGGAGCTGGCGTGGAGCCAGGCGTTCGACGGCCTCGCCGAAGGGACCACCGTGCGGCCGGTGAACTCCGGCCGCGCCCAGGTGGTGCCCGAGCGGGCCGTGCTCGACCTGAGCCGCTCGCTGACCACGGCGCTGACGAACCTGGCTCGCCGTCACTCCATCACCCTGAACACGGTCGTCCAGGGCGTCTGGGGCCTGCTGGTGGGCCAGCTCACCGGACGCAGCGACGTGGTCTTCGGGACCGTGGTCTCCGGCCGGCCGCCGGAGCTGCCCGGTGTCGAGAACATGATCGGTCTCTTCCTCAACACCCTGCCGGTGCGGGTCCGGATCGACCCGAACGAGCCCGTCATCGACCTGCTGACCCGGCTGCAGACCGAGCAGTCCGAGCTGCTGCCGCACCAGCACCTGGGGCTCGCCGCCATCCAGCAGCTGACCGGCGGGGCGGAACTGTTCGACACGGTGACCGTGTTCGAGAGCTTCCCGGTCGACCACAACGCGGAGAGCCTGCCCGGCACCGGGCTGAGGGTCCTCGAATCCGACAGTACTGACTTCAGTCACTACCCGATCTCACTGCTCGCGCTGCCCGGCGAGCGGCTACACCTGCGACTCAGCTACCAGCCCGACCTGTTCACGGCCGAGGAGACCGCGACGCTGCTGGACCGGGCACGGCGGCTGCTGGAAACCCTGGTGGCCGAGCCGCAGCAGCTCGTCGGACGGCTCGACCTGCTGGTCGCGGCCGAGCGGCACCGGGTCGTGGTGCGGAACAACGACACTGCCCGCCCGGTCGAGCAGACGACACTCGCCCAGCTGTTCGAAGCCCAGGTCGCCGCCAACCCGGACGCGGTGGCGGTCGAGTTCGAGTCAGCCTCGCTGACGTACGCGGAGCTGGACGCGCGGGCGAACCGGCTGGCGCGACTGCTGGCGACCCGGGGGATCGGGCCGGAGCAGGTCGTCGCGCTGGCCCTGCCACGGTCGATCGAGTTCGTGCTGTCGGTGATCGCCGTCGCCAAGACCGGAGCCGCCTACCTCCCGGTGGACACCCGGTACCCGCAGGATCGCATCGCCCTCCTCATCGACGACTCCCGCCCCGCGACGGTGATCACCACGACCGCCGCCGCACCGCTGCTGCCCCGAGCCGCGGACGCCGGGCACCTGCTGATCGACGCCGCCGAGGTCCAGGAGGCGCTGGCAGCCACGCCGGGCACCCCGCTGACCGACGACGAACGCACCGCGCCGACGCATCTGCTCAACCCCGCGTACGTCATCTACACCTCCGGCTCGACCGGGCGCCCGAAGGGTGTCGTGGTCAGCCACACGGGCCTGGCCAACGGGTCGGCCCTGCAGCGCCGCACCTACCCGGTCGGCCCCGGCGACCGGGTCCTGCAGTTCGTGTCCCAGAGCTTCGACGCCTCCTACTGGGAGCTGTCGATGGCACTGCTGAGCGGTGCCACCCTGGTCTGTGCGCCCGAGGAGCGCCTCACGCCCGGCCCGGTCCTGGCCGAGCTGATCGCCGAACGACGGATCACCCACGCGGTCATACCGCCGTCGCCACTGGCGATGACGCCTGCGGCGAACCTCGGCACTCTGCGCGTGCTCATGGCCGGCGGCGAGGCGCTCCCCGCCGAGACGGTCGCCACCTGGGCGCCCGGCCGCCGGATGTTCAACGAGTACGGTCCGACCGAGGTGACCGTCCTCGCGACCCAGAACGGCCCGCTCACGGCGGACGGTAGCGCGCCCTCGATCGGCCGGCCGATCGACAACGACCGTGTCTACGTGCTCGACCAGGCGCTCCGACCGGTGCCGGTGGGTTCGCTCGGCGAGATGTACGTCGCCGGACCCGGGCTGGCCCGCGGCTACCTGGGGCGTCACGACCTGACCGCCGAGCGGTTCGTCGCCGACCCGTTCGGCACGGCCGGGAGCCGGATGTACCGCACCGGTGACCTGGCCCGGTGGAACGACTCCGGCGAACTCGTGTTCGCCGGCCGCGTCGACGAGCAGGTCAAGATCCGCGGCTTCCGGATCGAGCTCGGCGAGATCGAGGCCGCGGTCCGCTCCCACCCGGCGGTGGACACCGCCGCGGTCATCGTGCGCGAGGACCGCCCCGGCGACCACCGGATCGTGGCGTACGCGGTGGCCGAGGGCGCGGACGAGGAGACGCTGCGCCGACACGTCGCGGACGTGCTCCCCCAGCACATGGTGCCCAGTGTCTTCGTCCTGCTCGACGCGATGCCGCTGACCAGGAACGGGAAGGTGGACCGGGCCGCACTGCCCGAGCCGACGGCCGGAGCTGCCGACGGGCCGCGAACCGCACCGTCGACGCCCAATCAGGAGATCGTGTGCGGCCTGTTCTCCGACGTCCTCGGCGTGCCCGAGGTCGGCGTCGACGGCGACTTCTTCAAGCTCGGCGGGCACTCCCTGCTCGCGGTCCGGCTGGTCGGCCGGATCCGCGCCGCCTTCGGCGTGGACGTGCCGATCCGTGTCGTCTTCGACGCCCCCACCGCCGAGGCCCTCACCTCCGAGATCGAGGCGCTGCTCCCTGACAGCACCCCGGAGCCCCCGGCCGAAACGCGATCGGTGGAGGTGTCCCACGCGGATCGCCGACTCTGGTTCATCAACCGGTTCGAGCACCGGGCCGCCACGCACAACGTCCCGTTCGGCGTCCGCCTGACCGGTGTCCTCGACCACGAGGCGCTGAGCGGTGCAGTGCACGATGTGATCGACCGGCACGAGGTGTTGCGGACGATCTTCCCGGAGCGCAACGGCGAGCCGAGCGGAGTGGTGCTGCCGTCCCAGGGCGTGCGCCCGCCACTGACGGTTGCCGACTTCGACGAAGCCGCCGTGCGCGCGGAGGCGGCCGGCGGGTTCGACCTGACCACCCAGGTTCCGGTGCGCTTCACACTGTTCCGCGTCGGCGACGCGGAGGCCGTGCTCGTGGCGGTCCTGCACCGGATCGCCGGCGACGACTGGGCGGGCGGCCGGCTGCTGGCCGACCTGACGGCCGCCTACCGGGCCCGGGTCACCGCCCGCCCGGTGCGCTGGGACGATGACACCGTCGCGGTGGAGGACAAGGCCGTCGATTGGTGGGCCGAGCACCTCGCCGGGGTACCGGAGGAGCTGGTCCTGGTCACCGACCGGCCGCGCTCGGCCCTGGAGCCGCAGCACCTGCTGAGCGTGCCGATCCACCTGCCCGCCGCACAGCGGCAGAGCGCCACCACCCTCGCCGAGCGTGCGGGGGTGGACCTGGAGACGGTCCTGCGCGCTGCGTTCGCCGTCGTGCTGAGCGGGCTCGGCGCCGGTCAGGACCTGCCGATCGCCACCCTTCACACCACGGCATCCGACGGCCCCGGGGCCTTTGCGGCGAACCCCGCCGTGCTGCGGGTCGACGTGTCCGCCGACCCGTCCGTGGCCGATCTGCTGGCCGGGATGGGCGAGACGGCCGCTGCGGCGCGGCTGCGTCCGGTGGCGTTCGAGCGGCTGCTGCGACGGCTCGAACCCGACCTCGTCGCTGCCCGGCACCCGCTGGCGCAGGTGGCCCTCACCGTACGGAGCCGCGGCACCGCCGCCCTGGAGCTGCCCGGCCTGACCGTGCGCCCGGACGACACCGCCCTGGGCATCGAGAAGTTCGACCTCGCCGTGGTCGTGGCGGACCGCTCCGAAGGCGAGCAGCTGGCCGGGGACCTGTACTACCGCGCCACCATGTTCGACGCCGCGACGGTCTCCCGCCTGTGGGAGCGGATCGCGTCGGTGCTCGCGCAGATGATCGCTGCGCCGGAGCAGCGGCTCTCGCAGCTGCGGCTGGTCACCGAGGCCGAGCGCGAGCAGCTGCTGACGGGCTGGAACGACACCGCCGTCGAGGTGCCGGCGCTGGGCGCGCCGCTCCAGGTGCGCTTCGCCGAGCAGGTCGAGCGCGGGCCGGACGAGATCGCCCTCGTCTGGCCGGACGGGCAGCTCACCTACCGGGAGCTCGACCGCGCGGCGAACCGGCTCGCGCACCTGCTGCGCGCCTCCGGTGTGAGCACCGGCTCCCGGGTGGCGGTGCTGCAGCGCCGCTCCCCCGACCTCGTCGTCGCGCTGCTCGGCGTGCTCAAGGCGGGCGCGGCGTACGTGCCCCTCGACGCCCGTGCGCCGCAGGCGCGGCACGAGAGCATCCTGGCCGAGACCGAGGCCTCGCTGCTCCTGGTCGACGCCGCGTCGGCGGCCACCGCGCCGCGGTCCGAGGTCCCGACGATCGTCGTGGACCGGGAGCCGCGCCTGGCGGAGCAGTCCGACACGGCGCCGTCCGTCGAGGGCCACCCGGAGCAGCTGGCGTACATCATGTACACCTCCGGTTCCACCGGGCAGGCCAAGGGCGTCGCCATCACCCACCGCGACCTGCTCGCGTTCGCGCTCGACCGCTGCTTCTCCGGGGACGCGCACCGCACGGTGCTCATGCATGCCCCGCACGCGTTCGACGCCTCCAACTACGAGCTGTGGATGCCGCTGCTCAACGGCCGCCGGATCGTCCTCGCGCCGCCCCAGGACCTGGACGTGGCCACCATCGGCCGGCTGGTGTCCGAGCACGGGGTGACGGCACTGCACCTGACCGCCGGCCTGTTCCGGCTCGTGGTCGACGAGGACCTGGACTGCCTGGCCCCGGTTCGAGAGCTGCTGGCCGGTGGCGACGTGGTGCCCGCGGCCTCGGTCCGCCGTGTCCTGGAGCGTTTCCCGGACATGGTCGTCCGGGACACCTACGGCCCGACCGAGACCACGACCTTCGCCACGTCGCACCGGATGGACACGGCGAACCCGCCGACCGAGACCGTGCCGATCGGTCTCCCGCTGGACAACATGCGCGCGTACGTCCTGGACGGTTCGCTGCGCCCGGTCCCGGTCGGGATCGTCGGCGACCTCTACCTCGCCGGCGAGGGCCTCGCAGCCGGCTACTGGACCAGGCCGGGCCTCACCTCCGCATCGTTCGTGGCCGACCCGTTCGGTCCGGCCGGCAGCCGGATGTACCGGGTGGGAGACCTCGTGCGGCGGACGCCGGACGGCAGCCTGCTGTTCGCCGGCCGCGCCGACGACCAGGTGAAGATCCGCGGCTTCCGGATCGAGCTGGGCGAGGTGGAGTCGGCCCTGGCGCGCATGCCCGAGGTGGCCCAGGCCACCGTCGTCGCGCGGCGGGACGACGACAGCCAGCCCAGGCTGGTCGCGTACCTCGTCCCGGCCGAAGGCACGACGCTCGACGAGTCCGCCGTCCGCGACCGGCTCGGCGCCGAACTGCCGGAGTACATGGTCCCCTCCGCCTTCGTGCGGCTGGACCGGCTCCCGCTGACGGCCAACGGCAAGGTCGACCGCAAGGCGCTGCCCGCGCCGGCGGCCGCGGTCACCGGCCGGGCCGCGCGCAACCCGCGCGAGGAACAGCTCCTCGACCTGTTCGCCAAGCTCCTCGGCCAGCCGGGCATGGGCATCGACGACAGCTTCTTCGAGCTGGGCGGCGACTCACTGCTCGCCACCCGCCTGGTCAGCCGGGTCCGGGCCACCTTCGGTGTGGAGCTGCCCATCTGGAAGGTGTTCGACGCTCCGACGGTCGCCACCCTCGGCGAGCACCTGGACGACGCCCGCGCCGGACGCAGCGCGCTGCGCGCCATGGAGCGACCGGAACGCGTCCCCCTGTCGTTCGCGCAACGCCGGCTCTGGTTCATCAACCGTTTCGACGGCCAGAGCGCCACGTACAACATGCCGATCTCGATCCGGCTCACCGGGCCGCTGAACCGCACCGCCATGGCCGAGGCGCTGGTCGACCTCGCGACCCGCCACGAGGCCCTGCGGACGGTCTTCCCCGAGGCCGACGGCGTGCCCTACCAGCTGATCCTGCCCGCCGACGAGGCGCAGGTCGCGCTGAACGTGGTGGAGACGCGGCCCGAGGAACTGGACGCCCAGTTGGAGGCCGCGGTCCGGATCGGTATCGACCTCACAAGCGAGGTACCGCTGCGCGTCCACCTGTTCGCCCTCGGGGAGGAGGACCACGTCCTGCTCTTCGTGCTGCACCACATCGCCGGCGACGGCTGGTCGATGCGGCCGCTGGCGACCAACCTCGCGCAGGCCTACGAGGCCCGCTGCGAGGGCCGGGCCCCGGAGTTCGCACCGCTGCCGGTGCAGCCCGCCGACTACGCGCTGTGGCAACAGCAGGTCATCGGCGACGAGGACGACCCGGACAGCGTCTTCTCCAAGCAGCTGCGGTACTGGCAGGACAATCTCGCCGACCTGCCCCAGGAGCTGACGCTCCCGGTCGACCGGCCCCGCCCGGCCACTTCGAGCTACCGCGGAATGCCGGTCTACTTCCGGGTCGACCCGGACGTGCACCAGCAGCTGCTGACCCTGTCCCAGACGACCGGCGCGAGCCTGTACATGGTGCTGCAGGCCGCGCTGGCCACGATGCTGCACCGGGTCGGAGCGGGCACCGACATCCCGATCGGCAGCGTGATCGCCAACCGCACCGACGAGGCGCTCGACGAGATGGTCGGCTTCCTCACCAACATGCTGGTGCTGCGCACCGACACCTCGGGGCGCCCGACGTTCCGTCAGCTCGTCGACCGCGTACGGGAGACCGACCTCAACGCCTACGACAACCAGGACGTGCCGTTCGAGCGGCTGGTCGAGGCGGTCAACCCGCCGCGTTCGCTCGCCCGCCACCCGCTCTTCCAGGTGCTGCTCAACCTGCAGAACCTGCCGGACTACGCGACCGAGATGCAGGGCCTGGAGCTCAGCTCGTACGTCGTGGACCTCGGCGCGGCCCGGTTCGACCTGGCCTTCGGCTTCTCCGAGGAGTTCGACGCGGAGGGCCGGCCGGCCGGTCTGCAGGGCGACATCCAGTGCAGCACGGACCTCTTCGACCGCGACACCGCGGAGGGCTTCGCCGAGTACCTCGGCCGAGTGCTCCGATCCGCCGCCGGCGACCCGGACCAGCCGATCGACACCATCGACATGCTGCCCGCCGAGCAGCGGAACCGGCTCCTGGCGGAGTACAACGACACCGCCGCCGAGGTTTCTGCCGCGGCGCTGCCGGAGCTGTTCACCGCCCAGGCCGGGCGGACTCCGGACGCTCCCGCGGTGGTCCGCGGGGCGGAGACGCTGTCCTACGCCGAACTCAACGCCGCCGCCAACCGGCTCGCCCGCCTGCTGATCGCGGGCGGCACCGGGCCCGGCTCCCTGGTGGCGATCGCGCTGCCCAGGACGCCGCAGCTGGTCACGGCTCTGCTCGGGGTGCTCAAGGCCGGTGCCGCGTACCTGCCCATCGATCCCACCAACCCGGCCGACCGCATCGCCTACGTGCTCGGCGACGCGGCCCCGACGGTGGTGCTGAGTGACGAGGCCACGTCGGCGGCCCTGCCGTCCGGCGCCGCCCCCGTCATCCGGCTGGACCGGTCCGAGACCGCGCGGGAGCTGGCGGCCCACGCGAGCGGACCCGTCACGGACGCCGAGCGGCTCCGGCCGCTGTCGCCGCGTGACGCCGCGTACGTGATCTACACCTCGGGCTCGACCGGACGCCCCAAGGGCGTCGTGATCGAGCACCGCTCGGTCAGCGACTACCTGGCGCACACCACCCGGGAGTACGACGCGGCCCGCGGGGTCGCGCTGGTGCACTCGCCGGTGTCCTTCGACCTGACCGTCACCGGCCTCTACACCCCGCTGCTCGTCGGTGGTTGCGTCAACCTCGCCTCGCTCACCGACCCCGAGCCGCGCGAGGCCGCCGGGCTGGCCGAGGCTCCGGCCACCTTCCTCAAGGCGACCCCGAGCCACCTGCCGCTGCTCACCGCGCTCCCGACCGGCTACTCGCCCTCGGGCGAGCTGCTGCTCGGCGGTGAGGCGCTGCTCGGCGCGGTGTTGCGGGAGTGGCGCGAACAGCACCCCGACGTGACGGTGCGCAACGTGTACGGCCCGACCGAGGCGACGGTGAACTGTGCCGAGTACCGCATCGCCCCCGGCGAGCCGGTGCCGGACGGCCCGGTGCCGATCGGCCGCCCGCAGGCGAACGCCCAGCTGTACGTGCTGGACGCGGGGCTCCAGCCGGTGCCCGAGGGAGTGACCGGCGACCTCTACCTCGCCGGCGAGGGGCTGGCGCGTGGCTACCTGAACCAGCCGGCGCTGACCGCGGAGCGCTTCGTACCCAACCCCTTCGGGGCGCCCGGCAGCCGGATGTACCGCAGCGGCGA
Source organism: Kitasatospora sp. NBC_00039 (assembly GCF_045160625.1). Classification (NCBI taxonomy): domain Bacteria; kingdom Bacillati; phylum Actinomycetota; class Actinomycetes; order Kitasatosporales; family Streptomycetaceae; genus Kitasatospora; species Kitasatospora sp. NBC_00039. The sequence goes on along the minus strand of NZ_CP108289.1, from coordinate 7,367,022 downwards.
CGTCGCCAAGTGGAACCGCTCCGGCGAACTGGTGTACCTCGGCCGCAGCGACGACCAGGTCAAGCTGCGCGGCTTCCGGATCGAGCTGGGCGAGATCGAGGTCGCGCTGGCCTCCCACCCGGCGGTGCGAACCGCCACGGTGATCGTCCGTGAGGACCAGCCGGGCGACCAGCGCCTGGTCGGCTACGTCGTGCCGACGGCCGAGGCGCCGACGGCCGCGGAGCTGTCCGCGCACCTCGCCGGGCGGCTGCCCGAGTACATGGTCCCCCAGCTGTTCGTGGCCGTCGACGGGATCCCGCTGACCGTACACGGGAAGGTCGACCGGAACGCGCTTCCGGCCCCCGTCCACCGTGCGGACGGCCAGGCCTCGGCCGGCCCGCGCTCGCCGCAGGAGGAGATCCTCTGCCACCTGTTCGCGGACATGCTCGGTGTCCCGGACGTCGGGGTGCACGACAACTTCTTCGAGCTGGGCGGGCACTCCCTGCTCGCCACCCGGCTGATCAGCCGGATCCGCACCGCCTTCGACCTGGAGCTGCCGATCCGCGCCGTCTTCGAGGCGCCGACCGTGGCCCAGCTGACCGCACAGCTCGGCACGGCCGCCACGGGCCGCCGGGCGGTGGCGCCGATGGCACGCCCGGACGAGCTCCCGCTGTCCTTCGCCCAGCGGCGGCTGTGGTTCCTCAACCGTCTCGACCAGCAGAACGGTTCGGCGTACAACCTGCCGATCGCGCTGCGACTCACCGGTGACCTCGACCGTGAGGCCCTCGCCGCGACCCTGCACGACCTGGTGGAGCGGCACGAGGTCTTCCGCACCGTCTTCGCGGAGCCGAACGGCGTGCCGGTCCAGCGGGTGCTCGCCGCCGACGAGGCCGGGCTTCGCCTGGAGGTCACCGAGACCTCCGAGGAGCAGCTGGCCGAGGTGCTGGCCGCCGAGATCAACCGCGCCTTCGACCTCTCCGAGGAGATCCCGGTCCGAGCCCGGCTCTTCGCCGTCGCCCGGGACGTGCACGTCTTCACGTTCACCATGCATCACATCGCCGCCGACGGATGGTCGCTGGCGCCGATGCTGGCCGACCTCTCCACCGCGTACCGGGCCCGGGCCGCCGGCGAGCAGCCGGCCTGGCAGCCGCTGCCCGTGCAGTACGCCGACTACGCGCTCTGGCAGCGCGAAGTGCTCGGGGACGAGGCCGACGAGGACAGCCAGATCTCCCAGCAGCTGCGCTACTGGGAGCAGACCCTCGCCGGGCTGCCCGAGGAACTCACCCTGCCGACCGACCGCTCCCGCCCGGCCGTGGCGAGCTACCGGGGCGAGCGGATCACCATCGAGATCCCCGCCGAGATCCACCAGCGGGTGAACGAGCTGGCACGCTCCCGGCAGGCGAGCGTCTACATGGTGCTCCAGGCAGGCCTGGCCGCCCTGCTGTCCCGGCTGGGCGGCGGGGAGGACGTCCCCATCGGCAGCCTGATCGCCGGGCGCACCGATGAGGCCCTCGACGACCTGGTCGGCTTCTTCGTCAACACCCTGGTGCTGCGCACCGACGTCTCCGGCGATCCGACCTTCGCCGAGCTGCTCGACCGGGTCCGCACCACGGGCCTGGGTGCCTACGCCCACCAGGACCTGCCGTTCGAGCGGCTCGTGGAGGCGCTCAATCCCAGCCGGTCGATGTCCCGTCACCCGCTGTTCCAGGTGGCGCTCAACCTCCAGAACGCCGCCCAGGCCGACTGGGGCCTCGGCCTGCCCGGTCTGGAGGTGCGGCCGGAGGGCTTCGACCTGGACACGGAGAAGTTCGACCTCTCCTTCACCTTCGCCGAGCACCACGCCGAGGACGGCGTGCCGGCCGGGATCGTCGGCACGGTGAGCTACGCCGTCGACCTCTTCGACGGCGAGCGCGTCGCGGACATGGCCGGCTGCCTGGTGCAGTTGCTGTCCGCGGCCACCGCCGAGCCCGACCGACGGCTCGCACAGCTGGACCTGCTGAATCCGGCGGAGCGCGCCGTGCTGCTGGAAGCGGGCACGGGGTCGAAGTGCGAGATCCCCGCCGAGGGTGTCGACGCACAGTTCGCCCGGCGCGCGGCGGCCACCCCCGAGGCCCTGGCGGTCCAGGGGCCCGACGGCTCGCTGACCTACCGCGAACTCGACGCGGCGGTCACCCGGCTGGCCAGGCACCTGGTCGAGCGGGGCTCGGCCCCGGGCGGGATCATCGGCGTCGCCATGCCACGCGGCACGGAGATGCTGGTGACGCTCCTGGCGGTCCTGCGATCCGGAGCGGCCTACCTGCCGCTCGACCCCGAGCTGCCGGCGGAACGGCTGGCCTACATGACGGCCGACAGCCGGCCGCTGTTCGTCGTCTCCACCAACGCCGCGGCCCGCAACCTTCCCGACGGCACGACCGTCGTGTCGCTGGACGACCCGGACACCCGGCGTGCGCTCCAGGAGCTTCCCGGGACACCGTGGGCCGACGACGAGCGCCGTTCGCCCGTCCACCCGGAGCACCCCTCGTACGTCATCTACACCTCGGGATCGACCGGCCGGCCGAAGGGCGTCGCGCTCCCGCGGCGCGCCATGATCAACATCATGGCCGACATGGCCGAGCGGCTCCGCGTGCGGGCCGGCGACCGTCTTCTCTCGGTCACGACGATGTCGTTCGACATCTCCGTGCTCGAGTTCTTCCTGCCGCTCGTGTCCGGCGCCGCGGTCGTCATCGCGGCCCGGGAGACGGTCCAGGACCCGGCGGCCCTGGCCAAGCTGGTCGCCGACTCCGGAGTGACCATCCTCCAGGCGACGCCGACCCTGTGGCAGATGCTGGTGAGCCAGGCCCCTGACGCGGTGCGCGGCCTGCGCAGGATGACCGGCGGTGAGCCGCTGCCCCGGGAGCTGGCGGAACGGCTCCTCGCGGTCGGTGGCGAGCTCACCAACGGATACGGTCCGACGGAGACCACCATCTACTCCACCGCTGTGCCGGTGACCGACGGCCTGTCGGCGCCGACCATCGGCCGTCCGGTGCTCAACACCCGGGTCTACCTGCTGGACGAGTACCTGCGTCCGGTACCGCCGCAGGTGGCCGGCGAGCTGTACATCGCCGGCGACGGCCTGGCGCTGGGATACCTGGGGCGGCCGGGCCTGACGGCGGAGCGCTTCGTCGCCGACCCGTTCGGGGCGCCCGGCGCCCGCATGTACCGCTCCGGCGACCTGGCCCGCTGGGGCGCCGGCAGGGACCTGGAGCTCCTCGGCCGGGCGGACCAGCAGGTGAAGCTGCGCGGCTTCCGGATCGAGCTGGGAGAGATCGAGTCGGTGCTCGGCCGCCACGAGGACGTGGCCCAGCTGGCGGTCGTGCTGCGCGAGGACCGACCGGGCGACAAGCGGCTGGTCGGCTACGTGGTGCCGAAGCCCGGCCGGCCGGTCGACTCCGTCGCGCTGCGCAGGTATGTCGGCTCGCAGCTGCCCGACTACATGACCCCGTCGGTCATCGTCGAGCTCGACGCGTTGCCCAAGACGCCCAACGGCAAGCTGGACCGGCGCGCCCTGCCGCAGCCGCCGGCGTCCTCGGGCCGGGAGAGCAGTGCCCCGCGCTCCCCGCGGGAGGAGATCATGTGCGGCCTGTTCGCCGAGATCCTCGACGTGGAGACCGTCGCGGTCGACGACAGCTTCTTCGACCTCGGCGGCCACTCGCTGCTGGCAACCCGGCTGATGAGCCGGCTCCGGACGGTGTTCGGCGTCGAACTCCCCATCCGCAGCCTGTTCGAGCACCCGAACCCGGCCGGCCTCGTCGGGCTGCTGGACGGCGCGACCCGGGGCCGGGCCTCCCTCGTCCCGATGCCGCGTCCCGAGACGCTGCCGCTCTCCTACGCCCAGCGCCGGATGTGGTTCCTGCACCGGCTCGAAGGCCCGAGCTCGACCTACAACATGCCGTTCGTCGTCCGGCTCTCCGGCCACCTCGACCTGGAGGCGCTGAAGTCGGCACTCCAGGACGTCGTCGGCCGGCACGAGAGCCTGCGCACGGTCTTCCCGGAGATCGACGGCGTGCCCCGGCAGGTGGTACTCGGAACCGACGAGGCGCGGATCGAGCTGATCTGCCGACAGGTGGCCGAGCACGAGCTGGAGGAGGCGACCCTCGCCGCGGTCCGCACGACGCTCGACCTGACCGAGCAGCCGCCGGTGGCGGCGACCCTGCTCACGCTGTCCCCGACCGAGCACGTGTTCGTCCTGGTCGTGCACCACATCGCCGGCGACGGCTGGTCGCTGGCCCCGCTGGGCGCCGACGTGTCGCAGGCGTACACGGCCCGGCACGCCGGCCGGGCCCCGCAGTGGGAACCGCTGCCGGTCCAGTACGCCGACTACACGCTGTGGCAGCGACAGCTGCTCGGCGACGAGTCCGACCCCGACAGCCTGTTCTCCGGACAGGTCACCTACTGGAAGCAGGCCCTCGCCGATCTGCCGGACCTGCTGAACCTGCCGGTCGACCGCCCGCGCCCCTCGGTGGCCAGCTACCGAGGGGGGCGCCTGACCGTCGAGCTCGGCCCCGAGCTGCACGCCGCGGTGCGGTCCCTCGCGAAGCGGGAGGGCGCCAGCACCTTCATGGTGCTCCAGGCCGCGGTCGCGACGCTGCTCGGCAAGCTCGGCGGCGGTCACGACATCCCGCTCGGCAGCCCCATCGCGGGCCGTACCGACGAGTCGCTCGACCAGTTGGTCGGCTTCTTCGTCAACACCCTGGTGCTGCGCAACGACCTGAGCGGCAACCCCTCGTTCGCCGAGCTGATCGGCCGGGCCCGGGAGACCGCGCTGGCGGCGTACGCCCACCAGGACGTCCCGTTCGACCACCTGGTGGAGGTGCTCCGGCCGGACCGCTCCGCGGGGCACCAGCCACTGTTCCAGGTGATGCTGGCACTCCAGAACGCCACCGTCGCGACCGACGTCGAGCTGCCCGGCCTGACCCTCAGCTCGGAGGACGGCTTCACCGGAGCCTCCCGCTTCGACCTGTTCCTCAGCTTCGCCGAGCGGTTCGACGAGGCCGGCGGGACGCCCGCGGGCATCAACGGGTTCATCGAGTACAGCGCCGACCTGTTCGACCCCGAGACGGTCACCGCTCTGGTGAAGCGGCTGGAGCGCCTGCTGACCGCCGTGTCGGCGGACCCGCAGCTGCCGATCGGCTCGATCGACCTGCTCGACGACGACGAGCGGCACACCGTCCTGCGGCAGTGGAACGACACCGCGACGGACTCCGTGCCGACCAGCGTGACCGCGCGGTTCGCCGCGCAGGTCACCCGCACGCCGGACGCCGTCGCGGTGTCCAGCGACGAGCGGCAGTTGACGTACCGCGAGCTGGACGAGGAGTCGGACCGGCTGGCACGCCGACTGGCGGCGGCCGGTGTCCGGCCCGAGGACCGGGTCGCGCTGTTCCAGGAGCGCTCGGCGGGCCTGGTGGTGTCGATCCTCGCGGTGCTCAAGGCCGGTGCGGCCTACGTGCCGATCGACCCGCGCTACCCGGCCTCCCGCCGCAGCCACATCATGACCGACAGCCAGGTCTCCGTGCTGCTGACGGACACCACCTCGCCGGCCCTGGGGTGCGAGCACGACGCCAGGGTCCTGGTGGTGGACACCGAGACGGTCCCGGAGGTCAGTGACGTCCGACTGCCCGAGGTCGTACACCCCGAGCAGCTCGCGTACGTGATGTACACCTCCGGCTCGACAGGCGTGCCGAAGGGCGTGGGGATCACCCACGCGGACGTCACCGCGCTCGCCTCCGACCGGGCCTTCCGTCCGGAGGCGCACCGCCGGGTGCTGCTCCACTCCCCGCAGGCGTTCGACGCATCCACCTACGAGCTGTGGGTCCCGCTGCTGAACGGCGGCCAGACCGTGGTGGCCCCCCGGGGCGACCTCGACCTGGCGACCCTCGCCCGGGTCATCGGCGAGAACAGCGTCACCGGTCTGTGGATGACCGCGGGTCTGTTCCGGCTCACCGCCGAGGAGTCCCCGGAGTGCTTCGCGGGCGTGGCCGAGGTGTGGACCGGCGGCGACGTGGTACCCGCCGAAGCGGTGCGACGGGTCATGACGGCCTGCCCGCAGATCGTGGTGGTCGACGGCTACGGCCCGACCGAGACGACCACGTTCGCTACCACCTTCCGGGTCGAGGACGCCCAGCGGATCCCCGCCCAGATACCGATCGGGCGGCCGTTGGACGACATGCGAGTCTACGTCCTGGACGAGGCCCTGCAGCCGGTCCCCGTCGGCGTCGCCGGCGAGCTGTACATCGCCGGTGCGGGGCTGGCCCGTGGCTACCAGGCCCGGCCGGCTCTGACCGCCGAACGGTTCGTGGCGGACCCGCACGGCCCGACGGGCAGCCGGATGTACCGGGTCGGCGACCTGGTGCGTTGGAACGCCGACGGTGCGGTGGAGTTCCTCGGCCGGGCCGACGACCAGGTCAAGGTCCGCGGCTTCCGCATCGAGCTCGGCGAGATCGAGGCGGCCCTGGCCGACCACCCGGACGTCGCCCAGGCGGCTGTCCTGGTGCGCGAGGACCGTCCCGGCGATCACCAGCTGGTGGCCTACCTCGTTCCGAGCGCGACGCCGTCGGCGGACACGACCGGGACGGCCCAGGACAACGGCAGCGCCGGCGAGCAGATCGAGCAGTGGCAGGAGCTCTACGCGCAGCTGTACGGCGCGGAGCGGCCGGAGGAGTTCGGCGAGGACTTCAGCGGCTGGGCGAGCAGCTACACCGGCGAGGACATCCCGGTGGAGCAGATGCGCGAGTGGCGGGACGCCACGGTGGAACGCATCCGCTCCCTGCGGCCGCGCCGGGTGCTGGAGATCGGCGTCGGCAGCGGCCTGCTGCTGGCGAAGCTCGCCGGCGACAGCGAGGCGTACTGGGGCATCGACTTCTCCGCGGAGGCGATCGCCGTACTGCGGCAACAGGTCGAAGCCCAGCCCCAGTTGGCCGACAAGGTCCGGCTCGAAATCGGCGCCGCACACGAACTGGACTCCCTGCCCGAGGGGTTCTTCGACACCGTGGTCATCAACTCGGTGGCGCAGTACTTCCCCAGCGCTTCCTACCTGACCGACGTGCTCACCTCGCTGTCGCGCCTGCTGGTGCCCGGTGGCGCCGTCTTCCTGGGCGACCAGCGCAACCTGCGCACCCAGCGAAGCTTCCAGACCGCGGTCGCGTTGCTCCAGTGGAACGGCCGGCAGACCCCGGCGGAGCTGTCCCGTTCGGTCGAGCAGACGATCATGATGGAGAAGGAACTCCTCGTCGACCCGGAGTACTTCGCGGCGCTGCCCGGGCAGATCCCGGCGTTCGAGGCCGTGGACGTACGGGTCAAGCGGGGCCACAGCGACACCGAGCTGACCCGCCACCGCTTCGACGTGGTCCTGCGGACGGCACCGGCCGGTGCGCGCCCGCTCGGCGAGCTGCCGCGGCTGCGGTACGGCACGGAGATCCTGAGCCTGGAGGACCTGGAGCGCCGGATCGCGGCCGGTGACGACCTGCCGGTCCGGGTGACCGGGATTCCGGACGCCCGGCTGGCCGGCGAGCAGGCAGCCGTGCAGGCACTGGCCGACGGACGGCCGGTCGGCGAGGCGCTGACCGCGCTGAACACCCCGGAGGAGCGGGGCGTCCATCCCGTGGCGCTCCACGAGCTGGCCGAACGGTACGGACAGGCGGTCCACGTCACCTACGCTCCGGGCGCACCCGGACGGCTGGACGCGGTGTTCGGCGTTGGCGACGACGCGCTCTCCCAGCTGTACCTGCCGGCCGCCCAGCAGGCCTCCGCGGCGCACGTCAACAACCCGCTGGGCTCCCGCCGACTCGGCGAACTGGTCAGCGCTGTGCGGTCCTTCGCCGAGCAGCGGCTGCCCGAGTACATGGTGCCGAGCGCGTTCGTGGCGCTGGACGCCCTGCCGACGACCGTGAACGGCAAGCTGGACCGTCGTGCGCTTCCGGCGCCCGACTTCTCCAGCGCGTCGACGGGGCGGGCGCCGCGCACCGAGCTGGAGACGCGCGTGTGCGCGGTGATGGCCGACGTCCTCGCCCTGCCGGCGGTCGGCATCGACGACAACTTCTTCGACCTGGGCGGCGACAGCATCATGTCGATCCAGCTCGTCAGCCGCGCCAGGCGTGCCGGGCTGCTGATCAGCACGCGTGACGTGTTCCAGCACAAGACCGTCGCCGAACTGGCGGCGGTGGTCCGGCTGGCCGACGGCACGGCGTCCGCCGCAGCCGACGAGCCGGAGACCGGCGACGTCCCGCTGCTGCCGATCGTGCACTGGCTGCGGGAGAACGGCGGCCCGGTCGAGGGCTTCAACCAGTCCCGGATCGTCCCGGCCCCGGCCGGAGCCACCCTGCACCTGCTGGAGCAGGCACTGCAGGCGCTGATCGACCGGCACGGCGCCCTGCGGATGCGGCTGGACCGTACCGGCGGGCAGTGGCGGCTGAACGTCCCCGAGACCGGGACGGTCCGCGCGGGCGACCTGCTGCGCCGCGTCGATGCGGCCGGCCTGGACGACGAGGCCCTCGAAGCCTTGATCATCGAGCACCGCGACGCAGCGACGGCTGGGCTGGCCCCGGACGACGGCGTCATGCTGCAGGCCGTGTGGTTCGATGCCGGGCAGGGGCGGAGCGGCCAGCTCCTGCTGATGGTGCACCACCTCTCCGTCGACGGCGTCTCGTGGCGGGTGCTCATGCCCGACCTGTTCGAGGCCTACGAGGCGGCCGAGCAGGGCAGGCCCATCGCGCTCGACCCGGTCGGCACCTCGCTGCGCGGCTGGGCGACCCGACTCCACGAGCTCGCGGCCGAACGCCGGGGCGAGCTCGGGCTCTGGGAGGCGATGGTGCGGGATCCGGAGCCGCTGCTCGGCCTCCGGCCGCTCGACCCGGCCCGCGACACCGTCGACGCGACGCGCTTCGTCCATGTCCGGCTGCCCGCCGACCTCAGCAGCTCGCTGCTGGCGGACGTGCCTCGGGCCATCCACGCCGGCGCCGACGACGTCCTGCTCACCGGCCTGACGCTGGCACTGGCCCAGTGGCGCGCCAAGTGGCGCGGAACCGACCGCGAGGACCTGCTCGTGGCGGTGGAGAGCCACGGCCGGCACGACGTCCTCGAAGGCGTCGACCTGACCCGGACCGTCGGCTGGCTGACCGCCATGTACCCGGTACGGATCGACCTCTCCGGCGTGGACACCGCGCAGGCGCTGGCCGGCGGACCGGCCACCGCACGGGCGGCCAAGGCGGTCAAGGAGCAGCTGCGACGGATCCCGGACCACGGCCTGGGCTACGGCCTACTGCGGTACCTGGACCCGCAGGCGTCCGAGCGGCTGGCCGGCGGCGCCGAACCCCAGTTGGCCTTCAACTACTTCGGCCGCTTCACAGCTCCGGAGGGCGAGCCGGCACCGGTCGCGACCGAGCCGACCTTCGAGACCGGACGCTACGACGGCGGTGCGGACGGCCGCCGACCGTTCGCCCACGCGCTGGAGATCAACGCGCGGACGGACGACTTCACCGCCGGTTCCTCGCTGAGCTGCATGTGGACCTGGCCGGACGGGCTCTTCACCGACGAGGAGGTCCTCGAGCTCTGCGAGGGCTGGGTCGCGGCACTGCGCGTGCTGGCCGACCAGCTGCGGCGCCCCGGCAACTCCGGGCGCACGCCGTCCGACCTGCCACTGGTCGAGCTGACCCAGCGTCAGATAGAGCGGCTGGAGACCGACCTGCCGGGCCTGTCCGACGTGCTGCCGCTGACGCCGCTGCAGGAAGGGCTGCTCTTCCACGCCCAGTACGACGACAGCGACCAGGACCCGTACACGGTCCAGTTCCTCTGGGCGCTGGACGGCCACGTCGACCGGGACGCCTTGCGGGCCGCGGCGAGCACCCTGCTCCGCCGCCACCCGAACCTCCGGGTGGCCTTCCGGCAGGACGACCTCACCCGCCCGGTGCAGGTGGTCGTGGAGGACCCGGCACTGCCCTGGTACGAGCACGACCTGCGGGCGCTGGACGGTGAGGACCTCGACCGCGAGGTGGCCCGGATCGTCGAGGAGGACCGCACCCGCCGCTTCGACCCGGCCCGTCCGCCGCTCATCCGCTTCACACTGATCCGGGTGGCCGAGGACGCGTACCGCTTCCTGCTCACCAACCACCACATCCTTCTCGACGGATGGTCCATGCCGGTGGTCCTCGGCGAGCTGGGCGAGCTCTACACCACGGGCGGCGACGACCGGACCCTGCCGGTACCGGCCGACTACCGCGGCTACCTGACCTGGCTCGCCGGGCAGGACCGCGCCGAGGCCGAGAACGCCTGGCGTACCGCGTTGGCCGGGCTGCAGGAGCCTCTCCTGCTCGCACCGTCGGCGGGACAGCGGGCGGCCGTCACGCCGCACCGCCGGGTCGTCGAGGTCGACCAGGAGCTCAGCGCGACGCTGGCAGCACTGGCCCGCCGGCACGGGCTGACCCTCAACACGGTGGTCCAGGGCGCCTGGGCCGCTCTGCTGAGCCGGCTGACCGGGCGGGACGACGTGGTGTTCGGCGCCACCGTGTCCGGCCGGCCGCCGGAGATCGCCGGTATCGAGACGATGGTCGGGCTCTTCATCAACACCCTGCCCGTCCGGGTACGCATGGAGCCGACCGAGCCGGTGATCGCTCTGCTCGGGCGGATCCAGCAGCAGCAGTCCGGGCTGATGGATCACTCGTACCTGCGGCTGTCCGACGTCCAGCGACTCGCCGGCGTTGGTGAACTCTTCGACACGGCCACGGTGTTCGAGAACTACCCGGCACCGCCTCAGGGCCTGCACGACGAGCCCGGCGAGGTGGACGTCAGCGACGATCAGACGAGCGACGCCACGCACTATCCGCTGGCGCTGTGCGCCTCGATGCGCGGGCCGTCCCTGCGGCTGCGGCTGGACCACCGGCCCGACGTGTTCGACGAGCAGAGCGTGACCGGTCTGATCGACCAACTGGTGAGCTGGCTGCGGGCCCTGGCCGCGGACCCGGACCAGCCGGTCGGCCTGATCGACCTGCTGAGTGCCGACCAGTTCGACCAGGTGGTCCGGCGGTTCAACGCCACCGAGCTGCCGGTACCGCCGCAGCGGTGGTCCGAGCTCGTCGCCGAGCAGGCGAGGCTGAGCCCGGACCGGACCGCCGTGGTCTACCAGGACGAGCGGCTCAGCTACGCGGAGCTCGACCGGCGGGCCAACCAGCTCGCCCGGCTGCTGGCCCGGCACGGCGCCGCGGAGCATTCGCTGGTCGGGCTGATGCTCGAGCGGACGCCGGACACGGTCGTCGCGGTCCTCGCGGTCGCCCGGGCCCGGGCCGCCTACCTGCCGGTGGACTCGCGTTACCCGGCCGACCGGCGCGCGTTCATCCTGGCCGACGCCCGTCCGGCGCTGGTCGTGACGACCTCCGCCACCGCACACCTGCTGGCGGAGGTGGGGGCCGACGTACCGACGCTGGTCCTGGACGACCCGGGCCTGCGGGCCGAGTGGGCGGCGCAGCCCGCGACGCCCCTGATGCCGGCCGCCGAGCCGTCCCCGGACGACGCGGCGTACGTCATCTACACCTCGGGCACCACCGGTCGCCCCAAGGGCGTCGTGGTCACCCACCGGGGCATCGGCAACCTGGCCGCCGCGCAGATCGAGCGGTTCGCGATCGACGCGGAGAGCAGGCTGCTGCAGTTCGCGTCGCCGAGCTTCGACGCCGCGGTGTCGGAGATCGTGACGAGCCTGGTGGCCGGGGCCGCCCTGGTGCTCGCCCCGACGGCCGAGCTGCTGCCGGGCCCGACGCTGACCGGGGTGATGGCCCGCCACGGGGTGACCCACGCCACGATCCCGCCCACGGTTCTGGCCGCGATCTCGCCCGACGATCTGCCCGGGTTGCGCACCCTGGTGGTCGCCGGCGAGCCCTGCCCCCAGCACCTGGTCGACCAATGGGCACCCCGCGTACGCATGATCAACGCGTACGGCCCCACCGAGACGACCGTCTGTGCCACCATGAGCGACCCGCTGTCCACGGCGGCGGTCTCGATCGGCCGACCGATCGCCAACACCTCGGTCTACGTGCTCGACGCGCGGCTTCGGCCGGTGCCGACGGGCGTGGCGGGCGAGCTGTACGTGAGCGGCCCCGGCCTGGCACGCGGCTACCTGAACCGCACCGGCCTGACGGCGGAGCGCTTCGTGCCGAACCCGTTCGGCGCGCCGGGCAGTCGGATGTACCGCACCGGTGACCTGGTCAGCTGGACCCGCGACGGGCGGCTCTCCTACGTCGGCCGGGCCGACCAGCAGCTCAAGCTCCGCGGCTTCCGGATCGAGCCGGCCGAGATCGAGTCGGTGCTCCTCGACCACCCGGACGTGTCCCAGGCGGCCGTCGTCCTGCGGGAGATGAGCCAGGGCGGCCGCCGGCTGGTGGCCTACGTGGTCCCGGTCGACGGCATCACGATCGACCCGATGGTGCTGCGCAAGCAGCTCTCGGGGCAGCTGCCCGACTACATGGTGCCGGCCGCGTTCGTATCGCTGGCGGCGCTGCCGGTCACGCCGAACGGGAAGCTGGACCGTCCGGCCCTGCCCGCTCCGGACGCCGAGGGCAGCCTGGGCAAGGGGGCGCCCCGGACGCCGCGCGAAGAGGTGCTGTGCGGCCTGTTCTCGGAGGCCCTCGAGGTCGGCCGGGTCGGGATCGAGGACAGCTTCTTCGATCTCGGTGGTGACTCGCTGATGGCTGCGGGTCTGGTCAGCCGGGTGAACCTCACCTTCGGGACCAAGGTCAGCATCGCGGCGCTGTTCGAGAGTCCGACCGTCGAGAGTCTCGCCGAGCGGCTGACCACGGGAGAGGAGGGCGATCCGATGGACGTGCTGCTCCCCCTGCGGAGCACCGGCACGGCCGAGCCGATCTTCTGCCTGCCGCCCGCCGGGGGTCTGAGCTGGAGCTATGCGGGCCTGCTGCGCCACATCGACCCGGAGCACCCGGTCTACGCGCTGCAGGCGCGCGGCCTGGCCCGGGACGAGGCGCTGCCGGAGACCATGGCCGCGATGGCGGAGGACTACCTGGAGCAGATCCGGGCGATCCAGCCGCACGGCCCGTACCACCTGGCCGGCTGGTCGCTCGGCGGCCTCCTGGGCCACCTGATCGCCACCCGGCTGCAGGAGGCGGGCGAGGAGGTCGCGACGCTGGCCATCCTCGACGCCTATCCGGTGATCAACGAGCACGAGGTCGTCGAGGAACGGCCCGAGGACGTCCTGCGGCAGCTGCTGGGCTACCTGGGCCACGACCTCGCCGAGCTGGGCGAGGACCCGCTGGACTACGCCCGGGCCCGCAGCCTGCTCGACGACGGTGACAGTGCCATCGCCGGCCTGGAGGAGCGGCACATCGAGGCGCTGGCCCGGGTGGGTACCAACATCGCGCGGATCACCCAGGACTTCAGCCTGGACCGGTTCCGCGGTGACCTGCTCGTCTTCGTCGCCACGGTGGGCAAGGAGGGGTCGCCGTACACGCCGGCCCTGTGGGAGCCGCACGTCGTGGGAAGGGTGATCAGGCACGACCTCGCCGTCGCCCACAACGACCTGACGAAGGCCCCCGCCTGGGCGGAGATCGGTCCGGTGCTCGCGCAGTCCCTGCGTGACGCCCGGGCCGCCGCCGAGCGGTAAGGGCGGGGCTCCCGGCCCGGACGGCCGCCGTATCGGCGGCCGTCCGGGCCTTTCCCGTGCCGGTCCCCGGCTCTGCGGCACTCCGCGGAGCCGACCGGTCCCGCAGGACCGACACCGGAAACCATCAGGCTGCCACCGCGATGCGATGGCAGCCTGATGCATGCGAGAGAGAGCGGCCGGCTGCGGCCCGGAGACCATCCGTGCGGGCCGACGGATCAGCGCATCCACACGTACGGCAGAAGAACCGCGAAAGGCCCTGCCCCGACCCTTGGTGTCCCAGGGATCAGGGCAGGGCCCCGTGTCAGGCACGATCGCCCGGTGACGGTCCGCGGACCGTCACCGGGTTCACCGTGACTTCGGCGGCTCCCAGCTCAGGCCGTCCGCGGTGGAGATCAGCCCGCCGTCGAACAACGGCTGCTCGTCCTCGTAGTCCTCGCCGAGCATGGCACGGGCCTGCACCTGCGACCCCTCGCGCATGACGTCGCCCACGATCCTCGACTTGAACAGCGGGTTCCTGTTCTCGCCGTCCTCGCTCAGCGACGCGACCGACGTCTCCAGCGTCTCCGACGTCTCGCGGATGCGTTGCTTCGCCGACATCGTGGTCAGGGCTTGCTCACCGGAGGCGACCCCGCCGACGAGGGTCGCGAACGCCTCCATCTCGGTGTCGGTCGTGTTGGTGACCTTCTTCGCCTTCCAGAAGTACGAGCTCTCGTCGACGTGCATGTCGTAGAAGGAGATCAGGAACTCGTAGAAGAGCGAGTACTCACGCCGGTAGCGACCCTCGAACTCGGCGAACGCCTGCTCCTCGCCGACTGTCCCGTCGAGGACGCTGTTGATCGACCGTGCCGCCAACAGCGCGCTGTAGGTGGCGAGGTGGACCCCGGAGGAGAAGACGGGGTCGACGAAGCACGCGGCGTCGCCGACGAGCACCATCCCGGGCTTCCAGAAGGTGGTGTTCAGGTAGGAGTAGTCCTTCCTGACCCGGACCTTGCCGTACGGCCCCTCGGTGATCCTGGGCGTGTCACCGAGCATCCGCTTGACCTCGGGGCACCTGTCGATGAAGTGCGCCAGCACGTTCTCCGGATCGCCCTGCACCTTCGAGGCGAACTCCTTGGCGACGACGGCGCCGACGCTCGTCAGGTCGTCCCTCAGCGGGATGTACCAGAACCAGCCCTCGTCGAAGGCGACGGAGAAGATGTTCCCTGAGTTGGGCGCCGGCAGCCGCTCGCCACCCTCGAAGTACCCGTAGATCGCCACGTTCTGGAAGAACTCGGAGTACTCGCGGGTCCCGCTCACGCTGCGGTGCAGCGCGCTGAGGTTCCCGGAGCCGTCGATGACGAACTTCGCGGCGGCCTCGCGGGTGACGCCGTCCGGCCCCCGGTACCGCACTCCGGTGATCCGGTCGCCCGTCTCGACAACCCCGAGGACGGTGTGGTTCTCCCGGACGTCCGCACCCTTGGTGCGCGCGTTCTCCAGCAGGATCTGGTCGAACTTCATGCGTTCGACCTGGTAGGCGAACGACGTGGGGCCGGCGAGGCGGGGCGAGATCGCGAAGTCGAACCGCCACGGCTCCGGGCTGGAGCCCCAGCGGAACGTTCCGCCTCTCTTCTTCGTGAAGCCCGCGGCCGCGAGCTCCTCGGTCACGCCGAGCAGTCTGCAGACTCCGTGGATGGTCGCGGGGAGCAGCGACTCGCCGATCTGGTGCCGCGGGAAGGTCTCCTTCTCCAGGAGCAACACGCGATGGCCCCGCATGGCGGTGAGTGCGGCAGCCGTGGATCCGGCGGGACCGCCGCCGACCACCACGACATCGAAGTCCTCACGTTCCGGTGACGTTCCGGCAGTTTGCTGCATTTCTTCTCCTTGAGAGGATTGCGGAGTGGTTTTCGAGGTTGCTCGAGTGAGTTTTCGCGGTCGTGGAGCATGGAATCGTGATCGCCACGCATTTGGGGCTCAACCCGGCGCAAAAATGCGGGAGTCGGGAAATGAGTCGCATCGCCCAGAAAAGGTGCGTTCCCGACGCATGTCCAACCTGCGACTGGAGGCAGATTCTTGGCCAGGGTGACGCGAGATGTCAACAGTCGTGACGCGAAATCAGACCGGAGGATGAGTGCCGTGCAGGGATTCCGATGACCCGGTAAAGGCCGCGTAGTCGCGCCGCCGGAGCTCTTCGTCCGCGGTGTGCTCGACGCGCTGCATGGCGAAGCGCAGAATCGGCGGCGCCATGACCGAGGTCACGATGGCCACCAGGATGATGATGGTGAAACTGCTGGTGTTGAGCACGCCCAACCGCAGACCGGCGGTCGCCACGACGATTTGGATGACGCCACGGGCGTTCATTCCGGCGCCGAGGGCGAGCGCCTCCCACCGGTCGAGCCGGCCGATCATTCCACCGAGGAACGCACCGGAGAACTTGCCGAGGACGGCGACCAGGAGCACGGCGACGGCGGCGGCGAGCACCGCCGGATGACGGAGCACGGTGAGATCGATCCGCAGACCCGCGGTGGCGAAGAACAACGGTGCGAACACCGCCATGACGATCGACCGCAGCGGAGCGAGCCTGGCCAGGTCGACCCTGCCGCTCGTACCGATGAGCACACCGGCGATGAAGGCGCCGAGCGCCGCTTCCAGACCGAGCGCCTGGGTGGCCGCCGCGCTCAGCACGATGACCACGGTGACCGTGGCGATCGACGGGCCTGCTTCAGGGGACCGTTCAGCCCGGGAGGTCGCCCACCGAACCGTCGGCGCACCCAGCGTCACGGCCGCCAGCACGACGAGCAGTGCACAGCCCACGGACGAAGCGACAGTGCCGACGGTGACGCTGCTCGTCGCCATCGCCGACACCACCGACAGCAGCGTCCACCCGACGAGGTCGTCCACCATTCCGGCGGCCAGGGTGAGTTGGCCGATGTTGCGATGGATGAGGTTCATGTCGGCGAAGGTCTTCGCGATGACGGGAAGCGCGCTGACACAGAGGGCCACACCGAGGAACATCGCGAACACCGCCCGGTTGGTGGTCCCCGGCATCAGCGAATCGGGTACCAGGCAGCCGGCGGCCACGCCGAGGCCGAGCGGCAGTACCAGGCCGGCGATACCGACGCCGAGGGCCGTGCTCCGTCTACGGCGTATCAGCTTCAGATCCATTTCGATCCCGGTCATGCCGACCAGGAGCAGGACGCCGACCTGGCCCACCGCGTCGAGGAGATGGAACTGCGTCGGCGCCTTCGGCAGCAGCCATTCGGAAACGGAGGGTGCAATTCGATCAAGTACGGACGGGCCGAACAGCACGCCGGTGCACAGCTCGCCGACCACCGCGGGCATGCCGATCTTTACGGCCAGCCGTCCGAGCAACAGGGCGAAAAGCAGCAGAACACCGAGCTGGGCGAGAAAGACCAGCAGTTGATGGGCGGGTATGGCCGGCGTCGGAAGGGATGCAGTCACAGTTGTCTCCCAATCGGTTGACTGCTCGGGAAGAAATCGCCGCACGCCGGGAGCGGACCCGAGGCCCTGGGTGATCCACTTCGATACGCATGTCGAGGTCACGCCAACTATTCGCCGTTCCGCCCGAAATGCCCCGTGGACCGAACTCCCCGGCCCCGTGAGGCGGTCTGACGCGATGAGCAGAGTGTCGCCTACCGCCGGGTGGGGCAGTGCACATATTCAAGTCTTGGAAGCACCGGCGACCACAGCGACCGGCCGGGCCAGGATGGCTGTGTCCCTTCCATCGCCGCTGCCCGACCGGGGGACCGATCCCGCGCGGTCGGCAGAACGACGTATCCACGTCCCGGACAACCGACCCGCTGGTGCGACTGAACGACGACGAGGGCCAGCACGCCCGGTGGCCGGTGCCGGCCGAGATCACCGCCGGCGGGACGACCGCACCCCTAGGCTCTTGGGAGTAGCCATGCTCAACGCCGTACAGCTCGCGCCCCCGGAGGCCACCCTCACGGTCTCCCCGGCGGAATCGATGGAGATCGGCCGGATCGCCGAGCAGCTGCAGGCGGTCTCGGACGAGGTCGACGACGATGCCTGGGTAGCCGCCGCCCGGGCCTCCTGGCAGTCCCTGCCCGGCACGTTCCGGCAGCGCATCCGCGAATTCCGCCGCGACTCCGGACCGGGGGGCGTGCTGGTGGTGCGCGGGCTTCCGGTGGACGAAAGCCGGCTGCCGGCCACCCCGTCGGTCCCCGGGTCCGTGCAGCGGACCACCACCGGGCCGGCCGCACTGCTGATGATGACGGCCTGCGGGCTCGGCGATCCCGCCGCCTTCCTGGCGGAGAAGTCCGGCGCACTGGTCCAGGACGTCGTCCCCGTGCCGGGCCGGGAGGAGTTCCAGGGCAACGCCGGGTCGGTGGACCTGATGATGCACAACGAGAACGCCTTCCACCCGCACCGCCCGGACTACGTGATGCTGCTCTGCCTGCGCCCGGACCACGACCGGGTCGCCGGGCTGCGCACGGCCTCGATCCGCGAGGCACTGCCACTGCTGTCCGACCAGGCCAGGGAGAACCTCGCCCGCCCCGAGTTCAGCACCCAGCCCCCGCCGTCCTTCGGCACGGCCGGCGGTCCCGTCCCGGAACTTCCGGTGCTGACCGGCGACTCGGCCGATCCGGACATCCGGGTCGACTTCGCCGCCACGACCGGGCTGACCCCCTCAGCCCGTGCGGCACTCGCCGAGCTGTCCCTGGTCCTCGACGAAGCGTCCCGCACCGTAAGGCTGTTGCCCGGCGACCTGGCGATCGTCGACAACCACGTGACTCTGCACGGCCGGACCGCCTTCCAGCCCCGCTACGACGGCCAGGACCGTTGGCTCCAGCGGACCTTCGTCCTGGCCGACCTGCGCCGATCGCGCGACCACCGGCCCGGCGACGGCTACGTGCTGGAGCGCTAGGGCGTCCGCCGTTCCAGTCGTCATCCCGGCAGTCGTCCGGGTTTCACCCAGGAGAAGGAGAACACAGCACATGCAGCAAGCGCCCGGGACGGCCGAGAACCCGCAGCCCTCGTCCGCCGACGCCGACGGCGTTCCCGTCTTCCAGCTGATCGACCCCGGACTGGTCCAGGACCAGTACGGGTTCTTCGCCGACTTGCGCGCCAAGTCACCCGTGTGGTGGGCGGAGCTGCCCGACGGAACACGCTGGCTGGTCCCCACCCGGTACGAGGACATCCGCCTGGCCCATCTCGACCCGGTCCTGCGCCAGAAGCCCGACCCGGAGGACGACCCCGTCTCCGACGAGGAAGGCGGCATATGGCGCGTCTACAACGAACACCCGGTCGTGTCCGACCCCCCGAAGCACACCCGCCTGCGCAAGCTCCTCGCCAGCGCCTTCACCGCCCGCCAGACCGAGCGTCTGCGCCCGCGCGTGGAACAGACCGTCGACGAACTCCTGGACGACCTCGCCCGACAGAGCGCCGACGGCGCATCCGTCGACCTGATGGAGGGCCTGGCCTGGCAACTCCCCCTGGTCCTGATCTGCGAGCTACTCGGCGTCCCTGAGGACCGCCGCGACGTCTTCCAGGACTGGTCCCGCAACGCCCGCGACTTCACCGGCGGCAACACCCACGAGGGCCGGGAAGCCATCGCCTACCGCATCATCGAGGTCATCAAGGACCTCATCGAGGAGAGGCGCGCCACACCCACCGACGACCTCCTCGGCCAGATGGTGCAGGCCCGGGACGCCGAGGAGGGCAAACTCACCGAGATGGAACTCATCTCCACCGCCTTCATCGTGCTGCTCGCCGGCTTCGAGACCAGCGTCGGCCTGATCGGCAACGGCGTGAACGCGCTACTGCGCAACCCCGAACAGCGGGCCCTCGTCGAGAGCGACCCGACCCTCCTGTCCGGAGCCGTCGAGGAGTTCCTGCGTTTCGACCCCTCACTCTTCCTCACCAACGTCCGCATCGCCGGGGCGCCCACGACCGTCGCGGGCGTCGACATCCGCAAGGGCCAGGCGGTTCTGCTCTCGCTCGGCGCCGCCAACCGCGACCCCGAGCAGTTCCCCGATCCCGACGAGCTGGACGTCACCCGCGCCACCACCGGGCACCTCGCCTTCGGCTACGGCATCCATCACTGCCTGGGCGCGCCCCTCGCCCGCATGGAGGCGGCCATCGCCATCGGCCGCCTGCTCGAGCGCTTCCCCCGCCTGCGCCACGCGGACAGCCCGGACGTGCCCTACATCCCCAGCCCCATCTCCCGCACGCCGCTGAATCTGCTCGTCCACCTGAACTGACGCCCGGAGCGGGTCGGGCCGCCCCCGCGACGCGGGGGCGGCCCGACCCGCTCCGTGGGTGTGGATCAGGCGGTCGCGCGAGCCTCGCCCGCAGGCGGCCGGCGCGCCCCACAGTTCCTCATCCACCCGATGAGGTCTGCGTCAATCTGCTCCTGATCGACCCGCCCCATCAGCTGCCGGGTGCGGAGGACGGGCGGCGGGGCTGCCCATACGACCAACGTGCTCGGGCGCCGGCGCCGAGCCGCTCCGTCCTGGTCACGACGTCGACCGCCCCCAGGCGCCCGTGCTGTGCCTCAGCCACACAGAGGTCGCTGATCGAGCGACCGCACAGCACCACCGCATCGGTGACCAAACCGTCCCACTCGGCGGCGAAGAGCGTGGTGAACCGCCGTTCCCGAGCGGCCAGCACAACAGCACCGGCTCCGCATCGAGTAGCACCGTGTCCTGCCGGTCCCGGACGGGAGCGCCGCAGAAGCTCAAGCAGACGAGCCGCCGACGGGCCCCGGACGGCGCACCGGGCGCACGATCGCCGCGTGCGCGCTGCTCACCCCTGCGTCCCCTCGGTCCGGACGCCGCCCGCCACCGCGGGGCTGCGCCACGGCCCGTGCCCGAGCGCACAGGCGGGGCACCCGGCGGTCGTCCGGTGGTACTCCCAGGCGGCGGCGCCGAGCGCGGCACCCCACAGCATCCAGGACGCGTAGAACGTCAGGGGGACCCACGGACGCAGACCGAAGTCGTCGGCGCACGCCTGTTGCGGACCGAAGTACTGCCGCACAGCCGACATGAACGCCGCCGGCCCCACCTGGGCCAGCAGGGCCGTGCCGAAGCAAGCCGGTCCCAGCACCAGGAGGCGCGGCACGCGGGAGCCGCCGACGACGGGCACCCACCGCGGGAAGACCCGGCCCCAGGGCTGGACGAGTGCCAGCGACAGCACGGACCCGGCCAGCGCCGGCAGAACGGGTACCCATCCACCGGGGATGTTGTGGATCACCTCGGGCTGGGTCATCCCCACATCACTGCCGCACTCCCAGGCCAGCTTGACCACTGGATAGGGCAGGGACAGCGCGACGGCCGCGTAGCCGCTCCACGACGGCGCCCGCAGGCGGCCGTCGGGGGCCGGGCGCCCACATCGCACGCAGGGCGGTACTCCGTCCGCGGCCTGCCGTCCGGCGGCTGACAAAGCCAGCGCGGCGGAGCCGAGCGCGAGGGAACGGACCGCGACACGGCCTGCGTCGGCGCCGGGAGCATCCGGGTCCGCCGAGCCGATCGCGCGGCGGAAAAGCGCGCCCAACAGGTCGAAGAGGACATGGCTGCCGCCCTGGGAGAGCCCGGCGGCCGCGCCGAGTGCCCCGAACCTGGCGACACGACCCACGCGTTGGGGAATCGCCGGGTGCGCCGCCAGAGCCGCGCCGAGAGCCAGCCCGCCGACGACGGACGCTCCCCTCACCAGCCGCTCGCCCGGGTAGGGATCCGTCCCGGGACTGCGGCGGCGGACGAGCGTGCTCACCGCGAACGTGGCGGCACAGCCGGCCATCGCGAGCGCCGTCCGAGCCCGCGACCGTCCGCCGCGGCGGTGCCGCGTGGATCGGAGTCCGGGGAAGCCGCCGGCCCACTCGCTCGTCGTCATGCCAGCTCCCCACCCGTGCCGCCTAGGTCCCGTGCACCCTACGAGTTCGCCCTGCCCGCACGGAAGTTCGCTTCGAAAAGTCGAAACCGGGACCGGTCCCCGCCTCGACGGGCTCCGTATGACACATACTCAATTCTTCGAATCGGCCGCGGCCGCGCCGGGCCGGGCGGGCCAGGATGGTGCAGCCCGTCGAGTCCGCGGCCCCGCCGGGTATCCCGCAGCCCGCACGAAACGGCGGAAACATGCCCGACATGACCGACGCGCTGCTCAGCAGCGCCACCCCTGACCTGTCCGGTCCCCACCGGTACACCGAGGACGGAATCGAGGAGGTCTGGGGCAGGCTCCGCAAGACCCAACCGGTCTTCCTGACCCGGCGGCCCAGGTCCACCGACTTCTGGTCGGTCCTGAGCCACGACCTGGCGACCCAGGTCCTCAAGGACAGCGCCACCTTCTCCTCCACGGGAGGAATGCGGCTCGACGCGGACCCGGTCGCCAACGCGGCGGCCGCCGGAAAGATGCTCATCGTCACCGATCCGCCCCGGCACGGTGGGATCCGCCGGGTCATCAACTCCGCCTTCACTCCCCGCATGGTGCAGCGACTGACGGACAACATCCGGCTGACCGCGGTCGAGGTGATCGAGGCCGCACTCGATCAGGGCGACGTCGACTTCACCCAGGTCGCGGCGCGCCTTCCGGTCTCGGTCATCGCCGACATGCTCGGTGTCCCGAGGGCCGACTGGGACTTCATGCTCAAGCTCACCATGATCGCGTTCGGCGCCGACGAAGCCGGCGGCACCGACCGGAACACCGTCGCCGAGGCGCACACCGAACTCCTGGTCTACTACGACGACCTACTGCGGCAACGACGGCGCGACCCCCAGGACGACATCGTCAGCGCCCTGGCACACGGCCTGGTGGACGGCGCCCCCCTTACCGACGAGGAGATCCTGCTCAACTGCAACGGGCTGATCTCCGGCGGCAACGAGACGACCCGCCACGCCACGGTCGGCGGACTGCTGGCGTTCATCCAGCAACCGGAGCAGTGGGACCTGCTGCGGGCGGATCCCGGTCTGATCTCCTCCGCCGTGCAGGAGATCCTGCGATTCACCAGTCCCGCCCTGCACGTGCTGCGCACGGCGCGGAAGGAGGCGGTCCTCGGCGGCCACTCGATCCGCCCAGGTGACCAGGTGGCGGTGTGGCTGCCCGCGGCCAACCGCGACGAGGCGGTGTTCCCGCAGCCCGACCGCTTCGACATCACCCGCTCCCCGAACCGCCACCTGGCCTTCGCGCAGGGCACGCACTTCTGCCTCGGATCGGCCTTGGCCACCAGTGAACTCTCGATCTTCTTCGAGGAGTTCACGGCCCGCGTGGCCACCGCCACACTGCGCGGTACTCCGACACGAATGGAATCCAACCTGATCTGGGGCTTCACCTCGATGCCGCTCACCCTGACCAGGCGCACCGCACCGTGATCCTCCCCCGGGCCGACACCCACGACCCCGCCTCCCCCGCGCGGGGGAGGCGGATGATCCGATCGACGGATGTGACCACCACGGCCGACGGGAAGTCTTGACGTGCATGCACATTCCGAAGGTACGGAGGTCACGGTGGCTGTTCTTACGGACTCGAAGGCAGGAGGCGTTCCCCGGCCACCGACCCCGAGCCCGGGGCGGATGTTGTGGTGGCGACGGTGGCCCGTGTGGGCGCCCGTGGCAGCAGCATCCTGGGGCGTGTTGTACGCCGCCGTCGAGGTCACCTGGGCGGCGACGGGCACCACCGTGCAATGGAAGGAACACGCTTCGTACGCGCCGGGGGTCCAGCTCTTCCTGGCGGCCCTCGCGCTCCTGGCCGGCGGCGCCTGCCTGGCCAGCACCCGAACGCTCGCCAGGCTCGGCCGGGTCGCGGTGGCGACGGCGCTGATCGTGGCGCTCCCGGTGTTCGTCGTGGGAATGAACGGGCTGCCGATCTATTTCGTGACGATCGCGACGCTCTCGGGGATCGAGAGCGCCACCGGGCTGGCCCAGGTGCTGCTGAGCACGGCCAGTGCCGCCCTCCTGCTTCTCGTCGGTTTGTCGTACCGTCGACGGCTTCGCGGAGACTGCCCGCGATGCGGGCGGCCGCACACCGGCCCAGCCGACGGCCCGCTCGCCCACCCAGCCGCCGCCCGAGCCCCGAGGCGGACCCGCGTCGCCGTGTACCTGCTCATGGGCGGACTCCTCCCGTGGGCGGGAGCCAAGACCATCTGGACGCTGGGCGGCAACGCGCTCGGCGTCGCGGGCGACGACTGGCAGAGGACGTCGAGCGTCGGCGCGTCGGGGCCGTCGAAGGCAACCGCGTCGGCGGGGATCGACGTGACCGTGCTGGCCGCGATGCTCGGGATCTTCCTGTTGCTGGGGCTGCTGTACGTGTGGGGGCAGATGTTCCCCCGCTGGACGCTGTTCCTGTCCGGACGACGGGTCCCTCGCCTGCTGCCCTTGATTCCGGCCTGGCTGACCGGCATCCCCCTGACGATGTACGGGGCCGTCCTCTCCATCATGGCCCCGCTCATGGCTCTCGGCGTGCTGCCCGAGATCAAGCCGTCCCCGCCGTTCACCACCACCTCGGGGGTCATCTGGATGGTCGAGTTCGGCGGCCTGGCATTCGGCGGTCTGGGCATCGGCCTCATCGTGGCCGCCCGCTCCTACGCCGCCCGCACCCGCCCGGTCTGTTCCAGCGCCCTGGAAACGACGCAGCCCGAATAGCCGGGCTCCTGGGGAGGCGCCGGCGCCTCCCCAGGTGGCGGGGTTGGCGATTTCGCATTCACCAACGGCCCCACGCAGCAGGGGCTTTCTCCTGCAGGAGGGCCCGTGCTCACGACCGGCCGGCGCCGCCTACTCGGCTGCTTCTCGCTCTTGTTCCTGGCCGCACTGGTCACACCGACGCTGCTCGACGGAACCGCCAGGGCGGACGCCGCAGCCGCTTCCAAGCAACTGTTCATGCAGGTGATCGGCCACCATCGCGCGTATCGGGCCGTCATCAACCCACAGGAGTCGGTCTCGCACCGGTCGTGATCCGGTGGACGGCCGGCACCTATCGGACGCCTCAGCCCCTGCCGGCTGGTCTGTCGGCACCCGCATACACCCCCGCGGTCAGCCGCCGCGACCTACTCGACGGTTCCCCCGAGGCCGCTGTCGGTGAAATCACGGTCACCGTGCAGCCACGAAACCTTGTCGTGCATCTGCGTCTGCGTCAGCGCGGAGAGCATCGCATTGCGCTCCTTGGCCGGCTCACCCGCCGGGTGGTACAGCTCGCTGCCCATGCGCCGGGCAACCAGCTGGGCACGTCCCGCGCGTTCATGGCGTACGGCGTTGAACTTCTCCAGGCGCTGTACCGCGTCGTCCTCGCCCATCCCGTCGAGCAGGTCGCCGAGGACCACGGCGTCCTCCAGCGCCTGGCAGGCACCCTGGGCCGCGTACTGCAGCATGGGGTGGGCGGCGTCACCGACCAGGGCGACGCGCCGGTCGGTCCAGGTCCGCACTGGGTCACGGTCGCACAGCACCCACTCGCGCCACCCTTCTCCGAGCTCCAGCAGCCGGCGGGCGGTGGCACCGATTCCGGGGAACCGACCGAGTACGTGGTCGCGTTCGGCTTCCCGACCGCTCACGGGAACGGCCGCCCCGTCGTCGCGGGTGACCGCGAGGTTGAGGTACTTGCCTCCGCCGATGATGTAGTGCACGAAATGCCACTTGGGTCCGGCCCACAGCGTGACCGCCTTCCAGCGCAGCTCCTCCGGCACCTTCTCGATCGGGATCACCGAGCGGTAGATGGTGTGACCCGAGACGCGGGGTTCGCCGTCACCCAGCATCGCCGCGCGCACACTGGAACGAATGCCGTCCGCGCCGATCAGGGCCGCACCGCGGAAGGCCCTCCCGTCGGCGGTGCGCACGGTGACGCCCGCGGCGTCCTGCTCGTAGCTCTGGACCGCGGCGTCGGCGAGCAGCTCGACGCCGTCCAGCTCCTGGCAGGCGGTGAGCAGCGGCTGGTAGAGGTCGCCGCGGTGCACCACCGCGTACGGGTTGCCGAACCGCGCACGGTAGGCGCCGGTCAGTTCCATGGCGGCGACCTGCTCGCCGGTGGTGCCGTCCATGAAACGCAACTCGTCGATGAACACCGCGCGTTCGCGCACGCTCTCACCGACGCCGAGGCGGTCGAGAGCGTGGAAGGCGTTGGGGCCGAGCTGGATGCCGGCGCCGATCTCCGCGAAGGTGCCGCTGCGCTCGAGCACGGTGGCCCGGTGTCCGGACCGGGAAAGCGACAGGGCCGTCGCGAGCCCGCCGATGCCCCCTCCGGCGATGATGACGTGTGCCATGGTTCGTCACATTCCTTTCGCTGGTTGATGGTGTGTCACTGTCGGGCAAGGGCCGGCAGCGGATGCCGGGGGAAGCCTGTGGAAGCCGGGGAAGGTCTTGGCGGTGCAGCCGGGATCGTCCGGGGCGGGGTTCCGGTGCGCAGGTTCGGCGCGCAGAACGCCATCGCGATCCGGCGGTCGCGACGGCAGGCGACAGCGGGACCGCCATGACCAGCCCGCTCAGGAACCGCCTGCCGACTCGTGGGACTCCGACCGCGGTCCGGGTGCCTGTGAGAAGCGATCCACCGCCTCCTCGCACAGAAAGCCACGCAGCGATTCGACCGTGTGCTCCGAGCGCGCCGGATCCCACCGGGCGATCACCGCGTGCATGCGCCGGACACCTCCTGGAGCAGCGAGGCGATGATGCTCGGCCCGGCCACGGTCAGGACGGACTCGGCGTGGAACTGCATCGAGGCGAACCCGGCCGCGCGCAACGCGTGTACCTCGCCCGTCGCCGCGTTCCGGCTGACCTCCACCCTGCCGTGCACCGGGTGCTCGAAGGAGTCCGCGGCGCACCGGGCGGCGAAGGTGTTGTAGAAGCCCACCCGCGCCGCCCGGCCGAACAGGTCGATCTCGTGCTGGGCGCCCTGGTTGGGCACCACACGGCGCGCCAGGTCCAGGCCGAGCAACGTGCTGAGCACCTGATGGCTCAGGCACACCGCGAGGAAAGGCCGCCGCTCGTCAAGCAGCCGGGCCGCCGCCGAGCGCAGACGAGCGATCTTCGGGTGTCCCGTCTCCCGCGGGTCGCCCGGTCCCGGGCCCATGACCACCAGGTCGTGCGCGTCGAAGTCGTACGGCTCGTCGAAGCGGCGTATGTCCACTTCGCACCCCAGCGAACGGATCTGGTGCCCGATCATCTCGGTGAACATGTCCTCGGCGTCGATCACCAGGACCTTGCGTCCGGCCAGTGGCCCGTCGCGCCGACCGGGTTCGGCCGTGTCGTTCAGCCAGAAGCTCGCGATGCCGTGGTTCCGCGCATCGAGCGCCTCGCGTACCGCAGGATGCGACCCGAACCGGGTGGGTTCGGCCCCGCCGAGCGCCGCCAGCAGCCCCGCGGCCTTGGCGCGGGTCTCCTGCACCTCGGAGGCCGGGTCGGAGTGGCGCACCAGCGTCGCGCCCACCCCGATCCGCATCTCTCCGGCCGCGTCGATGTCGGCGGTCCGGATCAGGATCGAGGAATCCAGTGTGCGCCCGCCCGCGGCATCGCGCCCGATGAGGGCGGCCACCCCGCTGTAGTAGCCGCGCCCGGCCGGCTCGTAGCGGCTGATGACCCGGGCGGCGCTCTCCAGCGGGGAGCCGGTCACCGTCGGCGCGAACAGGGTCTCACGCAGGATGTCGCGTACATCGCGGTCGGTGCGGCCCTCGATGAAGTACTCGGTGTGGGCCAGACGCGCCATCTCCTTGAGGTACGGCCCCATGACACGGCCGCCCTCGGGGCAGATCCGGCCCATCATCTTCAGCTCTTCGTCCACCACCATGTACAGCTCGTCGGTTTCCTTCGTGTCGGCCAGGAAGGCCAGAACGCCGTCAAGGTCCGGGCCCGACACGGGGTAGCGGTAGGTGCCGCTGATGGGGTTCATCACCGCACGGCCGTCGTGAACGCTGATGTGCCGCTCGGGAGTGGCTCCGACGAACGTCCGCTCGCCGGTGTGGATGAGGAACGTCCAGTACGCGCCTGTCTCCCGCTCGACCAGACGGCGGAAGAACGACAGCGCGTCCGGCACGCCGAAGCCCGGCAGCTGGGCGACGAAGGACCGCTTCATCACGAAGTTGGCACCCTCGCCCATGCCGATCTCGTCGGAGACGATGCGACGCACCGTCTCGGCGTACGTGTCGTCGTCGATGTCGAAGTGGTCGTCGGTCACCTTCACCGGGTGGTTCGGCAGCAGTCCCAGGTTGTCGCGCAACGAGAGCGAGGCCTGCTCGCCCACCCGCATCGCCAGGAGCGGCCGGCCGTCGTCCGGAGCCGCGAAGCCGCGTTCGGCCAGCTGCCGGTACGGGATGAGCACCAGCAGTTCCTGGCGGGTGCCGGCCTCCGACGTTTCGTCGAGTTCGAGCTCGGCGATCGTGCCGACCTGGGTCACCTCACCGGCCAGCACCTCGAGAGCGTCGTCTCCTGCCGCCTCCGGACGGTGCAGCAGGGCGAAGGCTTCCGTCGAGCCGTCGAGGATGCGCGACAGCAGCAGCACGCCGTCCTGCGTTGTCATGGGGGTCCTTTCGCCGTGGGCGCGCTCAGTGCGTCGCGGTGGTGGCTGCGTTCAGCCCGGTCAGTACCGCCTGGGCCGTCACGACCTTGGCGGCGCGCTCGGCGGCGTAGGTGAGTGCCTGCCGGTGGTACTGGGCGGAGAAGTCGGCGACCGCGTCGGCCACCAGGAACGACTGGATGTCGTTCGTGTAAGCCTCCACGGCCGTCATCAGGACGCCCACGTGCGCGTACACGCCGCAGATGATCAGCTGGTCGCGGCGCTGCTCCCGCATCCGGGCCAGTAGGTCGGTCTTGAAGAAGGCGCTGTAGCGCCACTTGGTGAACACCCAGTCGCCGTCGTCGGGCTCCAACGGCGAGACGACCCGGCGGTGCTCGGGTGTGGCCCGCATGCCAGGGCCCCAGAAATCCTTGAGGAGCCCGCGTTGTTCGGGCGTCATGCCGCCGGGCTGTGCGGTGTAGGCGACGGGGATGCCCAGCGCCCTGGCCCGCGCGCGCAGCAGCGCCGTGTTGTCCACCAGGGCCCGGCCGAGTTCGGTGGTACGCGGGAACGGCTTGAGGAAGTACTCCTGCATGTCGTGCAGGAGCAGCACCGCACGCCGGGGGTCCGGCTGCCAGTCGACCGTGTTCTCGGGGAGCTGCTCCGCGGTGGGCGGCGAGTACGGCTGGATGGGGGGGATGCCGGGCATGGGCCGGTTCCTTTCGTTCTCAGACACCGAGGGTGGCTCCGCCGTCCACGGTCAGTTCGTGCATCGTGATGTGCCCGGCCTCGTCCGACAGCAGAAAGGCGACGGTCCGCGCGATGTCCTCGGGCCGGGCCACCTTGCCCAGTGGGATGCCGACCCGGTACTGCTCCGGGTTGCCCGTGATCGACGCCTTGGCCGCGGTTCCGGCGCTGTGCATGCCGCGCAGCATCATGGTGTCGGTGGAGCCGGGGGCCACCACGTTGCAGCGGATGCCCCGGTGCGCCACTTCCAGGCCCAGGCACTTGGTGAACGCCGTCGCGGCGGCTTTGGACGCCGCATAGGCGGCCATCTCGGCGCGCGCGGTGCCCGCGGAGTTGGATGCGACGGTGACGATGGCGCCGGCGCCGCGATGGATCATGCGGTTGACCACGGCGCGCGACACATGGAACACGCCAGTGGCGTTCACGGCGAACGTGGCGTTCCAGTCCTGGTCGGACAGGGCGCGGGCCTGGCCGAGACGCAGCACACCGGCGGCGTTCACCAGATGCGACACCGGGCCGAGCCGGGTCTCGACCTCGTCGACCAGTTCGTCCACGGCGGAACTGGAGGTGACGTCAGCAGCGAAGCCGGTCACCATGAGGCCCTCCGTGCGCAGAGCAGCAGCCGTGGCGGCGATCCGCTCCGCGTCGAGGTCCACAGCGGCGACCTCCGCTCCGCGCTCGGCAAGCAACCGGACGACGGCCTGCCCTATGCCGCCGGCCGCTCCCGTTACCAGTGCGATGGTTCCTTTCATGGGCCCAGACTCCTTGTGGTGTAAGTAACTTGGATGGCAACGGCGAGGAGTCGGCCCCGCCGGTCCGAGGCCACCTCGATGGTCTGCTGCGGATTGGACCGCTGGTCGCAGAAGCTCGGGTACTTGCCGCCGATGCGGCAGGTCGACCGCGTCCGAGCAGCCCGTGACAGATGCCGGGAGTCACTCGGGCCGCCGGCGGGCTTGTCCCGGTGTTCGGCGTTGCCGGTGCCCGTTGTCGTGGGTCCCGGACTCGCGGAGTACGTGGAGGCGCTGGGCCTGGTTCCAGATCAGGGTGCGGTCGAGAAGCCCGTACCGGCAGGCTGTATCAAAAATTCCACGGCGGTTGGAACGACAACGTCCCGCCCCGGACCGGTGTTTCGGCAGCGGCGCAGCAAGCCACCCGGACGGCGTTCCCGATCGGCCAATACCGCTCAAGACCGGAACGACAACGGCCACTTAAGGAGAATTGAACCTTGCTTGACCTGACGATCAGCCGAGTGCCACATTTTCGGGAGTTCGGTATTCGGGAGGCATACGGGCCGCGAGACCGGTCCGGAGGGCCTGAAAGACCAGACCCCAGACACAGAAGGACGACCAGATGGCCACCGCCACCCACCAGTTCGACCTTGACTCCTACCTCCGCCGGATCGGCTGGACCGGCGAGCCGCGCACCGACGCCGCCACACTGCGCTCGGTCCACCGGGCCCACGCCATGGGGATTCCGTTCGAGAACATCGACCCCCTGCTGGGCTCCGTCCCGTCACTCGAACTGACCGATCTCCAGGCAAAGATGGTGCACGGACGCCGTGGCGGCTACTGCTACGAGCACAACACCCTGCTCGCGGCGGCTCTGAAAGAGATCGGGTTCACCGTCACCATCCTGACCGGCCGGGTCGTCGCCGGAGCCAGCGGCAAGGTGTTACCCCGCACCCACATGCTGTTGTCGGTGGACGTGCCGGGCGAGGAGACGCCCTTCGTGGCCGATGTGGGCTTCGGCATCGAAGGTGGACTGCTGGAGGCCGTTCCCCTCCGACCGTGCGCCGGGTTCCGCCAGTTCGGCCGTGAGCTGCGTCTGGACCTCGAACCGCAGGCCGGACCGAGCGACCGCTGGGTCCTCCGCTCCCGCCGGGACGGCAACTGGGAGACGCAGTACTTCTTCACCCTGGAGCCCTTCGAGCCGGTCGACATCGCGGTCCTCAACTGGCACATCGCCACCAACCCGCGCTCTCCCGCCCGCCGACTCATGCACGTCCACATCACCTCCCCGGAGGCCCACACCGCCCTGACCGACCGGGTCCTGGTGGAGCAGCGCATCGAAGGAGCCGTCAGCAAGCGCAAGTTGGGCGGCGAGGAGGAGGTGCGAGCGGTTCTCGCCGACGTCTTCGGCATCGAGCTCCCCGAGGGTCTCCACCTGCCCGTGTGAGCCCTCCGGCAGCGTGGTGGGGTGACGGATCACCGCCGCTGTGGGTGCGGATGGATCATCCGGCCACGTCAACCGGCATATTCGTACTCGTGGAGGGTTCCGCCGAGGCGGTCTCGTCGGCGGACCTCCACCGAGGCGACACCGCCGAGGAAGGCCACCGCCGACAGCTGCGCCGACCCGAGGACCCCTGACCGCCCCCCGCCACCGGCACGCTCGCGAACAGCGCGGCGGACGCGAGGTTGCAGCCGGTCATCACCGCCCGCCGGGACACCCGCCCCACCCACACCCCGGCCGGCAGGCCGAGCAGCAGCCAAGGCCGCCGGACGGCACCGGCCGGAAGGCCCGCCGCGAGCCGCCCGCCGTCCAGCGACACCACTGCGACCGGCGGCCGCGACGGAGATGACGCTGCCGCCCGGGTCGTACGAGACATCTTCTTTCGTCTCCGGTGCACCGGCCGCCCAGCCCGAACAGGTGTACCGGTACGGATCACCGGGCACCGGGTAGAAGGGGGCTTCCCGCCGAGGAGGTACGAACATGCCGCACGCGACCGCCCCGCACACCAGGCCCGAGGGCATCTCCCCGCACGCCCTGGGCAACGACACGCTGCTGCACGAGCTGGAGCAGCTGCACCGCACCCGGCACGAGACCTTTCTGTACGGGTCGGAGGAGGCGCTGAAACGCCACACCCTGCGGACCGGGCAACTGGAGGCGGAGTTCCTGCACCGGTTCCCGAACCGGCAGGTCACCGCGGCCCGGACCAGGGCCGGCGCGCGGGCGAGGGAGGCGGCGGCCCGGGTCGAGTCGCTGCCGGAGTAGCGGTCGGCGCCGCACCGCCCGGCGGGACACGCCGGGCCGTGGTGGCGTGCCCGGGAGCCGGGTGTCGGCCAGGGTGGAGGCAGAGCCCAGCCCCACCACCCGTACGGACACCTGGGAGCCCACCGATGCCCATCGCAAGCGTCAACCCCGCGACCGGCGAGACCCTGGAGACCTTCGAACCGCTGGACGCCGCCGGCCTCGAACAGCGGCTGGCCCGCGCCGAGGAGACGTTCCGCACCTACCGCACCACGTCCTTCGCCCATCGCGCCGAACTGCTGCGCCGCGCCGCCGACCTGCTGGACCAGGAGCGGGAGGCCGCCGCCCGCACGATGACCGAGGAGATGGGCAAGCCGCTGGCCGCCGCCCGCGCCGAGGCCGCCAAGTGTGCCAAGGCGATGCGCTGGTACGCCGAGAACGCCGAGTCACTGCTCGCCGACGAACACCCCGCCCCGGCCGACGTCGCCGACTCCGGCGCCGCCCGCGCCTACGTCCGCTACCGCCCGATCGGCGTCGTCCTCGCGGTGATGCCGTGGAACTTCCCGTTCTGGCAGGTGGTCCGGTTCGCCGCGCCGGCCCTGATGGCGGGCAACGTGGGCCTGCTGAAGCACGCCTCCAACGTGCCCCGGACGGCGGTGGCGCTGGAGGACCTGTTCCGCCGGGCGGGCTTCCCGGAGGGCTGCTTCCAGACCCTGCTGATCGGCTCCGGCGCCGTGGAGGGCGTGATCCGCGACCGCCGGGTGGCCGCGGTGACGCTCACCGGCAGCGAGCCGGCCGGCCGGGCCGTCGCCGCGGCGGCGGCCGACGAGGTCAAGAAGGCCGTCCTGGAGCTGGGCGGCAGCGACCCGTTCGTCGTCATGCCCAGCGCCGACCTGGACGCCGCCGTGCAGACCGCCGTCCGGGCCCGGGCGCAGAACAACGGGCAGTCGTGTATCGCCGCCAAGCGCTTCATCGTCCACGCGGACGTGTACGAGCCGTTCACCGCCGCGTTCACCGCGGCCATGCGGGCGCTGACGGTCGGCAACCCGATGGACGAGGCGACCGAGGTCGGCCCGCTGGCCAGCCGGCAGGGGCGGGCCGACCTGGAGGAGCTGGTCGAGGACGCCCGGGCGCACGGCGCCCGGGTGGAGTGCGGCGGGCGCCGCCCCGAGGGCCGGGACGCCGGCTGGTTCTACGAGC
Source organism: Kitasatospora sp. NBC_00039 (assembly GCF_045160625.1). Classification (NCBI taxonomy): domain Bacteria; kingdom Bacillati; phylum Actinomycetota; class Actinomycetes; order Kitasatosporales; family Streptomycetaceae; genus Kitasatospora; species Kitasatospora sp. NBC_00039. The sequence goes on along the minus strand of NZ_CP108289.1, from coordinate 7,334,078 downwards.
CCACCGTGCTGACCGGCATCACCCCGACGATGCGGATCGACCAGGAGGAGACCTTCGGGCCGGTCGCCACCGTCTACCGGGTCGCCGACCTGGACGAGGCGGTGGCGCGGGCCAACGACACGCCGTTCGGGCTCAGCTCCAACGTCTGGACGGACGACCCGGCCGAGCAGGAGCGCTTCGTCCGGGACATCCAGGCCGGCGGGGTTTTCTTCAACGGCATGACGGCCTCGCACCCGGCGCTGCCCTTCGGCGGGGTCAAGCGCTCGGGCTTCGGGCGGGAGCTGTCGGGGCACGGGATCCGGGAGTTCTGCAACGTGACCACGGTCTGGCTGGCGTAGCTCCCGCCCGGATCCCCGTAGCCCGGCCCGGGCCCGGTCAGGCCGCCATGCGGTGTCTGCCGGGGCCGGGCGTCACCCAGCGCGCGACCATGCCGCACAGGGCGATCAGGGTCGCGCCCCACACGATGCTGAAGACGATCAGCATCGGCAGCCAGCTCACCTGCGCCCCGACGAGACCGAGGCCGAGCGAGAGCGCGACCATGAAGGTCACGGCCGTCGGGCTGAGGCTGAGCAGGCCGTGCCAGGCGCGGTGCGCCCAGCCCGGGTGCTGCGGGGCGTCGGGACCGGTGTCGAGGTCCTTGTAGGTCAGCAGGTCCATCTGGGTTCGCCTCCGGACGTCGGGGGGACTGCCGGTGAGCAGCTCACGAGGCCTTGCGGGGAGCTGCGGACTTCCTGGGGGTGGTCTTCCTGGCGGCGGCCGCCGTGGTCTTCTTCGCCGTGGTCTTCTTCGCCGCGGTGCCCGTCCCGGTCGCGGCGCCCCTCCCCGCCGCCGTGCTCTTCCCTGCCGCCGTGCTCTTCCCCGCCGCCGTTCTCTTCCCGGCCGCGGTGTTCTTCCCGGCGGCGGTGTTCTTCCCGGCGGCGGGTGCGCGCTTGCGGGGCGCGGGCTTCCCCGCGGGCTCCTCCTCGGCCGCTGCCGCCTCCTCGGGGCCGGGCTCCGCGGCTCCGGGCTCCCCGGCCGGCGCCGGCGCGTGGCCGCGCCGGTGCCCTCCCTTGGCCTCCCTGAGGCTGCTGCGCAGCGCCTCCATCAGGTCGATGACGTTGTCCGGTGCCTCGCCCGGCTCCTCCTCGTGCGGTACCTCGACGCCCTGCAGCCGGGCCTCGATGACCTGCTGCAGCGCGTTCTGGTAGTCGTCGTGGAGCTGGGAGAGGTCGAAGTCCTCGGAGAGGGTGTCCATGAGCGAGCGCGCCATCTTCAGCTCCTGCGGCCGCACGGTCACCGCCTCCTCGGGCGCGATCCCGGCGGCCGGCCGCACCTCGTCGGGCCAGATGCAGGTCTGCAGCACCAGCGTGCCGTCGTGTACCCGCAGCACCGCCGGGGACTCCCTCGTGCGCAGGGCGATCTTGGTGACGGCGATCTGGCCGGAGTCGGTGAGCGCGTCGCGCAGCAGTGCGTACGGCTTGGCGGCGGCCTTGTCGGCCACGCCGATGTAGTAGGCCTTGGAGAACATCAGCGGGTCGATCTCGGCGGCGTCCACGAAGGCCAGCACGTCGATGATCTTCTTGCTGGGCAGCGGCAGCTCGGCGAGGTCCTCGTCGGTGAGCGTGACGGTGCGGCCGTCGGGGGACTCGTAGCCCTTGGCGATCTCCGCGTACGGGACCTCCTTCTCCTCCTGTTCGCAGTACCGCTTCATCCGCACCCGCCCGCCGTCCCTGGCGTGCACCTGGTGCAGCGGGACGTCGTGCTCCTGGGTGGCGGAGTACAGGTGCACGGGGATGCTGACCAGCCCGAAGCTGATCGTCCCCTTCCACGTGGTCTGCACGGGGTCACCCCTTTCCCGGAGGCCCCCTACCGGAGATTTCCCACTCTGCCCGGATTCACCCGGATCGGCCACACGGTCCGGCGCGGGCCCGGTCCGGCGGACAATGGGCGGACGGAACGAGGAGGTGGCGCGATGCCCGGAACCCAGCCGCCCCCGCCGCCCGACCGGACCACGTACACGGTGGCGTACACCGTCGCCGGGGAGCCCGGGGTGCGGTGGGCGGAGGTGACGGTCGTGCCCGGGTACTCCCAGGAGAGCGACATCCCGCACATCCTGGCCGCCCGCCTCCCCGGCCGGCCGGCGGACGGGCGACCGGCGGCGGCGGACGGGCAGCGGGACGAGCAGCCGGCGGCGGGCGGGAAGCCGGACGGGCGACCGGCGGCGGACGGGCGCATCGTCCTGCTGGAGGTGCGCCCGATGTGAGGCCCCCGCGGCGCGGCCGGGACGGGACGGGCCCGACCCGCCGAACGGAGGCACCGGCGCGTGTCACCGGTTGGTCGGCCGGGGCCGGGCCGCTCCGCTCCCTAGCATCGGGACTCCGCGCCACGCCCGAGTTCGCGTGACGGAACGTCACCCCCGCCCCAGGAGCGCTCATGCCGTCGTCCCCGGGCGGACCCGCCCCCCGCACCCCCGGCCCCGACCGCCCTTCGCCCGCGCCGAGGCGCAGCTCCCTGCGCGCCCTCGGCGAGTGGTGCGCGCGCCACTCGGTCCTCGTGATCGTGCTCTGGCTGGTCGCGCTGGCCGGCGTCCAGGTGATCGACCGGGCGGTCGGCGGGACGTTCTCGGACGACTTCTCGCTCTCGAACACCCAGGCGCAGGAGGGGCGCAACGTCCTCCAGGAGCACGAGCCGTCGGTGGGCGGCACCAGCGCCCAGGTGGTGCTCCACGACGCCCAGCCGCTGACCACCTTCCAGAGCCAGGTCGACCAGGCGGTCGGCTCGCTGCGCCAACTGCCGCACGTGCAGTCCGCGCAGAGCCCGCTGCCGCCCCAGGGCCAGCCGGCCCCGCCCGGCGGCCCGCTCTCCACGGACGGCCTCACCGGCTACATCACCCTCCGCTTCGACGTGAACCCCACCACCCTGGGCGACGCCTTCCTCGACGAGGTGGACGCGGCCGTCGCCCCGCTGCGGGACGCCGGGGTGCAGGTCGAGTACGGCGGACCGCTCGGCGAGCTGGCGCGGCCGGCCGCCGACGACCGGGTCAGTGAACTGATCGGCTTCGGGGTCGCGATCGTCGTCCTGCTGATCGGCTTCGGCAGTGTCCTCGCGGCCGGCCTGCCGCTGGTCACCGCCCTGATCGGCGCCATCGTCGGCCTCGGACTGCTCGGCCTGCTCGCCGCTGCCACCACGTTCGCCACCGTGGCCCCGACCCTGGCGACCATGATCGGCATCGGGGTCGGCATCGACTACGCCCTCTTCCTTCTCACCCGGCACCGGCAGGGCCTGATGGACGGCAAGGACCCGGTGGCCGCCGCCGGGCACGCCGTGGCCACCAGCGGGCGGGCGGTGCTGGTCTCCGGCTGCACGGTGGTCATCGCCCTGGCCGGCCTGGTCGTCTCGCGGGTCAACTTCATCGCCAAGCTCGGCGCCGCCGCCGGGGTGACGGTGGTCTCCGCCGTGCTGGCCGCGCTGACCCTGCTCCCCGCGCTGATGGGCCTGATCGGCCGCCGGATGGACCGCTGGACCGTGCACCGACCGGTCGCCGAGACCGGGGCGGCACCCGGGGAGGAGATCACCGGGACCTGGCACCGCTACGCCCAGCGGGTCGAGCGCCGCCCCTGGTGGTTCCTGACGGCCGGGGTGATCACCGTCGGCGTCCTCGCCATCCCGCTCTTCTCCATCCAGCTCGGCCACATCGACGACGGGGCCGACCCGACCTCCTTCACCGACCGGCGCGCCTTCGACCTGATGTCCGACGCCTTCGGCCCCGGCTCGAACGGTCCGATCACCGTGGTCGTCGACCAGAGCGCCGTCCCGGGCGACGCCCGGCCGGCGCTGCAGAGCGCCGTGCAGCAGGCGCTCACCGGCGTGCCCGACACGGCCGGCGTCACCCCGCTCCAGACCAGCTCCGACGGCGCCGTGCTGTTCAACACCGTCACGCCCGCGCAGCGGCCGCAGGACCGGCAGACCACCGACCTGGTGGGCAACCTCTCCGGCACCGTCCTGCCGCAGGCCGTGGCGGGCACCGGCGCCGAGACCTACGTGACCGGCACCACCGCCGCCCAGGTCGAGTTCGGCGACATCGTCGCCGCGCGTCTGCTGCCGATCATCGCCGTCGTGGTCGGCCTGGCCTTCCTGATCATCCTCGTCGTCTTCCGCGGCCTGCTGGTCGCGGTCAAGGCCGCCGTCCTCAACCTGCTCTCCATCGCGGCCTCGTACGGCGTCGTCGTGGCGGTCTTCCAGTGGGGCTGGGGCGGGCCCGCGCTCGGGGTCTCGGGCACCGTGCCGATCGAGAGCTACGTACCGATGATGATGTTCGCCATCGTCTTCGGCCTCAGCATGGACTACGAGATCTTCCTGCTCTCGCGGGTGCACGAGGCCTGGCTGCGCACCGGGGACAGCCGGGGCAGCGTCGCGCACGCCCTGGAGATCACCGCCCGCGTGATCAGCTGCGCGGCGCTCATCATGGTCAGCGTCTTCGCCGCGTTCATCGTCAGCGACAACATCGTCATCAAGATGATGGGCCTCGGGCTGGCCGTCAGCGTGCTGATCGACGCCACCGTCGTGCGGCTGCTCCTGGTGCCCGCCGTGATGACCCTGCTCGGTCCGGCGGCCTGGTGGACGCCCCGGGTGCTGGACCGGATCCTGCCGCACATCGACACCGAGGGCGAGCAGTCGTGACCCGGTGCGGCGCCCTCAGGCGCCGAGCGAGGCCAGCGTGACGATGGTGATGTCGGACGGCGCCCCGACCCGGACCGGCGGGCCCCAGGCGCCGGCGCCGCGGGTCACGTAGAGCTGGGTGTCGCCGTACCGCTCCAGCCCGGCGACGGTGGGGTTGGCCAGTTCGGCGAGGTGGTTGCCGGGCCAGAGCTGGCCGCCGTGGGTGTGGCCGGAGAGCTGGAGGTCGACGCCGTGCCGCACGGCGTCGTGGATGGTGACCGGCTGGTGCGAGAGCAGCACCGAGGTGCGGGAGCGGTCGCGGTCGCCGAGCGCCCTGGCGAAGTCCGGGCCGTCGCCCTCGGAGCGCCCGGCGAGGTCGTTCACCCCGGCCAGGTCGAAGCCTGGCAGTTCCACGCGCGCGTTCTGCAGCGGGTGGACGCCCAACTCGCGGACGAAGTCCACCCAGGGCGCCGCGCCGGAGAAGTACTCGTGGTTGCCGGTGACGAAGTAGGCGCCGTCGCGCGCCCGCAGCTGCGCCAAAGGCTCGGCGGCACGGCCGAGTTCGGGCACCGTGCCGTCCACCAGGTCGCCCACGATCGCGATCAGGTCGGGCTGCGCGCCGTTGATCGTGTCGACGATCCGCTGCGTGTGGCCGCGGCCGAGGATCGGGCCGAGGTGGATGTCGCTGACCACGGCGATCCGGTAGCCGTGCGCGCGGGCGGGCAGCTTGGCCAGCGGCACGGTGACCTGCTTCAGCCGCGGCCCGCGCAGCACCCCGTACGCACCGTTGCCGACGATGGCCGCCGCCGCACCGGAGGCGCCGATCGCAACCGTCCGGGCGACGAAGAGCCGGCGCTCGGGCGAGGGGGCGGTCTGCGGCGCCTCGCCGGCCGACCCTTCCTCCGCCGGCGTCGCGGCCGGGCGGCGCGGGAGCCGGAGCAGCAGCGGCCGGACGGCCTCGCCGACCGCGAGGGCGAGCAGCAGGTAGAGCAGCACCGCCAGCCAGAGGTACCCGGGCCAGGCGAGCCATCGCTCGACGGACAGCGGGAGCTGCCGCCCGCCGACCAGGGCCCCGACCGACAGCACCGGCAGCACGACGGCGAGCACCGTCCCGGTCCGGCGCCACCAGCCACCGGGCGCGGAGACGTCGCGCACCAGGCGCCGCCAGAGGTACCAGTGCGCGAGGGCCAGGACGGCGAGGACGGCGAGCAGGCCGAGCACCACGAGGACGATCATCACCCGCGACAGTATGGACGCCCCGCCGACGGGCTCCCGCAGCGGGCCCGCGCAGACCCGCCGGAGCCCGAACAGCCTGACGCTGCCTCAGATTTGAGCTTTCCACGACACCTGTTCACCCACTCTGACCTGGCCTTTTGCGTCCGCTGAGCGAACAATTTCCGGGGCCTTGTTCCGATACTCGTAGGTAGAAGTTAGGTTGCACCGCAATGCGCGGGTCCGTCCCCCACCCTCCGGTGAACGAGCCGAGGGTCAGCCGCGCTGGAAAGGCACAGGGCACCCTCACATGAGTGCGGAATCCACCACCTCGGCCACGAAGCCGTCGGTCGACGCCGGAACCCGGCATGACCACGGCCACGGCACATCCGGCCTCGGCGCCGACGGGCACCTGAAGCCCGGGCTCAAGAACCGCCACCTGTCGATGATCGCGATCGGCGGCGTGATCGGCGCCGGCCTCTTCGTCGGCTCCGGCGCGGGCATCGCGTCCACCGGTCCCGGCATCCTGCTCTCCTACACGCTCGCCGGCGTGCTGGTCGTGCTGGTGATGCGGATGCTCGGCGAGATGGCCGCGGCGGACCCGCAGAGCGGCTCGTTCTCCGCGTACGCGGACCGGGCGCTCGGCCGCTGGGCCGGGTTCACCATCGGCTGGCTGTACTGGTTCTTCTGGGTCGTGGTGCTGGCCGTCGAGGCCACCGCCGGAGCGAAGATCCTCAACAACTGGGTGCCCGGGGTACCGCAGTGGGGGTGGGCGCTGATCGTGATGGCGGTGCTGACGGCCACCAACCTCTTCTCGGTCGCCTCGTACGGCGAGTTCGAGTTCTGGTTCGCCGGGATCAAGGTGGTGGCGATCGCGGCCTTCCTGGTGATCGGCGTCCTGGCCGCGTTCGGGCTGCTGCCCGGCACCCACGCGGTCGGCACCACGAACCTGGTCGGCCACGGCGGCTTCCTGCCGCACGGCGTGGGAGCCGTCTTCACCGGCATGCTGACCGTCGTCTTCGCCTTCATGGGCAGCGAGATCGTCACCCTGGCCGCCGGCGAGTCGGAGGACCCGGAGAAGGCGGTCAGCAAGGCCACCAACAGCGTGATCTGGCGGATCGGCGTCTTCTACCTGGGCTCCATCCTGCTCGTGGTCACCCTGCTCCCGTGGGACTCCGACGCCGTCAAGGGCAGCCCGTACGTGGCCGTGCTGGAGCACGTCGGCATCCCGGGAGCCGGCCAGGTGATGGACGTGATCGTGCTGACGGCCGTGCTCTCCTGCCTCAACTCGGGCATGTACACCGCCTCCCGGATGGCGTTCTCGCTCGGCCAGCGCGGCGACGCGCCCAAGGCCTTCGCCACCGTGACCGAGCGCGGCGTGCCGCGGGTCGCCATCCTCTGCTCGGTGGTCTTCGGCTTCATCGCCGTCTTCTTCAACTACACCTCCCCCAACACCGTCTTCTCCTTCCTGCTGAACTCCTCCGGCGCGGTCGCGCTCTTCGTCTGGCTGGTGATCTGCTTCTCCCAGCTGAAGATGCGCAAGATCATCGAGAACGAGATGCCGGAGCGCCTGACCGTGCGGATGTGGCTGTACCCCTACCTCACCTGGGCCGCGATCGGCATGATCGGGTTCGTGGTGGCGTACATGTTCACCGACGCCGACGGGCGCAAGCAGATGTACCTGTCGCTGGTCGCCGCAGCCATCGTGCTGACGGCAGCGGCCGTGGTGGGCCGCCGGCGGCGGGCCGCGGCGGTGGCACCGGCCGCCTGATCCGGACCGCGCCGCCCGCGCACACCGGGCCCGGGAGTCGTTGTGACGACTCCCGGGCCCGGTGCCGTCTCCCCGCCGGTTCCGCTTCGGCACCGGACCATGACGAGGCGGATATGACCTGCCGACGGCCGGCCCCTACGCTTTTCCCCTATGCGAGATCTTGTGGCGGGGACGAAGTACCTGGCCGAGGGCCAGAAGTGGGTGGGGCGGCACGGCCGCTGGTGGGCGTTCGGGATGATCCCCGCGCTGCTCACCCTGATCGGGTACGCGGTGGCGCTGGGGTTCCTCGGTGGCTGGTCGGAGGAGCTCGCCGCCTGGGCCACCCCGTTCGCCGACGGCTGGGGCTCGCCCTGGCAGGGCCTGCTGCGCGGCGCGCTCGCGCTGATCGTCTTCGGCGGCGGGCTGCTGATCTCGCTGATCACCTTCACCGCCGTCACGCTCCTGGTCGGCCAGCCGTTCTACGAGTCGCTCTGCGAGAAGGTGGACGAGAGCGAGGGCGGCGCACCCACCCCGCCGGACGTGCCGCTCTGGCGCGAGCTGGTGGTCTCCGCGCGCGACAGCCTGTCCGTGCTGGTGCGGGTGGCCGGGTTCGGCGTCCTGCTGTTCGCCTGCGGGTTCATCCCGGTGGTCGGGCAGACGCTGGTGCCGGTCGCCGGTTTCCTGGTCTCCGGCTTCTTCATGGCGGTCGAGCTGACCGCGGTCGCCCTCCAGCGGCGCGGGGTGCCGCAGCGCGAGCGGATCCGGCTGCTGCGCGCCCGTCTCGGACTGGCGCTCGGCTTCGGCGTGCCGCTGATCCTGGCCTTCCTGGTCCCGTTCGTCACCGTTCTGGCCATGCCGGGCGCCGTCGCCGGCGCCACGCTGCTGGCCCGGGACCTGGTGCCGGTCGAGGAGGCCGGGAGCGAGGAGGAAGGGGAGCAGGAGGAGGTGGACGGCCAAGCCGACGGGCCCGCCCCGGGTTTTCCCTCCCACCCGGCGTACACGGAGCAGCGGCCGGTGCCCGGCAACCCGTACGCGAACACTCCGGTGGCGGCCGAGCACAACCCGTACCGGAGCCACTGATCCGGTGACCGGCCGGTCACCCTGCGCCCATCCGCGGGCGGCCCGGGTGTGAAGCCGCCCACAGGGCCTCCCGCGTCTACTACCGTCGATAGTGGCCGGCCGCACGCGGAGGCGGCCCGGAGGCCCGGCTGCGGACCGGTCGGACCGGCCCGCAGCCGGCCGGGAGCCGGCGGGAGACCGGAAGAACGCAGGCGGCGGGCCCGTTCGGGCCGACCGTTCGTCGACGGTGCAAGCGATTCACCCCCTGTTCGAACAAAAGGGACAAATCACCCAGAAGCGCCCGGCTCCGGCCGGGCGCTTCGCCGTTTCCCCCGCGTCGGCCACTACGGCGCGTAGTACCCGGCGCCTTTGCCGCCCGCGCCGCGCTCTGCCAAGAATGGCCCGTCGCCAGGCAGCGCGGACGGCCCCACGGCCGCCGCGCACCCCGCCCGCCCCGCCTTCACCGCCGGGGTGCCATGGCCGTCCCGGACGGCATTGCGGGCCCCCGCTCACCCGAGCCCCGCCCCGCGTGCCGGATGCCACCGCGCCCCCGGCACGGCCCCCGACGGAAAAGGATCGCCCGCTCCATGCAGCTCAGCCATGCCCGCCGCAACTCGCTGATCACCGGTATCACCACCCTCGTGGTGGCGAGCGCGGCCACCGCCGCCCTCGCCATCCCGCAGAGCGGCGGCAACGTCGCCGAGGCCGCCGCCCCGGTGGCCGGTGTCTCCGGGGTCTCCGTGGACGGGCAGCCGGCTGCCGAGCAGGCGCCGGCCCCCCAGGCCGACGCCGCCGCGGCCGCCCAGGCGCAGGCCGCCGCCCAGGCGCAGGCCGAGGCGGACGCCGCCGCTGCCGCGCAGGCCCAGGCCCAGGCCGCCGCCCAGGCACAGGCCCAGGCCGCCGCCCAGGCACAGGCCGAGGCCGACGCGAAGGCCAAGGCCGACGCCCGGGCCGCCGCCTCCCGCTCGCAGGAGCGCCCGGCCCTCAACGCCAAGCCGAGCTACTCCGGCAGCCCGCGCGACATCGCCGCGCAGATCGTCCCGGCCGGCCAGCTGCAGTGCTTCAGCAACATCGTCTCCCACGAGAGCAGCTGGAACCCGCTCGCCGTCAACGCCTCCTCCGGCGCGTACGGCCTGGTCCAGGCCCTTCCCGGCTCCAAGATGGCCTCCGCCGGCTCCGACTGGCGCACCAACCCGGCCACCCAGATCAAGTGGGGCCTGGACTACATGAACTCCCGCTACGGCAGCCCCTGCGGCGCCTGGTCGTTCTGGCAGTCGCACCACTGGTACTAGGCCGGCCCCGGCCGGCACCAGGCCGACCCCGGCATGTGCCGACCCCGCGCGGAGCTCCGCGCGGGGTCTTCGGCTTTCCCGCCCGCCGGGCCGCGTCCCCGCCTGCACGCACCGGGCCCTTCCCACGGCGCCGGGCCTCTCCGGCCACCGGGCGCTTCCGCCTACCGGCCGGCGCGGGGCGGTGCGGGCCGCACGCGCAGGGCGTGGCGCATGGCCGGGAGGTAGCTGCGGGCGATTTCATCAGCCGGGAGCGAAGCCACCGGTTCGAGGCGCAGAACGTACCGGGCCATGATCAGGCCACCCAGGTGGGAGGCGAACTCGCAGGCGCGCCGGCGGGCGTCCGCACCGCCGATCCGGGCCGCGATCCGGTCGATCATCTCGCGTTGGACCACCTCGCTGACCAGCACCCCGGCGGCCGGATCCTGGGCGGCGCCGCCCAGCATGGCGCGCAGCGGGGCGGCGTTCTCCGGGTCGTCCCAGACGTGCAGCAGCCGGGTCAGCACCCGCTCCGGCAGGGTCTCCACCTCGCCTTCCAGGACGAGGGCGAGGCTCTCGGCGGGGTTGGTGGCCAGTGCGAGCGCGGCTCCGAACAGGCCCTTCTTGGAGCCGAAGAAGTAGCTGATCAGGGCGAGGTCGACGCCCGCCTCGGCGGCCACCGAGCGCAGGGTGACGGCCTCGTAGCCCTCGGCGAGGAACCGCCGGCGCGCGACGTCGAGGATCTGGGCGCGGGTGTCGGGGCTGCCCGTCCGCCGGCCGCGGCGCGGCGACTTATTCATCACGGTTGAAATCCTAGCGGCGGCGCGCCCACTCTGGCCGCATCGAGCCGGCCCCGCCCCGCACCCGGGAGGCCGGCGCCCGTTCGCCACGGAGAGAAGGACACCCGCCATGACCGTCACCGATCCCAGGACAGGCCTTGGGGCCGCCGCCCGACCCCCGGACGCCGCTCCCGGCGGACCGGCTGTCCGTCACGGGCTGGTCCTGCTCGTCACCTGCCTCGCGCTGGCCACGGTGGTCGCCGCGATGGCCTCGCTCAACGTGGCACTGCCCGAGATCGCCCGGGAGACGCACGGCAGCCAGACCCAGCTCTCCTGGATCATCGACGCCTACAGCCTGGTGTTCGCCGCGCTGCTGCTGCCCGCGGGGGCGCTCGGCGACCGGTTCGGCCGCCGCCGCGCGCTGCTCGTCGGCCTGGCCCTGTTCGGCGCCGGCTCCGGGCTGGCCGCGCTGACCACCGAACCGACCGTGCTCATCGCGCTGCGCGGCCTGCTCGGCGTGGGCGCGTCCCTGGTCATGCCGGCCACCCTCTCCACCATCACCGGAACCTTCCCGCGTGCCCAGCGGGCCCGGGCCGTCAGCGTCTGGGCGGCCGTGGCGGGGGCCAGTGCGGTGGTCGGCCTGCTCGCCTCGGGGACGCTGCTGGAGCTCTGGTCCTGGCGCTCGGTGTTCCTGCTGAACGTGCTGCTCGCGCTGGTGGCGCTGACCGGGACGCTGCTCTTCGTGCCCGAGTCGGCCGACCCGAAGGCCCCACGGCTGGACGTCGTCGGCGCCCTGCTGGTCGTGGCCGGCCTCGGCGCGCTGGTCTACTCCGTCATCGAGGCGCCGACCCACGGCTGGGGGGCGCCGGTGACCCTCGGCGGCATCGCGGCCGGGCTGGCCGTCCTGGCCGGCTTCGTCGCCTGGGAGCTGCGGCGCCGCCACCCGCTGCTGGACCCGAGGCTGTTCCGCAACCGCCGGTTCGCGGCCGGCTCGCTGTCGATCACGTGCCAGTTCTTCGCCTTCTTCGGCTACATCTTCGTGATCATGCAGTACCTCCAGCTGGTGCGCGGCGACACCGCCCTGGTGGCGGCGGTCGGCATGCTGCCGATGGCCGTGACGATGGTGCCGCTGTCCCGCCTCTCCCCACGGCTGACCGCCCGCTTCGGCGACCGCGGCCCCTGGGTGACCGGGCTGGTGCTGATCGCCGCCGCGATGGCCGCGATCGGCGGGCTCGGCGCCGACAGCCCGTACGGGCTGCTCGCGGCCGCCCTCCTGCTGCTCGGAGCCGGTTCGGGGCTGGCGATGACACCCGCGACCACCGCCATCACGGACGCGCTGCCCCGCTCGCTGCAGAACGTCGGCTCGGCGATGAACGACCTCTCCCGCGAGCTGGGCGGCGCCCTCGGCATCGCCGTCCTCGGCAGCGTCCTCGGCGCCGGCTACCGGAACAACCTCGACGTCACCGGTCTGCCGCCGCAGCTGGCCGACGCGGCCCGCTCCTCGCTGGCCGCCGCCGCCCGCATCGGCGGCCCGGTGGCCGGGCACGCCCGGGCGGCGTTCGTCGACGGCATGCACGTCACCCTGCTCACCGGGGCGGGCGTGGCGGCGCTGGCCGCCGTCGCGGTGGCGCTCCTGCTCCGGCGGCCGGACCGGCCGGCGGCTGGGCAGACGGGCGCGCCGGCGGCTCGGCCGACGGGCGCCGACCGCTGAGACGCCGGCCTGCGACCGGCCGCGGGGGCCCACCGCGGCCGGCCCACCGTGTTCTGCCACCACCGGTCCGCCGTGGCCGGCGCGTCGCGGCCCGTCCGGCCTGCCCGTCCACCGGGCCGTCGGCGCGGCGAACACCCCCGGCCACCGCCGTCCGGGTGCCCGGCCCCCGCGGAACGCCGGGTGCGGTGCTGACGTGGACGCGCCCGGCACGACGGGTGAAGATATGGCGCACGCTCGTACGATTTGACGGGTATTGCTCAGAATTACGGGACGTCAGGCCTTTGCCACCTCCCGCGTCCGCTCCTACGCTCCGGCCTCATGCCCTCACCTCTGATCAGCGTCGTACTCCCCGCCTACGACCAGCAGAAACAGCTCCCGGAGTGCCTGGACTCGCTGCTCGCCCAGTCCTTCCGCGACTTCGAGGTCATCGTGGTCGCGGACCGGTCCCCCGACTCCCCGGCCGGGCTCGTCGACACGTTCGCCGCCCGGCACCCGCAGATCACGGCGCTCCACCTGGACGCCTCCGTCGGCGTCGGCGTCAGCCGCAACGCGGGCGCGGCGCGGGCACGCGGCGAGTACCTGCTCTTCCTCGACGCCGACCACCTGCTGCCCCGGGACGCCCTGCAGTCCCTGGCCGACCGGCTGGCACAGACCGGGCCGGTGGACGTGCTGCTGTTCGGTCACACCCGGCGGCACGGCGGGCGGGACTGGCCGGGCGGCGCCGAGGCGCTGCTGGCCGAGGCCGGGCCGGAGGTGTTCGGGCCGCTGGACCACCCCGAGCTGGTCGGCGCGCCCGCGCTGGCCTGGGACCGGCTGCTGCGCCGCGAGCACTGGCAGGGCCGGGAGCTCACCTTCCCGGACGGCCGGTACGAGGAGATCCCGCCGGTCCACGCGGCGATGCTGACCGCCCGGCGGATCGCCGTCCTGCCGCGCGCCTGCGCCCAGCTGCGCCGCCGCGAGACCGTCCACCCGACCGGCTCGCCCGGGAGCAGCCGGTTCGACATCTTCGAGCAGTACGAGCGGATCTTCGCGCTGCTGGACGAACTGGTGGCGCAGCGACCCGAGCTGGACGCCGTCCGGGACGCGCTGTTCATCCGGATGGTCCGGCACTACCTCTTCGTCTTCGACCTCGCCGGGTGCGTGTCGCGCGCCGAGCGTCCGCAGTTCTTCCACCGCGCCGCCGAGCACCACCGCCGGTTCCTCCCGGCCGGGCACCGCCGGCCCGGAGGCCGCGAGGGCGTGAAGTTCTCCCTCCTGGCCGGCGGCGCCTACCCGGCGTTCGAGATGGCCAAGCTCTCCCACATCGCCAAGGGCACCCTCACCGGCTCGGCCCGGCGCAAGGCCTCCTGACGGCGGTCACACGTGAGCCGTGCCGCCGCCCTCGGCCATCGCGGCGGCGATCCGCCGGGCGGTCGCGGCCCACGCCTCGGCGGACGGCGCCGGCAGGGGGTCCGTCCAGAGCGGAAGGGTCGAGCCGCGCAGCTGCATCATGCCCTCGGGCCGGGCGATCAGCCACAGGTGCAGGTGCGCGGCGCCGTCACCCCACCTGTTGACGTGCACCCGGGCGATGCCGCCGAGCGAGAGCAGGGCCGCCTCGACCCTCCCCCGGCCTTCGGCTGGGAGGTGGCCCCCATCCGCATCGGGCCCAGCTCGGCGGCGCGCCCGGGCGGCAGGTCGAACAGGTCGTGGTGGGCGCGCGGCTGGAGCAGGACGACGGCGGGCAGTCCGGAGGGGGCCTCGGCGGTGCTCAGCCGCCAGTGCGCGTCCGTCCAGAGGAAGTCCGCGTCCGGGCGGGCGCACTGCTTGCAGCTCTTGGCCCGTCCTCGCCCTGGCGGGGCGGTTCGGGCAGCTCCGGCGCGTCCAGCACCTTGGTCCGCAGCTCGCCCTCGTACGGGAAGATGTCCCAGGACGGGGCGCCGTCGACCGGGAAGGGCGGCCGCTCGCCGATCGGCAGGCCGGCGAGGTAGGGGCTGGTTCCGTCGGTGGCGCCGGCCTCGTTCTCGGAGATCACGACACCCGACCCTGCCAGATGACACCCCGTCGGAGGTACCCCGGGGTGGCCCGTACCGCGGGCGGGGGCCCGGCTGCGATGATCGGCGGCGGTACGCCAGCCCGCCCCACCCCGGGAGGTCCACCGTGAGCCGACCGTCCGCCACCCCCGGCGCCGACCTCGCCCGGGAGTTGGCCGCCACGCTGCGCGGCGAGGTCCGCTTCGGCGCCGCCGAGCGCACCGTCTACAGCCACGACGCCTCCAACTACCGCCACCTGCCGCTCGGCGTGGTCAAGCCGGCCGACCTGGACGACGTGCGCACCGCGCTCGCGCTCTGCCGCCAGTACGGGGTGCCGGTGGTGCCGCGCGGGGCCGGGACCAGCATCGGCGGGCAGGCGATCGGCCCGGGCGCCGTCGTCCTGGACTTCCGGCGCCACCTGGGCGCGGTGCTCGGGGTGGACCGGGAACGCCGCACCGCCCGGGTCGAGCCCGGCGCCGTCCTGGACGACCTCCAACGGGCCGCCCGCCCACACGGGCTGCGGTTCGGGCCCGACCCGTCCACGCACAGCCGGTGCACGCTCGGCGGCATGATCGGCAACGACTCCTGCGGCGCGCACTCGGTGGCCTGGGGACGGACGGCCGACAACGTGGAGTCGCTGGACCTGCTGCTCGCCGACGGCACCGAGCTGACCGTCGGCGGCCCGCTCTCGCCCGACGCGCGCGCCGCACTGCCGGCGCTGCCCGGCGGGGCCGGCCGACTCCACCGCGAACTCCGGGAGTTCACCGACCGCAATCTCGCCCTGATCCGCCAGGGCATGCCGGACCTGCCCCGCCGCACCTCCGGCTACCCGCTGGACGCGCTGCTGCCCGAGCGGGGGTACGACCTCGCCCGGGCGCTCACCGGCACCGAGGGCACCTGCGCGCTGCTGCTCGGCGCGACCGTCCGGCTGGTCGAGGACCCGCCGGTCCGCGCCCTGGTGGTGGCCGGCTACCCCGACGAGACCGCCGCCGCCGACGCCGTCCCCGCGCTGCTGCCCCTGCGCCCGCTGACCGTCGAGGGGATGGCCGCCGACCTGATCGCCTCGCTGCTCGCCGCCGGGCCGCGCCCACCCGCACTGGACCGGCTGCCCGAGGGCGCCGGCTGGCTGTTCCTGGAGGTCGGCGGCGCCACCGCGCTGGAGGCCTACCAGGCCGCCCGGGAGCTCGCGGACGCGGTCCGCCGCGAGCCCTCGGCCGCCGTCGCCCTGGTCACCGACCCGGGCGAGCAGCGTCAGCTCTGGGGGGTGCGCGAGGCCGGCGCCGGGATCGTCACCCGGCTGCCCGGGGGCGGCGAGGCCTGGCCCGGCTGGGAGGACTCGGCCGTCCCGCCGGAGCGCCTCGGCGACTACCTGCGCGACCTGCGGGCCCTGCTGCGCCGGCACAGCCTGCGCGGAGTGCCGTACGGGCACTTCGGCGAGGGCTGCGTCCACCTGCGGATCGACTTCCCGCTCACCGAGCCCCAAGGGGTGCTGGTGTTCCGGGAGTTCATGGAGCAGGCCGCCGATCTCGCGGTCTCGTACGGGGGTTCGCTCTCCGGCGAGCACGGCGACGGGCAGGCCCGGGGCGAGCTGCTGCCGCGCATGTACCGGCCCGAAATCATCGGCCTGTTCGGCGAGTTCAAGCGCATCTGGGATCCCGGGAACCTGCTCAACCCGGGCGCCCTGGTCGACCCTCGCCCGCTCGACTCCGACCTGCGATTCGCCGGGCCGGTCCGCGAACTGCCGCTCGCCCTCCCGTACGAGCAGGACGACGGCAGCCTCGCCAAGGCGGTGCGCCGCTGCGTCGGCGTGGCCAAGTGCGTGGACCCCGATACCGGGGTGATGTGCCCGAGTTACATGGCCACCGGCGAGGAACGGCACTCCACCCGGGGCCGCGCCCGGCTGCTCGCCGAGATGCTGCGCGGCGGCGTGGGGGCCTCCGGGGGAGCGATCCCGGACGGCTGGCGCTCGCCCGAGGTCCGGGAGGCGCTGGACCTCTGCCTCGGCTGCAAGGGCTGCGCGAGCGACTGCCCGGTCCACGTCGACATGGCCACCTACCGGACCGAGTTCCTGTACCAGCACTACCGCCACCGGCCACGGCCGCTCCCCCACTACTCGATGGGCTGGCTGCCGCTCTGGCTGCGGGCGGTCGCCCTCGCCCCCGGTGCGGCCAACCTGGCCGCCCGCTCCCCGGCGGCCGGGCTGCTGAAGCGGCTCGGCGGGGTGGACCGGCGCCGGGTCGTCCCGGTCTTCCCACCCGAGACCTTCACCCGCTGGTACCGCCGCCACCGCGCCGCCCACCCGGCCCCGGCCGGCGCCCGGCCCGTCCTGCTCTGGCCGGACACCTTCTCCGACCACCTCCAGCCGAACGTGCTGCGCGCCGCCGTCGAGGTGCTGGAACACCTCGGCTTCGACGTCCGGCTGCCGTCCGGCCCGGTCTGCTGCGGCCTGACCTGGTACTCCACCGGCCAACTGGGCACCGCCCGGCGGGTGATGCGCCGCAGCCTGCGGGCGCTGGCCGCCACCGGACTGCCCGAGGACACCCCGGTGGTCGGCATGGACCCGAGCTGCACCGCCACCCTGCGCGAGGACGTGCCCCGCCTGCTCGGCCCCGACGGCAGCCCGCTCGCCCGGCGGACCCGCACCTTCGCCGAGTTCGTCGACCAGTACGCGCCGGACGCCCCGCTCCCCCGGGCCCCCGTCGATGCGATCACCCAGACCCACTGCCACCAGCACGCCGTCCTCGGCACCGCCGCCGACCGCCGGGTCGAGGCCCGGATGGGCCTGCGGAACCGGGTACTGGACTCCGGCTGCTGCGGCCTGGCCGGCAACTTCGGCTTCGAGCGGGGCCACTTCGAGGTCTCGGAGGCGATCGCCGAGCGCGTCCTGCTCCCGGAGGTCCGGGCCGCCGCGCCGTCCACCGTGATCCTCGCCGACGGCTTCAGCTGCCGCACCCAGATCTCCCAACTCGCCGAGGGGCGGCAGTCGCTGCACCTGGCGGAGCTGATGCAGCGGGCGCTGCGCGAAGACGGGTGACGATCCGGCGACCCACCCGCACGGTCTTCTCTCCGGGGAACCATTGGAGTTGAATGGCCGTCACCAACTCGGGCAGACGTCCACTGAGGTTCTGGGGGTTACGGGGAATGCTGGTGGAGGGACTGAGCGCGCTGGCGGCGGCCGGAGGCGCGGGGATCGTCCAGGCGGCGGGGACGGACGTCTGGGCCGGTCTCCGGGAACGCGTGGGCCGGCTGCTGGGCCGGGGCCGGCCGGAAGCCGAACGGGCCGCGCTGGAGCGCCTCGACCGGACCGAGGAGGCCCTTGGGGCCGCCCCGCCCGGCGAGCTGGACGCCGTGTCCGGCCGGCAGGCGGCCTCCTGGCAGACCCGGCTGGAGGACTTCCTCGACGAACTCTCCCCGGAGGAGCAGGCGCCGGCCGCCGAACAGCTCCGGGCCCTGCTCGACGAGGCGGCCGCCGCGCGGGCGGCCGCGTCCGTCCGGGCGGAGAACAGCGGTGTGACGGCCGGCCGGGACATCAGCAACCACGGCGGCGCCATCGGCCGCGACTTCGGCGGCCCGGTCACCATCGGAACGCCCGACCGCCCTACCCCGCCGGGAGCGGCCCCGCGCTGACCGCTCCCGGGGCCCGGCCCGGCCCCGCCGCCCCGCACGGCGGCGTGTACAGCCAGCGCGACCTGCTCAACTCGGGCGGCGTGGTGGCGGAGACCGTCCGCGACGTCCATCTCCACCACCACCCGACCGCCGCCCCGACCGCCCTCGGCCTGCCGGTCCAGGTCGGTGCCGTCCCCCTGCTAGCCGACTGCTACCACCACCGGCCGGCCGTCGACGGCGTGCTCGCCCTCCCCGGCGAAGCCGGCCGGACCGGCAGGCCCGGGACGCCGGGGGCGGGCAGCCGTGGCGGTGTGCCCGGCACGCTGCAGTCGGCGGTACTCAGCGGTCCGGCCGGTACCGGGAAGACCCACGCCGCCGCCCACCACGTCCAACTGGCGCTGCGAACAGGCGCGGTGGACTTCGTGCTGTGGGCCGACGCGGGCAGCGCCGCCTCGGTCCGGCATGCGTACGCCACGGCCGCCGACCGGCTGGGCCTCGGGAGCGCGCTCGGGCCGACGGCGGCCGAGCGGCTGCTCTCCTGGCTCAACACCACCGACCGGAGCTGGCTGATCGTGCTCGACGGCCTGGCCGATCCCGCCGACCTGCCCGCGGTCTGGCCCGCCCCGAGCGCCACCGGCCGGGTCGTCGTCACCACCCGCCGGACGGACCAGCAACTGCGGACCAGCCGGCGCCGGGTCGTTCGGGTCGGGCCCTTCACCGCCGAGGAAGCGGCCGGCTACCTGGCCGACCGGTTTGCCGTACACGATCTTGCCCTGCCCGCAGGGGAGCTGTCCGAGCTCACGGCCCGCTCCGGCCGCCTCCCGGCCGACCTGGCGCAGACGGCCGCCCGGATCCTCACGGACCCCGGCGCCATGCCCGGGCTCCACCCGCGCCGCGGAACCGTCCAGCACGGCCGACTCAGCGGCTGCGACCTGTGCCGGCTCCCGTTCGAGGGGGCCGCCGTCACCCTCGTCCACGCCCCCGAGGACGCCCTCTGGGCGCGCTGGGCCGAGGCCGTCCTGCACCGGGCCGGCCTGACCGTCCTCCCGGAGGCCGGCGAATGGACGCTCACCCTGCTCTCCCCCGCATTCCTGCGCGAGCGCCTGACGCCGGGCCCGCCCGGGACCGGGCTCGGCGGCGCCCCCGGGCGGGCCGTCACCCTCCGGATCGAGCCCGTCCCCGTCGACGGCCCCGTGGTCGACCTGGTCGGGCTCGGGCCCGAGCAGGCCGCGACCGCCCTGCTCGCCGCGGTGGGCGGCGCGGACCGGGCACCCGACCTGACCGGCCTGCGCCACCCCGGCTCCGTCCCCGCCCACTTCAAGGTGCCGCCCCGCCACCCGTCCTTCACCGGCCGCCGGGCGGTGCTGGACCACCTGCACCGCCAGCTCGGCGCCGGGGTGGCAGCCGTCCTGCCCACCTCGCAGACCCTCTACGGCCTGGGCGGGATCGGCAAGACCCAGCTCGCACTGGAGTACGCGCACCGGTACCGGGCGGAGTACGACCTGATCTGGTGGATCGACGCCGAGCAGACCGAGTCGGTGGCCCTCGCCCTGGCCGGCCTCGCCCGACGGCTCGGGCTGCCCGTCGGCGACTCGGTCGCCGAGGCCGCCGAGGCCGCCCGGGAGGCACTCGGCCGCGGCAACCCGACCACGCGCTGGCTGCTCGTCTTCGACAACGCCGACGAACCGGCCGACCTGCGGCCGTACTTCCCCGACGGGCCGGGCCGGATCCTGGTCACGTCCCGCAACCTCGGCTGGACCAGGGCCGCCAGCGCGCTGGCGGTCGACGTCTTCACCCGCCGGGAGAGCACCGAGCACCTGCGCCGCCGGGTCCGCTCCCTCTCGGACGGCGACGCCAACGCGGTCGCCGAGGCCCTCGGCGACCTGCCGCTCGCCGTCGAGGTCGCAGCCGCCTGGCTGGACGCCACCGCGATGCCCGTCACCGCGTACCTCGCCGAACTCCGGCACGCACTCGCCGCCGAGGGCGCCTTCGACTACCCGCGCTCGGTGGCCGCCACCTGGGGCGTCTCGATCGGCCGGCTGCGCGTGCAGTCCCCGGCCGCAGCACGGCTTCTGCAGCTCTGCGCCTACTTCGCGCCCGAGCCGATCTCGACCGGCCTGCTCTACGGCGACCGGATGGTCGAGGCCCTCGCCGGGTCCGACCCGGCCGTGACCGACGCCTTCGCCGTCGCCGCCGCCGTCCGCGCCATCGGCCGCTACTCGCTCGCCCGGGTGGACGCCGAGGCGGGCGGCCTCCAACTGCACCGGCTGGTCCAGACGGTGGTCCGGGACTCGCTGGACGGCACCGGGCCGCAGCTCGACGCCAAGCACACGGTGCACCGGATCCTCAGCGGCGCACGGCCCGTCCTCGGCGACACCGACGACCCGGCCAACTGGCCCGCCTTCGAGGAGATCTGGCCGCACCTCTACCCCTCCGACGCGCACCTGTGCGACGAACCGGAGACCCGCATCCTGCTCATCGACCGCGTCCGCTACCTGAGGCAACGCGGAGAACTGGCGCAGGCGCTGGAGCTCGGGCGGTCGCTGTTGGCACTCTGGGCCGAGAAGCTCGGCTCGGACGACCGGCAGACCCTGCTGCTCCGCTTCCAACTCGCCAATGTGCTGCGCGCGCAGGGCGACTACCACGGGGCGCTCGCCCTGGACGAGGCCACCCTGGAGCGCCAGCGGGCCCTGCTCGGCGAGCACCACCCGTACACCCTGATGACCGCCGGCTCGCTCGGCGCCGACCGGCGGGCGCTCGGCCGGTTCCAGGCCGCGCTCGACCTCGACCGCGAAATCCTCGACCGGTTCCGCGAGTTGTTCGGCGACGACAACCCGCGCACGCTCTCCATGGCCAACAACCTCGCCATCGACCACCGGCTCGTCGGCGACAGCGGCGCCGCCCGAGAACTCGACCGGGAGACGCTGGACCGGCGCACCGCCGTACTCGGCCCGCGCCACCCGTACACCCTCTCCACCAAGACCTGCCTCGCCCGCGACCTGTGCGAACTCGGCGACCACGAGGGCGCGATCGCGCTCCTGCGGGAGGTCATGGCCGACCTCGAAGGCGTGCTGGAGCCCGACCTGCCGGAGCACCTGCGCAACGCCACCCTGCTGGGCACCGCACTGCGCCGCACCGGACGACTCGCGCAGGCGCGCCGGATCACCGAGGAGGCCTTCGACCGCTACCTGGAGCGGTACGGCTTCGATGCCCCCGACGGGCTGGTCTGCGCGCTCAGCCGGGCCGGCGACCAGAGCGCCGCCGGCGACCACGCGGCCGCCCACCGGCTGACCGCGCGCGTCCACGGCGCCTACCGGCAGATGTTCGACGACGAGCACCCGTTCACCCTGGCGTGCGCCAACAACCTCGCCGTCTACCGTCGCCGGGCCGGGGACTCCCGCGCGGCCGCCCGGGACGGCCGCACAACGGTGGACGCCCTCACCCGGACGGTCGGGCCGGCCCACCCGTTCACCCTGCACGCGACCGTCAACCTCGCCAACGCCCTGACCGACGAAGGCCGTCACGCCGAAGCCGGGCAGCTGCACCGCCAGGCCCTCGACGGCCTGGCCGGCCACTACGGGCAGGACCACCCCGACACCCTCGCCTGCGCGGCCAACCTCGCGCTCACCCTCCTCAGGGAGGGCAACCCCGCCGCCACCGACCTGCACCGGCACGCCGTCGCAGCCCTCGCGCGCCGCCTCGGCGAGGACCATCCGGACACCCTCGCGGCCCGCGCACTGCGGCTCCTCGACCGCGAACTGGAGACCCAGCCGACCTGAGCACCGCCGCCGCAGCCGGTCGGGACGACCGTAGGCTCACCCCGTGACGGATGAGATACAGCGGCTCGTCAACGGGCTGGCCGGCCAGGAGTTCGTGGGGGACGCGTGCATGCTCCTCGACCAGCACCTGGAGCGCGGTGACACGGCGTACCTGGCTGCCTTCGGCGCGGCACTGCACGCGCGCTACGGCTCGGGTACGGCGGGCGCCGAGCACCGGTACCTGTTCGACCGGATCCTGTGGGACGTGACCACCACACCCGGGCGGGAGAACGTCGGGCACGCGATGCGGCTGGGGCTCGCCACCCGGACACGGACCGGCAGGCCGGTCCGCCGGGCGGCCGCCGTTCTGGCCGCCCATCAGTCCGTGGCGGACCTCGCGGCACTGTTCACACCGGGTCGGCCGTACGACGACACCCCCGACGAGTTGCGCGCCTGCCTGATCCACGAGCTGGTGCTCAGGGACGCACCGGTCGCGCAGTCGCCGGAAGCGGTGCGGTGGGCGGCGAACTCGCCGTTCTGGAACGACCACCCGCTGGCCTGGCTGCCCTGGTCGCTCTCCCCGGTGGAGCGCAGGCCCGCTCTGCCGAGGTACTCCCGCGGCGGGGTGGCGTACGGCTCGGGCTACGGGCTGCCGCAGGGCGCCAGGCCGCCGGGCGGCGATCCCGGCGGCGTGCCGTCCGTGCGAAGGATCGCCGAGGAGCACACGATCACCGCGGCCGTGGAACCCTGGGCGCGGCGGCACAACGGGCGGGTCGAGTCGGGGATCTACGTCGCCGACGCTCCCGTCGGCCCCGGCGCCGTGCACGCCGTCCTGGCCTCGCTCCCCATGGCCTGCCTGGCGGAGCTGGCCGACCCCGGCCATCTCAGGGTCCGCACGGGATCGCCGGCGGAGGCCTGGCGCCTGCTCTTCGCCGCGGCATCCACCGGTGCAGGCCCGGAGAGCGACTGGTGCTACGGCGCGTACGGCCGCCTGGCCGCGTGGCAGTCACTGGCAGCCCTGTCGGACGCTGCCCACGGCGCCTCACCCGCCGAGGTGGAGCAGCGGGCACAGGAGTGCGCCTGGTACGGCTTCCAGGCGTCCACGCACTGGTTCAACCAGGATTCCAAGGACTTCGCGCTCCTGACCCTCTCGCCCGGAGGCCACCGGCTGGCCGTGCTGGCAGCCACCGACTACGAGGGCGGGTAGGCGGGAAGCGGCCGGTCCCAGGCACCGTGTGCACAGGAAGGCGCCCGCCCGCGCCACGGCAGCAAGGCTACGGCTCGCGACCTCCGCGAGCCGGCGCACGATGCCCTGCGGGTCGTCCTCGTCGACAACGCCCCGCCGCTACCGGCCCGGCACCGCTACGCGCCCTGCGGCTGCTGCACCTCCGTCGACCTCGGGTCCTCCTCCGCGCAGACCGCCGAGACGAACTCCGCCAGCCGGGCCTGCGGCAGCCCCCGGGCGATGTCGGCCTCGCTGATCATCCCGACGAGCTCGTGCTCCGGGTGGTTGATCACCGGCAGCCGGCGCACCCGGTACTGCTCCATCACCCGCAGCACCTGCTCGGCGTCCTCGTCCGCCTCCACCGTCATCGGCCGTCCCTGGGCCAGTTCGCCCGCGGTGACCTCCGCCGGGTCGCGGCCCTCGGCGACGCACTTCAGCACGATGTCCCGGTCGGTGACGATGCCCAGCAGCTTCTGCCGCTCGCCGCAGATGGGCAGCGCCCCGACGTCGCGTTCCTTCATGATCCGCGCTGCGGTGGCGAGCGTCTCGTGCTCACGGATGCACTCCGCGCCCGGGTGCATGATGTCGCTGGCTCTGGTCATGATCGGCCTCCTGACGTGCCTGTCACTGCCGCTGCCGCTCACTCCATCGTGGTCCGGCCCCGCGGGTGCCGCCACCGGGCCCGCCCTGGCCCGCCAAGGCGTGCCCGACGGTTGGCGCCGGACGCCGACCCGTCGGGCGGGGCCTAGACCGACGCCTCCGGGCGGCCCCCGTTCTGCGGAGGGTCGGCCGGCGGCTCCAGCGGCGAGTGCTCCAGCAGCTCCTCCAGCGGCGGCAGTTCGAGCTGCTCCACCGGCGGAAGCCGCGGCCCGTCCACGACCGGACCGGCCGCCGCCTCCTCCTCCCCGCCCCCGTCCCCCTTCGCGGCCGACTGCCGCTGCACCTCGGCGGCGCTGTCCAGGAACCGCAGCAGCTCGACCGGGAACGGCAGCACCAGCGTCGAGTTCTTCTCCGCCGCCACCTCCACCACGGTCTGCAGCAGCCGCAGTTGGAGCGCCGCCGGGGTCGCGCTCATCACCGCCGCCGCCTCCGACAGCCGCGCCGACGCCTGGTACTCGCCGTCCGCCGTGATGATCCGCGCGCGGCGCTCCCGCTCGGCCTCCGCCTGCCGGGACATCGAGCGCTTCATCGACTCCGGCAGGGCGACGTCCTTGATCTCCACCCGGTCGATCTCGATGCCCCAGCCGAGCGCGGGGCTGTCGATCATCAACTCCAGGCCCTGGTTGATCGGCTCGCGGTTGGCCAGCAGGTCGTCCAGCTCGCTCTTGCCGATGATCGACCGCAGCGAGGTCTGCGCGACCTGCGAGATCGCGAAGTTGTAGTCCTGCACGTTGACGGTCGCCCTCACCGGGTCCTCCACCCGGAAGTAGACGACCGCGTCCACCCGCACGGTCACGTTGTCGCGGGTGATGCCCTCCTGCGCGGGGATCGGCATCGTCACGATCTGCACGTTCACCTTGCGCAGCCGGTCGGCCAGGGGCATCAGCATCACCAGCCCCGGATCCCGCACCTGGTCGCGCACCTTGCCGAAGCGGAACACCACGCCGCGCTGGAACTGCTGGACCACCCGGAGGCTCAGCCCGGCCACCACGGCCGCCAGCAGGATCACAGCGACAATGACTCCCACGACCACATCGACGCCCATCACGGCCTCCTCGCGCCCACCGGCGAGTCCCGGCGTCGCCGGCCCGGCCCAGCCGGTGGCCGCCGGAGCAGCTGATTCCACGCTACGCCTGCGCGGGCCCCGCCGGAACGCGCGGACTCCGCAGCCGTGGCGGCCCAAGCCCTAGGATCGGGCCCATGCCCCAGCCCGCCGACGAAGGCCCGGCCGCCGATCCCGACGACCCGCGCCACCCCGCCGCGGCCGCCGCCCGGGCCGAGGGGCTGGCCGCGCTCGACCGGGTGGTCACCGGCTGCCGCGCCTGCCCGCGCCTGGTCCGGTGGCGCGAGGAGACCGCCCGCACCAAGCGCCGCGCCTACCTCGACTGGGACTACTGGGCCCGCCCGATCCCCGGGTTCGGCCCGCCCGACGCCCCGCTCGTCCTGGTCGGCCTCGCCCCCGCCGCCCACGGCGCCAACCGCACCGGCCGGATCTTCACCGGCGACCCCTCCGGCGACCTCCTCTACGCCGCCCTGCACCGGCTCGGCCTGGCCAACCGCCCCGAGTCCGTCCGGTACGGCGACGGACTGCGCCTGCACGGCGTCCGGATCACCGACCCGGTCCGCTGCGCACCGCCGGACAACACGCCGACCACCGGCGAACGCGACACCTGCCGCCCGTGGATCGTCCGCGAGCTGGAGCTGCTGCGGCCCACCGTCCGGACGGTGGTCGCGCTCGGCGGCTTCGCCTGGCAGGCGCTGCTGCCCGCGGTCGAGGCCGCCGGCTGGCAGCTCCCCCGCCCTCGGCCCGCCTTCGGCCACGGCGCCCACGTCACCCTGCCGGCCCGCGACGGCGGCCCGCCGCTGGAGCTGTACGGGTGCTACCACGTCAGCCCGCGCAACACGAACACCGGCCGGCTGACCACCCCGATGCTGCGCGACCTGCTCCGCACCGCCGCCCGCTCGGCGGGGCTCGCCCCGCGCGAGGAGGAGTGACGGGCTCAGCCGAACCGCGCCGGCGTCCGCTTCTCCGCGCGGGCCCAGACCACCGGAAGCTCCCGCCGCGCCGCCTCGGCGGCCGCCAGCTCCTGCGCGTACAGCACGCCGTACCCGAACGTCTCGCCGGAACCCTCCGCCTGCTCCCGCAGGGCCGCCGCCGCGACCACCGCGTCCTGGTGCTCGCCGAGCACGTCCTGCACCGCCTTCATCCGCTCGACGTACCTCTCCGCCGCCCGGCCGCCCACCGGCACCGCCGTCTCCCCCGCGTACCGGGCCCGCTTCGCCGCCTTCCGGGCGTCGTGGAGCGCCTCGTCCCGGACCTGCGCGGTGCCGTCGTCCTCGGCGGCCAGCGCCCGCCGCACCCGCTCCGCCGTCCGCCGCTGCTCCCGCGCGGCGACCCTGGCCAGCTCCCGCCCGGCGACCCGCTCCGCCCGCCCGCGCAGCGGCGGTTCGGCCAGCAGCGCGGCCAGGCCGTCCGCCAGGGCTCGCCGCCGCGGACTGTCCAGCGCCGCCACCACCTCGGGCCGGACCCGCCGGTACTCGGCCCGCCCCCACCGCTCCACCTCGGCCGCCACGCGCTCCGGGCCGCACGCCGCCGGCAGCTCCCGCGCCCGCGCCACCAGCCGCTCGCGCAGCACCTCCCGGTCCCGGGCCCGCCCGAGCGCCGCTCCAAGCCAGCGCAGCTCGGCCACCAGCACGTCGGTCGCCCCGGGGGCGAACAGCCTCCGGTACGTCCGCAGCGCGCTGCGCAGCCGCCGGCAGGCCACCCGCATCCGGTGCACCGCGTCCGGCTCGTCCTCCCGCACGGCATCGTCCAGTCCGGCCAGCACGGCTGCCTGCGCCCCGATCCGGTCGAGCAGTACCGCACCGACCGTGGGACCGTCTGCGCCCACGCGCACTCACCCCCTCCTCGGGGCCTCCGGGACGCCTTCCAGGCTAGGTCCTCCGCCGGGCCCCGGCAGCGCCCCGAACCCGTCCCGCCGGTGAACCCCGCGCCCCCGGCGCCCGCGAGCGGACGGCCGCCGCGGGGCAGTGCCCGCGACCGCTGCCCGCCGGCCCCCGACGCACCCTCGTGCGGGATGTAAGCGCCGTGGCATACTCCGGGGCGTGACGACTTCCACCCCGGCGACGAGGGCCCTGCGGGCCGCGGTGTTCACCGCGCTCGCCGTGCCGCTGTCCGCGCTGGGCCAGGTCGTCATCACCGGTCGCCCGCTGCCGCTGACCCTGGTGGCCGCCGCGGTCGTCGTCGTCTTCCTGGTGGCGGGTGTGCTGGCCGGCGGGGAGCGGCGGCTGTTGCACATCTCGGCCGTGCTGGTCCCGGTCGAGCTGCTGCTCAACACGACCTTCAACCTGGGACAGGCCGGCTGTGGGCCGGTGCTCGGGGCGGACCACGTCCCCGCGCGCGGCGTGAACCTGCTGGTGTGCGGCGGCGGCTCGGTGGACGGGTCGCTGTTCTCCGGACAGTTCGGGCATGCCGGGCCGGTCGCGCCGGCGGTGACCCAGCTGCTGGTCCTGCTGGTCCACCTGATGGTGGCGCTGGCCGCGGCCGCCTGGCTGCGGCTGGGCGACGCCGCCCTGTCCGGTCTGGCCCGGGCGCTGCGGGCCCTGCGCCAGTCGGTGGCGGCCCCGCTGCGGGCGCTGCTCCTGCTGCTGGCGCCGGTGCCGGTCCGCCCGGTGCGGCGGGTACCGCTGCCCGCCTCGGACCGCCCGCGGCCGCGCCGCGAGGCCGTGGTGCTCAGCCCGGCGCCCCGGCGCGGTCCGCCGCTTCTCGCGCCTGCCTGCTGACGCCCCGCGTCCGTCACCCCGCTGCCCGGCAGCGGCCGACGCCGCCCGCGCAGGCAGTGCGCACAACTCCCGCGTTCACCGACCGAGCCCCCCTCGTCCCGCGCACGTGCCGGCGCCCAGCGCCGCCACCGCGACGAGGCGGGCACCCCCGCGCGCGCCCGCGCGCCGCGTACAGGAGTTGACCCACCATGGCCCAGCCCACCGACAGGCCCACCCGTAAGCAGTCCGAGAAGATCAGCGCCCGCCAGCGGATCCAGGAGGCGCAGCGCCTGGAGCAGCTGGCCGCCAAGCGCCGGCAGCGGATCGTGGTCGCCGTGTCGATCGTCGCCGTTCTCGCCCTGGCGGGCGGGACGGTGCTGGCGATCACAGCGGCGGGCGGCGACAAGTCGTCCTCCTCCGACACCACGGCGGCGGCCGAGCCGACCGCGCTGGTCGTCCCGGCCAACGCCGGCGGCCCGGACGGCACGGTGATCACCTACGGCAAGGCGGACGCCGCGCACACCCTTCAGGTCTTCGAGGACTTCCGCTGCCCGGTCTGCAAGAACTTCGAGGCGACCAACGGCGACACCGTCAGGAAGCTGGCGGACGACGGAACGGTCAAGGTGGAGTACCACCTGGCCGCGTTCCTGGACAAGAACCTCGGCGGCAAGGGCTCGCGCACCGCGCTGGCCGCCGTCGGGGCCGCGCTGAACGAGGGCGTGGACAAGTTCAAGCAGTTCCACGACGTGCTGTACGCCAACCAGCCGGACGAGCGCGAGGACGGCTTCGGCAACGTCAACCACCTGCTGGACCTGGCCGACAAGGTGCCGGGCCTGAAGACGGACGCCTTCGTCAAGGCGGTCACCGACCGCACCTACGCGCCGTGGGCGGCGAAGGTGGCGGACGCGTTCAACGACAGCGGGGTGACGGGCACGCCGACGGTGAAGATGGACGGCAAGCCGATCACCCTGTCCAGCGGGAACCGCGCGGTGACGCCGGAGCAGTTCACCACGCAGGTGAAGCAGGCCGCGGGCTTGCAGTGAGCACCACCGGCCCGGCCGACACCCCGGCCGGGCCGGCCCTTCTCACCCACCGGAGTGCTCTGCCATGACCGCCCCGACCGCCGTGAACCCCGTGAACCCCTCCCGCCCCGCCGCCACCGAAGCCGCCCCGCCGGGCGGCGCCGCGGTCGGCGCGGGCCGGGTGTACTCCCTGTTCGTCCTCCTCGGTGCGCTGATCGGGCTGGCCGCCTCGGCCGTCCTGACCTTCGACAAGCTCCGCATCCTGGAAGACCCGTCGTACATCCCCAGTTGCAACCTCAATCCGGTGATCAGCTGCGGTTCGGTGATGCGCACCGAGCAGGCCGGGGTCTTCGGTTTCCCGAACCCGCTGATCGGCCTGGCCGCGTTCGGCGCGCTGGCGGCGGTCGGCGCCGGGCTGCTGGCCGGCGCCGCGTACCGGCGTTGGTTCTGGCTGGGCGTGCAGGCGGGCACCGTGCTCGGCATCGTCTTCGTGCACTGGCTGATCGACCAGACGCTGTACGAGATCGGCGCGCTCTGCCCGTACTGCGTGGTGGTCTGGGTGACGGTGGTGGCGCTGTTCTGGTACACGACGCTGCACAACCTGCGGACCGGCGTGATCCCGGTCGGGCCGCGGCTCCAGGTGGTCGTGCGCGAGGCCGCCCGCTACCACTGGGCGGTGCCGGTGCTGTGGACGGCGGTGATCGCGCTGCTGATCCTCAACCGGTTCTGGTACTACTGGTCCACCCTGATCTGACCGTTGGTCACCCCGCCGCCGGGCACCGCCGGGCCCGGCGGCGGGCGGCTCAGCCGAAGACGGCGCGGCGGAAGGCGTTGCGCAGGTCGGTGAGCGGCTGGAACTCGCGGTCGTAGTGGACCTTGTTGGTGAGCAGCAGCGCCCAGCGGCCGAGCCGGCGGGAGACCCAGATCCCGGTGCCGGTGAATCCGTAGTGGACGAAGGTGCCCTCGGCCGGGTCGGTGCCGGCGGCGCAGAGCCAGGAGAGGCCGCGGGCGGGGGCCAGCCCGCCGGTCCGTTCGCGCAGCGATTCGGCGATCCAGGCGCCGCCCCAGGGCAGTGCGCCCGGCGGGTCGAGCAGCGCGGTGAGGAACCGTTCGAGGTCACGGGCGGTGGAGAAGACGCCGGCGTTGCCGGAGACACCGCCGAGCAGCCGGGCCGACGGGTCATGGACGACGCCGCGCAGCACGGCGCCGGCCACCTCCTCGTGCTCGGTGGGCGCGGTGCGGGCGGTCTCGGCGGGGCCGAGCGGGCCGTACCGGGTGTCGGTCATGCCGAGCGGCCGCCAGACCTGCCGCTCGGCGAGGGCGTCGAGCGGGGTGCCGGCCAGTGACTCGACGAGGTGGCCGAGGAGGACGGCGGCCCGGTCGGTGTACTCGACGGCGGTGCCGGGCGGGCGGTGCAGCGGGGCGGAGAGCACGCCGGCCAGGATCGCCGCCCGGTCGCGCCCGTAGAGCTCGGCGAACCGGGTGCGCAGCGGCATCCCCGCAGTATGGGTGAGCAGTTGGCGGGCCGTCACGACACCCGTCGGGCGGCCGGCGGCGGCCGGCCAGTAGTCGCCGAGTGGCCGGTCGAGCGGGAGCCGGCCGGCCTGCCAGAGGGCCCCGGCACAGGGCCAGAGTGCGACGATCTTGGTGATGCTGGCCAGGTCGAAGACGGTGTCGGGCCCCATCGCCAGGCGCCCGTACGGGCCTTGGCCGAGGGCGCCGGTGCTGCCGCCGCCACGCCGGCCTGCGGCGTCGCCGACGGCCCAGACCGCGCCGGAGCCGACCGCGCGCAGCCCGTCCGCGACCAGCCGCTCCAACTCCCCGCCGGGGGCGGCCAGAACGGGGAGCGGGGCCGGGGCCGGCAGCGGGACGGAAGGTGTGCTCGCCCGCGTCGGATCGTCCATGCCCTGCTCCCGCCCCCGCGGCCGCCCGCCGGCCGGTCCGCCGGGAGCCTACCCAGCGGGCGCCCGGTCAGACGGCGGGCGCGCCGCCGAACTCCTTGCCGAGGCAGATGCTCTGCGGGTGGTCACGGTAGATCCCGAACTTCCGGATCGGCTCGTACCCCTCGGAGGTGTAGAGCGCGACCGCCTCGGGCTGCTCGGTGCCCGTCTCCAGGACGATCCTGGTCCGCCCGGCCTCGGCGGCGGTCCGCTCCAGGCGGCCCAGCACCACCCGGGCGAGGCCCCGGCCGCGCGCGGCCGGGACGACGAACATCCGCTTCAGTTCGGCGTCGCCGTCCCGCACGCCGTGCGGGTCGGCCGTCTTGGCGCGCCAGCCGCCGCAGGCGACCGGCTCACCGGCGAGGTAGGCGATCAGGAAGAGCCCGGCCGGCGGCTCGAAGTCGTCCGGGTGCAGCACGGTGAGGTCTCCGTCGCCGTAGCGGCGGACGTACTCCTCCTGCACCTCGGCCGAGAGGCGCTGGGCGTCCGGGTGGCCGTAGCCGGTGACGCGGATCTCGATGCTGTCGCCCTTGCTGTCCTGCAGGACGGCCGTCTCCGTGATGCTCTCCATGGTTGAAAAGCCTACGACCTGCGGTCAGCGGCCCTCGAACCGGGCGACCAGCTCGTCCTTGCCGAACATCCGGGCGGTGTCGACGGCGGACGGGGTGCCGGCCCCGGGGTCGGCGCCGCCGTCCAGCAGCACGGCGAGCACGTCCTCGGCGCCCTTGAAGACGGCGCCGGCCAGCGGGGTCTGCCCGCGGTCGTTGGCCCGGTTCGGGTCGGCGCCGCGCTCCAGCAGGGCGGCCACGGTGGCCGCGTGCCCGTGGTAGGCGGCGAGCATCAGCAGGGTGTCGCCGCGGTCGTTGGTGAGGTCGGCGGGCGCGCCGGCGTCGACGTACGCGGCGAGGGTGGCGGAGTCCCCGGCCCGGGCGGCGTCGAAGAGCTTCCCGGCGAGCGCGATCACCTCGGCGTCAGGAGCGTCGGCGGGCTGGCTGGCGGCGTCGGTCATGGCGGGCCTCTCTGGCTGTGTGGGCGGGGCGCCCCGCCCGCGGGGTGTCCTGCGGGCGGGCGTCCTGCGGGTCTGGTCCTGCGGGGGTGGTCGTGCAGGTCGCAGGTCTGGTCCTGCGGGGGTGGTCGCGCCTGTCGCACCGTAACGGCCGGACGGGGCGTGATCCAGCCTGTGTCCGGATTCCGGATCACCGGCCGGTGCGGCATTCCCGGCACGACACACGGGCGGGAAGGTTGCGCAGCCGTTCGGGCGAACTTCCCGCTACCCCCGGACGCTTCCCGCCCGCACACCGGGAATGCCTCGCCGCGCCGGGAGGAAGCGGCGGACGGCCCCACCGAGGGCGGTTCGCATACCTCCGCCCGGCACCCGCCCGGTATTGCCCGGGAGAACCACCCATTTGCGCCGTTCCATCATCTATTACTTTTTGTCACGATTAGGGCACATTCCGTGACACTGTCCCCCGTCCCCCTCCCCGAGGAGCAGACCGTGATCCTCTCGATTTCCGGCATCGTCCTGTTCGGCACCATCGCCTTTCTCTTCTTCCGCAGGGACGGACTAAAGCCCTCCCACGCGATCGTCTGCGCCCTCCTCGGCTTCTACATCGCCGGATCCTCGATCGCCCCCAGCATCACCGCGGGCGGCGCGAGCCTGGCGAGCCTGCTCGGCGGCCTCAAGTTCTAGGGCTCGTCCGACGATTCACGTCGCCTCAGCGCGGCGGGAATCGTCGGACGCCCCCCAGCCACCGGCACGCCGTCCGACGGCCGGCCCCGGGCCCGGGCGCGGATCCCACCGCCCCGGGCCCCGGCGTACCGCCCGCCGGACCGAACCTCCTCAACCCGACCGTCCCACTCGCCCGGGGAGCCAAGGAATGCCGCTCAACCGCCACCTCAGCAAGGGCCGCGTCATGGCCCGCACGGCCGGCGACCACGCCTCCGACATGTTCGCGCCGCTCACCGTCATCGGGCGCGGCCTGCGCCACCACGTCGGCTGGGCCAAGGGCCGCTGGCTGGCCACCCCGAAGGAACGGCGCGGGCCGACGGTCTTCCTCGTCGCCGCGATGCTGCTCGGCATCTACCTGCTGCCGCACGGACTGCTCTTCGCCCTGGTGGCCCTGATGGCCAGCGCCGCCTGGGCGGGCCGGGCCCCCAAGGCACCGTCCGCCCCGCCCGAGCCGGACGTCGCCGACACCAAGCTCTCCGCCCTCTACGCGGCGCTCACCCCGTACCTGGCCGCACCGGAGGACCTCAACCCGCTCTACCACCACGAGCGCGGCCACAAGGACGCCTTCCGCGCCTGGGAGTTCGACGGCGAGGGCCGGCTCTCCCGGCTGGAGCTGGACTATCCGGCGTACTTCACCGACACCGAGCCTGCCGCCCGGGCCCGGATCGAGCAGGTCGTCCAGGGCAAGGCGGGCCGGGCCCGGGAGTACCGCTTCGACTGGGACGAGGAGTCCAACAAGCTGCGGATCACCGCGCTGCCCCCGCTGTCCACCGACATCGCGGCGCAGCGCTTCGTCGCCGCGCCCGGCGAGATCGTGCTGGGCTTCACCGACGAGGACGGCAGCGCCCGCACCATCCCCGTCGGCCAGGGCGGGGCCATCACCCAGCAGCCGCCCGTGGTCTGGCGCACCGGCCCGCGCTCCGCGGAGCCGCACCTGCTGGCGCTCGGCGTGGCCGGCTACGGTACGTCCAGCCTGATCCGCTCGATCGCACTCCAGGCGCTCCCCTTCGGCGACCTCGTGGTGATCGACGGCGCCGGCACCGGCGAGCACGCCTGCCTGGTCAACCGGCCCGGCGTGCACACGGTGGAGACCAGCCTGCACGGCGCGCTGGCCGCGCTGGAGTGGGCCACCCAGGAGACCGAGCGCCGGCTGGCCGCGCTGAACGCCTCCCGGCACGCCGGGTCGGCGCCGCCGGAGGATGTCACCCGGCCGCTCTGGCTGCTGCTCGACCACCCGACCGAGCTGAGCGAGCTGGCCCACGCCGAGGGCCGCCCGGACCCGCAGGACCTGCTGGAGCTGCCACTGCGGCACGGCCGGGCCGCCCGGGTCACGGTGGTGATCGCCGACGACGTGGAGGCGCGCCACCGGATCACTCCGACCGTCCGGGCCACCACCCGGGCCCGGGTACTGCTCGGCCCGGCCGGGCCCGAGGAGGGCTTCGCCGCGCTCGGCGCGCCGTTGGACATCGTGCCCGCCGCGCACGCCCCCGCCGGGCGCGGCTACGCCCGGATCGGCAACAGCGCGCCCGTCCGGCTCCAGGTGCCGGCCACCGTCGACCCGCTGGACGAGGAGGCGCCCGCCCAGCTCCGCGAGGCGGTGATCGCCCTGCTGCCGCACCGGGACACCCGGACGGAGGCGGCCGCCCCGGTGGACGTACCGCCCCGCCCCTCCGGCCCGCCCCCGATGCCGCCGGCCGACGCCGGGGGCCGGCCGGGCGTCGATCTGGGCAAGGAGCACACCCCCCTCCGCTTCCGTCCGCTCGCCTGATCGGGCGGCCGTACGCGGGGGCGGCGCCCCGCCCGGCAGGTCGTCCCGGTACGCTCGTCCCGGAAAGGCCGACCGATCACCAGATGTGAAATAGGTGACACCTGGGGTGATATCACCGGCCAGATGTGACAAATCGGGCGCCGGTGGGTACAAACAGGGGCGGCACGACAGACGACGCATGTCCCGGGACGGGAATCTTCGTCGGAAGCCGAGCGTTGACCGAACGACGAAGAACAGCGACCACTAGTCCTGTGGGCCATAAGCCCGGGAGGCACGATTCATGAGCGAGCGAGCTCTCCGCGGCACGCGACTCGGGGCCACTAGCTACGAGACCGACCGTGGTATCGATCTGGCTCCCCGCCAGACCGTCGAGTACGCATGTCAGAACGGACACCGATTCGAGGTTCCTTTCTCGGTCGAGGCGGAGATCCCGTCCGCCTGGGAATGCCGCTTCTGCGGCCAGGAAGCCGTACTTCTCGACGGTGACGAGCCGGAGGAGAAGAAGACCAAGCCCACGCGCACCCATTGGGACATGCTGATGGAGCGCCGGACGCGCGAGGAGCTGGAGGAGGTGCTGGCCGAGCGGCTGGCCGTGCTCCGCTCCGGAGGGATGAACCTCGCGGTACACCCGCGGGACACCCGTAAGAGCGCCTGACCCGGCCCCCGCCACTCGGCGGGAGCACGCGAAAAGGGACCCTGGCTTCAGGGTCCCTTTCGCGTTGTCCGGCTTTCGCGTTGTCCGGGTGCCGTCCGTCGACCGGCGGCGGTCCGTCGCGGGTCCGCTCTCGTGGGCCGGCCGCCGGTCGACGGACGGCCCAGGAGCCGACGGCCGGCCCCGGAGGGGGTCAGCCCTTGATCGGCGGGCGGTAGGTGGTGTCGGGGCCCTGCGGACCGGCGCCGGGATCGACCACCTCACCCTGGATCACCTTGCCGTCCGGGCGGTGGATCCGCAGCTGCTCCTGCAGCCGCATCGCGTCCGCGAGCGGGTCCGCGCCCACCGCGGAGGTGCTGCGCAGCGCCTTGTCGGCGAAGCGGCGCCCGGCGGCCCGCCAGAGGGCGCGGGTGGGCGGGAACAGCAGCGTGAGCGCCAGGACGTCCGAGAGGAAGCCCGGCACGATCAGCAGCAGGCCGGCCAGCACGGTCAGGCTGGTGCCGGTCTGCGGCTGCTGCGACTTCGGGTCCCTGCTCTGGTCGATCGCCGCCGAGAACGCCTTCCGCCCGGCCCGCTTGATCAGCGAGCCTCCGATCAGCACTCCGGCGACGAGCAGCAGCACCACGGTCAGGCCGCCCAGCCACGAGCCCACCTGGACCAGCAGCCAGATCTCCAGCACCAGCCAGGCGGTGATCAGCAGCGGCACGATCCGCCTGAGCTTTCCGCGCGGAGCCGGGCGGGCGGGGGCATCTTGCTGGGTCACGGTACGAATCCACTCCAAGCGGTGCTCTGCGCGCCGCACGGGAGATCCGGGCCGGCTACGGCACCACCCGGTCCAACGATTCGCCGGCGGCGGGTGTTCCGGCCCCGCCCCGGGCCGAAGGGCCCGCCGGGGCCGAAAGGGAGAAGGGCCGAGCCGCCGACGGTCGGCGGGCGCTGCGCCCGCCGACCGTCGGCGCCGGATCAGGAGGACCCGGAGGCGAGCGGGCGAGTCACCCGTCGGCGGCCGGCCAGCAGCGCCGCGCCGCAGGCCAGCAGGCCGCCGACGGCCAGCGTCCACTCCGGCACGGCGCCCACGCGGTCGGCCACCGTGGTGCCGTCACGCAACGGGACGACGGCGGAGAGCTCGGCGGCGGTCAGCTCCTCGGTCTGCTGCTGCACCGTGCCGTCGGGGGCGATGACGGCGCTGATGCCGCTGGTGGCGGCGATCAGCACGGCCCGGCCGTGCTCCACGGCGCGCAGCCGGGACATCGCGAGCTGCTGCTCGGGCTGGCCGGTCTTCGCGTAGGTGGCGTTGTTGGTCTGGACGACCAGCACCCGGGCGCCCTTGTCCACGGTGTCGCGGACGATCTCGTCGTACGCCACCTCGAAGCAGATGACGTCGCCGATCTTCGCCGGGCCGAGCTGCATGACGCCGTTGTGGTCGCCGGGGTAGAAGTCGCGGGCGACCCGCTGGAGCCGGGTGATCACCTTCATCAGCTGGTCGCGGAACGGCACGTACTCGCCGAACGGCACCGGGTGCTGCTTGGTGTAGGAGGCGCCGGGGCCGGTCTTCGGGTCCCAGACGATGCCCTCGTTCTGGACGTGCTGCTCGTCCGGGCCGTCCACCAGGGTGCCGACCAG
Organism: Kitasatospora sp. NBC_00039; assembly: GCF_045160625.1. Lineage (NCBI taxonomy): Bacteria > Bacillati > Actinomycetota > Actinomycetes > Kitasatosporales > Streptomycetaceae > Kitasatospora > Kitasatospora sp. NBC_00039. Next base: position 7,297,907 of record NZ_CP108289.1, on the reverse strand, counting down.
GGTGGGCACGCCGACCGCCCGCACGGCCGCGTCGATGCGCTGGTAGGCGAGCGGGTCGCTGAACGGGTCGAGGTCGGAGGAGTTCTCCGGCCAGATCACGATGTCCGGCTTCTCGACCGTGCCGGCCTTGATGTCGGCGGCGAGCTTCTCGGTGGCCGAGGCGTGGTTGTTGAGGACCATCATCGGGCGGCCGAGGAAGTCCATACCGGGGTTGGGCACGTTGCCCTGGATCAGGGCGACCTTGACGGTGTCGGCCGCGGCGGTGGGCACCGGCACCAGGTAGCCGGCCAGCAGGGTGGCGACCGCGCCGAGCGCGGCCAGCGCGGCGGCCTTCGGGGCCCGGCGGGGGCCGCGCAGCCGCAGCGCCGCCCAGCCGAGGAGGGCGCCCGCCAGGGCGACGGCGAAGGTCACCAGCGGGGCGCCGCCGAGCGCGGCGAGCGGGGTGAACGGGGTGGCGGTGTTGGCGAAGGCCAGCCGGCCCCAGGGGAACCCGCCGAGCGGCAGCCGGTCACGGGCCCACTCCTGGGTGACCCAGAGGCAGGCCGCCCAGAGTGGCCAGCCGGGCAGCCGGGAGGTGAGCGCCAGGCCGGCGCCGAGCAGGGCCAGGAAGAGCGCCTCGATGACGGAGAGGCCGACGGTGGCGTCCCAGCCGACCACCCGCAGCCAGCTCAGCAGCAGCAGGAAGAACGGCAGGCCGAAGGCGAAGCCCGTCCAGGCGGCCTGCCTTACGGTGCGGCCCCGGGTGAGCAGCGAGAACGCGGCGACACCGACCAGCGAGAGCGGCCAGAGGTCGAACGGCGGGAAGGCGAGGGCCAGCAGCAGTCCGGCGAGCACGGCCAGCCCGGTGCGCGGCAGCCCGGCCCGGACCTTGGCGAGCACCCGTGCCCGCCGCCCGGGCACGGGAGCCTCGTCGGGTGTCTCGGGCGCGGTCCCGGACCGCTCCTGGGTGACGGGCATGGCCACCGGCGCACCATCTCTCTCGGTGCCGCCTCGCGGAGGTACGGGGACGGCTGTTCGGACGCTGTCCGAAGAAGGTACCCCGGAAAGTCACCTCACCGTGAGGTCAGGTGCACCGGGCCCGGCTCAGCGCGGGAAGCAGCGGACCTCGCGCAGCGGCCAGGCCTCGGCGAGCCAGGCGGAGACCGTCCGGTGGAGCACGGCGTCCAGGTGGGCGCGGTCGGCGCGGACCCAGGAGCTGACCTTGGTGACGGACGGCTCCTCGCGGTCCGGGTAGATGTAGACGCAGCCGATGACGGCGTCCCCGGGGGTCTCCAGGACGGTGTAGGTGAAGCCGAAGCGCTTCTCGAAGTCGGCGGCGTGCCGGCGCAGGTCGGCGAGGTTCTGCTCCGGCGTCATGCCCTCGGCGGGCGGCCAGCTGCCCGTCCAGCCGGGGGTGGCGTGGATGTGGTCGATGCTCGACGTCCAGGCGGCGAGGTCGGAGGCGTTGTGCTGCTCGCCGAGGGGCTCCAGACGGAACCCCTCGGCGGTGAGCGTGCGGGGGACGGTGAAGTCGGCGGGCACGAGATCGGTCATGTCGATCAACCTAGGGCCGACGGCGCCCCCGCATCATCCGGTTTTCACCCGGCGGCGAGGTACACCGTGCGGCCGCGGACGACGGTGCGCAGACAGGTGGGGAGGGGGCGGCCGGGGGTGAGGTCGGGCAGGCCGGGGGTGCCGGAGCGCGGGTCGGTGGACCAGCCGGCCACCCGGGAGTCGGGTGCCTGGACGACCAGCTCGTCGGCGGCCCAGACCGCGTAGCTGGCGACCGCACCCGGGACGAGGACGCCGTCCTGGTCGCGCCCGAGGGCCCGCCAGCCGCCGCGGGTGTGCGCGGTGAAGGCCGCCCGCACCGAGATCCGGTGCTCCGGGGTCCGGTGGAAGGCGGCCGCCCGGACGGTGCCCCAGGGGTCGAGCGGGGTGACCGGGGCGTCCGAGCCGAAGGCGAGCGGGACGCCGGCCCGCAGCAGCGCGGCGAAGGGGTTGAGGGCGGCGGCCCGCTCGGCCCCCAGTCGCTGGACGTACATGCCGTCCGGGCCGCCCCAGGTGGCGTCGAAGGCGGGCTGGACGGAGGCGGTGAGGCCCAGCTCGGCGAAGGCGGCGATCGACTTCTCGTCCAGCGCCTCGGCGTGCTCGACCCGGTGGCGCAGCGCCCGGACCCGGTCGGCGCCGACCCGCTCCCCGGCCGCCCGGACGCCGTCCAGGACGGCGGTCACCGCGGCGTCGCCGATGGCGTGGAAGCCGGCCTGGAGGCCCGCCTCGGTGCAGGCGACGACGTGGTCGGCGACCTGCGCGGCGCTCAGGTAGGAGACGCCGGTGTGGTCGGCGTCGGCGTAGGCCGTGTGCAGGCAGGCCGTGTGCGAGCCGATCGCGCCGTCGACGAAGAGGTCGCCGCCGGCGCCCACCGCGCCGAGCCTGGCCGCCGTCTCGACACCGCTGCGGCCGGCGCCGCCCAACTCGCCCCAGTAGCCGAAGACTTCGGGGCCGTCACCCTCGGCGGCCAGGGCCAGCAGCGCGGTGAGGTCTTCCTCGGAGGAGATCTCCGGACCGGCGCACTCGTGCAGCGAGCCGATGCCGAGTTCGGCGGCCCGGGCCAGGGCGGCGCGCTGGGCGCGGCGGCGCTGCTCGGCAGTGAGGTGGGCCAACGCGGTCTGCCGGACGGCATGGTGGGCGTCGCGGGTGAGCGGGCCGTCGGCGTCGTGGCCGGGCTGCTCGGCGAGGCCGGGGGTGAGGGCTCGCAGCGCGGTGGTGGCGAGCGCGGAGTGCACATCGGTGCGGGAGAGGTAGACGGCGGCGCCCCCGGCGGCGGCGTCCAGCTCGGCGAGGGTCGGCGGGCGGCCCTCCGGCCAGCCGGTCTCGTCCCAGCCGTGCCCGATGAGCACACCGCCCGCCTCGCCCCCGGCCGCGGCGGAGGACTCGGCGGAAGCGGTGACGGCGGCCAGGGCGGCGGCGAGCGAGGGGCTCCCGGTGAGGTCGAGGCCGGTGAGCGCCAGACCGGCGGGGGTGGCGTGCACGTGCGCGTCCACGAAGGCGGGGGTGACCAGCGCACCGTCCAGTTCGACGATCTCGTCCACGGTGTCGGCGTATGCCTCGGCTGCGCCGTCGCTGCCGACCCAGGCGACGTGCTCCCCCTCGACGAGCATCGCGGTGGCGAAGGGGTCGGCGGGGCTGTAGACGGCGCCGCCGCGCAGCAGGACGGTCCGTGGGCCCCTCCTGCCCGAGGGCGGGCAAGGAGGGAGGGTGCGTTCGGTCATGGCCCTTAGTCTGCACCTCTCCGGACGTGCTCAGAGCTTCGGGGGCCGCGCCTCGTACGGGGTGGAGAGGACGACGGTGGTGCGGGTGGAGACACCGGCCGCGCTGCGGATCCGGGCCAGCAGGTCCTCGAGGTCACCGGGGGCGCCGACACGGACCTTGAGGATGTAGTTCTCGTCCCCGGCGACGCTGTGGCAGGCCTCGATCTCGGGCAGCCCGGCGAGCCGCTCGGGGGTGTCGTCCGGGGCGCTCGGGTCGAAGGGTTTGACCGAGATGAACGCCGTCAGCGCCAGGTCGACGGAGTCCGGGTCGACGATCGCGGTGTAGCCCCGGATCACCCCGCGCTGCTCCAGGCGCCGCACCCGCTGGTGCACCGCCGAGGTGGACAGGCCGGTGGCCTTGCCCAGGTCCGTGTAGCTCATCCGGCCGTCCTCGAGGAGCAGCTGAACGATGCGTTGGTCGAGATCCTCCACAAGGCGCAAACCTACCCCTTCGGGGGCGCAGGCCGCGCCACGGCCGGAGCGCGCGATGGCACGGGTGGTGGTGCCGGGTGCCGGGCGGGCACATGCCGGGCGAATGTGGCGAAGGACACACCCGGTGCATCACGGTGCACCGGGGTGCAGGGTTATGAGCCCGCGTCACAGGGAAGTGCTGGTTGTGGCCCCGGGCGACAACGCCGGGCCCGATCCGAGGGGGATCACCATGCGTGCAACCGACCTGCGTTCGCCGAGCGCCGACGACACCCACGATATGACCGGCCGCGACGCTCTCGCGGTCCCCAACGGCCCCGCGCCGGGGGTGGACCCGGGCGAGGCCGACACCTGGGAGATCTTCCGCGTGCACTGCCCCGAGTGCCGCCGCCCGATCGCCCTCGTGGGCGACGAGGAGCGGCTGCCGCAGCACGCGGTGCTGCCGACCGCGTGGCACCCCTTCTCCCCCGCGCTCTGCCCCGGTTCGGGCGCGCCGACGGACGACCTGGCCGAGGTGGACTCGGCCGAGGACGCCGAGACCGACGACCTGGAGGCGCTGCTGGCACTGCCGGCCGAACTCGACTGGCGCACCCAGCCGTTCTCGCACGCGGTGGCGCACCGCCCGGTACAGGTGCCGGCCGTCGCTCCGGTGATCCCGCGGCAGCGCACCCGGCTCGCCCGGCGCTGAAGGCGCACCGGACCCCGAGCCCCCGACCCGCTGAGCCGCCCCCGAGTCGGCCCGCCCCGCCGGCGGGCCGGCCGCCTGCCGGTCGACGGCCGCGACGGGACATGCCTCCGGGCGTCACTCCGCACCCTGGAGTGACGCCCGGAGGCCGTTTCGGGGGGGCTGCCCGGGGGCAGCCCGCAGGGCCGTCAGCCCTGGGTCAGGTGGCGGCCGATGACCAGCCGCTGGATCTGATTGGTGCCCTCCACGATCTGCAGCACCTTGGCCTCGCGCATGTAGCGCTCGGCCGGGAAGTCCTGGGTGTAGCCGTAGCCGCCGAGCACCTGGACGGCGTCGGTGGTCACCCGCATCACCGTGTCGGTGCAGAACAGCTTCGCCATCGCCGCCTCCTTGGAGAACGGCCGGCCCGCGTCGCGCAGGCGCGCGGCGGACAGGTAGAGCGCGCGCCCGGCCTCGATCTGGGTGGCCATGTCGGCGAGCATGAAGGACAGGCCCTGGAAGTCCGCGATCGGCCGGCCGAACTGGCGGCGGGTGCGCGCGTAGTCGACGGCGAGGTCGAGCGCGGCCTGGGCCACGCCTATGGCACAGGCGGCGATGCCGAGACGGCCGGAGTCCAGGGCGGCGAGGGCGATCTGGAAGCCCTGGCCCTCGGCGCCGATCAGCCGCTCACGGGCCACCCGGGCGCCGTCGAAGTGCAGCTGGGCCGTCGGCGAGGAGCGCATGCCCATCTTGTGCTCCGGCGGGGCCGCCGAGAGGCCGGCCGTCGAACCGGGCACCAGCAGGCAGCTGATGCCGCGCGGGCCCGGCTCGCCGGTGCGCACCAGGGCGCTATAGAAGTCGGCCTGCCCACCGTGGGTGATCCACGCCTTGGTGCCGCTGACGACGTACTCCTCGCCGTCCAGGTCGGCGCGGGTGCGCAGCGCGGCGGCGTCGGAGCCGGACTGCGGCTCGGAGAGGCAGTAGGCGCCGAGCTGCTCGCCGGAGAGCATGCCGGGCAGCCAGGCGGCGCGCTGCTCGTCGGTGCCGAAGGTGGCCAGGGCGTGGCAGGAGAGGGTGTGCACGCTGACGCCGAGGCCGACGGCCAGCCAGCCGGCCGCCAGCTCCTCCAGGACCTGGAGGTACACCTCGTAGGGCTGGTCGCCGCCGCCGTACTTCTCCTCGTACGGGAGGGAGAGCAGGCCCGCCTCGCCGAGGGTGCGGAAGACCTCGCGCGGGAAGCGGCCGGCGGCCTCGTCCTCCGCCGCGTGCGGCTGGATCTCGCGCTGGACCAGGTCCCGGGTGAGGCTCAGCAGCTCCCGGGCCTCCTCGGTCGGCAGCTGGCGGTCCACGGCTTTCGCAGGGGAGGGGGTCATGGCGGCTGGTCGCCTCCTCGTTCGGGCGGCGGGCCCTGGTGTGGCGGGCCCGACGCGGGTGTGGCAGGTCGGCCCGACCGGCACCGGATTGCGGTGAACGGCCGTTCACATGCGTGGCGAAGTGAGTATGCCCGATCCCGGCGCTGCCGTCACGAGCTGCGGTGCAGCACTGTCCGTACCGGCGTACGGACCGCCGTAGGGTGGCCGATGTGGCTGCTTCCGAAACCTCCCGCACCCCTCCCGGCATCCGGCCCGGTGCGCCCGCCGCGGACCTGAGCGCGCTGGCCGCCGAGCTGCGCGCGCTGGCTCCGTCCTGCGGGCCGGTGCGGCTGGTCGCGGTGGACGGGCACGCGGGCTCCGGCAAGACCACCTTCGCGGGCCGGCTGGCCGCGGCGCTCGGGGGCGCCCCGGTGGTCCACCTGGACGACCTGGCCACCCACGCCGAGCCCTTCGGCTGGACCGGACGGCTGCGCGCCCAGGTGCTGGAGCCGCTGGCGGCCGGGCGGGACGCCGCGTACGAGGTCTACGACTGGACCCTGCGCCGGTTCGCCTCGACGGCGGCGGTGCCGCTCGCGCCCGTGGTGCTGGTGGAGGGGGTGGGCGCCGGGCGCCGGGCGGTGCGGCCGTGGCTCGCCAGGCTGGTCTGGATGGAGCTGGCGGCCGAGGACGCCCGGCGGCGCGGCGAGGAGCGGGACGGCCCGGCACTGGCGGAGTTCTGGGAGGGCTGGGCGCGGGCCGAATCGGCTCATTTCGCCGCCGACCCGAGCCGCCCGCACGCCGGGACGACGGTCGACGGAGTGACCGGGCGGATCTCGCCGGGCACCGTCGGTGAACCTTCAACAAGCCCTTGACCTGCGGTATCACCAGAACGTAGGTTCTCCTCAGTTGCCGGACTCGTTGAGCGGGCAACATTCGGACGCGGCATCCCCGGCTTGTTCCCCCGTGAGCCGGGGGTGCCGTCCCCCTTTCAGCGCCGGCGGCGGCCGGTGGGCCCCGCACGGTCGTGGAATCGACCGGGACCAGCCGGTCGACGCCCCCGGCCGCGCCCTCCTCCGCCCGATTGCGTGGAGCACGGGGCAGGGTCAGGACGCCTGCGACGCTCGGCAGGTCAGGTCCCCGGCCGGGAGCCTGCCCGTGGTCAAGTAGGCCGTGGTGCTCCCGGTCGCACAGGAGTCGCTGGTGATGCCGTAGACGCCGTGCCCCTCGCCTCCGGCGACGGTGACCATCCGGGAGCCGCGCAGGGCCCGGTGCATGCCCTGGCCGGCCGCCAGGGGCGTCTGGGGATCCCACTCGTTCTGCAGGACAAGTGCGCCGGCCGTGTTGTCCACCGTCGTCCCGGGCTCGCTGCCCTCCTGCCAGAAGGCGCACGGCTTGACGGCGGACGCGAAGTCGCCGTACAGCGGGTACCGGGCCCGGTCGCGGACCGCGTCGCGGCGGTACTGCTCGGGGTCGCGCGGCGTTGGCGCGCCCGATGCCGGGAGGGAGCGGCCCGGTCCCTTCTCCGCTCATCGGTCGTTCTCCCGTCAACCGGTCAGGACACGATCCTGGTCTGCGGGGTGTCGGGTGCGCATCGCGGGAAGGCGGGAGAAATCGCTCCCCCGATCGGGGGAGGCCGCCGGTGAGCAGGGAGGTCATACTGCCGATCATGATCACGGGAATCCGGCCGCTGCTGCGCGGCTCCACGTATTCGGGTGTGTTGTTCGCCTATGGCGGCGCGTTGGCGAGCCTTCCGCTGCTGCCTCTGGCCATGCTGCCGGTGCTGGCGTGGCGAACCGCGCCCTACGGAGTGCAGGTTGTCCTGGTCCTGCTGGCCTGGGCGGCACTGATCGGTGCGGTCGGGCTGGCCCGCACCACGCGGCGGGTGCTGGTCGTGTGCGCCCGTCGTCTACTGCGGGTGCCGTTGCCGGATCCCGTGGCCGGCCGTCGGCCCGCGGGCCCGCCCGGCACCGGGCCGGCTCCCACCGGGCCGACCGCCGCCGTGCCGTCCGGCACCGATCGCTGGCGGACTCCGGTCTGGCTGCTGCTGCACGTGGCGGTGGGGTGGACGGGGGCGCTCGTGAGCGGCGTGCTGCTCGCCGCGGGCCTGACCCTCCCGGGGGGCTGGACCGGCGCCGAGGCGGGGCTGAGTCTGTTCGGCCGGTCGGTGCAGGTGGCGGACGGCTGGATGAGCTGGGTGGCGGCGGTCGGCTGCGTGCTGGTGGCGGCGGCCGGGTGCGTGGGGGTGACGAGCGCCCTGCGGTGGTCGGCGCCGAGGCTGCTGGGCCCGTCGTCGGCCGAGCGGCTCGCGCTGGCCTCCGAGCGGGAGCTGCGGCTGGCCGAACGCAACCGGCTGGCCCACGAGTTGCACGACTCGATCGGGCACACGCTGACGGCGGCCACGATCCAGGCGGCGGTGGCGGGCGAGGTGCTCTCCGCCGATCCGGTGGCGGCACGGGCCGCGATGCGCAGCATCGAGGAGTCGACCCGGGCCGCGCTGGAGGATCTGGACTACGTGCTGGGCGTGCTGCGCGAGGAGAAGGCGGGGACGGCGCCGACCCGGACCTTGGCGGACCTGCCCGAGTTGCTGGAGCGGTTGGGCCACGCGGGCGCGGTGGTGGAGCCGGAGCTGTCGGGCGAGCTGGCGCAGGTGCAGGGGACGCTCTCCCGGGCGGCGTACCGGATCCTCCAGGAGGGGCTGACCAACGCGTTGCGGCACGGGGCGGGCGGTCCGATCGAGGTCCGGGTGGTGGCCGCGTCGGACGCGCTGGAGCTCAGTGTGGTCAACCGGACCGGGGCGGGGGCAGCGACCGGCAAGGGCCCGGGCGCCTTCCCCACGTCCGGGCACGGCCTGCCCGGACTGGCCGAGCGCGTGCGGCTGTTGCACGGCGAGCTCGACGCCGGCCCGGACGGACCGCAGCGCTGGCGGCTGGCTGTCCGGCTGCCGGTACGCTTGTCGGCATGATCGGCTCTGAGACGAGCGCATCCGTCACGGCCGGTCCGGGCCTCGCCCCGACCACCCCGACCGTCACCCCCGTCACCCCTGTCACCCTCCTGATCGCGGACGACGACGAGGTGACCCGCAGCGGTCTGCGCACGCTGCTCGCCGCGCAGCCGGGGATCACGGTGGTCGGCGAGGCCGCCGACGGCGTCGAGGCCGTCGAACAGGCACAACGGCTGCGGCCGGACGTCGTCCTGATGGATGTGCGGATGCCGCGCCGCAACGGGATCGAGGCCACGCGGCAGCTGCTTGCCGAGTCGGCCGAGCCGCCGAAGGTGGTGGTGATCACCACCTTCGAGAACGACGACTACGTCACCGCCGCGCTCAGCGCGGGGGCCGGCGGGTTCGTGCTCAAGCGGCTCCCGGTCCGGCAGATCGCTGAGGCGGTGCGGGTGGTGGCGACGGGGGAGGCGATCCTCTTCCCGGCCGCCCTGCGCCGGATGGTCGCCGCCCGCCCGCTGGGCTCCGCCGAGGCGTTGCCGAAGGCGGCGTTGACGGGGCGGGAGGAGGAGGTGCTCCGGCTGATGGCCACCGGCCTGTCCAACCCGGAGATCGCGGACTCGCTCACGGTGAGCCTGGAGACGGTCAAGACCCACGTCGGGAACGTGCTGACCAAGCTCGGCGCGCAGAACCGGACCCACGCGGTGGTGATCGCGTACGAGTCCGGCCTGGTGGTGCCGGGATTCACCGGCTGACGCGGCCGGACCCGGACGTGGGTCGGGCCTCGTCGCCTGACGCGCCCGGACCTGCGCCCGGTGCGAGGCCGTGCGGGTTTCCGGCCAGGGCGCACGCCCGCCTGCCGGCTCGGACTCCGGTTCGAACCCGTCCGACCCGTGCGAACGCCCAACAACCGCGCCCCCGATCGCATTTGACTGCGCGCGGCACCCTTCCGGATCAGCGCCGCGCCGGTACGATTCCTGGCAGGCGCATTGGCGCCCCGGGGGCTTCGACCACCGGCCGGCTCTCCGCACGCGACGCGCCGGCCGAGCCCCGAGGCACACCGCGGGGGGCGTGAGTGACGACGGTGGACAGTTCCGACAGCAACAACGCGGGCGGCCCGGCTCCGAACCGGCTCGCCGACCGGGCCTGGCTGCGCGCCATGGACGCCTACACGGCGGGCGCCTACGCCCGTGCGGAGGAGGAGTTCCGCGCGGCCGTCCGGCTGGACCCGGGGATGGCCGACGCCTGGCTCGGCCTGCACGCCCTGCGCAGCGACACCTCCGGGGCGCTGCTGGCGATGTACCGCCACCAGAAACGCTTCGGCGAGCAGCGCAGACTCCACCGCCGCCCGCTCAGCTCCTGGTACTGGCTGGGCTGGTGGGTCCAGCCGGTCCTTGAGGACGCCCGTGACCTGGCGCTCGCGCACGCCTCGCACTGGCTGGACGGCCGCCATCTCGCCGAGCTGGACCAGGCGTTGGAGCAGTGCCCGGCCCCGAGCGAGGACCCGTCCGCGCGGTTCCTGCACGCCTGCCGCTCCTACCTGTTCAAGGACTGGGAACAGCTGATCCGGGACACCGACCGGTTGCTGGACGACCCGCTGCTCGGCATCGAGGCCGGGCTCTTCGCCGGGATGGCACGGGTCCGGCTGGACATGTGCGCGCAGGCCCAGGCACCCCTGGCGGCCTCGCTCGCCCGCTGCCGCTCCGAACAGCCGCAGCGCAAGGAGCTGCGGTACTGGCTGGCCCGGGCGTACGAGGGGGCCGGGCGCAGCGCCGCCGCGCTGCCGCTCTACCGGGCGGTGCACCGGGCCGATCCGGCGTTCATGGACACCGCGGCACGGCTGGCGGCGATCTCGGCCGAGGACGGACTGGTCGACGGGCTGCTGGACGCCGTCGGCGGGGGCGGCGGCCGCGAGCCCGGGGGCGCCATGTCCGGTGAAGAGGCGTTCGACGCGGCCGAGTCGGACGCGGCGCTGTCGGACGCTGCGGAGGCGGAGGCGGCGGGCCCGGAGAGGGCGGGGGCGGACGTCGCGGGGTACGGGACTCCCGGGTTCGGCCCGGGGACGTTCGAGGCCTCGGCGTTCCCCGGGGACGCCTTCCCGGCCGAGGAGCTCCCGGCCGGGGACTTCCCGGGTACTGCGTTCCCGGCAGGGGAGTTCCCGGCCGAGGTGATCCCGGCCGAGGTGATCCCGGGTGGGGCGTTCCCGGGTGGGGCGTTCCCGGCCGGGAACCCGGCGTCCGGCGAGGAGGCGGCCGGGCCCGCCGAGGCGGGGGCCCCGCCACTGGCCGCCGGCGAGCGGTCCGGCTCGGCCGTCCCGCCCGCCGCCCCGGCTCCCGCCGCCGGGCAGGTGCCGGGCCGGGGCGAGTCCCTCCCCCGGGTCGCGAGCACCTTTGCCCCCGAGGAACGGGAGGGCGGTGAGCGGGAGCTGGACGAGGCCCTGGCAGAACTCGCCCGGATGGTCGGCTTGGAGCCGGTCAAGCGGCAGGTCCGGGCGCTCTCCGCGCAGCTGCGGATGTCCCGGCTGCGGGCCGCGCAGGGCCTGCCGGTCCAGCCGCCCAAGCGGCACTTCGTCTTCTCCGGCCCCTCCGGCACCGGCAAGACCACCGTGGCGCGCATCCTCGGCCGGGTCTTCCACGCCCTCGGCCTGCTCTCCGGCGACCATCTGGTCGAGGCCCAGAGAGCCGACCTGGTCGGCGAGTTCCTCGGCCAGACCGCGGTCAAGGCGAACGAGCTGATCGACTCCGCGCTGGACGGCGTGCTCTTCATCGACGAGGCGTACAGCCTCTCCAACTCCGGCTACAGCAAGGGCGACGCGTACGGCGACGAGGCACTGCAGGTGCTGCTGAAGCGGGCCGAGGACAACCGCGACCGGCTGGTGGTGATCCTGGCCGGCTACCCGGAGGGGATGAACCGGCTGCTCGCCACCAACCCCGGCCTCAACTCCCGCTTCACCACCCGGGTCGACTTCCCCAGCTACCGCCCCGGCGAGCTGACCGCGATCGGCGCGGCGCTCGCCGGCCGGGACGGCGACGGCTGGGACGAGGACGCCGCCGAGGAGCTGGCCAGCATCTGCGCCCATGTGGTGCGCGAGGGCTGGATCGACGACCTCGGCAACGGCCGGTTCATCCGCACCCTGTACGAGAAGTCCTGCGCCTACCGGGACCTCCGGCTCTCGCTGCTGCGCGAGCCGCCGGGCCGCGAGGACCTGGCGACGCTGCGGCTGCCGGACCTCGTACAGGCCTACGGCGAGCTGATCGACGGCCGGGGCTGACTCCGCCGCCCCCGGCCCCCGTCGCCGCTCAGCCGGCCAGGACCTTGGCCTCCCGCTCCGGGTCCAGGCCGACCACCGGCCGGTCCGGGCGCTGCGGGGCCGTGCCGCCGATGGACCGCAGCCAGGCCCAGGTGTCCGCGACCGTCTCCGCCACCGGCCGGCAGCGCAGCCCGGCGGCCACCGCCTTGGCCACGTCGGAGCCGTGCATGGCCTCGTGCAGCTCGCCCGGCGGCGTCCAGACCGGCAGGTCGCTCCACGGCTCGATGCCGGCCGCCAGGATCGCCCCGGGCTCGGTCCAGCGCAGCTCGGCGTCCGAGCCGGTGGCCCGGACGCAGGCCTCCAGCAGCCCGCCCATGGTGGCGTGCCCCTGCGGACTGACCAGGTCGTACGCGCCGCCGAGACCGGCCGCCAGGGCGTCGAGGGTCCAGACCGCGACGTCGCGGGCGTCGATGTACTGGATCGCGAGCTCGCGCGGGCCCGGGGCGAGCACCGGGCCGCCGCGGGCGATCCGGCCCAGCCACCAGGGCAGCCGGCCGATGTTCTCGTACGGGCCGATGATCAGCCCGGCGCGGGCGAGCAGGGCCCGGTCCCCGAGGGCGTCCAGCAGAGCCAGCTCGGCGCCCCGCTTGGCCTGCGGGTACGGCACCTCGCCGGCGTCCGGCGAGCCCTCGACCAGCGGCGCGCTCTCGTCCGCCCCGGCCGGGGTCGGGTACGTGTACACCGACCGGCTGGACACGTACGCGTAGCGGCCGATCCGGCCGGCCAGCAGGCGGGCGCTGTCGCGCACCGCCGCGGGGGCGCCGGACCAGGTGTCCACGACGGCGTCCCACTCCCCCTCGGCCAGCGCGGCCAGGCCGCCCTCGGCCGTGCGGTCCCCGTGCAGGGCGCGTACGCCCTCCGGGGGCTCGTGCGTCCCCCGGTGGAAGACCGTCACCTCCCATCCCCGGGCCAGCGCCTCCTCCGTGACGGCGCGACCGACGAATTCCGTTCCACCCAGCAGTAGAAGCCTCATGCCGACCACCCTGCACAGAGGGTGGCCGGCATGGGAACAGGCGAACGCTCAGAGCGGAATCGCCCACAGCGGAATGCCCGGTGGCGGATCAGGCGGCGGAGCGGTGGTCCGGGTCGTGCACCTCGCCGACCAGCTCCTCCACCACGTCCTCCAGCGTGACCACACCGAGCGTGCGCCCGTCCTGGTCGAGCACGGCGGCCAGGTGGCAGGCGGCCCGGCGCATCGCGCCGAGCGCGTCGTCCAGCAGGAGCGTGCCGCGCAGCACCGTGATCGGCCGCCAGAGGCGCGCCGGAACGGGAGCCGACTGGTCCTCGACGTCCAGGATGTCCTTGAGGTGCAGGTAGCCGAGGTAGCCCTGCCCGGCCGGGTCGCCGTCGGTGACCGGGAACCGTGAGAAGCCGGTGCGCAGCGCCAGCTCCTCGACCTGCGCGGCGGTCACCTTGGTGTCCACGGTGACCAGCTGCTCGGGCTTGAGCAGGACGTCGGTGACCGGGCGGCGGCCCATCTCCAGGGCGTCCTCCAGGCGTTCCTGGCGGTCCTCGTCGAGCAGACCGGCGTCCCGGGAGTCGAGCAGCAGGTACATCAGCTGCTCGGTGGTGAAGACCGACTCCACCTCGCCCTTGGCCTCGACCTTGAACAGCTTCAGCACGCCGTTGGCGAAGGCGTTCAGGAAGCGGATCACCGGCGTGAGCCAGCGGGCGAGCCGGTCCAGCGGCGGGCCGAGCCAGAGCGCGGCCTTCTCCGGGCCGGCCAGCGCCATGTTCTTCGGCACCATCTCGCCCATCACCATGTGGAGGTAGACCACCACGGCCAGCGAGATGCCGTACGACAGCGGGTGCATCAGGCCGGACGGGATCCCGATCGCGTGGAACGGGCCCTCCAGCAGGTGGGCGATGGTCGGCTCGGCGAGGGCACCGAGGCCCAGCGAGCAGACGGTGATGCCGAGCTGGGCGGCGGCGAGCATCGCGGAGACGTTGGAGAGCGCGTGCAGCACGGTGCGGGCACGCCTGTTGCCGGCGTCGGCGAGCGGTTCGATCTGGCTGCGCCGGACCGAGATGACGGCGAACTCGGCGCCGACGAAGAACGCGTTGCCGAGCAGCAGCAGGACGGCGACGGCCAGTTGGAGCGCGGTCATCGGGTCCCGTCCTCGTCGTCGCCGAACTGGTGCTGGCCGTCGGTGCGTTCGACCCGCACCCGGCTGGTGCGGTGGCGGTCCACGGCCTCGACGGTGAACCGCCAGCCGGGCAGCTCGGCCTGCTCGCCCGGGACGGGCAGGCGGCCGAGCAGGTCGGAGACCAGGCCGGCCAGGGTCTCGTACGGGCCGTCGGGGGCGTGCAGGCCGATGGCCTCCAACTGGTCGATCCGGGCGCGGCCGTCGGCGGCCCAGACGGGCTGCCCGCCGACCGGTGGCAGCGGGACCAGCTCGGGGGTGTCGGCCGGGTCGTGCTCGTCCTGCACCTCGCCGACGATCTCCTCGACGATGTCCTCGACGGTGACCACGCCGGCGGTGCCGCCGTACTCGTCCACCACGATGGCCATCGGCTGGAGGCGGCGCAGCTGGTCGAGCAGCCGCTCGGCCGGGAGCGTCTCGGGCACCAGCAGCGGCGGCACGGCGAGCTCGCCGACGCGCACCAGGCCGCGGCGGGCGGACGGGACGGCGAGGGCGTCCTTGAGCGTGACGGTGCCGGTGACCTCGTCCAGGCTGTTCGTGTAGACCGGGAAGCGGGAGAGGCCGGTGGCCCGGGTGAGGTTGAGCACGTCGGCGGCGCTGGCGTCGCGCTGGAGGGCGGCGACGTCCACGCGCGGGGTCATGACCGACTCGGCGGTCAGCTCGCCCAGGCCGAGCGTGCGCACGAACAGGGCGGCCGACTCCTCGTCTATCGCACCGGCCTTGGCCGAGTGCCGGGCCAGCGAGACGAGCTCGGCCGGGGTGCGGGCGTGGCCCAGCTCCTCCTGCGGCTCGATCCCGAAGGCACGGACGGTGCGGTCCGCGGAGCCGTTCAGGAAGCTGATCAGCGGGCGGCAGGCGCGGGAGAAGGCCATGTGCGGGGCGGCCACCGCGCGGGCCACCTGGAGCGGCCGGGAGATCGCCCAGTTCTTCGGGACGAGCTCGCCGATCACCATCTGCACCACGGTGGCCATCATCATGCCGACGACGACGGCGGCGGCGCGGGCGGCGCCGTCGGACAGGCCGATACCGGTGAACACGGGCTTCAGCAGCACGGAGAGCGCCGGCTCGGCGAGCATGCCGACCACCAGCGAGGTGACGGTGATGCCGAGCTGGGCGCCGGAGAGCTCGAAGGAGAGGTGGCGCTGGGCCCTGGCGACCCGGCCGGCCGGCGCGTCGCCGGCCTCGGCGGCACGCTCGACGGCCCCGCGCTCGACGGTCACGAAGGCGAACTCGGCGGCCACGAAGAGGCCGTTGGCGAGGATGAGCAGAAGTGCCGCGAACAGCAGCAGCCAGGCGGTGATCACAGTGCCGCCTGCCTTCCGGTGGTCGGAAGTGGGGCGGCGTGGGTACTACCGGACGGATCGTCCATGGACGGGGGGTGTCACTCCTCTGGTCGTCGGAAGCAGGGCCAGGGGACCGCCGGCGGTGCGCTTTGCCCTGCTTTTACCAGCGTAGACGATACCCGTACGGCCGTCGGATCCGTGTTCGGACGGGCCGCCCACGGCTTCGTGCGGCCTGCCGGGCCCTCTACGACGCCGGGGCCCTTTACGGCCGTGCCCTCGGCGGCCGGCCGGTCAGCGGCCGTGGTGCTCGACCAGGTCGCGCAGCGCGCGGGCGTCCGCGATCGCCTGAGCCTTGCCGACGCCGGACTGGATGCCGACCACCGCGAGCGAGGTGCCGTCGGCGAGGTCGAGTGTCGCCCACGGGTCGCCCTGACGGAAGTTGACCCGGACGATCTCGGCCCAGCCCAGCCGGCGACGCCGGACGAAGTTCACCACGGTGACGCCCTCGGCGTCCGCGCTCACCCGCGGGCGGGCCAGCATCAGGCCGGCGGCGGCGAAGAAGACCCCGCTGAGCACCATCATGATCCGGTCGTTGAGCTGCCAGCTCGCCGGGAGCGCGACCGCGATCACGGCGAACAGGACGACCAGCAGCGCGCAGACCGGCAGCAGCACGGCCCGGGTACGGCGCGGTGCCCAGGTGACGGGGAGCTCGGCGGGGGTGGACACGTGGGGTCTCCGGGGGTCGTTCTGAGGAGGTCCGGCCTGGGGGAGGCCGGCGGAAGGGGTGGGGATGCCGGCCGGCGTCCCCACCCCATTGAACCGGTACCCGGCTCCGCGCCGGCGACCGCCCCGGGGGCCGGAGGCGGCGGGCGGTCAGAGGCGGCAGGCGTGGATGTTGGTGACCAGGATCGCCCGGGCGCCGATACCCCACAGATCGTCCATGATCCGCTGGGCCTCCTTGCGGAGCACCATCGAGCGGACCGCGACCCAGCCCTCGGTGTGCAGCGGCGAGACGGTCGGCGACTCCAGGCCCGGGGTCAGCGCGACGGCCGCGCCGACGTTCTCGGCGCGGATGTCGTAGTCCATCAGCACGTAGCGGCGGGCCACCAGCACGCCCTGCAGGCGGCGCAGGAACTGGTCGACGCCGGCGTCCTCGCCCGCGCCCTTGGGGCGGATGACCACGGCGTCGGAGACCAGGATCGGCTCCCCGAACACCTCCAGGCCGGCGTTGCGCAGGCTGGTGCCGGTCTCCACCACGTCGGCGATCACGTCGGCGACGCCCAGCTGCACCGCGGTCTCCACCGCGCCGTCCAGCTTGGTCACGGTCGCCTTGACCCCGTGGTCGGCGAGGTGCTGCTCGACCAGGCCGGTGTAGGAGGTGGCGATCCGCAGCCCCTCCAGGCCCTGCACGTCCTTGACGTCCACGCCCTCCGGGCGGGCGAAGCGGAAGGTGGAGCCGCCGAAGCCGAGCGCCAGCACCTCCTCCGCGTTGGAGTGCGAGTCCAGCAGCAGGTCGCGGCCGGTGATGCCGACGTCCAGGCGGCCGGAGCCGACGTACACCGCGATGTCGCGCGGGCGCAGGAAGAAGAACTCGACCTGGTTGTCCGGGTCGACGAGGACGAGCTCCTTCGGGTCCTTGCGCTGGCGGTAGCCGGCCTCATGGAGCATCTCCGCCGCCGGACCCGAGAGCGAACCCTTGTTGGGGAGGGCGATGCGCAGCATGGAGGTCGGTTCCTTACCTGTTTTGGTGGGGTGGTGCGGTTTCTCTGGACCGGTGACTAGAGGTACTTGTAGACGTCGTCGAGCGTCAGCCCGCGGGCGACCATCATCACCTGAAGGTGGTAGAGGAGCTGGGAGATCTCCTCGGCGGTCTGCTCGTCCGACTGGAACTCGGCGGCCATCCAGACCTCGGCGGCCTCCTCCACGACCTTCTTGCCGATCGCATGGACGCCCTGCTGGACGAGCTGCGCGGTACGGGAGGACGAGGGGTCGCCGGTGGCGGCCTTCTGCTGGAGCTCGGTGAAGAGCTCCTCGAATGTCTTCGAAGCCATGATGGACTCACCTTACGGCGTGCGGGCTTACAGGCGGTAAACGATCCCGGACCGTGGACAGTCCAATGGACATCCACGGTCCGGGGTCCCGTACGCGGGTTCGCGGGGAGCGCGCGCGGGGTCGGCTCAGAGCGCGCGCAGGGCGGCGGCGGTGGCCACGGCGGCGGTGACGGCCTCGTGTCCCTTGTCCTCCGCGGAGCCCGGCAGACCCGCGCGGTCCACGGCCTGCTGCTCGTTGTCGCAGGTCAGGACGCCGAAGCCGACCGGAACGCCGGTGTCCACGCTGACCTGCGTGAGGCCGGAGGCGGCCGCCTGGCAGACGTAGTCGAAGTGCGGGGTGCCGCCGCGGATGACCACGCCGAGGGCGACCACGGCGTCGTAGCCGCGCTCGGCGAGCCGCTTGGCGGCGACCGGCAGCTCGAAGGTGCCGGGGACGCGCAGCACCGTCGGCTCGGCGATGCCCAGCTCCTTGAGCGCGCGGTGCGCGCCGTCCAGGAGGCCGTTCATCACCTGCTCGTGCCACTGGGCGGCGATCACGGCGACCTTGAGGTCGGCGGCGTTGTCGATGGTCAGCTCGGGGGCGCCGTGGCCGCTCATGGGCTGGTCCTCTTTCGGGGTGCGGGGTCGGTCGGGAGGTGGTTCGGGTTCAGGAGCCGAGGCCGGGCAGGTCGTGGCCCATCCGGTCGCGCTTGGTGCGCAGGTACCGCAGGTTGTGCTCGCCCGCCGGGGTCTCGACCGGCTCGCGGCCCTTGACCTTGAGGCCGTGCTCGGTGAGCGCGGCGAGCTTCTCCGGGTTGTTGGTCAGCAGGGTGAGCGAGCGCACCCCGAGGTCCCCGAGCATCTGCGCGCCGATGCTGTAGTCGCGGGCGTCGGCGGGCAGGCCGAGGTCCAGGTTGGCGTCGACGGTGTCGCGGCCCTGCTCCTGCAGCTCGTAGGCGCGCAGCTTGTGGGCCAGGCCGATGCCCCGGCCCTCGTGGCCGCGCAGGTAGAGGACGACGCCGCGGCCGGCCTCGGCGACCTTCCGGAGCGACGCCTCCAGCTGCGGCCCGCAGTCGCAGCGCAGCGAGCCGAACACGTCGCCGGTCAGGCACTCGGAGTGGACCCGCACCAGCACGTCCTCGCCGTCCGGCAGCCGGCCGTCGGCGTCCAGGCCGCCCGCGACCAGGGCGAGGTGCTCGATCCCGTCGATGCTGCCCTGGTAGCCGACCGCGGTGAACTCCCCGTACGCGGTGGGCAGCGCGGTGACGGCGGCCCGGTCCACGTGCAGCTCGGTGCGGCGGCGGTAGGCGATCAGGTCCTCGATCGAGATGATCGCCAGGCCGTGCTCACGGGCGAAGGCGACCAGCTCGGGCAGCCGCGCCATGGTGCCGTCGTCGTTGACCACCTCGGCGATGGCACCGGCCGGCGCCAGCCCGGCCAGGCGGGCCAGGTCGACGGCGGCCTCGGTGTGGCCGGGGCGGACCAGCACACCGCCCTCGACGGCCCGCAGCGGGAAGACGTGCCCGGGGCGGGTCAGGTCGGCCGGCTCGGTGCCGGCCGAGGAGAGCAGCCGGACGGTACGGGCGCGGTCGGCGGCCGAGATGCCGGTGTCGACCCCGTCGCGGGCGTCTACCGAGACGGCGTAGGCGGTGCCCTTGCGGTCCTCGTTGACCTGGGTCATCGGGGGCAGCTTGAGCCGGTCAAGCTCGTCGGCGGTCATCGGCACGCAGATCACGCCGGAGCTGTAACGGATGGTGAAGGCCATCAGCTCGGGGGTGGCCGCGGAGGCGGCGAAGACGATGTCGCCCTCGTTCTCGCGGTCCTCGTCGTCGACCACGATCACGGCGCGGCCGAGCGCGATGTCGGCGACGGCCCGCTCGACCGGGTCGAGCACGAGGTCTTCGGCCACGAGGCCTTCGGTGGCGCGGTCGGTGCTCATGCGGAGGCTCCCTGGAGGACGGTGGCGGACGAGGTGCGGGGCTCACGGGTGCTCAGCCACCAGGAGCGCAGGCCGAGCAGCACCAGAACGAAGTAGATCGAGTAGGTGAGGCCGGAGAAGGAGTAGCCGCTGTTGAAGGCGAGCGGGACGCCGACGACGTCGACGGCGATCCAGGCGAACCAGAACTCCACCCAGCCGCGGGCCTGGGCGACCATCGCCGCCAGCGTGCCCACGAAGATGTAGGCGTCCGACCAAGGGCTCCAGGACAGGCTGGGGTTGGCCAGGAACAGCCAGGCCAGAGCACCCGTGCCGAGCGCGGTGCCGGCCACCAGGGCGGCCCGCTCCGGCCAGCTCGCGAACCGGACGGCGATCCCACCGGTGCCGCGGCGGCCGCGCTGCCACTGCGTCCAGCCCCAGGCGGCCGTGGCGACGACGATCAGCTGCTTGCCGATCAGGCCGGGCACATGGCCGTTCAGGTACGCCGTGATCAGCACGAGGCCGGAGAGCAGCTGCACCGGCCAGCTCCACACCGAGCGGCGCCAGCCCAGCGCGAGGGCGGACAGCCCGAGCAGGTTGCCGAACATGTCGGCCCACTTCACGTGCTCACCGAAGACGGTGAACGCTTCTCCACTGAGCCAGTTCACTGGGACTCTCCGGTCGTCTCGGCGGCGATCGTGGGGGGAAGGGTGCGCGATTCGAGCAGGCGCTCCACGTACTTGGCGAGCACGTCGACCTCGAGGTTGACGCTCTCGCCGACGGTCTTGGCGCCCAGCGTGGTCAGCGCGAGGGTGGCGGGGATGAGGCTGACGGTGAAGCTGTCCCGGGCCGCCTCGACCACGGTGAGGCTGACGCCGTCCACGGTGATCGAGCCCTTCTCCACCAGGTAGCGGGAGATGCTGTCGGGCAGCGAGAAGCGCAGCACCTCCCAGCGGAGGTTGCCCTCCGCGTCTCGCTCGCCGGGCTCACGGCCCAACAGGGCGCCGGTGGCGTCGACATGACCCTGCACGAGGTGGCCGCCGAGCCGGGCACCGAGCGCCATCGCCCGCTCCAGGTTGACCCGCGAGCCGGGCTTCAACTCGCCCAGGCTGGACCGGTGCAGCGTCTCGGCCATCACGTCGGCACTGAACTCGCCCGTCTCGGCGGCCAGTTGCTCGGGGCTGTCGACGACGGTGAGGCAGACGCCGTTGACCGCGATGGAGTCGCCGTGGTGCGCGCCCTCACAGACCACCGGGCCACGCAGGCGGATACGCGAGGAGTCGCCGATCTCCTCGATCGACACGACCTCGCCGAGCTCTTCGATGATGCCGGTGAACACCCGGGTTCTCCTCGCGCTTGGGGCGCGGACTCCGGGGCGGCATGGGAGAGGACACGGACGGGCACGGGTGCACGAGCCCCGGGGCACGACCCGTCGCCGGGGTGCCGCAGAACCGCCGGGAGAGAGCTCTCCCGTCGCACACCTTCCCGAGGCCCACCGGGGGACCACGGGCACTGCTCTTCGTCCGCCGCGCACGCCTCCCATCCGGACTTTAACCGTCGGTCCAGGAATTTCACCTGGTCAACCGGCCGCTGGCTGCGGACGGGTCGCGGACTGTAACCGCCGGTTCGGATTTTCACCGACCCCGGAGTGCGCTGAACGTCACTGCTACTACTGACGTCATTGTGCCATGATCCGCGCGAAGCGAGGGAGACACTTCCGCTGTGGTCTGTTTCACGTACGGCGCGGGAATGCGCCGGGCGCGCGGGCGACGGATTCCGGCCGCCCGGCGCGGGGCCGCCGCCGTCCGTCAGGGCTCCAGCAGCGTCACCTCGGCGTGGTGGCGACGCTGCTGTGCGGCGTCCCAGTCCCCCGTGCAGTAGACGGAGAGGCGCTCGATCGCGCCGTCCCGGACGTCGGCGCGCAGCAGTTCGCGGCAGTACTGGCGCTCGCCGTCCTGCTCCCAGCTCTCCTCGACCTCCAGCACGAACCCGGCGTCGGTCAGGTCCAGCCGGTGGCGCGGGACGCTGCCGGGCGCCGGGTGGCCGCTCCGCCGAAGGGCGACCAGGCCGTCGACGCCGCGGGACTGCAGGCGCCAGGACGGGACGGTGAGGTCGCAGAACACGTCGGGGCGGAAGAGGCCCTCGGGCGGGGTGCCGGTCTCCAGGAAGGCGATCAGGAGGGTCGCTAGGCGGTCGGTGGTGGTGGCGGTGGTGGTGGCGGGCGCGGCTGCCGTGGTCGTCATGGTGCGGCCCTCCTGGTCAGGCTTCGGCGCCGGCGGCGATGCCGGCTTCGGCGGGCGGGGTGGCGCTGGGGGCCGGGGTGGCGCTGGGGGCTGCGGCGGCTTGGGCGGCTTTGGTCGCGGCCAGGTTGCGGCCGACCACGGCCATGGTGTGCTCCAGCGCCTCGGTGGGGCTGAACTCGATCAGCTCCGTCCCGGCGAAGATCAGCGGGAGGTGGCCGGGGGCGCCGTAGTAGGCGTCGCCCGCGCGGTAGGCCTCGTCGTGGTCGGCATAGCGGAACACCACCTTGCCGGTCACCACGACGCCCCAGTGCGGGCTCTGGCAACGGTCCTGCGGGAGGCCGGCGAAGAGCGGGCCCGGGTCCACGTCCGCCTTGTGGGTCTCGAACCCGACGGTGTAGCCGCCGAGTTGGGCGTAGCGGCCCTCGATGACCGGTTCGTCCAGCGCGAGCTCGGCCTCGGCCTTGGAGATGCGGGGCATGGCATCCTCCTCGGGTGGTTCGCCCGCGGGGCGGTTCGTCCGTGGGCGGTTCGTCTCTGAGGAGGAGGCGTGAGGAACGGGCGCACGATGTGAGGCGGGTCGTCGTCAGGTCTGCCAGTGGACGGGCTGCTCCGGCTCGTACACGCAGAGTGTGCCGGTGCGGACGGCGTTGGCCAGGTGACGGCCGAGGGCGGGGTGGGCACGCGAGACGCGGTCGATGGCGGCGCGGATCCTGGCGGTCACGGCCGTCCGGGCCCGTTCGGCGGCCGAGCCGGTGCGGCGCACGCGCCCGCCCAGTCCGTAGGCCGCGGAGAGCTGGCCGACGAGCGCGTCCCGTTCGACGGCGATCCGGGCGGAGCGCTCGGCGTCCCCCGCGGCGTCGGCCTCGGCGGCCTCCTCGTCCAGTTCGCCCAGTCGGCGGCGGTAGGCGGCGCGAGCGGAGGCGTCGATCAACTCGCCGGTGTCGGTGGGGTGGTGGAGGCCGAGCGCGGCCTCCACCGTTTCGTCCGCCGCGGCGGCGGGCCTGGGGGTCGCCAGGTCCAGGGCCGGGACGGGCGTGCCAGGGTGGGAGAGGAGAGTGGCCAGGTCGTGCAGGCCCTTGCTGTCGGGGAGCCGCACCTCCTCCCCCGCGTACCGGAGCTGCCAGAACTCGCCCTGGCGGAGGAAGATCCGGCCGTCCTCGGCGGGCGGACGGCCGGCGCCCGCCTCCTGGGCGATCCGGTCGGCCAGGCGGGGTGCGCCGAGCGCGCGGGCGGTGGCCAGCGCCCGGGTGAAGTGCTCGCGGGCGGTGGCGGGTTCGCCGAGCGCGGTGGCCAGCAGGCCGAGGTGCCGGTGCACCGGGCCGCGGACGGCGGCCGCGATGCCCTCGACCGCGAGCAGGTCGCGACAGGGGTACAGGGCGTCGTAGAGCTCGCGGGCGAGCGGCTGCAGTTCGGCCTCGGCGGTCGTCCCGCCGACGAGCGCGAGCGCCTCCGCGGCCTGGGCCATCATCGGCAGCCACTCGCTGTCCACCGGGGCGGACGCCAACAGCGGTGCCACGGCCGCGAGTCGGCGCCCCGCATCGGCGCGGTCGCCGAGCTGGGCGGCGATGAGCGCCCTGGTCACCCGGGGCCAGACGCCCGGCAGGCTGTCCAGCGGGGGTGGTCCGGCGAGCAGCCGGCCCAGCTCGTCGGACGCGCCCGACTCCGCACAGAGGCACCAGCGTTGCGTCGCGCCGAGGACGGCGGCGTTGGCGCTGCCGGCCCGCCCGCCGAGCTCCGCCGTCTCCGCGAGGGCGGCACGGCAGTCGGCGTACCGGCCCTCCAGCAGGGCCCGCATGCCCCGCCAGAGCGGCACGTACCACGTGTAGAGCGGTCGGCCCAGCGCCCGGGCGCCCGCTTCGTACGCCTGGATCTCGGCGTACGCCTCGGCGGCCTCCCCGCGCTCCAGCAGGGCGACCAGGCGCAGGCGCCGGCCGAGCAGCTCCAGCTCCCGGTCCGGCTCCGGCAGCCCCCGCGCGAGGTCCACGATCTCCCCCGCCCAGGCCCGCCGTTCGCCGCAGTGCGCGGGCCCGGAGCGGGCGTCGCAGAGCGCGGAGAGCGCGTACGCCAGTACGGCGTCGTCCCCGCTCCCCCGCGCCGCACGGACCGCCTCCTCGGCCAGCGCGAGACGGTCCCGCTCCGGCTCGACCAGCGCGTCGGCGACGGAGAGCCGCGCGGTCACGGCGGCGAGCAGCGCGGCGTGCGGGGACGGGGTGGGGTGGGGGTCGTCGGATGCGCTCGTGCCGCCGGGCGGTCCGGGGGCGGGCGGCGCGGGGGCGGGCGGTCCGGGGGCAGGCGGCGCGGGGGCGGGCGGTCCGGGGGCAGGCGGTCCGGGGGCAGGCGGTCCGGGGGCTGGCGAGGCAGCCAGGAGGCGGGTGCGGGCCTCGCCGAGAAGGTCGATCTGCGGGCGGTCGAGGAGGTCCACCTCGAAGCCCGCGGGGCCGGAGCCGAGGCCGAGGGCGGCGCGGGCCAGGAGGTCCGGGCGGTCGGCGCGGCGGGCGGGAGCGGCGGCGGCGAGGAATGCCTCGCGGCTCTCCTCCCGCCGGCCGGCGCCGAGGCGCGCGGTGCCGAGGCCGAGCAGGAGCGCGGCTCGGCGGAAGTCGTCCGCGCCCGCCACCTCCCCGAGCGCCGTCAGGGCCCGTTCGTACCACTGGGCCGCGTCCTCGAAGGCCAGCAGGCCGGCTGCTCGGTCCGCCGCCCGTCCAGCGAACTCCGCTGCGGCAGTGGCCTGTTCGGGCCCGGCCTGGAGGAGGTGGCGGGCGGCCTCGGCCGGGCCGGTGTCGCGGCCGCGGTCGGCGAGGGCGGCCAGTACCGCGCCCGCGCGGCCGTGCAGGGCGGCGCGTTCGGCCGGGCCGAGCGCGTCGTGGACGGCCTCCCGCATCAGCTCGTGCCGGAACCCGCCCACACCCGGCTCGTCCAGCGTCAGCAGGCCCTCCGCTGCCGCGGCGGCGAGCAGCGGCCTGAGCGCACCGAGTGGTACGGCGGCGAGTTCGGCGAGCACGTCCAGTCCGAAGCGGGTGCCGAGCACCGAGGCCGCGCCGAGGACCCGCGCACACTCGCCCGGCAGTTCGTCCAGTCGCGCCGCGACCGCCGCGCGGACGGTCGCGGGCAGCGGGTCCGGCCGTCCGGCGCCGCCGTGGCGCAGCAGTTCGGTGACGAAGAAGGCGTCTCCGCCGGTCCGGTCCAGCAGCTCATGGACGGCCGCCGGTTCGGTGCGTCCGCCGGACGCGGCGGCGAGCAGCGCCCGGACGTCCGGCTCGGTGAGCGGGCCGACCGGAAGCGTCCGGCCGGCTCGCAGGAGCGCGGCCCGGGCGGCGGTGCGCCCGGGCCAGGCGGCGCCGTCGTCGCGGGCGGTGGCGAGCAGCAGGGCGGGCGCGGTGCGCAGCGCGGCGGCGAGTTCGGTCAGCAGGCGCAGGGAGGAGACATCGGCCTCGTGGACGTCGTCGAGGACGAGCAGCAGCGGGCGGGAGGCCGCGCCGGTGCGGAGCAGTTCGGCGAGGTCGCCGCCGAGGCGCTGCCGGGCCGCCTCCGGGTCGGCGGTGCGCGGACCGGCGGCAGGCGCACCGGCGGGCGCGACGGAGGGGGCCGGCTCGCCGAAGACCAGGGCGCGCAGCCCGGGCGAGGCCCCGACCAGCCGCCCGCAGGCGGGGTCGGCGGCGGCGAGCTCGCGCGCGGCCTGCGACCAGGGGCCCAGCGCCCCGGAGCCCGCGCGGCCGCCGGACTGCGGCGGGCACCAGAGCCAGAGCACCCGGCACCCGTCAGCCCGGCGTACCGCCTCCTCGGCCGCCCTGGTCTTGCCCGCGCCGGCCGCGCCGGTCAGCACCGTCAGGCCGCCCCGGCCGGCACGCGCGTCGGCGACCGCCGCCGCCAGCTCGGCCAGCAGGTCGGCGCGGCCGACGAAGGGAAGCACAGGCATCGGGCCGTCCTCTCACCGGGGCCGGGGAGGTGCAGGGGTGGCTCCGTTCCGAGCGTAGGCCGCCGGGCCGACGGCTTGCCCGGTGGCGGGCCCGGTGGCGGGCCCGGGTGCGGCGGGCGCACGCTGGTGGTAGGCGGCCGGCGACGGCCGGGGAGTCCCGGAGGTGTGCGAGAGCGATGGCCAAGTTCGTGACTCCTCCCCCGGATGAATCCGGGGGCTTCTCGCTAGGCCGGGTTGGCCTCGCGACGGACCAGCCCGGCCCGTAGAACGTTGATGGCTCCCACCGTGTCGGCGTGCGCGCGGTGGTCGCAGGCGACGCAGTGGAAGGTGTCCCGAGTGGGCCGGTTCTCCGCCGAGACATGCCCGCACCGGGGGCAGGTCCGGGAGGTGTTGCGGATGCCACACGCCACTGACAATGCGCCGTGTGCTCCGGCGCTCCGCGCCTGCGGGCCAAGGATGCGTCTCCCTCCCCGGCTGAAGCCGGGGATACCCACGCAAGATCTGGGATGGACGTCCACCACGGCATGGCGGGGATCACCGAGGAACAGCTGCGGATGGCCCACCGGGCCGACCTGGCGATCGAGGGCGACGAGGGCGTGCACTTCGAGCAGGCGTGGGCCGACCCGGAGTCGGGCACCGTCTACTGCCTCTCCGAGGCGCCGTCCAAGGAGGCCGTGCAGCGCATCCACGAGCGCAGCGGGCACCCGGCGGACGAGATCCATCCGGTGCCGCTGATGGTCTGAACGCCGACGGCCCGCGCTCGTCCGGTCGGCACCTTGACGGTCCGGCGGTCCGGGTCGGACGCGGTCCGCCGGTCCGCGTCGGCGCGCGTCACACCGGCCGGACGGCCGGGATCGGCGTGAAGTGGGTGACCTCGGGCGGGTGCACCAGGTAGCGCAGCTCGCCCTCCGACCAGACCGGCCGGATCCGCCACATCGGCCCCGCGTACCCGCGCAGGGCCTCCTCGTCCCGCCACCGGCTCACCACCAGCACCCGGTGGCCGTCCTCGGTCACCGACCGCAGCAGCTCGCCGCCCAGGCAGCCGTCCGTCTGCCCGAGCTGCGGGATCACCTGTGATGTCAGCAGGGCGCAGAACTCTTCGATGTGCCCGGCCATGACCTGCCCGGCCCAGATCCTCACGATCACGGCCACCACCTCCCTGAGGCACTCCGCACCAGGCTGCGGGCCGATGGAAACACCACAATTATCCGCCGCGGCGCCGTTCCGGCACCTGCCCCTTTTCCGGCGCCCGCTCGGTACTCTCCCGGCACCCGCGCGGAGGGTGTCCGGCCAGTCCCGATCAGCCCCCGGACGGGGCGGACGGGGCTTCCGGCCGGGGCTTCCGGCCGGTCGAGGGGGCTCCGCTAGATTTCCGGTATGACCAGCACACCGGAGACTGTCGTTCCGTCAACCACCGGGCCGGACGGGCCCGCCCCGCAGGGCACGCAGGGGGGCCTGTTCGAGGCGCTCCGCGCGGATGCCGTGAAGGACGCGGCGGGCCTGCGGGAGATCTACGAGCATCCGAGCGACCATGCGCGGCGCAAGCAGGTGGACCGGATCCACGAGGTGGCCCGGCAGCTGATCGCCTGCTCGTCACTGGTCTTCGTGGCCAGCGCGGACGCGGCCGGGCGGTGCGACGTGTCGCCGCGCGGCGGGCCGGCCGGGCTGGTCTCCGTCCTGGACGAGCACACGCTGGCGATTCCGGACGCCACCGGCAACAAGCGGCTGGACACCCTGCACAACATCATCGAGACCGGACAGGTCGGGCTGATCTTCGTGGTGCCCGGCCGGGACACCACGCTGCGGGTCAACGGGCGGGCCTGCGTCTCCACCGATCCGCGGCTGCTGGAACAGCTGACGGCGGTCGGCAAGCCGCCGCGCAGCGCGATCGTGGTGGCGGTCGAGGAGGTCTACGCGCACTGCCCGAAGGCGCTCCTGCGCGGTTCGGCGTGGAAGCCGGAGAACTGGCTCGCCAAGGACGCGCAGCCCACCTCGGCGGCGGTCACCCTCTCCCACCTGCGGGATCCCTCGCTGACGATCGAGATGATCGAGCAGAACGAGCGGGAGGCGCTGCTGTACCGCTACGAGTAGCCGGGCGGTCGGCGCACAGCGGTCGAGCGGAGGCGCGCAGAGGCGCAGAGGCGCACCGCAGACGTGCGAGGAGGCGGTCCCGGGTGCTCGGCCGGGGCCGGTCTCCTCGCTTCTGCCGCCCCGCGCCTGCGCGCGCGGTGGGCGGCCTCCGCCCGTGGGCGGCCGGCGTCAGGCAGTCGCGGCCTTGGGAACGTCCACCACGTTCGCGCCGACGGCCGCCCGCTGGACGGCCTCGACGCCCTTGTGCGCGGCCTCCTTGCTCGCGTAGCCCTGGCCGGTCGCGACGATCTCGCCGTTGCCCGCCTTGAGCCGGAAGCGGTACTTGCCGCCGGCGTCCTCGGAGTCCTCGAACCTGCCCGCCATCCGGGCCACCTCCTCAGCGGGGCGCGCGGCGCGCACTCCTGCACCGTGCGCCCGGCCGGGGGCCCGCCGCACCTGATCGGCGGCCGGACGGGTGAAGCCTCGCCGTAGGGGGTTCGCGGGCGTGCCGGGGCGGCGGGTGGTCGCTTGAATGGACGGATGGACTGCGTCTTCTGTGCGGTGGTGGCGGGCGAGGAGCCCGCGCACCGGGTGCTGGACGACGACGCGGCGGTGGCCTTCCTGGACCGGCGGCCGCTCTTCCCCGGCCATGTACTGGTCGTTCCGCGCGCCCACCACCGCACGCTGGCAGACCTGCCGACGGCGGAGGTGGGCCCGTTCTTCCTGCAGGTGCAACGGGTCGCGGCCGCCGTGGAGCGCGGGCTCGGGGCGGCGGGCAGCTTCGTCGCGGCGAACAACCGGATCAGCCAGTCGGTGCCGCACCTGCACGTCCACGTGGTGCCGCGCAATCCGAAGGACGGGCTGCGCGGCTTCTTCTGGCCGCGCGGGAAGTACCCGGACGAGGCGGGCGCGGCGGAGGTCGCCGAGCGGCTGCGCGCCGCGCTCGCCCCGTCGTGACGTTCGCCGGCCGGGCGCGGCTCAGCCCACCCGGACGTTGTCGAGCACCCAGTACCAGTTGTTGCTGCCGGTGTACCGGAACCGCAGCCGGCTCGCACCGGCCGGGACGGCCAGGGCCGGCGTCTGCCGGCCGTTGGTCTGCGCGCTGCAGCTCTTGACGACGACCGGCGTCCCGCCGTCCCAGACCGCCAGCACCTGGGCGGTCTGGCTGCCCTCCTGCTGGTAGTGGGTCGTGAACGAGACCGGGACGCTGCTCAGCCCGGCCACCGGGTACTCCGGGCTGACGAGGGTGGAGTCGTAGCCGCCCTTGAACGTCTTGTCGGCCCACTCGTCGGAGTCGGCGACGGCGAAGACGTCGCGGGAGCGGACGTTCAGCTCGCGGTACTGGTCACGCTGGGTCTTGGTCCAGAACTCGTCGGTGGTGAACGCCAGCCGCGCCACTCGGTGACGCCGCCCGTGCCCGTCGCGGAGTTGTCGACCGACCAGCCGCTCGGCGGCGTGTGGGTGACGCCGATGGTGCCGGCCGCGATGCCCGTCTCGTCCACCGGCCGGTGAGCTGCGGGCGAAGCGGGGTCTGCGGAGGGGTCCACGGGGGGGCGATCCCGGACATCGCGCGGGCGATCCCGGCCCAATCCGCGGTCAACCCCTTGACAGGTATAGACCATTGCGCTTGAGTCTCGGTCAGCCCCGCACCCGGCCCGCACCCCGGTCGGCCCGTCCCCCCACGACGCGCCCCCGCGCGGGGCACCGAGGCCCCCTGGCACCACCGTCCCTGTCCCACCGATGTGCGGCCCCCACCGCACAAGGGGTGATCACGTGTCAACGAAACGCCTGCTCGCGCTGATCTCCGCCATGGTCACGGCACTCGCGCTCGCGCTGCTGCTGCCCGCCGCCAGCGCCAGCGCCGCCGCCTGCGCCGCCCCCTGGAACGCGGCCACCGCCTACACGGGCGGCGCCGCCGTCTCCTACAACGGCCACAACTGGTCCGCCAAGTGGTGGACCCAGAACGAGACCCCCAGCACCGCCGGCACCGGCGTCTGGGCCGACCAGGGTGCCTGTGGCAGCGGCCCGACCGACCCGACGCCCACCCCGACCTCGGGAAGCTGCGTCTACCCGGACTGGGCCGCCGGGCGCACGTACACCACCGGGACCATCGTCCGTTACACCAACGGCGGGCTCTACCGGGCCACCCACGACAACCCGGGGTACGACCCGGTGATCAGCACCTGGTACTGGGAGCCGTACAGCTGCGGTCCGACGCCGACACCGACCGGCACTCCGACCACGCCCCCGAACCCCGGCGGATTCCCGGTCAGCCAGGCGCAGTTCGACCAGATGTTCCCGAACCGGAACTCCTTCTACACCTACCAGGGCCTGCTCGACGCACTCGGCGCCTACCCCGGCTTCGCCGACACCGGCAGCGACACCGTCCGCAAGCAGGAGGCCGCCGCCTTCCTCGCCAACGTGAACCACGAGACCGGCGGCCTGGTCTACGTGGTCGAGCAGAACACCGCCAACTACCCGCACTACTGCGACACCTCGCAGCCGTACGGGTGCCCGGCCGGACAGGCCGCGTACTACGGGCGCGGTCCGATCCAGCTGAGCTGGAACTTCAACTACAAGGCAGCCGGCGACGCCCTCGGCATCGACCTGCTGCACAACCCCGACCTGGTGCAGACCGACCCGGCCGTGGCCTGGAAGACCGCGCTCTGGTACTGGAACACCCAGACCGGCCCCGGCACCATGACCCCGCACAACGCCATGGTCAACGGGTACGGCTTCGGCGAGACCATCCGCAGCATCAACGGCTCCCTGGAGTGCAACGGCGGCAACCCCGCGCAGGTGCAGAGCCGGATCAACGCCTACCAGGGCTTCACCCGGATCCTCGGCACCGTCCCCGGTTCGAACCTGAGCTGCTGACGCTTCGACAGCTCTCCGCCCTGTCATGCGCCGGTACGCCCCTGTCTCGCCCCGATACCTCACGGGGAGTAGCGGGGGCGTACCTCGGGTGGAGGACCGGCGGGGGTGCGGAATCATCGTCACGGCGGACGACGGGTGGGTGGTGGCGGCCTAGGCTCGCAGCCATGAACGACCTTGGCAGCCTTGTCCAGCAGACCGCCGACCGGCTCGCCGGCCAGCAGGTCGGCGCCGTGGTCGCCGGCCTGGCCGGCGGCGCGGTGGAGATCCGCGGCGCCGGAAGCACCTCCGCCGGCCCGGGCGGCAGCGTGCCCGGGGCACAGACACTGTTCGAAATCGGCTCGGTCACCAAGGTGTTCACCTCGCTCGCCCTGGCGCGGCTGGTGCTCGCGGGCTCGGCCGCGCTCGACGAACCACTGGCCCACGTCCTGGCGGACGCGCTGCCGCCCGGCGTCACCGTGCCCACCAAGGGCAGCGCCCCGATCACCCTGCAACACCTGGCCACCCACAGCTCCGGGCTGCCTCGGCTCCCCGCGGGGATGCTGCTGCGGGCCCTCGCCACCCCCAACAACCCGGACCCGTACCGCCATTGCACCACCGACACCCTGCTGTCCGGGCTCGCCCGCACCAGACTGCGCGCAGTGCCCGGCCGGAGCTTCCGCTACTCCAACCTCGGCGCAGGCCTGCTCGGCCTGGCCCTCGCCCACCGGGCCGGCACCGGCTACGAGGAGCTGGTCACCCGGGAGATCTGCGAGCCGCTCGGACTCGCCGACACGGTGATCACCGTCGACGAGGAGCGATCCGGCCGCCTCGCCCACGGTCACACGCCGGGCCGGCGCCCCGTCCCCGGCTGGCACCTGGCCGACCTCGCGGGCGCCGGCGGACTCCGCTCGACCGCCGCCGACCTCGCGACACTCCTGCGGGCCCAACTGGCCTCCGCCACCCCTTCCGCCACCACCTCCGCCGCGGCACCCGAAGCCTCATCGCCGGCACCCGCCATCGCGCTCACCCGGGAGGTCAAGCACCACGTCAACCCCTTCGCCTGGATGCACCTCGGCTGGCTCGCGCACCGGCTCCACCCCCGGCAGGGCGGCCACCTCCAGATCTGGCACAACGGCGAGACGGGCGGCTTCCGCTCCTTCGTCGCCTTCGACCCCGAGAAGCAGGTCGGCGTCATAACCCTGGCCAACACCCGCCGTTCGGTCGACCCGGCCGGGGTATCCCTACTGCGCAGCCTGCAGAACGGCCACGCGACGGGCGGTGGCGGGGCATGACCGTACCCCGAGTGGCCCGGACCACAACTTCATAGCGTTGGAGTTCCAAACTCACTGGCTCTATAGTGAGTTTGCTTTTCCAACCACCCGCAGAGGAAGGCGGCCGCCATGCGTGACGCCGTGATCGTCGAAGCCGTTCGTACCCCCATCGGCAAAGGCAAGCCCGGAGGCACCCTCTCGTCCGTCCACCCGGTCGAGCTGCTCGCGCACACCCTCCAGACCCTGATCGGCCGCAGCGGCGTCGACCCGGCGCTGGTCGACGACGTGATCGGCGGCTGCGTCGACCAGGTCGGCGAGCAGGCCATGAACACCACCCGGTACGCCTGGCTGGCCGCCGGCCTGCCGGACTCAGTCCCGGCGACCACGGTCGACCGGCAGTGTGGCTCCTCCCAGCAGGCCGTCCACTTCGCCGCACAGGGCGTGATCGCGGGCGCGTACGACATGGTGGTGGCGTGCGGGATCGAGTCGATGAGCCGCGTGCCGATGTGGTCCAACGTGCCGCCGGGAGCGGACCCGTTCAGCGCCGCGATCGCCGCCCGCTACCCCGGCGGGCTGATCCCGCAGGGCGTCAGCGCGGAGCTGATCGCCGCCAAGTGGTCCGTCTCCCGCGAGGCGATGGACGCGTTCGCCGCCGGTTCGCACGCCAACGCCGCGCGCGCCCACGCCGCCGGCCTGTTCGAGGCGGAGCTGGCACCGGTGACCACCCCCGCCGGAGTCGTCGCCATGGACGAGTCTGTTCGCCCCAGCACCACGCCGGCGATCCTGGCCGGCCTCCGCCCGTCCTTCGCCGACCCCGGCTTCGCCGAGCGGTACCCGCAGATCGACTGGTCGGTGACGGCCGGCAACAGCAGCCCGATCAACGACGGCGCCTCCGCCGTCCTGATCACCAGCAGCGAGACGGCGGCGCGGCTCGGCCTGCGCCCGCTGGCCCGGCTGCATTCCTTCGCGGTGACCGGTTCGGACCCATTGCTGATGCTCACCGGCGTCATACCCGCCACCGAGAAGGTGCTCGGCCGGGCCGGGCTGTCGCTGGCGGACGTCGACCTGTTCGAGGTGAACGAGGCGTTCGCCAGCGTCGTGCTGGCCTGGCTCCAGGAGACCGGCGCCGACCCGGCGAAGGTGAACGTCAACGGCGGCGCGATCGCGCTCGGCCACCCGCTCGGCGCCAGCGGCACCCGGCTGATGACCACCCTGGTGCACGCGATGCGCGAGCGCGGGGCGCGGTTCGCGCTGCAGACCATGTGCGAGGCGGGCGGCCTGGCCAACGCCACCATCCTGGAGGCGCTGGACTGACACCGGCCGCCCGGTCCCGCCCGGGAGGCCACCCCCGGCCCGCTCCCACCGCGTCTGCGCGCCCGCGCCGCCGCCCCGACCGTCGCGAGCACGCGGTGGGGGCGGGCCGGTGCACGTGAGACTGCGTACCGTCGGGCGCCCCACCGTCCGCTTCCGTACCGTCCCGTCCAGTTCCGTCCAGTTCCGTTCCGTTCCCTTCCGTTCCCTTCCGTTCCGTGGAACGAGCGGGGCCGTGGGGCTGCGTGGGAAGATGGCAGGGCTGGTGGAAACGATCTCCGGGCGGTTCTCTGGCCATGGTGAACGAGCAGCGTGATGCCGGCGAGCCCAAGCGGCCGCGTCAGGATGCCCTGCTGATGGTGCCGATCGCGACCGCGCTGATCGAGGCCGACGGCCGGATCCTGCACTGGAGCAACGACGCCGAGGCACTGCTCGGTTACACGGCCGAGGAGGCGATCGGCGCGCGGGCCGCGCAGCTGCTGGCCTCGGACGAGCAGCGGCCGGAGGTGCTGGAGCTGTTCCAGGAGATCCTGGACGGCCGCGGCTGGTCGGGCGTGTTCCCCGTCCGGCACCGGGACGGGCACCTCGTCAACCTGGAATTCCGCACCCACCCGATCTCGGGACCGGGCGGCAGCCCGCTGGTGCTCGCGGTGGCGTCCGACGTGACGACGCTGCGCCGGATCCAGGCGGATCTCGCCGTCCTCGACGGGTTCTTCACGCAGTCCCCGGTCGGGATGGGCGTGTTCGACACCCGGCTCGCCTTCGTCCGGCTGAACGACGCGCTGGCCCGGGTGAACGGCCTGCCCGCCGGGGCGCACGTGGGCCACCGGCTGAGCGAGCTGCTGCCCGGGATCAACGGCGAGGAGAGCGAGGCGGTGATGCGGCAGGTGCTGGAGAGCGGCGAGCCGGTGGTGGACTCGCGCTCGCACGGCCGCACCCGGGGCGATCCGGAGCACGATCACGCCTGGTCGGCCTCGTACTTCCGGTTGGAGGACCCGGCCGGGCAGGTCCTCGGGGTGAGTTCGACGGTCATCGACATCACGGAGCGGTTCCGTGCGGACGCCAGGGCGGCGCGGGCACAGGAGCGGCTGTCGCTGCTGGTGGACGCCACCGCGTCGATCGGCACCACGCTGGACCTGCGGCAGACCGCGCGCGAGCTGGCCGACGCCATGGTGCCCAGGGTCGCGGACATCAGCGGCGTGTTCGCCCTGGAAGCCCTGGTCGCGGGGCGCAACGTGGAGCCGCTGGACCCGTCCACCGCGCAGCTGGTGCGCCGCCTGGCGCTCGCCACCACCGACCCGCTCTACCCGGCCGAGGCGCTGCCGGTGGACACGGTGTACGAGGTGGCGCCGGACTCGCCGTACGCGCGGGCGCTGGCGACCGGGCGGACGGTGGTGGTTCCGTCCTGGGAGCTGCCGCTGCTGAGCCAGGGGCTCTCGGAGAGCCGCCGCCAGGCGTATCTCGGCGACCGGCCGCGTTCCGTGCGGATCACTCCGCTGGTGGCGCGCGGCACCACGCTGGGCATGGTGGTGTACTCGCGGCGCGGCGAGCGGGAGTCCTTCGTCGAGGCCGACATCACGCTCGGTGACGAGCTGGCCCTGCGGGCCGCCGTGGCGATCGACAACGCCCGGCTCTACCTGCGCCAGCACCAGACCGTGCTGGCCCGGCAGCAGGCGCTGCGCGAGGCGAAGGCCGCGCAGGAGCGGCTGGCGCTGGTCAACTCCGCCTCGGCGCGGATCGGCACCACGCTCGACCTCGCCCAGACCGCCAAGGAGCTGGCCGAGGTGGCGACGCCCCGGCTGGCCGACACGGTCGTGGTGGAGGTGCTGGACGACCTCGTGCGCGGCGAGCGCGAGGCCCGCCCGCTGGCGGACGGTTCGGCCGTGCTGCGCCGGATGGCCTTCCACTCGGCACACGGCTCGACGCTGGAGCCGATCGACCGCACCGACGGGGTGCAGCGGTTCCGACCGGGATCGCCGTACGCGTGGAGCCTGGCGCACCGCAAGCCGGTGCTGGTGCCGCGGATGGACGCGGCGGGCATGGCCTGGTTCACCGATGACCCCGTCCGCACGGCCGCGGCCAGGAAGCAGAACGTGCGCTCGTTCATGGTGGTGCCGCTGATCGCCCGGGGCTCGCCGGTCGGTGTCGCCGCGTTCTACCGGACGGTGGTGGAGCGGCCGTACGAGGACGACGATCTGGCGCTGGCCGGGGAGTTGGCGGTGCGGGCGGCGGTGTCGATCGACAACGCGCTGCTGTTCACCCGGGAGCGCGACGCGGCAGCCGCCCGCCAGCGCGCCTTGGACGAGGCGTGGGCGGCGCAGCAGCGGCTGTCGCTGCTCAACGAGGCCAGCACCCGGATCGGCACCACCCTCGATCTGCACCGCACCGCCGAAGAGTTGGTGGAGGTGGTGATCCCGCGCTTCGCCGACTTCGTCACCGTCGACCTGCGCGAGGCGGTGCTGAGCGGCGACGAGCCCAGCCCCGTCCCGGACGACGGCACGGTGCTGCTGCGGGCGGTCGCCGTCGGCGAGGCCAACACGCGCGGCATGCTGGCGGGCGCCGCCGACCAGGTCGGCGCCAACTCCCAGTCCGCAAAGGTGTATGCGGAGAGCCTGCGGACGGGGCGCTCGATCCTGGTGTCGGAGGTGGACGAGGCGGCGCTGCGGCGGATCGTCGCCTCGCCGGACCGGGTGCAGCCGGGCCTGGAGGCCGGGGTGCACTCGTACCTGATGGTGCCGCTGCTGGCGCGCGGACTGGTGCTGGGGGGCGCGGAGTTCATCCGGATCCGCAACCAGGTGCCGTTCGGCCAGGCCGACCGGGCGCTGGCCGAGGAGCTGGCCGCCCGGACGGCCCTGGCGATGGACAACGGCCGGCTCTACCGCCGCGAGCGGGACACCGCGCTCACCCTGCAACGCAGCCTGCTGCCGCAGGAGATCCACCGTACGCTGGGCCTGGAGATCGCCTACCGGTACCTGCCGAGCAGCGTGGTCAGCGAGGTCGGCGGCGACTGGTTCGACGTCGTGCCGCTCTCCTCGGGGCGGGTCGCGCTGGTGGTCGGCGACGTGATGGGCCACGGTATCCGGGCCGCCGCGACGATGGGCCAACTTCGCACGGTGGCCCGTACGTTGATCACGCTTGAACTGGATCCGGCGCGGGTGCTGCACCGGCTGGACGAGGCGACCACGGCGCTCGGCGAGGGCCAGTTCGCGACCTGCGTCTGTGTGGTGTACGACCCGGTGGACCGGCACTGCACCGCCGCCTGCGCGGGCCACCTGCCGCCGGTGGTGGCCGACGCCGAGGGCGGAGCCCGGCTGCTCGACCTGCCGCCCGGGGCCCCGCTGGGGGTCGGCGGGGTCCCGTTCGAGAGCGTCGAGTTCACGCTCCCGGAGGAGGGCATCCTGGCGCTGTACACCGACGGGCTGGTCGAGCGCCGGGGCCGCGACCTGGACGAGGGCCTGGACCAGCTCTGCCGGACCATCGCCGACCGGCGCCGCTCGCTGGAGCAGACCTGCGACGCCGTCCTGGCCGAGCTCACCGGCCGCACCAGCGAGGACGACATCGCGATCATCCTGGCGCAGGTCCGGCCGGCCGGCTCGGACCGGATCGCCACCCTGCCGCTCACCGACGACCATGCGATGGTCGCGCACTCGCGCCGGTTCACCCGCGAAACACTCATCGGCTGGGGGCTCGCCCCGCTCGCCGACTGGGCCGAGCTGCTCACCAGCGAGCTGATCACCAACGCCCTGGTGCATGCCGGATCCCCCACCCAGCTACGGCTGTTCTACAACCGGCTGCTCACCGTGGAGGTCGCCGACCGGGACGCCGAGTCGCCCAGGATGCGGCGCGCCCGCGAGGAGGACGAGGGCGGGCGCGGCATGCACCTGGTCAACGAGCTCGCCCACCGCTGGGGCAGCCGGCGCACCCGGGACGGCAAGGTGGTCTGGTTCGAACTGGAGCTGCCGCCGGGCACGCCGGCCCGCTGACCCGCCGACCCCGCCGACCCCGCACGACAACCGCCGTTTGTCGCTGCCGCCGTGCGGTTGTTCGCCCGCGCGCACCCCGAGGAGCTTGGCTTGGTCCCGGCAGAACGACCGATCCCGAGCATCAGGAGCAGACCATGGACCAGCTCGACCCCCGTACCGTCGTGGAGCGCTACGTCACCGCCATCGCGACCGGCGACCTCCCCACCGCGGTGGCCTCGTTCGCCGAGCACGCCACGTGGTCCTACCCCGGCAACCTGCCGCTGTCGCGCGTCTGGAGCGGCCGGGACGCCATCGTCGAGGACTTCCTCGGCTCGGTGGGCACCCTGTTCGCCCCCTACGGCGCCCCGCAGGTGACCCTCACCGGCCTGCTGGCGGACGGCCCGCAGGTGGTCGCCGAGTGGACCGCCAAGGGCACGGCGGCCGACGGCAGCGCGTACGACAACCAGTGCCTGGGCATCTTCACCGTCGAGAACGGCCTGATCACGGCGGTGCGCGAGTACCTGGACACCCACCACGCGGCTCTCACACTGTTCGCGGACCGGTCCGCCTGAGCCCCTGGCCGGGCCGCCCGGGAGCCCAGAGGTGGCCCTCCCCGGGCGATCGCGCCCACGTCCTGTCCGGCCCTAGTCGGGCAGCAGCAGGTTGACGTCGCCGAACTCGTGCCACAGGTAGCGGTGCCGGACCGCCTCCGCGTAGCAGCGCTCCAGCAGGGGGCGGCCGGCGACGGCGGCGAGCATGAGCAGGTGGGAGGCGCGGGGCTCGTGCCAGCCGGTGAGGAGGCCGTCCACGGCACGGACGCCGCGCTCGGGGGTGATCACCAACTCCGTCCAGCCGTCGGCCTGGTGGACGGTGCCGTCCGGGGCGGCGGCCGACTCCAGGGCACGGACGGCGGTGGTGCCGACCGCGATCACCCGGCCGCCGCCGGACCGGACGTGGCCGACCAGGCGGGCGGTGGCGGCCGGCACCTGGAACCGTTCGGCGTACGGGGCCTCGTGCGCCTCGGGGGAGGCGACGCCGGTGTGCAGGGTGATCGGCGCGACCAGCACCCCGCGGCCGGCCAGCCGGGCCACCACCTCTGCGGTGAACGGGCGGGCGGCGCTGGGCATTTCGCTGCTGCCCGGGACGGCTGCGAAGACCGTCTGGTACGCCTCGATCGGCCAGTCGCCGTCCACGTAGCCGTACCGGATGGCCTTGCCGTGGCTGGCCAGATAGCCCAACATCGGTGCGGGCAGGTCGAGTCGGGCGTACCAGAGGCGGGCGGTGAACGCCTCGACCAGCTCGGCCGAGCCGCCGCCCGGCAGCGCCACCCGCAGCCCCGGGCGGGCCGGGGACTCCTCCGGCGGGTAGTAGGCGGCGGCCTCGCCGGGTGCCGGCCGGCGCAACTCCACCAGGAAGGAGCCGCGTTGGTCGGGCTGGGCGGAGGAGAGGTGCAGCGCGACGGGGCCGCCGTCAGGCAGCCGGCCGGCCAGCGCGGCGGGCAGGGTGGCCGAGTTGTTGACCACCAGGACGTCGCCGGGGCGCAGCACCTCGGGCAGGTCGGTGAACCGGCGGTGCTCGACGGCGGTGCCGTCGCGGCGGCCGACCAGCATCCGCACGCCGTCGCGGGCGGTCCCGCGGGCCTCCGCGGGTGCGCGGGCGGAGAGTTCGGGCGGGACGGTGACGTCGATCCCGGGGTCGGTGAGTGCGGTCATCGGTCGCCCTGGGCAGTGGCTGCGGCGGCAGCGGCAGTGGCCGTGGCAGTGGCTACGGCGTCGGTGGCGGTGTCGGTGTCGGTGTCGGTGTCGGTGGCGGCGAGCAGGTCGGCGGCCCGGTAGCGGCCGGAGGCGGGACGGTCGCGGAGCAGGCCGAGCAGGGCGGGGGCGACGGCCTCCGGCAGCGGCTCGGCGGAGATGTCCTCGCCCGGGCAGGCCTCCTGGTACATCCTGGTCCGCATGGTGCCCGGGTCGACCGCCCAGACGTGCAACTGCGGCTCCTCCCGGGCCAGTACGGCGGAGGCGTGGTCCAGCGCGGCCTTGCTCGCGCCGTATCCGCCCCAGCCTTCGTAGGCCTCGACGGCCGCGTCGGAGCTGATGTTGAGCAGGGCGCCGGAGTGCGCGCGCAGCTGCGGCAGCAGGACCTGGGTCAGGGCGATCGGCGCGAGGACGTTGACCTCGAACATCTCCAGCAGGTCGGGAAGCGGGACGTCGGCGAGACGGGGCAGCGGCTCACCGCCCGCGTCAGAACCGTTCAGCGTGCCGGCGTTGTTGACCAGGAGCGTCGCGCCGCCGAGCGCGGCGGCGGCCTCGGCCAGGCGCGCGCGGTGGTCGTCGTCGACGACCGAACCGGCCGGCGCGGTGACCTTGGTGACGGCGGCCAGCTCGGCCTCGGCGGCGGCGAGCGCGGCCCGGTCGCGAGCCGTGACCACCAGCTGCCAGCCGTCGGCGGCCAGCGCCCTGGCGAGCGCCAGACCGAGGCCGCGCGAGGCGCCGGTGATCACTGCAACGGGCTGGGCGGTGTCCTCGGCGACGGGCTGGACGGCGTGCTGGACGGCGTGCTGCGATGCGGTGTTCATGGCACCACGATCGCCCCGGACGGCCGCCGCCGGATCGGCCACCCGGCCTGGGACCGGCTCGTCCCTTGGGCCTAGGGCCGGCTCGTCCTCCCGGCCGAGCCGGGGACCAGGCCGCGT
Source organism: Kitasatospora sp. NBC_00039 (assembly GCF_045160625.1). NCBI lineage: Bacteria > Bacillati > Actinomycetota > Actinomycetes > Kitasatosporales > Streptomycetaceae > Kitasatospora > Kitasatospora sp. NBC_00039. The sequence continues at coordinate 7,258,237 of NZ_CP108289.1, read as the reverse complement.
TTCAGCGCGGCGTGGGCGGCGGTCAGGGCGAGCGTCGTCTTGCCGATCCCGCCCGTCCCGAGCACCAGCGCCGGTATCGCGGGCGGGGACGCCCCGGGGGCGGAGGCGGCGCTGCCGGTTGCCCGGCCGCCGTCCGCGTGGGGTGCCGGCACGGAGAGCAGGGTCGCCAGGTCGTCGTCGCGACCGGTGAAGCCCGTGACGGGGACGGGCGGGGCTGCCAGGGGCGGCGGTGCCGGCGCGGGTGGCGCGGCGGCGTCGCCGCAGGTGATGTGCACGGTGCCGCCCAGCACGGTCGTGCCGAAGAACGTGCCCCCGCCGATCTGGTTGCGGGCGCAGGGGGCCGGCACGGCGGCGGACGCACCGCCGCCGTCGCGCCCACGGGCCGCCTCGTCCCCGGGGTCGTGCGACCACCGTGAGCCGACCCCCTGCGGGCCCTGCCCCGATGCCATCCGGCCCCCACCCCCGTGTGTCGCCCCCGCCCTGCGACGCCCGCACCCACGCCGGCCACCGGCCCTCCGGTGGCGGCGCGGCACCGCGCCCGCCGTGTCACCCCGCCGCCCCGACGCCCCGCCGCCGGCCGCCCCGCCGCCCGATCACGTGTCGGACGAGGCTGTTCAGCGTAGTGCGGCCGCCGTGCCCGACGGGGGCGATCCGGGATATCCCACTCCCCGCCCACGGGCCCGGGGCGTGCCAGGCAGTTGCCGCCGGGCGCGCGACGCGAACCGTCGGACGCGCCCTACGGCGCGTCGGGCACCGTGGCCGGGTGCTCCCGGCCCTCCGGCCATCCCTCCGGGCGCGCCCAGGCGGCCGGGTCCGACCAGGCGGCGAGCGTGCGGCGGCTCTCGAAGCGGCGCGGGCGGCCGGTCAGCGGGTCGGTGAACTCGACGGTGGAGGCGAGCAGTTGCAGCGGACGGCGGAAGTCGTCCGGGGCCGCCTCCGGCAGCAGCACCGGGTACACCGGGTCGCCGAGGATCGGCAGGCCCAGGCCGCTCATGTGCAACCGCAGCTGGTGGGTGCGCCCGCTGAGCGGGAGCAGCCGGTAGTGGCCGAGGCCGTCGCGGTGCTCGACGAGCTCGATCCGGCTCTCGCTGTTCGGCGGGGCGTCCAGCTCCCGGGCCGCGATCACGCCGCGCTCCTTGACGATGTGGCTGCGCACGGTGCGCGGCAGCGCGAGCGCCGGGTCGTACGGCGCGATCGCCCGGTACTCCTTGCGGACCAGCCGGTCGCGGAAGAGCGTCTGGTAGGCGCCGCGCTCCTCGGGGCGCACCACGAACATCGCCAGGCCCGCCGTCAGCCGGTCCAGCCGGTGGGCCGGGCTGAGGGCGGGGAGGCCCAGCGAGTGGCGCAGCCGGGAGAGCGCCGTCTCCACGACGTGCCGGCCGCGCGGGGTGGTGGCCAGGAAGTGCGGCTTGTCGACCACGACGAGGTGCTCGTCGCGGTGCACCACCGCCACCTCGAACGGGACGGGGACCTCGTCCGGCAACTCGCGGTAGAGCCAGAGGTGCGCCCCCGGCCGGAACGGCTCGTCCGGCCCGATCGGCCCGCCCTGGCCGACGATCTCGCGGCCGTGCAGCAGCGCGTCGATCCGCTCCGGCGCCACCGTGGGCAGCCGCTCGGCCAGGTACGCGCGCACCGTCGGCCAAGGCCCTTCCACGGGCAGCCGCAGGTGCACCGGGTCCACCCCGCGGCGCTGTGGAAGGGGGGCGACCGGCTTGCTCTTGCGTCTCATCTCGCCGCCAGCCTATCCGGGCCGTCGTCGGCACCCCGGGGCGACTGGTGGGAGAGCGGAGCGGCCGGTGGGAGAGCGGAGCGGCCAATGGGAGAGCGGAGCGGCCAATGGGAGAGCGGGGCGGCCGGTGGGAGGGCGGGACGCCCCCGTCCGACGTGCCGATGGCGGCCGCCGCGGTGGAGAGTGGACGGTGAGGCCCCCGCCGACCCCGCTGGAGGCGTACGCGTGACCGTCGACCGACCGCAGGACGCGGTGCCGCCGCTGCACCTGCCGCGGCGGACGAGGCTGCTGCTCGCCGGCGCGTACCTCCTGCTGGTCGCGGCCGTGGTGGCCGACCTGGTGTCCGGGCCGGGGACGACCCTCTCCCCCGTGCTCGCGGTGGCGCCGGTGCTGGCCGGGGCGACCACCCGGCGGGCCCGGGTGCCGCTGCTCACGGGAGCGGCCGCCATCGTCGCGGTCGGCCTGCTGGAGGTCACCAACCACGGCCTGCCCGTCTCCGTCCACCTGACCGCGCTGATCACCGTGCTCGCCGCCACGCTGGCCAGCGCCGGGAACGTGGTGCTGGTGGCCGCCCGGGAACGCGAGCTCTTCCAGGTCCGTACGGTGGCCGAGGCGGCGCAGCGGGCGCTGCTGCGGCCGCCGCCGGAGCGGCTCGGGCCGCTGCGGGTGGCGGTGCGGTACGTCGCCGCGGCCGCCGAGGCGCGGATCGGCGGGGACCTCTACGAGGTGGCGCAGGGCCCGTACGGGATCCGGATCCTGCTGGGGGACGTGCAGGGGCACGGGTTGCCGGCGGTGGAGACGGCGGCGGACGTGCTCGGGGTGTTCCGGGAGGCGGCCCGCACGGAGCCGGAGCTGGCCCGGGTGGCGGAGCGGCTGGACTCGGCGCTGGCGAGCCGCCCGGTGAACGAGCGGTTCGTCACGGCGCTGCTGCTGGGGGTGGACCCGGCGGGCGGCGCGGCGCAGCTGGTCAACTGCGGCCATCCGCACCCGCTGCTGCGCACCGCGGGCCGGGTGAGGGAGCTGGAGCCGCCGCAGCACGCCCCGCCGCTGGGACTGCTCGACCTGATGGGCGGGAGCTACCGGGCGGGCGGCTTCGAGCCCCGGGCGGGTGACCTGCTGCTGCTCTACACCGACGGCGTGTCCGAGGCCCGGAACGCGGCGGGCCGGTTCTTCCCGTTGGCTGAGCGGCTGACGGGGGCGTCCGCGGTGAGCCCGGAGGACGTGCTGGACGAGCTGCTGGCGGAGGTCCGCGCCTGGGTGGACGTCGCCGGCCTGGCCGACGACGCGGCCCTGCTGGCACTGCGCTGGGAACGCTGAGCGGCTCGGCGCGCTCCGCGACCGTCCCGCCTCGGTCGGCCGCCACTGTCAGTGCCGTGTGCAACGCTGTCGGTGCGGTCGGCGGAGCGCCGTCCACGGGCAGGTTCGTCGAAGGGGCGGTGTCATGGGGATCAAGACGGGCGGGGCGTTCGAGGTGACGGCGTTCGAGCCGGAGGAGACGGACGAACGACCGGGCGCGACGCTCGGCCGGGTCCGGATGACCAAGGAGTTCACGGGCGGCCTGACGGGCAGCAGCGTGGTGCGGATGCTCTCCGTGCTGGGCGGCTCGGGCACCCCGGCCGGGTACGTCGCGATGGAGCACTTCACCGGTGAGCTGGACGGCCGCAAGGGCTCTTTCGTGCTCCAGCACACGGCGCCGGACAGCCGGGGCGAGCGGCTGGCGATCCGGGTGCTGGCGGGCACCGGCGCGGGCGAGCTGGAGGGGATCACGGGCACGTTCGAGCTGATCGTGGACGACGAGGGCAGGCACGGCTACGCCCTGGAGTACGAGCTGGGCTGATCCGGGCCGGTCCGACACGAGCCGATCCGGGCCGGGTCGGTACGGGCCGACGGGCCGGTACGGTACGCCGGCGCGCGTAGCTGCGCGGCGTCGGCGGCGCCCGGCCCGCCACTGTCACGATGATGCGATCGGTGAACGGTCGATCGCGGAAGGTGACGGATGGCTCGGAACATGGCACACGCGGTCGACGACGTGATCCACCGGCTGCGCGGGATCGGCGCCGGCCTCCCGCACGGCGACGGTGTCGCGGTCTTCAACCGGATGTACCTCACCGTGACGGAGGCGGTCCGCCGCCACCTCGGACGCCGGTACTTCGCCGACCCGGCCGCGATGGCCGAGCTGGACGTGGTGTTCGCCGGGCGGTACCTGCTGGCCGTGGACGCCGTCGCGGCGGGGCGGCGGCCGCCGGCCTGCTGGCGGCCGCTGTTCGACCTGCGGGCGGAGCCGGGGGTCCACCCCCTTCAGTTCGCGCTGGCCGGGATGAACGCCCACATCCAGCACGACCTGCCGCTCGCCGTGATCGACACCTGCCGCCGGCTCGGCCGCACGCCGGGGCAGCTCGCCGCCGACTACCACCGGATCAACGGCCTGCTCGCCGCGGTGGAGACGGCCGTACGCGAGCAGCTGATGCCGGGGCCGGACGTGCTGGAGCGGGCCGAGCCGCTGACGCACCGGGTGGGCGCCTGGTCGGTGGATGCCGCCCGGGACGCGGCCTGGGCGAGCGTCGGCGCACTCTGGGAGCTGCGCGAGGTGCCGTGCGCCGCTGCGGCGCTCACCGCCGCGCTGGACACCTCGGTCGGCCTGCTCGGCCGGGCCCTGCTCACGCCGCTGGGGCTCCACGACACCCGACCGGACGGGCCCCGCTGCCAGGAGGCCTGCTCGCAGGAGGCCCGCCCGCACGACACCCGGTCCGCGGGAACGTGCTCCGACGGTGCCCGCCCGGACGGCTCACGGTTCCCGGGCGCGGACAGCGGAACGGCCGGCCGGCTCCCCGAGGCGAGGAACCGGCCGGCCGTGCGCTGAGCGGGATCAGGCCCAGCTGGAGTGCAGCGGCTTGCCCTCGGCGTAGCCGGCCGCGCTCTGGATGCCGACCACGGCCTTCTCGTGGAACTCCTCCAGGCTGGAGGCGCCCGCGTAGGTGCAGGAGCTGCGGACACCGGCGACGATCGAGTCGATCAGGTCCTCGACGCCGGGGCGGACCGGGTCGATGAACATCCGGGAGTGCGAGATGCCCTCCTCGAACAGCGCCTTGCGGGCCCGGTCGTACGTGGAGTCCTGGGCGGTGCGGTTGCTCACCGCGCGCGCCGAGGCCATGCCGAAGCTCTCCTTGTACTGGCGGCCGTCGGCGGTGGTCTGGAGGTCGCCGGGCGACTCGTAGGTGCCGGCGAACCAGGAGCCGATCATCACGTTGGACGCGCCGGCGGCCAGCGCCATCGCGACGTCGCGCGGGTGGCGGACGCCGCCGTCGGCCCAGACGTGCTTGCCGAGCCTGCGCGCCTCGGCGGCGCACTCCAGCACGGCGGAGAACTGCGGGCGGCCGACGCCGGTCATCATCCGCGTGGTGCACATGGCGCCGGGGCCGACGCCGACCTTGAGGATGTCGGCGCCCGCCTCGACCAGGTCGCGGACACCCGCGGCGGAGACCACGTTGCCGGCCACGATCGGGATCTGCGGGTCCAGCCCGCGAACCGCGCGCAGCGCGCTGATCATCGACTCCTGGTGGCCGTGCGCGGTGTCGACGACCAGCACGTCGGCGCCGGCCTCGATCAGGGCCTTGGCCTTGCCGGCCACGTCGCCGTTGATGCCGACGGTGGCGGCGATCCGCAGGTGGTTCCGCGCGTCCACGGCCGGGGTGTAGAGGGTGGCGCGCAGGGCGTTCTTGCGGGTCAGCAGGCCGACGAGCTTGCCCTCGGCGTCCACGACCGGGGCGAGCTTGCGGTGCGCCTCGCTGAGCCGGTCGAAGGCGGCGCGCGGGTCGATGCCCTCGTCGAGCAGCAGCAGGTCGCGCGACATGACGTCGGCGACGCTGGTGAAGCGGTCGACGCCCTGGCAGTCGGAGTCGGTGACCACGCCGACCGGCCGGCCGTCCTCGACCACGACCAGCGCGCCGTGCGCCCGCTTGGGCAGCAGCGAGAGCGCCTCGGCGACGGTGGCGCCGGGGTCGAGGGTGATGGCGGTGTCGTGCACCAGATGGCGCTGCTTGACCCACCCGATGACATCGGCGATCACGTCGGCGGGGATGTCCTGCGGGATGGCGACCAGGCCGCCGCGGCGGGCGACGGTCTCGGCCATCCGGCGGCCGGCGATGGCGGTCATGTTGGCGACGACGAGCGGGATCGTGGTGCCGGTGCCGTCGTTCGAGGAGAGGTCGACACCCTGCCGGGAGCCCACGGCGGAGCGGCTGGGGACCATGAAGACGTCGTCGTACGTGAGGTCGTACGAGGGCTTGAGGTCGTTCAGGAAGCGCATGAAGATAGGGCTCTCTGGCTGGGAGAAGGTACACCTCGGGTGCGGTTGCGGCGAGGCCGCGGGGCGCACTCGGGCGCCCCGCACCCAACATTCGATTCTCCGGCACGGTGGGGGCAAAAGCCAGTTCGAGGACGATTGCTGGCGCAGTGCACAAACCATGATCACCCGGGGACCCGCAGGCTTGGAGGTTTCTCCAAGTGATCGGCTTTTCGCCCCGGCCGGGGCCGCTCCCGTAGCATTCACGCGGTAACGGCGAGGCAATCCAGGAAAGCGGCAGCGGGCGATGACGGCGGGCGTGGACATCCAGCAGGAGAACGGCACCGAGGGGTCCGAGGAGGAGATCGACTACGGTCCCGGCCTCGACCCGGAGCGGCTGCGGCTCTGCCTCGACGTGCTCGCCGAGCTGGACGAACTGCACGTCGACCACCCGGACGCGATCACCGTCCGCCAGGCGGTCGGCGGCATATTCCGCACGCTCAAGCAGCGCCGCCGCCAGGAGACCCGGGCCCGCAAGACCGCCAACGACCGCGCCGTCACCGCCCGGACGGCCACCGGCGCGCCGACCCGGATCGACGACGAGACGGCCGGCGCCTTCGGCCTGACCACCGTCACCACCACCGAGATCGCCGGCATCCTGGAGCGCCCCCGCTCCTGCTACACCTGCAAGCAGCGGTACGTCGAGGTGGACGCCTTCTACCACAACCTCTGCCAGGCCTGCGCGGTCAAGAACCGCGCCCGCCGCGACGCCCGCGCCGACCTCACCGGCAAGCGCGCGCTGCTCACCGGGGGCCGGGCCAAGATCGGCATGTACATCGCGCTGATGCTGCTCCGCGACGGCGCCCACACCACCATCACCACCCGCTTCCCCAACGACGCCATCCGCCGCTTCACCGCGATGCCGGACAGCGCCGACTGGCTGCACCGGCTGAAGATCATCGGGATCGACCTGCGCGACCCTGCCCAGGTGATGGCGCTGGCCGACGAGGTCGCCGCGGACGGCCCGCTGGACATCCTGATCAACAACGCCGCGCAGACCGTGCGCCGCCCGCCGGAGTCCTACCGCGAGCTGGTCAACGCCGAGTCGGCCCCGCTGCCGGCCGGCGAGCTGCCGCAGTCCACCACCATCGGCCGCTTCGGCAGCGGCAGCGTGGACCTGCCGGCCCTGCCCGCGCAGGCCACCGGCGCCCAGGAGCGGCTGTCCGCCGAGGACGTCACCTCGCTCGCGCTGGTCACCGGCTCCGCGACGCCCGCCCGGATCGAGGCCGGCACCGCGATCGACGCCGGCGGCCTGGTGCCCGACCTCGCGCCCACCAACAGCTGGGTGCAGACCGTCAACGAGGTCGGCCCGGTCGAGCTGCTGGAGGTGCAGCTCTGCAACTCCACCGCGCCGTTCATCCTGATCAGCTGCCTGCGCCCGGCGATGGCCGCGTCGGCGTCCCGCCGCAAGTACGTGGTCAACGTCTCCGCGATGGAGGGGGTGTTCCAGCGCGGCTACAAGGGCGCCGGCCACCCGCACACCAACATGGCCAAGGCCGCGCTGAACATGCTCACCCGCACCAGCGCGCAGGAGATGTTCGAGACCGACGGCATCCTGATGACCGCCGTCGACACCGGCTGGATCACCGACGAGCGCCCGCACCCGGACAAGATGCGCCTGGCCGACGAGGGCTTCCACGCCCCGCTCGACCTGGTCGACGGCGCGGCCCGGGTGTACGACCCGATCGTCCGCGGCGAGCAGGGCGAGGACCTCTACGGCTGCTTCCTCAAGGACTTCGACCGCGCCGCCTGGTAGCCCTGCGACTGGTAACCCCTGCGAGGAGAAACCGAGTTGACCACCGCACCACTGCTCGGCGCCGGCGTCATCGTGCCCACCGGGGACGGCCGGGTCCTGCTCGGCCGCCGGATCACCGCCGGCGAGCCGCCCACCTGGAGCCTGCCCGGCGGCAAGGTGGACGCCCCGGGCGAGTCCTTCGAACAGGCCGCCGCCCGGGAGCTGGCCGAGGAGACCGGCATCGTGCTGCCGGCCGAACGGATGCGGGTGCTGGCCGTGCTGCTCGACCACGAGCTGGGCCGCCCCAGGCTCACCGCGGCCGTGCTCGCGCCGCCGAGCCTGGCCGCCGCCGAGGTCACGGAGCCGCACGCGTGCGCCGGCTGGGAGCGGTTCCCGCTCGACGCGCTGCCCGGGCCGATGTTCTACCCGTCCGCGCTGGTGCTGGGCAGCTGGCTGCCGGACGCCCCCTCGGCGCTCCGGGCCGGGACGTACGCGTACCCCGTCACCGGCGGAAGCAGGTGACGGGGTAGCCGTTGCGGGCCGGGCGCGGTGCGTGCGTGACCGCGGCGGGTTCAGCCGTTGCGGGCCGCCTCCGGGCCGGTGATCCGCTTCAGCAGCGGGAGCGTCGAGGCGATGATCCCGAGCGAGGCCACCAGGCCGACCGCGGTCAGCACGTAGTACAGCGTGCCCGGCGACACCAGGTCGTAGTTCATCTGCGACTTGAGGAACATGGCCGCCGCCGAGAAGCCCGTCCCGATCGAGAGCGCCGATACCAGGAGCAACGGCAGCGCGCTCTCCAGGCCGATCACCCGTTGCAGCAGGCCGAGCGGCGCCCCGGTGAGCCGCAGCATCGCGAACGGCCGCTTGCGGTCGGTCAGGCCCGCGACCACGCTCACCGCCAGGCTGCACCCGGCGATCGGCAGGGTGGTCAGCAGCACGACGTTGGCCAGCTGCCTCCAGCCCGACAGCTGCTTCTGCTGGGCGGAGCCCCAGTCGCCCACCGTCCGGGGCCCGTACCCCGGGTAAGCCTTGGTAAGCAACGTCCGGGTCTGCTCCTTGGCGGCGGCGGAGCCGTCCGTGGTCACGTAGATGCTGCGCACCGGCAGCATGGCCGCCTCCTCTGCGGAGACGGGTGCGGCCGGCCACTCGAACCCGGAGGTGGAGCGCAGGCTCATGAAACCCCACTGCGGGATGCCGACGACGCTCGCGCCGGCCGGGCACCGGCCCACCACCGGGACCTGGGCGAGCTCGGTGCAGAGCACCAGGCTCGGGGAGAACCCGGGGCGCTCACCCGGCAGCGCGCCGAGCCCCTGCGGGTTGTCGTGGCCCAGCGCGAGGCCGTGGAAGCCGGGCACCGCCCGGAGGTCCGCCAGCAGCTGCGCCGGAACGGCGCCCGTCATCGCGGGCTCGTCGACCATGCTGCTCTGCTCGACCGCGGTCCGGGTCTCCGGGTCCCCGCTGAGCGTGCCCCGGTTCTCGTTGATGGTGCCGATGATGCAGACCGTCGCCGTGGTGACGAAGAGGGCGAGGACCAGGCCCGCGACCGAGCGGAAGCCCGCCTTCGGGTCGTCCGCGAGCCGCCGGACGGCGATCAGCGTGGCAGGGCGGCTGGTGCGCAGCGCGACGGCGCGGGCGCCCACCATGGTGAGCCAGGGTCCGGCGATCACCAGGCCGAGCATGATCACCAAGAATCCGGTCAGATAGGCCGCGGTCTGCCCGTTGGTGGTGTCCGGGCGCCGGTTGACGAAGTAACCGAGCTCGGCCAGACCGGCCAGCAGCGGGACCACCCGCCAGTGGCTGGGCGGCTCCGGGGTGACCCGGCGGGTGACACCCAGCGGGGAGATGGTGACCCGCCGCAGCGCCAGCCGCGCCGCGACCGCCGCCGCCCCCGGGACGCCCAGCGCCGCGGCCGCCATCTGGAGCGGAGTGAGCGTCAGGTCCTCGGCGAAGAACCGGTCACCGGTGAACGGGATCGTCGCCACCAGTGGGCGCAGCAGCAGGAAGAGACCGAAGCCGACGACCGTGCCGGCCACCGCGGCCACGGTGGACTCCACCGCCGAGATCACCGAAACCTGCCGCGGGGTGGCGCCGACCAACCGCATCGCGGCGTAGCGCTGCTCGCGGGTGGCGGCGGAGAGGCGGGTCGCGGTGCCGATGAAGATGACCACAGGGAAGATCAGCGCGCCGGCCACCACGGAGAGGATCAGCGTCATGGCGTCGCCGCGCGTGCCCAGCCCCGGGCAGTCGTTGTCGCAGGAGGGCGGGAGAGCGGTGGCGATGGTGGTGACCTTGCTCGCCCCGGGCATGTGCTCGATCTCCGCCGGAGTGCGGCCCTCGATCAGGTAGAGCGAGTCCGGGGAGGGCAGTGCCCCGTCGCCGAGGATTCCGGCCATCCGGCCGGGGAAGCGGTCGCCCAGCTCGACGGCCGGGGTCTTGCGCAGCAGTTCGGCGAGCGCGGGCGAGGCGTAGTACTCACCGGGCGCGGGCAGCTTGTCGAGACCGGGCGGGACGGGCGCGGTCGGCCCGGTGGCGGCGACGTCGAGCCGGAAGAGCTCCTTGCCGTCGAAGTAGTCGCCGTGGTCCCACCACCAGAGCGGGTCCACCGGCGCGGTCTCGGTCCGGCTCGCCGCACCGCTGTTGGTCCACAGCACCCGCTCGTTGGACTTGCCGACGGCGTTGATGCTCGCCAGCGTCGAGAGCAGCAGGCCGACGCCGATCGCCACGGCCGCCGCGATCATCACCAGCCGGGCCACGGCCTCCCGCCCGCCGCTGACGGCGAGGCGCAGTGCGAAGGGGATCACGAGGCGATCCGTTCCGCCGCGCGGTCGGCCGCCGGGCCCGCCGGGAGCGAGGTGGCCTTGCCGTCCCGGACGATCGCCTCGCGGTCGGCGTAGCAGGCGACCCGCGGCTCGTGGGTGACCAGGATGACGGTGGTGCCCTGTTCGCGCGCGGCGCCGACCATCAGCTCCATGACCTGCTCGCCGGTGAGCGAGTCCAGCGCCCCCGTCGGCTCGTCGGCGAACAGCACCTGCGGCCGCGCCACCAGCCCGCGGGCCAGCGCGACGCGCTGCGCCTGACCGCCCGACAGCTCGCCGGAGCGGCGCCGCTCCATGCCGTCCAGGCCGAGCCTGGCGAACCAGGGCCGGGCCTCGGCCAGGGCCGCCGCCCGCTTGGTGCCGCTCAGCAGCAGCGGCAGTGCGACGTTCTCCTCGGCGGTCAACTCCGGGACGAGCTGGCCGAACTGGAAGACGAAGCCGAACCTGTCGCGGCGCAGGGCGCTGCGCTGGGCCTCGCCCATGGTGTCGATCCGCTGCCCGTTGAAGCGGACCTCGCCCGAGTCGGGGGTGAGGATGCCGGCCAGGCAGTGCAGCAGGGTGGACTTGCCGGAGCCGCTGGGGCCCATGATGGCGAGCACCTCGCCGGCGTGGACGGCCAGGCTCGCCCCGCGCAGGGCGGGGGTCTCGCCGAAGGCGAGGGTGATGTCGTGGGCCTCGATCAGCAGCGTCATGACCGCACCGCCTCGGCCAGCGCGTCCAGGCGGGCGGTGGTCAGGTCGATCCAGCGCAAGTCGGCCTCCAGGTGGAAGAGTCCATGGTCGGCGAGCAGGGCGTCGACCAGCGCTCCGTTACGGCGCAGGTCGGTAAGTTCGCGCATCCGCCGCATGTGGGCGGCGCGCTGGGTGTCGAGGTAGACCTCGGCGTCGCGGCCGAGCATCAGGGCCAGCACGACCTTGGTGAACAGCACCGTCTGCAGGTTCGGTTCGGGCGAGACGGGCTCGGTGAGCCAGTGCTCGAACTCCGTCACACCGGCGTCGGTGATCACGTAGCGCTTGCGCTCGGGCCCGTCGCCGGGCTCCGCCTCGCCGGCCACGACCTTGCCGTCCCGCGCCAGCCGGCCGAGCGTGGCGTAGACCTGACCGTATGGCAGGGGCTTGCCCCGCCCGAAGAAGGCGTCGTAGTCGCGCTTGAGGTCGTAGCCATGGCTCGGCTCTCGCTCCAGCAGCCCGAGAAGGGTCAAAGGAACACTCATGAGATGACCATACATCAGGCGTATACTCCGAGTGTATATCTGGCGAGATTACGGCTGTGACCTGCGAAGACGATGAGCGAGGCGTCCGGGCGGAAGCGTTCGGACGGCACGAGCGAGCCGGCGAGGAGGGAACCGGCGCGTTCAGGTGGAAGCGTTCGGGACCGCGCGTCCGGGACGGCCAGGTGGACCGCGCGTTCAAGCGGAGGCGCCGCGTTCAAGCGGAGGCGCCGCGTTCAAGCGGAGGCGCCGCGTCCAGGCGGAGGCGTTCGGACGGCACGAGCGGGAGGCGGCCCCACGTCCGCCCCCCGCCCCGCACCACGGTCCGGCACGCCCCCACAGCACGCCGGACCTGCCGCGCCCCGGCACTCGGAGGGCGCGACCACTCCCAGCCTGCCCCGCCGACCCCTCCCCCGCCGAGGGCCGAACGTCCCGGTTCGCGGGCCGGACCCCGGGTGGTGCGGGCCCGCACGCTCTTGTGCGCGGGCGGGGAGCGGAGGGAGATTGGATGCCCGCAGTACCGCCGGCTGTGGCAGTCCGGGCATCCGGCGGGGGCGCCCCGACCGGGCGCCTCGCCCCATCGCCCCGCACCGTTGCCCCGCGTACCCCGAGGAGCGCGCATCGTGTCCAGCACACCCCGCCCGGCCAGGCCCGGGTCACTGCCGCGGCGAGTCGGCCGGGAGCTGCGGCGGGCCCTCGGCGCACGCCCCGCCGCTTCGGCGCGGCCGCTGGACGGGCCCTTCGGCCGAGCGCTCGACCTGCCACTCGACCGCCCGCTGGACCGCAGTCGCAGTCGCGCACGGCTCGCGGCGGCGCTGGGCGTCCTCCTCGCCCTCGTGGCCGCGGTCGCCGGTGCGCTGCTCGGCTACCAGGCCACCACGCGGGCGGCGGCCGCCGCCCGCGCCCGCCTGCACCCGGTCGACGCCGTCGTCCAGAGCGTCGACCGGCCCGGTGCCACGACGAGCGCCCGCCGCACCGGCGGCTACCAGAACCTGCTCACCGCCGAGGCCACCTGGACGGCCCCCGACGGGCAGCCGCGCACCGGCGCGATCGAGGTCCGCCGCACCACCACCGCCGGTTCCACCGTCGCCCTCTGGCTCGACGGGGCCGGCACCCCCACCGCTCCGCCCATGACCAGGAACGGTCTGATCGCCGACGCCGTCTGCGCCGGACTCGCCGGCTTCCTCGCCGTCGCCACCGCGCTCGGCGGCGCCCTCGCACTACGCCTGCGCGTCCTCGACCGGCAGGCCGACCGGGCCTGGGAGGAGTCCTGGGCCCGGCACGAACCCAGGTGGAGCGGCCGCACCACCAGCAGCCCCGGCGGGCCGCAGGACGAATGACGGAGACCCCCGTGCCCATCGCCTTCACCACCGACCTCGGCGGCGGTCTGCCGGCGCCTCGGCATGGCGCCGCTCGGGCGGACGACCCGGTGGCGCGGGGTCGAGGCGGACGCCTTCCTGGCCGTCCGCGAGACCGCCGTGGGGACCGAGGCCGCTGAGGCTGCCGTGGGTGCCGAGGCTGTCAGGGCCGCTGCCGTGGGTGCCGGGGTGGCCGGGCTTCGCGGGAGTGCCGGCGGTCCCGGGGCCGGGGCGACGTGCCGCCCCACCCTCCGGCTGCCGGCCGAACTCGTGGACTGGGTCCGCACGTTCGCGGAGATCTCGCACCGCACGGTCGAGGAGGTGGTCGGCCCGCTGATCGCCGCGGAACAGGCCAGGGCCGACGCCGGCCGGCCGCCCCGGCCGGGGCAGGCGCCGGACGCGCGCCAGGTGGAGTGACCCGCTGGGCGCGGCGGTCCGCCTGGGCGCGCCGGTCCCTCAGGGCGCGCCGTCCGGGTCCACCCAGGCGGGGTGGGTGCGCGAGGCGTGATGGGCGAAGGCCGCGACGGCGGCGAGCAGGGCGAGGGCGAGGGCCAGCGCGGCCGGGACGTCGGCGTGCAGGACGAGCACCGCCCCGAGCAGGGCGCCGCCGAACATCCAGACCGCCGAGGCCAGTCTCCGGGGGCCGGACCGGTCGGCGGCGAGGGCGGTGATGGTCATGGTGAGGACGGTGGTGGTGAGGTCCGGCACCCCGATACGGCGGACGACGGCGTTCTGCAGGCCCATCGCGAAGCCGAGCAGGCCGATCAGCGGGTAGCGGACCGCGTCGGCGGTGTGCCCCGCCAGCACGGCGAGGGCGGTTCCGCCGGCCAGCAGGACGGACTGGACGACGGCGGCGACGACCAGCAGCCGCCCCCGGTGGCCGGGCAGCCGCTCGCAGAGCCGGCCGCCGGCGAGCGCGCCGAGGAGGAAGGCGGCCAGCGCCGCGAGCGAGGCCGTCACCGAGAGGCCGGGCGCGCCCGCGAGGGCGAAACCGAGGAAGACGACGTTCCCGGTCATGTTGGCGACGAAGACGTGTCCGAGGGCGAGGTAGCTGACCGCGTCGACCAGCCCGGTGACGACGGTGAGCACGAGCAGCATCGGGACGAGCGGGCCGTGGCGGGGGTCGGTCTTCAAGCCTGTTCTCCTCCGGTCGTGCGGCGCGCCCGGTGACACCCGGCGATCTCTCCGTCCGTTCTACGCCCGCCCGGCCCTCCGGGTCGCGCCGAACCCCGGTCGCCACGCCTCGCGCCCCCGGACAGGGCGCCCGACCCACCGCGGCCCCAACCGGGCCCCGACCCACCGCGGCCCCAACCGGGCCCCGACGAGCCCTGCCCCAACCGGGGCCCCGACGAGCCCCCGCCACTCTGCCCCGGAAACGGCACCGCCCCCGTCCCGGAGAGCGTCCGGGGCGGGGGCGGTGCCGCGGGCGGGCCGTCAGACGGCGAGCGCCGGGCGGTGGTGGTCGAGCCAGAGCGCGAGGTCGACGACCCGCTCCAGGCGCAGCCGGTGGCCCCACTCCAGCTGCTCGGCCGGGGTGTCGAGGCTGGCCTTGATGACCGTCTCGTCGGCGATGTCGCGCACGTGCGGCGCGTCGAGCGCCTCGCGCGCGAGGCGCTGCAGGCCGCTGTTGTAGTCGGCGTGGTGGGTGGTCGGGTAGTGGTTCTTCGGCCGCCAGAGCACCGAGTCCGGCGCGACGCCCTGACCGGTGGAGCGGAGCAGGCTCTTCTCCCGCCCGTCGTGGCTCTTCATCGCCCAGGGGATGTTGAAGGCGTACTCGACCAGACGGTGGTCGCAGTAGGGGACGCGGACCTCCAGGCCCTGCGCCATCGAAAGACGGTCCTTGCGGTGCAGCAGCTGGCGCAGCCAGCGGGTGAGCGAGACGTGCTGCATCTCGCGCTGGCGGTGTTCGGCGGGGCTCTCGTCGTCCAGGTGCGGGACGGCGGCGAGCGCGGTGCGGTAGGTGTCGTCGCGGAACTCGCCGATGCGCAGGTGTGCGGCGAGGTCCGGGTTGATCGGCATGGCGGCCTCGTCGCCGGTGACGAGCAGCCAGGGGAAGGTCTGCGCGGCGAGCGCCCTGGGGGTGTGGAACCACGGGTAGCCGCCGAACACCTCGTCCGCCGCCTCGCCGGACAGGGCGACGGTGGAGTGCCTGCGGATCTCGCCGAACAGCAGGTAGAGCGAGGTGTCCATGTCGCCGACTCCGATCGGCGAGTCGCGGGAGACGACGACGGCCCGGCGGTTCTCCGGGTCGAGCAGGGCGGCCGGGTCGAGGACGACGGTGGAGTGGTCGCTGCCGATGAAGGCACCGGCCTCGGCGGCGTACGGGGTGTCGTGGCCGGTGCGCAGCACGTCGCCGGTGAACTGTTCGGCCTGGTCGCTGTAGTCGACGGCGTAGGAGCGCAGCTTGGCCTGCGGGCCCTCGGTCAGCCGGAGTTCGTCGGCGACCAGCGCGGTGACGACGGTGGAGTCCAGGCCGCCGGAGAGCAGGCTGCAGAGCGGGACGTCGGCCTCCAGTTGGGCGCGGGCGGCGCGGTTGACCAGCGAGCGGACCTGCTCGGTGGTGGCGGCGAGGTCGTCGGTGTGCGGGCAGGCCTGCAGCTCCCAGTACCGCCGCTCCCGGATGCCGTCCCGGTCGAGGACGAGCAGGCCGCCGGGCCGGACCTCGCGGACGCCGGCCCAGACGGTGGGGCCGGTGTTGAAGAGCAGGCTGTAGGCCTCGCGCAGGCCGTCGGCGTCGACGGTCGGGGTGATCTCGGGGTGGGCGAAGAGCGCCTTGGGCTCGGAGCCGAACGCGAGGCCGCCCCCGACGGGCGCCCAGAACAGCGGCTTGACGCCGAGCCGGTCGCGGACGAGCAGCAGGCGCTCGGCCCGCTCGTCCCAGATGGCGAAGGCGTACATGCCCTCCAGGCGGTCGACCAGGGCGTCGCCCCACTGCTGGTAGGCGCGGAGCACCACCTCGGTGTCGCTGCGGGTCTCGAACCGGTGCCCCTTGGCCTGGAGTTCGGCGCGCAGCTGGTGGTGGTTGTAGACCTCGCCGCTGTAGGTCAGGACGACGCCCGGGTGGTCGCGGCGGTCGGCCATGGGCTGTGCGCCACCCTCGATGTCGATCACGGCGAGGCGACGGTGGCCGAGCGCGGCGCGGGCGCCGAGCCAGACCCCGCCGGCGTCGGGCCCGCGCAGGGCCATGGTGGCGGTCATCGCCTCGATGACGGGGGCGCTGTGGCGGACGTCCTGGTGGAAGGACGCCCAGCCGGTGATTCCGCACATGCGCGTGCACTCCTCGGGGCGGGCAGAGTCGGACCGGGCTGGCGGGGCGGGCGGACCGCGCCGTCCGCCCGGAGCTCCCGGCCCGGCACGGCCGCCCGTCGGCGCCCGGTCCACCAGTCGTGCGGCGAGGGCCCGGGGTTCCCTCGATTCGGACACATTTCCGGCCATGCCGTACGAGGTCGGACACGAACCGCCTTAGCCTCCTGCCGCTCGCAACGGTCCGCCCTCCACCGGGAGCGCGGACAGCAGGGGACGCGGGAGTGGAACAGCGGGCGTCGGGCGCTTCCCGCACCCGCCGCCCGCTGTTCGCCGTCAGCCGTACTCCGTCCGGCGTTCTCCGTCCGGCGTTCTCCGTCCGGTACTCGCCGTCCCGCTGATCGCCGTCCGGCCCTGCCCGGGCTCAGCAGTCCTTGAGGGCGGTGCAGAGCGCCGAGTCCATCGCCTTGGCCACATCGGCGTCGGCGGGGCCGGCCCACGGGACCTTGGGCTGGGCGCCGGGCTTGCCGGCCGTCCAGAGCGACAGCTCGTTCACCGTGCCGTCCGGGGCGGTCAGGTACTCGTGCAGGGTGACGGTGGTGCCGCCGGCCTGCGGGACGGTCACCGTCGCCGCGAAGTACTTCCCGTCCTCGGGGCTGGTCACCTTGACGGTGGCGCCCGGGACGGTCTTGGCGCAGGCCTTGACCTCGTCCCGGAGGTCGCCGAAGACCGCGTAGGCGCTCTGCGCGACGCCGCTGCTGGGGCGCGGGTCGCCCTCGTAGAGGAGGGTCTGCTGGGCCTGCCACTGGTCGGCGCCCCCGGCCCCGATCACGGACTGGGCGGCGGCCCGGCCGGCGCCGAGGCTCTCGTTGTCCTGGGACAGCTTCGAGTGGCACAGCTCCTGGAGCTTGAAGGCCGGCGTGCCGCTCACCCCCTTGGCGGTGCCTGCCGGGGCCGGCCACTTGTAGACCGCGTCGAGCGGGACGGCACGCGGGTTGATCCAGGCGCCGGCCGGGATGTCCTTGGAGACGGCGGGCCCGGCCGAGGACGGCTTGGCCGCGCCGGTCGACGGCTGCGCGGCGCCGCTCGCCGGGGCGGTGGCGGCCGCGGTGGCGGCGGTACCCGGGGCGGCGTTCTGCCCGCCGCTGTCGTCCGGTCCGCAGGCGTTCAGCACGCCGAGGCAGAGGAGCGCGGCGGCGGTGACGGCCGTCCTGGTGATGACGGTGGTCCCGTGGCCTCGCCTGGTGCCGCCGGCCCCACTGGTTCCGCTGGTTCCGCTGGTTCCGCTGGTACGCAACTGACTGTTCCTTCCCCCGATGCGATGTTCCTGGCGACACGACCGGGCGGCCAGCCGCATGACCAGTGGTCAGCTCCCCTGCGGCCCACCCGCGTCGACGGCGTCGAAACCTAGTGCGAACCGGCTGCGTCACGCAAAACGGTCCGCCCTCCATCGGAGGGCGCCACCCGGACACCATCCCTTTTGAATGCGTTCATTTTCGTATCAAGCTAAAGACGACAACGCCGAACTGCTGCTCAAGAGCCGCTCGGTGGCACCCGGACGGCTCCAGGACGCGGGCTTCGGCTTCGAGCACCCGCACTGGCCCGCGGCCGCCGTCGACCTCGCCCGCCGGCTGCGACACCGACCGGCACCAGGCCCTGCCCGTACGACGGGCGGCGAACCCGGCCTCCGCCCGGCCCTCCCCCACCTCCTCGCCTGGACCCCGCACCCGCAGCGCGGGCGGGCTGCGGCGGCTACGGCCGGACGGCGCCCATGTAGGGCATGACGCCGATCGGGAGGACCTCGATGTTCTTGCCGGTGCGGGGGGAGTGGATCATCTTGCCGTCGCCGATGTAGATGCCCACGTGGTGCAGGTCGTCGTAGAAGAAGACCAGGTCGCCGGGCTGGAGGTCGCCGCGGGCGATGCGGGTGCCGGCGTTCCACTGGTCCTGGGACATGCGGGGGAGCTTGACGTCGGCCGCGCGGTAGGCGGCACCGGTGAGGCCGGAGCAGTCGAAGCTGTTGGGGCCGGTCATGCTCCAGCCGTAGGGCTTGCCGAGCTGGGCGTAGGCGAACTGGACGATGGCGGCGGCGCGGCCACTGGCGGCCGGCGGCGGCGGGGTGTTCGTGCCGGGGCGTTCGGCGGAGCGGGAGGCGCGGTCGGCGGCGGCGGCCTGCTGGGCGGCGGCCTTGGCCTTGTCGGCGGACTCCTGGGCGTTGATCTTGGCGCGCTCGGCGGCGCTGAGCTTGTTGAGCAGGGCCTGGGCCTGGGCGAGCTTGGTCTGGACCTGTCCCTTCTCCGCGCCGAGCGAGGCGCCGACGGTGTCGAGCTCGGCGAGGGTGGCGGCGGCCTCGGTGCGGTCCTGGTCGAGCTTGCGCTGTTCGTCCTGGGCCTGCTTGAGCAGGTTCGTCTGGGAGTCGGCGACCTGGTTCTGCACCGAGGCGCGCGCCAGGTAGGCGGCCGGGTCGGAGTCGAGCATGAGCTGGACGCCCGGGTCCATGCCGTTGCTGCGGTACTGGTCGGCGGCGACCGCGCCGAGCCGGACCCGCAGTTCGTTCATGGCCTCCTGGCCGCGGGCGACCTTCTCCTGGATCCGGTTGGCCTCGCCCTGGAGCTTCTGCTGCTTGGCCTGGAAGCCGTTGTAGCGCTCGGTGGCCTGCTCGGCCTCCTGGTTGAGCTGGTCCACCTGCTCCTTGACGGAGGCGAGGGTGGGGGTGGGCTCGGCGTGGGCCGTGCCGGAGGCGAGCACCGCGCCGCCGGCCATGGCCGTGGTGAGGACTACCAGGCGGGCCCGGCTCGCAGGGTTGGGCTTGCGGCGCTTTCCCATGGCGGTGGGCTCTCCTTCGGGGACGCTGGAGGGGACATTGGAGAAACGTCCAGGGGGCGTTCGTGGGTTCACCTCGAGGCGCCGGGAGCTGCGAAAGGCACGGCGAAGGCGAGCAGGGACGCATGGGGGTGCCGTCCCCGTGCGCCTTCCTCGAAGGGCCTCGACTGCCGAGGGGCGGGGTTCCGCAATTCCCCCGTTCCGGGCGATTCCGGTCAGTCGATCATGGTCCGTGACACCGGCGTCGACCTCGGGTGCCGCCACCCGTGACACCGGCGTCGACCACGGGTGCCGCCGCCCGCGACACCGGCCCTGACCTCGGGTGCCGCCGCCCGCGACACTCCTCGCCGCCCGGAGTGCTGAGGCTTCGCTAAATCGAGGGAAAGGTCACACGCGCCTCCCCTCCTGCGCCCTCGCTAACGGGCGCTAACCTGCGGTCATGAAGGTCCCGCCCGAAGGGCTCCCCCTCGCTGCCGAGTTCCCGGCCGCGCACCGTGAGCAGTGGCAGCAGCTCGTCGAGGGTGTGCTGCGCAAGTCCGGTGCCCAGCCCGAGGACGGCGCCGCCGCCGAGCAGGCGCTCACCACCGGCCTCCAGGACGGCCTGCGTGCCCGCCCGCTGTACACCGCCGAGGACACCGCGGCCGAGCCCGGCTACCCGGGCTTCCCGCCGTTCGTGCGCGGCGGCAGGCCGCAGGGCTCGGTCGTCGCCGGGTGGGACGTCCGCCAGCGACACGCCGACCCGGACCGCCGGCGCACCAACGAGGCCGTCCTGGCCGACCTGGAGCACGGCGTCGGCTCGATCTGGCTGGAGCTGGGCGGCGAGGGCCTCCCGGTGACCGCCCTGCCCGAGGCGCTGACCGGGGTGTACCTGGACCTGGCCGCCGTGGCGCTCGACGCCGGCCCCGAATTCACGGACGCCGCCGAGCAGTTGTTCAAGCTGTACGAGGAGCGCGAGGTCTCCCCCGGCGCCGCCGCCGGCAACCTCGGCGCCGACCCGCTGGGCCTCCAGGCCCGTACCGGCCAGGCCGACCGCACCCCCTCGCTGCTCGCCGAGGCCACCGCACTGGCCGCCCGCTGCGCCGCCGCGTACCCGGGAGTCCGGGCCCTGACCGTCGACGCCTTGCCCTACCACGAGGCCGGCGCCTCCCCCGCCCAGGAGCTGGGCTGCTCGCTCGCCACCGGCGTCGCCTACCTGCGGGCGCTGACCGCCGCCGGGCTGTCGGTCGACGCCGCGCTCGGCCAGCTGGAGTTCCGCTACGCGGCGGACGCCGACCAGTTCCTGACGATCGCCAAGTTCCGTGCCGCGCGCCGCCTCTGGGCCCGCGTCGCCGAGGTGTCGGGGGCGTCCGCGGAGGCCTCGGCGCAGCGCCAGCACGCCGTCACCTCCCGGGTGATGATGACCGCCCGCGATCCGTGGGTGAACATGCTGCGCACCACCGTGGCCTGCCTGGCCGCGGGGGTCGGCGGCGCCGACGCCGTCACCGTGCTGCCCTTCGACAGTGCGCTCGGCCTGCCGGACGCCTTCGCCCGCCGGATCGCCCGCAACACCCAGTCGATCCTGCTGGAGGAGTCCCACCTGGCCCGGGTGATCGACCCGGCCGGCGGCTCCTGGTACGTCGAGCAGCTGAGCGAGGAGCTGGCGCAGGCCGCCTGGGCCTGGTTCCAGGAGATCGAGCGGGCCGGCGGCCAGCGGGCCGCCCTCACCGACGGGCTGGTCGGCGAGCGGATCGCCGCGACCTGGGCGGAGCGGTCCGTCCGGCTCGCCAAGCGGCGCGAACCGGTCACCGGCGTCAGTGAGTTCCCGCACCTGGGCGAGCAGCCGCTGGTCCGCGAGCCGGCCCCGGCCGCACCGCACGGCGGGCTGCCGCAGGTGCGCCGCGCCGAGGCGTACGAGACGCTGCGGGACCGCTCGGACGCGGTCCTGGCCGCCACCGGCGCCCGGCCCACGCTGTTCCTGGCCTCGATCGGCACCGCCGCCGCGCACACCGCGCGCACCACCTTCGCCGCCAACCTGTTCCAGGCCGGCGGCATCGCGACGACCTCGCTGGAGTCCGTCGACCCGGCCGCGTTCGCCGAGGCCTTCGCCGCCTCCGGCGCCACGGCCGCGTGCCTGTGCTCCAGCGACGCGCTGTACGGCGAGCACGCCGAGGCCGTCGCGGCCGCCCTCAAGGCGGCGGGCGCGCGCCGGGTGCTGCTGGCCGGGCGTCCCGGCGAGCAGCGCGCGGCCTACGAGGCGGCGGGCGTGGACGGCTTCGTAGCGGCGGGCGGCGACGCCGTCGCCACGCTGACCGGCCTGCTGGACGAGATCACCGACGAGAACATCGCCGACGAGAGCAAGGTGGCGTGATGATCCCCGACTTCACCGGAATCGGGCTGGACGGCGACGCCGCCCGGGACGTCACCGACGAGAGCTGGCAGGCCGCCTGGCGCCAGGCCACCGGCAAGGACGTCGACGAGCTGCGCTGGGACACCCCCGAGGGCATCGGCGTCAAGCCGCTGTACACCGCGGACGACCTGGCCGGCCTGGACTTCCTGGGCACCTACCCCGGCGTCGCCCCGTACCTGCGCGGCCCGTACCCGACGATGTACGTCAACCAGCCGTGGACGGTCCGGCAGTACGCCGGGTTCTCCACCGCCGAGGAGTCCAACGCCTTCTACCGCCGCAACCTGGCGGCCGGCCAGAAGGGCCTCTCGGTCGCCTTCGACCTGCCGACCCACCGCGGCTACGACAGCGACCACCCGCGGGTGACCGGCGACGTGGGCATGGCGGGCGTGGCGATCGACTCCATCTACGACATGCGCCAGCTCTTCGACGGCATCCCGCTGGACAAGATGTCGGTGTCGATGACCATGAACGGCGCGGTGCTGCCCGTCCTGGCGCTGTACATCGTGGCGGCCGAGGAGCAGGGGGTGCCGCCGGAGAAGCTCGCAGGGACCATCCAGAACGACATCCTCAAGGAGTTCATGGTCCGCAACACCTACATCTACCCGCCGCAGCCGTCGATGCGGATCATCTCGGACATCTTCGCGTACACCTCGCAGAAGATGCCGCGGTACAACTCGATCTCCATCTCCGGCTACCACATCCAGGAGGCCGGGGCCACGGCCGACCTGGAGCTGGCCTACACGCTGGCCGACGGCGTCGAGTACCTGCGGGCCGGGCTGGACGTCGGGCTGGACGTGGACGCCTTCGCGCCGCGGCTGTCGTTCTTCTGGGCGATCGGCATGAACTTCTTCATGGAGGTCGCCAAGCTGCGCGCGGCCCGGCTGCTCTGGGCCAAGCTGGTCAGGCAGTTCGACCCGAAGAACGCCAAGTCGCTGTCGCTGCGCACCCATTCGCAGACGTCCGGCTGGTCGCTGACCGCACAGGACGTGTTCAACAACGTCACCCGTACCTGTGTGGAGGCGATGGCCGCGACGCAGGGGCACACCCAGTCGCTGCACACCAACGCCCTCGACGAGGCGCTGGCGCTGCCGACCGACTTCTCGGCCCGGATCGCCCGCAACACCCAGCTGCTGCTCCAGCAGGAGTCCGGCACCTGCCGGGTCATCGACCCGTGGGGCGGCTCCGCGTACGTCGAGAAGCTCACCCACGACCTGGCCCGCCGCGCCTGGCAGCACATCCAGGAGGTGGAGGCGGCCGGCGGTATGGCCAAGGCGATCGACGCGGGCATCCCGAAGCTGCGCGTGGAGGAGGCCGCGGCCCGCACCCAGGCCCGGATCGACTCCGGCCGCCAGCCGGTGATCGGCGTCAACAAGTACCGGGTGGAGAGCGACGAGCAGATCGACGTGCTCAAGGTCGACAACTCCTCGGTGCGCGCCCGCCAGATCGAGAAGCTGCGCCGCCTGCGCGACGAGCGCGACGAGGCCGCCACCCAGGCCGCGCTGCACGCGCTGACCCGGGCCGCCGAGGCCGGTCCGCAGCGCGGCGGTTCGCTGGACGGCAACCTGCTCCACCTGGCGGTGAACGCGGCCCGGGCCATGGCCACCGTCGGCGAGATCTCGGACGCCCTGGAGAAGGTGTACGGCCGGCACTCGGGCCAGATCCGTACCATCTCGGGTGTGTACCGAGACGAAGCCGGGGCGTCGGCCCCGCTCCAGCGCACCCGCGACCTGGTCGAGCGGTTCGAGCAGGCCGAGGGCCGGCGGCCGCGCATCCTGGTCGCCAAGATGGGCCAGGACGGCCACGACCGCGGCCAGAAGGTGATCGCCACCGCCTTCGCCGACCTCGGCTTCACGGTGGACGTCGGCCCGCTGTTCCAGACCCCGGCCGAGGTGGCCCGCCAGGCCGTCGAGGCGGACGTCCACATCGTCGGCGTCTCCTCGCTGGCCGCCGGACACCTCACCCTGGTGCCGGCCCTGCGCACCGAGCTGGCCGAGGCCGGCCGGGAGGACATCACCATCGTGGTCGGCGGGGTCATCCCCCCGGGCGACTTCGACGCGCTGTACGAGGCGGGCGCCGCGGCGGTCTTCCCGCCCGGCACGGTGATTCCGGACGCCGCCTACGACCTGCTCAAGTCGCTGGCCGCCGACCTCGGCCACGAGCTCTGAGGCGCTGAGCCGATGGCGCCCCGGACGATCGACCTCGACCAGTACGCCCAGGGGGTGCGGGAAGGCTCGCGCGCGTACATCGCGCGGGCCATCACCCTCGTCGAGTCCACCCGGCCCGACCACCGCGCGCTGGCGCAGCAGCTGCTCACCATGCTGCTGCCGCACGCGGGCGGGGCGGTCCGGGTGGGCATCACCGGCGTCCCCGGTGTCGGCAAGTCGACTTTCATCGACGCGTTCGGCACCATGCTCACCGGCCTCGGCCACCGCGTCGCGGTGCTGGCCGTCGACCCGACGTCCAGCCGCACCGGCGGCTCCATCCTGGGCGACAAGACCCGGATGGAGCGCCTCGCCGTCGACCCTAACGCCTTCGTCCGCCCCTCCCCCACCTCCGGCACACTCGGCGGCGTGGCCCGGGCCACCCGCGAGTCGATGGTGGTGATGGAGGCCGCCGGCCACGACGTCGTGCTGATCGAGACGGTCGGCGTCGGGCAGTCGGAGACCACGGTGGCCGGCATGGTCGACTCCTTCCTGCTGCTCTCGCTGGCCCGCACCGGGGACCAGCTCCAGGGCATCAAGAAGGGCGTGCTGGAACTCGCCGACGTGATCGCCGTCAACAAGGCCGACGGCCCGCACGAGACCGACGCCAAGGCCGCCGCCCGCGAACTGGCGGGCGCACTGCGGCTGTTGCAGTCGCCGGACGCGCCGTGGACGCCGCCGGTGCTCACCTGCAGCGGCCGCGACGGCAGCGGGCTCGACGTGCTGTGGGAACGGCTGCAGCAGCACCGCAAGGTGCTCGACGCGACCGGCGCCCTGACGGCGAAGCGCCGCGACCAGCAGGTCGAGTGGACGTGGGCGATGGTCCACGACCAGCTCTTCGCGCGGCTGCACGCGCATCCGGAGGTCCAGAGGCTCGCCCCCGGGCTGGAGCAGCAGGTCCGCGCGGGCACGCTGCCGGCGGGGTCGGCTGCCCAGCAGATCCTGGAGGGCTTCTTCGGCCCCTCGTCCTGACGGTCACAACCGGCCGCGAACCCGGCCGCCACGGCGGCAGAGAAGAGCAGCCCACCACACGAGCCGCCCACGGCCTCCACTACGCCACCTGGCACAGATCGTGACGGTTGAGCGCCGTGCCCCGCCCATGCGTGGGGCACGGCGTTCCAGCAGTTTCCAGGTACTTGAACCTGACGCCCCTTAACCGCCCAGGGCCGGACGTCGGTGTCTCGGCGCTGCCGAGACACCGACGCATCTGTTGGGGGATCCGCTGATTGGCGCTGAGGCCGGTGCTCGTCCGCTGCGAGCACCGGCCCGTCCACGCGCTCGATCAGGCAGTCGCAGGCGTGATCCCCAGTGCCATGTGCGGGTAGCCAGCATGGATTCGGTCGCCCAGCTTGATGCCCAGCCCGGCGATGAACGTCTCGATCTTGGCCGTGGCCTCCTCAATGGTGCCGGCCTCGCCCTTGAACTCGAACTCGATGAACTCGCCCAGGCCGGCCACGGTGTCGAACGCCACCGCGATGCCGTCCGTGACCCACTCCTCCCTGACCTTGTCGACCGTGGTCAGGTGGGTGAAGGCGAGCGCGCCGAGGAGCCGGGTGACCGCCTCGGCGTCGGCAACGGCGGTCTCGAACTCGTCGCAGTGGGTCTTGATCTTTTCCTCCAGTGGGTACCACCGCTTGAAGTTGAGCGACGATCCCCCGTCCTCGACCCGCACCCGCAGCCACTCGGAGATGACCTCACCGGCCAGGAAGTCGCGGTGGGGCGCGTTGTAGTAGGTGTCCACCTGGCGCGAAGCCGTGTCGGCCTTGGCCCCACGGGCTGTGAGCGTGGCCTTGAGATCGTCCGGCGAGCTCAGCAGCTGGAACTTCTGCTCGACCTCGATGTACTTCATGCGCTGTGCTCCTGATGGGAGTTGGAGATGGCGGGTCCGGACGCGGCAAGCATGTCCCGGACGGACGACATGGCGAGCTGAATCGCGCCAATGTCCTCCAAGCTCAGGGGTTCACCCAGGCAGGTGACGTTGCTGCCGATCTGCCGGGCGTTGCGGAAGCCGAGCAGAACCACGGCGTTGGGGTCTCGCTGGAGGGCATATCGCACGGCCACTCGCGTGAGGTCTGCCTGGCCACCGCCGAACCGCTGACACAGCTGGTCCAGCCCGGCGTGGATAGCCCGCAGCGCGGTCGCCGTGAACAACGGGCCGCCTTGGCGGTGGTCTCCGGCGGGAAAGGCCATGGGCGAGCTGGGGCTGCGCGCGCCGATGAGCAGGCCTTGGCCGAGTACCTGCTTGAGCAGCAGGCCGACCTGGTGGCGGCGGGCGAAGCTGAAGACGTCGGTCTCATCGGGGGCGTACAGCGGGCTGAGCAAGTTGTAGCGGACGGTCAGGACATCTGGCTTGATCCGCTCGAACAGGGCCAGGAATCGAGCGCTCTCGGCCGCCTGCGGGTGGTTGGGGTCAGTTGCCCACTCGGCGGCGAACCGTGCGGCGCGCGCATCCCGACGGCGCCGATCAGGCCGTCGCGACGGAGGCGCTGGACGGTCTCCACCGCCTCGTCCAGGTAGCGGTCGTCCAGCCCGAAGTCGCTGGAGTGGAGGAAATAGACGTCCAAGTAGTCGGTGCCGAGGTTGCTCAAGGAGGTGAGCAGCTGCCGCCGCATCTGAGCCGCGGCGTACGGGTGGATGGCCGTGCCGGCGAAGTAGCCGACCTTGCTGGAGATGACCAAGCGGCTGCGGTTAACCAGCTTCAGGAGGCGGCCGATCAGCCGCTCCGACTGGCCCAGGCCGTAGACGTCAGCTGTGTCGTACAGACTGACGGCGAGATCGTGCGCCCGGACCAGGGCCGCGAGGGCCTCGTCGGCGTCCACCCCAGCCCAGCCGATCGGGACGCCCCGGTTGGTGGCCGGCCCGCCGATCGTCCAGCAGCCGGCGCCGACGGCTGAGACCTCATGATCCAGGCCGGGAAGGTGTCGTCGATCCATCTGGGCCGCCCTCATCAGGTGCCACACGGGTCGTTGGCGTTGATCGAGTGCCACCTGGTGTTGCGGGACCAGCGGCCGTGCTCAAAGACCAGCGTGCGGGCGTGGTCCGGCGGAAGAGTGCGGCCGACCTGCTCCACCACGTCTCCCATCCGTTCGGCCAGGGTTTTGATCTCGGCCTCCAGCCACATGCGCAGCCGGGCGGACAGCTCACCGCCGCCGACCTCGGCCCCGACCGCCTCGCTGGTGGCTTCAATCTCGCGAATCATGTGCCCGAAGATGGTGTAGGCGGCGTCCTTGAGCACCACGCGGGCCGCCCGGACGGCACGGCGCGGGTCGCCATCGAGAATCTTCTCCAGCGACTTGAAGGTGTAGTCGAGGGCGAAGTTGCGGTCCACCCACAGCTGCGCCCACTCGCTTGCCACGCCGATGCGCCAGTCCGCGAAGCGAGCGTCCACCCGGCCCATGGACGGCCGGACCTCACCGGTCAGGCCGGCGGCCTGGGCCTGCTTGGTGTAGGCCGCCCCGATCAGGTTCTCCATCGAGACGAGCATGTAGGAGATGCCGCTGTAGAACGGCCGACCGGTCGAATGAGCCGCCACCCAGTCGGGGTCGACGACGCCTTCCACGATCTCCTCGGGACTGAGCCCCCGCAGGGGCAACAGCAGCAGGTCGGTGCGGCTCTGGTAGGCGTAAGTGGCTTTGAGTTCCTCGAAGGTCATGAGCTGGTCGAAGCTGATGTACGTGAACCGGGTCGGCACGCCGAGCGCCGACAGCGTCCGAATGGCCACGGCGTTCTGTTCGCCGCCGGTCTCCTTGTTGAAGCGCTCCAGAATCGAGTCCACCCCGGATTCGACGCCGAACAGGCAGCGGCGGAGGCCACGGTCGACCAGCCCGCGCCACATGGCAGCGCGCTCGACATGCCAGGCGTGGTCACGGTCGGGCTTCGTCACCTGGTCGATGCGGCAGCTGGTCTCCCACTTGAACCCGGCCTGGTGCAGGGTGTCGGCCATGGCCAGGGCTCGCGGGACGGCGTCGTGGCCCCGGCCGATGAACTCCTCATCCACCAGGTAGAGCGTCCGCGAGATGTGGGGGCAGCGGTCGTAGACCCGGCCGATCTGGTCCAGCAGCCACGGGAAGGCCTCGGGTTGGCCGCCGAACCACTGGCCTTTGTGGCCGCGCGGGCAGAAGGAGCAGTAGTTGGTACAGCCGCGGGAGCCTTCCGCCTGGCCGACGCCGTGGTGATCGAAGGTGTCGGGTAACAGGTCCAGCTCGGGGAAGATGTCGTCCTGCGAACTCGACACCGGCTTGGCGGTCCGGCGCCGGCCGACAGTCAGGGTGCCGGATCCACGAGCCGCCCCGTTGTAGCCGATACCGCGGATGTCCTCGCGTGCGATGTCGCCGTGCCAGTGGGCCAGCACGTCTTGGATGGTGGCCTCACCGGCCCCACGGGCGATGAGCAGATCGGGGTACTGCTCCAGTAACAGCGCTTCGTTGCGGGCGGTCAGGCTGCCACCGGCCACCACCAGTGGCGGTACGGCCAGGCTGTACGTGGCGTCCAGCAGCTCGGTCATGAGGTCGTGCTGCCCGAAGGTGGCCGAGATGCCGAGGATGTCGGGGGCGTCCTGGGCCACACCCTTGACCAGATCAGCCATGGTGACGCCGAGTTGCATGTCAGTCGGCGTCACCTCGCCCATGAGGGTCGAGCGGCCCGCTCGAGCCACGTCGCTGATTCCCAACGGAAACCGGGGCAGCGGAAAGTACTCAGGGTGGTAGAGCGCCGCCAGCAGCAGCCTCGGTCGGCTGAAGCGGTGGACGGCGTAGTCATCCACGACGGCCAGCGACAACCAGGAGTCCGGCGTCTCAAGGTCCAGGTGGCCGCCGGTCCAGCTCGGCCAGTGCCGGGAGTCGTGCGGCTGGCCGGACAGGTCGGCCACCACCCACTTCGTGTCAGGCCGCTCGATCAATACCAACCGTCGGTCCAAGGTGCCGGTCACCCGGATACGGCCGATCTGGCCCGCCAGGTGGTGTTCGAGGTGCAGCCGCAGGCGGGGCGGTGCGATGAGGAGCCGATCCGCGCCAACAGAAGCGATGGTCGGGGCCTCGGGCAGCACCAACTGGATCGCTTCGACCAGCCGGTCGACCTGCGGCGTGGGCCGCGGGGTGGTGACGATAGTCATTCGAGCCTCGTTTCTCCGGTGAGATGCGGGCGTGACGGCTCACCTGGCGGGCGCAGAGCCCGTCGGGGAGGTGGTGGTTAGGAAGATCAGGAAGCGGCCGGGGCTGCCAGGACGGTCAGGGTGATCACGGGACGGGCCCCGACCTGGAGGCGCAGGCCGCCCGAAGGCAGCGCCAGCAAGATCGCCTCGCCTTGGATGAGGCCAAGGACGGCCGCGTGATAGCCGGCCGGGTCGTCCAACCACTCACCAGCCAGCCGCTTGGCGTGCTCGTCCAGCACCGGGGCCAGCCGCCGAACCGCCCGGCGCAGCCAGCGCATGGCCTGACCGGGCGAATCAGCGAAGTGGCTCGGCGGCAGCCCTTGAGCCACCTGCTCTCCGTCGGCCAGGACGAGCTCGTACTGGCCGAGGTAGCTACGTCTGGCCGCCGGAGCCCGCAGCAGCGAAGCCAGCTGACCTGGTGTGAGCGGTTTGTGATGTTCAGCCAGCTGAGAAACCGGTGCCATTACAGTGCTCTCAGCCCGACGAGTGTCCTGGCCACGAGGAGCGAAGAGGCCTTTTCCTCTTGGCCGAACGACGAACGCTGGAGCCCAGCACCAGGAATCGACGGCTGAGTGGCCGGTGCCTCCAGCAGTAGCTCGGACCAGACGACCTTGCCGCTCACAGCGGCCGGGACGTAGTAGCCCCAGCGGGCACTCATGTGGGCAACCAGGAAGACGCCGCGGCCGTTCTCGGCATCCAGGCCGACCTCCTTGAGCACGGGCACGTCGGGCTGGTAGTCGTGCACCAGCAGCAGGAGCCGGTGACCATACAGCCGCAGCGTCAGCGTGAAGGTGCTGACCGACGTCAGCGCCGAGTACGGCGCCGCCTCTTCATCCGGCCCGAGACGGCGTATGGCATTGGTGGTCAGCTCCGAGACGATCAGCTGAGCCGTGTCGACGACGCTGGTCGGGACTCGCCAGTGGCGCAGGACGGCGACGGCGTGTCGCCGGGCCCAGGACACGGCATTGGGGGTGTCAGCCAGCGCCAACTGACTAAGAGCAGGACGGGTTTCGTTGGGCACGGGAAGTGCCTCCCGGTTCGGGAGTAGCGCAGCGACAGGGGGAAGGTGAACTCATTCGAGGTCGTAGCTGGCCGCGCCGTCGAGATGCGACAGGCCAGGACTCGCAGTTGTCGGGCGGCGGATCAGCTGCAGCCGGACGCCGGCTATGCCGATCTGCTGTTTGCGTTCGGCGGCTATCGCCCGGGGCCGAGATGTGTAGCCGCGGGCAGGACCCCGCCGTAGGTGTCCGGCAGCGCCAGGACGTCGAGCAAGCCGGTGAAGGCCGCGGACTTCGAGGCGGAGGTGCAATCGCGCTCGGTAAAGACACCACTCAGCGTCAGTTCATGCTGCGTGCAGTACTGAGTGAGGACTTCGGACGACGCCCGGTGACGGGCGACGGCAGTGGTCGTCATCCGCAGGAAGCCGTAGACGACCGGGCCGTGGACCAGGCGATGTTCCGTGAGTTCCATCTGCGCGACCATCCAGGACGAAGGGGGCTTGAGAGACCGGCCTGCTGGGGCGTTGGCCTTGCGCTCAAGCCTCCTGGCATTCGGTGGGCGCTGAAATGACCTGCTGTTGCACTTGCGTGGCACTTCTGACTCACCGTCTGCGCGCTTCGTGCTTCGATGACTTCCCGAAAGGAGGGCCGCGTGGCGACCGTGCAACAGTGGAGTGGCCTGGAAGCATGGGCCCTCAGGCGTGCGCTGCGCATGAGCGTCCGGGCCTTCGCTGAGCACCTTGGCGTGGCAGTGCGGACGGTCTCCAAGTGGGAGAAGCTCGGCGTCGACACTCAGCCCCGCCCTGACACCCAGGCAATCCTCGACACCGCCCTGGCCAGGTGTGACGCAGCCGCCCATCTGCGATTCGAGACCCTGCTCTCCGAGGCTGGCAGGGCCACTGCGCGGCCAACGACTACCACGGCTGGTCCTCGGCTGTGGGACTTCGAATCCTGGACCGATGACCTTGAGCGCACGGTCGCGGCCCTGAGCCGGCAGAACTTCATCTTCGCCACCAGCCTTCTCAACCGGTGGCTGACTCGCTACGAGCCGCGCAGCCTGGACGAGAAGGGCCTCTATCTCTACGCCCGCTCCACCGCCTTGCTCGGTGACTTGCAGCGAGACCAGGGCTCCGTCCTCGGCCCGCTGTCAGCCCCGCACTCATACGCTCAGGCCCGCTCGGTCTTCACCCAGCTCGACATTCCCCGTCGGGTGGCCCAGCTCGACCTCTCCCTGGCCGTCGTCGCCGAAATGTCCGGCAAGCTCGATCTTGCGGCCCACCGGTACGAACTGCTCGCCACCGACGACCGGCTCAGCCGCCGCGATAGGGCCAGAGCCCGCCTCTGGGTAGGCACCGCACTGAGCAAGGACGGCAACCACGACTACGCGGCCCGCGTCATGACCACCGCCACCCGCGAGTTCGAAGACCTGTCCGAGCCCGAGGACTGGTCAGTCGCCCACCAGAAGCTCGCGCTTGCTTACCGTGGCGCCGGCGAGCTATCCGGTGCCTTGCAGTTCATCGAAATCGCCCGCCAGACAGGCACCACCGACGCACCGATGCAACGCGTCCGCCTGGACACCGCCCACAGTCACATCCTGCTGTCCGACGAGGCCACGGCCGCCGACGGCCTGGCCGTGCTCAGCCAGGCTGCCACACTCGCGGCCCAGTACGGTATGAGTCACCAACTGCGAAGCATTGAGGGCATTCGGCAGAGCTACGAGCGGCCGAGCGGCCTTCAGCCTCGGTGACCAGGGAGAACATGAGTGACGGACAGCCAGCAGCCTTCGATCACCGACGGACAGTGGGCCGATGCCACGCGGATCTGGGACTACCACCAGATGCACCACCAGCTCCGGCCGTGCGACGTAGCGATTGGCCTCGGCAGCCACGACCTCGGCGTGCCGGCCTACGCGGCCGGACTCTTCCATGCCGGGCTGTTCCCAACCCTCGTCTTCAGCGGCGCTAACAACCCCACTCGCCCTGAGCGTTTCCCACGCGGCGAGGCGGTTCACTTCCGCGAGCACGCTGTCGATCTTGGTGTTCCAGGCAGCGCAATCTTGCTTGAGCCCAAGGCCACCAACACCGGACAGAACATCAGCCTCTCGCGGCAGGTCTTGGCTGCCGCTGGCATCGAGCCCGCGTCGGTCATGCTGATTGCGATGCCGTACATGGAGCGGCGAGCATACGCGACCTGCCGCAAGCTCTGGCCCGAGGTTGACATCGTCTGCGCGTCCGCGCCGATGGCCCTCGATGACTACGTCAAGGTCATCGGAGACGACAAGCTCGTCATCGACTTGCTCATGGGCGATCTGCAACGGGTGATGGAGTACCCGAAGCTCGGCTTCGCCATCGAGCAGGAGGTTCCGGGGGAAGTCCATGCTGCTTACCAGCGTCTCCTCGCCGATGGATTCGACAGCAAGCTCCTGGTCGGCTGAGGAGCTCCCGTCGCCGGGTGGCGTGTGCGCCATCCACCAGCCAAATCTGTTCCCCAGGCTCTCAACGCTGGCAAAGCTGTTCGCGGCGGACTACTGGATTGTCCTGGACGACGTTCAGTTCGCCCGCCGCGACTACCAGCATCGGGCCCGATTGGCCGCCCTGGACGAGCCCGGCCGGCGCCAGTGGCTGTCGATCTCGACCCACCTGCCGCAAGGCCGCGCCACCCTTATCCGTCAGATGCTGATCACCGAGCCGGAGCGCTGTCAGAAGCGCACCGGCCAGATGATCCGGCAGCACTACTGCTCCAGCCCACACTGGCCCGAGCTGAGCGACGCACTCGATCCCGTGCTCGACTTGTTCGCCACCACTGATCGCACGGCCGTGGTCGCGGAGGCATCCACCCGAGCTCTGCTCGACATGCTCGGTTGGCCTGGAGTGATCCTTCACAGCAGCAGCTTGGAGTCGCGGCCCGACCGCTCACAGCGCCTCGCCGACTTGGCTGCCGCAACCGGAGCCAGCTCATACCTGTGCGGAACCGGTGGTATGCGATACCTCGACCCCACGGCCTTTCACCAGCACGGCATCGTGGTGACACCGTTCCAAACCGCCACGGACGGTTTCTGGGCCGCGGCCCGCACGATCAGCAGCCTCCAGCCCCTCATGGCACTTGGGCCTGGGCCCTTGGCGGCGCATCTAGGCCGCCCCACAAGCTGAGAGGCCGAGCCCACGCTGTACACAGCCGATGCGGCCCGCCGGTGCGGCGCTCTGCGGCTCGCCTGGCAGCACCGAAAGGTGCTGGTGTGCAGCTCCCTGATGATGCCGGGGCGCTCCCGCGACGGGGCGATGCGGTAGGGGAATGCAGGGACGGCCCCGGACCGCCCAACCGGTCCGGGGCCGTCTGCCTGAATTGGAACTCAGACGGCCGTGACGGCCGCGAAGCGCTGCGACACGTCCTGCCAGTTGACGACGTCCCAGAGCTTCTCGACGTAGTCCGGGCGGACGTTGCGGTACTGCAGGTAGTACGCGTGCTCCCAGGCGTCGAAGGCCAGCAGCGGGGTGGTGCCCTGGCCGACGTTGCCGTGGTGGTCGTAGACCTGCTCGACGATCAGGCGCTTGCCGAGCGGCTCCCAGGAGAGGATGCCCCAGCCGGAGCCCTGGACGCCGGTGGTGGCGGTGGTGAGCTGCTTGCGGAAGGCCTCGAAGCTGCCGAAGTGCTCGGTGATGGCGTCGGCGAGGGCGCCCTGGGGGCGGTCGCCGCCCTCCGGGGAGAGGTTCTCCCAGAAGAGCGAGTGCAGCACGTGGCCGGACAGGTGGAAGGCGAAGGTCTTCTGCAGGCCGACCAGGCCGCCGAACTGCTCCTTGTCGCGCGCCTCGGCGAGCTGCTCCAGGGTGTCGTTCGCGCCCTTGACGTAGGCGGCGTGGTGCTTGGAGTGGTGCAGCTCCAGGATCTCGGCGGACATCGCCCGCTCGAGCGCGGAGTAGTCGTACGGCAGGTCGGGAAGCGAGTAGGTGCCCATCAGGAGACGGTCCCTTTCAGCGAGTTCAACGGTGACGATCGTGCCGGAAACACACTATTGCGTATGAGTTGCAGAAACGAAGAATGAGCTCCTGCATATTCCTCACACCCCGTCGGGCGCAATGGTCACACGTATATGTAATGACCGATGAGGGCGAGTGACCATGACCGGATCGCCGGTGGTGCTGGGGATCGAATCCTCCTGCGACGAGACCGGCGCAGGCCTCGGCCAGGACGGACGGCTGCGCGGACAGGCGGTCGCGTCCTCCATGGACGAGCACGCGCGGTTCGGCGGTGTGGTGCCGGAGATCGCCGCCCGGGCGCACGTGCACGCGGTGGCGCCGGTGGTCCGGGAGGTGCCGGACCGGGCCGGACTGACCCCCGGCGACGTCGCCCCCGACGTGGCGGCCGCGCTCCAGGAGGCGATCGCCGACGTGCTCACCCGCAAGGCCGTCAGGGCCTGCACAGACCAAGGGATCTCGACCGTGGCGATGGTCGGCGGCGTGGCGGCCACTCCCGCGTCCGGGCGCTGGCCGAGGAGCGCTGCGCCGACGCGGGGATCACCCTGCGGGTGCCGCCGCTGCGGCTCTGCACGGACAACGGCGCGATGGTCGCCGCCTGTCGATCGACCCGTCGGCGCCGCTGGAGTACGCGGCACTGACGCCGATCGCCCCGGTGCTGGCCGGCGCGGCGCAGTGGCGACCACCCGTCGGCCTGCGGGTTCCTGACAACGTTTCGGTTGCGGTCGCGATCAATCCCGCCCGAGGCCTTCCCGTCGCGATGCGCCATGTGCCATTTTACATGTCACACATCGAGCGGTCGCGCCCCCAACACGCGGCCCCGAACGGCCCCGGAGGCCCCCACAGATGCGTCCCTTCCGGATATCCAAGGCCCAGGCGCGAAGGGTACCGGCGCTCGGCGCCGCGTTCTTCATCGCGCTCGGCCTGTTCGCACCGCAGAGCCAGGCCGCCCCGATCGGTCAGGCGTCCGCCGCCGCGCCGGCCGCCAAGGCCGCAGCCCCGCGGGCGATCCCGGTCCCCAAGTCCCCCGAGGCCACGACGGGAGGCCGTCCGCTCGCCTCGGAGACCGACGGCACCGCCGGCACCCCGAAGGCGGCCGCCGCCGGCACGCCGGCCAAGTCCGCCAAGCAGTTCTCGGCCGCCGCCGCGGCCAACGGCTGCGACACCTCCGCCTTCACCAACGCCACGGGCAGCGCGCTGGTCGCCAACGTCAAGGCCGCGAGCCTCGACTGCATCAACTCGCTCTTCCTGCTCACCGGTACCGACGCGACCAGGGCGTTCGGCGAGGCCCAGATGGCCACCGTCGCCAACGGCCTGCGCGACGCCTCCGCCGGCTACCCGGGTGACAACTCCACCTCCGTCGGGCAGTTGGTGCTCTTCCTGCGCGCCGGCTACTACGTGCAGTGGAAGTACCCCAACGACGTCGGCCAGTACGGCAGCACGCTGCAGACCGCGATCCGCGGCGGGCTCGACGCCTTCTACGCCGCTCCGCACAGCAAGGACGTCACCCAGGCCAACGGCGACACCCTCGCCGAGGCCGTCACCCTGATCGACAGCGCCTACGAGAACGGCCACTACACCGGCGTCGTGAAGCGGCTGCTCGCCGACTACACCACCAGCTGGCCCAGTTCGATGACCACGGCCGTCGCCAACACCGAGACGGTCATCGAGAACGGCTTCGACCGGGACGGCTTCATCCCCGCCCTCCAGGCCGATCCCGGCTTCGCCACCACCATGTCCTCGTTCGTGACGCGGAACGCCTCGCTGATCAACGGCGGCGACATGGTCACCTCGATCGGCATCCAGATCGGCAACCTCGTCGCCCACGACGAGCTCAGGGCCCAGGGCCGCCCGATCGTCAAGGACCTGGTCAGCCGCTACCCGCTGGTCGGCGCCACCGCCCCGCTCACCATGAACCTGGTCTGGTTCACGGAGAACAAGGACAAGGGCAACTGCTCCGTCTACGGCCTCTGCGACCTGCCCACCCGACTCCCCCCGCTGGTGCTCACCAACGAGCGCACCTGCAACGCCAACCTGCGCGTCCGCGCCCAGGAGATGACCGCGCAGCAGCTGGCGGACACGTGCACCAGCCTGATCAACGAGGACGCCCTGTTCCATAAGGTGATCCAGGACAACGGCGCGATCCCGGGTGACGTCAACACCAACCTGGAGGTCGTCGTCTTCGACGACTACTACGAGTACAGCCTCTACGCCGGATCGATGTACGGCATCGCCGTCGACAACGGCGGCATGTACGAGGAGGGCAACCCGGCCAAGGTCGGCAACCAGGCCCGCTTCATCGCCCACGAGGCCAGCTGGCTGCGCCCGGACTTCCAGATCTGGAACCTCAACCACGAGTACACCCACTACCTCGACGGCCGCTACAACATGTACGGCGACTTCGACGCCGGCATGACCACCCCGACCATCTGGTGGGTCGAGGGCGTCGCCGAGTACATCTCGTACACCTACCGCAACGTGCGCAACGCCGACGCGATCGCCGAGGCCGGCAAGAAGACCTACAAGCTCAGCGAGCTCTTCGACACCGTCTACGACCAGACCCCCGACGCCAACGTCAACTCCAACCGGATCTACCGGTGGGGCTACCTGGCCGTGCGCTACATGTTGCAGTCGCACCCGGACGACGTGAAGGCGGTGCTCGCCAAGTACCGTACCGGCGACTGGAACGGTGCCCGCACCCTGCTCAAGAGCACCATCGGCACCAAGTACGACGCCGACTTCGCCACCTGGCTCACCGCGTGCGCGGCCGACAAGTGCGGCACCCTGCCGCCCGTCAGCCAGGCCCCGCTCTGCACCGCCGCCGACACACGGCAGTTCGACAAGAACTGCCGTCGTGACAACCTCGCGGCCACCACCGGCAACTACAGCTACCACTTCCTGTACCTGCCGGCCGGCGTCAAGCAGCTGACCATCACCAGCAGCGGCGGCAGCGGAAACGCCGACCTCTACTACGGCGGCAGCAACTGGGCCACCACCAGCAGCTACCAGGCGAAGTCCACCAACGCCGGCAACGGCGAGAGCCTCACCATCGCCAACCCGCCGTCCGGCTGGGTCTACTTCAGCCTCTACGGCCAGCAGACCTTCGGCGGCGCCGGCGTCACCACGCAGTACCAGTAGGCAGTAGCACTAGGCTCCCGTTGTGATCGCTGCGCCCCGCCCGTGCCCGCCACGGCGCGGGGCGCACGCGCATCGCGGCGGGCTGCGTGCACGTCGAGGCGGGGTGCGGCTTCACCTCGGCGAGGCGCACACGCATCGCGGCGGGCGCAACCTCATCGCGGCCGGGTGCCCCCTCAGGCGGACCAGATGACCAGGGGCGGTCGGACGGCGGCGCAGAGCGGGTGCCCCTTGGCGTCGGTCAGGCCGAGCCGGGCCACCAGCAGGCCGCTGCGGACGGCCGCCTCGACCGTTGCGGCCGGCACCGCGTCCAGCATCAGCTTGGCGCGGCGGAACATGGTGAGGCCGTCCGCGTCGGCGTTGACCCAGGACAGGTAGACGAAGCGGGCCCCCGGGCCGCCCTGGACGTACGGGCCGAGGAGGTCCGGCCCCGCCTTGACCGTGCACTCCAGCGTCCAGACGGCGCGCGGTGCGTCACCGGGGACGGGGTCGAGCAACTCGCCCGGCTTCCCCCGGCGTTGGACGGCGACATGGATGTCGTCGTAGCCGGGGGAGCCCGGCGCCGGAGCACAGCTGCGCCCCGGCAGGCCGGTGGCCTCGATCCTGATCCGCACGGTGCTGCTCCGCGTGGTGGTGTCGGGCGTGCCGCTGTTGGGCAGGGCGCTGTTCGGCATGCTGCCATCCTGCCCCTTCCGGCCCCCTGCGGGACGCAGGCGCCAGCTGCTCCGCGCGACGACGACGAGCGCGACGACGATCTCGAAGAGGACGCCGACGGTGATCCCGGCCGCCGTGGGCGTCGGCCGGCCCCGCAGCTCCTTCGGCGGCCGGACCCGTGCGGCCCGGCCCGTGCGGCAGTGTCCAACCGGCCGGGTCCGTACGGCCGGGTCCGTGTCTTCGGCGCCCCGAGGTCGGCCAGCGGTCGGGCCGCCCTCCTGCGGCTCAACCACCCTCATTGGCCTTGGTGTTCGGACACCGGGGCGGCACCCCAGGCGAGGAGCATGCGCAGGGCGTCGTCGGACGGCGTTCCGGGCTCGGCGGCGTAGGTGATCAGCGCCTGGTCGGGGTCGGAGGCCGGGCGCAGCGTGTCGTAGTCCAGCTCCAGGGTGCCGACCAGCGGGTGGTGGAAGACCTTGCGGCCCGAGGTCTTGTCGCGGACCGGGTGCTCCGCCCACCAGTGCCGGAACTCCTCGCTCTGCATGGAGAGTTCGCCGATCAGCTCGGCCAGCCGGGGATCGTCGGGGCGGCGGCCGGCCTCCAGGTGGAGGAAGGCGACGCTCTCCCGGGCGCAGGTGGTCCAGTCGGCGTAGAGCGAGCGCGAGGCCGGGTCGAGGAAGGTGATGCGGGGGATGTTCCGCTCGTTCGGGGCGAGGGCGCCGTAGTCGCCGAGGAGGGCCGCGGCGGCGCGGTTCCAGGCGAGGACGTCCATCCGCCGGCCGATCACCAGGGCCGGGACGTCCGGCAGTTCGGCCAGCAGCCGGGCCAGCATCGGCCGGGCTCGCTGCGGGGCGGACGGTGTGCGCCCGGCCCGGCCGTCCACCCGGGTGCGGGCGAGCCGGTGCAGGTGCAGGGCCTCCTCCTGGTCGAGCTGCAGTGCGCGGGCCACCGCATCGAGCACGGAGTCGGAGGGGTTGCGCACCCGGCCCTGTTCGAGCCGGGTGTAGTAGTCGACGCTGACCCCGGCGAGCTGGGCGAGCTCCTCGCGGCGCAGGCCGGCCACCCGGCGGCGGCCGCCGAAGTCCGGCAGGGCCACGTCCTCGGGCCGCAGCCGGGAGCGGCGGGTCCGCAGGAACTCGTTGAGGCTGATCGCGGTGGTCATGGGAGGATTCTCGTCTCCCTGTGGCCGGGCAGCCTGGTCCTGTCAGAACCAGGCTGCCGAGGCCACTGCGGGCACTGCGAGCACCGCGGCGCCGGCCGGTACGGCGAACACGGCCGGCACGTCGGGCACCGCGGCGCCGGCCGCAGGGTGACCGCTCAGCCGGCCGGGGCCGCCGAGACCAACCCACCGTCGATCACGAAGTCCTGGCCGGTGAGGTACGAGGAGCGCGGCGAGAGCAGGAAGGCCACCGTCTCGGCGACGTCCTCGGCCTGCCCGAACCGGCCCAGCGGCACCCGGGCCCGGACGGCCTCCCGGTCGGCGACGGGGACGTTCGCCTCGAACATGTCCGTGACGATGTAGCCGGGGCTGACCGAGTTGACCCGGATTCCCTGACCGGCGAGGTCGCTGCCGAAGGTGCGGGCCAGGCTCTGCACGGCGGCCTTGGTGGCCGAGTACACCGGGGCGACGGCGAGGCCGCGGTGCGCCGTCCAGGAGGCGTTGAGGACGACCGAGCCGCCGCCGGCCGCCGCGAGCAGCGGCAGCGCGTGCCGAACGGTGAAGAAGACACCCTTGACGTTGACGGCCATCAAGCGGTCGAACTGCGCCTCGGTGGCCTCGGCGACTGGTTGGAAAACCGCGATCCCGGCGTTGGCGAACACCCCGTCCAGCCGTCCGTACCGCTCGCCGATCACACCCGCCAGCCGCTCCAGCTCGGCCGGC
Organism: Kitasatospora sp. NBC_00039; assembly: GCF_045160625.1. Taxonomy (NCBI): domain Bacteria; kingdom Bacillati; phylum Actinomycetota; class Actinomycetes; order Kitasatosporales; family Streptomycetaceae; genus Kitasatospora; species Kitasatospora sp. NBC_00039. The sequence continues at coordinate 7,218,605 of NZ_CP108289.1, read as the reverse complement.
ACGGCCGCGTCGGCGCGGACGGGGAGAACACGGCCCGGGGCGGCGCCCGTCGGGGAGCCGTGCCCGCCGCCGGTCAGTTCGGCCGCGGCGCACGCCAGCCGGGCCTCGTCGCGTCCGGTGATCACCACGCTCGCGCCGCCCGCCAGCACCAGCCGAGCGGTGGCGAGGCCCATCCCGCCGCTGCCACCGGTGATCAGCACCGTCCGGCCGGCGAACTCGCGGGCACCGTCGGGATTCTGGTTGTTCTCGTGCGGAGAGGTCGGGTTCGCAGAGGTCATGCCCCCACCTTCGCGACCGACCGCCCCCGTCCACCAGGCCCGCCGGAACCGGGGTCCGCCAGGACCACCCTCCCGGCCCACGGGGCCCGGAGGCCGGCCCGGTCCGTGGTGGCGGTCAGGACGGCGGGGTAGCCGTCGTCGCGGACGAGGCGGTCCATTCCCTGCCGGACGACGCCGCCGGAACCGCGGGCCCGTGCCGTCGCCCCGGGCACGGCGACGGCGAGGCGGCGGCCGTCGCGGCCACCAGCGTGATTCCCCGACGCGGCCGGCGGACGAGGTGCGGGCACGGCGAGGCTGGTGGGAACGGTCGGCCGCCCGCTACACCTGCGAGGCCCTCCTGTGCCGGTGCCGGCCCACCGCCGCCCGGCCGGTGACGCCGGAGCGGGGATGCGTCCGGGCCTCGGGGGCGGGCGCAGGGCGCCAGACCCGGGTGGCTGCCCCGGCCGCCCCCAGCGCGAGCGCGCCCAGCGCCACCGTGGCGGCCGGGAGGCCGGCGCTGGCGCCGAGCCAGCCGGCCAACGGGTAGGTGAGCAGCCAGCAGCCGTGGGAGAGGGAGAACTGGGCGGCGAAGACGGCGGGCAGGTCGGCCGGGCCCACCGCGTCGCGCAGGAGGCGTCCGGTCGGGGTGAGGATCAGCGAGCCGGCGGCGCCGAAGGCGGCCCAGAGCGCGAGCAGCGCGGGCCAGCGCCAGCCGGCCGTACCGTACGGGCCGGCCACCGCGAGTGCCGCCAGCGCGCCGAGGAGTCCGGCGGTGCCGAACGCCGCCGGGAGCATCACCGCGCGGTCGGTCACCCGGTCCAGGACGCGGGGCAGCAGCAGGGCGACGGCCATCGAGCCGCCGCCGTACGCGCCGAGCGCGAGGGGGACGTCGCCGGCGGGGCGGCCGAGCTGGTCACGGACGTAGACGACGGTGTTGACGATCACCATGGCGCCGCCGGCGGCGACCGCGAGGTCGAGCGCGAGTAGGGCGCGCAGCCCGGGGGCGGCCAGGAAGAGGCGCGCGCCCCGGGCCGAGCGCTCCAGGACGCCGCCGGGGCGGTCGGCCGGCACCGGCTTGGGGAGGACGGCGGATACGACCAGGGCCGCCGAGGCGAGGAACCCGGCCGTGGTGCCCCAGAACAGCCAGTGGTACCCGACCAGTGCCAGCAGTCCGGCCGCGAGCATCGGCCCGGCGAGACTCTCCAGGTCGTAGGCGAGCCGGGAGAGCGACAACGCGCGGGTGTAGTCGCGTTCCGCCGGCAGCACCTCGGGGATCACCGACTGGAACGCCGGGGTGAACGCCGCGGAGGCGGACTGGAGCAGGAAGATCAGCAGGTAGACCTGCCAGACCGTGGTGACGAACGGCAGCGCGACGGCGACCGCCGCCCGGGTCAGGTCGGAGGCGACCATCAGCCGGCGGCGCGGGATCCGGTGGGCCATCGCGCCGACGACCGGCGCGATCCCGACGTAGGCGACCATCTTGATCGCCAACGCCGTGCCGAGCACCGAGCCGGCGTCCGCCCCCGCGAGGTCGTAGGCGAGCAGGCCGAGGGCGACGGTCGCCAGGCCGGTGCCCACCAGGGCGACGACCTGGGCGGCGAACAGGTGCCGGTAGGTGGGCTCGCGCAGCACGGACAGCATGGGGACCCCGCTCGGACTCGGCGCGCACGGCGGCGGCGCGCAGGACGACAGGGCACCGGCGTGGCAGCTCGGGCAGCGGAGCGGCAGGCGCCGGGGCGACAGCCTCAGCATAGGACAACATGTACGTACGTGTGCACCTATCGGAGGGAAGAAGCCGGGGAGGAGGACCGCGAAGGGACTGGGGAAGAGCCCCGGCTGGAGACCCTCCCCACAGCAGCCGGGCCGGCTCAGTCGTGCGGCGGCAGTCCGCTGATCTGATGGTCTGCGACGTTCAGCGCCTCGTTGACCAGCCGGCGAAGGTGTCCGTGCCGCAGCGCGTAGACGACCCGTCGCCCGTCCTTGCGGGTGGTGACCAGGCCGGCCAGCCGGAGCTTGCTCAGGTGCTGGCTCACCGAGGGCCGGGCCGCGCCGCAGGCCTCGGTCAGCGTCGTCACGTCGGCCTCCCCCTCGCCCAGTCGCTGCATCAGCGCGAGCCGGGTGCGGTCGGCGAGCAGGGCGAGGATCCCGGCGGCCGTGTCCAGCCGCTCGTCGTTCCGCAGCCGTTCGCCCGCATCCGGCTCCTGCGACCGATGTGCACCTGATAGCTGAAGGCTCCCGCTCATGGCCTCATCGTAGAGGGCGCACCATGGCGGCTCACCCGCTCGCACACGGCGCCACCGGCCGACCCGCGCCACCGGTCCGCCCCCGGCACCCGGGCCGCGCCCCCAGCCGTACACCCACCCGACCCGCACCCGGGCGCCCACCCCCGCCCGGGCGATCGAGCAGGTCGGCCCCTCGGGACGTGGCACGCCCTCACAGCGAAGCGGCGGCCCCCGGCTCCGGGACCGGGAGCCGCCGGGCGCCCCCGGCGCCGGTGGCACGCGGCACCGGGTGGGTCACCGGGCCACCGGCAAGGACGACCGGCCGCCCTGACACGGCTCTGACACTCCCCTTGCGCCCCCTTGACGACGCCTCACTCACCCGGGGTTCGGCGCCGTCTCATGCGGCGCCGTCTCATGCGGCGCCGTCTCATGCGGCGCCGTCTCATGCGGCGCCGTCTCATGCGGCGCCGTCTCATGCGGCGCCGTCTCAGGAGAAGTCGAGCGACCCCGTGCGAGTGCGCTTGAGCTCGAAGAAGTGCGGGTGGCCGGCCAGCAGCCGCACGCCGTCGAAGACCCTCACCGCGTCCTCGCCGCGCGGGATCGCGGTGAGGACCGGGCCGAAGAACGCGGTGCCGTCCACGTGGATGGTGGGCGTCCCGACCTCCTCGCCCACCGGGTCCATGCCCTCGTGGTGGCTCTTGCGCAACGCAACGTCGTACGCGGTGCTGTGGGCCGCGTCGGCCAGTTGCTCGGGGAGGCCCGCCTCGACCAGGGCCTCGCGCAGGACGGTCTCGTCGACGGCCCGGTCCTGGTCGTGCAGGCGGGTGCCGAGCGCGGTGTAGAGGCCGCGCAGGACCTGCTCGCCGTGCAGCTCGGCGGCGGCGATGCAGACCCGCACCGGGCCCCAGCCGATGTCGAACAGCCGGCGATAGCGCTCGGGGAGGTCCTCGCGGCCCTCGTTGAGGACGGAGAGGCTCATCACGCGGAAGGTGAGGTCCAGTTCGCGGTGGCGCTCGACCTCCAGGATCCAACGGGAGGTGATCCAGGCGAACGGGCAGATCGGATCGAAGTAGAAGTCGACTTTGTTGCTCACACCGCCGATCCTAGGGAGCTGGTGGTCCGCCGGACAGGACCAGTCCGGCTCATGATCCATGGGCCACTTGGCGCACGGGGACGGCCGCGGCCCGCCCGGGTCAGCCCTCGCGCAGGTCCGCGATCCGGCGGATCTTGCCGACCGAGCGCTCCAGGCTGTAGGGGTCCAGTACCTCGGCCTCCACCGTCACCCCGACCCCGTCCTTGACCGCCCGGACGATCGCCTCGACGGCGGCCTCCCGCTGCTCGGGCCCGGCGTCCGGGCGGGCCTCGACGCGGACCGTCATGTGGTCCATCCGGCCGCGGCGGGTCAGACGCAGCTGGAAGTGCGGCGCCACGGCGGGGGTGCGGAGCAGGATCTCCTCGATCTGGGTGGGGAAGACGTTCACCCCGCGCAGGATGATCATGTCGTCGCTGCGGCCGGTGACCTTCTCCATCCGCCGGAACGCCGGGCGGGCGGTGCCGGGCAGCAGGCGGGTGAGGTCGCGGGTGCGGTAGCGGATGACCGGCACGGCCTCCTTGGTGAGCGAGGTGAAGACGATCTCGCCGCCCTCGCCGTCGGGCAGCACCTCGTCGGTGATCGGGTCCACCACCTCGGGGTAGAAGTGGTCCTCCCAGATGTGCAGGCCGTCCTTGGTCTCCACGCACTCCTGGGCGACGCCCGGGCCCATCACCTCGGAGAGGCCGTAGATGTCGACGGCGTGGAGGTCCATCCGCTCCTCGATCTCGCGACGCATCTCCTCCGTCCACGGCTCGGCGCCGAAGATGCCGACCTTCAGCGACGTGTCACGCGGGTCCACGCCCTGCTTCTCGAACTCGTCGAGCAGGGTGAGCAGATAGGACGGGGTGACCATGATGATCTCGGGCCGGAAGTCCCGGATCAGCTGCACCTGCCGGGCCGTCATGCCGCCCGAGGCGGGGATGACCGTGCAGCCGGCCCGCTCGGCGCCGTAGTGCGCGCCCAGGCCTCCGGTGAACAGCCCGTACCCGTAGGCGATGTGCACCTTGTGACCGGCCCGGCCACCGGCCGCGCGGATCGAGCGCGCGACCACGTCGGCCCAGACCGAGAGGTCGTGCTCGGTGTAGCCGACCACGGTGGGCAGGCCGGTGGTGCCGCTGGAGGCGTGGATCCGGCGGACTTCCTCCATCGGGACGGCGAACATGCCGAAGGGGTAGGTCTCCCGCAGGTCGGCCTTGGTGGTGAACGGGAAGCGGGCCAGGTCGGCGAGGGTCCGGCAGTCCTCCGGCCGTACGCCGGCCGCGTCGAACTTGCGCCGGTACAGCTCGACGTTGTCGTACGCGTGGTGCAGCGTGCGGCGCAGGTGTGTGAGCTGGTGCGCCCGCAGCTCCTCGCCGGTCATCCGCTCGCCGGCGTCCAGCAGCTCGTCCGGGAGCGGCTCGCCCAAGCGCGTCCGCGCGGGCTCCGGGCCGGTCGGCCTGCTGGTCATCGCGTCTCCTCCACCGTCCGAGGGCCCCGACTGCGCCACGTGCCGACCGACCATTCGGTCAGCTCTCGGGCATGGCCAAGTAATCCAGCACCCGCACCGGCTGTCAAGGGTTGCCGCGCAGGTCGGGGGCCCGCCGGGGGGCGGACCGGGCCGGGCGGCGGGGCGGCCCTGCTGCTGGGGCACGGGGTGGCGGGGGTACCTGGGTGGCCGGGGGCACGGGGGCGCCGGCTACCGGGGCACCGGAGTACCCCGCGGCGGCCGGAGCACGGGGTTGCCCGGGGCACGGGGTGGCCCGGGCACCGAAACCTTGACGAACGACCGGGGCGCCAAGCGCCCGGGATCTGTCGAAAGTCCTGCGCGCATCTCTGCCGAACGGCAGATGGCAGCGGGCCGCCGATCCGGAAGGCTCGACCGCGTCGCCACCGGCCCGACCGAGAAAGCGGATCGCATGCTCGAACTGATCGACATCACCAAGGTCTACAAGGGCGGGAAACGGGCCGTCGACGGCCTCTCCCTGCACCTGGGCCCCGGCATGCTGGGCCTGCTCGGCCCCAACGGCGCGGGCAAGTCCTCGCTGATGCGGATCGTCTCCACGGTGACCAGGCCCACCTCCGGCGGGCTCCGCTACCGGGGCAGCGACGCGCTCGCCCGACCCGACGAACTGCGCCGTCACCTCGGCTACCTGCCACAGGACTTCGGCGTCTACCCCAACCTGACCTCCCGCGAGTTCCTCGGCTACCTCGCCGCCGCCAAGGGGCTCTCCGCCCGCTCGGCGCGGGCCCGGATCGAGGAGCTGCTCGCCCTGGTCAACCTCACCGAGGCGGTGAAGCGGCCGCTCGGCGCGTACTCGGGCGGCATGCTGCGCCGGGTCGGCATCGCCCAGGCGCTGCTGGCCGACCCCGAGGTGATCGTGGTCGACGAGCCCACCGCGGGTCTCGACCCGGAGGAGCGGGTGCGCTTTCGCAACCTGCTCAGCGAGCTCTCCGCGGACCGCGTGGTGCTGCTCTCCACCCACATCGTCTCGGACATCGAGTCCGTCGCCTCCGACATCGCCGTCGTCGCCGGCGGCCGGCTGCTGCGCCGCGGTACCCCCGAGCAGCTGGCAGGCGAACTGTCCGGGCGGGTGTGGGAGTTGCTCGTGAGCCCGGCCGAGGTCGCCGCCGTGCAGAGCCGCCACCCGGTCAGCCGGATGGTGCGGACGGCGGACGGCGTCCGGCTCCGGGTACTCGCCGACCGGGCCCCGACCGGCGACGCCGCCCCGGCCGCACCGGACTTGGAGGACGCCTACCTGGGCATAGTCCGGCAGGCCGCCCCCGCCCCCGGCCCTGGCGCCGGCGCCGAGCCCTCGCCCCCGTTCTCCCCCGGCGGCCCGCTCCGGCAGCAGGCGGTGCGGCGATGACGGCGCTCGCCCTGGCCGGCCTGGCCGCCGGCGACTTCCGCGACCGGGTGCGGCGCCCCGTCTACGCCGTCACACTGCTGGCCGCCGTCGGGCTCGGCTACCTGGCCGTCCCACCGGTCGACGGACACTGGGTGATCCTGGCGGTCGGCCGCTACCGCGGCGAGTACGACAGTGCGTACGTCGGGCTGGCGACAGCCCTCGCGGGCGCGCTCTGGCTCACTCTCGGCGGGTTCTACGTCGTACGCAAGGGCATCGGCCGGGACGAGGAGACCGGGGTCGGCCAGATCCTCGCCGCCACCCCACTGCGCACCTCCGCCTACCTGGTGGCGAAGTTCCTCAGCAACCTGCTGGTACTCGGCTCGATGCTGGGCGTGCTGGCGCTCACCGCGGCGGCCATGCAGCTGGTCCGGGGCGAGCACCGCGCGATCGACCCGGTGGCGCTGCTGACGCCCTTCGTGGTGACGGCCCTCCCGCTGCTCGCGGTGACCGCCGCGGCAGCCGTCCTCTTCGAGACGCTGCCGCTGCTGCGCAGCGGGACGGGCAACGTGGTCTGGTTCTTCGTCGCCCTGGCCGTCACGATCGGCGGGCAGTCCCCCGGCGCACCGTTCGGCGGGCTCGGCGTCGGCCAGGCCGCCGAGTCGCTGCGCGCGGCCGCCCTGGCCGCCGGGGCCGGCCCGGTCGAGGGCGAGGAGTTCAGTCTCGGGCTGACCAAGGTGGACACGCCGCTGGTGCCGTTCCCCTGGGCCGGCGCCGGCTTCGACGGCGGCTTCCTCCTCCAGCGGCTGCTCCTGGTGCTGCTCTCGGTGGCACTGGTGGCGCTCCCGGCGCTCTGGTTCGGCCGCTTCGACCCGGCCCGCGGACTCCCGGCCGCCGCTGCCGCCCGGCCGTCCGGCCGGGAGTCCGCGCCGTCCGGCCGGGATTCCGCCGGGGAGGCCGCGCAGTCCGGCCCCGTTCCCGTGGCTTTCACGCTGCCCCGCACCGCCCCCGCGTCCGGCCGCACCTTCGGACGGCTGCTCGCGGGCGAGGTGCGCATCCTGGCCGGTGGGGTGTCGCCCTGGTGGTGGCTGGTCACCGCCGGGCTCACGGTGGCCGGCCTGACCGCCCCGATCGGCGCGGTCACCGGCGTCATCCTGCCCGCGCTCTGGGTCTGGCCGGTGCTGGTCTGGTCCGGCCTGGGCAGCCGTCATGCCGAGAACGGCCTGGAGGTCCTGCTCGGCGCCTACCCGGCCGCCCGCCGTCGCCTGCTGGCCGAGTGGGCCTCCGGCGTGGTCCTCGCCGCAGTGACGGGCGCGGCACCGCTCATACGCCTCGCCGTCGCCGGTGACGCCGCCGGCGTGGCCGCGTGGACCGCGGGCGCCGTCTTCGTCCCCTCCCTGGCGACGGCGCTCGGTGTCCTCTCCCGCACCCACCGGCTCTTCCAGGCCCTCTACCTCCCGCTCTGGTACCTGGTGGTCAACCAGGTCGCCGCCCTCGACTACATGGGCGCCGTCCGCACCGACGGCCACCCCGCCGGCCCCGCCCCGCTGCTCGTCCTCGCCGCCGCACTCGCCCTGCTGGGCACCGCCTTCCTGGCCGGCGCGGCCCGCCGGGAGGTGAAGGGATAGGGCACGCCGTCGGCGGCTCCACCTCGGCGGCCACCCTGCTCACGGCTCTCCGGGCCCGCCCGCGCGGGTCACCAGGTGCGGGCGGCAGCCAGGAGGTGGTCCCGGACGTGGACGAGGTGGGGGTTGGTGGGGGTGCCGGGGCGTTGGACGAGGTAGCCGGTGTTGATGGGCGGGTCCTCGGGGTCATCCAGTCGGACGAGGGCGCCGGAGTCGAGCAGGGGTGCGCAGAGGTAGCGCGGCACGACCGCGAAGCCGGCTCCGGCGGCCACGGCGGAGACGACCCCGCGCAGGTCGGGCACGGTCAGCGCGGCGCGGCAGTTGAGGCGCCGGCCGAAGACATGGCGCCAGTAGCGGCGCGCGATCGGCAGGTCCTCGGCGTAGGCGACCAGCGGCACCTCGTGCAGCGCGGCCGGGCCCTCCACGGCGAGCCGGCCGTTCAGACGGCCGGCCCAGCCGGGCGCGGCGACCAGGACGAACTCCTCATCGGCCAGCGGCACGGCGGTCAGGGTGCGGCCGCGCGGGCGGGAGGTGGCGATCACCAGGTCGTGGCGGCCCGCCCGCAGCTCCTCCAGCAACGGGTCGGTGAGCCCAGCGGTGACCCGCAGCCGGATGCCGTCGGCGACCAGCGGGGCGAGGGCGGGCAGGACGAGGGTGCAGAGCAGTTCGGCGGGGCCGGCCAGGTGGACCGGTTCCGCACCCGCGTCGGGCCGGGCGCCCGGTCCGGCGGCGGCCGCGAGCGCGTCGAGCGGTGCGGAGATCCGGGCGGCCAGCTCGTCGGCGACGGGCGTCGGGGCGACGCCGCGCGGCCGCCGCTCGAACAGCTCGCGCCCGCCCTGCCGTTCCAGCGTGCGGATCTGGGTGGTCACGGTGGGCTGGGACAGGCCGAGCACCTGGGCGGCGGCAGTGAACGAGCCGGCCCGGTAGACGGCCAGGAAGGTGCGCAGCAGGTTGAGGTCGGTGGGCCCGGCAGGCTCGGGAGGCCCGGTGGGCAGGCCGGCCTCGGCGGGGTCGTGGTCGTTCACCCGGCCAGCCTACGACCCGGCACCCATAGGAATGCCTATGGCAGCCATCGGCTCTGCCATTGGTGGACCGCAGATCGCTCGGCCTATGGTCGGTTCCATCATCCGGGCCCCGCCGGGTCCGCCTGCAGAGAAGAGCTCCCAGCATGTCGAAGATCCTGTTCGTCGTCACCGGCGCCACCTACTGGACGCTCGCCGACGGCACCCAGCACCCCACGGGCTTCTGGGCCGAGGAGGCCGTCGCCCCGCACGAGGCGTTCACCGCCGCCGGTCACGAGGTCACCGCCGCCACCCCGGGCGGTGTGGTCCCGACGGTCGACCAGGGCAGCCTGGCCCCCGCGGTGAACGGCGGGCCGGAGGGCGCCGCGCGGATCGCGGCCGGCCTGGAGGCCTTCGCGGGGCTGCGGCACCCGGTCAAGTTGGAGGAGGTGGACCTCGCCGACTACGACGCCGTCTTCTACCCCGGCGGCCACGGCCCGATGGAGGACCTCGCCGTCGACCCGGTCTCCGGCCGGCTGCTCGCCGACACCCTGGCCTCCGGCAAGCCGCTCGGTGTGGTCTGCCACGGCCCGGCCGCACTGCTGGCCGCCACCCGCGCCGACGGCACCAACGCCTTCGCCGGCTACCGGCTGACCGGCTTCACCGACGCCGAGGAGACCCAGGCCGGCCTGGCAGACAAGGCGAAGTGGCTGCTCCAGACCCGCCTCGTGGAGGCCGGCACCGACTTCCAGGAGGGCGAGCCGTGGGCCCCGCACGTGATCGTCGACCGCAACCTGGTGACCGGCCAGAACCCGGCCTCCTCCGCCCCGCTCGCGGCCGAGCTGCTCAAGAAGCTGGCCTGAGGCCCACAGCACCGACCACAGAACGGGCGCAGCGCCGGGCCTGAGCGATGCGGGCCGGTGGGCGGCCAACCGGAGTGCACCGGCCGGCGCGCGCCCGGCGGGCTCACCGCCGGAGTTCGTCCACCAGGTCCTGGGCGCCGCCGCTGACCACGGCCGTCACGGGGATGCCCGCGGCGGCCAGCAGGCTGGCCGCGACGGTGGCCCGGCGGCCCCGACCGCAGACCGTCCAGTACTCCCGGCCGGGCGGCAACGTGCCGATCCGGTCGGGCAGTTCGGTGAGCGGGATGGCGAGGGCGCCGGGCACCGGTGGATCGGCGGCAGGTCGCACGTCGAGCACCTGGACCGGCCGCCCGCCCTCCGGCCCGCCAGGCACGTCATACCCTCCACGCCCGTCAGGCCCGTCAGGCCCCCCATGCCCGTCACGCGCGTCAGGCCCGCGCGAGCCGGAAGGCCCAGAAAGCCCGGAAGGCCCAGGAAGCCCGGAAGACCCTCGCGCGAGGGCTCCGCGCACCTCGGAGACGTCGGCCGTCCGGATCGTGGCGAGCGGGCGCCCGCTTGCCCGCCAGCGTTCCACCCCGCCGTTCAACTCCCCTACCAGCCAGGCGTCATAGCCGATCCGCAGCAGCTGCAGGACGGCTTCGCGGGCGGCGTCGGCGAGCGGCTCCGGCAGCACCAGGACCAGCGGTGTGCCGAACGGCACCACCTCGCCGACCAGCGCCGCGAAGGAGCCGTCCAGCTCGTCACCGAGCGAGCCCGGCAGGTGGGCGTCGGCGAACGCCCGGCGGTCCCGCGCGTCGACCACCAACGCGTCACGCCAGAGGGCCTGTTGGACCTCTTCTGGGGTCAGCGGCAACAACCCGGGCGGGCCGCCGAGGACGGCCGGGCCGGCCCGGTTCAGCGGCCCCATCCGCCGGTAGTAGGCGGGCGCGGGCGGCAGACCGAGCAGGCGGGCGGCCACGAACGCGTCTTCGTCGCCGGCCAGCAGCGCCGGGTTGGCGAGCCGCTGATCGCCGACCGTGCTGGTCCGCTCGCCGGCAGCCGCGCCGATCGAGCAGGAGCTGCCGGCCCCGTGCGTGGGCAGCACCCGGGTGTCGGGGGGCAGTTGGGCGAGCCGCCGGAGCGAGCGGTACTGGGCGCGGGCCAGTTGCTCCGTCCGGGCAGCGCCGGAGAGGTCGGTCCGGCCGGCGCTGCCGACCAGCAGGCTGCCGCCGGTGAACACCGCCGCCGGGCGCCCCCCGCCCGGGCCCTGACCACCGTCCAGCACCAGGTAGGCGGTGTGCTCGGCGGTGTGACCGGGCGTCTCCAGCGCCTGGACGCGCAACCCGCCGAGGGCGAGCTCGTCGCCCTCGGCCAGCGGCAGGTGATCGAACCCGTAACCGGCCCGGGCCGGCCCCGCCACCGTCGCCCCGGTCACGGCCCGCACCTCCAGGGCGCCGGAGAGGTAGTCGTTGTGGACGTGGGTCTCCAGGACGTACCTGATCCGCAGCCCGCGCGCCGTGCAGGAGGCGAGCAGCGGCCAGCAGTCCCGCTGCGGGTCCACCACCAGGGCCTCGTCACCGGAGGTCAGGAGGTAGCTGGTGTCGCCGAGGGCAGCGGTGGTGACGGGTTCGATGGTGTTCCCGCCGGTACCGCTCCTCGTACCGGGGTCGCCGCCCATGGCCCTCAGCCTCCGCCCGGCCCGTCCCCGGGCCGCTCCCGTCCGCCGTCCGGCCCGCCGGCGGTGGCGGCCGTGACCACCACGACCTCCACCCCGGCCACCGGATTGCACCCGTACCCCTGCTCGTTCCACGGCGCCCGCAGCGGCTGGGTGCGTCCCTCGGCATCGGTCGCCCGCACCAGCAGCAGCCGGGGCCCCGGCACCCGCGGCGTCCACCGGTACGTCCACTCCGCCCAGGCGTACGGGCCCCGGGCTGGGGCCAGCTCGGCCGGCCGCCACCCGGCACTGCCGACCCGCACCTCCACCCGGCGCACCGGCACCCCGCCCGACCAGGCCCGCCCGCGCACCGTGCAGGGCAGGCCCAACGGCAGCCGGGCCCCCGGCTCCGGGCCGGTGATCAGCGACTTCACCCGGATCTCCCCGACCGGCCCCTCGGGTGTGCCGCCGCGGACGCCACGCGAGCCCCGGTAGACGTACTCCTCGGCCTGGAACGGGCCGGCGAACGGCCGCGCCACCGCCCGCACCCCGACCAGCCACTTGACGTCCGCCACCCCGTACCGGCCGGGCACCAGCAGCCGGACGGGCGCGCCGTGGCCGGGGGTGAGCGGGGCGCCGTTCATGTGCGTGGCGAGCAGGGTGTCGGGGTGCAGGGCGAGGCCGGCCGGAAGGCTCCGTTCGAAGGCGGTGCGGCGGCCGTGCAACGCGCCCTCGTCCGCCCCGGTGAACACCAGCTCCACCGCCCCCGGCCGCAGCCCGGCACGCTCCAGCACCGACCTCAGCGGCACCCCGGCGAACCGGGCGCACCCGACCGCCCGCTGCCCCCACGGCAGGCCGGGCGGGCGCGGCTCCATCAGGCTGCGGCCGTTCCCGGCGCACTCCACCACCACGTCCAGCTCGCGCACCGGCAGTGCGCGCAACTCCTCGTATCCGAGGTCGAGTTCGGCGTCCACCAGTCCGCCCACCCGCAACCGCCAGCCGGCCCGGCGCAGGTGCGGCACCCCGAAGTGGTCACGGACGAAGAACGCTCCGGTGGGCGTGAGCGGCTCGGCCAGCGCCGCCGCCGGCGTCTGGGCGTTGTACGGCTCGGCGCTGACTGTCTCGGGCGCCCAGTGCGGGGCGGTCGTCCCGTTGCGGGCTGTCGTCGTCATCCCGGCTCACCACCTGTGTGTTGTCCCTCGTTCCCGTCCAACCACCGCGTCCACCGGCCATGGCGGGCATCGGCCATGGCGGCCAGCCGCTGTGGCGGCCATCGGCCGTGGCGACGCGCCGCCCGCGGGCCGCGACCGAGCGCCCGGGCCGCCACAACGCGCTGCCTCCGCCCTCACCCCGGCTCACCCCCTACCGTCACCCACCCAGCCGGCTGCCCCGCCGCCTGTCCCGACTCCCGCACCCGGGCCAGAGCGCGGCGGGCGCCCAGCGTCTCGAACAGCGCCGCCGCCTCCGCCCGGAGCCGCCGGTCCGCCTCGCCCGTGCCCGCCCCGACGGCCACCGCCGCCGCCTGAGCCTTGGCCCGCGCGGCCCAGTACGGCTGTCGCGCCCGGCCGTACAGCCCGGCCGCCGCCACGTGGTGGGCCCGGGCGCCCTCCGGGTCATCCCGGGCCGAGGTCAGCGAGCCGAGCGCCGACTGCGCCATCGCGCGCCAGGCCGAACTGTCGGACCGGGCCGCCACCCGCCGCGCCGCCTCGGCGTGCTCGGCCGCGCCGTCGGCGTCGCCCAGGGCCGCGAACGCCTCCGCCGCCACCGGGTGGAGCAGCGCCGTGCAGGTCGGGCACTCGCCGTGCCGGGCTGCGGAGGCCGCAGCGGCCAGCGCCGCGCGGACGGCCTCGCCGGGTTCACCGCGCTCGACGGCGTCCAGTGCGGCGGTCGCGTGGAGCCGCCCGACGGTGTGCCGGGCCGACGGGGAAGCGACGGCGACGGCCATGCCCTTTCGCAGGCAGGCCGCCGCTTCGGCGCTGTCGCCGCGCCCGGCCGCGTATTCGGCGAGCCGCTGCCAGGGGAGGGCGCCGCCTCGGCCGCCTAGCTCCTCGTGCAGGTGGGCGCTGCGTTCGAGGCAGCCGGGCACCTCGTCCCAGCGCCCGCGCAGCAGCAACGACTCGCCGAGCAGGCACCAGGCGAAGGCCTCCGCCCGGCGCGCACCGCGGGCGATCGCCAGGTCGACGGTGTGGCGGGCGTACTCCTCGACGCTGTCGCCGAGCCCGTCCCCGTAGAGGTGGTACTGGCTCAGACAGCAGTGGATGTCGAAGATCCGGGCGAGGCGGGCGTCCTCGTCAGCGGCGGCGCCGAACCGGTCGATCTCGCTCCGCAGGACCTCCGGCCAGTCGCCGCGGAGGTGGTGGACGGTGGCGAGAGCCTCGTGGGCGGCGGTCAGGTCGTCGGCGGTGCCGTGGTCCCGGGCGAGGGTCAGGCCGGCCTCGGCCGCTCGCCGGGCCTCCTCGTAACGGCCGGACGCCCGGAGCCAGTCGGCACGGGCGCTGAGCAGCCGGCCGGTCTCGGCAGGGTCGCCGCCGGCCTCGGCGAGCGCGGTCTCGGCGGCGGCCAGGTGCGGTTCGGCTGCGGCTACTCCTGCCAGGTGCGGTTCGGCCGCGGTCGCGGCCTCCCCGGCCAGGTGGGCGGTGGCCGGGGCTTCTCCCGCCAAGAGGGCCATGACCGGCGCTTCTCCGGCCAGGTGGGCGGTGGCTGCCTTGCGGTGCAGCCGGACCGCTCGCAGGCCGGTGCCGTCGGCCGCCCGCCCGGTGAGGACGCCCGGCGAGGCCGGCAGGTCCACCACGCCCGGGTCGAGGGCGGAGCCGTACGCGGCCGCGGCGCCGGCGGTGTCGCCGGCCGCCATCCGCTGGTCCCCGACGTGTTCCCAGAGCTCGCCGGCGAGTTCGGCCCGGACGTCGCCGCCGGTCCGGACCTGTTCGCGGAGCCGCTGGGCGGCGGGCCCCGGCCCCTCGGCGCCGTCCGAGGCGTGGTCCAGCGCGGCCGAAAGCCGGTCGTACTCGTGCAGCGCCTCGTGCCGGCGCCCGGCCAGCGCGTAGACCCGCATCAGCGCCGGCGACGCCTCCTCGTGCAACGGGTCGGCGGCCACCGCGCGGCGCAGTACGGCTGCGGCGCCGTCCAGGTCGGCGCGCGCCTCGCGGAGCGCGCCGAGTTCGACCAGGAGCGCCAGGTACTCGGCGTGCAGGGCCTGTTCGCGTTCGACCGCCCATTCCTCGTACCGGTCCTCGGGCAGCAGGTCCCCGCCGTACCGGGCGACGGCCCGCTCGTACGCGTCGGGGTCGCGGCTTCGGCGGGCGTGCAGCGCGGCCTGCTCGAACTCCTGGACGTCGACCCGCAGCGGTCCGCCGTGCAGGGCGAGGCTCTCGCCCGACTCCAGGTAGCGCCGGCCGGCGGCCGGGTCCGGGTCCGGGTCGAGGGTGTGCCGGGCCTCGTGCACGGCCGTGCGCAGCAGGCCGGCGCCGGCCTCGGGCCGCAGCTCGGGCCAGAGCGCAGCGAGCACCTGCGACCGGTGCAGCCGGTGGCCTGGGGCGAGCGCGAGCAGCTTCACGAGGTTCCGGGGCTTCCGCAGGCGCCAGGCGTCGGCGGCGATCTCGCGCGGGCCGACCCGCACCCGGAAACCGCCGAGGAGGCGGATACGCAGTTCGAGCATGCGCCGGACGCCTTCCGTACGGACACTACGAACCTACGTCGGCGGCGGCCCACCGGCGAGTCCGGGAAGCCCACGAGACCCGCGGGAACGCGCCACCCACGCGGCAGCCCCCGCGCGGCAGCCCCCGCGGTGCCCTCGCAGCACACTCCGCGCGGCCTACGCCGCACGCCGTGCACGGGGTCCTCGCGCCCTCCACCTCACGCGCCGCGCAGGCCTCAGGCCATCCCCCTCACGCCACGCGCACACCCTCCCCCTCACGCCCCGGAGAGCGCCTGGCCGCCGAACTCGCGGACGGCGTCGGCCACGATGGCGTCCAGGCTGGCGTGGTGGGCACCCCGCCAGTAGGCCTGGCCGCACTCGGTGCACTGGGCGAACGCGTCGTAGGAGCGCTCGGTGCCGTCCCGGAGCTGGTCCTGCACGGACGTCTTATTGACGCTGCGCAGCGTCCCGTTGCATGTGGTGCACCGGCTCCAGGGGGCGAGCGGCGGCGCGAACCGGGACAGGACGTCCCGCAGCTGTTCCGCGGGCCGGTGGCTGTAGACGTAGGCGCCGGCCCAGAGTTCGCGGCGCCGCAGCAGGCCTCGGTCGCGCGAGAGCATGACGCGCTGCTCGGCGGCCGAGCGGGCGGCGAGCGCGGCGTCGCCGATGTCCGGGTTCTCGTAGGCGGCGTCGATGCCCAGCAGCCGCAACCGGCGCGTGAGCGTCCCGAGGTGGACGTCGAGCAGGAACCGGACCGGGGCGGGCGAAGGCTGCGGCCGGGGTACGGCCTCGACGGAGATCCGCTCCCCGTCGGCGGGGACGTGTGCGACGCCCACCGGCCGCCCGTCCGCGACCAGCGCGCCGACCTCGGTGAGCGGGACGCCGAGCGACTCCACCACATGCCCGAGCGTCGAGGCCCCGTCCACACGCAGCGCCGTGGGCGCCCCCCGCCGCGCCGAGGCGACGAAGACGTGCAGCTCGGGCGCGAAACTGAGCCAGATCTCCGGTCTCTCCACCTGGCCAGCATGCCAGCGGCCGGCCGATGGCGGCCAGCGTTTTTCCCCGTCCCGGTGCTGTCGGCCACCCACGGCCACCCACTTCCGCCCGCGCCGCGAAGGCACGCCGGTAGTCGGTCGGTGTCACTGCGCGGTCGCCCGGCGCCCGTCCGGGATGCCGGCGGCGGCGAGCGCGAACGCGCCGGTGCAGAGCGACACCATGCGCGCCCCCGCCAGCCCCGCCCGCCGCAGCTCCGCCACCAGCGCCGCCCGTCTCTTCCCCGACGCCCCCACCGAGGCCGGCGACCTCACCCACGCCCCGGAAACCCTCCTCCGGTGCGCCGGCCGAAGCCCCCTACCAGGCCGGCCCCGACTCCCCACCGGCAACATCACCACGTCACATCCCCACCGTCAGGCGTGGGGCGCCCAGAGGGCGACGAGCCGGGCGGCGCCGTGTTCGAGGCCCTTCCACGAACCGGTGAGAGTGAGCACCGCGAGGGCGGAGGCCGGGAACCCGGAGCGGTTCATCCGGGGCAGCAGGTCCGCCTCGGCCTCGCCGGCGAGGGCGTCGGCGAGGGCGTGGACGCCGGGGTTGTGGCCGACCAGCAGCAGGTCGGCCACCTCGTCGGACGTCTCGTTGAGCACAGCGATCAGTTCCCCGAGGCTCGCCTCGTAGAGCCGGTCCTCGAAGACGGTCCTGGGCCGCTGGGGCAGCTCGGGGACGATCAGCTTCCAGGTCTCCCGCGTGCGCGCCGAGGTGGAGACGAGCGCGAGGTCCGGCACGATGCCCGTACCGGCGAGCCACCGGCCTGCGACGGGAGCGTCCTTGCGGCCCCGCGCGGCCAGCGGGCGCTCCTGGTCGTCGGCGTCGCTCCACTCGGCCTTGGCGTGCCGGACCACGACGATCCTGCGGGTCGGTTCGCTGCTCACGACGGTCTCCTCCTCCATGCGGGACGTCGGTACCCGGCCGACGCTGGGCACCCATCGACCGAGCCTCGGACATGACAATCCGCCCCTCACTCGAAGGAGTGAGGGGTGGACGGCGGACGGGGAGTCAGCGGAAGGTGCGCAGGCGCAGGCTGTTGCCGACCACGAAGACCGAGGAGAAGGCCATGGCGGCGCCGGCGATCATCGGGTTGAGCAGGCCCGCGGCGGCCAGCGGCAGGGCGGCGACGTTGTAGCCGAAGGCCCAGAAGAGGTTGCCCTTGATGGTGGCCAGGGTCCGGCGGGAGAGCCGGATGGCGTCGGCGGCGGCGAGCAGGTCTCCGCGGACGAGGGTGAGGTCGCCGGCCTCGATGGCGGCGTCGGTGCCGGTGCCCATGGCCAGGCCCAGGTCGGCCTGGGCGAGGGCGGCCGCGTCGTTGACGCCGTCGCCGACCATGGCCACGACCCGGCCCTCGGCCTGGAGGCGCCGCACGGTGGCGACCTTGTCCTGGGGCAGCACCTCGGCGATCACGTCCTCCGGCCTGATGCCGACCTCGGCCGCCACCGCCCGGGCCACGGCGGCGTTGTCGCCGGTGAGCAGCATCGGGGTCAGCCCGAGGGCGCGCAGCCGGGCGATGGCCTCGGCACTGGTGGGCTTGACGGCGTCGGCGACCTCCAGGACGGCGCGCGCTTCGCCGTCCCAGCCGACGGCGACGGCGGTGCGGCCGGCGGCCTCGGCCGTGCGCTTGGCCTCGGCGAGCCGCGCCGGCAGGTACTGCGACCAGTCGGCGAGCAGCTGCTCCCGGCCGACCAGGACGGCGTGCCCGTCCACCACACCCTGGACGCCGAGGCCGGGGACGTTCTCGAAGCCCTCCACGCCGGGCAGTTCGCCCGTCCGGTCGGCGGCGGCCGTGGCGACGGCGCGGGCGATCGGGTGCTCGGAGGCGTGCTCCAGGGCCCCGGCCAGGCGCAGCGCCTCGGACTCGGTGATGCCCTCGGCGGTGTGGACGGCGAGCAGGGTCATCCGGCCGGTGGTGACGGTGCCGGTCTTGTCCAGGACGACGGTGTCCACCCGCCGGGTCGACTCCAGCACCTCCGGGCCCTTGATCAGGATGCCGAGCTGGGCGCCGCGCCCGGTGCCGACCAGCAGGGCGGTCGGGGTGGCCAGGCCGAGCGCGCACGGGCAGGCGATGATCAGCACGGCGACGGCGGCGGTGAAGGCGGCGCTCCAGCCCTCGCCGGTGCCGAGCCAGTAGCCGAGGGTGGCGAGGGCCAGGGTGATGACGATCGGGACGAAGACGGCGGAGATCCGGTCGGCGAGCCGCTGGGCCGCCGCCTTGCCGTTCTGCGCGTCCTCCACCAGCTTGGCCATCCGGGCGAGTTGGGTGTCTGCGCCGACGCGGGTGGCGCGGACCACGAGCCGGCCGCCGGCGTTGACGGTGGCACCGGTGACGGCGTCGCCCACGGCGACCTCGACCGGCACGGACTCGCCGGTCAGCATCGAGGCGTCCACGGCGGAGGCGCCCTGTTCGACCACGCCGTCGGTGGCGATCTTCTCGCCCGGGCGGACCACGAACAGCTCACCGGCGGCGAGTTCACCGGTCGGGATGCGGACCTCGGCGCCGCCGCGCAGCACGGTGACGTCCTTGGCGCCGAGTTGGAGCAGCGCCTTCAGGGCGGCGCCGGCGGTGCGCTTGGACCGCGCCTCGAAGTAGCGGCCGGCCAGGATGAACGCGGTGACGCCGGCCGCGGCCTCCAGGTAGATGTTGGACGAGCCGTCGCTGCGGGCGATGGTGAACTCGAAGCCGTGCCGCATGCCGGGCATGCCGGCGTGACCGAGGAACAGCGCCCAGAGCGACCAGAGGAACGCGGCGCCGGTGCCGAGCGAGACCAGGGTGTCCATGGTCGCGGCGCCGTGCCGGGCGTTGGTCCAGGCGGCGCGGTGGAACGGCCAGGCGGCGTAGGTGACGACGGGCGCGGCGAGGGTGAGCGAGAGCCACTGCCAGTTGTCGAACTGCAGCGCCGGCACCATGGCCATCGCGACGACGGGGACGGCGAGGGCGAGCGCGGTGATCAACCGCTGCCGCAGCGTTGCGAGTTCGTCCGGCTCCTCAGGGACGTCGCCGGAGGGTCCGGCGACCGCGGGCTTCGGCAGGGCGGCGGTGTAGCCGGTGGCCTCGACGGTGGCGATCAGGTCGGCGACCTCGACGCCGTCCGCGACGACGACCCTGGCCTTCTCCGTGGCGTAGTTGACGGTGGCCTCGACGCCGTCCATGCGGTTGAGCTTCTTCTCGATCCGGGCGGCGCACGAGGCACAGGTCATGCCGCCGATCCGGAGTTCCACCTCGGTGGAGGCGGGTGCCTGGGTGGTCATCTGGGCTCCTCGTGGGTCGTGGATCAGGGTGGGCCGGGGCCGGGTCGGGCCCGGGTCCGGGGTCCGGATACCCCCAGGGGGGTTGCGCGGGGGTCCGGGCCCCGGCTGCCGGGGCGGATCGAACAGCAGCCGTCAGGCGCGGCCGGTCAGCTCGTAGCCCGCGTCGTCGATGGCGGCGCGCAGGGCCTCTTCGTCCGGCTCGGCCTCGGCGGAGACGGTGACCAGGCCGGCCGTGACGTCCACACGCACGGCGGTGACGCCGGCCAGGGCGGAGACCGCCTTGCCGACGGCCTGCTCGCAGTGGCCGCAGGTCATCCCGGCGACCGCGTAGACGGTGGTGACGGCGGCGGGCGCCGTCTCGATGGTGGCGGTGGTGGAGCAGGTGCCGTCGGTGGAGCAGCAGGACATGGGTTCCTCCGGTGGATTCGGCCTTGGATACCCGGCGGGGGTATTGATCGGTGCGTGCTTCGTTTATACCTATGGGGGGTATCTAGCGCAACCCCTCCCCGATCGTCGAAGCTCCTTGACTTCATACCCCCAAGGGGTATCTACTCCAGATCTCGGAGCCCCGCCCGAGGATCCGGTCACCACCGAAGGAGCACGCCATGAACACCGCGCTGAAGATCGCCGCCTTCGCCACCGGCCTCACCACCGCGTTCGGCGCCGCGTACGGGGTCGGCCACGCCACCGGCACAGGCCCGCGCCCGACCGCCTCCACCACCGCCGCCGGCGCGCATGCGGGCCACACCCCGGAGGCGCCGAACGCCGCCGAGCACCTGCCCGGCGGGCTCCAGGTCTCGGAACGCGGCTACACGCTCAGCGTCGACGACCCGTTCGTCACCGCCGGCGCCACCCCCACCGACCTGCGGTTCCGCATCCTCGGAGCGGACGGCCACCCGGTCACCGACTACCGCCCGGCGCACGAGAAGGAGCTGCACCTGATCGTCGCCCCGCGCGACCTCACGAGTTTCCAGCACCTGCACCCGACCCGGGCCGCCGACGGCACCTGGAGCGCGGCGGCCGCCCTCCCCACCGCAGGCGAGTACCGGGTCTTCGCCGACTTCACCCCGGCCGGCGCGGCCGAGGGGCTCACCCTCGGCGCCGACCTCCACGCGGCCGGCGACCTGCGCCCCGCACCCCTGCCGGAGACCGGCCGCAGTGTCACCGTCGACGGCTACACCGTCACCCTCGGCGGCGACCTCAACCCCGGCCGGCCCGCCCGGCTCACCCTCACCGTCACCCGGGACGGTCGCCCCGTCACCGACCTCCAGCCCTACCTCGGCTCCTACGGCCACCTGGTCGCACTGCGCGCCGGCGACCTCGCCTACCTCCACGTCCACCCGGAGAGCACGACGCCCGGGCCGGAGGTCGCCTTCACCGCGACCACGCCCAGCCCGGGCGCCTACCGCCTCTTCCTCGACTTCCGGCACGGGGACGCCGTCCGCACCGCGGCCTTCACCGTCACCACCCCGGGTGGCGACGCGCCCACCGAGGCCGACGCCCACCGGCACTGAGCGACCACCGGCACTGAGCGACCACCGGCACCGAGCGACCGCAGCGCCTCACGCGCCTCAGCCTCACGCGCCTCACGCTCCTCAGCCGTAGCGCTTCAGCATCTCCTCGACGTAGTCCTCCAGCCGCTCGGCCAGCAGTGCGGGGGTCAGGTCCGCGCGGCCGAGCTCACGCCAGCTCACGCCGACCTTCTCCGCGTCCGGTGCGAAGGCCAGGGCGTCGAGCAGGCGCCAGTACAGGTGGTCGGACGGGTCCTCGGCCAAGGCACCGCCGGACGCCAGGTAGCGGTCGGCGAACCCCATCCCGACCGGCACCCCGTACAGCAGGGCCAGCGCGGTGGAGCCGTGCGCGACGTCCAGGTCGGCGGGGCCCTGAGGTCTCCGCTCAGTCCACCACGCCGGTGATCCTCAGCCCGCCCGCGTCACGGCCGCCCTCGCCGCTCCCACCGCCCTCGGCGCCACCTCCGCCGTCGCCGCCACCGAAGAGCACGTTGCCCGGGTGGTAGTCCCGGTGCAGGACTCAGGACGGACCGGGCTCAGGACGGACCAGGCTCAGGACGGACCAGGCTCGCGATGACCGGGAACCGCCTACCGCCCCGGGCGGCCCCGGCGGGCGCCGCCGGACTTTCCGCCCGGTGCCTTTCCGGTGCCCGGCCTGCCGGTGCCCGACCGGCCGCCGGCGGACTTCCCGCCCGCCGCCTTGCCACCCGTCGCCCGGCCGCCCGCTGCCTTGCCACCCGCCGGCTTCGCACCCGTCGACTTGCCGCCGGCCGGCTTGCCCGAGCCGCCGCGCGGGCGCCCGGCCGCCGGGGCGGGCTTCTCCTCGGGCTGCGCCGCGCCGGCCCGGCCACGCGAACTGTTGACCGTCCGGCCGCGGACGATGCCGATGAACTCCTCCACCAGGTCGGTCGTCCTGTCCTGCAGCCAGGAGAGCACCACCTGCGACTGGGGCGCGTCCGGCACCGGGCGGTAGGTGAGGTCCCGGCGGTGGTGCAGCCGGGCGAGCGACTGCGGCACGAGCAGGACGCCCACGTTCGCCGCGACCAGCTCGATCGCGTCCCCCGTCGTCGCCGGGCGCTCGATCGCGGGCCGCCCGGGGAGGGTCTGCCAGCCGAGGGAGTCGTCCATCGGGTGGAAGACCACCTCGTCGGCCAGGTCCGCGAGCGGCACCTCCTCGGCCGCCGCCAGCCAGTGGTCCTTCGGGAAGACGACCACGGTGGTCTCGGTGTAGAGGGGGATCGCGCTGAGGCTGTCCCGGTCGACCGGGAGGCGGACCAGCCCGGCGTCCGCACCACCGACCAGCAGCGTCGGCTCGCCCTCCTCCACCGGCACCGCGACCAGGGTGAGCGGGACGTCGGGCAGCCGCTGCTCCCAGACGCGCACCCACTTACCGGGCGTCACGCCGGGAACATACACCAGCCGGAACGAGGGGTTCGCCTGCATCTCTGTCACGCAGCAAGGCTACCGACCGTGATCGGGGCCGCCACTCACTCGCTTACCCTAGTGACCATGACATCGCTCAAGCCGAAGACCACCCAGACCATGAAGCCGGCCACGGCGGCCAAGAAACTGGGCATCTACCTCGACGCCGCCCCCGCCGACTTCCAGGAGGGCGTGGTCTCCCGCGAGGAGCTGAACGCCCTGCAGGCCGAGCCGCCGCAGTGGCTCCAGGACCTGCGCCGCAACGGCCCGCACCCGCGCCCGGTCGTTGCTGCCAAGCTCGGCATCTCCGTCTCCGGCCTGGCCCGCGGCGGGGTCACCGAGGCCCTCACCACCGAGCAGATCGACGCACTCAAGGAGTCCAACCCCACCTGGCTGGAGCGCGAGCGCACCGTCCAGGCCGAGGTCCGCAAGGAGGCCGTGCGGATCAAGGAGAAGCAGGAGAAGGACCAGCAGAAGGAGCAGCAGAAGCAGGCGGCCCCGCAGGCCAAGCCCGCCAAGAAGCGCTGACACAACCCGGCGGCACCGGCACCGCCCCGGGGCGCTGACACCGCCCGGAGGCACCGACACCACCCGGAGACGCTGGCACCACCGGAAACCTGCCGGCGCCGCCAGGGGCTCCGGAGCCGACGGCCGGGGCGGCGGCGCGCACGTCCGCAGGGGGATCCGCCTGACCGGGGGAAAGGCGCCGGCCTGCCCGGCCTCGGGGCTCAGCTGGGCGCCGCGCCCGCCGGGCACCACGACGCGGCCGGAGCTCCCGGGGCTGCGACGTCCCCGCCGGCGGCGACCGCGGCCGCACCCCTCCGGATGCCGGCGGGCGCGGCGGACCTGCCGGCCACCCCGGCCCGCCTCTCCCCCGAGACTCCGAGGCCCCGCAGCCCCGCAGCCCCGACCATTCCACCCGGTCCACCCCGTCTCCACGCCTCGGCTGCTCTGGCGCCGGGCTCGTACCGACGGACGGGGTGCCGGCGCACCGGGCGCCGGTGTCGAGGGACTCCCGCCCGGCCCAGGGGCCGGCGTTCAGGTTGTAGCTGTGCTCCAGGCCTCGGTCACCTTGTTCTCCGGGCTGTGGACCAACCCCGGGCTGCCGGTGACGTGGTACGACGGGTCCGGCGTCGTCCAGTCCGTCCGTGTTCCACGCGCCGCCGTCGGCGCGTAGGCGCTGTAGGCGTGCGCGAGGACTCCGTCGGCGCCGACGGCGAAGGTCTCCTGACCTGATCCCTCCGGACGGACCGGCTCGGCAGGCGGGCCGCCCCAGGGCCGCCCGTCGCGGCGCTACGGTGTGCCAGGACCGCCCCGGAGGAGAGGAGCACGACCATCACGACCCCGAGCTGGGACGAGCTGCTGCTGCACAACCGGGACACGCTGGCCGGCCTGTACACCGAGGTGCCGCCCCTGGAGGACGTGGTCCTCCGGTCGGTGCACTTCAACGTCTACGGCCCGACGCTCGTCTGCCGCCTCGAACTCCCCCGCTTCCCCGACCTGGCGCCGGACGACTGGCGGGCGGCGGGCTGCGACCGGTTCGAGCTCCAGCTCCACTTCGTCCTCGGCCCGCAGGAGGACCTCCGGATGCAGGGCATGCCGAGCGGCCGCACCGTGACCGTCCGGCATGAGCGGTCGGGCGGACTCGGGCAGCGGTTGCTGCGGGTCTCGATCGACGGGGAGGGCTGCGCCATCCGCTTCAGCTGTTACGAGGAACTCCAGGCCGCGCACCTCAACGCCTACAACTCCTCGGACGGCGACGCCTCCAGCGCACCACGCCGGTTCGCCGGCCGCGTCGACCAGCGCCTGTACGAGACCCTGCCCCCGCCGACCAGGATGCCCTTCTATGACTCCCTCTGACCCCGACTGGTCGGCCGCGCTGCTCAACCCGGAGGACGTTCGCGCGGTGCTGGGCACGCCGCCACCGCCCCTGACGGACTACGCGCTGACCACCGTGCACCTCGACGAGCGCGAGGCCTCCGCCACCCTGCGCTTCTTCGCCTTCGGCGTCCCCGCGGGAGCGGCGGCGGCCTGGGAGGAGGCCGGGCACAACGCCGTCACGTTCTCCCTGCTCTGCACCGGCGTGCGGAACCTCGTGGTGGACGGCTGGAGCACGGATCCGCTCACCGGCATCGCCCTCACCGCCGATTCCGTCGAACTGTCCGGCAGTGGCAAGCGGATGACGTTCGACGCCGCCACGATCACCGCCACCGCGCCCACCGGCTCCCGCGCCGGTGGCTTCTGAGCAGACGCCCCCGAGCCAACGGCCCCGAGCCGGCGGGGTCACGGTTGCCGGTACGCGTGGCCCCCGACCGGACGTCCGCCCGGGGGCCGTGCCGCGTCATCGCCGGTCAGGGCCGGTCGGACCAGGAGAAGGCGACGATCCGCCAGCCCTCGGCGGTACGGACGAACTGGAAGACCTTCGTCCCGCTGCCCTCGTAGGGCTGGCCGTTCATCATCCCGGACTTGCTGTACTCGCCGACCCGCGACGCGACGTCGCCGACGATCTCGGTCCGCTCGGACGTCTCCCACTCGGAGAACTCGACCAACCGGCCGTCGCTCAGCAGCTTTTCGCGCGGCTCGACGAACTCGTCCACGGTGTAGACGGTGAGGGCCGGCCCGGTGTTGACGATCACTCCCCCCGGAATCAGCAGCCGGCGGAGCCGGGCCACATCGGCGGGCTTGCCGCCCCGGTTGTCGAATGCGCCGAAGAACTCGGCGGTCAGCGCGTCAATCTCGACCTTGGACATGATCCGACAGTAACACTGCAATGGCACGGCAGGACCGGAGTTGCCGCACCTGCCCGACCACCTCGACGGTCACCGCGCACCCACGAGCCCGCCCGGCACCGTGAACCGGCCGGAGAATCGGCCGTCAGAGGGCTCCAGAGGCTCCAGTGCCTTCCGCCGCGCGCCGGAGGGTGATCCAGTACCGCTGCACCGGGCCGAACCTGGTGTCCCGGATGTCCTCGAAGACACCGCCATGGTGCGTGATCGTCCTCGCCGAGGCCGTGTTGTCGACCGCGCAGCCGAGCAGTATCCGGTCCATGCCCAACTGCCGCGCCTCGTCCAGCATCCGGCCCAGCGCCCAGGTGGCGAGCCCACGCCGACGCGCGGACGGGCGGATGCCGTAACCGATGTGCCCGTACAACGGGACATAGCCCTCGGGCCCGTGCCGCAGCGCGATCCCGCCGAGCACCCGGTCGCCCTCGACGATCCACCGGTAGGTGCAGCCCTTCCCGCCGTGCTCGGCGCGCTTCGCCGGATCCGACGCGTCGGCCAGCCGCGCCACCCAGGCCGCGAACCCGGCCGGCGAGCCGGTCTCGTCGGCCGGCAACAGCCCGAACCCGTCCTCGTGGATCCCCGGCCCCCACTCGTCGTGCGCTTCGAGCCAGGCGGACTGCAGGCGGACGGTGGGCGCGATCAGTTCAGGCATACGGCGACGATACCGACCCGGTCGGCCACGATCCACGGCCGCCGACCTGTTGAACAACTTGCCAGTCTTGAACGCTTGTTGACGGAGTGCAACCAGAGACGATCCGGGACGCCGATGCCGCCCGGGGCTACGACAAGCTCCCACGCCTGGAGCGGCCGGATCACTCCGTCACGGGCAGGCACTCGGCGAGCAGGCCTACGATGTCGCGCCAGGCTCGCTCCGCATGCCGCGGGTGGTAGCCGACGCCGGGGACCACGTGGTGGTCGACCGGCGGGTGGTGGAAGGCATGCAAGGCGCCGCCGTAGACCACGAGGCGCCAGTCGACGCCCGCGGCCTGCATCTCGGCGGCGAACGCGTCCCGTTGCGCGGGCGGCATGATCGGGTCTTCCGACCCGACGCCGGCCCACACCGGGCAGCGAATGCGCGCCGCCTCGCCCGGTCGGCCCGTGGTCAACGCGTTGACCGTCCCGATCGCGCGCAGGTTGACGCCATCGCGCCCGAGTTCAAGCCCGACAGCGCCCCCGGTGCCGTAGCCGACGGCGGCGATCCGGTCCGGGTCGGTCCGCGGTTCGGCGCGCAACACGTCGAGCGCCGCATGGCCGATGCCCCGCATCCGGTCGGGGTCGGCGAGCAGTGGCATGCAACGGGCCAGCATCTCCCCGGGGTCACCCAAATAGCGCCCGCCGTGAAGGTCGAAGGCCAGCGCTACGTATCCCAGCTCGGCGAGCGCATCGGCGCGGCGGCGCTCGACGTCGCTGAGCCCCATGCCCTCGGGCCCGACCAGGACCGCGGGCCGGCGACCGACACCGGCCGGGAGCGCGAGGTGCCCGATCATCGTCAGGCCGTCGGCAGGGTACTCGACCGTGCGCGTAGCAATTGTCGCCATGGGACTGAACCGTAGTGGTCGTCGAGCCCGGTCGAGCCGGTGTTCACCGCCGGCAGAACAGCGCGCGTGCGCCTGTGAATTGCGGCGCCGGCTCCCACCAGGCCACACCCGATTACGAGGGCACTGCACCCCCGGGTTCGCGTTGAAGATCCTTCGGTTTCCGCGAACTCGCGGAGGTCCAGGGGCCCGGCCGAGGTGCCCGAAGAGCCCACCTTGAGACGATCACGGCCAGGGGTACGCCGGCCCGTGGCGCCGCTCGGCCCCGGGCCGGGTTTCACGACGAGCACAGAGCAACGGCCCCGCCAGTCCGCGATCATCTCACTATCGGTTTTTACGGCTTTGGCCTGAATTGCCGTACCCGCCCTCGGCGGTCTTGTAAGGACCACGCAGCCGCAATGACAATTGCACACCGATCGTGAGCAGCCCCTGCAAACGGAAGGTGGGACGTGATGTACCTCGGTGCAGCCCTCCAACGAAGGATTCGAGGCCGGATCGGCTCAGGACTTGGGGTCCTGACCCTGCTGGCGAGCCTGATCGTCGTCGCGGCCGCGTCGCCCGCGCAGGCCGGCGACACCTACTGCGGCAACGGGAAGAACGTTGTCGGTGACATCGAGAAGAGGTACATCGAGATGAACGGCCCCGACGGGCCGCTCGGGTGTCCTCTCACGGACGAGCTGGTCAACCCCGACGGGTTCGGCCGACGAACGCAGTTCCAGAACGGCACGATCTACTGGTCCCCGCGCAGTGGCGCCTGGCCGGTCTGGGGAGCCATCGGCGGCGCCTGGTGCGACCTCGGGTGCGAACGGGGATGGCCCGGCTACCCCACCTCCTACGAGGTCAAGGCGGGAGACCAGATCCACCAGAACTTCCAGTGCGCGGTGATCTACTTCCAAGCCGTTGGCGGCGGGGCGTCGAAGACCTGGACCAGCGAGAACCTCTGCCTCTGACGCTCCGCACAGGCCACCAGTGACACATCAGCCCGACCGGGGTTCCGGTCGGGCACTGATGTGCAGGCAGGGTCAGATCGCGCCGAAGTCGCCGGCCCGGACGCCGGTGACGAATGACTGCCAGGCGTCGGCGGGGAAGACGAGTGCAGGGCCCTCGGGGTCCTTGGAGTCGCGGACGGGGATCAAACCCGGAAAGTCAGGCGAGATCTCGACACAGTTCCCCCCGTTGCCGCTGTGTCGCGACTTCACCCACCGGGCGCCGGTCATGTTGATGGGCGTCATTCAAGGTCCTTCCGAACAGCGCGGATCATGGCGAGTGAGGCCACCGTGGACAGCGACTCCACCTGCAGCTGATCGTAGTCCTCCTCCCAAGCCGTGATCGGAGCGCGCCCGCGTTCCAGGTACCCCCGCAGCTGGGACTCGGCGTATCCCACAACCGATCGATCCGGCAGGGTGAGCAAGACCACCGGCAGCATGAACGGCCGTTGCTCAGCAAGCTCGAACGGCGCTACCTGAACCGTGATGTTGGACCGGTCGGCCAGCGACTCAAGATGGTCGAACTGGGCTCGCATCACAGCGCGGCCACCAATCGGCCGCAGGAGACAGCTCTGATCCAATACGGCGTGGATCGTCGGCGGCGCCTTCTGTTCCAGTAGCTGCTGGCGCTGGACGAGGAACGCCACTCGTTCATCGGCCTGGTCCTGGCTGATGCTGCCACGACGGACGCTTGCGGCTTCAAGTGCTGCGGCATAGGCAGGAGTTTGAAAGAGTCCGGGGATCACTCCCAGCTCGAACGTGCGCAGCCGCCGGCATCGCGCCTCAGCCTCCGCGAACTCGGCGAAGCCCTCAAGCAGGCTGGCACGCGAGTAGCGACGCCAGAGCTCATAGAAGGTGCCACCGGTTCCGAACACTTCGTCAGCCCTAACCGCGAAGTTATGAGTTACGGGCTTCTTCGCTCGTTCGACGTACGAGACCATGGCATTCGAGAAGCCCATGCGCCGCCCCAGCTCGGTTTGCGACCATCTCATGGCCCGCCGTGACCTGCGAAGTTCTGCCCCGAAACGAACCAGCGGCGATGATGCAAGGTCAGATTCACTGCTCTGCATGGGCGTTGCCACCTATAACCAGACGAAACAGTCAAGGGTTAGACACTGGCCATCGTAAGCCCAATCAGGTCAGCATGGCTACACCCGGTAAGAGATCGGGGACCCAGAGCTACCACTGGAGCCGACATGCCCAGCTGCCCCCGCATGCCTGCCTACAGGCCCGAGGTCGGGGAAGTCGTCCGCGACCTCGCCCACCGCGCAGCCACCGGCCACCCCACCGAAGGCGTCTACATGGACACCCTCGGCGGCCTCGCCTACCTGCGCCCCGCCGCCGGCGGCTGCGAGTGGACCACCAAGCCCGAGCACCTCCAGCGGCTCGACCACCCCCGCCACCTCACCGTCCAGCACCCCAGCAGGCCCCGCGCGCACGACGCCGCATGAGCCCGACCCCCGGACTCCTCGCGGCCGTCACCGCCGTGCCGCCGTCAGCGCAGGCGCAGCCGTCCTCGCCTGTTGGCCGATCCGCGACGGGCCCTGCGGGCCGCGCCTGCTCATCGTCGCTCTGCTGCTCGTGACCGGCATCGTCGCCGGCCTTCCGGCCTGCTCCCCCTGGCTCCCGGCGGCGACCGAACCCGACCGAGCCACCCCCAACTCCCGCCCGGTTCACGAACCGGGCGTGCCCCTCACCACCAACTCGACCCCAAGGAGCCCGACTTGCTGTACCCACTCCCCGAGATCCTCACCAACCCGCCCCGCCGCCGGCTCGGCCACCAGGCGCTCGTCCTCAACTCGGACGGCGCCGTCCTCCTCCTCGAAACCACCCACAAGAACGGCCACACCCTCCCCGGCGGCAACGCCGAACGCGACGAACTCCCCCACCTAGCCGCCCGCCGCCACACCGAGACCCAGACCGGCCTCGTCCTCCCCCTCCGCACCCTCCTCGCCACCGACTACACCGACACCCGACTCCTCCCCGAAGCCGTCCACTTCGTCTACTGGGGCGGCCGCCTCACCCGCGCCCAGGAGACGACCGTCACGCGCCACCTCCCACCCCCGCACGTCACCGGCCTGCACTGGGTCCCCGAAGCCCGGCTCCCCGACGTCATGGCCACCCACCAGCACCGCCGCACCACCCAGGCCCTCACCGCCCTCGCCCGCGGCGCCCACCTCCCCTTCCTCCTCCGCGGAATCCCCGCCGAGTAGCCCCGCCGACCCAGCCCCGCCGAGTAGACAGGTCGGACAACCTCGCCGGGCAGCCCCCGGCTCACCGCGCCCGGGCGAGGAAGAGGTCGCTGAGGAGGTCCATGGCGATGCTCCCGCCGTGGGCGTCCAGGACCCGCGCGGTGTCGGCGAGGACGTGCTCGCGCCGGTCGGGGGGAAGGAGGCGGTAGCGCGAGAGCGAGGCCAGGTAGCCCAGGTAGCGGGCGGTGTCGTAGTGCTGCTCCTGCCGGTACCGGATGCTGCGCAGGTCGGTGAAGCGGCCGTCGCGGCGGCACTCGTCGTCAGGCCAGCCGGGCAGCCCGGCCCAGTTCCCGGCTGCCTCGCCGTAGGCCGAGGTCAGGTCCTTGTGCGGGGAGTCGGTGATCCCGTGACGGTGGTCGACCTCGGCCAGGGCGGCGTGCAGCTCCGGATCACGGATCCCCTGCGGGTTCCAGAACAGTGCCACCGCGCCGCCGGGCACGAGGGCCTCGTGGGCGAGGTCCCACCGCCGCTGCGGGTCCACCCAGTGCCAGGACATCGCGGCGAGGAGCAGCCCGAAGCCGCGGCCGTCCGGCTGCCACTCCTCGAAGCTGCCGGCGTGGACCCGAACGCCCGGATACGGCTCGGTGTTTCGTCGGAGCACGTCCGCCATCCGCGGGTCGGGCTCGATGCAGACGAGCGGTGTGCCCAGCGCGGCGAACGGCAGCGTGGCCTTTCCGGTCCCGGCGCCGACCTCCACCGCCGCCCGGTCGCCCAGGGCCGCGTACGCGAGCACCTCCGCGACCAGCGCGTCGGCGTAGCCCGGGCGGGCGGCGTCGTAGAGCTCCGCCACCTCGCCGAACACCCGGCTTCGCGCCGCGTCGACGTGTCCCTGTTCGGTCATGCGCACCCCCTCCGGTTCCCCGGTGACTTCACCGACGACGTCCTCGACGCCGTCCCCGACGGCTCCCCGACCGACGGGCGGTCACCCTATCGACGATGCGGCAGCGGTGTCCGTCGACGGGGCAGCAGTACCGGTGGAACCGGGCCCGAACGGCAGGGTGCCGGCCGCCACCGCCGGGCTCGTCCCGCTGCTCGCAGGTGGGCGATGGCGGCCGGTCCCCGTGGCCGCCGAGCGGGCGTCAGACGCCGGGCAGGCCTGTCGTGAGGCCGTCCAGGGTGCGCGAGCAGACGCAGTCCCGGGTGACGGGCAGGCTCTCCAGGGCCTTGAACAGCACGGTGCGCAGCCGGTCGACGTTGCGCGCGAAGACCTCCAGCACCTCGGCGTGGGTGACGCCCTCGCCGCTCTCCACGCCCGCGTCGAGGTCGGTGACCAGGGCCATCGAGGTGTAGCAGAGGCCGAGTTCGCGGGCGAGGACGGCCTCCGGGTGGCCGGTCATGCCGACCACCGACCAGCCGTTGGCGGTGAACCAGCGGGACTCGGCGCGGGTGGAGAAGCGCGGGCCCTCGATCACCACCAGGGTGCCGCCGTCGACCGGCTCCCAGCCGGCGTCGCGGGCCGCGGCCGCGGCGGTGTGCCGGCCGGCCGGGCAGTACGGGTCGGCCATCGAGACGTGGACGACCTCGGGCACCTCGCCGCCCGGCAGCGGGAGGCCGTCGTAGAAGGTCTGGGTCCGGCCCGAGGTGCGGTCCACGAACTGGTCCGGGACGAGCAGGGTGCCGGGGCCGTACTCGGGGCGCAGGCCGCCGACCGCGCACGGCCCGATCACCTGCCGGACGCCGAGGGCGTGCAGCGCCCAGAGGTTGGCGCGGTAGTTGATCCGGTGCGGGGGGATCCGGTGGCCGCGGCCGTGCCGGGGCAGGAAGGCGACGGTGCGGCCGGCCACCTCGCCGAGGAACAGGGAGTCGCTGGGCGGGCCGTACGGGGTGTCGACGGCGATCTCGGTGACGTCGTCGAGGAGCGCGTACAGGCCGGAGCCGCCGATCACGCCCAGCTCGGCGCGATGGGCCGTGTTGTCCGCCATTCCCGCCATGCCCGCAGCGTCCGCCATACCCGCCATCTCGATGATCCTTTCGTCCGGAGAACTGGCCCCGCCAGCCTAGGCGGGCAGCGGCCACGGGGTGCCGGAACCGTTCCCACCGGTCACGGACGGCGGCCGGACCGGAACCTCTGCCGACATATGTCGGCGGACTGCATATACTTTTCCCTGGCAGGTGCGGTATACATACTGGGTATGCAGGCCGGACCGGGCCGCGGGGAGTCCCTGCCGGTCCGGGAGCCTTCCGTCGCCATGCCGCATCCCGGGCGCCATGCCACTTCCAAAGGGGGAACACCCATGCCTCAGACCAATCCCAGCAGGAGCGCCACCGCACCCGTGCTGCACCTGGACCACGTCACCCGGGTCCACGGCCGGGGCGCGGCCGAGGTGCAGGCGCTGCGCGGGGTCGACCTGGCGGTCCAGCCCGGCGAGTTCGTCGCCGTCATGGGCCCGTCCGGCTCCGGCAAGTCCACCCTGCTGAGCCTCGCCGGCGGGCTGGACACCCCCAGCACCGGCCAGGTCCTGGTCGAGGGCGTCGCCCTCGGCGAGCTCGGCCGCAAGAAGCTCGCCGAGGTCCGCCGCCGCTCGGTCGGCTACGTCTTCCAGGACTACAACCTGATCCCGGCACTCACCGCCGCCGAGAACATCGCCCTGCCTCTCGAACTCGACGGCGCCGCCGGGCGGGCGACGCGCCGCAAGGCCGTCGCCGCGCTGGCGGAGATGGGCATCCCCGAGCTCGCGGACCGCTTCCCGGACGACATGTCCGGCGGCCAGCAGCAGCGCGTCGCCATCGCCCGCGCCCTGATCGGCGACCGCCGCCTCGTCCTCGCCGACGAGCCCACCGGCGCCCTCGACTCCGCCACCGGTGAGGCCGTCCTCGCCGTCCTGCGCGCCCGCTGCGACGCCGGCGCCGCCGCCATGATGGTCACCCACGAACCCCGCCACGCCGCCTGGGCCGACCGCGTCGTCTTCCTCAGCGACGGCCGGATCGTGGACGAGAGCATCGGCCAGGACGCCGACTCCCTGCTGCGGATCGCCGCCCGCCACGGCCGCGCGCACCAGGCCGACGGGATCGGGGCCGTCCGATGAAGCTCCGCTCCCTCAAGGTCACGCTGCGGATCGCCCGCCGTGACGCCCTGCGCGCCAAGGGCCGCAGCGCCCTCGTCGTCGCCATGGTCGCCCTGCCCGTCCTCGGTGTCGCCGGCGCCGACGTCGTCTACCGCAGCGGGCAGCTCACCACGTCCGAACGGACCGAGCGGCTGCTCGGCGGGGCCGACGCGTACGTCACCGCCTACGCGCCCGGCAGCACCGTGCACCAGCTCCCCTTCGCCGAGGACGGGGCCTACGCCGTCGCTCCCCGGGACGGACAGGCCCCGACGCCGGAACAGGCCCGCGGCGCCACCTCCATCCCGGCCGACCTGCTGAAGGAGCTGCTGCCCGGCTCCACCCTGCTGCCGGCCGGCCCCGGCCCCACCGCGAGCGCCGCCTCCAGGGAGGGCCTGCTCCAGACCGACACCGCCGAGGCCGACCTCGCCGACCCGGCCTGGAAGGGCAGGATCACCCTGGTCGAGGGCCGGGCGCCGAAGGGTCCGCACGAGGCCGCCGTCACCCGGGCATTCCTCGACGAGTCCGGGCTCGGCCTCGGCTCCACCACCACCCTCAAGGGGCTGGAGAAGACGCCGTTCACCGTGACCGGCGTGGTCGAGCGCCCCGGTGACCTCGACAAGGTCGAGTTCGTCGGCCGCCCCGGCGAGGTCCTCGCGCCGCTCGCCGCCCTGGCCCCCGCCGCCAAGGCCCCGATCGGTGGGTCCGAGCAGGCCGCCGACAAGGCGTCCTGGCTGGTGAAGCTGCCCTCCGGCAAGCCGCTCGACTGGGCCGGCGTGCAGCAGCTCAACCAGTACGGCTTCACCGCCACCTCGCGCACCGTCGCGCTCCACCCGCCGGCCGAAGCTCAGGTGTCGTACCGCGCCCAGAAGGTCAGCCTGAGCGACTCCACGCGCAAGAACACCGCCGTCGTGGTCGCCACCGTCGCCGGCATGGCCCTGCTCGAAGTCGCCCTGCTCGCCGGGCCCGCCTTCGCCGTCGGCGCCCGCCGCTCCCGCCGGCAGCTGGCCCTGCTCGCCGCCGGCGGCGGCGACCGCGGGCACGTCGCGGCCGTCGTCCTCGGCGGCGGCCTGGTGCTCGGCGTGGCCGGGGCCGCGGCCGGGGTGCTGCTCGGCACGGGTCTGGTCGCCGCGCTCCGGCCGTGGATCGAGGAGACCGCCGGCAGCCGGTTCGGCCACTTCGGCCTGCAGGCCTCCGACCTGGCGGCGATCGGCGCCGTCGGCCTCGTCACCGCGCTGCTCGCCGCCGCGCTGCCCGCTCTCCAGGCCGCCCGGCAGAGCGTCACCGCCGGGCTCAACGACCGCGACACCGTCAAGCCGCCGAACCGCCGGACCACCGCCCTCGGCATCGTCCTCTTCGTCGCCGGCGCGGCCACCGCCCTGCTCGCGGTGGGCACCAACGACGGCACCGGCCGCGGCATCGCCGTCTTCGCCGGCCTCGACAAGATGACCCTGATGGTGCTGGCCGGCTCCGCCGCCGCCGAACTCGGCCTGCTCGCCCTCACCCCGCTGCTGATCGCGCTCTGCGGCCGGATCGCCCGTCATCTGCCGCTCAGCGGGCGGCTCGCCCTGCGCGACTCCGCCCGCCACCGCGGGCGCACCGCCCCGGCCATCGCCGCCGTCATGGCCGCCGTCGCCGGCTCGGTCGCCGTCGGCCTCTACACCGCCAGCACCGAGGCGCGGGACCGTGAGGCCTACCGGCCGCACACCCCGGTCAACGCCGTCACGCTCGCCGTCCCCGCGGGCGACCCGCAGCTCCCCCGGCTGCGGTCGGCCGTCGAACGGGACATGCCCGGTCTCGGCGAACGCGCCGACCTCTCCCAGGCGTTCTACTCCTGGTGCCAGGGCTGCTCCAGCGCGGTCACCCTCAAGGACAGTGGTGGCGGCTTCGGGCGGAACTCCCTCGTCGTCGGCGACGCGGCCGTCCTGCACAACGCCTTCGACCTCCGCGACCCGGCCGCCGACCAGGCGCTCGCCGCGGGCAAGGCCGTCGTCTTCAACGCCTCCCGGATCCACGACGGCAAGGTGGTGCTCCAGCTCACCGGCGGGTTCACCAGCGCCCCGCAGCCGGGCACCAACCCCGGGCAGGACATCAAGGAGATCGCCGTCGACGCCATCCTGGTCGACAACCCCGCCGCCGACCGCTACGGCGCCGCCGTCATCGGCGCCAAGGCGATCGAGAGCCTCGGTCAGGGCGTCAGCGTCCGGCCCGTCGGCGCGGCCTGGCTGCCCGCCACCGTCCCCGACCGCCGGGCGCAGCAGCGCGCCGTGGCGACCGCCGACCGGCTCGTGCCGATGGCCCAGCTCGAGGTGGAACGCGGCTTCCAGGCCAAGGACGACCTGCCGACCCTCGCCCTCACCGGCTTCGCCGCGCTGGTCGTCCTCGGCGCCGCCTGCATCGCCACCGGCCTCGCGGCCGCCGACTCCCGGCGCGACCAGGCCACCCTGGCCGCCGTCGGCGCACCGCCGGGCATCCGCCGCCGGCTCTCCGGCGTCCAGTGCGCGGTGATCGCCGTGCTGGGCGCGGTGCTCGGCACCGTCAACGGGTTCGTGCCGGCGCTCGCCCTGCTGAAGACCCGGGACATCGACTACCCGGGCGTGACCAACCCGGTCGTCGTGCCCTGGGGCGAGATCGCCCTCACCGCGCTGGTCGTCCCGCTCCTCGCGGGCCTGCTCGCCGGCCTCTTCACCCGCTCCCGCACCCCGCTCACCCGCCGCCTCGGCTGAGGCCGCGGCCGACCCCCGCCCGGCCCGGCGGCGCGCCCGATGTCAACGGACGCGCCGCCGGGCCGGGTCGTCGTGTTCCGCCGTCACCTCACAACTCCGCCTCGGGCGGCAGCCGGTGGACGCCCGGGAGGTGGGTGTCCAGCTCGCCCGGCTCGAAGCGGCACATGCCGATCGCGTGCCAGAACTCGCCGACCACGTCGCCCTCGTACTTGTAGGCGCCGGAGGGCAGCAGCGCCGCCCAGCCGTCGGGGGCGCCGAGGAGGGTGGCCCTGGGGGTGGGCAGGCCGGTGGCGGGGACGTTCCAGAGGCGGACGGTGCCGTCCTCGCCGCCGCTGGCGAGCAGGGAGCCGTCGGGGCTGAAGGTGACGGCCAGGATCCGGCCGGTGTGGCCGCGGAGCCGGCCGGCGTCGCGGCCGGTGTGAGGGTCCCAGAGCCGGACGACGCGGTCGTCGCCGGCGGTGGCGAGCAGCGGGCGCCGGGGGTGGACGGCGGCGGTCCAGAGCCGGCCGACGTGACCGCCGAGGCGGTGGCGGGCGGTGCCGTCGGCCCAGATCACGGCGTCGCCGTCCCAGGAGGCGCTGGCCAGCCAGGCGCTGTCGGCCGCGAACGCCACCGCGTACACCCGGTCGTGGTGGCCTTCGAGCCGGGTCTCTATCCGGCCGGCCGCGATGTCCCAGATCCGGACCCGGCTGTCGTCGCAGCCGGTCGCGAGCCGCCGACCGTCCGGGCTGAAGGCGATGGAGCGGACCCTGCCGCGGTGTTCCCGCAGGGTGGCGACGTGGGCGCCGGTACTGCGGTACCAGATGCGGACGGTGTCGTCGTCGTTGGCGGTGGCGACGAGGACGCCGTCGGTGCTGAACGCCTCGGCCCAGACGTGTTCGGTCTCGACGTCCATCTCGCGCAGGTACTCGCCGGTGCGGGCGTTCCACAGGTAGAGGTCGCCGTCGTTGCTGGCGGTGGCGATCAGCGGGCCTTCGGGGCTGAACTGGGCGGAGACCAGCCGGCTGCTGCGGGCGGCGAGCTCCCTGGCCCGGCGGCCGGTGGCGGGCTCCCAGAGGCGGACGACACCGTCGTTGCCGCCGGCCGCGAGGAGCGTGCCGTCGCCGTTGAAGGAGAGCGAGCCGATCCGCCGGCCGTGGCCGCGCAGCAGC
Source organism: Kitasatospora sp. NBC_00039 (assembly GCF_045160625.1). Lineage (NCBI taxonomy): Bacteria > Bacillati > Actinomycetota > Actinomycetes > Kitasatosporales > Streptomycetaceae > Kitasatospora > Kitasatospora sp. NBC_00039. The sequence goes on along the minus strand of NZ_CP108289.1, from coordinate 7,181,755 downwards.
AGCCGGCTGCGGCCGGAGCCGGGCTCCCAGAGCCGGACGGCGCCGTCGTTGCCGCCGGTCACCAGCAGTGCCTCCGCGTCCGGACCGGCCGGTCCGCCGGCCGCCCCGCCGTCCGGACCGGCGACCGGACGGTCCGCCGGCCTGAACCGGCAGACCCAGACCGAGCCCCGGTGCTCGGGCGGCTGGCGGCGCAGCGGCGTCACCTCGCGGCCGCCGCTGCCGCTGCCGCTCCTGGTCACGGGGCCGACCCGCCAGACCCGGACCACGCCGTCGCTGTCACCGGCCGCGAGCCGGGTGCCGTCGGCGTCGAAGGCCACCTGGTAGACCGCCCCGGTGCAGCCCTCCAGCCGGCCCGCGGCCGTCCCGTCGAGCGGGTTCCAGAGCTGGACCCGGCCCTCGGTGTCGCCGCTGGCGAGCAGGTCGCCGTCGGGGTGGAAGGCCAGCGTGTAGACGCGGCCGCCGTGGCCTTCGAGGGTGTGCAGGAGCCGGCGCCGGCGGACGTCCCAGAGCCGGACGGTGCCGCCGCGCTCGCCGTCCACGCCGCCGTCACCGGTGGCCAGGACCGTGCCGTCCGGGCTGTACCGGGCCCGGTACACCGCTCCCCGGTGGCCGGGGAGTTCGGCGATCATCCGGCCGCTGCCGGTGGACCAGAGCCGGACCGCGCCGGCGCGGTCACCGGTGACGAGCTGGGAGCCGTCGGGGCTGAACACCGCCGTGTACACGGGTGCGGCGTGGCCGGGGAGGCTGTGCAGCAGCCGGCCGGCGGCGGTGTCCCAGAGGGTGACGGTGCCCTCGGCGTCGCCGGTGGCGAGCAGGGCGCCGCCGGCCCCGAGCGAGACCGGCCAGACGCCGCCGGGGTGGACGTCGAGGCGGTGGCGGCACTCTCCGGAGACCGGGTCCCAGAGCCGGACGGTGCCGTCGGCGCTGCCGGTGGCCAGCACGTCACCGGCGAACTTGACGGCGTAGACGCGGCCGATGTGGTCCTTGAGGGTGCGCAGCGCGACGCCGGTGACGGCGTCGCAGACCAGCACGGAGCCGTCGTCGCTGCCGACGGCGAGGAGCTGGCCGTCGACGCTGAAGGCGACGGGCTCGGGCAGCCGGGTGGTGCGGACGTCGAAGCCGTAGGGGACGCCGACCTCGGAGGGGCGGAACCCGGCCTCGACGGGCAGGCCGGGGGCGATCGCGGCGGCGCGCAGTTCGGGGGCGGCGAGCACCCGGGCGTCGGTGACGGCGGAGATCAGGGCGGCGCGCTGCCAGCGGCTGCCGCGCAGGCGGGCGCCGCGCAGGTCGGTGCGGATGAGCCGGGCGCCGCGCAGGTCGGCGTCGCGCAGGTCGGCGCCGGTGAGGTCGGCGGCGTCGAGCCGGGCGCCGACCAGGCGGGCGCCACGCAGTGAGGCGCCGGCGAGGTTGGCGCCGAGCAGCCGGGCGTCGGTGAGGTCGGCCCGGGCGAGGTCCACGCCGGAGAGGTCCCGGTGGGAGAGGTCCTCGCCGGCCAGGGCGGCGCCGCGCAGGTCGGTGTGGGCGGGGACGCGGAGCCGGGCCAGCACCTTGACGGCGTTGGACCGCGCGGCCTCCTCGGAGCCGGCGGAGTCCGCGGCGCCGTCCAGGACGGACTGGGCCCACTCCTGGCAGACCTGGTGGTCGGCCAGGTCGCAGAGGAACTCGACGGCGAGCCGGCTCAGCGGGCGCCGGGCGAGCAGCTCCGGCTCGCCCGCGCCGAGGCCGGCCGCGGCGGCGCGGGCGACCAGCCACTCCACCACCGAGCCGTGGATGAACTGGAACATGCCCTCGTCGGAGCGGACCAGCAGCGAGCCGGATCCGACCGCGTGGGCGAGCTGCGGGGTGGGCAGCCCGGTGCCCGCCAGGTCGGCCAGCACCCCGGCGATGTCGAGCAGTTCGTCGTACGGCATGGCGCCCCGGCCGCTCTCCCAGAGCCGCAGTGCGAGCAGGGTGACGGCCGCCCAGAGGTGGTCGAGGCCGAGGCCGGGCGCGGCGCCCGGCCCGCCCTGGCCGCGCTGCTCCTCGAACCGCAGCCAGGCGGTGAAGACCTCCTGGTAGAGGCCGGCGGCGCTGAGTGCCCGGCCGGCGCCGGCCACGGCCCGCAGCCGGTCGTGGTCGAGGTCGGCGACGAAGCTGAGCAGCCGGGGGTTGCGGCAGAGGGCGAGGAGGTCGGGGATGGCCTCCAGCAGCCGCATCCGGCGGTCGGCGGCGGTCTCGTCGCCGTAGCGGTTGACCAGGTAGCCGCGGATCTGGGCGGTGGTGAAGTCCTGGACGGCGAGCAGCCGCCGCTGCGGGAGCAGGCCGACCCGCTCGCCGAGCGCGGTGAGCACCTGCTCCTGGGAGCTGAAGTGCTGGGTGCGGCTGCTGACCACGATCTTGGCGTTGTCGACGGCCGCGTCGAGCAGCACCTGGAGGTGGTCGGCGGCCCGTTCGTAGCTGACCCGGTTGAGGAGTTCGTCGAAGCCGTCGAAGAGCAGGACGATGCGGCCCTGGCGGAGCATGTAGCGGAAGGCCCGCAGGTCGATGGTGTCGATGCCGTGCGCGGTCAGGTGGGCGGCCACCAGACCGTCGAAGGAGTGCGCCTTGTCGAGCGCGCTGAGCTCGATGAACAGCGGTGTCAGGTGCGGGAGTTCGGCGGGGATTCGGCGGGCGAGCTCGCGCAGGGCGAAGGTCTTGCCGTGGCCGAAGTCGCCGAGCAGCAGCAGGAACCGGCCGTGGTCGGACTCCAGCAGCCGGAGCATCTCGTCCACCAGGCCCTCGCGTTCGGCGCCGCCGGGGCGTTCGGCGTCGCGGTAGCGCTGCGGGAGGTAGAGGCCGGGCTGGTACTGGCCGTCGGTGCTCAGCCGCTCGCTCTGGGCGGCGACGTAACCGCTCAGGTCGAGCAGGCCCTGGAACTCGATGAAGCTGCGCAGCCGCACGCCGCGCCGGCGGGCCCGGTCGCGCAGCTCGCGCGGGGGCGGCGGGCCGTCGTGGACGAGTTCGGCGTCGGGGGCGGTGCCGGCGGCGTGCACGGCGTCGACGAAGCGGTCGACGTCCTCGGCGGTGGGCGTGGAGACGCAGACGGCGACGCGCTGTTGGCGGACGAAGCCCGATTCCGTCCAGGTGACGAAGAGTTGGGGCGGGGCGCCGGCGACGGTGCGGATCTGGGCGCCCTCGTGGCGGGTCCGGCAGACTTCGGCGACCCGGGCGAGCAGGGTGTCGGCCGGGGAGGCCAGCTCCCGGGCCTCCCGTTCGGGTTCGGCGGGCGGCAGGGCGGCAGCCGGCGGCGCCGGAGGGGCGGGCGGTTCGGCCGTGTCCGGCGGCGGTGGGAAGGCCCGGTGGGCCCGGCGCCAGGAGGCGGGCGTCCGCTGGAGTTCGGCGCCCGGGGCGGGCCAGCGGGTGAGGCCGTCGCGGGTGAGCCGGAGCAGCTGGTGGGTGCCGGGGCCGTCGGCGCCGGCGACGCTGACCTCGCCGGTACCGGTGGAGAGCGTCCGGACCGCCGGCCGGGAGTCGGCCGGGCCGTGCAGCAGCAGGTGCAGCCGGGGCGCGGTGAGCCGGGTGAACCGGTCGAGGTCGCGCAGCGGTTCGGCGTCCTGGCCGGCCCGGGCCGACCGGGCGCCGGCGGGCCGGGCGGTGACCGGGTGGCGCAGCGCGCCGATCCGCAGCCAGCCGTCGTTCTCGTACGGGCGCAGCGCCTGGGCGAACCAGGCGGCCTGTTCGGGGCCGAGCCAGCCGTACCGGTCGTCGGCGCGGTGGCTGTACGCCATCGAGGAGTTGAGGCCGGCGACGACGGTGCCGAGCTCGGGCACGGGGAAGAGCGTCCACGGCTGGGCGCTGTCGAAGACGACGTCCAGGCCCTGGTAGAACTCCTGGAACAGCCGGGCGTAGTGGCGCCACTTGGGCCAGTACGGCGGGGTGGGCCGCAGTTCGTCGGCCTCGCAGGTGCTGAAGTAGGCGCGCGACGCGGCTTGGCTGACGTCCTGCCCGCCGGGCACGATGGCCACCCGGTGCGGTTCCAGGCCGAGCAGCGAGCGGATCCCGGTGAGGAAGGCGAGCGCCTGCTCGCACTCGCGGGGGCTGCCGGAGGCGGTCAGGTCGCCGGTGACGACGACCAGTTCGGGAGCGGGGGCACCGGCGTCGGCCAGCTCCACGAGGTCGCCCCAGATGGCGGCCTGGAGGTCGACCGGGTCGCTGCCGCGGCCGAAGGACGGGCCCGCCAGGTGCAGCACCGACACCCCCTCGCGGCCGCCTTCGCGGCCGCCGGCCGACGGGTACTCGGGCGGTGCGGAGGGCCTGCGCCGGCCGGGCCAGCCGGTGCCGCCGACCGGCCGGGGCGCGGGCACCTGCGACTGCGCCTGCCCCGGGACGGCGGGCGCCCCGGCGGAGCCGCCCGGGTAGCCGGGCCGCAGGTCGGGCCGGGCCCGGCCCTCCATGGCCTGGCCGACCCGGGCGAGCAGCAGCTGCCGGGCCCGTGCGGGCTCGGCGACGCCCGCCAGGTCGATGTAGGTGAGGGTGGCGAGCAGGCCGTCCACCGGGATGTCCTCGATCCGGACGGTCAGCAGCCGGCGTTCGGGGGCGTCCGGGTCGGAGCGCAGGGCGGCCTGCCACTCCATCCGCCCGTACCGGGAGCGCTCGTAGTTGCGGGAGAGCAGGGCGATGGTGGCGGCGGACTCGGTGACGCCGCGGTCCATGAAGTCCACGAAGTTGGTCCCGGGGACGAAGTCCCAGGCCTGGAGGAAGGCGCGGTAGCCGGCCTCCTCCAGCGTCCAGGCGATCCAGGCCGCCCACCGCTCGTCCGCCGGCGAGTAGCTGATGAAGAAGTCGATCGGCCCGGGGCCACCCGGGGTCGCGTCCAAAGCCCCCATGGGAGAGAGCTTATGACCGATCGGGGGCCGGTAAACCCGGTTCGGCCCGGTCGTTCGTACCGTTCCGGCCCGGCCGGGCGGCCCGGCTCCGCCCCGCTCCCACCCCGGTCTCGACGTGAGAACAACCGTGTGCGACCCTGGCGGGCGTGCTTGCCTACTGGCCCACTGTCAGACGTCTCCACCCCCTGGACTGGGTGGCCGCGGCGCTGCTCACCTGCGGGCTGCTCTTCCTCGCCACCGGTCTGCTCCCGGCGGCGTCGGCGAGCGCGGCGGTCTCCCGGGTCGCACCGCTGCTCGCCTTCCTCGGCACGGTCATCGTGCTGGCCGAACTCACCAGCGCCGCCGAGGTGTTCGACGTGGTCGCGGCGGGCGTGGCGCGGGCCGGGCGGGGCAGCTACGCCGCGCTGTTCCTGCTCTGCGTGGCCTTCGCGGCCGTCACCACGATGACCCTCAACCTGGACACCACCGCCGTCCTGCTCACCCCGGTGATGCTGGCCCTCGCCACGCGGGTGGGCATCGCACCGCTGCCGCTGGCGATGACCACGGTCTGGCTGGCCAACACCGCGAGCCTGCTGCTGCCGGTGTCCAACCTGACCAATCTGCTGGCCGCCGAGCGGGTCGCGCTCTCCCCCGCCGGGCTGGCCCGGGTGATGTGGGCGCCGCAGCTGGCCGCCCTGCTGGCGACGATGGCCTGCCTCTGGGGCTTCTACTGGCGGCGCGGCCGCCGGGGCGCCGCCGACTACACGCCGCCGCCCGCCCACCGGCCGGGCGACCTGGTGCTGTTCCGGGTCTGCGGGCTGGCCTGCGCCGGGTTCCTGATGGCGACGCTGCTGACCGGCCTGCCGCTCTGGGTGGCCTCGGGCGCGGCCGCCCTGGTGGCGGTGGCCGCCTTCGCCGTCCGGCGGCCGGAGGCGCTGCGGGCCTCGCTGGTGCCGTGGCGGCTGCTGGTGATGGTGCCGGGGATGTTCCTGGTGGTGCAGACGGTCGACGCGCACGGGCTGCACCGGGTGCTGGACGCGGCGGTGGGGACGGACGGCGGGGTGCTCGGGATGTTCCGTGCCTCGGCGGTCGGCGCGGGCCTGTCCAACCTGCTCAACAACCTGCCCGTCTACCTGGCCGGGGAGGCCGCGGTGCCGGTCGCCAACCACCAGCAGCTGCTCTCGCTGCTGATCGGCACCAACATCGGCCCGCTGATCACACCGTGGGCCTCGCTGGCCACCCTGCTCTGGTACGAGCGGTGCCGCTCGGCCGGCCTGCGGGTGCCGCTGCGGGGCGTGGCCGGGACGAGCGCCGTGCTCGCCGTGGGCGGTGTGCTGCTGGCCACGTCGGCGCTCGCGCTCACGGCGTAGCCGGGCCGGCGAGGGCCCGGGCCGCCGTCGGGCGGCACCGGCCCCGCGACGGCCGCCTGCTGCTCCGGCCGCCGCGACCGCGAGCAGGCCCGGCGGGCAGGCACCCGGCGGGCAGGTCGACCAGGCCGTCCGGCTCCTGGAGAACCCGTCGGCGGCACGCGGCGCGCTCGTCGCCCGGAACCTCAACCGTCCAGCCGGCGGACACGGCGTGGACCGCCAGGCGGTGTTGCAGGCCGCCGCCTGTCACCGCCACAGGCGCGCGTGCGGTCTCCAACAGCGGACTCAGGAAGCGTCCTGGGTAGTCATGGCGGCCCGGACGGCACGTGTACGTTCGGCAAGTGCCGGGAGGTCGACGGTGGCTTCGGTGGCTTTGACATCGACGACGCTGCCGAGGGGCGTGACACCCTCCGGTGCCACGGCATGGGGGCGTTGTCCGCTTCAGCCCAGCGCGACCGCAGGCGGTCGGCTGCGGTCTCGGGTTCGGTGGGCGCAGCCGGGGTTGCAGAGGCGTCGGGGGCAGGCTCGGTGCTGGTCATGGTTCTCGCTTGGCTTCACGGGTGGTGGTCAGGAGTGTGCGGGGTGGGGCTCCTGGCATCAGCCAGGGCCCACCCCGCGAATGGTGCTATGTCACGTGCACATCACTACAGGTTGCTGGGGTCAGGGGGTGCGCTCGGGGCTGAGCGTCCACTGCTGGTTGCTCTGGAGACTCGGGCAGTTCCAGATTCCGAGGCGGGTGCCCTGTTCGGTAGCCCAGCCCGGCAGTTCGAGGCACCGCCCGCCGGTGTGGTCCGCGTCCACGGTTGCGGGAAGGTAGATGCGGCCATCGGGGCGGACGTTCCATTTCTGGCCGGTTTTGTCGTCACAGGTGGAGAGAATGACGCGGGTGCCGTCGAGGAGTGCGTTGTCCTTGGTCGACAAGCAGTAGCTGCCGGCCCGGACGGTGCCGTCGGAGGCGAAGTTGAAGCGCTGGCTGGCGGTCTGCCAGCAGCCGTAGACGGCTATGTCCGCTCCGTTGCGGGGCCCGCCTTCGGCGTCGGCGCAGAGCCCGGTGAGGTTGGAGCGGACGGAGACGCTGGCGTCGGCGTAGCCGAGGAGGGTCATCGGGGTGAAGCCGTCGACCTTGTTGGCGGTGCCGCTGCTGCTCTTGCCGGGGTAGACGGTGATGGCGTTGTTGTTGTCGATGGCCCAGGCGTCGGGGAGGCCGTCGTTGTTGAGGTCCGCCGCGCCGACCCGGGGCTGGGCCGCGGTGGTCCAGTCGGCTCCGGAGAGGATCAGGAATCCGGTGTCGGGGTGGGTGAGAGCGGAGTAGTCGACGCTTCCGTCGATGTTCCATCCGAGGGCGTAGGCGTAGAGGTTGCCGTTGGTGCGGTGCCGGGCCCAGATAGTGGTCTGGTTGACAGGCGAGGATCCGGCCTTGGGGCTGGTGGTCGTGCCGTTGGCGGCTCCCGGGTTGAGGAGTTCGTAGTCGGTCCAGCTTCCGGTCAGGGTGGGGATGAGTGTTGCCGCGTCCTTGAGGTTGTTGCTGGTTGCGTTTGGCTGGAAGAGGTAGAGGCTGGGGCCCTTTGTGTCGTCGTCCGTCTCCAGGGTGAGGATGGAGGTCTGGGACATCATGATCTTGTGGTTCGGATCATGGGCATCCCCGCCGATGGCCTCGCCTTCCGGGCTGCCAATGGCCACGGCCTGGGAGACGTTGCGCCATACACTGCTGGTGTACTTGGGGCAGCCGGCCCCGGTGGCGTAGGTCGCGCAGGTCTTCGGGCGGTCGAGTGGAGTGGGCTGGTCTTCGTCGAAGTGGCCCGTGCCGTTGTTGTGGACCAGGTAGAGGACATCCTTGAGGTTGGATGCCGTGTCCTTGGTGTAGTGGGCGATGATCTGGTCGACGGCCTGTTCGGATGCCAGGGCGCCGTGGTGGCTGATCTGGAAGTCCGGCCAGGTGGTGTTGTGTTCCCTGCTGCCGGGTGCTGAGACCGCCGTGGCGGCGCGGGAGCTGGCGGGGTCGGAGGTGCCCCCGATGACGCGCAGGTCGCCAGTCTTGTCAGTGGTGAGGATGTCGGGCTTCTGGTCGTTGTCGATGTCGCCGAAGAGGGGCTGGGTGCCGGGCCTCCAGGGGACGTAGAAGTTGTAGACGGCCGGCTGGCTGTAGTTGCCGGCGATGTCCATGGCCTGGGCGTAGAGGGTGTTGATGCCCCACTGGCGCGGTTTGTAGGCGTAGGAGCCGTCTTCGGGCGACCAGGTCTCACCCTTCTTGCACTGCCAGCCGACGACGGGGGTGGGGTCGGTGCTCAGGCGTACGCAGGCGATGCCGGAGGCCTGCAGGCCCTGGCCGGGCGCCGGGTCTTCGGCGTTGATGCTGAACGTCCCCGGGTCGTTCATGTACTTGACGGGGTTGGGGTTGGGAGTGCCGGCGGGCGGGAAGTCGGTGGAGCTGATGCTGACGCGCGGGTTGGTCCGGTCGACGCGGAAGTAGCACCAAGCGCTGTTGGGCGAGGTGAGGATCGTGTCGGTGGAGCGGGCGAGCCAGCCGTACTGGTGTCCGTCGGACAGTGAACCGACCGGGACGGAGGGCGCCGGGTTGTTGTAGGAGCCACCCCAGCTCCCCTGCTCGATACGGAAGTTGGGGTCGTTGTCGTCCCACATGATGTAGCCGGTGTAGAGGGACTGCCCGGCCGGGGAGTAGCTGCTGGCGGTGAGGTACATGTTCAGGTTGTTGCCGACCCAGCCGGGGTTGTCCCAGGGGTGGGCGCCACCGCTGTTGCACTCGGCCGTCGTCCCGGCGTTGGCGAAGCCGGGCGCGGGGCTGGTGTGCGGGTACCAGACGGTGGGGGTGATGTCGTAGGTGGTGACGACGCCCGGGTTGCTGGCGATGGCGTGGCGGTAGAGCTTCTCCCACTCATTAGCGCGGGGGGCGATCGCGATGGTCCACGTCGGCCAGGTGCCGGCCGCTGCCTGCTTCATGATGTCGGTGGCGTCGATGGCCAGCGGACCGATGCCGGTGATGGTCTGGCCGCCGACGAAGGAGCAGCCCTCCATGACGACGTTCCCGTTCGTGCCACAAGGCTGCGCATCCCAGGTTGTGCCTTCCCCGATTCCGTGTGGGGCCCAGTAGACGCCGAGCTCGGTCTGGGTACTGGGGCTGGAGGCGCCGGTAACGTCACCGTAGAGCGTGGAGGTGAACACGGTGGGCGGGTACTCGGCGCCGGACACCTTGGTGTAGATCGCCGGGTTGATCTTGAACTGGAAGTAGGCGCGCTGGCGGCCGAGGGGGTTGCAGTCCAGCTTCGGATCACTGCTTCGGTAGCCGCAGTAGCCGGTGGAGAGGCTGGATTTCTTGTTGAAGTTCGGCGCGCCCGGGTGGTTCTCCTGGACCTCGACCGAGCCCTCGACGGAGCTGGTGACCGCGGTGAGCGTGGGGTCCAGGTACCAGGGCCCGGTGCCCGATGCGAGCGCGTTCTGGTCCGGGGCCAGTTCGATCGCACCGCCGGAGACCTTGCTGCCGATCAGCGCCACGTTCGCACCGTCTCCGGGCGCCTCGGCGGTTGACGGTGCGCCGGCGGTCGGCTGCGGGTCAGCGGCCGGGGCCGCTGCAGGTGCGGCGAGCTTGGCACTCTTGGGCGCCGCGGTGGAAGGGTCGGTCGCCGGGCGGGAGGAGTCCCACTGCAGCGGCGCGGGCGAGCGGAAGCGCACGGAGCCGCTGCCGTCCTTGACGTCGATGAGCCCGTGATCGTCGGAGGTTACCGTGAGCCCTTGGGCCGTGATCGGGAAGCGCAGGTTCTTGAGTGCCGGGTTGGTGGCGGCTTGCGGAGTGTGGACGACGATGACGTCGCGCCAGCCGCCGACCGGCAGTGCGGTCAGCTGGAGGTCGACCTCGGGCAGGACGTTCGCGTAGGTCGCGGTCGCGCCGTTCAGCACCGGCTTGGGGAGGGCGAACGGCGCGCCGACGGACAGTGTCTTGCCGTCCGCGGTGGAGACGGTGGCCATCGGACTGCTGCCGCCGCCGGAGAACGCGATCGGAATGCTTGTGACGGCCGGGCTGACGGTGCCGTTCACGTTGGGCTTCAGGGTGACATCGAGGTCGGTCCACGCGTTGTCGCGCTTGGTGCGAACCGGCTGGGCGTTGTCGGTGGTGGTGAGAGTCCCGTTGGGGTTCGCGATGGTCTTCGACGCTTCGTCGGTCAACGCGTCGACGACGACCGGCCGGCCGGTCGACTTGGCCTTGGCGATGGAGTCGATCACAGCCTGCTGGGCCGGGGTGCGCGATGGTGCGGGCGAGGGCGCCGCGAGCGGCGGCACGCCTCCGACCGGCCCGTGGGCCGGCGGCGGGGTGTCGGCTGCGACGGCGGCCGGTATCCCCAAGAGGCCGATACTCAGGGCGCAGCTCGCTCCGAGCGCGGTCAGCCGGGTGAGGCGTCGGCGTGGGGATGGTGGTGGCGGTGTGGGCGCAATAGGGGCCGAAATGGCGGACATGTCGATTGTGTGCCCTTCCCGGATTGGAGACCTTGTCATCGGGTGACGTTCGGGTCGGAACGATGGGCCCTGACGTGCGGAGAGGTCAAACGGGTTGACGTCCTGTCCGAACATGCCCGGAAGCGCCGGATCGGTTGATCAAGAGTTCATAAACATCTCATGCACGGTGGTCGAACAACCTGGCGGCGCAGCCGGACGATCACCTATCGTCACCTCGATCATGGGACAAGTCTGTCCATATGACGTTGTGTCGACAACGATTGAGGTGCTCTCTCAGTGGGGCTTTGGCCTGCCCGCAAACGGGCTGGGAAAGAAGCAGGGGGCCACTGGCGGTCACCTGCGGTGGCGGCCGTGGTCGCCTTGGCAATGACGGGAGTCGCCGTCCCGCCGGCAGCGGCATGGACGTTCCCCGAGCCGCAGGGGAAGGTCTGGACACCCCCGAACGCGCCGCTGGGCGGCGACACCGTCCCGGTCACGGGCCACGACCTCAAGGTGCCCCCGGCCCAGCCCGCGGCCAAGCCGGCCGCGCAGCCGTCGAAGGTCGCGAAACCGGTGGTCACTGGCACCGAGACGGTCACGCTCGGAGCCGACAGCGCCGAGGCGAAGGCCGCGCGCTCCGCGACCGGCGGTGCCTCGCCCGCCTCGGGCGGGGGGACCGGCACCAAGGCCGGCGCCCTGGCGGTGCAGGTCGCACCCGGGACCGGCACGGGCGAAAGCGCCCACACGGTCACCGTCCAGGTGACGGGCCAGGACAAGGCCAAGGCGGCCGGGGTCACCACGCCGGTCATCGCTCTATCCGACGCCGAGACGCCGTCCCCCGCCGGCGGCCGCACGGCGACGGTGACGCTGGACCTCGATGCCCTGCAGGCCTCGGGCTGGTCCGATCGTGCCGTTCTCGTCGCTCTGCCGGCCTGTGCGCTGACGACCCCGGAACGGCCCGAGTGCCGCACCCAGACGCCGGTCCCCTCCAAGCCCGATGGCGACGGCAAGATCACCGCTGACGTCGCCCTGCCTCCTGCGGCCGCCCTCCCGGCTGGCTCGGGCCAGACCGGCACTGTGAAGGCCGCGTTCGCCGCAGGCAGCGCACCCTCCCAACCGGCAGGCAGCAGCCCGACCCAGGCGCTCCTGCTCGCCTCCGTGCCCGCGCCGAACGGCCCCCTGGGCAACTACGCCGCGACCCCGCTCTCGCCCTCCGCGGCGTGGAGCTCGGGAGCGAACATGGGGAACTTCACCTACAACTACCCCATCCAGGTCCCGCCGTCCCTCGGCGGCGCTGCCCCGGCCGTGGGCCTGAGCTACAACTCGGCCGCAGTCGACGGCAGGACCTCGTCGACGAACTCCCAGCCGTCGTGGATCGGAGACGGCTGGGACTACGAACCCGGCTACATCGAGCGCTCCTACCGCGGCTGCGACAAGGCCGGAGTCCCCGGCTCCGCCGACCAGTGCTGGGGCGGCCAGAACGCCACCCTCTCCCTCGGCGGCCACTCCGGAACGATCGTGCGGGACGACAAAACCGGCGGCTGGCACCTGCAAAACGACGACGGCTCCAAGGTCGAACAGCTCACCGGCGCTCCGAGGGCCACCGGTGACACCGACTACCGGGACATGGAGTACTGGCGGATCACCACCCCGGACGGAATCCAGTACTACTTCGGCCGCAACCACCTTCCCGACGGCGACGGGACCGACCCGGCCGCCAACTCCGTCCTGACCACGCCGGTCTACTCACCGAACAGCGGCGACCCCTGCTACACCCCGGCGTCCGGAAGCGGCTCGTGGTGCCAGATGGCCTGGCGCTGGCAGCTCGACTACGTGGTCGACACCCATGGCAATCTGACCACCTACAAGTACGCGACCGAGGCGAACAAGTACGGTCGCGGCAGAGTGCAGAACGGCGGCACCGGCACCGCCACGGACTACCAGCGGGCCGGCTACGTCAAGGAGATCGGCTACGGCCTGCGCCTGGACGAGCAGAAGGCCGCCAGGGGAGCCCTCAACCCTGCGGCGAAGGTCCTCTTCACCGAGGAGGAACGCTGCGATTCCGCGCTGACGCCCAGTTGCACCGCCGACCAGCGCACCGGCCACCCCCTCGCCTGGCCGGACGTTCCGGTCGACCAGATATGCGTCGACAGCTCCTGCGTGAACTCGGCGCCGACGTTCTTCACCACCAAGCGCCTCGACAAGATCTCCACCCAGGTCCTGGTGAACTCCGCCTACCGCACCGTCGACACGTGGCAGCTGAACCAGTCCCTCGCCTACCCCGGTGACAACACCAGCCGCCTGCTCCAGCTGGACTCGATCCAGCGCACCCCGAGCAACGGGCAGACGGCGATCACGGACTTCCCCGCGGTGAAGTTCAGCTACGAGATGCGGTCCAACCGTGTCGACGGTCTCGTCCCGGCGCAGAAGATGTTCATGCGCCCGCGCGTCAGGGAGATCAACACCGAGACCGGCGGTCGGATCAATGTCCTTTACAACAAATATCCTGAGTGCTCACGCAACGCCAATCGCATGCCTGCGTCCGAAGACAGCAACACGATGGCCTGCATGCCGGTCAAGTGGTACCTGCCTGCTCTGCCCGGACAACCCCCGGCGGCCCCGGTCAACGACTGGTTCGACAAACCCCGCGTCGAGACCGTCACCGAGCAGGACACCCTCGGTGCGTCTGCCACCGCCAAGATCACGGAGTACACCTACGACTCGCGCGGTGTTGCCTGGCACCGCAACGACGCCGAGTTCGTCGACCCCAAGACCCGAACCTGGGACCAGTACCGGGGCTACCAGTCGGTGACCACCACCACTGGCGGCGCCTTCACCGGTGAGGCGCCGAAAACCCAGCAGAAGGTCACCTACCTGCGCGGCATGGACGGCGACTACCTCGCCAACGGCACGACCCGTGACAACGTGCAGGTGGCCAGCCCCCTCGGCGGATCCGTCCCCGACAGTGACTGGCGAAGCGGGCAGGTCCTCGCCACCGAGGTGTTCGACAAGGTGAACGGCACCGTCCAGACAGTGTCCGGACGCCTCGTCACCCCCGACCCCGACGACAAGCAGATCAGCGCCACCCACGCGCAGAGCGCCGGCGCCGCGAAGATCTACGCCCGCTACGCGGACTCCCAGGTGAGCACGGTCTCGAGGGTAACGCTCGCCAACGGCAGCCCTCGCACCGCCACCATCACCACCTTCACCGAGCCCGCGCTCGGCAACCGCGTCACCAAGGTCGACGACAAGGGCGACGGCACCGCAGCCACCCCCGAGACCTGCTCAATCACCAACTACATCAGCAGCAACAACAGCGACAACAAACAACTGCTCGACCTCGCCTCAGAGCGGGTCACCGTCCAGGGCGCCTGCGGATCCGCCCCACCCGTCCCCACGGCCGCCAACACGATCTCCGGCAGCCGCATACTCTACGACAGCAAGGCCTTCGGCCATGCCGGCACAATCGGCGACCCGACCAGCAGCCAGGTCCTCGACCACTTCGACCAGAGCGGCAACCCCGTCTACGTCCACAGCGGCAATGCGACGTTCGATAGCTACGGGCGGAGCCTGACAACCGCGACCACGGACGGATCGACCTACGACCGCGACGGCGCGCAGCTGAGCGGACCGTCGGTCACCCCCGCCGTCACGACGGTCGTCCTCAGCCCCGCCTCCGGCGCTCTGCCCACCGAAATTCGGACGACCGGTCCGATGGGGCCCGACTGGACCACCACTGTCACACAGGACCCGGCCCGCGGTTCACCGCTGACCAGTAAGGACATCAACGGCCGCATCACCACGGCGCAGTACGACGCCCTCGGCCGGATCACCAAGGTGTGGGCGCCGGACCGGCCCACCAGTGGCCTGCCGAGCAAGAAGTTCAGCTATGCCGTCACGGGCGACAAGCCGTCCGCCGTCACGACCGAATCGCTCAACGACGACGCCGTCACATACTCCGCCAGCATCGAACTCTTCGACGGCCTGGGCCGGCCCCGCCAGACGCAGAGCACCAGCCCTGCCCGTCCGACCGGGCGGCTGATCACCGACACCGTCTACGACTCGCACGGCTGGGCCATCAAGACCAACGCCCCGTACTACGAGGCGAGTTCGTTTCCGAACCAGTCGGTCTTCGTGGCAACGGCCAATGGCGATGTGCAGGACGGCCAGATCCCCAGTCAGACGGAAGCGTTCTACGACGGGATGGGCCGCGTCGTCCGTTCGGACTTCCGTTCCTACGCCAAGGTCCAGTGGTCCACCACCACGGCATACCCGGGCGTGGACCGCACCGACGTCACACCGCCCGCCGGCGCGACACCGACCTCGACCGTGACCGACGCCCGAGGCCGCACCACCGCCGCCTGGCAGTACCGCGGCGCCACCGCCACCGGAAACCCCGCCGACGCGGACATCACCACCTACGGCTACACGACGAGCGGCCTCGCCTCCCGGCGCACCGACAGCAGCGGCAACAGCTGGACCTATGAGTACGACCTGCGCGGAAGGCAGGTCTCCGCATCCGACCCGGACACGGGCATCACCCGCACGTTCTACGACGCCAACTCACGCATCGACCACACCACCGACGCCGGCGGCAGCACCCTCGCCTACACCTACGACCTGCTCGGCCGTAAGACCGGCCTGTACAACGGGAGCGTCGCCCCCGCCAACCGACTGGCGATGTGGACGTACGACACCCTCGTCAACGGCCAGCTGACCTCCTCCACCCGCTACATCGGTGGAGAGAACGGCGCGCCCTACACAAAGGCTGTGACCCGCTACGACGACCTCTACCGGCCACTCGGCACATCCGTCACCATCCCCGAACCCGACAGCAAGAACTGGCCCGGCCTGGTCCCTGACAACGAGAAAGCGCTGGGCAGCACCTATACCACGACCAACACGTACCGGCCTGTCCTCGGGGCCTTGAGCCAGGTCGACATCCCCGCCGCAGGAGGACTGCCGGCCGAGTCCATCGGCTACCAGTACACAAACTCCGGCCTGCTCAAATTCTCCAACAGCAGCCTCGGTACGCCGATCGCGACTCAGGTGAAGTACGACGCGCTCGGCAGGCCCGTCAGCACCACCGCGGGCAAGTACAGCAAGCAGGTGGTCTCCCTCCAGCAGTACGACTGGGCCACCGGGCGGGTCATCAACAACTTCACCTACCGCCAGACCGGCACCGACTCCGTCGACCAGACGAGCTACACCTACGCTCCGTCCGGCCGGATCACGTCCGTCACCAACCTGCAGAACGCGAGCGCCCGCGACACCCAGTGCTACACGTACGACTACCTCGGGCGCCTCAACCGGGCCTGGACCGACACCGGGGGTACCCACACCACCGCCGACTGGACCGACAGCGACGGCGTCAAGCAGGGAACCGGGAGCTCCGACAAGGTGCCCGGCGTCGGGGGCTGTGACAACGCCGCCGGACCGGCCACTACCGAATCCGGTACCTACACCGTCGGCGGCCCGTCACCGTACTGGCAGGACTACACCTACGACGCCACCGGCAACCGCACCAGCCTCACCCAGCACGGGACAACGTCCTCGACACCGCTGGACACCGCCCGGATCACCCAGGTCGCGAGCGCCTCGGACGGCACCCGGACCTGGTCGGTCGCCCTCGCGAACGGCGCGCTGTGGCTCGGGTCCCAGGCGAAGGACGGAACGTCCTCGCCGTACACCGACCTGATGGCACAGGTCGGCGCGCTGCCCGCCGTCACCGCGGTCTCCGCCGCGGTGAGCAACGGCCAGCTCCAGGTCATGGCCGTCGCCGACGGCAAGATCTGGCACACCGTCCGCAAGTCCGACGGGAACTGGCAGAGGTGGGGCGACGTATTCAGCGTCGTCGGATCCCTCTCCCAGCCCAGCCAGCTCGCGCTGACCGCCACCGCCTCCGGCCTAGAGGTCCTCACCTTCTCGGGCGGCAAGCTCTGGCACACCCTGCGCAAGCCCGACGGGAACTGGCAGCAACAGGGCTGGGGCGACGTCTACAGCGTCGTCGGCCCGCTGTCCTCCGCCGGACAGATCGCCGCATCCGCCACCGCCTCCGGCCTGGAGATCATGGTCGGCGCCAGTGGCAAGCTCTGGCACACCGTCCGCAAGCCCGACGGGAACTGGCAGGCACAGGGCTGGGGCGACGTCTACAGCGTCACCGGCACCCTGAGCGGGGCGCAGACCGGCCAAGGCCAGCTCGCCCTCGCCAACACCGACGATGGCCTCCAGGTCGTCGCGCTCGCCCAGGGCAAGCCCTGGCACGTCGTGCGCGACAGCGCCGGGTCCTGGTCCCAGTGGGGAGACGTCACGGGCGCGGCCGGCCAGATAGCCCCGCTCAGCACGGTCGGTGCGGCCGGCTCCGGCGCAGACCTCAAGGTCCTCGTCGCAGGCAGCGGAAAGATCAACCAGACCACCCGCGACGGCACCACCAAGAACTGGTCGGCCTGGTCCACGGTCGCGACAGGCAGCGGCGCAAGCAGCACCACGCAGACCTTCCGGCCCATGGGGAGCACCAACACCCCCACCACCGCGCCCAACACCGGCGGCGGAACCGGCGGGCCCCACGCCCTGCTCACCTCCACCACCAGCACGCCCAGTGGCCCCAAGGCCGTCGGCTACCAGTACGACGCCAGGGGCAACACCACCGCCATCACCGACACCGGCGGCACCACCACCCTCGACTGGAACAGCGAGAACAAACTCAGCTCCCTCAACCGAACCGGCCAGGCCGGCGCCACCACCTACCTCTACGACGCCGACGGCAACCCGCTCATCCGCCGAAACCCCGGCAAGACCACCCTGTTCCTGCCCACCGACGAACTCACCCTCGACACCGCCACCGGCTCCATGAGCAACGTGCGCTCCATCGGCGCACCCGGCGGTCTCACCTACACCCGCGTCACCGCCCCCATCGGCGGCGGCAGCGTCCTATTCCAGGCCGCTGATCCCCACGGTACCAGCGGCGTGCAGATCAACACCGACGCCGCCCAAACGGTCACCCGCCGGGACACCGACCCCTTCGGCAACCCCCGCGGCACCCAGCCCGCCACCACCGACTGGGCCGGCGCCAAGGGCTTCGTCGGTGGAACCAAGGACGACACCACCGGACTCACCAACCTCGGAGCCCGCCAGTACAACCCCACCACCGGCCGCTTCATCAACCCCGACCCCATCCTCGACGCCGCCAACCCACAACAGTGGAACGGCTACGCCTACAGCGAGAACGACCCCGTCAACCTCAGTGACCCCAGCGGCCTCAAATCCGAGGAATGCGGCACGCTCTACCAGTGCGGGTCCGCCGGAACCATCACCACGTCCAACGCCGCAGAAACCACCGCGACTTACACCTCCTCCGCCACCCAGCAGCGCTACTACGAGCAGACCCTGTCCGCCACGCTGGGCCCCGTCGCGCAGCGCAACTGGATTCGGGACCAGAAGGGCAAGAACAACGCCTCGATGTGGGGCTGGGACAACGGCGTCAAGAAGAAGTCCGGACTGCAGAAGGCCACGGAACTCGCCGAGGCCGTCAGCGTCATCCCCGGACTCGGCGTCGTCGGCGATGCAGCCACCACCGTGCTTCACGCCGCACAGGGACAATGGGGAGAGGTCGGTTGGGACCTCGTCGGATTCGTCCCCGTCGGAGGCGACTCCGCCAAGGCACTGCATCTCAAGAACAAGGCCGACAACCTCCTCGAAGAGGCCGCCCGCGCGTGCGGAAAGAACAGCTTCCCGCCCGACACCCTTGTCCTGATGGCCGATGGAAGCACCAAGCAGATCGGTGAGATCAAGTCCGGCGACGCCGTCACCGCAACCGATCCGCAAACCGGCCAGACATCGGGCAAGCCGGTCACGGCCAAAATCGTGACTCCGGACGACACCCGGTTCACCGAACTGACTCTCACTGTTCCCGGCGAAGCGGGCGGGGCCCAGTCCAAGACGACCCTGGTGTCGACCGCCCACCACCCCTACTGGGACGACACCGCCCGCCGCTGGACCAACGCCGAAGCAGTCGAGCCGGGCCACCAACTCGCCACCACCGACGGCGGCACAGCAGTCGTCCTCGCCACCCGCACCTACACCACCCAGCCTCAGGAAGCCCACAACCTCACCGTCGCCGACCTCCACACGTACTATGTGCTGGCGGGTGCTATGCCGGTCCTGGTGCATAACTGCAATGATCCTCTCCAGGACTATGCTGATTCGTTGCGGCCGGGAGCCACGAAGAAGGGCCCCCACGTTGCAGCGGAATACACCTCTCCTTCTGGTCAGACCTACTACGGCCATAACGGTCACGGCATGTCGCCGCAAGCTGGTGGAGATCTTGAGCGAGCGATCCAGGAGTCAGGACATCATGGCGGCTGCGCGGAGGTAATGTGCTTGATCCAAGCCGAAACTGCCGAAGGTGCAGGTGCCATTAGGGGAGGGTCCATGAGGGCCGTTCGAGTGCGCGGTCTCCGGTCCGAGGGGAATGCGCACGGGACGCCCATCGATCCCTGTCCGAATGCGTGCACGCCGCTGCTTAGAATCCTTGGAATCAACGAGTGACCTGATCGTCAGCTGGTGGGCGGTCACCCTCGACCGCCCACCAGCTCAGGTCTTACGTAAGGAGTGCTGCACGTGACCTCGTCCCTACTTCCGCCCTGGCTGCCCGACTGGGAGGATGCGGTGGAGATCGCTGGAAGAATTGACGCGGACAGTCTGCGCGAGCTGGTTGGCGAGCTACTGGACTTGGTATTTACTGAGGATACAGTCTTCTTGGATTCGCTTCCGGAAAGTCTCGAGTCTGCGTTGGTGTCCCCGCTGAATATCCTTGCGGAAATCTACGAAGGTGATGCAAGCCCTACGGAGCTAGTTGTAGCCTCAAGGCTTGTCAGGCGTGCGGCGATTCCCTATGTAAATGATGGACCAGAGGAGCTGAAGGTCCTGATCGAGACTCTTCCTGAATGATCGTCCGTCTCATCTAAAATTTCCGGTCCTTATCACGCGGAAGCCCCGCCAGAAATTTCTCTGGCGGGGCTTCCGGGCGTCTTGACGGCAACGCTGACGGCAACGTCAGTGGACGGCTTCTGCACTTGGCGGGTCGTCAGGGCTGTTGGTGACCCGGAGGGCGTGGCCGAGGGTGTCGATGGCTTGGCGCTGGAGGCGGAGCCGGACGTGGGCGTAGACGGTGGCGATAACGCCGATGTGGGCGTGTCCGAGTAGTTCCTTGATCACGACGAGTTCGGCGCCCTGTTCGAGGAGCAGGGTCGCGGCGGTGTGCCGGAGGTCGTGGAACCGGATGCGGCGGAGCCTGGCTACTCGGCACAACGTGGTGAAGTGCCGGGTCAGGGTGGACGGGTCGGTGGGTGAGCCGTCGGGCGCGGTGAAGACGAAGCCACTGTCCGTCCAGCCCACACCAGCGGCCTCGCGCGCCAGGTTCTGCCGTTCCCGGTGGTGCTTGAGCGAGTGGACGCATTCGGTGGGGAGGGCGATGCGGCGTTCGGAGCTGACGGTCTTGGTCGGGAGGGTGGTCAGGCCTCCGGTGGGGGTGCGTTGGAGGGTGCGGCGGATGCTGGCGGTGCCGCCTTCCAGGTCGAGGTCTTCCCAGCGCAGGCCGAGAAGTTCACCTTTCCGCAGGCCGGTGCGGAGCGCGAGCTCGAACAGGGCCTGAAGCGGGTGGCCTTCGACGGTGACGAGGAACCGGCGTGCCTCGGCGACGGTAAGCGGTTCGAAGCGGCGGGGTCGGGGCGTGCCGGTCCTGATGCTGCGGGCGACGTTGCGCGGGAGTTCGTCCTCGCGGACGGCGTGCTCCAGGGCGGACTTGAGGACGGAGTGCACGTAGGTGACGGTGAGCGGGGACAGCCGTTTGTCGCAGCACTGGTCGACCGAGCAGCAGTGCTGCTGCTTGTCGAGCCCGCGGGTGCAGCACTGGCAGGTGGTGCGGAGCCGGTCGAGCTTCGGCAGGCCAAGGCCGCCGCCGTCCTGGTCGGCCGGGACGTGATCGACTACCACGAGTACTGGACGACCTTCGGCCCCAACACCGTGGCTATGAAGGAGGTCGAGAACGCCATGGTCCTGCGCGAGTACGGCAAGGCCCTCCAGCTCTCCGGACAGGTCACCACCCCCGCACGCTCAACCTCCAACAACCGCAACCGCCACCTGCTCGACCTCGCCGCAGCCCACACCGAACAGCGCGACTACGCGCCGGCCACCGACATCCTGATGGGCATCAAACAGGCCGCCCCCGAATGGCTGCGCTACCAGCGATACGCCCGGGACATCGCCACCACCCTCGTCATCCGCCGTAAGCGCGGCCTGTCCCCACAACTCGTCGAACTCGCCGACTTCCTCGCCGTCGAACTCTGACCAGCCCGGCAGAGACACTACGTATCAGATCCACACCGGGCGGCAGGCGAACTGACCCCGCACGTTCCTGGGCCGCCCGATGCCGACGCCCGACGATCTCAGTAACCGCACGAACGGCACGGACCGACAAGCGTCACCAACGGTCACGCGCCGAGCCGAACTGAGATGGGACGAAGAGATGACCAAGCCCGCGAAGCCCACCGCCGTCGTCTACCTGTGCACCGCCAAGGACGAGCCCGTCGTCACCCGGCAGGCGATGTGCGAGCGGATCGCCCGCGAGTCGGGCCTGCACCTCGCGGGCGTGATCCACGACGACGAGGGCGCCACCGAACCCGACCAGCGCCGAGGACTCACCTACGCGCTTCAGATGCTCCTCGACGGCGACGCCGACACCATCATCGTCCCCACCGGCGAGATGCTCTCGGTCCTGCCCGACGAGAAGGCCCGAGTCAGCCGGTCCGTGCGGAAGGCCGGCGGCCGGATCATCGTGGCCAGCGAAGTGAGGGCCCGATAGCTCAGCCCGGCTTCGTCCTCGTACAACGCTGCCGCCTCGGGGCGCAGGGGAGCGAGCCTCTCGGCCATCGGCTGTGCCACAGTCCAATGCGGACATGGCCAGGCCAGTGAACAGCGTTGGTGGGCAGACCAGTTCAGCAGGTCAGCAAGACGCGGCCCCGATGGTGGAGTGCGTCGAAACTTTCCTTACGGGTTCAAGGCGGCCCGCTTGCGCGGGCCGCGCGCGCCCGCAGGCCGAGCCGCCCCGCGATTCCTGTCTACGCCCCACCGCGCAACGGCCCGGCCACCTGCGCGCGCAAAAGCAGAGGAGGGCCGGGCAGGGCCCGATGATGGCCTGGCAGCAGGGCAACGATGGGGGCAGCCAGGAAAGGCGGGATCGGCCAGCATCCGAACCGCGTCTCCGGGGTGGTGCTGACCGGGAGGGCCGACGGGCTCGCCGTGGGCAATCACGATGTCTTCGGCAACAATTTCATCTGCGAAGTCACCTGCGGCAGGGTGGCGGCAAGGTCGGGCAGGTGCAGGATCGAATTCTCCCCAATACGGGCGGTAAGCCGCTAGCGGTCTATGGTCCAAACCTTCGACCTGGACCTGCTGCAAGGATCGAGGAGCTCGGGGTGCCAGTATTTCGGACGATGGATGATGTGGCTGCTTGGGTAGGGAGACAGTAATGGAGACAGTAGTCCTTGTGTTTCGGGATTCAACTGTGACTCTAGGTCGGATTGCGGAGCTACTTGCGCCTCTGGGGGCGGTGGCCAGCGAAGAAAACCTCGTTTCGATATCTACCAGCGGCTCACGAAGCTATCTGGTTTCCGTCTCTGATCCAGAGGCTGAAGGGCTGTTCGATGAGTGGCCGACCACGCTTTGTCCGGTCTCTCCGGTGGCGGCGTTCAGTCTTGACTATCGAGATCCAGGTATCGTCCTTGGGATTGTCGAATCTCTGGCTGGACGGTTCGAAGTGCTCGTGGATACCAACTATGGAACCGTTGTTCCTGGCGGCGCCTTGGTCATCGATATGCTTCGTGGACAAGATTCGCCTCCAACGCCCCCTGTGGGCCGGTAGCCTCGCGTCTGATTGATGTATCAGGGCTTCGAGGCTGACAAGTAGACACTCGGGCTGTGAGCACCCGATTTGGGTGCAGCTAGAAATGGCGAGGGGCCTCACCACATTCGTTTCTGGTGAGGCCCCTCGTACATCTTGACGGCAGTAGTTGACGGCAACGTCAGCGGACGGGTGCTGCACAAACGGGCGGTTCGTCGCCGTCGTCGGGCCAGGTGGCGGGCTAGGCTGGGTCGCGGAGGGCGATGCCGAGGAGGTCGATAGCGTCGCGCGGAAGGCGGAGCCGGACGTGTAATGGTGACGCTTGGTATTGGAACTGTCTGAATGCCTGCCTGCCAAGGTGCCTGTGTCGGGACAGGTCAGCGGTGCTTGGGCAGCCTCGCGCCAGCGAAGTCGTTGATGTTCCGTTGAAGCTGTTCGAGGAAGTCGACCAGGTTTGTGGCGACCGCATCGAAGTCGCCCGACCAGGATGCGCTGGTGGACCGATGGATCGCCCCACTCGGATCGACCGCGAGGAGGTTGCCTCCGCCGTCGCTGCCGAACACGATGCCGATGACGTGATCTGCAACGGGCACGAGGCCGTACTCGGCGAGGTCATTGAGCACGTGGTGGGGTGAGTGGATGAAGTGTCCGGTGTCGATGCCGGGCAGGGCCGCCTCGAAGATCGTGTCGTAGAACGCGATCAAGGTCGGTGCAACTGAGGGGTGATCTTTGAGCTGTTCGGGCTTTGCCAGGGTAAAGCCCATCCCTCCGGTCACCCGGGAGCTGCGAGAGCGTGGTCTGGCCGGGCGGCGCCTGCGGCGCACGGTGCGGACCTCGGTCGCGGACCGTGCGGCGGCGCAGGTGCCGGACCTGGTTTTTTTGGGCGGGACTTCTCCGCGTCCGGGCCGCGTGCGCTGGCGCGGCGACATCACGTATCTGCCGGTCGGCGGGTCGTGGCTTGCAGGCCTCGGTGACCACGTCACTGTCCTCGCCCTTCGGATGGATCCGGAAGGCCCTCCGGAAGCGGGAGCGCAGCCGCGGGCCGGTCTCCTCGGCGATGTCCACCGCGGCCCGGCACTCGGCCGCGAAGCGGGCCGACGCCGGCCCCGGCGGGTTCAGGCGTCGGGTGCGGGCGCATTGATCATTCTGGCGGCCGCCTCGGCGATCCGGGCCGTTCGGACGGCGTCGCACTGCCGGCGCACCACCCGCCGGGCGCCCCCGTCGAGCGGGCCGAGGACGACGTCCACCGGCCCCGGCACGGAGCGGCCCAGCACCACCGTGGCGGCCGGCGCGCCGCCCGGCAGGACGGTCGTGTGGAACTCGCCGGCCCCCAGGGTGTACGTCTCGCCGCGCGCGCTGGTCCGCTCGCCGAGCGGCTCCCAGCGCACCAGCCGTGCGGTCGGCCGGATCTCGTCGGTGCCGCCCGCGCTGTACACCTCGTAAGCGCGGTGGGTCGGCCGGTCCGGCTCGTCGTGGACCGCGACCCGCAGGTTGCCGACCCGGCCGTACAGCACGCTGCTCTTCAGCTCCCAGCTGTGGCAGTGGATCTCCCGCACACCGCCGGCCGGGCCCGGCGCGTCGGCGTCCGGGCCGAAGACGTGCACGCAGACCCCGAACTCCCCGTCGCGCAGCACCGGCAGGCAGAAGAAGCCGAGGGGGTGGGCGACGGCCCGCAGGGGTCTCGCGCCCGAGGCGACCTCCGCCAGGATCCCGCCGACCAGCCCGTCCAGCGCGGGCGAGGCAGCGTCGGCCCCGACGGCCCGGTCGAGGGTCGCGAAGAGCTCCGGGAAGGGGCCCGTGCCGGGGCTCGCGCCAGGGTCCGGGAAGGGGTCCATCGTCTGCTCCCTCCGGCGGCTACCTGCGGTACGGGTTCTCCGCGTGCAGCGCCCTGTCGATGATGTCGCCGACGTCCGCGTCCGAGAAGGCCGCGGGCAGCCGCACGCCCAGCCGGTCGAAGAGCCGCCTGGCCTCGTCGACGGTCGGGTCGTCACCGAGCGGCTCGGCGTCCCGCAGGTCGAGCTTGACCGCCTGCTCGCGGTAGTGGTGCAGCTCGGTGACGTAGTAGTCGTAGAGGGGCCGCCCGCGCTCGATGTAGAGGCTGACCCGCCGCGGGTCGTCCTGGGTGATGACCAGGCACGACGCGGAGAGGTCGAAGCGCAGGGTCGGGACGACCGAGGAGAGGTGGACGTCGATCTCCAGGGTGTCGAGCCGCTGCCGGTACCAGGCGGCCGCGAACACCGTGGCGTACGACTCCTTGCGGGTGCGCTCCACGCTCCACCCGCCGGACTGCGCGCCGTCCGGCCGGCCGCCGAAGGTCTCCCGGAACCGCGAGTAGGCCGCGCAGGCCTGCTCGTCGCCCGGGTGCACGATGTCGATCTTGACGGTGAGCGAGCGGCGGCGGTGCTGCGCCTCCCGGACGCACTCGGGCAGGGTGACCGCCCGCAGGTAGGTGCCGGTGCCACCCTTGAACACCCAGCGGTCGGTGTCCTGGCGGGCGAGCTCCAGTGCCCGTTCCAGCTCCACCCCGGCCAGCTCCCGCACCGAGGTCAGGCTGTCCAGCGCCTGCCGGGCACCTGCCGTCGCCTCCCGGATGTCGCTGATCCGGCGCCGGCGCTCGGCCAGCGAGCCGTACACGACCGCCGCCAGCACCAGCAGGGTCGCGCCGGAGACGACGTTGTCGCCGAGCCCGCCGCCGAACAGGTCCAGCAGCCCGACGGCCAGCGCACCGCAGAAGGCGACGACGCCGTCCGAGTTCCGCAGTGCCCACGCGATCGCGCTCTCCAGCCGCCGCCCGGACTCCGAACCCCCGTGCGCCACCCCGCACCCCCCTCGTTCGCCGACCAACATGGTAAGTCCCGCGGGCAATTGACGACCAGACAGCAACCCGTCCGACCGGGCGGCCCGGCGCGGCCGGGGCCGGTGGCAAGCCCGTCAAGGAGCCGTCGACGGCGTGGGAGGGTCTCGTCAAGGACCACCGCCCCGGCCCCCGCCCGGGCGAGTCGCCGCCGCCGACCGGCTAGCCTGGAGGGCTCCGCCCCGGGACGCCCGTTCCCGGACGCCCGCCCCGCCGACAAGGAGCCCGCCGCCGTGTCCGACACGTTCGCGCACCTGCACGTCCACACCGAGTACTCGATGCTGGACGGGGCCGCGAAGAACGGCAAGCTGTTCGCGGAGGCCGAGCGACAGGGCATGCCGGCGATCGCGATGAGCGACCACGGCAACATGTTCGGCGCGTACGAGTTCTTCCACGCCGCCGCCAAGACCGGCGTCAAGCCGATCATCGGCATCGAGGCCTACGTCGCCCCGTCCTCGCGCTTCCACAAGAAGCAGGTGTTCTGGTCGCCCGGCGGCCAGCGGCCGGCCAGCGCGGACGGCGAGGGCGGCAAGGACGTCTCCGGCGGCGGCCGCTACACCCACATGACCATGTGGGCACAGAACGCGACCGGCCTGCGGAACCTCTTCAAGCTCTCCTCGCTCGCGTCGATGGAGGGCTACTACATGAAGCCCCGGATGGACCGCGAGCTGATCGCCGCCAACGCGACCGGCATCATCGCCACCACCGGCTGCCCCTCCGGCGAGGTCCAGACCAGGCTGCGGCTCGGGCAGTACGAGGAGGCCGTCAAGGCGGCCGGCGCCTACCAGGACATCTTCGGCAAGGAGAACTACTTCCTGGAGCTGATGGACCACGGCCTGTCCATCGAGCAGGACGTCCGCCAGGACCTCCTGCGCCTGGCCAAGCAGCTGGACATCCCGCTGCTGGCCACCAACGACTCGCACTACGTCACCGCCGACCAGGCGGACGCCCACGACAGCCTGCTCTGCGTCGGCGTGGGCAAGAACAAGGACGACCCGAACCGGTTCAAGTTCCAGGGCACCGGCTACTACATCAAGACCGCCGAGGAGATGCGCGAGCTCTTCCGCGAGCTGCCGGAGGCCTGCGACAACACCCTGGCGATCGCCGAGCGGGTCGAGTCGTACGAGGAGGTCTTCACCTACGTCGACCGGATGCCGCAGTTCGACGTGCCCGAGGGCGAGACCCAGGCCTCGTTCCTGCGCCAGAAGATCGCCGCCGGCCTGCAGCACCGCTACGGCGACAGCCCCAGCCAGGAGGTCCTGGACCGGGTCGAGCTGGAGATGGGCGTGATCACCCCGATGGGGTTCGACGCCTACTTCCTCGTGGTCGCCGACATCTGCCAGTACGCCCGGGACAACGGCATCCCCGTCGGCCCGGGCCGAGGCTCGGCGGCCGGCTCGATGGTCTCCTACCTGACCCGGATCACCGAGCTGGACCCGCTGGAGCACGACCTGCTGTTCGAGCGCTTCCTCAACCCCGAGCGCATCAACCCCCCGGACGTCGACATCGACTTCGACGACCGCCAGCGCGACCAGATGGTGCGCTACGTCACCGACAAGTACGGCTCCGCCTACACCGCCCAGGTCAACACCTTCGGCACGATCAAGGCCAAGGCCGCCGTCAAGGACGCCAACCGCATCCTCGGCTACCCCTTCGCGATGGGCGACCGGATCACCAAGGCGATGCCGCCGGACGTCATGGGCAAGGGCGTCCCGCTGGCCGACCTCTTCAACGAGAAGCACCCCCGGTACAACGAGGGCACCGAGATCCGGGCGCTGTACAGCAACGAGCCCGACGTCAAGAAGATCATCGACACCGGGCTCGGCATCGAGGGCCTGATCCGCGGCACCGGCGTGCACGCCGCCGCCGTCATCCTCTCCTCCACCCCGCTGCTCGACCTCATCCCGCTGCACATGCGGGACAAGGACGGCGTGATCATCACCGGCTTCGACTACCCGTCGTGCGAAGCCATGGGCCTGATCAAGATGGACTTCCTGGGTCTGCGGAACCTGGGCATCATCGACCACTGCATCAAGATCGTGAAGGCCAACCGGGGCGTCGACGTCGACATCGAGAAGATCCCGATCGACGACCCCACCACCTACCAGTTGCTCGCCCGCGGCGACACCCTCGGCGTGTTCCAGCTCGACGGCGGCCCCATGCGCGCCCTGCTCAAGCTGATGAAGCCCACCGAGTTCGCCGACATCTCCGCCGTCTCCGCGCTCTACCGGCCCGGCCCGATGGGCATGAACTCGCACACCAACTACGCGCTGCGCAAGAACGCCCAGCAGGAGATCGTCCCGATCCACCCCGAGCTGGAGGCCCCGCTGAGCGAGGTCCTCGGCCCCACCTACGGCCTCATCGTCTACCAGGAGCAGGTCCAGCGTGCCGCCCAGGTGCTGGCCGGCTACTCGCTCGGCCAGGCCGACCTGCTCCGCCGCGCGATGGGCAAGAAGAAGAAGGAGGTGCTGGAGAAGGAGTTCGTCCCCTTCCACGCGGGCTGCAAGGAGCGCGGCTACTCCGACGAGGCCATCCAGGCCGTCTGGGACGTCCTGGTCCCGTTCGCCGGCTACGCCTTCAACAAATCGCACTCCGCCGCGTACGGCCTGGTCTCGTACCAGACCGCCTACCTCAAGGCCAACTACCCCGCCGAGTACATGGCCGCCCTGCTCACCTCCGTCGCCGACGACAAGGACAAGATGGCCGTCTACCTGGCGGAGTGCCGCCAGATGGGCATCAAGATCCTCTCCCCCGACGTCAACGAGTCCGTGGTCGACTTCACCGCCGTCGGCAGCGACGTCCGCTTCGGTCTGAAGGCCGTGCGCAACGTCGGCGTGCCGGTCATCGAGTCGCTGGTGAAGACCCGCAAGGAGAAGGGCAAGTACGCCTCGTTCGCGGACTTCCTCGACAAGGTCGAGCTGGTGGTCTGCAACAAGCGCACCGTCGACTCCCTGGTCAAGGCCGGCGCCTTCGACTCCCTCGGGCACACCCGCCTCTCGCTCAGCACCGTGCACGAGAGCGCGATCGACGCCGTCACCGGGCTGAAGAAGCAGCAGGCGATCGGCCAGGACGACCTCTTCGGCGCACTGGACGCCGACGAGGGCGCCGGCCCGGGCATCGGCCTGGACTTCCAGCTCACCGACCGCGAGTGGCCGCGCCGCCAACTGCTCAGCCTCGAACGCGAGATGCTCGGCCTCTACGTCTCCAGCCACCCGCTCGACGGCGCCGAGCACATCCTCTCCAAGAACCGCGACACGTCCATCGCCGAACTCCTCGGCTCCGGCCGCACCGAGGGCGAGGTCCGCCTCGCCGGCCTGGTCACCGCCGTCGACCGCCGGATCAACAAGGCCGGCAACGCCTGGGCGATCATCACCCTCGCCGACCGCGACGGTTCGGTCGAGGTGCTGTTCTTCCCCGCCACCTACAACCTGATGGCCGAGCAGATGGTCGAGGACAACGTCATCTCGGTCCGCGGGCGCCTCAACGAGCGGGACGGCTCGCTGAGCATCTTCGGCCAGGAGATCACCACCCTCGACGTCTCCTCCGCCGAGCTCGGCACCAAGCCGCCGGTCCAGATCACCATGCCGCTCGGCAGGATCACCGCCGAGACGGTCGCCGAACTCAAGCTCGCCCTCCGGGCCCACCCGGGCGACGTCCCCGTCCGCCTGCTGACCACCAACTGGGACAAGGACACCCTCTACGAGCTGGGCTTCCAGGTGAACCCCGACAACGGGCTCGCCTCGGACATCAAGACGCTGCTGGGCACGCACGCCTGGGCGGGGACGGTGTAGCGGGCGCCGGGTCGGTCCGCCGGATCACCTACGGGCCCGACCCGCGCGGCAGGGGCGGGAGTACGGTGGGGACAGCGGGACAGCCCGGGCTGCCGCGACGGCCGGGCCGGCCCTGCGCCGGCGGCCCCGGCCTGCGCCCGCGGATGGGTGGCGAGCCATGTCCGTCTACGTGAAACTCTCGGCCGAGGCCCGGTCGCCGGAGGAACCGTCGAAGGGGCCGTTGGACATGCAGTACCAGGACACGGCCGACGGCTACACGTACGAGTACGACCTGCACCCGAGCGGGGCGCTGCGGATCCTGCGGGTCTTCGAGGACACCCCGCACGCGGTCGAGGCGTACTTCAGCCCGTCGGCGTGGCTCCAGGTCGCCGGCACCTACCTGCGAAGCGGCTCCGAGTACTGACGGCGTGCCGACGAGGACCGCGGTCGGCGTTCACGGGTCGCCGTCCGCCGCTCCGGCCCTTACGGTCTGTCCTGGGGCCGGCTCGTCGCCACAGGAGGCCTGGATGCCGCACTATCGATGGATCCTGGACACCCAGGACGACAACGGACACTGGACCCGGCAGGACGACACCCTCATGCCGAACCCCCTGGAGTACGGCGGACCGCCCCAGCGGGCGGCGAACCACCTGCGGGACGTGTTCGTGCGCACGCTCTCCCGGCCCGCGCCCAGCCCCCGGGCGGTCAGGCTCCGCGTCTGGGAAGGGGCGGAGGCCGTCGGCGAGCCCCAGGCCGAAACCGAGTGGTCACGCGAATGACGCACGCGGCCGCCGCGTGGCCGAGGCATTCCGCCGATGGCCCGCACGGACCGCCCGCACGGACCCCTGCACGGACCGCCCGCACGGACCGGCTACACCGGGGCGGGCCAGGACGCGGCCCGGATCCGGGCGACGTCCGCGCGCCGACCGGCCGCACCGGGTCCGTCGGCGGGTGCGGCAGCCGACGGCAGGAAGTCGGAGCGCGGCTGCTGCCCTGCCGCGGCGCCACCCGCACTCCGGGCGAGCAGTTCGCTCGCGGTCCGGGTGCCGGCCGGGTCGGCTGCTTCGGCCATCAGCCGGGCGGCATCGACGGTGTCCGTCGACGGCGGGACGACCAGCAGGTTCAGGCTGAGCGGTGCGTACGAGTACACCGCGATCACGTGTCTGTCCTGCTCGGTGGTGAACCAGCCCGCGTGGACGGTGTGGCCCGCGACCGGGATCCGCCGGGGGATGACCGGCCACGTCGCCGGGTTCACGGTGATCCGGGTGATCCGGCCCCACCGCTCGTCGAGTTCGGCGGCCAGGGCGGGGAGTTCGAGAAGAAGATCACGCGACCGGGGCCACCAGGCTCCGTCCAGGCGGCCTGCCCGCACGCCCACAGGGGCGAGCGAGAGCCGCGTGGCGGGTGCGGTGGTGGGGGGCGTCGTCGCACGATCGAGGGTCGCGGTCATGACCAAGGACCCGTCTCCGAGCCCGACGCGAAGGCCGGGTCCGGTATTGCCACTCGCCGGAGACGACGCCAGTGTCCGGTGCCGGCATTCGAAGTGCCTTCGGTGATATCCACGTTACTCCTCGCCGGCCCGGATCCTGGCATGATCACGACTCCCTTCGGATCCGCCCTGGCCGGTCCTCGACGAAACGCCCGCCCGCCCCGGCCGGTCCTGGAGAAAGCCCCCGGCCGGTCCTGGAGGAAGCCCCGCCCGCCCCGGCCCGCACGCCCGGTCAGTGCGGGAGTTCCACCGACAGGTGCGGGGCCAGCGACCGGAGGAAGTCCGCCGCGTCGAACATCGCGCCGGCCGAGGCCAGGCCGGTGGTGCGCGTCCGCCCGGCCAGGACCCGCCGGACGGCCTCCACCACCAGGGGTGCGGTGATCGCGTAGATGTCCTGGCCACGGGCCGAGGCGCGGCGCTCGACGCCGCCCGAGCGGACCACGACGTCGACCACGAAGGTCTGGTCCGAACGCCCCTGGGCGTCGACCGCCTCCGGCGCCGGCGTGTCCTCCCCGGCCAGGTCCCGCGCGGCCTCGACCGTCATGTGGGTGCGGACCTCGGAGACGGCCAGGTGGCTGGGGACGGTGACGACATCGGCCATGGTGAACTCCGCGACCACCGCACGCCGGCCCAGCGGCGCCGGGAAGTGCCAGTCCTGCTCCCACGGCTGGTCGTCGTGGTACTGCAGCGCACCGTCCGCGAACCGCACCCGGCGGCCCGCGCGGCGCTCGTGGGACACCTGGCCGGCCTCCCGGGTGCCCGGCGTGGGGTGCCAGCTGCTCAGCCCGTAGGCGATGTGCACCTCCTCCGCGCCGGTCCACTCCCCCATCGCCGCGGTCACCAGCAGGTCGCCGAGCCCGCCGTAGAAGGCCATCGCCGGCACCACGGGCGTCTCCGCCTTCATGGCCGCTTCCGCGTGGTCGGCGAACATCGCGGCATTCGCCTCGATCTCCGCCGCGACGTCGAGGTACGGGATCCCCGCGCGCAGGGCCGCCTCGACCACCGGGCCGCCCGTCACGGCGAACGGCCCGGCGCAGTTGACGACCGCGGCCGCGCCGGCGAGGGCCCGGTCCAGCGCGCCCGGGTCGTCCACGGAGGCCGGCCGCACGGTCACGTCCCCCCACTCGGCCGCCAGCGCCTCCAGGCGGGCCGCGTCACGGCCGGAGGCGATGACGGCGAAGCCACGCCGCCGGAGTTCGGCGACGACGAACCGCCCGGTGTGTCCCGTCGCCCCGTAAACCACCACTGCAGCCGTCGTACTCATCGTTCCCCCGCTTCTCGCCGTTCCGATGGGTTCAGTCTGGCCGCACCCGACACCGGAGCGTGATGGTCCGGAAGGACAGCACCCGTACACTTTCGGACATGCCCACCGTCGCCCTGCTGACCGCCGGTCATCTGCTGCACTTCGAACTGGCGGTGGCCTACGAGATCTTCGGCAATCCCCCGCGCGAGGCCGCGGACGGCTGGTACGACGTCCTGCTCTGCGGGCCCGGTCCGGTGCGGGTCGGCCCGTTCACGGTCGAGCCCGACCACGGGCTGGACCGCGCCGCCGGCGCCGACACCGTGATCGTGCCCGCCTGCGCCGACGTCGACGAGCCACTGCCGGCCGAGCTGATCGAGGCCGTGCGGGCGGCCCACGAGGCGGGCGCCCGGGTCGCCTCCCTCTGCACCGGGGCGTTCGTCCTCGGCGCCGCGGGCCTGCTGGACGGCCGGCGGGCCACCACCCACTGGGCCCACGCCGCGGAGCTGAGCGCGCGCCACCCGCTGGCGGTGGTCGATCCGGACGTGCTCTACACGGACAACGGCAGCGTGCTCACGGCCGCGGGCAAGGCCGCCGCCGTGGACCTCTGCCTCCACCTGGTCCACCTCGACCACGGCGCCGCGATCGCCAACTCCGTCGCGCGTCGCCTCGTCATGCCGCCGCACCGGCCCGGCGGCCAGGCCCAGTTCGTGGCGACGCCGGTGCAGGTCACGGGCGACCACGTGCTCTCCCAGCTGCTCGCCTGGGTCCAGCAGCGGCTGGACCAGCCGCTGACCGTGACCGACCTGGCCCGGCGGGCGAACACCAGCCCGCGCAATCTCGGGCGGCAGTTCCGGTCGGTGATCGGGCAGACGCCGCTCCAGTGGCTCCTGACCCAACGCGTGCGCCGAGCCCAGGAGTTGCTGGAGGCCACCGACCAGAGCATCGAGTCGGTCGCCGTCGCCACCGGCATGGGGACGGCCACCACGCTCCGGCGCCAGTTCAAGCGGGTCGTCGGGGTCCCGCCCGACAGCTACCGGCGCTCGTTCCGCAGCGGCGACGGCCCGGTGACGGCCCTCTGACCTCCGGCTGCCGGTCGCCGGACGCACCCCGGTCCTCCAGGGGTCGACGCCGCCGGGCGCTCCGGGCGCCACGGGCGTCGGCCGGCGGCCCGGCATCAGGGTGCCCGGTCCGGGCTCGTCCTGGGCGGTCCGCCCCGGCGGGCACGGTGGTCCGCCCGTGCCGGCACGGCCGGGGCGACGCGGAGTGCGGCGACGCCCCGGCCACGCACCTCCGCGCCGCTACTTGCCGCGCAGGCCGACCGGGTTGCCGTCGGTGTCCTCCAGCACGCAGACCCGGACTCCCGGGGCGACCTCGCGCGGCGCGCTCCGCTCGGTCGCGCCGGCGGCCAGCAGGGCGGTGCGGGCGGCGTCGAGATCGTCGACGTCGGTGTGGACCACCGGCCCGCCGGCCACGTCGCCGTGGGGATTCAGGCCGACCTCGAAGCCGTCGACGGAGTAGCCGACGTAGTAGGGCTCGTCCGTGTGCGGCGCGCCGAGCAGCGCGCCGTAGACCTTCTTGGCGGCGTCCAGGTCGGACACCGGGACCACCAGGGCGCGGATCGTCGGACTCATCCGTTCTTCCTCTCGGGTGAAGGGGGCCGGGCCCGCCCGTGCCGAGGGCCGGTCAGAGCCCCAGCCTGGGAGGACCGGTCGCCCAACCTATCGGCGGGGTCGTCACATGTCCCGCCACCGCCGCCCGCCCGCACCGGCCGCCCCCGGGAAGTCACCCGATCGGACCGGCCTCCGCCACCCGCACCCCTGCCGCGGGATTCTGCGGACCGCCGGGATCCCGCCCCACCCGCGACCTTTGGCTTCCGGGCGGAGCACCTAGAATGAGAAACCGTCGCGAGTAATCCATCTGCGCACGCACGAAGCGTGTGCACGGGGTGAGGGAAAGGTGTGCCGTGCCCGAAGCAGACTCCGGTGCGTCCACGCTCGCAGCGAAGCTGGACCGGCTGTTCGACGTGGTCCGTCGTCCCGACCGTGAGCAGTACAGCCATGAGGAGGTCGCCCGGGCCTGCCGGGAGGCGACCGGCGAGAGCTTCTCGGCCACGTACCTCTGGCAGCTCCGGACCGGCCGCCGGGACAACCCGACGAAGCGTCATCTCGAAGCGCTGGCACAGTTCTTCCAGGTGCCGCCCACCTACTTCTTCGACGACCGGCAGAGTGCCCGGATAGCCGAGGAGCTGGCACTGCTCGGCGCGCTGCGCAACGCGGGCGTACGGGACGTGGCCCTGCGCGCGGTGACCCTCTCGCCCGAGGGGCTCGGCACGATCAGCGACATGATCGAGGCGATCGCCCGCCGCGAGGCCGGCGGCAGGTAGCGGCCTTCCCGGCGAAGCGGATTCCCTCGGCGTTGCCGCGTCCGTAGTATCACCTCCCGGTCGAACGCCAGGGGGGCGAATCGTGGGATATCCGGGTGGGGTGGAGCATGGGCTGTGGCAGCGATGTCGGGGGGTCGCGGAGTCGATACCGCTTCCGGAACCGTTCGGCATACCGGAGCTGACCGAGGCGCTCGCCCTGCTGCGTGGCAGACCCATCGAACTGATGCCGCTCTCCGGTCCGGAGCACTCGCCGTGCGGTGTGCTGATCAGCACCGACCGGGCGGACTACATCGGCTATCCGGCCGACACCACGGCGCTCCACCAGCAGCACATCGTGCTGCACGAGATCGGCCACCTCCTCTGCGGGCACACCGGCGGCTCCGGGCCGAGCACGGCCGTGCCGGCCGCGCTCACGACCCAGCTGTCGGAGGAGCTGGTGCGCCGGGTGCTCGGCCGCTCCGGGTACACGGAGCGGCAGGAGCAGGAGGCGGAGCTCGTCGCCTCGCTCGCGCTGCAACGCGCACTGCACCGGCCCTGTTCCACCGCCGTGGGCCAACTCGCCGACCAGGTAGGACGGTTACGGGCCGTGTTCGGGCGGCCGTCACGGCGCGGAACGGCGCGCCGTGGGTGACCAGGTGGCCAACACCGCCGGCTACTTCGCCGGTGCGGTCGCGCTGCTGGGAACACTCTGGAAAATCCTGATGGACCGGGGACGCCGGTCCGACCCGGCGCTCCACTACGGCTACGCCTGCGGGGCGCTGATCGGGGCGGGGATGGCGGTGAGCGCCCCGGCCACGGCTCCGGCGCTCGCCGCCGTCGTGCCCGACCCGGTCCACCTCACCCTGGTGGCCGACCAGTTGAAGGTCGCCGCCTCCGGAGCCCTGGCCATGATGGCCTACTCCACCCGGCCGGCCGCGGCGGCGCGACGCGCCGTGCGGCGGCAGACCGCCCTCACGGCCGCCACCGTCCTGCTGAGCATCGCCGCCTTCGTCGCCGCCTCGCCCGTCCGGGAGGGCGAGGTGGTCGGCGTCAGCGGCGCGGACAGGCCGATCCTGGCGGCGTACGTCGCTCTCTTCGCCGTCCACACCGCGTGGTGCCTGGCGGTCTTCGGGTTCCTCATCGGGCGCTGTGCACGGTGCCTGCCGCCCGGGGTCCTCCGACTTGGACTGCGCCTGATGGCGCTCAGTGCGCTGGCGGGCCTGCTGTGGACGGCGGACAACCTGGACGACCTCGCGGACATCCTCACCACGGGCCGTGAGAACGGTGCGGAGAGCCGGGTGTCCGGGGTGGCGGGCGCCGTCTGCGTCACGCTGGGCTTCGCCGGTGCCACCGCGTCGGCCTGGGCCGACTGGGCCAGGCACATGCGGGCCTGGCACGATCACCGCAGGCTCGGTCCGCTCTGGTCGGCGATGCGGGCCGCGCTGCCGGAGATCGAACTCGTCACCCCGGCAGGGCCGTTAGGAGCCGGGAGGCGCCGGCGGCGACGCGACGTCCAGTTCGCGCTGTACCGGCGGATCATCGAGATCCGGGACGGCCAGCTCTCCCTCCGCCCCCATCTCCATCCGGCGGTACCGCTCTGGGTGAGGGAATTCATCGGCCCCGCCGAGGCGGAGGAGCTCGCGGCCGTGGTGGAGGCGGCCGCCCTCGCCGCGGCGCTGGAAGCGGCCCGGGCCGGGCACCGCTTCCCCTTCGGCCCCGGCACGGGATGCGTGCCGCACCCGGTGGCGGCAGGCATCCACGAGGAGGCGGCGTGGCTGGTCAAGGTGGCCGCCGCGTACACGGGTTCGCCCGCCGTGGCCCACGTCCGCGACCGGGTCCGCGCCGAACTGGGCCGGGCCGCGGTACAGCGCTGACGTCGTGGGACCGCCCCGCCGCCCGGCGTCTACGGCGGGGGCGGCGGGGCGGTGCTGGTGGCCGGGCGGCGCCGGCGGCGGGGACCGCTCAGGCAGCCGGGTGGCTCCACCGGGCGGCCGGGTGGCTCAGGCGTGGGCAAGGTCCGGCATCAGCTCGTACACCTGCTCGGCGGAGCCGGGATCGGCCTCCAGGCAGGCGAGCAGCTCGGCCTTGGCGGTCTCCGCCCGGTCGAGCCCGATCAGACAACGGGCCCGCTGCAACCGGGCGTCGACGTCCTCGGTGGAGCCGAGCACCTCGTCGAGCAGGCGGAGGGCCTCACCGAAGCGTCCGGCGTCGTGGTGGACCACCGCCAGGTTGAACTGCATGCCCGGGTCCGCCGAGAGTTCGACCGCGCGCGACAGGTCGGCGCTCGCAGCGTCCAGGTCGCCCTCCTGGTAGCGGAGTTCGCCGAGCAGGGCCCACGCCTGGGCGTAGTCGGGATCGGCGGTGAGGGCGGCCTCCCAGGCCTCGGATGCTGCCGCCGTGTCCTCGTCGGCGGCCAGCAACTGACCCTTCAGACAGAGCAGTTGCGGGCTCTCCGGGGTGGCAGCGAGCCCCGCCCGGACCTCGCTCCAGGCGAGCTGGTGCTCGCCCGACTCGAACAGCAGGGCGGCCCGGTTGAGGCGGGCGTCGGCGAACGCCGGGTCGAGTTCGAGGACATAGCCGAAGTCCGCCACCGCCGCCTCGGTGTCGCCGAGCTCGGCGAGGACGTCGGCCCGGTTGAAGTACGCCTCGGGGAAGGGCGGCGAGAGCCGGATGGCCCGGTCGTAGTCGGCCAGCGCCTGCTCCGGGCTGCCGAGGTCGCGCCAGAGCATGCCCCGGTCGAAGTAGTACTCGGCATAGTTGGGGTCGCACTCGATCACCGCGGTGTAGTCGGCGACGGCGTCGGTGTGGCGGCCGAGGCCCGCGTACACCTGCGCGCGGTTGTAGCGCAGCACGGATCGGTGCAGCGCGTGCTCGTGGTCCTCGAGCGTCTCGTCGAGCCGGGCGATGCAGGCGTCCAGCAACGCCAACGCCGCCTCCAGACGCCCCTGGTGGACCTCGATCAGCGCGAGCCCGTTGCGGTTGAACACCACGCGCGCCTCCCGCTCCTTGGGCTCGGGATGCCACTTGGCGAAGGCGATCGCCTGGTTGACCCAGCTCCGGGCGAGCTGGTGGTCGCGCCGGTCGGCGTCGAAGTGCCGGGTGTGGAGCATGGCCGTGGCGTACGCGGCCTGCATGTGGACCTCGGGCGAGGTGCTGAGCGCCCGGGCCTCGTCGTACAGCGGCAGGGCCTGGTCGGCGAGGCCCAGTGCGGCGAAGGAGGTGGTCATCTTGGTGGTGAACGCCCACCAGTGGGTCGGGCTGCTCTCGTGGGTGACCAGCCGCCGGCCGCGCTCACCGAGGTCCAGGACGGCGTGGTAGTAGCCGAGGTCCATGCAGTGGTCGAGCGCGTGACGCAGGATGTCGGCCCCGGCGCCGGAGGGGTCGCTGCCATGCTCCGCGTGCCAGGCGATGGCGCCCAGCCGCAGCGAGGACTCCCCGGCCGTCTCCAGCTCCGCCCGCCGCAGGTCGTGCAGCCGGGCGCGCTCGGTGGGCGGCAGCCCGAGGTAGGCGGCGATCTCGTCCGGGTCGTCGCCGACGCCGTCCCCCTCGATGTGGCGGCGGCCGAGCGCGGCGTCACCCGTCGTCCGGGACGGGCCGTCGTCCGCCCGGCCCTCGTCCGAAAGGCCGCGCTGGTCCGGCACGTCGCCGTCCGCCAGGTCGAGCACCGTGCACCGGGCGGCGAGGGCGGTCGGCAGGTCCTCGCTTCCGATGCCGGCCGGGCGCTCCGGCGGCTCGGTGCCGGTGATGACGACCACGGTGAGCAGGGCGGGGTCGATGCGCCGCAGCAGGACGGCGAGGAACTCGGCGTCGGTGGGGTCGGCCCGGTGGGCGTCGTCGACGATCAGTGTGCGCGGGGCCGGACCGGCCGCGCGCAGGTACGCCTCCAGGAACTCGACCAGGCCGTGGGCGATCCGCAGGGTACGCAGCGCGGAGTAGAAGCGGGTGCGCTCCTTGGGCACCGCCAGGGAGGTCAGCGTCTCGCGGGTGGCGGGCACCAGGTCGCGCAGTTCCGGCGTGGTGGAGAGGATTTCGATGTCGTGCCCGGTGACGGCCTCGGGGCAGCGCGCGAGCGCGTCCGGGACGATCGCCCGCAGGATCGAGCCGACGGCGGTGTACGGCCCGCGCAGCCGGCGGTTGGCGTTCACCCGGGCGAGCACGGGCGGCAGGTCGAGCCGCTCGCGGGCGTCGACGCGGGCGGGACGCCCGGCGGCGCGGACCCAGTGGTGGCGGTGCTCGGCCATGACTCGGCTGCCTTTCGTGCGGTGGCGGAGGGGGCTAAGGGGGGTTCGGGGCTCAGGCCGACCGGGCAGCACGCCGCTCACGGGCGGCGAGCACGACGACGGCGGCGGTCTGCGCGAGGCTGAGCAGCATGAGGGCGAGCGAGTCGAGCCGGCCGGCCAGGTCGGCCTGGCCGGTCAGGCGCAGCCACATGTCGTGCAGCATGCGGTAGGCCGTCGGCACGACGACCCCGGCGAACATCGTGAGGGTGAACACGTAGCCCACCAGCATCAGCCAGGCGTACCAGCGCGCGACCCTGCGGTCGACCGGGTGGTGGGCGGAGAGGTCCAGCGGCGGCCGGCCGGTCGCCCGCCGAACGGCGTTGCGCAGCACGTCGGTTGCGGCGGCGTGGAGGTTCACGCAGCCCAGGACCGTGCTGAGCAGGACGTAGAGGTCGGTCCGCAGGTAGAAGAACCCCTGCCAGGCCAGGCGCAGAGCCGTGGCGTAGGCCATCGCGAGACAGAGCGACGCGACCACCCCGCTGGCGTCGCGGGTCACGTCGGCGACCAGGGTGAGTACGGCGATCGCCAGGGCATCGGCCAGCATGCCGGCCATGATGGGCAGATAGCGCTGCCGGCGCGGCACGCTGACCAGCCCGTCGAGGGAGGTCTCCAGCACCAGGTAGACCAGGCGGCGGCCGATCGAGAGCCGCGAGCGCAGGCCGAGCCGGCGGCCCGCCAGGGCGTGGAAGGACTCGTGCAGGGCGAGCAGCGGCACCTGGCCGACGAACAGCATCAGCACGACGAGGGTGTAGGACGAGCTGAAGAACAGGTTGTCGACGCGTGGGACCAGCTCGGGCACCCGGATCATCTCGGCCACGGCGAGGGCCGTCACGAGTGCGTAGCCCACAAAAGCCGGCCGACTGAACACCAGGCGGCCCAGCCGCTGCCAGCGCACCGGCGCGGCCGGTCCGGCCGGCTCGTCGTCGCCGGCGGAGCGGACGAGGTCGAGATCCACGAGGGCCTCGATCAGGTCGGCGATGTCGACGCTCTCGCCGTGCACGGTCTGGTAGCGTTCGGCGGCCTCACGGGGCGTCAGGCCGTCGGCCAGCATCCGGACCAACTCGGCGCCGTCGGCCGGGAAGACGGCGTAGGTGTCGGTCTCCGGGCTGCCGATGGTGACCTCGTCGGCCTCCGGCAGGTACACGAGCTGACGGAGCGGCACCGGCCGGTCCAGGTCGATGCCCGGGGCGGTGGAACTGCTGTCCGTGGAGGAGTGCACGGATCCTCCTGCGGGAGGTAGGCGGAGGGGGCGGGGTGGAGCGGTGCCGGCCGGCGGCTACGGCCGGCCGGCACCGCATTCCCCCTTTGCCCGGGGGGTTCGGTCAGTTCTGCACGGCGCAGGACCAGGGCAGGTACAGCGCACGGGCCGCGCTGGTGAGGCGAACCGGGCCGGCCTTGCGGACGACGATCTTCTTCATGGCACACACCTCCTTCGGTGATCGGTCAATCAACAGCGCCATCAGCTGAGATGAATGGCTCACTTGGAGCTATCCATGTCAGCTCGGCGATGGACCAAGAGTGATGACGGCGTGGTGATCGTGTCAATAGATCCGAGACTCCCGACCTGACCCGGCGTCACCGCATGTTGGGGAACGCCCAGGTGGAGGGCGATACGGAGACCCCGACAGCAGGGGAGCAACTAATAAACTGAAATAATGAGCCAGCTACTGGCTCTCCACCCAGGCTGATCTCGAAGACACAGAAACACTCGAGCGACCACCCTCCGACGGGGCTGCGCCACCGCGATCCCGCCCCACCCGGCCTTGCCCCCAGCCTCGGCGTCGGCGTCGACCCCGGCGTCGACGGGCCGGCCTCAACGGTCAGACCTTCGACGGGCCGGCCTCAACGGTCAGACCTTCGACGGGCCGGCTCGTCGTGTCGTGTCCCTGACACGTTCCGGTCCCGGCGCGGGAATGCGCAGGGAGTCCAGCAGCGGGGACAGCGGGCCCTCCGGCGATACCTGCCCGGCGGTGCGGCTGATCTCCCCTATCCACGCGCAGAGTTCGGCCGTTCCGGTGGCGTCGGTCACGTTGCCGAACCAGACAGGCCGGGCACGCCGACCGTCCTGGAGCCGCCCACGGGGGCGGACCACCACGACGTTGGCCTGCTCACAGGGGCCCAGACAGTCCGTGACGACCAGGCGCGCTGCCGGGAGGGCGGCCACCGCCTCGGCGAGCGAGGCCAGTTGACCCTCGTGATCGGTGCCGGGCCGCTTCCTGGCAGTGCCGCAGCAGCAGCCCCGGCAGACCACGACATCGACGGCAGCCGTGACCGGTGACATCGCCCAACCTCCTCGTGGGGTTCCGCGCCCCTACCGTCGGAGAAACCACGGGTCAGTGTCCTGACTCCCGGATCGACGCTCGCCCCGACCTTCCGGCCGCAAGGCCGTGGTCGTCACCTGAAAGGGGTCGCTCCCCGGTCACAGTGGCGGGACCGTCCCGGAATCGCACCGGGTTCCTGCGCACCGTGGTCTCGGATGCTTACATCTCGTGCGCGACCCTGCCCCATCGCGTACGAACACGTCAACCCGGGCTCGATCATGCCGGGCGCCCGAAGCGCACGTTCCACCGGCCGGCACGTCCGCTCAAATCCGTGACGGAGAGCGGCTCCACGTCGAGCCGCCAGAACGCCGGGGCCGGAGCGCCGAGCGCGTGGTGGACCGCGGCCCGGACGACGTCCGGTTCCGTGACCACGACGACCCGTCCCGCCTCCGGGGCAAGGCCGTCGAGCCAGGTGGCGACCCTGGCGAGGAGATCGATCAGGCTCTCCCCGCCCTCCGGGGCGAAGTCCGGATCGGCCAGCCACCGGGCCACCGCCCCGGGCTCCGCGGCGGCCACCTCGTCAAGGCTCCGACCGCGCCAGCCGCCCATATCGCGCCCTCCGGGAGCGGACGGGGCCGAGGCCGGGAGGCCGAGGGCCTCGGCGGTCTCCCGGCACCGGGCCGACGGGGAGACAAGGACCTGGCCGGCGACCCGGATGCCGCCCGCGGCCTCCCGCGCCTGCCCCAGCCCCGCCGGGTCGAGCGGGCCGTCGTCGTCGAAGCGTGCCTGCCGCATCGCCTCGCTCATCGCCGCTGAGATCAATGTCACGCGCACTGTCACGCCGCTCCTCCTCTGCTTCCCCAACTGTCCTGCGGCATCGACCGATCGGTCCGTGCACCCGGCGCTGGGGCGCGCGTCCCGGGACGGACCGGAGGATTCGCGCCGCCCGCACGCTCTTGGCGCAACCGCCGGCAGCCGATACCTTCTGCTCGATATGACGACGGTATGACGGAAGTCCGGTGAGAATCCGGCACGGTCGCGCCACTGTAAGCCAGGCGTGCGCCGCCCCCACGGGGCGGTTCGCGCCAGGGAGTCAGACCCGATGCCGTCGTCGATGCACCATCTAGCGGGACGCGAGTTCCCGAGGAGGTCCCCTGCCATGGCACAGACCGCTGCCCCCGCAGCCATCCCCGCCGGCCCCCTGACCCTGCCCGTCAAGGCGATCCTGCCCTGGGCCGTGTTCTTCGGCATCATCATGCTGGCCCTGATCTACTTCGTCGGCGCCGAACAGGGCGCCACCTCCCTCATCTCCGGTGAGGACGTGCACGAATGGGTGCACGACGGCCGCCACCTGCTCGGCTTCCCCTGCCACTGAGAACGGGGAGCCCCGAAGTGAACTCCAGCACCGTCAGATCCCTGCTCGTCCGCGGCATGCTCGCCGGCCTCGCCGCCGGCCTGCTCGCCCTCGTCGTCGCCTACCTCCTCGGTGAACCCCGGATCGACGCCGCCATCGCCTACGAGGACGCCCACTCCGCCGACCACGGCATGGAGATGGAGATCGTCAGCCGCTCCCTGCAGTCCACCGCGGGCCTGGCCACCGGCGTCCTCGTCTACGGCGTCGCGCTGGGCGGTTTCGCCGCCCTCGCGTACTGCTTCGCGCTCGGCCGTATCGGCCGCTTCACCCCGCGGGCGACGGCCGCCCTGCTCTCCGGGGCGGCGCTGCTCGCCGTGTACGTCGTCCCGTTCCTCAAGTACCCCGCCAACCCGCCGTCGATCGGCGACCCGGAGACGATCGGCAAGCGCACCACGCTGTACTTCCTCATGATGGCGCTCAGCGTCCTGCTGGCCGTCGCCACCGTGACCGTCGGCAAGCGGCTCGCACCGCGCCTCGGCAACTGGTACGCCACCGTCACCGCCGTGGCCGGCTTCGCCGTGGCCATCGGCCTCGCCTACGCCTTCCTCCCCCCGATCAACGAAGTCCCCGAGGACTTCTCGGCCACCCTGCTCTGGCAGTTCCGCCTCGCGGCCCTCGCCATCCAGCTCACCCTCTGGACGTCCTTCGGTCTCCTCTTCGGCCACCTCGCCGAACGCGTGCTGGAGCCGAGGGCCGCCCCGGCCGCTGTACCCGCCGTGGCCCCGGAGGTCGCTGCCTCCGCAGGCTGAGAACACACCGGGCGGCCCGACGGGAATCCCCGTCGGGCCGCCCGGCCGTCGTTCACCACGTGCCGCTTCCGGAGAGACCCTGCTCCGGGCGTGCCCGTGGGTGCTGCGGGTGCCCGCGGGTGCCGGGCGTGCCGGCGGGTGCCCGCGGGTGCCGCGTCCGGACCTCCCGGTGTCAGTGGACGGCGATCCGGTCGAGGTTGGGGCCGCCGTCAGCGGTCGTCGAGGTGACCCGGACGGTGTTGGCTCCGGCCTTCAGCGCGACCGGGAGCGAGCTGGTCGCCCAGGTGTCCCAGCCCGCGGTGGGCGGGAACGGGTGCCCGGCGGCGATCCGGGTGCCGTTGACGGTGATGTCCATCGGCCGGTCGGCGGCGGCGCCGTTGGCGTACGTCAGATCGAGGGTGGCTCCGGACGCGGCGGCCGCCCGAACCGTCCACTCGGCGTAACTCCCGGCGGCGTTGCCCAGGTTGACGAATCCGGTGCCGCTGTACCCGGCGTGGTCCGCGTCGACGGTGCCCCGGGAGATCCGCGCCTCCTCGGCCTGGTAGACACCGGAGCCGCCGGAGACCAGCTGGTAGCCGCGCATCG
Source organism: Kitasatospora sp. NBC_00039 (assembly GCF_045160625.1). NCBI lineage: Bacteria > Bacillati > Actinomycetota > Actinomycetes > Kitasatosporales > Streptomycetaceae > Kitasatospora > Kitasatospora sp. NBC_00039. The sequence goes on along the minus strand of NZ_CP108289.1, from coordinate 7,138,213 downwards.
CGCGGGTGAGCAGGTAGCAGTCCTGCAGGAGCCCGAGGTGTCGCCGAGCGAGCGGTAGATGCCCCACTTGGGCCGCACCCGGTCCGCGAGGAACGTGTCGACGCCGTTCCTGGTGACGTCGACCACGGTGGCGCCCGCACTGCGCAGGATCCACCGGACCGACCCCGAACTGCCGTCCCCCACCTTGATCTGGAAATCGACGTCCACCCAGCGGTCGTGCAGCGGGTCCAGGCTCGTACGGCCCACCAGGACGCCGGTGACGGGGAGTTGGAGTTCGATGGTCTGCGCGCCGCCCACCCGGCGCAGGGACTGCACGACGATCGGCGAGGTGCCGTTGCCGGGCTGCTTCATCTGCATGATGTGGGTGAAGGTCGTGGTCGCCTTCAACGACGAGGGGATGTACATCGAGTAGGTGGTCCGCCAGGTCTGGCCCGGCAGCCACTGCAGGTAGGCGCCGCCCGCCGGGCTGCGCATGCCGGTGACCTCGTGGCGCTGCCGGTCGGTGGAGCTGTCCCGGTCCACCGTGTGCATGTTCCAGCGGTAGGTGTCGTTCTCGACCCGGATGTGCGGATGACCGGCCGGGTGGGAGCCGGCACGGTCGTCCTCGATCGTCTCGAAGGCGGCGAGGCCGTCAGTGGCGGCCGACGGCGCCCATCGCTGGTGCCAGCTCGACACGGCCAGGGTGGCCGCCGAAGCGGTGGTGCGCGGCAGTCCGGCGGTGACGGCGGCCGTGAGGGCGGCACCGAGGACTGTTCTGCGCGAGGGCCTGTTCATGGCGCTACCGTGCCTTCCCCGGGGAGGAGTGAACTGGGTGACGTTCAGAATCCCGGGATGAGGGAGCACGGTCAAGAGATTTGGTTAGGAAACTTTCCCAATCATTCCTGGGCTGCCCCGGGCCGCTCAGGGCGGTGCGGCCGACCGGGTCTGACGGGCTCCCCGTTTAGGCGAGCACCGAGTATCCCCGGCCGGCGTTCCCACAGGTCAGCGCACCCTTCCTCGCGGCTTCAGCGGGATGTCGGGGAGCGAGGGTGCGCGCAGCCGGGCGCCGTCGTAGCCGTGCACGTCACCGAACCGCGAGCTCTTCTCCCAGTCGTTTCGTGCCTGGACGATCTCCTCGCCGGAGCGGCCGATGAAGTTCCACCACATGACGAGCTTCTCCTCGAACGGCTCGCCGCCGAGGAGCAGGACGGCGGCGTCGGTGCGGGCGAGGAGGGGGAGTTCGCGGCGGTCGGTGCCGAGGTAGAGCATGGAGCCGGGTTCGACGCGGACGCCGTCGACGTCGACGCTGCCGGACATGGAGAGCACGGCGTACTCGAAGCCGGGTTCGAGGGGGAGTTGGAGGTCGGCGCCCTCGGTGAGGGCGAGGTCGGCGCCGACGAGGGGGGTGTAGGCGGTGCCCGGGGAGGCGGCCGTGTCGAGGGTGCCGAGGATGACGGTGCCGCGCAGGCCGGGGGCGGTGACGACGGGCAGCTCGGTGTGGTGCTCGAAGGCGGGGGCGGTGTGGCGGTGGGCGTCCGGGAGGGCGACCCAGAGCTGCGCGCCCTCCAGGAAGCGGGCGTGCTCGCGCGGGGACTCCTCGGAGTGGGAGATCGCCCGGCCGGAGGTCATCAGGCCCAGCTCGTAGGGGCGGACGGTCTGCAGGCTGCCGAGGCTGTCGCGGTGCAGGACCTCGCCCTGGTGGAGCCAGCTCACGGTCTGCAGTCCCATGTGCGGATGCGGCGGGACCTGCATGCCGGGCTCGTCGGCGATGTCGTCCGGGCCGTAGTGGTCGACGAAGCACCAGGCGCCGACCATCCGGCGGCCGAGGCTGGGCAGCAGCCTGCGCACGACGGTGCTCTCGCCGAGCGCGACCTGGCGCCCGGTCAGCAGTTCGCGCACGGGGCCGGTGCCGGCCTCGCCGCCGCAGCGGGTGGGGGCGGGCTTGAGATCGAGGTTGCTCATGTCGCGGATCCACCACCGTACGGATCGGGGCCGGCCGGAGCCGGAGGTCGTCGGCAACGATCATCCATCAACCGGGGGCGTTCCTCCACCCACGACGACCGGGTCCGGCGTCCGCGGCGTACGTCCGGGCCGGCCTGCATCCCGGGGCCGGCGTAGGTCCGGACCGGCGTGCCCCGGGGCCCTCGGTGTGGAACCCCGGGGGCTGCGGCCCCGGCCCCGGCCGCCGCCGCGGGTCAGTGCCCGCAGGCCCACCAGGCGTCCGCCGTCGCCGCGTCCGCGAGCGCGCGCAGGTTGGCGACGGCCTCGGCAGGGTCCTCCGCCCCGTACACCGCCGAACCGGCCACGAAGACGTCCGCCCCGGCCTCGGCGCAGCGCTCGATGGTGCTCGCCGAGACGCCACCGTCGACCTGCAGCCACAGCTCCAGGCCGTGCTTGTCGATCAGCTCCCGGGTGCGGCGGATCTTCGGCAGCATGATGTCGAGGAACGCCTGCCCGCCGAAGCCCGGCTCGACGGTCATGATCAGCAGCATGTCCAGCTCGGGCAGGAGGTCCTCGTAGGGCTCGATCGGCGTGCCCGGCTTGAGCGCCATGGAGGCGCGGGCGCCCTTGGCCCGGATCTCGCGGGCGAGCCGGACCGGCGCGGCCGCGGCCTCCACGTGGAAGGTGACGGAGCCGGCGCCGGCCTCGACGTACTGGGGGGCCCAGCGGTCCGGGTCCTCGATCATCAGGTGGCAGTCGAGCGGGGTGTCGGTGGCGCGGGCCAGCGACTCGACGATCGGGACGCCCAGCGTCAGGTTGGGCACGAAGTGGTTGTCCATCACGTCGACGTGCAGCCAGTCCGAGCCCCTCACGGCCTCGGCCTCGTCGGCGAGCCGGGCGAAGTCCGCGGACAGGATGCTGGGGTTGATCTGCGCCATTACCGATGCCTTCGTACGAGGGTTCCGGTGCCGGGAGCGGGCACCTGGTCCCATCATCTCGCGGGGGACCGGCCGGGGCCGAACCGGACGGTTCCGGCCAGTGAGACCCCTCCGTGACCCTCATCACACCCCGAGCAGGGTTACCGCGACCGCCGCCGTGGTCATCAGCCCTGTGCAACACCCCGTTCTCCCACTTCCGGTCCCGCTCCGGGTCCCGCTTTCGGGTCGCGGTCCGGCTCCGGCTCCGGCTCCGGCTCCGGCTCCGGCGAGAACACCGCCGGTGCCGAACACCGCCGGCACCGAACACCGCACACCACCCGCTCGCCCGCACACCACCCGCTCGCCCGCGCACCATCCGCTCCCCAGTGCTCCCGGGGTCCCCCTGGTCCCCGTGCCCGCCCGAGGAAGGTCTTCCGTTGGCCGAACTGGTCCATCCCGCCCGCGCCCTGTGGTGGCTCTTCGAGCCGGTGCACGCCGTCACCTACTTCTCGCCCGAGGGCCGCGCCGCCTTCGAGGCCGCCGGGCTGCGCGGCACCTGGCGCGGCTACTTCGCGGGCCGCGCGGCACCGCTGGGCCCGGTGGACGCGCCGCCGGTGATCGCCGCCTTCTTCAGCTTCGCCCCCGCCATCGTGGAGCGCGCCCTGCCGGACATCTGGAAGCTCGCGGACCCGGACGCCGCACTGGCCGCCCGGGTCGAGGGCTCCTCGGCGGCGCTCGCGCGACTGCTGGAGCACGTCGAACCGGAGCAGATCGAGCTGGTCGCCGACCTGCTGGAGCGGGCCGTCTCCCGACTGGACTGTGCCGGCCGGGTGCTGGCGGCGGCCAACGCCGCCCTTCCCCGCCCCGACGGCCTGTACGGGCGGCTCTGGCAGGCCGCCACCGTGATGCGCGAGCACCGGGGTGACGGCCACGTCGCCGCACTGGTCTCGGCCGGGCTGGACGGCTGCGAGGCGTTGGTGGTGCGCTGCGCCCTGGACGTCCGCCGCGACGTGCTGCAGCCGATGCGCGGCTGGAGCGACGAGCAGTGGGACGCGGCCACCGCCCGCCTGGTGGAACGCGGCTGGCTGACCGGGCGCGGCACCATCACGGAGTGCGGGCGGATCCGCCACCAGTCCCTGGAGGCCGCCACCGACCTGGCCGCCGCCAGGGTCTGGGAGAACCACCCGCGCGCCGAACTCGACCGGCTCGCCGCCGCGCTCAAGCCGATTTCGACGCTCTGTCGCAGCGCGCTGCCGCCGATCAACCCGATCGGACTGCCCGCCGCAACGGCCTGACGACGGCCGGGGTCATCCACCTCCCGGGCCGCCGCCCGGGCCAACGCCCGCCCGGCCACCGCCCGGGCGGGCCGCCGCGTCATTCCCCGTCAGCGGCCCCGTCGGAGGGCCCGGCGCCGGACGAGTCGGCGGACGAGTCGGCGGGCCCGGCGGCGCTCCCGGGCGGGCCGAGGACGATCCCCCGCCCCGCGTAGAACCGCTCGAACTGCCGCCACGGCACGTGCGCGTACGCCTGCGAATCGCCCGCGAAGCCGGACGGGTTGTGGATCACCAGCGTCGTCCCCGTGGTGCCCACCGCCAGCACCAGGTGACCGCCGCGCCGCTGCGGGTCGGGCCCGTCCGGGTCGCGGATCGCGGGGTGCACCGACACCATGACCAGCCGCCCGCCGGCCACCTCCGCCGCCACCTGCGCGGGCGTCAACTCCCGCGCCTGCGCGGCCAGTCCCCAGCGCTCGCGGACGTACGCGGCGAACGGCGTGTGGATCAGGCCGCGCAGCCGTTCGCCGTCCCGCTCGTACGCGCCGGCCGCCAGGCACTCCCCTGCCAGCGGCACCGCCGCCGGAGCCACCCCCCACCAGTGGTCCAGCGCCATCCGCAGGCAGGCCACCCCGCAGAGCCGCCACGACCAGTACTCGTACTCCTCGGGCGTGGCCGCCCCCGACTCGCCCCAGCGCGGATCGTCCGCCGCACTCACCGCGCCGGCCACGATGTCCCGGACCAGGCCCGCCGACTCCCACTGCGCGTAGTACGGCACGTCGTGCACCACGGCCGGGCCACCGCTGTTCTGCTCCACCGTCCCCATCCCCCGACGCTCTCACGCCGGACGGGCGCACCCGCCCCGCGACACTCCCCTCCCCCGCCGCCACGGGCTGTCGGTGGCGCCCGCTAGGGTCGGTCTGATCATCCGGATCATGAAACACCACCCCTGGGGGCCGGGCATGGGCATCGAGCAGGACTGGGACGGGCGCCTGCAGCTTGAGCCCTGGCAGCTGCCGGAGGGCTTGTCTCACCTGCCCAGCCGGGAGTTCCTGACGCACGAGGGCCTCCCGGAGACCGCGGCCTTCCTCGACTTCTCCGGCCTCGACGCCACCGGGCTGGAGCCCTTCGCCGACGGCGGGGGCACCGGGGAGCACCTCTTCGTCCTCGGCGGGACGGCCTACCTCGCCGATCTCGCCCGCGAGGACGACGCCGTGGTCCTCGACGGGGTGACGGGTGAGGTCTTCCTCGCCGCCCACCGCAGCGGGGCGCTCCGGCGCGACCTGCTCGCCACCGGCCTGTCCGCCTTGGTCGGGCTGATGCGCGAGGTCGATGTGGCGGCCCTGGCGGCGGAGGAGCGCGACGCGGTGGCCGGGGAGCGCGGGCCGGCGATCGTCGCGGAGGTGGCCCGGGTCGCGCGGGAGCGGCTGCGCGCGACCGACCCGGAGCTGTTCGCGCACTACGACGCCGCTCCCCCGCACTGGGAGACGGCCCTGCTGGTGCGCTCCCTCGCCTGGGGCGCACTCCCCGGCGATCCGGACGGGCTCGCGTACGAGCTCGGGGGGGAGCTCGTCGAGGACCTCGCCGCACTCACCGAGGACGGCGCCGTCCGCCGCTTTCGCCCGGAGGAGTTGCCGGACGGGCTCACCCACGGGCCGACCCGCCGGCTGCTCACCGTGGTCGGCCTGCCGACCGGCGGCCCCATGCTGGACATCGCCGCCGACGGGCCGCTGGTCACCATGGTGGAGGCGTACCCGGACTACTTCGCCCCCGTCCCCGTCCCCGATGAGGGACACATCCCCGACGAGGGCCCCGTCCCCGACGACGATGCCTGGGAGCGCGACCATCAGCGCCACCATCTGGCCCTCGCCGCCTGGCCGTACGACCTCGCGATAGCCCTCGACGGCGCAACCGGCCGGCTGGAGCTGCCCGCCTGGGACGACCCCGGCCTGCCCGCGGCCTACCTCAACCGGGACGTCTCCGCCCTGCTCTACACCCTCTGGACGTGCGAACGAATACGCGCCGAGTGGCGGTTGTGGGAGTACGGCGTCGCCAAGGACCGTTGGGAGGTCTTCGACCCGCAGTCACTGCTGAGCGGCGTGGTCGAGGGCGTGCTCACAGCCCTCGACCCCGCCGCCTTCGCCGGTCCCGACCACTCCTGGCAGCTCCTCGCCGACGACCACCACATGGGCGGCCTGCTCTACTGAGTCTCCCCCTGCGCCGAAGCGGGCTCCCCCTCCGCCGTCTCCCCCGGCGCCGCCGAACGCTCCGCCTTCGAGCCCTCCGCCTTCGAGCCCTCCGCCTTCGAGCCCTCCGCCTTCGACCGGTAGGAGAACCGGTCCGCCGCCCGGCGCCCGCGGCGCTCGACCGGCAGCGAGCCGGTGGCCCCCGCCAGCCCGAACGGCGGCATGTCGAAGTAGATGGCCTCGTACGACCCCTCCGGCGCGACGTACGTCTCGTGCCAGAGCCCCACGTGCTGCCGGGTCTTCCCGCCCCGCACCTTGCGGTTGACGATCCCCCACACCTTGTGGTGGAAGGCGTCCGGCGCGGTGGCGTACGCGTACAGCTTCTCCTTCGACTCCCAGTACTGGACCACGTAGTAGGTGCGCGGGTTGGCGGTCAGCAGGACGCGTCCGCGCAGCCCGCGGTCCGGGGCCTTGGCCAGTTCGGCGAGCATCCGGAACATCGCCATCATCACCGGCCCCCAGTGATGGACGGCCCAGAAGCGGTTGATGCGCATGCCTATCAGCAGCACCACCGCGTCTCCGGTGGCGGCCGCGGTGGTGTATCCCGGAGTCGGTTTGGCGAACACGTCTGCCTCCAGTTGGCCCCTCGCTCCATGTAAGCGGTGATTACATCAGCGGGCGACAACCCGGTCAAGGCTCCGCGCAAAACCCAAATCCCTTGCTGTCAGGGGCGGTTCGCCACTCCCTGGCCGAAGGTGTCCAACACCTGCACCGCCAGCTCCTCGGCCTTCTCCGGCGGCAGATACCCGTCGATGATCATCTGCGACAGCCCGTACACCAGGGCCTGCCCGGCCAGGCCAACCAGCGCCGGATCACCCGGCCGCAGCCGGCCCGCCTCCTGGTCCGCGACGATGTACCCGATGAGCGCCTCGTCGATCCCCGACAGTCGCTGCTGCAACTCCGGCTGCCGCGACGGCGTGAACACCCGTGCCCGGACCAGCTCGAACCGGTGCGGGTGCCGGATCGCGTACCGGATGAAGCCCAGCCCGCTCGCCCGCATCGCCGCCCCCTCGCTGCCCTCGACCTCCGCCCGCTGCCACCGCTCGAAGTCCGCGAGCACCTGGTCCGCCAAGGCCGTCAACAACGCCTGCCGGTCGGCGAAATGGCGGAACGGTGCCCCCGCAGACACCCCCGCCCGCCGCGCCACCTCCCGCATGCTGACCGCGCCCAGCCCCTCCTCGTCCAGCACCTCGAACGCCGCCGCCACCAGCGCCTGGGGCAGCGACCCGTGGTGATAACTGCCCCGCCGGGCAGGCCTCTCCGTCATGCCAGCAGTGTTACCACAGGTCAGCACACCTCAACGGCCCACAACGCCCGGCGGCAGCACCCGCACCCGCACCCGCACCCGCACCCGCCGCACCCAGCGGACGCGCACTCCGCCCCGCCCCCGCTGCGCGAGGTCAGGCCGTGGCCGGCGGGCGGAGGCCCACGACGTGGCGCATCGCGTCGGCCGGGAGGGCCCGGTTCGCCGCGGCGGAGGCGGCGGTCGCCGGGTCGGCCGGCAGCTCGGCGGGCCATCATCGCGCACACGTGTCCGCACGCCGGTCCGGAGACCGGTCGCCCCGCCCCCGGCCGCAGCGCGACGGTGCGGCCGGCAGCAAGCCCGGCGGGTGCGACACGGCACGGCGGGGAGCGCAAGGCCGGCAGGGTGGCTCCGCCCTACCAGGCGTAGTCCTCCGGGGCGGGCTGGTGGCCGGGGAAGATCTCGTCCAGCCGGTCGAGCGTCTTCTGGTCGAGCTTGACGTCGAGCGCTCCCACCGCCGCGTCGAGGTGCGCGAGCGTGCGGGGGCCGACGATCGGCGCCGTGACGGCCGGGCGGCTGAGCAGCCAGGCGAGGGCGAGGTCGCCGGGCTCGGTGCCGATTTCGGCGGCGAAGTCCTCGTAGGCCTGGATGCGGTCGCGGTTGGCCGCGAGGATCTCGGCGGCGTGTCCCATGGCGCCGCGGACGGCGGTGCCCTCGCGCTCCTTGCGCAGGACGCCGCCGAGCAGGCCGCTGCGGAGCGGGGACCACGGCAGCAGGCCGAGGCCGTAGTGCTGGAGGGCGGGGATGACCTCCAGTTCGACGGTGCGGTCGATCAGGTTGTAGAGGGACTGCTCGCTGACCAGGCCGAGGAAGTGCCGGGCGCGGGCGGCTTCCTGGGCCTGCGCGAGGTGCCAGCCGGCGAAGTTGCTGGAGCCGACGTAGATGATCTTGCCCTGGGCGACCAGGACCTCCATCGCCTGCCAGATCTCCTCCCAGGGCGTGTCCCGGTCGATGTGGTGCATCTGGTAGAGGTCGATGTGGTCGGTGTTGAGCCGGCGCAGGCTCTCCTCGACCGCGCGGCGGATGGCGAGGGCGGAGAGGCGGCCCTCGTTGGGCCATTCGCCCATCGGGGCGTAGGCCTTGGTGGCGAGCACGGTCCGCTCGCGACGGCCGCCGCCCTGGGCGAACCATCTGCCGATGAACTCCTCGGTGCGGCCCTTCAGCTTGCCCTCGCCGTCACGGCCGTACGCGTTGGCCGTGTCGAAGAAGTTGATGCCCCGCTCGTGGGCGGTGTCCATGATCAGGTGGGCGTCCGACTCCTCGGTGTGCGGGCCGAAGTTCATGGTGCCCAGGCAGAGACGGGAGACGGTGAGGCCGGTGCGGCCGAGGTGGGTGAACTCCATGCCGCCCACCTTCGGCCGCACCGTCGCCGGTGTCCAGCACATTCCGCGGGGCGGACGGAAGCCGGGCCGAAGATCGTCCGAAACGGCCGCGCACGGCGGGAATGTGGCGCACGGAGCCGGAAGACGGCACCTCACCGCCCGTGCGTGGCGAACCTCCGTACGGCGAGCGGCCCGCAGACCGCCAGCAGCACCGCGCACCAGAACAGCGTCGCGAGTGCGGCGTGCTGCATCGGCCAGGCGCCGCCGGGCGCGGACGGGTTGCCGAACAGTTCGCGACAGGCCTGCACCACGGCACTGATCGGGTTCCAGTCGGCGATCACCCGCAGCCAGCCGGGCATGCCGCCGGTGGGCACGTACGCATTGGTGACCATCGCCAACGGGAACACCATGACGGCGAGTTGGCCGGCCGCCTCCTCCTTGCCGACGGCCAGCCCGAGGAGGGTGCCGACCCAGGTCATCACGAAGCGGAACAGCAGCAGCAGAGCGAACGCCGCTGCGGCGTCGGCCGGTCCACCTCTGATCCGCCACCCCGCCACGAGCCCGACGACGGCGAGCAGCGCCAACACCACCACGCTGACCAGGAAGTCCGCGAGGGTCTGCCCGAGCAGCAGGCCCGTCCGCGAGACGGGCATCGAACGGAGCCGGTCGGTGACCCCGCGCCCGACGTCGCGGGCGGCACCGACCATGGTGGGCATGACGCCGTTGACGGCCACCATGGCGAACAGCCCGGGCATCAGGAACTCCCGGTAGTTCCCGCCGCCCGGCACCTGCATGGCACTGCCGAAGACGTAGCCGAAGACCACCACCATCACCACCGGCACCGTCAGCGATGCGGCCAACAGACCGGGCGAGCGGCGGTAGTTGATCAGCACCCGGAGCATCGAGGACCAGGCGTCCAAGGCCAGCCGGAGCGACGCGGAGAGGGTCGGGCCCGGCACGGAGAGCGCGGACCGAGCAGCGGGCGCGGTCATCAGGCGGCCCTCCCCGGGGCGGATCGGGCGGTGAGCGCGAGGAAGACGTCGTCCAGCGACGGCGGCCGCAGCGCGACGTCCTGCGCGACCACCCCCGCCGCGTCCAACTCCCGGACCAGCCGCGGCAGCAGCACCTCCACACCGGGCCGGGTGACCACCGCGACGGTCCGCTCGACCTGGTCGACCACGACGTCCCCGCTCTCGGCCAGGGCTGCCAGCACCACGGCGGCGGCGGCGAGTCGGCCGGCCTCCGGGAGGGTGACCGCGACCCGGGTGCCGATCGACGCCTTGAGCCGCTGCGGCGGCCCGGTGGCGATGGCGGCGCCGTGGTCGATCACCACGATGTCGTCGGCGAGCCGGTCGGCCTCCTCCAGGTACTGGGTGGTGAGGAGCACGGTGGTGCCGCCGTCGGCCAACTCCTTGACGCCGGCCCAGATCTCCTGCCGGCTGCGCGGGTCGAGGCCGGTGGTCGGCTCGTCCAGGAAGAGCACCGGCGGGCTGGTCACCAGGCTGGCGACGAGGTCGAGGCGGCGCCGCATGCCGCCGGAGTAGGTGCGGACGAGACGGTCGCCGGCCTCGGCGAGACCGAACCGTTCGAGCAGCTCGCCGGCGCGGGCCCGGGCGGCCCGGGCGCCGAGGTGGTGCAGCCGGCCGAGAAGCTGCAGGTTGTCGCGGCCGGTGATGCCCTCGTCGACGGCGGCATGCTGCCCGGCCAGCCCGATGCCGCGCCGGACCGCCTCGGCCTCGCGCACCACGTCGTACCCGGCGACCCGGGCGGTGCCGCGGTCGGGGGCGACCAGGGTGGCGAGGACGCGGACGGCGGTGGTCTTGCCCGCGCCGTTGGGGCCGAGCAGACCGCAGACGGTGCCGGCCGGGACGGTGAGGTCGAGGCCGCGCAGGGCCTCGGTGCCTCCGGAGGTGGTTCGGGAGGCCGTTCGGGAGGTGCCTCCGGAGACGCCTCCGCCGGCGGCTCCGGGCCGGGTGCCGGAGCGGGCTCCGAATCGTTTCGCCACGTCCGTCATCTCGACGGCGGGCCCGCGGGTCGCTGGCATGGCTCTGCCCCTCTGCTAGGTACAGCGTACGTAGAAGTGCGCGCCCGCGCATCGTACTACGTACGCCGTACGTATCTAAGATGGGTAACCGAGGTGATCTTCCAGTGCCGTCCAGCAAGCCCCGCGCCGGCTCTTCGTCCGCGCTCCCCGAGCCTCCCGAGGCCCCCGAGCTGATCTGGCTGCGCCCCGAGCGCACCGGCCGCGGCCCGAAGCCGGCTCACAACCGCGCCTCGATCGCCGCCGCGGCCATCGAGATCGCCGACGCCGAGGGGCTGGACGCCGCGTCCATGCGCCGGGTCGCGGCGGCGCTCGGAGCGGGGACGATGTCGCTCTACAACTACGTGCCCAAGAAGGAGCACCTGCTCGACCTGATGCTCGACGCGGTCGCCGGCGAGTACGACTACAGCGGCCTCGCCCCGACCGGCGACTGCCGCGCGGACCTGCGCCGGCTCGCCCACGCGCAGCTCGCCCTCATGCGGCGCCACCCCTGGCTGCCCGCGCTGGTCATCGCCCGCCCCGGCATCGGCCCCAACGCCCTGCGCTACACCGACCACTTCCTCGCCCTCACCGAACCGAGCGGCCTCGACGGCGGCGCCCGGATGGAGGCGATGGCCCTGTTCAACGGCTTCGTCTGCCAGTACGCCCAGTACGAGCGGACCGGCGCGGCGGGCGCCAAGTGGCAGGGAGAGCTCGTGGGTTACCTCACCAGAGCCGCGATGAGCGGCGAATACCCCCACCTGGCGGCGGCCTTCGCCACGGCCGGCCCGCCCGCGGACCCGGACACGGCCTTCGACCGTTCACTCCACCGCGTGATCACGGCCGCGCTGACCCGGTGACGACGAGCTGACCGCCCGTCCGGGACTCCGGACGGGCAGCACGGGCACGAGGACCACCCGGCGGACGGGGACGCGGGGAGTACCGGCGGGCGGGACGCGGGCACTACCGGCGTGCGGGACGCGGGCACTACCGGCGTGCGGGCTGCCGACTGCCTGGGACCAGCAGCCAGAGCAGCCAAGCGCCGGTGCCCAGGAGCAGCATGTTGACGGCCATCGCCACCGACTCCTCGCCGAATCCGAGCTGGCTGGAACCCAACCACTGCGCGACCACGGCCTTGGTGAGGAAGAACAGGGCCACGTCGGCCGCCACGGCGCCCGCCCACACCGCTGCCGGATGCCACCGAGGGCGGGGCAGGGCGTGCAGTAGGGACAGCACGGCGGTCACGAGGAGGGCATGGGGCACGAACGCGTCGGGGATGGTGCCCAGGTAGTTCCAGGGCAGAGCGGTGCCGATGGCCCAGATCAGCCCCATGCAGCCGACGAACCGCACCAGCATCGCCCCGGCCACGCCCGCGGCCGGCTGCCCGCCGGCCACTGGCGCGGAGGCCACGGGGGGCGCGGAGGGGATGGGGGGAGTTGCCTGTCCCGCGAACGCGGCCAGCCCGGCCTGTTGCGGCAGCCACGCGCCGCCGGGCGCCGCCTGCGCCATTCCGGGCGACGCCTGCGGGGCTGTCGCCGGCTGCACCGGCCCGTACCACCCGCCCCCGGCCGCATCGGGAGCCGTCAGCGTCGGAACGGCCGCACCCGCCCGCGCCAGCGCCTCCAGCGCCGTCAGGGCCTGTTCCGCCGTGGGCCGCCGCGCCGGGTCCTTGGCCAGCAGCGCGCCCAGGACCGGCGTCAGCCCGCCCGCCCGGACCGGCAGCCGCGGCTCCTTGGTCACCACGGCCACGCACAGCGCGCCGAAGGTGTCCCCGCTGAACGGCGTCTCGCCCTCGACCGCCGCGTACAGCGTCGCCCCGAGCGACCACAGGTCGTTGGCGGCCGCCGCCGGCTTCCCCTCCAGTTGCTCGGGGGCCATGTAGACGGGCGTGCCGATCACCGCGCCGGTGCGGGTGAGCGCCGTGGTGGCGTCGGCCATGTGCGCGATGCCGAAGTCGGTGAGGATCACCCGGTCGCCCATGAGCAGGACGTTGTCCGGCTTGAGGTCGCGGTGGACGATGCCGGCGGCGTGCGCCTGCTGGAGCGCCTTGACCATCGCCGCGCCGATCTCGGCGACCCGCGCCACCGGCAGCGCGCCGTCGCGGGCGATGGCGGCGGCCAGCGAGATCCCGGTGACGAACTCCATCACGATGACCGGCGCACCCTCGTGCTCGGCGACGTCGTGCACGGTGATGATCCCGGGGTGGTTGAGCCGCGCGGCGGCCCGCGCCTCGCGCAGCACGCGCTGGACGAGCTGCTCGCGCTCGGCCTCGGTGACGCCCTGCGGGAGCAGGACCTCCTTCACCGCGACGTCGCGGCCCAGGGTGGTGTCCCACCCGCGCCAGACCCGCCCCATGCCGCCCTGACCGATCAGCTCCTGGAGCTGGTACCGGCCCCCGATCAGTGCCCCGTTCACCCCTGTCACGGGGCTCACCCTAGCGGCACGCCGCCGCAGCGTCGGCTTCACCTCGTCAAATCGTTTCCGGCCAGGGACCGGTGCCCCGTACGGTGGCCTCGCCGACGATCTCGACCGCCACGGCAGTACGGCGGCCACGTACCCGATGAAGCGGCCTCGGACCCGACGAGCCGGCCACCCGCCCGACGGGGCGGACCCGCCCGAGGGACGGCCGGGTGCCCCGACGGGACGGCCACCCGCTCGGCCGGGCGGCCACCCGGCCGCCGAGGCTGCCACGCACCCCGACGAACAGGACGAGCACCATGCAGCACCACCACGGCTGGGCCGACGAGCGGTTCGGCGCCGTCGCCGACGCGTTCGCACGCAACTACGCCGACTTCCCCGAACTCGGCTCCGCCGTCACGGTGTTCTCCGGCGGCCGCAAGGTGGTCGAGCTGTGGGGCGGCGTCGCGGACGAAGGGACCGGCCGGGCGTGGGCGGCCGACACCCTCGTCCCCGTGTTCTCCTGCGCCAAGGGCCTCGTCGCCGTCTCCGCCCACCTGCTCGCCCAGCAGGGCCGGCTGGACCTCGACGCCCCGGTGAGCCGGTACTGGCCCGAGTTCGCGCAGCACGGCAAGGAGGCGATCACCTGCCGGACGGTGCTCGGCCACCGGGCCGGAATCCCGGCCCTGGACGCCGTGCTGAGCTTCGAGGAGATCGCCGCCTGGACGCCGGTCGTCCGGGCGATCGAGGCGCAGAAGCCGCTCTGGGAGCCCGGGGCCACCTACGAGTACCACGGCCATGTGCTCGGCTTCCTGATCGGCGAGGTGATCCGCCGGATCACCGGCCTCACCCCCGGCGCGTTCTTCCGCCAGGCGGTCGGCGACCGGCTCGGCCTGGACGTCTGGATCGGCCTGCCCGCCACTGAACTCGGCCGCCTGGCCAGGCTGGTGGAGGCCGAGGGGCGCCGTCCGATGCCCGGGCCGGAGCACCTGCTCACCCGGATCGTGACGATGAACGGCGCGCTGGTCTTCCCCGGCCTGGACGTGCCGCACGGCTGGAACGACCCCGGCCTGCACGCGATCGAGCTGCCGGGCGCGGGTGCCGTCGCCTCCGCCACCGGCCTGGCCGGGCTGTACGCGGCCGCCGTCACCGGCGTCGCAGGAGGCCCGGACGGGAACGCCGAGCGACTGCTCTCCCCCGCCACCGTGACCGACGCGCTCCGTGAACTCTCCTCCGGGGCAGGCTTCCTGGGCTTCGACATGGGCGCCCGCTGGGGCTCCGGCGTGCTGCTGGACTCCCCCTCGTTCCGCCCGATGCTCGGCGCCCGCAGCTTCGGCAACGACGGCGCGGGCGGCCAGTTCGCCTTCGGCGACGACGAGTTCGGCGTCGGGTTCGCGTACGTCGCCAACCGCATGATCGGCCACGGCGACGCGCGCGCCAACCGTCTGATCGAGGCGGTCCGCGACAGCCTCGGCGGCTGAGCGGCCGGCACGCCCCCGCCTCGCCGCCACCTCCACGCCCCCGCGAGCCGGCCGGCCGATTGACCCGCACATCCGCGTAAGAAATGCACCAGTCGGTGGGCCACCCATCCACCTAGGCTCGCTCCCATGACAACCGTCCAGATCCCGCAGCGCATGAACTTCCCCGCCGTCGCCCCCAAGGTCTTCCGGGCCGTCCTGGCCATGGACGCCGCCGCCCGCGAGGGCCTGGACCCGGCGCTGGTCGAGCTGGTGCAGATCCGCACCTCCCAGGTCAACCGCTGCGCCTACTGCATCGACTACCACGCCGGTGACGCACGGAAGGCGGGCGAGACCGAGGACCGCATCTACCAGCTCTCGGCGTGGGAGGAGTCGAGCCTCTACACCGCCAAGGAGCGCGCGGCCCTCGCGCTGGCCGAGGCCGTCACCCTGCTGCCGCAGGGCGTCTCGGACGCGGTGTACGCGGAGGCGGCGGAGCAGTTCGAGGAGAAGGAGCTGGCCCAGCTGATCGCGCTGATCTTCACGGTCAACGCCTGGAACCGGATGAACGTCTCCACCCGCAGGACCCCGGGAGCGGCATAGCCGTACCGGCGAAGGGCGGTGGCCGCGGGAGGCGGCCACCGCCCTTCGCCGTTTCCGGGGCCCGGAGCCTCGAACTCCCGAGGCCCCAACTGCCCGATCGGGCAGCGTCCTCCGCCTCCTCCGGCACTCGGCGGCGGGGCCGTTGACACCCAAAGTTGGTCTAGTCCACCGTAGGGGCAGCACCGCCACCCCGGCCGGGGCCGTGACCTCAACCCCTCGGCCGGAATCCTCGGCTCGTCTGTGAAGCTGCCGAGTTGAAGCACTCGTCCACCCTCGCCGCGCACCGCCCGGAACCCCGCGGCCGCCCATCCGGCCGCGGCCTCGCCACGCCCGGGCCGCCCCGGGCCGGCGGCCGCATGCCCCTGACGACCGAACGGAGAACAGGCATGAGCAGAATCTGTCCGGCCCTGCCCACCAACCGGGCCTGCGCAGCCACGATTTCGGCGGCCGGCACGGAGGCGGCGTAGGCGGCCGAGCAGTTCGGCGTCGAGGTGCACGCCGAGTTCGCCGACCGCCTGGCCCCCGGCGCGAGCAGCTGCTGGACGAGGCACAGGCCGACGCCGAGGCCTTCGCCCGGCTGGTCGAGGCCTGGGGCCCGTTGGTGGCGGACGCGAGGTATGCCGGCGTCCCGGCCGGAGGGGCCGAGTAGATGACGGAGGACATCACCGTGACGGCCGACGACGTCACCTTCCGCCGGCTGGCCGACGCCGACTGGGATGCCGTCGTGGCGCTGGAGTTCGCCGCCTACGCCGCGGACAGCCTGTCCGAGGGGCGGGAGTCCCTCCAGTCCCGGGGCGGTCCTCGCCGGACACCTGCTTCGTGGTGGAGCGCCGGGGAAAGGTCATCGGCTACCTGCTGAGCCTGCCTTACCCGCTGTACCGCTGCCCGGACCTCGGCGCGGTCGACGAGGCCGGCACCGAGGCGTCCGAGCCCGCCGCGACCGGGCCCGAGCCCGCGTCCGAGCCCGCGTCCGATCCCGAGCCGCGCAACCTCCACGTGCACGATCTCGTCATCGCCGAGGCGTGGCGCAGCAAGGACGTCGCCCTGCGGTTCATGCGCCACCTCAAGGAGTACGCACGGACCCAGGGGTTCGGGCGGATCTCGATGGTGGCGGTCCGGCGCAGCGACATCCTGCTGGCCATGCTGGGCTACCGCACCCACCGCGAGGTCGCCGTGCCGGAGTGCTACGGCAAGCGCGCGGTCTACATGTCGATGGCCATCTGACGGTCCGCCGGAAACCGGGGGACACCGGTTCGATTCGCTCCTACACTTCCGATCATGCTTCCCCGACGACTGGCCGCACTGGCCCTCGGCGCCCTCGCCCTGGCCACGGCCTGCACCGGCTCGCCGTCCCCCGGTGGCGCGCTCGGCCCATCCTCGCCGTCCGCCTCGGCCTCACCCGATGCGGACGAGTCGCACCCACCGATCGTGGTCCGCGACCTGACCTCGGCCGAGCTCCAGAACCGCTGGTGGATCTGGGCCACGTCGACGGAGTCGGCCCGTAACCCGGTTCTCGACCAGGACGGGCGCCGGTGCGCCCAGGACCAGGAGGAGGGGATCTGGCTCCTGGCCGGAACGACCGGTGGCGCCGCCGAGCGCTCGTGCACCGTCCCCACCGGGGTGCCGGTCGTGTTCCCGCTCGTCAACCTGATGGGCGACGCGCACGACTGCCTGGGCTTCATGGACGCAGCCAAGGGCGGTGCGGTCCTCGACGGGAAGGCCCTGACCCCCGAGAAGCTCGACGCGACCCCGATCGACATGGTCACCGCCGCCGGCAACCCGTTCACCGGCAAGCGTGACCACTTCCACACCTGGTCGTGCGGTCTCTGGGTGCGTCTGGAGCCGCTCTCACCCGGAAGCCACGAGCTGAGCTTCCACGGCGAGTCGGGCTCGTTCTCCGACTCCGTGGACTACCACCTCCAGGTCGCCAAGCCCACCCCCACCGGCGCCGCCTGAGCGCAACCGCCCCGCTCGGCCGGTTTGCAGGAACTGTCGCCCGCCCAAGGTCGGCGGGGTACCGTCATTCGCACGGTCCGCTCCGACGGAGACGAGGCGTCACATGCCCGACCAGCAGCCTGGACGGATATTCGAGACCGCGCGCGAGTTCGCCCGCCGCGACGACTGGGACAACGCGGTCGTCTGGTACCGCCGGGCCGCCGACGCCGGCGTCACCGACGCGATGCTGATCCTCGCGGCCCATCACGCGATGCGCGACGAAATGCGGACGGCCCAGGACTGGTTGAGACGAAACCTGGCCGCCGGCGACGACGACCGGGAGGGCGTGGCCGGGTACCTCCGGGGCGCCATCGCCGCGCACTTCGCGAAGAGCCCCGCCGACGCCCGGCTCTGGGAGACGCGGATCCGGACCAGCGTCGGCTATCCGACGCCGAATGATCCGCTCAAGGTCCGGCAGGACGCCGTGGCGGTCGTGTTCGGACTTCTGGTGGAGGGCATCGATCCTCCCGGTGGTCCGGCGCATGCGGGCGGTTCGGTGAGCAGCACGGCGGGTGCTTCGGGAGGCTGTCTGCTGGCCGTGCTCGCCGTCGGCTTCCTGCCCGCTCTGTTCGCCGTCCTCCTCGCCGTACGCGGCGGCGCCTGACCCTCGCGCCGTCTGACCCGCCCTGCCGTCTGACCCGTCATCAATTCGGTTTCATGCCCGGCCATCGAGGGCTAGTGTTCGAGGCCGGCGAGCAACCCATGAGGAGTCGAGACATGCCCGGTCGTCCGAGCACGCGTTGACGTCGTAGGCCGTGATCGGCCTGTCATCGCGTGCTGCCCTTGATTGCGCGGCACAGCGAGCCTTCCCCCACCTGAACCGTCGGTGCGCCCGTCGGGCGCCGGGTGGTGGGCCTCGTTCTCGGCAACCCAAGGGGTCCCTGTGCCGTTCGCTTCCTCCGTCGTACACGATGCGGGCCGTCCTTCGCCGCCAGGCCTCTGGCGGGACGGTGACTTCCGCCGGTTCTGGGTGGGCCAGACGCTGTCCCAACTCGGCGAGCACACGGGCCTGGTGATCCTGCCGCTGATCGCTGTCGTCTCGCTCGACGCGGGCGCCGACCAGGTGGGCACCCTCCGCGCGGTGGGACAGGCGCCGTTGCTGTTGCTCTCGCTCTTCGTCGGCGCCTGGGTGGACGGCCGGCGGACCCGGACCGTCATGGTGCTGACGGACCTCGGCCGGGCCCTGGCGCTGGGCGGGGCCGCCGTGGCCGGCCTCCTCGGCGAACTCGGCCTGCCGGAGCTGCTCGCGGTGGCCTTTGCCGTCGGTGCCCTGTCCGTGTTCTTCGACGTGGCGTACCAGGCTTCGCTCGTCCGACTGGTGACACGTGATCAGCTGGTGCGGGGCAACAGCGCGCTGGAGGGCAGCCGCTCCGCTGCGCAGATCGGCGGGCCGGCGCTCGGCGGAGCGCTGGTGTCCCTGCTGTCGGCACCGATCGCCGCCGCGTCCGGCGCGCTGTTCTTCGTGCTGTCGGTCCTGTCGATCCGCCGCATCGGCCGCATCCGCCGGATCGAATCGATCACGGAGCGCTCAGACCGCCCCTCTCCGGTCTGGCGGCAGATCCAGGAGGGGCTGCGCTTCGTCGGCGGCAACACCTCACTGCGGACCGTGGGCCTCGCCTCGGCCGCCTTCCAGTTCTCCTTCGCGGCCATGATGACCGTCTACCTGCTCTTCCTGCCGCGGGACCTCCACCTGTCGGGCACCGCCGTCGGCCTGGCGCTCGCGGCGACGGGGCCGGGCGCACTCCTGGGCTCGCTGCTCGCCGCCCGTCTCCCGAGCCGGTTCGGTCACGGCCCGGTACTCGTGGTCGCGGCGGTGCTCGGTGACGGCGTCATGCTCGCTGTGCCCGTCCTGCGCGGCCCCTCCGTGGTCACGATCCTCGCGCTCATCGCGGTCAACTTCGTGTTCGCAGCCTTCGGCCAGCTGGTGAACGTCACGGTCATGGCCGTCCGGCAGGCCGTCACCCCGGACGGGATGCAGGGCCGCGTGGCCGCGACGATCACGTTTGCCGGCATGGGTCTGACCCCGTTCGGCTCGCTGCTCGGCGGCCTTCTCGCGGAGGAGTGGGGGCTGCGCAGCAGCCTCCTGGTGACGGCCGCCGGCATGCTCCTGTCGCCCGTGCTGATGGCCCTGTCCCCGCTTGCCCGTCTGGGGCGGACGCTTCCGCTCCCGCCTGGGGAGGCGCTGCCGACCGCCGGCCGCCCTGGAACCCGTGCGACGGACGACCGTGACACCGGTGAGGCTCAGCATGCCCGGCAGTAACTCAGGGGCGCGCGCCAGGCGGTTCACGCCCCTCGCGCGCACCTCACCCCAGGACGCGTGGCAGGGTCACCCGCCCCCATTCCTCCGGCTGCGCCAGATGCGGAGCGTGACCGGCACCCTCGTACAGGTGTCGTTCCGCCTTCGGCAGCGCGAGGTCGACCAGGTCCAGCACCTCGCCGTACATCGGCGCACTGTCGTCGCTCTGGGTGAGCAGTGCGGGCTCGGTGTAGTGGGCGAGGGCGGTGAGGTCGAGGTCCAGCGCGTCCGGGTCGCGCAGCTCGTCCAGGTACGTCGGCGCGTTACGGATGTACGTGTGCCGGATCGGCGCCGGCAGCTGCGCCCACGCCCCCGGGCCGAACGCGAGCGTCTCCACGAACAGCTCCGCCGCGGCGGCCGACTCCGCCTGCTCCAGCAGCTCCCGGACGGCCGCGATCCGCCCGGCGAACGCCGTCCCGATGGGCCGCAGCTCGGGATCGGCTAGCAGCATGCCCGTCCCCGGCGGCTCGTGCACGGCCACGCCGCGCAGCAGGTCGGGGCGGGCCGCGGCCAGGCGGAGCGTGATCAGCGAGCCGTACGAGTCCCCGCAGACGAAGGCGGGGGCGAGGCCGAGGCCCTGGATCAAGGCGGCCAGGTCGGCCGCGTCCTCGTACACCGAACCCTGGGTGAGCAGGTCCTCGCTGCGACTGTGCCCGCGCCGGTCGTACGCGACGACGGTGGCCTGCTCGGCCAGTCCGGGCACCACCCGCGCCCAGCTGTCGGCGTCGCTCCAGGACCCGTGGACCAGCACCACGCCCGGCCCGGACCCCCGGGCCTCGTAGTACAGCGACACCCCGTTCACCCTGATCTCGGCCATCGCGAGCCTCCCGACCGCAGTCGCGCTCCAGCCCCTCCCCACCAGCCTGACACAACCCGATCGGGCTCGGTCAGATCAGCGGACCGAACACCCCGCGGTCCCAGTGCCCCAACCACGAGCCGGTGACGGACGGCAACTCCTGCCCCTCGGTGGACTCGTCGTAGGGGAGCACGGCCGTCGGCGCGAACCAGCCCTCCCCTGGGTCGATGCGCAGGCGCAGGACGCTCAGGGGGCGGCGGAGCGTGACGAAGAGCCGCAGGTCGGCGGTGCGGGGGTGGTGGTTCTCGTAGCGGTCGTGGACGGTGCGGCAGATCGACTTGATGTCGGTGTCGGAGAGGAGGAGGTACCGGCTGCCCGGCCCGAGGTTGACGCAGAACCGCCGACGGGCGGTCTCCCGGGCGGCGTACGGGAGGTTCTGGTGGTTGTCGACGTGCAGCCCGGGGCGCAGGCCGGTGGCGGGGTCGAGGTGCGTGACCAGCTGCCCGGGGGCGTCGCGGGTATCACCGAGAGTGACCGGGGTGGGGTCTCCGAGGGTGTCCACGAGGGCGGCGAGGGTGTGGAGGTCGAAGACGGTGTCGGGTACGCGGAACAGCTCGATCAGGCCGCTGTCCCTGGTGAAGATGCTGGGTGCGAACCGCTCGGGATAGCCGTCGGGGATGGACTTCCAGGCGCCGTCGGGGACGACGACGGTGCTCTCGTAGCCGGGTTCGAGGGTGAGGCGGCGAACGCCGGCGATCTCGCAGCGCTCGTAGACGGCAGCGGGGTCACGGAAGGCGATGGCGGCGGGGTGCATGGAGGGCTTGCTCCTTTGGTCGGGAAGTTGGCGGCTGCCGGGTGACCTTCGCTTGTACGTGATCGCGCCCGGCGGAGGTGTGGCTCTTCAACTGGCGAGCGGAGGCCGCTGGTTGGCGGCGTCCAGCAGGACTCGCACCCAGACGCGCTTGCCGGCGCCCCGGCGGACGACCACCCCGAAGTCGAAGGCGAGGTCGCGGACGAGCTCGATCCCGCGACCGCCCTCGTTGAATCGGCGCGGCCGGCGCTCCTGGAGCGGAAGGTCGAAGCGCGAGTCCCAGACTTCGAGCCGGCAGTCACCGCCGAACTCCTGGAGGTAGAGCCGGACTTCACCCTGCCCCTGGCAGGCGTGGACTACGGCGTTGGTGACGAGCTCGGAGGTGATGAGGACGAGGTCGTCGACGCGCTCGCCCTCCCAGCCCCAGACGGTGAGCTGGTCACGGATGTGGCGGCGGGCGGTTCGGACCGAGCTGGAGTGCTCGGTCAGGGTGGCCTCCCAGGTGCGGAGGACGGACGTGCGCAAAGTGGACATGGTTCACCCTTCGCAGCTCGACGCTCCATCAGGAGCGTGTTCGTGCGGTCACGTTGAGTGTGGGTCACCTGGAATCGAATTTGCAACCCGAACGGCTACAAGAGAAAAATAAGTTGTTTGATCTTGATCTGGCTTGAGCCGTACGGTTCACGCAGAGAGACTGGTCGCCAACATCCAGAGGGAGGGACGGCGGTTGACCATGGACCGGTCCACGCTCAGGCGGATCCAGCTCGGGGAGGAGTTGCGCGCCTGGAGGGTGGAGAACAACAAGACGCAGATCGACATGACCAGGGGCCTCAAGGGCTGGAACCCCGGTCGCCTCAGCAGAGTCGAACACGGCAAGGTACCGGTCAGCGCCGCCGACTTGGCCAGACTCCTGGACCACTGCGGCATCAACGGCACGGACCGATCCGAGATCGAGAACCTCGTCGGCGACAGCCCTTCCAAGAACTGGTGGCAGGACCACGAGTTCGCTGAGACGATCAGCGCCGCCTTCGCCGAGTTCCTGGGCCTGGAAGCCGCCGCAACACATCTCTGGGAGTACTTCCCCTCCGCGTTTCCCGGACTTCTCCAGACCGAGGACTACGCTCGCGAGGTAATTGCCGCCGGCCTCGACGGTCTCAGCGAGGACCAGAATGAAGCCGCTGCCGAAGTACGAGTTCTACGGCAACGGCGGTTGACCGATGACCCACGCGTCAATCTGGAGGCGTACTTCGGCGAGGTCACCCTCCTTGTCGGTAGCGACAAGGACATCCTTGCTGGTCAGATCCGACACGCGATTGAGGTCGCTCAATTTCCGAACGTAGTTCTGCGCATGGTCCCGCTGAGTGCCGGGCGCCGAGCGATCCTCTCGTCCGGACTCTCACTCATGCGCTTCCCTGGCGAACCCCAGGAGGGCTTTGTCTTCATCGAAGCCGTCGGCGGTATGCTCCCGCGTAGATCAGGACGCGACGTACGACGGGCAGAGCGAGCCTTTGCAAGGCTGAAGGGCTACTCGCTGTCGCCCGAGGACACCATCGCTGCCCTTGAGCACAAGTTGGAAGAGCTGACGTGAGTATCAGGCATAACCCCTACGACCACGATCCCGCCGACGCCGACTGGGCCAAGTCACCCTTCTCCGGGGACTCCAACGGCAGCTGCGTGATCATCGCCCGCTTCCCCAACGGCGACGTCTGGCTCGGCGACGACAAGCACCCCGACCGCCCCCACCTCGCCTTCAACAGCTCCGAGTGGACCGCCTTCGTGAAGGCCATCGAGACCCACTCCCCCAACTTCACCGCCTGACCGGCGACAGCCCTGCCCCCACTGGGGCAGGGCCTGGGGTCTGGCTGGTGATCGATCTTGTGGCAGGTCTAGGAGCCGCGAACCGACCAGGTGATCATTTGCCACCTCTGCTTCGCCCCGACCAACGCCTCCTGGGCCAACCGATCGAAGCGCACTTCGGACCACTGCGGCAGTTCGCCCTCGCGAACTCCAACCACCCCAACCACACCGCCCAGACCCGCGCGCTGCACGCCTACCTGCGCCGGCGCAACGCCAACGCCCGCCACCCCGACGTCCTGGCTGCCCAACGCCGCGAACGAGCCCGCATCCGCAGCGAGAAGGGCCTGCGCCGGGGAGGCCGAAGCCAGGCAGCCGCAGCCTGAATTGCCCGTCATCCGTGGCGACCACGCACTACGGTGAGGTACATGTCCGAGCTATCTGTGCGGGATTTCTACGACGAGTTGGCCCACGACTACCACCTGATGTTCCGGGACTGGGACGCGAGCATGGCGTACCAGGCAGAGGTACTGGACGGTCTTGTCAGACTATGTCTTGGAGCGGGACCGCATGCCATCCTGGACTGCTCGTGCGGGATCGGCACCCAGGCGATCGGGCTGACTTTGGCCGGGCACCAGGTCGTCGGAAGCGACCTGAGCCCAGTCGCCGCCGCGCGCGCTGCCGCCGAGGCGGCGGCCCGAGGCAGCAGGCTTCCGACGGCTGCGGCCGACATGCGCCGACTGCCCTTCAGTGACGGGGTCTTCGACGTTCTACTCTGCGCGGACAACTCACTCCCGCACCTGCTCTCCGGGCAGGATCTCCGGACTGCACTCCTTGGCATGCGACGGGTGCTCCGAGACGACGGACTGTTGATGATCACTGTCCGGGCCTATGACGAGGCGCGCCGGACCAAACCCACGGCGACACCTCCCCAGGTCTCGGACACGCGCGACGGCCAGGCGATCACCTTCCAACTGTGGCACTGGCATGAAGACGGCGAGCGCTACGACCTGGAGCACTTCCAGCTCACCCCCACCGAGAACACCTGGAATGTCCGAGTCCGCCGGAGCACCTACTGGGCGCTGACGCGCTCGCAGTTGACAGAGTTCGTGGCTGAAGCCGGCTTCACCGACATCACCTGGCACGGTCCGGACTCCAGCGGGTACTACCAGCCCGTGCTCACCGCGCAGCGCTCTCCCTCAGCGAGGTAATCCAGACACCGGCTCCGCCCTGCCTGGCTCTCCGCTCATCCATCGCAAACCGGTGAACGTCGCCGGTCACAGCACTAGCGGCAGACCTCGTGCTGCTGCTCGGCCGCGACCTTCCCGGTCAGGGAACCCAGCGCCTTGGTGAGGGCATCCCGGTCGGCGTTCGGCTTGAGGAACACGCTGGTGTCCGCGATGACCGTCACGGTGAACGCGCGGGAGTGATCGCCGGCGCAGTACTCCGTCACTCCGGCGCCCGGCCCCGAGGCCAGGACGCCCCGGCCTATCATGTCCTTCGCGGTCGCATGGCCGCCCTCTTCCGGGGCTTCCAGGTCGGCGTCGAACAGCACGACACTCAGCGCCTTCTCCCCGTCGACCGAGATCTGGCAGGACACCCGGCGCTCGGCGGCATCCACCTCGCGATGCTCGGTCCCGGGGCGCCCCTTCGACAGCAGGGTGCCGAGCGGCGTCCCGTCCGCCCGCTCCAGCCCGCAGAGCGTCTGCTTCAGCCCCTGCTCGTCACCGCCCCCGAACAGCAGCACGGCTCCGACCGTGATTGCCGCCGCCGCGACCGCCGCCCCGCCGAACAGCCAGAGCCGACGGCGGCTCCGCCACCCACCGAGCCGGAGATCGGCACGGTCGGCACCGGCGCCGTGGCATCTTCCTGAGTGCCCGTCATTTCCCGCCCCCCGCAGACGTTGTCCTGATCGACGCAGAGCGTATCGGGGATCGACGGATTCGATCAGCACAATTCCGTCACGCCGGGACGGCACGTGGGCGAAACGGCCGCCACGATCCCCGAGCGCCGCGGCCGGCTCGCCAACCGCCGGCGCCCTGGTGCCCTCGACGGTTCCCCAACTTCACCGCCCGACCGGCGCCGGCCCTGCCCGCCACCCGGTCAGGGCCGGCCGTCGGACCCACCGTGCCACCCGGGCTCACGCGTCGACGAGGCCGGCCGCCCTGACGGTGGAAGTACCGGGACGACTTGTCGTGGAGGTGGGACGCGTAGATGGCGCCGAAGACGAAGGACCCGCGAAACGTCGACACCCGGCGCTGCGTGGTGTCGACCACGACGGGGCGGGCCATGCAGGCGTACTGACTCCACTGCTTCGCCTCCGCCCAGGCCGCCGCTGCGGGATCGACCCGATCTCCCGTCAGGAGCGCCACCCCGCGGGCGTCTGCGCCGAACGGTGGCCGCCTTCTCAGGTCAGGGGTTCATCAGGGTCCGATCTCAGGGACCGCACGGGGGCATCGATGCCTCATGCGGCCGTAGCGTCGGGGCAGCGGGTGGCCGAGGCCCCTGACAGATCCCCCGTGGAGAAGGCGAGCGAGTGTTCCGGAACGAGGCTCCAGCAGCGTCGTCATGTTCTCCCAGAGAGGCGGGTTCCCGGCTTGTCATCCCTCGGTGCGGCGAGCGTGGGCGATGTCGTCAGCCTGACCGGCGTGCACAGGACGTACGGCCGCGGCGACAACCGGGTGCAGGCGCTCGCCGTCCAGGGATCCGACGCTGCTCATTCTCGCCCCGGTTCCGGCCGACGACCTCGAAAGCCACTCGCCCAAGGATCGGCAAGGCCGGCCGCGGCCGAGCCGGTTCCCTTCTCAACCGGCCTGCGGCTTGTCAGTACCGCCGACCCCGTTCGCGCAGCCGGCGGTTGCGCGCCGCTCGTCGTCGAGCTTCCTCCCTACGCGCCCGCTCAGCTGTCGCGCGGGCACGCTCAGCTTCTGCATGCTTCCGCTCGGCTTCCGCACGGGCCCGTCGCCGGGCCTCGGCGTCCGGGTCCTCGGCGTCCGGGTCCTCGGCGGCACGCGGGGTCTGGAAGTGTCTCTGCTCGTCGGACCACGGAGGAGGTGACGCGTCCGTCCGCCAGGTATGCCCGCCGGACTGCGGCGTGTCCTGCTCGGCCCGCGCGTACGGCCCGGGAGGAAGGGGTTCATCCGGACTCCTGGCCCGGCCGACGGCGATCCACCGGCGCAACGCGACGCAGGCGACCAGCGGCCCGAGGAGCAGCGCGAGCAGCCACAGCGTGACGACCGTGGACGAGAGGCCGCCGTGGGGCTGGGGGCCTGGCCGAACCGACTCCAGCAGCACCATCAGCACGAACAGCACCAGCCAGGTGGCGACGACCACGGCCGCCGCCCGAGCGGCAGCCACCACACGCCCCATAGCTCCCCCTCGGCAGTATCGGCAGTATCGCATCGTAGCGTCGGCGCCCACAACTGATCGCCTACCGTTGGTCGTTACTCCTGACGCAGCAGCACGCACACCGGGTCTTACCCCGCTCACTGACGGGCTATCTGCGGTTCGAGTTCGCCAAGTGAACACGTGTGAGCGCCGGGCGGCACCGACCTGGGGATACCTCAGCTCCACCAGACTCGGCACGTGGTGGCCACGGCAGCAGCAGCGGCTTTATGCACTACGCGATCGAACCACCTGAGCCACAGCCAGCGGCGGGACAGCCTCGCAGACAGCACCGGTTCGCCGGATCCTGTCCGGCCGAACCACACCTGCGTGCGCATGCCCGCCCGCCTCCGAATCCTGCACGCTGACCCGGCTCCCGACGCCCGGCCCGGCTGAGCGCAGAGCCACGCCTCAGCGCAGTGCGGCAGCCAGGGCCGTGGTCCAGGCCGCGGTGGTGCGGCGGGCGAGCGAGCTGGTGGGGGCGTAGCCCTCGAAGAGGTGGAACGCCCCCGGCACGTGATGGATCTCGGTGGGGACGCCGGCGGTGATGAGCCGTCGTGCGTAATCCAGACCTTGGTCGCGCAGCGGGTCCTGCTCGCAGACCACGACGTACGTGGGCGGCAGGCCTGCCAGGCTGGTCGCCCGGGCCGGGGCGGCGTACTGGTCGGCCGGCTTCGGCCCCAGATACAGCGGCCACATCCCACGCACTGCCCGCCCGTCGATCACTCGGCCGTCGCTGACCGCGTCGACCGAAGGCTGGTCGCACCGGTCGTCCACGGTGGGGACGAGGAGCAGTTGGTAGGCGAGGGCGGGGCCGCCACGGTCCCGGGACGCCAGGGCGGTCGCTGCGGCGAGTGCCCCGCCGGCCGAGCGGCCGGAGACGGCGATCCGGTTCGGGTCCACGCCGAGGGTGTCGGCGTTGGCGGCGGTCCACTGCAGTGCGGCGTAGCAGTCGTCGAAGGCAGCGGGGTAGGGGTGTTCCGGGGCGAGGCGGTAGTCCGCCGAGACGACGACGGCGTCGGCGGCGAGGCAGATGTCGCGGCAGTTGGTGTCGCCGGTGTCCAGATCGCCGGAGATGAACGCGCCGCCGTGGAAGTACATCACTGCGGGGCGCGTCGACGTCGTCCCACCGGTGGGCCGGTACAGGCGGACCTGCAGGTCACCCGCCGGGCCGGGGATGGCGAGGTGCTCGATGGCCAGGCGGGGATCCACGAGCGGGGGTTCGGCGGCCAGCACGCTGCGCAGGTGGGCCCGGGTAGCCGGCGGATCGGCCAGCGGGTCGAACTCCGGCAGCGCGGCCAGGACGTCGACCAGCTCGGGGTGCACGTTCATCGGTTCCCAATCGTCTCATTGCAACCGTCTCAATGGAACTACCCTATAGTCTCATTGAGACGGTCGCAATGGCGCATCGGGTCGGCCACCGGGTCGGCCATCGGGTCGGCCGGAGGACGGGATGATGGACGAGCTGACGCCCTCGCAGTACGTGGTGCTCGGGCTGATCGCCCGCAACGGCCCGATGACGCCGTACGAGCTGAAGACGCGGGTCGAGCAGAGCATCGACAACTACTGGCCGATCCCGCATGCCCAGCTCTACCGAGACCCGCCCAGGCTGGCGGAACTAGGCCTGCTGACCGAGCACGCCGAGGAACACGGCCGGCGACGCCGCGTCTTCCATCTCACCGACGCCGGGCGCGAGGCCCTGCACCGCTGGCTGGCCGATCCGGCCACGCCCCCACCTGAGACCCGCAACCCTTCGCTGCTCAAACTCACCTTCACCGACCTCGCCACCCCGGCCGAGGTCGCCGAGCTGGCCCTGACCCAGGCCGCCCGGCACCGGAAATGGGCCGACGACTACCGCCGGCGACTCGCCGACCTGGACCCAGCAGATCCGGCCACACCATCCCGGGCCCGCCTGCTCGACCTAGGCGCCCGGCACGAGCAGAACTACGTCGAGTTCTGGGAGGCCCTGGCAGCCGAGTACGCCTGAACACGGGGATCCGCTGGCGGATCCGGGCGGACGGGCCCGCCCACGACCTGGACCGGGGCCGCCCGGCAGGACGGGCCTGGACCCACTGCCGCCCGGCAGGTCCCGGAGCGGTCCCCACGGACGCTGCGGGCTGGCAGGCTGTCATGGTCGGGATGCCGCCGGGCATCCCTCGGCCAAGGGGAGGTCCTGTGATGGGTGCCGGACGAATGCCGTCGGAGCACAAGCCCGACTCGACAGCCCGGCAGGCGCCTCCCTTCGACCCGGAACTGCGGGCCGTGCTGGCAGCCATGGGAGCGGAGGCGCGGGAACCGCTCACCCCGGAGAACCTTGCGGCCCGGCAGGAGCAGGATGCGGCATCCCGGCCCAGGCCGACGGTCCAGGAGCTGCGGGCCGACGGCCGCTTCGAGGTGGCGGAGCTGCGTGCGCCGGGAGGGCCGGGCGGGCACGACGTCACGCTCGTCAGCGCGCGGCCCGCCGGCATCACCGGGCCGCTGCCGCTCCTGTACTACATGCACGGCGGTGGAATGATCATGGGAAATGCGTGGTCCGTCCTTCCGCAGGTGCTTCTCGAATGGGCTCTCCCGCTGCAACTCGCCGTCGTCTCCGTCGAGTACCGACTGGCACCCCACGTGCGGTACCCCGGCCCCGTGGAGGACTGCCACGCCGGACTCGTCCGGGCGGCCGACCAGGCGGCCGAACTGGGCCTCGACGCGGACCGCATCATCCTGGGAGGGAAGAGCGCAGGCGGCGGACTCGCCGCAGCACTCGCCCTGCTGACCCGCGACCGCGGCGGGCCAGCTCCGATCGGTCAACTGCTGCTGAGCCCGATGCTCGACGACCGCGGCACCACCTTCTCCAGCCACCAGATGGCCGGCATCGACACCTGGGACCGAGCCTCCAACGCGACCGCGTGGCAAGCCCTGCTCGGCGAACGGTACGGCGCCGCCGACCTTCCGCCCTACGCGGCCCCCGCCCGCGCCACGGACCTGTCCGGGCTGCCCCCGGCCTACGTCGAGGTCGGGTCGGCCGAGACCTTCAGGGACGAGGCCGTCGCCTACGCCAACGCGATCTGGCAGGCCGGCGGCGCAGCCGAACTGCACGTATGGCCCGGCGCCTTCCACGGCTTCGACAGCCTCGCGCCGCAGGCGGTCCTCACCCGGGACGCCCGCGACGCGCGTACCCGCTGGCTCCGGCGGCTCGTCGGACGATGAACCTTCGTCGGAACGACGGTCACGGGTCCTCACGGCCCCACTGTTGGCCGCCAGACGCACGGCCTGGAATGATCCCTCCGACCACCGACCGCATCGAAGACAGGGGGAGACCATGGAGGTAGCGGAGTATCTGCGGGAGAGCGACGACCGGGCGTGGCGTCGCGCCAATCGTGTCCAGCACTGGGTGGTCAACACGCTCGGGGTCCTGACGGTCGTCGGATGGATCTGGGCGATCGGCGTGGCCTTCCTCCCTGCCACCGCGGGGAGCAGTGGTCGCACCGAGTGCGGCTCCCCGGCACTCGTCGACGCCTCATCGGCGACCTACTCCCGCGACCGGTGCGCCCGCGTCGTGGACGACCGCATCCGCAGCGCCGTCGGCCTCACCGTCGTCACGCTCCCGCTCTCCGCCGCGTGGATCTGGGGAGCGCTCAACCTCCGCCTCCAGCGCCTCCGGGACGCGGACGCCTCCCGGTAGCAAGGGCAGGCTCCCGGTAACACGGCCGGCTCCGCCTACCGTCCGGAGCAGGACGTCACCCCCGTCGAGTTCCTGCTCCGTGTCCTCGGCCCGGGGTGCCGAGGTTCCGCTGAGCTGATCCCCGTCCTCCGGCTCTCACCAACGCACTTCAGGGTGCCGCGACTTGAGGATCAGCCCCGGTCCCGTGCCGATTCCCAGACGCTGCTCCCGACGAAGTGCACGTCGTAGGTGGCCTGGTCGGGCAGCAGGTCGTCGAACCGCTCCCGACCCCCGGCGATCCTGGACAGCCGACGGAAGTACTCGAAGCGCTCCACACCCGGCGCGGCGATGACGAGCAGGTCCGTCGGACTGTCCGCGGCGGCCCCGAAGGCGTGGGGCAGGCCCGGGGGTACGGCGACCAGGCCGCCGGCGCCCACGACGGACATCCGGTCACCGAGCAGGAACTCGGCGGTGCCGTCGAGGACGGAGAACACCTCCCAGGACACCGCGTGGTAGTGCGGCCTGGCACCGTCGGCGCCCGTGCCGAGCGTCAGCCGGTTGGCACCCAACGCGCCGCCCGTGCTGCCGGCGTCGGCCAGCAGCCGGAAGACGCCGTGCGGCATCTCGACACGCTCCACGTCCGCCGACTGCACCACGAGCGGGCCCGACTGCTTGCTTCCCATGTTCCCTCCGCCTCCCGGCTTGCGCCGTCCCCGGGCCTCCGACGTCCGGAACCGGGTTGGTCCCCATTGGACCGGCCGGGATGATCAGCGGACCAGAAGCACTTGGAGCACACAGTCATCATCGATCGTGATGAACGGGGGATCAGGTGGAGCTGAGGCAGATTCAGTACTTCGTCGCGGTGGCGGAACACGGCGGGTTCGGCCGGGCGGCCGAGCGGCTGGACATCGTGCAGTCGGCCGTGAGCCAGCAGATCCGCAGGCTGGAACGGGAGCTCGGCGTGGTGCTCTTCGACCGCTCCACCCGGCACACCCGGCTCTCCGCCGCCGGTGAACGCCTGCTGCCGGAGGCGCGGGCGGCGCTCGCCGCCGTCCGGCAGGTCGGCCTGGTGGCCGCCGAGGTGCGGGGCGGCCGGGACGGGGTTTTGCGGCTCGGCACCGTCCAGGTGCCGGGCGACCGGCTGTACCGGGCCCTGGCCGAACTCGCCGACCGCACGCCGCGACTGCGGGTGCGGCTGCGGCGGGCGTCACCGGCCGAACGGCTGGCGGCCCTGCACCGGGGCGAGCTGGACGCGGCCCTGGTCCGCGCCGCCGCCCTCCCGGACCACCCCGGCCTCCGGCTGGTCCCGGTGTGGCACGATCCGCTGTTCGTCGCCCTGCCGGCGGGCCACTCCCTCGCGGCGGAACCCGAACTGCGCTTGGAGCAACTGGGCTGCCTGCCACTGCGATTGGCTACCCGGGACCGCAACCCACCGTTCCACGACCTGGTGACCGGCGCCTGCCGTGCCGCCGGCATCGATCCGCCCCGCACAGCGCCGTTCACCAGCCTCCAGGAGACCCTGACGGAGCTGGGCGGCGACGCCGAGCCGTCCTGGACGGTCTTCTACGAGGTCACCGGCCTGCCCCAACTCCCGCACGTGGCCGTCCGCCCGCTCGCCGGACCGACCGTCACCACCTCACTCGCCGTCCCCACGGCCCCCCCGACCGCCGCCGTCCGACAACTGCTGCGCGCCCTGCAGAAGTGAGGCCAACGGGTGACGACCCACAGGTGGTCAGCCTTCCTGCCTACCATCTGAGTATCTGTACGGATGCGTAGCGTATTGTATTGGCATACTTTTTGTGCGGCCCAAACCGCATCTGGCTTTTACTCCGGGGGGAGATCGCGTTGGCAGACGTCAGCGTTGTTCCGCAAGAACTTCATGCATCGGCACAAGTCGCCAGGATCCTCGCCGAGGAGTTCGGCAAGCCCATCCAAGCCGCCCTGACCTCGGCGACGACGACGTCCGGTCAGCTCACCGGCTGGTCGGTCGCCGGCGGGCTCGGGCTACTGGGGATCAGCTGAGCCGCGCCGCTCGCGGCGCTTCAGCAGCGGATCACTGCCACCGCGACCAACCTGGACGCGAACGCCGATGCCCACAGCCACAACGACCAGGCGGTGGCCGGCGCCTGGGGCCAGCAGCAGGGGGCGAAGCAGTGAGGAGCGTCTACGAGCTGTTGGTGAAGTTCGACCCGCAAGGGCTGCGCGACGTCGCGAAGAACTGGAAGGCGCTGGCACACACTGCGGAGACCGTGGGCTCCCGCCACCGCAACCAGGTGAACGGGCCGCTGCACCAGCACTGGCCGGGCGCGGACGCCAGTGCGGCGTATCCCTACATGGAGCGCACCGAGCAGCAGCTGGACGTCGTCCGGGTGGAGGCTGAGGCGGCCGCGCTCACGCTCAACACGGTCGCCGACCGGATGTACCAGGCGCAGACGAACCTGACGAACGCGGTACACCGCGCGCAGGACTCCGGCCTGACGGTGTCGGCGGACGGCGTGGTCAGCCTCCCGCCCGTGGGCCCCGGGGAGCACAACGACCCGGACGCCCAGGCCGATCGCCGCAACCTCATGAGCCTCAGGACCGGCTACCAGGACCGGATCAACCAGGCGCTGAAGGACGCCCAGGGGGCGAGCAACCAGGGCAGCAGCGCCCTCTTGCGTCTCAACGGGGATATCCTGAACGGCCAGCGGGCGAACGGAGCCGTGGCCGCGACGCGGACCGACACAGCGTACGTGATGAATGACCTCGGCCTGGCCGACCCGTACATCCCCGACGGCAAGGACCCGAAGCAGAACGCCGAGTGGTGGAAGGGCCTGACACCCGACCAGCAGGAAACGTATCTGGCCCTGAACGCGGCCAAGATCGGTACTCTCGACGGCCTGCCCGCCACCGCCCGCGACGAGGCCAACCGGCTCGTGCTGGACCAGAAGCTCGACGCCCTGCAGGCCGGCACGCCTGCCTCTCTCGGTCTCGACCAGTCGACCTATGACAAGCGCAAGGCCGCGCTCCAGTCCATCAAGGACAAGCTCGAGGAGACTGCCAACGCGAAGGACGAATCGCATCAGATGTTCCTCCTGGGCATCGACCCGGAGGCGTACGAGGGGGACGGGCGCGCGGTCGTTTCGACCGGCAACCCGGACAAGGCCACGCACACCTCAGTCTTCGTTCCGGGGACGAACACCGAACTCGCGGGCGTCCCGGGGCAGATCGACCGGATTCGTCAGCTCCAGGGCTACGGCAAGCGGTTTGCCCGGGCAGGCGAAAGCGTCGCTGTGATCTCATACCTCGGCTACGACACCCCGGAAAGCATCCCGCAGGCGTCGAACCCCATGCGCGGTCTCGACACCGCCGACGACATGCGACGTTTCTCCCAGGGCCTCAGGGCCGCGCACGGCGAACCGAAAAGCCACCTCAGCTACATTGCGCACAGCTACGGCAGTTTCGCCGTCGGCGTCGCCGACAGCGAAAAGGGTGGCCTGCAGGCCGACGACATCGCGACTCTCGGCAGCCCGGGCATGGGAGTGCTGTACGCGGAGCAGCTCACCGTCAATCCCGACCACCTCTGGATCGGGGAGGCCACCGATGACGCCACCCGACTCGTCGGCGGATTCTCACTGGGCCCCAGCCCCCATATCGCGGGGTTCGGAGGCCACAACATCAAAGTCGACACATCAGGGCATGGCGGTTACTGGGACGAGGAGACGGAAAGCGTACTCAACCAGGGAAGGATCATCGCCGGGCAAAAGCCCACTACGTCGCCCAAGGAAGATCCGCTATGGGGCTCAATCCCCCACTGAGACACCCCTCGGGAGAAACCCCATGGTCAGCCCGCCCATCCACCCATCCGGCGCCGGCACCGCGATGAAGCGGTTCATCGCAGTAGCGCTGACGGTCTCAAGCCTTGGAGCCTGTATGGCCAACTCCAATACCGACAAGGACGCCCCCCTGCCCGTCAAGTCTCGCGACGAGGCACTCACCTGGGCGCGGCAGCTCACTGAACACCTGGCCCAGACCGCCGGGATCCAGATCAACGACGAACCGGCCGACCCGGTCTTCACCTCCTGCGTCGGCAAGAATGGCGAATCCGCGCCCGACAACCGTTACACCCTCTCCTACGCCATCCACAGCGACGTCCCCAATGCTCAGCACAACGACGTCGTCCACAAGGTCAAGAATCTCCTCACGCACGAAGGGCTCAAGATCTCCACTTACCAGGAGACGCACGCCGCGGAGCCGAACTCGATCGTCACCGCCCGCCATCCCGAGAGCAGGTATGTCGTCGATGTCTCCAGCACCGCCGGCGACGACCGCATGGTCGTGGGCGTCACCACCCCCTGCCTGATGCCACCCACTGCATCGACCTCCCCCACCTCGTGAGCCCGCGGCGTTCCAAGGCCGCATCGCCGGGGAGCACGGCCCTGGGCCCGCGCTCCCACGGAAGTCGCCTCCGTCACGGGCCGGGAGCCCTCAGTGCAGCAGCGCCGGGGCCAGCTCGCGCCACTCGCGGTCGGGGAGGGCGGCCGGGTCGGCGGTGAGGACCTGGATGCAGACGTGGTCGGCGCCGGCGTCGAGGTGTTCGCGGACGCGGCGGCGGATCGCGTCGGCGTCGCCATGGGCGACGATCGCGTCGACCAGGCGGCGGCTCGGGCCGCCCACGATGTCCTCGTCGCCGAAGCCGAGGCGGCGGACGTTGGCCTCCTGGTGGGCGGCCATCGCCACGTAGCCGGCCACGTGGGCGGTGGCCAGTTCGCGGGCGCGCGCCGGGTCGGTGTCCAGGACGACGGCCTGTTCGACGCCGAGGAAGGCGTCGGGCCCCATCAACTCCCGCGCCCGAACCGTGTGTTCGACCGGGACGACGTACGGGTGGGCGCCCCAGGTGCGTTCGGCGGCGAGCCGGAGCATCTTCGGGCCGAGTGCGGCCAGCACGCGGCGGGGCGCCGGGTCCGGCGCGGGGCTGTGCGCGGGGACGGCGTCCATCGCGTCCAGGTAGGCGGTCATGGTGGCGACCGCCCGGCCGCGGGCGGGCATCGGGTAGCCGTCGAGTTCGTGGACGGTGTCGTCCACCCGGTGGCCGCCGAGGCCGAGCAGGTAGCGGCCGGGGAAGGCCTCGCCGAGGGTGCGGGTGGCGGTGGCGGCGGCGATCGGGTCGCGAAAGGCGATGTTGGCGATGCCGGAGGCGACGGTGAGTCGCCGGGTCGCCGACAGGAGCAGCCAGGCCTGGCCCGCCGTCTCCCGGCCGAACGCCTCGCCGAACCAGATCGCGCCGTACCCGAGTTCCTCGACCTCCGCGGCGGCCTCCCGGACGCGGCCGGCGGGCTGGGCGTCGAAGGCGAAGGTCCAGATCCCGACCTTGCCGAGTCCGTTCCACGCGGTGTCCGTCATCGGTGCTCCTCGAAGCTCGTCCGTGATCGTCAGGGGCAGGGCGCGTCAGGGCACGCCACAGCGGGGCCATCCGGAGAGCTTCTCCGGTTTGCCGTGGCCTACAATACGGAGAACCTCTCCGCTTGACCACCACCCGACCGCCACCACCGGACCCGACCCCGGAACGACCGCCCCGGAACGACCACCCCGGAACGACCGGCCACCGACCGCGAGGACCTCGCCCATGCCCCCGACACAGCGCACCGACGCCCGGCGCAACCGCGAGCGGCTCCTCGCCGCCGCCCAGGAGGCGTTCTCCGAGGCCGGCGCCGAGGCCTCGCTCAACGACATCGCCCGGCGGGCCGGCGTCGGCCCGGGCACCCTCTACCGGCACTTCCCCACCCGGGCCGCCCTGCTCGCGGCCGTCCTGCAGGAACGCGTCGGCCGACTCTGCGCCCGCGCCGACGAGTTGGGCGCCACCGAGCCCGCCGACCGGGCCCTCGCCGAGTGGCTGCGCGCATTCATCACCCATGCGCGCACCAACCACGGCCTCGGCGGCGCACTGCTGCTGGAGGTCACCGACGCGCTGGGCGCGGACTGCCACCGCCGGATCGAGGCCGCCGCCACTTCCGTCGTCACCCGCGCACAGCGCGAGGGCACCGCCCGCCCGGACGTCACCCCGCACGACCTGCTCCGACTCGCCCTCGGCATCGCCCTCACCACCACCGGGCCCGGACCGGACGACGAGGCGAGCGCCGACCGCCTGCTCGCACTCGTCCTGGACGCCGCCCACGCCCCGGCCCGCTAGACGGGGCAGAGACCCGGCCGGCGGCAGGGGGCCGGCTGCGGCGATCCGCCAAGCGAACGCGACGCCGAAGAGCCATTCCGAACGCGAGACCGAGAAGCCATTCCGAACGCGCCGCCGAAGGCCCGCACCGAAAGGCCACGCCCGCGGCAGGCTGCCGCGGGCGTGGCCCACACGGGGACGGGAGGGTCAGAACTGGGTGCTGACCGTCACCCCGCTGAAGTCGGTGTTGGCGTAGAGGCTGATGTAGCGGTAGCCGGCCGTCGGGTTGGTGACGGTGATGCTCTGCGTCGGGCCCGGGTTGGTGGAGGAGGCGGTAAAGGCACTCGACGATGCCCAGGTGTTCGCGTTGTAGTACAGGTACGCGGTGCCGGTGCCCCCGGAGGTGTTGATCTTCAGGGTGCTGGTGCCGGCCGGCAGGTAGACGTAGAAGTACTTGAGGCCGCCGGCGGTGGCGGCGAGGTTGGAGCGGGAGCAGTTCTGGCCGAGCGCGTCGGTGCGCGGGTCGGTGCAGGTCGGCAGGGTGGTGCCGCCGCCGGTGCCGGCGGTGACGGTGACCGAGGCCGGGGTGCTGGCGGTCCTGCCGGTGTTGTCGGTGACGGTCAGAGCCACGGTGTAGGTGCCGGCCTTGGCGTAGCCGTGGGTCGGGTTCTGCTGGTCGGACGAGCCGCCGTCGCCGAAGGTCCAGTGCCACGCGGTGATCTGGCCGGGGCCGGTCTGGACGGACTTGTCGGTCAGGGTGACGGTCGCGCCGTTGACGGCGGAGCCGAACAGGGCGGTCGGGCCGGCCGCGTAGCAGGCCCCGCCGGCGCAGCTGTCGAGCCAGGCGTCGAAGTCGGCGTCGTAACCGGTGCCGACGTTGTTGTAGACCGCGTAGCCGCCCTGGTAGTCACCGGTGCGGAAGCGCGCGAGCATGGCCGAGATGTCGGCCGGGTGCTTCTCGAACATGTACCGGACGGCGAGGTAGCCCCACGGGTAGGTGCGCACCGTGTCCGAGTTGTTGTACGTGTTCTGGAAGACGGTGCTGAGCTTGTAGGTGTGCTTGGCGGCCTCGGCCATCGCCTGGGTGTCGGTGGTGCCGCGGTAGGCGTAGGACTGGTACTCGGCGACGCCTTCGATCCACCAGATGTCCGGGACGGAGATCTCGGTGGTGAAGTTGCCCTTCATGTCGTGGATGCTGTCCAGGTAGTGCGTGTACTCGTGGTTGAGGTTCCACACGTTGGCGGTGAAGCCGTCGTTCCACGACTTCTGGTACATCACGCACACGGCCTGGTTGTTGGGGTCGGTCGGGTCCATGACGGTCTGGCCGCCGTTGTCGGTGGAGTTCCCGAAGATCGCCCAGGAGTACGTCAGGTAGTCGGCCTGGTTGGCGAAGACCGCGAGGGTGAGGGTCTTGTCGTACTGGCCGGGGATGGGGCCGTTGTCCTTCACCAGGCCGTGGAAGAAGGTGTCCTCGCCGCGCAGGCTGGCGCAGACGGCGGCCAGGTCGGCGGGCGACAGGGCCTCGGTCTGGATGGTGCGGTTGTCGCAGACCAGCTGGTTCGGCAGCACCGCCGCCGTCAGCTTGGCCGGGAGGTTGCAGGTGCCGTAGTACGAGCACTGGCCGGGGTCGAAGGCGTTGGCCTGGTACGCGGTGTGGACGTACAGCGGGCCGGTGACGCCGGTGATCTGGCTGGCGTCGAGCACCGCCTTGACCTGGCCCTTGGCCACGGCCTCGACGGCGGGGCCGTCACCGGCCATGCGGCCGAGGTCGTTGCCGGCGTTGGTGTCGAGGTAGGCGTTCGCCGTGCCGAGCAGGTCCTTGTGGTTGATGGCGAAGGTGCCCAGGGTGGTGGCGATGCTCGGGTCGGCGGAGACCGCCTTGACGAAGTCGGCGTTCCAGTTGCCGCGCCAGAGCGGCGCGGAGAGCACGGCGTTGACCGCCTTGAGCATCTTCGGGTACGCGTTGTACGAGTTGTTGTAGCTGTTCAGCACCTGCTTGTAGACGCCCAGGTAGCTGCTCTGCAGGTTGGCGCTGTCGGTGAGGACCAGCACCTCGTTGAGCACGGTGCCGTTGTTGTCGGTGACGTCGGTCCAGTGGCTGCTCCCGAAGAAGGCGTCCAGGCCGGCCTTGGAGGCACTGGTGAGCGCGGCGTCGTACGGGCCGACGGCCCCCGCGTTGTTCGACTGCACGTACCAGCCGGCCCGCATGAACAGCACGAGCTGCAGGATGCCGGTCGAGTTGTCGCCGGTGTAGGCGGCCGCCTGGCTCCGGAAGGCGTTGGTGACGGCGAGCATCTTCGGTTCCTTGAAGATGTTGCCGGCGTCGGTGCCGGTGACGTTGTACAGCGTGCTGACGCAGTCCAGGGTCGAGCCCTCGACGAAGGAGACCAGGTCGGCCCCGCTGCGGCTGCCGAAGTCGGCCGGGGTACAGCTCTGCGCGGTCGCGGCGGCGCCGGCGGCGGCCGCACCGGCGGGCGCCGCGCTCAGCGGGCCGGCCGCGCCCGCGGTGGAGTGGGTGGAGGTGCCCGGCTTGGCCGGGGGCGTCTGCTGCGCGCCCGGGCGCGGCGCGGTCTGCACGGTGGTCCCGGCCGGCTGGCCCATCACGACCTGGCCGAGCAGCGCCGGCGGCAGCGGCTTGGCCACGGGGGCCATGTCCTCGGACGGGTCCGCCGCGAGGAAGGCCCCGAGCGGCTTGGGGACGGCCGGGTCCGCGTCGGCCGACGGCTGGCCGGCGACGGACGAATGGGCGGTGACGGACGACTGCGCGGCGGCCGACGGCTGGGCGGCCTGGCCGGCGGCGGCGAGTGCCGGGACCGGCAGCAGGCCGGCGGTGGCGGCACAGCCGGCGACGAAGCCGGCCATGAGTGCGGGAAGGGGTATGCGGAGACGCACGGTGGGTCCTTCTCCTGTGGGGGAGGGCGCTTGACGACTGCCGAGGCATGGGGGAATCCGACGCGATCGTCCCAGTCATCGGAGGTTCAGAACAATGTCACAGGTCATATGACATCTGTTCGACCGGCCATAACACGGCCTCACGTGATCGCGAAGGAGTCCCGGCGCACCCCGAACCGCCCCGAACCGCCCGCTACGGCCGCTACGGCCGGGTCGGCCGGTACGTCCGCGCGGCCCAGGCCTGGAAGGCCGGCGAGGCGGCGATCAGGTCCCGGTACGCCGCGGCCGCCGCACCGAACAGGGTCTCCACCACCTCCCCGCTCACCCCGCCGGGCCGCCAGACCAGCAGGTGGCGGACCCAGATCGGCGTCCCGGCAAGCGGTTTGACCACCACGTGGGCGAGCGGCCGGGTGGTCGCCTGGACGGCGGAGATCCCCAGCCCGGCGGCGACCATCTCCTGGAGCTCCAGCCGCCCGCCGAGGAACGCGTGCACGGTCGCCGGCGTGAACCCCGCCGCGGCGCAGGCGCCGTAGAAGACGCCGTGCCAGCCGGCCCCGTCGTCCGGGGTCAGGAACCAGTCCTCGTCGGCCAGGTCGACCAGGTCGATCTCGGTACGGTGCCGGAGCCGGTGGTCGGCCGGGAGGACGACGAAGACGGGCTCGGTGACGATGCCGCGATGGGCGACGGACGGCGAGTGGCGCAGCTCCTGGCCCGGGTAGTCCACGGCCACGGCGGCGTCCGCGTCCCCCTGCTCCAACAGGTCGACGATATCGGAGGACCGGTAGACGGAGGTCACCGTGAACCGCTGGTCGGGACGCTGCTGACGAGCCCGGGTGACCAGCCCCGGCAGCATCGGCGAGTTGGTCGCGGCCAGGCGCAGCTCCCGGCGGGCCGGCCCGTCGGGAGAGTCCGGGCGGCGCCCCAGGCCGTCGGCGCGCATGAGCAGGTCGCGGGCGGCGGCCAGCACCTCGACCCCGAAGCAGGTCGGCGCCACCCCCAGGGCCGTACGCTCGAACAGTGGCGCACCCAAGTGGCGTTCGATCCGGCGCAGTTGTGTACTGGTGGCCGGCTGCGAGGCGCCGAGCAGTGCGGCGGCCCGGCCGACGCTCCCGGCGTCGGCGATGGCACACAACACCCGAAGGTGCCGCAGCTCCAGCTCCATGGCCTCCCCCTCCCCCTCGCACGACGGCCGGACCCTCCCGACCGACGGCGTCGGGCGGGTTCCGCCGAGGACGGTGCAACAGCACACATGACATGTCAGCGGCCAACCATCACCCTTCGCAATTCACCCCGTCAAGGCCCTCCCCGGGTCCGACCAGCAGGATCGGGACCACCTTTTTCCTGCGCGTGGTCTCCACCTGACCACCCCGTGACCTTCCCCCCGCCGGGGCGCCGGCCGGCAACCGCGGCCCGCCCCCGGACGCCGGGCCCCACACCGACGGTGCGCCTCGGTTCCGCCCGGCCCCGGCCGGGCGGATGGAGCAGCTGGCGTCCGCCCCGAGGCCGACTCGGTGCTCAGGGCTCAGGGTCTCAGGGGGCTCAGGGGCTCAGGGCTCAGGGCCTCAGGGGCTCAGGGGCTCAGGGCTCAGGGCCTCAGGGGCTCAGGACCTGACGCTACAGATCGGGCGGCCCTCGAACGGTGGAGCCGGCTCGGCCATCCCACCGGCGGTCAACTGCCGGTCCACCGCGGCCCGGACCGGCCGTCCTGCCCGAGAGGGCGACTCCTGCTGCCCTTTCGGGCGGGAGCCGCCACCCGCCACCGGAGCCGTTTCCACGGCCGCAGGTCCGGCACGGGTCACCGCCTGTCCGGGTGGCCACAGAAGCACCACCCGGCTCTCCCGGAACAAGGGTTGACATCACAAGTTGGTCTAGTCCACCGTAGGGGAAAGCACGTTTGACGAGGCGAAAAGTCCTGGCGAGACGCCCTGCCGGATAGGCGAGTTGGCCCACAACTCCGCATGTCCGCCAACGGTGTCAACGACCCGCGAGGGGCTTCCAGCACCAGAAGGAGGAAGGAACCCCCGGCCCTGTCTCCGCGGACGACCCGCAGCACGCGCAGCGACGCAGCAGCACCCGCAACAGCAACCCCAGCAGCACTCGCAGCGACCGCGTGACCGCGTGACCGTGAGAACCCGCCCGGGAACCGCGAGCATCGCAACCTCCATGGCACCCGGCAGCCCTGCCCGGGCTGTCACGCCCCCTGCCCAGGCGGTCACACCCTCACCCGCGGGCGGCAGACCCAGGCCGGCTTCACCGACCTCCCCCCAGCATCCCCTTCACGACGGTCCGTTGGCGATCGCCGCCCGGTACCTCTCCCCTTCGAGCGCCACGCCGGACCGCAAGCGTCGGCCCCGTCCGCACACCACACCGGTCCACTGTGCCCGTCGTCACCACCACACGCCCACACGCCCACAATCCCGCACGCCCACACTCCCGTACGCGCGCGACCGGCCGGACGCGACGGCCGGACGCGACCGCCACCAACCCACCGCCAGGCCGCGGTTCACGCCTGGCCGCACGAAGTATTCCGATCCTTGGAGTGATTGCATGCCGACCCCTGACGGATATCTCTACCGGGCCGCGTCGGACCGTCCGTACTTCAGCAACGACGGCGAGGCCTACCTCGCCCGGACGCCGCTGAAGGACATCGAGAAGTCCCGGCCGCTGCGCGTGCTCTCCGAGGACGACTTCACCTTCTGGCAGACCTACGGCTACGTGGTCGTGAAGGAGGCGATTCCCGCCGAGGCGGCCAAGCGCCTGCTGGACTTCGCCTGGGACTTCCAGGGGCTCGACCCCGAGCGGCCGGAAACCTGGTACGAGGAGCGGGAGTTCCGTGACGAGCTGGACCAGCACCTGCACGTCTACGGCTTCGTGGAGGCGTACCAGCACCAGCTGATCTGGGACAGCCGCCAGGCGCAGCGGGTGTACGACGCGTTCGTCGACGTCTGGGACTGCGAGGAGCTGTGGGTCACGCTGGACCGGCTCAACCTCAACCCGCCGAACGTGAACAACCGTGACCGCGCGCTGATCGAGCCGACCGACAAGGGGTTCGACATCGAGCTGCACTGGGACGTCGACACCACGCAGGGCATTCTGCCGCAGCGCGTCCAGGGAATCATCGCGCTCAACGACACCCGGGCGGACCAGGGCGGCTTCCAGTGCAACCCGGAGCTGTTCCGGCAGTTCAACCAGTGGCAGGCAGCCCAGCCGGCCGACCGGGACCCGATCCGGCCCGCCGTCGACCGCGCCGAGTTCCCGGTGGTCCGGCCCGAGCTGAGCGCCGGCGACCTGCTGATCTGGAACGGCATGCTGGCCCACGGCGTGGCCCGGAACACCTCGGCGGGCGGTGTCCGCGCGGTCCAGTACCTGTCGATGATGCCGGCGCTGGAGGAGCACGAGGAGCTGAGGCGTTCGCGGATCGAGTCCTGGCACGACCTCTCCACGCCGACCTGGAACAGGACGCTGGTAGGCGACGCGCGCCGGCACGAGTCGCTGCGGTACGGCCGCGCGGAGCTCAACGGCCTCGGCGCCAGGCTGCTCGGCCTCGAGTCGTGGCACGAGCAGGACCGGAAGCCCGCCACCGACCAGGACCCCCAGCACGCCGAGGCGCAGGACGCCGAAGGGTGAACCGGAGAACCGGCATGCACAGGATCTGCCTGACCCTTCCCACCAACCGGGCCTGCGCCGCCACGATTTCGGCGATCGGCGAGGAGGCGGCGTACGCGGCCGAGCACTTCGGCGTCGAGGTCCACCTGCTCGTCCTGGACTCCTCCGACGAGCCGACGTTCGCCGTGCACGCCAAGGCGGCCGCCGCGCTGCCCGAGACGCCGAACGTGATCGTGCACCACCTCGACGAGGCCCGCCAGCGCGCGTTCCTGCGAGCGGTGATCCACCGCTCCGGCGTCGCCGATCCGGACACCGTCCTCGGCCTGATGCTCCCCGACGCCGTCTCCTACGGCGCCTGCACCAACCGGGCCTTCCTGCTCGCCGCCGCCCTGGGCTGCACCTCCGTCCACCGCCGTGACTCCGACAGCGCCTACCAACTCCTCGACGGAAAGCCGGTGTTCCCGATCCACCACGAGCTGCTCTCGCTCGGCAAGCGGGCCGCCGACGCGATACCCGGCGTCACCCACAACACGCTCGACCCGGTGCACGCCGAGAAGCCGGTGACCATGGTGGGCAGCTCCTTCGTCGGTGAACCCTCGGTCGACATCGGCGAGATCAGGGAGCTGGACCCGGCCCTCTACTACGAGGTGGTGGGCCTCTGGGCCCCGGCCGGGGCGTCGGAGGAGGAGAAGCGGGAGCTGGTGGACGACTCGTTCACCGGCGCCGGCACCGAGCCGTTCACCGCCGACCGGTCGGTCCTGGACCTCCCCGACATCTGGCGGGTGGACATGTGCAACCTCGGCCTCGACCACGAGGTGTACGAGCGCGTGCCGCTGCCGCCCGCGACCGACACCATCGGCAGCGACTACTTCCTCCTCCACGTGGTCCGCGACGCGACACTCCCCGGCGTCGTCCACAACCGCAACATCGTGAACTACTACACCCCCGAGCGGCGGACCGGTCCCGGATTCACCGCCTACCAGGTGCGGTTCACCAAGTTCCTGCTGTCGATGCTCTACCTCTACCCGGTCTACTTCGACATGGAGGAGGCGCTCGACGCCCTTCTCGACGGCGAGCACCACGTCCGCGTCGACGCGATCCTCGACTCGGTCCGGCGCAGCATCGGCACCGACCGCGCCGAGAACCACCGCCGGCTCGCCGTACTCGACCGCTGCTACCGCGAACTGGGTGGCAAGTACGCAGAGTTCGCCGATCACCTGGCCCCCCGTCGCGAGCAGCTGCTGGACGAGGCGCAGGCCGACGCCGAGTCCTTCGCCCGGCTGATCGAGGCCTGGGGCCCACTGGTCCGGGCGAGCCGGACCACCGGCCTCGGCCGGACGGCCCGGTAGCCGGGCCCATGGAGCTGCTGACGATGCAACAGAACAGGCCTTTCCCTCCCGGCGCCGCCGTTCCCGGCACGCCCCTACGCAACCCGGCCATTCCCAACACGCCCCTTCCCGGCAGAGCCCTCCCCAGCGCGGCCCTCCCCAGCGCGGCCCTGCGCGCCGCCCTGGCCGCTGGCACCGACG
Organism: Kitasatospora sp. NBC_00039; assembly: GCF_045160625.1. Classification (NCBI taxonomy): domain Bacteria; kingdom Bacillati; phylum Actinomycetota; class Actinomycetes; order Kitasatosporales; family Streptomycetaceae; genus Kitasatospora; species Kitasatospora sp. NBC_00039. The sequence continues at coordinate 7,093,854 of NZ_CP108289.1, read as the reverse complement.
ACCGGATCATCTACGACCTCGACGGCATCGCGGGCCAGTACGCGGCGCTGCTGCGGGAACTGCCCGGCATCACCGTCCGGTTCGCCATGAAGGCGTGCCCGGTCGACGAGGTGCTCGCCACCCTGGCGCAGCTGGGCGCCGGCTGCGACGCGGCCAGCCCGCACGAGATCGGACAGGCGCTGCGGGCCGGCGTCCCGGTCGGGCGGATCCACTACGGCAACACCGTCAAGTCCGACCGGAACATCGCCGAGGCGTACCGGCTAGGCGTCCGCGACTTCGCGACGGACAGCCTGGCGGACGTCGCCGCGCTGGCCGTTCACGCCCCGGGCGCCCGGGTGTTCTGCCGGCTCGCGACCACCGGGGAGGGGGCACTCTGGGGCCTCAGCCGGAAGTTCGGCTGCTCGCCCGAGGACGCCGTCCTGGTCCTGGAGGCGGCGCGGGCGGCGGGGCTGACCCCGTCCGGGCTCTCCGTCCACGTCGGTTCGCAGCAGATGACCTCCGGCGCCTGGCAGAGTGCACTGGACGAACTGGCCGCCCTGGTCGAGACGTTGACCAGCCGGGGCATCCGGCTGGACCACATCAACCTCGGCGGCGGGCTGCCCGCCCTCGGCGTCCTCGACAAGCGGGGGCGGCCGCTCGACCCGCCGGTGGACAAGATGTTCGCCGTGATCCGGGAGGGCATGCAGCGCCTGCGGGAGGTGGCGGCCTCGCCGCTGGAGTTCCTGCTGGAGCCGGGCCGTCACCTGGTCGCCGACCACGGTGCCATCCGGGCCCACGTCGCCCGCCTGTCGGCGCGGCAGCAGCTCTCCGGCGAGCAGCAGCACTGGCTCTACCTGAGCTGCGGCAAGTTCAACGGCCTCTACGAGATGGACGAGTTGCAGTACCGGCTGGAGTTCCCCACCCACGCCTCCGGAGCGAACGGCGGGGACGGCGGGGACGGCGGGGACGGCGGGGACGGCGGGGACGGAGCGAACCGCGGGAACGGCGGGAACCGCGGTGCCGGCCAGGACGGCCGGGACGGCGAGCCCGTCCAGGTCGTGCCCGCCGTCGTCGCGGGCCCGACCTGCGACAGCGACGACGCGTACGCCCACGAGGACGGCCTGGTCCGGGTGCCGCTCGCCGCCGCCTCGGGGGACCCGGTCTGGATCTTCTCCTGCGGCGCGTACGCCACCGCCTACATGACGCAGGGCTTCAACGGATTCCAGCCGCTCCCGTACACCTGCATCGGCAGGGGCGACGTCTCCATGGGAGGTTCCGAGTAGATGTCCGACGACATCCGCATCCGCCGGCTGGCCGCCGGTGACTGGGACGACGTGGTCGCGCTGGAGGAGCGCGCCTACGCCGCGAGCGGCCTGTCCGAGGGCCGGGCCGCCCTGGAGTCCCGGGGCCGCGCCTCGCCCGGCTCCTGCTTCGCGCTGGAGTACCGGGGCCGGTTCGGCGGTTACCTGCTCGCCCTGCCGTACCCGCTGTTCCGGTGCCCGGACCTGAGCCTGGCGGAGGCGTCCGACGGTCTGGAAACGTCCGGCGACCTCGCGGAAGCGTCCGGCGGCCTTCCGGGGAGGCCGACCGGCAGGCCGACGAACATGCACGCCCACGACCTCGTCATCTCCGAGGAGCTGCGCGGCCGCGGGCTGGCGCCGCTGATGCTCGGCCGTCTCGCCGAGACCGCCCGGGCCCGGGGGTACGCCACCATCTCGCTGGTGGCCGTCCGTGGCAGCGAGGTCCTCTGGGCGCCGCTCGGCTACCGGGCCGACCCCGAGGTCGCGCTCCCGGAGAGCTACGGCGACCGCGCGCTCTACATGTCGATGGCCCTGTCACCCCTGAAGCCCGTCCCGACCACCACCGTCGCGGCAAGCGCCGGGGCCGGCGCCATCGCGCACACCAACGACCCGCTGGCCGGGTCACCACCGAGAGTCGAAGTGGGCTGATGCACATGTTCCGCGTTCGCGATGACTACCGCCGGGCACAACTGGCCATCGCGGCACTGTTCCTCTTCCTCGGCTTCCAGTACGCGACCTGGGTCTCGCGGCTCCCCGCGCTCCGCACCCGGCTCGACCTGGGCGAAGCCGAGATCGGCCTGCTGCTGATGGTCTGCGGCGTGGGCGCCGCCGTCTCCTTCCCCCTCGTCGCGGTCCTGATGAGGCGCCTGGGCTCGCGCGTGCTGGCGTCCGTCTCGGCACTCGCGCTGGGCGCCGTCCTGCTCGCCCTCTCCGTGGTGCCCAACTACCCGGTCACCCTGCTGGTCGTGTTCTGCGACGGCGTCGCCGTCGGCTGCCTGAACGTCGCGATGAACGCCCAGGGCGCGGCACTGGAGGTCCGGTACGAGCGGACCGCGATGTCCCGGCTGCACGCGACGTTCAGCGGCGGCTCGCTGCTGGCCGCGCTGCTCGCCTCCGGCATCAACGCCTTCACCACGTCCCTCGCCGTCCACTTCGGCGTGGCGACCGCACTGCTCGTACTCGTTCTCGGCCTCGCCCAGCCGGGCCTGCTCCGTGAGGACCGGCCCGCCGAGGAGACCGTCCCGAACGAGCCTGCGACGGAGAAGCGCCGCAAGCTCTCCCTCCCCTCCCGGGTGACGATCTGGATGGGCCTCGCGATGGTCTTCGGTACCGTCACCGAGGGCGCGATGAACGACTGGTCGGCGCTTTACATCAAGGACGTCGTGCACGCCGCGCCGTCGCTGGCGCCGATGGGCATCGCGGTCGTCTCGGTGATGATGGTGCTGGCCCGGATCTTCGCCGACGGCTGGCGCAGCCGCATCGGCGACGGCCGGATCGTCCGGGCCGGCGGCGTGCTGGCCGGGTTCGGCCTGGCGATGGCCCTGCTGGTCGGCGGCCTGGTACCGACGCTCATCGGCTTCGCCTCGGTCGGCGTGGGCGTCGCAGCCGTGACCCCCTGCGTGTACGTGGCGGCGGCCCGACAGGGCTCGGACGCGCTCTCGCTGGTCGCCGCCATGGGCACGACCGGCCTGCTGGCGGGCCCGGCCGTGATCGGCTTCATCGCCAACGCGGGCAGCCTGACCTGGGGCATGGGAGCGGTCGCCGCCTCGGCGGGGATCGTCTCGCTCTGCGCCACCCGGATCCGCTGGCCCGCGCTCAGGGAACCCGCGGCATCGAAGCCCGCAGCACAGGAGGACCCCACCGGCGGCACCGCCCCGGGCCCGGCGGCCCTCACGGAGGCCTGAGCCACATTGGGGTCCCTCCGCCCAGGCCCCTCCCCCCGCCCCCGCCCCTCACCGGGCGGGGGCCCTCGACACCCCGGTATCCCCAGGCGACGCCCCGGCATCCCCAGACGGCGTCCCGACGCCCCCGGACACGTCCCAGCCTCCCCGGCCGCGACCCGCATCCCCAGCCGACGCCCCCGGGCATCCCCAGGCGACGCCCCGACGCCCCCGGCGGAAACGCGGTGGAACCGGCCCCGCCCCCTGGCTAGGGTCGAGGGATGACCACTCGCACCTTCCGCATCATGGTCCGCGGCGTTTTCGACGAACTCACCGCCGACCAGCGCGCCCGACTCCTCGCCGACGCCGCCGAGCACAGCATCCTCCGCGCGGCCTTCACCCCCGAGGGCCACCTCAGCTACGACCTCACCGCCCGTACCGCCTTCACCTTCCGCTTCCTCGACTCCGGCGAGGCGGAGGAGGACATCCTGAACGCGACCGAACGCGCCGAGGAGGCGGCGAAGGCCTGGCTCGCCGAAGGCGGCTTCGGCTACAAGAACCTGCGTTCCCAGGCCGAGGACCTCTCCCAGGCCGCCCTCGGCAAGCGGCAGCGCCGCGCCGCCGCCGGCCGCACCGACTGACCCCGCCCCCTCCCCCCTTCTGCCCGTCCTTGACTGCCCAGTCCGCTGATATGCTTGAGCAGTCAAGGAGGCAGCAATGAGTGAGACCCTGGACGCGTCCCTGCGTCTGCTGCGCGCACAGGCGGCACTGGTGAAGCGGTTCGACTCGAGCCTGAGCGGCCTGCACGGCGTCAGCCTGGCCGACTTCACCCTGCTGCTCCGCCTGGGGCAGGCGCCCGGCGGCCGGCTGCGCCGGGTGGACCTCGCCGAGGCGCTCGGCCTGACCGCCTCCGGCGTCACCCGCGGGCTGGCACCACTGGAGCGCATCGGCCTGGTGACACGCGAGTCGGACGCGCGCGACGCCCGGGTCGCCTACGCCTCGCTCACCGACACCGGCCGCGAGCGGCTCACCGACATGCTGGCCACCGCCCGGCACGTCGCCGACGAGGTGTTCGCCGCACCGCGCTGGAGCCCTCAGGACGTCGGCCTGCTCTCCGAGCTGACCACCCGCCTCGGCGGCACCGGCCTCGACGGCACCGGCCGCCCGTAGCCACCGGCCTGTTCACCCTGACCGGATCGTTCCGCACCCGGCCCCGATGATGCCTTCAGGCGCGTGCCCGCACCCACCATGATCGAGGCATGAACAGCGCACTCGTCGTCATCGACGTCCAGGAGTCCTTCCGGCAGCGGGCCAACTGGGCGGCCGTCTCCAACCCCGGCATCGTCGGCCAGGTGAACCGCCTCGTCGAATGCACCCGCGCCAACGGTGGCCTCGTCGTCTGGGTCCTGCACGCCGAGCCCGGCACCGGCAACGTCTTCGACCCCGCCCTCGGCCACGTCCGCCCGATCGAGGGCCTCACCCCCGCCGCCGGCGAGCCCGTCATCACCAAGACCTCGCACAACGCCTTCACCACCACCAACCTGCAGCAGCTGCTCACCGAGCGCGGCATCCGCGAACTGGTCGTCAGCGGCATCCGCACCGAGCAGTGCTGCGAGACCACCACCCGGATCGCCGCCGACCTCGGGTACCGGGTCACCTTCGTCACCGACGCCACCGCGACCCACCCCATCGAGCACCGCGACGCCCCGCCCGGGCGCAGCCTGGACGAGATCCTCGCCGACCCGCTCACCCTCTCCACCGACGAGGTCATCGCCCGCACCGAGTACGCTCTCGCCGGGCGGTTCGCCCGGATCGCCACCGTCGAGGAGCTGACCGGATCGTGACACGTGTCGTCTTCCTGCTCGTGCCGCAGCTGCACCTGCTCGACCTCGCCGGGCCCGCCCAGGTGTTCTCCACCGCGGCCGGCCACGGCCTCGGGTACGAGATCGGCTACGTGGCCGAGCAGGAGGACGTCCCGACCGCCCAGGGCCTCACCCTCCGGGCCACCACCGCGTGGCCGGAGCTGACCGCCGACGACCTGCTCGTCGTCCCCGGCTGGCGCGCCCCCGTGCTGCGGGCCCACGGCGAGCTGCAGCCGGCCACCCTGGGCCGACTGGCCGCGCACCACGCGGCGGGCGGCACCGTCGCCAGCGTCTGCGCGGGGGCCGACGCCCTCGGCCGCGCCGGGCTGCTGGACGGCCGCCGCTGCACCACCCACCACGACGTGCAGGACGAACTCGCCCTGCGCCATCCTCGGGCGACCGTCGTCCGCGACGTGCTCTACGTGGTGGACGACCGCGTGGTCACCTCCGCCGGCATCGCCAGCGGCATCGACCTCGCCCTGCACCTCGTCGCCGTGCGCCACGGACCCGCTGCGGCCGCCCGGATCGCCCGCGAGATGGTCGTCTACGCCCGGCGCAACGGCGACGAGCAGCAGACCAGCGCCATGCTCCGGCACCGCGCCCACCTGGTCGACGCCGTCCACCGCGCGCAGGACCTCATCGACGCCCGCTTCACCACCCGTCTCGGCCTCGCCGGCCTCGCCGCGGCCTCCGGCGTCAGCGAACGGACCCTGACCCGCCACTTCACCGAGGCCACCGGGCTCACCCCGCTCCGCTACCAGCAGGAACTCCGCGTCGAGCGAGCCGAACACCTCATCTCCCACGGCGCGACCGCCGAGTCCGCCGCCCGGGCCGTCGGCTTCCAGGACGCGCGCATGCTCCGCCGCCTCCGCGCCCGCGGCTGAGGCACCGCCTCCGAACCGGCCGAGGCCCCACCCTCCCGAACCGACCCACACCCCACCCTCCCGAACCACCGAACCCCCACCCTCCCGAACCGACCCACACCCCACCCTCCCGAACCACCGAACCCCCACCCTCCGTACCGACCCACACCCCACCCCCGAACCGACCGAAGCCCTACCGCTCCGACCCGCTGCCCGAAGCCGCCCGGTAGTGCCAGAATGGCTGTTGACACCAGGTCAACCACTCCCCGGGGCGGATCCGTTGAGCGCAGAGATCGCCGAACTCCTGACCCAGGCCGGCCCCTACCTGACGGGCGCCCTGGGCGCCTACGGCACCGCCGTCCTCACCCGCGCCGAGGACGCCGCGGCCGACGCCACCGCCAATGCCGGCCGCCGTCTGCTCCAGCGCGTCTGGCGCCGCGGCGACGCCACGCGGCGCGCCGAACTGGAGGCGACGGTCGCGGACGCGGACGAGGACCCGGACGCCGTCGCAGCGGCACTGCGCCTGCACCTCCGGCGCGCCCTGCGCGAGGACCCCGAACTCCGCAGCGAGCTCGCCGAGTTCCTCACCGCCCGGCCGGCGCCCTCGATCACCGTCACCGCGGCCGGCGAACGTTCGATCGCGGCCCACACCATCCGCACCGCCATCACCGGCGACGGGCACCGCACCGACTCGTGACCGACCCCGCCGCCACGTCGGCCACCGCCGCGGGCCCGCGCTCGATCGCCGCAGGCTCGATCGGCACCGCCATCACCGGCGACGTCATCACCGGCAACGTCATCCTGAGCGCCGACGCGCTCGCCTCGGCCCGCGACACCCCCGCCCCACCCGGCACCAACAACCTCGGCCCGCGCCCGCTCTGTGTCGGCCGCGAGGACGAACTCGCCTGGCTTCAGCGCGTGCTGACCGCCGACGGCGGCTCCGCCGTCACACCGGTGCCGGTCGTCCACGGGCTCGGCGGCATCGGCAAGACGACCCTCGCGCTGTACTACGCCCACTGCCGGCGCGACGACCACATCCTCATCTGGTGGATCAACGCCGAGTCCCCGGCCCGGCTGGAACAGTCCCTCGCCGCGCTGGCCGCACGGCTCGCCCCCACCTGGGCCGCACACGCCGCCGATCAGGAGCGGATCACCTGGGCGCTCAACTGGCTCCACTGGCACCCGGGGTGGCTCCTCGTCCTCGACAACGCGGAGGACCCGCGCGACCTGCACCCCTACCTGGGCTCCCTCACCGGCGGACACCTCCTCATCACCACCCGCCGCGCCACCGGCTGGCCACGCGCCGTCGTCACCCGGGCCCTGGGCACCCTCGCCCCCGACGAAGCCGCCGCCCTCCTCTGCGACCACGCTCTCCACGGCGCCCCGCCCACCCCGCGCCAACTCCTCGACGCCCGGGCCCTCGCCGCCGACCTCGGGCACCTCCCGCTCGCCCTCGACCAGGCCGGCGCCTACCTGGCACAGAACCGCACGATCTCCATCGGCGCCTACCGCCGCAAGCTGGCCGGCAAGCTCGACCGGGCCGCCGAGGGCACCGACGCCGAACGCACCATCGCGCGCGTCTGGACCCAGACCCTCTCCGCTCTCACCACCCGCGCGCCGCTCGCGATCGAGGTCCTCCACACGCTCGCCTGGCTGGCCCCCGACGACATCCCCGTCACCCTGCTCCGGCACCTGGACGACGAGGACGACTCACTCGCCGAAGCGCTCGGCGCCCTCAGCAGCTACAGCATGATCGCCCTCACCCCCGAGACCGTCTCCATCCACCGCCTCCTCCAGACCGTGCTGCGCACCGCCCCCGGCCACCCGGGCCGCGCCCACGCCGAACACGCCCTCACCACCGCCTTCGACGCCCTCACCGAACCACCCGACCACCTCCCGGCCCCGGCCCCGGACCCGGCCTGGGACGCTCTCATCCCCCACCTCATCGCCCTCGCCGCCGGCACCCCGCCCGGCCACCGGGACGCCCCGGCGATCGAGCACTACGACACCGCCGCCCGCTACCTCCACCGCCGCCGCCACAACGCCCGCACCATCGCCTTGCGCGAAGCCCTGCTCGCGCACCGCGAGCGGACCCTCGGGAGCGCCCACCCCAGCACCCTGACCGGCCGCGACGACCTCGCCTACGCCCACGAGGTCGCGGGCGACATCCAACGTGCCATCCCTCTCTACGAATCCACCCTCGCTCAACGCGAACAGGTCCTTGGCGACACCCACCCCGAGACCCTGCGCAGTCGCAGCCACCTCGCCTACGCCTACCGGAGGGCGGGCGACCTCGAACGCGCCGTCGCCCTCTTCGAGACCACCCTCGCCCAACGCGAACAGGTCCTCGGCAGCACGCACCCGCACACCCTGCGCAGCCGCGGCGACCTCGCCTACGCCTACCGGGCAGCCGGCGACCACGAACGCGCCGTCGCCCTCTTCGAGACCACCCTCACCCAGCACGAGCAGCTCTTCGGCGAGACCCACCCCGAGACCCTGAACAGCCGCACCGACCTCGCCTACGCCTACCGGAGGGCGGGCGACCTCGAACGCGCCATCGCCCTGCACGAAACCATCCTCGCCCAGCGCGAACAGGTCCTCGGTGACATGCACCCCGACACCCTCGCCACCCGCAGCGACCTCGCCTACGCCTACCGGAGGGCGGGCGACCTCGAACGCGCCATCGCCCTGCACGAATCCACCCTCGCCCAGCGCGAACAGGTCCTCGGCAGCACGCACCCCCACACCCTGAACAGCCGCACCGACCTCGCCTTCGCGTACCAGACCGCGGGCGACCTCCAAGGCGCCATCGCCCTCTTCGAGACCACCCTCACCCAGCACGAGCAGCTCTTCGGCGACACCTACCCCGACACCCTGACCAGCCGCAACCACCTCGCCTACGCCTACGAGGTCGCCGGCGACTACGAACGCGCCATCGCCCTCTACGAATCCACCCTCGCCCAACGCGAACAGGTCCTCGGCGACACCCACCCCGACACCCTCACCAGCCGCAGGTACCTCGCCCAGGCCCGTGCGAAACGCGACAAGCGTCGACCCCGCCCCTGATCCGCCGCGGCCCGCCGGCGGCGAACGCACCCCCTCCGCCGCTCTCCTCGCCGCGCTCGCAGCGCCCTGACCGCCCAGTCCAGCACGGCGGCCGAACTCTCCGGCACCGACCGACCGTTGACCACCGCGAGCAGCTCCAGGTAGCGCTCCCGCCGCGGGTCGCTCATCCGCTCCGAGCGCACCGCCAACTCGCCTTCCCCGTCCACGAGTTGCGCGCACCTCAGGACGATCGCCGCGGCCACCTCCCGGCCTGCGGAGAGTCCGGTTCGACCCCGGCCGGCACCACCAGACCCTGGTCGGAGTAGAACCGGACGGTCTTCACCGTGAGCGCCGTCCGCCGCGCCAGATCACCGATCGAACAGAGCGTGTCGCCGTTCATGCCCCCACCCTCGCGCCTCCCCCTACGGGAGATGCAAGCCCGCCACCCCGACCGGGGCACCGCCCAAAGGCGAGGGCGCCGAGCACCGGTCGCCACGCGACCGGCCCTCGGCGCCCCTGACGCCCCCGCCCCGAACGGCTACGCGGTCCGCCGCAGCAGCGCCAGGTACATCGCGTCCGTCCCGTGCAGGTGCGGCCAGAGCTGCACGTCCGGCCCCTCGCCCAGCGACGGGACGCCCGGCAGCAGCGGGCGCGCGTCGATCCACTCGACCCGGCCGCCCTGCTCGCGCAGCACGTCGTCCACGACCGCGCGCGTCTCCGCGAGGTGCGGCGAGCAGGTCGCGTAGCCGACGACGCCGCCGACGCGGGTGGCCTCGATGGCCGAGCGCAGCAGGTCCCGCTGGAGCGGGCCGACGGCGGCGACGTCCTGCGGGCGGCGGCGCCAGCGGGCCTCCGGGCGGCGGCGCAGCGCGCCGAGGCCGGAGCAGGGGACGTCCACCAGGACCCGGTCGAAGCCGCCGGACTTCCACGCCGGCCGGGTGCCGTCGGCGGCGATCACGGTGTACGGGCCGGGGTTGCCTTCGAGTGCGCGGGCGACCAGCCGGGCGCGGTGCGGCTGCCTCTCGCTGGCGACCAGCGCGGCGCCCCGCTCGGCGGCCAGTGCGCCGAGCAGCGCGGCCTTGCCGCCGGGGCCGGCGCAGCCGTCCAGCCAGAGCCGGTCGGGTCCGTCGAGCGGTGCCGCGGCGAGTGCGAGCGCGACCAGCTGGCTGCCCTCGTCCTGGACGCCGGCCCGGTTCTGCTGCACGGCCTCCACCGAGCCCGGGTCGCCGCCTTCGGCGAGCCGCAGCGCGTACGGGGACCAGCGGCCGGGCTCGGCCTCGGGGAGGGCGTCGGCGAGTTCGCCGACGGTGGCCCGGCCGGGGCGGGCCACGAGGGTGACCTCGGGCCGTTCGTTGTCGGCGCGCAGCAGCTCCTCCACGGCGGCGCGCCCGGAGGCGTCGGGCTGCCAGCGGCCGAGCGAGTCCCAGAGGGCGGCGACGACCCAGCGGGGGTGGGAGTGGACGACGGCGAGGTGGTCCTCGGCGTCCTGGTCGTACGGCGGGGCGACCTGCCCGATCCAGGTGTCGAGGTCGTGGGCGCTGATCCGGCGCAGCACGGCGTTGACGAACTTGGCCTTGCCGTCGCCGAGGACCACCCGGGCCAGTTCGACGGTGGCCGAGACCGCCGCGTGGCTGGGGATGCGGGTGGTGAGGAGCTGGTGCGCGCCGAGCGAGAGCACGTCGAGCACCGGCGGGTCGACCTTGCTGAGCGGGCGGTCGATGCAGGCGGCGATGACCGCGTCGTAGGTGCCCTGCAGGCGCAGGGTGCCGTAGACGAGTTCGGTGGCGAGGGCGGCGTCGCGCCGGTCCATGCCCTTCTGCTCGGCCTCGCGGAGCAGGGAGGGCAGGATCAGGTTGGCGTAGGCGTCGCGCTCGTCGACGGCGCGCAGGGCGCGGAAGGCGACGATCCGGGCCGGGTCCTTCTTGGGACGGCGGTGCGGGCGGGGCGCGCGGCCGGCGCCGGGGGTGCTGCTGGGCGTGCTCATGTGGTGTGCCTCAAAGTGCTGCGGTGGTTATCGAGGTGCTGCGGTCGTCATCGACGTGCTGCGGTGGCTATCGACGTGCTGCTCGTCGACGACGTGCTGCGGTGGTCATGGAAGTACTGCGATCGTCATCGAACGAACAGTAACGCCAAACCCGGGCCCCGGCCCACCGGGCCGGTGGGCTCACGGGCAGGATCACTCCTCGCCGGTACCGAACCGCTCCCCGGACTCGATCCGCGCGCCCCGTGCCCAGTCCGCGGCCCGCATCGCCTTCTTGCCCTGCGGCCGCACCTCGCCCAGCTCCACCTCGTGGCTGCCGGTGCCGACCCGGACGCTGTTCTTGCCGACGGCCAGCTCCCCGGGTGCGAGCGCCGACGAGTCCGTCACCAGCTTGACGGGGCCGGTGACCTTGAGCCGCTCGCCGCGGAACGTGGTCCAGGCGCCGGGGGCGGGGGCGCAGCCTCGCACCACCCGGTCGACGCGGAGCGCGGGGTGGGTCCAGTCGATCCGGGCATCGTCGACGGTGATCTTCGGCGCGAGCGTGATGCCCTCGGCGGGCTGCGGGACGGCGTGCAGGCTGCCGTCGGCGATGCCGTCCATGGTGGCGGTGAGCAGGTGGGCGCCGGAGCGGGCGAGCCGGTCGAGCAGTTCACCGCTGGTGTCGGTGGCGCGGATCTCCTCGGTGAGGACGCCGAAGACCGGGCCGGAGTCCAGGCCCTGTTCGATCAGGAAGGTCGACGCGCCGGTGACCTCGTCGCCGGCCAGCACCGCGTGCTGGACGGGGGCGGCGCCGCGCCAGGCGGGGAGCAGCGAGAAGTGCAGGTTGACCCAGCCGTGCTTGGGGATCTCCAGCGTGCCGGGGCGCAGCAGCGCGCCGTAGGCGACCACCGGGCAGCAATCGGGGGCGAGTTCGGTGAGGCGGGCGACGAACTCCGGGTCGCTGGGCTTCGCCGGCTTGAGGACCTCGATCCCGGCCTCCTCGGCGCGCTGGGCGACGGGGCTGGCGACCAGCTTGCGGCCGCGTCCGGCGGGGGCGTCGGGGCGGGTGACCACCGCGACGACCTCGTGCCGGTCGGAGGCGAGCAGGGCGTCCAGGGCGGGAACGGCGACCTCGGGGGTGCCGGCGAACACGAGGCGCATCAAGTGCCTTTCTGGTGGCGGGAGTTCAAACAGTCAGAACTGAAGGAAAGCGGCTGGGGCCCGGCCGGGCGTCAGCGCGCCGACCCGAAGGTGCTGTGCGGCGAGACCTTGACGACGGGCGCGGGGGCGCCGCCCCAGTCGGTCTCGCGGATCGCCTTCAACGCGGCCTTGCGCTGCTCGCGGTCGAGGCGGTCGATGAAGATGATGCCGTCGAGGTGGTCGGTCTCGTGCTGGATGCAGCGGGCGAGCAGTCGGGTGCCCTCGACGGTGACCGGGTCGCCGTACATGTCGAAGCCCTTGGCGACGACGCCGTACGCGCGCTTGGTGTCGTAGCGCAGGCCCGGCAGTGAGAGGCAGCCCTCGGGGCCGTCCTGCTCCTCCTCGGTGAGCGACAGGTCGGGGTTGATCAGGTGCCCGGTGACACCGTCCACGTGGTAGGTGAACACCCGCAGGGAGATGCCGAGTTGAGGCGCGGCCAAGCCGGCGCCGGGGGCGTCGAGCATGGTGTCGGTCAGGTCCCGGACGAGGGTGCGCAGCTCCTTGTCGAAGGTGATCACCGGCTGCGCGGTGGCCCGGAGGACGGGGTCTCCGAAGATGCGGATCGGCTGGATCGCCACGGGCTACGGGCTCCTGTCCGTCGGGAGGTCGGGGCCGGCGGGCTGCTGAAGTTGGGCCGGCCACCGGCCAGTCTATGCAATCCCACCCGTCCTCCTCCGGCCGCGCCCGGGCATCTGGCATATCCCGACTCGCCGGGCTGCGTGACCCCGGCCCCCGGTCGGGCGTTGGTCAAGTGAGATTGACCAGGGCCGGAACGCGCGGGACACCGCGTTCCGGCCGAGCTGAACCGTACGGAAGGTGGCACGTAGGCCATGGCCGAGCAGATCAATCACGACGCCCGGGCGCGGGCGAGCCTGCACCTGCTGGTGCGGGACATCGAGCGGGTGAGGCGGCAGGTCGACGCTCTGCGGACGCTCACCGCCCAGTTGGGCAACGTCTACCGTCCGCGCCGCCCCAGCACCTCTGCGGGGTTCGTGGTGTACGGACGGGCGCCGGCGCCGACGGTACGTCTCGCGCAGGAGCTGCGCGAGAGCGTGGAGACGCTGGTGGCGGCGGCGGTCGAGTTCGACCGGGCGCTGGGCTTCTCCTGGGACTCGGTGGGCTCGGCCCTCGGGGTCACCAAGCAGGCGGTGCACCGGCGGTACGGGATGCGCCGGCCGACCAGCGAGCTGCTGGCGGCCGGCGGGGTGCCGGCCTCCGGCGTGCCGAGCCCGAGCCGCCCGGACCGCTCCGAGGAGCTGCCGGCCGCCGCGCCCGCCCCGACCGGGCTGGCCGCGACCGTCCCGGCGGCCCGCCAGGGCGGCCTGGACCGCGCCGCACTGGACCGCTCCACCCACGAGCACTCCCCCCACGACCGCGGCAGCCACGACCGCGGCGGCCTGGACCGCAGCAGCCTCGACCGCACCGGCGTCCCCCTACGCGGCTGAGCGGCAGCACGCCCCGGGTGGGGGACGGGCATCCCGCCGTCCCTCACCCGATGTCGGTCGGATCGATCCGCACCTTCACCGCCTCCGGCGTCCGAAGCGCGATCCGCGCGATCTGCGCCGCCTTGAGCGCCGCCGCCAGCGCCGCGCCCTGCCCGGGCGGCACCCTCAGCAGCGCCCGCTCCTGCTCCTCCCCCCGCAGCGCCGGCGCCGGCACCGGACCGAGCACATCGGCCTCCGACGGCAGCCGGATCAGCCCGAGGAGGTCCGCGACCGCCGCCGGGCTGCCGGCCACCGACGCCATCCGCGACACCGGCGGGAAGTGCAGCTGCGCCCGTTCGTCCAGCTCCAGCCCGGCGTGGCCGAGCGGGTCCCAGCGGACCAGCGCCTGCACCGGCCGCGCGGTCGGCTCGGCGACGACGACCACCGTGCCGCCCTCCGTCGAGGGCTTGACCAGGGCGGCGGCGGCCAGCCAGAGCCGCAGCGTCTCCTCCCCGGCCCGCAGGTCGGGGCGGCTGAGCAGGGCCCATCCGTCCAGCAGCAGCGCGGCCGCGTACCCGCCGCCCTCCACCACCGGCTCGGCGCCCGGGGTGGAGATCACCAGCGCAGGCTCGTCGGGGACGGTCGCCAGCACGGCGTCCCGTCCGGAGGTCCGCACCGGGACGCGCGGGAACGCCTTGCCCAGCTCCTCCGCCGTCCGCCGCGCGCCGACCACCTGGGCCCGCAGCCGGAACGAGCCGCACTCCTGGCAGTGCCAGTCGTTCTCCGGCTCCCCGCACCACGCGCAGCGCAGCGGCGCATCGGCGGAGGACGCCTCCAACGGCCCCTCGCACCGCCGGCACCGGGCGGGCGTCCGGCAGCGGCCGCAGGCCAGCCGGGGGACGTAGCCCCGCCGGGGCACCTGGATCAGCACCGGCCCGCCGCCCGCCAGCGCCTCCCGGGCGACTTCCCAGGCCACCGAGGGCAGCCGGGCGGCCTGGGCGGCGGCGTCCCGGTGCTGGTCCAGGTCGGTGACGGTACGGACCCGCGGCGCCACCTGCCGGACGGTCTCCCGGTCGGCGGCCAGCGGCCGGGCCCACCCGGTGCGGACCAGCTGCGCGCCCTCGACCGTCACGGCGTGCCCGCCGAGCAGTACGCCCGCGCCCTCCTCGGCGGCGCGCAGCAGCGCCACCTCGCGCACGTGCGGATGCGGGGCGCGCGGGTCGCTGTGGCTGCCGTCGCCGTCGGACCAGACGACCACCAGCCCGAGGTCACGCACCGGCGCGAACATCGCGGCGCGGGTGCCGACGGCGGCGTGCACCGAGCCCCGGCTGACCAGCAGCCATCGCCGGTACCGCTCCTGGGGGCCGAGGTCGGCGGCCAGAGTGGCGTGCATGCCCTCGCCCAGCAGTTCGGTCAGCGCCTGGTCCACCCGGGCCACCGAGCGGCCCTCCGGCAGCACGACCAGCGCGCCGCGTCCGCTCGCCAGGGTGGCGGCGACGGCCCGGGCGATCTCGTACGGCCAGCCGGGGCCGGGCAGCGCCGTCCAGACCGCGCGCGGCGAGCCGCCGCCGGCCAGCGAGGCGAGGAAGTCCGGTCCGGCGGGGTACCGCGACCAGCCGCCCGGGCCCGGAGCGGCGGGCCGCGGCCGGGGGGCCGGCGAGGGCTCGGCCTCGGCCTTGGCGTGCCGGGGAGGCACGGCGAGCTGGAGGACGTCGGCCAGGGTGCCGGCGTACCGGTCCGCGACGGTCCGGCAGAGCCGCAGCAGGTGCGGGGTGAGCACCGGCTCGGGCGAGAGCACCTGGGCGAGCGGCGCCAGCGGGCCGGCGAAGTCGCTCTTCTCCAGCCGGGCGACGATGAACCCGTCGTGCAGCTCCCCGCCCTCGCGCTGGCCCTTCACCACCCGGGCCCCGAACCGCACCCGGACCCGGACCCCGGGGAGCGCCTCCTCCGCCATCGCGGCGGGCACCTCGTAGTCGAAGAACTTGTCGATGGTCAGCACGCCCTTGTCGACCACCACCCGGGCGACCGGCAGGTGCTCGGCCCGCTTGGCGCCACGCCACGTCCGGGGCTTGGCCCGGCGGACCGTCTCGCGGATGAACGCCAGCTGCTCCGGGCCCCCGCCCTCGTCGTCACTCCCCTGCGCGCTGCTCATCGCTCCCAGTACTACCAGGTCACACCGACAGAACCCCAACAACCCCCGCCCAACGCCGCAGGCGGCGGCTCCCCGATACCCGGGGGGCCGCCGCCTGCGGTGAGCCGATCAGATGATCAGTCCTGCACAGCCTTCTTCAGCTGCTCGACCCGGTCGGTCCGCTCCCAGGTGAAGTCCGCCAGCTCACGGCCGAAGTGGCCGTACGCGGCGGTCTGGGCGTAGATGGGCCGCAGCAGGTCGAGGTCGCGGATGATCGCGGCCGGGCGGAGGTCGAACACCTCGGTCACGGCCTTCTGGATCGCCAGCACCGAAACGGTCTCGGTGCCGAAGGTCTCCACGAACAGGCCGACGGGCTCGGCCTTGCCGATCGCGTACGCGACCTGCACCTCGGCGCGGCGGGCGAGGCCGGCGGCGACGATGTTCTTCGCCACCCAGCGCATCGCGTACGCGGCCGAGCGGTCCACCTTGGACGGGTCCTTGCCCGAGAAGGCGCCACCGCCGTGACGGGCCATGCCGCCGTAGGTGTCGATGATGATCTTGCGGCCGGTCAGGCCGGCGTCGCCCATCGGGCCGCCGATCTCGAAGCGGCCGGTCGGGTTGACCAGGAGGCGGTAGCCGTCGGTCACCAGCTTGATGCCCTGCTCGGCGAGCGCCTTCAGCTCCGGCTCGACGACGAACTCGCGGATGTCCGGGGTCAGCAGCGAGTCCAGGTCGATGTCACTGGCGTGCTGCGAGGACACGACCACGGTGTCCAGGCGGACGGCCTTGTCGCCGTCGTACTCGATGGTGACCTGGGTCTTGCCGTCCGGGCGCAGGTACGGGATCGTCCCGTTCTTGCGCACCTCGGACAGGCGGCGCGACAGGCGGTGCGCCAGGGTGATCGGCAGCGGCATCAGCTCCGGCGTCTCGTCCGAGGCGTAGCCGAACATCAGGCCCTGGTCACCGGCGCCCTGCTTGTCCAGGTCGTCTGCGTCGTCCCCCTGGGCGGAGCCCTCGACCCGGGCCTCGTACGCCGTGTCGACACCCTGTGCGATGTCGGGCGACTGGGCACCGATGGACACCGACACGCCGCAGGAGGCGCCGTCGAAGCCCTTCTTCGAGCTGTCGTAGCCGATCTCCAGGATCTTGTCCCGGACGAGCTGCGCGATCGGCGCGTACGCCTTGGTCGTCACCTCGCCGGCAACGTGCACCTGGCCGGTGGTGATCAGCGTCTCCACGGCGACCCGCGAGGTCGGGTCCTCCCGCAGCAGAGCGTCGAGGATGGTGTCGCTGATCTGGTCAGCGATCTTGTCGGGGTGTCCCTCGGTCACGGACTCCGAGGTGAACAGGCGGCGAGACACAGCGCTCCCTGGGGTTGCAGCGGCTGCTGACTGAAGGCCCCCGGCGAACCGGGGACATCCGGAAAGACTTGATTCCTGGAGTGTAACGGTCAGCTACCGGCACGCGTCACTCCAATCCGAAATTTTGAGATCGGACGATCACCGGTCGGGATCAGTCGGCGATCGTTTCCAGCCGCTCGGCGACCAGGTCCCAGACCACGTCGGCGAGCGCCTCCTTGGGGCCCACCGGCACCGCCGTCTCACTGCCGTCCGAACCCAGGACAACGGCCTCGTTGACGTCCTGACCGAAGGCCTTTCCGTTGCCCACCTCGTTGACGACCAGCAGGTCACAGCCCTTGCGGGCGAGCTTGGCCCGGCCGTTGGCGAGCACGTCGTCGGTCTCCGCCGCGAAACCCACGACCAGTTGAGCCGAACGGGGCCGGTGGGCGGAGATCTCGGCCAGGATGTCCGGGTTCCGCACCAGTGCGACCGGCGCCGGCTCGACCCCCTCGACCTTCTTGATCTTGCCGGTGGCGTACTCGGCCGGCCGGAAGTCGGCGACCGCCGCGGCCATCACCACGGCGTCCGCGTCGGCCGCCGCCTTCAGCGCGGCGTCCCGCAGCTCCAGCGCGGTCGAGACGTGCACCACATCGACGCCGGCCGGGTCGGGCAGCTCGGCGTTGGCCGAGAGCAGCGTCACCCGCGCGCCGCGCGCGGCGGCGGTCACGGCCAGCGCGTAGCCCTGCTTGCCGGAGGAGCGGTTGCCGAGGAAGCGCACCGGGTCGAGCGGCTCCCGGGTGCCGCCGGCCGAGACCACCACGTGCCGGCCGGCCAGGTCGGAGCGGACGCCGCCGTGCCGCAGCACGGCCCGGCAGGCGTCGAAGATCGCGGACGGCTCGGGCAGCCGTCCCTTGCCGGTGTCCTTGCCGGTCAGCCGCCCGACGGCGGGCTCCAGCACGATCACGCCCCGGCGGCGCAGCGTGGCGACGTTCTCCCGGGTGGCCGGGTGCTCCCACATCTCGGTGTGCATCGCGGGCGCCAGCACCACCGGGCAGCGCGCGGTGAGCAGTGTGTTGGTGAGCAGGTCGTCGGCGAGCCCGTGGGCGGCCTTGGCCATCAGGTCCGCGGTGGCGGGGGCGACCACCACCAGGTCGGCGGTCTGCCCGATCCGCACGTGCGGCACCTCGTGGACGCGGTCCCAGGTCGCGGTGGCGGCCGGCCGGCCGGAGAGCGCGGCCCACGTGGCCTCGCCGACGAAGTGCAGCGCGGCCTCGGTGGGCACCACGGTGACCTGGTGACCGGACTCGGTGAACCGTCGCAGCAGCTCGCACGCCTTGTACGCGGCGATCCCGCCGCTGACGCCGAGGACGACGCGCGGGGCGTCCGTCCGGTCCGAAGTCGCGCTCATTCTCCCGGTCTCCTCCACCTCGGCGCCTTCCTCCACATCTGGAACGTGCTCACCCTACGGCCCCTCGGCGAGCACCCGCACAGTGCCCGTCCTGTGGCGGATCCCACAGCCCCCCGGAGCCCCCGGGAACGCCGAAGGGCCCGCCGGAACAAGTCCGACGGGCCCTTCGGGAGAAGGCTCAGGCCGCCTCGATCGCCTCGGCGGTCAGCATGCCTGCGTTGATCTCGCGCAGCGCGATCGACAGCGGCTTCTCGTGCACGTGGGTGTCGACCAGCGGGCCGACGTACTCCAGCAGGCCCTCACCGAGCTGCGAGTAGTACGCGTTGATCTGACGCGCGCGCTTGGCGGCGTAGATCACGAGGCTGTACTTGGAGTCGGTGGCCTCAAGCAGCTCGTCGATCGGCGGGTTGATGATGCCCTCGGGCGCGGTCATGGAAGAGGACACGCGAAAACCTTCCGAAAGGGTGGAAAAGACAGACAGGTCAGGCTACACCGAGCAAGGCTAGCAGTTCGGTCGCTACCTGCTCGACGGAGGTGTTGACAAGGGTCGTGTCGAACTCCGTCTCGGCGGCCAGCTCGACCTTGGCTGCCTCCAGCCGCTTCTCGATCACGTCCTGCGGCTCGGTGCCCCGGCCGGTGAGCCGGCGGACCAGCTCGTCCCAGCTCGGCGGAGCCAGGAAGACCAGCTGCGCCTCGGGCATCGACTCGCGCACCTGGCGGGCGCCCTGCAGATCGATCTCCAGCAGGACGGGCTCGCCGCGCTCCAGCTTCTCCAGCACCGCCGAACGCGGGGTGCCGTAGCGGTTTCCGGCGAAGACGGCCCACTCCAGCAGCTCGCCGTTGGCGATCAGCTTGTCGAACTCGTCGTTGTCGACGAAGTGGTACTGGACCCCGTTCTGCTCGCCCGGCCTCGGGTGGCGGGTCGTCGCCGACACCGAGAGCCAGACCTCGGGGTGCTGCTTCCTCATATGAGCGACGACCGTGCTCTTGCCGACCCCCGAAGGGCCGGAGAGCACGGTCAGCCGCGGACGCTCACTCATGCACCGATTATCCCGGATCGCGGACGATCCCGGGACCACGGGGGCACGGTCAGGCGGCACCGCCGCCGAACTCCCGCTCCAGGGAGGCGATCTGGTTCGTACCGAGGCCACGGACGCGACGGCTCTCACTGATGCCGAGGCGCTCCATGATCTGCTTGGCGCGGACCTTGCCGACGCCCGGAAGGGACTCCAGGAGAGCGGAGACCTTCATCTTGCCGATCACGTCGTTGTCGGCCTTGCCGGCCTTGATCACCTCGTGCAGAGAGGCGCCGGAGTGCTTGAGTCGGTTCTTGACCTCGGCGCGCTCCCGGCGAGCCTCGGCGGCCTTGGCGAGCGCGGCGGTGCGCTGTTCAGGGGTAAGGGGCGGAAGAGCCACGCCGTTCACCTCAGGGTGTGGAAGGAAGGGATTGAGCTATGACTGGTTTGGTTCCCAGGACACCGGCCGCAGAGGAACCTCACGGCTCTGACCTGCGAGAGCAACGGGAATCGCCGCTCTTCGATGACCTATCGCCGGACACTACCCGGATTGCGGCGCCACGTCAGGAAAAGAACACGAAAAGTCCTGGTCAGCCAAGGCCGACCAGGACTTTCCCGGGCAAAATGACCGCGATTGCGGACCTTTGGCGGTACCGATGTGACCGCGCTCACGTCAGGCCGTGAGACGCCGCACCACCCCGTCGCGCCACTGCGCAGGGTCATCGGACCGCTTCACCGCGTCCGCGCGGCTCGTCCCACCGCCCCGTCGCGGTCCGCCGCCCCGCCTCCGCGGACGCGCTTCACCGCCTCCGCGGGCTCACTTCACCGCCTCGCGGACTCACTTCACCGCGTCCGCGTACTCCTGGACGAAGCGGTCCGCCGCCTCCCGCAGGGCCGCCGTCGTCGGGCCGTGCTTCAGCACGTCCCGGCTGACGCTCGGCACCACGTTGCGCACCGAGGCGCCGAAGACGCGCGGCAGGTCCGCCATGGTGGCGCCCTGGGCGCCGATGCCGGGAGCCAGCAGCGGGCCGTTGATCGCCAGGTCCACGCCCGCGTCGGCCAGGGTCGCGCCGACCACCGCGCCGAAGGAGCCGAGCGGCTCGGCGCCGGCGTTCTCGGCGGCCAGCTGCCGCAGCACCGAGGCGGCCACCGTCTCGCCGCCGGCGCCGACCGCGCGCTGCACCTCGGCGCCCTCGGGGTTCGAGGTGAGCGCCAGCGCGAAGACGCCCGCGCCGTTGGCGGCGGCCAGGTCGAGCGCCGGGCGCAGCGAGCCGAAGCCGAGGTAGGGGCTCACGGTGACGGCGTCGGAGAAGAGCGGGCTGCCCGCGGCGAGGAAGGCCTCCGCGTAGGCGGCCATGGTGGAGCCGATGTCGCCGCGCTTGGCGTCCATCAGGACGAGGGCGCCGGCCGCGCGGGCCTCCTCGACGGACTTCTCCAGCACCGCGACGCCCTTGGAGCCGAAGCGCTCGAAGAAGGCGGCCTGCGGCTTGAGCACGGCCACCCGGTCGGCCAGGGCCTCGACGACGGTCCGGCTGAAGGTCTCCAGGCCTGCGACGGAGTCCTCCAGCCCCCAGGCGGCGAGCAGGGAGGCGTGCGGGTCGATGCCGACGCAGAGCTGGCCGCGGGTGTCGAGGGCCTGGCGCAGGCGGGCGCCGAAGGGGGCGAGGGTCATGACGTCCTTTCCGGAGGGGCGGGAGAGCGTGGGGGGGGGTTCAGGAGGCCTTGCGGGCGGGGACGGCGCTGCCGACGGCGGCGGCCAGGTTGCGGAAGCCGCCGGCCCGGACGCGGGCGGAGAGGCCCTTGTGGATGCCGCGGCACCAGAACGGGCCCTGGTAGATGAAGGCGCTGTAGCCCTGGACGAGGTCGGCGCCGTGGACGATGCGCTGCCAGGCGTCCTCGGCGGTCTCGATGCCGCCGACCGAGACCAGCGTCAGCCGGCCCTCGGTGCGGGCGCGCAGGCGCTGGAGCACCTCCAGCGCGCGCTCCTTGAGCGGGGCGCCGGACAGGCCGCCCATGCCGATCTCCTCGACCCGGGCGGCGGGGGTGCGCAGGCCCTCGCGGCCGATGGTGGTGTTGGTGGCGATGATGCCGTCCAGGCCCAGCTCCAGGGCGAGGTCGGCGACCGCGTCGACGTCCTCGTCGGCCAGGTCGGGGGCGATCTTGACCAGCAGCGGCACGTGGTGCGCGGTGGAGCGGTCGGCGGCCTCACGGACGGCCTCGAGCAGCGGCCCGAGGTGCGAGACGGCCTGGAGGTTGCGCAGCCCGGGGGTGTTCGGGGAGCTGACGTTGACCACCAGGTAGTCGGCGTACTTGGCGAGCCGCTCGGTGGACTTGACGTAGTCGCCGATCGCGTCGGCTTCCTCGACCACCTTGGTCTTGCCGATGTTGATGCCGACGACCGGGGTGGAGGTGGTGTGCGGGCGCCGGGCGAGGCGGGCGGCGACCCGGGCCGAGCCCTGGTTGTTGAAGCCCATCCGGTTGATCAGCGCGCGGTCCTCGACCAGGCGGAACAGCCGCGGGGCCGGGTTACCGGGCTGCGGCTCGCCGGTGATGGTGCCGATCTCGACGTAGTCGAAGCCGATCATCGACAGGCCGTCGATGCCGACGCCGTTCTTGTCGAAGCCGGCCGCGAGGCCGAACGGGCCGGGCAGGTCGAGGCCGAGGGCGGTGGTGCGCAGCGCCCGGTCGCGCGGGGCGAGCACCAGCTTGACCACGGTGCGCAGCCCGGGCACCGAGGCGGCCAGCCGGATCCAGAAGAAGGCGAGGTGGTGGGCCTTCTCCGGGTCCATCTTCTTGAACACGAGGTCGAACAGCAGCTTGTACAAAACAGGGCTCCCATCGGGGGCGGGCGCAGCCCGTCGGCAGGGTGGCGGTGGCGGGCCTGGGGGTCCTCCCGGCCGAAAGGCTGGGGAGGGTGGGCATGGCAGTGGGGGGCACCCGGCGGTTCGGTGCCCCCCACTGCGGTGGTGCTACTTGCTGCGGCCGGCGTTGATCAGCTCGGCGTGCTCCTGGAGCGACATCACCCCGACCTCGTCGCGCAGCAGCGCGTCGATGCCCTGGACGGCGGCGCCCATGGCCTGGACGGTGGTCAGGCAGGGTACGGCGCGGGCGACGGCGGCGGTGCGGATCTCGTAGCCGTCGAGGCGGCCGCCGGTGCCGTACGGCGTGTTGATGATGAGGTCGACCTCACCGTCGTGGATCAGCTGGACGATGGTCTTCTCACCGTTCGGGCCCTCGCCCTCGCTGTGCTTGCGCACCAGCGTGGACGGGATGCCGCCGCGCTGGAGCACCTCGGCGGTGCCGGCGGTGGCGAGCACCTCGAAGCCGAGGCCGACCAGCGCGCGGGCCGGGAAGACCAGGTTGCGCTTGTCCCGGTTGGCGACCGACACGAAGACCTTGCCCCGGGTCGGCAGCGCGCCGTACGCACCGGACTGGGCCTTGGCGTACGCCGTGCCGAAGACCTTGTCGATGCCCATGACCTCGCCGGTGGAGCGCATCTCCGGGCCGAGGACGGTGTCCACGCCGCGGCCGTGCACGTCGCGGAAGCGGCTCCACGGCATCACGGCCTCCTTGACGGAGATCGGGCAGTCGGCGGGCAGCGTGCCGCCGTCGCCGTCGGCCGGGAGCAGGCCCTCGGCGCGCAGCTCGGCGATGGTGGCGCCGAGCGAGATCCGGGCGGCGGCCTTGGCCAGCGGCACCGCCGTCGCCTTGGAGGTGAACGGCACGGTGCGGGAGGCGCGCGGGTTGGCCTCCAGCACGTAGAGGATGTCGCCGGAGAGCGCGAACTGGATGTTGATCAGGCCGCGGACGCCGACGCCGCGGGCGA
The DNA here is from genome assembly GCF_045160625.1 of Kitasatospora sp. NBC_00039. Classification (NCBI taxonomy): domain Bacteria; kingdom Bacillati; phylum Actinomycetota; class Actinomycetes; order Kitasatosporales; family Streptomycetaceae; genus Kitasatospora; species Kitasatospora sp. NBC_00039. The sequence continues at coordinate 7,070,619 of NZ_CP108289.1, read as the reverse complement.
TCGCCTCGGTGGAGGCGCGCAGCCGCTTGATGTCGTAGCCGCCGAGGGTGATCGGGGGCAGCGCGCAGGCGGAGTCGCCGGAGTGGATGCCGGCCTCCTCGATGTGCTCCATGACGCCGCCGAGGTAGAGCTCGGTGCCGTCGTAGAGCGCGTCGACGTCGATCTCGACCGCGTCGTCGAGGAAGCGGTCGATCAGCACCGGGTGCTCGGAGATGAGGCCGGCGTGCCGCTCCAGGTAGGAGGCGAGGGAGGCCTCGTCGTAGACGATCTCCATGCCGCGGCCGCCGAGCACGTAGGACGGGCGGGCCAGGACGGGGTAGCCGATCTCGTCGGCGATCGCCTTGGCCTCCTCGAAGGAGAAGGCGGTGCCGTGCTTGGGCGCGGGCAGGCCCGCGTCGCGCAGCACGCGGCCGAAGGCGCCGCGCTCCTCGGCGAGGTCGATCGCCTCGGGCTGGGTGCCGACGATCGGCACGCCGTTGTCCTTGAGCGCCTGGGCCAGGCCGAGCGGGGTCTGGCCGCCGAGCTGGACGATGACGCCCGCCAGCGGGCCGGCCTGCTGCTCGGCGTGGACGATCTCCAGGACGTCCTCCAGGGTGAGCGGCTCGAAGTAGAGCCGGTCGGAGGTGTCGTAGTCGGTGGAGACGGTCTCCGGGTTGCAGTTGACCATCACGGTCTCGTACCCGGCGTCGGCCAGCGCGAAGGAGGCGTGCACGCAGGAGTAGTCGAACTCGATGCCCTGGCCGATGCGGTTCGGGCCGGAGCCGAGGATGATCACGGCGGGCTTGGTGCGCGGGGCGACCTCGTTCTCCTCGTCGTAGGACGAGTAGAAGTACGGGGTCTTGGCGGCGAACTCGGCGGCGCAGGTGTCGACGGTCTTGAACACCGGGCGGATGCCGAGCGCGTGCCGGACCTCGCGGACGATGTCGGGGCGCAGGCCGCGGATCTCGCCGATCTGCTGGTCGGAGAAGCCGTGCCGCTTGGCGTGGCGCAGCAGCTCGGGGGTGAGGCGCTCGGCCTCGGCCAGCTCGGCGGCGATCTCGTCCAGCAGGAAGAGCTGGTCGACGAACCACGGGTCGATCTTGGTGGCCTCGAACACCTCCTCCTGGGTGGCGCCGGCCCGGATGGCGTCCATCACGGTGTTGATCCGGCCGTCGGTGGGCACGACCGCCTTGGCCAGCAGCTCGTCCTTGTCGCCGATCTCGCCGGCCCAGGAGAACTGCGAGCCCTTCTTCTCCAGCGACCGCAGCGCCTTGTTGAGCGCCTCGGGGAAGTTGCGGCCCATGGCCATGGCCTCGCCGACCGACTTCATGGTGGTGGTCAGCGTGGCGTCCGCGCTCGGGAACTTCTCGAACGCGAAGCGCGGGACCTTCACCACGACGTAGTCGAGGGTCGGCTCGAAGGAGGCCGGGGTCTGCTCGGTGATGTCGTTGGGGATCTCGTCCAGCGTGTAGCCGACGGCCAGCTTGGCGGCGATCTTGGCGATCGGGAAGCCGGTCGCCTTGGAGGCCAGCGCCGAGGAACGCGAGACGCGCGGGTTCATCTCGATGACGATGACCCGGCCGTCCTCGGGGTTGACCGCGAACTGGATGTTGCAGCCGCCGGTGTCGACGCCGACCTCGCGGATGACGGCGATGCCGATGTCGCGCAGGATCTGGTACTCGCGGTCGGTGAGGGTCATCGCCGGGGCGACGGTGATGGAGTCACCGGTGTGGACGCCCATCGGGTCGAAGTTCTCGATGGAGCAGACCACGACGCAGTTGTCGTTCTTGTCGCGCATCAGCTCCAGCTCGTACTCCTTCCAGCCGAGGATGGACTCCTCCAGGAGCACCTCGGTGGTCGGCGAGAGGGTCAGGCCCTGGCCGGCGATGCGGCGCAGGTCCTCCTCGTTGTGGGCGAAGCCGGAGCCGGCGCCGCCCATGGTGAAGGAGGGGCGGACCACGACCGGGTAGCCGCCGAGGGTGTCGACGCCGGCCAGCACGTCGTCCATGGTGTGGCAGATGACCGAGCGGGCGGACTCGCCGTGGCCGATCTTGGCGTTGACCGCCTCGACCACGCCCTTGAAGAGCTCGCGGTCCTCGCCCTTGTGGATCGAATCGACCTTGGCGCCGATCAGCTCGACGTTGTACTTGGCGAGCACGCCGTTGGCGTCCAGCGAGATCGCGGTGTTGAGCGCGGTCTGGCCGCCGAGGGTCGGCAGGAGGGCGTCGGGGCGCTCCTTGGCGATGATCTTCTCGACGAACTCCGGGGTGATCGGCTCGACGTAGGTGGCGTCGGCGATCTCCGGGTCGGTCATGATCGTGGCCGGGTTGGAGTTGACCAGGATGACCCGCAGGCCCTCGGCCTTGAGCACCCGGCAGGCCTGCGTGCCCGAGTAGTCGAACTCGGCGGCCTGGCCGATCACGATCGGGCCGGACCCGATCACCAGGACGGACTTGATGTCAGTGCGCTTAGGCACGCTGGCCCTCCATGAGCTCAACACTGTGCTTGTCGTCGCCTCGCATGAGCGCGACGAACCGGTCGAAGAGGTAGGCCGCGTCGTGCGGGCCGGCTGCCGCTTCGGGGTGGTACTGCACGCTGAAGGCGGGCACGTCCAGCGCCTGGAGGCCCTCGACCACGTCGTCGTTCAGGCAGACGTGGGAGACCTCGACGCGGCCGTAGGGCGTGTCGCTCACCTTGTCCAGCGGTGCGTTCACGGCGAAGCCGTGGTTGTGCGCGGTGACCTCGACCTTGCCGGTGGTGCGGTCCTGGACCGGCTGGTTGATGCCGCGGTGACCGTACTTGAGCTTGTAGGTGCCGAAGCCCAGCGCGCGGCCGAGGATCTGGTTGCCGAAGCAGATCCCGAAGAACGGGGTCCTGCGCTCCAGCACGCCCTGCGCCACGGCGACCTGGTGGTCGGCGGTGGCCGGGTCGCCCGGTCCGTTGGAGAAGAAGACGCCGTCCGGCTCGACGGCGTAGACGTCCTCCAGCGTGGCGTTGGCCGGCAGCACGTGCACCTCGATGCCGCGCTCGGCCATCCGCTGCGGGGTCATCGCCTTGATGCCGAGGTCCAGCGCGGCGACGGTGAACTTCTTCTCGCCGATCGCGGGCACCACGTACGGCTCGGTGGTGGCGACCTCGGCGCAGAGGTCGGCGCCCTTCATCTCGGGCGACTGCTGCACCCTGGCCAGCAGCGCGGCGTCGTCCGCCAGCCCCTGGCCGGAGAAGATGCCGCAGCGCATGGCGCCGCGCTCGCGCAGGTGGCGGGTGAGCGCCCGGGTGTCGATGCCGCTGATGCCGACGACGCCCTGGTTGGCCAGCTCCTCGTCCAGCGACCGGCGCGAGCGCCAGTTGGACGCCACGCGGGCGGGGTCACGCACGACGTAGCCGGCGACCCAGATCCGCCGGGACTCGTCGTCCTCGTCGTTCCAGCCGGTGTTGCCGATCTGCGGGGCGGTCATCACGACGATCTGGCGGTGGTACGACGGGTCGGTGAGGGTCTCCTGGTAGCCGGACATGCCGGTGTTGAAGACCGCCTCGCCGAACGTCTCGCCGGTGGCGCCGTAGGCCTGGCCGCGGAAGGTCCGGCCGTCCTCCAGGACGAGCACGGCAGCCTCCCTGTTCGAAAACGGGCGCTCCCGCCGTTGGCGCTGCGTGGTGGGGGCAGGTGCGGTCATGGAGCGGCCTCTTCCGTCTTCGTCTTCGTACGTGTTGCGAGTTGAGCGATCGCCTCGACCCAGGCGGTGTGCTCGTCGGGGTGGTCGGCCCGGAAGCCGGAGTCCAGGGCGATGCCCGTGGGGGTCCCCCCGGCCGAAGGCTGGGGGAGCGTCCAGGTGACGACGAGCAGTCCGGACGGGACGACCTTTCCGGCGATCCCGGAGTCCGTCCGGGCACCGGTCAGGTGCTCGGCCGGGATCCAGAGGTCGACGTCACCGGGGCGCCGCACCAGCAGGCCGTTGTCGCCGAGGGTCAGATCGGCGCGGCTGCGGGTGCCCAGGCCGTGCGCGACGACCCGGTCCAGCCAGTTCCCGGCGGTGGTGGTGCCGTGGTACCGGCCGCTGGTCTCCAGGATGGTCCGCCCGGCACGCTCCGGCACGGCGGGAAGCGCCGGGATGCCGGACTGCAGGGTGCGGCGCCAGTTCCAGCCCTGGCGCATCAGCCAGTAGACCAGGCCGATGACGACCAGCAGGCCGACGGCCCAGCCGATGTATCCGGGCCAGTTGGTGACCCTGGCCTGCTCCTGGGCGAGCAGGGCGACCGAGCTCACGCGAGCCCGCCCTGCTCGACCAGCTCGCCGGCGAGCACGGTGGCGTTGCCGCGCAGGAAGGTGGCGTGCACCCGTCCGGGCAGGTCGAGGCCCCGGTAGGGGGTGTTGCGGGAGCGCGTGGCGAAGCTGTCGGGGTTCACGGCACCACGGTACGCGGGATCGAACAGCACCAGGTTGGCCGGCTCACCGACCGAGACGGGCCGTCCGTGGCCGCGGAGACGGCCGATCCGGGCCGGGCGGTGCGACATCCGGTCGGCGACGCCCTCCCAGTTCAGCAGGCCGGTGTCGACCATCGTCTGCTGGACCACCGAGAGCGCGGTCTCCAGGCCGACCATGCCCATCGCGGCGACGGCCCACTCGCAGTCCTTGTCCTCGGCCGGGTGCGGCGCGTGGTCGGTGGCGACGGCGTCGATGGTGCCGTCGGCGAGCGCCTTGCGCAGCGCCTGCACGTCGGCGGCGGTACGCAGCGGCGGGTTCACCTTGTAGACCGGGTCGTAGGAGCGGACCAGTTCGTCGGTCAGCAGCAGGTGGTGCGGGGTGACCTCGGCGGTGACGTCCCAGCCCTTGGCCTTGGCCCAGCGGATGATCTCGACCGAGCCGGCCGTGGAGACGTGGCAGACGTGCAGGCGGGAGCCGACGTGCGCGGCGAGCAGCACGTCGCGGGCGATGATCGCCTCCTCGGCGACGGCCGGCCAGCCGCCGAGCCCGAGCTCGCCGGAGACCTGGCCCTCGTTCATCTGGGCGCCCTCGGTGAGCCGCGGCTCCTGGGCGTGCTGGGCGACGACCCCGTCGAAGGCCTTCACGTACTCCAGCGCGCGGCGCATGATGACCGCGTCGTCCACGCACTTGCCGTCGTCGGAGAAGACCCGGACGCCGGCCGCGGACTCGTGCATCGCGCCGAGCTCGGCGAGCTTCTTGCCCTCCAGGCCGACGGTGACGGCACCGACCGGCTGCACGTCGCAGTAGCCGGACTCCTGGCCGAGCCGCCAGACCTGCTCGACCACGCCGGCGGTGTCGGCCACCGGGAAGGTGTTGGCCATCGCGTGGACGGCGGTGAAGCCGCCCTTGGCGGCGGCCTGGGTGCCGGTGAGCACCGTCTCGGCGTCCTCGCGGCCGGGCTCGCGCAGGTGGGTGTGCAGGTCGACCAGGCCGGGCAGGACGATCAGGCCGCTGGCGTCGATGTCGATGTCGGCCTCGACGGTGAGGCCGGTGCCGATCTCCTTGATGACGCCGTCGGCGAGGTGGAGGTCCTGCGGGGCGCCGCCGAGGAGCTGGGCGTTGCGGATCAGGTAGGTGGTCACTGAGCGGTCTCCACGGAGTCGGTGCGGGGGGCGGCTTCGGCGGGGCCGTCGGCGAAGACGGCACCGCCGAGCAGCAGGTAGAGGACGGCCATCCGGACGGAGACGCCGTTGGCGACCTGCTCGACCACGGTGCAGCGCGGCGAGTCGGCGACGTCGGCGGTGATCTCCATGCCGCGGACCATCGGGCCGGGGTGCATCACGATGGCGTGCTCGGGCAGCTGGGCCATCCGGCTGCCGTCCAGGCCGTAGCGGCGGCTGTACTCGCGCTCGGTCGGGAAGAAGGCGGCGTTCATCCGCTCGCGCTGGACCCTGAGCATCATCAGCGCGTCCGTCTTGGGGAGCACGCTCTCCAGGTCGTAGCTGATCTCGCAGGGCCAGTTCTCGATGCCGATCGGCAGCAGCGTCGGCGGGGCGACGAAGGTGACGTGGGCGCCGAGGGTGGTGAGCAGGTGCACGTTGGAGCGGGCGACCCGGCTGTGCAGGATGTCGCCGACGATGGTCACCCGGCGGCCCGCGAGATCGTGGCCGGCGCCGGGGTTGAGGTGGCGGCGCATGGTGAAGGCGTCGAGCAGCGCCTGGGTGGGGTGCTCGTGGGTGCCGTCACCGGCGTTGATGACGCTGCCGCGCAGCCAGTCGGACTGGGCGAGCCTGGCCGGCGCACCCGAGGCGTGGTGCCGGATGACGACCGCGTCGGCGCCCATGGCCTGCAGGGTGAGCGCGGTGTCCTTGAGGCTCTCGCCCTTGGAGACCGAGGAGCCCTTGGCCGAGAAGTTGATGACGTCGGCGGAGAGCCGCTTCTCGGCGACCTCGAAGGAGGTCTTGGTGCGGGTCGAGTCCTCGAAGAAGAGGTTGACGACGGTTCGGCCACGGAGCGTGGGCAGCTTCTTGACGGCCCGTCCGGAGAGCTGGGCCAGCTCCTCGGCGGTGTCCAGGATCAGCAGCGCGTCGTCGCGGGTGAGGTCGGCGGCGGAGACGAGGTGGCGCTTCACGCGGGTTACTCCGGGAGGTGCGGTTCGGACGGCCGGGAGGCCAGGGCCTGCGAGGAGCGGGCCGCGTAGTCGCGGTCGCCGACCAGCACGGCGTCCACGCCGTCGGTGTCGGCGAGTCGGACCTGCACGGCCTCGCGCAGCGAGGTGGGGAGGTTCTTGCCCACGTAGTCGGCCCGGATCGGCAGCTCGCGGTGGCCGCGGTCGACCAGGACGGCGAGCTGCACAGCGCGTGGGCGGCCGATGTCGCTGAGCGCGTCGAGCGCGGCGCGGATGGTGCGGCCGGAGAAGAGCACGTCGTCGACGAGGATCACCAGCCGGCCGTCGATGCCGTCACCCGGGATCTCGGTGTGCTCCAGCGCGCGGGCGGGCTTGAGCCGCAGGTCGTCCCGGTACATGGTGATGTCCAGGGTGCCGAGCGGGATGTCGCGGCCGGTGATCTGGGCCAGCCTGGCGTGCAGGCGGCGGGCCAGGTGGACGCCCCTGGTGTGGATGCCGAGCAGCACGACGTCCTCCGCGCCCTTGGCGCGCTCGACGATCTCGTGCGCTATCCGGGTGATCACCCGGGCGATGTCCGTGCCGTCCAGCACCTGGTGCGGCGGCCGCGGCGTGGTTTCGTGGTCTGCGGTCATGCCGAAGCGGACCTCCTTCCCCGCCTCACGGGACGGGCCTTAAAGGATGTCTGGGATGGCCCCCGCCGACGTGGCGCGGGCTCCGGCCATCGTACCAGCGCGGCCACCGGCAAACGGACCGACACCATTCCGCTTCATCGGGTTAACGCCCCGGACGTTCCGCCGATGCGGGCCATTCGCACGACTGCCCCATTCGGCTTGACGCAACTACCTCACTCTACGTAACCTCACAGTGAGTTACGAGACGGGCGTCGAACCCACCGGTAACGACGTCGGCGATCGCCCGTGACCCACCACTGAACGCGAAGCAATCTCGTCCGGGGAGACCAATGTCCAGCGACTACGCGAAGCAACTCGGAGGCAAGCTCCGAGCGATCCGCACTCAGCAGGGGCTCTCCCTGCACGGTGTCGAGGAGAAGTCCCAGGGGCGCTGGAAGGCAGTCGTCGTCGGCTCGTACGAGCGCGGCGACCGTGCGGTCACCGTGCAGCGGCTGGCCGAGCTGGCCGAGTTCTACGGCGTGCCGGTGCAGGAGCTGCTGCCCGGCGGTACGCCCGGTGGTGCGGCCGAGCCGCCGCCGCGCCTGGTGCTGGACCTCGAAAGACTGACCCAGGTCCCGTCCGAGAAGGCCGGCCCGCTGCAGCGCTACGCGGCCACCATCCAGAGCCAGCGCGGCGACTACAACGGCAAGGTGCTCTCGATCCGCCAGGACGACCTGCGCACGCTGGCCGTGATCTACGACCAGTCGCCGTCGATCCTCACCGAGCAGCTGATCTCCTGGGGTGTGCTCAACCCCGACGCGCGCCGTGCGGTGCGCGAGGAGGAGGCGAGCTGACCGCTCGCCACACCGGCTCCGCCCCGCCCTCACCTGCAGAAACGGGCGGAGCTCAGCAGAAACGTCACGGCGCGGCGCCCCGGACCGGGGCCCGCGCCGTCGCGCGTCCGTGCGCCACGGGCCCGCACCGCGGCACCGCCGTACGGCCACGGACCCCGGCACCGCCGTACGGCCACGGGCCCCCACCGGGCCCCGCCGACGGCTCAGCAGACCGTGCCGAGCGAGTAGCCCGGCTCCGCCGCCACCCCGTCCAGCCGCACCGCGCCCTCGGCCGGGGCCCAGTCCTGCCCACCGCTGACCCAGGCCCACGCCGTCTGCCGGTACTCCCCGCAGGAGGCCGCCGAGCCCTGCGCGCCGTGCAGCACCGCCAGGCCCGGAAGCTCCCGCGCCAGCCCGGCGCAGAGCACCGCGCAGAGCAGCTCCAGGTCCTCGTCGTTGATCCGCACGACGCCGTCCTCCCACTGCAGCACCCGGGCCGCCGCCGTGAGCCGCCCGCCGGGCGCGTCCACCGCGAGCCGCAGCTCGTACACCCCGGCACCGGCGCCCACCAGCATCCGGCGGAACACCTCGGCACCGCGCTGGTACGCCTCCCGCACCGCGCGGCCACGCCCCTCGTACAGCCCGCCGTCCAGCAGCAGGTCGGCGTGGCGCAGGGTCAGCCCGTTCTCCCGGGCCCGGACCAGCCGGGGCACGAAGTCGCCGGCCAGCTCCTCGCCCTGGTAGGCGAGCAGCTGGGTCTGCAGCGGCGGGTTGACGAGGTAGCGGTCGCGGGCGCCCGGCTCGGCCGGGTCGAGACCGTTCAGCAGGCAGAACTCCTCGAAGTCCTGGGGGTGGAACATCCGTGCCCGGACGGTGTCGAAGCCGCGCTGGGCCTCCGTCAGCAGCTCGGCGGTGTCCCGCAGGTAGGACGCGTAGTCGGGCGCGTCGGAGAGGCGCCAGGCGCGGGCGCGCTCGAAGTCGGCGGCGCTGGTCAGGACACCGATGACGAAGGCCTGGTCGCCGCCGGCCGGGCGCCGCTCGGCCCGCTCGTGCCGCGACCGCGCGCGGGGGCGCGGGCCGGCGGCGGTGCAGTCGGGGGTGCGGCGGGCGCGGCCGTTGCGACTCATCGTGGGCTCCTGGGGCGGACGGGCGGATCAAGGTCAGCGGCGGGTAGTACCGCTGACCGTTGTCCTCCCCAACCCCGCGTGTCGCACACGTACGGCGTGTCACAGGAATGTAACCGAACGTGAGGCGGGTGTTTCGGCCCGCCCCGGCCACACCGCCGCGCCCGTCACGCGTCACACCGGGCGCGGCACCCGGGCCAGCTGGCGGGACTGCGCGACCAGCCGGCCGGCCTCGTCCCAGACCTCGGCGTCCTCCTCGAAGTAGCCGCCGGCCACGTTGCGGGTGGCGTGGGTGACGCGCAGCCAGCCGGGCACCGGCCGGGCCCGCAGGTGGACGGTCAGCTCGATGGTGGGCGCCCAGCCGGGCAGGCCGAGGTCGAAGGTGACCGGCGGCAGCGCGTCGGCGACCAGCAGGAGCAGCAGCGGGTCGGGCTCGCGGCCGTCGGCGAGCCGGAACCAGCCCTGGATCCGCCCGTTGCCGGAGGGCTGCCCGAGCGCCCAGCCGATGGTGGCCGGGTCGAGCCGCAGGTCGAACCGCTCCAGCAGGGCGGCCTGCGCGATCAGCTCCTTGGGGGCGTGCTCGACGCCGATGCACTGGTCCGGCGGCGGCAGCTGCGGCGGCTGCGCGGTGGTACGCACCTCGCCGTCGGCGGCGGCGAGGTCGCCGTGGCTGGCGACTACCCGGAGCCGCTCGACACCGTCCTGGCTCAGCGAGGCGGTGCCGGTGGAGAGCGAGCGGCCGGCGCGGAGCACCTCGGTGCGGACGGTGGCCGGGCCGGGGGTGGAGGCGGAGAGGTAGTAGCCGCTGATCGAGACCGGGTCGGCGTGGCCGCCCGGCTCCTGCGCGCCGTGCTCCAGGGAGAGCGCGTGGCCGGCCATGGCGAGCAGCAGCCCGCCGTTGACTCCGCCGCCGATCTGCCAGCCGGAGCCCAGTTCGCCGTCGTAGCGGCCGGGTTCGTCCGGGTGGCGGGTCAGGGCGATGCCCTGGTCGAACTCGCTGCGGATCGCCGTGGTCATGGGGGTGGCCTGCCCTTCGCTGCGGGGTCGCCGGCGAGCGGGGCCGCCGGCGCACCAGGTTACTGGCGAGTAGGGTTCCACGTCAGGCCACCCGGGCGCAACGCACGACGGCCGCCGGATCCCTTCGATGGGGGATCCGGCGGCCGTACGTCGGGTGCTGCTACCGGCGGATGCTCGGCTTCAGCTCCAGGAAGCGGGCGAGCAGGCCGTTGACGAAGGCCGGGGAGTCGTCCGTGGAGAACTCCTTGGCGATCTCGACGGCCTCGTCCAGGACGACCGCGTCCGGGACGCCGTCCTCCCAGATCAGCTCGTACGCGCCGAGCCGCAGGACGTTGCGGTCCACGATCGGCATCCGGTCGAGCGTCCAGCCCACCGCGTACTCCGAGATCAGGTCGTCGATCCGGCGGGCGTGCTGGACATAACCCTCGACCAGCTCCATCGTGTACTCGCCGACCTGCGGGGTGCCCTCGTCCGGCTTGGGATCCCGGGCACGGGCCACCCAGTCCGCGAGGACGGTCAGCGGGTCGACGTTGCGGTGGTCGGCCTCGAAGAGGATCTGGAAGGCCCTGGTACGGGCCTTGCTGCGTGCGGCCGACACGGACTTACTTCACCCGGCCGAGGTAGCTGCCGTCGCGGGTGTCGACCTTGATCTTCTCGCCGGTCACGATGAACAGCGGGACGGCGATCTCGGCGCCGGTCTCCAGGGTGGCCGGCTTGGAGCCACCGGTGGAGCGGTCGCCCTGCACACCCGGCTCGGTGTGGGAGATGGTCAGCTCGACCGAGGCCGGGAGCTCGATGTACAGCGGGGCGCCCTCGTACATGGCGACCAGGGCCTCGAAGCCCTCCAGCAGGTACTTGGCGGCGTCGCCGACGACGGCCGGCTCGACCGTGGTCTGGTCGTAGGTGTCCGTGTCCATGAACACGAAGTTCTCGCCGTCCTTGTACGAGAACTGCATGCCGCGCTTGTCGACGTTGGCGGTCTCGACCTTGGTGCCGGCGTTGAAGGTCTTGTCGACGACCTTGCCCGTCAGGACCTCCTTGAGCTTGGTCCGCACGAAGGCCGGGCCCTTGCCGGGCTTGACGTGCTGGAACTCGACGACGGACCAGAGCTTGCCGCCCTCCAGCTTGAGGACCATGCCGTTCTTGAGATCGTTCGTGGAAGCCACGGGCGCACTTACTCCTGGATATAGCTGTCAAGGAACCAAGGGGTGCGTCCTGCCGCCTGCGGCAGCCTCCCGGGCAGCCGCGGGTCACAGGGCGAGGAGCTCCTTGGTGGTGATGGTGAGCAGCTCGGGTCCGCCCTCTTCGAGGGGGCGCACGACGAGCGTGTCCTCGATCCGGACCCCGCCCTTGCCAGGGAGGTGGACCCCCGGGCCGACGGTGACCGGTACGCGGCTGTCCAGTTTACCCATGTCCGACGGACCGAGGCGCGGCGCCTCCCGGATCTCCAGCCCGATACCGTGGCCGACCGGGTGCGGCGAGCTCTCGGTGTGCCCGGCCGCCTGGAGGATCTCCCGCGCCGCCTGGTCGGGTACGTACTGCTCGACCCCGGGCCCGAGCGCCTCCCGCCCGGCCCGCTGCGCCCGGAAGACCAGCCGGTGCAGCTCGACCTGCCAGGGCGCGGGGGCGGCACCGATCACGAAGGTCCGCGCCGTGGAGACCCCGTACCCCCGGTACTGCGCGCCGAGCACCACGGTGAGGAAGTCGCCCTCCTCCACCCGCCGGTCGGTCGGCTGGTGCGCCTGCTGGCCCGAGTGGCTGCCGGTGCCGACCGAGACCGGGAAGGCCGCCCGGTCCGCGCCGTGGTCGATCATCCGGCGCTCCAGCTCCATCGCCAGATGCCGCTCGGTCCGGCCGACCAGGATCGACTCCAGCAGCTCGCCGAGCGCCTGGTCGGCGATCTCGGCCGCGATCCGCAGGTCGGCGATCTCGTGCTCGTCCTTGACCACCCGCAGCCGCTCGACCGCCTGCGCGAGATCCGCCAGCCGGACCCCCTCGGCCAGGCCCGCCACCGCCCGGTGCCGGCTCACGGTCAGATCGTGCTCCTCCACCGCGAGGTCCGACACCCGCAGCCGCGCCGCAGCCGCGGCGGCCGCCAGCGCGGTGTCCGCCCCCGCCGCCACGGGCACCTGGGTCACGTCCTCCGCGATCAGGTGCTCCCCGGTGTCGTCCGGCGGCAGGTCGTCCGGCAGCGCCAGCAGCACCCGCTCCCGGGTCAGCAGCAGCGTCGCCCCGCACGGCGGGCACCCGGTCAGGTACCGCACGTTCGCCGCCCGGGTGATCAGCGCCGCATCGGCCCCGGTCGCACTGCAGTGCTCCCTCAGCCGCTCCCGCCGGCCCGCGTACGCATCAGACATGCGTCGAGCCTACGGAGCCCCACCCCGATCCGCCCGCCGAGCACCCCCACCCGAGCACATGTCGCCCCGGGGGTCGGCAACGGGCCGCGGCGGGGGCCGGGAATGGGCAGGGGGGAAGCCGTGTTGGACCACATGAAAATGACTCCCATTGCGGAGTGCGGTTCGGGCCGACGCGAACCGCCCGAGAACCCACCAGGAGGACAGTCATGGCCCGCAGCGAACTTCGCCCGATCATCAAGCTCAGGTCCACGGCGGGGACGGGCTACACGTACGTGAGCCGCAAGAACCGCCGCAACGATCCGGACCGCATGGTGCTGCGCAAGTACGACCCGGCCGCCCGACAGCACGTCGACTTCCGCGAAGAGCGCTGACCCCGGACCCCGCCCGCACTCCCGAGAGGAGCCCCGCCATGAAGCCCGGCATCCACCCCGCCTACCGCCCGGTCGTCTTCCGCGACAAGGCCGGCGGCCTGGTGTTCCTGACCCGCTCGACCCTGACCCGCACGACCCCGGCCGGCGACCGGACGGTCGAGTGGGAGGACGGCAACGCCTACCCGGTGGTCGACGTCGAGATCTCCTCGGCGAGCCACCCGTTCCACACCGGCCAGTCCCGCGTGATGGACACCGCCGGCCGCGTCGAGCGGTTCCGCCGGCGGTACGGCGACCGGCACAGCTGAGCCCGTCCGCGCGAAACGCCGAAGCGGCGCCCGACCGACCCCCCTGAGGGCCGGTCGGGCGCCGCTTCACGTCCACGCTTCACGTCCACGGGCGGCTCAGCGCGGCGGCGGGACGGAGACCACCATGGTCAGCCGTACGGCGGCGGTCCCCGCGTTGCGGTAGGCGTGGGCGTAGGAGGCGTCGAAGGAGGCGGTGCTGCCGGCCGGCACCAGGTGCTCGCGCTCGCCGTGGACGAGGGTCAGCTCGCCCTCCTCGACCCGGATGATCTCCACCGTGCCCGCCGGGTGCGGCTCCGAGCCGTAGCCCTCGCCCGGCTCCAGCCGCCAGGCCCACAGTTCCAGCGGTCCGGGCGCCTCGACACCGTTGAGCAGTGTGCCGGTGCCACCGGACGGCCCGGTCCAGAGCGGGACGGCCTGGTCACCCGGGACGATCCGGACGCCCGCGCCCTCGTCGTAGTCGAGCAACCGGGCGATCGAGACGCCGAGCGCGTCGGCGAGCCGGACCACGGTGGCCACGCTCGGGTTGGTGCGGTCCTGCTCGATCTGGACGATCATGCCCCGGCTGACGCCGGAGCGGGCGGCGAGCGCGTCGAGAGTGTGGCCGCGCTCGGCGCGTACACGCTTGAGGTTCCGGGCGAGGGCCTGGGAGACGAGGTCGGGGTCGGGCACGCGGTCAGTCCAGTTCAGTATATTGATTCGAATAGTTCAGTTGAGTGGACTAAGCTGCCCACTCGGCAACGAGTCCATTCGACTGTACTGCGGGGTACATTGTGCTGTCCTACGTTCTGCGGGCCCTCCGGGTCGTCTCATGAGCGCCCTGCTTGCCCTCTCCGCCAGCCTGCTCTGGGGCCTGGCCGACTTCGGCGGCGGCGCGCTGACCCGCCGGCTGCCGGCGCTGGCCGTGGTGGTCGCCTCCCAGCTGACCGCCACCGTGCTGCTGCTCGCCGCCGTCCTGGCCACCGGCGGCTGGACGGACGTCTCCCCCGCCCTCTGGTACGCCGTCGCCGCCGGGGTGATCGGCCCGTTCGCCATGCTCGCCTTCTACCGGGCGCTCGCGCTCGGCCCGATGGGCGTGGTCTCGCCGCTGGCCACCATAGGCGTGGCGGTACCGGTCGGCGTCGGTCTGGCGTTGGGCGAGCGCCCCGGGCTCGGCCAGGCCGCCGGGATCGCGGTCGCCGTGGTCGGCGTCGTGCTGGCCGGCGGGCCGGAGCGGGGCGGACCGGCCGCTGCCCGGCGGGTGCTGGCGCTCACCCTCGCCGCCGCCTTCGGCTTCGGCGCGGTGATGGCCCTGATCGCGCACGCCTCCGCCGGCGGTGGGCTGCTGCTGGTGCTCTGCGTCCAGCGGCTCTGCAACGTCGCCGTCGGCGGCGGTGCGCTGCTGCTCAGCCTGCGCGGCAGCAAGGGCGGGGGCCGCAGCGGAGGCGGGCGCGACAGCGAAGGCGGGCGCGGCGGCCGGCTCCTGCCCGGCCTGCGGGACAGGCTCCCCGCGCTCACCGCGGTCGGCGTGGCCGACGTCGCCGCCAACGGCACGTACGCGATGGCCTCGCACAGCGGCTCGGCCGCGGTGGCCGCCGTGCTGGCCTCGCTCTATCCGGTGGTCACCGCGCTGATGGCCCGCGGGGTGCTGAAGGAGCGGCTGCGTCCCGTCCAGGTGGTCGGCGCCGGGCTCGCCGTGGCCGGGACACTCCTGCTCGCGGCGGCCTGACGGCCGCCGGCTGGTTCACGGGCTACTTCGCCGCCTCCGAGGCGGCCGGCTCCGCGCCCGGCGTCACCACCTGGGGGCTCCAGCGCTGCTCGACCCCCGCGACCCGCCAGTAGGCGATCGCCGCCGCCCAGACCACCACGAACAGCCCGACGATCGCGTAGCCGACGTTGTCCAGCGAGATGTCCGCGATCCAGCCGCTGACCGGGTCGGTGAGGTCCAGCTTCTCGTGCAGGACCCCGACCAGCTCGATGGTGCCGATGATGAACGCCACCGCGATCGACAGCCCGGTGATGGTCAGGTTGTAGTACACCTTGCGCACCGGGTTGGAGAACGCCCACTGGTACGCGAAGTTCATGAACGTCCCGTCCAGCGTGTCGAACAGGCTCATCCCCGCCGCGAACAGCAGCGGCAGGCAGACGATCGCGTACCAGGGCAGCCCGGAGGCCGCGCCCGAGCCGGCCATCACCATCAGGGTCACCTCGGTCGCGGTGTCGAAGCCGAGGCCGAGCACCATGCCGACCGGGAACATCTGGCCCGGCCGGGTGATCGAGCGGGTCGCCCGGTTCAGCACCCGGGCCAGGAAGCCACGCGAGTTGAGGTGCTCCTCCAGCTCGGCTTCGTCGAACTGCCCGGCGCGCATCGAGCGGAACACCTTCAGGATGCCGAACAGGGCGGCCAGGTTGAGCGCGCCGATCAGGTAGAGGAAGGCGCCGGAGGCGGAGGTGCCGACCACGCCGAGCCACTGGTGGGTGGCCGACTCGTCGTCCATCAGCGTGTTGGCCAGCTGCGCGCCGCCCGCCACCAGGGCGGCCATGATGACCACCATCGAGGAGTGGCCGAGGGCGAACCAGAAACCCACCGAGACCGGGCGCTTGCCGTCCGCCATCAGCTTGCGGGTGGTGTTGTCGATCACCGCGATGTGGTCGGCGTCGAAGGCGTGCCGCATCCCGAGGGTGTACGCGGTGATGCCCAGGCCCACCCCGAAGACCTGGGTGCCGACCTCGTACTTCTCCGGGGCGACCAGGAATATGAGCGTCCCGAACGCCACCACGTGCATGGCCAGGATCACACCGATCAACCCGGCCGTGCGGACGGTGTCCTCCCGCCTCCAGCGGAAAGTGGGCAGGACGGACGGCGCCGCCGGAGCAGCGGCGGTTTCGGGCACGGTCATCTGCGGATCACGCTCCAGCACCTCGTGGAAAGTCGTTCGTGAGATGCCGTGGCCGGTCTCCTGGCTGACGGGGCTTCCGTACCCGCCTTCCCAGGCGCGCGAGGCGCCCAGTGGCGTCGTGGGTACGGACGACTCCCCCGATCACAGTGGCGAGGGCCGCTCCGGACTTGAACCCCTGAGGGTTCGTCACCGGTCTTCCCGAGCACCACGGCGGGCAACACGGTAGGGCTCCCCGCATCACCCTTGCAAGGCTGCGCACCTGCGCAGGTGTCCAGGATCACAGGCCGGGGCCTGCGAGAATGTCCGCATGCATCTCGTACCGGCCGACCGCGCGGGTCAGCGCACCATCGACGGGCACCGGGTCTGCGAGGCCATCGCCGCCATCGGCGACACCGCGCACGTCCGGTCCTGGGCCGAGCGGTTCTCACTGCTCGCCGACCCGGGGCGGCTCTCCCTGCTGCTCGCCCTGCACCGCGCCGGTCCGCTCGCCGTCACCGACCTCGCCGTCGCCACCGGTATGCGCGACCCCGCCGTCTCACAGGCGCTGCGACTGCTCCGCACGGCCGGCGTGGTCACCGGAGACAAGGACGGACGCGTGGTGCGCTACCGGCTCGTGGATGATGCCATGCGCCCCCTGCTGGACGAATGCGCCGCCGCCGAGCACCACGAGCCGGCGCCCGACACCCCCGACGGCTCCGCGACCGACCGGCACGGGCCCACCGCCGCGGCCGGCTGACCCACCCGTCGCGGCTGACCCACCTGTCGGCCGACCCGCCCGGAAACCACCCCGGGCGAGGCCACCGGCCGCTCCGGGTGTGTCCGGCCGGCGGGGGCTCCTGAGCCGGCATCAACCGTTCCGGGCGACCGGGGCCACCCCTCCCGCGACCGGGGTCACCCCTCCCGCACCAGCCGCTCGAAGCGGCGGAGCGAGCGCCGGGCCAGCGGGTCGGTGGCGGGCCGCAGGGCGCGGGTGACCAGGCCGGCGGCGGGGAGACGGAAGGCACCGAGGAAGGCGAACCGGGTGCCGTCCGGCTCGGGGCGGGCGGCCATGCCGCCGAGCAGGAAGCGGCTGCGCATCAGGCACCAGCCGGGCGTCAGCTCGACGTCGAAACGGGCCCGCAGCCGGCTGTGGCCCACCACCAGGGCCTCGGTGCGGCCGCCCGCCGGGCCCGCGGTGAGGCGGACGGAGCGGAGGTCCGGCAGCCAGCGCGGCAGCCCGTCCTCCAGGTCCGCCGCGACGGCCCAGACCTGGTCGAACGGCGCGTCGATCACCGTCTCGCGGACGTCGGCGCCAGGGGTGACGGCGGCGATGACGTGCAGTCGGCGCACCGGGTCGAAGGCCGCCACCGGCCAGGGGTTCTGCGCGCTCACTGCTGCCACGCCCTTCGGAAGCTGAGTCGGGCCCGGGAGAGCCGGGACTTCACGGTGCCGGCCGCCACGCCCAGCAGGTCGGCGGTGGACCCCTCGTCCAGGCCCTCCAGGTCTCGCAGTACCAGGACGGCACGGTGCTCGGGACTGAGCCGGGCGAGGACGTCCTCGATGTCGGTGGCCAGCTGCGGATCACCGGGGCGGGGCAGTTCGGAGAGGTCGGCCGGGACGCAGCGGGCGACCCGCTTCACATGCCGGACGGCCTCCCGGACGGCGATCGAGCGGACCCAGCCGAACAGCGCGGCCGGGTCCTGGAGCTGGCCCAGCTTGCGGAAGACGGCGATCAGCGCCTCCTGGGTCGCGTCGGGGCCGTCGTCCAGGGCGATCGGGCCGCAGAGCCGGCGGACATAGGGCGTGACCAGCTCCAGCAGTCCGCTCACCGCCAGCTGGTCGCCGCGCTGGGCGGCGCGGACCAGGGCGGCGAGGTCGCTCGCGGTTCGGGTGTCGGGACCATCCACATCCGCATCAGAGGCGGCGGGAGGCCCGGACGTTCCCTCGCCCGGGCGACTTCCCGGTGTGACGCTCGTCACGGGAACGTCCGGCGGGCGGGGCCGCTCCTGCGGGTGACACACCGTCGCATCCCCTGGGGGACCACCGTGAACCGCCGCCGTACCGCCGCCCTCGCCGTCGCCACCGTGCTTGCCACCGACGGCCTGCTGCACCTCTACTGGGCCACCGGCAGCACCTGGCCGGCGGCCGGGCGGGCGTCGCTCTCCCAGGCCGTGCTCAACGCCGACGTGCCGTTCACCCCACCGGTCGTCCTCCCGCTCGCCGCGGCGCTGTTCACGGGGGCGGCCCTGGTCCTCGCCCGGGGCGGGGTACTGGACGGCCTGGCCCGCCGGGTGCCCGCGGTGGCGCTGCGCTGGGGCCCTCACGCGGTGGCCGGCGGGATGCTCGCCCGCGGGCTGGCGGGGCTGGTCTGGGCGGCCGGGATCGGAGCCGACACCGGCTCGGTCTTCTACGTGCTCAACCTGGCGCTCTACACGCCGCTCTGCCTGGCCGGCGCAGCCGCCGCCTGGTCGGTCGCCCGCGAGAGGGCGGACGGCTGACACGGCTTTTGCGGCTGACGGCTGACGGCTCCTGCCCGGCTCGGCTCAGCCGACCCACCGACCCACCGACCCACCGACCCACCAAGCCTCAGGCCGGGTCGGTTCGGATCGCGTAGGTTCGGAGTGGCGCGGCCGGGGGACCGCCCGGACCTGGTCGGCCCGCCGACCGGGCGGTCCTCAGGCCTGCTGGCAGGCCGGGCACCAGAAGAGGTTCCGGGCGGCGTGCTCCTCGGTCCGGACGTCGGTGCCGCAGACCAGGCAGGGCATAGCCGCGCGGCGGTACACGTAGACCTCGCCGCCGTGGTCGTCCACCCGGGGCGGACGGCCCATCGCCTCGGGCGTGTGCTCGGGGCGGACGGTGTCGATCCGGCCCGCGCCGACGCCCTCGTGCATCAGGGCGACGAGGTCGACCCAGATCGCGTCCCACTCGGCGCGGGTGAGGTCGCGACCGGCCCGGTGCGGGTTGATGCCGTGCCGGAACAGCACCTCGGCACGGTAGACGTTGCCCACGCCGGCCAGCACCTTCTGGTCCATCAGCAGCGCGGCGACCGTCGTCCGGCTGCCGGATATCCGCCGCCAGGCCGGCTCCGGGTCGGCGTCCGCGCGCAGCGGGTCGGGCCCGAGCCGGTCCGCGACGGCGGCCTTCTCAGCGCCGGTGATCAGCGCGCAGGTGTTGGGGCCGCGCAGGTCCGCGTAGGAGTCGTCGTTCTCCAGGCGCAGCCGGACCAGGCCGACCGGCTCGGGCGCCGGGCCCTCGCCGAAGGTGAACCCGCCGTACAGGCCGAGGTGGATGTGCACCCAGGAGCCGCCCTCGAAGCCGAGGAAGAGGTGCTTGCCGGTGGCCTCGGCACCCGTCAGCACCTGGCCGTCGACCAGCTCGGCGCTGTCGGCGAACCGGCCCTGCGGGCTGCTGGCCCGGACGGGGCGGCCGCCGAAGGCCCTGGCGTTCTCGGCGGCGAGGCGGTGGATGATGTGGCCTTCCGGCACGGGCGTCAGCTCCCCCGGGTGGTTCGACAGGACGCGTCCATCATCGCAGCCGACACCGACAGACCGGCCTGGCGCGGGCCCGGGGCCAGGCGGCTCAGCGGACCGGGATGCCCATCAGCCGTGCCAGGATCACCCGGTCCAGCTCGGCGGCGGTGGCGGCGACGTCCAGGTGCGAGTTGTCGATGATCGGCAGCCCGGAGTTGTACCAGCCGGCCATCCGCCCGTGGATCCGGGCCACCTCCTCGTCGCTGAGCCGCCGGTTGCCGCTGCGCCGTGCGTTGCGGCTGAGCACCGAGTCCAGGCTGGGCAGCAGCACGACCGGGATCATGCCGGGCCCGATGTGGCGTTTCCAGCCGCCGAGGCCGATCGCCGGGCGGTCCGGGAAGACGGCGTCGTCGATGATGCACGAGATGCCGTTGGCGAGGTAGTTGCGGCAGGCGAAGCCGCAGGTGCGGCGGGCCAGCCGGTACTGCGCCTCGGAGGCGTTGTTCCAGCCGGACTGCGGGTTGGCGAAGCCGGACTGCACCCACTCGCGGACGTCGTCCAGGCTGATGTGCGCGGTCGGCGTGGGCCGGCGCTCGGCCCAGTGCCGGGCGACGGTCGTCTTGCCGGCCCCGGCGGGGCCGATCAGCAGCACGGCGAGCGGCCCGGTGGGCGCGTGCGGCTGCGGGTGCGCCGGGAGCTGGACGGGCGCGCCGGAGGGCAGCAGGAAGTGCCCGGTGGACCCGGCGGGCACGGGCGCCGGGGGCTGAGCGGCGGAATGAGCAGGGGCTGCGGGGACGACCGGTGCCGCGGGTGCCATCGGACCGGGCGGCGGCACGGGCGCGCCCGGCGGCACCGGCGCCGGACCGGTCGGCGGGACGGCCGGGTGCCCACCGTACGGGGGCCGGCCCGCGGCCTGCGGTGCGACCGGCACGGGCACCACCGGCTGCGGGGCCACCGGCGAAGACTGCACCGCGGCCGGCGAAGGGTGCGCAGCCACCGGCGGAGGCTGCGGAGCCACCGATGGTGCAGAGACGGCCTGGGGCGCGCCCTGCGCCACCGCGCCTGTCGGCTGCGGCGGGGCCGGCGACGCCGCGGCGGTCGCGGTGCCGGGGTACGGCGGGACCGGTGGGGCGACGGGACGTGGGGGGACGTGCCCACCCCCGGCGTACTGCGTCACGGCCACCTCCCGACTTCCTCCAGCGGGACACTACACGTCGGCCCGGCAGCGGGCACAGTCCGCCGCCGGGCCGCTGACGAGGGCGGCCGCCCCCGCCTCAACGTGTGGTGAGCTGCTCCGCGAGCGCGCGCAGCGCCAGTTCGTACGAGCCGAGGCCGAACCCGGCGATCGTCCCGGAGGCGACCGCGGCGATCACCGAGGTGTGCCGGAAGGTCTCCCGGGCGTACGGGTTGGAGATGTGCACCTCGATCAGCGGGGCGGTCCGCTGGGCGGCGGCGTCGCGCATCGCGTACGAGTAGTGGGTGAAGGCACCCGGGTTGATGACCACGGGCACCCGGCCGTCGGCCGCCTCGTGCAGCCACTCCACCATCTGCTGCTCGGAGTTGGTCTCGTGGACTTCGACCTCGAAGCCGAACTCCTTGCCGAGCACGGTGCAGCGCTCGACCAGCCCGGCGTACGAGGTGGCGCCGTAGACGTCCGGTTCGCGGCTGCCGAGCCGGCCGAGGTTGGGGCCGTTGAGCACCATCACCCGGGTCACGAGGAGACCTCCGCGTAGGCGGCGGCCAGCAGCGACGGGTCGGGGCCCTCCAGGACGGAGGTCTTGCCGAGACCGTCCAGGACGATGAAGCGGATCAGGTCGCCGCGCGACTTCTTGTCGATCTTCATGGCGTCCAGCAGCTTCGGCCAGGCGTCCGCGCGGTAGCTCAGCGGCAGGCCGACCGAGGCCAGCACGGTGCGGTGACGGTCGGCCGTCTCGTCGTCCAGTCGGCCGGCCAGGCGGCCGAGTTCGGCGGCGAAGACCATGCCGATGGAGATCGCGGCGCCGTGCCGCCACTTGTACCGCTCGTTGCGCTCGATGGCGTGGCCGAGGGTGTGGCCGTAGTTGAGGATCTCGCGCTTGCCGGCCTCCTTGAGGTCCCCGGAGACCACGTCGGCCTTGACCTGGATGGCGCGGCGGATCAGCTCGACGGTGTGCGGCCCGGCCGGGGTCTTGGCGCCCTCCGGGTCGGCCTCGATCAGGTCGAGGATGGCCGGGTCGGCGATGAAGCCGCACTTGACGACCTCGGCGAGGCCGGAGACGTAGTCGTGCTTCGGCACCGTCTCCAGGGTGTCGAGGTCGGCCAGCACGCCCACCGGCGGGTGGAAGGCGCCGACCATGTTCTTGCCCTCGGCGATGTTGATGCCGGTCTTGCCGCCGACGGCCGCGTCGACCATGCCGAGCAGCGTGGTGGGCATCGAGATCCAGCGGACCCCGCGCAGCCAGGTCGCGGCCACGAAGCCGGCCAGGTCGGTGGTGGCGCCGCCGCCGAGGCCGACGATCACGTCGCTGCGGGTGAACCCGGTCTGGCCCAGCACCGACCAGCAGTACGCGGCGACCTCGACGCTCTTCGCGTCCTCGGCGTTGGGCACCTGCAGGACGATCGCCTCGTAGCCCTCGCCGAGCAGGTCCTCGCGGATCGCGTCGGCAGTGGCGGCCAGCGCCTCCGGGTGGATGAGCGCGACCCGCTTGGCCCCCCTTGTCCCGATACCGGGGGGTCCGATCAGCGGCGCCAGCTCGCCCAGCAGCTGGTGCCCGACCAGCACGTCGTACGGGTCGTGGCCGGCGCTGCCGCCGACGTGGATCGTGACGGTGTCACTCATGAGGGGTCTTCAGCTCCAGTGCTTCCAGTACGGCGTCCGCGACCTGTCCGGGCGTACGGCCGGCGGTGTCGACGACGGCGGTGGCCACCTCCAGGTAGAGGGGGCGGCGGGCCTCCATCAGCTCGCGCCAGCGGGCCCGCGGGTTGACGGCCAGCAGCGGGCGGGGGGCGTCCAGGCCGACCCGCTTGACCGCGTCGGCCAGCGGGACCTCCAGGAAGACCACCGGCAGCTCGTGCAGGAGCGCGCGGGTGGCCTCGGCCATGACGGCGCCGCCGCCGAGCGCGAGCACACCGTCGTGGGTCCCGGTGGCGGCGCGCACGGCGCCCGCCTCCAGCTCGCGGAAGTGCGGCTCGCCCTCGTCGATGAAGATCTCCGGGATCGGCTTGCCGGCCAGCTGCTCGATGTCGGCGTCGGTGTCCCGGAACCCGACGCCCAGGCGCTCGGCGAGCGCCCGCCCGACCGTGGACTTGCCACTGCCGGGCGGGCCGACCAGCACCACCAGTGGCGTGGTCATCGGACGATCAGGTTGTCCAGGTACCCCTGGACGTTGCGGCGGGTCTCGGAGACGTGGTCGCCGCCGAACTTCTCGCTCACCGCGTCGGCCAGCACCAGGGCGACCATCGCCTCGGCGACGATGCCCGCGGCCGGCACGGCACAGACGTCGGAGCGCTGGTGGTGGGCCTTGGCCGGCTCGCCGGTGCGCACGTCCAGGGTCTGCAGGGCGCGCGGGACGGTCGCGATCGGCTTCATCGCGGCGCGCACGCGCAGCAGCTCGCCGGTGGTGAGGCCGCCCTCGGTGCCGCCCGAACGGCCGGAGGTGCGCTTGATGCCGTCGGCGGTCGGCACGATCTCGTCGTGGGCCTGGGAGCCCGGCACCCGGGCCAGGTCGAAGCCGTCGCCGACCTCGACGCCCTTGATCGCCTGGATGCCCATCAGCGCGGCGGCGAGGCGGGCGTCCAGCCGGCGGTCCCAGTGCACGTGCGAGCCGAGGCCGACCGGCACGCCGTAGGCCAGCACCTCGACCACACCGCCCAGGGTGTCGCCGTCCTTGTGGGCCTGGTCGATCTCGGCGACCATCGCCTTCGACGCGTCGGCGTCCAGGCAGCGCACCGGGTCCTCGTCGAGGCGCGCCTCGTCGGAGGGCAGCGGCAGCACGCCGGCCGGGGCCTTGGCGGCGGCCAGCTCGACCACGTGGCTGACGATCTCGATGCCGCAGGTCTCCTTGAGGTACGCACGGGCGACGGCGCCGAGCGCGACCCGGGCGGCCGTCTCACGGGCGCTGGCGCGCTCCAGGATCGGGCGGGCCTCGTCGATCGAGTACTTCTGCATGCCGGCGAGGTCGGCGTGACCGGGGCGCGGGCGGGTCAGCGCCTCGTTGCGGGCGAGGCCGGCCAGCACCTCGGGGTCGACCGGGTCGGCCGACATGACCTGCTCCCACTTCGGCCACTCGGTGTTGCCGACCATGATCGCCACCGGGCTGCCCATGGTCTCGCCGTGCCGGACACCGCCGAGGAAGGTGACCTCGTCCTGCTCGAACTTCATCCGTGCGCCGCGACCGTAGCCGAGCCGGCGGCGCGCCAGCGCGTCGGCCACCACGGCGGTGGTGACCGGTACACCGGCGGGCAGGCCCTCCAGCGTCGCGACGAGTGCGGGGCCGTGCGACTCCCCCGCCGTCAGCCAGCGCAACGTACCCAACGGAGCTCCTTCATCAGCGGACCGGCCACGGGTGCAGCCGTGACCCGCCCGGGCGTGCCTTTGTCCCTGAATCCTTTCATGCCCCGGGCGCACCCGGGAGCAGAGTCCGGGTGACGGACAGCAACCGGCCAACCGACGGACGCAACGACCCGCGACCGGTGGCAGGACCTGCCGCAGTGGCACAAAATGCCACACCTGCATCCCGCGCCACGGCACGTCGTGCCGGCGCGGCAGGGCGCGCCGCAGCAGCACCCGCCGGACCACCCCGCCCGCGTCAGCGCCCTCCCGGGACCACCCCGCCCCCAGCAGCACCCGCCGGACCACCCCGCCCGCGTCAGCGCGCGGCGAGCGCCGCCTCGCCCGCCGCCCGGACGGCGGCCAGCGGGCCCGGCGTCCGGCCGGTGAAGCGCTCGCTCTGCAACACCGCCTGGTGCACCAGCAGGTCCAGCCCGCCCAGCACGGTCGCACCGCGCTCGGCACAGGCGGCGGCCAGCGCCGTCGGCCATGGGTGGTACAGCACGTCGAACAGCGCACCGGGCGCGGCCGGCAGCCCGGCGGCGAAGGCGTCGGTCGCGCCGACCGGCGTGGTGGAGACGGTGAGCGGCTGTGCCAGCGCCTCGGCGCCGCGCTCCCAGCCGGCCGTCCGGACGGCGACGCCCAGCCGCTCGCCCAGCTCGGCCATCTCCCGCGCCCGCTCGGGGGTGCGCACGTAGACGGTCACCTCACCGGTGCAGATCTGGGCCAGTGCCGCCAGCGCCGAGGAGGCGGTCGCCCCGGCCCCGAGCACCGCCGCACCCGGCACCTCGGTGATGCCGCGCTCGCGCAGCGCGTTGACCAGCCCGGGAATGTCGGTGTTGTCCCCGGTGCGCCGCCCGTCGGCGGTGAACACCACCGTGTTCACCGCCTCGACCGAGCGGGCCGTCGCGCTCACCTCGTCGAGCAGCGGGATGACCGCCCGCTTCAGCGGCATGGTGAGCGACAGGCCCGTCCACTGCGCCTCGTCCAGCCCGGCGAGGAAGCCGGGCAGCCCGGCCTCGTCCACCTCGAACCGGTCGTAGCGCCAGCCGTCCAGCCCGAGCGCCGCGAAGGCGGCCCGGTGCAGGTCCGGCGAGAGCGAGTGGGCGATCGGCGAGCCGAGGACGGCCGCCCGGTGCTTGCTGGTCAACGCTGCTTCTCCGTAGGCGAGTTACCCGCGCGGGCTACTTGGCGGTGGTGCAGTGGACGCGCACCTTGTCGAAGCCCTGGCCGGCCGCCTTGCAGTACTGCTCGACGTTGGCCGCGTGCTCCTTGTCCGTCTCCGCGAAGAGGGTGTGCGTCGGGTCCATCGCGATGAAGTACAGCCACTTCCCGTCCGCCGGGTGGGTCACCGCGTTGATCGCGGCCTCGCCGGGGTTGGAGATCGGCCCGGGCGGCAGACCCGGGTTGATGTAGGTGTTGTACTTGTTGGACGCGTCGTCGATGTCCTTCTTGTCGAGCACCTTGCGGCCGAGCGAGTACTGGAGCGTGGTGTCCATGCCCAGGCGGTGCTTGATCTCGCCGTCGGCCGCGAGGCGGTTCTGGATGGTCCTGGCCATCTTCGCGAAGTCGGGCGCATTGTTGCCCTCGCGCTGCAGGATGCTCGCCTCGATGACCACCTCGTAGCCGTTCTTCAGCCCCGCGGCGGCGGCCTGGGCGTCCAGGCCCTGATACTTCTCGGTGGCGTTCTTCACCATCTGCTTGAGGAGGTCCTCGGGCTTCATGCCCTCGGCGATGTTGTACCGGGTCGGCCAGAGGAAGCCCTCGATGTTGCCGTTCGCGTACGCCGGCAGGCCGAGGCCGGCCACCTGCGCCTTGGCGACGTCCGCCGTGGTGCCCTTCGGCAGCTTCAGCTTGTCGTCGATCTTGGCGTAGACCTCGGTGGAGTTCAGGCCCTCGGGCAGCACCAGCGCGGCGCCGCCGTTCTGCTCGACCAGGGCCTTGAGGGCGGCCGAGGCCGACATCTCCTTCTTCAGGGCGTAGAAGCCGTACTGGATGTTCCCGCACTTGGGCTCTTTGTCGCAGGCCTGGGTGTACGCCTCGACGCTCTTGACCACGCCGGCGGCCTTCAGGGTCATGCCCATCTGACCACCGGTCGCGCCCTGCTTGATCTCGACCTGCACGCTGGTGGTGCCCTCGCCCTGGAAGTCCGGGGGCGGGCCGAAGTGGTCCTGGTAGAAGCCGTATCCCCACCAGCCGGCACCGCCGGCCACGCCGAGCAGCACCAGCGCGACCACCAGGCAGGCGCCGCCGTTGCGACGGCCGGACTTCTTGCCCTTCTCCTTGCGCTTCTTCTTGCCCTCGCGGGTGTTGTCCTCCTCGCCGAGGAAGCCGGCGTGTTCGTCCTCGCCGCCCTCGGCGTAGTCGTCCCGGTGGTCGTCCCACTCGTCCTCGGCGGGCTCGGGCTCGGCCTCCGCCGGGTGGCCGCCTGCCTCCAGCGCGGCGGCCTCCGCCTCCCAGTCGATGCCGTCGGCACCGGGGCCGGCCGGAGCCGCGGCCTGCTGCTGCCGCCGGGCCGCGCGCCCACCCGGCTGCGGCGCCGCACCGGGCTGATCCGCACCGGGCTGCCCCGCACCGGGCCCGCTGACACCGGGCCCGCCGACGCCGGGCTGACCGGGCTGACCGGCGCCGGGCTGACCGGGCATCTGCTGCTGGGGCATGCCCTGCTGGCCCGCCCCCGGCTGGGGCACCTGCTGCGGGTAGCCCTGCTGCTGGCCCTGGAACCCCTGGGGGTTCTGCTGCTGGCCCGGGAATCCCTGCTGACCCTGCTGCCCTGGGAATCCCTGCTGACCCTGCTGGCCCCCGTGGCCCGGGAATCCCTGCTGACCCTGGTACCCGTGCTGGTCCTGGTAACCCTGCTGGTCCTGGTAGCCCTGCGGCCCGGGGAAGCCCTGGCCACCGCCCGGCACCTGGCCGCCCTGCTGCGGGTAGCCCTGCTGGCCGCCGCCGTACTGCGGCTGCTGCTGCCCCTGCGGGAACTGCTGCCCGCCGTACTGCTGCGGCTGCTGCTGCGCGTACTCGGCCGGGTAGCCCTGCTGCGGGTACCCCTGCTGAGCCGGCTGCTGCATCTGCTGCGGGTAGCCCTGCTGGCCACCGCCGTACTGCTGGGGCTGCTGAGCCTGCGGCTGCTGCTGCCACTGGCCGTCCTGCTGGCCGGGGACCGGCTGCTGGCCTCCGTACGCGGGATCACCGGGGTGCCACGGCTCGGAGCCCTGGGGGCCGTAGCCCCGACCCAGATCGGTCATTGATCCCCTTACACCGACGGAGACGGCCGGAGGATCGGACCGGCCGTCCCGGGACGGCGTCCCGGTTGTTTCTCGAACCGGCGTGCTACTGCATCGCCTGGAGGGAGACGTTACCGTACCGCAGACCGGTCACCGGCAGGGTCGACGCCTCGGTCAGTGCCCGCCCGGCGCAGCCGGCGAGGCCTCCGCAGAACCACTCCCCGATGCCCCCGAAGCCTCCGCAGACGCGCTCCCCGGGGAAGCCGACGCAGACGCCGACCCGCTCGCCTTGGCCGCGTTGTTGGCATTGAACTCCGCCACGTTCCGCTGCTGCACCTCGAAGCTGTCGGTGAACCGGGTGTCCCCCGGCTTCACGGTGACGAAGTAGAGCCAGTCCCCCTGCGCCGGGTCGACGGCCGCCATGATCGCCTGCCGCCCCGGGTTGCCGATCGGCGTCGGCGGCAGGCCGGCGTGCAGGTAGGTGTTGTACGGCGAGTCCAGCTTGGTCTCGCCGACCGTGGTGTTCAGGGTCGAGCGGCCGAGCGCGTAGTTGATCGTGGAGTCCAGCTGCAGCGGCATGTTCTTGGCCAGCCGGTTGTAGATGACCCGGGCCACCTTGGCCATGTCCTCGGTGTTGTCGGCCTCGCCCTGGACCATGCTGGCGATGGTGACCAGCCCGTACAGGCTCTGCCCGAGGTTCTGCGCGACGACGTCCGCGTCGTCCCTGGCGAACTCCTTGCCGGCCCGCTCGACCATCTGTTTCAGCAGGTCCACCGCGGTGGTGCCGTCGGTCACGCTGTAGGTCGCGGGGAAGAGGTACCCCTCGGGGCTGCCCTTGACGAACTCCGGCAGGCCCAGCTCGCCGGCCTGCTCCTGGGCCGCCTTCTGGGCGGTGCCCGCGGGCAGGTCCAGCTTCTTGTCGATCGCCGCGTAGATCTGGTTGCCGCGCCACCCCTCGGGGATGGTCAGGCCGTTGGCGTTGGCGGGGTCGACCAGGATCGCCAGTGCCGCGGCCGCCGACATCTTCTGCTTCAGCGTGTACGTGCCCGGCTGGATCCGCCCAGCGGCGGCCGCGCTCCCCTTCGCCGCCCGGGTGAAGGCGAGCGAGCTGGCCACCACGCCGTTGCGCACCAGCGCGGAGGCGATCTGGGAGAGCCCGGCCCCCTCGGGCACCGAGACCTGGACCTGGCCGCTGCCCGCCCCCGCGAAGTCGGCGGCGGCCGGCGGCTTCTGCTGCCCCCGCAGCCAGGTGTAACCGGTCAGGCCGATCCCGCCGAAGACGGCGACGAGGGCGAGCGCGGTCAGCCCGCAGGCCAGGCCGTTGCGCCGGCGGTGTGGATCGGGTGCATCGGGGTGGGGCCGGGGCGTGCCCGGCGCGCGGCCCTCCGGTTCCATCACCGGCGCACCGAGGTGGCCGGGCGTGAGCCCCGGGGTGAAGTCCTGGTCGGTCATTGCGCCCCCTCGGCGGTCCCGGAAACGGAGTGAGGGGCCCGTGCGGACGCGTCCGCACGGGCCCCTCACCGGGACGTTAGACCAGACCGATCAGCCGACCGCCTCGACGCTCTCGCCCGGCGGCCGCCCGCTCACCCGTTCGGACTCAAGGGCGGTCTGCAGGATCACCACCGCGGCGGCCTGGTCGACCACCGAGCGGCCCTTCTTCGCCTTGACCCCGGAGGCCCGCAGGCCGTGGGTCGCGGTGACGGTGGACATCCGCTCGTCGACCAGCCGCACCGGCACCGGGTAGAGCCGGTTGGCCAGCCGGGTGGCGTAGGCCCGGACCTTCTCGGCCGCCGGGCCCTCCTTGCCGCTGAGCGAGCGCGGCAATCCGACGATCACCTCGATCGCGTCGTACTCCTCGGCGATCGCGGCGATCCTGGCCTGCGACTTCACCCCGGCGGGGACGGTCTCCACCGGCGTGGCGAGCACCCCGTCGGGGTCGCAGGACGCGACCCCGATCCGGGCGTCACCGACGTCGACGGCGATCCGCCGCCCCCGCCGGAAGGGGGGCCGTTCAGCCTGGGGTTCCTCGACCATCAGTTGGCGCGCTCCGCGACCAGGCCGCGCACCGCGGCGATGGCCTCGCCGACCGCGCCCGGGTTGGAGCCGCCGCCCTGGGCGACGTCGTCCTTGCCACCACCGCCGCCGCCGAGGGTCTTGGCGGCGACCCGGACCAGCTCGCCGGCCTTGATGCCGCGCCCGCGGGCGTCCTCGTTGGTGGCGATCACGGTCAGCGGGCGGTCGTTGGCCACGGTGAAGGCGGCGACGACGGCCGGGCGCGCGCCGAGGCGGCCGCGCACGTCCAGGACCAGCTTGCGCAGCTCGTCCGCGCCGGTGCCGTCGGCGACCTGGGCGGCCACCACGGCGATGCCCTGCACGTCCTCGGCTGCGTCGGCCAGGCCCGCCGCGGCGGCCAGGACCTTCTCGGCACGGAAGCGCTCGATCTCCTTCTCGGCGTCCTTGAGCTTGGCGAGCATGCCCGAGATCTTCTCCGGCAGCTCCTCCGGGCGGCCCTTGACCAGCTCGGTCAGCTGGGAGACCACGGTGTGCTCGCGGGCCAGGAACTTGTACGCGTCCACGCCGACCAGCGCCTCGACACGGCGCACGCCGGAGCCGATCGAGGACTCGCCGAGCAGCTTCACCAGGCCCAGCTGGGCGGTGTTGCCGACGTGCGTGCCGCCGCAGAGCTCCTTGGAGAAGTCGCCGATGGTGACGACCCGGACCTCGTCGCCGTACTTCTCGCCGAACATGGCGATGGCGCCGGCCTTGCGGGCCTGGTCCATCGTCATGACCTCGGCGGTGACGTCCAGCTCGCGGGTGAGCACGTCGTTGATCTTCTGCTCGACGTCGACCAGCACGGTGCCGGGCACGGCGGCGGGCGAGCCGAAGTCGAAGCGGAAGCGGCCGGGTGCGTTCTCGGAGCCGGCCTGGGCGGCCGTCGGGCCGAGCGCGTCGCGCAGCGCCTGGTGGGTCAGGTGGGTGGCCGAGTGGGCGCGGGCGATCGCCCGGCGGCGGTCCACGTCGATGGTGGCGTACGCGGAGGCGCCGAGCACGACCTCGCCGAACAGCACGCCGCCGGAGTGCACGATGACGCCCGGAACGGGCTGCTGCACGTCGCGGATCTCCACCACGGCGCCGGAGTCCAGCCGGATCCGGCCGTGGTCGGCGAGCTGGCCGCCGCCCTCGGCGTAGAACGGGGTGCGGTCGAGGATGATCTCGACCTCGTCGCCCTCGCTCGCGGCCGGCGCCGGGAGGCCGTCCACCAGCAGGCCGACGACGGTGGCCTCGCCCTCGGTGAGCTTGTAGCCGGTGAAGACGCTGGCGCCGGACTTGTCGGCGACCTCGCGGTACGCGGCGACGTCGGCGTGGCCCATCTTCTTGGCCTTGGCGTCCGCCTTGGCGCGGTCCCGCTGCTCCTGCATGAGGCGGCGGAAGCCGGCCTCGTCCACCTGGAGGCCCTGCTCCTCGGCCATCTCCAGGGTGAGGTCGATCGGGAAGCCGTAGGTGTCGTGCAGCTTGAACGCCTGCTCGCCGGAGAGCACCGCGCCGCCGGCCTGCTTGGTCTCGGTGACGGCGGTGTCCAGCAGGCTGGTGCCGGCCTTCAGGGTCTGCAGGAAGGCCGCCTCCTCGCCGGCGACGACCGTCTCGATCCGCTTGCGGTCGGTCTCCAGCTCCGGGTACTGCGGGGCCATCGCCTTGATGGCGGTGTCCGTGAGGTCCTTGGCGACCACGCCGGTGGCGCCCAGCAGGCGCATGTTGCGGATGGCGCGGCGCAGGATGCGGCGCAGCACGTAGCCGCGGCCCTCGTTGCCGGGGGTGACGCCGTCGCCGATGAGCATCAGCGCGGTGCGGATGTGGTCGGTGACCACGCGCAGCGAGACGTCCGACTTGTGGTCGGCGCCGTAGGTGTGGCCGGTCAGCTCGGCGGCGCGGTCGAGGATCATCCGGCTGGTGTCGATCTCGAAGAGGTTGTCGACGCCCTGAAGGATGGCGGCGAGGCGCTCCAGGCCGAGGCCGGTGTCGATGTTCTTGCTCGGCAGGTCGCCGAGGATCTCGAAACCGTCCTTGCCGTCACCGTGGCCGCGCTCGTACTGCATGAAGACCAGGTTCCAGATCTCCAGGTAGCGCTCGCCGTTGACGGCCGGGCCGCCCTCCTCGCCGTACGCGGGGCCGCGGTCGTAGTTGATCTCCGAGCACGGGCCGCACGGGCCGGGGACGCCCATCGACCAGAAGTTGTCCTTCATGCCGAGGCGCTGGATGCGCTCGGACGGCACGCCGATGACGTCCCGCCAGATCTGCTCGGCCTCGTCGTCGTCCTTGTAGACGGTGATCCAGAGCTTCTCCTTCTCCAGGCCGTAGCCACCGTCCGCGATGGGGGTGGTGAGCAGCTCCCAGGCGAACTTGATGGCTCCTTCCTTGAAGTAGTCACCGAAGGAGAAGTTGCCGCACATCTGGAAGAAGGAGCCGTGCCGGGTGGTCTTCCCGACCTCCTCGATGTCCAGGGTGCGCACGCACTTCTGGACGCTGGTGGCGCGCGAGAACTGCGGCTTGACCTCGCCCAGGAAGTACGGCTTGAAGGGCACCATGCCGGCGTTGACCAGCAGCAGGGTGGGGTCGTCGGCGACCAGGGACGCCGACGGAACGACGGTGTGGCCGCGCTCCTCGAAGAAGCGCAGCCAGCGGCGGCGGATCTCTGCCGACTCCATTAGTGGTCCTTCCGGTTCGGGGTACCGCCCGGCTGCGGCAGCGCGCGGCGGGGCGTCTTTTCGATGGCTTCGGGGGTGGTGCGGGCACTGCTGGACGGAGGCAGGGCGGCGGCCGGGCTGCCGGGCGCCGCCGAGATAGCTCGGTACTGGGGCTCGCGCGAGGGGGGCAGCCCGGAGCGCTTCCCGGGAAGCCCGGCGGCCCCGCGGCGGCGGGGCTCGACGACGGCGGTGCCGTCCAGTCCGAGGTCCTCGCGCAGCTGCTCCTCGCGCTCGGCCATGCCGGCCTTCACGTCCTGCGCGAAGCGCTTCGCCGCGTCGCCCAGGTGCAGCGCACCGCGCGCGGCGGTGCCGGAGAGGCTGTCCGGGGTGAGCCGGTGGACGGCCTCGTTGGCCTTGTTCATGGCCCAGACGGTGGCGCCGGCGCCGACCGCCATCCAGAAGATGCGTCGCACCATGCCGTCAGCCCCTCACCGCACGCCGGACCCGGGCGAGCAGGCCGCTCCTGGGCGCCGTCGCGGCGCGCACCTCGGCCCGGATCAGCCGGGCCAGCTCCTCGCGCTCGCCCGGCTGGGTGGGCAGCGTCAGGGTGCCGTTCTGCTTGGCGACGGCCTTGCGGACGCCGTAGCTGAAGGCCGCGACCTTGACCAGCGGCCCGCCCAGGGTGGCCGCGACGGTGGAGGAGAGCGCATTGGCGTTGGCGGCGGCGTCCTGCACGTTGGCGGTGATCTCGTCCACCCGCTCCAGCTGCTCGTTGGCGCTGCGCACGGCGGCGCCCGCGTCGGTCAGCAGCGGCACGGCCTGTTCGGTGACGGCGGAGACCAGGACGGTGGCCTCCTTGAGCACCCGCGAGAGCCGGACGAGGACGACGGCGAGCAGGGTGACCAGGACCGCCCAGAAGACGGCGACGAGCAACCCGGCCAGCTCTCCCACGGACACCTTGTGCGCTCCCTCGCCTTGCTGTTCTCCGAGGGAACCCTATCGCGCCGACGCCGGGTTTCCCGACCGGGTTGTCGCCCGTCGGGCTCCCGCGATCCGGTCGGGTGTGCGAGCCGTGCGCGTAACCTCCGGCTGGTCACCTCGTTCCACCGGGCGGGCCGTCGCCGGGGCGGTCCGAGCGACGTCCGGGCCGTGAGGGTCCGGGCCCGGACCCGGGAGCAGCGGTTGGCCGGCGACTCGACAGCGGAGCCGAGAGGGACGGCGGCGCGGCGGACACCGGCGCCCGGCCGGCTGCCCGCGGAGGTGACCAGTTTCGTCGGGCGGCAGGAGGAGCTGACCGCCCTGGCCGGGCTGCTGGCCGCCTCCCGGCTGGTGACGGTGACCGGGCCGGGCGGGGTGGGCAAGAGCCGGCTGGCGGTGCGCGCGGCGGCCCGGGCGGCCGACGCCTTCCCGGACGGCACCTGGCTGGTGGAGGTGGCCCCGGTGCAGGACCCGCTGCTGCTCGGCCACGCAATGCTGGAGGCACTGGGGCTGACCGACGGCACCGCCCGGGCGCCCCTGGACGTCCTGACCGAGCAGCTGGCCGGGCGCCGGCTGCTGATCGTGCTGGACGGCTGCGAGCACCTGGTGCAGCCCTGCGCCGAGCTGGCCGACACGCTGCTGCGGGCGGTGCCGGGCCTGCGGGTGCTGGCCACCAGCCGGGAGGCGTTGCGCACCTCGGGCGAGCACCTGCTGACGCTGGCGCCGCTGCCGGTCGGCGCCGTCCGCCCCGGCGTGCTGCCGGACGCGGTGCGGCTGTTCGCCGACCGGGCGCGGGCGGTGCTGCCGTCCTTCGAGATCACCCCGGCCACCGCCGAGGGGATCGCCCAGCTCTGCCGCCGGCTGGACGGCATCCCGCTGGCCGTGGAGCTGGCGGCCGGCCGGCTGCGCGCGCTGTCGGTGGAGCAGATCAGCGCCCGGCTGGACGACCGCTTCCGGCTGCTCACCGGCGGGTCCAGAACGGCGCTGCCGCGCCATCAGACGCTGCGGACGACGATCGGCTGGAGCCACGAGCTCTGCACCGTGCAGGAACGTTTACTCTGGGCCCGCCTCTCGGTCTTCGCCGGCAGCTTCGACCTGGAGGCCGCCGAGTACGTCTGCGCCGGCGAGGGCCTCGAACCGGACGGGCTGCTCGACCTGCTGACCGAGCTGATCAACAAGTCGGTGGTCATGCGGCTGGAGGCACCTCCCGGCCGGACCGGCGCGGAGAGCGCCGTCGGCGTCCGCTTCCGGCTGCTGGACACGCTGCGCGAGTACGGCGGGCACTGGCTGCGCGCCGCCGGCGAGGAGCAGCGGCTGCTGCGCCGCCACCGCGACTGGTACCTGGGCGTGGCCACCTGGGGCGAGGTCGAGTGGTTCGGCCCCCGGCAGGCCGAAACCGCCGAGCGAACCGGGCTCGCCCACCCCAACCTCCGTGCGGCGCTGGAGTTCTGCCTCGCCGAACCGGGCGAGGAGCAGCTCGCCCTCCTGCTGGCCGGCACGCTCTGGTTCTACTGGGTCGGCTGCGGCCACCTCGGCGAGGGCCGGCACTGGCTGGACCGCGCGCTCGCCCTCGACCCCCAGCCGACCGAGGCCCGCGCCAAGGCGCTCTGGGTCACCGGCTACATGGCCACCCTCCAGGGCGACCTGGTCTCCGCCCGCCCCGCCCTGGAGGAGTGCCGCCGGCAGGCGCTGGACACCGGCGACGACCGGGCGCTCGCCTACGCCGTCCACCGGCAGGGCTGTGCGGCGCTGATCGGCGACGAGCCGGCCCGCGCCGCCGAGCTGTTCGAGGAGGCGCTCTGGCACTACCGGACCATCGGCGAGCTGAACAGCAACGTCCTGATGGCCATGTTCGAGCTGGGCATCGCCTACCTCTTCCAGGGCGACCAGGAGAGCGGCGACCTCTGGCTCGGCCAGGTCCGCGAGCACTGCGAAGAGCACGGCGAGCAGTGGGCGTACGCGTACGGGCTGTACGCGCTGGCGTACTCGCACTGGCTGAACGGCGACATCCGGCCGGCCCGCGCGCAGGCCCGGAAGAGCGTCCGGCTCAGCCACCTCTTCCGCGACCTGCTCGGCATCGTGCTGGCGATCGACCTGCTGGCACTGTTGGAGACCGCGCCGGCCGGCCCGGGTGAGCCGGGCGACC
Source organism: Kitasatospora sp. NBC_00039 (assembly GCF_045160625.1). Classification (NCBI taxonomy): domain Bacteria; kingdom Bacillati; phylum Actinomycetota; class Actinomycetes; order Kitasatosporales; family Streptomycetaceae; genus Kitasatospora; species Kitasatospora sp. NBC_00039. Next base: position 7,035,588 of record NZ_CP108289.1, on the reverse strand, counting down.
TCCGCGAGGCCCGGGTGCTGCAGGGCGCCGCGCACCGCATCTGGCAGGCCGTGGGCAAGCCGTTCTTCGGCTCGCGCACGTTCAACGGCCCGCACCGGGAGTGCGAGGAGCGGGCCAGGGCCGGCCTGACCGGGCAGGAGTTCACCGACTGGTTCGACTGCGGCACCCGGCTGGACCTCGACGCCGCCGTCCACCGCGCCCTCGGCGGCGACGGCCGGGCGGACGGCCCGGGGCCGCTGCCCGGCCCCTTCCCGGTGCCGCCGGCGCCCCGCCCGTCACCGGTCAGGAATAGTTGAAACTTGTCCATTGCTCAACCGGGCAGCACCACTCGGCGCCGTCGCACCGGTACCGGCCGCCGAGCAGACCCGGAAGGAGCAGCCGTGGCCATCCACACCGCCGCCGACGAGTACCGCCTCGCCAAGTTCCACTTCGAGTCCAAGGCCTACTCCGACGCCGCCCGCATGCTGGAGGGCGTCCTCACCGAGGAGCCGGCCAACCTCGCGGTCCGGCTGCTGCTGGCCCGCAGCTACTACCACTCGGCCCAGCTCTCCCGGGCCGAGGCGGAGCTGCGCCGCATCCTCGACGCCGCCCCGGCCGAGGACTACGCCCGGCTGATGCTCGGCCGGACGCTGGAGCGCCAGGGCCGTCCCGAGGAGGCCCGCCCGCACCTGCGGCTGACCGCCGCGATGACCGGCGAGGACATCTGAGAGGGCATCCGAGCGGCCCGGTCCCGCCCCGAGCCGAAGGACGCACCGGTGCCGAAAGCGAGAGACCGATGAAGCGACCGACGCAGGAGGGAGCGATGAGCGTCGGCGCCGGGTCCGAGCACCCGGAGACGAGCAGCAAAGGGGCGAGCCCCCGCCGCCTCGAAAGGCGGCGGGGGCTCGCTGGGTACGGCAGGCGTACCGCTCGCGGGTCAGCGCGAGTAGTACTCGACGACGAGCTGCTCGTCACAGATCACCGGGACCTCCTTGCGCTGCGGCGCACGGTCCAGGCGGAAGGCCAGGGCCTTCAGGTTGACCTCGAGGTACTTCGGGGTCTGGCCCTCGCCCGCGTAGCCACCCTCACGGGCGACCTGGAACGGGACCTTCTCCTTGCTGCGCTCGCGCACAGTCACCACGAAGCCCGGCTTCATCTGGTACGACGGCTTGTTGACCTTGCCGCCGTTGACCTCGATGTGGCCGTGGACGACCATCTGGCGGGCCTGGTAGATGGTGCGGGCAATGCCCGAACGCAGCACCAGGGAGTCCAGACGGGTCTCCAGCTCGGCGACGAGCGCCTCACCGGTCTTGCCCTCGGCCTTCTTGGCGCGGTCGAACGCGCGCGCCATCTGCTTCTCGCTCAGGTCGTACTGGGCGCGCAGACGCTGCTTCTCGAGCAGACGGACCTTGTAGTCCGAGTTCTGCTTGCGGCCACGGCCGTGCTGGCCGGGCGGGTACGGGCGGGCCTCGAAGTACTTGACGGACTTCGGGGTCAGCGGCACGCCGAGCGCACGCGCGATCTTGACCTTGGGACGCTTCTGGTTCGCCATGAACCAAACCTTCCTTGCTTACGAATACGGCTTCACCAGGTGTTGACGGAGGTCGCTCGTCGCGGTCCGGAGGAAAACCGCACCGCCCACGGGCAGTGTGGTCAGCCGTTCTCCGAGGCCGGGCACGGAAGTGCTTGCACACGAGTGGCCCACCGAACCGGGGTTGGTGGGCTGCACGCGACACCGAAACGGTGCGCGACGCTCCTGAAGACCCCGCGAGGGGTCTACCGCCGGTGCCCCGCTGGTGCGGCCGGTCGGTCAGGGTCTCCCCTGCCGCCGTCCCGGGACACGGCACTCCGCACGAGTATACCCGCAGCTTTCGCGGCGGGTTCCCCGCCCGTCACTCGCCCCTGAGCCGGCCCCTGGTCCACTCCACGATGTCCGCGTACCGGGCCTCCCCGCCGTGCCGGGTCGGCTGGTAGTACGCCTTGCCGTGCACCGCGTCCGGCGCGTACTGCTGCGCCGCGATGCCCTCCGGAAGATCGTGCGGGTACTGGTAGCCCTGGCCGTGCCCGAGCTTGCCGGCGCCGCCGTAGTGCGCGTCCCGCAGGTGCGGCGGCACCGCGCCGGCCAGGCCCTGCCGGACGTCCGTCAGCGCCGCGTCGATCGCCAGGTAGGCCGCGTTGGACTTGGGCGCCAGTGCCAGCGCGATCGCCGCCTGGGAGAGGATGATCCGCGCCTCCGGGAAGCCGATCAGCGCCACCGCCTGGGCCGCCGCCACCGCCGTGGTCAGCGCGGTCGGGTCGGCCAGGCCGACGTCCTCGCTGGCCGAGATCATCAGCCGCCGGGCGATGAACCTCGGGTCCTCCCCCGCCTCGATCATCCGGGCCAGGTAGTGCAGGGTGGCGTCGACATCGCTGCCCCGGATCGACTTGATCAGCGCGCTGGCGACGTCGTAGTGCTGGTCGCCGTCCTTGTCGTACCGGACGGCCGCCTGGTTGACCGCCGTCTCGGTGGTCGCCAGGGTGATGGTCGCCTCGCCCTTCTCCAGCGCCGCCCCGGCCGCCGCCTCCAGCGTGGTCAGCGCCCGCCGGGCGTCCCCGCCGGCCAGGCGGACGAGGTGGTCCTCCGCCTCCCCGGACAGCTCCAGCGCGCCCCCCAGGCCACGCTCGTCGGCCACCGCGCGGCGCAGCAGGGCGCGGATGTCCTCGTCGGTCAGCGACTCCAGAGTGAGCAGCAGCGAGCGCGACAGCAGCGGGGAGATCACCGAGAAGTACGGGTTCTCGGTGGTCGCGGCGATCAGGGTGACCCAGCGGTTCTCCACCGCGGGCAGCAGCGAGTCCTGCTGGGCCTTGGAGAAGCGGTGGATCTCGTCCAGGAAGAGCACCGTCTCCTTGCCGCTCATGCCGACCGCCCGGCGGGCGCCGTCGATGACCGCGCGGACCTCCTTGACGCCCGCGGTGATCGCCGACAGCTCGACGAAACGCCCCTCGACGGCCTGGCTGATCACGTGCGCGAGCGTGGTCTTGCCGGTGCCGGGCGGGCCCCAGAGGATCACCGAGCTGGTGGCCGCCGGCCCGCGCGAGCCGGCCACGAGGCGGCGCAGCGGCGAGCCGGGCTTCAGCAGCTGCCGCTGCCCGGCCACCTCGTCCAGGGTGCGCGGACGCATCCGTACGGCGAGCGGGGCCCGGCCCGGCTCCTTGGCCTGGCGTTCCTCGGCGGCGGCGGTGAAGAGGTCCGGTTCGTCCACACCGGAAGCCTATGCGAGGGCGCCGACAGCCCCGCCCGGCCGGGACCGCTACGGCTGCTGCGGAAGGTCCAGCAGGATGACCTCGAACTCCTCCAGCGACTGCAGGACGGCGCCGCCGGCGGCCACGGCCCGCGTCCGGGCCTCCGCGACCGGGCCGCGGGAGGCCACCAGGGCGGCCTTGTCGGCGAAGAGAAGACCGACCGCACCGCGCTCGTCCTCGGAGTTGATCAGCATGGAGCCGCCGAGGAACCCGTCGATGCGCTGCATCGCGGGCAGCGCCCCCTCGCGGAACGCGGCGGCCACCCGGTCGGCCTGCGCCCGGCCGAGGTCGAACTTGGTCAGCCGGAACCAGGAGCCCGGGCCGGCCTGGGCGGGCCGGGCGGCGACCACGGCCTCCCAGCGCTCCTGGGTGGCCGTCCCCCCGAACGGCGCCAGCAGCTCCGCGCGCCGCCCGCGCAGCTGCGCGTCGCTGTCCCGTTCCGCCTGTTCGCTCTCCCACCAGGAGCCCATGGTGATGATGCCGAGTTCCCGGTTGGCGAAGAGGCCGTAGCCCCGGTAGCCGGGCTGCGCGGACAGCAGGCCGACTGCCTCGGCGCGCAGCCCCTCGAGGGTCCGGTCGAGCCTGGCCGGGTCACCGGTCGCGTAGACGGTGCGAACGAACATGGGCGGGTCTCCTGACGTCCGGCGGGCGCCGCGGCGGGCGTCCGCGCGTTCACGGGCACGTCCATCGCACGCTCCGGCACCGCCGACGGCAACGCCGCGGGGCCGTTCGGAGGAGGCGCTATCCGATCCCCGCCGCGTGGTCCGGCACGTACTTCTGCAGGTCGCGCGGCGGCCGCTGGTAGCCCCGGGGGCGCGGGCGGAGCGGCAGCTCGATCCGGGGCGGGGTCACCTCGCGGTACGGGAGGGTGGAGAGCAGGTGGGCGATCATGTTGATCCGGGCCCGCCGCTTGTCGTCGCTCTCCACCACGTTCCACGGCGAGTCCGGGATGTCGGTGTGGATGAACATCTCGTCCTTGGCCCGCGAGTAGTCCTCCCAGCGGGTGATCGACTCGACGTCCATCGGCGAGAGCTTCCAGCGCTTCATCGGGTCCTCCAGCCGGCCCCGGAAGCGCAGCTGCTGCTCCGTGTCGCTGACCGAGAACCAGTACTTGCGCAGCAGGATGCCGGCCTCGGTCAGCATCCGCTCGAACATCGGGCACTGGTGCAGGAACTGCCAGTACTCCTCATCCGTGCAGAAGCCCATCACCCGCTCGACCCCGGCCCGGTTGTACCAGCTGCGGTCGAACAGCACGATCTCCCCGGCGGCGGGCAGCTGCTCGACGTACCGCTGGAAGTACCACTGGCCGCGCTGGCGTTCGGTGGGGGCGGGCAGCGCCACGACCCGGGCGATGCGCGGGTTCAGATACTCCGTCACCCGCTTGATCGCGCTGCCCTTGCCGGCCGCGTCGCGCCCCTCGAAGACGACCACCAGCCGGGCGCCTTCGGCGCGCACCCACTCCTGGAGCTTCACGAGTTCGTTCTGGAGCCGCAGCAGCTCCCGCTCGTACGGCCTCCTCGGCAGTCGCTCCGGAGGGCGGGCTCGGTCACGCTCGGGCCTGACTGCCACCTGGGTGCCTCCGTCCGGAGAGTGCTGATGACCACTCACCGTAGGCGCTGCGCCTCGTGCCCGCAGGCCGGGGGGCAAAGCGGCAGCGGCGGCCCCCTGAACCGCCGCTGCCGGACTCCCCCGTGGGCCGGCCCGAGGGCCGAGTGATCAACCTTGTCGCAGACCTGCCGGGCCGGTCCAATATCCCGTTCCATAACCTTGGGGCATGGATGTGGACACCCGACTGCTGCGCAGCTTCGCCGCGGTCTGCGAGGAGGGGCAGCTGACCGCCGCCGCGGCCCGGCTGTTCGTCTCCCAGCCGACGCTGACCAAGCAGATCCGTCAGCTGGAGGCGCTGCTCGGGGTGGAGCTGTTCGAGCGATCCCGCCGGGGCATGGCACCGACCCCGGCGGGCCGGGCCCTGGCCGAGCACGCCGGCCCGATGCTGGCGGACTGGGACGACGCGCTGCGCGCCACCAGGGCGGCGGCGGCCGAGCAGGGCTCGACGCTGCGGGTGGGCTTCGAGGGCGGCACGATCAACGTGATGACCCGGAGCACCGTGGCGGACTTCACCCGGCGGATGCCCGGCTGGCAGGTGGAGCTGCGGCAGAACAACTGGTTCGACCCCACCTCGGGGCTGGCCACCGGGGAGATCGACCTGACGCTCTGGCACGCCCCGCCGTCGATGTCCGAGCACTACAACGTCGCGGTGCTGGGCGAGGAGCCGCGGTGCGCGGCGCTGCCGGCCGGACACCGGCTGGCCGGGCGTGCGGTGATCGACTTCGAGGACCTGCTGGACGAGCCCTTCGTGGCGATACCGCACGAGGCCGGGCACTGGCGCGACTACTGGCTGGCGGTCCGGGAGCGGGACGGGCGGCCGGTGCGGATCGGCGCGGTGGCGCACAACACCGACGAGTGGCTGGCCGCGGTGGTGTGCGGCCAGGGCATCGGCTTCGCCCCGGAGACGATGAGCCGGCTGGCGGCGCGGGAGGATGTCGCGTACCGGCCGGTGCGGGGGCTGAGCCCCAGCCTGGTCGGGCTGTACTGGCCGAAGGAGCGGGAGCTGACCCAGGCGATGGCCGCGTTCGTGCAGAGCTGCCGGGCGACGGTCGGCCCCCCGCCGGGCGGGAGTCCCGCCTGCAGGAACGGCGCCGACCGGGCGCCCTAGACGGCCTCGAACGGCTCCGGGTAGCGGCAGAGCCCGCGCGGACCGCCGTCGTACGCGGGCAGGGCGAGCGCCTGGAAGTAGGCCTCCGGCACCTCGAACGGGCCGGCGACCTCGTGCTGCCGGGCCGGCAGGAAGCCGAACCGGCCGTAGTAGCCCGGGTCGCCGAGCACCACGACGAGCTTCTCGCCCGCCACCTCGGCGGCGTCCAGCGCGGCCCGGACGACCAGCTCGCCGACGCCCTTGCGCTGCCACTCCGGCGCGACCGCGACCGGCGCGAGCGCCAGGCCCTGGCCGTCGCCGACCCGCAGCCGGGTGAGCAGCGCATGGCCGACGACCAGGCCGGCCTCTTCCACCGCGACCAGCGACAGGCCGGGCAGCCAGGCGGGGTCGCGGCGCAGCGCGTCCACCAGGTCGGCCTCGTCGGGGCCGGGGAACGCGGCCATGTGGACCCGTCTGGTGGCGGGCGCGTCGTCCGGACACTCGACTCTGGTGCTGACCTTCATGGGGGGAAGCCTCTCTCCGTCGCACACCGTTGTGGACCGGCCCCGGACGGCAGGTGCGCCGTCCGGGGCCGTGAAAGGTTAGCCGACTGGACGTCAGGCCTTGGGCTGGGCCTCGGACTTGGCGTCGGCCTTCGCGTCCTCGCGGACCTTCGGCTGGGCGTCGACGCCGGCCTCGCGGCGCTGCGCCGGAGTGATCGGCGTGGGGGCGCCGGTCAGCGGGTCGCCGCCGGTGGACGTCTTCGGGAACGCGATGACGTCCCGGATGGTGTCGTACCCGCCGAGCAGCGTGACGATCCGGTCGAGACCGAAGGCGACGCCACCGTGCGGCGGCGGGCCGTAGTTGAAGGCGTCCAGCAGGAAGCCGAACTGCGAGGCCGCCTCCTCCTCGGAGAGGCCGATCGCGTCGAACGCCCGCTTCTGCACGTCCCGCTGGTGGATACGGATCGAACCGCCGCCCAGCTCCGAGCCGTTGAGGACCAGGTCGTAGGCGTTGGAGAGCGCCGAGCCCGGGTCGGTGTCGAAGGTGGCGAGCGACTCGGCGGTCGGGGCGGTGAAGGGGTGGTGCACCGCGTGCCAGCCCTGGAACTCGCCCTTGTCGTCCTCGATCGGCTCGAACATCGGGAAGTCGACGACCCAGAGGAAGGCCCACTGGGACTCGTCGATCAGCTCGCAGCGGCGGCCGATCTCCAGGCGGGCGGCGCCGAGCAGCTCCTGCGAGGGGCGCTGCTTGCCGGCCGCGAAGAAGATCGCGTCACCGTTCTTGGCGCCGGCGGCGGCGGCCAGGCCGGCCAGGTGCTCGGCGGAGAGGTTCTTGGCGACGGGGCCGCGCAGCTCGCCGGTCTCGGCGTCGATGACGACGTAGGCGAGGCCGCGGGCGCCGCGCGCCTTGGCCCAGTCCTGCCAGGCGTCGAGCGCCTTGCGCGGCTGGGAGGCGCCGCCGGGCATGACCACGGCGCCGACGTACGGGGCCTGGAAGACGCGGAACTCGGTGCCCTTGAAGTACTCGGTGAGGTCGGTGAGTTCCTGGCCGAAGCGGACGTCCGGCTTGTCGGAGCCGTAGCGGGCCATGGCGTCCGCGTAGGTCATCCGGGGCAGCGGGTTCGGGATCTCGTACCCGTGCACCTCGCGCCAGATCGAGCCGACGATCTTCTCGCCGAGGGCCAGGACGTCCTCCTGGTCGACGAACGAGGCCTCGATGTCCAGCTGGGTGAACTCCGGCTGCCGGTCGGCGCGGAAGTCCTCGTCGCGGAAGCAGCGGGCGATCTGGTAGTACCGCTCCATGCCGGCCACCATCAGCAGCTGCTTGAACAGCTGGGGCGACTGCGGCAGCGCGTACCAGTGGCCGGGCTGGAGGCGGACCGGGACGAGGAAGTCGCGGGCGCCCTCGGGGGTGGAGCGGGTGAGGTACGGCGTCTCGATGTCGAGGTAGTCGTTCTCCTCCATCACCCGGCGGATGATGTTGTTGACCTTCGAGCGCAGCCGCAGGCCCTTGGCCGGGCCCTCACGGCGCAGGTCCAGGTAGCGGTAGCGGAGCCGGACCTCCTCGTTGACCGTGCCGGGCTCGTACTCGGCGACCGGGAAGGGCAGCGGGGCGGCCTCGGAGAGCACCTCGATCTCGGTGACGACGACCTCGACGGCGCCGGTCGGGATGTCCGGGTTCTCGTTGCCCTCGGGGCGCACCCGGACGTCGCCGACGACCTTGACGCAGTACTCGGCGCGCAGGCCGTGCACCGAGTCGAGGTCGCGGACCACGATCTGCACGGTGCCGGAGGCGTCGCGCAGGTCGATGAAGGCCACGCCGCCGTGGTCGCGGCGGCGGGCGACCCAGCCGGCCAGGGTGACGGTGGTGCCTGCGTGCTCCGGGCGGAGCGTGCCCGCGTCGTGCGTGCGGATCACAGCTGCTTCTCCTTCAGGGTGGTGACGAGTGCGTCGAGGGCGACGGGGTTCTGCTCGCCGGTGGTCAGGTCCTTGAGCTGGACGACGCCGTCGGCGAGGTCCCGGTCACCGGCGAGCACGGCGAAGCGGGCGCCGGAACGGTCCGCGGACTTCATCGCGTTCTTGATGCCCTTGACGCCGAAGGCGAGGTCGGTGGCGACGCCCTCGCGGCGCAGCTCGACCACCTTGGCGAAGAGGACGTTCTTCGCTTCGTCGCTCAGGGCGACGGCGTAGACGGAGGTGGTGGAGGGCAGGTCGAGGACGACGCCCTCGGCCTCCATCGCCAGGTAGGTGCGGTCGACGCCCAGGCCCCAGCCGACGGACGGCAGCGCCGGGCCGCCGAGCATCTCGGAGAGGCCGTCGTAGCGGCCGCCGCCGCCGATCGCGGACTGCGCACCGAGGCCGTTGTGCACGAACTCGAAGGTGGTGCGGGTGTAGTAGTCCAGCCCGCGGACCAGCTTGGGGTCGTCGGTGAAGGGCACGCCGGCGGCGGTGAGCAGCTCGCGGACCCTCTCGTCGTAGGCCTTGCACTCCTCGCAGAGGTAGTCGCGCAGCCTGGGGGCGTCGGTCAGCTGGGCCTGGACGGAGTCGCGCTTGTCGTCCAGCACCCGCAGCGGGTTGATCTCGGCGCGGCGGCGGGTGTCCTCGTCGAGGTCCAGGCCGGCCAGGAACTCGATCAGCGCGGCGCGGTAGAGCGGCCGGCACTGCTTGTCCCCGAGGCTGTTGATCAGCAGCGAGTAGTCGGCGAGGCCCAGCGAGCGGAAGGCGTCGTCGGCCAGGATGATCAGCTCGGCGTCCAGCGCCGGGTCCTCCGCGCCGATCGCCTCGGCGCCGACCTGGGCGAACTGGCGGTAGCGGCCGGCCTGCGGGCGCTCGTAGCGGTAGAAGGAGCCGGAGTACCAGAGCTTGACCGGCAGGTTGCCCAGCTTGTGCAGGTTGGCCTGCAGGGCGGCGCGGACCACCGACGCGGTGCCCTCGGGGCGGAGCGCGAGGTCCTCCCTGCCGCGCTTGGTGAGCGAGAACATCTCCTTGGTGACGATGTCCGTCGACTCGCCGACACCGCGGGAGAACAGCTTGACGTCCTCGAAGACCGGGGTCTCGATGTAGCCGTAGCCGGCCCGGCGCAGCGGCGCGCTGAGGCGCTCGCGGATCGCCAGGAAGGTCGCGGAGCTGGGGGGCAGCAGGTCGTAGGTGCCCTTGGGGGCGGTGAAGGTGCTCAACTTCTCTTCCGTCACATTCCTCGTCGCGGGAAGGCCGGAGCGCCCTGCGCTCCCGCCGCCTGCCTGAGGTAGGGGTTGGTGGCGCGCTCACGGCCGATGGTGGTCTGTCCGCCGTGGCCGGAGAGGACCACGGTCGCGTCGTCGAGGGGCAGGCACACCCGGGCCAGCGACTGCATGATCGCCTCGCTGTCCCCGCCCGGGAGGTCCGTACGCCCGATGGAGCCGGCGAAGAGCAGATCGCCCGAGAAGAGCACCGGGGGCAGATCCTCGGCGCCGGGCGTCCGGAACGTCACCGACCCCTTGGTATGGCCGGGCGCGTGGTCGACGGTGAGCTTCAGGCCGGCCAGGTCGAGCACGCTGCCGTCGGTGAGCTCGCGCACGTCGTCGGGCTCGCCGACGGTGAGCTCGCCCATCAGCTGGGTGCCGAGCGAGCGGCCGAGCGCCCTCTCCGGGTCGGCCATCATGTAGCGGTCCTCGGGGTGGATCCACGCCGGGACGCCCTTGGCGCCGCAGACCGGGACGACCGAGGCGATGTGGTCGATGTGGCCGTGGGTGAGCACGACCGCGACGGGCTTGAGCCGGTGCTCGCGGATCAGCTCGTCGACGCCGTGGGCGGCCTGGTGGCCGGGGTCGACGATGACGCACTCCTCGCCCGGCGCCGGAGCGACCAGGTAGCAGTTGGTGCCCCAGGCTCCAGCGGGGAATCCGGCGATGAACACGCGCGTCCTTCGTGACTCGGTCGGCAGTGGCGGCTACGGGATGCGGCTACACGAGGTGGTGTAAGCGCAGCCTACCGGCGGTCCGGGTCCGGTTGCGAACCAGATAGGGGTGACAGGACCACTCGTCCTGACAGGTTCACCGCGTTCTTACAGCCGCGGTACCTACACTTGGCCATCGATGGATGCGATGATCCGCTCCAGCATCCGTACACAAGTCCAGCGCATATGTAGGAGACACGGCCTGTGGTCACCAGCGAACAGCGGCGGCGGCAGCTCGCCCGCGAGAAGTACGAGCGCCAGGCGCAGCGCCGGGCCGAGGCCCACGCCGCGCGCAGGCGCCGCAACACCATCATCGGGGCCTCGCTCGCCGTGGTGGTGCTGGCGGGCGGCGGCGCACTGGTGGGCACGGGTGCGTTCGACTCCGAGGACAAGAAGGACTCGTCCTCCACCGCGCAGGCCGCGCCGACCGCCACCGGGGAGCCCACCGCCCCGACCCGCAAGCCGGTCGAGGGCTGCACCGACCCGGCGCCGGGCGCGCCGAACGGCAAGCAGTGGCAGACCGAGCCGGCGATGAGCATCGACGCCACCGGCACCTACACGTCGACCCTGGACACCAACTGCGGCAAGGTGACGCTCACCCTGGACGCGGCCAAGGCGCCGCACACGGTCAACTCCTTCGCCTTCCTCTCGGGCCAGCAGTTCTTCGACCACACCAAGTGCCACCGGCTGACCACGGGCGGCATCTTCGTGCTGCAGTGCGGCGACCCGACGGCCAGCGCCACCGCCCCGGGCGGCACCGGCGGCCCGGGCTACAAGTTCGCCGACGAGAACCTGACCGGCGCGACGTACCCGGCGGGCACGGTGGCGATGGCCAACTCCGGCCCGGGCACCAACGGCAGCCAGTTCTTCCTGGTCTACAAGGACACCAAGCTGGACCCGAACTACACCCCGTTCGGCAAGATCACCGGCGGTCTGGACGTGCTTCAGAAGATCGCCGCGGCGGGAACCCTGGAGGGTGGGGCGGACGGCCACCCGATGGCCGACGTCACCCTCAACTCGGTCACCACCGCGAAGGGTTGACCCGTACCGGGGCCGCGCCGCGCACGCCCGGGAGGCGTGCGGGCGCGGCCCCGGCCCGAAATCGCCCGGCCCGGATGCGGACAGCACCGGGCCTGGTCGCCTATGTTGGCGTTGTGTAGGGTGCCCAGACCCGCCGGCCGTCACCCTCGGCAGCAAGACACGGCGGACGGGACGGCGGACTCATCGGTCCGCCGCACATCAACTGTGGACGACGTACGCGTACCGCCCCGGCGCGGGCGCGACGTCATGTGGAGGACGCGCTATGAGCAGCGACCCGTGGGGCCGTGTCGACGAGCAGGGCACGGTCTACGTCAGGACGGCCGACGGCGAACGCGTCGTGGGTTCCTGGCAGGCCGGCTCGCCCGAAGAGGCTCTCGCCTACTTCGAGCGCAAGTACCAGGGCATCGAGGTGGAGATCGGCCTGCTGGAGAAGCGGGTGCGCACCACCGACCTGGCCGCCAAGGACGCCCAGACGGCGCTGGAGCACCTGCGCGCGCAGGTGGCCGAGGGGCACGCGGTCGGCGACCTGGACGCGCTGGCCAAGCGGCTGGACACGCTCGCCGGTGAGATCGAGAGCCGCCGCGAGCAGCGCAAGGCGGCCCGCGCCAAGGCCCAGGACGAGACCCGGACGGCCAAGGAGGAGCTGGTCGCCGAGGCCGAGCGGCTCGCCGAGTCGACCCAGTGGCGGGAGGCCGGCGACCGGCTGCGCGCCCTGGTGGACATCTGGAAGGGCCTGCCGCGGCTGGACCGCAAGAGCGACGACGAGCTGTGGCACCGCTTCTCGCACGCCCGCTCGGTCTTCTCCAAGCACCGCAAGGCGCACTTCGCCACCCTCGACGCCGAGCGCGACCAGGCCCGGGCGGTCAAGGAGCGCCTGGTCACCGAGGCGGAGGCGCTCTCCTCGTCCACCGAGTGGGGCGACACCGCGGCCCGCTACCGGGACCTGATGGCGCGCTGGAAGGCCGCCGGGCGCGCCCAGCGCGACATCGAGGACGAGCTGTGGGCGCGGTTCCGCGGTGCCCAGGACGTCTTCTTCCAGGCCCGGTCCGCCGTGTTCAGCGAGCGCGACGCCGAGCAGGTCGCCAACCAGAAGCTCAAGGAGGCGCTGGCGGCCGAGGCCGAGACGATCCTGCCGATCACCGACCTCAAGGCCGCCAAGGCGGCGCTGCGCGACATCAACGAGCGCTGGGAGGCGATCGGGCACGTGCCGCGCGACGTCCGGCCGAAGCTGGACGGCCGGCTGAACACGGTCGAGCGGGCGATCCGCGAGGCCGAGGACGCCGAGTGGAAGCGCTCCAACCCGGAGGCCAAGGCCCGTGCGGCCGGCATGGTCGGCCTCTTCGAGGCCAAGGCCGAGAAGATCCAGGCCGACCTGGACAAGGCCCGCGCGGCCGGCAACGCGAGCCGCGTCGCCAAGCTGGAGTCCGAGCTGGCCGGCGTCCAGACCCTGCTGGAGCAGGCGCACAAGAGCCAGGACGAGTTCAGCGGCTGAGTCCCCCGCCGCAGGACACGACGAAGGGCCCCGGGCGAACCCGGGGCCCTTCGTCGTGTCTGCCGTCCGCTACTTGCGGGCCGAGGTGACCCGGTAGACGTCGTACACGCCCTCGACGCCGCGGACCGCCTTGAGCACGTGCCCGAGGTGCTTCGGGTCGCCCATCTCGAAGGTGAAGCGGCTCATCGCCACCCGGTCGCGGGAGGTCTGCACCGCCGCCGACAGGATGTTGACGTGCTGGTCGGAGAGGACCCGGGTGACGTCCGAGAGCAGCCGGGAGCGGTCCAGCGCCTCGACCTGGATGGCGACCAGGAAGACGGACGACTGGGTGGCCGCCCACTCGACGTCGATCATCCGCTCGGGCTGCTGGCTGAGCGCCTCCACGTTGACGCAGTCGGCGCGGTGCACCGAGACGCCGTTGCCTCGGGTGACGAAGCCGACGATCGGGTCGCCCGGCACCGGCGTGCAGCAGCGCGACAGCTTGACCCAGACGTCCTCGACGCCCTTGACGATGACGCCGGGGTCGCCCTTGGCCCGGCGGCGCACGGCACGGCGGGTGTCGTGGGTCGGGGTGGCCGTCTCGGCGAGGTCCTCGGTGGCACCCTCCTCGCCGCCGAGCGCCTGCACCAGCTTCTGCACGATGTTCTGCGCGGCGACGTGGCCCTCGCCGATCGCGGCGTACAGCGAGGAGATGTCGGGGTAGCGCATCTCGTGGGCCAGGGTGACCAGCGAGTCGCCGGTCAGGATCCGCTGGATCGGCAGGCCCTGCTTGCGCATCGCCCGGGCGATGGCCTCCTTGCCGTGCTCGATCGCCTCCTCGCGGCGCTCCTTGGAGAACCAGGCGCGGATCTTGTTGCGGGCGCGCGGGGACTTGACGAAGCCCAGCCAGTCCCGGGAGGGGCCGGCGTTCTCCGCCTTGGAGGTGAAGACCTCGACGCTGTCGCCGTTCTCCAGGGTCGACTCCAGCGGCACCAGCCGCCCGTTGACCCGGGCCCCTATGCAGCGGTACCCGACCTCGGTGTGGACGGCGAAGGCGAAGTCCACCGGGGTGGCGGCGGCCGGCAGCGCTATCACGTCGCCCTTGGGCGTGAAGACGAAGACCTCGTTGTTGGAGAGGTCGAAGCGCAGCGACTCCAGGAACTCGCTCGGGTCCTCGGTCTCCTTCTGCCAGTCCAGCAGCTGCCGCAGCCAGGCCATCTCGTTGACGGCGCCCGCCTTGTCGTCCTTGCGGGCCTGGGTGGGGGTGTCGGTGCGGACCTTGGAGGCGCCGGCCACCGCGCGCTGCTTGTACTTCCAGTGCGCGGCGATGCCGTACTCGGCCCGGCGGTGCATGTCGAAGGTGCGGATCTGGAGTTCGACGGGCTTGCCGCCGGGGCCGATCACCGTCGTGTGCAGCGACTGGTACATGTTGAACTTGGGCATCGCGATGTAGTCCTTGAACCGCCCCGGCACCGGGTTCCACCGTGCGTGGATGGTACCCAGCGCCGCGTAGCAGTCGCGGACGGTGTCGACCAGGACCCGGATGCCCACCAGGTCGTAGATCTCGGCGAAGTCCCGGCCCCGGACGATCATCTTCTGGTAGACCGAGTAGTAGTGCTTCGGCCGGCCGGTGACGGACGCGGTGATCCGGGCGCCGCGCAGGTCGCCCTGGACCTGGTCGATCACGGTAGCCAGGTACTCGTCCCGCTTGGGCGCGCGCTCGGCGACCAGGCGGACGATCTCGTCGTACATCTTGGGGTAGAGGATCGCGAAGGCGAGGTCCTCCAGCTCCCACTTGATGGTGTTCATGCCCAGCCGGTGCGCCAGCGGGGCGTAGATCTCCAGCGTCTCGCGGGCCTTCTTCTCCTGCTTCTCCCGCTTGAGGTAGCGCATGGTGCGCATGTTGTGCAGGCGGTCGGCCAGCTTGATCACCAGGACGCGCGGGTCCTTGGCCATCGCGACGACCATCTTGCGGACGGTCTCGGCCTGCGCGGCCTCGCCGAACTTCACCCGGTCCAGCTTGGTGACACCGTCGACCAGCAGGGCCACCGAGTCGCCGAAGTCCCTGCGCAGGGTCTCCAGGCCGTAGTCGGTGTCCTCGACGGTGTCGTGCAGCAGCCCGGCCATCAGGGTCGGGGCGTCCATGCCCAGCTCGGCCAGGATGGTCGCGACCGCGAGCGGGTGGGTGATGTACGGGTCGCCGCTCTTGCGCTTCTGCCCGCGGTGCCACTTCTCGGCGACCGCGTACGCCTTCTCGATGTCCCGCAGCAGCGCCGGGTCGGCCTTGGGGTCGTTGGCCCGGATCGAGCGGAACAGCGGCTCCAGAACGGGGTTGAGCACGCTGGAGCGCTGGCCGCCGAGGCGGGCCAGGCGGGCGCGCATGCCGCCG
This sequence comes from Kitasatospora sp. NBC_00039, assembly GCF_045160625.1. NCBI lineage: Bacteria > Bacillati > Actinomycetota > Actinomycetes > Kitasatosporales > Streptomycetaceae > Kitasatospora > Kitasatospora sp. NBC_00039. Next base: position 7,020,294 of record NZ_CP108289.1, on the reverse strand, counting down.
GTGGAGGACGGGCGGCTCGCGGGAGCCACCGGACGCGAGGAGGTCGGCGCCGGACGTGCCGGGGTGGCCCCCGAGGGCGTGGGACGGTCTTCGGGGGCGGCCGCTGCGGCCGTGGGCACAACCTCGTCGGGCAAGGACACTCCTCGGGGCACCGGGCCGACCTCCCGTACGGCTGCCACCAACACGGACAACCGGGAGGGGATGAATCTTCATGGTACCGAGCCGGGCGCTCCGGTGTTCAGCCGCCCGGGCCCGGACACGCTCCGGGCACGTGAAGGGCGGCGGTCGGATGATCCGACCGCCGCCCTCGTCCGTGCCTCGGCCCGTCTCCCGGACCGGTTCCCGGACCGTTCCCCGGCCCGTTCTCCGGACCGCTTCTCAGACCGTGACCAGTGTCTCCAGCGGGGCGGTGCCCAGGTGCCCGGAGAGCCGCTCGCGGCCGTCCAGGAAGCCCAGCTCCATCAGCACCACGACGCCCGCCAGCTCGGCGCCGGCCTCCTTCACCAGGTCCAGCGAGGCCCCGATGGTCCCGCCCGTGGCCAGCACGTCGTCCACCACCAGCACCCGCTCACCGGGCGCGAAGGCGTCGCACTGCACCTCCAGCGTCGCCTGGCCGTACTCCAGCTCGTACGAGCGGCGGAACACCTCGCCGGGCAGCTTGCCCTGCTTGCGGATCGGCACGAAGCCGAGCCCGGCCGCGAAGGCCGCCGGGGCCGCCAGCACGAAGCCGCGCGCCTCCAGGCCCACCACCTTGGTCGCACCGAGGGCCGTCGCCCGCTCCGCCAGCGCCCGGGTGAGGGCCGCGAAGGCCTCGGCGTCGGCGAGCAGCGGCGCGATGTCCTTGAACAGCACACCCGGCTTCGGGTAGTCCGGGACAGCCCGGATCCGGCTGTTCAGCAGCTCGGCCAGTGCGGTGTCGGCGGTGGTCACGAAGTGTCCTTACGATCGGTCGGAGGTCAGCGCTTGGTGGACGGACGGCCCTTGGCACGGGCGCCGCCCGCCCGGCCGCGCTGACCGACCATACCCGCCGACAGGTCGCCGTCGGCGAACTCCTCGCCCTCCAGCGTTCCGTCCCGGCCCTCGGCCGCGGCCTTGGCGTCCGCGGCGCGCCGCTGGGCGACCCGCTTGGCCAGCGCCTTCATGTCGGACTGCTCCTCCTTGAGCTGCGCCAGCAGCGGGGTGGCGACGCAGATCGAGGAGTAGGCACCGGCGGCGAGGCCGATGAACAGCGCGAGCGAGATGTCGTTCAGCGTGCCGGCGCCCAGGATGCCGCCACCGATGAACAGCAGCGCCGCCACCGGGAGCAGGGCGACCACCGTGGTGTTGAGCGAGCGCACCAGGGTCTGGTTGAGGCCCGCGTTGGCCGCCTCGCTGTAGGTGAGCTTGTTCTGCTTGGTGAGCCCCTTGGTGTTCTCCTTCACGGTGTCGAAGACGACGACCGTGTCGTAGAGCGAGTACCCGAGGATGGTCAGGAAGCCGATCACCGTACCGGGGGTGACCTCGAAGCCCACCAGGGCGTAGACCCCGATGGTGATCAGGAGGTCGTGGATGAGGGCGACCAGGGCCGCCGCCGCCATCCGCCACTCGAAGGCGATCGCCAGGTAGACCGTCACCAGGACCATGAAGATGATCAGGCCGGTGAGGGCCTTGCTGGAGATCTGCTCACCCCAGCTGGGACCGATCACCTGGGTGTCGATCTCCTGGAGCGGAACGCCGAGCTCCTTGGACAGCTTGTCGGTGAAGACCGACGAGCTGACGTTCTCCTCGGAGGAGACCTGGATGCGGAACTTCTTGCCGTTGTCCACGGACTGCACCAGCGGGTGCGAGTGGACGATCTTGTCCACCGCCTCCTGCGTCTGCGAGATGCTCAGCCCGGGCTTGGAGACGGTGTAAACCGAACCGCCCTTGAACTCGATGCCCAGTTTCAGGCCCAGGGCCAGACCGACCGCCGCGACCAGCACGATCACGCCGGAGATGCTGTACCAGAGCTTGCGGCGACCGACGAAGTCGAAGCTGACCTCGCCCTGGTAGAGCCGGTGGCCCAGATTGGAGAAGCGTGACACGGTGTCAGGCCCCCTTCACGGCGGCGGACGAGGGGGTACGGCGACGGCTGCTGCGCAGCGGCGGGCGGGCGCCCAGGCGCTTCGGGTCCAGACCGGACCACGGGTGGCCGTCGGAGAAGAACTTCCGGCGGGCCAGCAGCGTGATCAGCGGCTTGGTGAAGAGGAAGATCACGACGACGTCGAGCGCGGTGGTCAGGCCCAGCGTGAACGCGAAGCCCTGCACCTTGCCGACCGAGACCAGGTAGAGCACCGCGGCACAGAGGAAGGACACGAAGTCCGACACCAGGATGGTGCGCCGGGCACGCGGCCAGGCCCGCTGGACCGCCGGGCGCAGCAGGGCGCCCTCGCGGACCTCGTCGCGGATGCGCTCGAAGTACACGATGAAGGAGTCCGCGGTGATACCGATCGCGACGATCGCACCACAGACGGCCGGCAGGTTCAGCGCGAAGCCGATCCCCGCGCCGAGCAGGCTCATGATCGAGTAGGTCAGGATCGCCGAGACGATCAGACCGGCGATGGAGACCAGGCCGAGGCCGCGGTAGTACACCAGCGAGTAGAGGACCACCAGCAGCATGCCGATGGCGCCGGCGATCAGACCGGCCTGCAGCTGGTCACCGCCGAGCTGCGGGGAGACGGTGGTGACGTCGTCCGTGGTGAACTCCAGCGGCAGGGCGCCGAAGCTCAGCACGTTGGCGAGGTTCTGCGCCTCGGCCTGGGTGAAGTTGCCCGAGATCACGCCCGAGCCGCCGGGGATGGCGCCGCGCACGTACGGGTGGGAGACGACCTGGCCGTCCAGCACGATGGCGAACTGGTTGGCCGGCGTGGCCTGGGGCGCCAGCTGGCCGGTGATCTTGGTGAAGGCGTCGGTGCCGGCACCGTTGAACTGCAGCTGGACCTGCCAGCCGCCGCCCTGCTGGGTGTCGATGCTGGCCTGCGCCTTGGAGATGTCGGAGCCCTTCACCGCGACCGGGCCGAGGGCCAGCTTGTAGTAGACGCCGTCCTCGTCCTTCTGGGTGCAGGCGACGGCCGACTGTTCCTCGGACTTCTGCAGGTTCTGGCGCTGCTCCGGCTTGGAGCAGTCCAGGGCGGCGAACTGGGCGGCCAGCTCCGGCGGCACGGTGCCCTGCGTCATCGCGGCGGAGAGGTCCGGCGTGGTCGGGGCGGTCGCGGCGGCGCTCGGGGTCGCGGCGGGCGAACCGGAGGCGGCGGCGCTCGGGGCGGCGCTCGGGGCGGCGCTCGCGCTGCCGGTGGCGGCCGCGGACGGGCTGGCGTCGGCGGCGAGGGCCTCACCGACGGCGCGGCCCTGCTTGGTGGGGCTGGCGCTGCCGGTCGCGGCACCCGCCGAGGCGGAGGCCGACGCCGAGGGGCTCGCGCTCGGGGCGGCACTGCCGCTCGCCGAGGGGGCCGCACTCGGGGTCTGCGCCTGGACGCCGGTCGGGGCGAGGGCGAGGACCGGGCGGAAGTACAGCTTCGCGGTGGTGCCGACCTGGTCGGCCGCGTTCTGCTTGTCACCGCCCTTGGGGATGTTGACGATGATGTTCCGGTCGCCCTGGGTCTGGACCTCCGCCTCGGAGACACCCATCCCGTTGACGCGCTGCTCGATGATCCCGGTGGCGATGTCCATGTTGGACTTGTTGATCGCCTTGGGATCGGTCGACTTCGCGCTCAGCGTGATACTGGTGCCGCCTGCGAGGTCGATCCCCAGGCGGGGCTTGGTGTTGCCCGTCCCGAACATGAGGGCGACCAGTCCGACGGTGACCACCAGGATGAGGGCCAGCGCCCGCCCCGGGTAACCGTCGCGCGGGCGCGACTTGGGTGTTGCCACCTTGCTCGTTTCTCCCTGTCCATGCCACCTCCCCTACCGGACCCCCGTCCGGCTCGTGGCTGGACGGGGGCGTGGCGGATCTGCGGCCCTGAGATCCTGTGGACTCGCGGCACTGCGCCGCGCGACCGGGCGGGTGCCCGGCCGTACTACTTGCTCGCGGGAGCCCCGCCCTCGGCCTCGCCCTTGACGGCGCCGTCCTTGGTGAGCGTCAGCGGCTTCTCGTCGACCGGCTCGGCGTCGGCGTCCTCGGCCTCCGGCTCCGGAAGCTCGTCGTCGGCCGGGCGGCCGTTGATGATCGCGTCGTACTCCGCCGGCTCCAGGACCGCCGCGATCGCACTCTTGGTGAAGTGGGTCACCACGCCCGGCGCGATCTCGAGCTCGATGGTCTCGTCGTTCACCGCCTTCACCTGGGCGTACAGGCCGCCGATGGTACGCACTCCAGCCCCGGGCTCCAGCGCGGTCTGCATCTGCTGCATCTGCGACTGGCGCTTCTTCTGCGACCGGAACATGAGCACGATCGCGATGATCGGGAGGAGAAGGATGATGAGGTTCACTGCAGCCAGGGTCCTTTACGGGCCGCCGGCCGGCGGCCTGTGTGGTATTGGTCGGCCCGTCAGGTGAGAGGGGCGGTCCGGCGGAGTCTAGGCGACCCCGAACTGATCGGACAACGCCAAGCATCGCATCCTGCTGCCGAAAGTGGCGAGCCTCGGCCTGCACAGTTTCCCCGGGCTTCTCCCCCGGCTTCTCCCCGCGGACCTGCGCCGGGCCCTGGTACGCCCCTATCGTCCCGGTGTCACCCGTTCAGCCCTCGTCGGCCGGGAAGAGCTCCGACTGGGCCGGCAGCACGCCCCGAGTGGTCTGGACCGGAGGGGTCTGGAACGGCGGGGTCTGGAACGGCGGAGTCAGGCCGAGGTGCTGCCACGCGGCGGCGGTGGCGATCCGGCCCCGCGGCGTGCGGGCGAGCAGGCCCTCGCGGACCAGGAACGGCTCGGCGACCTCCTCGACCGTCTCGGACTCCTCCCCCACCGCGACCGCCAGGGTGGACAGGCCGACCGGGCCGCCGCCGAACAGCCGCAGCAGCGCGTCCAGCACCGCGCGGTCCAGCCGGTCCAGCCCGCGGGCGTCCACCTCGTAGACGTCCAGCGCCTGGGCGGCGATCTCCGGCGTCACCACGCCGTCATGCCGGACCTGCGCGAAGTCGCGGACCCGGCGCAACAGCCGGTTGGCGATTCGGGGCGTGCCGCGGGAGCGCCCGGCGATCTCCGCCGCGCCGGCCGGGTCGATCTCGACGTCCAGCAGCGCGGCCGAGCGGTGCACCACCCGCTGGAGCTCGGCGGGCGCGTAGAACTCCATGTGGCCGGTGAAGCCGAAGCGGTCGCGCAGCGGCGGCGGCAGCAGGCCGGCCCGGGTGGTCGCGCCGACCAGGGTGAACGGCGGCAGCTCCAGTGGGATGGCGGTGGCACCCGGGCCCTTGCCGACGATCACGTCGACCCGGAAGTCCTCCATCGCCATGTAGAGCATCTCCTCGGCGGGCCGGGACATCCGGTGGATCTCGTCGAGGAAGAGCACCTCACCCTCGGTGAGCGAGGAGAGGATCGCCGCCAGATCGCCCGCGTGCTGGATCGCGGGGCCCGAGGTGATCCGGATCGGGGCGCCCAGCTCGGCCGCGATGATCATCGAGAGGGTGGTCTTGCCGAGCCCGGGCGGGCCGCTGAGCAGCACGTGGTCGGGTGCGGTGCCGCGCTTGCGGGCCGCCTGGAGCACCAGGGACAGCTGCTCGCGGACCCGCTCCTGGCCGATGAACTCGTCCAGCTGCTTGGGGCGCAGCGCCGCCTCGACCGCCTGGTCCTCGCCGTCGGCGGCGGCCGTGACCAGCCGGTCGGCCGGGTCGGAGTCGTAGGAGCTCATGCCCCCTCCTCGCTTCGCTCGTCGGCGGCTTCGCCGGCGCCCCGCATCATGGTTTCCTCGCTGCGCTCGGCCACGGCCCCCTCCTCGCTTCGTCCGCTCACTGCTGCGGGCTCCAATGTCGACAAGATGACAGGTGGTCAGATCGGTAAAGAGGTGCTCAGCGGGCCCGGTTGAGAGTCCGCAGGGCCGCCTTGAGCAGGGCGCCGACGTCGGTCACGGTCTGCGCCTCGGCCTCCGGAGTGACGGCGGTGACCGCCTCGTCCGCCTCGCGCGGCGCATAGCCGAGGCCCACCAGTGCCGCGTGAAGCTGGTCGCTCCACGGCGCCGGGCCGGCCGCGATCGGCTTCTGGGCAGGGACACTGCCGTGCGGGGCGCCCAGCTTGTCCTTGTACTCCAGCAGCAGCTTGGCGGCCTTGGCCTTGCCGATGCCGGGGACGGCGATCAGAGCCTTCTCGTTCCCCGCGGCGACGGCGGCGCGCAGCTCGTCCGGGCGGTGCACCCCGAGCATCGCCTGGGCGAGGCGCGGGCCGACCCCGGGCGCGGCCTGGAGGATCTCGAAGACCGCCCGCTCGTCGTCGTCGGCGAAGCCGTACAGGGTGAGCGAGTCCTCCCGGACGACGAGCGAGGTGGCCAGCCGGACGGGCTCGCCGAGGCGCAGGCCGGCCGCGGTGTTCGGGGTGCACTGGACGGCCATCCCGACGCCGCCGACCTCGACGACGACGGTGCCGCCGGAGACGGCGGCCACCGGGCCCTGGACGAAGGCGATCATCGGGCGGCTCCTCGGGGGGCTCGATAGGAGGACGGACGGGCGGACGGACGGACGGGCGCTGCCTTGGCCACGGCGGCGGCGATCCGGTCCGTCGCGCCGCCGCGCCAGATGTGGCAGATGGCCAGCGCCAGCGCGTCGGCGGCGTCGGCCGGCTTGGGCGGGGCGTCCAGCCGCAGCAGCCGCTGCACCATGGCGGTGACCTGGGCCTTGTCGGCCCGGCCGGAGCCGGTGACGGCGGCCTTGACCTCGCTGGGGGTGTGCAGGGTGACGGGGATGCCGCGCCGGGTGGCGCAGAGCATCGCGACCGCGCTGGCCTGCGCGGTGCCCATCACGGTGCGGACGTTGTGCTGGGCGAAGACCCGCTCGACGGCGACGAGGTCCGGCCGGTGCTCGTCGAGCCAGCTCTCCACGCCCTGCTCGACCAGCAGCAGCCGGGGCCCGATCTCCGCGTCGGCGGGGGTGCGCACCACACCGACCCCGACCATCTTCAGCGGCCGGCCCGGCGCACCGTCCACCACGCCGATCCCGCACCTGGTCAGACCCGGGTCCACACCCAGTACCCGCACGTCGTGCCCCGCCTCTCCTGATTCGCCGCTCGCCTCCGGGCGCCCGGACCCGATGCCGACACGACTCGCGCCGGCGCTCCTGCGGCACCTGTCGCCCGTCGCTCGCGGCATCGGCGCACCCTTGGGCTCGCGGCCGGCCGCCCGCTCGCCGAGCGACCTGCGAAGGCTACCGCCCGGGTACGACAGACCCACCGACGACACCGGCCCGGTGGTCCCAGGGACCACCGGGCCGGACAGTGGGAACGATCACTCGGCGTCGAGCTGCGCACCGACCTCGTCGCTGATGTCGAAGTTGGCGAAGACGTTCTGCACGTCGTCGCTGTCCTCCAGGGCGTCGATCAGCTTGAGGATCTTGCGGGCGCCGTCGACGTCCAGCTCGACCTGCATGCTCGGGAGGAAGTTGGCCTCGGCCGAGTCGTAGTCGATGCCGGCGTCCACCAGGGCGGTGCGGACGTCGACCATCTTGGAGGCCTCGGAGACGATCTCGAAGGACTCGCCGAGGTCGTTGATCTCCTCGGGCTCCTGGTCGAGGACGACCTCGAAGAGCTTGTCCTCGTCCACGCCGTCGGCCTTGGGGACGATCACGACGCCCTTGCGGTTGAACAGGTACGAGACCGAGCCCGGGTCGGCCATCGAGCCGCCGTTGCGGGTCATCGCGACGCGCACGTCCGAGGCGGCGCGGTTGCGGTTGTCGGTGAGGCACTCGATGAGCACCGCGACACCGTTCGGACCGTAGCCCTCGTACATGATCGTCGAGTAGTCGGCCCCGCCGGCCTCGGCGCCCGAGCCGCGCTTGACGGCGCGGTTGATGTTGTCGATCGGGACCGAGCTCTTCTTCGCCTTCTGGATGGCGTCGTAGAGGGTCGGGTTGCCGGCCGGGTCGCCGCCTCCGGTGCGCGCCGCCACCTCGATGTTCTTGATCATCTTGGCGAAGAGCTTGCCGCGCTTGGCGTCGATCACGGCCTTCTTGTGCTTGGTGGTAGCCCACTTAGAGTGGCCGGACATCGCCAGCTCCTTTTCGTCGCCAAAGGGAAATGAACAGAAGAGATCTTACCGGTGCCGCCACCGGTGGACAGCACACGGTCAGCATGCGGCGGCGAGGCGCTACCGCGCGGTGCCGGCGGGCCGCTACCGCGCGGCCGCGGCGAGATGCTCCTCGACCATCCGCACGAAGTAGCCGTGGACCCGGTGGTCGCCGGTCAGCTCGGGGTGGAACGACGTGGCCAGCAGGTTCCCCTGGCGGACGGCGACGATCCGGCTCTCCGGGCCGTCGGCCGCCGGCAGCTCGGCCAGCACCTCGACGCCCGCGCCGACCGCCTCGACCCAGGGGGCGCGGATGAAGACGCCGTGCACCGGCGCGTCGCCGAGGCCCTCGAAGGCGATACCGGACTCGAAGGACTCGTTCTGGCGGCCGAAGGCGTTGCGGCGCACCGTCATGTCGATGCCGCCGACCGTCTCCTGGTCGTCGCGGCCGTCCAGGATCTTGTCGGCCAGCATGATCATGCCGGCGCAGGTGCCGTACACCGGCATCCCGGCGGCGACGCGCTCGCGGAGCGGGTCCATCACGCCGAACAGCAGCGCCAGCTTGGACATGGTGGTGGACTCCCCGCCGGGGATCACCAGCGCGTCGACCTCGGCCAGCTCCTCGACGCGGCGCACCGGGCGGGCCAGCGCGTCGGCCTCGGCCAGCGCGACGAGGTGCTCGCGGACGTCGCCCTGCAGGGCGAGGACGCCGATGACTGGAGTGCTCACGGTCTCAAACCTTCTTCGATCGGTACTTCGTGTGATCGCTGCCCCGGGCGGACGTTGCTCCGCTCCGGGCGATCGTCTTCTTCGGGCCGTCGTCGTCCGGGGGCCCGGCGCGGCGCGGCCCGCCGCGCGCCGAGGCGCTGCGGCGGGCCGACACCGGACGCGGGGTTGGACTACCAGCCGCGGTTGGCGTAGCGCTCGGTCTCGGGGAGGGTGTCGCAGTTGATGCCGACCATGGCCTCGCCCAGGTTGCGGGAGGCGTCCGCGATGATCTTCGGGTCGTCGAAGAAGGTGGTGGCCTTGACGATCGCGGCGGCACGCTTGGCCGGGTCGCCCGACTTGAAGATGCCGGAGCCGACGAAGACGCCCTCGGCGCCCAGCTGGCGCATCAGCGCGGCGTCGGCCGGGGTGGCCACGCCACCGGCGGAGAACAGCACGACCGGCAGCTTGCCGAGCTCGGCGACCTCCTTGACCAGCTCGTACGGGGCGCGGAGCTCCTTGGCGGCGGCGTACAGCTCGTTGTTGTCGAAGCCGCGCAGCTTGGCGATCTCGTTCTTGATCTGACGCAGGTGGCGCACGGCCTCGACCACGTTGCCGGTGCCGGCCTCGCCCTTGGAGCGGATCATGGCCGCGCCCTCGGCGATGCGGCGCAGGGCCTCGCCCAGGTTGGTGGCACCGCAGACGAAGGGGGTGGTGAACGCCCACTTGTCGGAGTGGTTGACCTCGTCGGCCGGGGTCAGCACCTCGGACTCGTCGATGTAGTCGACACCGAGCGACTGCAGGACCTGGGCCTCGACGAAGTGGCCGATGCGGGACTTCGCCATGACCGGGATCGAGACCGCCGCGATGATCTCCTCGATCATGTTCGGGTCCGACATGCGCGCGACGCCGCCGTCCTTGCGGATGTCGGCCGGAACCCGCTCCAGCGCCATGACGGCGACAGCGCCGGCGTCCTCGGCGATCTTGGCCTGCTCGGCGTTGACCACGTCCATGATCACACCGCCCTTGAGCTGCTCGGCCATGCCGCGCTTCACCCGGGCGGTGCCGATCTGCGGCTGGTCTGCGGTGGTGGGGGTGGTGGACACGTGAGACCTCACTCGAAGATGAACCAGTGCTATCGCCCTATGGTAGGCGGAAGAAACCGTCACTCCATGCGCCATCAAGTCCAGGCGGGCCGACGGGATACGACAAACAGGCCGGATCCGGACCGTCCCGCCGCACCCCGCGGGAGAAGCGGTCCGGGGCCGGGCGCCGACCGTTCGCACACCGAAAGCAGGCCGTGCGCCACCCGGCTCAGGCCGGAGCGCCCTCGGGGGTCAGCGCCGGCGGCGGCGCGTCGTCCATCTCGAACGCCATCGGGAACGGCGCCCGTCCGGCCAGCCGGAAGTAACGCACCAGCCGGTGCTCCCGCACCGCCCTGGCCGCCCGCACCGCGTCGTTGTGGAACCGCCGGGCCATCGGTACCCGGCGCACCGCGGCGGTGAGCTCCTTCACCGCCTCCTCGCCGCCCGGTTCGGCCACCAGCACGGCGACCTGCTCCGGCTCGGCCAGCACCGCCCGCAGCGCCATGCTGAGCTGGCTCTCCGCCACCTCGCGCTGCTCGTCGTCGGCCTGCCGGGCCACGTGCGCGGCGTCCAGCAGCAGCAGCGAGGCCGCCGGGTCCAGCAGCGAGGAGGTGGCCAGCTCGATCGCGACCGACGCCCGGCGGACCAGCTGCGCGTCCAGCGCCGCGCGGGCGGCGTCGATGCGGGCGTGCAACCGGTCCAGCCGGCCGGCCGTCCAACTCAGGTACATGCCGAACAGCACCACGGCCACGCCGGCCCAGATCCAGGTAGTCACGGGGCGCTACGCTACCGGGTGCCCGCGGCCCGGCCGCGCCACCGGGTGGACGCGGCTCAGCCGCCGACGGTCGCGCTGCGGTAGCTGTCCCGGTCGATGTCCGAGATGTTCACCGCCGTGAACAGCCGGGTGCCGGCCGCCGGGACGACCCGCTCCGCCAGCAGCGCCAGCACGGCGTCGCTGAGCGCCGCCTTCGCCTCCGCGGTGCGCCCGGGGAAGATCTGGAACTCCACGTACACCTGGGCGTCCGGGCCCTCGCTCTCGCCCACCACGAAGCCCTGCACCTCGCGGAAGACGGTCTTGCAGGCCTCCGGGGCCGCGTTGATGGTCTTCACGGCGAGCCGGTTGATGGCCAGGCCCAGCTCACGGCGGTCGAACGCGCCGGCCAGCTCGGGCGAGTAGTCGACGGAGATCTGCGGCATCGGTGCCTCCAGGGGTCACGGTGATCACTACGGTCCGGCAGACCTCAACCACCGCGGCCCGCGGTTGCTTCCCGCGCCGGCGGGATCAGTCCCGGGCCAGCCCGAACCGGCCGCGCCGGCCGCCGCGCTCGTCCTCCTCGACCACGGCCGCCGCACCCGCCGCCACCGTCTCGTACACCGCCAGGATGTCCGCGGCCACCGTCGACCAGTCGAACCGCCGGACGTACCGGGACGCCGCCTTGCTCAGCTCCGCCAGCCGGCCCGGGTCCCCCAGCAGCCGCAGTGCCGACCGGGCCAGCGCGTCCGCGTCCTCCACCGGGAACATCTCGCCCGCGTCCCCGCCGTCCAGCACCTGCTTGAACGCGTCCAGGTCACTCGCCAGCACCGGCGCACCCGCCGACATCGCCTCGACCAGGATGATCCCGAAGCTCTCGCCACCGGTGTTCGGCGCCACGTACAGGTCGACGCTGCTCAGCAGCCGGGCCTTCTCCCGGTCGCTGACCATACCGAGGAACTCCACCTGCTTGCGGACCTCCGGTGCCAGCCCGGCGACCGCCTCCTCCTCGTCGCCCTTGCCCGCCACCAGCAGCCGCACGCCCGGCCGCTCGGCCAGGATCTTCGGCAGTGCGGCCAGCAGGGTCGGCAGGCCCTTGCGCGGCTCGTTGATCCGCCCGACGAACCCGATCGTGCCGGGCTCGCCCGCCGCCGCGCCGCCCGTCCAGCGCGCGTCCGGCTCGGCCTCGGCGAAGAAGCCGACGTCCACGCCGTTGGGGATCACCACCGGGTCCCCACCCAGGTGCTCGACCAGGGTGCGGCGGGCGTACTCGCTCACCGCGATCCGGGCCCGGATCTTCTCCAGGCCCGGCTGCAGGATCGGCGAAGCAGCGATCATGAAGCGCGACCGCGGGTTGGAGGTGTGGAAGGTGCCGACCATCGGCCCCGTCGCCGACCAGGCGGCCAGTATCGACAGGCTCGGTGCGACAGGCTCGTGGACGTGCAGGATGTCGAACGCGCCGTCGTGCAGCCACCGCCGCACCCGGGCCGCGGACAGCGGGCCGAAGCTCAGCCGCGCCACCGACCCGTTGTACGGAACGGCCACCGACCGCCCGGCCGAGACCACGTACGGCGGCAGCGCCTCGTCGTCCTCGGCGGGCGCCAGCACCGACACCTCGTGGCCGAGGCCGATCAGGTGCTCCGCCAGGTCCCGGATGTGGAACTGCACCCCGCCGGGGACGTCCCAGTCGTACGGGCAGACGATGCCGATCTTCACTGATTCCTCGTGTTCCTCTAGGTTCGCCGTCAGGGCCCGGAGGCCTCGGCGGCGGGCTCACCGGCCGGCTCCGCGACGGGCTGGACGGCCGGGCCGACCGCGGGTTCCTCCACCGTCGCACGGACCGGGAGGTCGGCCAGCCAGAACCGCTGCAGCATGTGCCAGTCCTCGGGGTGCTCGCGGATCGCCTGCTCCCAGACCTCCGCCATCGCCTGCACCATCAGCCGGGTCTTCTCCTGGCGGTCCCCCTGCGCCGGCACGGGCACCTCGGGGTGGATCCGCGCCCGCATCACCGGGCCGTCGTACCAGAGCGACACCGGCAGCAGCGCCGCCCCCGTCCGCTGGCAGAGCGCCGCCGGCCCGGCCGGCATCCTGGTCGCCTCGCCGAAGAAGGACACCCCTATGCCGGCCTCCGAGAGGTCCCGGTCACCGACCAGGCAGACCAGCCGCCCCTCGCGCAGCCTCCGGGCCAGCGTGCCGATCACATTGCCCCCGCCGCCGGTCAGCGCGAGGACCTCCATGCCCAGGCTCTCCCGGAACGCCACGAAGCGGTCGAACAGCTTCTCCGGCTTCAGCCGCTCCGCGACCGTCGTGAACGGGTACCCCTCCAGCGCCACCCACGCGCCCGCGAGGTCCCAGTTGCCCATGTGCGGCAGCGCTATCACGGCGCCGCGCCCGGACTCCATCGCCTCCCGCAGCTGCTCGAAGCCCTCGACCTGCACGTCCCGCGCCACCCGCTGCCGGCTCCACACCGGCAGCCGGAAGGACTCCATCCAGTACCGCATGTACGAGCGCATGCCGGCCCGCGACAGCTCCCGCAGCCCGGCCTCGTCCAGCCCCGGGCGCACCCGCCGCAGGTTGGCCTCCAGCTGCAGCACCCGCTTGCCGCGCTTGCGCCACGCGAAATCGGCCAGCCCGTCGAACAGGCCGGACGCGGCCCGCTCGGGCAGGTGCTTGAGCACCGCCCAGCCCAGCGCGTACGCCGAGTACACCAGTCGGTCCTTCACCGCAGGCCCGCTCCCCTTCAGCTCCCGGCCGCCACTCGGTCGGCCTCGAACGCCTCCCGGCGCACCGTCAGCATCCGCTGGAACACCGTCACCAGGCTGCCCGCCGCCACCAGCCACAACGCCACCGGCAGCAGCCACTCCACGTACGGCACACCGAACGTGTGCAGACCCGCGATCCCGGCCCCGACCAGGCTGATCACCAGCCGCTCGGCCCGCTCCACCAGCCCCGACACGTCACACGGCAGCCCCTGGCTCTCCGCCCGGGCCTTGGTGTACGACACCACCAGACCGCTCGCCAGCGAGAAGATCGCCACCGCGCAGAGCAGATTGTTGTCGCCCTTGCCTGCGTACCACATGGCCAGGCCGCCGAAGATCGCCGAATCCGCCACCCGGTCCAGCGTGGAGTCCAGGAACGCCCCCCACTTGCTGGTCCGGCCCAGCTGCCGGGCCATGTTCCCGTCCACCAGGTCCGAGAAGATGAACAGCGTGATCGTGATGGTGCCCCAGAAGAACTCCCCGCGCGGGAAGAACACCAGCGCACCGGCCACCGAACCGGCGGTACCGATCAGCGTCACGGCGTCCGGGCTCACACCCAGCCGGATCAGGAACGCGGCGAACGGGGTCAGGACACGTGTGAAGAAGGCACGCGCGTATTTGTTGAGCATGGCCTTCCCGACCGCTCCGATCTCCCTGGTACCCGCCTGCGGCAGAGTGCGCGGCAGACGGCCGGACGGATCAGCCCATCCGGCGCACCCATCGTAGCCACGCCGACGACACCCTCCGGCGCACGCCACCGTCCTCCCAGCCCCACACCCCGCCGGCCCGTCACCCCCGGTGCGCGGTCCCACACGAAAGGTCACCGCGGGCGCGCGCATGCGGCGCGGATCGCCGGACCCGCACCTAGACTTTCAACGACAGTCTCGGCGCGACGGGAGGAGACCCCGATGCCCGACCGCAGCACCGCACGAGCCGGCCAGGCGCCCACCGTCGCCGGCCCAGGCCACCTGCGCAACGTCGTCCTCATCGGCTGCAGCGGCGTGGGCAAGACCACCCTCGCCGAATCCCTCGCCCTCGCCGCCGGCGCCGTCAACCGCGCCGGCCGCGTCACCGACGGCAACACCGTCTCCGACCACGAGGAGATCGAGCACCAGCAGCAACGCTCCGTCCAGCTCTCCGTGCTCCCCCTCGAGTGGCACGGCATCAAGGTCAACCTGCTCGACCCGCCCGGCCACCCCGACTTCACCGCCGACCTGCGCGCCGCCCTGCACGCCGCCGACGGGGCCGTCTTCGTCGTCTCCGCCACCGACCCCGTCACCGCCCCCACCCGCGCACTCTGGCGCGAGTGCGCCGCCGAAGGCATCCCGCGCGCCATCGCCGTCGCCAAACTCGACGTCGCCCGCAGCGGCTTCGACGAGATCCTCGCCGCCTGCCACGACGCCTTCGGCCTCGGACCGGACACCCTGCGCCCGCTCTTCCTCCCCGTCCGGCACGACGGCCGCCCCGACGGCAGCGTCGACCTGCTCACCGGGCACACCTACGGCCAGGCCGACCCGCTCCCCGACACCGGCCCCGCCCGGGACAGCCTCGTCGAGGCCATCTCCGGCCAGGACGACACCCTCATGGAGCGCTACCTCGCCGGCGAACCCCTCGACACCGACGCCCTCGAAGCCGGCCTGCGCCGCGAGATCCTCGCCTGCACCCTCCACCCCGCCGTCCCCACCGACGACAGCGGCCTCGGCGCCACCGAACTCCTCGACCTCATCACCACCTCCTTCCCCGACCCCACCGAACGCACCCGCCCCGGACCCGAGTGCGACCCCGAAGCCCCGCTCGCCGCCCAGGTCGTCCGCGTCACCGGCGACGCCTACGTCGGCCGGATCAGCCTGCTGCGCATCTACGCCGGCACCCTGCGCCCCGACACCCGGATCCACCTCGCCGGCCCCGACCACCCCGCCGACCAGGACGGCGACGAACGCGTCACCGGCCTCACCAGCCCCTTCGGCAAACTCCAGCGCCCCGTCCCGCACGCCGTCGCCGGCGACCTCGTCTGCGCCGCCAAACTCACCACCGCCCGCGCCGGCGACACCGTCCACGAACCCGGCCACCCGGTGAAGCTCGACGGCTGGACCGTGCCCGAAGCGCTGCTGCCCATCGCCATCGAGGCCCACAGCAAGGCCGACGACGACAAGCTCTCCCAGGCCCTCGCCCGGCTCGTCGCCGAAGACCCGGCCCTGCGCCTGGAACAGAACCCCGACACCCACCAGCTGGTCCTCTGGTGCACCGGCGAGGCGCACGCCGAGGTCGTCCTCGACCGCCTCCGGGGCCGGCACGGCGTCCACGTCGACACCGTCGAACCCAGGGTCGCCCTGCGCGAGACCTTCGGCACCGCCGCCGCCGGCCACGGCCGCCTGGTCAAGCAGTCCGGCGGGCACGGCCAGTACGCCATCTGCGACCTGGAGGTCGAACCCCTCCCGGCCGGCGCGGGCTTCGAATTCCAGGAGCACGTCGTCGGCGGCGCCGTCCCCCGGCACTTCATCCCCTCCGTCGAGAAGGGCATCCGCGCCCAGCTCGCCAAGGGCGTCTCCACCGGCTACCCGCTCGTCGACGTCCGGGTCACCCTCACCGACGGCAAGGCGCACTCCGTCGACTCCTCCGACTCGGCCTTCCAGACCGCCGCCGCCCTCGCCCTGCGCGACGCCGCCGAACACGCCGTCATCCGGCTGCTCGAACCCGTCGCCGCCGTCAGCGTCCTGCTGCCCGACGACTACCTCGGCGCCGTCCTCACCGACCTCGGCGCCCGGCGCGGCCGCGTCCTCGGCACCGAGACCGGCGGCCCCGCGCTCACCCTGCTGCGGGCCGAAGTCCCCGAACTCGAACTCGTCCGCTACCCCGTCGACCTGCGCTCACTCACCCACGGAACGGCCGAGTTCTCCCGCGCCCACCTGCGCCACGAACCCATGCCCGCCGCCCTCGCCGCCCGCCACACCGGGGAGAAGTCCTAGGTCGGACCCCGCCTAGCGCTGCGGCAGCGCGCAGGCCGGCGTGCCGCCGGGCATCCGGTGCCGGTTCTTCGCCACCCAGCAATACACCACGGCCGCGAGCGGCCGCACCGGCGCCAGCGCCAGCAACCCGCCCAGGTACGCCCACGCCCCGCCCGAACGCATCAGGAGCCGCGCCACCGCCTGCGCGCCGCCGTACACCCGGCCCGCCGGCGTCACCCAGAGCACCTCGCGCTCGGCCCGCTCCCAGGAAACCTCGCCGTGCCCGCCGGCCAGCGCGTCCAGCTCCGCCAGGTCCGCGAACTGGAACGGCGCCGCCTCCCAGCCCCCCGAGGCCAGCGTCTGCCGCAGATACCGCTCGGCCCACCCCTTGCACGTCGTGCAGAAGGCACAGTCGCCGTCGAAGACCAGCACCGGATCCTTCACCGCAGCTCCCTCGGGTCGCTCCATGCGCCCATCGTGCCCCATTACGCCCCCCCGGCCGCGACCGGGGGCGTCGCGGCCCCCGAAGATGGGCATCATGCCCGACAGGCCCGGTGTGGCCCGAACGTGACGGCACTTCAGACGATCATCCGCGCACCGGTACCGGGGCACGGTAACCTGCCGCTGACAAGGGGAGGAGGGGACGCCACCGTGACCACACTCGACATGACCCCGGGTGCGCAGATACCCCGGACGGACGCCGGCCCGCAGACCGCCGTCACCCAGGCGCTCTCCTCGACCGCCTACCGCGACGGCGAGGTCCACGAATTCGTCGCGGCGGTCACCGACGCCACCGCGAAGAAGGGCCGCTTCGCGCTCTTCCGCCCCAACCTCGGCGAGGCCTTCAGCCGCGCCGTCATCGGGCGCGCCCTCGGCGGGGACCGCAAGCCGCTCGTCCCGTCGTTCGGCATCGACACCCGCCAGATCGTCGAGCACTGCCTCGCCGCCGACGACCTCCGGGCCGTCCGCGACCGCAGGCTCACCGGCGTCACCGTCGTCACCGGCGTCCTCTTCCTGCCCGGCACCCTGCTCTGGCTCGGTGCCTTCCAGCTCCGCGCCTGGCTCAAACGGGACAACCCCAAGAACGCCGCGGTCTACGGCGGCGTCGTCCTCGCCGCCGCGGTCGCCGTCGCCCTGCTCCTCGCGATCAAGCCGCCCACCGGCGGCCTGCTCGGCATCTACCTGCGCCTGGTCATGCTCGCCCCGATCGTCGGCTGGTACCTCGCCAAGCGCATCGTGCTCAGCTCCGCCCTGGACCTGCGCGCCCGCTGGCAGGCCCTCGTCGAGGGCAACGCCGTCGCCGCCACCGTCCCCAAGGCCGTCCCCCGCGACGACCTGGACAAGAAGGCCGCCGACCTGCGCGCCAAACTCGGCCGGCTGGAGTCCGAGCAGGAGACCAACATCCAGCACTACGCCGGCCGCAAGGGCATCCTCGGCGTCGGAAAGCGCTGGGGCGAGTGGCGCCTCGTGGACAACCTCCGCCCGGCCGAGGGCCACCTCGACTACCGCGCCTTCCACCCCTGGGACCTCGTTCGCAAGATCTCCGGCCACCTCAAGGCGCTCGGCATCAGCGACGTCGCCAACAGCGGGATCCCCGGCGTCGCCGTGAAGCAGTGGGTGGTACTGGAGGTCGGCGAGGGCGCCGACGAGATCAGCCGCCCGGGCGGCGCCGACATGGACGGCGACCGGATGCGCGAGTTCGCGATCCAGACCATCGCCGACAAGCAGACCTTCCCTGGGGGCCCCCGGCACTACCTCGCCACCCAGTTCGTGACGCACGACGGCAAGCTGGTCATCACCTTCACCGTCACCGTCGTCCTGCTCGCCCACACCATGAACATCACGGTGGCCGGCTACGCGCTCGGACCGGTCAACGGCCTCTTCTTCGACAAGCCCAAGGACAAGGAGAAGACGGTCTCGAAGACCGTGAAGTTCTGGGAGGAGCAGACCGTCAAGCTCCCCCTGATCGACAACGACGAGGTGGTCCGCCAGGCCGTCCGCGCGCCCTTCTACCGGATCCCGGGCCTGCTCGCCTGGCTCGGCGGCGGCCTCGGCCTGCCCGAGCCGTTCGGCTTCCGGCACGCCTGGGCCGCGCCGCCGTGGAACACCCGGTCGATGACCGACAACGCGCTCAACGTCGCCGCCCCGGTGCTCAGCGCGGTCCACGCGGCCACGCTGGAGTTCCTGGAGGAGCACGACCTCGACACCGAGCGCTTCTTCAAAAACCGCGCCTCGATCATCAAGTCCGAGGTGCAGGGCAGCCGCCCGTACAAGGTCGACCAGTTGGACGCCGGCTGAGCGCACACGCCACGCGCAGGGGCCCGTCGCCGATTCCCGGCGACGGGCCCCTGCGCGTGTCCGGGCTCAGTCCTGCGGCCAGGCCTCGGCCAGCATCTTCCGGGTGTCCGCCAGCAGCTGCGGCAGCACCTTGGTGTGGCCGACCACCGGCATGAAGTTGGTGTCCCCGCCCCAGCGCGGCACCACGTGCTGGTGCAGGTGCGCCGCGATCCCGGCGCCGGCCGCCGCGCCCTGGTTCATCCCGATGTTGAAGCCGTGCGCCCCCGAGGCCGCCCGCAGCGCCGTCATCGCCTTCTTGGTGAACACCGCCAGCTCGGCGGTCTCCACCTCGTCCAGCTCGGTGTAGTCGGCGACGTGCCGGTACGGGACGACCATCAGGTGCCCGCCGTTGTAGGGGTACAGGTTGAGCACCGCGAACACCGCGCTCCCGCGCATGACGACCAGCCCGTCCTCGTCGCTCAGCGACGGGATCGAGCAGAACGGACAACCGTCGTCCGGGGCCGGGCCGGTGGGCTTGTTCTCTCCCTGGATGTACGCCATCCGATGGGGGGTCCACAGGCGGCGGAAGCCGTCCGGCTCGCCGACGCCCCGCTGCAGTTCCGGCTCAGTCGTCATGCTGATCAGCATATTCGCCCGGCCGGGCTTGCCAAGCAGAGTGGGGCAGACTCCCGAGAAGCCTGCCCCACGCCTACCGCCGTCCATGGCGTCACACCTGGATGCGGCGCTCCACGGCGTCCACGATCTCGGCGACCGCGTCGGCCACCGGCACGCCGTTCTTCTGCTCGCCGTTGCGGTAGCGGAAGGAGACCGCGCCGGCCTCGACGTCGTCGTTGCCCGCGATCAGCATGAACGGGACCTTGCTGCGCTGAGCGTTGCGGATCTTCTTCTGCATCCGGTCGTCCGAGGTGTCCACCTCGACCCGGATCCCGCGCTTCTTCAGCTCGGCCGCGACCTCCAGCAGGTACGGCACGTGCTCGTCGGTGATCGGGATGCCGGTCACGGTGACCGGGGCCAGCCACGGCGGCATGGCGCCGGCGTAGTGCTCCAGCAGCACCGCGAAGAAGCGCTCGATCGAGCCGAACAGCGCACGGTGGATCATGACCGGCCGCTGGCGCGAGCCGTCCGCCGCCGTGTACTCCAGGTCGAAGCGCTCCGGCAGGTTGAAGTCGAGCTGGATGGTGCTCATCTGCCAGGTACGGCCGATGGCGTCACGCGCCTGGACGGAGATCTTGGGGCCGTAGAAGGCCGCGCCGCCCGGGTCCGGGACCAGCGGCAGCCCCTGCTTCTCGGCCACGGCCGCGAGGACCGCGGTGGCCTCCTCCCAGGTCTCGTCCGAACCGACGTACTTCTCCGGGTCCTTGGTGGAGAGCTCCAGGTAGAAGTCGGTCAGGCCGTAGTCCCGCAGCAGGTTGAGCACGAAGGTCAGCGTCGAGTCGAGCTCCTCCGCCATCTGCTCGCGGGTGCAGTAGATGTGCGCGTCGTCCTGGGTGAAGCCGCGGGCACGGGTCAGACCGTGCACCACACCCGACTTCTCGTACCGGTACACCGTTCCGAACTCGAAGAGACGCAGCGGCAGTTCACGGTACGAGCGGCCGCGCGCGTCGAAGATCAGGTTGTGCATCGGGCAGTTCATGGGCTTCAGGTAGTAGTCCACGCCCTCGTCGAGCTGCATGGGCGGGTACATACCGTCGGCGTACCAGTCCAGGTGGCCGCTCTTCTCGAAGAGCTTCCCCTTGGTGGCGTGCGGGGTGTAGACGAACTCGTAGCCCTCCTCCTCGTGCCGCTTGCGCGAGTAGTCCTCCATGGCGCGGCGGATGATGCCGCCCCTGGGGTGGAAGACGGCGAGGCCGGAGCCGATCTCCTCGGGGATGGAGAAGAGGTCGAGCTCGTTGCCGAGCTTGCGGTGGTCACGCTTCTCGGCCTCGACCAGGAAGTCGAGGTGCGCCTTCAGCTCGTCCTTGGTCGGCCAGGCGGTGCCGTAGATGCGCTGGAGCATCGGGTTCTTCTCGCTGCCGCGCCAATAGGCGGCCGCGTTGCGCATCAGCTTGAACGCCGGGATGTGCCGGGTGGACGGCAGGTGCGGGCCGCGGCAGAGGTCGCCCCAGCAGAGCTCGCCGGACTTGGCGTCCAGGTTGTCGTAGATGGTCAGCTCGCCGGCGCCGACCTCGACGTCGGCGCCCTCGCCGGCGGTGGCAGCGGAGCCCTTGAGGCCGATCAGCTCCAGCTTGTACGGCTCGGCGGTCAGCTCCTCGCGGGCCGCCTCGTCGGTGACCACACGGCGGGAGAACTTCTGCCCGCGCTTGATGATCTCCTGCATCTTCTTCTCGATGGCCTTGAGGTCATCGGGGTGGAACGGCTTCTCGACGTCGAAGTCGTAGTAGAAGCCGTCCTTGACCGGCGGGCCGATGCCGAGCTTGGCCTCCGGGAAGAGCTGCTGCACGGCCTGCGCCATGACGTGCGCGGTGGAGTGGCGCAGGATGTCCAGGCCGTCCTTGCTGCCGATCGCGACCGGCTCGGCCTCGTCGCCGTCCTGCAGGACGTACGCGAGGTCCTTGAGCTGGCCACCGACGCGGGCGGCGATGATCGAGCGGTCGTCGGCGAAGAGCTCGGCGGCCGTAGTGCCCGTGGTCACCACGCGCTCTTCCCGATCGGGTTCGCGGTTGATGATTACCCGGACGTCCGTCACCGGTCTCTCCTGACGTGCTGGATTCATAGGACGCAACACTTCGCTGCGCGTGACGATGGTACCGAGAGCACCACCCCCGCCGTGCACCTACGCCCCCTGTCCCGCCTCCCCCAGCGTCTTCAGCAGCCGTTGCCGCTCGGCCTCCTCCAGGCCGCACAGTTCCAGGCCCCGCGGGTGGGTGAGCCGGCGGAACCCGCCACGCCGCTCCAGCCTGCCGCTGACCCGCACCGGAGCGCCCGCGAGGTGGGCCTCGGCGGCCAGCCGGTACGCCGGGTCCGCGAGCCGGAGCCGCACCTCGCTGACCTCGGCGCCGCCGAGTACGCGCAGCCGCACGGTGCCGGGGCCGGCCGGGTCGGCGCGCTTGAGCCGCACCACCATGCCGACGACGGTGACGGCGACCGCCGGTTCGATCCGCTCCAGCAGAGCGGCGGCCTCTTCGAGGGCGGGCAGGTCCCCGGGCGAGAACTCCAGGGCGATCCGCCGGTCGCCGAAGCCGCCGGGCGTCCCGGCGGCGGCCGACCACGCGACGGAGAGCCGGCCGGCGGTCGCGCCGCGCACCAGCTCCTCGACGGACTGCACCAGTTCGCGGCTGACCCCGGCCTGGACGGCGTTCTCGAAGGCCTCCGGCCCGCCGCTCACCCGCCGGTAGTCGACGGCGTCCCGCAGCGCCTCCAGCGCGCGGACCAGGGTGGTCACGGCGGCCCGGCCCTCGGGCGCGGGGGTGTAGGCGGTGAGCCCGCCGCCGTTGTCCACCACGAGGCCCTGCTCGACCACCAGGACGTGTTCGAGGAAGTCCCCGGCCCAGGCATCGAGCCGGGCACCGAAGTAGGCGGCCCTGGTCCGCCCGGCCTTGGCTCCGGCCGCGAGCATCGCGCGCGCGGCCCGCTGGAGGCGCTCGGCGTCGTCCCAGGGCGCGGTACCGGCCGGTCCGGGCAGCTCGCGCCGCCACTGCAGCTCGTCGCCGGGCACGGTGAGCGCCAGCAGGATGGAGCGGGCGGACGGGCTGCGGGAGTGCGACAGCGCGGTGACAGCGTCGGCGAGCAGCTCGACGGCGTCGTCGAAGCCGTCCCCGGCGGGCACCAGCAGGCTGGTGCCCGGGTCGGCGTCGTCCGGCGGAGTCCAGCGCCCGTACCGGGCGGACGGTCCGCCGCGGCGGACCCAGCCGTGCCGGGCGAGCAGCGTGGCGAGCACCGCCGGGTCGACGGAGGCCGGGTCGGGCAGCGGCGGGGCGCCGTCCTGCGGCCCGTGTGGCAGCGTCATGGTCCTGCTCCTCCCCGCCGGGGGCCGGGCCGTCACGGGCTGCCGCCCGCACCGACCCGCGCCATGATGTCGCACAGTGCGCGGTCGTCGAAGACCTTCGCGGTGGGCACCCGGACGTTGGTCCGGCGCTGCCCGGTGACCGGGTGGCCGGCCAGGTTGACCCAGTAGCAGCAGTGCCTCAGCTCCAGTGCGTCCGGCCGGGCCTCCAGCCAGTGGTCGACCCGTCGCGGCAGCAGCATCACGACCAGGATCCGGGGCACCGCGACCCGGGCCCGCGCGAGCTTGCGCAGGTGGTCGTTGTCCAGGGTGAAGCTGAAGAACGGCCCGCGCGGTCCGGGCGCGATCTGCTGGGTGGCCTTGAGCTGGATCTTGATGGTGACCTCGTCGTCCACCTCGTGCGCCCGGGAGCCGTGGCTGACCTGCCAGTCGATGCCGTTGTCCGGGAACGGCTGGGAGAGCGAGCAGCCGGCCGCCGCGGCGACCGCGTGCAGGTAGCCGACCTGCAGCGTCTCCATGCAGGCCGTCACCGCCAGATTTCCCCGCAGGACGGCCGCAGCCCCCTCGGGCTGCGGGTGTGTCAGCGCCATCGCCCCGTTGCCTCCCCCGGCACCCGGGCCCGTCCGGATTCGAACAGGACACCTGAACGCAGGGTGCCCGGCCGGGCCGCGGCCAAACGGTTGAGCGGGCGTCAGGAGCGGTATCACCCTCTCGGGAACGCAGTCCTGAGGGGCAGTCATGCAGCAGCACTGGTACACCGGCCCGCTCGCCTCCTTCGACACCGAGACCACCGGCGTGGACGTCGAGACCGACCGGATCGTCTCGGCCGCCCTGGTCGTCCAGCCCGCCCCGGGCGCGCCCGCGCGGACCGCCACCTGGCTGGCCGACCCGGGCGTCCCGATACCCGACGGCGCCCGTGCGGTGCACGGCATCACCGACGAGCGGGTGCGCGCGTTCGGCCGCCCGGCCCGGACGGTGGTGGCGGAGGTCGCCCGCGCCCTGGCCGAGCAGGCCCGCGCCGACCGCCCGGTGGTGGTGATGAACGCGCCGTACGACCTGACGCTGCTGGACCGGGAGTTGCGCCGGCACTGGTCAGTGTCGCTGGCGGACGGCCTCGGCCCGGCGGGTCTGCTGGTGCTCGACCCGCGGGTGCTGGACAAGCACGTGGACCGCTACCGCAAGGGCCGGCGCACCCTGACCGACCTGTGCGCGCACTACGGGGTGGAGCTGGCCGGGGCCCACGACGCGGCGGCGGACGCGACGGCGGCGCTGGAACTGGTCCGGGCGATCGGCGCGCGCTACCCGGCGGCGCTGGGCGGGCTGTCGGCGGCCGAGCTGCACCTGCGGCAGGCGGTCTGGCACGCGGCGCAGGCACGGGGGCTGCAGAACTGGTTCGACCGCTCGGGGACGCCGGAGCGGGTGGACTTCTCCTGGCCGCTGCGGCCGGCCCGGTGCGGCTGCGGCCGGCGGCTCTCGCCGCAGCACAGCTGTGAGGTGGCGGCGTAGCGGCCCGGCCGGGACACGGTTGGTCCGCGAACGCCGCAGGCCCTGACCGGTCTTCCGATCAGGGCCTGCGTGCTGTCCGGTGGGCGATACTGGGATCGAACCAGTGACCCCTTCGGTGTGAACGAAGTGCTCTCCCGCTGAGCTAATCGCCCGGGCAACGAGAAGAACAGTAGCACCATTCGGGGGGTGTCGTACAACTCGGATCCCCCGGCGACCACCTGGCACATCCGCAGAACTCGCACTCCGCACGGAAGGTGACTGCGCCTCAGCCCGATTCCGGGGCAACTCCCGAGCAGTTGTCCACGACATTGTGGAAATACACGTGAGGCCCAGCCGATAATCGGCTGGGCCTCACGTATCACAATGCATTCCGGTGGGCGATACTGGGATCGAACCAGTGACCCCTTCGGTGTGAACGAAGTGCTCTCCCGCTGAGCTAATCGCCCGGGTGCAGGGAAAACATTACCGCATCCCGCGGGGTGGTCCGAACACCCCTCGTGCCGGCCCCCGGCCCGTCCCGCTGCCCGTCGCCCGGCTCGTCCCCCGGACGGGTGCCACCCGTTGCGGCCGCCCGGGGTCAGCTGTCCTTGATCTTCCAGGGCATGACCAGCCCGTACCTCCACAGGTACCAGCCACCGATCCCGGCGATCACCGCCAGGCCGATCGCGACGAGCGTGATGTTGCGCCGCCGCACCCTCGGGTCCATCGCCTTCTGGGCCGCCTCGGCCACCTTGCGACGCGTCCAGCGCAGGGCCAGCTGGGCCCAGACGAACTCGGTCGCCCAGATGCCCATGCCCAGGAAGATGACCACCCAGCCCGGTCCGGGCAGCGGCAGCATGATCACGCCGGCCACCACCACCGCGAGGCCGACCAGGAAGACCGCCACCTGCCAGCTCAGGTGCAGCGGCCGGGAGCGCCGGATGAACAGCGGCGCACGCGAGCCCAGCGGCCGCCCGCCGTCCGTCTCCTCCGGCTCCCGGCCGTCCCCTCCCGCCGCCGACCGCGACCCCGTCTCGTCCGGCACGACCGCCTCCCCCGCTCTCGTGTTCCCGGCCGCGTTCGCGCCCGCCTTGTCGCTTCGCACAGTCATGCCAGGAAACTAACCGAGAAGTGGCTCGGTAATGCCCGCGGCAGGCGCTCTGTGCCGATTCCGCAATGCGCCGTAAGGGGTACGACTCGCCCCCGAATCGGGACAGAGGGGTTTACATCGGTCTTGGAGGTGGGATGGTCCGTTCGCCGACGTGCGATTCCCCGAGCGCACACTGAGCGAAAGGCCATGGCGCTTATGAACACCACGGTCAGCTGCGAGCTGCACCTGCGCCTCATCGTGTCCAGCGAGTCCTCACTGCCCGTCCCCGCGGGCCTGCGCTACGACACCGCCGACCCCTATGCCGTGCACGCCACGTTCCACACCGGCGCCGACGAGACCGTGGAGTGGGTGTTCGCCCGAGATCTCCTTGCGGAGGGGCTGCACCGACCCACAGGCACCGGCGACGTCCGGGTGTGGCCCTCGCGCAGCCACGGGCAAGGGGTGGTCTGCATCGCGCTGAGCTCTCCGGAAGGAGAAGCCCTGCTGGAGGCCCCGGCCCGCGCGCTTGAGTCGTTCCTCAAGCGGACGGACGCCGCCGTGCCCCCCGGCACCGAACACCGTCACTTCGACCTCGACCGGGAGCTGTCCCACATCCTCGCCGAAAGCTGACCCCGTCCGGGAGGCGGTCAAGCCCCGCAGTCAGCGGGGCCGCACCCCCTGCCGTCACCGCAGCCGTCCTACTCGGGGGCACGGCAGCAGACTCAGCCGCGCACGACGCGGTCTCGGGGCCGGTGACACGGTCCGCTCCCACCCGGAGCGGGCCACCGCACCGCAGGCGCCCGGCACCGGAGCCGGCCACCCAGTACGGGTGGCCGGCTCCGGTGCCGGGCGCCACCTGTTTCCGGGCGCCCGTCCTTCCGGGGCGCCTGCCTACTCCGGTGCCTGTTCGTCCGGGCGCCTGCTTCCTCCGGGGGCCTGGGTGACCCGGCGGCGTCACGCATCCCTTCGACATCCGTACGGCCCTTCGGGAGAAGCTTCCGCCCTGTGCGGCGGAGCCCGGTAAGGTCTGGGGTTGACCGTAGACGCGGGGTGCCGACGGCCCCCTCCGCGCGAGGAGCCCCCACGTGCTGATCACCCACGACACCGAGTGCGCGCTGAGCATCCTCGTCGAGCTGCTCAACACCGCGCCCGAGGTGTGCGGCACCGAGCTGCTGCCCGACGTGGCCGCGCTGGACGCCTTCGTGATCCGGCAGGAGATCAGCGAGATCGACTCGCTGACCGAGAACGACCTACGCAGCGTGCACGAGCTGCGCACCCGGCTGCGGGAGGTGTTCGGCACCGAGGGCACCGCGGAGGCCGCCGAGCTGGTCAACGCCCTGGTCGCGGACGCCGGCACCACGCCACGGCTGACCAACCACGACCACCATGGGTGGCACATCCACTACTTCGCGCCGCACGCCGCCCTGCACGACCACCTGGCGGCCGAGCTGGGCATGGCGCTGGCGTTCATCCTGACCGCGGGTGAGCGCGAGCGGCTGCGCCGGTGCGAGGCACCGGACTGCGCGCGCGTCTTCGTCGACCTCTCGCGCAACCGCTCCCGGCGCTACTGCGACAGCCGGACCTGCGGCAACCGGCTGCACGTCGCCGCCTACCGGGCGCGGCAGCGCTCGGCGGAGGCCGTGCCCTCGGCCTGAGGGCCGTCGGCCCCCCGCCGGCTTCAGATGCCGCGGCGGCGGAGGATCTCCTCGATGTCGGCGAAGTCGTCGCCGGGGCCCTCGTCCCGCTTGCCGGCCTTCGGAGGCTTCGTGGCGCCGCTCCTCGGGGCGCCCGCCGGTGGCTGTGCGGGCGCCCCGGTGACGGCGGGCCGCGCCGGGGCCGGTCCGGTCGCCTCCGGTCGGGCCCCGGCGGCATCCACGCCGCGGCGGCCGACCCAGCGGGTGGTGACCAGCAGACCCGCCGACACCGCGAGCAGCACGATGCCCGTCCAGACCCGCGGGTCGAAGACCAGCTTGGTCGCCCAGTCGGCCAGCTCGGTGCCGATCGTCCGCGCCACCGGGAAGAGCCCGGTCAGGTAGAGCCCGGCCGGCAGCAGCGCCACGGCGAACCAGCGGGTCGCGGAGAGGAAGCGCCGGCGGTACGCGCGCAGGCCGGCCACGGCCACCCCGCCCGCCGTGAGCGCGAAACTCACCGCCGCCGTCAGCACGGCCTCACCCCGCTCGCGCCGGTGACTCTGCTCACCCTGGTCGTTCCGGTCATCGGACCTCCCCGTCACTCGGGCCGGCATCCGGGCACACCGCCGGGACTGGGGCGGGGCCCATTAGTGGAACACTGGGGACATGATCGAAGGTTCCCTCCCCCGCCTCGAGTTCTGGTGCGAGCTCCAGTGCCCGGACTGCCGCACCGCCCTGGACGACGTACGGGCGCTGCGTGCCACGTACGGCGACGCGCTCGCGATCGAGCTGCGGCACTTCCCGTTGGAGAAGCACAAGTATGCGTACGCCGCGGCGCAGGCCACCGAGGAGGCGTTCGCGCAGGGGCTTGGGTGGCCCTACGTCGAGGCGCTGCTGGCCCGGGTCGAGGAGCTGGACGCGCGCGGCGAGGAGGTACTGCTGGAGGTGGCCCGCGAGGTGGGGGTGGACGCCGAGGAGGTCGACACCGCACTGGTCGACGGCCGGCACACGCTGATCGTGGACGCCGACCAGGCGGAGGGCAAGGCGATCGGGGTCAGCGGCACCCCGACGTACGTGATCGCCGGCCAGCGGCTGGACGGCGGGCAGAGCCAGGACGGCCTGCGGGACCGGATCACGGCCGTCATCGAGGCAGCCAAGGCATCCTGACCATCCGTCAACCCGCCCGTCAGATCAGCGCCTTGCCGTAGATCCGGTTGGTGACCCGGTAGCCGAGCGACTCGTACAAACGGATCGCGACCCGGTTGCTGCTGAAGACGTTCAGCCCGAGGTCGCGAACGCCTGCGGCCAGGCACTCGCGCTCGGCGAGCAGCATCAGTGAACGGCCGTGTCCGTGCCCCCGGTGCGCCTCGGCCACCTCCACCACCATCACCCAGGCCAACGGACCGCCGTCGGGCAGGTCGCGGACCCGCAGGGCCAGCCAGAGGGCGCCCAGCGGGTCCGCCCCGTCCCCGTAGAGGCGGCGCAGTGCCACGCCGGGGGTGTCGGCGCCCTGCGGGAGCAGGTACACGTGGTCGGCGTCCGACTTGGCGCGCGCCTGCTCCTCGCTGAGGCCGGAGGAGAGCAGGTCGCCGATGTAGCCCTCCTTGGCCTCGGCGAGCCAGCCGGGGAACTCCTCGGGGCCGATCCGGCGCGCCTCGACGCCCGCCGGCAGGACGGGCGGGGCGGCCAGCCGCTTGGCCATGTTCCGCATCCGCTCGCTGTAGCCGAGGGCCGCGGCGAGGCCGCGCGCAGGCTGCGCCGACTCCGGGATGTCGGCGTCCACCCGGGAGCAGCCCCAGCCGCGCAGCACCTCCTCGGCGGCCAGCGCGCCGAACGTCCCGCGGCCCCGGCCGCGACCCTCATTCACCTCCAACTCGGATATCTCACCCCAGAGTTGCGGGCCACGCGGGACCGTGGTGGTGCGCAGTGCGCCGACCGGGCGGCCGTTGGCGCAGATCTGCCAGCGTCTGGTGCGGCCGCCCGCGGCGGTGGGTGACTCCGGCCCCTCGGGGCGCAGCGTGGTGGTCATGTCGGGGTCCCTTCCCCTCCGCGCGGGTGTTCTATCCGCCGGCGACGCCTCGGGGATTCGACCGGCTCGCCGGGGTCGGCCCCGGCCGGGGCGTCACGGGCCCGGCAGGGGTTACGGGCCGGGCTGTGGCACCGGGCCTCGCCCGGTCACGGGTCGAGGTCGTCGCCGCTGCGCTCGGTGAAGACCGCCATGGCCTTGGCGGTGACCGGCCCGGGGCCGGGGAGTTCGCGGTCGTCGACGCGGGTGACGGCCTGGACGTCGCGCAGGGTGGAGGTCAGGAAGATCTCCTCCGCCTCCTGGAGCGCGTCGAACGGCAGGTCGGTCTCCTCCGCGCCGCACCACTCGATGACGAGCCGGCGGGTGATGCCGGCCAGGCAGCCCGACGCGAGGGTGGGCGTGAGCAGCCGGCCACCGAGGACGACGAAGACGTTGGAGCCGGTGCCCTCGCAGAGCCGGCCGGCCGTGTTGGCGAACAGGGCCTCGGAGGCGCGGGCACGGTGGGCGGCGGCGAGCGCGACCACGTTCTCGGCGTACGAGGTGGTCTTGAGGCCGGCGACGGCGCTGTGCTCGTTGCGGCGCCACGGGACGGTCGCGACGGCGGTGGTGTCGGAGCGGTGGGTGGCGGCGCCGAGGGAGACGACCAGGGTGGGGGTGTCGTTGCCGCGTTCCGAGCCGAGCGGGGAGGCGCCGCCGGTGTAGGTGAGGCGCAGGCGGCCGAGCGGCATCGGGTTGGCGGCGAGGACCTGGGCGCAGGCCTCGCGGACCATGTCGTGGTCGGGGTCGGGCAGGCCGAGACCGCGGGCGGAGCGGGTGAGCCGGTCGAGGTGGCGGGTGACGGCGAAGGCTCGGCCGTCCACGGCCTTCATGGTCTCGAAGACCCCGTCACCGGTGGTGAGCCCGTGGTCGAGGACGGAGACGGCGGCATCGGCGGAGTCGACGAGTGAGCCGTTGACCCAGCTCTTGGTCGGGTGTTGCATCGAGGGCTGCTCCTCAAGGCGGTGGTGCGTGGGGGGTGTGCCCGGGCCGATGGCCGGCCCGGCGGTGTTCGTCCCGGTTCAGGCGGCTTGTCGCCGTCAGTCGGTCTCGGTGCCCGACGCTATCGCGACCAGGCGGGCGGCCTTCAGTTCGGTTTCCGCCCACTCACGCTCGGGGTCGGAGCCCCAGGTGATGCCGGCGCCCGTGCCGAAGCGCAGGAGAGGTGCGCCGGGGTCGGCGCGGTCGATCCAGAACGTGCGGATCCCGACGGCGAGTTCACCCTCGCCGCGGTCGGCGTCCACCCAGCCGACGGCGCCGCAGTAGGGGCCGCGGGGGGCGGTCTCCAGGGCGTCGATGATCCGCAGTGCGCTGGACTTGGGGGCGCCGGTGACGGAGCCGGGCGGGAAGGTCGCGCCCAGCAGTTCGGGCCAGCCGGCGTCCGCGCGCAGGGTGCCCTGGACGGTGGAGACCAGGTGGACCAGGCCCGGGTGCTTCTCGACGGCGCAGAGGTCGGGGACGGTGACCGTGCCGGTCCCGCAGACCCGGCCGAGGTCGTTGCGGACGAGGTCCACGATCATCACGTTCTCGGCGTGGTCCTTCTCCAGGAGGTCCGCCTCGGTGCGGCCGGTGCCCTTGATCGGGCCGGAGGAGACGGTGCGGCCGTCGCGGCGCAGATAGAGCTCGGGCGAGGCGGTGGCGATCTCGACGCCGTGGCGCGGCAGGCGGATCGTTCCGGCATAGGGAGCCGGGTTGCCGTGGGCGAGCAGGCCGGTGAGGGCGTCGATGTCCGTCCGGGACGGGTCGGGCAGCGGCGCGGTGAGCACGCGGCACAGGTTGGCCTGGTAGACCTCGCCGGCCGCGATGTGCTCGCGGATGCGGCGCACGCCCGCGGTGTAGGCGGCGCGGTCGAGGGAGCTGTGCCAGCCGTCGGCGGCCGGTCCGAGCCAGCCGGCGCCGGACGGGGGTGCGGGTGCGGGGCGGAGGTCGTCGAAGCGGGCGCAGGTGAGCCGGCCCTCGAAGTCGTAGGCGACGGCCCAGAAGCCGGAGGAGTCGAGCGCGGCCGGGTCCGAGGTGACGTCGCGCAGCCCGGTGGCGAGGCGGCCGCCGAAGCGGGCGAGCGGGCTGTGGGGATCGGGGTGGCCGGACACGGTTCTCCTGCACGGGGTGGCTGGGCTGCGGTGCCTGAAGTGTAGGTCGGGGGTCCCTGCTGTGGCCTGGGGTGTTTCGGCGGCCCGGCCGCGCCCGGCGTGGTGGGCCGGCCGCGCCCGGAGGCGCGGAGGGGCGCGAGCAGGTGGTGGGTGCACCTCCAGGCCGCCAGGCTGGGGAGCGTCGTGCGGGTGTGCGCCGGGTGGCCCGCGGATGATCGTCCGGGAGCGCCGCTGGTGGGGGCCGGTGACCCGGCGGAACGGCCGACGGGACGACTCCCCGCGGGCATCCCCTCGGCACCCTGCGGGAACGGATTTTTAGCTGGCCCAGGAATCCGCTAGAGTTCAACACGTCGCCAGGGAGCGCAGCCGAAGAAAAGCGGTGAAGATCCCGGGAGACAGGCGGACGTGGCTCAGTTGGTAGAGCATCACCTTGCCAAGGTGAGGGTCGCGAGTTCGAATCTCGTCGTCCGCTCGATGGAGAACAGTGTAAGATCGTTCTTCGTGTGTTGCCTGGTGGAGTGGCCGAGAGGCGAGGCAACGGCCTGCAAAGCCGTCTACACGGGTTCAAATCCCGTCTCCACCTCCGAGAGGACGCCCGGTTCTGCCGGGTGACCTCCTCGCGCGATTAGCTCAGCGGGAGAGCACTACCTTGACACGGTAGGGGTCACTGGTTCAATCCCAGTATCGCGCACGTCGGACCCTTCGGGGTCTACTGCAGGACCGCCTCACCAGGCGCGATTAGCTCAGCGGGAGAGCACTACCTTGACACGGTAGGGGTCACTGGTTCAATCCCAGTATCGCGCACGTCGGACCCTTCGGGGTCTGCTGCAGGACCGCCTCACCAGGCGCGATTAGCTCAGCGGGAGAGCACTACCTTGACACGGTAGGGGTCACTGGTTCAATCCCAGTATCGCGCACAGTAAGGGCCGGGGCCGTGATCCGCGAGGGTCACGGCCCCGGCCCTTTTGCATGCCCTGGCTGTCCCCGGTCCGCCCGGTTCCCCGGCGGCGGCAGGCTCACCGGGTTCCCCGAACTGCTGGGCCCCGCTTGATGTGGGAAGTGGATGCGGAAGAAGAAGAGCCGCGTACGGTCGCCCTCACCGACGTCCGTACGCGGCATCTTCGCCTGCCGGGGTGCTCCAGCGCACCGCTCTCGCCCGTCCGCGAGTCGTCGCGGGCGCGGGCCTTCCCCGGCGGCACTGGCTCCCCGTCCCCAGGGGATTCAGTGCCCGTTCAGTGGCCGGCTGTTATCAGCCGGACGGTCCTCGCTGGTCTGCGCTCGGTCCGTGTGCCGCCCCGGCGGCCCGAGCGGGCTCCGTCGCCTCGGCGGTCGGGCGTCAGCGGGTGATCAGGTCGGCGACGGCCTGGGCCTGGCTCGCCATCTGCTCCCAGCCGCCGAAGAGCATGACCAGCAGCACGGCGCAGGGCAGCGCCATGGCGAGCGCTACCGCCGGGTGCCTGGTCGGCTCCGCGGACCGGCGCCGAGTGAAGGCCGGCCGACGGCGGCGGGGGGATCCCGTGAGCTGCTGTGCCATGCCCCTACTCCTGATTCGTGTGCTGCCCGTACCCGTCGATCCGGTCGTACGGCCGGTCGAGGTGGACGCGGTGGACGGCTTACCTCGGGGGACGAGCTCCCCGTCCACCGCTGAGGACAACGCTATGGCGCGAGGGGGCAGTCGGACGTCATGCCGTCGTACTGTTCTGCGGGCATCCCGGAGGATGACGCTCCGACTCGGGGACTACTACCGCAGGGGGAGACGGTCTCGACCGCGCCCCCGGGGGAACCCTGAGAGACGACCCCGAGAAGCGGCTCGGCACCCCCCTGACCTGCCCGGCAGTGCAAGATCGGACAATCGCACGGAGGGTTGAGGTGTTGCGTATCAGCACACCGCAGCGGGCAGTCCGTAAGCTGTGCCAGACAGGAACTGACGATGCCCCAACCGACGGGGCCTCACCCACAGGCTGACGGGGAACGAAGATGGCGATGATGCGGCTGAGGCGTGAGGACCCCCGCATCGTCGGGCCGTACCGCCTGCACCGGCGGCTGGGGGCCGGCGGCATGGGCGTCGTCTATCTCGGCTCCGACCGCCGCGGACAGCGGGTCGCACTCAAGCTGATCCGCGCCGAACTCGCCGAGGACATGGAGTTCCGCATCCGCTTCGCCCGGGAGATCGCCGCCGCCTCCCGGATCCGCGGCGGCTGCACGGCGCGCGTGGTGGGCTCCGACATCGAGGCCGACCGCCCGTGGCTGGCCACCGCGTACGTCCCCGGCCCGTCGCTGTACAAGCGGGTCGGCGACGAGGGCCCGCTGAGCTGGCCGGAGGCGGCCCGGATCGGCGCCGCGCTGGCCGACGGGCTGGTCAAGGTGCACGAGGCCGGCGTCGTCCACCGGGACCTCAAGCCGTCCAACATCCTGCTGTCGCCGCGCGGGCCGCGGATCATCGACTTCGGCATCGCCTGGTCGCGCGGCGCCAGCACGCTCACCCACGTCGGCACGGCGGTCGGCTCCCCCGGCTTCCTTGCGCCCGAGCAGGTCCGCGGCGCCGCGGTGAACCCCGCGACGGACGTCTTCGCGTTCGGCGCCACGCTCGCATACGCGCTCACCGGCGACACCCCGTTCGGCTCGGGGGCCTCGTCCGAAGTGATGCTGTACCGGGTCGTGCACGAGGAGCCCGACCTGTCGGCCGTACCGCCGCAGCTGGCGCCGCTGATCGGGGCCTGCCTGGCGAAGGAGCCCGCGGAGCGGCCCGGCGCGGCCGCCCTCCACGAGCGGCTCAGCGAACTGGCGGCCCGGGGCACGGCCGCGCCCGACGGCGCGGGCCCGGACCGGCCGGAGCGTGCGGCGGGCGGGCGGCCGCCCGGTGCGGCGCCCGGCCGCCCCGGCGTGCCGGGGCGCGGCGCGGCAGCCCCGATGCCACCGGCCGGCGGCGGGCGCGGAGTGCCCGCGCCCGGGCGGGCCCCCGACCCGGCGGGCGCCGCGCGCGCCCGAGCGGCGGCGGGCAGCCGGCCGGGCGGGCCGCACGGCGGCGGGCAGGGTGTCCAGGCCGGTGGAGCCGGTGGGCACGCGGGCGGGCCGCAGGGCGGGTACCCGGGCGTTCGCCCCGGTGCTCGGGCCGGCGTCCACCCGGGCTCGCGGCCCGGTGTCGCGCAGCGGCGGCCGCAGGGCCAGCCGGCCACCACGCCGATGCCGCGGCCCGAGTCCGCCCCGACCACCCGGCCGATGGGCGAGCGCCAGCAGACCCCGCCGCCCGGGCGGACCGGCGGTCCCGGCGGGCCGGCGGGAGCGCGCGAGCGGGAACAGCAGCGGGCGGACCGGCCGCGCCCGCGGGCTCGGGACCGGCAACACACGCCCGCCCCCGGCGGACGTCCCGGCGGCTCGCGCCGGCGGCTGATGCGGCAGCGACTGATCGTCTTCGTCACCGTCACGCTCGGCGTGGCCCTGGCGATCGCGGCGGCACAGGGCTGCGAGAACCGCAGCAACCAGGGTCACGGCCCACTCGGCGCCGGCGGGACGACCATGAGCGCCGCCCCCGTGCCGGCCGGCCAGGCGGGCACCGCCGCGCCCACCGCTCAGCCGGCCGGGGCCGGGCAGTCGGTGGACGGCGTGGCGCCGTCGGCCGCGCCCACCCCGCCGGCGGCGGCCCACGGCGGTGCCGCGGGCGGCGACGGGGCGCTGGGCCCCGCGCAGGGCGCGGGGCCGACGGTCGACTGGCCGAACCGCAGCTACCCCGATCCGGCGGGCGGTCCGGCCGTCGCGCTGCGGGACGGACGGTCGGCGGGGGCCGGGCCGCAGGTCGCGCTGAGCGCGGTCCTCCCGGCCCGCTACAAGGGTGCGCCGGCCACCCTGGTGGTGCTGCGGCGGGCGGAGGGCTCGGTACCGGTCGACCTGGTCCAGCTCTTCTCGTTCAACGGGGACAGGCCCGTCCCGCTCACGTCCCGTTCCTCGGCCGCCGACCCGCAGGCGACGGCCACCTGGCGGCTCGACAACGGCGCGCTGGTCCGCGAGGAACGCAACGGCCAGACCGGCGCGACCGCCTCCACCCGCTACTCGGTGCGGGCCGACGGGACCCTTGAGGAGTCCTGGCCCGGCGCCCCCACCCTCACCGTCACCCCGCCTCCCGCCGCAGCCCCCGCGCCGCCCACCTCCCCCACCGGCTGAAGCCCTCACGCAGCGGGGTCGGCCGGAGCCGGCATCGTCTCGGCCGCCGCCTTCATGGCACGGGAGGTCGGACCGGACTTCGCACTCCGCGAGCATCGCCACGAGGCCGGGAGGCCTGGGGCGCCGGTCGGGGGCTGTTTGCCGGTGGGCTTGGGCGACGGTGCGGCCTGGGACGACGGTGCGGCCTGGGACGACGGCGGGCCGGGCTGGCGCGAGGCCGCAGGACGGGCTCGGAGAGCAGCCCCGTGCACAGGAAGTCGGCCCGGCCGACTTCCTGTGTCAGGCGGTGGCGGTGACGGCGTAGAAAGCCACCGCTGCGGCGGCGCCGACGTTGAGGGAGTCGATGCCGTGGGCCATGGGGATCCGGACGGGGTGGTCGGCCGCGGCGATGGCCCGGCGGGTGAGGCCGTCGCCTTCTGCGCCGAGCATGAGGGCGGCCTTGGGGAGGCTGTGCGGGGCCAGGGCGGCGAGGTCGACGGCGCTGTCGGCGGGGGTGAGGGCGAGCAGGCTGAAGCCGGCGGCGCGGACCCTGTCCAGGGCATCCGGCCAGGGGTCGAGCCGGGCGTAGGGGACGGCGAAGACCGCGCCCATAGAGACCTTCACGGCGCGCCGGTACAGCGGGTCCGCGCAGTCGGGCGAGAGCAGGACCGCGTCCATGCCGAGCGCGGCGGCACTGCGGAAGATCGCGCCCAGGTTGGTGTGGTCGACCAGCCCCTCCAGCACCGCCACCCGGCGGGCGCCGGCCAGCACCGCGGCGGCGTCCGGCAGCGGCTTGCGCTCCATCGAGGCGAGTGCGCCGCGGTGGACGTGGTAGCCGGTGACGGCCTCGGCGAGGGCGGGCTCGACGACGTGGACGGGGGCGTCGGCGTCGGCGATCACGTCGGCCATCACGTCCAGCCACTTGGCCGTGAGCAGCATCGACCGCATCCGGTAGCCGGCGGCGAGGGCGCGGCGGATGACCTTCTCGCCCTCGGCGATGAACAGGCCCTCGGCGGGCTCGCGCCGACGGCGAAGTTCGACGTCGGTCAGACCGGTGTAGTCGGCGAGTCGCGGGTCGGCGGGATCGGTGATGGTGCTGGGTTCGGACACCCTGCGATCTTGCCAAGTCGGGGTGGAGAAGGCCAAACCCCCAAGGGTCGGAGATGGCTGCCCTTGGCCCGTTGGCACGCAGAGTGCAAATATGACGTATGGCCCGTTTTCCGGGCCGATCCTGGGCTCCGTCGGCCTCTGGTGCTTCTGGCTCCTCCGTCGCCTCCCGTGCCACTGGTACCGCCGGCTCTTCCGGTGGGCGCCCACACGGTCGGCAACAGCAGCCACGAGCGGCGCGGCCGAAGCCGGTGAAGCGCCGGTCGGTGGCTGGGCAGGTGTTCGCGCTGCAGGTGGTGGTGGTGCTGCTGCTGGTGGCGTCCGCCGTGGTGGCGCTGGTGGTGCAGTCCCGCAACGACGCCCGGGAGGAGGCGCGCAGCCGGTCGGTGGCGGTCGCCCAGACCTTCGCCAACTCGCCTGGCATCGTGGAGGCGCTGCGCTCCCCCGACCCGACCGCGATCCT
The DNA here is from genome assembly GCF_045160625.1 of Kitasatospora sp. NBC_00039. Taxonomy (NCBI): domain Bacteria; kingdom Bacillati; phylum Actinomycetota; class Actinomycetes; order Kitasatosporales; family Streptomycetaceae; genus Kitasatospora; species Kitasatospora sp. NBC_00039. The sequence goes on along the minus strand of NZ_CP108289.1, from coordinate 6,983,589 downwards.
CCAGCCGAAGGCACAGGCCGCCGCGGTCAACGCCGGCGTGGACTTCATCGTCGTACTCGACACCAACGGCATCCGCTACACCCACCCCAACCCGGCCCGGATCGGCCAGAAGTTCGTCGGGAACTACCAGCCCGCCTTGCAGGGGGAGGTGGTGACCGAGGAGGTCAACGGCACGATCGGACCGCTGGTCCAGGCGATCGTTCCGGTGCACGCGCCGGACAGCCAGGTGGTCGGTTTGGTGTCGGCAGGCATCACGATCGCCAACGTGAGCAGTGCGAGCGAGCGGCAGCTGCCCGTCGTGCTGGGCGCCGCGGCGATCGCGCTGGGGCTGGCGACCTGCGGGACGGCGCTGATCAGCCGGCGGCTGCGGCGGCAGACGCACGGGCTCGGCCCGGCCGAGATGACACGGATGTACGAGCACCATGCGGCGGTGCTGCACGCGGTGCGCGAGGGGGTGCTGATCGTCGCGGGTGACGGCCAGCTGCTGCTCTGCAACGACGAGGCGCGCCGGCTGCTGGACCTGCCCGCCGACGCCGAGGGGCGGATGGTGCCGGAGCTGGGTCTGGACCCGGCACCTGAGGAGCTGCTGACCGCCAACCGGGCGGTCACCGACGAGGTGGTGCTGGCCGGCGAGCGGCTGCTGGCGGTGAACGTCCGGCTGACCGACCGGGACGGCGGCCCGCCCGGCTGTGTCGCCACGCTGCGTGACTCCACCGAGCTGCTGGCGCTGTCCGGGCGGGCCGAGGTGGCGCAGCGGCGGCTGCGGCTGCTGTACGACGCGGGTGTCACGGTGGGCAGTTCGCTGGATGTGACGCGGACGGCCGAGGAGCTGGTGCAGGTGACGGTGCCGCGGTTCGCGGACTTCGCCAGCATCGACCTGGCCGAACCGGTGCTGGAGGGTGAGGAGCCGCCGCAGGGCCTCGCACTGGGGCGGATGCGCAGGGCGGCGTTCCGCGGGGTCCGGGCGGACTCGCCGTTCTACCCCGTCGGCACCGTGGTGGAGGTGGTGCCGTCGACGCCGCTGGCGGGGTCGCTGGACAGCGGGCTGCCGGGGGTGGAGCCGAGGCTGGCGGAGACGTCGGCCTGGCGGGAGCAGGATCCGGAGCGGTCGGCGCAGGTGCTGGCCTACGGGGTGCACTCGCTGGTGCGGGTGCCGCTGCGGGCGCGCGGGGTGCTGCTGGGGGTGGCGCGGTTCTGGCGGGCGGACCGGGAGGAGCCGTTCGAGGAGGAGGACCTGGCGCTCGCCGAGGAGCTGGTCGCGCATGCCGCGGTCTGCATCGACAACGCGCGGCGGTACACCCGGGAACACACGATGGCGGTGACCTTGCAGCACAGTCTGCTGCCGCGCAGCCTGCCGGAGCAGAACGCGCTGGAAGTGGCGCACCGGTACCTGCCGGCGCAGGCGGGGGTCGGCGGCGACTGGTTCGACGTGATCCCGCTGCCGGGCGCGAGGGTGGCGCTGGTGGTCGGGGACGTGGTGGGGCACGGACTGCACGCGGCGGCCACGATGGGGCGGCTGCGGACGGCGATCCACAACTTCTCGACGCTCGACCTGCCGCCGGACGAGCTGCTGGGGCACCTGGACGACCTGGTGAACCGGATAGACCAGGAGGAGTCGGCGACCGGCGGTGCGGCGGCGGTGACCGGTGCGACCTGCCTGTACGCGATCTACGACCCGGTGTCGCGGCGTTGCACGCTGGCCAGTGCGGGACATCCGCCGCCGGCGCTGGTCGATCCGGAGGGTCGGGTGGTGTTCCCAGAGCTGCCGACCGGGCCGCCGCTGGGGCTGGCGGTGCTGCCGTTCGAGACGGTGGAGCTGGAGGTGGCCGAGGACAGCCGGCTGGTGCTCTACACGGACGGTTTGGTGGAGGACCGCGAGCGGGACATCGACGAGGGGCTGGAGCTGCTGCGGACGGCGCTGTCCGGGCCGCCGCGGACGCCGGAGCAGACGTGTGCGGACGTCCTGGGAGCGATGCTGCCGGCACATCCGCAGGACGACATCGCGCTGCTGGTGGCGCGGACGCGGATGCTGGCGCCGGAGCAGGTGGCGCAGTGGGAGGTGCCGTCCGACCCGGCCGCGGTGGGCGAGGTGCGGGCGGCGGTGTCGGAGAAGCTGGCGCTGTGGGGGCTGGACGAGGCGGCGTTCGTCACCGAGCTGATCCTCAGCGAGCTGGTGACCAATGCGATCCGGTACGGGTCGGGGCCCATCCGGGTGCGGCTGCTCCGCGACCGGACATTGATCTGCGAGGTGTCGGACGGCAGCAGTACGTCGCCGCATCTGAGGTACGCGGCCACCACGGACGAGGGCGGACGCGGGCTCTTCCTGGTCGCCCAGTTCGCGGACCGGTGGGGCACGCGGTACACGGCCACCGGGAAGGTGATCTGGACGGAGCAGCCGTTGGAGTGAACGTGGCTGCGTGGGGATTGGAGTGGGAAGTCGGCGGGGCCGACTTCCCACTCCGTGCTGTTTGCAAAGGCTGCGCTTTGCAAACAGCACGGGCGAGCCCGAGGGCCGGCCACGGAGGTGTCCGGTGCGGGGTCATCCCCCGGGCCCCCGGGGGTCGGCCCGGGCCCCGCGCTTTGCAAAGTCACCTTTGCAAAGCGCGGGTGCGTCAGGAGTGGAGAGCGGGGGCGAGGACGTTGACGACGTCGCCGATCACGATCACGGCCGGGGGCTTGATCTGCTCGGCCTGGACGACGGCCGCGACGGTGGCGAGGGTGGCGTCCACGCGGCGCTGGGCGGCGGTGGTGCCCTCCTGGACGACGGCGACCGGGGTGTCGGTTGGGCGGCCGCACTCGACCAGCTTGGCCGCGATCGCCCCGATCTTGTCCACGGCCATCAGCAGCACCAGGGTGCCGCTCATCCGCCCGACGGCCTCCCAGTTGGTCAGCGAGCGCTCGTCGTCCGGGCCGACGTGACCGGAGATCACCGTGAACTCGTGGGTCATCCCGCGGTGGGTGACCGGCACGCCGACCGAGGCCGGGACGCTGATCGAGCTGGAGATGCCCGGGACCACGGTGACCGGCAGCCCGGCCTCCGCGCAGGCCAGCAGTTCCTCGCCGCCACGCCCGAAGACGTACGGGTCGCCACCCTTGAGCCGGACCACGAACTTGCCGGCCTTGGCGTGCTCGATGAGCGTCCGGTTGATCGCCTCCTGGGCCATGAACCGCCCGTACGGGATCTTCGACGCGTCGATCACCTCGACGTGCTCCGGCAGCTCGGCCAGCAGCTCGCGCGGCGCCAGCCGGTCGGCAACCACCACGTCCGCGTCGGCCAGCAGCCGGCGGCCGCGGACGGTGATGAGGTCCGGGTCGCCCGGGCCGCCGCCGACCAGGGCGACGCTCCCCCGGCCCGACGGCTGGGAGGTTCCCCCGACACCGTGCGCACGGTACTGGCGGGCGGCCAGCGAGCCGTCCCGCAGGCCGTCCACGATGGCGTCGCGCAGGGCGGCGGAGTGCCGCGGGTCGCCGGTGAGGACGGCGACGGTGGCGCCCCCGTCGCGGCCGCTGGCCGGCGTCCAGGCGCTGGCCGCGGCCGCGTCGTCGCTGCGCGCGCAGAACACCCGCTCCCGCTCGGCCTCGGCGCTGACCGCCGCGTTGACCGCCGGGTCATCGGTGGCGACCAGCGCGTACCAGGTGCCGGCGAGGTCGCCGTCCTGGTAGCGGCGCTCGTGCCAGGTCAGCTCACCGGCGTCGGCCATGGCTTGGACGGCGGGCGTGGTGGCCGGGGATATCAGGTGCAGGTCCGCACCGGTGGCGATCAGGGCGGGCAGCCGGCGCTGGGCGACGTGGCCGCCGCCGACCACGACGACGCGACGGCCGGCGAGCAGCAGGCCGACCGGGTACGGGGTGCGGCCCTCGGTACCGGGGTGGGGGTTGGGCGCGGTCATGGGCGGAGCTCCTGGATCGGGGTGAGGGTGGTGGGGGTACAGCACCGCTCCGCGTGCCGGCGCGCCCTCGGGCCGGTACACGGAGCGGTGCGGGCGGACGTCAGGACTTCTCGGTGACCCCGGCGGAGTCGAACGTGGCTACATCGTGCATTGCGCGGGCCGCACTCTGCACCAGCGGCAAGGCCAGCAGGGCACCGGTGCCCTCGCCGAGCCGCAGGTCGAGGTCGATCAGCGGACGCAGGCCGAGCTTGGCCAGCGCGGCCTGGTGACCGGGTTCGGCGGAGCGGTGGCCGGCGATGCAGGCAGCCAGCACCTCGGGGGCGATCGCCTTGGCGGCCAGCGCGGCCGAACCGGCGATGACGCCGTCCAGGATGACCGGGGTGCGCAGCGAGGCGGCGCCGAGCAGGAAGCCGGCGATGGCGGCGTGCTCCAGGCCGCCGACGGCGGCGAGGACGCCGATCGGGTCGGCCGGGTCCGGCTGGTGCAGGGTGAGGGCGGCGCGGATGACGTCGACCTTGCGGGCGTGGGTCTCGTCGTCGATGCCGGTGCCGCGGCCGGTGACCTCGGCCGGGTCCAGGCCGGTGAAGACCGAGATCAGGGCGGCGGAGGCGGTGGTGTTGGCGATGCCCATGTCGCCGGTGATCAGTGCCCTGTTGCCGGCGGCGACGAGGTCGCGGGCGGTCTCGATGCCGATCTCGAGGGCCTTGAGGGCCTCCTCGCGGGTCATCGCCGGGCCCTGGGTCATGTCGCCGGTGCCGGGGCGGACCTTGCGCGGCAGCAGGCCGGTGGTGCGGCCCTGCTGGATCGCGTCGGGCAGCTCGGCGGCGACGCCGACGTCCACCACGCAGACCTCGGTGCCGATCTGCTTGGCGAAGGCGTTGACCACCGCTCCCCCGGCCAGGAAGTTGCCGACCATCTGGGCGGTGACCTCCTGCGGCCAGGGGCTGACGCCCTGGGCGTGGACGCCGTGGTCGCCCGCGAAGATCGCCACGCAGGCGGGCTCCGGGAGCGGCGGCGGGCACTTGCGGGAGAGGCCGGACAGCTGTGCGGAGATGATCTCCAGCATGCCGAGCGAGCCGGCCGGCTTGGTCATCCGCTTCTGGCGGTCCCAGGCCTCGCCGAGCGCCTTGGCGTCGAGCGGGCGGATGCCGCGCAGGGTCTCGGAGAGCACGCTGTGCGGCTCCTCGCCGGGCAGCGCGCGGTTGCCGTACTGCTCCTCGTGGACGACCCAGGAGAGCGGGCGCTTCTTGGCCCAGCCCTGCTGCTGGAGCTCGGGCTCGTCCGGGAAGGCGTCGACGTAGCCGACGCAGAGGTAGGCGACGACCTCCAGGTGCTCGGGCAGGCCGAGCTCGCGGACCATCTCCTCCTCGTCGAAGAAGCTCACCCAGCCGACGCCGAGGCCCTCGGCGCGGGCGGCCAGCCAGAGGTTCTCGACGGCGAGGGCGGCCGAGTACGGGGCCATCTGGGGCTGGGTGTGGCGGCCCAGGGTGTGCCGGCCGCCACGGGTGCGGTCGGCGGTGACGACGATGTTGACGGGCGTCTCGAGGATCGCCTCGATCTTGATTTCCTTGAACTGCTTGGCCCGGCCCTTGGGGAGCGAGTCCGCGAACGCCTCGCGCTGGCGCTCGGCCAGTTCGTGCATCTTGCGGCGGGTCTTGGCCGAGCGGATCACCACGAAGTCCCACGGCTGCGAGTAGCCGACGCTGGGCGCGGTGTGGGCGGCCTCCAGGACGCGGATCAGCACCTCGTGCGGGATCGCGTCCGGGCGGAAGCCGTTGCGGATGTCGCGGCGCTCGCGGATGACCTGGTGGACGACCTCGCGGCCGGCGTCGTCGTAGCCGGGGGCGGCCGGGCCGCGCGGCTCGGCGGGCTCCTCGGGGGCGGCTTCCTCGGCGGCCGGCTCGGCACCGGTCTCGGGGGCAGGCTCGGTCCCGGGGGCGGGCTCCTCGGCGGGCTGCTCGGCGGAGGCGTCGGCGGCGGGCTCCGCAACGGCCTCGGGGGCCGGGTCGGCGACAGCCTCGGCTGCGGCCTCGGCTTCGGCCGGAGCGGCCTGGGCCGGCTCGGGCCGGGCATCGGCCTCGGCGGCTCCCTCGGGCTCTCCGGTCGGTGCTGCGGGCTCGGCGGCGGCCGGCTCGACAGAGGTGGGCTCGACGGCGGCGGCCTCGACGGGTGCCACGGCGTCGGGGGCCACGGCCTCGGGTGCCACGGCGTCGGGGGCGGTGTCCGCGGCCGGCGCGGCCTCCTGCGGCTGCTCGGCGTCCGGCGCGACGACGGCCTGGCCGGACGGCATCTCGCCGGTGCCGACAGCCGTCTCGGCAGCCGCGGGCTGGGCGCCGGCCTCGGCGGCGACGACCGCCTCGGCCTCGACCGGTGCCTCGGGCTGCTCGGCGGGCGCTATGGGCACGGCCTGCTGAGCCTCGCCGTCCGCGACGGCCGCGGCCTGCTCGGTCGCCTCGACCTGCGGGAGGCCGTGCGGGGCGGGCGCGGCGAGGAAGGCGGAGATCCGGCGGGGCTGGTTGGCCGGGGCGCCCTGGGTGGCAGGCTCGGCCGGCTGCTCCTCGACGGCGGCCGGGGCGGACGCCTCGGCAACGGGCGCGGCCTCGGCGGGAACCTCAGCGGTGGCCGGCTCGACAGAGGCGGGCTCGGCGGCGGGCTCGACGGAGACCTCCGGGGCCTCGACCGACGCAGCCTCGACGGGCGCGGCCTCGACGGGCGGCTCGACCGGCTGCCCGGCGAGGGCCTCCGCGGCCGGAGCGACGGCCTGGTCGGCCGGCTGCCCGGCCGTGGCCTCGGCGGCCTGCTCCGCCACGGGCCCGGCGACGGCCGCGTCCACGGCGGGCACCTGCGCGACGACCGCCTCCACGACAACCGCTTCCGTGGCAGCCGGCTCGACCGCCACCGCTGCCTCGACGACCTGCGGGGCCGCCGGGACCGGCTGGATGCCCGGTGCCTGCTGGGGCACCGGCTGGGCCTGCGGTGGCGCGACGGCCTGCGGCGGCTCCGGCTGGCCGACGACGACCGGGATGCCGTGGGCGGGCGTGCCGCCCTGCGAGGGGCCGCGGTCGGCGAGGGAGCGGACCGGCACCTGGCCGGTCATCAGCGACGGGTCCGGGATCGGCGGGCCGGCGTGCAGCGGGCGGCGCTGCTGCTGAGCCGCCGTCAGCGCCTCCTGGCCCTGTGCCTGGAGAGGAAGCTGGACGGGCTGGCCCTGCAGCGGCTGCGGCTGGACCGGGGTCTGCTGCGCGGCCGGGTCGGCGGCGCCGAGCACCGGCGGCTCCAGCGGCGGCCAGGACGGATCGACCGGGGTACCGGGTGCGCCCTGCTGGTCGGCGGCCGGCTCGGCGGGGACGGCCGCGAGCGGCTCGCCCCAGGAGCCCTGCGGGCCGGGCATCAGCAGCACGTCGTCCTCGTCGTCGAGCGGGTCCGGCTGGTCGGGCTGGTCGAGGAAGTGGAAGGCGGGACGCGGGACACCCGGGTCGACGGCCCAGCCCTCGCCCGGCACACCGGGGACGGGCATCCCGGAGACCGGCACCCCGGCGAGGTGGGCTCCGGCGACAGGGGCACCCGGAACCGGGGCCCCGGGCACACCGGCGCCCGGCACGCCGTAACCGGGCGCGGCGAGCGGCTGGCCCTGGCCGGGCACGCCCTGCGGCGGCAGCGTGACCGCCCCCGGCGGCACCGCGCCGGGCAGGCCGTTCCCCGGCATTGCGGCGTTCGGCATCGCGGCGTTCGGCATCGCGGCGTTCGGGATCACGCCACCGTCCATCGCGACGCCCTGCACGGGTGCGACGCCCTGTACGGGTGCGACAGCCGCGACGCCCTCCGGGCCGCCGATCGGGTCGGGCCCGGCGAGCAGGTGCTCCGGCAGTCCCTCGTTCGGGACGTGGCCGCCATCGGTCATGTCAAAGCTCCTTCCAGGCCGCTGCCGCGCCCTTGGCGACGCGATCACCGACCGCAGCGCCCATCCGCACGGGCCGGGCCAGCACCGGCCCGCCCCTCAACCACACACGGCCGCCGCGCCGAGGCGCTGCGGCCGAAGTCCTTCCGGCGCGCTGCGGCACCCCGGCCCGCACACCACCCGGGAGGGGCGGCGTGCCATCTGAAACAACGACAAGCCGGGGCAACCGGCACGATCGCACCGGACCCTACGGCATTCTCCAGGTCCGGCATGCGGCCCGTCGAATTGCCCACACTCCGAGCCGTAGCGGGTTGCATCGCGTCAAAAAGGCGACAAACCGACCGGATCGGGCGGGCCATCGGACGCCGCAGCCGTCCCGGACGCCACACTACCGGCCCGGCGCCGCCGCCTCTCGAATCGGTGTCCGGATGCGACCTGGATCACCGCCCGGGCGTGCCCGCCGCGCGACCTCGTCACCCCGTCAGGACCCGGAGCCGTGCCGGAACCCTCACCGGATGTGCCACCGGGGTCACCGCCGGAGGCACTTCGTCTTCACACGATCTGCTCACCCCAGAGAAGGAGCACGCCCGGCTCCCCCGTGCCGAGCCGCAGCGCACCCGTCCCGTCCGCCTGCAGCGGCGTGGCCTGCAGCAGCGCGCCGTCCGGCCGGTAGCCGGCCTCGGCGATGGCGCGGCGGATCTCGTCCGCCTCGGCGAGGCCGTGGGCGACGGCCACGAACCGCTCGGGCCGGCGGGCCAGGACGGCGCGCACCACCACGGTGCCGCCGGCCTCGACGACGGCGGCGTCCGGCTCCGGCAGGCCGCCGAGCACCTCGGGGCCGCTGCCGTGGACGGTCTCCACCTCGACGCCGTAGCGGCGGGCGTTGACTGTGAGCCGGGCGCAGGCCGAGCGGTCGGCCTCGATCGCGACCACGGCGGCGCCGAAGCGGGCGGCCTCGACGGCGAGGGCGCCGTGGCCCGCGCCGACCGACCAGACGAGGTCCCCCGGGCGGGCACCCAGACGGGCCAGCACCAGGGCGCGCACGTGCGCCGGGAGCGTCCCGGATGCGCCGGGCGCGTCCTCCGCGCTCCCGGCGCTCGCGTAGGAGTCGCCGGGGAGCGCCCAGCCGCGGTCCGGGCCGGGGAAGCCGACCGGGCGTCCGGCCAGCCAGCCGGCCGCCTGGCCGACCGTGCCCGCCTGCGGGCCGCTGCCGTTGCCGCCGATGACCAGCACGACGTTGGGGTCGCGCCAGATGTGGTCGGCGACCCGGTCGGAGGTGAGGACGGTGACGTCCTCCTCGGGGGTGCCGAGGGCCTCGCAGACCACGAAGGTCCGGTGCACCCCGCGCAGCATCAGGGCGAGTTCGCTCGGCCCGGCGCCGGGCGCGGTGAGGACGGCGACCTTGGGGTTGGCCCGGCAGATGTTGGCGGCGCGGCGCAGCCGTCCGCCGTGTGCGCTGACCACCTGGGCGTCCTCCCAGGGCATGCCGGCCCGGGCGAAGGCGGCGGCGACCGAGGAGACGGCGGGCAGGACTTCGAGTTCGAGGCCGTACTCGGGGCGGCGCAGGGTGCGGACGACGCCGAAGAAGCCGGGGTCGCCCTCGGCCACGACGACCGCGGCGCCGCGGTGTTCGGCGATCCGGCGGGCGGCGAGCTGGACGTTGCCGAGGGCGAGCCGTTCGGCGCCGGGCGGCACCGGGAGGGCGTTGAGCTGGTAGGGGGCGCCGGCCACCAGGGTCGCCGCGGCGAGGGCCGCGCCGGCGGCCTCGGTCAGCGGGGTGCCGTCCCACCCGATGACCGTGATCCGGTCAGCCATCTGCGGCTGTTCTCCCTCGCCTCGGTGCGCCGACAGGCGGCGCCCGTGTGCGGCGCCGGTCAGAGGTTACCGGGTGCCATCCCATCGGCGCGGACATCTCGCACACATGTCCGTCGCGCGCGGGGCCGGCGGGGCGCGGGTGCGGGGGGGGTGGCGAGGGGCGGCGCGGGTGCGGGGGCGCGAGGGGCGGCGAGGGGCGCGGGTGGAGGCGGAGGAGCCGGGGCCGGAAGGGGTGCGCCGGGGCCGGGGGGGGTTACGAGGTGACTCAGTCGCGCAGGACGTAGCGGTCGCCGGGCCGGCCCGTCCCGTGGTCGGCCGGGTTCTCCATGTCCTCGGGCAGCAGGCTCCACAGGATGAGGTCGCTGCGACTCTCTCCCCCGGCCTGGCGGCCGGGAGCCGCCCCCACGGTGACCTCGCCGGACTCGCCGCGCACTATCCAGGCGCTGCGCAGCACGCCCTCGCTGATGGAGCCGATCTTCTGGGCGACCTGCTGGGCGGCGGTGTTGCCGGCGGCGGTGCGCATTTCCAGGCGCAGGAAGCCGCGGTCCTCGAAAAGCCACTGGGCGACGCCGAGGACGGCCTCGGGCGCGTAGCCCTCGCCGCGTGCCCAGGGGGCGGTGACGTAGGAGATCTCGGTGGAGCGCAGCCGCCAGTCGGTGTTGCGCAGTTCGACCAGGCCGACTAGGCGCTGGGTGAGGTGTTCGGTGACGGCGAAGACGATGCCGCGGCCGGCCGCGCGGTGGGCGGGGGCGAGGGTGCGGGCGAGTTCGGCGGCGTAGGTCTCGGTGAAGGGGTGCGGGGCGTCGGTCCAGGCCAGGACGAGTTCGTCGGCCATCATCTCGGCGAGGCCGGGGGCGTCGTCCTCCGCAAGGGGGCGCAGCAGCAGCCGTTCGGTGCTGATGGCGGTCTCGGGGAAGCTCGCTGCCATGCCGTCTCTCCTCGCCGGGTCGTGGACACACCGTACGCCTCGCCGGTGCCCCCGGTGCCGTGCGGTGCACGGACCGGACGACGGTACGTCAGAACGCGGTCTGTCAGGGCGTCACTGGTGCATACTGCCCGACCGGGCCCCCGCCGAGGTGCGGCGGGGGCCCGGTCGTGGGAGTGCGTGGCCGTGGTACCGGGCCGGGGTCGGTCAGAAGGCCGGGATGACGGAGCCCTGGAAGGTGTCGTCGATGTACTTCTTGACCTCGGGCGAGTGGAGCAGCTCGGCGAGCTTCTTGACCCGCGGGTCGTTCTCCTTGCCCTGCTTGACGGCGAGGATGTTGGCGTAGGGGTTGCCCTCGGCCTTCTCCAGGATCAGGGAGTCGCCGGCGGGCTTGAGGCCCGCGTCGAGGGCGTAGTTGCCGTTGATGACGGCGGCGTCGAGGTCGTCGATGGAGCGGGGCAGCTGGGCGGCCTCCAGCTCCTTCCACTTGAGGTTCTTCGGGTTGCCGGTGACGTCGGCGGGGGTGGCGGCGGTGCCTGCGCCGGCCTTGAGGGTGATCAGGTTGTTGTCGGCGAGCAGCTTGAGCGCGCGGCCCTCGTTGGTGGCGTCGTTGGGCAGGCCGACGGTGGCGCCGTCCTTGAGGTCGCCGATGGCCTTGACCTTCTTCGAGTACACGCCCAGCGGCTCCAGGTGGACCGGCTCGACGGAGACGATCTGGGTGCCGTGCTTCTTGTTGAAGTCCTCCAGGTACGGGACGTGCTGGAAGTAGTTGGCGTCGGCCGAGCCGTCCTGCACCGCGGTGTTGGGGGTCACGTAGTCGGTGACCTCCTTGATGTTGAGCTTGAGGCCGGCCTTGTCCGCCAGGTTGTCCTTGACGTACTTGAGGATCTGGCCGTGCGGGGTGGGGCTGGCGACGACGGTCAGCGGGGCGTTCGGGTCGGAGGACCCGGACGAGCCGGAGCTGCCGCAGGCGGCGAGGGAGAGGGCGATGCCGGCGGTGGCGAGGACGCTGGTGAACTTCAGGGCGTTGCGCACGAAAAGTGCCTTTCTGCGTGATGCGGGGAGCCGCGTCCGGTGCGGACGGCGGGTGGTCAGGGGGCGACGAGGTCCTCGTCGGGGGCGGCCGGGGCGGCAGGGGTGCCGCCGCGCGGGCCGAGCAGACGGGTCCGGCCGCCGGTGCGTCCGCGGTTGGCGAGGCTGCGGACGGCCCAGTCGCCGAGCAGCTGGACGACGGTGACGATGATCACCAGCTCCGCGACGATGATCCACATGAAGGCGGTCTCGAAGCGGAAGTAGCCGTAGTTGATGGCGAGGGTGCCGAGGCCGCCGCCGCCGACCACGCCGGCCATCGCGGAGTAGCTGATCAGCGTGATGATCGTGGTGGTGACGGAGGCGACGAGGGCGGGCAGTGCCTCGGGCAGCAGCGTCTTGCGCACGATGGTCCAGGTGGAGCCGCCCATGGCCTGGACGGCCTCGACCAGGCCGCGGTCGACCTCGCGGACGGAGGTCTCGACCAGCCGGGCGAAGAAGGGGATCGCGCCGATGGTGAGCGGCACGGTCGCGGCCTCCCAGCCGATGGAGGTGCCGACCAGCCAGCGGGTGAAGGAGATCAGGGCGATCATCAGGATGATGAACGGCACCGAGCGGGCGACGTTCACGACGGCGCCGAGCACCTTGTTGACCGGCCGGTTCTGCAGCAGGCCGCCCTTGTCGGTGACGACGAGGAGGACGCCCAGCGGCAGCCCGAACAGGATGGTGCCGACGGTGGCGACGCCGACCATCTGGAGGGTCTCCCAGGTGGCGGGCCACATCAGTTCCTGCATCTGGTCCCAGGTCATGCCACCGCTCCGTTCGCCGCGTCGATCACGTCCACCTGCAGGCCCTGTTCGCGCAGGAAGCCGATGGGCACCACGTTGTCCGTGCGGCTGCCGGGCAGTTCGACCCGCATCCGGCCGACCATGCGGCCGGCGATGGTCTCGACGGCGGCGCCGAGGATGTTGATGTCGATCTGGTAGGTGCGGGCGAGCTGGGAGACGAAGGGCCGGGCGGAGGTGTCGCCCTGGAAGGTGATCTCCAGCACGGTGCTGCCGGGGTGGCCGGTGCCGAACTCGCTGAGCGGGAAGAGCTCGCGGGCGAGCTCGGAGCCGGGCTGGGCGAGCAGGTCGGTCAGTTCGCCGGACTCGACCACCTTGCCGCCGCGCATCAGGGCGGCGGAGTCGCAGACGGACTTGATGACGTCCATCTCGTGCGTGATCAGCAGGACGGTGAGGCCGAGCTGCTGGTTGAGGTCGCGCAGCAGCTTGAGGATGGAGCGGGTGGTCTCGGGGTCGAGCGCCGAGGTGGCCTCGTCGGAGAGCAGCACCTTGGGGTCTCCGGCGAGGGCGCGGGCGATGCCGACGCGCTGCTTCTGGCCGCCGGAGAGCTGACCGGGGTAGCTGCGGGCCTTGTCGGCGAGGCCGACCAGGTCGAGGAGTTCGGCGGCCTTGCGGCGGCGCCGGGTGCGGTCCAGGCCGATGATCTCCAGCGGGAGCTCGACGTTCTGCTGGACGGTGCGCGAGGCCAGCAGGTTGAAGTGCTGGAAGACCATGCCGATCCGGCGGCGGGCCTCGCGCAGCTCCTTGCCGGCCCGGTTCTCGCCGCCGGCGAGCGCGGTGAGCTCGACGCCGTCCACGGTGACCGTTCCGGAGCTGGGGCGTTCCAGCATGTTGACGCAGCGGATGAGGGTGGACTTGCCGGCGCCGCTGGTGCCGACGACTCCGTAGACCTCACCCGGGCGCACGTGCAGGTCGACGCCGGCGAGGGCGGTCACCTCGCGGCCGCGGGAGCGGTAGACCTTCGTGAGGTCCGTGGTGGTGATCACAGCTGCTTCCGTGGGTCGGGGGCGGACGGCGTGCGGACGCCGGACCGGGTTGCGGTCGGCGGCATGGACGGCGTGACGCCAGGGGGATCCGGACCTGCCACCCCTTGATCGTCCCCGGTGGGCGGCCGGGCCGCGCGACGGCGTGGCCCTTACGAGTCATCAGGGACTGCCACCCGCCCGGACGTGGGCAGGCGGATGGAGGGGACTGCTCTGCGGCAGGCAGGGCGCGCTCACTCAGGACGGGAGCGGCCGGTTCTCGCTTCGGGGCGCGAGGTGGGGGGCACCCCCGGGCGGAGCCTGGGGGGCGGGAACGGTGGCCCTCAGCGGTGACACATTCGACGGCACATGGCACGCTCACCTGCCGGCAGGGTGCCGGTGGGGGTCCATTTCGTCGTCGCAGTCATGTGAGCCAGTAAATCAGATGGTCGGACTTGGTCCCAATTATTTGGATCAGCCGTCCGCAATGCGGACGCCTATCGCTGTGACCAGCAGTGATATGACCCGGCGCTGCCTCCGGAACGTCCGAATGGTGGCGGCGCCGGGCCGGGTGGTGCCGAGTGGGGCCCGGGGAGGGCTCAGGCGGTGGCGGCGAGCTCGACCGCGGCGGGCTTCTCCAGGTGGATCAGGCTGAGCCGGCCGTTGACCTGCTCGACGGTGGTCTGACGGTAGCCCTGGCGGGCGTAGAGGCGCAGGTTGCCGAGGCTGCGGTGGCCGGTGAACAGGCGGTAGGCGGTCACCGGGCGGCCCTCCTCCGCGAGGCGGCGCTCCAGCGCCTCCAGCAGCCGGCCGCCGAGGCCGTGCCGCTGCATCCGGGGGTGGACGACCAGACGCCCTATCCGGGCGATGCCGTCGGGGCCGGTCCGGCCGCGGACGGTGCCGACCACCTCGTCGCCGAGGCGGGCCACCAGGAAGTGCTGTTCGGTCAGTTCGCCACGCAGGCTCTCCAGGGTCTGCGTCAGCGGCTCCAGGGTCCAGTCTCCGTACAGCTCGGCCTCGCTCTGGTAGCCGAGGTACTGGAGCTTGAGGATCTGCTCCGCGTCCTCGGCGTCCGCCGCCGAGATGATCACGCTCATGCCCATGTGCTGGGGCCTCCCCAATGTCGTGCCCGGCGCGCAAACGTGAGGGTGTCGCACCGGATGCCCTGCCGGAGATGTCCCGGCCGGGGATCCGCCCTGACCGGGGGTGGCGCACGAACGTACCGACCGCGGGGCCCGGGGTGGGCCCGCGCCGTGGCGCGTTCACGCTCAGTATCCGAGCGATTGCGCGGCCGTCAAGAGCTACGTTCGCCAGCGCTCTACCCGCGTGTCAGTTGCTCTCAACCTCCCGGCCGCCGGACGTGGTGAGGGTCACGTCCGGACGGAGGGCCGGGGGCGGACGGGGAACGGGCCCGCGCGGGACGGGGGATCCGTGCGGGAGGGGAACGGGCCCGCTCGGCGGGCGAAGGCGCAGGGCCGACACGCCGGAGTCACGCCCGGCGGCGGGGCGCAGGGCCCGGCCCGGGTCACGCCCGGCGGCGGACGGGTGGTCAGGCGTAGCGCTCGCCGTGGAGGCGGGCGCGGAGGCAGGCCAGGCAGCGGGAGCGGGTGGGGCCGATGGAGCCGCGGGGCATGCCGAGGCGTTCGGAGAGTTCGCGGTAGCTGGGTGGCGGGTCCTCGGCGAGGGCCGCGACCAGCTGGGGGCAGCGGCCGGGCAGGGCGGCCACCGCCTCGCGGACGAGGCGGCGCCGGAGCGCGGCGAACACCACGGCCTCGGCGGAGGGGACGGACGGAAGGTTGGCGCACATACCGTTCATGACCGGGCACAGGCGGGCCCGGTTACGGGCAGCCGGTCGCGTGCACGCGAAAGGGGCGCGGCGGTCGCCCCGCCACGCCCCTGCCGTCGGCTCGCGGGCGTCAGCCCTGGACCCACTCCGCCTGCCGCGCCAGGTCGGCCTTGACCTCGGCGAGCTGGACGGCGACCGCCGAGGGGGCGGTGCCGCCGCGTCCGCTGCGCGAGGCGATCGCGCCGTGGACGCTGAGCACCGAGCGCACCTCGGGCGTCAGGTGCCCGGAGATGGCGGCGAACTGCTCGTCGGTCAGGTCGCCCAGCTCGATGCCCTGCTGCTCGCAGACCTTGACGCAGGAGCCGGCCACCTCGTGCGCGACCCGGAACGGCACGCCCTGCTTGACCAGCCATTCGGCGATGTCGGTGGCGAGCGAGAAGCCGGCCGGGGCCAGCTCCTCCAGCCGCTCCCGGTGCACGGTGAGGGTGGCCATCATGCCGGTGAAGGCGGGGAGCAGCACCTCCAGCGTGTCGCAGGAGTCGAAGACGGGCTCCTTGTCCTCCTGGAGGTCCCGGTTGTAGGCGAGCGGCAGCGCCTTGAGGGTGGCGAGCAGGCCGGTGAGGTTGCCGATCAGGCGGCCGGACTTGCCGCGGGCCAGCTCGGCGATGTCCGGGTTCTTCTTCTGCGGCATGATCGAGGAGCCGGTGGAGAAGGCGTCGTGGAGCGTGATGAAGCCGAACTCCTTGGTGTTCCAGATGATCACCTCCTCGGCGATCCGGGAGAGGTTGATCCCGATCATCGCGGTGACGAAGGCGAACTCGGCGACGAAGTCGCGCGAGGCGGTGCCGTCGATGGAGTTGCCGACCGAGCCGCGTTCGAAGCCGAGGTCGGCGGCGACCGCCTGCGGGTCGAGGCCGAGCGAGGAGCCGGCCAGCGCGCCGGAGCCGTACGGGGAGACGGCGGTGCGGGTGTCCCACTGGCGCAGCCGCTCGGCGTCCCGGCCGAGGGCCTGCACGTGCGCGAGGACGTGGTGGGCGAAGAGCACGGGCTGGGCGTGCTGGAGGTGGGTGCGGCCCGGCATGGCGGTGTCCGGGTGCTCCTCGGCCAGGCCGACCAGGGCGTGCTGGAGGTCGAGGACCAGGCCACCGATGATCTTCGCGTGGTCCCGGAGGTACATCCGGAAGAGCGTGGCGATCTGGTCGTTGCGCGAGCGGCCGGCCCGCAGCTTGCCGCCGAGTTCGGCGCCGAGGCGCTCCAGCAGGCCGCGTTCCAGCGCGGTGTGGACGTCCTCGTCGGCGACGGTGCCGGTGAAGGTGCCGGCCTCGACGTCGGCGAGGAGCCGGTCGAGCCCGGCCAGCATGGCGTCGAGTTCGGCGTCGCCGAGCAGGCCGGCCTTGTGCAGGACGCGGGCGTGGGCCTTGGAGCCGGCGATGTCGTACGACGCGAGGCGCCAGTCGAAGTGCACGGAGGCGGAGAGCCTGGCCAGCGCCTCGGACGGGCCGTCGGCGAAGCGCGCGCCCCAGAGGCGCAGCTCAGGACCGTTACTGGCGGCGTTCTGGTCGGCAGGCATCGCTAGGGCTCCTTACACAGGGCTACGGGAGAGGGGGGAGGTCCCGCCGTGGGGGCGGCCGGACCCGGGGGGGTGATTCAGGCGAGTACGACGCGCTCGGTCACGGCCCTCCCCTTCACAGCTGGGTGAACAGGTTTACGGTGGTAGGCATAAGTATGCACTACGCCGTATGAAACTCACAACCCCGGACGGGACGTGGGGAAGGACCGCCGGCGGGACCGGCCACCGGCCCGGTCCAGGCCCACCCGGGCCGGGAAGTACTGCGGAGCCCGGAGGTAGGGCCGGACCCGAGAGGGCCGCCGGGCCCGGAACCGGCCGTGGGCCCGGATCACCGGGCCCACGGGAGCGGGACGTGCCTACTGCGCCTTGGCCTGGGCCAGTTGCATCAGGTGGTCGGCCAGGGCCTGGCCGCCGGCCGGGTCCCGGCTGATCAGCAGGACGGTGTCGTCGCCGGCGATGGTCCCGATGATCTCGAAGACCTCGGCCTGGTCGATCGCGGAGGCCAGGAACTGGGCGGCGCCCGGCGGGGTGCGCAGCACGACGAGGTTGCCGGAGGCGGTGGCGGAGACCATGAGTTCGCCGGCCAGCCGGGCCATCCGGCCCTCGCTGGCCGACTCCCCCATCGGTGCGCGCGGCGTGCGGTCGCCGCCCTCGGCCGGGACTGCGTAGATGAGCGCGCCGTCCCGGTTGCGGATCTTCACCGCGCCCAGCTCGTCCAGGTCCCGGGAGAGGGTGGCCTGGGTGACCACCAGTCCGTCGTCGGCGAGCAGCTTGGCGAGCTGGCTCTGCGAGCGCACGGGCTGGCGGGTGAGCAGGTCCACGATCCGCCGGTGGCGCGCGGTCCGGGTCTGCGGGACCTGCGGCGACGGGCCGGCGGCGGGTTGGCCGGAGTTGGGTGCGGTCATGTGATTATTCTCCCGGACTACGCTCGGCTCGCATCGGCCGGGGCGTTCTCCCGCACCGTCCGGAGGATCTCCGGCAGGGCGGCCAGGAAGGCGTCCGCCTCCTGCTCGGTGAGCACCAGCGGCGGCGCCAGCCGGACGGCGTCCGGGACGGCCGCGTTCACCAGGAAGCCGGCCTCCTGGGCGGCGGCCTGGACCTTGGCGGACACCGGTTCGGTGAGCACGATGCCGAGCAGCAGGCCGGCCCCGCGCACGTGCGAGACCAGCGGGTCGCCGATCGCCTCGATGCCCTCCCGCAGCCGCTCGCCGAGCTTGCGCACATGCTCCAGCAGGCCTTCGGACTCGATGGTGTCGAGCACCGCGAGCGCCGCCGCCGCGACCACCGGATTGCCGCCGAAGGTGGTGCCGTGCTGGCCCGGGGTGAGCAGTCCGGCGGCGTCCCCGAAGGCGAGGACGGCGCCGATCGGCAGACCGCCGCCGAGCGCCTTGGCGAGGGTGACGACGTCCGGCTCGACGCCGTCGAAGGCCTGGTGGGCGTACCAGTGGCCGGTGCGGCCGATGCCGGTCTGGATCTCGTCCAGGATCAGCAGGGTGCCGGTGGCGCGGGTGATCTCGCGGGCGGCGGCCAGGTAGCCGTCGGGCAGCGGGACGGCGCCGTTCTCGCCCTGGACCGGCTCCAGGAAGACGGCGGCGGTCTCGGTGGTGACGGCCGCCCGCAGCGCCTCGATGTCGCCGAACGGCACGTGCGTGACGTCGCCGGGCAGCGGCAGGAACGGCGCCTGCTTGGCGGGCTGTCCGGTGAGCGCGAGGGCGCCCATGGTCCGGCCGTGGAAGCCGCCTTCGAGCGCCACGATGTGGGTGCGGCCGGTCCGCCGGCTGATCTTGAAGGCAGCCTCGTTGGCCTCGGCGCCGGAGTTGCAGAAGAAGACCCGGCCGCCCGCCCGGCCGTCCAGCTTCAGCAGCCGCTCGGCGAGGGCGATGGTCGGCTCGGCCATGAAGAGGTTGGAGACGTGGCCGAGGGTGCCGATCTGCCGGGTGACCGCCTCGACGACGGCCGGGTGGGCGGTGCCGAGCGCGTTGACGGCGATCCCGCCGAGCAGGTCGGTGTACTCCTTGCCGTCCGCGTCCCACAGCCTGGCGCCCTCGCCGCGGACCAGCGGGATCCGCGGGGTGCCGTAGTTGTCGGTGAACGCGTGCTGCCACCGGTCGGTGAGCTGTGCGCTGCCGCTCGGCTGCGCCTCGTCGGTCGTCATGCCAGTCCCCCGGTCACGGTCGCTTCGTCGTCCGGCACGACCATCGTGCCGATGCCCTCGTCGGTGAAGATCTCCAGCAGCAGGCTGTGCTGCACCCGGCCGTCCAGGACGCGGGCGGTGCCCACGCCGGAGCGGACGGCCCGCAGGCAGCCCTCCATCTTGGGGAGCATGCCGCTGGCGAGCCCGGGCAGCAGTTCCTCCAGCTCGCCCGCGTTGAGCTGGCTGATCACGTCGTCGGACTCGGGCCAGTCCTTGTAGAGGCCCTCGACGTCGGTGAGGACGACGAGCATCTCGGCGCCGAGCGCGACCGCGAGGGCGGAGGCCGCGGTGTCGGCGTTGATGTTGTAGACGTGGCCGTCCGCGCCGCGGGCGATCGAGGAGATCACCGGGATGCGGCCGTCGGCGATGAGCGCCTTCACGGCGCCGGCCTCGATGTTGACGATGTCCCCGACCAGGCCGATGTCGACCTGCTCGCCGTCCACCACCGCGTACCGCTTGACCGCGGTCATGGTGTGCGCGTCCTCGCCGGTCATGCCGACGGCGAACGGGCCGTGGCCGTTGAGCAGCCCGACCAGCTCGCGCTGGACCTGGCCGGCCAGCACCATCCGGACCACGTCCATGGTCTCCGGGGTGGTGACCCGAAGACCGTTGGTGAAGGAGGACTCCAGGCCGAGCCTGTCCAACTGGGCGCTGATCTGCGGGCCACCGCCGTGCACCACCACGGGGTGCAGGCCGGCGTAGCGCAGGAAGACCACGTCCTGGGCGAAGGCCGCCTTGAGGCTCTCGTCCACCATGGCGTTGCCGCCGAACTTGATCACGACGGTCTTGCCGTGGAAGCGCTCCAGCCAGGGCAGCGCCTCGATCAGCGTCATGGCCTTGGGCAACGCCGTGTTGTTGCGGGCCTGTTCGCCCTTGGGTGCGATCTGCACTGTTGTCGTCCCCGGCTCAGGTGTCAGGTGGAGTAGGCGCTGTTCTCGTGCACGTAGTCGGCGGTGAGGTCGTTGGTCCACAGGGTGGCGGCGGCCTCGCCGGCGTTCAGGCGGGCGGTGATCACGACCTCGCGGCCGGTCATGTCGACCAGGTCGCGGTCCTCGCCCACGCTGCCGTCCCGGCAGACCCAGACGCCGTTGATGGCGACGTCGAGGCGGTCCGGGTCGAAGGCGGCGGAGGTGGTGCCGATCGCGGCCAGGACGCGGCCCCAGTTCGGGTCCTCGCCGTGGAGGGCGCACTTGAGCAGGTTGTTGCGGCCGATCACGCGGGCGACGTCGACGGCCTCCTCCTCGCTGGCGGCCGCGGTCACGTCGATCCGGATGTCCTTGCTCGCGCCCTCGGCGTCGCCGATCAGCTGGCGGGCGAGGTCGGCGCACACGGTGCGGACGGCCTCGTCGAACTCGGCCTGCCCGGGGGTGACGCCGGAGGCGCCGGAGGCGAGCAGCAGCACGGTGTCGTTGGTCGACATGCACCCGTCGGAGTCGATCCGGTCGAAGGTGGTACGGGTGGCGCCGCGCAGCGAGGCGTCCAGGGCGGCGGCGTCGAGGTCGGCGTCGGTGGTGAGGACGACCAGCATGGTGGCCAGGCCCGGGGCGAGCATGCCGGCGCCCTTGGCCATGCCGCCGACCGTCCAGCCGTCCTTCGTCATCTGGGCGGTCTTGTGGACGGTGTCGGTGGTCTTGATGGCGATCGCGGCGGCCTCGCCGCCGGTCGCGCTGAGCTCCTGGGCGGCGAGGGCGACGCCGGGCAGCAGGATGTCCATCGGGAGGCGGACGCCGATCAGGCCGGTGGAGGCGACGGCGACCTCGCCGGCGTTCACCTTCAGCTCCTCGGCGGCCTTCTCCGCGGTGGCGTGGGTGTCCTGGAAACCGAGCGGGCCGGTACAGGCATTGGCGCCACCGGAGTTGAGGACGACCGCGGAGAGCACGCCGCCCTTGAGGACCTGCTCGGACCAGAGCACGGGGGCGGCCTTGACCCGGTTGGCGGTGAAGACGCCGGCTGCGGCGAGCGAGGGGCCGTCGTTGACGACCAGGGCGAGGTCCGGGGTGCCGGAGGCCTTGATGCCGGCGGTGACGCCGGCGGCGCGGAAGCCCTTGGCGACGGTCACGCCGACGTTGACGTTCTCGGTCACGGTGCGACTCCGTTCAGGGGGAGGCCGAGCTCCTCGGGAAGGCCGAGGGCGATGTTCATGCTCTGCACCGCGCCGCCGGCGGTGCCCTTGACCAGGTTGTCGATCGCGCTGATCGCGATGATCCGCCCGGCGGTCTCGTCCAGGGCGACCTGGACCAGGGCGGCGTTCGAGCCGTAGACGCTGCTGGTCTGGGGCCACTGGCCCTCGGGCAGCAGGCGGACGAAGGGCTCGCCGGCGAACGCCTCGGCGTAGGCGGCGCGCAGGCTCTCGCCCGTCACACCGGGCTTCGCCTTGGCGGAGCAGGTGGCGAGGATGCCGCGCGGCATCGGCACGAGGGTCGGGGTGAAGGAGACGGTGACCGGCTCGCCCGCCACCGGCGTCAGGTTCTGCGACATCTCCGGGGTGTGCCGGTGGACGCCGCCCACGCCGTAGGCGCTGACGTTGCCCATGACCTCGCTGCCGAGCAGGTGGGTCTTGGCCGCCTTGCCGGCGCCGGAGGTGCCCGAGGCGGCGACGATCACGGCCTCGGGCTCGGCGAGCTTCGCCGCGTACGCCGGGAAGAGCGCCAGCGAGACGGCGGTCGGGTAGCAGCCGGGCACGGCGATCCGGTTGCTGCCCTTGAGCGCGGCGCGGTGGCCGGGCAGCTCGGGCAGGCCGTACGGCCAGGTGCCGGCGTGCGCGGAGCCGTAGAACTGCTCCCAGTCGGCCGCGGCCCTGAGCCGGAAGTCGGCTCCGCAGTCGACGACCAGCACGTTGCCGCCGAGCGCCTCGGCGACCGCGGCGGACTGGCCGTGCGGCAGCGCCAGGAACACCACGTCGTGGTCGGCCAGCACCTCGGGGGTGGTGGGCTCCAGGACCCGGTCGGAGAGCGGCAGCAGGTGCGGCTGCAGCGTGCCCAGCCTGGCGCCCGCGTTAGAACCGCCCGTCAGCGCCCCGATCTCCACCTCCGGGTGGCCGAGCAGCAGGCGCAGCACCTCACCGCCCGCGTATCCGCTCGCGCCAGCGACGGCGACTCGCAATGCCATGGCGTTCCCTCCTTCGTCGTGGCATGAATATACGCAGCACGGAACATTCATGCAAGGAGCATCCCGGCGGACCCATCCGGGGCGGTGCGACCGGGCGCTTCGGTCGGCCGATGAGCGGGCGACCGGGCGACTCGAGCGCGTGGCATCGGCCCGGTCGGCGAGCCGGCGTCGTCCGAGGGCCCGATTCGCCCCGGCGCAGCCGTCGGCGGCCCCGCCGGCCAGAGGCTCGTCCCGCCGACCGAAAGCGCTCGGCCACGGCGCGTTCGCGCGTCCAGGTCTCGCACCCGGGGAGTTTCGGCACCGATCGGCCGATTTGTGATCACGGTTCGGCGACCTTCCGTCCACCGAGGCTCCGATCACCCCTCCTGACGTTCGAGCAGCGCTACGTTTCGGGGCAAACACTCTTGATCATCACGGGGGATCCACCATTTCCATTCAGTCCGCCGAGCTGCCCCACGGCGCCGCGCCCACCGAGCCCGTCTCCGCCGCCACGGCCCCGGACCTGCCCGTCCACGGCGAGGGACAACTCAGCTGCCGGCAGTGCGGCTCCGTCCCCGCCGTGGATGCGACCTTCCGCGGGCACCTGGGCCTCATCGTGATCTTGAAGTACCTGAAGCGCCGGGGACCGTACTGTCGCAGCTGCGGCATCGCCACGCACCGCGACATGACCTCCGACAGCCTCTGGCAGGGCTGGTGGGGCATACCCTCGATGATCGTCAACCCCATCGTCATGCTGATCAACATCCCGCAGCGCCTGAAGGTCAACAAGCTGCCGGAGCCGCTGCCCGGCGCGCCCCGGGCGCCGATGAACCCCGGCAGGCCGGTGTACCTGCGGCCCACGATCTTCGGTGTGCTCATCCCGGTGATCCTGGTGTCGCTGATCGTCCTCATGGAGAAGGGCGACCCCGAGTTCGCCAAGGCCGGCGACTGCATCCACAACAACAACACGATCGTCCTGCCCGGTGCCGTCGACAGCAACGCCGACGTCGAGGTGGTCGCCTGCTCCGACCCGAGGGCCGAGGCCCGCGTCGTGGGCCGCGAGGACGACACCAACGACGGCGAGACCGTGTGCCGGAAGTCCTTCCCCGACGCCGACGGCTACTTCACCTACAAGCGGGGCAGCGACCAGTACACCCTCTGTCTGAAGAGCCTGAAGCAGAAGCCGGGCACGGTCTTCGCCCCGTAGTGAGGCACCGGCCGGGCCGTTCTCCCTGTGCTGCCGAGTCGCCGGCCGAAGCGCTCGGCCACCTGCGGGTACCGGCCCGGTCGGCGCTCAGCGCTTGACGGCTCGCAGGACGACGAACTTGGGGTTGCCGGCGACGAGTCGGCAGTTGCCGAAGAGCCGGCGGAGCTTGACGTGGTAGCCGAGATGGCGGTTGCCGACGACCCAGAGTTCGCCGCCGGGGCGCAGGGCGCGGCGGGCGCCGGTGAACATGCGCCAGGCGGTGGCGTCGGTCGTGGCCTGGTGGGAGTGGAACGGCGGGTTGTTGAGGACGAGGTCGACCGAGCCGGGCGGGACGGCCTCGGTGGCGAGGGCGTCGGCGGTGAGGAACGCGGCGGGTGCGTCCGGGCCGAGGTTGGTGCGGAACGTGGCCTCGGCCGAGGCCACGGCCTGGTGCGACTCGTCCACGAAGACCAGCTCGGCGCCGGGGCTCGCCAGCGCCGCGGCGGTGCCGACCACGCCGTTGCCGCAGCCGAGGTCGACGACCCGGGCGCCGGGGGCGGCGGCGGGGAGGTGGCCGAGGAAGAAGCGGGTGCCGATGTCGAGCCGCTCGGCGCAGAAGGTGCCGGCGTGGTTGACCACGGTGCGGCCGGCCGCCGGGCCGATGTCGCCGGGCAACGCGTAGGAGTGCGGCCACGGGTTGGACCCGGGGTCGAGCGCCGGGTCGGGGGTGCAGAAGACCAGCCGGGCCTTGCGGACGGCCAGCGAGGTGCGGGTCGGGCCGAGGATGCGCTCGAAGAGCTGGAGCGTGGAGGTGTGGATCTCGGTGACCATGCCGGTGCCGACCACCACCGTGCCGGGGTGGACGGCCGGGGCCAGGCGGTGCAGCTGGTCCTCCAGCAGCGCGAGGCTCTTCGGGACGCGGACCAGCAGGACGTCGATGCGCCCGGGCGGGGTGTCGCGGGTGGTGAGCAGCCGGGCGGCACCGGGGGCGGCGCCGGCCCGGGCGAGGTTGGCCAGGGTGGCCTGCCGGCCGAGGTGCGAGTCGCTGATCTGGACCGGGGCGTGGGGGGCGAGCGCCGTCGTCAGGGCGCCCCAGCGGTCGCCGAGGACGACGACGGTGCGGCCGGTGAGCTCGGTGGCCCCGCCCTGCGCACTGTCGGCCTTGCCGGCGAGGTGGCGCAGCAGGTACTCGTCGGCGGCGTCCCAGGCGCGCAGCCGCTCGCGCGGGTCCTCCGGGTAGCGAGTGAGGTCGAAGGTGCCCCACGGGGTGGTGAACGGGGTGGCGGCGGCAGGCGTGCTGAGGCGGTTCATCGTGGTCTCAGGCTAGCCGACCGCCGGGCGCGGGCCGCCCGGGCGGCCGATACTGGAGGGGCCCGACCGGAAGGGTCTGACCGGAAGGGGACTTGGGCATGGACTGGAAGCTCGAAGTGGTGGTGGTCCCGGTGTCCGACGTGGACCGGGCCAAGGTCTTCTACGAGGAGCAGGCCGGCTTCACCGTCGACCACGACACCCGGATCCGGGACGGCGTGCGGGTGGTCCAGCTGACGCCGCCGGGCTCGGGCTGCTCGATCGTGCTGGGCACCGGCGTGACGGACGCGCCGCCGGGCTCGCTGAAGGGACTCCAGCTGGTGGTGACGGACATCGACCGTGCGCACGGCCAGCTGGTCGCGCGCGGGGTGGAGGTGAGCCCGGTCCAGCACTTCGAGGCCGGCGCCCGGGTGGACGGGCACGGCGGGGAGTGGAACTCGTTCGTCTTCTTCAGCGATCCGGACGGCAACGGCTGGGCGGTCCAGGAGTCACCGCCTGCCTAGCCCGGGCCGCGGGCGGCCGGCGGGCGGCTTCGTCGGCAGTGGGCCCGGCAGGTCCGGGGCTCGGTCGCTCCGGAAGGGCTCGGTAGGCTCGGAGGATGGTCGAAGACGAGGGAAGCGTCCGGGTGGACAGCTGGATCTGGTCCGTGCGGCTCACCAAGACGCGGGCGCTGGCGGCGGCCGCGTGCCGGGCCGGGCACGTGAAGGTGAACGGGGAGCGGGCCAAGCCCGCGCAGGCGTTGAAGCCCGGGGACGAGGTCCGGGTGCGTCAGGAGGGGTACGAGCGGGTCGTCGTGGTGACGAAGCTGGTCCGCAAGCGGGTCGGGGCGGGTGTCGCGGCCGAGTGCCTGGTGGACAACAGCCCGCCGCGGCCGCCGCGCGAGCATCTCGCGGCGGCCGGCGAGCGGGACCGGGGCGCCGGGCGGCCCACCAAGCGGGACCGGCGCGAGCTGGACGACCTGCGGCGGCGGTAGCGGGCGCCCGGTCGTGGACCCGCCGGCCGGGCGCCGGCTACCGGCCGAGGAAGTCCGGCTGCTCCCGGGGGAGTTCGGCCAGGCCACGACGCAGACCGAGCCGACGGGAAGGCTCTCGGAGCAGCCGACGAAGGACCCTCGGATCTCGCCCAGGGGTTCATGCCACGAAATCCGGCACCGGTCCGACGGGGGGCTGTCGCGCCATCATCCGCCGCAGCGTCCCGCTACCGGACCGGACGGGCGGCCTGGAGGGCGAGCCGGCGCGGGGCGTCCTCGCCGATCCGGGTGAGCAGGTCGTCCAGCTCCAGGAAGACCTCCCAGGGCTCACGGCGGCCGGCGGTCGCGAGCCGGTCGACCACCCGGTCCTCAAGGTCCCGCACCCGGCTGTTCTTCCATGCCTTGTCGGCCAAGCTCACCAGCAGGTCCTCGACGGTGGTGCCCTGCTCGCCCCAGCGTGCGTGGGTGCGGGCGAAGCGGGCCAGCCGCTCGGGGACGCCGTGGGCGAGCAGCAGCTCGTACCCGGCGGGTTCGTGGGCGGAGCCCGGCCCGGAGAGCTCCTCACGGTGGACGGCCTTGCCGATGTCGTGGGTGGCGGCGCCGAACAGCACTGCCTCACGGTCCAGCGCGAGACCGGGGCAGGCGGCGGCGCACCAGTCGGCGAGGGTCTCCGCGACCTCGTGGACCAGGCCGAGGTGGGCTACCAGCCGGGGCGGCGCGCCGGCGGCCTCCAGCAGGCGGGCGGCGGCCGCGGGCAGCGGCGGGATGTCGGTCACGGGCGCAGGGTAACCCGGGCGGGTGAAGACTAGTCGACTGACGGATTGTCAGTGGCGGGCGTTAATGTCCGGGTGGATGGGGACGCGAGTCGGCCCCGGCGCCTGGAGGGGAGGCGCCGGGGCCGGCCCACGGACAGGAGACGCACGCTCACCAGGCGCACGGCCCAACACCCGTACGACTCACCAGGCGTACGGCCGACGAGGCCCGACCCAACGACGCACGGCTCGACGGCCCACGACGCGACGCGGTACCGCTCAGCGCTTGAACGCGACGCCCGCGTACGCCGAGACGTCCTGCCAGCCCTCGGGCAGCTCGCCGGTCGGGACGTGCCCGGCCTCGGGGCGCCAGAGCGGGAGCTGGACGAGGCCGGGGCCGGCGAACTCGAAGTCCCCGAAGAACGGTTCGACGCCGGCGCGCGGGCGCAGCACCAGCGGGGCGCTGGCGCTCTTGTATATCCGGGCGCCCTCGGCGGCACTCTCCCGGGAGGCGAAGTCGGGGCTGCCGTGCGACAGGATCAGCATGCTGCCGGGGGCGAGCACGTCGCGCAGGGTGCGGACGATCGCCTCGGCGCCGTCCTCGTCGCGGATGAAGTGCAGGACGGCGACGAGCATCAGGGCCACCGGCTCGCCGAGGTCGACGGCGGCGTGCAGGCCGGGGTGGTCGAGGATCGTGGCGGGTTCGCGCAGGTCGGCCTCGATCACCGAGGTGGGGCCGACCGGGTGGTTCGCCAGCAGGGCGCGGGCGTGGGTGGCGACGATCGGGTCGTTGTCGACGTACACCACGCGGGCGTCGGGGGCGAACCTCTGGGCGACCTCGCTGGTGGAGCCGACGGCGGGGATGCCGGTGCCGATGTCGAGGAACTGGCGGATGCCCTGGCCGGCCGCGAACTCGACGGCGCGGCCGAGGAATTCGCGGTTGGTGCGGGCCAGCAGCGGCAGCGCCGGGTAGGCGGCGATGGCGGCCTCGGCGGCCTTGCGGTCGGCCTCGAAGTTGTCCTTGCCGCCGAGGTAGTAGTCGTACATCCGGGCGGTGTGCGGAATGCCCGTGTCCAGCTCGGTCGGCGGCTGCCAGTCGTCGGCCCGTGCCCAGTCCCAGTCGGTGCCGACGCCCGTGCCGGTCGTCGCCGCAGCGGTGTCCTCGTCCATCGTGTTCCGCCCCCTATGCCTGACTGCCGGAATGCCTGCCTGTGCGGTGCGTGTACCACCACGCCGTGCGCCGTGATCGTATCCGACGACTCGCCGTGGAAACAGCGTGAGTTCAGGTTTCCGCAGGCCCCTGCGGGTGGTGTGTGCGCACGTCGACGGCGGTTCGGGTGCGGCGTCGAATCGCCCCGGCGATGCGCCGTCCCTATGCTGGCTGCCGATGACTGCCAACCGGATGACCGCCGACCGCCGCACCGTCCTGCGCGCCGCCGCCCGACTGGCCGCCCTCGCCGCCGGAAGTGCGCTGCTCACCGCCTGCGGCAGCACCGGCCCGCGCCGGGCCGACCCGGGGGCGCTCGCCGTCCACCCCGGGACCGTTCACCCGGGCGGCGAGGACCCGGCCGCCGTGGACCCGGCCTGGGCGGGCGGCGAGGGCCCGGCCTCCCCCGCCCCGGCCGCGCCCGCCACCACCACGTCCTCGCCCGACCCGGCGGCGGCCCCGGCCTCGGCCAGTGCGCCGCCGGCCCCGCCGGTGCTGCCGCCGCTCGCGCCCGGCACCCCGGCCGAGGTCGCCTACGGGCCGCGCACCGGCAAGAACGTCGCCCTGACCTTCCACGGCAGCGGCGACCCGAAGCTGGCCACCGCCCTGCTGGAGATCGCCGAGCAGCGCGGCGCCAAGCTGACGGTGATGGCCGTCGGCAGCTGGCTTGACCAGCAGCCGCAGATGGCCCGGCGCATCCTGGACGGCGGCCACGAGCTGGGCAACCACACCCAGAACCACCAGAACATCTCCGCCATGGCCCCCGACCAGGCGCGGGCCGAGATCGCCCAGTGCGCGGAGCGGCTCCAGCGGCTCACCGGCTCGATCGGCCGCTGGTTCCGCCCGTCCGCCGCCCAGTACGCCACTCCGATGGTCCGCGAGCAGGCCCGGGCGGTCGGCTACGAGCACGTGCTCTCCTTCGACGTCGACCCGCGCGACTACAACGACCCGAGCGCCGCCGAGCTGCAGCGCCGGGTGCTCGGCTCGGCCAAGGGCGGCTCGGTGGTCGCCCTGCACATGGGCCACCAGTGCACGGTGGACGCGCTGCCGGGCATCCTGGACGGACTCGCCAAGGCCGGGCTGAAGCCGGTCACCGCCAGCCAGCTCTGCGCCTGACGCCCCGCACCCACACGACGCCCTCCAGCCACGCGGCGGCCCGTGCGATGCTGCGGGCATGCGCTACATCATCATCGGGGCGGGTGCGGTGGGCGGCACGATCGGTGCCCGGCTGCACGAGGGCGGACACGACGTGGTCCTGGTGGCGCGCGGCGCCCATCTGGCGGCGCTGCGCGAGAACGGGCTGCGGTTCGGGACACCGGAGGGTTTCCGCACCCTGCGGATCCCGGTCGCGGCCGGGCCCGGGGACGTCGAGCTGCGCCCGGACGACGTGCTGCTGCTCGCCGTCAAGACCCAGGACACCCCCGCCGCGCTGGCCGCGTGGGCGCCGCACCCGGTGGCCGGCGGCGGCACGGCGGGCGAACGGCTGCCGTTGGTCTGCGCGCAGAACGGCGTGGAGAACGAGCGGCTCGCGCTGCGGCTCTTCCGGCAGGTGCTGGCGATGTGCGTCTGGCTGCCGTCCGGCCACCTGGAGCCGGGTGTGGTCACCGCCGCCGGGACGCCGCTGAGCGGGGTGCTGCGCCTCGGCGGGTACCCCCGCGGCGACGGCGGCGAGCGGGCCGCGGCCATCGCCGCCGCCCTGGCGAAGTCCTGCTTCAGCGCGCCGGTCGACCCCGAGGTGATGCGCTGGAAGTACGCCAAGCTGCTCGGCAATGCCGGCAACGCACTGGACGCGGTGGCCGGCTCGCGCGAGGGCGAACCGCACAGCGGCCTCCAGCAGCGGGTGATGGCGGAGGGCGCGGCCGTGCTGGCCGCCGCCGGCATCGCGCACCACGACCCTGCCGAGCAGGCCCGGCTGGTCGGGGAGCTGCTGGAGCTGGAGCCGGTACCGGGGGCCGAGCGCGGTGGCAGCTCGTCCTGGCAGAGCCTGGCGCGCGGCACCGGCTCGATCGAGGCGGACCACCTCAACGGCGAGATCGTGCTGCTGGGCCGGCTGCACGGGGTGCCGGCCCCGCTCAACGAGGCGCTGCAACGGCTCGCCAACGCGTTCGCCCGCACCGGGCGCCGGCCGGGCTCGCTCACCGCGGAGGAACTGGCGGCCCTGCTGGAGCTCCAGGTCTTCTGACCTGCGCGGCGGGCGCCCGGGGAGGCTCAGCCCATCGGGTCCTCCGGCCCGTACGCGCGCAGCCTCAGGGTGCGGGCGTCGGAGGCGCGGATCTCCTCGGCGCGGCTGACCAGTTCCTCCAGGTTGTCCCGCCCGGCGTGGATGAAGCGGCCGTGCAGGGCGTCGAAGCGGCCGCGGGCGGCGTCCACGGTGACCGCGACCATGTACGGGATGGAGCCCCAGGTCTTCATGGACTGGAACATCGGCATGCCGGCGGTCATGTCGGTGGCGACCGCGCCGGGGCTGATGTCGAGCACCACCACCTGGTGCTCGGCGAGCGAGTCGGCCATGTTGTCGGAGAGCTGGAGCAGCGCGCCCTTGGACGTGGCGTACGCGGTGTAGTGACCGTCGGGGCGCAGCGCGAAGCCGGAGTTGAGGTTGACGACCCGGCCCCGGCGGCGCTCGACCATGCCGGGCAGGACGCAGCGCAGCAGGTTGTAGGGGCCGCGCAGGTTGGTCTCGATCACCTGCCACCACTGGTTGGCGTCGGTCTCCCAGAGCGGGACCTCGGCCCGGTCGACCTGGCCGGCGTTGTTGACCAGCAGGTCGATCGGGCCGAGGTCGCGCTCGACGACCCGGACGGCCTCGCGGACCGAGCCGTGCCGGGTGACGTCCGCGGTGACGGCGACGCCGCGGGCCCCGTGCCGGGCGCACTCCTTGAGGGTGTCGGTGAGGGTCTCGTGCGTGCGGCCGACCAGGCCGACGGCCATGCCCTCGGCGGCGAGGCCGACGGCGATCTCGCGGCCGATGCCCCGGCCGGCTCCGGTGACGAGGGCGACCTGTCCTGTGAGCGATCCCGTTGCCATCCCCGACTCCCTTCGCCTGCCACCGGTTCCCCCTGACATCAGCCTTCGCCAGCCGCGGCCGTCCCGCATTCTGTCCGGCTCCCGGGTGTGCCCGGCCCCGGGCGCACGGGTTCCGTCCACCGGGCCACCCGTCCGGCGCAGCCTCCCGGCGGGCCGGCCCAGCCGGGGAGGGGATGACCTACTCGCCGGTACGGAGTAGTAACGTCGTCGGGGCGGTGCACTGGTGCACGCATTCCGGTGCGCCCTCCCGCTGAACAGCAGTTTGCTGGGCCACCTGTCGCCGGGGCCGCACCCCCGGCACAACCGAAGGGCAACTGAGTGAGTGACATCGCGCGCGTCGGAGTGATCGGCTGCGGCCTGATGGGGTCGGGCATCGCGGAGGTGTTCGCCCGGGCGGGGCTGGACGTCCTGGTGTCGGAGGCGAGCGGGGAGGCCCTGGAGTTCGGCCGTACCCGGCTGACCAACTCCCTGGAGACGGCCGTCAAGCGGGGCAAGCTGACCACCGAGCAGCGCGACGACGCGCTGGCCCGGCTGGCCTTCACCACCGACCTCGCCGACTTCGCCGACCGTGACCTGGTGGTCGAGGCGGTCGCCGAGCGCGAGGACATCAAGGTCCAGATCTTCCAGACGCTGGACCAGGTGGTCGAGCGCCGGGACGCCATCCTCGCCTCCAACACCTCGTCGATCCCGATCGTGAAGCTGGCCGCCGCGACCTCGCGCCCGGAGCAGGTGATCGGCCTGCACTTCTTCAACCCGGCGCCGGTGCAGAAGCTGGTCGAGGTGATCCCCACCCTGACCACCTCGGCCGCGACCACCGAGCGGGTGGAGACCTTCGCCACCCAGGTGCTCGCCAAGGAGCCGATCCGCGCCCGTGACCGGGCCGGCTTCGTGGTGAACGCGCTGCTGGTGCCGTACCTGCTCTCCGCGGTGCGGATGTTCGAGTCGGGCGTGGCGACCGCCTCCGACATCGACAAGGGCATGGAGGCCGGCTGCGCCCACCCGATGGGCCCGCTGCGGCTGTGCGACCTGATCGGCCTGGACACGATCGTCTCGATCGCCGAGTCGATGTACGACGAGTACAAAGAGCCCCTGTACGCGGCTCCCCCGCTGCTGTCCCGGATGGTCGACGCGGGCCTGCTGGGCCGCAAGTCCGGCCGCGGCTTCTACGACTACACCGCCGGCGCCTGACCGGCGCGCCGCAGGGGCGGGGAGGCTCGGGCCTCCCCGCCCCTGCGGCATGCTCGGGCGTCAGCTGTTGATGCTGTAACTGTCGCCGTAGACCTTCCACTTGAGCGGCGGGTTCAGGTCGAAGTTCTTGGCGTTGAGGAAGACCAGTTGCTCGGTGTCGACGCGGCTGGTGTCGGAGTGCGCCTCCTCGGTCTTCATCGCGGCGCGGCGGGCGTCCAGGAAGGCCTTGAGGTAGGTGGCCTCGTCGCCGCCCTGGGCGGGGGTCTTGGCCTTCTTCATCGCGGTCTTGCGGATGCCGCCGAAGCTGGTCGAGTCGGTGCCGGGGCCGTGCATGACGATGGCGTCGTAGTACATGAACTGGCCGAGTGCGCGCAGGCCGTCGGACTTGGCCTGGCTGACGGCGGGGTTGAAGTAGACGCGGTCGCGCTCGTCGTTCTGGGCCTGCTGGAAGACGGTGTCCTTGGCGGCGGTGGCCCAGTCGCGCTCGAAGGCGGAGCCGAGGCCGGCGTGCGACTCGGTGCCGTTGACCTTGCGCAGCGCCGGGAGGTACTTGGCGAGGACGTTGCCGGGCTTGAGGGAGGTGTAGTGCTCGACCAGGTCGAGCATGTCGCCGGTGCCGGAACAGAATCCGATGATGCCGGCGGTGTAGCCGCGGCCGTCCTTGATGTCCTCGATGTACTTGTACTGCGACTTCCAGTCCAGCGAGGAGTTCTCGGCGCTGGACACCAGCTGCATCGCGATGTCCTTCTTGTGCGGGTCGTCCAGGCCGGCGGCCTTGGCCTGGACGACGGCCGCGGCCGGGGCCGTCGCGTGGGCGGCGCCGGCGGCCGCGACGGTGGCGGGCGCGGCCACCAGCAGGGCGGCGAGGGCTATGCGTACGGTGCGGTGCTGACGGTGCATCTGACGCTCCGTGTCCGTGGGGGCGGGCAGGGGGTACCCGCCGCAAGGGCATTAGGAAACTTTCCTAACTAAGGAATAGCGTCCACGGACCCGGGGCCGCAAGGGCTTTGACGGAAACTCTTCAAACCCCGAGGTCAGAGCGCACGACGTCGGATCGCCCGCCGCCAGAGCGCCCCTCGTCACGCCGCCCCACGTCAGAGCGCCCGGCGCCGCACCCACCAGACCGCGGCGGCGCAGACCGCCACCGCCAGCGCCGTCATCCATCCGCACTCGATCAGCTGGAACGCCCAGTAGCGGTCGTCCGGCTGGTAGATCTCGTGGACGGCGTAGCCGCCGTCGCGCATCAGCTTCTCCCCGTCGTAGAAGCCGTTGCCGAGGTTGTAGAAGTCGCGCATGGGGATCCGGTCCCCCGACGGGTCGGTGAACCACGTGCTGGCCGCCCAGCGGTGGTCGACGGCGGGCTGCACCAGGGTGTGGACGGTGTCCTCCAGTGGCGCCCGGTAGTGGAACCGCGCGGACTGGGCGACCAGGGTGGTCGCCACCGAGGCGCCGACGCCGATCCCGACCGCGACCACCGTGCGCCGCAGCACCGCGCCCGCGAGCGCCGAGACCGCGAAGACCAGCAGCACCCGGCCGGCCAGGGCGAGCGGCGCGCCCACGAACAGCAGCGGGGAGAACCGGCCCGTCTCCTCGGCCAGCGGCGCGCTCCACCAGTCGAACGCCAGGCCCAGCAGCGCCGCCCCCGCCGCCAGCACCGCGCCCGCCAGAGCCAGCCCGGTCGCCGTCCAGCGGGCGCGCCCGGCCCCCTGGGTCCAGGCGTAGCGGTAGGTGCCGTGCTCGAACTCCCGCGCCAGCAACGGCCCCCCGACGAACGCGCCGACCGAGCCGCCGAGGAAGTAGAGGAGGTTGGCGCCGACCGTCAGCCGGGTGCCGTACTCGCGCAGGAAGACCTTCCACAGCTCGTTGCACGACTGGGTGCTCCGGTCGCAGCCCGCCGCCCCGGAGCGGTCGAACGCCGCGTGCAGGAACCAGCCGTCGGCCAGCAGCAGCGCGGCGCCGACGGCGAGCACCCCGAGCACGGTGAGCAGCGCGGTGCGGTGGCGCAGCCAGGCCGCGGACAGGACACCACCCCGGGGAAGGCCGGTGGTGACGGCGGTGACGGCGGTGATCGTGCTCACGACTGCAGGACCCTCTCGTTCGTACGGACGGCCCCGCGCGGGCCGGGCAGGGCGGAGGCGGCCGGCTCGCGCAGGTAGGCGAGAACCAACTCCTCCAGGCCGACGCGCTGTTGGCGCCAGCCGCCGGCCACCGGGGCATCGACGCCGCCGGTACGGACCAGCAGGTGGGACTGCGCGCCGGCCCGGCGCTCGCGTACCACCGGCACCGTCGCGGCGACCCCGTCGGCCTCGGCGGTGGGGCCGGTGAGCATCCGGTGGCCGCCCACCAGCTCGTCCACCTCCCCGGCGACCTGGACCCGGCCGCCGCCGAGCACCACCAGGTAGTCGCAGCTCTGCTCCAGTTCGGCGATGGCGTGCGAGGAGAAGAGCACCGACAAGCCGTCGTCGGCGACGGCGGTCAGCAGGACGGCCATGAAGTCGTGCCGGGCGAGCGGGTCGAGGGCGGCCAGGGGCTCGTCCAGGAGCAGCAGTTCGGGCCGCTTGGCCAGGGCGAGGGCGAGCGAGACCTGGGCCTGCTGGCCACCGGAAAGCCGCCCGTACCGGCGGTCGAGCGGGATGCCGAGGCCGTCCAGGTGGGTACGGGCGCGGGCGTCGTCCCAGCGGCGGTTGAGGCCGCGGCCCATCCGCAGCAGGTCGCGGACGGCCAGGCCCGGGTAGAGCGCGGCGTTCTGGGCGACGAAGCCGATCCGGTCCAACGCGCCGGGTGAGCCGGGGAGTTCGCCGCCGAGCACGCTCAGGGCGCCCTCGGTGGGGGCGGTCAGGCCGGCGGCCAGGTTGAGCAGGGTCGTCTTGCCGGCACCGTTCGGGCCGACCAGGGCGACCACGTGCCCGGCCGGGACGGCGAGATGGCAGTCCCGCAGGGCCCAGGAGCGGCGGTAGCGCTTGCCCAGCCCGCCGCAGTCGATCACCGTGTCCGACGCCATCACGCCACCACCCCGTCGTTCCCGTTCCCCCCGTTGCCGCCGCTGCGCAGGTCGCGCAGGGCGTCCTCGAACACCGCGGCCATCCCCTCCTCGTCCAGTCCGGCCGCCCGCGCGGTGCGCAGCCAGTCGAGCAGCCCCCGTCGCAGCGCGGCCCGTTCGCGCAGCGGCACGACGCCGGCGGGCAGCCCGCGGACGAAGGTGCCCTGGCCGCGCCGGCCGGCGGCGAGCCCCCGGTGTTCCAGCTCGCGGTACGCCTTGAGCACGGTGTTGGGGTTGATCGCCAGCCCCGCCACCACCTCGCGGACCCGGGGCAGCCGGTCGCCCTCGGCCAGCCAGCCCATCCGCAGCGCCTGTTCGACCTGCTGCACCAGTTGCAGGTAGGTCGGGACGCCGGAGGCCGGGTCCAGGCGGAACTCGATCGGGGAGGGCTGCTCCCCCGGTTCTGGTTTATCTACTTCCATAGTTAATGAGTTAAGGAAGGATTCGACGCTCCGTCAACCCAAGACATGGCAAAGGGCCCTGCCGGATCCAGGATCCGGCAGGGCCCTCGGGCACCACGCGTCAGGCGCCGCGCAGCACCGCACCCGTCCGGGCGACGGCCTCGGCGACGGCCGCCTCGCGGGCGGCGGTGGCCTCGTCCGCGGTCAGCGTGCGGTCGGTGGCGCGGAAGCGCAGCGCGTACGCCAGCGACTTCTTGCCCTCGCCGACCTGCTCACCGGTGAACACGTCGAACAGCCGGATGGCCTCCAGCAGGTCGCCGGCGCCGGTGCGCAGCGCGGCCTCGACCTGGGCGGCCGGGACGGCGGTGTCCACGATCAGCGCGACGTCCTGGGTGGCCACCGGGAAGCCGGAGACCGCCGGGCCCGAGACCCGCCCGGCGCCGTCCTCGGTCAGCAGGTCCAGGTCGAGCTCCATCGCGGCGGTGCGCTCCGGCAGGCCGAGCGCCTTGACCACGCGCGGGTGCAGCTCACCGGCGTGGCCGACCACCCGGTCGGTGCCGGCCACGACCAGCTCGGCGCAGCGGCCCGGGTGCCAGGGCAGCAGCTGGCTCTGGCGCACGGTCAGCTCGATGCCGGCGGCGCGGGCCACCGTGCGGCCCGCCTCGACGGCGTCCGCCCAGCTCGCCTGGGCGCCCTTGCCCCACCAGCCGGACGGCAGCCGCTCGCCCGCGAGGGCGACGGCGACGCGGCGCGGCTGGTGCGGCAGTGCGGCGTCCAGCGCGGCCAGCTCCTCGTCGCTCGGACGGCGGTCGACGGCCGGGCGCGGCGCGACGGACAGCTCGTCCTTCGGCAGGAAGACGGTGCCCGTCTCGAAGACCGCCAGGTCGGTGTTGCCACGGCCGATGTTGCGGCGCAGCGCCCCGAGCAGGCCCGGCAGCAGCGTGGTGCGCAGCGCCGGCTCCTCGTCGTTGAGCGGGTTGACCAGCTTGACGGTGCGGCGGCGCCGGTCGTCCCGCTCCAGGCCGAGCGCCTCGAAGGCGGCCTCGCCGACGAACGGGTAGTTGTTCACCTCGACGTAGCCGGCGGCGGCGAGCGCGACGCCGACCCGGCGGTGCGTCCGCTGGGCCTCGGTCAGGCCCTTGCCCGGCGGCACGGTGGGCATCCGGGCGGGCACGTTGTCGTACCCCTCCAGGCGGATGACCTCCTCGGCGAGGTCGTACGGGTCGGTGAGGTCGGGGCGCCAGGTCGGCGGGGTGACCTCCAGGATGTCGGCGCCCGCGACGGAGCAGCCGATCTCCTGCAGGCGCCGGGTGACGCTCTCGCGGCCGTACGCGGTGCCGGCCACCCGGTCGGGCAGGTCGGCGGCGATGGTGATGGTGCGCACCGGGTGCGGGGCGGCGATGTCGGTGACGCCCGCCTCGGCGGTGCCGCCGGCGATCAGCACCAGCAGGTCGACGGCGCGCTGCGCGGCGGCGCGGGCGGCCTCCGGGTCGACGCCGCGCTCGAAGCGCTTGGACGCCTCGGACGGCAGCTTGTGCCGCTTGGCGCCGCGGGCGATGGCGACCGGGTCGAAGTGCGCGGCCTCGATGATCACCTCGGTGGTGCCCGGGCCGGCAGCCGGGTCGAGGATCTCGGTGGAGGCGCCGCCCATGACACCGGCCAGGCCGATCGGGCCGCTGTTGTCGCAGATCAGCAGGTCCTCGGCGGAGAGCTTGCGCTCGACGCCGTCGAGGGTGGTGAGGGTCTCGCCCTCCTCCGCCCGGCGGACCAGGATCGGGCCGTCGACGCGCTGCTTGTCGTAGGCGTGCAGCGGCTGGCCGACCTCCAGCATCACGTAGTTGGTGATGTCCACGGCCAGCGAGATCGGGCGGATGCCGGACTTCTGCAGGCGGCGCTGGAGCCAGATCGGCGACTTGGCGGCCGGGTCGAGGCCGACCACCGTGCGGGCCACGAAGCGGTCGCAGCCGGCCGGGTCGGCGACCTTGACCAGGTAGCCGTAGGAGTTGGCCGGCGGCACGTCGAGCAGCGCCGGGTCGGCCAGCGGCAGCCCGTACGCGGCGGCGGCCTCACGGGCCACGCCGCGCATCGACAGGCAGTAGCCGCGGTCCGGGGTGACGGCGATGTCCAGCACCTCGTCGACGAGCTGGAGCAGCTCGATCGCGTCGGTGCCGGGCTCGTACTCGGGCGGGAGCACGATGATGCCGTTGTGGTCGTCGCCCATGCCCAGCTCG
The DNA here is from genome assembly GCF_045160625.1 of Kitasatospora sp. NBC_00039. Lineage (NCBI taxonomy): Bacteria > Bacillati > Actinomycetota > Actinomycetes > Kitasatosporales > Streptomycetaceae > Kitasatospora > Kitasatospora sp. NBC_00039. The sequence continues at coordinate 6,946,278 of NZ_CP108289.1, read as the reverse complement.
CGGGCGGAGCAGATCATGCCGGCCGAGGTGTGGCCGTAGGTCTGCCGGGCGGCGATCGGGAACGGGCCGGGCAGCACGGCGCCCGGGAGCACCACGACGACCTTGTCGCCGACCGCGAAGTTGGTCGCGCCGCAGACGATCTCCTGCGGCTCGCCGGTGCCGTTGGCGTCGCCGACGTTGACGAAGCAGTGCCGGATCGGCTTCTTGAAGCCGGTCAGCTCCTCGATGGAGAGCACCTGGCCGACGACCAGCGGGCCCTTGAGGTCGGCGCCGATCTGCTCGACGGTCTCGACCTCCAGGCCGGCCCGGACGAGGCGCTCCGCGACGTCACGGCCGGTCTCGCCGGCCGGCAGGTCGACGTACTCGCGCAGCCAGGAAAGCGGGACGCGCATCAGATCTCCATCCCGAACGGGAGGGTGAAGCGCACGTCACCCTCGACCATGTCGCGCATGTCGGCGACGTTGTGACGGTTCATCAGGATCCGCTCCAGGCCCAGGCCGAAGGCGAACCCGCTGTAGCGGTTCGGGTCGACGCCGCAGGCGACCAGCACCCGCGGGTTGACGACGCCGCAGCCGCCGAGCTCGATCCAGCCCTCCGAGGAGCAGGTCCGGCAGGGCTTGTCCGGGTTGCCGACGGACTCGCCGCGGCAGACGAAGCACTGCAGGTCGATCTCGGCGCTCGGCTCGGTGAACGGGAAGTACGAGGGGCGCCAGCGCAGCTCCAGGCCGTCGCCGATCAGCTTGGAGACCAGCTGCTCGATGGTGCCCTTGAGGTCGGCGAAGGTGATGCCCTCGTCCACGGCCAGACCCTCGACCTGCCGGAAGACCGGGGTGTGGGTGGCGTCCAGCTCGTCCGTCCGGTAGACCCGGCCGGGGCAGACGACGTAGACGGGGGGCTCGCGGTCGAGCATCGTGCGGGCCTGGACCGGCGAGGTCTGGGTGCGCAGCACGACGCCGGAGTCGGCGGAGCCGTCCGGGGCCCGGACGAAGAAGGTGTCCTGCATCGAGCGGGCCGGGTGGTCCGGGCCCAGGTTGAGGGCGTCGAAGTTGAGCCACTCGGCCTCGACCTCGGGGCCCTCGGCGATCTCGTAGCCCATCGCGACGAAGGTGTCCTCGATGCGCTCGGCCAGCGTCGTCAGCGGGTGCCGGGCGCCGCGCGGCGCGCGGTCGTAGGGCAGTGTGACGTCCACCGCCTCCTCGACCAGCACGCGGGCGTCGCGCTCCGCCTCCAGCTCGGCCTGCCGCTTGGCGAGGGCCTGGTTGACGGCGCCGCGGGCCTGCCCGATCAGCTTGCCGGCGGCGGCCTTGGCGTGCGGGGGCAGGGCGCCGATCTCGCGGTTGGCGAGGGAGAGCGCGGAGCGGTCGCCGGTGTGGGCGACCTTGGCCTGCTTCAGCTCGTCGAGGGAGGTGGCGGCGGCAAAGGCCTGGACGGCCTCGTCCCGGGCCTGCTCCACCACCTCGGGCTTGAGGGCCTCGACCTCGACCGGGTCGTACGACTTGTTGGGTGCCGACATCTCTATCTTTCCCGTGCTCCTGCTCGTCCGTGCTCAGGTAAGGGGGCTCGCTCCCTCCTTGCCCGCCAACGGACAGGAGGGGCCCAGCGCGTCGCCCGGCGTGGCCGGGGCACGGGCAGCCCCCGCCTCGGTTCTCGGGGAGGTTGTCCGCGGCACGGCCGCGCAGGGCGTTGCGCAACGCCAAAGGTCGAGTGTAGTCGCAGCGCGTAGCGCGACCGTCGTGAAGCCCGCCCCGGGTCCGCTTCACATCATGAAGTCGGGCACCCCGGCGGGCAGGATAAATCGGAACCGGGCGCCGCCGCCGGGCGCGCGGTCGACGCGGATCGAGCCGCCGTGGGCCTCCACGATGCCCTTGACGATGTAGAGGCCCAGGCCGGTGCCGCCGCGCTTGGAGCCGCGCCAGAAGCGGGTGAAGACGCGCGGCATCGACTCCTCGGGGATGCCGCTTCCTTCGTCGCTCACGGTGACTGCGGTGCCTTCCACGGTGCGGGGCGGGGTGCCGGAGCGCTCCCAGACAGGTGCCTCGACGACCTCCTTGGCCGGTGCCACCTCGATCGTGACAGTTCCCTCGCCGTGACGCACCGCATTTTCCAGCAGGTTGGCCAGCACCTGGTCGACCTTGTCCGGGTCGGCCCAGAGCACGGTGAGCGACTCGCTGATCCGGATGTCGAAGCGGTCCTCGGGGATGCCGGTGGCGACCTTGCGCTCCACGTGCCGGCGCACCGCCGCCGCCAGGTCGACGACCTGCTTGCGCAGCTCCAGCCGGCCTGCGTCGATCCGGGAGATGTCCAGCAGCTCGGCGATCAGCCGGGTGACCCGGTCGGCGTCCGCGTCCACGGTCTCCAGCATCAGCCGCTTCTGCCCGTCCGTGAACCGCTCCCACTTGGCGAGCAGGGTCGCGGTGAACCCCTTGACACTGGTGAGCGGTGAGCGCAGCTCGTGCGCGACGGTGGCGATCAGCTCGGCGTGGCTGCGCTCGGTGCGGCGGCGGGCCTCGGTGCCGCGCAGGGCGATCACCAGCCGCTGGAGCGGCCCCTGCGGGCCCTGCCGCACGTACCGGGCGGAGACCAGCACCTCACGGCCGCCGGGCAGCAGCAGGTTGCGCTCCGGCTGGCTGGTGCGGACGGCCAGGCCGCCGTACGGGTCGGTCAGCTGCCACCAGCGGCGGCCGTCGAGGTCCTCCAGCGGGAGGACGTCCTCCAGCGCGCTGCCGAGCGCGTCCTCCGGGCGGATGCCGGTCAGCCGGGCGGCGACCCGGTTGAAGCAGACCACCCGGCCCAGCGCGTCGGCGACCACCAGGCCGTCCGGCAGGTCGTCCGGATCGAGCTCTGGCCCGCTGCCGACCATGGGTGTCCTCCCCGATTACCCACCGTGTCTTTCCCCCCACCGAGGCAGACCCTAGCGCTCCTGGCCCTGTGCGCGACACCCTCCGGGCGAGCGCTGCGCCCGCGCGGACGCATAGAGGCAGACGGCGGCGGCCGTGGCCAGGTTGAGGCTCTCGGCGTGTCCGTGGATCGGTACGCGCACCACCTCGTCGGTGAGTGCGCGGGTCTCCTCCGGGAGCCCCCAGGCCTCGTTGCCGAACACCCACGCGCCGGGCGCGCCCAGGGTGCCCTCGTCCAGCTCCTGGTCGAGGTCGCGCTCCCCCGCGCCGTCGGCGGCGAGCACCCGCACGCCGGCCTCCCGCAGCCTGCCGACCGCCTCCTCGACCGGCACGCCGACGGCGACCGGGAGGTGGAACAGGCTGCCGACGGAGGCCCGGACGGCCTTCGGGTTGTACAGATCCACCGAGGCGTCGGTGAGCACCACGGCGTCCGCGCCGGCCGCGTCGGCGGTGCGCAGCACGGTGCCGGCGTTGCCGGGGTCACGGACGTGGGCGAGCACCGCGACCAGCTTCGGGCGGGCCTTGAGCACCTCGGCGAACGGGGTGTCGATGAAGTGGCAGAGCGCCACGATGCCCTGCGGGGTCACGGTGTCGCAGATGTCCGCGATGACCTCGTCGGTGGCGGTGAGCACCGGGACGCCCTCGGCCAGGGCAGCCTCGACGATGCCGGCGTGCCGCTCGGCGGCCTCCGGGGTGACGTACACCTCTACCACGGCGTGCTCGCCCGTGCCCGGCAGCTTCCCGAACGCGACGGCCTCGCGGACGGCCTGCGGGCCCTCGGCGAGGAAGCGGCGCTCCTTGGTGCGCTGGTTCCGCTTGGCGAGCCGGCGGGCGGCGACGACGCGCGGCGAGCGCAGGGAGGTGAGCAGGGGGGTGTCGGTGCTCGGCATGGTCTCGTCTCTGTGGCGGGGAGCCGGTGGCGTGCGGGGACCAGGGGTCCCGGGGAGTTAACGACGGGAAGGGCGGAACGACGGCGGGCGCGGAGAACGCAAAACCGGACCCGCAGGAGGTGCCTGCGGGTCCGGTCGGTGCGACTGCCGATCCAGGAGGATCAGGCGGCGTCGGCGGCGGCCTTCGGGGCGTTCACGTCGGCCGGCAGCGCCTTCTGCGCGACCTCGACCAGCGACGCGAAGGCGCCCGGGTCGTTCACCGCGAGGTCGGCCAGCATCTTGCGGTCGATCTCGACGCTGGCGGCCTTCAGGCCCTGCACGAAGCGGTTGTAGGTGATGCCGTTGGCACGGGCCGCAGCGTTGATGCGCTGGATCCACAGCTGACGGAAGTCACCCTTGCGCTTCTTGCGGTCGTTGAAGTTGTAGACCAGCGAGTGGGTGACCTGCTCCTTGGCCTTGCGGTACAGGCGCGAGCGCTGGCCACGGTAGCCGCTGGCGCGCTCCAGGATGACCCGGCGCTTCTTGTGGGCGTTGACTGCCCGCTTGACGCGTGCCACTTGATTACTCCTTGGGTTGGACCACGGACTACTTCACGCGGTCCGTCATTCGAATGGGTCGGGAAGGATCAGCTGCCCCGCTCGCGGCTCGCGCCGGGCGGGAGGGCGATCACTTGCCGAGAAGCTTCTTGATCTTCTTGGCGTCAGCGGGGGCCAGCACGACGGTCCCGGCCAGCTTGCGGGTCAGCGTCGAGGGCTTGTGCTCCAGGAGGTGGCGGCGGCCGGCGCGCTCGCGCAGCACCTTGCCAGAGCCACTGATCTTGAAGCGCTTGCTGGCGCCACTGTGCGTCTTCTGCTTCGGCATTTCGCCGTATCTCCTCGTCGGTCCGTCCACGCCCGCGCGGTGTTGGCCGCGCGGGCGTGAAGGATGGATCTGCGGTGACCGGGCGGGACGCCCCGTCACCCTTGGTGGCCGGTCTCCCGGGCCGCCCTGGCCGTGAAGGCTCAGGCGTCCTGGGAGGCCTCGGCCGGCTGCTCGACCTCGGCGGCGTCCTCGACGTCGGCCTCGTCGGCCTCCGCCTCGGCCGCGGCGTTCTCGGCCTCAAGCGCTGCGTCGTCGTCGACCGCGGCGTCGTCGGGACCGGTGGTCCGGCCCTGACGCTCGGCCTTGCGGGCGTCGGCGAGCGCGCGGGCCTCGGCCATCGCCTCGGTCTTCTTCTTGTGCGGGCCGAGAACCATGATCATGTTTCGGCCGTCCTGCTTGGCCGAGGACTCCACGAAGCCCAGGTCCTGGACGTCGTTCGCCAGCCGCTGCAGCAGTCGGAAGCCCAGCTCGGGGCGGGACTGCTCACGACCGCGGAACATGATCGTGATCTTGACCTTGTCGCCCTGCTTGAGGAACCGGACGACGTGACCCTTCTTGGTGTCATAGTCGTGCGGGTCGATCTTCGGCCGGAGCTTCATCTCCTTGATGACCGTGTGCGCCTGGTTCTTGCGCGCCTCACGGGCCTTCATGGCCGACTCGTACTTGAACTTGCCGTAGTCCATGAGCTTGCACACCGGCGGCCGGGCGGTCGCCGCGACCTCGACCAGGTCGAGGTCGTACTCCTGCGCGAGCTCCAGCGCCTTGGCAAGCGGCACGATGCCGACCTGCTCGCCGCTGGGACCGACGAGTCGCACCTCGGGGACGCGAATCCGGTCGTTGATGCGGGGCTCGGTGCTGATGGGGCCTCCTCGGTTGCACCTTCTGCGATGCGGCCGTCGGACGGCGGTCGCACGTAGTGGACTCGACCACTGGGCGGGGCTTCATTCGTGCTGCGCTGCCTGACTTGCTGGTAGGCACTGCATGCACCGCGACACGAAAAAAGCCCCGCTCGGTACAAGCGGGGCTCCACACAACCGGGGGCGGCGTCCGGTGAGGGACGCTGCGGGCGACTCGGCGCCTGGGCGCCGAACGCGGACCGGGACCCGTCGACCGTGAGGTCGACCAGGTGGGAGACTTTCGCGGTTGCCCTCTCGGGCCTCCTGGGTGGAGCCTCCACTTGCTGGCCGGGCGCCCTCAAGGGCTCCTGGCCGGTCAGTCTCGAAGCATACAGCGCGCGGGGGTCCAACGCTATTCCGCCCCTCCCCACCAGCCCTTGTACGCTCCCTCTGTACGGACACCGGCACGACGGAACGAGCCCCCCTTGAGCAGCGAGCCCACCCAGAACCCCGCCGCGGACGACGAGGCGATCGGTTTCGACGACCTCACCCGGGACATCGCCGAGGTCCCGGCCGTCGAGGTGATCACCACCGTCGCGGTGCACCTGATGAGCGCCGCCGCCGTGAAGTGCGGCCTGGCCGAGGGCGGCGAGGCCGACAAGGACCTCGACGAGGCCCGCAAGCTGATCACCGCGCTGGCCGGGCTGGTCACCGCCGGCGCCCCCGAGATCAGCAACTTCCACGCCGCCCCGCTGCGCGACGGCCTCAAGTCGCTCCAGCTGGCCTTCCGCGAGGCCTCCCTCGTCCCGGACGCGCCGGGCGCGGGCCCGGGCGAGAAGTTCACCGGGCCGGTCTACGCCTGAGCCCCCGGACACGGCGGTGCCCCCTCGGATCCCCGGCCCGAGGGGGCACCTGCGCGTTCAGCGCCGGTGGAGCGGCTCGCCCGGCAGCTCCGCGCCGGCCGGCAGCACCGCCAGGCTCAGGCCCCGGTCGAGCCGGACCCGCAGCACCGGGTCGGCGGCCACGGCCCGCCCCACCCGCTGCGCGGCCGCCTGCACGCCCGCCTGGTCCAGCGCCGGGTCGAACACCACCGCGAGCAGCCCGTCGCCGTCCTGGTAGGGCGCCAGCAGACCGCTCACCACCTGCGGCTCGGCCGCCAGCAGCGCCCGGACGGCCTCCCGCACCTCGGGGTCGGCCAGCGGCGGCAGGTACGGCCGGTTCTCGGCCAGCGCGCGCAGCCGGGCGCCGGACAGCTGGTACGTCACCGGGCCGGCCGGGTCGACCAGCAGGGTGTCGGCCCGCTCCGAGAAGGCGACCATCGCCGCCTGCGGCGCGGCGACCGGCGCCGGGCGGGCATCGGCGCGCCAGCGGGTCATCGTCTCCAGCGAGGTGAAGGCCGGCAGGGCGCGGCGGCCGTCGGCGGCCTCCACCACCGGGACGGCCATGTCGCTGGTCTTCTCGTGCCTGTGCCCGTGCTCGTCCACCTCCACCTCGCCGAGGACGGCGACGATCGGGACCATCAGGCGGGTCGGCGCCAGCGCCGCGAGCAGCTCCGGTTCGGCCGTGCGGTCCTGCGACCAGCGCGCGAGCGCCGCGGCGAGCGCGGGGTCGGCGGTGCCGTCGTCGTCGGCGAATCCTGGGTTCGGGATGTTCTTGCGGTCCACCCGGCCGACCCTATGCCACCTCACACCCGCCACCCGCCCCCGGCAATCGGGTACGTCGCGCCCCTACCCGTCGGTAGTGGGGGTGTGGCAAGGTGCGGCCATGGCCACGCTCGAAGCTGCTGCCCGTACCGTGCCCGCCCCCTCACCGGCGGCCGACCGCGCCCGGTACGACCGGGCCACCGCCCACCTCGACGGCCCGGTGGCCGTCGTCGACCTGGCGGCCTTCGACGCCAACGCCGCCGACCTGGTGCGCCGCGCGGCGGGCAAGCCGGTCCGGGTGGCCAGCAAGTCGGTGCGGTGCCGGGCCCTGCTGGAGCGGGTGCTGGCCACGGACGGCTTCGCCGGGGTGATGAGCTACACCCTCGCCGAGTCGCTCTGGCTGGCCCGCTCCGGACTGCGCGACATCCTGCTCGCCTACCCCTCCGCCGACCGGGCCGGCTTCGCCGAGCTGACCACCGACCCGGAGCTGGCCGCCTCCGTCACCGTGCTGCTGGACGACCCGGCCCAGCTGGACCTGATCGACGCGGCCCGGGGCGGCTCCGCCGAGGTGCGGGTCTGCCTGGAGCTGGACACCGCGCTGCACCTGTTCGGCGGGCGGGTGCGGGTCGGCGCCCGGCGCTCGCCGCTGCGCACACCCGACGCCCTGGGCGCCTTCGCCGAACTGGTCCAGCGCCGCCGGGGGTTCCGGGTGGTCGGGCTGATGGCGTACGAGGGGCACATCGCCGGTGTCGCGGACGACGTGCCGGGCAAGCCGGTGCGGTCGCGGATGATCCGGCTGCTGCAGGCCAAGGCGCGGACCGAGCTGGCCGAGCGCCGCGCCGAGACGGTCCGGCGGCTGCGGCGGGTGGCCGAGCTGGAGTTCGTCAACGGCGGCGGCACCGGCAGCGTCGAGTCGACCGTCGCCGAGCGGGCGGTCACCGAGGTGGCGGCCGGCTCCGGGCTGTACGTGCCGCAGCTGTTCGACCACTACCGCTCGTTCCGGGGCCGGCCGGCCGCACTGTTCGGCCAGCCCGTGGTGCGCCGGCCCGGCGTCGGCGTGGTGACGGTGCTCGGCGGCGGCTACCCGGCCTCCGGCGTGGCCGGCCCGGACCGCTCGCCGGTCCCGTACCTGCCGCAGGGGCTGCGCTACGACCCGATGGAGGGCGCCGGCGAGGTGCAGACCCCGCTGCTCGGTTCGGCCGCCGACGACCTGCTGATCGGCGACCGGGTCTGGTTCCGGCACGCCAAGGCGGGCGAGCTGTGCGAGCGCTTCGCCGAACTGCACCTGATCGAGGGCGACGCGGTGGTGCGGACCGTCCCGACCTACCGGGGCGAGGCGAAGACGTTCCTCTGACCCGCCGTCCGCCCGTGCCCTACCGTGGTGCGTACACCACGAGGCCATACGGAGGCGGCATGGAAGCCGAGATCGTGCAGCTGGCGACGTCGGGGGCGACCACGCTGGTGGGGCTGATGGCCACCGAGGCCTGGACGCAGGCCCGTTCACGCCTGGCGGCGCTGTTCGGACGGGGCCGGGACGCCGAGGAGGTCGCCGCCGAACTGGAGGAGATCCGGATCGAGGTGGTGCAGGCCGAGGGCGAGGCCGAGCTGGTCGCCGACTGCACCGCCGAGCTGCGCGGCCGGCTCCGCCGCCTGCTGCGGGATCCCGGGGCGGCGGCCGAACTCCGGTCGATCCTGGACGAGTTCACGCCGCAGCTGCCCGCGCAGGCGCAGGTCACCGTGCACAACGAGATCAGCGGCGGGACACAGGGCAACGTGATGCTGGGGTACACGGTGAACGCGACCCTCCACCAGCACGGCCGGCCACAGGGCTGACCCCTGCCCGCACCCTTTCCCGAACCTTAAGAAGGCCCGATGGGATGCCTAACTCAGGCTTCCCATCGGGCCTTTGTGCTGGACGTACGGCTACAGTCCGTCAAAAAGTGCACCACAACGGGCTATTGCCAGTTGGTCTAGTCCAATCATACGCTCTGGCCGGGGCCCGCGCGCCGGGTCGGCGGCCCCCCCGGGCAGGCGTGTCCATCCCCCACACGGTCGACCCGGAACACGGTCAAGGAGTCCCCACCCCATGTCCATCAAGCGAAGTGCCCTGCCCGTCGGCGTGATAGGCGCCGCGGTCCTCGCCGTGTCGGCCACCGCCACCGGCACCGCAAGCGCTCACGGCACGATGACCGGCCCGGTCAGCCGGGTCGCCGCCTGCTACGCCGAAGGCCCGGAGACCCCCAAGTCCCAGATCTGCAAGGACCTCGTGGCGATGAGCGGCACCCAGCCGCTGTACGACTGGAACGAGGTCAACATCGCCAACGCGGACGGCCACCACCAGGCGCTGATCCCGGACGGCAAGCTCTGCTCGGCCAACCGGGACAAGTACAAGGCACTGGACCTGCCGCGGGCCGACTGGCCCGCCACCCCGGTGAGTTCCGGCAGGCTCGACCTCAAGTTCCGCGTCACCGCGCCGCACCTCGGCACCCAGACCGTCTACATCACCAAGCAGAGCTGGGACCCGACCCAGCCCCTGAAGTGGTCCGACCTCGACCCGGCCCCGGTCGCGGTGGTGCCGACCAGCAGGACCGCGGCGGACGGCTACTACAGCTACAGCGGCACGCTGCCGCAGCGCACCGGCCGCCAGCTGCTCTACATGGTCTGGCAGCGCAGCGACAGCCCCGAGGCCTTCTACAGCTGCTCCGACGTCGACTTCGGCAAGGCCGCCGCAGCCGCCGGGCAGCCGGTCCAGGCCCTGGCCGCGCAGGCGCCGCCCGCGCCGAGCGAGGAGCAGATCGCCGCGGGCCAGTCCAAGTCCACCGTCGCCCACCACGGACACGGCGGCAACGCCAACGAGCCGGCCGGCGCCGTCGTTCCGACCGCCAGCGCCGCCGTCGGCGGCTCGGCCACCGGCCCGCTGCTGCTCGCAGGGGCCGCGGCGATCGGCGTCGGCTGGGCCGGCATGGTGCTCCGGCGCCGTCGCTTCGAGGCTGTTCGACGCGACTCCTGACCGCCGGAGGCCGGCCCCGGACCGCCCGTCAACCCCCGTACGGTCCGGGGCCGGCGACCCACCCTCGTGGCGGTCCGCCCCGTGCCGGCTGAACGCGGCGCGGACCGGAGAGCCGGCGAGCCGGACACGACGGCGGCCCGCCCGGAGGTTCCGGGTGGGCCGCCGTGCGTGAGCGGAGCAGCGCGGTCAGGTGGTACCGGTGCCGGTCCCGTCGTCCGGGCCGGCGCCGCCGCCCGGGAAGGCCGGCACCTTGCCGGTGTAGTCGGCGATGCCCTTGACGATGGTGTCCATCACGGCGACGTCTGGTGCCTTGTCGGCGATGTCGAAGCCCAGGTGGACGGAGACCAGTGACTTCCCGTCGGCCGACGGGAAGACCACGGTCTCCACGTAGCCGTCGTTGCCCTTGGCCGCGTCGACCTTCCAGCGGACCAGGTAGCCGTCCCTGCCGACGACCTTGACCGCCTCCGACTTCATCTCCTCGTGGGAGTTGACGTCGTTGTACGAGTCCTTGGCCGCCTTCTCGATGTCGGCCTTGGCCGCCGCCTGGACGTCGGTGCCGCCCCCGCTGATGCGGCCGGTGTTGGCGCCGCCGAGCGAGCAGGTTCCGCCGCCCTCGCAGGTGTACGAGCCCACGCTCAGAGCGGCGTAGCCGTCCTTGGTGGTGCCGCCCTCCCAGCCGGCGGGGACGGGCAGGGTGACCCGGTTCACCAGGTCGGCGGCGGTGCCGCTGCCCTTGCCGTTCCCCTTGCCGTTCCCGCCGCCGCCGTTCCCGTTGTTGCCCTTGCCGTTCCCGTTGTTGCCGTTCCCGCCGCCCTTGCCGTCCCCGCTGCCGCCGCCGTTGCTCCCGCCGTTGCCGTCGGGGCCGCTGAAGTCGGGCAGGCCGCCCCAGGGGCCGTCCTGGCCGTACGGCGCCGGCCTCGCGGTGCGGTGCGAGGCCTGCTTCCCGCCGTGGTCGTCCATCACCAGACAGGTGATGCCGGAGCCGGCGGCCAGCCCGAGCAGCGCGGCCACGGCCGTCGCGAGGACCAGCTTGGACGGCCTGCGCGGACGCTTCGGCGCCGGCGGCACGGGCGCGCCGTAGGCGGTGGCGAAGGGGGGCGGCTCGGGGTAGCGGACGCTCGGCCCGCTCCCCAGCACCTCCCCCTCCAGCACCCGGGTCTCGGCGGTCTCGTCCGGCCCCGGAGCCTGCGCCGCCGGGGGCTCCGGCGGCGGGGCGTCCGAGGGTGCGGGCCGGGTGCTGGCCGTCCAGCCCGTGCCGTCCCACCAGCGCTGCGGCCGCGGATCGCTGGTGATGTCCTTCGGGTCCGGGTACCACCCGGCGGGGATCTGCTCACTCACGACAGAGAATCTAAAGGCAGCCGGATAAACGCGATATCAGTGTGACCGCGAATTCCCGGCATTTTCGATGAGATTCCGGTGAGAACTCCGGGAGCGGTCTACAGCGGTGTGACGTACGCCCCGGAGATACCGCCGTCGACCAGGAACTCGCTCGCCGTGATGAAGGAGGAGTCGTCGCTGGCCAGGAATGCGACCGCGGCGGCGATCTCCTCCGGGCGGGCGAAGCGGCCGAGCGGGATGTGCACCAGCCGGCGGGCCGCCCGTTCCGGGTCCTTCGCGAAGAGCTCCCGCAGCAGCGGGGTGTCCACCGGGCCGGGCGAGAGCGCGTTGACCCGGATGCCCTCGCGGGCGAACTGCACGCCCAGCTCGCGCGACATCGCCAGCACCCCGCCCTTGGAGGCGGTGTAGGAGATCTGCGAGGTGGCCGCGCCCATCCGGGCCACGAAGCTGGCGGTGTTGATGATCGAGCCGCGCCCGTGCCTCCGCATGTACGGCAGCGCCGCCTTGCAGCAGAGGTAGACGGAGGTCAGGTTGACCTCCTGGACCTTGCGCCAGGCGTCCAGCCCGGTGGTCAGGATGGAGTCGTCCTCCGGCGGCGAGATGCCCGCGTTGTTGAAGGCGACGTCCACGCTGCCGTACGTCTCGTAGGCCTCGTCGAAGAGCGCCTCGACCATGTACGGGTCGGTGACGTCGGTGTGCACGAAGAGGCCGCCGACCTCCTTGGCGGCCGCCTTGCCGGCCGGCTCGTCGAGGTCGGCGCAGACCACCTTCGCGCCCTCCGCGGCGAGCCGGCGGGCGGCGGCCAGGCCGATGCCGCTGCCCGCGCCGGTGATCACGGCGGTGCGGTCGGCCAGGCGGCGGCAGACCGGGCCGGCCTGCTCCGGCTTCGGGGCCTTCTCGGTCATGCCGGCTCCTACTCCTCGCTCTGGATGAAGACGTTCTTGGTCTCGGTGAAGTGCCTCAGCGCGTCCGGCCCCAGCTCGCGGCCGATCCCGGACTCGCCGAAGCCCCCGAACGGCGTCCAGTACCGCACCGAGGAGTGCGAGTTGACCGACAGGTTGCCCGCCGCGACGCCCCGGGCCAGCCGCAGCGCCCGGCCGAGGTCGCGGGTCCAGATGGAGCCGGAGAGGCCGTAGCGGGTGGCGTTGGCCAGGCGCAGGGCGTCCGCCTCGCCGTCGAAGGGCAGCACCACGGCGACCGGGCCGAAGATCTCCTCCGTGACGACCGGGGCGTCGGGCTCCGCGGGCGCCAGCACCGTCGGCGGGTACCAGAAGCCGGGCCCGCCGGGCACCGTGCCGCGGGCCAGCACCGGCAGGTCGGGGGTGACGTAGGAGGCGACCCGGCGGACCTGGGCGGCGGAGATCAGCGGGCCGAGCTCGGTCCGGGGATCGGCCGGATCGCCGGTGCGGACGGCCTCGACCGCGGGCAGCAGGTGGGCCAGGAAGTCGTCGTAGGCCTCGCGCTGGACCAGGATCCGGCTGCGCGCGCAGCAGTCCTGGCCGCTGTTGTCGAGGAAGGACATCGGGTCGGCGGCGCGGGCGAGGTCGGCGTCGGCGAAGACGATGTTGGGGCTCTTGCCGCCGAGTTCGAGGGTGACCCGCTTGGCGCGGGCGGCGCAGCGGGCGGCGACCTCCTTGCCGACCACGGTGGAGCCGGTGAAGACGATCTTGCGGACGGCGGGGTGGTCGACCAGGGCCCGGCCGGTGGTGCCGCCGGCGCCGGGGACGACCTGGAACACGCCTTCGGGCAGCCCTGCGGCGAGGGCGAGTTCGGCCAGCCGCAGGGCGGTGAGCGGGGTGGCCTCGGCGGGTTTGAGCAGTACCGCGTTGCCCGCCGCGAGGGCGGGGGCGAAGCCCCAGGCGGCGACCGGCATCGGGAAGTTCCACGGGGCGATCACGCCCACCACGCCGACCGGTTCGTGGAAGGTGACGTCCAGGCCCCCGGCCACCGGGATCTGCCGGCCGGTCAGCCGTTCCACTCCCCCGGCGGCGTACTCCAGCAGGTCGCGGACGTTGCCGGCCTCCCAGCGGGCGTTGCCGACGGTGTGGCCGGCCTCGGTCACCTCCAGGGTGGCCAGCTCGTGCACGTGCGCGTCGACCTGGTCGGCGAACCGCCGCAGCAGCCGGGCCCGTTCTCCGGGGGCGAGGGCGGCCCAGCCCTGCTGGGCCTTGACCGCGCGCTGGACGGCGGCGTCGAGCCGCTCGGGGGTGGTGTCGGGGACGTCGGCGATCGGCTCGCCGGTGGCGGGGTTGCGGACGGTGCTGGTGGCGGGCTCGCCGCTGCCGGTCGGGTTCACGTGCTCACATCCGCTCGAAGGATCGGTAGCGCTCCCAGTCGGTGACGGCGCCGTCGTAGGCGGCCTGCTCGACCCGGGCCATGTGCAGGTAGTGCTCGGCCACGTCGGGACCGAAGGCGTCCCGGGCCAGCTCGCTCTCCGCCCAGAGGTCGGCGGCCTCGCGCAGGGAGCCGGGCACCCGGGCGTAGTCGTCGACGGAGTAGGCGCTGCCGAGGCAGGGCGCGGGCAGGTCGAGCTTCTGCTCGAGGCCGTGCAGGCCGGCGGCGATCATTCCGGCCACCGCGAGGTACGGGTTGACGTCGCCGCCGGGCACGCGGTTCTCCATCCGCAGGCCCGGACCGCGCCCCACCACCCGGTACGCACAGGTGCGGTTGTCCCGGCCCCAGGCGACGGCGGTCGGGGCGAACGAGCCGGGGCGGTACCGCTTGTAGGAGTTGATGTTGGGCGCGTAGAGCAGGCTGAACTCGCGCAGCGCGGTGAGCTGCCCGGCGAGGAAGTGCCGCATGGTGTCCGTCATCCGCCCGTCGCGGTCGGCGAAGGCCGGGGTGCCGCCCGGGCCGGCCGAGGAGTCCCGCAGGTCGCGCAGCGAGAGGTGGATGTGGCAGCTGTTGCCCTCGCGCTCGTTGTACTTGGCCATGAAGGTGAGCGCGCAGCCCTGTTGGGCGGCGATCTCCTTGGCGCCCGTCTTGTAGACGCTGTGCTGGTCGCAGGTGGTGAGGGCGTCGGCGTAGCGGAAGGCGATCTCGTGCTGGCCGAGGTTGGCCTCGCCCTTGGCGGACTCCACGACGAGGCCGGCGCCGGCCATCTCGACCCGGATCCGGGAGAGCAGCGGCTCGACCCGCGCCGTGCCGAGCATGGAGTAGTCGACGTTGTACTGGTTGGCCGGGGTCAGGCCGCGGTAGCCGCCCAGCCAGGCCTGCTCGTAGGTGTCGCGGAAGACCAGGAACTCCAGCTCCGTGCCGATGTCGGCGGCCAGCCCGTACTCGGCCAGCCGCTCGATCTGGCGGCGCAGCAGCTGCCGCGGCGCGGCGTCGACCGGGCGGCCGCCGTGGCGGGCGAGGTCGGCGGTGGCCTGTGCGGTGCCGGGCTGCCACGGAGTGAGCCGGAGGGTGGAGAGGTCGGGGCGCATCGCGAAGTCGCCGTAGCCGGTCTCCCAGGAGGAGAGGGCGTAGCCGTCGACGGTGTTGAGGTCGACGTCGACGGCGAGCAGGTAGTCGCAGGCCTCGGCGCCGTGCTCGGCGACCTCGTCGAGGAAGAACCGGGCGGCGAAGCGCTTGCCCTGCAACCGGCCCTGCATGTCGGTGAAGGCGAGCGCGACGGTGTGGATCTCGCCGGCGTCGACCAGCGTGCGCAGCTCCTCCAGGGTGAGCGGCGCGCGCCGGGGCGCGCCCTCGGCGGCGTTGTCGGGCATGCGGGAAACCTCCTGTTCGATCACTCAGCGAGAGCGTGCGGTCACAGCGAACCGTACGGCCTGCCACGGACGGGGCGGAAGAGGGCGGGCGGGTGTGGCGCGCCGAGAGTCCGGATTGACGGGTTATCAGGAGTGACGGGAGGAGAATGCGCGCCATGGATCGCAGGCCTTTCATCGGCGTCAGCACCTATCTGGTGGACGCGAGTTGGAGCGACTGGCGGAACCGCCGGGTGGCGCTGGTGCCCGAGCGGTACACCGCGTACGTACGGGACTCGGGCGGGGTCGCGGTGCTGCTGCCGCCGGACGCCCCCGATCGCGCGCCGGAGGTGCTCGCCCGGCTGGACGCCCTCGTCATCGCGGGCGGGCCGGACATCGACCCCGCGTACTACGGGCAGCCGCGGCACCCCCTGACCGACGTGGACTCGCCGGAGCGCGACGTCTGGGAGTCGGCGCTGCTCCGGGCGGCGCTGGCGGCCGGCATGCCGCTGCTGGGGATCTGCCGGGGCATGCAGGTGCTGAACGTGGTCTGCGGCGGCACGCTCGTCCAGCACCTGCCGGACGTGGTCTGCCCGGACGTCCACGCCGGCTCGCCCGGCAGGTACGGCGAGCACAAGGTCCGGCCGGTGCCCGGCACGCTCCTCGGCGGGCTGCTGCCGGAGAGCGAACTGACCGTGCCGACCTTCCACCACCAGGCCGTCGACCGGCTCGGCGACGGCCTGCGGGTGAGCGCGCACGCGCCCGACGGCACCGTGGAGGCGCTGGAGGGGCCGGGGTTCACGCTGGGTGTGCAGTGGCACCCCGAACAGGGCGAGGACCTGCGGGTGATGCAGGCCCTCGTCCGGGCGGCGACGGCGGCCCGCACGGTGCCGCTGGAGGCGGTCGGCGCGGTCGCGCTGGGCTGACGGGGTCGCGGCGGCCTTCCGCCGCGCGGTGCCCGGTGCCCCTGGCGGGGGCGTCGCGTGCCGGCGGGCGACGGCGGCGTGATGCCGCTCAGGCGGTGACGGGGTCGGTACGGCCCAGTCGGCGGGCCGCCGTCACCAGGCTGGGGAGCATCCGGGCGGCGTGTTCGGCGTAGCCCTGCGGCGAGGGGTGGACGCCGTCGGGGCCGAGGAGTTCGTCGGCGCGGTCGCGGAACTCGGCGCCGGAGGACGGTGCCGGCACCGCGCCCGTCCGCTCGGCGGCGCGGCTCTGCAGCCGGGCCAGCCGACGGGACCTCCGGGTGCCCGCCCAGCGCCCGCAGCAGGTGCGCGAACCGGCGGGCAGAGCGGCCCAGCGGCAGCGGGAGCAGGACGTCGTTGCCGCCGACGATCAGGACCGCGATCCCGGGGCTGAGCCGCGCCGTCCGGGCCACCTGGCGCCGGACGTCCGTCGTGGTGGCGCCCACCCGGGCGAGGACACGCAGGTCCACCGGCCGGTCGAGGTGCTCGCCGAGCCCCTGGGCGAGCCGGGCGCCGAGGGTCTCCTCGCGGCGGCTGGCGCCGAGGCTCTGGGCGAGCGAGTCGCCGAGCATCAGGAGGGTGAGCGGCCTGTCGTCGGCGGGCGCGGTGGGCGCGTACCGGCCATCGGCGCGCGGGACGGACCAGTCGGTGGGCGGGCGGTGCATCAGCAGGCGGCTGTAGAGCCGGGCGGCGGCGAGCCGGGCCCGGCCGAGCGGGCCGCCGGGGCGGCGCGGGCGGGCGTCGCCGGTGGCACGGGCCGCGGGAGGGGCGGTCGGGGCGGAACCGGTGGGCATGGCGGTACTCCAGGTCGGGGGCGGGAGAGCAGGCGTGGACGGCGGGCGGGAGCGACGGCCGCCCCGCGGCCGGGCACGGGCCCTCCGCGGGGCGACGGGTCGGCCGGCTGACACGGGTAGCGGCCACCGGCTGGTGGCCCGGCGGCGGTCAGGCGGCGGTCAGTACGACCGCCGCATTCTGGCCGCCGAAGCCGCAGGAGACCGAGACCGCCGCCTGGGCGGCGGCCGGCCGGGGCAGCTTGGTGACCACGTCGAGGCCGATCCGCTCGTCGATCCGGTCGAGATTGGCCGTCGGCGGGATCAGCCCGTGCTGCAGGACCAGGACGGTCAGCGCCGCCTCGATCGCGCCGGCCGCGCCCATGGTGTGGCCGATCACGCTCTTGTTGGCGGTGACCGGCGGCGGCTGGTGGAAGACCCGCCGCAGCGCCGCCGCCTCGGCCGGGTCGTTCAGCGCGGTGCCGGTGCCGTGCGCGTTGACGTGCCCGATCTCGTACGGCGCCAGGCCGGCGTCGGCGAGCGCGGTGTCGATCGCGCGGGCGAGGCCGTCGCCCTCCGGGTGGGGGGCGGTGAAGTGGTAGGCGTCGGTGGCGGAGCCGTGACCCGCCAGGTAGGCGCGCGGGCGGACTCCGCGCGCCCGGGCGTGGTCCACGCGCTCCAGGACCAGGACGCCGGCGCCCTCGCCGAGCACGAAGCCGTCCCGGTCGGCGTCGAACGGGCGGGAGGCGCCGGCCGGGTCGTGCCGGCGCCGGGAGAGCGCGCCCAGCCGGTCGAAGGCCGTCGCCACCATCGGGAAGCGCGGGCTGTCCGTGCCGCCGGCGAGCACCAGGTCGCAGGTGCCGGCCCGGATCAGGTCGCAGGCCAGGGCGAGGGCGGTGGTCCCGGAGGCGCACGCGGTACTGGCGACCAGGCTGGGGCCGCGCGCGCCGAGGTCCAGGCTGACCTCACCGGCCGCCATGTTGGGGATGCTGCGCGGCACCATCAGCGGGGAGACCCGGTCGGCCCGGCCCTGCTCCAGCCGGGCGTACTCGGCCCGGTGGGTCTGCACACTGTTGGCGCTCACCCCGAGGACGACGCCGACCCGGTCGCCGTCCCACTGCGCCGGGTCGAGCCGGGCGTCACCGACGGCCTCGCGGGCGGCCAGGACGGCGAGCTGGGCGAAGCGGTCGAGCCGGCGGGCCAGCCGGCCGCCGAGCAGCCCGACGGTGTCGTAGTCGTCCACCGGGCAGGAGAAGTCGACGTTCAGCCCCGCCAGCCAGGGGTCGGGCCGGGCGGTCGGCTCCCCGCCGAGGAAGTGCTTCCAGCTGGCCGGCACCCCGAAACCGGCCGGCGTGACCAGCCCGAGCCCGCTCACGGCCACCGCGCGTCCGCTCAACTGACCGCACCCGCCGCAAGGTCGGCGTCGGCGAAGGCGGCCGGCCCACCGAGGGTGGCGTCCGGCCGGATGTCGGTGACCGTGACGCCGATCCGCTCCTCCACCACCAGCGAGAGTTCGACCAGGGCGAGGCTGTCGAGCTGGAGCTCGGCCAGGGTGGCGTCCGGGCGGACGAGTTCGGCGGGGACGTCGAACTCCTCGACCAGGCAGTCGCGGAGGGTCTCGTAGACGGCAGACATGCGCAGGGTCCTTTCGGGGCGGGGCAACGGGAGGAGGGGGACGGCCGGTCAGCGGTCCAGGTCCGGGACGGCGGGCGGCGCGGTAGCGGCGGCGTCAGGCACGCGTCCGGGCAGCCGGAGCCAGGCCGTCAGCACGCCGACCAGCGCGACGGCCACGCCGGCCCAGGAGGCGTCGGCCAGCCCGTCGGTGAACGCGGCACGTGGGTCCGGACCGCCGTGCGCGTCGCCCACCGCGGTGGCCAGGACGGATCCGAGCACGGCCACGCCCAGTGTCGAACCGACCTGCCGGGTGGCGTCGTTGAGGGCGGAGCCGGCCCCGGCACCGCGCTCATCACCAGTTCGGTGGCGACCGGCCGGGCGGGCCCGTCGCCGATGGCGCCGGCCACCGAGGCGAGCGCGCAGAGCGCCAGACCGGCGGCGGACGCCCGGCGGCGGCCGTAGCGGTCGCCGAGCGCGCCCGCGGCGAGCACGCAGCCGCCGAGCGCGAGCGCGTAGCCGTCGACGATCCACTGGGTCTCGGCCAGGGTCGGGCCGAGTTCGGCCCGCAGCCCGGGGACGGCCACGTTGAGGACGGTGAAGTCCAGTCCGAGCAGGAAGAGCGCGGCGCAGACGACGGCCACCGCCGCCCATGCCCGCCGCCTGGTCACCGGTGCGGCTTCGTGCTGCACGCGCCCGGCCTCAGACCGGCAGCCGCAGCGGCTCGTCACGCCGCACGAAGCCGAACCGGTAGAGGGTGGCCGCGCCGCGCAGGAACGTCACTTCGCAGGCCCGGAGGTAGCGGCGGTAGCGGCGGAAGCCCTCCTCGCCGACCAGGCGCTCCGCCTCCGCCCGGGCCCCCAGCAGCCGGGCCGACCAGGCCCCCAGGGTGCGGGCGTAGTCCTCGGCCGAGGCACGGACCACGGCGACGGAGAAGTACGGGTCGCAGGCGGTGGCGATCTCGTCCAGCCTGGGCAGCACCGCGCCGGGGAAGATGTCGGCGGCCACGAAGGAGCCGACCGGGCCGTCCCCGCCGGCCACGCCGTCGTAGGCGATGGTCTGCAGCGACATCCGGGCACCGGGGCGCAGCCAGCTGTGGCAGCGCTCGAAGTAGGCCCGGTAGGCGGCGACCCGCCCGTCGCGGCTCATGCCGGCGGTGGCGGAGTGCTCGAACGCACCCACGGAGACGATGCCGTCGTACGGCCGCTCGGGGCGGTGGTCGTCCCAGCTCTCCAGCCGGACCTCCACGCCGGGCAGGCCGAGGCCCGCGACGTGGGCGTGCTGGGCGCGGGAGAGGGTGAGGCCGGTGCCCTCGGCCACCCGCCGCTCGTCGGCCGCGTGCGCCAGCAGGCCGCCCCAGCCGCAGCCGACGTCCAGCAGGCGCAGGCCCGCGCCGGGGGCGGCGCCGGCCAGGTCGAGGTGGAGGTCGAGCTTGGCCCGCTGGGCCCGGGGCAGCGCGGTGGTGTCGGCCTCGTCGCGGGCGATGCCGTCCCAGACCGCCGCCGAGTAGCTCAGCGTCTCGTCCAGCCAGAGCGCGTAGAAGTCGTTGCCGAGGTCGTAGTGGAACTCGATGCCGGCGGCGCTGGTGCCGGTGGTGGTGAGGGTCATGCTGCTCCTGTGGTCGGCCGCTCGGGGGTGCGGCTCACGCGGGATCGGGTGCGGCGCCAGGGGTGTCGGGGGTGTCCGCCGGGGCGTGCTCGGCCCCGCGGGCGCGGACGGCGAGGGCCTGGTCGCGGCGTTCGACGAACCGGGCGGCGCGGGTGTCCAGCCGGGCCAGGTGGGCGGCGAGCCGGTCCCGGGCCTGCTCGCCGGCGGGGCCGAGGCCGGTCAGCTCGAAGGCCTTCAGCGAGCGCAGCAGCGGCACCAGCACCTCGTCGTGGTGGACCCGCAGGTCGTAGACGCCGGCCACCGCGACCTCGGCCGCCATCCGGGCGAAGCCGGGCATGCCCTGGCCGGGCATCGCGAAGTCGCGGACGGCGGCGTCGAGCACGGTGAGGACGGGGCCGGAGTCGATCTCCAGGGCGGCGCGCAGCAGTTCGCGGTAGAAGACCATGTGCAGGTTCTCGTCCTGGGCGACCCTGGCGAGCAGCCGTTCGCAGACCGGGTCGCCGCTGAGCCGCCCGGTGTTGCGGTGGCTCACCCGGGTGGCCAGCTCCTGCACGGAGACGTAGGCGACCAGCTCGACCACACCGACGGGCTGCGGGACGGCGCCGGTGCCGACCTGCTCCATCCTGGCGCGCTCCAGGGCGACCGGGTCGACGGCGCGGGTGGCGTGCAGGTAGGCGCGGATGGACGCGGCGTGCCGGTCCTCCTCCGCGGTCCAGCGGTGCAGCCAGGCACCCCAGGCGCCGTCGCGGGAGGTCTGCGCGGCGATCGTCCGGTGGTAGCCGGGCAGGTTGTCCTCGGTGAGCAGGTTGACCACCAGGGCGGAGCGCACGGCGGGGCTCAGCGCGGACTGCTCGGGCCGCCACGGCTCGCCGCCGAGCGGGCCGCCGAAGTCCCGGCCGAGGCTCCACGGCACGTACTGGTGCGGAAACCACTCGCGTGCCGCAGTGATGTGACGATTCGTCAAGTCTTCGGCAGTCGGCTCGAGTTCGGCGAGCCAGCGGACGGCTTCCACCGTGTCGATCTTCACGGACGGTGATCATTGCGGGACCGTGAGCGATCACGCAAGCCGGCGTCACCCGATCGGGGCAGACACGCCGCCGGGCTGACGCCGACCGGCCGTATCCGGGAGGGCCGCGCGTGACCGCGGCGGGGCGGGGGCGGGCACCAGCGGGGCGGCGGCGGGCACCGGCGGCGGCGAGGGCGGCCGGAGGGGTCAGGCCGGTGGCAGGCCCGCCAGGGTGGCGAGCACCCCGGCCGCGCCGGCCGCGAGCAGGGCGGGCACCACGCCCCGGCGGGCGACGGCCAGCCAGAGCAGCGCGGCCGCCAGCACCCCCCACTGCCAGCCGTACCCGAGCGCGGCGGCGAGCGGCACCGCCGAGCCGGCGATGGCGCCGATCACGGCGGGCCCGGCGCCGGTGAGGAAGTCCTGCACCCGCCGGTCGGCCCGGAGCCGGTCGAAGTGCCGGCCACCGAGGATCACGAAGAGGAACGACGGTGCGAAGGCGACGGCCGCCGCCAGCAGCCCGCCGCCCACCCCGGCGGCCGCGTAACCGACGACCGCGACGGTGTGCACGACCGGGCCGGGGGTGACCTGGCCGAGGGCGACGGCGTTGAGGAACTGTCCGTCCGTCATCCAGTGGTAGCGGTGGACCGCGTCGTCCTGCATCAGCGGGATGATCACGAAGCCGCCCCCGTAGGAGAGCGCACCCACCTTGAACGCCACCCAGGCCAGCGCGCCGAGCCCGCCGAGCACGGGCAGGGCGGGCAGGGCTGCGGCCGCCATGCCGCGCTGCCGGCGGCCCTGGTTCCGGCCCTGGCCCCGGCGCCGATCCCGGTCCTGGTTCCGGCCCTGGTCGCGGCCGTCCGTACCGGCGCGGACGGCGATCTCGGCCAGCCCGGCGGCGATCACCACCAGCACCAGCCACGGCCCGGTGAGGATCGCGGCGGCCGCGCCCGCCAGCGCGTACGCCGTCCAGCGGGCCCGGGCGGCCCGCCCCCGCCCGACGCGGGTGAGGCTGCCGGGGACCAGCGTGGTGGCGGCCTGCACCGCGACCGCCGGGACGGCCGCACCGGCGCCCGCCGCCGCGCCGAGCACCCAGGTCGGCGGGTCGCCGGCCAGGAACAGCACCGAGAGGGCGAGGATCATCACCAGTCCGGGGGCGATGAAGCAGGCGCCGCCGACCAGCGCTCCGGGCGTGCCGCGCAGCCGCCACGCGGTGAGGATCGCCAGCTGGGTGGAGGCCGGGCCGGGGAGCAGGTTGGCGGCCGCGATGCCGTCCTCGAACTCGTCCGGCTCCAGCCACCCGCGCCGCTCCACACAGAGCCGGCGCAGCAGCAGGATGTGCGCGGGCGGCCCGCCGAAGCCGAGCACCCCGATCCGGGCCCACTCTCCGGCGATCACCCCCAGGCCGACCGGTCCGTTCCGTTCCATGCTGCGTCTCCCCTGCTCCGTGGCGGCGCGACGATACCGGACGGGGGTTACGGCGCGGCAATGACAACGGCTTCCAGTGCAGCCTTTGGATCTTCGTTCGATCTGCGGTTCACTTCGGGTGCAGGGCGGTTGCGCCCCTGCCCCCACCCCCGTATGTCCAGGAGAGGACTTCGATGGCCGGGCACGAGCACGCGCGCGATGATCATGCGCATGACCACATGCACTCCCACCGGGGCGGTGGCCACGGCCACGGCGGCCACTCGCACAGCGTCGCCGCCGACGCCGACCGCCGCTGGCTGGTGAGCGCGCTCGCGCTGATCGTGGTGTTCATGGCCGGCGAGGTCGTGGTCGGCTTCGCCGCCCAGTCGCTGGCGCTGATCTCCGACGCCGCGCACATGCTCACCGACGCCGCCTCGATCGTCCTCGCCCTGGTCGCGATGCGGCTGGCCGCCCGGCCCGCCCGCGGCGGGTACACCTACGGGCTCAAGCGGGCCGAGATCCTCTCCGCGCAGGCCAACGGCGTCACTCTGCTGGTGCTGTCGGCCTGGCTCGGCTACGAGGCGATCGGCCGGCTGCTCGACCCGCCGGAGGTGACCGGCTCGCTGGTGCTGGTCACCGCCCTGGCCGGGATCGTGGTCAACCTGGCCGCCGCCTGGTGCATGTCCAAGGCCAACCGCAGCTCGCTCAACGTCGAAGGCGCGTTCCAGCACGTGGTCACCGACCTGTACGCGTTCATCGCCACCGCCATCGCCGGCGTGATCATGCTGACCACCGGCTTCGTCCAGGCCGACGCGATCGCCTCGCTGATCGTCGTGGCGCTGATGCTGAAGGCCGGCACCGGCCTCGTCCGGGACTCCGGGCGGATCTTCCTTGAAGCCGCCCCGGCCGGCATCGACCCGGACGCCGTCGCGGACCGGTTGGTCACCCAACCGCTGGTCGAGGAGATCCACGACCTGCACATCTGGGAGATCACCTCCGGGCAGCCGGCGCTGTCGGCGCACATCCTGGTCACCCCGGGCGGCGACTGCCACGCCGTCCGCCGCGAGCTCCAGCGCCGGCTGGCCGGCGAGTACGGGATCACCCACAGCACGCTCCAGGTCGACCACGTCGGCGAGGACGAGGCGGGTGCGCTGCTCCAGATCACCGCCCGGGGCGACCTCTCCCCCGAGCACTGCGCCGACGCACACGGTCCGGTCCACCGCGCCGGTCCGCACGAGCACTGAGCCCCGGCACGCACGCCGGGCCCGGCGCCGCACCGCCCGGTGCGGCGCCCGGCTGTCGGCCCGGTACGGCATGATCGGAGGGTGACCGCACCGCGACTGATGCTGCTCGACTCCGCCAGCCTGTACTTCCGGGCCTACTACGGCGTGCCGGACTCCCTGCGTTCCCCGCAGGGCGAGCCGGTCAACGCCGTCCGGGGCCTGCTGGACTTCATCGCCCGGCTGGTCCAGGACCACCGGCCCGACCAGTTGGTCGCCTGCATGGACGCCGACTGGCGCCCGCAGTGGCGGGTGGACCTCGTCCCCTCCTACAAGACGCACCGGGTGGCCGAGGCTGCCGAGGACGGCGAGGAGGAGGTGCCGGACACGCTGGCCCCGCAGGTGCCGGTGATCGAGCAGGTGCTGGACGCGCTCGGCATCGCCCGGGTCGGCTCCCCCGGCTACGAGGCGGACGACGTGATCGGCACCCTCACCGCACGGGCGAAGGGCCCGGTGCAGATCGTCACCGGCGACCGTGACCTCTTCCAACTGGTCGACGACGCCCGAGGGATCACCGTGCTCTACCCCGTCAAGGGCATGGGGAACCTCCAGGTCACCGACGACGCGCTGCTGCTGGAGAAGTACGGCGTGCGCGGCGCCCAGTACGCCGACATGGCCGCCCTGCGCGGGGACCCGAGCGACGGCCTGCCCGGCGTCAAGGGCATCGGCGAGAAGACGGCGGCTCAGCTGATCAACGAGTACGGGGACCTCGCCGCGATCCGGGCCGCCGCGCTGGAGGTCGGCTCCCGGCTCACCCCGGCCCGCCGGCGCAACATCGTCGAGGGCGCGGCCTACCTGGACGTGGCGCCGACGGTGGTCCGGGTCGCCTCCGACGCGCCGATGCCGGCGTTCGACCCGGCACTGCCGCACGAACCGCTGGACCCGATGACCCTGGAGGAGCTCTCCACCCGCTGGGGCCTCGGCACTTCGCTGGAGCGGGTGCTGGCCGTCCTCGCCGGCTGAGGCGCGTACACGGAAGGGCCCGCCCGGGCGGGCCCTTCCGTCCTCAGGGCCAGGCCCTGTCAGAGGCTCAGCCCACCGAGGAGTAGGCGATGATGCCGCGGCGCAGCCCCTCCACCGCCTTGCGGGCGGTTTTGCGCAGCTCGGCGTCCTCGCCGGCGGCGTCCTGGATCTGGCCGAGCACGTCGATCAGCTGCTTCGTCCAGCGGACGAAGTCGCCGGCCGGCATGTCGGCGTCGCGCAGCACCTGGTCCAGGCCGTGGCCGAGCGCCCAGCGGTAGGCGGCCCAGGCGAAGCCGAGGTCGGGCTCGCGCTGGCCGACGCCCTCGGCGGTGTTGATCCGGTGCTGCTCCTCCAGGGCGTCGAGGTGGCCCCAGATCCGGACCATCTTGCCGAGCGCCTCCTTGGCCGCGCCCTCGGGCACCCGGGGGGCGGCGGCGTCGTCGGACTGCCGGGCCTCGTAGACCAGCGCCGAGGCGCAGGCGGCCAGCTCGGCGGCGGCCAGGCCGCTCCAGACGCCTTCGCGGATGCACTCGGAGGCGAGGAGGTCCAGCTCGCCGTAGAGCCGGCCGAGCCGCTTGCCGTCGGCGGTGACGGTGTCGCCGCTCAGGTAGCCGAGGTCGGTGAGCAGGCCGCAGACCCGGTCGAAGGTGCGGGCGATGGTGTGGGTGCGGGAGCGCATCCGGCGCTCCAGCTGCTCGGTGTCGCGGTGCAGCCGGTGGTAGCGCTCGGACCAGCGGGCGTGGTCCTCGCGCTCGTCGCAGCCGTGGCAGGGGTGCTGGCGCAGGGTGGCGCGCAGCCGGGTGATCTCGGGGTCGTCGGCGGCGGCCGCCCGGCCCTTGCGGAACCGCTCGGGCTCCAGGTGGCCGGCCTTGGTGCGCAGCGCGGAGGCGAGGTCGCGGCGGGACTGCGGGCTGCGCGGGTTGAAGGACTTGGGGATGCGCAGCCGCTCGATGGCGGCGACCGGGTGCGGGAAGTCGATCATCGCGAGCCGCTTGACCTGCCGCTCGGCGGTGAGCACCACCGGGCGCGGGCCGTCCTGGAAGTCCGGGTGGCGGGTGGCGTTGCGGCCGTTGCGGCTGACCGGCGGCAGGCCCGGGTCGAGGACGAGGGCGAGGCCGGCGAACTTGCCGGTGGGGACGTGGATGACGTCGCCCGGCTTGAGCTGCTCGATGGACTCCACGGCGGCGGCCCGGCGCTGGCTGCTGCCCTCGCGGGCGAGCTCGTTCTCGCGGTCCTTGAGCTCGCGGCGCAGGTTCATGTACTCGTCGAAGTCGCCGAGGTGGCAGGTCATCGACTCGCGGTAGCCCTCCAGCCCCTCCTCGTTGCGCTGGACCTGGCGGGCGATGCCGACCACCGAGCGGTCCGCCTGGAACTGCGCGAACGACGTCTCCAGCAGTTCGCGGGAGCGGTGCCGGCCGAACTGGGAGACCAGGTTGACGGCCATGTTGTAGGACGGCCGGAACGAGGACTTCAGCGGGTAGGTGCGGGTGCCGGCCAGGCCGGCCAGCGCCTCCGGGTCGAGGCCGCGCTGCCAGAGCACCACGGCGTGGCCCTCGATGTCGATGCCGCGCCGCCCGGCCCTGCCGGTGAGCTGGGTGTACTCGCCGGGGGTGATGTCGGCGTGCTGCTCGCCGTTCCACTTGACGAGCTTCTCCATGACCACCGAGCGGGCGGGCATGTTGATGCCGAGCGCCAGGGTCTCGGTCGCGAAGACGGCCTTGACCAGACCCTTCACGAAGAGCTCCTCGACCACCTCCTTGAACCGGGGCAGCATCCCCGCGTGGTGGGCGGCGATGCCGCGCTCCAGCCCGTCCAGCCACTCGAAGTAGCCGAGGACGTGCAGGTCCTCGTCGGGGATGTCGGCGCAGCGCTCCTGGACGATGTCGCGCACCCGGGCGCGGTCCTCCTCCTTGTTGAGCCGCAGGCCGGAGGAGAGGCACTGCTGGACGGCGGCCTCGCAGCCGGCCCGGCTGAAGATGAAGGTGATCGCGGGGAGCAGGCCCTCGGCGTCGAGGCGGTCGATGACGTCGACGCGGCCCGGTGTCCAGACCCGGCCGGGGCGGCCGTTGGGCATGGAACGGCCGCGGCCGCGGCCGAACTTGTCCCGCGGGTTGCGGTCCAGCTCGGAGCGGGCGAGGCGGACCAGCTCGGGGTTGACCGCCTTGGCCGGGTTGCGCGGGGCGTCCTTGGGGCGGCCGTCGCGGTCCGGGTTGGCGAACAGGTCGTACATCCGGTTGCCGGCCATCACGTGCTGCCAGAGCGGCACGGGGCGGTTCTCGGAGACGATCACGCGGGTGCCGCCGCGCACCGTGTCCAGCCAGTCGCCGAACTCCTCGGCGTTGGAGACGGTGGCGGAGAGCGAGACCAGGGTGACGGACTCGGGGAGGTGGATGATGACCTCCTCCCAGACGGCGCCGCGGAAGCGGTCGGCGAGGTAGTGCACCTCGTCCATGACCACGTAGCCGAGGCCGTTCAGGGTGCTGGAGCCCGCGTAGAGCATGTTGCGCAGCACCTCGGTGGTCATCACCACCACGGGCGCGTCGCCGTTGACCGTGTTGTCGCCGGTGAGCAGGCCGACCTTGGCGGCGCCGTAGCGCTTGACCAGGTCCCCGTACTTCTGGTTGGAGAGCGCCTTGATCGGCGTCGTGTAGAAGCACTTCCGCCCGCCCTGGAGGGCGAGGTGGACGGCGAACTCGCCGACGATCGTCTTGCCGGAGCCGGTGGGCGCGGCGACCAGGACGCCTTCGCCGGCCTCCAGGGCCCGGCAGGCCTCCAGCTGGAAGTCGTCCAGCGGGAAGTCGTAGAGCTGCTGGAAGCCGTACAGGGCCGTGGCCTGCTCCTTGGCCCGGCGGCGGAAGGCCGCGTACGCCTCGGCGGGGTTGAGCTCCCGGTCTTCGGGGTGCTCGGGCAGAGGGGTGTTCATCGCCGTCCGGGTGTGGTTGGTGTGATCTCGCATCTCAGCGAGAGGTTACCCGGGAGGACTGACATCGATAGCACCGTTTTTCCACGGGCCCGGATCAGTTCTCTCTCACATCCATAGTTGCAAATGTCTTCAAGTAGCTGCGAAGCAGTCACTCGGCGTACGGATTCGAACGTCTTCGGTCATCTGCGGTGAAGTCAGGCCCCGCCTCCCTACATTCGCTTCCACAGCCACCACTCACGGGAGTCCCCCGGTTACAGGAGGAGAAGACGATGGCGAATCTGGAGACCTCGCTCAAGGAGGCCATGGCCATCGACGGTGCGATCGGCATCGCCCTGGTCGACTACGGCAGCGGCATGGCGCTCGGCACCCTCGGCGACGGCGGCGAGCTGGACCTCAACGTCGCCGCCGCCGGCAACACCGACGTGGTCCGGGCCAAGATGCGGGCCATGGAGCTGCTCAACCTCCACGACAACGAGATCGAGGACATCCTGGTCAGCCTGACCAGCCAGTACCACCTGCTCCGGCCGCTCACCATGCCGAACGGCCGGGGCCTCTTCCTCTTCCTCGCGCTCAACCGCGGCCGCGCCAACCTGGCGATGGCCCGGCACCAGCTGAAGCGGATCGAGGTCGCACTGGAGATCTGAACGGGCCGGTCACCAGAGAAGGGGGCGTCGTGGGGGTCGCGCTGTACCAGGCCAAGGCCGAGTTCTTCCGGATGCTCGGCCACCCGGTCCGGATCCGGGTCCTGGAACTGCTTCAGGCCGGACCGACGCCCGTCCGGGACCTGCTGGCCGAGTTGGAGATCGAACCGTCCAGCCTCTCCCAACAGCTCGCCGTCCTGCGCCGGTCCGGCATCGTCACCGCCAGCCGCGAGGGCAGCACGGTGGTCTACGCCCTGGCCGGCGCCGAGGTCGCCGACCTCCTCAGGACGGCCCGGCGGATCCTCACCGGGCTGATCGACGACCGGAACGTGCTGCTCGCCGAACTGCGCGCCGCCTCCGAGTGACCGCCCTCACCCCCGTCGCGAGAGCAGCTCCGCCAGGCCCGCCGCCAGCCTCCCGTACTCGTGCGGCCGGTTGTACACCTGCGCGCTGATCCGCAGCACCCCGCCGCCCGGCCAGGGGCGCACCACCGTCCGCACGGCGTGGCGCCGCCACAGCTCCGTCATCACCGCCACCGCCGCCTCGTCGCCCTCACCCCGCCCCGGGGGCAGGCGCAGCGCGCGCATCGCCACGCCCGCGGTGGCCGGCAGCGGTTCCAGGCCGAGGCGGTCGGCCAGCACCGCCCCGCCGTGGGCGGCGAGTGCCTCGTTGTGCCGGCGCACCTGCCCGGCGCCGAGCTCGCGCAGCAGGCCGAACCCGGCCGGGGCGGCCAGCCAGGGCGTGTAGTCGTAGGTGCCGCGCCATTCGACGCTGGCCGGGAAGCCGCGGTGGTGCTCCCAGGAGAGGGCCAGCGGGCGGACCTTCCCGGCCCACTCGGGGCGGACGGCGAGGACACCGGTGGCGCGCGGGGCGAAGGCCCACTTGTGCAGGTTGCCGAACCAGAAGTCGGCGTCCGGTTCGACCGGCTCGGGCAGCATGCCGGGGGCGTGGGCGCCGTCCACCACGGTGGTGACGCCGCGTGCGCGCAGGGCGGCGAGCAGGCCCGGGCCGGCGATCCGGCGGGCGGTCGGCGAGCTGAGCTGGTCGAGCACGGCGAGTGCCGTGCGGCCGGTGACGGCGGCGAGGACGGCCTCGCGGACGGCGTCCTCGTCCGGGGTGTCCAGCGGCAGCCGTACGGTATGGACCTCGGCACCGGCCTCCTCGGCGCGCCGGTGGACGGCCCGGGTGACGGCGCCGTAGCCGTGGTCGGTGACCAGGATCCGGTCGCCGGGCGCCAGCGGGACGCTGTCCAGGGCCACCGCGACGGCCTCGGTGACGTTGGCGACCAGGGCGAGCCGGGCCGGGTCGGTGCCCAGCTCGGCGGCGAGCGCGGTGCGGGCGGCGCCGACCCGCCGGGGCAGGTCCGCGAAGAAGCCGTCGGGGTCGCGCTCCTGCTCGGCCCGGAGCCGTTCCTGCTCCTGCTGCACGGGGACGGGCACCGTGCCGTAGGAGCCGTGGTTGAGGTGGGCCGCGACGGGATCCAGGGTGAACAGCTTGTCCGTACCGGGCAGCGGCGCCGGGGGTTCGGCGGTCCGCGGGTCCTCGATCACTTCGCCTCCAGGGGTCCTGTTCTGCGTGACATCATAGTGGTGTGTGACATTTCACATGTCGTACCACTGGTCCGGACAGCGCCGCGCGGAGAACATCGGGCCCGTGACCATCACCGACCCCTTCCTCTCCCTCAGCGCCCGCACGGGCCGCTTCGGCTTCGGCGCTCCGCGTGCGATCGTCCTCAGCGAGGACGGCACCCGGCTGCTGCTGCTCCGCTCCACCGGCGCCGAGGACCAGGTCGACCGGCTCCACCTGCTCGACCTGGCCACCGGCGAGGAGCGCCTCGTCGCCGACCCCGCCGCACTCGCCCCCGGCCGCACCGGCGACCCGGCGGACCTCCCGGCCGTCGAACGCCGGCTGCGCGAGCGGATCCGGCTCACCGCCGCCGGCATCGGCTCCTACGCCGCCACCGCCGACCTCGCCGTCGCCGTCCTCACCCTCGACGGGCGGCTCTTCCGCGCCGACACCACCGCCGGCACCTGCGCCGAACTCCCCACCGCCGGGCCCGCCTTCGACCCGCGTCCCGACCCGGCCGGCCACCGCGTCGCCTACGTCGCCGACGACGCCCTGTGCGTCACGCCCGGCCTCGTGCCGCTCAGCCCCGCCGACGGCGCGCGCTGGGGCGTCGCCGAGTTCGCCGCCGCCGAGGAGCTGGGCCGCTCCCGCGGCCACTGGTGGCGCCCGGACGGCGGCGCCCTGCTCGCCGCCCGGGTGGACGAATCCGCCCTGCCCCGGCGGTACTTCGCCGACCCGGCCCGCCCGGACGAGCAGCCGGAGGACTTCGCCTACCCGCAGGCCGGCGGCCCCAACGCGGACGTCCAGCTCTGGGTCCTCGGCCTGGACGGCGGCCGCGTCCGGCTCCGCTGGGACGACACCGGCTTCCCGTACCTCTGCGCCGCCGAATGGGCGGGCACCGGCGAGGTGCTGCTCACCGTCGCCGACCGGCTCCAGCAGCACGTCCTGCTGCTCAGCGCCGACCCGGCCACCGGCGACACCACCGAACTCTCCCGCACCAGCGACCCGTTCTGGGTCGACGACCTGCCCGGCACGCCCGCCCGGCTGGCCGACGGGCGGCTGCTCACCGTCCACGACACCCCCGAGGCCCGCGGCCTGGCCCTGGACGGCAAGCCGCTGGACACCACCGGGCTGCAGATCCGCCGCGTGGTCGGCCGGCTGCGCGGCCGGCTGCTCTGCGAGACCGGCGAGGGCGACCCGTTCGACCAGCACGTCCACCTGGTCGACCCGGACGGCGGCCGGCCCGAGCGGTTCAGCACCGGCCCCGGCGTCCACTCCGCGCTCGCCGCCGACGAGACCCTGCTGCTCACCTGCGCCGGGCCGGACGGCGTCCGCCGGACGGTGCGCCACGACGACGGCGAACTCGAACTCACCGACCTCTCCGCCGCACTGCCCTACCGGGTGACCCCGCAGCGCGCGCGGGTCACCGAACTCGCCCTGCCCACCGCCGTGGTGTACCCGCGCGACCACGTGCCCGGCCGGCGGCTGCCCGTCCTGCTGGACGTCTACGGCGGGCCCGGCTTCCAGGCGGTGGCCAACGAGCCGCGCCGCTGGCAGCTCCGCCAGTGGTGGGCCGACCAGGGCTTCGCCGTGGTCACGACCGACAACCGGGGCACCCCGTTCGTCACGCCCGCCTTCACCAGGGCGATCTTCCGCCGGTTCTCGCAGGTCGCCCTGGACGACCAGGTGGCCGCACTGCAGGCACTCGCCGCCGACCACCCCGACCTCGACCTCGGCCGGGTCGGCGTCCGCGGCTGGTCCTACGGCGGCTACTTCGCGGCGCTGGCCGTGCTACGCCGCCCCGACGTCTTCCACGCCGCCTGCGCGGGCGCCCCGCCCACCGACTTCCGCCGGTACGACACCGCCTACACCGAGCGCTACCTGGGCCTGCCGCAGCAGAACCCCGAGGGGTACGCCGCGGACGACCTGGTACCCGACGCGCCGTCACTCACCAGGCCACTGCTGCTGGTCCACGGGCTGGCCGACGACAACGTGCACCCCTCGCACACCCTGCGGCTCTCCCAGGCGCTGACCCGGGCCGGCCGGCCGCACAGCGTGCTGCCGCTTCCCGGCGTCACCCACATGACCCCGGGCGGCGTGCAGGAGCAGATCACCCAGGCCGAACTGGCCTTCCTGCGCACCTCCTTGTCGGGGTGATCCGTTGTGGCGAGCGGCGGCGCCTGCCAGACTCCCGCCGGGACCGGCGTCCACCCGGGCGCCGGACCGGACGGGGAGGAACAGACGGATGAGAATCAGCAGACCGGGCCCGGTCTCGCAGCGGCAGTGGACCCCCTTGACCGTCGTCAACGGCGGGCTCGCCTTCGCGCTGGAACTGGGGCTGCTGGCGGCGCTCTGCTACTGGGGCTTCAGGACCGGCTCCGGCCCGCTCACCCGGGCCCTGCTCGGGCTGGGCGCGCCGGCCCTCGCGGCGGTCACCTGGGGGCTGTTCCTGGCCGCAGGCGGCCCCACCGTACGACTGCCGCTGGCCGCGGAGATCGCCCTCAAGCTGGCGGTCTTCGCGGTCGGCGCGCTGGCCCTGGGCGCCGCCGGCCGCCCCGCCCTGGGGCTGGCTTTCGGAGCCCTGGCGCTGATCAGCGTGACCGTGGAGTACACCACGGGCTGACCGAACGCCAACCCTCCGGCGCCGCACGACCGCACGGTCGTGCGGCGCTCTGCGTTCCGCCCCCGTCCGGCGTCTTCCGTGTAACCCATGACATGTGAAATATTACCTGCGCTCCACGACCGTCGGCCTTCCCCCCGACCGTTGCCCCCGACCACCCACCGTCCGGAAAGGACCGGTCAGTTGCGCAGACTGTCCGCGGCACTCGCGGCAGCGCTCACCACGAGCGCGATAGCGGCCACCCTCCTCGGCACCCCCGCCCAGGCCGCACCCCCCTCCCCCGCCACCACCGCCGCCGTCGCCGCCCAGGCCGCCGACGAGGGCGGCGCCGAGGCCCCGCCCGGCCCGCTCGCCCCGCAGGAACGCGAGCGCCAGTCGCTGCGCACCAAGGCACTGGAGCAGCTCAACAAGGGCTCCGTGGCCAAGACCGCGGAGAAGCGCGCGCCCGCCAAGGTGAAGATCGGCAACGACTACGTCCAGCTGGCGCAGCAGCGCAAGGACAAGGTCTTCGTCATCCTCGCCCAGTTCGGCGACGAGGTGGACAACACCACCCAGTACAACGGCCAGCCCCGCTACGGCGGAACGCCCGGCCCGCGGCACAACACCATCCCGCAGCCCGGTCGGAGCGACAACCACACGCTCTGGAACGCCGACTTCGGCCGCGACTACTACCAGCAGATGTTCTTCGACGACACGCCCGGCGCGGTCTCGATGCGCAACTACTACCGCACCCAGTCCTCCGGCCGGTACGACGTCGAAGGCACCGTCAGCGACTGGGTCACCGTGCCGTACAACGAGGCCCGTTACGGCAGCAACAAGGGCCCGCAGGGGTCCGGCGCCTGGACCCAGGCCCAGGAGTTCGTCCGGGACGCCGTCAAGGCCTGGTACGACGGCGAGATCGCCAAGGGCCGGACGGCCGCGGACGTGAAGGCCGAGCTGGCCCAGTACGACGTCTACGACCGCTACGACCACGACAAGGACGGCGAGTTCAGCCAGCCCGACGGCTACCTCGACAACGTCATCGTGGTGCACGCGGGCGTCGACGAGACCTGGGGCGGCGGCGCGCAGGGCGCCGACGCGCTGTGGGCGCACCGCAGTTGGGCGTTCCCGGACCCGGCCGGCCAGACCGGCCCGGCGGGCAACAAGATCGGCGGCGCGCCGGTCGGCGACACCGGCCTCTACGTCTACGACTACGTGCAGGGCGGCGAGAACAGCGGAGTCGGCCTGTTCTCCCACGAGTTCGGCCACAACCTCGGCCTGCCCGACCTGTACAGCACCAGCGGCGGCGACAACAGCGTCAACTTCTGGTCGCTGATGTCCTCCGGTTCCTACCTGGGCAAGGGCAGGAACACCACCGGCGGCTACCCCGGTGACCTCGATGCCTGGAGCAAGCTGCAGTTCGGCTGGCTCAACTACGACGAGGCGCAGGCCGCCACCCGCTCCAGCCACGCCCTCGGGGTCAGCGGCTACAACACCGACCAGGCCCAGGCCGTCCTGGTGCACCTGCCGGACGGCACCACCGACACCGACCTCACCGACCCGTACCAGGGCGGCAGGCACTGGTGGAGCGACACCGGCGACAACCTGGACAACGCACTGGCCCGCGACGTCGACCTGCGCGCGGTGAGCGGGCCGGTCACGCTGACCGCCGCCACCTGGTACGACATCGAGCAGGACTACGACTTCCTGGCCGTCGAGGCCTCCACCGACGCGGGCAGGACCTGGAAGGCGCTCGGCGGCACCGTCGACGGCGCGCCGATCGGCAACACCACGGCCAACACCCCCGGCCTGACCGGTACTTCGGGCGCGTACCGGAAGCTGTCGATCCCGCTGGACGGCTACGCCGGACAGACGGTCCGGCTGCGGTTCCACGTCACCTCCGACAACAACACGCACGGCCGGGGCGCCCTGGTCGACGCCGTCCGGATCGCCGCCGGCGCCACCGAGCTGTTCGCCGACGGCGCCGAGGACGGCACCGCCGGCTGGACGGCCACCGGGTTCACCGTCGTCACCGGCCGCACCGCCGTCAAGCAGCACCCGCGCGCCTACCTGGTGGAGAACCGCCGGTACGCCGGCTACGGCGCCTTCCTGAAGACCGGCCCGTACAACTTCGGGTACACCGGGGTCGACAACAAGAAGGACATCGTCGACAACTACCCGTACCAGGAGGGCGTGCTGGTCTGGCTCTGGGACACCGGGTACGGCGACAACAACACCAAGGACCACCCGGGCGGCGGCCTGATCCTGCCGGTCGACGCGCACCCGACGCCGATCCGGTTCGCCGACGGCTCGCTGGTCAACGGCCGCGCGCAGACCTACGACGCGACCTTCTCGCTGAAGCCGACCACCGCGTTCACCCTGCACAAGGGCGGTGCCCCGGTGCGGATCGGCGCCGAGCCGGCCGTCCCGGCGTTCAACGACCACTCCGGCGTCTACTCCGACCCGGCCACCCCGCAGCTCTCGGTGAAGGTGCCGGACACCAACACGAAGATCGAGGTGGTCCGCGAGGCCCAGGGCGGCCGGATCACCACCGTCCGGGTGGGCCCGGCCTCCTGAGCACGGCCCCCGGCAGCGCAACGGCCGTGGCCCCCGGATCCGTCCGGGGGCCACGGCCTTCGGTCTTCCCCCACGGGAAGCCGTGGCAGGGACGCGGGCACCCGGCCCGTCGGGCCCGTCCCCTCCCTCCCCTCCCCTCCCCACCGCCCCAGCCCCCCACTCCCCAGCCCCCGCACGCGCGGCCGCAGCCCAGAAGGCCCGTACCCCTCGCTTTCGGGTACGGGCCCTCGACATCGTGGAACCCGGTCGGGCGCGGCCCTCAAGAGGTTCCCCGCCGCGCCCGACCGGGGGTCGGAGAGGGGCCCGTCGACGGGCCCCGGGGTGGAGCCGTACCGCCCGGCGTGGGGAGACGGGGCGGTACGGCGGTCGGGGGAGGCCTAGGCCTCCGGGAAGTGGCAGGCCGCCTGCCGGGCGCCCGGCCCGGCGATCTGCAGCAGCGGCCGTTCCGTACGGCAGATCTCCTGCGCCTTCGGGCAGCGCGGGTGGAAGGTGCAGCCCGTCGGCGGATTGGCCGGGCTCGGCGGGTCGCCGAGCAGCACGATCCGCTCGCGCGCCCGCTCGGCCGCCGGGTCGGGCAGCGGCACGGCGGAGAGCAGCGCCCGGGTGTACGGGTGGGCCGGGTTGCCGTACACCTCCGCCTTGTCGCCGATCTCGACGATCCGGCCGAGGTACATCACCGCGACCCGGTCGCAGACCCGCTTGACCACCGAGAGGTCGTGCGCGATGAACACGTACGCCAGGCCCAGCTCGTCCTGGAGCCGCTCCATCAGGTTGACCACCTGGGCCTGGATCGAGACGTCCAGCGCGGAGACCGGCTCGTCGGCGATCACCAGCCGGGGCGAGGTGGCCAGGGAGCGGGCGATGCCGATCCGCTGGGCCTGGCCGCCGGAGAACTCGTGCGGGTAGCGGTCGAGGTGCTCGGGGATCAGCCCGACCAGCTCCATCAGCTCGGCGGCCCGCTTCCGCGCCTCGGCCGCGCCCGAGCCCTGGACCAGCAGCGGTTCGGAGATGATCCGGGCCACCGTCTGGCGGGGGTTGAGCGAGGAGTACGGGTCCTGGAAGACCATCTGCAGGTGCCGTCGGTGCGGCCGCAGCTGGGCCTGCGACAGGCCGCCGATCTCGGTGCCGTCGAAGGTGACAGTGCCCGAGGTCGGGTCGAGCAGGCGGACGATCATGCGCCCGGTGGTCGACTTGCCGCAGCCGGACTCGCCGACCAGGCCGAGCGTCTCGCCCTTGCCGACGTCGAAGCTGACCCCGTCCACGGCCCGGACCGGGGCGCCGGCCCGGCCGGCCCGGCCGCGCTTGCCGGGGAACGTCTTCACCAA
The DNA here is from genome assembly GCF_045160625.1 of Kitasatospora sp. NBC_00039. Classification (NCBI taxonomy): domain Bacteria; kingdom Bacillati; phylum Actinomycetota; class Actinomycetes; order Kitasatosporales; family Streptomycetaceae; genus Kitasatospora; species Kitasatospora sp. NBC_00039. The sequence continues at coordinate 6,909,885 of NZ_CP108289.1, read as the reverse complement.
GTCCCGCACCGACAACAGCGGTTCGAACGGCTTGGCGGCGGCCGGGGACGGCTGGGCGGTCATGAACGGGCTCCTTGCGGCACCAGCGGCAGGTGGCAGGCGGCCTGGTGGCCGGGGGCGAGCGGGCCGAGCGCGGGGCGCTCGGCCAGGCAGCGGGCGTGCTCCTCGGCGGTGGCCGCGGTGGTGCGGGCGCAGCGTGGGGCGAAGGAGCAGCCGGGGGCGGGGGCGATCAGCGACGGCGGGCTGCCGGGGATGGCCCGCAGCGGGGCGTCGTCGGTGTCGTCGAGGCGGGGCAGCGAGTCGAGCAGCCCGCGGGTGTACGGGTGCGCGGGGGCGCCGAACAGCCGGTCCACGGGGGCCTGTTCGGCGGCACGGCCGCCGTACATGACCAGGACCTCGTGGGCGACCCGGGCGACCACGCCCAGGTCGTGGGTGATCATGACGACGCCGAGGCCGCGGTCCTGCTGGATCCGGGCGATCAGGTCGAGGATCTGGGCCTGGACGGTGACGTCGAGGGCGGTGGTGGGCTCGTCGGCGATCAGCAGGTCGGGTTCGCAGGCGAGTGCCATGGCGATCATCACGCGCTGGCGCATGCCGCCGGAGAACTGGTGCGGGTACTCGTCGACCCGGCGGGCGGGTTCGGGGATGCCGACCTCGCCGAGCATCTCCACCGCGCGCTCGCGGCCGGCCTTGCGGGAGGCCTTGAAGTGCACCCGGTAGTGCTCCGCGATCTGCTCGCCGACGGTGTAGAAGGGGTGGAGGCTGGAGAGCGGGTCCTGGAAGATCATGGCGATCCGCCGGCCCCGGACGGTGCCCAGCTGCCGCTCCCCCAGCCCGTTCAGCTCCTGCCCGGCGAGCCGGATCGAGCCGGTGACGGCGGCGCCGCGGTGCAGGCCCATCACGGCGAGCGAGGTGACGGACTTCCCGCTGCCGGACTCCCCGACCAGCCCGAGGGTCTGCCCGGCCGCGACGCTGAAGGAGATGCCGTCGACGGCCCGGACGGTGCCGCGCGGGGTGTCGAAGGTGACGCCGAGGTCCTCGACTTCGAGAAGGCCGGCCATCAGTACCTCACTCTCGGGTCGACGTACGCGTACAGCAGGTCGACCAGCAGGTTCGCCGCGACGATGAAGAAGGCCGCGAGCAGGGTGACGCCGAGGATGACGGGCTGGTCGGACCGGCTCAGCGCGTCGTAGAAGAGCCGGCCGACGCCGGGCAGGCCGAAGATGGACTCGGTGATGACGGCGCCGGCCAGCAGCCCGCCGAGGTCGATGCCGAAGATGGTGAGGATCGGCGTCATCCCGGCGCGCAGCCCGTGTTTGACGGTGACGGTGCGGGCGGGCAGGCCCTTGGCGCGGGCGGTGCGGATGTACGGCTCGGCCATGGTCTCGATCATCGAGTTGCGGCTCTGCCGGGCGTACATGGCCGCGTACAGCAGGGCCAGCGCCGTCCAGGGCAGCAGCAGGTTGGAGGCCCAGTCGAGCGGGCCCTCGGTGAACTTGTGGTAGGCCGGGTAGGGCAGCAGTCCGGCGGTCCGGACGACGCCCCAGATCAGCATGATCGAGGTGAAGTAGACCGGCAGCGAGGCGGTGCCGACCGACAGCACCATCAGGGCCCGGTCGGTGATGCCGCCCTTGCGCAGCGCGGAGGTGATGCCGGCGCCGAGGCCGAGGACCAGCCAGAGCACGGCCGCGCCGAGGGCCAGCGAGACGGAGACGGGCAGGCGGTCGGTCAGCAGGTCCCAGACCGGCAGCCCGTACTCGTACGAGTATCCGAGGCACGGGAATCCGCAGTGCACGGCGCTGGGGCCGCTGCCGTAGTCGCGGCCGGCGAAGATGCCGGCCAGGTAGCTTCCGAACTGTTGCCAGACCGGCGCGTCCAGGCCCATCGCCGTCTTGACGTCGGCGAGCCGCTCGGGGCTGCAGGTCTTGCCGCAGGCGGCCGCGGCCGGGTCGTTGGGCAGCAGGTAGAAGATGGTGAAGGTGATGGCGCAGATGGCGAGCAGGATGCCCGCCACGCCGAGCAGCCGGCGGCCGAGGTAGAGGATCACGACCGGCCTCCCCGGGGGTCGAGGATGTCGCGCAGCGCGTCGCCGAGCAGGGTGAAGGCGAGCACGGCGAGGAACAGGAAGACCGTCGGGATGAGGAAGTACGTCGGGTCGGTCTCGTAGTGGACGATGCTCTCGGCGATCATCTGCCCCCAGGACGCGGTGGGCGGGCGGACGCCCACGCCGAGGTAGCTGAGCGCGGCCTCGGTGGCGATCATGCCGGGGATGAGCAGGGTGGTGTAGGCGATGACCGGGCCGGAGACGTTCGGCAGGATCTCCCGGGTGAGGATCCGCCAGGACCGGGCGCCGCCGACCTTGGCGGCCTCGACGTACTCGCGGTGTTTGAGCGAGAGGGTCTGGCCGCGGACGACCCGGGCGATGCCGGGCCAGGTGAACAGGCCGATGACCAGGGTGATCAGCAGGATCCGGTTGACGTCCTTGGCCACCGACATCATCGCGATCATGAAGATCAGCGAGGGGAAGGACATGGTGAGGTCCATCAGCCGGGACAGCACCGAGTCGGTCCGGCCGCCGAAGTAGCCGGCGGCGATACCGGCCAGGGTGCCGGTGACCACGACGACGGCGGTGGCGGTGAACGCGATCAGCAGGGAGACCTGCCCGCCGTGCAGCACGCGGGCGAACAGGTCGCGCCCGGTGATGGGCTCGACGCCCAGCCAGTGCCGGGCGCTGATGCCGCCGAAGTCGCCCTTGGGCAGCCCGCCCATGTACGGGTCGATGGCGCGCTTGTCGAACTCCTCGGGGGACCAGCCGCCGAGCGAGCTGAGCGGGCCGGCCAGGGCGGCCGCCAGCACCAGCACGGCGACCGTGATCAGGCCGAACCGGGCCGGGCCCCTGGCCCAGAGCTGGTCCCAGACCAGCCGCCAGGGCCCGCGGCCGGTGGCCTTCGCGGGGCCCGCCGCCGTGGAGGCCACGGCGGCGGGTTCAGTGGTGGTACTCATCGGTGGCGGTACCTCAGCCCTGGCTCTTCGAGGGGTCCTTGAGGCCGACCACGGCCATGTCGATCATGCCGGCGTAGCCGGCGTTGCCGAACACGCCGGCCACGTTGGTGCCGGCCAGCAGCGGGCGGCGCTGCCACATCAGCGGAATGGCCGGGGCCTTCTTCACGAGGTCCTCGTCGAGCTGCTTCCAGGCGGCGTTGGCCTCGGCCAGGTCCGTCATGGCCGCGATCTGGTCCATCCGGTCCATCGTGGCCTGGTCCCGGAACTGGCTGTAGTTGCCCTGGTTGCCCTTCTCCTTGATGGTGCGGCCGTCGAAGAGGAAGGGCAGGAAGGTGGCGCCGGACGGGTAGTCCGGGCACCAGCCGTTGATGGTCAGCTCGGGGGCGTTCTTGGTGTCGCCGACGGTGTCGGCGAAGGCGGACGCGTCGACGGTGTTGACGGTGACCTGGACGCCGGCCTTGGCCAGCGACTGCTGGATCGCCTCGCCGCGGGTCTTGTCACCGAGGGAGACGGTGAGCGACACCTTGAGGTCGGTCTTCCCGGCCGCGGCGAGCAGCTCCTTGGCCTTCGCCGGGTCGCCGGCGGCCGGGATCTTCAGCGGGTCGGCCTTGGCGCCGCCGGTCAGCGCGGGCGGAAGGAAGGAGGTGGCGACGTCGGCCATCGCCGGGCCGCCGAACGCGGTGACCTGGGCCTCGCGGTCGACGGCGTACATCATCGCCTCGCGCACCTTCGGGTCGTCGAAGGGCGCCTTGGCGGTGTTCAGGTACAGCATGTCGGTACAGCCGGTCTGCTCGGCCACCATGCGGGACTTGACGTCCGCCTTGGGCAGCACCTTGGCGACGGACTCGTGCTGCATCCACGGCATCTCGACGGTGGAGGCGTCCGCGCCCTCGCTGGCGATGATCCGGTCGTCGGCCTGGCCGCCCTTGAGGCCCTGGGTGACCACGATCTTGTCCGGGTACGCCTTGCGGACCGTGTCGGTGGACTGGTCCCAGTTGGTGTTGCGGACCAGGACGAGCTGCTTGCCGCGGTCGTAGGAGGCGATCTTGTACGGCCCGGAGGCGAACGGCCGCGAGTCGTACTGGGTGCCCTTCTCCTGGGCCTGCGGCACCGGGGAGAAGGTCGGCAGGGTGGCGGTGTAGGAGAACTCGGCGACCGGGCGCTTCAGGTGGAAGACGATGGTCTTGTCGTCCGGGGTCTCGATGCTGGGCAGGTGCTCACCCGTCAGCGGGCCCTTGTAGTTCTCGCCGCCGGCCAGGTACTGGATCGCGTAGTCGGGGCCGCCGGTGAGGTCCGGGGAGAAGGACCGCTCGACGTTGTACTTGACGTCGGCGGACTTGATCGGACTGCCGTCCTCGTACTTCAACCCGTCGCGCAGGGTGAAGGTCCAGGTCTTGCCGCCGTCGGAGGACTTGCCGAGGTCGGTGGCGAGGTCCGGGACGATCTCGCTGCCGGCGGCGCCCGGCTCGGCCTTGAAGGTGACCAGGGTGCGGTAGATCAGGCGGGTGCCGAAGTCCATGTGCGGCAGGACCCAGTTGCGGGCGGGGTCGAGGTGGGCGAAGTCCTGGTTGGTGAGGACGGTGAGGGTGCCGCCCTTGACCGGGGTGCCGCCGATGATCGAGCCGGACTCCGCGCCCGGGCCCTTGGTGCTCGTGGCCGCGGCGTCGCCGCCGGTGTCGCTCTTGTCGTTCTTGCAGGCCCCGAGGCCGAGGGTGAGTGTGGCCGCGAGGGCCGCCGCGAGGGCGGCGTGGGTGCGCCTGGTCATGTGCAACTCCGCAGTGGGGGGCCCGCCGTAGGCCCGTGGTCCGGCCCCGGGGCTGGTCCGGGGCCCGGCCGGGAGGGCGACCTCAGGGGGTCTAGCCGCTCCGCGGTGTGACCCGTAACATAGTAATGTGAAATTGCACTGCACAAGAGGTGGCGCGTCCCGTTACCGAGCTGTGTCCGTGCAACCCTCCAGCCCCGCTTAGGAGAACACCCGGTGACCCTCCGCCAGACCGGCCTCAACACCGGCAGCCACGACCTGCCCGTCTCCCCCGCCCTCGACTCCTTCATGGGCACCTCCTGGGCCCCCACCCCGCTCCCGGCCGACCAGCGCGTCCCCGGGTACGCCGCGCTGCCCGACCGCCACGCCCGCCTCTCCGCCGCCTTCCCCGGCGAGCGGCTGATCGTCCCCGCCGGCGAACTCAAGGTCCGCAGCAACGACACCGACTACCGGTTCCGCCCGCACAGCGCCTACGCCTGGCTCACCGGCCTCACCGGCGAGGACCAGGTCGGCCACGTCCTCGTCCTCGAACCGGCCGGCCCCGAGGGCCACGAGCCCGTCCTCTACCTGCGCCCGCGCTCCCCCCGCGGCGGCGACCCCGTCCGCGGCGCCGAGTTCTACCGCGACCGCCGATACGGCGAGTTCTGGGTCGGCCGCCGCCCCGACCTCGCCGAGGCCTCCCGGCTCACCGGCCTGGCCACCGGGCACCTCGACGACCTCGACAAGCTGCTCACCGGCCCGCAGCCCGCCGGCACCCGGGTCCTCGCCGGCATCGCCCCCTCCCTCGACGCCGCCACCGGCCGCCCCGGCTCCCCGCAGCTCGCCGAGGGCGACGCCGCACTCGCCGCGGTGCTCTCCGAACTCCGCCTCGTCAAGGACGCCTGGGAGGTCGACCAGCTCCAACTCTCCGTCGACCACACCGTCCTGGGCTTCCAGGACGTCGTCCGCGCCCTGCCCGACGCCCTGCGCCACCACCGCGGCGAGCGCTGGATCGAGGGCGTGTTCAACCTCCGCGCCCGCGCCGAGGGCAACGGCACCGGCTACGAGACCATCGCCGCCTCCGGAGCCCACGCCTGCGTCCTGCACTGGATCCGCAACGACGGCGCGCTCGACCCCGGCGCCCTGCTGCTGCTCGACGCCGGCGTCGAGACCGACACCCTCTACACCGCGGACATCACCCGCACCCTCCCGCTCTCCGGCACCTTCACCGACGTCCAGCGGCAGGCCTACGAACTGGTCCTCGCCGCCCAGGACGCCGGCATCGCCGCCCTGCGCCCGGGCGCCCGGTTCCGCGACTTCCACCACGCCGCGATGCGCGTCATCGCCGAAGGCCTGGCCGACTGGGGCGTCCTGCGGGTCCCCGCCGAACAGGCGCTCGCCGAGGACAGCGGCGTCTACCGCCGCTACACCCTCTGCGGCACCGGCCACATGCTCGGGCTCGACGTCCACGACTGCGCCAAGGCCCGCGCCGAGACCTACCTCGACGGCGTCCTCGAGGAGGGCCACGTCCTCACCGTGGAACCCGGCCTCTACCTCCAGCCCGACGACGAGACCCTCCCGCTGGAACTCCGCGGCCTCGGCATCCGCATCGAGGACGACCTCGTGATCACCTCCGACGGCGCCCGCCTCATGTCCGGCGCCCTGCCCCGCACCGTGCCCGCCCTCGAATCCTGGATGTCCGCCCTTCTCGCCTGAGCCCCTCCGCCACCGCCACGCGGTGCAGTGACAGGGGGGTGCGGTGGCAGGGGGTCAGCGGCTGGGGTCGACGGCAGAGGATCGGCGGCGGGGGGTCGACGACAGGGGGTCGGATTCAGGCGAGCCCGATCGACCGATCCCCTGCCGCGCGGTGGTCTCGCCCCCGCCGCCGATACGCGGCGGCGCAGGCCCGCGGGCCGTCCAGGCCGTCCAGGCCGTCCGCCTGCCCGTGCTCGATCTGCGACGCCCGCGCCCGGCTCACCCCGAGGTGCGCACCCCGGCGATGGGATGATCACCGGCATGGGTGCATCCGGAGTCGAGTTGCTGACGCCCGCGGAGGCGGTCGAGCGGTCCGGGTTCAGCCTGGACACCCTGCGGTACTACGAGAAGATCGGGCTGCTGGACGCGGTGCAGCGAGCCCGGACCGGCCACCGGCGGTTCAGCGAGGACGACCTGGCCTGGCTCGCCATGCTGCGCTGCCTGCGGGACACCGGGATGCCGATCGCGGCCATGCTGCGCTTCACCGAGCTGGCCCGCGTTGGGGACGCGACGGTGGCGGAGCGGCTCACCGTGCTGGAGGAGCACGACGCGCAGGTGGAGGAGCAGATCGCCCACCTGCGGCGCCAGCAGCACCACATCCGGGCGAAGATCGGCCACTACCGCTCCGTGCTCAGCGACGAGCCCGCTCCCACAGCTCCCTGACGATCTCCGCGGCCGGCCCGCCGCGGGCCGGCCGGTACCCGGCCGCGAGGAACCCGAGCCCGCCCGCCCCGTTCACCGCGGCCACCAGCTCCGGTGTGGACGCCCCGCCCGCCATGGGCGCGGCGATGACGGGAACGGCGAGCTCGTCGAGGCGGACGGCGGCCATGCGCGTTCCTCCACTCCGCGCAACGGTTCGAACCCGTCCCACCCTACGCCCGCCCGCCGGCCCGCCGGGTGTCCCTCAGCGTCCCTCACACCCCCCGGCGGATCAGCCCCCGCGCCCGTGCCTCCCGCACCGCCGCCGTACGCGAGTCCACGCCCAACTTCGTGTAGATGTGCACCAGGTGCGACTTCACCGTCGCCTGGCTCAGGTGCAGCCGCTGGCTGACCTGCTGGTTGGTCAGCCCGTCCGCGACCAGCCCGAGCACCTCCGTCTCGCGCGCGCTGAGCGCCGCCGACGGCGTGCGCATCCGCTCCAGCAGCCGGTCCGCCACCGTCGCGGCCAGCGCCGTGCGCCCGGCCGCCGCCGAGCGGACGGCCCGCGCCAGCTCCTCGGGCGGCGCGTCCTTGAGCAGGTACCCGGTGGCCCCGGCCTCCAGCGCGGGGAGGGTGTCGGCGTCGGTGTCGTACGTGGTGACGACGAGCACCCGCGGCGCCCCGGCCCCCCGGGCGGTGATCGCGGCGGTGGCCTGGGCGCCGTTCATCGCCGAGCCGGGCCCGAACTGGAGGTCCATCAGCACCACGTCCACCTCGACCTCCTCGGCGAGCTGCACGGCCCGCTCGGCGGTGGCGGCCTCGGCGACGATGGCGAAGTCGGGTTCACTCTCCAGGACGGCCCGCAGTCCGGCCCTGACCACCGGGTGGTCGTCGGCCAGCAACAGCCGGATCACCTGATCACTCACGCACGTTCCTCGATCACGTAGGTTCCTCACTCGAAGCATTCGGCGCACCCGCAGGCCCGGAAGGACGCGCAGGACCCGCAGGACCCGAAGCACCCGAAGCACCTGCCGCCCCCGAGGCGCCCGACCCGGCGGGCACCGGCAGCAGCACGGCGAGCGCCGTCCCCTCCCCCGGCGCGGACTCGACGGTGAAGGTACCGCCCAGCGCCCGCGCCCTGGCCCGCATCGACGGCAGCCCGAAGCCGCCGTCCCCGCCGGCCCCGCCCGTACCCGCGCCCGCGGCGACCGCCGCCGGGTCGAACCCCGTCCCGTCGTCGAACACGTCCAGAGCCACCTCGCCCTCCATGTAGCTGAGCGTCACCTCCGCGTGCGAGGCCTCGGCGTGCCGCACCGCGTTGCCGAGCGCGGACTGCGCGATCCGCAGCAGCGCCACCTCCTGCGGCGCCGGCAGCTGCACCCGGTCACCGGAGACGTGCAGGCGGACGGAGAGGCCGCTGTGCGCCGTGGTGGTGGCGCAGAGCCGCTCCAGCGCGACCGGCAGCGAAGCGCCCTCCAGGTCGGCCGGGGTGAGCGCTCGGACGAAGCGCCGGGCCTCGGCGAGGTTGTCCTGGGCGGCCTGCCGGGCCTGTTCGACGTAGCCGGCGGCGGCCTCGGTCCGCTCGGGCAGTGCCCGTTGGGCGGCCCGCAGCAGCAGCTGGATGCTGGAGAGGCTCTGCGCGAGGGTGTCGTGGATCTCCCGGGCGAGCCGTTCGCGCTCGGCGAGCACGCCGGCCGCGTGGTGGGCGGCGGCGGCGTCCGCGCGGGCGGCGGTGAGCTCGTCGATGAGCCGGCGCCGCTCCTCGCTCTCCCGGTAGAGCGCCTGGTAGCCGAGGACGGTGGCGGTGGCGACGGCCGCGCCGAGCGTGGGCCCGATGGCGGAGGCCAGGCTGAACGTGTGCTGGTGCCAGGACCACGCCGTGATCGCCGTGCCCGCCGTGAGCCCGACCGCCACGAGCCCGCCCCGGCGGCCGAGCAGGTGCAGCTCCAGGAAGTACAGCGGGAAGGCCAGCCAGACCCCGTCCTGGGTGGCGGCCAGCACGCCCACCCAGGTGACGCCGAGCAGCGCCAGCCAGAGCGCTGCGGCCCGCCGGGACCGCCGGACGGCGCCGACCAGCGGCCCGGCCGTGTAGACGGCGGCCATCGCGGCGGCGGCGGCGGTGACCGCGGCCGGGTCACCGTCCCGGCCGGCCACCGCCCGGGCGACGGCGAGCGCGAGCAGGCCCGCCACCAGCAGGTGCAGGCAGACCTGGAGTACGCGGGCGACGGGGGTGGTGCGGAGTCGTTCGGTCGCCATCCGTCCAGCCTAGGATCCGCGGCGCCGGCCGGGCATCAATCAAAAGGTTGAACTCCGCTTCTGCCCTTCGATGCCGGGGATGCAATCCCCCGGGCGATGCCGGCCCACCCTCTCCTCCGCGACCGTGGTGAGTGTTGCCACAGCAGTCGAGGAGAGAGGTCTGACGTGTTCGTCGCCTGGAGGGACCTTCGGTTCGCCAAGGGGCGGTTCGCCCTGATGGGAACCGTGATCGTGCTGATCACCGTGCTGGTCGGCCTGTTGTCGGGCCTGACGGCCGGGCTGGGCCGGCAGAACGTCTCGGCGATCACCGGCCTGCCCGCCGACCACCTGGTCTTCTCGAAGCCGGCCGACGGCCAGAAGCTCTCCTTCACCGACTCCCAGGTCACACCCGAGCAGTGGCAGGGCTGGGCGCAGCAGCCGGGCGTCACGGCCGCACAGCCGCTCGGCATCACCACCACCAAGGCCGCCGCCGGGCAGCGCACCGCCGCGCTCTCCGCGTTCGGCGTGCCGGACGGCTCCGGGCTCGCCCCGCAGGGTTCCCTGCTCGCCCCGGGGCGGGCCGTGCTCTCCGAGACCGCCGCCGAGAGCCTGGGCGGTCTGCGCCCGGGCGCGGGCTTCACCCTGGCGGGCCGCCCACTCCAGGTGGCCGCGGTGTCCGGCGACGCCTCGTACAGCCACACCCCGGTCGTCTGGACCAGCCTCACGGACTGGCAGCAGTTCGCCCCGGGCGGCAGCGGGCACGCCACCGTGATCGCCCTGACCACGGCCTCCGGCGCGGGCCTCGCCGCGGGCGACGCCCGCTTCGGCACCGAGACCCTCGGCCGCGAGGACGCGCTCGCCGCGATCGGCTCCTACACGTCGGAGAACGGCTCGCTACAGCTGATGCGCGGCTTCCTGTTCGTCATCTCGGCACTGGTGATCGGCGCCTTCTTCACCGTCTGGACGATCCAGCGCAGCGGTGACATCGCCGTCCTGAAGGCACTCGGCGCCTCCACCCGCTACCTGCTGCGGGACGCGCTCGGCCAGGCGGTGCTGCTGCTGGTGCTCGGTACGGCCGTGGGCACCGCCGTCGCGGCCGGTGCCGGGGTGCTGATCGGCTCCGCGGTCCCGTTCGTCCTGGACGCCCCGACCGTCCTCCTCCCGGCCGCCGTGATGATCGCGCTCGGCGCGGCCGGCGCCGCCCTGTCCATCCGCCGGATCACCTCCGTCGACCCGCTGACCGCCCTGGGGAGCGCCCGATGACCCTGCACCTCGACCGCATCACCCTCACCTACCCGGACGGCGACGGCCGGCTGACCGCCCTGGACGAGGTCTCGCTCAGCGTCCCCAAGGGCTCGATCACCGCGGTGGTGGGCCCGTCCGGCTCCGGCAAGTCCAGCCTGCTGGCGGTCGCCGCGACACTGATCGCCCCGGACACCGGCCGGGTCGTGGTGGACGGCGTCGAGACCACCGGCCTGAACCGCGCCGAGCTCACCGCCCTGCGCCGGCACCGGATCGGCATCGTCTTCCAGCAGGCCAACCTGCTGCCCTCGCTCACCGCCGCCGAACAGCTCCAGGTGATGGCCCACCTCGACGGCCGCTCCCCCCGCACGGCCCTGCCCCGGGCCATCGAACTCCTGGACGCCGTGGGCCTGCGCGACCAGGCCGCCCGCCGCCCGCACCAGCTCTCCGGCGGTCAGCGCCAGCGCGTCAACATCGCCCGCGCCCTGATGAACGACCCCACCGTCCTGCTGATCGACGAACCCACCAGTGCCCTCGACCACGACCGCGGCGCCGCCGTCATCGACCTCGTCACCGAGCTCACCCACCGCCGGGCCACCGCCACCGTCCTGGTCACCCACGACCGCACCCACCTGAGGGCGGTGGACCAGGTGGCAGAGGTCCAGGACGGAAGGCTGACCGTCCCGGCGGCGGCGTGACTACTTCTTCACGGTGAGCACGTCGTCCACCGAGAGCGTCACCGACGCCCCGATCGACTCCGGCAGCGTGAACGACTGCCCGGCGTGGTGGACGGCGTGCACCCGGTACTCACCGTCCTGCGGTTCGGTGAGCACCATCACCCGCTGGTTCGTCCGGTCCACGATCACGTAGACCGGTACCCCGGCGGAGGCGTAGGCCGTGGGCTTCTTCTTCAGGTCATCGCTGAGGTTGGAGGAGGTCACTTCCAGCACGAGGCGGAACACCGCCGGGTCGTAGCAGTTGTACTCGATCAGGTGGTCGTCGCTGTCGGCGTCGAGAATTGAAAGGTCGGGGACCGCAAAGTCGGATGGCCCGTCCGGGAGCCAGATGCCGACGTTCTGAATGACCTCCGCCTCCTCATCGTCCAGGCCTGCCGCGAAGAGCTTGCGCATGAGCCTGGTCAGCGATCGGCCGTGCTGGAGATTCGGCGGCGGCGTCACGGTGATCTGGCTCCCGATGATCTCGACCCGGTGCCCCGCGAACTGCTTGGAAATCAGCTCGGCGACTTCGAGCAGCGTCGGCTGCTCCATGGGCTCTTCCACTGCTGCGGCGGACATGGAATTCCTCCTGGCTGCCGATGTCGAGAGCATCATCGTAGAACCGAGCGGCCTTCAGGCGCCCGGTCTTCGGCCTTCACCCGAACGAGTGCCGGTGCCCCTACCGGGCCCGCAGCCGCAGGGCCGGGCGGGCCTCGTCCTCCGTGTCCTCCTGCCCCGCCGCCCAGAGCGACCGGACGTGGCCGAGGTGGCGTGACATGCAGGCCTCGGCGGCCTCGGCGTCGCCGGAGAGCATGAGGTCGAGCAGTTCGACGTGCTCCTCGGCGGAGGAGACGAGCTCGCCGCGCTGGTCGAGGCGGTTGAGGCCGTAGAGGCGGGAACGCTTGCGCAGGTCGCCGACGACCTCGACCAGGTGGGCGTTGCCGGCCAGGCCGAGCAGGTCGAGGTGGAACTGGCGGTCGGCCTCCAGGTAGCCGATCAGGTCGTGCTTGCGGGCGGCGGCGACGATGGCCTCGGCCTGCGGGCGCAGCGCCTCCAGCTGCTCGGCGGTGGCGGTGCGGGTGACCCGGCCGATGATGGGGATCTCGATGAGGGCGCGGATCTCGGTGTACTCGTCGAGGTCGCGCTCGGTCAGCTCGGTGACCCGGAAGCCCTTGTTGCGGACGGCCTCGACCAGGCCCTCGCGGGCGAGGTCGAGCATGGCCTCGCGTACAGGGGTGGCGGAGACGCCGAAGTCGGCGGCGAGGGCGGGTGCGGAGTAGACCACGCCGGGGCGCAGCTCACCGGAGATCAGGGCGGCGCGGAGGGCGTGGGCGACCTGGTCGCGCAGCCGCTCCTGGACGGAGATCAGGGTGCGGGGTTTCAGGTCGGACATGGCGTTCCTCCGGGTGGTTGCAGAACACCAGCGTACAATGTCACGTTACGTTGAGCGTGCAACATTCCGTGATTGGGACGATCCGTCAGCAGACCACGAGCCCGACGGAGCCCATCGTGGCAGTGGCCGCCTGCCGTGACAACGGCCGGCGGCCACTCCGCGGCAACGATCCCGCTACGCCTTCCGGAAAAGCCCGATCAGGCTGGTCGTACTGGACGCCCGTGCCCGGCGGCCACCCCGCTCCGGAAGACGTCGGCCAGCAGCCCGGGCAGCGTGCCGTCCACCCCGGAGGCCTCCACCGTGTCCCGGACGTGCTCGATGCTGGCGAGCCCCATGGCGAGCCGGTCCACGTCGCCCTCGTGGTGACCGGCCGCGATCCGGGGCCGCCCAGATCGCCCGCAGCGAGGAGCCGCTGCACCTCACCGGCAAGCACCTGGCCCGCCTGATCGCCACCTACCGGTAGCCGGAAACGCCGAAAGCGGCCGACGTGGCCGGGGATCCCTTCCCACCACGCCGGCCGCAGCTCCGGCCCACCATCACAACGCCCGACCACAGCCCGGGGAAACGGACTTGGGAATCGAACTCGCCCTCTACGACAGCCGCCCGCCCGGCCACCGGAAGAGGCCCGTCACCGAACTGCGCCTCTCGCTCGGCCACGGCGACGCACTGGCGGCCGCCCTGCTCGCCCGGTGCACCACCGAGGCCCAGCGGGCGGCCGTCCGCGACCTCGCCGACGTGCTCGCCAAGTGCGCGGGGACACCTGGCAGTTGGCTCTGGTTCATCGGCGACTGAGTTCTCCCGGCGGCCGAGCCCTTCTCACGTGACCGAGCCCTTCTCAGTGCCCGAGTTCTCGTCAGCCGCCGCACCGGTGCATCTGAGCCGCGACCGCGAGATCCTCCCAGGCCATCCCGACGCTCTTGAAGAACCGCGGCCGGTCACTCGGCACCGGCACCTCCCCGCGGACCAACTCGGCCAGGTTCCAGAGCACATCGGCACCGGTGACGCCCGCCATCAGGAGGTCCCCCGCCTCCCGCAGCGCGGCGGCCCGCGCCTCGACGTACAGCTCCGCCCGGCCGACCAGCGCCGCGTCCACCTCGCAGGCGTCCGGCTCGTGCGAGCCGACCGCCACCACGACGGCGTGGCCGGGCACCAGCTCGCCGTCGAACAGCGGGGTGCGCGCGGTGGTGCAGCAGACCACCAGGTCGGCCCCGGCCACCGCGTCCGGCGTCCCCACCCGCGTCGACAGCCCGCGTCCGCGCGCGTACGCGGCCAGCGCCTCGGCCGGCGCCGCGCTACGGGCCACCACCGTGACCCGGCTCAGCGGCCGGACGGCGACCAGCGCGTCCAGGTGCCCGTACGCCTGCGGCCCGGCGCCGAACAGCACCAGGTGCTCGGCGTCCGGCGCGGCCAGCCGGCGCAGGGCGACGGCGGTGACGGCGGGTGTGCGCAGGGCGGTGAGCGCGGCACCGTCCAGCAGGGCGACCGGCTGGAGCGTCGGACCGTCCAGCAGCAGGTAGCTCCCGGTGATCCGGGGCAGGCCGACGGCCGGGTTGGCCGGGGCCACCCCGGCGATCTTCACCCCGGCGTACTCGGCGGAGGCGGCCGGCATCAGCAGCAGCTCGCCGGCCGGCACCGGCACCGCCGACCGCGCGGGCGCGGCCTCCGGGTCCAGCCCCTCCAACAGCACCCGCTCGATCGCATCGGCCGCCTGCACCGGCGTCAGGGCTGGCACCGGCCCGGCGGCACCCGGCCGGCCCACCGCCCCCGCCAGGGCCTCGGCGCCGGGTACCCGGGTGCCCGGCGCCGAGGCCTCCCGCGGGTGAGCGCCCGGCGCGACACGCCGGAGCGGCGCAGCGGCCGCGCCGGGCAGCGTGAGGGCGGGCGTTCTCTCCGCCTCGCTCCGGTCGCCGGGCAGCGTCACGGCGGGCATTCCCCCGGTCTCGCTCCGGTCACCGGTCAAAGCAGGAACCCCGTCCCCAGCTCGTCGTCCGCCTCCAGGACGAAGCTGTGCTCGCCGGTGCGGTGGGCGCTGCCCGTCACCTCGGTGACCACGCCCCCGTCGAACGGGTCGCCACCCGGGAGCACCCGGCCGCCGAACACCGTTCCGACCAGCGACTCGTGCCGCAGCTCCCCGCCCGGCGCGAGCCGGCCCTCGGCGGCGAGGACGGCGAGCCGGGCCGAGGTGCCGGAGCCGCACGGCGAGCGGTCGATCTGGCCGTCGGCGAAGACGGTGGCGTTGCGCTGGCTCAGCCCCCCGTCCACGGCGGGCAGTTCGTCGTACAGGATGACCCCGTAGACACCCGAGAGCAGCCGGTCCGTCGGGTGTTCGACGGCCGGCGAGCCGGCCAGGGCAGCCCGGATCTCCCGCCCGGCGGCGGTGAGTTCGGGCAGCAGGCCGGGTTCGACGGCGAGGCCCAGCGCGGCGGCCGGCACCGAGACGTAGCAGGCGCCCGCGTGCGCGACGGCGACCTCGACCACCCCGTACGAGGTGGGCACCGGCAGCTTGAGCGCGGTGACGACGGCCGGCACGTTGCGGAAGGTCACCCCGGTGGTCCGGCCGCCCGCGCGGTGGACCAGGGCGGTGACCCGCCCGGACGGGACGTCGATCCGCACCCGGGCCACCCCGTCGTCCGGGGCGGGGACGAGCCGGGAGTCCACCGCCCAGGCGCCGAGCGCGATGGTGCCGTGGCCGCAGGCGGTCGAGTAGCCGTCCTTGTGCCAGAAGAGCACGCCGAGGTGCGCCTCGTCGTCGTCCGGCGGCAGCAGGAACCCGCCGTACATCCCGGCGTGCCCACGCGGCTCCCGGGTGAGCAGCTGCCGCACCCGGTCGAGGGCGCTGGGCCGGGGCGCGGTGGCGGTGCCGCCCGCGCCGAGCGCGATGGCCCGGCGCTCGGCGACGCTGTCACCGGGGGCGCCGGGCGCGCCGCCGACCACGATCCGGAACGGCTCCCCGGCGGTGTGGTAGTCCACCGTCCGTACGAGCATCACGCACCCCCGGCCGGCAGCACGCTGACGGTGCGGCTCGCGGTGTAGAAGTCGAGCACCGCCTGGCCCTGTTCGCGGTCGCCGTGGCTCGCGCCCTTGGCACCCCCGAACGGCAGGTGGAAGTCGACGCCGCTGGACGGCGCGTTGATCCGGATCATGCCCGCGTCCAGCCGGTCGGCGGCGGCCAGGGCCACGTCCAGGCTGCGGCTGTGCACCGAGGTGGCCAGCGAGTGCGGGGTGTCGTTGGCGAGCGCGACGGCCTCGTCCAGGTCGGCGGCGGGCAGCAGGACGGCGATCGGGCCGAAGAACTCCTCTCGCCGCAGCGGGTGGTCGGCGGGCACGTCGGCGAGCAGGGTCGGCTCGACGTACCAGCCGGCCCGCTCGGGGACCGACCCGCCGGTGAGCACGGTGGCCCCGGCCGCACGGGCCGAGTCGACCGCGCCGGTGAGCCGGTCGCGGGCGGCGGAGGAGATGACGGGACCGCAGGCCGCGTCGTCGACCAGGCCGAGCGCCTTCACCAGCGCGGCACGCAGCGGCTCGTACGCCGTGCCGACGGCGATCACCCGGCTGGTGGCGGTGCACTTCTGGCCCGCGTACCCGGCGATGGCGGCAGCCAGGTGGGCGGCGGCCTGCTCGATGTCGGCGTCCGGCAGGACGAGCGCGGCGTTGAGGCCGCCCAGCTCGGCCTGGACCGGGATGCCGCGCTCGGTGGCGGCCCGCACCACGGCCCGGCCGACGCCGGTCGAGCCGGTGAACGAGACCACGTCCGCCGCGCCGACCAGTGCCTCGCCCTCCTCGGCCCCGCCGGGCAGCACGGTGAACACGTCCTCGGGGAGGCCGGCCAGCTCGGCCAGGCGCAGCGCGCACGCGGTCGCCTCCGGGGCCGGCTTGAGCACCACGGCGTTGCCGACGGCCAGCGCCGGCGCGGCCTTCCAGGCCGGGATCGCCAGCGGGAAGTTCCAGGGCGTGATCAGCCCGGCCACCCCGTACGGGCGGCGGCGGGTGAGCAGCAGGCCCTCGCCGGCGGCGGGCTCGTGGACGGCGCCGGACGGCGCGTACGGCGCCTGCGCGTAGTAGCGCCAGATCGCGGCGGTCCGGGTGACCTCGCCGCGGGCCTCGGCGAGCGGTTTGCCGACCTCGCGCACGATCAGCGCGGTCAGCTCGTCCGCGTGCGCCTCGACCGCCTCGGCGATCCGGGTGAGCGCCGCCGAGCGGGCCGCGGCACCGCCCGCGAGCCAGCCGGCCTGCGCGGCCCGGGCCCGTCCGACGGCGGCCCGGACGGCCTCGGCACCGGGTGCCTCGGCCTCGGTGACCAGGTCCTCGGGGTCGGCGGGGTTGTACGAAAGGATCGTCACAGCTAACAGCCCTTCAGATGGCTCAGAGCAGGAACCCGGCCGGGAACGGGTCGCTCGGGTCGAGGAAGTACTGGGCGGTGCCGGTGATCCAGGCCCGCCCGGTCACGGTGGGGACGACGGCGGGCCGTCCGGCCACCTCGGTCTCCTCGACCAGGCGGCCGGTGAAGGTCGTCCCGATGAAGGAGTCGTTGCGGAAGTCCCGCCCCAGCGGCAGTTCGCCGCGCGCGTGCAGCTGGGCCATCCGCGCGGAGGTGCCGGTGCCGCACGGCGAGCGGTCGAACCAGCCGGGGTGGATGGCCATCGCGTGCCGGGAGTGCTCGGCGGTGGAGCCGGGCGCGAGCAGCTGGACGTGGTGGCAGCTGTGGATGGACGGGTCCTCCGGGTGCACCGGCCGGTCGGGGCCGCCGTTGATCGCGTCCATCAGGGCCAGCCCGGCGTCCAGGATCTCCTGCTTGCGCTCGCGCTCGAAGGGCAGGCCGAACTCGGCGAGCGGCAGGATGGCGTAGAAGTTGCCGCCGTAGGCGAGGTCGTAGCCCACCGTGCCGTGTCCGGGCACCTCGATCTTGCGGTCCAGCGCGACCGAGTAGGAGGGCACGTTGCGGATCGTCACCGCGGTGGCGGCGCCGTCCTCGACCTGCACCTCGGCGACGACCAGCCCGGCAGGGGTGTCCAGCCGGACGGTGGTGACCGGCTCGACCACCGGCACCATGCCGGTCTCGACCAGCACGGTGGCGACGCCGATGGTGCCGTGGCCGCACATCGGCAGCAGCCCGGACACCTCGATGTAGAGCACGCCGTAGTCGGCGTCCGGCCGGGTCGGCGGCTGGAGGATCGCCCCGCTCATCGCGGCGTGGCCGCGCGGCTCGTACATCAGCAGGGTTCGGAAGTGGTCCAGGTGCTGCTGGAAGTGGACCCGGCGCTCGGCCATGGTGGCACCGGGGATGACGCCGAACCCGCCGGTGACGACCCGGGTCGGCATGCCCTCGGTGTGCGAGTCGACGGCGTGGAACACGTGGCGGCTGCGCATGTGATTGCGGCTCCCGTCGGATGGTCGGATGGTGGGTTCGGGGGCCGGGCCGGCTGCCCCCGCAGCCGGCGCCGTTCCCGGGGCTTCTCGACGCCTACGCCAGGCCCTCGGCGAGCGCCTTCTCGGTGGCCGCGCGGACGGCCGCCTCGATCTCCGGGGTGAGCGGCAGGCGCGGCGCCCGGGTCGGGCCGCCCTGGCGGCCGGCGATGTCCATGGAGAGCTTGATCGCCTGCACGAACTCGGTCTTGGAGTCCCAGCGCAGCAGGGAGTGCAGCGCCTTGTAGAGCGGCAGCGCGGTCTCCAGCTCGTGCGCGACGGCGGCCCGGTAGAGGGCGACACTGGCCTCCGGCAGCGCGTTCGGGTAGCCGGCGATCCAGCCGACGGCGCCGGCCAGGGCCAGCTCCAGCAGCACGTCGTCGGCGCCGATCAGCAGGTCGAGGCCGGGGGCCAGCTCGGCGATCTCGTAGGCCCGGCGGACGTCACCGCTGAACTCCTTGACCGCGACGATCGAGCCCTCGCCGTGCAGCTCGGCGAGCAGCGCGGGGACGAGGTCGACCTTGGTGTCGTACGGGTTGTTGTAGGCGACGATCGGCACGCCCGCCTTCGCCACCTCGGCGTAGTGGGCGCGGACGGCGGCGTGGTCGGCGCGGTAGGCGTTCGGCGGCAGCAGCAGGACGGAGCCGGCGCCGGCCTCGGCGGCCTGCTCGGTCCAGCGGCGGGACTCGGCGCTGCCGTACGCGGCGACGCCGGGCATCACCCGGGAGCCGTCGCCGGCGGCCTCGACGGCGACCTCGACGATCCGGGCGCGCTCCTCGTCGGTGAGGGTCTGGTACTCCCCCAGCGAGCCGTTGGGGACGACGCCGTCGCAGCCCGAGGCGATCAGCCAGCGGACGTGCTCGGCGTAGGCGTCGTAGTCGACGGAGAGGTCCGGGCGCAGCGGGATCGTGGTGGCTACCATGATGCCGCGCCAGGGCCGGGTGGTGTCGTGCGGGGTGTGGGACACAGGTGACTCCTTGGTGAGGTGTGACATTTTATTGGATGGCGCGCGGTGGAGACAAGAGTCCCCGCCGTGCAGGTTCAGTCGCGCGGCGCGTCGGCGGGCAGACCCGCCGCGAGCTGCGACAGCGGCACCGGGCAGGACAGCGGACGGCTGTCCGCCCGCGCCTCGACCGGCCCCGGGGCCGAAGCCGGACCAGGACCCGGGCCCGCCGCCGAAGCGGGGCCCGACCCGGGGCCCGACCCGGGGCCCGAACCCGCGCCCGCCGCCAGGCAGGCCACCGCCGGACCGCACATCCGGCCCTGGCACCAGCCCATCCCGGCCCGGGTGAGCAGCTTCACGGTCCGCGCGTCGCCGGCGCCCAGCTCGTCCACGGCCTCCCTGATCGCGGCCGCCGGGACCTCCTCGCAGCGGCAGACGTCGGTGTCCGGGCGCAGCCACTGCGGCCAGCCCGGGCCCGGCCGGTGCGCCGCGGCCATCAGGTCGGCGAAGGCCCGCAGCCGGGCGCGGCGGCGCAGCAGGCCGGTGGAGACCGGCACGCCGGCCAGCGCGTGCGCGGCCATCTCGCCCTCGGCGATCGCCAGGTCCGCCCCTCCGACACCGCAGGTCTCGCCGGCCGCCCAGAGGCCGGGGACAGTGGTCCGCAGCTCGGCGTCCACGGCGAGCGCGACCGCGCCGTCGGCGGTGGTCCGGGTCCCGGCGCCCAGCTCGGTGGCCAGCTCGATCTGCGGCAGCAGGCCGTGGCCGACGGCGAGCGCGTCGCAGGCGATCCGCCGCTCGCTCCCGGGCACCGGCGTCCAGTCGGCGTCCAGCCGGGCGACGGTGACGCCGGTGACCCGGTCCGTGCCGTGCGCCTCGACGACGGCGCTGCGGCGGCGCAGCCGGACGCCGTGGCGCAGCATCGCGGCGCCGTGACCGGCTCCCTCGACCAGCTTGGCCGGGACGGCGGCCAGGACGCCGGGGCGCCGGGCGTAGGCGAGGTAGTTGGTGGCCTCGACCACCGCGGGCACCCGGGCCCCGGCGGTGACCAGCGAGGATGCCGCGGCGAGCAGCAGCGGCCCGCTGCCCGCGACCACGACCCGCTTGCCGGGCAGCACCAGGCCCGTCTTGAGCATGGCCTGCGCGCCGCCGGCGGTGACCACCCCGGGCAGCGTCCAGCCGGGGAACGGCAGCTGCCGCTCGTACGCACCGGTGGCGAGCACCACGGCGGCGGCCCGCACGGTCGCACGGTCGCCGGCCTCCGGCCCGAGGGTCGCGTGCACGGCCCAGGCCGTGTCGTCATCGCCGCCCGAGGCCCCGGCCTCACCCTGCCGCACACCGGACGCACCGGCCGCGCCGCCCACCCGCTCCAGCGCCCAGACCTGGTGGCCGGCCAGGTGGTCGACCCGGCCCGCCTCGCGGTGCGCGGCAAGCCGGTCGGCCCACCCGGTGTAGACGGACCAGCCGTGGTGCAGCCGGTCCGGCCTGGCCGCGCCGAGGCCGGGGGCCGGGTGCCGGTAGTACTGCCCGCCGGTCCGCGGTCCGGCGTCGAGGAGGGCGCAGCGCAGCCCGAGGTCGGCGGCGGCCACCGCGGCGGCGAGCCCGGCCGGACCGGCCCCGATCACCGCGAGGTCGTACGGCCCGGAGCGGTCGAAGGATTCAGACGGCGAGGTCGGCACGGCCGTTGCCCTCCTGGGTGGTGACGGTGGTGCCGGGCTCGGCCGGCAGCAGACAGGTGCGCTGGTTGGGCCGCCCGTCGACGGTGGCCAGGCAGTCGAAGCAGACGCCGATCCCGCAGAACGCCCCGCGTGGCCGGCCGCCGACCCGGGTGGTGCGCCAGGCCAGGACGCCGTCGGCCCAGAGCGCGGCCGCGATCGTCTGCCCGGGCAGCGCGGGGACGTCCCGGCCGTCGAACTCGATGGTGTGGGCGGGGCCGGGTACCGCCCCGACCAGGTCGGCGGGGGTTCGGCGCATGACTGGGGTTCTCCGTTCCGGTCGTGGATCGTGGGCTGGTACGACTGTCGGGTCGCGCCATGGCGTGCGAGCTCTTTGCAAAGCGGCTCTCGCACTTTGCAAAGCTCACGCGGGACCGTCGGCCCCGAACCGGTCGGCCCGGAACGGCGTGAGGTCCAGCTCCGGCCGCTTGCCGGTGAGCTGCTCGCCGATCAGCAGCCCGGTGGCCGGGGCGAGCCCGATGCCCGCGCCCTCGTGGCCGCAGGCGTGGTAGAGCCCGGGCACGCGCGGGTCGGCGCCGATCGCGGGCAGGTGGTCCGGCAGGTACGGACGGAAGCCACGGTAGGCGCGCAGCACGCTGACGTCCGCGAGCACCGGGAACAGCGCCGCCGCCTGCGCGGCGAGCCGCTGGAGCACCTCCACCGAGAGCGTCCGGTCGAAGCCGACCCGCTCCCGGCTGGCGCCGATCAGCACCGGCCCGCCGGGCGTTCCCTCGACCACCGCCGAGGTCTGCAGCGCGGCCGATCCGCTGGCCACGTCCGCGACGTAGTCGGCGGCGTAGACCTTGTGCCGGACGATCCTCGGCAGCGGCTCGGTGACGAGCACGAAGCCGCGGCGTGGCAGCACCGGCAGGTGCACCCCGGCCAGGGCGGCCAGCTCGCCGCCCCAGGTGCCCGCGGCGTTGACCACCGCGGGCGCCGCCAGCCTCCGCCGGTCGGTCACCACGCCGAGCACGGCGCCGTCCGGCCCGGTGGTCACCTCCCGGACGGTCTCGCCGGTGTACAGCACGGCGCCGTCGCGGCGGGCGGCCCGCAGCAGGTGGGCGGCGGCCAGTGCGGGCTGGACCTGGGCGTCCTGCGGGTAGTGGAAGCCGCCGGCCAGCCCGGCGGCGAGGTGCGGTTCGAGCTCGCGCAGCCGCTCGCCGGGGATCTCCTCGGCCGTGACGCCGACCGCCGCCTGCTCGGCGGCGAAGGCGCGCAGGGCGTCCTGCCGGGCGGGTGTGGCAGCGACGACCAGGCCACCCTTGGGCTCGTACTCGACGGCCGCGCCGAGCTCCTCGGCGAGCTCCTGCCAGAGCCGGGTGGAGAGCAGGGCGAGGTCGAGTTCGGGCCCTGGCTCCTTGTCGGAGACCAGCAGGTTGCCCTCGCCGGCGCCGGTGGTGCCACCGGCCACCGGCCCGCGGTCGATCACGGCGACGGCGAGCCCGGCACGGGCGGCGTAGTAGGCGCAGGCGGCTCCGACGACGCCGGCGCCGACCACGACGACGTCCAGGGGAGGTCTCTGAGGCTGGGACACGCCAGTAATATGTCACATGCCATCACGCCTGCCAAGACCGCCCCGCCGGACGGCCGCGCCAAGGAAAAAGCCCCGGCCCGCCGGGGAACGGCGGGCCGGGGCTGCGAGGCGGGTTACCGCAGGAGGCGGGTGTCACCTCATGAGGCGGGGATCACCTCGTCACGTGATGTCGTCCATCTGCTCGTGCCGCGCGGCCGGCACCGGCGCGCTCGCCGCCGGGGCGGCCGACGCCTGCACGGCCTCGGCCCCGCTCACCGGCTGCACCGAGAGGTCCAGGTGGGAGGCCTCCTCGTCGTCCAGCCCGAGATCCGGGTTGCGGCGGGCCTTGCGCCGGTCGTTGAACAGCGTGATGCCGACGGCGAGGAAGTACAGCGCCCAGATCGGCGCGGCCAGCACCAGCATGCTGACGGGGTCGGCGCTCGGCGTGGCGAAGGCGGCGAAGACGGTGATGGCCATCACCATGCCGCGCCACCAGCCGAGCAGCCGCTTGCCGGTGACCATGCCGACCAGGTTGAGCATCACCAGCAGCAGCGGGAACTCGAAGGCCAGGCCGAAGACCAGCACCATCCGGGTGGCGATCTCGAAGTAGTCGTTGGGCGGCAGGATCGGGATGGTGTCACTCGGGTTGAACGAGATCAGCACCTCGACCGTGGTCGGCATCACCAGGAAGGCGCAGGCCACGCCGGCCAGGAACAGCGGTGCACCGCAGGCCATGAAGATCATCGTGTACTTGCGCTCGTGCTTGTGCAGTCCGGGCGCCACGAAGGCCCAGAGCTGGTAGAGCCAGACCGGGACGGCGGCCACCACACCGGCCGTGAGCGCGACCTGCAGCATCCAGTTGAAGCCCGCGGTGAGGCCGACCGCGGAGACGTTCGCGCACCGACCGTGGAACTGCGAGGAGTTCGTCTCGTCGCACCGCGGAATCGGCTTCAGCAGGAGCGTCTCGAGCTGCTTGTGGAAGATCAGCGCGACGATCGTGAACAGCACGATCGCCAGGACCGACTTGACCACGCGGTTCCGCAGTTCCCGCAGGTGGTCGGCGAGGGCCATCCGCCCTTCAGGATCCTTGGGCGCCTTCGACGCCTTGGAGAGCTTGCTCAACCCCGGTCCTCAACTCGTGCGTCGAGGCCCGCCGGTCGACGGGCCTCCAGTGGTCGCGTGCGTCGCGTGCGTCGCACCGCTCAACGCGGCCCGCCGCCCTCCGCCCCCGGCTGTGCCGGCTGCTGCTCGGTGACCGGCCGGGCGGTCGCGGACGCCCCCGGCGCGGCCTGGATGGTCTTCGCCGAGCCGGCACCCGAAGCGGAGCCGACCGCGGGCGCGGCCTGCGGCGCGGGCCCGTCGGCGTCGTCCGCGCCGTCCGACTTCATCGCCTTGGCCTCG
Organism: Kitasatospora sp. NBC_00039; assembly: GCF_045160625.1. NCBI lineage: Bacteria > Bacillati > Actinomycetota > Actinomycetes > Kitasatosporales > Streptomycetaceae > Kitasatospora > Kitasatospora sp. NBC_00039. The sequence goes on along the minus strand of NZ_CP108289.1, from coordinate 6,886,189 downwards.
CTCTTCAGAATCCGCATCGACTGGCCGAGCGAGCGCGCCAGATCGGGCAGCCGCTTGGCCCCGAACAGCACGATGGCAAAAACCACGATCACCAGAATCGCGGTCATCGAGATCCGCATGCCCGACCACCTTCAGTCATGGCGGCACCGGTGGGCCGCCCGCTGCGGGGATGGTAACCGCTGCGGGTGACGCCCTGACGACGGCCGCCCGAACAGGACAGCGGCCCCCGGCCGCAAGATGCAGGAGCCATCTGAGAGCGTAACCCGCCCACACCCGCACGCAGCAGCCCCCGTACCTCCGGGCTGCCGGACGTGCCGAAGGACACTCAGCGTCCGGGCACCGCCGCCGCGAGGTCACCGGCCGCCTCGGCCAGCGCGCGCGAGGCGGTGTCCACCCCCTTGGCCAGCGCCCGGACGTCCAGCCAGAGCCGGATCGCGAGGACACCGAGCACCAGCAGACCGGCGGTGACGAGCAGGACGGCGGCGACGAGCATCCAGGACATGGCCACCACCCTATCCACCCACCCGGAGTCGCCGACGCGCCCCTCGCCCAGGGCTGCTCACCCCTCGCCCGGCACGAGCCCCGCAGCCCGACCGCTCACCCCTCGACCGGAACGAGCCGCATCGTCCGCACACCCGCGCCCGTCAGAGCCGCGACGATCTTCTCCCCGGCCGCCTTGCGCACCGAGGCTCCGCAGAGCGGGCAGCCGAAGCTGTAGTGCGCCTGCGCCGGAGTCCGGCCGAGGGTCAGGCGGAACTCCTCGGCGGGCAGCTCCACCTTCTCCCGGCACTCCGAGCAGTACACCTTGAATCTGGTACCGGGCTCCACGGCTCAGACCAGCCCCTCCCCGGTGGCCGCCTTCTCCCCGTAGGCGGCCAGTGCCTCGGCCGCCGCCGACCGCGCCTGCTCGGCGAGCTCCGGCGGTGAGACGATCCGGCCGTCCCGGCCGAGCCGCAGCGCCAGCGGGCGCAGCTGGGAGGGGTCCGCGCTGCGCAGGGTGATCCGCAGGCCGCCGTCGGGCAGCTCCTCGGCGTGGTCGTGGGTGTAGTACTCGGCGACCCAGCGCCCGCCGGAGGTGACCTCGACGACCACCTCGGGGTCGTCCGCGGACGGATTGACCAGCCCGCCGGAGAGGTCGCGCGGCTCGCGCCGGGGCGGGTCGGAGGGGACGTCCAGCACCTTGATCTCGGCGACCCGGTCGAGCCGGAACATCCGGTGGTCCTCGGAGGTCCGGCACCAGGCCTCGAGGTAGGTGTGGCCCTCGGTGAGCAGCCGGATCGGGTCGACCTCGCGCTCGGTCATGCCGCCGCGGCCGTGCGAGTAGTAGCGCAGCCAGACCCGCCGGCCCTCGCTGAGGGCGCGGTCGATGTCGGCGAAGACGTGGCTCTCGGCCTCGAAGGTGACGCCGACCCGGGCGCTGCCCTCGGCGCTGTCCCCGGCCGCGTTCTCGATCTTGGCGACGGCGCGGGTGAGCGCCTCCCGGTCACCGGCCCGCAGTCCGGGCAGGCCGGCCACGGCGCGGGCGGCGACCAGCAGGGCGGTCGCCTCGTCGGCGGCCAGCCGCAGCGGCTGGGCGACGTCGTCGACGTTGTGCCACCAGATCCGCTCGCCGTCGGTGTCGATGTCGAGCAGGTCGCCGCCGCGGAAGCTGGTGCCGCACATCGGCAGCACGTTGAGGTCGCCGATCAGCTCGCGCTCGGTGATGCCGAAGGCGCGGGCCACCTCGGCCACCTCGGCGCCGGGCCGTTCGCGCAGGTAGGTGACCAGCGAGAGCATCCGCCGGGTCTGGTCGATCGCGTTGCTCATGCCCGCACTCCCTCGATACCGTCAACAGCAGCGGCCCCGGCGACCGCGCGCAGGCGGTCGATCACGTCCGCGCGCAGTTCCTCCGGGCCGAGCACCAGCACGTCCGGCCCGAACTCGGCGAGGTCGGCGCCGAGCCCGTTGCCGTAGGGGATCTCCAGCTCGTCCCAGGTCTCGTCGGACCGCCGGGTGCTCAGCGCCTTGGTGCGCAGCGGGAAGCCGGCTCCCCGGCGGACCCGCACCACGGCGGTGGCGGTGGCGCCCTCGCCGGCGAACTTGGCGACGGTGGCGCGGACGTCGACGTGCTCGGGGACGGTGCCGAGGAAGGCGCCCGAGCGGGCGCGGACCTTGCCGGTGATCCGGCTGAGCCGGAAGACGCGGGCGTCGCTGCGGTCCCGGTCCCAGCCGGCCAGGTACCAGTGGCCGCGCCAGCACTCCAGCGCCCAGGGCTCGACGGTGCGCTGCTCGACGGCGGCGGCGCCGGCCTTGCGGTACTCGAAGGTGACCGGGCGGCGGTCGCGGGCGGCGGTGAGCAGCGGTTCGAAGGCGCTCTCGCGGGCGGGGATGCGCGGTTCGAGGGCGGTGCGGCCCTCGGTCTCGCTGAACGGCACGCCGGCTGCGCGGAGCTTCTGCAGGGCGCCGCTGGCCGCGCCGGACATCTTGGCCTGCTGCCAGACGCGGGCGGCGAGGGTGAGTGCGGCGGCTTCCTCGGCGTCGAGGGCGATCTCCGGCAGGCGGTTGCGGTCGGCGCGGGCGAGGTAGCCGAGTTCGCCGTCGAGGGCGTTCTCGTCGACGTCGATGACCAGTCCGAGTTCGCGCAGGTCGTCCTTGTCCCGCTCGAACATCCGGTTGAAGGCGTCCTCGCTGCTGTTCTGCCAGGCTTCGCGGTAGGCCTCGATGGACTCCCGCAGCTCCTTCTTGGAGAGCGGACGTCTGGTGTTCATCAGGCACAGGGCGAGATTCATCAGCCGCTCTGCCTTGGCGATCGCCATCGCTGACCCTTCCGGTGTGCCGCGCCGCGCGCGGGGTGCGCCCGCCGGGCGGTCGTCGACCCGGCGGGACCGACCGTACCGGTAGCGGTACGCAGTGCAAAAGCCGAGTCCGCAAACGCGTGGGGCCGCACCCCCGGCTCGGGGGTGCGGCCCTCGGTCACGACCGGGTCGGACCGGTGCCGGACGGCGGTCCGGCCGGGATCCGACCAGGATCAGTCCGCGGTCAGACGGAGATCAGGTCGACCACGAAGATCAGGGTCGAGCCCGCGGGGATGAGCGGGGACGGCGACTGGTTGCCGTACGCGAGGCGCGCGGGGATGATCAGCTCGCGGCGGCCGCCGACCTTCATGCCGACGACGCCTTGGTCCCAGCCCTTGATGACGCGGCCGGCGCCGAGCGGGAACTTGAAGGTGGAACCGCGGTTCCAGCTGGCGTCGAACTCCTCGCCGGTCTCGAACGTCACACCGGCGTAGTGCACCTCGACGACCTGGCCCGGCTTGGCCTCGTCACCGGTGCCGACCTCGATGTCGCGGATCTGCAGCTCGGTCGGCGCGTCGCCGCCCGGGAAGTCGATCTCCGGCTTCGTCTTGTTGCTCACAACTGCCTCTTCTCGGTTGCTTCCATTCATGACCAAGCGGCGGGCGCCCGCACCCGGTCCGTTCCCGGACCACGGTACGGGCGCCCGCCGCCCGTCCGGGCTCAGGCCACGCGGCCCCGCCCGAAGGTCACACACAGACCATTGTCACCCGAAAGTGGATCAGCCCTGACCGGCGTCCAGAATGTCCACCACGAAGACCAGCGTGGCGTTGGCCGGGATGTCGCCCTGGCCCTTGTCGCCGTAGCCGAGCGAGGCGGGGATGACCAGCTCGACGCGGCTGCCGACGGTCTGGCCCTCCAGGCCCTGGTCCCAGCCGGCGATGACCTGGCCGCCGCCCACCGGGAAGGAGAACGCCTGGCCCTTGCTCAGCGAGGAGTCGAAGACCTTGCCGTCCTTGAACAGCGCGCCGGTGTACTGGACGACGACCTTCTCGCCCTTCTCGACCTTGGGGCCGGTGCCCTTGATCAGGACGTGCGACTTGAGCTCGGTCGGGTCGGCGGCGCCGGCCACCGGGGTGATGTCGGCGGGCTTCTTGCCGTTGTCCTTCACCTGCGGGAAGTCCGCGGGCGGCGGGGTGACGGTGCCGCTGACCACGGCGTCGGGCGCGGTGCTGTTGCGGATGTCGATGACGAACACCAGGTTGTCCTTGGCGCCGATCGACATGCTCGGGTTGCCCTGGGCACCGAACGCGGCGGCGGGCGGGGCCACCACCATGACCCGGCTGCCGGCCTTCTTGCCGAGCACGGCCTGGTCGAGCGCCGGGATCAGCGCGTCGGTGCCGGCCTGGAAGATCTGCGGCTTGCCCTTGTCGTCGTACGAGCTGGGGATGTCCTTGCCGGTGGTCCAGTCCTTGGCCGTGTAGTCGACCGAGGTCCAGGAGTTCTTCTCGACCTTGGCGCCGGTGCCCTCGGAGAGCACCTTGACGACGAAGGAGCCGTCGGCCTGCTCGCCGGGCACCTCGATGGCGGCCTTCTTGCCGAACTCGCCGGTGACCGTCGGCAGCACCTTGGCGCTGTCCTTGATCGGCGGTACCGGCTCGGCGCTGGGCGTGGGCGGCGCGCTCTTGGTGGCGTCCGGCTTGGCGGCGGCGTCCGTCTTGGAGCCGCCGTCCTTGTTCACCTCGTACAGCGTGATCGCGCTGCCGACCAGCAGCAGGGTGAGCACGGTGCCGAGGATCACACCCAGCTTGCCGACACCGGGCGGGTTCTCGTCGTACCCGGCCTCCGAGGTGTCCTGGCGGCGCACGTTGGACGCGAAGATCTGCGGGGCCTCGTCGGTCTTCGTCCCGCCGCTCGGCCGCGCGGCCTCACCGGGCTGGGCCCAGCCCGCCTGCTGCTTCAGGATCGACGGCGGTACGACGATCGACTCGCCGTCGCCGGGCAGCGGGCCACCGGGCCGCGAGTCGGCCGGGTCACCGGCGGAGTTCCCGTTCGCGGTGCCGGCCCCGCCCGGGCTCGACGCTTTCTCAGACATGACTCCCCATCCATCTCGCCACGAGGTCTTCGAGGTCTACGGCCGGCGTGGTGGGCGCCGGGGTGCTCTCGCACTGCCGCCCGGGTCCCGGGCGCCGGCGACGCCTACCACAGTGCGAGGGCAGTATGACAGGTCAGGATGAGGGCGGGCGTTTCCTTGTGCGAGCGCCCGCCCAAGCGTACGGAATCCCATCCGTCGCTCCCAGACCGCGTCGGGGCTCCGGGACGTGGCCGGGCGTTCCCGCCGGGCGCACGAACCGGTCGGACACGCCCTACACCGCCTCGAGGATGTCGATCACGAAGACCAGGGTCGCGTTCGGCGGGACGGCGTCCTTCCCCTGCTCCTTGTAGGCCAGCGCGGGCGGTACCACCAGCTCGACCCGGCTGCCCACGGTCTGGCCGACCAGGCCCTTGTCCCAGCCCTCGATCACGCTGCCGGTGCCGATCTGCAGCGCCTGTGCACCGCCGTGGCTCCACGACGAGTCGAACTGCTGGCCGTTGCTCCAGAGCACCCCGGTGTACTGCACGACGAGGGTCTGCCCAGCCTTGACCTGCTTGCCCTCGCCCTTGATCAGCACCGCCTGCTGGAGGTCGGTGGGCGGGGCCTGCCCGGGCGGGATGGTGATCGTCGGGGCGGCCTTGCCGTTGTCCTTGACCTGCGGCAGGGTGGGCGGCGGCTGCGTCATGGTGCCGGAGAGGGTGGAGTCCGCCGGCACACTCTCCATGATGTCCAGCACGAAGACCACGGTGTCGCCGGGGCCCACGCCGAGCTCGGCGTTGCCCTGGCTGCCGAACGCGGCGGCCGGCGGGGCCACCACCAGCAGCCGGCTGCCGACTTTCTTGCCGATCACGCTCTGGTCGAAGGCGGGCACCAGCTGTCCGGCGCCCGCCTGGTAGAGCTGCGGCTTGCCGCCCGCGTCGTAGGAGCTGGGCAGGTCCTTGCCGGTGGTCCAGTCCTTGGCGGTGTAGTTCACCGTCACCCAGTCGCCCTTGTTCACCGTGGAGCGTTCCCCCTCGCTCACGGTGTTGACCACGAACTGGCCGCTGGGCGCACCCTCGGGAATGGTGATGGTGGCCTTGCTCCCGAAGCCGCCGCCCGACAGGGTCGGCATCGGCGCGGCCTCGGTCACCGGTGCCGGCACGGTGGGGGCCACGCTGGACGCCGTGGGCGTCGCCGGGCTGGTCGCCTTGGTGGAGCTGCTGCAGGCGACCACCAGCAGCAGGGGCAGGGTGAGAAGCAAACCGGCGGTGCGGCGCACGGCGTTCCTAACTGTCGGTCAAAGTCGGCTCTCCGGACTCGACGGACAGCGTATGCCCCGACCGCGTCCGGCCCCGGTAGACACCACCGGGGCCGGACACCACGAAGATCACCTCGGGACCGCGCCGCTCGCACCCGCGGTCGCGCCGCCGGTCACATCCCCGCGATCAGCTTCTCCACCCGCTCGTCGACCGAGCGGAACGGGTCCTTGCAGAGCACCGTCCGCTGCGCCTGGTCGTTCAGCTTCAGGTGCACCCAGTCCACCGTGAAGTCCCGGCGCTGCTCCTGCGCCCGGCGGATGAAGTCGCCGCGCAGCCGGGCCCGGGTGGTCTGCGGCGGGATCGACTTGGCCTCGAAGGTCTTGAGGTCGGTGGTCACCCGCTCTGCCTGGTTCTTGGCCTGGAGCAGGTAGAACAGCCCGCGCCGGCGGTGGATGTCGTGGTACGCGAGGTCGATCTGGGCGACCCGCGGGTTGGACATGCTCATCTGGTGCTTCTCGCGGTAGCGCTCGATGAGCTTGTACTTCATGATCCAGTCGATCTCGGTGGCCACCCCGTCGAGCCGCTCGGTGCGGACCGCCTCCAGGGTGCGGCCCCAGAGGTCGAGGACCCGGGCGATGGTGCCGGTGTTGATGCCCTTGCGGTCGGCGAACTCCAGCGCCTTGCTGTAGTACTCCTCCTGGATGTCCAGCGCGCTGGCCTCCCGGCCGTTGGCGAGCCGGACCTGGTGGGTGCCGGTGAGGTCGTGGCTGACCTCGCGGATCGCCCGGATCGGGTTCTCCAGGGTGAGGTCGCGCATCACCACGCCGGCCTCGATCAGCCGCAGCACCAGGTCGGTGGCGCCGACCTTGAGCAGCGTGGTCGTCTCCGACATGTTGGAGTCGCCGACGATGACGTGCAGCCGCCGGTAGCGCTCGGCGTCGGCGTGCGGCTCGTCCCGGGTGTTGATGATCGGCCGGGAGCGGGTGGTCGCCGAGCTGACGCCCTCCCAGATGTGCTCGGCCCGCTGGCTGACGCAGTACACCGCGCCGCGCGGGGTCTGCAGCACCTTGCCGGCCCCGCAGATCAGCTGCCGGGTGACCAGGAAGGGGATCAGGACGTCGGCCAGCCGGGAGAACTCGCCGTGCCGGGCCACCAGGTAGTTCTCGTGGCAGCCGTAGGAGTTGCCGGCCGAGTCGGTGTTGTTCTTGAAGAGGTAGACGTCCCCTGCGATGCCCTCCTCGTGCAGCCGCCGCTCGGCGTCCACCAGGAGCCCTTCGAGGATGCGCTCGCCCGCCTTGTCGTGCGTCACCAGCTCGGTGACCTCGTCGCACTCGGGGGTGGCGTACTCCGGGTGGGAGCCGACGTCGAGGTAGAGGCGGGCACCGTTGCGCAGGAACACATTGCTGCTGCGGCCCCAGGAGACAACGCGGCGGAAGAGGTACCGGGCCACCTCGTCCGGCGACAGCCGTCGCTGCCCACGGAACGTGCAGGTGACGCCGTACTCGTTCTCCAGCCCGAAAATTCGGCGGTCCATGGCACCTTCTTTCGAAGGAATCACCGGTCTGAGCCGGTGAGCGGATCGGGATCGTGAACTCTGCGGCTCGGAGCCGCAGCAGGCCTTGTGGGCTGATCCCCTGCTTAGGCAGCGGGCAGGGCTTGTCCGGGGCTTGCCGTCAGGCGGGCTTGAAGCCCCACGGTCTCGACCGTCGGGGAGGAGTCACGCGGCATCCATTCTCTGAGAGCGTCGCCGAAGGGAGGTCCCGCCGGCGGCCGACAGCCGCCGCGCGGGACTCCTCGGCACTACTTACTCCGGCGGCGCGGCCGCCGGCTTCTCCTCGTCGTCCGACTCCGCGGACTGGTCGCCGTCGAGCAGCCGGGAGAGCTGGCCGCCCAGGATCCGCTTGAACTTGCGCTGCTGGAAGCGCTGGCGGTCGAGGACCGCCACCTCCAGCTGTTCGGGGGTCAGGGTGCGCGGGCTGCCCCCGTTGGGATCCCGGGCGAGGGAGTCCACGGCGACCTTGACCGCGTCGGTGAGCGAGAGCCCGCTGCGGTGGCGCTGGCCCAGGTAGTTGCCGATCGAGTCGGCGTTGCCTCCCACCACCACGTAGTTCTTCTCGTCGACGACCGAGCCGTCCGGCGTGAGCCGGTAGATCTGGTCCTCGTCCGTGGTGCGGCCGACCTCTGCCACGATCAGCTCCACCTCGTACGGCTTCTCGCCGACCGAGGAGAAGATGGTGCCGAGCGTCTGGGCGTAGACGTTGGCCAGGCCGCGGGCGGTGACGTCGGCCCGGTCGTAGGAGTAGCCGCGCAGGTCGGCGTAGCGGACGCCGCCGATGCGCAGGTTCTCGAACTCGTTGTACCGGCCGACCGCCGCGAAGGCGATCTTGTCGTAGATCTCGGAGACCTTGTGGAGCGCACGGGAGGTGTTCTCGGCGACGAAGACGATGCCGTCGGCGTAGGTGAGCACGACCACGCTGCGACCGCGCGCGATGCCCTTGCGGGCGTACTCCGCGCGGTCCGCCATGGCCTGCTGGGGCGAGACGTAGAACGGTGTCGACACCGGCGGTCGTCCCTTCCTTGGTAGGTGTGGCTAGAGCAGCGGGGCCTGCGGGCCGTTGGGGTGGACGAGGCGCTCGTCGGTGATCGAGACGGCGATCTCGGTCACCTCGGCCTCGGTGAGCCGGCGGAAGCCGTCCTCGGTGATCAGCGAGACGATCGGGAAGATCTTGCGGGCGAGGTCCGGACCACCCGTGGCGGAGTCGTCGTCGGCCGCGTCGTAGAGGGCCTGGACGACCAGGGTGGACGCCTGCTGGGCCGTCAGGTCCGCGCGGTAGAGCTTCTTCATCGAGCCGCGGGCGTAGACCGAGCCCGAGCCGGTGGCGGCGAACCCGCGTTCCTCGGAACGGCCGCCGGTGACGTCGTAGGTGAAGATCCGGCCGCGGCCGAGGTCGAGGTCGTAGCCGGCGAACATCGGGACGACCGCGAGGCCCTGCATCGCCATGCCGAGGTTGCCCCGGATCATGGTGGTGAGGCGGTTGGCCTTGCCCTCCAGGGAGAGCACGGTGCCCTCGATCTTCTCGTAGTGCTCCAGCTCCAGCTGGAACAGCCGGACCATCTCGATCGCGAGGCCGGCGGTGCCGGCGATGCCGACCGCGCTGTACTCGTCGGCCGGGAAGACCTTCTCCATGTCGCGCTGGGCGATCACGTTGCCCATGGTGGCGCGCCGGTCACCGGCGATGACCACGCCGCCGTCGAACACGGCCGAGACGATCGTCGTCCCGTGCGGGGCCTCGACCACCACCCCTTCCGGCAGGCTGCGGCGGCCCGGGATGAGCTCGGGCTGGTGCTCCGCCAGGAAGTCGAGGAACGACGAGGACCCCGGGGTCAGGAAGGCAGCCGGTAGACGCCCGGTGCCACGAGTGTTGGCTTCCACACGATTCCTTCCAGGTAGCTTGAAACGCGCTGCCCGGCACCCTACCCGCCTGACGATCACCGTCCACGCGTGGAGGGCCGGACCGGGGCGGACGGGCGGCCATTGCCGTCCGCCCGCCCTCGGCGGTCGCGACCGTGAATTCCCTGAATGCCCGGAGGGTGTTACTGGCCGCCCTTTTGCACGAACTGCCGGACGAAATCCTCGGCATTGGACTCGAGTACCTCGTCGATTTCGTCGAGAACCGCGTCGACGTCGTCGCTGAGCTTTTCCTGGCGTTCCTTGAGGTCGTCGGAATTCTGTGCTTCCGCGGCCTGCTCCTCGACCTCCTCGGAAGAGCGGTTCGCCCGCTGCTGGCCGCCGCCGGTGTCCTTGCTCGCCATTTCCCTCACCCCGCTCGATCTGTCTGGCACGGTTTGGTCGTTGCTTGCTGCACCGACCCTATACACAAGGTGCGACTACCCGCTTCCGGTTTGCCGGGGCGCTTCCTGTCCAACACCCGCTGCCACCCCGGATGATTCCCATTCGGCGGGCGTTCACCCGTGGTGATCGAAAAGTTACCCGCCGGAGAGCACGCGGAGCAGGTCCTCCGCCGTGCGGCAGCGGTCGAGCAGTTCCTTGACGTGGTTGCGGGTGCCGCGCAGCGGCTCCAGCGTGGGGACCCTCTGCAGCGAGTCCCGGCCCGGCAGGTCGAAGATCACCGAGTCCCAGGAGGCCGCCGCCACGTGGTCCGCGTACTGCTCCAGGCAGCGCCCGCGGAAGTACGCCCTGGTGTCCTCCGGGGGCTTGGATACGGCCCGCTCGACCTCCTCCTCGGTCACCAGCCGCTCGAACCGGCCGCGGGCCACCAGGCGGTTGTAGAGGCCCTTCTCGGGCCGGACGTCGCTGTACTGGAGGTCGACCAGGTGCAGCCGGGAGTTGTCCCACTCCAGGGCGTCACGGCTGCGGTAGCCCTCCAGGATCTCCCGCTTGGCGACCCAGTCCAGCTGCTTGGAGAGCGACATCGGATCGCGCTCCAGCCGGCCCAGCACGTCCTCCCAGCGGGCCAGCACGTCCACGGTCTGCTCGTCGGCGTCGGTGCCGAAGCGGTCCTCGACGTACTTGCGGGCCAGCTCGAAGTACTCCAGCTGGAGCTGGACGGCGGTCAGCTTGCGCCCGTTGCGCAGCGTGATCAGGTGCTTGAGCGAGGGGTCGTGGGAGACCCGGTGCAGGGTGCGCACCGGCTGGTCGACGGCGAGGTCGGAGGCGATGAAGGCGTCCTCGATCATCGCCAGGACCAGCGAGGTGGTGCCCAGCTTGAGGTAGGTGGAGATCTCGGAGAGGTTGGCGTCGCCGATGATCACGTGGAGCCGGCGGTACTTCTCGGCGTCGGCGTGCGGTTCGTCCCGGGTGTTGATGATCGGCCGCTTGAGGGTGGTCTCCAGGCCGACCTCCACCTCGAAGTAGTCGGCCCGCTGGCTGATCTGGAAGCCGTTGGCCGAGCCGTCCTGGCCGATGCCGACGCGGCCGGCGCCGGTGACCACCTGGCGGGAGACGAAGAACGGGGTGAGGTGGCGGACGATGTCGGCGAACGGTGTCGCCCGCTTCATCAGGTAGTTCTCGTGGGTGCCGTAGGAGGCGCCCTTGTTGTCGGTGTTGTTCTTGTAGAGGTGGATGGTCTGCCCGTTGGGCAGTTCCAGGGCGCGTTGGGCGGCGGCCGCCATGATCCGCTCGCCGGCCTTGTCCCAGAGCACGGCGTCGCGCGGGTTGGTCACCTCGGGCGAGCTGTACTCGGGGTGCGCGTGGTCGACGTAGAACCGCGCGCCGTTGGTGAGGATGACATTGGCGAGGCCGATGTCCTCGTCGGTCAGCTGGCTGGCGTCCGCGACGTCACGCGCGAGGTCGAAGCCCCGGGCGTCGCGCAGCGGATTCTCCTCCTCGAAGTCCCAGCGGGCCCGCCGTGCCCGGTGCATCGCCGCCGCGTACGCGTTGACGATCTGGGACGAGGTGAGCATGGCGTTGGCGTTGGGGTGCCCGGGCACGGAGATCCCGTACTCGGTCTCGATGCCCATCACGCGCCGTACGGTCATGCGGCCCTCCTTGCCCGGTGTGCCGCCCCCCACGGGCGGAACACGCTGACGTACCGCTGAACAACACCGGCGCCGGCGATGTGCCCGCGCGCGGTGGGTCGAGCCTAGAACGCGGCACCGACAGGCGGGTCCCGAGACGCGCCGTCCGGCTGCGGGGCCGCGAGGCGCCACAGCCGGACGGGGTGCGTGCTGTTCCGGGACCGCATGCCGGCCCGGACCCTGCGGGCCCGGGAGCTGTGCGGTTACAGGTACTGCCCCGTGTTGGCGACAGTGTCGATCGAGCGGCCGGACTCGGCGCCCTGCTTTCCGGTGACCAGCGTGCGGATGAAGACGATCCGCTCGCCCTTCTTGCCGGAGATCCGGGCCCAGTCGTCCGGGTTGGTGGTGTTGGGCAGGTCCTCGTTCTCCTTGAACTCGTCCACGCAGGCGGCGAGCAGGTGGGAGACGCGCAGACCGCGCTGGCCGTGGTCGAGGAAGTCCTTGATGGCCATCTTCTTGGCGCGGTCGACGATGTTCTGGATCATCGCGCCGGAGTTGAAGTCCTTGAAGTACAGGACCTCCTTGTCACCGTTGGCGTAGGTGACCTCCAGGAAGCGGTTCTCCTCGGTCTCGGAGTACATCCGCTCCACCACCGACTGGATCATCGCCTCCACGGTCGCCTCGACGGAGCTGTCGTGCTCCTTGAGGTCGTCCGGGTGGAAGGGCAGCGTGCCCTTGAGGTACTTGGAGAAGATGTCCTTCGCGGCCTCGGCGTCCGGGCGCTCGATCTTGATCTTGACGTCCAGGCGGCCGGGCCGCAGGATCGCCGGGTCGATCATGTCCTCGCGGTTGGAGGCGCCGATGACGATGACGTTCTCCAGGCCCTCCACGCCGTCGATCTCGGCGAGCAGCTGCGGGACGATGGTGTTCTCCACGTCCGAGCTGACACCGGAGCCACGGGTGCGGAAGAGCGACTCCATCTCGTCGAAGAAGACGATGACGGGCGTGCCCTCGCTCGCCTTCTCCCTGGCCCGCTGGAAGACCAGGCGGATCTGCCGCTCGGTCTCGCCCACGTACTTGTTGAGCAGCTCGGGGCCCTTGATGTTGAGGAAGTAGCTCTTCCCCTGGGGCCGGCCCGTCACCTCGGCGACCTTCTTGGCCAGCGAGTTGGCCACCGCCTTGGCGATCAGCGTCTTGCCGCAGCCGGGCGGGCCGTAGAGCAGCACGCCCTTGGGCGGGCGCAGCTCGTACTCCTTGAAGAGGTCGGCGTGCAGGTAGGGCAGCTCGACCGCGTCGCGGATCTGCTCGATCTGGTTGCTGAGGCCGCCGATCTGGCGGTAGTCGATGTCCGGGACCTCTTCGAGGACCAGCTCCTCGACCTCGGACTTGGGCACGACCTCGTAGACGTAGCCGGAGCGGGGCTCCAGCAGGAGGGCGTCCCCCGCCCGGATGGTGATCTCGCGCAGCGGTTCGGCGAGGCGCACCACCCGCTCCTCGTCGGTGTGGCCGATGACCAGGGCGCGCTCGCCGTCCTCGAGGATCTCCTTGAGGGTGACGATGTCGCCGATGCGCTCGAAGGCCATCGCGTCCACGATGTTGAGGGCCTCGTTGAGCATCACTTCCTGGCCGCGCCGCAGTTCGTCGAGGTCGACGTTGGGGCTGACGTTCACGCGGAGCTTGCGCCCCCCGGTGAAGATGTCGGCGGTGCCGTCCTCGTTCCGGCTGAGGAAGGTGCCGAATCCGGCCGGGGGCTGTGCCAGCCGGTCCACTTCCTCCTTGAGGGCCACGATCTGGTCGCGGGCCTCGCGCAGGGTGGAGGCGAGCCGTTCGTTCTGGGCGGTCACGCCGGCCAGGTTGGTCTGGAGCTCGACGATCCGCTCTTCGAGGATTCTCGAATTGCGCGGCGAGTCGGCGAGCTTGCGGCGCAGCACGGCGATTTCCTGCTCAAGGTACGAGACCTGAGCGGCCTCGTCGGAACCACGAGCGGGCCTGCCGGTGCTGCGGTTGTAGTCGTCATCGTGGGCTGCCACGGTCCTCACCTCCTCCGGGGAGCTGGACGCTTCCAGACCCTACCTGGGACCAGGGGTCCGTAAACCCCTAGATCAAGAAAGATGGAACGGGCGTGTCCGATCTTCGCCCTCGCGTGCTTCCCCTCTGCTAAGGGGATACCCACCGCGCACCGCCCAAAGCGGACCAGATGTATCGTCGAGCGAGTCGATATCCGATCGCGACCGAGACTTCCGGTCCGATCGTTGTACGAATGGCGGGATTGCCTCCGATAAGGGGCGACCCGGGACAGAAACGGCAGGGGACCATGTCGGTGACCGAAGAGGCGGCGGCCAGCGAACCGCTGGAGGTGTGGATCGACCAGGATCTGTGCACCGGTGACGGCATCTGCGTGCAGTACGCGCCCGAGGTCTTCGAGCTCGACATCGACGGGCTGGCCTACGTGAAGGGGTCCGATGACGAGCTGCGCCAGCAGCCCGGCGAGACGGCTCCGGTGCCGCTGACGCTGCTTCAGGACGTGGTGGACTCGGCGAAGGAGTGCCCGGGCGACTGCATTCACGTGCGCCGGGTCGCCGACCGGGTCGAGGTGTACGGGCCGGACGCCGAGTAGCCGCGCCCCGGGCATTCGGGGCGAGCGGGCGAATGACCGTCAGGTCCGGGTCAGCGGGGCGGTGGTCTGGGAGCGGTCCCAGCCGCCGCCCTTGCGCGTCCAGGTGAGGTCCAGTGAGATGTCCGGGCTGAACCGCGGGACGTCGTCGCTGGAATACCCCTGCGCGTGGCCGGTGATGACGCCGTCGCTGCGCAGGCCGAGCCGGCCGACGGTGAGGTTCTCGCCCTCGGAGAGCAGGGTGGCCAGCACCACGGGCTTGCCGCCCGTGCCGGGGCCGAGCAGGTAGACGGCGTCCGGCGGGGTGCCGGTCTCGGCCGCGCAGTGGGCGGCAGCGACGGTGCCGGGGCGGCCGTCGCCGAGGTCGGCGGCGAAACTGACGGATATCTTCACCGGGAACGGCCCGCAGTCCAGCGGGAGTTCGGCCCGGGCCGGGTCGGGGGCGGCGGCGGCCGGGAGGGCCTTGGCGGCAGCCCGGGCGGGCGCCGGGGTGCCGGTGGCCGGGTCGGCGGCGAGCGCGGTGGCGACGACCGCCGCGCAGCCGGCGGTCGCCAGCGCCCAGTGCCAGGGGGCGGACCGGGCGTGTGCGGGACCGCTGCGGCCCTGTGGTGTCTGCTGCTCTGCCGTCGCCGTGACCGCGGTCTCCACCAGGCGTCCCCTCCAGCGGGAATGTGTGCGCGTGGGTCGGTGTGAGCGAGCATCGTCCCACATGGGGGCGGGCGCGGGGTGGCCCGGGTGTGGGTAGCACGAAGGGGTGGTACGCGGGCGGAGTGCCCGGCGTACCACCCCTGTCGGGCGTACGGGTCAGCCGAGGTCGGCGGGCTCCGCCTCGGTGGCGCGGGAGGCGGCCCGGGCCGCGGCGCGCTCCTGGAGGCTGGGCTCGGTCGAGCCGTTGTCGTAGTCCTCGCCGTACGCGCCCTTGGCCGGGCGGCGGCGGCGCAGCGGCGGCTCGACGCCGTCGGCGAGGCGGCGGGCGGTGAGCAGGAAGCCGGTGTGGCCGATCATCCGGTGGTCCGGGCGGACGGCCAGGCCCTCCAGGTGCCAGGTGCGGACCATGGTCTCCCAGGCCTGCGGCTCGGTGAAGGTGCCGTGCTCGCGCAGCGCCTCGACGGTCTTGGACATCTGCGTGGTGGTGGCCACGTAGCAGCAGATGAGGCCGCCGGGGACGAGCGCCTTGGAGGCGACGTCCAGGCACTCCCAGGGGGCGAGCATGTCGAGGATGACGCGGTCGACGTCGGTCTCGACCAGGTTGTCCTGGAGGTCGCCGACGGTGAGCTTCCACGCCGGGTGCGGCCCGCCGAAGTAGCGCTCGACGTTGCCCTTGGCGATGTCGGCGAAGTCCTGCCGGCGCTCGTAGGAGGCCAGCATGCCGGTGTCGCCGACGGCGCGCAGCAGGTAGCTGGAGAGCGCGCCTGAGCCGACGCCGGCCTCGACGACGCGGGCGCCGGCGAAGATGTCGGCCATGGCCAGGATCTGCCCCGCGTCCTTGGGGTAGATCACGGCGGCGCCGCGCGGCATGGACAGGACGTAGTCGGGGAGCAGGGGGCGCAGCGCGAGGTACGGGACGTTCCCCGTGGTGCGCACGACCGTGCCCTCGGGGGCGCCGATCAGCTCGTCGTGGGGGAACGCACCCTTGTGGGTGTGGAACTGGTTCCCGGCCTGGAGCGTGAACGTGTAGTGGCGGCCCTTCGGGTCGGTCAGCTGGACCTGGTCCCCGACCTGGAAGGGCCCGCGTCGGCGGGTGGCACCGGTCGGTTCGGACATGCGGACAATCCTAAGGGAAGCGGGCCGTCCGGCTTACCAGGTGATCGTTCCGGCGGCGGCGCCGCTTACCGGGCGGGCCTTTCAGCGGCCGGTGACGGCGGCGTTCAGGCGCTGCTCGATGTCGGTGCGCGAGGCGACGCCGTACACCGTGCCGTCGGCCTCGACGACCAGGTACTCGGTGGCGGGGGTGGCGCGGACGGCGCGCAGCAGGTCGTTGCCGGTGAGGTCGGCGGCGAGGCGCAGGCCCGGTTCGAGGTCGCGGGCCAGGGCGCCGACGGCGACCCAGGGGCGGCGCTCTTCCGGGATGGCGCGGATCTGGGACTCCCTGACGAGGCCGATCGGGTCGCCGCGGCCGTCGATCACCACGACCGCGCCGGCGTCGTCCTCACGGACGCGGCGGACCGCCTCGCCGACCGGGGTGTCGGCGGTGACCTTGACGGCCCGGCGGGTGAGGTCGCGCAGCCGCAGGCCGGGCAGGGCCTCCTTGAGCCGGGCGTTCTGCAGGCTGCCGCCGGCGCCGGTCCAGATGAGCGCGGCGAGGACGGCGGCCAGCACCGCGTCGATCATGGTGTCGCTGGTGGAGCGCTCGACCCCGCGGGCGGAGCTGACCAGCGGCAGGCCGATCAGCACCGCGACGGCCAGGACGCGGCCGGACCAGGCGGCGGCGACGGTGCCGGCCATCGGGCGGCCGGTGACCGCCCAGACGACGGCGCGCAGCATCCGGCCGCCGTCCAGCGGCAGTCCGGGCAGCAGGTTGAACGCGGCGACGACGAGGTTGGAGACCATCAGGCCGGTGAGCAGCACCCCGGGGACGCTGGAGAGCTCGACGGCCTGCATGGCGAGGTAGAAGAGGCCGCCGAGCAGCAGCGAGAGCAGGGGCCCGACGAAGGCGAGCCAGAACTCCCGCCACGGGCTCTCGGCCTCGTTCTCGATCTCGGAGACGCCGCCGAAGAACTGGAGCTGGATGCGGCGCACGCCGAGCCGGTAACGGAGCGCGACGACGGTGTGGGCGAGTTCGTGGACGAGGACGGAGCCGTAGAAGGCGACGGCGAAGGAGAACGCGACCAGGTAGCGGGTGGCGCCGAGCCCGGGCAGGACGCGGTCGAGCTGGCCGCCGAAGACCCAGGTGATCAGGGCCGCGATGACGAACCAGGAGGGGGTGACGTAGACGGGCACGCCGAAGGGGCGGCCCATCAGGATGCCGTTGCGGCGCTCGGGCTCCTCGGGCGGTCCGGGCCGGGCCCTGCCGTCGTGCGGTGGCTGGTCGGAGGTCTGCGGACCCCTGCTGTCGCTCACCGTGATCCCTTCGGTCGGTTCCCCCGTCGTGCACCGCGCGCCGGTGCGCCCACGCTACGTGATCGTGGCGGTGGGACACCGCGCGCCCCTCCCCAGGGTTCATACCCACTGGAAAGGCCGTGTGGCAGCACCGTGGCAGCGGGATGACAGCACAGGGCAATAGGGTCGGGGTATGCAGCAGACCGACACCAGCAGTGCCCCCGCGGCCCCGGCCCGGCCGGCGGCACCTCCGACCGGCCTGTCCCCGTCCCGCGCGGGGGACTTCCTGACCTGCCCGCTGCTGTACCGGCTGCGGGTGATCGACCGGCTGCCGGAGCCGCCGAGCGCGGCGGCGACCCGGGGCACCCTGGTGCACGCGGTGCTGGAGCGGCTCTTCGACAGCCCGGCGGCCGAGCGGACGCCGGAGCGGGCGCTGGGGCTGCTGCGCCCGCAGTGGGAGCGGCTGCTGGGCGAGCGCCCGGAGCTGGTGTCACTGTTCCCCGAGGATCCGGACGGCGCGGCGCTGACCCGCTGGCTGGCCGACGCCGAGAAGCTGGTCGAGCGCTGGTTCCGGCTGGAGGACCCGACCCGCCTGCACCCGGTGGAGCGGGAGCTGTACGTGGAGACGGCCCTGGACTCGGGGCTGCTGCTGCGCGGCTACATCGACCGGGTCGACGTCGCGCCCACCGGCGAGGTCCGGCTGGTGGACTACAAGACCGGCCGCGCGCCCTCGCGTGACTTCGAGGGCAAGGCGATGTTCCAGATGAAGTTCTACGCCCTGGTGGTCTGGCGGTGGAAGGGAGTGATCCCCAAGCGGCTGCAGCTGGTCTACCTCGGCGGGGGCGGGGACGTGGTCAGCTACGACCCGGACGAGACGGACCTGCTCGCGGTGGAGCGCAAGCTGCGGGCGCTCTGGGAGCGGATCACCGAGGCGGTGGCCACCGGGGAGTTCCCGGCCACCCGCAACCGGCTCTGCGACTGGTGCGACCACCAGGCCAGCTGCCCGGAGTTCGGCGGCACTCCCCCGCCGTACCCGTTGCCGCTGGCCCGTACGTCCGTCGAAGACGGTGTCTGACGAAGACGATCCCACGGGGGATCCATGAGCAAGGAGTCCTAGGTGACGATCCGAGTGCTGCTGGTCGACGACCAGCCGCTGCTGCGCACCGGTTTCCGGATGATCCTGGAGGCCGAGTCCGACCTGGTGGTGGTCGGCGAGGCCGGCGACGGTCAGCAGGCGCTGGACCAGGTGCGGGCGCTCCAGCCCGACGTGGTGCTGATGGACATCCGGATGCCCAGGATGGACGGCGTGGAGGCGACCCGCCGGATCGCCGGCCCGGGGCGGGACGGCCCGGCCAAGGTGCTGGTGCTGACCACCTTCGACCTGGACGAGTACGTCGTGGAGGCGCTGCGCGCCGGGGCCAGCGGCTTCCTGCTGAAGGACGTGCCGGCCGAGGAGCTGGTGCAGGCGATCCGGGTGGTCGCGGACGGCGCGGCGATGCTGGCGCCGAGCATCACCCGGCGGCTGCTGGACATGTACGCCACCAAGCTGCCCTCGGGCGACGAGGCGCCGCCGCAGGCGCTGAACGCGCTGACCGAGCGTGAGCTGGAGGTGCTGAAGCTGGTGGCGCGGGGCCTGTCGAACGCGGAGATCGCGGCGGAGCTGTTCGTCAGCGAGACCACCGTGAAGACCCACGTGGGGCACGTGCTGACCAAGCTTCAGCTGCGCGACCGGGTGCAGGCGGCGGTGTACGCCTACGAGAGCGGGCTGGTGCGCCCGGGCGCGCTCTGAGCACCGCGCCCCGGGCACGGCTGCTCCGAGCACCGTGCCCGGGGCGCCACGGGCGGACATGACGGTGGCCCGTCCACTCCCCTTGCACCCTGGGGGAGCGGACGGGCCACCGTGCTGAGGGTTGCCCGGTCTCCCGGGCCACTGCACGCCGCCGGCCGGCTACTTGCCGATCCGGCCGATCTCCCAGAAGCGGAAGACGCCGGTGGTGTCGATGGTCGACTCCACGCCGGTGATGTACGGCTTCGAGGCGTAGAAGGACTTGTTCTGGAAGAGCGGGATCAGCGGCACGTTGTCGGCGACGATGGCCTGGATCTGCGCGTAGCTCGACGCCGCGGCGGAGCGGTCGGCCTGCTTGAGGCCCTCGGGCACCAGCTTCTGGCTGATCCGCCCGTCGTCCCAGCCGTGGTGGTAGGCCCCGCCATCGACGATCAGCGGCGCGATGTAGTTGTCGGCGTCCGGGTAGTCCGCGAACCAGCCGACGGTGTACGCCTGGTACCTGCCCTCGGTCCAGCCCTTCTTGAAGGCCTCCCAGTCGGCCTCGTGCTGGACGGTCACCTGGAAGACGCCGCCGGCCTCCAGCTGCTTCTTCAGCGTGTCGGCCTCGGCGCTCTCGGCCCGCGAGCGGGACCAGGTGAGGCTCAGCTTGACCGGCATCGGGACCTTGGCCGCGGCGAGGATCGCCTTGGCCTTGTTGACGTCCTGGTCGCCGTACTTGTCGAAGAAGGACGTGTTGTGGCCGGTGACGCCGGCCGGGACCATCGAGTAGAGCGGCTGGACGGTGCGCGCGAAGACGTCGCGGGCGAGGGTCTTGCGGTCGACCAGCTGGGCGGCGGCCTGGCGGACGGCGACGTTGCCGGTGGTCGCGTCCTTGGTGTTGAAGACCAGGCTGCGGGTGTCGTTGCTGTCGCCCTCGACGACCTGCAGGTCGGTCTTGCCGCCCTGCTGCTCGGAGCGGACCTGGGCCGCGGTGTTGGGCTCCAGGCTGTTGTCGGTCAGGTCGATCTCGCCCTTGTCGAGCGAGACCTTCAGCTCGGCGGCCTTGTCGAAGTACCGCACGGTGAACTTCTTGTTCCGCAGCTTGGCGTCGCCGGCGTAGCTGCCGTTGGGCGTCAGCACGACCTTGCCGGGCACCTTGGTGCCGCCCTCGGCGTTCATGGTCTCGATCGAGTCGATCTTGTACGGGCCGGAGCCGACCAGCTTGTCGTTGGCCAGCAGCTGGTCGGCCGGGAAGACCTGGTGGTCGACGATGGCGCCGGCCGGGGTGGCCAGCTTGGCCGGGAGGGTGGCGTCGGGCTGGGAGAGGTGGAAGATCACCTCGGTGTCGCCCTTGGCCTCGACCGACTTGATCGTGTCCAGCAGGCCGGCCGGGCCGTTCTGGTCGTTGATCTTCTTGGTCCGCGCGATGGAGTAGACCACGTCGGCGGCGGTGAGCGGGTGGCCGTTGGAGAACTTCAGGCCGCCCTTGAGCGTGCAGTGGTAGAGCATGGCGTCGCCGCCGGTGAACTCGCAGGACTGCGCGGCGTCCGGGTTGGGTGCGCTGGAGGCGGCCGGGTAGACGAGCAGCGACTGGAAGGTGTTGCGCAGGACGAGCCAGGCGCCGGAGTCGTAGGCACCGGCCGGGTCCATCACGTTGGTGACCGAGGTCGTGCCCATGGTGATCGACTTGGCGGTGTCCCCGTTGACGGCGTCGGTGACCGATCCGCAGCCGGCCACCGAGACGGTCACCAGCCCGGCACAGCCGAGCACTGCCAGTCTTCGAGCTGAAGTCTTCACGGGTCGCGTCCTTCTGGGTGCGGTCCGGCCGGGGGGCCGGCCGGCCCGCGGTGGGGTGCGCCTACCGGGTGTGTGGCGCGCGCGGACCGGTTGCCGTGCGACCGCAGGCAGGACGGGGCTGCCCGTCAGCGGCGGTGCAGGGCTCGGGGGTGGGGAACGAACTGGAGTAGCGTGCCATATCGAACACGCACCACCGATACCCGTACAGGTGACAGTTGGGACACGGGAGGGCGGGTGCGGAAGCGGCCGTCCCACGAGTTGTCAGCCAATGCCCGTTTTCTCCCCGGGCGGGCCGTGGTGGCGGACAGCGGTGACCACTTACCGGTCAGTAGGCCCCATCCGCAATGAGACGACAATCACACTCGCGAGGCGACCAGCGAGCGGAGCAGTTCAAGATCGACCTGCTCCAGGGAGGACAGCACCAGCCGCCCCGGGGCCGGCTCGATCACCGCGACCGTCGGCACCGCGATCACCGGGCAGCCCGCCGCCTCGGCCGAGCGGACGCCGGTCGGCGCGTCCTCCACCACCACGCAGCGGCCCGGCTCGGCGCCCAGCCGGCGCGCCGCCTCCAGGTACGGGTCCGGGTGCGGCTTGGTGCGCGGCACCTCGTCACCGGCGACCGAGAACGCGAAGTGGTGCGCGCCCAGCGACTGCAGCACGATGTCGATGACGTGGCGGTGCGAGGCGGACACCAGGGCGGCCGGAACGCCGTGCGCGGCAAGGGTGTTGAGGAGCCGCTCGGCGCCCGGCATGAGCGGCACGCCGCCGGCCAGGAGGTCCACGAAACGCTGGTTGATCAGGACGGTGAGGTCGGCCGGTGCGATGTCCACGCCGGTGCTGGCGAGCAGGTAGTCGATCACCCGGCTCATCGGGCCGCCGACGAGCTGGGCGCGGTCGCTCTCGTCGAGCGCGTAGCCCAGCTCGGCGAAGAGCGAGGCCTCGGCCTGCCACCAGAAGTCCTCGGTGTCGACCAGCGTCCCGTCCATGTCCAGCAGCACCGCCTGCAGGCCCCGGCCGTCGCCGTGGTCGAGGACGCGGGTGGCGGTGGAGATGGTCGTCATGGCGGGGTCCTTCCGTCGGTACCCCCGGGGGGCGCGACCGGGGCGCCGGCTCCTGGGGATGGCACAGGCCGGCCCGCTGGTTGAGCGGACCGGCCCGTTCAGGATGATCCAGGATACGCCCCGACCGCCCGAAAAGGGCGAACGGTACGCGACGTCCGGACTACCGCGCGTTGAAGTACTTGGCCTCCGGGTGGTGGATGACGATGGCGTCGGTGGACTGTTCGGGGTGGAGCTGGAACTCCTCGGAGAGCACCACACCGATCCGCTCGGGCCGCAGCAGCTCCGCGATCTTGGCGCGGTCCTCCAGCTCCGGGCAGGCCCCGTACCCCAGCGAGAACCGGGCCCCCCGGTACTTGAGCGCGAACATGTCCCGCACGTCCTGCGGGTCCTCGTCGCCGAAGCCCAGCTCGTAACGGACCCGGGCGTGCCAGAACTCCGCCAACGCCTCCGCCAGCTGCACCGACAGGCCGTGCAGCTCCAGGTAGTCGCGGTAGGAGTTGTTCGCGAACAGCTCGTTCGCGGCCTCGGAGATCCGGTTGCCCATGGTGACCACCTGGAGACCGACCACGTCCTTGACGCCCGACTCCTCCGGACGGAAGAAGTCCGCCAGGCACAACCGCCGCCCGCGCCGCTGGCGCGGGAAGGTGAAGCGGGTCCGCTCGGAGCCGTCCTCGTGGAAGACGATCAGGTCGTCGCCCTTGGAGTTGGCCGGGTAGTAGCCGTAGACCACGGCCGCCTCCAGCCAGCCCTCGGTCTGCAGCCGGTCCAGCCACATCCGCAGCCGCGGCCGGCCCTCGGTCTCCACCAGCTCCTCGTACGAGGGCCCCTCGCCGCCGCGAGCCGCCTTGAGGCCCCACTGGCCCTTGAACAACGCGTCCTCGTCCAGCCAGGAGGCATAGTCCGCGAACGGCACGCCCTTGACGATCCGGTCGCCCCAGAACGGCGGGGCGGGCACGGTGTTGTCCACCGCCACGTCCGAGCGGACCTGCCCGAGGCTGACCTCCTCCGCCTCCGTCACCTCCACCCGGGCGTGCCGGCGCTGCTTCAGCTCCGGCAGCACCGCCCCCGGCACGCCACGCTTGACCGCGATCAACGCGTCCATCAACCGCAGCCCCTCGAACGCGTCCCGCGCATAGCGGACCTCGCCCCCGTAGATCTCGTGGAGGTCCTGCTCGACATAGGCCCGGGTCAGAGCCGCCCCACCCAGGATCACCGGGAAGTCGGCCGCCAGCTTGCGCTGGTTCAGCTCCTCCAGGTTCTCCTTCATGATCACAGTGGACTTCACCAGCAGACCCGACATGCCGATCACGTCCGCCCTGTGCTCCTGCGCGGCATCCAGGATCGCCGAAACCGGCTGCTTGATGCCCAGATTCACCACGGTGTAGCCGTTGTTGGACAAGATGATGTCGACCAGGTTCTTGCCGATGTCATGGACGTCGCCCTTGACCGTGGCCAGCACGATCGTGCCCTTCCCCTCGTCGTCGGACTTCTCCATGTGCGGCTCCAGATACGCCACCGCGGTCTTCATCACCTCCGCGGACTGGAGCACGAACGGCAACTGCATCCGGCCGGAGCCGAACAGCTCGCCGACCACCTTCATCCCGGCCAGCAGCGTGCCGTTGACGATCTCCAGCGCCGCACGCTCCGTCAGCGCCTCGTCCAGGTCGGCCTCCAAACCACCCCGCTCACCGTCGATGATCCGGCGCTGCAGGCGCTCCTCCAGCGGCAGCGCGGCCAGCTCCTCCGCCTTGGACGCCTTGACCGACGCCGAGGAGACACCCTCGAACAGCTGCAGCAGCTTCTGCAACGGGTCGTAGCCCTCGCTTCGGCGGTCGTAGACCAGATCGAGCGCCACCTCACGCTGCTCCTCCGGAATCCGCGCCATCGGCAGGATCTTCGACCCGTGCACGATCGCCGAGTCCAACCCGGCCTCCACACACTCGTTCAGGAACACCGAGTTGATCACCACACGCGCCGCCGGACTCAACCCGAACGAGATGTTGGACAGGCCCAGGGTGGTCTGCACGCCCGGATGACGACGCTTGAGCTCACGGATCGCCTCAATGGTCTCGATGCCGTCCCGGCGGGACTCCTCCTGGCCCGTGCCCAGGGTGAACGCCAGGCAGTCCACCAGGATCGAGCCCTCGTCGATGCCGTACTCGGTGGTGAGCTGCCCGATCAGCCGCTCGGCGATGGCCACCTTGGTCTCGGCGGTACGGGCCTGCCCGCCCTCGTCGATGGTCAGCGCGATCAGGCCGGCGCCGTGCTCACGCGCCAGCGACGCGATCCGCCCGAACCGGGTGTCCGGGCCGTCACCGTCCTCGTAATTGACCGAGTTCAGCACGGCACGGCCACCGAGCGCCTCCAGACCCGCCCGCAACACCTCCGGCTCCGTGGAATCCAGCACGATCGGCAGCGTCGACGCAGTCGCGAGGCGGCCGGCGATCTCCTTCATGTCAGCGACACCGTCGCGGCCGACGTAGTCAACGCAGAGGTCCAGCAGGTGGGAGCCGTCCCGGATCTGCTCGCGGGCGATCTCCACACACGCCTGCCAGTCCCCGGCCAGCATCGACTCGCGGAACTTCTTCGACCCGTTGGCGTTGGTCCGCTCACCGATCGCCAGGTACGAGGTGTCCTGACGAAACGGCACCGCCTGGTACAGCGAGGCGGCCGAGGGCTCCGGGCGCGGATCACGGCCGGCGACCGGGCGGCCCTGCACCCGCTCCACCACCTGGCGCAGGTGCTCGGGCGTCGTCCCACAGCAGCCGCCCACCAACGACAGGCCGTACTCGCGGGTGAACACGTCATGGGCGTCCGCCAGCTCGGACGGGGAGAGCGGGTAGTGGGCGCCGTCCCTGCCCAGCACCGGCAGGCCCGCATTCGGCATGCAGGACAGGCCGATCTTCGCGTTCTTGGCCAGGTAGCGCAGGTGCTCACTCATCTCCGCCGGCCCGGTCGCACAGTTCAGGCCGATGAAGTCCACACCCAGCGGCTCCAACGCCGCCAGCGCCGCGCCGATCTCCGACCCCAGCAGCATCGTGCCGGTCGTCTCCACCGTCACCTGCACCAGCACCGGCAGATCCAGGCCCGCCTCCGCCAACGCCCGCTTGCAACCCAGGATGGCCGCCTTGGTCTGCAACAGGTCCTGACTCGTCTCCACCAGCAGCGCATCCGCGCCGCCGGCGACCAAGCCGGCCGCGTTCTGCCGGAAGCCGTCCCGCAACACCTCGTACGGGGCGTGGCCGAGGGTGGGCAGCTTGGTGCCGGGGCCGATCGAGCCGAGCACCCACCGCGTGCGGCCGTCCACGGCAAACGCGTCCGCCGCCTCCCGCGCGATCCGCGCACCCGACTCGGACAACTCGAAAACCCGCTCCGAGATGTCGTACTCCCCCAGCGCCGAGAAGTTCGCCCCGAACGTATTGGTCTCCACACAGTCCACACCCACCGCGAAATACGCGTCATGGACCGAACGCACGATGTCGGGCCGCGTCACATTGAGGACCTCGTTGCAGCCCTCCAGGTCCTGGAAGTCCTCCAACGACGGGTCCTGCGCCTGGAGCATGGTGCCCATCGCACCGTCGGCCACCACCACACGGGTGGCGAGGGCCTCACGCAACGCATCCGCGCGGCTCTGCGGAGTGATGGACGGGGCGGCTGCAGCGGCCATGGGGCTTCTCCCTGGGTGCGACGGCTGTCGGCTTTGCGGCCCTGCTGAATCGGGGACGCACCTGGCCAGGGTATCCGGCCTGCGGCGGGAGCCGGTGGTGCGTTCCGTATCCTGAACGTTCGGCCGCAAGGGGGAGGGCGACTGCATGGCGAGGACCGGCGCACGGGCACGGCGGATCACGGAGGTTCTGGGGAGGCCGCTGCGGGCGCTGCGGGCCCGCTGGCGGGGGTGGTCCCGCTGGCGGAAGTCGCTGGTCGTGGTGGGGGTGGCGGTGGCCGTCCTGGTGACACCCCTCGGCGCGGCGGCGCTCGCGCTGCGGCTCCAGTACGCCGGGGAGCCGTCCGCCGACGCCCGCACCCGGGGCCGGGACGCCGTCTGGCTCGGCCACGCCTGGGTGGACGGCCGGAAGGGTGACGCCGACGTCGCCACCCTCGCCCAGCGCCTCTCCGGCACCGGCATCCGCGACCTCTACGTGCACACCGGCCCGCTGGAGCACGACGGCTCGCTGCCGCCGAGCGTCCACCCCCGGGCCGGCTGGTTCGTCGAGGCCGTCCACAAGACGATGCCCGGCATCCGCGTGCAGAGCTGGCTGGGCGACGAGGTCAAGCCGGAGAAGGACGCGCTGGACCTGGAGGACGCGCCCACCCGGGACCGGGTCACCGCCTCCGCCCGCCAGGTGCTCGACCTCGGCTTCGACGGCGTCCACTTCGACATGGAGCCGATCCGCCCCGGCTCGAAGGGCTGGCTCGCCCTGCTCGACCAGGTGCGACCGGTCACCGCCGGACGCGGCACCAAGCTGTCGGTGGCCGCCCCGCAGATCGACCCGCTGCCCGGGCAGCACGCCGTCGGCATCGCGCTCACCGACCACGGCAAGTGGTGGGACCAGGCCTACTTCGCCGAGACCGCCCGCCGGGTCGACCAGATCGCGATGATGACGTACGACTCGAGCATGCCGACCGAGTCCCTGTACGGCGGCTACAACGCCTACCAGACCGAGCTGGCACTGGAGGCGACCCCGGAGAACGTGGACCTGCTGATGGGCCTGCCGTTCTACTGGGAGGACAAGTGGGGCCACTGGGGCCACGCCGAGACGGTGGAGGCCGGCATCCGGGGCATCCGGCTCGGCCTCGGCCGGTACGACCTGCAGCGGCAGAACTTCGGCGTCGGCCTGTACGTGGACTTCGCCGCGACCGAGCAGAACTGGGCGGACTACCGCAGCGGCTGGGTGCGCTGAGCCGCGTCGGCGCCCACCGCCGCTACGCCGGCTGCCCCGACGCCAGCCGGTGGGCCAGCGCACCCAGGTAGCGGTGGATCGCGGCGTCCTCGCCCGTCACGTAGTGCCCGATCGCGCGGTAGAGCGGCTTGTACACCTCGCCGCGCTCGGTGACGGTCAGGGTGCAGCCCACCCCGGCCGGCGTCAGTACGTACGTCCAGGTGCCGCCGTACGGCAGGTCCGGGTCGGCGATGCCGGTCACCAGGCGGTGCGGGGCCTCGCTCTCCACCACCTCGTAGGTGGTGTGGCCGTGCTTGTCGTACTCCCGCCAGCGGGGCCGGCCGCCGGCCGTCGCGGGCAGCCGCTCGACGTGCGACAGGCCCGGGCGCCAGGCCGGGTAGAGGTCGATGTCGGTCAGGATCTCCCAGACCGCACCGGGTGGCTGGGCCAGGTCCAGGCCGCCCTCGGTCACGTGTTCCACCGGCAGCCGCCGCCCGGCGGCGGTGGCCGCCAGCACCGCTCCGGCCCCGGCGGCCACCACCGCTCCGACGCCGATCCACAGCCATCCGTTCATCCGCCCGGCTCCTCACGCCCACCACCCGGCCTCCGCCTCGCCTCCATCATCGCGCCGCCCCGCCGCTCGGGCACGGCAGCACCGGCGGCGGGCCGCCTGCCGGGATAACCGCTGGCTCCCGGCGCCCCGCTCCCCCAGACTGTCCCGGTGCCCGGCCGCCGGGCGCATCAAAGCCCGTAGGCTGGGCAGGTAGGGACCGTGGAACGAGGCGTTCCATGGGTGACGAGAGGTTCGACAGTCGGCAGCCGGACCGCCGACGCCCCGGCATCCCAGCCGGGACGGGGTGCGGCCGCCCGCCGACCGGAGGGAGACGCTGGGTGATCGAGCTGGAAGATGTTCCCGAGTTGATCGACCCGGTGATGGTCTGTGCCTTCGAGGGCTGGAACGACGCGGGCGACGCCGCCTCCGCCGCCCTCGCGCATCTGGACGAGACCTGGGGCGGCAAGGTGTTCGCCGCCCTGGACGCGGAGGACTACTACGACTTCCAGGTCAACCGGCCCACGGTCTGGCTGGACGGCGGCATCCGCCGGATCACCTGGCCGACCACCCGGCTCTCGGTGATCCGGGTGACCGAGCCGACGACCCGCGACGTCGTCCTGGTGCGCGGCATCGAGCCGAGTATGCGGTGGCGCTCGTTCTGCAACGAGCTGCTCGCCTTCGCGCACGAGCTGGGGATCGAGCTGGTGGTGATCCTGGGCGCACTGCTCGGCGACACCCCGCACAGCCGCCCGGTGCCGGTCAGCGGGGTCACCTCCGACCCGGAGCTGGCCCAGCGGCTGGACCTGGAGGAGAGCCGCTACGAGGGCCCGACCGGGATCGTCGGGGTGCTCCAGGAGGCGTGCACGCACGCCGGGGTGCCCGCCGTGACGCTCTGGGCGGCGGTGCCGCACTACGTGGCGCAGCCGCCGAACCCGAAGGCCACGCTGGCGCTGCTCAACAAGCTGGAGGACCTGCTGGACCTGCGCATCCCGCCGGGCGAGCTCGGCGAGGACTCCCGGGCCTGGCAGCTGGGCGTGGACCAGCTGGCCGCCGAGGACAGCGAGGTGGCCGAGTACGTGCAGCAGTTGGAGGAGGCGCAGGACACCGCCGAGCTGCCGGAGGCCTCGGGCGACGCGATCGCCCGCGAGTTCGAGCGCTACCTGCGCCGCCGGGAGAACGTCGGGCCGACCGGCGAGAAGCCGGTCGCCGGGCACGCCACGGCCGAGCGGCCGAGCGATCCCGAGCCGCCGGCCGCCCGGGAGAGCCAGGACGGCACCGAGGACGAGTAGTCCTCCGTGCCGTCGTACGGCGTCACGGCGCCGTACCGTGACGCCGTGCGACGGTACGACGGGTACGGCATGCGGAAGGGGCGTCAGGACCAGTGGTCCTGACGCCCCTTCCGTCCGTACGGGGTGCCTACAGCGCGACGCCGAGCAGGGCGTCCACCGTGCGGGATACCAGGCCGGGCGCGCCGATGTCCTCGCCGCCGCCGGCCTCCTGCCGGGCGGCCCAGCGGTCCACCGCGGCCAGCGCGGCGGGCGCGTCCAGGTCGTCGGCGAGCGCCTCGCGGACCTCGGCGAGCAGCGCCTCGGCCGGCGGGCCGTCCGGGCGGGAGACGGCGGCGCGCCAGCGGGCGAGCCGCTCGACGGCCTCGTCCAGGGTGCCCTTGGTCCACTCCCAGTCCTCGCGGTAGTGGTGCGAGAGCAGGGCGAGCCGGATCGCCGCCGGGTCGACGCCCTCGCGGCGCAGCGCCGAGACGAAGACCAGGTTGCCACGGGACTTGGACATCTTGTGCCCGTCCAGGCCGACCATGCCGGCATGCACGTACGCCTTGGCGTACGGGTGGCTGCCGGTGGCCACCTGGGCGTGCGCGGCGCCCATCTCGTGGTGCGGGAAGGAGAGGTCGCTGCCGCCGCCCTGGATGTCGAAGGACATGCCGAGGTACTGCAGCGCGATGGCGACGCACTCGATGTGCCAGCCGGGGCGGCCGTGGCCCAGCTCGGTGTCCCAGGCGGGCTCGCCCGGCCGCGCGGAGAGCCAGAGCAGGGCGTCCAGCGGGTGGCGCTTGCCCGGGCGGTCCGGGTCGCCGCCGCGCTCGGCGAAGACCGGGCGCATCTGCTCGCGGCTCAGGCCGGAGACCTCGCCGAAGTGCGGGTCGGCGTCGACCGAGAAGTAGATGTCACCGTCCACCTTGTAGGCGGCGCCGCTCGCCAGCAGCTTCTGGACCAGCGGGACGATCCACGGGATCGACTCGACGGCGCCGATGTAGTGGGCCGGCGGGAGCAGCCGCAGGGCGGTCATGTCCTCGCGGAACAGCGCGGTCTCGCGCTCGGCCAGCGCCACCCAGTCCTGGCCGGTCTCGACCGCCCGGGCGAGCAGCGGGTCGTCCACGTCGGTGACGTTCTGCACGTACAGGACGTCGTGGCCGGCGTCCTTCCACACTCGCTGCGCCAGGTCGAACGCGTTGTAGGTGGCGGCGTGGCCCATGTGGGTCGCGTCGTAGGGGGTGATGCCGCAGACGTAGATCCGGGCGGTGCCGTCCTGCGGCACGACCTCCCGGATACAGCCCGCTGCGGTGTCGTGGATACGAAGGGGGAGCCCCTGACCAGGCAGGGCGGGAACCTCGGAGGCGGGCCAGGCATGCATGGGAATGACTTTAACCGTGCGAACATTTGAAAGCCTAACCAGTACGCAAGATCGACTGGATTCGTTTGCCTTCGTTGCCTGAGCGCTTCGGGACTGATAGTGACCGGCTCCCGACGGCCCCCGCACGGCGGCCGTAGAGGTGTCGGTGCTGTTGCGCGGCTCCCCCGGGAAGTACAGCTGTGTGGTGAGCACCGGGCGGCCGGGGGCCTGGAGCTTGACGTGGAGGTGCCGGGTGCGGCCCCCCGGGTAGAGGCCGGGCACGATCGTGGTGAGACTGAAGGCACCCCGGGTGTCGGTGAACTGGCGGCCGCGGAAGGCGAAACCGGTGTTGTCGTACGCACCGTTGACGTCGGCCTGCCAGAAGTCGAGCAGCACGCCGGCGATCGGCAGGCAGGCCCGGCCGAAGACGTAGCCGCTCAGGGTGAGCCGGGTGCCGGGGGTGCTGTCGGTGATCAGCGAGGTCCGCAACGGGGAGTCGGGCTTGAAGTAGGGGCCCTCGGTCTGCTCGACCGTCGGCGCGTCACCGTCGTGGCAGGCGGGGGTGAGGCCGGGCGCCTCGCCGGTGCCGGCGCGGTCGCGGGCCAGGGCGACCCCGCGGCCAGTTCGGCCGCCCGACCCGGCGCCGCACCACCCTCACCGGGGGCACGGGCGCGCAGCGCGCGGACGATCAGGATGTGCAGACCGGCCCGCAGCACACCCGCGTAGCCGGCCGGGCAGGCCCGGTACTCGTGCTCCATGTCGGCCGGCAACGCACCGATCGGGCCGGCCTGTTCGCCGAGTCGCAGCGTCGGACGGGCGGCCAGCTCGCGCAGCGCGGCGAGGTCCTGGGGGTGGGAGAGCAGGAAGTCCTCGTTGAAGAGCACGACCTGCCCGGCCAGCCCGTCCGCGTCCGCCCAGTAGTGCACCTGGCCGGGCGCGATCACGCACAACTGCGGTGGCCGGAGCGGCCGGTGGACCAGGTCCTGGACATGGGCACCGGCACCGCCGGTGACATGGACGATCTCGAAGAAGGAGTGCCGGTGGGGGAAGCCCGCGCGGGAGAGCGGGCCGATGGTGTCGAAACTGCCGATCGCGAACGGCAGCAGGTGCGGCAGCGGGACCTGTAACCGGTGCAGCGGCAGGTCCGGGTGGGGGGGTCCGTCGCTCGTCCATCGGAGCAGTGTGCGGCCGGGCAGCCACACCGGTCCAGACCAATCCCGGCCGGGTGGGAGCGGCCGGTGCGGCCGGGCGTTGCGCGGCCGGGCGTGCGTCAGATCGGCGGCCAGGGAATCGACGGCCAGTCCTCGGACGGCAGCGGGTGCAGACCGGTCCGGCGCAGCCCGTCCACCCTGGCCCGGGCGGCGGCGAGTTCGGCGGCGGTCAGGTGCGGGGCGAGCCGCTCGCCGAGGCCGCCGTCCAGCTGCTCCGCCAGGCCGGCCAGCACCTCCAGCGCCTCCTCCGGCAGCGGCTGTCCGGCCCAGCCCCAGAGCAGGGTGCGCAGCTTGCCCTCGGTGTTGAAGGTGACACCGTGATCGATGCCGTAGAGCCGGCCGTCGGCGGCGGGGATCAGGTGACCGCCCTTGCGGTCGGCGTTGTTGAGCACGGCGTCCAGCACCGCCATCCGGCGCAGCCGCAGGTCGTCGGGGTGGACCAGCAGCGCGGTGCGCCCGTCGCCCACCTCCGCGTGCACGATCGGCAGCCAGCCGTCCTCGGGCCCCTGCGGGTCCTGGAGGGACAGCAGCGGGTCGGCGTCCGGGTCCGGCTCCACCCAGAGCTGCACCATGCCGGGCCCGTGCGGCCCGTCGCGCAGCACGGTGGGCGGGATCAGCGCCCAGCCGGTGGCGGCGGCGAGTTCGTACGCGGCGACCTCACGGCCGGCGAGCGTGCCGTCCGGGAAGTCCCAGAGCGGGCGTTCGCCGGCCACCGGCTTGTAGACGGCCTGCGCGGTCAGGCCGTCCAGCGTGATGCTGCAGTACAGCGCGGCGTTGGAGGCATCGGTCAGCCGGCCGTGGACGGTCAGCTCGCCCTCGCGCAACAGGTGCAGCGCGGTGGGCGGGTCGGCGGCCAGGGCGGCGCCGGCCACCGGGTCCGCCTGCGGAGGGGTCTCGGTGTTCAGCGCCGGTAGCCGTTCGCGCGCGGGCACAGGTGGCCCTCCGGGTCGAGCGGCAGATTGCAGAACGGGCACGGCTTGCGGCCGGCCGCGACGAGGTCCAGCGCCCGCTTGGCGAACACCCGGGCCATCGCCCCGGTGAGCCGCACCCGCAGCATGTCCGGGCCGTTCTCGTCGTCCTCGAAGACGGCCTCGGCGGCGTCCTCGTCCTCGTCGCCCTCGTCCTCGATCACCGCCTGCGCCTCGACGACCAGGCGGCTGTCGATGCTGTCCCAGGCCAGCGCCATGGTGCCGACCCGGAACTCCTGCTCCAGCGGGAGGTCCAGCGGCGCGGTGTCGAGCAGGTCGACCGGCGCGCTGGCGGGGATCGCGGCGTCGCCGTCGCTGCGCCGCAGCGCCTCGTCCAGCACCTCCTCGATCCGCTCCGCGAGCGCGGCGACCTGGGTCTTCTCCAGCAACACGCTGGTGATCCGCCCCCGGGCGGAGGCCTGCAGGTAGAACGCCCGGGCGCCGGGCTGGCCGACGGTGCCGGCCACGAACCGTTCGGGCTGGTCGTAGAAGAAGACCTGACGGGGCACGCTCTCGCTCCGGATCGTGTCGATCGTTGTAGGGGTCGGTCGTGGGGCGGTGGTTCGGGTACTGGTCGCTCTGTACGGGTGGTTCGGGTGCTGGTCGTTCGGGGCGTTCGAAGGCCGTTCGGGGCTGGTCCCGTTCGGGTGGACCAGGGCTCCGGTGGGGCCCGTTAGTCACCCTACGACCTCCCGGCCCGGCCCGGGGAGCCGAGCCGGGGTCCGGACCCCCGTCCGGCTCCGGTCAGACCGCGCCGGTCGCGCCGCCGACCACCGCGTCGCCGTCCGGGGCGCCGGACCGGTGGTCACTGTGGCCGTCGCGAGGCTTCGGGGCGAGCGAGGCGAGGTCGCCGGTGTCGCCCATCCTCAGCACGAAGGGCCGCTGCGGGGTGTAACGGATCGCGGTGACCGAGCAGGGGTCGACGCCGATCCGCTGGAAGTGGTCGAGGTGCAGGCCGAGTGCATCGGCCACCACCGCCTTGATCACGTCACCGTGCGAACAGGCGATCCAGACCGCGTTCTCGCCGTGCTCGGCGGCGATCTTCTCGTTCCACTCGCGGACCGCGCTCACCGTGCGGTGGCTCAGCTCGCGCAACGACTCGCCGCCCGGGAAGGCGGCCGCCGCCGCGTGGTCCTGGACGGTTCGCCAGAGCGGCTCCTTGGCCAGCTCGGCCAGCGGGCGGCCGGTCCAGTCGCCGTAATGGCACTCGCCGAGCCGCTCGTCCTCCGTGGGAGCGCCGAGTTCGGGCCGGGCGGCGAGCAGCGGCTCCAGGGTCTGCCGGCAACGCTCCAGCGGGCTGCTGACGGCCTGCGCCAGCGGGATCCCGGCGAGGCGGCCGGCCAGCGCGGCGGCCTGCGCGCGCCCGGTGTCGTCGAGGTCCACGCCGGGGGTCCAACCGGCCAGGATTCCGGCGGTGTTCGCGGTGGAGCGGCCGTGGCGGACGAGCAGCAGGGTGGGCATGGGGCCTAGCGTACGGCCTCCCGGACGGGGCGTGGGCGGGAGGTTGCGGTGCCGGGGCAGCACCGCCGGGACCGTGCCGGGCACCGCCGCCATCGTGCCGGGCACGGCCGGGTTCGTGCGGGGCACGGCCGGGTTCGTGCGGGGCACGGCCGGGTTCGTGCGGGGTCGGTGCCCGATCCGGGTGCGGGGTCGGTGCCCGATCCGGGTGCCGGTTGGGTGCCGGGCGGACGGGCCTGGTGTGGGGTTGGTGTCGAGCGCCGGTGCAGCGGGCGATGTGCCACCGCCACCGCCGTCCAGGGGCCACAATGGCCCGATGATCGTCCACTGCGCCATCTACCGTGACGGCCGCCGGATCGAGGGCCCGGAGGACTACACCGGCGCCCTCGCCGCCGCGCGGGCGGCCGGCAAGGGCAGCTTCGTCTGGATAGGCCTGTTCGAGCCGACCACCGAGGAACTCGACCAGGTCAGCGCGGAGTTCTCGCTGCACCCGCTGGCCGCGGAGGACACCGTCAGTGCGCACCAGCGCCCCAAGGTGGAGGCGTACCAGGACTCCCTGTTCGTGGTGCTCAAGACGCTCGGCTACCACCCCGGCGGCCACGCGGTGACCAGCGGCGAGGTGATGGTCTTCGTCGGCGAGGACTTCGTGATGACGGTCCGCCACGGCGCCGACACCCCGCTCGGCGAGCTGCGGGCGGAGCTGGAGGCCCAGCCCGACGTGCTGAAGTACGGGCCGAGCGCCGTGCTGCACTCGGTCTGCGACGCGGTGGTGGACGGCTATGTGGACGTGACCGTCGCGCTCCAGGCGGACCTGGACGAGCTGGAGGCCGACGTGTTCGCGCCCGGCCGGGTCGGCCGCAACACCGCCGGGCGGATCTACGGCTACAAGCGCCAGCTGGTGACCGTGCGCCGCGCCACCGGTCCGCTGCTGGAGCCCATGATGCGGCTGGAGCGCGGCGGTGTGCCGTTCGTCCGCGACGAGGCGCTGCCGTACCTGCGGGACGTCGCCGACCACCTGGCCCGGACCAACGACCAGGTGGAGGGCATGGACCGACTGCTCTCGGACATCCTCAGCGCCAACCTGGCGCAGGTCAGCGTGCAGCAGAACAACGACATGCGGAAGATCTCGGCCTGGGCGGCGCTGGCCGCCGTGCCGACCATGATCGCGGGCGTGTACGGCATGAACTTCGACCACATGCCCGAACTGCATCAGCCCTGGGGGTACCCGGCGGCGGTGGCGTTGATGGTGCTGGTCTGCCTGGCGCTGCACCGGGTGTTCAAGCGGCACGACTGGCTGTAGGCCCCCTGCTCCACCCGGCTCCCCCGGCTCCACAACGCGCCACCGCCCGGGCGCACCGGCCGGCGGGCCCGACCCACAGGCCGGGCGCGGTTGGGGGTGGACCCCTCCGGCCGGGGGCCGGCGCGCCGGCCGGAGGGGGTGAGCCGGGGGCGGGCCTGCCGGAGAGGGCGGGCCCGCCCGGCGCGGTCGGTGGTCAGGCCAGCCCGGCGCGCTCCAGGGCCTCGACGCCGGTCCGCAGCGCCTGCACCCGCTCGTCGAGGGTGAAGCCGGCCGGCGCCAGGGTGAGCGTGGTGACGCCCGCGTCGGCGTACGCCTGCATCCGGTCGGCGATCCGGGCGGTGTCGCCGACCAGCGAGGTGGCGTCGATCAGGTCGTGCGGGACGGCCGCCCCGGCACCCGCGTAGTCCTTGGCCAGGTACTTCTCCTGGATCTCGTCCGCCGCCTGCTCGTAGCCCATCCGCCGGGTGAGCTGGTTGTAGAAGTTCTTCTCCTTGCTGCCCATGCCGCCGATGTAGAGCGCGGCGTAGGCGCGCTGGGAGTCGACCCCCGCCTTGATGTCCTCACCGACCGCGATGGTGACGGTCGGGCAGAGGTCGAAGCCCTCCAGGCTCTGCCCGGCCTTGGCCCGGCCGGCCTTCAGCGGGTCGAGGGACAGCGCGGCGTGCTCGGGCGAGAAGAAGATGCCCAGCCAGCCGTCGGCGATCTCGCCGGTCTGCTCCAGGTTCTTCGGGCCGATCGCGGCGATGTAGAGCGGAATGTGCTCGCGCACCGGGTGCACGGTGAGCTTGATCGGCTTGCCGGGCCCGCCGGGCAGCGGCAGCGTCCAGTTGGCGCCCTCGTGGACCAGCCGCTCGCGGGACATCGCCTTGCGGATGATCTCCACGTACTCGCGGGTGCGGGCCAGCGGCTTGTCGAACTTCACGCCGTACCAGCCCTCGGAGACCTGCGGGCCGGAGACACCGAGGCCCAGCCGGAACCGGCCGCCGGAGAGGGTGTCCAGGGTGGCCGCCGTCATGGCCGTCATGGCCGGGGTGCGGGCCGGGATCTGGAAGATCGCCGAACCGATGTCGATCCGCTCCGTCTTGGCGGCGACGAAGGAGAGCACGGTGGCTGCGTCCGAACCGTAGGCCTCGGCGGCCCAGCAGACCGAGTAGCCGAGCCGGTCCGCCTCCTGGGCGACGGCGATGTTGTCGGCGTCCATGCCGAGTCCCCAGTAACCGAGGTTGATACCGAGTCGCATCTGCCAAGCCTTCCAGTCGGGTTGTTCGCGAGGGTAACCGCGCGGTCGGCGGCCATGCTACTGGCCGGTAGGTGTGGGCCGGGACACATTCCCGGCTGCCGGACCCTGCCGGTCCAGCCCGGGTCGGGACGGGTCGGGACGGGTCGGGAGGGGTCGGGACGGGTCGGGACGGTCCCTGCCGGTCCAGCCCGGCTCGCGCCGGGTCGGGTGCCACCGGCCGGTGGCGGCCGTCCCACGGTGATCACCCCGCGGCGATCGCCCTGCGGGGCAGTGATCGTTCTGCGGGTCTGCACACCAGCCCGGGCACCGGCCGCTACGCTCAGCCGACGTGGGGACGCCTCTCCCCACCTGCGCGTTTGCCATGCGGGCCGACGTACCCGGCGACCCGCGTTCAAGGCCAGTGGAGGGCCCGTCCGATGGAAAAGCGACACCTCGGCCGAACCGGGCTGCAGGTCTCCCGGCTCGGCCTCGGCACCATGACCTGGGGCCGCGACACCGACGAGCACGAAGCCGCCGAGCAGCTCAAGGAGTTCGTCGACGCCGGCGGCAATCTCGTCGACACCGCCGACGTCTACGCGGACGGCGGCGCCGAGTACCTGCTCTCCCGGCTCACCGACAACCTGATCCCCCGCTCCGACCTCGTCATCGCCACCAAGGCGGGCAGCGTCCCCGAATCCGGCCGCCGCTTCGACGGCTCGCGCGGCCACCTGCTCGCCGCCCTCGACGCCTCGCTGCGCCGGCTCGGCACCGACTACGTGGACCTCTGGCAGGTGCACTCCTTCGACCCGGCCACACCGGTCGAGGAGACGCTCACCGCGCTCGACATCGCCGTCACCTCCGGCCGCGCCCGGTACGTCGGGGTCTGCGACTACAGCGGCTGGCAGCTCGCCAAGGCCGCCACCTGGCAGCACGCCCATCACGGCCGGACGCCGCTGGCCGGCGCACAGCTGGAGTACTCGCTGCTCCAGCGCGGAATCGAGCGGGAGGCGCTGCCCGCCGCCCTGGACGCCGGGGTCGGCCTGCTCGCCTCGTCCCCGCTCGGGCGCGGCGTGCTCACCGGGAAGTACCGGCACGGCGTCCCGCAGGACTCGCGCGGCGCCTCGCCGTACCTCTCCGGCTTCGTCCAGCCCTACCTCGGGGAGCGGTCGCGGCGGATCGTGGACGCCGTCGCCACCGCGGCGGACGGCCTCGCCAGCAGCCCGCTCGCGGTGGCGCTCGCCTGGGTCCGGGACCGGCCGGGCGTGGCGAGCGCGCTCGTCGGGGCGCGGACGGTGGCGCAGCTGCAGGCGGCGCTGTCAGTGGAGGCGCTTACGCTTCCGGGTGAGATCCGCGGTGCGCTCGACGACATCTCGTCGCCGGTCCACCGCTACCCGGACCAGGGGTGGAGCGAGCTCTAGAGCTGCGCCGCCCCGGCCCGGGGGGTCTCGCACCGACGGGCCTTCGGTCCGCCCGGGGCGCCGGACAGCTGACCCGACCAGACCAGACTCAACCCGCCCGACCTGGCGTGATGTGACCTGATGTGACCTGACCGACCGACCTGTATCGACCTGTCGAGACCGACCTGTTCCGGCCGGCTCGACCGACCCCACCGGCGCAGCCGCCCCGCGCGGCCGGGCCGTCCCGACCATGCCGACCGCGCTCACCGCGACGGGGCGGCCGCCTGCGGCCCGCTGCCCCACCACCGGTGCGGGCCGGCGCCCAGCAGTGGAGTGACCTTTTTTGGAGCGAACGATGAGTGACACGGAGAACGGCGCTCCGGAGGAGACCTCGGCGGCCCCGGGCCCGGACGGTACCAGCGGCAGCGACAGCACCAGCGGCAACAGCGGTAGCAGCGGCGACACCGACAAGGCGGCCGCGGTCGCCGCGCTGGCGGCGGCGATCCGGACGGTCGGGAAGCAGTCGGCCGGTCCGGCGCCCCAGGCCCCGCCCGCCGGCCAGGCCGGTCCCGCTGCCCCTGTGCGCGACTCCGGCACTGCTCCGGAGCCCACGGCCGTCCGACCGTCCCCGGTCCGGGCCGAGAGCGACGGGCAGCGCGCCCAGGCCCTCAAGGACACCGCCGAGGTGCTGGCCGCGGGCGGTGCACCCACCGACCTCGCGGCCGCCGCCGTGGCCGCGTTCGGCGACGGCGCCGCCGAGCAGCTGCGCGCCGACCCGTGGTCCGTGCTGACGCTGACCGGTGTCCGCCCCGAGCACGCGGACGGCTTCGCCCGCGGCCTGCTCGGGCCCGCCGCCGGCCCCGGCGACCCGCGCCGGGCCCGGGCGCTGGTGCCGTGGCTGCTGGAGCAGGCCGCGCTGCGCGGCCACTCCGCCGTGGAGATCGGCGAGGTGACCTCCGGGCTCGACCGCCTCGGTCTGCCGGACACCGCCGCCGCACTGCAGGCGGCCATGGACGACGGCCGGGCACTGCCCTTCCAGGAGGAGCTGACCGGCGCCGAGGCACACGCCGCGGGCGGCGGCGAGGAGGACGACGAGCCGCCGACCCGGATGTTGCTCGCACTGGAGCGGCTGGCGCTCGCGGAGGACAGCCTCGCGGAGGGCCTCGTCCAGCTGATGTCGACGTTCGTCCCCGGCGAGGACGGCCCCGAGGCGGAGGACGCCCCTGCCGAGGGCGCCGCCGGCGAGGACGCCCCTGCCGAGGAGGGCTCGTCCGGCGAGGATGGATCGGCCGGCTCCTCGGAGTCCGAGGAGCCGGAAGAGCCCGGAGCGTCCGAAGCGTCCGAGGAGCCAGAAGAGCCCGGAGCGCCCGGAGAGGGGGACGCCACACACGAACCGGCCTCGGCCGGGCCCGCCGCCCCCGGCCCGGCCGCCTGGGAGGCAGCCGCCGTCGCCGCACCCTCCTCCTCCGCGACCGCCCTGATCCTGGCCGCCGCGGAGAACGCCCTGGTCACCCACACCGGCGGCGAGGCCGCCCGGGCCGAGCCGGCCGCCCTGGTCCGGGCCGCCACCGGCCTCGGCCTCCGCGCCTGGGCCGCCACCTGGACCGACCAGGGCCGGGACAGCCTCGCCGCGCTCGCCGACGGCCCGCTGTCCGTCGTCACCCTGGCCGAGCTGCTCGCCGGGACGGCCGGCCCCGGCCGCTCCTCCGACGGCACGCTCGCGCTGGACGTCCTGGTCGTCCTGGACGCCCCGCTGCTGGACGTCGAGCTGGCCGCCACCCTGCTGGAGGCGCTCGCCGACGGCACCAGGCTCGTCCTCAGCGGCGACCCGGGCCAGCTCTGGTCCGCCGGCCCCGGCCGTTTCTTCGCCGACCTGCTGGCCGCCAGGGTCTGCCCGTCGGTCGCCTCCCGCACCCCGGACTTCGGCCCGATCGGCGAGCTGGTCTCGGGTGTCGGCATCGGCGAGCTCCAGCCGGTCGAAGCGCCGGACAAGGAGGTGGTCATCCTGACCGCCAAGGACGGTGGCGAGGCCGTCCACCGGGCGATCCAGCTGCTCACCGACTCCATCCCGCGCGCGCTCGGCATCCCTGCCGAGCAGGTGGTGCTGCTCACCCCCGGCCACGGCGGCCCGGCCGGTACGCGCTCGCTGAACGCCGCCGCCAAGGCCCGCCTCAACCCCGGCCCGGGCCGCTTCGGCGGCTTCGACCCGGGCGACCGGGTGGTGGAGTCCCCCGCCCCCGGCATCACCCGCCCCGCCCGGGTGGTCGACGGCGACGCCACCGGCCTGCACCTGGAGTACGCGGACGGCTCGCGCCGCACCGTCCCGCCCGCCGAGGCCGGCCGGCTGCGGCACGGCTGGGCGCTGACCGTCCACCAGGCGGTCGGCCGCCGCTGGCCGGGCGCCGTAGTCGTCCTCCCGGAGGACGCGGGCGCGGCACTCACCCGCCAGTGGGTCTACACGGCGTTCGGACGCGGCGAGCGCCACCTCTCGGTGGTCCACGCCGCCGGCCCGGCCCTCCCGCAGGCCGTCACCGAGCGCCCCGCCCTGCCCCGCACCACCCGCCTGCGCGCGATCCTCGCCGAGAACGCCGCCCAGGCGTACTAGGGCTTGTCCGGTCGCCTCGGCGTCCGCGCGCCCGGCAGGATCGGCCGGACATGACCTGCCGGCCGCCGGGACCGACCTCGCACCGCCGTCGCGGAGGGGTCGGTTCCGGCCGGGTGTCGGTGGGTGGGTCTACTGTGCGGGGGCACGAGTCCAGCCTGCGCAAGGCATGAGCAAGGGGAGATCATGACCACACTCGAGAACCGGCCGCACACGGCGCTCCTCGTCATCGACGTGCAGAACGGCGTCGTCCAGGAGGCCTACGAGCGCGATGCCGTGGTCGCCAACATCGCCGGCCTGGTCGAGAGGGCGCGGCGGGAGGAGGTCCCGGTCGTCTGGGTCCGGCACTCCGACGAGGAGCTGGTCCTGGGCAGCGACAGCTGGCAGATCGTCCCCGAGCTGGTGCCCGGCGAGGGCGAGGCGCTCGTCGAGAAGCTCTACCGCGACTCCTTCGAGGGCACCACCTTGGAGGCCGAGCTGGCGGGCCTCGGGGTCGGCCGCCTCGTCGTCGTCGGCTCGCAGACCGACTTCTGCGTTCGCTCGACGCTCCACGGCGCGCTCGTCAGGGGCTACGACGCGATCCTGGTCAGCGACGCCCACACCACCGAGGACCTCACGGCCTGGGGCGCTCCGAAGCCGGAGCAGGTCATCGCCCACACGAACCTGTACTGGTCCAACCAGAAGGCCCCCGGGCGGACGGGCGGCACGGTCGAGACCAAGAACGTGGACTTCGGCAGCGCGTCCTGAGCTCAGGGCCCGGACCGTGCGCGGGACGTCGGATCCGCCGACTTCCCGCACACGTCCGCCCACCCACGTCAGCCCGCGCATGCCTGTCCACGCACGCCTGTCCGCGCTCCGACAAGGTCGCACTGATGGCAACGGGGGCGTGAAAAGCAGGCCTTGGACGCCACGGCGGCTGCCGGCCCGCCTCGGCACCGTCACCGGCCCTGGGCGGTGGCAGTGCCGAGTCGGGCGGGCCGGGGACGGGCACCCCGCTGCCGCCCCGCCCGGGCACCTCGGACCACGCCGGGAGCGGCTCGGGTCAGTCGTCGAGGTCCTCGTCGTCGTAGACCTCGCTGACGTCGAACCGGCAGATCAGCAGCTGCGGGTCCGCGTGCTCGAACGGCTCCGGCAGCCACTCCCCCGGCTCGGTCGGCTCGGCCGCCGCGACCCAGAGCGTCGAGTCGCCCTCCTCCAACCCGAACTCCTCGCTGCGGGCGGCGATCTCGTCCGGCTCGTACTCTCCGAACAGCACGCCGATCGCGGCGTTCAGCCCGCCCGTGCCGCCCCCGCCGGGGGTCAGCGAGTCCTCCAGCCGCTCGGCCTGGGCGCGCAGCCGCTTCGAGTCCACCACGTGGTAGTCGCGTCGGATCAGCACGCTGATCGCCTCGGGCTGTTCGGGACCGTGGTACCCGCCCGGCCCCTCGTCCCCCGGGACCTCGAAGGGGGTGACCTCGTCGTAGACCTCGTAGAGGAGTTGGTCGTAGGCGATGGCCGCCGTCGCGAGCTGCTCGTAGGCGGCGAACACAGCGGGATCGTCCGCTGCGCTGGGGCTCGACACCGCTTCCAGATGACGGTCGATGGCGGCCTTGACCGCCTCGGCGGCGGCGCGTACCTCGGCAATGGTGGGCTGCGCGGCATCAGACATGGTGCAGACGCTATCTCCCCGCGGTGCCGGTACGCACAGCGGTTGTCACCTACACCCGCGATTTCACCGCAACTTCCCCCCTGATGTCCGATCCGCGTGGTTCTGTTCCCGCGTACGCCCCGCGCGCGGACCCCGGGGACGGCACGCGTGGGCCGTCCGGGTGCCGCTTGGCGAGCCGCGATCGGGGTATCCCGTCAGGAGGAGAAACGGAACTGATGCTCTGTCAGGATCGCGGGCCCGACGCGGGCCTCGACGCACGCGCGACGCGGGCGTGGTGCGGGCGAGTCGCCGCCGATGGGACGGCGGTTCGCAGGCGCGGCCACGGGTGGAGGCTCGGTGGGAGCACGGCCGAAAATACCCGGGCCCCTTGTCGGGGGCAGGCCGTAGGCTTGCCCGAAGGTGTCCCTCAGGAGGAGCGTTTTGACCCCACCGAAGCCGGTCCGGCAGCCGGAGTACGAGTACCAGTCGCTGCGCATGCCGCGCGGCACCTCGCGCAACGCGGCACGCCAACTGCTCACCGACCACGCCGAGTATGGGCACTGGGAGTTGGACAGACTCCGTCTGTTCCCCGACGGCAGCCGGACGGTGCTGCTACGGCGACGGATCATCCGGCAGGTCCGGAGCTGGTGACGGCCGTCACGCCGTAGGCGCGGTCACCGGGCCTCCCCGCCTGAAGCGCCCGGAACGCCCGGAGCGCCTGAAGGGTCGGGACGCCAGACCCGGGGCTCACGCGCCCGCGGCCGTCTGTTCCTCCCCGACGGCCGCGGGCGGCTCTTTTCCGGCTGGGCGTTCGGCCGGGGCGCTCGCAGCCCGCCCTTTCCAGCCCGGATTCGCAGCACAGCGATCTTTCAGCGCAGCATTCGCGGCGCAGCGATCTCAGCTCACGGCGAGTGGTTCAGCGCGAGCCTGGGCGCACGCTGAACCACCCACGCTGGTTGTTCAGCGCATGCCGGCGCGGGCGCGACGGTAGAGGACACCGCCGCCGAGCAGCAGCGCGAGGCCGGCAGCACCGAGCAGCTCGGTGCTGCCCGCGCCGGTCGAGGCCAGCTGGGTACCCGTGGCCGCCGGCGCCGTCGCCTGGGGGCTCGCCGTCCGGGCCGAGGCCGGCACGGCCTGGCCGCTCTGGCTGCCACCGGTCGCCGTGGTGGCGGTCGGGGTGCCCGTCGAGGGAGTGGCGGCCGGAGGCGTGGCGGACGGGCTGCCCGGCCGCGGGTTGCCCGGCGTGGTCTCACCGCTGCCCGGGGTCTGCGAGGGCGGGTTCGGGCTGTGGCTCTCCGGACAGTCGTCGTCCGGCTTGCTGGGCGGGGTGGACACTGTGGGCCCCTCGTTGCCGCAGCCGTTCCCGAAGGCCGGGTTGCCGACGCCGACCACGTCGACCGAGTGGCCGCAGGCGTTGACCGGCACGTGGACGGGCGCCTGGACGTTGTTGCCGGAGGCTACACCGGGCGAACCGGCCGCCGTGCCGGAGGCGGAGGATCCCGAGGCACTGTGGCCGTTGCCGCCGCCCGGGTGCCTGCCGGCGTTGGCACAGTGGGTGCCGTAGGCCGGGTTGAGCACGCCGACCGCGTCGACGGTGTTGCCGCAGGCGTTGATCGGCACCTCGACCGGCACCTGCGCCGAGTTCCCCGAGGCCACGCCCGGCGAACCGGCCGCACCCCCTAGCGCCTCGGCGCCCGCGTAGGCGTAGCCGGCGGTCGAGGCCAGGACACTGCCGGTGGCCACGGCCGTGAGGAGCCCCTTCTTGGCTACATTCCTCATATTTTCCCCTGACGTATCGAGACGACGTGATGACCTGCAGAAAGTCGGAACTTCCGAATAACTGGCCAGGTCTTCGAGTGCACACGGAACAACGAGGCGCAAGCAGCGAGGTTGAGCCGAACGAACCCGCTTCACCCGATCGAGCGAAGCCCCGCACCGGGCGTGGACGGACGACTCGACGAGTCCGGACAGACAAGCGCCCCCGGTGCGGCGCGTCCGCCACCCGGGGGCCAAGTAAGTCAATCCGATGATCGGCCCGTTAGCCGATCACACGGTCAACCTGCGCTCAGAAGTTGGCGCAGTGGTTGCCGAACGCCGGGTTCAGCACGCCGATCACGCTGACGGTGTTGCCGCAGATGTTCACGGGGATGTGCACCGGGATCTGCACCTGGTTGCCGGAAACCACGCCCGGCGAACCGGCGGCCACACCGTCGGCGACGGCGCCGCCGTGGGCGGACGCAACGCCGGCGGCGGCGAGGACCAGCCCACTGGTGGCGGCGGCTACGGCGGCGATCTTCTTGACCTTCATCATTCCTCCTGTACGGACCACGCAACCCGTTCGGCGGGCTGCACAGGAATGAACGACGGTGTGGCAAACGGGGTACGGAACCTTTTCCCCATTCACTCGCAACGGTGATGGATCGCACAGACAGTCGATCGGCAAACTCAAGGAGAAACGTTTCTCTCGATCACTTTTCCGCCGTCCCAAATCATTAGCTCGGACAATGCGGACGGCCCGCCCCCGGCACCCCGGGAACGGGCCGCGACCCCTGCCGGGGGCCCAGTGCTCCACAGGCCCCGTACGCAGCCTGCGCCTGCTCGGCGGGCCGTGCTCAGCCGTACCTGCTCAGCTGGCGTCGATGAATCGGTCCAGCACCCGCACGCCGAA
The DNA here is from genome assembly GCF_045160625.1 of Kitasatospora sp. NBC_00039. Classification (NCBI taxonomy): domain Bacteria; kingdom Bacillati; phylum Actinomycetota; class Actinomycetes; order Kitasatosporales; family Streptomycetaceae; genus Kitasatospora; species Kitasatospora sp. NBC_00039. Next base: position 6,841,823 of record NZ_CP108289.1, on the reverse strand, counting down.
CTTCAGCCCGTCCACCGGAACCCGCTCGTCCACGCCGTGGAACATCCCGGCGAAGTCCAGCTCCGGCGGCAGCTGCAGCGGCGCGAAGCCGAAGCAGCGGATCCCGAGGTCCTGGAACGACTTGGCGTCCGTCCCGCCGGAGAGGCAGTACGGCACGGCCCGCGCGATCGGGTCCTCGGCGCGCAGCGCGGTCTGCATCGCCTCCACCAGCGCGCCGTCGAAGCCGGTCTCGATCGCCTTGTCCGAGTGCAGGCTCTCGCGCTTCACCCGCGGGCCGAGCACGCTGTCCAGCTCGGCCAGGAACTCCTCCTCGTAGCCGGGCAGGAACCGCCCGTCCACGTGCGCGGTCGCCTGCCCGGGGATCACGTTCACCTTGTAGCCGGCGCCGAGCATGGTCGGCTGGGCGGTGTTGCGCAGCGTGGTGCCGATCATCTTGGCGATGCCGCCCAGCACCCGCAGCGTCTCGTCCATGTTCTCCGGGTCGAGCTCGACGCCGAGCGCGTCCGACAGCTCGTCCAGGAAGGCCCGGACGGTCTTGGTGATCCGCAGCGGGAACTTGTGCCGGCCCAGCCGGGCCACCGCCTCGCACAGCTCGGTGATGGCGTTGTCGTCGTTCTCCATCGACCCGTGCCCGGCCCGGCCCTCGACCGTGAGCCGCATCCAGTGCATGCCCTTCTCGGCCGTCTCGACCAGGTAGAGCCGGGTCCGGTCGTTGACGGTGAACGAGAAACCGCCGACCTCGCCGATCGCCTCGGTCACCCCCTCGAAGAGCCCCGGGTGCTTGTCCACCAGGTACCGCGCCCCGAACGTGCCACCCGCCTCCTCGTCCGCGAGGAAGGCCAGGACCAGGTCGCGCGGGGGCTTGCGCCCGGTCCGCAGCCGGTCGCGGACGACGGCCAGCGTCATCGCGTCCATGTCCTTCATGTCGACGGCGCCACGCCCCCAGACGCACCCGTCCGCGATCTCGCCGCCGAACGGGTCGTACGTCCAGTCCGCGGCGTTGGCCGGCACCACGTCGGTGTGCCCGTGGATCAGCAGCCCCGGGCGCGACCGGTCCTCCCCCTCGATCCGCACCACGGTCGAGGCCCGCCCCTTGGCCGACTCGAAGATCTGCGGTTCGAGACCGAACTCCGCGAGCTGTTCGGCCACGTACTCGGCGGCCTTCCGCTCCCCCGGCCCGGAGCCGTCGCCGTAGTTGCTGGTGTCGATCCGGATCAGATCGCGACAGATCTCGGCGACCTCCGACTCGGCCGTCACCTTCGGCGCCGCCGCCCGCCCCGCCGACTCGCTCCGCTCGCTCACGGTCACTCCTCGTCTCAGCCCCGCACCGGCGCACCACCGCGCCACCCCCGGGACCTGCACCCGGGTCGTACGAGCACGTCCGCCCATCCTCCCGCAGCCCCCCACCCGGATCCACCCCGCGAACCCGGCGGCAACCTCAGGAAACCCCCTGGTCACACCCGCGCCACAGACCGCCCCTCCGGCCCCGTCGCCCGCCCCCGCTCCCCCACCCACAGCCGTTTTGGGAGCGCAAGCCGATCTTTGCTACAGTTACATCTGTCAGCGCGGCCGACGAGGCCGCAGAGACAACACCCGGTCCGGGTGGCGGAATGGCAGACGCGCTAGCTTGAGGTGCTAGTGCCCTTTATCGGGCGTGGGGGTTCAAGTCCCCCCTCGGACACAAAACATCTCCCCATGGGGAGGTGAAGAGCAGTGATCAGGTGCGGATCGAGGTTGGCCTCGATCCGCACCTTCTGCTTTCCCGGGTGATGTGACCCCGGATGCGATGGAGCCCGGGCCCGCGAGCAGCGCCTCGATGGTCCGCCTGTTGGGGACCCGCGGCTCGCGCGAGGCGCGGAGCAGGTGGTGCCGGTCCCGGATGATCGATCGGCACCACGCAGTGCCGGGATTGTGAGACAGCTCCTCACCCCGGTCCGTGTGCCGAAACCCTCCCGGCCCGGCCCCGGACGGCCACCGGGTCGGGACAACCGCAAGCCGGCACCCCGCCACGACAGTGGCAGGACCATCGAACGCGAATCCACGTTCCAGGCCCACCTCGCCGCGCGAGGTGGAACGGAAAGCTGAACCCGGGTCGACGCCGGCGACGTAGTCATGGATAGGTCACTGACGCGAACGGACGTCATGACCCACCTGACTGACGCCGTCACACGCATGCGGGTGGGGCGGAGGCCCAGGACGCCGTCGGCCTTGACAGCGCAACGGAGCCGGCTGTCGCCGATTTCGCTCCCGGCCCGATTCCGCGCAGCAATGGCCGTCAGACTGAGAGAAACGGGACCCTCGATGACGCATGGCGCTGAGAACTCGGCCACCTCGCCCGACCGCCCTCTCGTGGAGGCGGTGGGCGGTATCGGGCGGACGGACGTGGAACTCCATGACGAGGAGCTCGACGCGGTGGTCGCCGGTATGGCGCAAGCCGCGTTCGAGGCACGTGAATCGCGCGCTCAGCACGGTTGGGGAGTACCCAGGTGAGACCCTGCGGGCGTTCTCGTGCCCGCGACCCCACGGCCGAGGTCGCGGGCACGAAGGATCACACGTACGGCGGGTAGGTCGGCTGCCCGCCGTCGCCGCCGCCGATGGCGTCCAGATCGCCGTCGCAGATCTCCTCATCGATTTCCGCATGCACCGCCGCGGTGTCGTCGGCGTCGGTGACCTGGAAGTCGTTGTCCTTCATGATGGTGAACTCCTCTGGTGATTTCTTCTCGGATGTGCCGGTGCAGTGGTCAACTGACGCTTATGGGAACCTCGTTGTAGCCGATGACCTGGGCCTTCGCCCCAGAGGCGCTGGTCGGAATGTACGTCAGGAACGTCTCCAGCCTGCTGATGCTGAATTGGTCGGACGTCGCGCCGGCGGGCTTTCCCAACTGCGCGGCGGCGGTGCTGTTCGCGGACAGCGAGACTGTGCCTCCGGCCTTGACCGGCGTCAGCGTGTCGGTGACGACGTCGGTGGTGAAAGCCAGCACACCACCGTCCGAGGTCCGCAGGGCATAGGTCTTGGGGGGTGTCGGGCTCAGCGCCCTGGAAAGGGTCGTGCCCTGATCGCCCAGATGCTTCTCGCCGAGGGTGTAACCGTTGGAGAGGTTGTCGTCCAGCGGACTGCTGTAGGAGAACTTGTCCTTGCCGACGAGGTTCTTCTGGTAGTGGGCGAGAATGTCGGCTGCCAGGGAATCCGGAGCCACCAGGAGGCCGTCCGGGCTCGAGACGGCGGAGGCGGCGCCCGCACTGTCGACGGCGATCTTCGGCACCGGCCCGGTGACCGTGAGCGAATACGCGGCCAGGTAGGGCGCTCCGGGCCCTTCCTGCACGAAGACCCGGTACGTGGGACCAGGGTAGGGCACCCCTCCCTGTGCCCGGCTGGACACGGCCAGGAACCAGTGGGGGTAGGCCGCGCCCGATGTGGCGTAGACGGTGATGCCCTTGTCGCTGATGGGGGCGACAGGCCGGCTCAGTTCCTTGCTGATGCGCATCCATGCGACGTCCGCCGTGAGCAGCGGCGCGGTTTCGATGCCCGTCAGACCCTCGCTGTCGAGAGCGGCGTTCACCCGGTTGTTCGCGTCGTCGTAGCGGCTGACCACGGCGGACGCGTCGTCCTGGGAGATGACCGCCCCTGGCGTGGAGCCGTGTGCACCGGTGTCGCCGCTGCGGACCGTGCCGCAGCCGGCCGTGAAGCCGAGACCCAGGAGCAAGGTTGCCGCGGCGGCCGGCAGACGGAGCCTTCTCTTCCCGCAGTTCACATCATCACCTTTTCTGATTCATGCATCTGCCTGCGCACCAATTGGTGAAAGAGGCTCGTGGAGTCACGGAGCAGCTCGGACGGATGTCCGCATTCGGCAACCCGGCCTTCGGCGAGTACGACGACCTTGTCGGCGTCGAGGACGGTCGAGAGCCGGTGCGCGATGACGACGCGGGTTGCGTTCAAGCGCTGAGTGCTCTCCGTGACGATCCGCTGGGTCTCGTTGTCCAACGCGCTGGTGGCCTCGTCGAAGAACAGGATCCTCGGGCGGCGGATCAGGGCGTGTGCGATGGCGAGGCGCTGACGCTGGCCGCCGGAGAAGGTCCCGCTGTCACTCACCAGCGTGTGCATCCCCATGGGCATGGCGCGGATGTCCGCGGCGATGCCCGCCAGTTCGGCAGCGGCCCACGCATCGTCGTGGCTGTAGTTGAGGGCGCCGGTGATGGCCTGGAAGACGGTGCCCGCGAACGGCTTCGTCTGCTGCAGAACGACGCCGCACTGCCGTCGCACCGCGACTCTGTCCAGGGTGGCCAGGTCCTGGCCGTCGTACAGGACGTTGCCGCTGGAGGGGTGCTCGAAGCCCAACAGGAGTCGCAGCAGGGTTGATTTACCGCAGCCGCTGGGGCCGACGATCGCCACGAACTCGCCCGGCCGCATGCTCAGGGACACGTTGTCGAGGACCGGTGGACTGCTTTCGTCATAGCGGAACGTCACACGGTTGACCTCGATGTCCCCCGACAGTTCACCCGGCACCGTGTGTGCGTCCGAGGCCTCCGGCAACTCGGCGAGCAACGGCTTCATGCGGTTGAACATGGGGATCACCGCGAAGGCCGAGGAAAGGGAGTTGGTCACCTGGATGACTGCCGCGAGGACGATGCCCAAGGCCGCGTTGAAGGACAGGAACCGGGTCATCGACAGCGCCCCGCCGGCCGGCCCGCTGATGACCACGAAGGTGAGCAGCACACAGATCAGCGGGTAGACGCCGTTGAACGTGGCTGCCGCGCTCTGATACCTGCCGATGCGCTTCTGCAGCTCCTTCTGCTGCGCGAACTCGTTCGCCCAGGCCGCGAAGGCGCGGTTCTCGGCGGCCGCCACCCGCAGCTTGGGAAGCCCTCGAAGCCTCTGGTACACGCGGTTCGCGAGCTTGTACTCCAACTCCAGAGACCGGGTCTGCCACTTCATCTGCCGCGCCCCCAGCACGACGAAGAACACGACGGCGACCAGCACGTACAACCCTGTCAGCAGGGCCAGAGGCACACTGAACCAGAACATCACGGCGAAGTTCACCACCGCGACCACGCTGGAGTAGAGCACCACGTAGCTCACGTTCATCAGCACGGTGCGGATGTTCTTCACCCCCAGCGCCGCACTGGCCAGTTCGCCCGTGGAGTACCGACGGAAGAAGGGCGCGGGCAGGCGCAGGAGCCGATCCCAGACAGCAGCCTGCAGGGTGGCTTCGAAGCGACCCCCGACGCGCAGCAGTGCGAGGTTCTCCAACACCGCGAAGACTGCCGATGTGAGGGCGGCGATCAGCGTGAGGACGCACAACTGCACGATGAGGTTGGTCTGGGCGTTGGGGACGAACGTTCCCAGGATCAACCCGGTACTGATGGGCACGGTGGTGCCGACCGCGACCGCCACCAGCGCGAAGGTGATCAGGTTGCGGATGTCCCGCGCGCTGCCCTTCAGGCCGAAGAGGATCAGCCGCCCTGTGCTGATCGGCCGTTCGGGGAGGGGCGGGTAGAACAGCACCCCCGTGTCGTCGAAGTCCGCCGCCGTCTGCTCGCTCACCGGGCTCTTCTCACCGGTGACGGGATCCCAGGCCACGTACCGTCCGCGCCTCCAGACGAACGCCACCGGCTCGGGCGAGTCGCAGCGGCGTCCGACGAACGGTCCGATGTTCGTGCGCCACCAGCGCTCGTCCAGACTCACCGCGCGTATGCGAAAGCGCGAGCGCACGGCGATCGCCTCGATCGGCCCCATCTTGCCCTCGGCCGCGGAGCCGCACGCCGGCAGGATGGGGATGCCCAGTTCGTCGGCCACGATGCGGCAGGCCGCTTCGGTGGAGTCCTCGGTGTGGACGGGTCCGCTGCGCGAGACGTGCTCGGTCGGCTGAAGCACCGCCTGCAGGACGCGGTTGGCCTTGTCGGTCACCGCGGCCTCCATCTCGCGCACGGCTCGGACCCGGGACTCGGCCTGCTCGACTTCGGCGGTGATGACCCGGTCGGCCATCCGCAGCATGCGCTCGTTCACCACGGCCAAGCGGTCCCACAACCGGCCGTCGGCCAGCAGGTCACTGGTCGAGCAGGTCCTGAACGAGGCCGAGGGCCCGCCGCGGACGGAGCTGCCTTCGTTGACCACGAACGTGTCGCCGGAGGAGAGCCACTCACCGCTGCCGGGCGTTCCCACCCACAGTCGACCGCCCAGGACCTCGACCCAGATCAGTCCCGCGGATGAGCGCCCGCACTCCTCGTCCGTCAGTTCACCCCGGCTTCCGGCGCTCAGGAGCACGTGTTCCCGGGATGCCGGTTGCTCGGTGACGAAGCCCAGAAGGCCGTTGAGCCCGGCGTCGATACCGCGGGCAACAGCCTCGCGCCGACGGGATGACTCGCCCGCGTCCGCGGCGCGGACGCCACCGTGCAGGAGCCCTGCCAGGTCTGCGGCATCCAATCGCAGGACGCGAGAGCCGTGGACGGCTCGCAGGACCGGGACGCTCGAGGGGCACGACGGCGGCGCGGCGATGACGGCGCCCGGTGTGAACCGGCTGACGAAGTGCCACGGGCCGCCCTCAGCAGTCTCCATGGCGAACATGTCGACGGCTCCGTCGGTCACCAGCCACAGTGAGTCCTCGCCGGCCAACCGCACGTGTCCCGCGCTGAAGTCGATCTCGGTGCCGATCCCGGCGGGCGGTCGCCAAGCCGCCGCGACCGCCGACGGCCGCTCGGGCCTCGGGGATGTCGTGCTCATGCGTCAGTGCTCCCTGATGAGCTGGGCGTAGGCGCCGCCGGCTGCGGACAGGTCGTCGTGTGTCCCCCGCTCGACCACGTCACCCCGGCTCAGCACGACGATTTCGTCACTGTCGCGGATGGTGCTCAAGCGGTGTGCCACGACGACCGTGGCGCAGCCGTGGCGGCGGATGTTGTTCATGATCAGGAGTTCCGTCTCGGCGTCCAGGGCGCTGGTCGCCTCGTCCAGGACGAGAAGGCGCGGCTTGCGGACAAGCGCTCTGGCGATCTCCAAGCGCTGGCGCTGTCCGCCCGAGAAGTTACGGCCGTCCTCCTCCACCCGGGCGTAGATACCACCCGGACGCGAGGACACCACGTCGTACACCGCGGCGTCCCGGAGCGCGGCGATGACCTGGTCGTCGGAGATGGAGGTGTCCCACAGCGTGATGTTGTCCCGCACGGTCCCCTCGAACAGGAAGACGTCCTGGTCGACGAAGCCCACCGAGGCGCTGAGCACCTCCGGCGCGATACCGTCGCGCGGGAGACCGTCGATGTGCACCGAGCCCTCCCAGGGCCGGTACAGGCCCGAGATCAGGCGCACCGCGGTGGACTTGCCGCTCCCCGAGCCTCCGACCAGCGCGATCTGCCTGCCGGGGCCCACCGAGAAGGAGAATTCGCTGACCAGCGGAGCATCCAGCGGGTTGTAGCCGAAGGTGACCGCGTCGAACGTCAGGTTGCCGGCAAGTCGCCCTGCTGGGGCTTCGGAAGCAGCCGGGCGCTGTTCCGGCTGATAGTTCTCCACGTCGCGCAGGCGGGTCACCTGAACGGCGAAGTCCTGCACACGCTGCGCCACTGCGATCAGCTGTGCGATGGGGCTGACGAAGGCCGAGACCAGGGCCTGGAAGGCGACGAGCAGACCGACTGTCAGATTTCCCTGCACGGCCTGGAGTCCACCGACCAACAGCAGCAGCGCGGTGGTGACGGACGCCAGTGTGGGAGCGACCACGGCCATGACGGCACTCGGCACGCCGATCTTCTGCTGTCCGGTGACGACGACGGACTGTTCCTTGGCCCAGCGTCGGAAGAAGGCGTTCTCGCCGCCCGTGGCCTTCATCGTCTCGATGAGCTGCAAGCCGCTGTACGAGGTGATCAGCAGCTGCGCCTCGTCGGTGGCCAGCCGGCTGACTCCGCCGGCCCTGATGCGGGCCACCGTGCGCAGGGCCACGATGTTGAGCAGCGACAGTGTCACGCTCAGCAACATCAGCCAAGGGTCGTAGGCCCACAGCAGACCTGCGTACAGCACGATGACCAGGGCATTGACCAGCGTACTCGACAGGTCGTTGGACAGGGTCACGGCAACCTGGTCGTTGGACTGCATGCGACTGCTGATGTCCGCCGGGCTTCTCTGGACGAAGAAGTTGATGGGCAGTCTGAGGACGTGGCGCAGGAAGCGGGTGCTGTTGATCGTCGCGTTCGAGATGCGCAAGCGGAGCAGGAAGGACTGGCGCAGGAAGGTGAGCACCCCCGTCACCGCGATGGTCGCGACCATCAGGCCGAAGAACGGCATGAGGAACGAGCTGTCGCCGCCCAGCAGGATGTCGTTGATGAACGCCCGGGTGAGGGCCGGATACGCCACGCCGACGACCGCGAGCAGCACGCTGACGTAGGTGCTCAGCGCGAGCAGGCCCCCGCTCCCGCGCAGCCGGGTCGGCATGCTCGCGAGGACGCCGGGTCGCCGGCCGCCGGTGCGGAACCCTTCGCCCGGCGACATGGTGAGTACCACGCCGGTGAAACTCTCGTTGAAGTCCGCGAGATTGACGACCCGCGGCCCGCTGCCGGGGTCGTTGAGGTAGACGACGTCCTTGCCCAGGCGCCGTCCGAACCCGTTGAGGACCACGAAGTGGTTGAACTCCCAGAAGAGGATCGCCGGGGGCTCCAACTTCGAAAGAGCCTCGGTGTCCATCCGGCGTCCGACCGCCACCATGCCGTAGCGCCGCGCCGCCTTGAGAACGTTCGAGGCCTTCGAGCCGTCGCGCGAGACCCCGCAGGCCACCCGCAGCTCCTCCAGCGGCACGTAGCGCTTGTAGTGGGCGAGGACCATGGCGAGACTGGCAGCCCCGCATTCCAGGGCTTCCATCTGGAAGATCACCGGTGGCTTGACGCGGCGTGCCGGACGGCGCCTCAGCCGCGCACGCACCTTCGACATACCGTCGGTGGTTGTGAGTACGGACATCTATGACAACACCCAGCTAATCGGTCTGACCGATGGCAAGTGCACGGAAGCGCTCACCAGCGTGCGGGAATCAATCAGGTACGGCGGGCCGGTGCGGGTGGACCACCGGAACCCGCTCGTGGTGTCCGGTGTGGTCAGGAGCTGCACCACCACCTGCATCGGCTGCCCCTGGCCGGAGAACTGCCTGGCCAGTTGAGCGTCGCCGAGGAAGCTCGATATCTGCCCCTCGGTCTGGGAGAACTGGCTGAGGGACTGGACGACACCGCGCAGCACCCCGTACTCCTGGGCCGGCGCGGACCGCAGGTCGAGGTCCACGCTGCTGCCCTGGGAGATGAGCCCGGCACTGCTCGTCGGTACGTACAGCACCGCGACCAACGGATCACTCGGACCGCTGGTGCGCTCGACCACTGCGAGACTCGTGCCCGCGGTGACCACCTGGCCGACCTGCGCCAGGATCGCTGTGGTGCGTCCGCCGCTGAAGGCACGAACCGTCTGCAGAGTCGAGTCGACCTGGATGGTGAACAGCGGAGTCTGCGCCGGGAAGGCCGTGCCCTGCTGGGCGAAGACCCCGGTGATCTGCCCGGAGACCGGGCTGTCCAGGGTGTAGCTGCCTTCACCATAGGTAAGGATGCCGGGCACGGTGACCTGACGCGGGATGGAGCCGGTGAACGCCCACAGCGTGCCGGCGGCGACGAGCACAGTGACCATGAGCAGCGCGACCAGGCTGCGTGGCTTGGCCAGCGTGGCCGCTGTCCCGAGGTCGGAGGTGGACTGGAGCTTGGCGAGAGCCTGCTCACGGAACTGCACAGTTGGCCTTCCTTCCTGTGTGAAATCGACGCTTCCCGCCTGTCAGACGGCCTGAAGGGTGCCGGCTGTCGAATACGCCTCGCCCAGCGCCTTCTCCGTGAGGCGAAGCGCCCGGACGACGTCACCGACCGTGGTGCCCAGGTCGCGGCGCACGGGGACGTCCGGGCGGATCAGCCGCAGCTGGGCCCCCACATCGTCGCGACGCACGTAGCCGGGCTCGGTGCCCACGGCGATCGGCTTGTACGTCGCGGCGGCGACACCGAGTTCGTAGAGCGCGATCGGCTGCTCGGGCGCCTTCTCGTTGCCCCGGGGAAACCAGAAGAGGACCACGTCGGACGCTTGCAGCGCATGGTGCTCCCAGCGCACCAACGCGTGGCTGAACGCGCACGCGGAGACGACCCGGCTGGGGCTGAACACGGTGAGGGGGCGATCGGTCCCCGCCCGGCCCCACTGGTCGGCGAGTGCCTCGATCGCCGGCTGCCGCCAGTCCGGGCAGTTGCGCATGCCGCCGGCCAGGAACACCGTCAGCGCGTCCGGTGACGACGGGACTTCCTCCAGGGATCCGACGACCTGGAGAGGCGATCCGTTCACAGCACAATCTCCTCTACGAGACGTCAGGGCTCTGTGTGGGGGCCGGCATACCCTCGGCTTCGGACTCCGGACCTCAGGCAACCGCCGCCCTCCATGGCGCCGGGCGCGACCTCGAGCCGTTGGACGACGGGGTTGCGTCTGCCCTGGCCGCTGAGGACGAACGTGCCCGCGGTGGAGAGCTGAACGCGAAATCCCCGGCCGTCGCGGAAGTACGAGGCGAGGTCACGGTTGATGTCGTCGACGCACCTGTGGGGTTCTTCGGTCGTCTGCGCCGGTGATCCGCTCGGTGTGTCGTTGACGATATTTCCGGGCGACGGAGGCCGGCAACCTCTCCGGGGAATTGCCACCAAGGTGCGCAGGGCACCGCTCCACGTTGACAGCGATCCATGTCATCGACGTCGATTCACGGGCGCCGGTTCGGTGATCTGCCGTCAGGTGACGGCCGGAAGCCGACGAGCCCGTGTCGGAGCTCGGTGCCCGGGGGGAGGGCCCCGTTGAGCCCACCGGACCACACCGCGGCGCCAGGTCCGGACCACCCCTGTCCGACGGCCACAAGGAATCAGCCCGAGAGCACGGGTTCATGGATGCATCCCCTCGGGATTGCATCGACCGATGCCATGCAGGTGTTCCGGCATACCGCGGATCGCGACACGGTGGCCTGGCCCGCGTGAGAGCCCCGGTCCCACCCGCCGATCAACCCGAGACCTGCTCAGCCTGTACGACGGTTGCCGGGTGCCGGCAGGCCGAGGTGGTCGCGCAGGGTCTCGCCGGTGTAGCCGGTGCGGTAACTGCCGCGTTCCTGCAGCTCGGGGACCACTCGGTCGACGAAGTCGTCCAGGCCCCCGGGGGCGTACGCGGGTACCAGGATGAATCCGTCCGCGCCGCCCGAACGGACGTAGTCGGTCATCTGTTGCGCCACGCCGGCCGGGGTGCCGATGAAGGGCTTTCCACTGGTCAGCTTCATCACCAGCTCCCGGATGCCGAGGCCGTGTTCGGCAGCGTGGGCCCGCCACTTCCGTGCCCGCGTCGACCTGACTTCGGCCGCCGCGATACCGGACCACTGCGACGGGTCCGGTGTGCGCTCCGGGTCGATGTCGGGCAGTGGCCCGTCAGGATCGTAGGAGGACAGCGCGCGCCCCCAGGTGCGTTCCAGATACCAGATCGCCAACTGCGGGCTGACGGACTGCTCCTGGGCCGCACGTGCGTTGTCGCGGGCTTCCTTGTCGGTGTCGCCGAGCGCGAACGAGACCCCGGGCATGATCTTCACGTCACGGGAGTCACGCCCCTGCCGGGCGGTACGACTGCGGATGTCGGCGGCGAAGGTCTGACCTGCTCTGCCGAGGTGCCGGCTGTAGACCACGTCCGCGTGCGAGGCGGCGAACTCCCGGCCCTGCTCCGAGTCGCCGGCCTGAAGGGTGGGTGGGCACCCCTGGGGTCCGGCCGGGACGGTGAAGTGCCCGCTGATGCGGAACTGCGGACCGTCGTGACGGAACGGGGTGGGACCGTCCGTTTCCCAGCTGCGCCACATGGTCCGGGCCGCGCGGACGAACTCGGCCGCCCGCTGGTAGCGGTCGGCATGCGGGAGGTAGCCGCCGCGGCGGAAGTTCGCGCCGGTCCAGGCGTTGGACGTGGTGACGACGTTCCACCCGCACCGGCCGTTGGAGAAGTGGTCCAGCGACGCCAGTCTCCGTGCGACGTCGAAGGGTTCGTTGAAGGTCGCGTTGACGGTCGGGACCAGCCCGATCCGCTCGGTGACGGCACTCAGGGCTGACAGCACGGTGATCTGATCGAGTTCTCCGGCGGCGCCCACTTCGGAGATGGCGCCGCGGTGTTCGGTCAGCCGAGGGTAGTCGGCAAGGAGAAGGAAGTCGAACAGACCGCGCTCGGCCGTGTGGGCCAGGCCGGCGAAGGTGGCGAAGTCGCTGTGGTCACCGGCCCGCGGGTCACGCCAGGCGGCCGATTGGTTGGACGGAAACAGAGCCGCCAGGTGCATCGCCTTGCCGGTACTGCTCATCGTGACGGCGTTGCCTTTCGGAGCGGGAACACACTGGACGCCCGGGCGGGCAGGCCGAGTCGCTCGCGCAGCGACCCCCCTGGTGTGCCGGACCGGGCCGGGTGACGCCGGCGCAGGAGTGGGACGACCTCATGGACGAAGTGCTCGACGGCACCGGGGAGGGCGGCGGGTCGCACGTGGAAGCCGTCGACGACCCCGCACGCGTACACGGCATCGAGTCGAGCGGCGAGTTCGGCGGCGTTTCCGGCGAGCCGGAGCGGCTGCGCCACGCCCTGCTGCTCAGGTGGCCGGCCCGGGCCGTGGTCGTCGAGGACGATCTCGACCTCACCAAGGATCCGCACGCCGGTTCCCACGCTTGCCCGTACCTGCTGCGCCTTGCGGACCTCGGTGAACACCAGATCGGCGCCGTAGGCGGAGACCGACGAGGAGTCAGGATCGAGACCGGAGGCGAGCACGGGGTGGCCCTGCGGTGGCCGCGGCACGACTGCCGGGCCCTTGATGCGGAAGTGCTGCCCCACATGGTCGATGTGACGGATTCTGGCGCGGTCCAGGAAACGACCGCTCGCGGTGTCGCGGATGACCGCATCGTCCTGCCAGCTGTCCCACAGTGCGGTGACGACTTCCGTGAACTCCGCTGCCTCCGCGCGGAGTCGACTGATCTCCGGCAGGGGCTCGGGGCCGAAATGCGCGGCTTCGGCCGCCGAGGCCGCCACCCGCGGGCGCCATCCCGCTCGGCCGTGGCTGATGTGATCGAGAGTGGCCAGCGCCCGGGCAACGTGGAAGGGCTCGGCGTAGGTGGTGGTCACTGTCGCCACCAACCCGATCGTGTGAGTCACCGGTGCAACGGCGGCCAGCGCGGTGACCGCGTCCGGCTGCCCGTCCGGCACCGCGGTCAGAGCCGGGGAGCCGTCGAGCGTGACGAAGTCCAGCCCTCCCCGCTCGGCCGCGAGGGCGAGTCGCCGGTAGCGTCCGGCGTCCGTCAGGTCGGGACGCGCCGGCCGCCGTGCGTCCGGATGCCACCCGACACCGCCGATGGCCACACCGAGCAACATCCGGACTCCTTTCCGATGCTGTGCACAGGGGACCGGGCAGTCCCCCGTCGGGGTTGCCCTCAGGCCCGCAGCCTAGGCCGGGAGGCCGCCGGCGATACGCCCCGGCAGCCGAACGGCACGGCCCCCGGCCACTGCGGACAGGACGCTTGCACGGATGGGTGTCACGGAGGTGCCGCGGCCGGTGCCCAGACCCCGGCCGGCACGTTCGCCACCTGCTCCGGGTGTCCGGACCACCAGGGGAGCAGCAGGCTGTCCATGACGAACAGGTGGTCCCGGGTGCGGTCGTGGCGCCGGTAGTGCCGCTCGGGGTGGCGCACGTCGCAGACACGCTCCCACTCAGGCCGAGCCGGCGCAGCACCGCGTCCGGCAGCGGCACGGGGGCCGCCGCCTGGATCCGGGACGACTCTGCGTGCCGCACCGTGCCCGTCATACCGCGGTGCCGGCCGGCTGCGGGCCGCACGGTCGTGCATCGCCTGCTCCAGTGCTCGTCGGGTCAGGCCGGAAACGGCCCCGGGGCGGCCATTCTCCGGGCGCGCGGAAAGGGCGTCCAGGACGGCGTGTGGTGCGAAAACAACTGCGGCACGAATCGGTGGAACGGTTCGGCTCAACTGTGCACGTGCCCGAGGAAGTGTCGGCGAATTCTTGTGCCCATTGTTCCGTGAGCCTTAGGTTCGAATCGTCTCGCCGAGAGACGGAATGTTCCGCACGAGGCTGCCGGGAATTCCCCGATCCTTTCCGCCGGAACACACCTGGCACCCCCTTGGAGGAATCGTGAGCGACACCCAGAACGTCACCCCGGAGACCGCGTCGGACGAGTTCAGCACCGAGGTCGACGACGAGGACCTGGAGGCCATCTCGGGCGGCGAGATGGTCATCTGAGGTTCGCTCCCCCGGTCGGGTGTCGGCGCCTGTCGCCGGCGCCCGACCGGTCGTCCGTCCGGAGGGCTCCTGTCGGACCGTTCCACCACGATCTGCTCTCCACCGTACGAACCGCGGCCGGCGCGCCGGGCACGGGGACGCACCGGCGGCGGAAGACCTCCTGGCGCCCGTCAGCCTCGGCCCCACTACAGAAGGCCACTCCCCGATGGAAACTCTCCGGTCCCTGGTGGGCGACCCTGCGCCGTTCCTGGCGACGGTGTGGCGTCGCCGTGCCCGTCTGCTGCGCCCGCCGACTCCACTCGCCCCACCGGTCACCTTGGCAGACGTCGACGCCGCACTGACCTCGGGCCTGCTGCGCCGCCCCTACCTCGAACTCGTCTCCCGCGGACAGGCACTGGACCACGGCGACTACACCACCGCCCGCAGCGTCAGGGGTCACGACTTCGGCGGCTACGCCGACTCCGCCAAGGTTCTGCGACAGCTCGATGCCGGCGCCACCTTGCTGATGCGCAACATCGAGCACTGGCACTCCGGAGCGGCCGCACTCACTGACCGCCTCGGCGCCGAACTGGACCGACGCGTCGAGGCCTTCCTCTTCGTCACCCCGCCCGGTCAGCAGGGGTTGAGCGCCCACCGGGACGATGCGGACGTCTTCGTGCTGCAACTGAACGGCAGCAAACGCTGGCAGGTTCACGCGATCCCCGACGACGGGCACTGGCAGGCCAGCCAAGAGCCGAACCCGGGCCCCGTACGGCTGGAGACCACGGCGCACGCCGGCGAGGTGCTCTACATCCCCCGCGGCGCACCCCACTCGGCCGTCGGTCACGCCACCGGCCTGTCCTTCCACCTGTCGCTGACCGTCCGGCAGCCCGGCACCGCCGACCTGCGCACCGTCCTCGCCCGCCGCCTCGACGACGGGCTCGAACTGCCCCTCCTCCCGGTGGACCAGGCGGAGCTGCGCCGGACCGCGGCCGAGCTGCTCCGCCACTACCGGGAGCGGCTGGCCGGACTCACCCCGGAAGACTTGTGCGCCGCCGTGGAAACCGTCCCGCAACCGAGGGCCGGTACCGCATCGCCCGAGCCTGCCCGCGCACTGACGAGCCTGGCAGAAGCTCTCCGGAACTGACACCGCGACGAGAATCCGTCCGGCACGGCCACCGGCGACAGGACGTTCCGGACCGTGGCACCGAAGAATGCCACGGTCCGGTCGTCCGGCGCGTCAGCGGGAGATTCCCGGAACTTCCGGAACGCCCACGCCGGCCACCAGCGCCTCCAGTTCCTCCTCCGCGAGATCCCGTGTCTCGAGCCGATCCGGATGGGGCACGAACAGCGTGAGCCGGCCACTGATGGCTGCCTCCTCCCACGACCGGATCTGGGCATCCATCACCTCCGATGCCGCAGGCCGGTCACGGACGACGACCACGGCCGTTCCCGCCGGCACCCGGATGCCGTGCTCGGCGAGCAGGACACGCGGATCCCGGGCCAGGAGCCGTTCCTGGCCCGGATCGGACCACACGGCGGCCACCACCGCGCTGTAGCCGGAGGCGAAAACGGTGCGTTCGGTGGAGTGCATGGCTCGGTCCTCTGCTCTCTGGTGGGGATCGGTATGCGTGCTCTGCCGGGGTGAGGTTCCTCCGGACAGGCCTGGTTGGCCGGGGTCCGGCAGGGACGCGGTGGGCGCCGGCACGGTCGGCCGGGTACCGGGGCCCGGCCGGGCGACCCCGCCCGGTTTCTCGGGTGATTCCGCTCTCCGAACGGCCTGTTGGCGGAACCTCATGCCTGCTCCCGACCGTCGGGCGAGCGGGAGCCGAGGGCGAACTCGGCGATGGCCGGCTCGGCGAGCGTGTCCAGACCGGCCAGCGCGGAGAAGGAGGCGGCGTCACCCGCACCGAGGGCGCAGGGAGCAAGGCCCATGTCAGTGGCGACCAGATACATCCAGGCGGTCAGGATCCCGGCGTCCTTGAGCGCCAGCGCGTACGGGATCCCCTCGTACTTCCGCATCAACGGTCCGACCCGGGCGGTGATCACGAACAGGACCTGCGGCGGACCGGGCATGGTGGCCGTCGCACGGGCGAATGACAGCATCCGTTCGGTCTCGGGCCCGGGGCCGGCAAGCATCGCCAGACGGTGCTGCGCCGAGTCGTAGTGGTAGAGGCCGCGGGGCATGCCCACGCATCGCGAGACCAGGGGATAGATCTCCAGCTCGCCGAGGCCGCCCGCGCCCGGATAGGGCCGGACGCCCGTCACCCGGCCGTCACGGTCACGCGGTTCGAGGCGCTGCACCCGGTGGAGGAACTCGCCGAGTTGCTCTACGGTCACCGGCCGGCTGTCGTCGTGCCGTCGCACGCTGCGGCGCCGCGACATCACCGCTGACAAGGAGCCGGACGCCTGGGTGGCGCAAGAGGGTGTGGGCAGAGCGATCGAGGGGCGGCCGTCGATGGCGGCCGCCTGCACGAGGTCCTCCTCGATCAGAGCGCGGAAGCGATCGGTTGCGCCGATCGGCGCCGCGTGACGCTCCGGGCGGGAGCGGTCGTGCAGCCAGAGTTCCTCCGCCGACCAGAGGGCCATCGGTGCCGCACGAGTCTCGGCCTCGGCTTCCACCGGCGTCAACAGGAGGCGGGCGGAGAGCAACTCGTCCAGCAGAAGTCCCGCTGCCGACTGGTCGATTCCCAGTTCCTCGGCCACTTCGCCGAGGCCGATCTCCTCCTCGCAGGCGCGGGCCAGGACAGCGGTCAGCCGGAACTCCGGGCAACTGATCCCGACGGTGCTGAGCGGCGAGTACGCCACCATCCGGCCCTGCTCGGCACGCAGCACCGCGAACCTGGACAGCCGGTAGAGCGCCCCGGCGCTGTGGCGGCGCTGTGGCGGAACGCTCTGGGAGCCGATACGGCGGGGCACGACGTCCAGTACGGCACGGGATCCGATGGAGAGCCGGCGCTCCAGCCAGGAATGCAGCAGCAGTCGGCGCACCAGCAACTGGGCCGGCAGGAGCCGCGAGTCGCCTTCCAATCCGGTGACGAGCTGGGCGATCTGCAGGTCGCTCAGCCAGTTCTCCACCATCCGGAGCAGCACGGCACGGCGTCCTGCCTCCAGCCCGGGCAGGCGCAGCCGGTAGCGGGACTGCTCGAGGACAAGGCCGCCACCGGGTTCCTCGGTCACCCGAGCATCGCCGCGGAGCCGGTAGCTCTCGGCCTTGACCGTGCCTGGCACGGAAGGAGTGCGGTTCACTGGCTTTCATGCTTCCGGTACTGGGACGGCCGTGCGGCACGTCGGCAGGGACTGTGGACGTCGAGAGCTCGCCGCTGCCGCACAGCAACTCTGCTGTTTCCGAAGCACCTTGACCGCAGTGCCGGCGGTGTGGCCGATTCGGGGAAGGAACGAGACCGTGCCCGGCGGCGGCTCACGGTCGCACGGAATCCTGCCGTCGACGGGGAGTTGCGGGCACGACCAGGGCCGTGCTCACCCGTTCTCGACCACCAGGTGCTCCTCGACCCAGGTATCGGAACCACCGTTCTCCGTGAGCAGTTCGGTGACGAGCTCACGGCCCCGGTCCTCCGCAGCGACCCGGAACGTGCTCACCAGCAGCTCCACCAACCCCTCGGTGAGTCGTGCGGTCTGAGGTCCACCGGCCGCACGGCTGGCCGGTCCCGGTGCTGACACGGGTGCGCCGGCGATGAGGTCCCCGCTCGACGTGGTGACGGGCTCCTCGGCGGCGCCGGCGATGAGTTCCGCGCTCGATGAGGCGACCAGCTCCTCGGCGGTGCTGGCGATCCGGTCCAGCGACCGCGCCAGACACCGCAGCGCAGTGGCAGGCGGGACGCCCGTCCGGACGAGCTCCATCGTCGCCCGCTGCACCGCCGGCCGCGCAACCGTCATCGTGCCGTCGGCCTCCCATCCGAGCATGCCGTGCCGGTTCAGGGAGTAGAACACCGCGGGTTGGTCACGCACCGCACGGTTGACTGCGGCGGCGAGCTGGGCTTCCTCGGCATCGCGGCCCCCGGCACCGAGGAACGCCGCAATGGACACCAGGTTGAAGCCTTGGCGCTGGAGGGACACGATGTGCTGCAGGCGACGGACGTGGGTCTCGTCGTAGTAACCGATCCGCCCCTTGCGCGCCGGCGGCCGGAGCAGTTTGCGGGACTGGTGAGCACGGATGTTGCGCGGTGACATCCCCACCAGTCTGGAGATCTCCTCGACCGTGTAGGACGCATCCGGCCGAGCGGTGTGGGATACGGCCTGCGGCGGAGGTGACTCCATCTGTCGCTCCTCGGTAGTGCGATGGGTGCGGTGGGGCGAGGGTGCTGTGGTGTGACGTCGGCACTCGGGGTGCACGACGCCCGGCTGCGAGGCCGGGTCGGAAACCGCGAAGATCACGCCTCGGTAATGTGTTTCACGGGACCGGTACGCCCCAGGGTTCACCAGGCCCGGGCTGTCTCCCTCCGCGCCCCTTCCCGGCTCCCGGCCGAACGCCGCCCCGTCCCGCAGGGGTTGTCGCCCTGCGCTGTCACAGGTATCCCGAGCGCTCGGTGGTGTCCGGCAGCTCCAGGTGCTGAACCACGGGGTTGCGCTTGCCGCTCGCGGTGAACTGGAAGTCGTGGTGCGGGCGGTGGCGCAGGCGGAAACCCTGCAGGGCACCGAACTGCGCTTCGAGGCTGGTGTTGATGTCCCGCACGCGGGCTGCGGCGACTTCCGCCGGGCCGGCGGTCACAAGGTCGAGCGTGCCTGGTTCGTTCTGTACGACCTGGAAGTCCGGCAGGCCCGCGGCGGCCAGCGCGGCCAGCAGCGCATAGGGCGAGTATGCCGATCCGTCGAGACCGACCAGGCTGGTGCGGGCCCGGCCCAGCAGACCGTCGGTCACGGTGCCGGGCAGGCCGCACCCGCAGTCGACCGGCCGGGGCGCGAGGTCGCCCGTCACGTAGCGGATGACCGGCATCGGGGTGGACAGCAGAGCGGTCACGACAACTTCGCCGGCCTCGTCATCACCGGCCGGACCGATCTCGGGCAGGACGAAATCGTCCTGGAAGTGCATCCGCTGCCGGCTGCATTCGAAGGCCGCGTAGCCGGTTTCCGATGTCGCGTACAGCATGGTGACCGGGCAGCCGAACGCCTCCTCGATCAGACGGCGGCCGCTGTCGGGCATGTGCTCGTGGGAGGCCACGACACCGTGCGGACGCAGGACGATGCCGCGGTCCAGGCAGTATCGGGCCAGGGCGATGACGCGGCTGGAAGAGCCGGCGATCTGGTCGATCGGGATGCGTCCGACCACGGCCTCGTAATCCGCGACGATGCCGGGCGCGTGGGGGTCGTATCCACGCAGGTTGCACTTGAGGTACGGGCGGGGCAGCATCACCGGTTGGAAGAGTGGAGTACCGGGGAAGAGCAGTCCCAGGTTGAGGGCGGTGCCACGGTCCGGTAGGCCGAGGAAGGCGCTCAGCCGCTCACGGATCACGTTGTTCGACAGTCCGCCGGCCTCGGCGGTCGACAGCAGGGTGACGGGCTGTCCCGTGCTGCCGCTGGTCTGAGCGAGGTAGAACGCGCCGGGTGCCATCCGGCCGGTCGCATCGCGGCTGATGAGGTCGACGAAGTGCTCGCGCAGGTCGTTCTTGCGGGTCAGGGGGAAGTCACTCAGGCTCAGCTGCTCGCGGTCGCGAAGGGCGCGGTAGTACGGGACTTGTTTCGAAGCGGTGGCCAGCAGATGGTCGAGGCGCTCGCGCCCCCGGCCGGGATCGTACGGAGCCAGGCTCTCGATCTCCTGGCGCTTCCCCCGGAACCATGCGGACGACGCCTTGCGCGTGATGCGCTCGCGCAGCCGATGGAAGTCGCGTGCCAGATCGCTCGGCAGGTTCAACACACAGCCCTCCTTTGTACGACCGGCCGGGCACCGGCGACATTGCGCCGGCATCTGCCCGGGGAATGGACGTCAGATGTACGCGAGACCACCGGAGATGGTCCCCGGGTCCGCGTCGCCGACCTCGCTGCCGAACTCTCCGACGCGGTCCTCGAGGTGGTCTTCCGGATTTCGCTCGTGATTCCTCTCGAGGGGGATGCCGGATGCATTCCGGCGGAAAGCCCTCGGGAGGTTGCCGACGGACCCCTGCCCGGAATATGCCCCTCGCGGATGAGACGATTCGAACCTAGGGCTCCCGGCACAAGAGCCACAAGGATTTTCCGATGCTTGCTCAGGAGCGTGTACGGCCAGGTCCGGACCGTTTCACCGATTCGTGCCGCGGTCGTTGGCGGACAGACCGCGCCGCCGCCCTGGCACCTCCCTTCCTTGCCCTCCGGAGAACGGGGCCGACCGGGGCGGCCTCCGGCCATCGCAGGCCTCCTCTCGCGCATTGGACTTCCCGTCGGGCACATCGGGACGACCCGATCGGGCAGGGTGTCATCAGGTGATGTCAACGCCGCCGCGCGCGCGGCCTGATCTGCCGGCACCCGCGCCTCCTTGTGCAGTTCGCGGCTAGATTTGCGCCGGTCGGGATCCCGTCAGCCACTCGCAAGGAGGCATTGTTGAGAGCTGGACCTGCCGCCGTGAACATTCGTCCGACCTCACTGATTCCGCCGTCGAGTCCTGCTCCGGCCATCAGGGCAGAGTCGGTCGGCGAGTCGGTTCCCTTTGCGAATGAGGGGCCGACCAACGGCGGCGGAGTTGTCCTTCCCGGGCAGACCGATGACAGTTCCAGGTGGGTGACGAGAGCGCAGATGCGGAAAGCCGTGGAACGCGGCGATCCCACCGCCGTGTGGTACTACAGCGGCACCTACAGAGGGAAGTCGGTCGAGGAGGCGGCGAAGGCCACTGCCGAGAAGCACGGCGGGCAGACGATGATGATGCTGATCGAAGATCTCAACCTGTGCACCCCGTACTACTCGGACTACTCCGGAAAGGCTGCGGCCTTCTGGCGAAACGCTTCGTTGGGATTTTCCGAAGGCGCGCGAGGCGAGGTGCGGATCATTTTCGGCGACGCCGTCAGGAAAGGGAACACCTGGCAGCGGGTCGAGTGCCCGACGCTCATGGCGAACCCGCGCGTCGATGCCGTCCTGTGGGCACAGCCCGGCACTCTGTTCCGGAAGCTGCTGGGCAAGGGGCAGTCCGATCCCCGCTGCCAACTACCTGACGGAGTTGCTCTTCAGTAGCGACGGCCGGAACGCCGCATCGCCCGGGGCCGTGACCTTCGCGGCGGCGGCATCGGGTCTAGCGTTGAACCATGAGCACCGACCCGGTGAGGCTGTTCCTCTGCGGCGACGTGATGCTCGGCCGCGGGATCGACCAGATCCTGCCGCACCCCGGCGATCCGACGTTGCGGGAGCCGTACGCCCGGGATGCGCGGGCCTACGTCGCATGGGCAGAGGCGGTGTGCGGCCCGATTCCGCGTCCGGTCGAGTTCTCCTGGCCCTGGGGGGAGGCCCTGCGGCTGCTCGACGAGGCCGCGCCCGACGCTCGGGTGGTGAACCTGGAGACTGGCGTGACCCGTAGCAGCGACTTCGCGCCGGGGAAGGACGTGCACTACCGGATGGACCCGGCCAACGTGCCCTGCCTGGCCGCCGCCCGGCCCGACGTCTGCGTACTGGCCAACAACCACGTGCTGGACTTCGGCCTCCGCGGGCTCGAGGAGACGCTCGACGCCTTGACGAGCGCGCGGCTGCCGGCGGTCGGAGCGGGACGGGACGCGGTCGCCGCGCGCCGACCGGCGATCATCCCGGTCGCCGGCCGCGGGCGGATTCTGGTCTTCTCCTTCGGGACGGCCTCCAGCGGCATTCCTTGGCGCTGGGCCGCCGCCGAGGACCGGGCCGGCGTCGGCTTCGTCTCCGAGGCGTCGGCCGTCGACGCGGCCGACATCGCCGACCGAGTACGGCAGGCGAGGAGACCGGGCGATGTCGTCGTCGCCTCGGTCCACTGGGGGTCCAACTGGGGCTACGAGGTCTCCGGAGCCCAGATCCGCTTCGCGCATGCGCTGATCGACGGCGGTGTCGACGTGGTCCACGGGCACTCCTCGCACCACCCCCGCCCCATCGAGGTCTACCGCGGAAGGCTCATCCTCTACGGCTGCGGCGACTTCATCGACGACTACGAGGGCATCGCCGGCCATGAGCGGTACCGGGACGACCTGCGGCTGCTGTACCTCGTCACGGTGGAGTCCGGCAGCGGCGAGCTGATCGGTGCCCGGATGGTGCCTCTGCAGGCTCAGCAGATGCGGCTGCGGCACGCCTCGCGCGAGGACGCGCAGTGGCTGCGAGGGGTTCTGGACCGGGTCAGCCGCGGCCTCGGCGTACGAGTGGATCTCGACACGGACGGGATGCTCGCTCTGCTGCGAGCGTGAGGAAGCGGACGTGCCCGCTGCCGAACGGGCGGCTCGTCGTCCGAGCCCCCTCGCCCGGGCCCCGGACACCGCCCGAGGGCCGGGTGGACGCCGGTGCGCGCGGCGAGGGGGTGGCCGGGCCCTGCTCGCGCCGCACCACCGGGGTGGCGGAGCCGACGGGGGCGGAGCGTCCGGCGCGGAGTGGAGGTGGTCACGGGGCGAGATTGCCCCGGGCTGGTCCGGTGGAATCCGGGGCTCACTCGGACGGGGGACGGCCGTGCGGTGGAGCGCGGGCAGCCACGGCCGACGCGGGGCGGCCGGATCCGGGCCGGTGCCAGGATCCGGGTCCGGGGCCGGCGCCGGTCGACGGCGGTGGCGGCGAGCACGCCGTAGTTCTTGAGGGGCATCGTGAGGTCCTTCGGCCGGTCCGGTGGGCTCCGGTGCGCTGCGCGGCGCAGGAGCCCCTCCGTTATCCCGTACGGACCGCGGCCGCGGCCGCGAATCGGGGGATGTTCACCCGCTGTCCGCCGAACGGGTGCACGACCGACGGGTAATGACGCCGAAAGCCGTTGACACCTGCCTCCGTCGCTCTACAGAATGACTTCATTATGAAGCACGTACATAAATCCGAGGAGCCGGCCGCCGGTCCGCTGGACCGCGATGCCGAAGGGCGGCTGTACGACACCCGGGTCCGGGCCGCCATGACCGGGTTCACCCGCGACGGGGACACCCTCGCCCTGGAGGCGGCGGCCGCCGCCCGCTCGGCCTTCCACGCCGTGGAGCGGCTGCGGACGCACGGTACCCAGGGACGCGGGCTCAGCTCCGGCGCGCTGGACGTGCTGATCCGGCTGAACGCGACCGCCGAGGCCACCCGCGAAGCTGACGGCGCCAACGGGCTCACCGTCGGCGAACTGGCCCGGGCCGGCGGGGTCAGCTCGCGCAACATCACCGGGCTGGTCGACACCCTGGAGCGGGAGGGCCTCGCCCGGCGCCTGCCCGACCCCCGCGACCGGCGGGCCGTGCTGGTCGCGATCACCCCGGAGGGCCGGGCCTGGCTGGACGCCTTCCGGGCACCGACCGAACGCGCGATGGCGGCGGTCTTCCACGGGTTCTCACCGGACGAGCTGTCCCAACTGCGCCACCTCTGCCTCCGCCTGGTGGAGAACCAGCAGCGCATCGAGCAGTACCTCGACCGTCCGCAGCAGCCGTGACCGCGCCCGGGGGCTCACCATGACCACCGCCGAGCAGCAGGCACGGGAGAACGGGGTGAGCCGTTCAGGACGGCGGGAAGCCCAGGAAGGCCGGGAGAGTCCGGAGGCTCAGGAGGTCACGGCTGCACCTGGCGCGTCTCCCCCAGCGCGCTCTCGATGCCCTGCACCATCCGCCAGAGCGGCGCCCGGCGACTGGCCACCAGCACCACCACGTCGTCGGCGTCCTCCTCGCCGGCAGCCTCGCTGCCCGACGCCCCGTCGGCGCGCCGGTCGCTCCAGGTGCCGGTGACGAAGGCCATCGCCGCGTCCACCTCGGCGGTCCAGTCGCTCTCGCCGCCGGAGCGCAGCCAGGTCCGCAGCGCGTGGTTGTGCGCGGAGACCACGGCGGCGGCGATGACGTCCGCGCGCAGCGCGCCGTCCGGCCGGTCGGCGAAGCGGCCGCGCAGGTAGTGGGCGAGCGTGTGCTCGTAGCGCCAGACCACCGAGAGCTCGTACGCGCGCAGGCCGGGCACCTTCCGGGTGAGCCGGTAGCGCTGCACGGAGAAGGAGGGCTGCTCGGCGTACATCCGCAGGACGAGGCGGGCGGCGTCGCAGGCGTGCCGGACCGGGTCCTCCTCGCCGTTGCCGGACTCCAGGAACTCCGTCATCTCGGCGAGGCTGCGCTCGTGGTCGGGGAAGACCACGTCCTCCTTGGCCGGGAAGTAGCGGAAGAAGGAGCGCCGGCCGACACCGGCGAGCGAGACGATGTCGTCGACGGTGGTCTGTTCGAAGCCCCGTTCCAGGAAGAGCTCGAAGGCGGCGGCGACCAGCGCCTCGCGCATCGCCGGCTTCGGCGGCCCGTCGTTCATGGGCTGGTCCTGTTCTTCCTTCTCGCTCATTCCCGGAACATAGCACCGGCTTCGAACAGCCGGACGTGCGTGCGCGGCGGCGCACCCCGGTACGCCGGTGCGCCGCCGCCAGGCCGGGTTACGGCAGGTTGCGGGCCATGACGATGCGCTGGATCTGGTTGGTGCCCTCGTAGATCTGCGTGATCTTCGCGTCCCGCATCATCCGCTCCAGCGGGTAGTCCCGCGTGTACCCGTACCCACCCAGCAAC
Source organism: Kitasatospora sp. NBC_00039 (assembly GCF_045160625.1). Taxonomy (NCBI): domain Bacteria; kingdom Bacillati; phylum Actinomycetota; class Actinomycetes; order Kitasatosporales; family Streptomycetaceae; genus Kitasatospora; species Kitasatospora sp. NBC_00039. Next base: position 6,816,947 of record NZ_CP108289.1, on the reverse strand, counting down.
TGCACCGCATCCGTCGTGATCTCCATCGCCGCGTCCGACGCGAAACACTTCGCCGCCGCCCCGAAGAACGTCAGATCCGCATCCGTCCGCTGCGACCGCGCCGCCGCCGCATACGTCAACTGCCGCGCCGCCTCCAGCTTCATCGCCATGTCCGCCAACATGAACTGCACACCCTGGAAATCACCGATCGGCTTCCCGAACTGCTTACGCTCACGCACATAGCCCTTCGCGTAGTCCAACGCCCCCTGCGCGATCCCCAACGCCTGCGCCGCGATCGTCACCCGCGTGTGGTCCAGCGTCTTCATCGCCGTCGCGAACCCCGTACCCTCCGCACCGATCATCCGGTCCGCCGGAATCCGCACATCGTCGAAGTACACCTCACGCGTCGGAGACCCCTTGATCCCCAGCTTCTTCTCCGGCGCACCGAACGACACCCCCGCATCGCCCTTCTCCACCACGAACGCCGAGATCCCCTTCGAACGCTTCTCCGGATCCGTCACCGCCATCACCGTGTAGAACTCCGACACACCCGCGTTGGTGATCCACCGCTTCACACCGTTCAACACCCAGAAGTCCCCGTCCCGCACCGCCCGGGTCTTCATCCCCGCCGCGTCCGAACCCGCATCCGGCTCCGACAGGCAGTACGAGAACATCCCCTCACCCCGGGCCAACGCCCCCAGGTACTTCGCCTTCAACTCCTGCGACCCCGACAACTGCACCGGCAGCGAACCCAGCTTGTTCACCGCCGGGATCAACGACGACGAGGCGCACACCCGCGCCACCTCCTCGATCACGATCACCGTGGCCAGAGCATCCGCCCCCGCACCACCGAACTCCTCCGGCACGTGCACCGCATGCAGGTCACTGCCCTGCAACGCCTCCAACGCCTCCTGCGGGAACCGCCCCAGCTCGTCCACCTCCGCCGCGAACGGAGCGATCTTCGCCTCGGCCAGCGAACGCACCGCCTCACGGAGCATCTCGTGCTCCTCGGAGATCCGGAAGAGATCGAAGTCCTGGCTCATGATCGGCACTCCTGTTTCACGACGGTACTCAGTACCCTTCATTATGCATGCGCGCAGCAAAAAGGGAACTCAGTGCCTTCACAGGGCGGCACTGAGTTCCCTATCCTTTTTGCAGTTCCGGCAGCCAGGTCCGAGCGCAGGGAGATGACACCGTGGTCCACTCAGCCATCGACGCCGATACCGAGAGCACCCCGCTCTACTTCCAGCGCTGTACGTGGTGCAACAACCCCACCTTCCAGCGGCTGCTCTGCCCCACGTGCGGCTCCACCGACCTGCGGCTGGAGCGCAGCGAGGGCACCGGTGTGGTGCGCCGCTGCGCGGTCGAGCAGGCGCGGACGCCGCTGGCCCGGCAGAAGTCGCTGATCAGGATGGCCGAGGGGTTCGACGTCTGGTGCATCGTCAACGGACTGCGCAGCACCGTCCCGGTGGGCACCAAGGTGCGGCTGACGTCGTCGGCCGACTCCGACCAGCCCGAGCTGACGCTGCTCCCCCAGGAGGAGGCCGAGCGGGTCCAGCCGGCCGAGCCGCGCCCGCTGCCGCCGAACCAGGGCGGCTTCACCCAGCACCTGGCGGCCTTCGCGGAGTAGGAGCAGGGCGGTGGCCGCGGCCGCCGCCCCAATACGCCGGAGGGCGTGGCACCCGGGTACTCGGTGCCACGCCCTCGGGCGTTGTGCGTCCTGCTCTGCCCTGCTCCGGCGGATCAGCCCTTGCGGGCCTTCACCTCGCCGGTGAGCTGCGGCAGCACCTCGAAGAGGTCGCCCACCACGCCGTAGTCGGCCAGCTCGAAGATCGGGGCCTCGGCGTCCTTGTTGACGGCCACGATGGTCTTCGAGGTCTGCATGCCGGCCCGGTGCTGGATCGCGCCGGAGATGCCGTTGGCCACGTACAGCTGGGGGGAGACCTGCTTGCCGGTCTGGCCGACCTGGTTGCTGTGCGGGTACCAGCCGGCGTCGACGGCGGCACGCGAGGCGCCGACGGCCGCGCCGAGCGCGTCCGCGAGCTCCTCGACGACGCCGAAGCCCTCGGCGGCACCGACGCCGCGGCCGCCGGAGACCACGATGGCGGCCTCGGTCAGCTCGGGGCGGCCGGTGGAGACCCGCGGGGTGCGCGAGGTGACCTTGGCGGCGTTGCCGGTGAAGGCGACGGTGACGTTCTCGACGGCGCCGGCGGCCGGAGCGGCCTCGGGGGCGACGGCGTTCGGCTTGACGGTGATGACCGGCACGCCGTTGCTGACGCGCGAGTCGACGGTGTACGAGGCGGCGAACACCGACTGGGTGGCGACCGGGCCCTGCTCGCCGGCGCGGACGTCCACCGCGTCGGTGATGATGCCGGAGCCGAGGCGCAGCGCGACGCGGGCGGCGACCTCCTTGCCCTCGCCGGAGGAGGTGACCAGGACGGCACCGGGGGAAACGGCCTTGGCGATCTGGGCCAGCGCGTCGACCTTGGGGACGACCAGCTGGTCGGCGAACTCGGCGCCGTCGGCGACGTACACCTTGGCCGCACCGAACTCGCCGACCTTGGCGGCGATGTCGGCGGCGGCCGCACCGGCACCCAGGACGACGGCCGACGGCTCGCCGATCCGGCGGGCCAGGGTCAGCAGTTCCAGGGCCGGCTTGCGGACCACACCGTCGGCGTGGTCCACGAGGACGAGAATCTCAGCCATTGCTCAATGTCTCCGTACTTCGCTGTGGGCTGGTGGTGGGGCGGTTCGGCCGGGGCCGGTCAGATGAACTTCTGGTCGGCGAGGAAGGCGGCGAGCTGCTTGCCGCCCTCGCCCTCGTCCTTGACGACCGTGCCCGCGGTCCGCGCCGGACGCGCCGCCACCGACTCGACCGCCGTCCACGACCCCGCCAGACCGACCTCGCCGGCCTCGATTCCCAGGTCGTCCAGGTCCAGCGACGCGACCGGCTTCTTCTTCGCCGCCATGATCCCCTTGAACGACGGGTAACGCGCCTCACCCGACTGGTCGGTCACCGACACCACCGCCGGCAGCGCCGCCTCCACCAGCTCGGTCGCCGCGTCGCCGTCCCGGCGGCCCTTCACCACACCACCCTCGACCGACACCTCGGACAGCAGCGTCACCTGCGGCACACCCAGACGCTCCGCCAGCAGCGCCGGCAGCACACCCATCGTGCCGTCCGTCGACGCCATACCACCGATCACCAGGTCGAACCCGGTCTTCTCCAGCGCCTTCGCCAGCACCGCCGACGTCCCGATCACGTCCGAACCGTGGATGTCGTCGTCGTTCACGTGCACGGCCTTGTCCGCACCCATCGACAGCGCCTTGCGCAGCGCGTCCTTCGCATCGTCCGGGCCGACCGTCAGCACCGTGACCTCGGCGCCCTCGTTCGCCTCCGCGATCCGCAGCGCCTGCTCCACGCCGTACTCGTCCAGCTCCGACAGAAGGCCGTCCACGCCCTCCCGGTCGGTGGTGTGGTCGTCCGCGAAACGACGGTCACCCGTCGCGTCCGGCACGTACTTCACACAGACAACGATCCTCAAGCTCATGAGCGGTTCTCCTGATTACGGGTGCACTGGATCCATGGCCTCAGGTCATGCCAAGGGTACTGAGTGCCAAGTCCGGCCAGGGTGCGGCCTGCGCGCAGCAGGCGCGACCTTGACCGGCAAGCCGTGTCGGCTCTCTTCGACTGGCGTCAGAGGCTCAACCGAGACAATACGGCACTCAGTACCCCGCGTAAAGGAACTCAGTACCCTTTTGCCGCTCACAGCCCCGGGCCGCCCAGGGCGACGGCGGCCTCGCCGGTGTAGAGGCGGAAGGTCATCGACTCCTGGAGGTAGAGGGAGACGGAGTCGGCGTCGTGGGAGAGGTAGCCGACCGAGACGTCCTGGCCGAGGAAGAGTTCGAAGTCGCCGCCGCGGGCGGAGAGCAGGTAGGCGCCCTGGATGGCCGGGGCCCAGATGATCTCGCCGTCGAGGAGGCGGGCGATGTGGGCGGCGACGGGGTAACCGTGGTCGCTGGTCTCGCTGACGGCGGTGAAGGGGTCGGCGCCGAGGAGGAGCGAGTAGGGGCCGCCGACACCGGCCAGGCGCAGGGCGGTGAGGGCCTGGCTCACGGTGGTGGGGTAGTCGCGGACATCGGCGGGGAGCGGGATCGGCGGGTTGGTGGCGCCGGCCCGGATGCCCTCGATGGCGGCGGCCCGGTAGCCCTCGAAGATCGCGCGGTCCTCGGCGAGCGCGAGGGTGCGGGCGGCGTCCTTGACGGGCTGCCAGTCGGAGTCGCGGGAGCCGCGTTCGACGTCGTCCACGGCAGCGCGGCCGACGGTGAAGGGGACGCGGAGCTCGACCAGCGGCTGGGCCTCGCGGGTGTGCGCGAGGACGCCGTCGGCGGGCGGGTCGATGCCGGAGAGGTGGCCGGTGCCGACGGCGGCGAGGGTGGCGCCGTCGGGGCCGTGCAGGTCGACCACGCGGCGGCCGGCGATGTGGAGCTTGAAGGTCTGCCGGGCCTCCTCCTCGATCTCCGCCCAGGCGTCGGTGGAGACGGGGGCCAGGTCGCGGTGCAGGTTGGTCATCGGGCGGGGATCCTCTTCAGACTGCCGATGGCGAGCGAGCCATCGGGCACGGAGACGGTGACGGGGGCGGCGGCCCCGGCGGTGGCCCCGGCAGCGCAGGAGCGCGGCGCGGGGGGCGGGTCGTCCAGGAAGTCGGCGCCGGGGACGAAGTAGAGCGACCCGGTGACCGCGGTGGAGAAGTCGAGCAGCCGGTCGTGGGTGCCCGGCGGGCAGCCGACGAACATGTTGCGCAGCATCTCCTCGGTCACCTCGGGGGTGCGCGCGTAGCCGATGAAGTACGTCCCGGCCTCCCCCGCCCCCTCGAAGGAGCCGAACGGCATGTTGAAGCGCATGATCTGCCGCTCCTCCCCGTCCGGGCCGGTGACGCTGGTCAGGGCGACGTGCGAGTCGGGGGGCTTGACCGCGTCGGCCAGCTCGATGTCACCGAGTTTGGTGCGGCCGACCGCCCGTTCCTGCTGCTCGACCGGCAGGGCGTTCCAGGCGGCGAGATCGTGCAGGTATTTCTGCACGATGACGTAGCTGCCGCCGGCGAACTCCCCGTCCTCCGCACCGACGGTGACGGCGGCGGCCGCCGCCCGGCCCTCGGGGTTCTCGGTGCCGTCCACGAAGCCGAGCAGGTCGCGGTCGTCGAAGTAGCGGAAGCCGTGGACGGCGTCGACCACGGTGGCGGCGCCGGCGAGACGCCCGGTGATCTCGCCTGCCAGTTCGAAGCAGAGGTCCATCCGGGCGGCCCGTAGGTGGAGCAGCAGGTCGCCGGGGGTGGCCGGGGCTCGGTGGCGGGCGCCGGCCACCTCGCGGAAGGGGTGGAGGTCGGCGGGCCGGGGACCGGCGAAGAGGCGGTCCCAGGCGTCGGAACCGATGCCGGTGACACAGGTCAGGCCGCCCTCCGGGGCCCGGAAGCCGACCGCGCGCCGCAGGCCGGCCAGGTCGGGCAGCAGCTCGCGGACGGCCTGCTCTCCGCCGGGGTCGACGGTGAGGACGAGGAAGATCGCGGCGCTGGTGAGCGGGGTGAGAACGGCCTGCGGCACGGCGGGCTCGGGCGGCACGGCGGGCTCGGGCGGCACGGCGGGCTCGGGCGGCACGGCGGGCTCCACCTCAGGGCTCCGGGGCGCGCGGGGCGGAACGGACCTGGGTAAATCTGATCATGCGTACGATTACACCCCAGAGCGGACATCGGGGCGAGGGCGACACACACCCGGACGGCCCCGGCGGGCGGGCGTCCGCCGGGGCCGGCGACCACCGCCGGGGGCCTGCACCCGGCCTCACCCGCCGGCCCTCCGAGGCAGGCGAGGAGGCCGGAGGAGCGGCCGGAGGCCGGGCGCAGGCACGCCGAGGCAGGCGAGGAGGCCGGAGGAGCGGCCGGAGGCCGGGCGCAGGCACGCCGAAGGGGCGGGCCCACAGGCCCGCCCCTTCCGTTTCTGCGCCTGCGGCCGTCAGACCCGCAGGGCCGCCAGCTGCTGGGCGAACGGCACCACGGCCTCCGGCTGCTCCGCGGCCGCCAGACCGCGGCCGGCCAGCAGGGCGGCCAGCTCGCCCGCCGCGCGGTCGATCCGGCCCGGGAGGCCGTCGGTGTGCCCGTCCCCCGTCGCGCCCCAGTCGTCGGTGGCCGCGTACACCGCGGTGGGGACGACGACCGACCGCAGGTACGCGAAGAGCGGCCGGACGGCGTGCTCCAGGGCGAGCGAGTGCCGAGGGGTGCCGCCGGTGGCGGCGATCAGCACCGGCTTGCCCGCCAGGGCGTCGTGGTCGATCACGTCGAAGAAGGACTTGAACAGGCCGCTGTACGAGGCGGTGAAGATCGGTGTGACGGCGATCAGACCGTCCGCGTGGGTCACCGTCCCGATCGCCTCGCGTAGCGCGGCGCCCGGGAACCCGGTCACGAAGTTGTGCGCGATGTCGGTGGCGAGGTCACGGAGCTCGATCACCGTGACCTCCACCGAGCCGCCCGTCACGCCGAGTTGGCGGACAGCCGACTCGGCGATCCGGTCGGCCAGCAGGCGCGTCGAGGACGGCTTGCTCAGCCCGGCACTGACCACCGCCAGCCGGTACGTGCTCACTTGGTCACCTCCGTCGTCTCTTCCTCACGCTGGGCGGCGAGTTCGGCCGCGACCCGCGCGGCGTGCGTCGGCCCGTCCGGGACGTCGGCCGGCCGGCCCTTGGCGAACTCGGCGCGCAGCACCGGCAGGACCTCCTCGCCGAGCAGGTCCAGCTGTTCCAGCACGGTCTTCAGCGGCAGGCCGGCGTGGTCCATCAGGAACAGCTGGCGCTGGTAGTCGCCGAAGGACTCGCGGAAGGTCAGCGTCTTCTCGACGACCTCCTGCGGGCTGCCCACGGTGAGCGGGGTCTGCTCGGTGAACTCCTCCAGCGAGGGCCCGCGCCCGTACACCGGCGCGTTGTCGAAGTACGGACGGAACTCGCGCACGGCGTCCTGCGAGTTCTTCCGCATGAACACCTGCCCGCCGAGGCCGACGTACGCCTGCTCGGGCGTGCCGTGGCCGTAGTGGGCGTAGCGCTCACGGTAGAGCTTGATCAGCTTCTGGAAGTGCTCCTTGGGCCAGAAGATGTTGTTCGCGAAGAAGCCGTCGCCGTAGTAGGCGGCCTGCTCGGCGATCTCCGGGCTGCGGATCGAGCCGTGCCAGACGAACGGCGGGACGCCGTCCAGCGGGCGCGGGGTGGAGGTGAAGGACTGCAGCGGGGTGCGGAAGCGGCCGGACCAGTCCACCACGTCCTCGCGCCACAGCTGGTGCAGCAGCGCGTAGTTCTCGACGGCGAGCGGGATGCCCTGGCGGATGTCCTTGCCGAACCACGGGTACACCGGGCCCGTGTTGCCGCGGCCCATCATGACGTCCACCCGGCCCTCGGCGAGGTGCTGGAGCATCGCGAAGTCCTCGGCGATCTTCACCGGGTCGTTGGTGGTGATCAGCGTGGTCGAGGTGGAGAGGATGATGCGGTCGGTCTGCGCGGCTATGTAGCCGAGCATGGTCGTCGGCGAGGACGGGACGAACGGCGGGTTGTGGTGCTCGCCGGTCGCGAAGACGTCCAGGCCGACCTCCTCGGCCTTGCGCGCGATGGCCACCATCGCCTTGATCCGCTCGTGCTCGGTCGGGGTGCGGCCGGTCGTGGGGTCGGGGGTGACGTCGCCGACGGTGAAGATTCCGAACTGCATGCTGCTCACCACACTCCAGGTGAATCCCGGCTTCAGGATCCGATCGTCAAAGTTTCAACCATCTTAGCACCGGCCGCTCCGGCGGTATTCCCGAGCACCGACCCGCGCCGACGGCCCTGTCGGCCCGTGGCCTCGTGGACCGGTCGGGGCGGCGCCCCGGGCGGCGGGCCGGGGCCGCGCGACAATGGGAGGGCAAGGACGGCCGGCCCGGAACTGCGAAGGACGGCGAACCGATGGCGGCCTACATCTCGGTGAGCGCGCTGAGCCACGAGGGCCTGGTGCGGGAGCACAACGAGGACAGCCTGACGATCGGGCCGTGGACACTCTGCGCGACCGTGACCACCAACCCGCAGACGCTGCTCTTCCCGCTCGGCCTGCCCTGCGTGGTCGCGGTGGCGGACGGCCTCGGCGGGCACCCGGGCGGCGAGGTGGCCAGCTCGCTGGTCGCGCGGCAGCTGGCGGCGGCCGGGCCCGCGCTGGACGGCGAGGAGGCCGTCCGGGAGGCGCTCCAGTCCTGCAACCGGGCCGTGTTCGCGGTGGCGGCCGGTGACCCCGAGCTGGCCGCGATGGGCACGACGGTGGCCGGCGTGGTGCTGCTGCCCGAGCAGGCGGTGGTCTTCAACGTGGGCGACAGCCGGGTCTACCGGATCGACGGCGACGGGCTGCACCGGGTCAGCGTGGACGACAGCCCGCCGCCGGCGCCCGGACGGCGCACCACCTCCCTGGTCACCCAGACGCTCGGCGGCTCGCTCGGCCTGACGTTCGTCGAGCCGCACGTGCGCAGCGCCCCGCTGGCGGTCGGGGACCGTTACCTGGTGTGCAGTGACGGGCTGACCGACCCGGTACCCGAGGAGGAACTGGCCGGACTGCTGGCGCGCACCCACGAGGACGTCGAACGGGCCGACGGGCGGGCCGCGTTCGAGCTCTGGAAGGCCGCGATCGAGGCGGGCGGGCCGGACAACATCACGCTGGCGCTGGTCCGGATCGGCGCTTAGGGCTGTCCGACGGTTCGCGTCGCGTCAGCGCGCGGCGGGACGTGCCGGACGACCCCTGGCGCCGCGGTCCCACCGGACGACGGGGGAAGACCGGGCACCCCGGCGGGGCGCTGGGTGCGCTCCGCCGGGGTGCCCGCTCACAGGTGTGTCACCGGCACGTCTAGTACTCGGCCTTGATGTTCACCCCGTTGAAGCCCTGCTCCGCGTAGAGGCTGACGTGCACGTAGCCGGCGGGCGGGTTGGTGATGGTGAGGCTCTCGGAGTTGCCCTGGTTGGCCGACCGGGCCGTGTACGCGTTGGTGTACGCCCACGTGGAGGCGTTGTAGTAGAGGTCGGCGCTACCGGTGCCACCGCTGCTGGTGAACTTCACCTGCGTGGTGCCGGCCGGGACGTACAGGTAGAAGTGGGCGTAGTTGCCGGTGGTCGCGGTCGCGTTGCTGCGCACGCAGTTGCGGTCGAGCTGCCGGACGTCGGCGCCGGTGCACTCGGTCCCGCCGCCGGTGGCCGCGACGGTGACGGTCTGGCTGGTGCTCGCGGTGGCGCCCTTGTCGTCGGTCACGGTGAGCTTGACGGTGTAGCTGCCCGCCGCGGCGTACGACTTGGCCGGGTTGGCGGCGGTGGAGGTGGTGCCGTCGCCGAAGTCCCAGGCGCGGGCGGCGATGGTGCCGTCCGAGTCGGTCGAGCGGTCGGTGAAGGTGACGGCCAGGCCGCTGGCGGCGCTGGTGAAGGCAGCCGTGGGCGCCTTGTTGCCGCCCGGGTCGGTGCCGGTACCGCAGGCGCCGGTGTTGCAGGCGGTCAGCCAGGCGTCGAAGTCGGCGTTGTAGCGGGTACCGATCGTGGAGGTCAGGTAGGTGCGGGCACCGCTCCAGTCACCCGCGCGGTACTTGGCGAGCACCGCGTCCATGTCCGCGCGGTGCTTCTCCAGCATGTAACGGACGGCCAGGTAGCCCCAGTTGTAGATGCGGGTCTGGTCGGCGTTGTCGTAGGTGGTGTCGAAGAGGGTGCTCAGGCTGTAGGTGTGGAGGCCGGCGGCGGCGATCGCCGCGTCGTACGACTCCTTGCGGTACGAGTACGAGACGTACTCGGCGAAGCCCTCGACCCACCAGACGGTCGGCGTCTTCATGCCGGCGTTGAAGTCGCCGTACATGTCGAACCGGCCGTCCAGGTAGTGCGTGTACTCGTGGTTGAGGTTCCAGATCTGGAAGTCCGGGCGCACCCACTCGGCCTCGTAGGCGAGGAAGCGCGGCTGGTTGCCGGCGGTGGCCGGGTTGCCCTCCAGGTACATGCCGCCGTTGTTGGTGTTGATGCCGTAGATCATCGCGGCGAACACGCCGTAGTCGAAGCGGCCGTGGAAGACCACGACCTCGATCGTGGTGTTCTGGTCGTCGGCGACCGCGCCGTTGTCCTTGGTCACCGAGTGGAAGAACGCGTCCTGACCGGTCAGGCTGGAGCAGGCGGTGGTCAGCTGGGTGGTGTCCAGGGCCTGCGCGATGATCTTGATGCTCGGGCTGCAGGTGTAGTTGACCGTCAGGTTGGCCGCCTTGAGGCGGTTGGCGGCGTCGCACGTCCCGTAGTAGGAGCAGTTGCCCTTGTCGTAGGCGTCGGCCATCTCGGCGACGGCGGACCACTGGTAGGCGGTCCGGCCGGCGACCGAGGACTGGTCGGCCAGGCCCTTCATCAGCGGCCGGTCCTTGGCCTGCAGCGGGGCGTACTGGACGAAGCGGCCCAGCTCGCGGGCGGCGTTGTAGACCAGGAAGGTGTAGTCGCCGCCGAGTTGGGCGTTGTTGGCGGTGGCGAAGCTGTACAGCGAGTCCAGCACGCTCGGGTCGGCCTGCACGGCGGACACGAAGGCGGGGTTCTGGTGGCCGCGCCAGAGCACGGTGAAGACGCCGTTGAGCGCGTTCCCCATGCCGACCGGGTTGTGGGTGGCGCTGTTGTAGTCGGCCAGCATGCGCTTGACCACGTAGAGGTAGCGGGCGTTCTCCTGCGCGCTGTCGATCAGGGTGGCGGCCTCGCCGAGGGTGCCCGCGTTGTCCGAAGTGACGTCGCGGGAGTGCGAGTTGGCGAAGAACGTGTCCAACGCGCCGCGTATCGAGGTCTGCAGGGCGGTGCCGTAGGTGCCAACGTCGGCGGGATGGTACCACTGCACGAAGTAGCCGGCGCGCAGGTAGAGCACCAACTGGCCCACGGAGGTGGTGTTGTTGCCCGGGTAGCTCGCGGCGGCGTCGCGCAGGGCGTCGGCCACCGTGACCATCTGCGCCTCGCGGAACGCCTTGTTGGCGTCGGTGCCGGTGAGGCTGAAGAGCTGGTTGACGCAGCCGAGGTCGACCGACTTGATCAGCTGGACGAGAGCGCTGCCGGTACGGCTGGTGAAGTCACCGATGTTGCAGGCCGCGGCCGTTGCGCTGCCGGTGGCGCCGGGGGCCTGCTGCGCCGCGGACTTGGCGGACTTCGCCGCGCTTGCGGACGCCGGGTCGTCGGTGGGTGCGGTGGCCGAGAGCGGGGCCCGGTCGCGGGCCGGAACCGGCTGGTTCCGGCCGTGGTCATCCGGGGTGGCGCCGACACCGGGCTGCGGGCCCGGGTCCGTGGGGGCGGCGGGCGCCGCGCCGCCGGACTGCGGCGAGGTCGGGACGGGGGCCGCCTGACTGCGCGGGGTGAACAGGCCGACCGCCAGGAGGAGCGCCAGGGCGATCGTCAACAGTCGTGCAACCTGGGGTAGTTGCGACAGAGGGCGTGGGGTTCTCACGTGGGGGGCCTCCGGGCCTTCTGCGGCCGCATTGGGGGGCGCGACCGTACGAGGGTGAGGACCGTTGCGACGGCGCCGCACGGCGGCTCCGACCAGCACACGGTGGGGAGTGTGACATGTACCATGGCACACATCACATGACGGTGGGAAGCCCCCGGACACGGACCTTCTGACGCCGACCTTCCCCGCCGGACCACGGACAGCCGGATGCGGCACGCGCACACGCGAAGGGGCTGCCGGTCGGACGACCGGCAGCCCCTCTCGAACGCCTTGGCCCCGCCGGGTGCGGACGGCTTCCGCCGCGAACCCGGGGGGCCCGAAGGTCACTTACGCAGCATCAGGATGACGCCGGCGGTCACCAGGCCGACCGCGACGGCGGCGGCGCCGTACGCCAGGCGGTGGGCGCGCAGCACCGGCAGGAAGCGGTCGACGGCGTAGCGGCCGGGCCCGGTCAGGGCGAGCGCGGCGGCACCGGCGGTGAGCAGCAGCTCGTACTCGCTGCCCTTGGGGGCGAAGAAGCCGCCGCCCCAGGTGACGGCGAGTGCGTTGACCATGGTGCCGAGGATCGCGGCGGCGGCCAGCGGAGTCAGCAGGCCGACGGCCAGGGCCAGGCCGCCGAAGGTCTCGGTCAGGCCCGCGACCACGGCCATCGTGTCGCCGGCCGGGTAGCCGCTCATGGTGAAGAACTGACCGGTGCCGTCGATTCCGCCGCCGCCGAACCAGCCGAAGAGCTTCTGGCTGCCGTGCGCGGCCATGGTCAGGCCGAGGGCGAGGCGCAGCAGGAGCAGGCCGGCGTCATAGGCGTGCGGGGAGGCCGTCGCGGGCGCGGGGGTCGCCCGGCCCGGGAGGACGGTGGTGGTGGTGGGGGCGGTCGTGCTCGGGCTGGCGCTCGGCATGCGCGTCTCCATCAATCGGGGTCGGTCGGATCGAGGGGTGGTACGGGCGGCCGGGAGGTGGCAATGTCGTTCAAATTCGAACCGGCCGCTTCTCGACCGTACCCGTAGGTTCGAATTTGAACAAACATGCCCGAGAGTGGCGCCGCACGCGCGGCGGCGAGTCGCGGCCGGATGGAGGCGGGGGCAGGGTGGAGGCATGGCTCATCGCAGGGAACACCGGCGGGCCGCACAGCCTGGCACGCCCTACGCCGAGGCGCTGGCCGCGTTCGGCGACCGCGTCCGGCTGGTCACGCCCGACCAGTGGGACACGCCGACGCCGTGCGCCGACTGGTCCGTCCGCGACCTGGTCAACCACCTCACCGGCGAGCAGCTCTGGGTGCCCGAGCTGCTCATGGGCTCGACGATCTCCGAGGTCGGGAGCCGCTTCGACGGCGACGTGCTCGGCTCCGACCCGGCCTCCGCCTGGACGGCCGCCGCCGACGCCGCCCGCGCGGCGTTCGAGGTGCCCGGCGCCACCGAGCTGACCGTCCACCTCTCCTTCGGCGACGTCACCGGCCAGTACTACCTGGACCAGCTCACCACCGACGCCGTCGTGCACACCTGGGACCTCGCCGAGGGGATCCGCCGCCGCACCCGGCTGCCGGCCGGACTGGTCGCGTTCGCGCTCGGCGAGGTCGCCGGCTACGGGGACCTCTCCGGCAGCGGGCTGTTCGACCCGCCCCTGCCGGTGCCGGACGACGCGAGCCCGCAGACCCGGCTGCTCGCCCTCACCGGGCGCCGCGACCGGCTCTGACGAGCCCGGCTCCGGGGGAGGCAGGGCACGGGGAGGGTGGGCCCGAGGAGCACGGATCCGGGGAGCACGGGACCAGGCAAAGCGCCTCTGACCTGCAGTGATCCTTCCCAACCGGCCGGTATGTGCATGCGACGCCGGATACTGGAGTTGTCGGGGGGCAGCACCGGACGAGAGGCGGGCGCACCATGAACCGCAGGCCGGACATCCTCGGCGAGTTCACCGCCGACCATCGGGCGGTGACGGAGTTGCTCGCCCGGATCGACGAAGCACCACAGGGCGGGCCCGACCGCGCGGAGCTGCTCGGGCGCCTCACCGACCTGCTGTTCAGCCACTGCGCCGCCGAGGAGGAGCACCTCTTCCCGGTCGTCCAGCACGACGTGCCGGACGGCGGGGCCCTGGTGTTCACGAGCATCCACGAGCACCTCGCGATCGGCCAGTACCTCTCCGACCTTCAGAGTGTCGGCCCCGGCGCCCCCGCCTTCGGGACGCTCTACGAGGGCCTGGCCGACCTCGTCCGGCGGCATCTGGCCACGGAGGAGGAGCAGGTCTTCCCCGCCGCGCGGAAGGCCCTGCCGGCAGGCGCCCGCGCCGCGCTCGGCGACCGGCTGCGGGCCGAGCGGGAGGCGGTCGCCGAGGCCGGGCCGTAGGGCGTGTCCGACGATTCCCGCCAGGCGCGCGACGCGAATCGTCAGACACGCCCCACGGCGCTCCCGGCCTCAGCCCTTCGGACTGATCACCGCGAAGCGCCCGCCCTCGCGGTCCTGGAGGCGCGCGACCCGCCCGTACGGCGAGTCGAAGGCCGGGCCGATCGCCGTACCACCCAGCTCCTCGGCCCGGGCGAGCGCCGCGTCGGTGTCCGCCACCGAGAACGACACCTCCCAGTGCGGCGGCATGCCCGCCGGGCCGCCCGACTGCTCCCTGGCCAGGGCCGCGACGCTGTGCCCCTCCGCCCGCAGCACCACCCGGTCGTGCTCCCACCGCACCTCGAAGCGCTCGGGGTCACGACCGTCCCAGCGGAACACCTCGCCGTAGAAGAGCGCCGCGGCGAACGGGTCCGGCGTGCGCAGCTCGATCCAGACCGGCGCGCCCAGCAGGTCGAGCTTCCGGGCCCGGCCGAGCGGGCCCTCCCAGATGCCGAACACCGCGCCCGCCGGGTCGGCGGCGAACGCCACCCGCCCGGCGTCGAAGGCCAGCGGGCCCACCGCGAGGGTCGCGCCGCGCTCGCGGACGGAGTCGGCGGCGGCGTCCGCGCTCTCGGTGCCGAAGTAGGCCGTCCACGCCACCGGCATGGCCCAGCCACCGCCCGCGACGCCCAGACCGGCCACCGCCTCGCCGCCCGCCACCGCGTGCACATAGGGGCCGAGGTGGTCGGGCCCGGGCTCGAACTCCCAGCCCAGCAGCGGCCCGTAGAACGCCTTCGCCGCGTCGATTTCGCGCGCCATCAGGCTGACCCAGCACGGAACGGCCGCCACACAGCGCACCCTGGCGGTCTCACCGCTGCCCATCGCGCACCTCCTCGACACCCGGCCGCCGGGCCCCTCCCGACTCCCGCGGCCGACCGGCCGCCCGGGCGCCTTCAGCCTAGGCCGCCGACCCGACCCGGGCGAGGCACGGCGCGCAGGGGGAAGGCGTGGATGGCCCACGGTACGCCTCAGAGCTGCGGGGCCTCCCCGAAGCCGCCGTGGCCCGCGCCGGGCGCCGTCAGGGCGAGCCAGCCGTGGCCCCGGGCCGGGGTCCCGGGGGTGATCGCGGCGGGGTCGAGGGAGAGGTGGACGGCGGCCGCGCCGATGCTCTGGGTCTCGGAGGCGTTGGGCTCGGGGTAGGCGTCCTCGTAGTCCTCCTCCTCGAAGTCGGCCGCCGTGAGCACCTCCTCCCATGGCAGCGGGTCGCCCGTCCACTCCGGGGCGCTGTAGCGCCAGTAGCCGCGCACCACGGTGCCGTGCTCGGCGGTGGCCCAGATCACCGAGTCGGCGAACGGGTCCTGGTAGTAGGCCTGGGCCTTGCCGCAGGCCGCGCTGAGCCGCTCGATCACCTCGTGCGGCCACCAGGTGGTCTCCCGCAGCGGGGTCTCGGCGTAGATCAGGCGCCAGCCGGCGTACTCGGGCGTGACGAAGACCCGGTGCACCGCCTCCGGGGTGTACTTCTCGTCGCTCGTCTGGGAGGTGAGCCCGTAGTGCACGGTGACGGGTATCCGGTCGTGCAGGCCGAGCACCTCGAACGCCGCCTCGTACGTCTCGCCGGGGACGGCCAGCCACCAGTGGTCGGGCAACGCGCCGGGCCGTTCGTCGGCGAAGGCGCGGCGGGCCGTCTCCTCCAGGGCCGCGCGGTCCGCACCGGTGGTGTCCTCGGCGAGCAGGACGTCGACCAGGGCGGCGAGGGCCTCGGGGGCGGGCAGGTCGGTCACGGTGTTCATGTCGGCGACCTTAGGCCACCGGTCCGACATTCCGTCACCAGTACGGGTGAACCGGGCTCGAACCGGCCGTCCCGGCGGCGGGCGGGGCGCGTCGGGCGACCGGACGGGCCATCCGGTCAACTTCGCTTTCCTGTAGGGGCGTCGAGCCGGGCGACCACGTGCAGCCGGTCGTCGTCGGCGGTGTCGGCGGCCGGGGCGCCGTCGGCCCAGCACGGGTCGGTGCGCGGGCCGGGCCGGTCGTAGAGGGCGAGGACGGTGAAGCCGTTGGCGGCGAGCAGGTAGCGCAGCTCCTGCGGGAAGAGCAGCCGCCAGGCGGAGTGCTGCGTGACGGCCGGGGCGCCGTCGTCGCTGGTCCAGGTCCTGGTGCGGCACAGCAGTTGGGCCGGGTGGTCGATCCGCAGCGTGGTGCGGGAGGTGAAGGTGGTGCCGTCGCGGATGACGGTGTCGGTGCGCGGGGTGTCGAGGAGTTCGGTGCGGCCGAGGAAGAAGGCGCCGTTGCGCATCTCGGCGACCAGGAGTCCGCCCGCGCGCAGGTGGTGGCGGAGCCGGCCGCACAGGGCGTCGAGGTCGTCGTTGGTGTGGCAGTAGAGCAGCGCGCTGTCCAGGCAGAGCACGGCGTCGAAGCGGCCGGGTAGCCGGAAGGTCCGCATGTCGCCGACGTGGTACGCGGGCCCGGGGTGGCGGGCGCGGGCGTGCTCGATCATCGCCTCCGAGCTGTCCAGGCCGGTGACGGTGCGGCCGGCGGCGCGGTGCAGCCATGCGGCGTCCCGGCCGGTGCCGCAGCCGAGGTCGAGCAGATCGGCCCCGGCGCCGTACGCGCGGAGCACCGACTCGGCCCACCGGGCGGCGGTGAACCCCGGGTCGGGGAAGCGCAGTTCGTAGAGCTCGGGGGTGTCGGTGAGCAGGTTGCTGCCGTTCATCGGGCCTCGCTGGGGAGTGGGCGGGCGGGGGCGGGGCGGGCGCCGAACGCGGGGCGCGCTCCCCCGACGGGCCCCGGCCCCGGCGTCGGCCCCGGCGTGAGCGTCGGCGCCGGCAGCACGCCGAGCCCGGCCCGGTCCGGTGTGCGGACGGTGCCGTCGGTGCCGCCGATGCCCTGCCAGGGGTCGTGGGCGAGCAGCAGGTGCCCGTCGAGGTCGATCCAGCGGGCCCGGTCGGCGAGGTGGACGGCCGGGGCGATGCCGAGCGAGCTGGCGGCGAGGCAGCCGAGCATCAGTTCGGTGCCACTGCCGTGCAGAGCGGCCTGGATGCGCAGCACCTGGTGGACGCCGCCGCACTTGGCGAGCTTGAGGTTGACCCCGTGCACCCGCCCGGCGAGCCGGCAGACGTCCTCGTAGCCGACGGCGTCCTCGTCGGCGATCACCGGGATCGGGGAGCGTTCGGCGAGGGCGGCCAGGACGGCGGGGCGGCCCGGCGCGATCGGCTGTTCTACGGCCTCGACGCCGGCCGCGGCGAAGACCGGGAGCAGCCGGTGCGCCTGGTCCTCCGTCCAGGCGCCGTTGGGGTCGAGCAGCAGCCGGGCGCCGGGGGCGCTCTCGCGGACGGCCCGGACCCGGGCGAGGTCCTCGGCCGGGTCCGCCGTGCCCGCCTTGATCTTGAGCACGTCGAAGCCCGCTGCGGCGAGCCGGGAGGCCTGGACGGCGGCGCGGACGGGCGGCTCGATGCCGATGGTGCGGGCGGTGGCGGCGACCACCGGGGCAATCCGGCCGAGGAGTTGGTGGACGGGCGCGCCGGCCCGCTTGCCGACCAGGTCGAGCAGGGCGGCCTCGACCGCGGCCAGCACCCCGGCCGGCAGGCCCTTGAACGGGGCGGCGCCGCGCTGGAGTTCGACCAGGGCGGTCTCCGGGTCCGGGTGACGTTCGAGGTCCGGCCGGAGTCCGTCGGCCTCGCGGCGGATCAGATCGGCGGGAAGCCGCAGGTAGGCGCTGCTGACGGCCTCGCCGTGGCCGGTCAGGCCGCCGTGGCGCACGGCGAACTGGACGGCGTCGCGCTCGACGGTCACCGAGCGGGAGATCCGCAGCGGCTCGGTGAGCCGGAGCCGGACGGTGCGGACGTCGAGCCTCATCGGTACTCCTCGGGGCGGCTCCGGCGGTCGGTCCGGTCAGGTTCGGCCCGGCGCTCCGCCGGGCCGGCGCGGCCCGGCCGGGCGGTGCGGCAGCGGGCCCAGCCGGAGACCTCGACGGCCGCCGGGTGCGGGATCTCGATCGGCCGCAGCGCGGCGCGCTCCGGCTCCAGGCCGTGCCGGTGACAGAAGGCGTCGTCGTAGACGGTGCCCAGGTAGCGGTGCGGACCGTCGGGGAAGACGGTGGCGACGGTGGCGCCCGGGTGGACGCGGGCGGCCCAGGCGGCGACCAGGGCGACCGCGCCGGTGCTCCAGCCGCCGCTGACGAAGGCGCCGCGGGACAGCCGCCGGCAGGTGTCGACCGCCTCGGCCGGGCCGACCCAGTGGATCTCGTCGAAGGCCTGGTGGGCGACGTTGCGCGGGTGGATGGAGCTGCCGAGGCCGCGCATCAGCCGGGGGCGGGCCGGCTGGCCGAAGATGGCGGAGCCGACCGAGTCGACGCCGATGATCCGCAGCGCCGGCCAGCGGCGCCGGAGCGGTTCGGCCAGACCGGCGCTGTGGCCGCCGGTTCCGACGCTGCACACCAGGACGTCCAGGTGGTCGAGTTCGCCGACCAGCTCCTGGGCCATCGCCCGGTAGCCGGCCGCGTTGTCGGGGTTGTTGTACTGGTCCGGCCAGTAGGCGTCGGGGAGTTGGTCCAGGACGGCCCGCAGCCGGGCGAGCCTGGCGGCCTGCCAGCCGCCGCGCCGGGCGGGCCGGTCGACCAGTTCCAGCCGGGCGCCGTACGAGCGGAGCAACTGCCGCATGGACGGTTCGAGTTCGGCGTCGCCGACCAGGACGACCGGGTGCCCGAGGGCCTGTCCGGCGAAAGCCAGGCCGATGCCGAGGGTGCCCGACGTGGACTCCACCACCGTGGCACCGGGCCGGAGTTCGCCGCGCGCGTGGGCGCCGCGGAGCATGGCGACGGCGGATCGGGCCTTCATGCCGCCCGCGGCGAGGCCCTCCAGCTTGGCCCAGAAGCCGGGGTGCGGGTCCGGTAGCGGCGTGCTGATCCGGGCCAGCGGGGTGCGGCCGAGCAGCGACAGCAGGTCGGGATTGCCGACGGCGGCCGAGGCGAGCAGCGCGGTCACCCGGCACCGCCTCCCGCCGCCCGGCCCTCGCGGTGCGACCCTCCCCCGCGGAGGCCTTCCCCGCGCGGCCCTCCCCCGGGCCGGTCTCCCCCGTACAGATGGAGGACGGTGGGGCCGCCGTCGAGCCAGAAGAAGGGGTACGGCTCGGCGCTGACGGCGCTCACGCCGTGGCCGAGCAGGCGCGGGAGGACGGCGCTGCCGGTCTGGGCGAACAGCACCAGCGGTTTGCCGGTGGCGCGGGCGTGGGTGAGCAGCGGGTCGATCGTGCCGTTGCCGAGGGTCATGCCGGAGGCGAGGATCGCGTCGCAGTCGTCCAGCCGGGCGCGGGCGTCGGCCTCCACCGGCTCGCCCCACTCGGTGGTGCCACCCTTGAGGTCGCACGGAACGTACTCGACTCCACTCGAACGGAGCTGCTCCAGCAGGGAGTTGACCACGCCGACGACCAGGACCCGGCGCACCGCGGCGAGCGGGAGCAGCCCGGCGACGGCGCGGGCGCGGGCGCGGGACTTCTGCAGCGACCCGCCGGCCGGGACGGTCACCGGCCGGGCCCCGTGGGCCGGGGTGTGCGGGCGGCAGTGCATCAGGTAGGCGTCGAGGGCGGCGACCCGGACGGGGGTGAGCGGGTGGCCGAGCAGGTCGTCGACGGTGGCACCGACGGAGTCGGTGAGCGCGTCCGCGGGCAGTTCGCCGGGTTCGACGGCGCAGGAGCCGACAGCGGCGCCGAGGCGCAGGCCGAGCACCTCGTTGCGGTAGCCCCGGGCTCGGCCGGGGTGCCGGACGGCCTGGGCGGTGGTGAAGGCGAGGGCGATCCGCTGCTCGGCCGGGTCGGGCCCGTACGCGCCGGCGCGGGCCCGTTCGGTGATCAGCTCCAACGCGCCACCGGGGGCGACGGCCGGGGCGTTCCCGGGGACGGCGGTGAGGGCAGGGGCGGCGGCCGGGGCACCCGCGCCACCGCCGGCGACGGCGGTCACGCGGGGACCGCCGCCGCACCGGCGGGACGGTCCGCGGCGGGGCCCGCGTCGCCGGCGTACCGGGGCACCAGCGCGGCGAGCAGTCGCTCGGCGTCGCGGCGGGCCCCGGCACCGACGGTGTCGGCGGTCATCACGTGTCCGAGGTACTCGTTGTTGCTGGTGGCGGGCCGCACGTCGCGGCCGGGCCCGGCGAGTGTCAGCTCGACCACGGCCGGGTCGCGCCGGACGGCCGCCTCGCCGTCGAAACCGTCCAACTGTCCGGACGCCCCCTCCCCGGGGACCAGGAAGGCGATCGCGGCGCTGGCTACCCCGGTGGGGTGGACGGTCAGGTCGGGCCGGCGGCCGAGGGCAACGTCCACGCAGGCGGCGGCGAGGTCGACGCCGGTGACCCGCCGGACCAGCTCGGTGATCCGGTTGCCGGCCGGCCGCGGGTTGACCTCCACCACCCGGGGCCCGGCCGGGGTGAGCTTGATCTCGGTGTGCGCGACGACCTGGTCCAGGCCGAGCGCGACCAGCGCGGCAACGGCGGTGTCGGCGGCGGCCGTTGCGGCGGCCCGGTCGAGCGCGGCGGGGTACATGTGGCCGGTCTCGATGAAGGCCGGGGCCCCTCCGACGCTCTTGTCGGTGACCCCGACGACGTGCACCGCACCATCGGCGGAGACGGTCTCGACGCTGACCTCGGGCCCGGTCAGCAGCTCCTCCAGCAGCACCACGGGCACCCGGCGCTGCCCCCGCGCATTGACCGCGAACGCGGCCAACGCCCGGAGCGCGGCGTGCAGTTCGTGCTCGTCGGCGACCTCCCGGACGAGCATCCCGGCGCAGAGGTCGACCGGCTTGACCACCAGCGGGAAGCCGATCGCCCGGGCGGCGGCGAGCGCCTGCCCGCGGTCGGCGCAGAGCGCGTACGCGGGCCCGGGGACACCGGCCCCGGCGAGTGCGCGCCGGGTGAGGTCCTTGCGGCAGGCGGCGGTGACGGCCTCCGGGGCCGGACCGGGCAGCCCGAGCCGGTGGGCGACCCGCGCGACCAGCGGCAGGTAGTAGTCGCAGGAGGAGAGCACCCCGTCGAAGCCGAGCAGCTCGTGCAGCCGCCCGGCGTACGGGAGGAGGACGGCCGGGTCGTTGGTGTCGGCGGTCAGGATGTTCTCGGCGGCGAGCAGGGGATGCGGGGCGGCGGCGGGGGCAGCTCGCAGATAGTGGTGCAGGTCACGGGTGAGGAAGGTGAAGCGGTGGCCGCCCTCCCCCAACGCCCGGGGCAGCAGCCCGCTCATGGAGCCGACCCAGCTCTCGATCACCAGCAGGTGCGCCACAGGTCTCCCTCTCGACGGCGGCGGCAGGCCGGTCCGACGTGCCGAGGGAGAAGGTAACGGCATTAGTTTTCATTTTCAACACGCTCGCGGGCGACACCCGTCGAAGCTCCAGATGAAAGTCGTTTCCATGTAGGCTCGCAGGCACCCACCCCCTCCCGACCCGCGGAGCCGTCCTGATGGATCGTCAAAATACTTACCAGATCAGGCATGCTCTCCCCGGCGACGTGCCGGGCGCGCGCCGGCTGATCCTGGACACCTTCTACCGCGAGTTCGGCTACGGCTACGTCCCCGACTGGCATGCGGACGTGGTCGACCTCCAGGGCCATTACCTCGACCACCCCCGGCACGCCCTGCTGGTCGCCGCCCACCACGGCGAGGTGGTCGCCACCACCGCGCTGCACTCGACCGGGCCCGTCCACCCGCCGCACCCCCGCGAACTGGTCGAGCGCTACCCCTCGGGCACCACCGCGCAGCTGGTCCGGGTGTACGTCCGGGCCGAGCACCGACGGCACGGACTGGCCCGCGAACTGGTCCGCCGCGCCTGCGAGTTCGCTGCCACCGAAGGCGGCTACGAGCGGCTCTGCCTGCACACCAACACCGCGGTCGCGGGCGCCGAGGCGTTCTGGCGCAGCCTCGCCGAGGAGGTCTACGACGCCCGCCCGAGCGGTGAACACGGCCCGGGCGTCGCCACGGTGCACTTCGAGATCCCGCTGCGCCGACCGGCCGTGGCCTGAACGGCGCGCGGCGTCCCCCGGGAGGGTGAACCGCCGGGTACCGCCTTCCACAGGGTGCGGACCTACGCCAGGCTGGTGATCACCCGAGGGGAAGGGTCCCACCAGCGATGACCACCCGCACGCCGGCCCTGCCCGGCGTCTTCACCGGCCTGCCCGCAGGCCTCGGCCACTCGGCGCAGCGTGCGATCGCCGCCCTGGCCCGCCCGCACGCGGCCACGGGCCTGCAGCCATGCCCGCCCGCCTTCGTCATGCCCTACCCGGTCCGCATGAACCCGCACCTGGAGGCGGCCCGCGAGCGCGCGGCCGAATGGGCCGAACGGACCGGCCTGACCGGGCCGGACGGCGTCTGGGGCCGGGAGCACTTCGATCTCCTCGAACTGGCACTGTTCACCGCACTCACCCAACCGGACCTGTCCCGCGAGGAGTTGCTGCTGGTCGGCGACTGGAACGTCTGGGCCTTCGCGGTCGACGACCACTTCCTCCGGTACAAGGCGGCCGCCGACGAGCCGGGCGCGCAGCGCTTCGTGACGCGTCTCGCCGCCTGCATGCCACTGGGCTCCGCCGCCGCCCCGGCCCCGCAGCACCCGGTGGAGGCCGCACTCGCCGACGTCTGGACCCGCTCCGCGCCCGCGCTCCCCGCCGGGCTCCGCCGCCGGCTGCGGGACGCCGCACTGGACTTCGCCGCCGCCAACCTCTGGGAGCTGGCCAACAATCTGCGCGGACGCATCCCCGACCCGGTCGAGTACCTCCAGATGCGCCGCCGCACCGCCGGCACCCCGCTCTCCACCGTGCTGCCGCTGCACGCCTCGGGGCAGGACCTGCCGCCGCAGCTGCTCGGACACCCGATCGTGTCTGCCCTGATCGACGCCTTCGCCGACAACGTGGACCTGCGCAACGACCTCTACTCCCACCGCAAGGAGACGGAGCTGGAGGGCGAGTTGAACAACGCCGTCCCGGTGTTCCAGCGCTTCCTGCACTGCCCGCTTCAGACCGCCGTCGACACCGTGGGCGATCTGATGAACGCCCGGCTGGACTGCTTCGACCGGCTCATCCGCGAGGAGCTCCCCAAGCTGGCCGATGAGTTCGGCCCGGAGGGATACCGGGTGGTGGCAGCCTTCGCCGATGGCCTGAAGGACTGGCTGGCGGGCGACCACGCCTGGTATCCGCGCACCGGCCGGTACACCGCCGGCCTCGGCTGAACCGCCGCCCGGCATGGCCCGCCACCCCGCCCGTCGGGCGGTCCGGCCCGCGACGCGGCGCCGGCCCGACACACGCGCCCGGCTCACCCTGCGGACCGGACCGCCTCGCGGGCCAGCGCGAGGGTGGTCTGCAGCGCCCGCAGGCAGCCGGACCGCATCCGCTCGGCGGCGGCATCCTCGTCCGGCCCGCCGCCGAGATGTGATGCAGGTCACATCCGAAGATGAAATTTCCGGGGACTGAATCCCCGTTTGCTCCTACGTAGGCCTAAGCGGGGAAAACATCCCCGGTATGCTGGGAGGAGCACGCAGTGAGCAGCACCGCCGCCGTCACGCCGGTCCGCAGCGCGGGGCCCGTCCGTACGCCCAAGCTGCGTGCGGACGCGACCCGTAACCGTGAGCGGATCGTCATGGCGGCACGTGACGCCTTCGTCGAGCACGGTGCGGACGCGCCGCTGGACGAGATCGCGAAGCGGGCGGGCGTCGGCAACGCGACGCTGTACCGGAACTTCCCGGACCGCACCGCACTGATCCGCGAGGTGGCGCTGCTCGTCAAGAACCGCATCCTGACCCTCGCCGAGACGGCGTCGGCGGAGAGCGACGGCCCGTTCGACGCCCTCCAGCGGTTCGTGCACGCGACGGTCGCGGAGAAGGTCGGTGCCCTGTGCCCGATCCTCACCAACCGGATCGACCCGAACGACCCGGACCTGACCGACGCCCGTCTGCGGCTGACGGCCACCGTGGGCGACCTGATGGAACGCGCCCGGCAGGCCGGCGAGCTGCGGCCGGACGTCGACCACGGTGACCTGTTCATCGCGATGAGCCAGCTCACCCGCCCGCTGCCGGACACCTCCTGCCAGCTCCTGGAGGAGTTCGTCCACCGGCACCTGCAGCTGTTCCTGGACGGCATGCGGGCACCGGCCCGATCGACCCTGCCCGGCCGGGCAGCGACCTTCGAGGACTTCCACACGGACCACTGAACCACGGCCGCACCGGCGGCCGCACCGGCGGCCGGCACCGAGCACCAGCACCAGCACCAGCACCGACGACCGCCCGCGCCGATCCGCCGTGATCCCGCGCCGGCGCGCGCCGGCCCATGTCGGCGCGCGCCGATCCGCGACCCCGGCCGCCGAAGACCATTCGCCCACAGACCGCCCCTGATCCGCACACCACGCACCGCGAAGTGAGTACCCCCATGCCAAAAACCGATGCCCTGCCCTCCACGCAGCCCGATCCGAGGCGCTGGAAGGCACTGATCTTCATCGGGCTCGCCCAGCTGATGGTCGTCCTCGACGCCACCATCGTGAACATCGCCCTGCCGTCGGCCCAGAAGGACCTCGGCATCACCGACGGCAACCGCCAGTGGGTGATCACCGCCTACGCGCTGGCTTTCGGTGGCCTGCTGCTGTTCGGCGGCCGGATCGCCGACCTGTGGGGACGCAAGCGCACCTTCGTGGTCGGCCTGACCGGCTTCGCGCTCGCCTCCGCGCTGGGCGGCGCCGCCGCGAACACCGCCATGCTGCTCGGCGCCCGTGCCCTCCAGGGCGTGTTCGGCGCACTGCTCGCGCCGGCCGCGCTCTCGCTGCTGGCCGTGACGTTCACCGAGGCCAAGGAGCGCGCCAAGGCGTTCGGCATCTACGGCGCCATCGCCGGTGGTGGCGGCGCGATCGGCCTGATACTCGGCGGCCTGCTGACCGAGTACATGAACTGGCGCTGGACCTTCTTCGTCAACATCCCGTTCGCCGTCGCCGCGGCGGTGGGCGCGGTGATGGTGATCCGTGAGCCCGCCGGGGGCCGCAACCGCAACCGGCTGGACATCCCCGGTGTGGTGCTGGTCACCCTCGGTCTGGTCTCGCTGGTCTACGGCTTCACCCGCGCCGAGTCGGACGGCTGGTCCTCCGGCGTGACGATCGGCCTGTTCGTCGCCGCCGCGCTCCTGCTGGCCGCGTTCGTCATGGTCGAGCGGAAGGTCAAGGCGCCGCTGCTGCCGCTGCGGGTCGTCCTGGACCGAAACCGTGGCGGTGTCTACCTGTCGCTGGGCCTCGCCGTGATCGGCATGTTCGGTCTCTTCCTGTTCCTGACCTACTACCTGCAGATCGTGCTCGGCTACAGCCCGGTCCTGACCGGCGTCGCGTTCCTGCCTATGGTGGCGGGCATGATCACCGGCTCGACCCAGATCGGCGCCCGGCTGATGACGAGGGTCCCCGCGCGCTTCCTGATGGCGCCCGGCTTCCTCGTCGCCTCGATCGGCATGCTGCTGCTCACCCAGATCGGCCTGGACACCTCGTACCCGGCGCTGATCCTGCCCGGCCTGATCCTGATGGGCCTCGGCATGGGCACCGCCTTCATGCCGGCGATGAGCCTGGCCACGCACGGCGTCCAGCCGCGCGACGCGGGCGTGGCGTCCGCCATGGTCAACACCTCGCAGCAGGTCGGCGGCGCCATCGGCACCGCACTGCTCAACACCATCGCCGCCAGCGCCACCGCCACCTGGCTGGCCGCCCACGCGGGCGCCGCGACCACCCCGGCCGCGGCCAAGGCGGTGCAGTTCCAGGGCATGGTGCAGGGCTTCTCCACCGCGATCTGGTGGTCCTTCGGGATCCTGGTGACGGCCGCCGCGCTCGCCTTCGTCCTGATCAACGCCGGCCGCCCCGGCGACTCCGCGGCCGCCTCCGGCTCGGGCGCGGGCGCGGCGGAGAGCAACGACGTGCCGGTGCTGGTGCACTGACACCTCGGGGCGACGCGGCCGACGCGGCCGACGCGGGTGCGAAGCGGCCCGTCCGGTGTTCCGACACCGGGCGGGCCGCTCGCCGTTTCACCCGTGTCGCTCACCGGGGCGCACACCCCCCGCGCCCGCCGAAGTCCGCCGAAGTCCGCCGAAGTGCACCGGCCCACCGCAACACGACCGGCCGCAGCCCCTCGAACTGTCGGCCCCGGTGGACGAGAATGGAGTCGCCCACCCGGCCGGTGCGCTCACACCCGCACCCGTGTCAGGACGACAGACACGCGGAACGACTGGCGCACGGAACAGCGGGCCGCGAAACAGCAGGCACGCGGAACGACAGGCGACACCGGCCCTGCCCTACCCGGAACGAGGGAGGACATCGTGCACGACCGTACCGACGTGCTCGCCGACAGCAGATACCTCCTGCTCACCACCTTCGGCGCGGACGGCAGCCGGTTGTGCTCGCCGATCTGGGTCGTCGCCGACGGTACGGCGCTCGGTATCTGGACGCCCGCCCACTCCGGCGAGGCCGAACGCATCCGGCGCCACCCGAAGGTGCTGGTCGGCCCCTGCGACGCCCACGGGCGCCCCACCGGACGCCAGCTCCCGGCCCACGCCGTCGTCTGCGACGAGGACGCCACCGCGCGCTACCGCGCCTCGCTGATCGACAAGTACGGCATGGTGGCGCTGATCGCCCTGGCCCGCAGCCGCCTCCGGCTCGGGCTGGCCGGGACGGTCGGCATCCGGATCACGCTCAACGAGCTGGAGCAGCGGCTGATCGGGCCGGAGTGGCAGCTGCCGACGACGTACTGCCCGAACTGAGGCGTGGAGGAGTCGCCGCGCGGACTCGCACGGGTGGACGGGCAGACGCGGGGACGGGCAGACGCGGGGACGGGCAGTCGGGCGCAGTCACGTACGCGCCGGCGCTCCGGCCGCCCCGCGTCCCGTCGGGTGCGCGGGGCCGCCGTCCGGTGTCAGGTCCCGTTCTCCGGCGCCTTCGCGAGGTCGCCCGGCTCGCAGGCCTCCCGGCCGGTGCCGACGTGCACCACCTTCACCGCCCGCCCGGGGCCACCCGGCACCACCTGCTGCTCGTGTCCGCAGCGCGGGCAGATCAGCGGGATGCGTGGCCTCCGGGGCTCCGGGGCGGCGGGGCCGGTGGACGCGGCGGGGCCGGCGGACGCACCGCGCCCGACGTCGCGGTCCGGCGTCGTCACGTCAGCGGGTGGGTGGGGACCGGGCTGACCTCCTGGATCTCGCCGTGGGCCTTGGTGAGCAGCTGCGAGGCGAGGTCGTTGAGCGCGCGGGCGGCCGCGATCTCCTCGCCGACCCGCAGCTGTTCCGGGTCCGACGGGTGACGGCTGGTGTAGCCGTGCGCCCGCAGCTCCGAGCCGTCGCCCAGCCGCAGCAGGGCGGCGGCTGCCGTCCTCGGCCCCTCCTCGCGGAACTCCATCTCGATGTGCCAACCGACAAGAGTCTGCATGGCGGATCACCTCCAGCGGTTACTCCTCCAGGGTGCGCCGCACCCAGCCTGAACACCAGACGAGGGCGGCGGGGCGGCATCCCGGGGGCGACTTGAACGCGTTCAACATCGCGGCGTAGAGTCACCGGCGCAAGGTTTGAACGCGTTCAGGACGGTTCAGGCGAACAGTGAGAGATGGAGTGCGGCCGCCATGGGCACAGGCACCACCGAACTGGTCGACCTCCTGGTCCTGCTCGGCATGGGTGCCGTCATCCCGCTCGGCCTCGCCCTGATCGACGAGCCCGGCCTCGCCCGCGTCCGCCGGCTCTGGCCGATGGCCGCCGTCCCCGGCGCCCTCTCGCTCTGGCTGCCGCGCGGCGGCCTCGCCACCGGCTGCGCCGTCCTCTACGCCCTCGGCACCCTCGCCGTCGCCGCCCACGCGCCGCTCCGGCTCGCCCGCACCCGCTCGCTCGCACCCGCCGAGATCGCCGTGCTGACCGCGCTCGCCACCCCGTCGGTGGCCGGGCTCGCCCTGGTCGCCGAACGATCCGGGCACCGGCTGTTCGGCTTCGACCTCGACATCCTGGCCCTCACCGTGCCGCACTTCCACTACGCCGGG
Source organism: Kitasatospora sp. NBC_00039 (assembly GCF_045160625.1). Classification (NCBI taxonomy): domain Bacteria; kingdom Bacillati; phylum Actinomycetota; class Actinomycetes; order Kitasatosporales; family Streptomycetaceae; genus Kitasatospora; species Kitasatospora sp. NBC_00039. The sequence continues at coordinate 6,789,186 of NZ_CP108289.1, read as the reverse complement.
TTCACCGCCGCGCTCGTCGCCGGACTGGTCTGCCGGGCCCGGTCGAGCAGCGCCGAAGCCCGGTTCGCCGCGCTCAGCGTGCCGCTCGGCACCCTGCTCGTCCTGGCCGGCTACTTCGTCGACGACTGGGCCGAACTCCTCGGTGCCGTCGTGCTCACCACCGGGATGTGGCTGGTCGGCCTGCTCACCTGGCGCGACCTGCGCACCCGCACCCCCGACCGGACCACCGCCGCACTGCTCGGCACCGCCTCCGCCGTCCTCGCCGCCACCATGGTGCTCGCCCTCTGGTGGGCACTCGGCGAGGCCTCCGGGCTCCCCCACCCCACCCTCACCTGGATGGCCGCCACCCACGGCGTCGGCAACGCGCTCGGCTTCGCCCTCTGCTCGCTGCTCGCCTGGCGCCGGCTCGCTCCGCTGCCCCGCCCGCTTCCCGTTCCGCTCCCGCTGCCGAAGGACGTCGCACGATGACCACCCCTGCGGCCACCGACCTCAACTACCCCGAGATCGGCGCCAGTACCACCCCCGGCCGCCCGCTCCCCGCCGGCTACAACCACCTGCGCCACCGCGCCCTGATCGGCCACGGCCGCACCGCCCTGGAAGCCGCCGGCACCGCTGTCCTCGGCTGGCGGATGCACCGCGCGGCCGGTGTCCGCATCACCGCCGACGCCGGCCGGGCCGCCCCCGGCGCCGCCGTGCTCTGCGCGATCGGCATCGGCCCGCTGCGTGCCGCCGCCCCCTGCCGGGTCATCTGGACCGCCGACGGCCCCGACCGCTACGGCTTCGCCTACGGCACCCGGCGCGGCCACCTCGCCGTCGGCGAGGAGACCTTCCTGGTCGAGATGGGCCCCGACAAGGCCGTCTGGTTCACCGTCAACGCCTTCAGCCGCCCCGGCAGCTGGTACGCCCACCTCGCCGGCCCCCTCCTCCCCCTCGGCCAGCGCCTCTTCGCCCACCTCTGCGCCCGGGCGCTGACCCGCATCGCGTCAGCCGCGGCGGCGACACCCCGGTGAGAGCACCCGGCCCGGGCGGCCGGGCATGATCTGCGGGTGACCAGCTTCCTGACCCACCGCCGGCTCGTCCACGACGGCGGCCTGCCGGTGCACCTGCGGCATGCCGCCCTGCGGACGTGCCTGGCCCGGTTCGCGCCGTACGGCCTGCGGGCGACGTACCACCACCTGACGCTGAGCGCGCGGATGCCGCGCAGGCTGGAGGCCGACCCGCCGGCGCTGGTCCGGGCGGTCGAGGAACTGCACGAGGCACGCGTGCTCCGGCTCGCGCAGTCGGAGCGGTACGCGGCGCGGCGGCGGGCCGAGAAGGGGGCGGGCCGCAGGGCCGTCACCGGGCCGCCGGCCTGGTGGGAGGCGAGCTGGTGGGACTCCCCGAACGACGCCTGGCTGCACGATCCGACCTGCCACCCGCCCCTGACCCTGCCGGAGTACGTCCGTCGGCAGGGCGCGTTGCTGGACGGCGCGGCGCTCGCCGGGTGCCCCGCCTGCGGGGACGAGCGGCCGGCGGCGCTGCGGTCCACCGGGCACGGGTTCGTCGAGGCGTGCCGGGCCTGCGCGCGGGTGCTGCGGCCGTGTCCATGTGGGCGGCGGCACCGCGTCGACCCGGTGGCAGGGGCCGGCTGGGCCGGCGTCCGGCGCCGCGACCACATGACCGACGCCGGCACCCCGAACCCGCACTGGCCCGGCCCCGCGGCGGCCTCGAGCCTGCTCGGCCGCCGCGCGGACGGACGGCTCAGGCTGTGCGAACCGGGACGGTGACCAGCAGGGTGGCACCGTCGAGGGTGCGGATCTCGAAGTGGTCGATGTCGGCGGGCTGGAACCCGGTACCGCCGCTGGTCCGCAGGGCGGCCGGGGCGGCGCCCGTGGTGCCGTAGCCGGCGGCGGGGACGCTCCAGGTGGTGACGGTCTGACGGTCGCCGGCGCGCGAGACGGCAACCAGGTCGCAGCTCAACGGTCCTTGGACGTGCGAGAGTTCGAGGCTGATCTGGCTACCCCAGGTCTTGGAGTCGACGCCGACGGTGGCCCGGGCACCGGTGGCCGGGTCGGTGGCGGAGAACTGCTGGGTGGCGACGGCGACGACACCCGGCGAGTTGTCCGCGGTGACCACCACGGCCGTGACGGCGGGGCCGGCCACGACCATGACCGCCGCCGCGGCGACCAGCACCAGCCGGCGGACCCTGCCCCGGCGACGGCCGGCCGTGACCTCGGCGACCAACCGGTCCAGCAGCAGCGGGTCCGGCCGGGGGGCGGGGTCGGCCGGGTCCAGCCCGGCGGCCTCGGCGGAGGCCGCGTACTCGGCCAGCAGCGGTTCCATGAAGCCGAGTTCGCCCACCTGATCGGCGCACTGGGGGCAGTCGGCGAGGTGCTCCTCGAAGGCGGCGCGCTCGGCCGGTTCGAGTAGGTCGAGGACGTACGCGCCGACGTCCACGTGGTCGCCACCCGGGACGTGGTCGCGCTCGGGGCCGGTCGGTCCGGACGGACCGGTGGGACCGGACGGACCGGTGGGACCGGACGGACTGGTGGGACCGAACGGACTGGTGGGACCGAACGGGCCGGTGGGGTCGGAGGGGCCGGACGGACCGGGCTTGGACGTTGTCACGATGTCACTCCCCGTTCCTCCAGCGCGAGCTTGAGCGAGCGCAGCGCGTAGAACACCCGCGACCGTACGGTACCGGCCGGGACGCCGAGTTCGGCGGCCGCCTCGTTGACCGTACGGCCCATGAGGTAGGTCGCCACGATGACCCGGCGGTGCGCCTCCGACAGGTCCCCGAGCGCCTCGGAGATCGTCATCAGCCTCAGCGCGCGGTCGAGTTCGTCCTCGGCGGGCAGCAGCTCCAGCGGCGCCGCGTCCACCTCGCGCGGGCGGGCCAGGCTGCTGCGGTGACCGTCGATGACGATCCGCCGCGCCACCGTCACGAGCCAGGGCCGCAGCGAGCCGGCCTCCGGGTCGAGCCGGTGGATGTTGCGCCAGGCCCGGACCAGCGTCTCCTGGACGACGTCCTCGGCCCGCTGGCGGTCACCCGCGACCAGGTGGAGCACGAAGCCGAACAGCGGCCCCGCGTGCTCCTGGTACAGGGCACGCATGAGGTCCTCGTCCGGTGCGCCGGTGCCGCGTGCGGCCGCACCGCCGCCCGGGTGCTCCTCGGTCACGACGCCATCTTCGCGCACCCGCACCTCCGGGTCGAGAGTTCCACGTCCGGTCCGGACTGTCATCGATACCGATCCCGATGCCGCTCAGTAACCGCCGTAGCCGCTACCGGGGGTACTGGGCATCGTCCCGCCGGAGGGGGCGCCGGCTCCCGCCTTGGCGCCGGTCGGGGTCAGGGCGAACCAGGTACCGCCGACGCCCTGGCCCTTGGTGTCGCCGGGCTTCGTGTCGGGCGCGTAGCGGTAGGCCGGCCAGCCGTTCAGGGTGATCTGCTTGCTGCCGTCGGCGCGGGTGACGGTGCCGACCAGCTTGCTGTCGATGCCCTTGACGGTGACTGCGCCGTTGGCCGGCGCGGGCGGCCAGGTCGAGGCGCAGTTGCCGTTGCAGTTGGACATCGGCGGGTTGGCCGTGTCCTTGTCGAAGCGGTAGAGGGTGAACCCGGCGCTGTCGGTGACGACGGTGCCGAGTTTGGGGTCGGTGGCGGTCTGCAGGGTGGCGGCGCCGGCCGGTGCACTCGAGCCGGAGGGGCTTGAGCCGGCCGGGCTGCTCGGCATCGCGGGTGCGGTGGCCGTGGAGCCGGAGCCGGACGACGTCGAGGAGCCGCCGCCGGACGACCCGCAGCCGGCGATCAGGGCGGCCGCGGCGATTCCGGACGCGGCGAGCACGGCGATCCGGCTGGTACGACTGTTTCTGTGCATGGTGTTCTCCCCCGGTGGACACGCACGGGCGCCTCTGCCGGCGCGCCGCGCTGAAGCGGACACCCACCTGTACGGACGGCAGCGGCGGAGCACTCAACGGGCGGCCAAGATTCTTCGGAATAGCGCGCGGGCGGGCGCGGTTGTCGCGGGCACATGGCCTGAGCCGCCGCCTCCCGAAGGGCAGGAATCGCGACATGAGCAGCACGGTCGAGCTGACCAAGGAGAACTTCGACGAGATCGTCCCCGGCCAGGAGGGCAAGGATTTCGTCTTCATCGACTTCTGGGCGGCCTGGTGCGGCCCGTGCCGGCAGTTCGCCCCGGTCTACGAGAAGGCCGCCGAGCGCCACTCGGACCTCGTCTTCGCGAAGGTGGACACCGAGGCGCAGCAGGAGCTTGCCGCCGCCTTCGGCATCCAGTCCATCCCGACGCTGGCGATCATCCGCGAGGGCGTGCTCGTGTTCTCGCAGGCGGGTGCGCTGCCGGAGGCCGTCTTCGAGGATCTGATCGGTCAGGCCCGGAAGCTGGACATGGCCGAGGTGAAGCGCAAGGTGGCGGCGGAGCAGGACGGCGGTCACGAGGTCTGACGGGTTCCGTCCGATGATCTGACGGACCGACGGTTTCCGCGACGGTAGGCCCGGGGTGACGATGCCCCCCGGGCCCGTCGGCATGCGTGCGGCAGGCATGGCGGCGAGCCCCGGCGTGAGCCCGTGCACCCGGCCCGGCCTGAGCCCGTGGACCGGGCCCGGCGTGGGCCCGGCGCGGCGTCTCAGCCCCGGAGTCCACCGCGATGGGCAGCCTGATCACCTTCGGCACGGCCGCCACCTTCCTGCCGTTCTGCCTGCTCAGCCTGGCCGCCCTGCTGGCCCGGCTGCGCGGCGCCTGGCGGCCGCCCGGCGCCGTCTCGTACGGGCGCGCCGGGACGGTGATCAACGCCCTCGCGGTGCTCTGGACCGGCCTGGAGGTGGTCAACATCTGCTGGCCGCGCACCATCCTCGCGCCGCCCGGCGCGCCCTGGTACCAGGTGTGGGCCGCCGTGCTCGGCGTCGGCCTGGTCACCCTGGCGGGCCTCGGCTACCTGCTGGTCCGCCGTCCGCAGCGGCTGATGCGCGGGCCCGGAGCGGGGGACGCGCGCGGCGAGCGGCCGGATGACGCGGACGAACCGGCGCCGGCGGTGCACTGACGGGGGCCGGGCACCGGCCGAGTGCCGGGACGGGGCCGGGCTCAGCAGGATCGGACCGCCGGCCGGACCGGCCTCAGGACGCTAGGGCTCGGGCGCGTCCTCGCTCCACCCGGTGAGCCGGGCGGCGAGGGCGCGCACCTCCGTGCGCAGGGCGTCCGGGGTACGGACGGTGAACGGCCAGCCGAGGCCGGCCAGCATCACCGCGCAGCCGGCGAGGTCCTGGGCCCGGGCCCGCAGCAGGACGCGGCCGTCCCCGGTCTCGGCGAGGCTTCCGGCCGTCGGGGGGATGCGGTGCCGGGCCTCGGCCAGGGTGGTCGTGAGCACCACCTCCACCTCGTGCGTCCACGGCACCGAGCCCAGCGACTCCATCACCCGCTGGACGGCGTCGAAGCCCTCCGGCGGTTCGAAGCCGGCCCCGCCCTGCTCGGCGGCCTCGATCCGGTCCAGCCGGAAGGTGCGCAGCTCGCCGCTGCGGTGGTCCAGCCCGGTGGTGTACCAGCGGCCGGAGTGGAAGACCAGCCCGTACGGGTCGAACTCGCGCTCGCCGGCCACACCCGTGCGGTTCCGGTAGGCGAGCCGGACGCGGCGCCGGCGGCGGGCCGCCTCGGCGAGCGTGAACAGCGCGGCCGTGTCCGGGCTCGGGCCGGCCGCGGGCGCCGAGGTCAGCCCGAGCGTCTGCTCCACCGCCGCGACCCGCTCGCGCAGCGTCGGCGGCAGCACCCGCTGGATCTTGGCGAGCGCCGACTCGGCGGCCTGCTCCCCCACCGACAGCCCCGAGCGGCGCCCGGCCAGCAGCCCGAGCACGACGGAGGCCGCCTCGTCCCCGGTGAGCATCAGCGGGGGGAGCCGGAAGCCGGGCATCAGCCGGTAGCCGCCGTAGCGGCCGCGGTCGGCCTGCACCGGGATGCCGAGACCGGCCAGCCTGGCCGCGTACCGGCGCACCGTGCGCTCGTCCACGCCCAGCCGCTCGGCCAGCTCGGCGCCGGTGAGGCCGGGCCGGGCCTGGAGCAGCTCCAGCAGGGCGAGGACACGGCTGACCGGGTGGTCCATCGACACTCCTTCGATCCGGCCGGTAAATCCGGTCGTGTTCTGTCCGGATTCGATCCTAGGGTCGGCGTAGCGAGGTCGGCGTGGCGGCGGGCGGAGCGTGACGTCGTCGGTGCGCCGATCGCCTTGCACCGCAAGGAAGCAAGGACGGCAGGGAAGCAAGGACGGCAGGGCCGCCGAGGAAGCAAGGCCGCCAACGCCAACGCCGGAAAGGGCCGTCGGCACAGTGCTGACGGCAAAGTTGCCCGGAGAGGACCGATCCACCATGAGCACCTTCGTACTCGTCCCCGGTTTCTGGCTCGGCGGTTGGGCCTGGGACGCGGTCGCCGGACCCCTGCGCGCGGCCGGGCACACCGTCCATGCGGTGACCCTGCCCGGTCTCGCCGAGCGGGCGGGCGAGGCCTCGCCCGAGGTCGGCGCGGAGACCCACATCGCCGACCTGACCGACCTGCTGACCGGGGAGGACCTCCGGGACGTCGTGCTGGTCGCCCACAGCGGCGGCACGATCGCCGTCTCCGGCGCGGCCGACAGGGTCCCCGAGCGCATCCGCCGGGTCGTCTTCGTCGACTCCGGCCCGCTCGACGACGGCGTCGCGCTGAGCGACCTCTGGGAGCCGGCCTACCGCGAGACGCTGGAGGCCTCCATGGTCGACGGGTGGCGGCTCCCGCTGCCGGCCTGGGACGTGCTGGCCTCCGGCGGGGCCGGCGTGGAGGGGATCGACGAGGCCGGGCTGGCCCGGTTCCGTGAGCTGGCCACCGACCAGCCGGCCCGGACGGTCAGCGAGCCGGTGCGGCTGGCCGGCCGGGCCGCGAAGCTGCCGAAGGCCCTGATCTCGTGCTCCATCCCGCTGGAGCAGGTCCGGGCGATGATCGCGGCCGGCCACCCGTACTTCGCGGCGCTCGGCGGTCCGGAATGGGAGCTGCGGGAGGTACTGACCGGCCACTGGCCGATGTTCTCCCGGCCGGCCGAGACGGCGGCGGTGCTGGCGGAGCTGGCGGAGCTCCCGACGGCCTGAGGCGTTCGGGGCTGTCCGCCCAGGGCCGGGCGGCCGGCCGGGGCGGCCCCCGGGGCGCAGGCCCGGCTCGTCTCCGGGGGCCCTGGGCCTGTGCCGAGAGCGCACCATCCGCGTGTTCGGCTGCGCCGAGCGGGCGAATCGTCGCAGGATGGGCACGGCGTCGGCACCCGCCCGGCGCCGACCCACCGAGAGCGAGGGCGAGCCCGCGATGAGCCAGAACCCGACCAGTTCGACCGTCAGTGCAGCCGTGGACGGGAGTACCGCGCCGGGCGCCACGCAGGACGACGCGCAGGCCGCCGCCCCCGAGTTCCGGCGGGTCACCACCGCCCTGGTGACCGGAACCTCAGCCGACGCGCCGTTCCATGTGGACGTGAAGGCGGGCACGCACCCGCTGACCTCCGACGAGCCGGTGCGGCGCGGCGGTTCGGACAGCGGGCCGGAGCCGTTCGCCCTGCTGCTCGCCTCGCTCGGCTCCTGCACCGCGATCACCCTCCGGATGTACGCGGAGCGCAAGGAGTGGCCGTTGGAGTCCGTCCGGGTCAGGCTCGGGTACGAGACGGACGGGCGCAACGGCCGGATCACGCGCCGGGTCGCACTCAGCGGCGCGCTCGACGACACCCAGCGCACCCGGCTGCTCGACATCTGCGAACGCACACCCGTCACCCTCGCCCTGCGCGCCGGGGTGGCCATCGACACGACGGAGGACCACGCGTGACGACCACTTCTTCCGCCTCTTCTTCCTCGTCGGCCGCACCCGAGGAGTACGACGTCATCGTGGTGGGCGCCGGACCCACCGGCGAGAACGTGGCCGACCGCACCGCCGCCGCCGGCCTGCGCACGGTGATCGTGGAGAGCGAGCTGGTGGGCGGCGAATGCTCGTACTGGGCGTGCATGCCGAGCAAGGCGCTGCTGCGGCCGGTGGCCGCGCTGGCCGGCGCCCGGGCGGTGGCGGGAGCGCGCGAAGCCGTCGGCGGCCGGGCGCTGGACCCGGCCGCAGTGCTGGCCCGGCGTGACTCGTTCACCTCGCACTGGCAGGACGACGGCCAGGTGAAGTGGCTGCGCGACACCGGCATCGAGCTGGTCCGCGGCCACGGCCGGCTGGCCGGGGTCCGGACCGTCACCGTCGAGGCCGAGGACGGCAGCGAGCGGGTGCTCACCGCCCGGCACGCCGTCGCCGTCTGCACCGGCAGCCGGCCGGTGCTGCCGCAGGCCGTTCCCGGACTGGCCGAGGCCCGCCCCTGGACCAACCGCGAGGCGACCGGTTCGCCCACCGTTCCCGGGCGGCTCGCGGTGGTCGGCGGCGGGGTGGTCGGCGTGGAGATGGCCACCGCGTGGCGGGCACTCGGCTCCGAGGTGGTGCTGCTGGTCCGCGGCGACGCGCTGCTGCCCCGGATGGAACCGTTCGCCGGCGAGCTGGTCGCCGAGGGTCTGCGGGCAGCCGGGGTGGACGTGCGGTTCGGGGTCTCGGTGGCCTCGCTGGAGCGGGTGGACGGCTCGGGGGCCGACGGCTCTCACGTCACTGTGGTGCTGGCGGAAGGCGAGCGGCTCACCGTCGACGAGGTGCTGTACGCCACCGGCAGGGCGCCGCGAACCGCGGACGTCGGCCTGGAGCAGGTCGGCCTCAAGCCCGGCTCCTGGCTGGACGTGGACGACAGCTGCACGGTGCTCGGCGTGGCCGCCTCGGGCGGCTCGGGCGGCTCGGGCGGCTCGGGCGGCTCGGGCGGCTCGGGCGGCTCGGGCGGCTCGGGCGGCTCGGGCGGCTCGGGCGGCTCGGGCGGCTCGGGCGGCTCGGGCGGCTCGGGCGGCTCGGGCGGTGCCTGGCTGTACGCGGCCGGGGACGTCAACCACCGTGCGCTGCTCACCCACCAGGGCAAGTACCAGGCGCGGATCGCGGGCGCCGCCATCGTGGCGCGCGCCCAGGGGCGCCCACTGGACACGTCGCGCTGGGGCGCGCACGCCGCGTCCGCGGACAGCGCCGGTGCGCCGCAGGTCGTCTTCACCGAGCCGGAGGTGGCGGCCGTGGGCCTCACCCTGGACGCCGCCGAGCGGCTGGGCCTTCGCGTCACGGCGGTCGACCACGACCTCGGCGCCGTCGCCGGCGCCTCGCTGTACGGCGACGATTACCGGGGGAAGGCCCGGGTCGTCTTCGACCTGGACCGGGAGGTGCTGGTCGGCGCCTGTTTCGTCGGCCCCGGGGTCGCGGAGCTGCTGCACTCGGCCACCGTCGCGGTGGTCGGCGAGGTGCCGATCGACCGGCTCTGGCACGCCGTGCCCGCGTACCCCACGATCAGCGAGGTCTGGCTGCGGCTGCTGGAGGGGTGCCGGGGCTGAGGAAGGCGTCTCGCCGCCTGCGGCGGGTACCGGCGCAGGGCGGTCACCGGCACGGACCCGTCGCCGGCACAGGGCGGTCACCGGCGCAGAGCGGGCGCCGGAACACGGCGGTCGCCGGCAGGGACCCGTCACCGCCACCGGGCCGTCACCGGCGCGGCGAGATGTGCCCTCGGGTGGACAGCGGGACACTGGCCGATGGAGGGGGTGCCCGGAGGGGGGCCGTTTCACCGACCAGGTGGTGTGTGGCATGACCGAGGTGCTGTTGGCTGTCGGAACCGAGAAGGGCCTCTTTCTCGGCCGCAGTCGCGACCGGCTGAACTGGGAGTTCAGCGGGCCGCACTTCCCGATGAACGCGATCTACTCCGTCTCGATCGACCGCCGGGCGGGGAGCGTCCGGCTGCTGGCCGGCGCCGACAGCAGCCACTGGGGCCCGTCGGTCTGGCGCTCGGACGACCTCGGCGCGAGCTGGTCCGAGCCGTCCAAGCCCGCCATCCGCTTCCCCGAGCACACCGGCGCCTCGCTCACCCGGGTCTGGCAGCTCCAGCCGGCCGGCGACGAGGCGCCCGGGGTCGTCTATGCGGGCACCGAGCCCGCCGCGCTGTTCCGCTCCGAGGACGGCGGCGAGACCTTCGCCCTGGTCGAGTCGCTCTGGGCGCACCCGCAGCGCTCGGAGTGGGGTGCCGGCTACGGCGGCCAGGGCCTGCACACCGTCCTCACCGACCCGCGCGACGCCGGGCGCCTGCTCGTCGCCGTCTCCAGCGGCGGTGTCTACCGCAGCAAGGACGGCGGCGGAAGCTGGGAGCCGTCCAACACCGGCCTGCGCGCGGAGTTCCTCCCCGAGGAGAACCAGTACCCCGAGTTCGGCCAGTGCGTGCACAAGATCGCCCGCGACGCCGTCAACCTCGACCGCCTCTACCTGCAGAACCACGGCGGCGTCTACCGCAGTGACGACGCGGGTGCCAGCTGGCAGTTCGTCACCGACGGCCTGCCCGCCGACTTCGGCTTCGCCGTCGCCGCGCACCCGCGCCGCGCCGACACCGCCTACCTCTTCCCGCTCGGCGGCGCGGACGACCGGATCCCGCCGGACCGCCGCTGCCGCGTCTTCCGCACCGACAACGGCGGCGACAGCTGGCTCCCGCTCAGCAAGGGCCTCCCCGGTGAGGACCACTACGGTGTCGTGCTGCGCGACGCCCTTCGCACCGACGACGCCGAGCCGGCCGGCATCTACTTCGGCAACCGCAACGGCGACGTCTTCGGCAGCCCCGACGAGGGCGAGAGCTGGTCCCTGCTCACCTCCCACCTGCCGGACGTGCTCTGCGTGCGGGCGGCGGTGGTCGGTTGAGGCCCGGGGCGGAGTCCGGCGCGAGTCCGGGGGCGGGTACGGCCGAGGACGCGTCTGCCGACGCCCCCGGCCTGCGCCCGGACGGGAGCCCGCCCGCCATGCGGGACACCGCCCCGGAGCCGTACCCGCGCGACGGTCTCACCGCGCTGCCGCACGAAGCCTTCGCCTCCGGGGCCCGCCGGAAGCCCGGCTGCGCCACCGCGGCTCCCGTTCGCGGCTTCGGCTCCCTCGGCCCGCTCGGTAACGGCCCGGGCGAGCAACCCGGTTGATCCCGAGGCGGGCCATCGCCGAGCATGGCGGGTGGACGGCTGCCCTCGGAGATCGGACGGACGGCATGGCGGAGAAGGAAACTGACTGGGAGTTCGGGCGCGACATCGACGGCCTTCCTGTGGTGCGGTTCCTGCGCGGTGAGCGGGAGGGGCGGCCCTGGGCCAGCCTGCTGGAGGCCTTGGCGCCGGGCCAGGCCGGCGGCGCTGCCGTCAGTGCCGCCGATCCGGTGGAGTTCGTACTGGCCTCCATGGCCGGCTGGATGGTTACCTGTCCCGTCGAGTTCGGCGAGCGGCTACGCGGCCGCGGGGCGGCCGTGGTCCGCCACGGCCACAGCATGCACCGGGACCTCACCGGTGATCCTCCTTCCGTCGGCTGGGCCGCGTGGGCGCGGACCCCGCTGCGGGACGGGTTCCGCGCGGTGCCGTGCGATCGCGACGCCGGGACGATGCTGGCGGCGTGCCGCACCGCCTTCGGCCCGGGCCACCCGGACCACCGGCCCACCAGTGACGAGCAGCTTCGGGAGGAGCTGCGACGCGTCCTCTCCGGAGAGGTCATCGGGCCGCTGCTGCCGACCGGCTCCCTGGTGGTGGACGACGAGGACGAGGTCGTGGGCGGCCTCGTCCTGACCGACTTCGACGGCGTGCCGTGGGTCGCGAAGATCTTCCGCCACCCGGAGCGCAGTTACCCGGGCCTCGGCCGCGAGCTGCTGCACCGCTGTCTGGGCAACCTCGCCGGCCACGGACGCACCGAGGTGGGACTGGCGGTCACCGAGGGCAACCCCGCCCGGCGCCTGTACGAATCGCTCGGCTTCCGGGTGACCAAGTCCACCCTGACGGTCGCCGTCCCCTGAGCCCCGCCGCCAGGCTCGAGACCGGGCCGCAAGCCGGGCCCCACCGCGGCCGCCCACGGCGCACAGCCCGGGAGCCCCGCGCCCCTCAGCCCCCACGGCCCCGGAGCCCCCGCCGCCGAAACGGGCGGCATGGTCTACGGGTGGGCCAACTCCAGGACCGCGATGCCGGCCAGGACGATGGCACTGGCGGTCATCCGCAGCCGGCCGAGGCGCTCGCGGAAGACCACCGTGGCTATCAGCGCCGCGATGACGATGCTCGTCTCGCGCAGGGCGGCGATGCTCGCCAGGTTGCCCCGGGACTGCGCCCAGACCACCAGCCCGTAGGCGGTCAGCGAGAGCACCCCGCCGGCGAGCCCGACCCGCACCACCGAACCGCTGACCCCGGTGAACAGGCCCCGCCCGCGGCGGAGCCGGACGATCAGGGCCAGGCTCGGCCCCTGCAGCAGGAAGAGCCAGGCGACGTAGCCGCCGACCGTCCCGGCATGCCGGACGCCGCTGCCGTCCAACACGGTGTACGCGGCGATCATCACGCCGGTACCGGCGGCCGCCCCGAGCGCGGGCAGCTGCGCCCGCCCGGGTATCCCCTTGGCGAAGGCGAGCCCGATCAGGCCGGAGGAGACCACCAGGACGCCGAGCAGCTGCCCGCCGCCAAGGCCCTGCCCGAGCAGCGTCACCGAGAGCAGTGCCACCAGCATCGGCGCCGAACCGCGGGCGATCGGGTACATCTGCCCGAAGTCCCCCAGCTGGTAGGCCCGGAGAAGCAGGATCTGGGCCGTCACCTCCATCACCACCGAGGCGATGAGGAACGGCCAGGACTCGGCGGCCGGCAGCGGACAGAGCGCGACCAGGACCACCGCGCAGGCCGTGTAGGCGAGGTTGATCAGGGCGAAGCCGACCAGCTTGTCCTGGATCCGGTGCGCCAGCCCGTTCCAGACGGCGTGCAGGACCGCCGCGGCGAGGACGGCGACGGGCACGGCCGCCGCCGACCCACCGCCCGGCAGCGCGAGCGCGATCTCGGGCATGGCAAAGCTCCCTCCAGCCAGGTCTGGAACCGAGTTCCACGCTACAGTAGGCCCATGGAAGACCGTTCCGATTTTTCTCCCCTGGAATCCCAGCTGGCCGCCCACATCCGCGCCCACCTCGGCGAGCTGCGAGGCACCGAGGCCCGCGTCGCCCAGGTCGTCCTGGACCGGGGAGCCGACCTGGTGCGCCTGAGCGTGAGCGACGTCGCCGAGCTGGCCGGCACCGCGTCCTCATCCGTGGTCCGAGCCTGCCAGCGGCTCGGGTTCCGCGGCTACCAGGAGCTGAAGATCGCGGCCGTCCGGCAGGCCCCGGCCCCGACGCCCTCCCCCGACGACCGGCGGGACCCTGCCGCCCGGGCGCTCGCCGACACCGTCCGGGCCGCCCGCGAGGCGCTCGACGGGATGGCCACCACCCTCGGCGCGGACGACCTGCGGGCCGCGGCCGAGGCGCTGGACGCCGCCCGCCACGTGCTGCTCGTCGGCGCAGGCCTCTCCGGCGCGGTCGCCCTCGACGCCGCCTACCGCCTGCGCGCCCTCGGCCTGCTGGTCGACGCCCCCGCCGACCCGCTCACCGCCCAGCTCGCCGCGGCCCAGCTGCCGCCCACCGCGGTCTGCCTGGTCGTCAGCCACACCGGCGCGACGCAAACGGTGGTCGACACCGCCCGCTGCGCCCGTGAGGCCGGCGCGGCCGTGATCGCCCTCACCAGCTACGCCCGCTCCCCCCTCACCGAGCTGGCCACCCACACCCTCGTCGCCGGCGGCCAGGACCTCGTCTTCGGCCTGGAGACCACCGCCAGCCGCATCGCCCACCTGACGGCGGTCGACGCACTGACGCTCACCCTGCTGGCGCGGAGGGGGGAGGCGGCGGAGCGGGCGCTCAACCTGTCGGCGGACGTCGTGGCCGACCAGTTGTACTGACCGCGGCGGGCAGGGCCGCCGCGCGGCCGGGAAACGCCGGGCCGGACGGTCAGAGGTGGTGTGTAGGCTCGCGGACATGGCGAGGGTGACGCGGGACGATGTGGCGAGGGCGGCGGGGACGTCTACCGCAGTTGTCAGTTATGTGATCAACAACGGGCCGCGGCCCGTGGCGGCGGCGACCCGGGAGCGGGTGCTGGCGGTGGTCGAGGAGCTCGGGTACCGGCCGAACCGGGTCGCGCAGGCCATGGCCCGGCGGCGGACCAACCTGATCGGCATGGTCGTCCCGGACGCCCGGCAGCCGTTCTTCGCTGGGCTCGCACACATGGTCGAGCAGGCCGCGGCCGAGCGCGGCCGGCTGTTGCTGATCGGGAACTCGGACTACGCGGACGAGCGCGAGGCCCACTACATCCGGGCGTTCCTCGGGATGCAGGTGGACGGCCTGATCCTGGTGACGCAGGACCCGGCCGTGCCCGGGGTGTCCGGGGTCGACGCGGGCGACGGCACTCCCGTGGTGCTGCTGCACCACCGGGCGGAGACCGAGAGCGGCGTGGCCGTCGTCGCGGACGACGAGGGCGGGGCGCAGGAGGTGGTGCGCCACCTGCTGGCGCACGGCCACGCCGGGGTGCACTGCTTCGGCGGCACGTTCGCGCTCAGCCACAACGACCCGGTGACCGCCCGGACCGCCGGGTGGGCGGCCGCCCTCGCCGAGGCCGGTCTGCCCGCCGACGGGCACCTGACCCCGGCACCGTTCGACCGCGTCCGGGCGCACGCCGGGGCGCGCGCGCTGCTGAGTCGCCCCGACCGCCCCTCGGCCGTCTTCTGCGCGACGGACGACCAGGCGATCGGCCTGCTGCGGGCCGCCGACGACCTGGGCATCCGCGTCCCGGAGGACCTCGCGGTCGCCGCCTTCGACGACATCGCCGAGGCCGTCATCGCCGGACCACCGCTCACCACCGTGGCCGCCGCCCAGGACGAGATGGCACGCGCCGCCGTCGACCTGGTGCTGCAGGCCCGCGCGGACGAGGAGCCCGCCCCGGCGGGCGCGCGGACGTTCCCCACCCGGCTGGTGGTCCGCCGCTCCTGCGGCTGCACGCCGGAAGGCGGCTGATCCGGGGCGAACGGGCGAGCCGCGCCCCTCGGCTGCCCGGGCGGCGTGGCCGTCGGCGGGTCGGACCGGCAGTGACCCCCGGCCGGGGCGGGCGTTTGTCAGGGCGAAGGATCACGCGTCGGTCCCGTTCCGCACCCCCGCCAAAGGCGCACGCATGGACACCACCACCGCCAAGAGCCACATCTTCGCCATGCTGGACGTGGACGGGGACGGCGTCATCTCCCGGCCGGAGTACCTCGCCCGACCCGGGCGCGCGGCGTCGGCACTGGGCCGGGACGAGGGCGATCCGTTGGTCGCGGCCGCCCGGGCGGCGCACGAGCGGGTGTACGCGTCGATGGACGCGGACGGGGACGGCCGGGTGACCTTCGAGGAGTACGCCGCCTGGGCGGGCGCCGGGGCGTTCGACGAGGTCTGCCGGCAGGCGCTCGGCTCGCTGTTCGACCTCGCCGACGCCGACGCGGACGGCGCCCTGGGCCGGGCCGAGTTCACGCGCCTGCGGGCGGCGTTGGGCAACCCCGCCGACAGCGCCGCGAAGGCGTTCGACGCGCTGGACGCCGACGGGGACGGGCGAGTCGGCCGCGACGAGTACCTGGCCTCGATCCGCGACTTCGTCACCGACGGCGCGTCACTCATGGCCGAGACCCTGCACGCGGGGAGCGTCCGGGACTAGCGCGCGTCCGACGGAACGGCCGCCACCGCCGCGTACAGGACGTCGCGCGGGCCGGACAGTGACTCCTGGTCGGCCCGCCAGACCAGCCGGAGGCTGAGGTCCACGTCGCCGCGCTCCGCGATGACCACCTGGTCGCCGGAGAGCAGTTGGGCGGTGCCGTCGAGGACGTGGAACATCTCGGCGGACTTGCCGTGGTGGTGCGGACGGGCGCCGTTCGCACCCTTGCCGAGGGTGACCCGCATGGTGGAGAGCGCTCCGCCGGTGGCCGGGCTGTCGACGAGCAGCTGGTTGGTCACCGGGCCGCCCGCGCCCGTCAGCTCGGCGTCGGCGGCGCGCACGACGACGGTCTCGTCGAAGTCGGGGGCGAAGAGGGACATGACTCGCTCCCGAACTCTTGACCACGCCGAACGTACGTCAACAGAAGTGCGGGTGTCAGTCCTTACGGCCCGTCACGGCGACGGTCACCCCGAGGCCGATCATGGTGAGCCCGCCGACCCCGCCGACCAGGGCGAGCCGCTGCGGCGAGCGGGCGAACCAGCTCCGCGTGGTGGCCGCGACCAGCCCCCACAGGCTGTCCGAGACCACGGCGATGACGTTGAAGATCAGGCCGAGCAGCAGCATCTGCACCGTGACGTGGCCCCGGTCTCGGTCCACGAACTGCGGGAGCACGGCGGCGAAGAACACCATGGTCTTGGGATTGGCCACGCCGACGGCGAACCCCTCCCCCAGGGTGCGCAGGCTGCCGTGCGCGGGGCCCTCACCGGTGAACACTGCCTGCAGCGAACCGCGATGCCGCACCGCCTTGACACCGAGGTGGACCAGGTACGCGGCGCCGGCCAGCTTCAGCCCCGTGTAGACGAGGACCGAGCGCTCCACCACCGCCCCGACCCCGAACGCCACGGCCACGACGAGCACGTAGGCACCGAGCGTGTTCCCCACGACCGTGGTCAGCGCGGCCCGGCGCCCCTGCGCCAGGGCCCGCCCGATCACGAACAGCACGCTGGGGCCGGGGATCACGATCAGCAGGAAGGACATGGCCGCGAATGCCAGCAACCGGTCGGTCGACACCATGCGCCCCATGTAAGCACGGGGCCGTTCCCGGCCACAGCGCTTTTCCGCCACAACCCCGGCCCTTGATGCAACTCACCGGTTGCACCTGCCGGGGGCGATGTGCAACCCTGGAGTTGCACCTACTGGCAGCAACGGAGGAGCCCCTCATGAGCAAGGACCGGATCGAGCGCGACATCCTGATCGAAGCACCGGTGGAGCGGGTCTGGCCGCTGGTGGCCCAGCCCGGATTCTGGGTCGCCGACGAGGCGAGCCTGCCCGGCACCGTGGCGAAGGAAGGCGAGTCGATGGTGGCGAGGAACGCCGAGTACGGCGACTTCCCCGTGCGGGTGGAGAAGGTCGAGCCGCCGACCTACCTGGCCTACCGCTGGGCCAGTGCCTTCCCCGGCGAGGACCTGCGCGCGGACAACAGCACCCTCGTGGAGTTCACGCTGGTGCAGGAGGGCGACAAGACCCGGCTGCACGTCGTGGAGAGCGGGTTCGTGGCGCTGACCGGCTCCGAGGACCTGCGCAGCAAGGCCCTGAAGGACAACACGGACGGCTGGCCGCAGGTGCTGGACGCCTTCAAGAAGCGCGTCGAACAGTCGTCGGTGTGACCGGCGAACACTCCGACGCCGCAGGACGGGCCGAACAGGCGGAGCCCGTCGACAGCGTGCTCGCCGCGCTGGCCGACCCGACCCGGCGCCGGCTGCTCGACCTGCTCGCCGGCCACGGGGAGGCCAGCGCGACCACCCTGGCCGATCAACTCCCCGTCTCACGGCAGGCCGTGGTCAAACACCTCGCCGTGCTGGACGCTGCGGGCCTGGTCACCGGCGGCCGGGCCGGCCGCGAGGTCCGGTACACCGTCCGCCCGGCTGCCCTGGACGCGACCGCGCGGTGGATGGCGGCGCTGGCGACCGACTGGGACCGGCGGTTGGCCGCCATCAAGCGCGTCGCCGAGGCGGCGGAGCGGGAGGCGCGCCGCGACGGCGACCCCGAGGCGTGAGAGGCGCCGGGCCGCGGCCCGCGCCGGTGTGCCGTCATCGCGCGTGCCTCGCGCGGTGGCGGCGGACCGCGTCCCGGTTGGCGCAGCGGTGGGAACAGTAGCGTTGCCGCCCGGTGCGGGTGGTGTCGGCGAAGATCGTGGTGCACTCGGTGACCGCGCACCGGCCGAGGCGGTGCATGCCCCGTCCCACCAGGTGCAGCGCGGTGCCGACGGAGATCAGCGAGCAGAGCAGCCGGCCGAGCGACTGCCGGTCATCCCGGTAGTGCAGGTGCCAGCCGTCGCCGGAGTGATCGGTCAGCCTCGGGTGGTCGGAGGCGGCCGCCAGCATCCGGTTGAGCAGCTCGGCGCGGTCGTGCTCGTCGGCGGCGTCGACGACCTTCTCCCAGGTGTCCAGCGCCGCCGCCGTGCGCTCCAGGTCGTTCGGCGCGGCCGGGCCGTCCACCACGAGCCCGGCCGCGCGGCACCGTTCGGCGAGCTCCTCGGCGGTGGTGGGGCGCCGGTTGGCGAGGTCGGCGGCCAGGTTCACGGCGTCCTCGCCGTAAGGGTTGAGGTGCATAAGACCATGACAGCACTCTGGTCGGCATGAGTCACCCCATCAGTCACACCGTCAGTCAGCCCATCAGCCACCGAACCGGTCACGGAACCAGCCGGCACCTCGAGAGCCACTCCCGGATACGCCCGGCCGTGGAGCAGGACATCTCCGAACTCGTCCGCCTGCGCGCGTTGTTGTTTGAGCAGCTCGGCGGCGAGTACTTCAACCCGTCCTCGGGGGAAGGCAGTTGGCGGGACGCGCTGGCCGACGTCCTGGAGCGGCAGCTCGCCGCAGGCACCATGCGGATCCTCGTGGTGGACGGCGACGAGGGTGACGGCCTCGCCGCCTGCGGCATCGGATCGGTCGAACAGCGGCTGCCCGGACCGCACCTGCGCAACGGTCGGGCCGGGCTCGTGATCGGTGTCGTCACCGCCCCCGCGTACCGGCGGCGCGGCCACAGCCGCGCGATCATGCGAGGCCTGCTCGACTGGTTCCGCGAGCGGGACGTCGCCCGGGTGGACCTCTACGCCTCCCACGAGGGCGAACCGCTGTACCGAGAACTCGGCTTCGTGGACCACCCCGACCCGGCCCTGTACTGGCGCCCGTGACCGGCCGCAACCCGCCCGCCGCCGGCGACGTCGCCACCGCACCCGCCGCCCCCACAACCACCTTTGCCACACCAGCCGTTGCCGCCCCCGCCACTGCCGGGCCGACCGTTGCCGCACCTGATGCCGCACCTGATGCCGCCACGCCACGCAGCGGGCGGTACCGGTGGGTCGTCCTCGGCATCGCCACCTTCACCCAGGCCGCGTCCTGCTTCTTCGTCCAGGGCATCGGCGCGATGGGCGTCCTCCTCCGGCGCGACCTGCACCTGAGCACCGCCCAGCTCGGACTCCTGCTCTCGGCGGCCCAGTTGGTCCCGCTCGTCGGCCTGCTGGTGGCCGGGGAACTGCTGGACCGCTACAACGAGCGCTGGGTCGTCGGGATCGGCGCCGGCGTGGTCGCCGCGGGCCTGACCGCGGGCAGCCTGGTGCAGGGCTACGGAGCCCTGCTCCTCGTGCTGCTGGTGGTCGGCGCGGGCTACAGCACCGCACAGCCCGGCGGGAGCAAGTCGGTCGCGTCCTGGTTCGACCCCTCCCGGCGAGGCCTCGCGATGGGCATCCGCCAGGCGGGGCTCCCCCTGGCCGGGGCGCTCGCCGCTGCCGTCCTGCCCACCCTCGCCGAGGCGTTCGGCCTGCGGGCGGCGTTCGCGGCCGGCGGGGCCGTCGCGCTGCTGGGGGCCGTCGTCTTCATGGGCTTCTACCGACAACCGCCCACCGTGAACGCCCCGGACACCCCGGGCTCCTCCGCCGCCCCGGCCGACCCGGTCACCCCGGCCGACCCGGTCACCCCGAACACCCCGGCTGCCCCGGCTGCCCCGGCTGCCCCGGCTGCCCTGCCCGGGAGGAAGCCGCGCGACCCACTCGCGTCGCAACTCGGCGACCGGGTACGGATCTTGCGCGAACCGGCCCTGGTCAAGGCCGTGCTGTCCGGCCTGACCCTGGTCTCGGTGCACTGCGGCGTCGGCGTTCTGACGGCGCTGTACCTCCATGACGTGACGTCGCTCGGAGCCGGCCCGGCGGCCGCGGTCCTCGTCGTCACCCAGTGCGCGGGTGCGGCCGGGCGCATCTGCCTGGCCGCCTGGAGCGACCGCAGTCGGTCCGGGCGCTACACCCCGGTGATGACGTGCATGGCCGCGGCGGTGGCGGGGATGGCGGCGCTGATCACACCCCTGGGCCAGTCGCCTGTGGGGGCCTGCGTGTTGTTCGCCTGGCTCGGGTTCTTCGGCATCGGCTGGTACGGCCCGTGGGTCGCCTACGTGGCCGAGTCGGCCCCGCCGGAGAGGACGGGATTCGCCCTCGGCCTGGCCATGGCGGCGACGCAGATCGCCGTCGTCCTGGTGCCGCCCGCCCTCGGCCTGCTCAAGGACTCGGTGCACGGATTCGCGCCGGTCTGGGGGGTGTTGGCAGCGGTGACCACTCTCGCCCTGGTGGTCACCGCCGTCTGCGGCCCGACGCGCTCCGGCGACAGTTCACGGTGATGCGTGTGCGTGTGCGTGTGCGGGTGCCGAGGACGGCCCGGTGCGGACGACGGCCTGGTCGCCGTGCGGTCCGAACAGGTGCAGGATCTCGACGGCCTTCGCGCCGGCCGGGCCGAACCAGTGCGGCTCGCCGGTGTCGAACTCCGCCACCTCGCCCGGGCGGAGGGTGAACTCGCGTTCTCCGATGACGAGTCGGAGTTCGCCGGCCAGCACGTAGAGCCATTCGTAGCCGAGGTGGGTCACGAGCTTCGGTTCACGGGGCGCGAGGACCTGCTTGAAGACCTGAACGCGTCCCGGGTACTGCGTCAGGGGCACCAGGACGCTGCCGGGCTCCCTGCGGCGGGGCTTCAGATGGACACGGGGGTCGCCGGTGGCCGGCGCCGCCACCAGCTGGTCGAGCGCGACGCGGTGCACGCGCGCCAGCGGGATGAGCAGTTCGAGGGTCGGGCGGCGCTTGCCGGATTCGAGGCGGGACAGCGTGCTCACCGAGATCCCGACCTCGGCCGCGAGCGCCTCCAGCGTGAGTCCGCGGTCGCGGCGCAGGGCGCGCAGCCGCGGCCCGATGCCGTCGAGGATCTCGGCGAGTTCGGTTTCCGCGACCCCGGTCTGTCCCGAGCCGGCGTGAGCGGGCTCGGCGTGAGCGGGCTCGGTCTGCACGGGTTCGGTCTGCACGGAGCCGGCGTGAGCGGGCTCGGCCTGAGCGGGTTCGGTCTGCATGAGTTCGGCTCCTGCCGGTTCGGCGTCCACACGTCCAGTTTTGCAGTCTTCGCAAATTCGGTGGGCCCACGCCCACTCCCGATCCGAGCATGGGCCCACCGGAAGTCCCGGACTGGAAGGTGGGCCCGTGAGCACAACATCCCTGGCTGTCCGACCCGCACTGAGTGTGCGCCGGCGTTGGACGGTGCTGGCCGTCTGCGCGCTGAGCATGTTCCTGGTCGGCCTGGACACCACCATCGTCAACGTGGGCCTGCCCACGATCGGGCGCGGCCTGGGCGTGGGGACGCGCGGCCTGGAATGGATCGTGGACGCCTACACCGTCGTCCTGGCCAGCCTCCTGATCTCGTCCGGCGCGCTCGCGGACCGCTTCGGGCGCCGCCGCGTGTTCCAGTGCGGGCTGGCCCTCTTCGGCGTGGCCTCCCTCGCCTGTGCGATCGCCCCGTCGATGGGCGCACTCGTCGCGGCGCGGACCCTCCAGGGGGTCGGGGCCTCGATGCTCAGCCCGGTGGCCCTGGCGATCGTGGTGAACGCGATGCCCGACCCGAAGGAGCGCGCGCAGGCGATCGGCGTGTGGGCCTCGGTCTTCGGGCTCAGCATGGCGGCCGGGCCGGTGACGGGCGGGGCGCTGATCGCGGCGTTCGGCTGGCGGTCGGTGTTCTGGGTGAACGCTCCGGTCATCGTCGCAGCCGTGGTCCTGAGTGCCGTGTTCGTGCCCGAGTCCCGCGCGGAGCGCGCGCGCCGGCTGGACCTGCCCGGCCAACTGCTCCTCACCGTCGCCGTGTGTGTCACGGTGGCTGTGCTCATCGAAGGGCCCCGCATCGGGTGGACCTCGCCCCTGACGCTGGCCGGATACGTCCTGGCCGTGGCGGCGGCGGCCGGATTCGTCCGGGTCGAACGGCACCGGAGCGAGCCCTTGATGGACCTCGGGCTCTTCCGGCGGCCGGTGTTCACCACGGCGGCCCTGGGCGCCGTGGCGGTGTTCGTCGCGCTGACCGTGAGCCTTCTGCTCACCACCTTCTGGCTCCAGCACGCTCGCGGATGGACGCCGCTCGAGGCGGGCACGGCGACCCTGCCGATGGCGCTGGGGGCGACCGTCTGCGCACCGTTGTCCGGCCGCCTGGTGGGGCTGGTCGGAGCTCGACGGCCACTCCTCCTCGCGGGCACCTTCATCACCGCCGGGGGCGCGCTCTGCCTGGTGAGCCCGGGGGAGGACGTGAACCTCCCGCTGCTCCTGGTGGCCTACCTGCTCATCGGCACCGGCTTCGGCTTCGCCAATGCACCGATCACCAACATCGCCGTGAGCGGCCTGCCGCCGGCCCGGGCCGGTGTGGCCGGGGCGATCACCTCCACCGCACGGCAGATCGGTTCGGCCGTCGGCATCGCCGTCGCCGGGGGTCTGGTCGCGGGTGTCGGCCCGGACGGCCTCGCCCGGGCCTCCCGGCCCGGCTGGCTGGTCGTGGTGGCCTGCGGGCTGTTCCTCTTCGTCGTGGCCCGCTACTCCCGCGCGGCCGTTCCGGCCGCCCGCCGCGCGGGATGACGCACACCGGCGTGGTCGGGCCCCACAGCGGCCCGACCGCCCCGACCCTCACCGCGCCGCAACGCACCACCCCGTCCGGGCGCAGGCGGCACCCCTACCTCGGCGGGATGATCCCCGTCAGCCACTTGAAGGTCGGGACGACCAGCGGCTTCCAGGTCGACGTGAGGTGCGCGCCGGTGGTCTCGACAGGGGTGACGGTGGTGGGGCTCTTCGCCGCCTGCTGGAGAGCGGTCGCGTCCTCCAGGCCGTCGCCCCGCTTGCCGGTCACGTAGAGCGCGACGTTCGGCGGGGTCGCGGCGTGGGTGAGGATGTAGAGGGGGTTGGAGGTCTCGCGCAGCTTCGGGTCCTTGGCGGTCAGTGACACGGCCTCGCCGGCCGGGTCGTTGTAGCCGGACATGCTGATCGCGGCGCGGTAGCGGTTGGGGTGGGCGAGGGCGAGGCGGCTGGCGCAGTGGGCACCGGCGGAGTAGCCGGACAGGGCCCAGCGGTCCGCGGTGGTGTCGGCCCGGAAGTTGTCCATCACCATCTGCGGGACGTCCCGCGAGAGCCAGGTGTCGGCGTTGACCTTGCCCGGGACGTCGGCGCAGCCGGTGTCGGTCTTGCCGAGCAGGGTGACGCGCGGTGAGACCAGGATGAACGGCGTCACCTGACCGGACTTCATCAGCGGTTCGAGCTGCTTGGCCGCGTCCATGGTGTCGCCGAACCAGGCGCTGGACGCACCGGGGTAACCGGCGAGCAGCTCGACCACCGGGAAGGTCTTGTCCTTGTACGCGGGGTCGTCGTACTGCGGGGGCGTCCAGACCAGGACCTCGCCGTCGACGCCGGAGAGCTTGCCCTTGAGGTCGGCCTGCTTGACGCTCCTGGGCACGGCGTCGGAGTCCGGGGTGTGGAAGGCCTGCGGCACCTTGGGCGCGGGCGTGGCGGAGGCGCCCGCGGACGCCGCGGCGGAGGCGGCGGCCCGGTCCCCGGCGAGGCCCTCGTCCTTCGGGGGCACCGGCACGGCCCGGACGTGGTTCGAGGTGCCCAGCAGGTCGCCCCAGTTGTCGTAGAGCTGGTTCTCGTTGTTGACCACCACGAAGACCATGGCCACGGCGGTGAACTGACAGAGCAGGATGGTCCCGAGGTAGGAGAGCGCCCGCAGCGGGCCGCGCCCCCGTCGGGCCCCCGCGCCCGGCACTGCCACGCCCGGCACACCGCCGCCCGGTACGCCTCCGGTCGGACCGCCCCCGTCCGGCACGTCTCCCGTCGGTGCGTCTCCGCCCGGCGCCCGTACGCCCGGCACCCATCCGAAGACCCCTCTGCCCCGCCACTGCGCCATGGCCAGCGCGATGGAGCCCACGAACAGCAGGATCGTGAGGACGAAGAAGGGAGTGCCTGTCAGGTTCATCGCGTTCCGGTGCCCAGTTCCTGTGCCGCCCGGGCCCGCATGCCCGGTGTCAGGAGAGACAGCAGGGAACGCCCGTTCGGTTGCTGGTTGCTGGGAGAAACCTGGGAGGTCAGCCCAGCGTCGAAGCCGGGCCACGCGAACACCGCTCGCCGCTCGCGGTGGGGACCCGGCCGACGGCGCCGAGGACCTCAGAGCGGCGGGGTGACCGGCCGGGGCACGCGCGGGCCGCGGAACGGCAGCGTCCGGCTGAGGACGAGGTTGGTGGTCGTGCTCCCGAACCGGGCCAGGGAGTCGACGACCTCCTCCAGGTGACCCATCGACGTGGTCGCCACCTTCAGGACGTAGCAGTCGTCCCCGGTGGTGCGCAGGCACTCCAGGATCTCCGGGCGCTCCTCGACCAGACGCCGCAGCGGCTCGTGCCGCGTCCCCGGCCCCGGGTACTTCAGCCGGACCACCGCCAGCACCGCGTACCCGGTGCGTTCGAGGTCCACCTCGGCGCGGTACCCCGTGATCACCCCGGCGGTCTCCAGACGGCGCACCCGCTCGGTCGTCGCCGACGCGCTGAGGTTCACCCGCCGCGCCAGCTCCGTGAACGGGATCCGGCCGTCCTGCTGGACCTCGGCCAGGATCGCCCAGTCCGTTGCGTCAAGACTCTCGGTCATCCGCCCAGATTACCGGTGAATCCACGGGCCAACCGCCCCTGAACAGCGAGGAATCCCTTCTGACAGCCCGTACGGCCTGGCTAGCCTTGAGCTTGTGAAGATCGGAGTCAACGTCCTCAATTTCGGCCCCGGCACCGACCCGGGAGTCCTGCGCAGCTGGGCCCAGACGGTGGAGGGCCTGGGGTTCGACCTGCTGATGGTCTCGGACCACGTCGCCATCACGCCCGACGTCGCCGAGCGCTATCCGGCCCCCTTCTACGAGCCGTTCACCACGCTGTCCTGGCTGGCCGGCGTCACCGGCCGGGTCCGGCTCGGCACGACCGTCCTCATCGCGCCCTACCGGCACCCGCTGCTCACCGCCCGGATGGCGGCCAACCTGAACGAGCTGAGCTGCGGCCGGCTGGTCCTCGGCGTGGGGGTCGGCTGGGCACGGCAGGAGTTCGCCGCCCTCGGCATCCCGTTCGAGCAGCGGGGCCGCCTGACCGACGCCCACCTCCAGGGCGTCAAGGCGGCCTGGGCGGACACCGCCGCCTACGGAGCCCGTCGGATCCCGGTCTGGATCGGCGGCAACAGCGAGGCGGGCCTGCGCCGGGCCGTCCGGTTCGGGGACGCCTGGCACCCGCTGCGCTGCACCCTGCCGGTGCTGCGCCAGTCCGTGGCCAGGCTGAAGGAGCTCGCGGACGCGCAGCACCGGCCCGTCCCCGCCTTCGCCCCGCGGATCGCGCTCAAGCCCACCGCGAGTCCGGCCGGCGGACCGCGGCGGCTCGCCGGGGAGGGCACGATCGACCAGATCATGGCCGACCTCGACCAACTGCGGTTGCTGGGCGCCGACACCGTCGTCCTCGACCCCTACAGCGGCGACCCCCGCGACACCTGCCACCCCCAGTCGGCCTGGCAGGCGCTCGCCACCGTGGCCGCGCACTTCTACCCACCCCGCACAGGTACGGAGCAGTCATGACCACCCCCGACGACCACACCCTCCTCCGCCGGGCCATCGTGCTCGCCGCCGAGGCCCGCACGAGCGGCAACCCGCCGTTCGGATCGCTGCTGGCCGGCCCGGACGGCACCGTAGTGGCCGAGGAACGCAACACGACGCTCACCGACCGGGACATCACCGCACACCCGGAACTGAAGCTCGCGCGGTGGGCCGCAAGGGAGTTGGACGCGGCCACGGCGGCGCACAGCACGATGTACACCAGCTGCCAGCCCTGCGGGATGTGCGAGGCGGTCATCCAGCAGGCGGGACTGCGGCGGGTGGTGTTCGCCCTCTCCAACGAACAGCTCCTGGACATCAGGCCGGGCAGCGGCCGGCTCCCCGTCCCGCAGGAGGGCCCGGCGCTGCTCGACGAGGTGCGGGCCGTGGTGGAGGCGTACTACCGCTGACCCGTCGCCGTCCCGGCCCGTAGCCGCCCGTTCCCGCCTGTCGTCGCCCGACCCCGCCTGTCCCATGGCGGGGCGGTCCCGGCTGGCGCACTGGTCCCGGGACGCACTCGGGACCACGGCCTCATACTCCCGTCGCGGCGAATTCCTAACGTGAGAGCACGCGTTGAGCACTCGCTCCGGGAAACGGACGACGGCTCACGCGGACCGGGCCGGGACCTTCCGGCCCGGGTGTTCCGACAGCGAAGCACTGGAGGATCCGAGGCAGCGCCTCCATCACCAGTGGCGTCGCCGCCGTCTCCCGGATCCCCAACAGCATGGAGGTCTGGTTCGTGGGCGGGGACGCCTCCGTCCAGGACCGCTTCTGGTACGACACGTCGAGCAAGAACTTCGACCAGGACGTCACCACCGACATCGCCATCGGCGGCTCGGCGCACGTCGTGATGCGGCAGGACGGCTTCTTCTCGTTCAGCACGCACGCCCACGACAGCGGCTTCGACAACATCGACTACACGATCACCGCCGCCGTCATGACGCCGGACGGAACCGTGTTCACCTTCCAGCACTCCGGCCACACCGAGGGCACCGTCGCCGGCCTGCCCTTCGGCACCCCGGACCGCAACGACGACTTCACGTTCACCGGCAACAACCCGCAGATCACCGAGAAGTGGGACGGCATCCTCAACGGCACGTTCAAGGCCAGCCTGGAGGGGACCGACACCCTCGCGGCCGCCGTCACGGGAGCCCTCGGCGACCTCGTGAAAGCGATCGTCGCCGCGGCCGGCAAGGCCGCCGCCGAGGCGGTCATCAAGCTCGTCTCCTGACCCGCGGCGTGCTCCGACCCCTGGCGGGCGTGGGCTCTGGCTCATCAGACTCTTGCGCCACGCCAGGCGCTTCGCATGACCGTTCATCAGCTCAGTTCCTGTGCGACGGAAGCGATCTGATCGACCGACGCGTTGGGCGAAAGCAACGGGCCATGAACAGATCACAGCCGCGCCCGGCATCCGTGACGGTTTCCGGATCGACGATGCAGCCGGAATGGCGAAAAGGCTTGCCCGCTATACGAGTTCGTCGGCGAGCAGGTCCATCAGCAGATTGTCGTGCCACGTCCCGTCCGCCCCGCGTTCGTACTGCCGCATCGTCCCCACCGGGCGGAATCCCACCTTCTCGTAGCAGCGGATGGCCGCCGCATTGTCGGCGGCCGGGTCGATGATCAGCCGGTGGTAGTGGTGGTCGGTGACCAGATGGCGGGCGAGCGCACGGACGGCGTCGGTGCCGAGGCCCTGGCCGTGGCGGGCCGGGTCGAGGTAGATGTCGATGCCGGCGTGCCGGTACTCGTCGTCGTTCTCGGCGTACCACTGGATCGCGCCGGCCACCTGCCCGCCCACCGTGATCACCAGGGTCTCGGTGCCGGGCTCCTTGAGGTCGGTGGCGACGGCGTCGGCGAGGTCGTCGCCACCCCGCCAGCGGGCGTAGACCTCGGGGGTGGAGCGGATGGCCACGAGGGCCGGAATGTCGTCGTCGGCGGCCGGTCGGAGCGTGACGTGGGTGCCGTGCAGAATCATCCCCATATGGGGCATGTTTCCACGGAATGGGCTATTCGGCGAGCCCTTTCCCGCGTCGCACCCGCCCCTCCCGGTAGGGATGATTCGCCGCCGTGACGAGCAGCTGCCAGCGCTGCGGCACCTGCTCGGCTCCTCCTGCGGCAAGGCGGAGCTGCATGCGGAGGTACTGGAGCAGTTCCGCCCGATCGGCCGGTGGTGCGGGCCTTCGGCGTGGGCCGACAAGGGTGAGCCGGCCGCCGCGTTCGGCCAGGCGCGCGGGGTCGCGGTGAAGCTTTCGGGTGCGGAGCCGCCGGCACCGGAGTTGAGGCCACCCAAGGACGCAACTCATCACTACAACGGGTAATCACTTCATTTCCGAGAGCACTGACGACACATCAATTGGGTGTAGCGTGACCGCCGTAAGCGGATCGCCCCCGAAGAATGGGGCGAGCCCGGCAACGTGTTGACGCACGCGGCCGGGCTCTTCATCCGTCGAGTGGTTAAGGCCCCACTGACGATGCTCACGCATGCTATCCCGCCGACGCGCGACTTCACTCAGATCTCCAACGCACTGGTGTGGGACGACGAGTTGTCCGACTCCGCCTTTCGCCTGCTTGTGCGAGCCCTGGCGCTCGGCCCGGCGAAGGCCCGCACCACCACGGTGACCGCCCTCGCCGCCGGGCTCGCCGGCGGCCGCATCACCACCGACCGCGCCCGCCGCCAGCTCACCCGCGCCGGACTGCTCCACACCACCCGGCGGCGCGGCGCAGCCGGGCACGTACGGACCGAATCGCTCGTCTCCAACGTGCCGTTGAGCGCGGACGAGGCGGCGCGGCTGTTCGACGAACACGTCGAACAGCGGGATTCCGACGGCAACCCGGGTGCCGGAAAACGTACCCGCGGGACATCGTCCGTCCGGGCGTCCGGCACCGTCCCCCCCGGGGTGACACCTGAGGTGAACACTTCCCCCCTCCCGTCCCCACCGACGGACGAAGCAGCCGCCCCGGCCGCAGGGTCGGCCGAGGCCGAGCGCATCCTGCTGGAGCTGCGGAAGGTCGATCCGCGGCTGACGCTCGGGGCCCGCGAGGTACGAAGGCTGGCGCCGCTCGCCGCCGAATGGCTGGCCAGGGGCGTGAGCGCGGCGGGACTTCGGTCGGCGCTCACCTCCGGGCTGCCGACGCCGGTCAAGTCGCCTGCCGCAATCCTGCGTTGGCGACTGACGGAGAAGATGCCCGACGAGGCCGGGCCGAGTACGCCGGCTTCAGCCGCGCCGGTCTCCTGCGACGGCTGCGACCGCGCCTTCCGTCCGGTGAACGGCGAGCAGCGGTGCGGTGATTGCCGCACCGCTGCGGCCGCGGCCGTCGTCGCCACCGCGGCCACCACCCACGAGAAGCGGGAGCCCCGGCGGGTCGACTGGCGCGCCCTGGTGGCCCAGGTCGGCCAGGTGTGAAGGCCATGCGGTCCTGAGCGATGTGCCGTCGCAGGCCCTGCGGCAGGGCTTCGGGTCGTACGGGACAGCGAGCGCGTCGATCTTGCCCATGAGGCCGCCGCGGCCGGTGAGGTCGCCGTGGATCCCCCGGCTCGGGCCGATGGTCCGGTCGAGCGATGTCAGGACGCCGGTCCTCACAGGCGTCCGACGGTGACGAATTGCAGAACTCCCGTAGCCATGTGTAACTCATCGCATGATCAGACAAAGCGTGCGTGCGCTCTGCGCCGCCTCCATCGCACTTGCCCCGCTCGCGCTCTCCGTGACGCCCGCCCACGCGGTGAGCTCGTGCACGGTCAACGGCGTCCCCGCCTCAGGCCCGGTCATCTCGGGCACGTCCGGAAGCGACTTCATCCGCTGCACCCTCGGCGGCGTCGGCGACCAGGTCAACGGCCTCGGCGGCAACGACAACATCGCGGTCACCGGCCCCATGGCCGGGACCATCGACGGCGGCACGGGCAACGACTACATCTCCACCGCCGGCATCACCGGCACGATCGCCGGAGGCGACGGCTCCGACTTCGTCGTGGTCAACGGCACCGTGGCCTCCACGGGCGTCGTCGCCGGCGGGGCGGGAAACGACTATGTGCAGACCGGCTTCAACAACGGCGTCGTGAACGGCGGCGCCCAGTCCGACACCTGTCGCGTGAGCGGCGGGAACGCCCCCGTCAACTGCGAGTCCTGACCGGCTGACCCACGCGGGTGACCGGACACCGACCGGCAGGAGGCCCCGCTCGCCGAACTCCGGGAAGGTGGCGTCCCGGCCCCGCGCCGCCGTAGAAGCCGCGTCAGCCGTTGGCGATGGCCTGGAGACGCTCGTAGGTGCCGTTGAAGGAGTCCTGGTCACCGGGGAAGGTACCGGAGCTGGCGTACTGCCAGAACGTCTGGTAGAGCCACCCGTTGGGGAGTGTGCCGACGGTGGGGGCGTAGCGGGCGATCCAGAGCGGGTTGGTGGCGCCGAAGCCGCCGTCGTTGCCGGTGCACTGGGTCCACCAGTTGGTGGTGGTGTAGATCGTCGGGTACCGCCCGGTACGGGACTGGACGGTGTCGCTGAACTCGCGGATCCAGCTGACCATGTCGCCCTGGCTGAGCCCGTAGCAGGTCGCGCCGTACGGGTTGTACTCGATGTCGAGCGCCGGCGGCAGCGTGCTGCCGTCGGCGGACCAGCCGCCGCCGTGGTCGACGAACCAGTCGGCCTGCGCCGAACCGGAGGAATGGTCCGGCAGGGCGAAGTGGTACGCGCCCCGGATGAACCCGGCATTGCGGGAGTCGCCGTACTGCCGGCCGAAGTAGGGGTTGGTGTACGTCGTGCCCTCGGTGGCCTTCACGTAGGCGAACCGGGCCCCGTTGGCGGCGGCCTGGGACCAGTCGGGGTTGCCCTGCCGGCTGGAGACGTCCATGCCCGGGGTCTGCACGGCGGCCGTCAACGACCTGAGGCCGGGGCGGCCCCATCGGCCCTCGTGGACGCCGACGGTGGATCCCGCGAAGTCGAGCTCGGGGTGGCGGATCGGCGACCGTGCAGGGTCGGTGCCGGCACGGGACGCGAGCCCGGCAGCGTGGACGGGGCCGGAGGCGGAGGCGGCCAGCGAGGAGACGGTGGCGGCGAGCGCGACCAGGAAGCGGATGATCCGCGTGCGCGTCGGGGTGGTCGCACAGGGCGCGGGGGTGGCTGCGTGGCCTGCCGGGCTCGGCCTGGCCGGGCTGGAGCTCCTGGACATGACACTCCTTCGGTTCGCACTGAAAGGTCAGCAGTGAGCCGATATGGGCGGTTTGTCGGATTCTGTGAGATTGCCATGTGCCTGGCGCCAATGCCAGCACCCTCGGCCACGCATCCCGACCAACCGTCATGTGCAGCACCTTCGGCCCGGCGGGGGGCACCCCCGTGCCACCCCTCCCCCGCCGGGGCCCGGTCAGGCGGACTCGGTGGGCAGGCCGGCGTCGGTCCAGTCCTCGATGCCCTCGCGGTACTTGCGGACGTCGGCGTAGCCGAGGGCCGCGAGGCGGTCCGCGACCTGGCCACTGTTGGCGCAGCCCGGGTTGGAGCAGTAGGTGACGATCGCCGCGTCGCGGTCGGGGAGCAGGGTGGGCGCCAGCTCGTCCACGTCGGCCCGGACGAGCGCGACGGCGCCGGGCAGGTGCTGCTTGGCGTAGTACTCGCCGCCGAGGGCGTCGATCACGGTCACGGAGCCCGCTTCGATCGCCGCGGCCAGCTCGTCCCGGTTGATGAGTGCAGTCATTACCGCTACCTCCTAGGGATTCGGACTATAGTCCGGTTATGGCTCACGACAGTAACGGACCGCAGTCCGCTTCCGCAATCGTCCCGTTGGAATCGCTGCGCACCCCGCCGCCCGCCGAACGGGCCGACGCCGCCCGGAACCGGGCCGCCGTGCTGGAGGCCGCCGCCCGGCTGTTCGCCGAGCACGGGGTGGAGGCCGTCTCGATGGACCAGGTCGCGGCGGAGGCCGGAGTCGGCAAGGGCACGCTGTTCCGGCGCTTCGGCGACAAGGCCGGGCTGGGGGTCGCCCTGCTGGACGCGCGCGAGCGGGCGCTCCAGGAGGCGATCCTGCGCGGGCCCGCGCCGCTCGGCCCCGGCGACGGCTCCCCGCAGGCACGGCCGGCCGAACGGCTGGCGGCGTTCGTGGACGCCTACCTGGACTACCTGCTGGAGCACCTGGACCTGGTGCGGATGTCGGAGACGGCCTCGCGCGGCGCCCGCTACCGCATCGGGGCCTACCGGTTCTGGCACCGGCACGCGGCGGTCCTGCTCGCCGGGGCGGGCGCGCCGGACCCCGAGCACGACGCGCACGCACTGCTGGCGGCACTCGCGGCCGAACACGTGGCCGCGCTGCTACCGGAGTTGGGCGAAGGCCGGATCCGGGCGGGAGCACGGAGGCTCGCCGCCCGGCTCACACCGTAGGGCGTGTCCGGCACGCCCCGGGCGTCAGACCCCGGCCCCGTACGCCCCGAAGCCCCGGCAGACCAGACCGTCGCGGAAGGTCAGCGCCTCGGAGACGGCGACGCCGCGCTCGTTGCGGTAGTTGATGACGACCGTGTCCACCGAGACCCGGACGTCCTCCAGCGTGAAGTGCAGGTCCGGGAGGAGCCCCAACGCCTTCGCCCAGTAGGCGCGCAGAGCCTCCTTGCCGCGCACCTCGCCCGAAGGATCGCCGAACAGGCTGACGATCCTGGGCGAGGCGAAGACGACGTCGTCGGTGTAGTGGGCGAGGACGGCCTCCAGGTCACGGGAGTTCCAGACCGCGACCCACTCCTCGGCAAAGCGCTGCCCGAAGGCGTGATCGATACTCATGCGCCTCATCCTCCCCGGTCGACGCTCAGGAATGTACCGGCCGTTCGCACGAGCGAAGTCCGGCCGGCTCCACCTGCAGTGCGGTGTGGGCGATGCCGAAGTGGTCGGCCGTGCAGCGGCGCAGGCGGGCGAGGAGGTCGGCGGGCGCGTCCTGCGTCACCACGTGGGCGGTGAGGACGGGCATGCCGGAGGTGATGCTCCAGGACGGTCAGCTCGGCCGGCCGGTCCAGGTGACCGTACAGCCGGACTCCGGCGGACGCTCCCCTGTGCACTGGCCGTCCGCCTCCAGGACCGCCTCGACCTCCGCGCGGCCCTCCTCTGCGCACCGGCCCGCTGAGTCCGCGCAGCGGGGTGCGCTGCGCCCGAGCGGCGGCGCACCGAGCCTGCGCGACACCACGCCGAACCTGCGCACCGGCCCGCCGAACCCGCCGCCGGGCGGCCGGGTGGACGGCTGCGGTGGCCGCGTCGGAAATCTCCCGGAAGAATTTGCGGGCGGCTGTCGATCCGGCCGTTCCCCGTTCGACGCAGGGGTGAAAGAGGCGGGGAGAAGCCCCGTCCTCCTGACCGAGGAGTCACCATGCCGCGCTTTATGTCGCTGATCCGTATCAACGAGCAGGACGCCCCGGACATGCAGTCGGCGGGCCCGGACTTCGAGAAGCGGATGGGGGCGCTGTTCGAGGAGATCACCAAGGCCGGGGTGATGCTGGACACCGCCGGGCTGCTGCCGACCGCCGAAGGCACCCGGATCACCTGGGACGGTGGGAAGCTGAGCTTCACCGACGGGCCGTTCACCGAGACCAAGGAGGTCGTCGGCGGCTACGCCATCATGCAGTGCAAGGACAAGGCCGAGGCGGTGGAGTGGACCAAGCGCTTCCTGGAGATCCACCCGGTGAGCTGGACGGTCGGCGCCGAGCTGCGCCAGATCGACGGGAACACCACCCCGCCGGAGGCCTGATCCGGCAGCCTCGGTCCCGGGGCACGGCGTCGGAGACCTTGGCCCCGGAGGCGTCGTGCCGGAGGCCTCGGTCTCCGGCACGACGCCCGATCGCCGCGTCCGCGTTTGCCCGGGCCACGGGCGGCTGCTCTGATAGGTGGCCGTGAACGGGAGCAACGCGGCCGTGGCGGTCGAGGCGGTGTTCAGGATCGAGTCGGCGCGGATCATCGCCGGTGTCACCCGCATCGTGCGGGACGTGGGCATCGCCGAGGAGCTGGCGCAGGACGCGCTGGTCGCCGCGCTGGAGCAGTGGCCCGAGAAGGGCGTCCCGGACCGGCCGGGGGCCTGGCTGATGACGACCGCCAAGCACCGCGCGATCGACCTGGTCCGCCGCAAGGAGACGTACGCGCGCAAGCTCGCCGAGGTCGGGCGGTCGCTGGAGGACGTGCCGCCGCCGGAGCCGGCCGAGCCGGACGACATCGACGACGACCTGCTGCGGCTGATCTTCACCGCCTGCCACCCGGTGCTGTCGGCGGAGGCCCGGATCGCGCTGACGCTGCGGCTCCTGGGCGGGCTCACCACGCAGGAGATCGCCCGCGCGTTCCTCGCGCCCGAGCCCACGGTGGCGCAGCGGATCGTCCGCGCCAAGCGCACGCTGGCCGGGGCGCAGGTGCCGTTCGAGGTGCCGTACGGGGAGGAGCGCGCGGCCCGGCTCTCCTCGGTGCTGGAGGTCATCTATCTGATCTTCAACGAGGGGTACTCGGCCACGGCCGGCGACGACCTGCTCCGGCCGGCGCTCTGCGAGGACGCGCTGCGGCTGGCCCGGGTGCTGGCCGGGCTCGCCCCGCAGGAGCCCGAAGTGCACGGCCTGGCCGCACTGTTGGAGTTCCAGGCGTCGCGGGCGGCGGCCCGGACGGGGCCGGACGGGCAGCCGGTGCTGCTGGCCGACCAGAACCGGGCCCGCTGGGACCGGCTGCTGATCCGGCGCGGGTTCGCCGCGCTGCAACGGGCGGGCACCGGCCCGTACTCGGTGCAGGCCGCGATCGCCGCCTGCCATGCGCGGGCGGTGCGCTACGAGGAGACCGACTGGGCGACGATCGCCGCGCTGTACGCGCGGCTGATGGCGCTGACGCCGTCGCCGGTGGTGGAGCTGAACCGGGCGGTGGCCGTCTCGATGGCCCACGGCCCGGCGGCCGCACTGGAGTTGGTGGACGCGCTGGCAGCCGAGCCCGCGCTGCGCGAGTACCACCTGCTGCCGAGCGTCCGGGGCGATCTGCTGGCGCGGCTCGGGCGGGCGGCGGAGGCGCGGACGGAGTTCGAGCGGGCGGCGGTGCTGACCCGCAACGCGCGGGAGCGTGAGCTGCTGCTGGAGCGGGCGGCGAACGCGGGAGCCACGCCCGGCCCGCCGGCTCCGCCCGTGGCCCCCTCGGCGGGTGGTCCTCCGGCGGCGTCCGGCCCCCCTGCTACGCCCGGTCCTCCAGCCGCAGACGGGCGCTGACCTCGCCGAGGCCCTCGGCGAGGACGGCGAGCTGCTCGGGGGTGAGCACGTCGATCAGCAGCTCGCGGACCAGGGCTACGTGCCCGGGGGCGGCCCGGCGCAGCATCTCCCGGCCCTCGTCGGTGAGTTCGGCGAAGACGCCGCGCACGTCGCTCGGGCAGGAGCGGCGGCCGACCAGGCCCATCCGCTCCAGCTGGGTGACCTGGTAGGTGAGGCCGCTCTTGGAGGTGATCAGCTTCTCCGCCAGTTCGGTCATCCGCAAGGAGCCGGCCGGGGCGGCGGAGAGGTGCACCAGGATCTCGTACTGGGTGTGGGAGAGGCCCGAGTCCTCCTTGAGCTGGCGCTCCAGCCGGCGGTTGAGCAGATTGCTCGCGGCGACGAAGCCCCGCCAGGCGGCCATCTCGCCCTGGTCGAGCCAGCGCGGTTCGTTCGTGGAGGACATGGGGGAAGCCTACTCCCGTTGTTCAAATTCGAACCAAGGTGTACCTTCGTGGTGTCGAGGTTTAAATTTGAACTACTAGCCGAGGAGCCGCCATGAGCACCGCCGCCTCCGAGCGCATGCCCGCCCTCTACCTCTCCCACGGCGCGCCGCCGCTCGCCGACGACCCGGTCTGGCCCGGCCAGCTCGCCGCGTGGTCGGCCGACCTGCCGCGCCCCAAGGCGATCCTCATGGTCTCCGCGCACTGGGAGGAGGCGCCGCTCGCCCTCGGCGCCGTCACCACCGTGCCGCTGGTCTACGACTTCTGGGGCTTCCCCGAGCACTACTACCAGGTCCGCTACGCCGCCCCCGGCGCCCCGGAGCTCGCCGAGCGCGTGCGCAAGCTGCTCCGCGCCCCCGGCACTCCGGTCCAGGACATCCCCGACCGCGGCCTCGACCACGGCGCCTACGTGCCGCTGGTGGAGATGTTCCCGGAGGCGGACGTCCCCGTCCTCCAGGTCTCCCTGCCCACCCTCGACCCACAGCGGCTGCTGGAGATCGGCCGCCGGCTCGCCCCGCTGCGCGACGAGGGCGTGCTGATCGTCGGCAGCGGCTTCTTCACCCACAACCTGCGGGCGCTCAGCTCCGACGGCCGGGTCACCTCGGTGATGGCCGAGTTCGACGACTGGGGCCGGCGCGCCCTGGACGCGAAGGACCTCGACGCGCTGCTCGACTTCGAGCACAAGGCCCCCGCGGGGCGGCTCGCCCACCCGCGCACCGAGCACTTCGCCCCGCTCTTCGTCACCCTCGGCGCCGGCGAGGCCGACCTCGGCAGCCAGCGCAGCGTGATCGACGGGTTCTGGATGGGGCTGGCGAAGCGCTCGATCCAGCTGGGCTGACGCGCACCGCCGACACAGAGCCGACACGCACGGCCGACGCGCACCGCCGACGCGCATCGCCGACGCAGAGCCGACGCAGAGCCGACACGCGCACCGCCGACGCGCGCCTCAGCCCGGGCCGCAGGTGAAGCGCTCGCCGATGTGTTCCGGCTGCTCGATCTCGTCGACCAGGGCGGCGGCGTAGTCCGGGACCGAGATCCAGCTCCGACCGGACGCGTCGGTGAGCGCCTGTTCCAGCCCGGTGCGGTAGCGGCCGGTGCGCTCGCCCGGTACGAGCTCGGCGGCCGGGCTGAGCGCCGTCCAGCGGATGTCCGCGACGGTGCGCAGGTAGTCCAGGGCAGCGCCGTGGGCGTGCATGACCTGCAGCAGCGGCTCGGGCAGGCCGGGGGCATCCCAGACCCGGACGCCCGGCGCCGTCTCCAGACTCCCCGCGCCGCTGACCACCAGCAGCCGGGGCGCCACGTCACCGAGCGTCCGCAGGCCCTCGACCAGCGAGCGGGCGGCCGGCTCGATCAACCCCTGCCGGCCCGGGCCGTCACCACCGCCGACGGCGCTCACCAGCACGTCCTGCCCGGCCGCGACGCGGGCCACGTCCGCAGGGACGAGGACGTCGCCCGGCACGACGGCGGCCGCCCCACCCCGATACCGGGCCGGATCGCGGACGACGGCCGTCACCCGGAGGCCGCGGGCGACGGCCTCCGCGACGACGGCGGCGCCGACGGTGCCGTTGGCGCCGATCACGGCGATTCTGGCCATGCGGGGACCTGCCTTCCGGGCTGCGGTGGAGGATGCGTCACAGCAGTAGCACCCAACCCCCCGGGCACGCCGCACGGACACGCGGGGCACCCGCCCGGAGCCGGCGACGACCTGACGGCGGGTCAGGACCCGGCGGTCCGGCCGTAGGCGTCCCGGGTGTCCGGGGTGTGCCGGGCGTCCCGGGTGTCCGGGAGGTCAGCTCCCGGCCGGCTCCGGAGACGATCCGGGGGCGGGGACGGGGGCGCAGGACGGGCAGAGGCCCCGGTAGGTGACCTCGGCCTCGAGGACCGTGAAGCCGAACCGCTCGCCCGCCGGGAGACAGGCCATCGGGTCGCCGGTCGGACGGACGTCACGGATGGTGCCGCAGCCGGAGCACACCAGGTGGTGGTGCGGGTCGTGCCCGTTGGGGTCGTAGCGCCTGGCGCGGCCGTCGGTGGCGACCTCCGTGACCTCACCGAGGGAGACCAGCTCGCCCAGCGTGTTGTAGACGGTCGCCCGGGAGATCTCGGGCAGCCGTTGCACGGCCAG
The DNA here is from genome assembly GCF_045160625.1 of Kitasatospora sp. NBC_00039. Lineage (NCBI taxonomy): Bacteria > Bacillati > Actinomycetota > Actinomycetes > Kitasatosporales > Streptomycetaceae > Kitasatospora > Kitasatospora sp. NBC_00039. The sequence continues at coordinate 6,751,861 of NZ_CP108289.1, read as the reverse complement.
GGCGTGCACCTCGTCAGCGGTCAGGTGCACGTGGTCGCCGTCCAGGACCTCCGCCACGACACGCCGCTGCGCGGTCATCCGCCAGCCTCGACCCCTCAACCGCTCCAGCAGGTCGCTCATATCGTTCCACCTCTTCGGATTTCGGGGGGAGTCCGGATTCCGGCGGCGGACACCCGGGTTCCGACGGGACAGGGGCTCGGCATGCTTCTTGACTTGGATTCCGTCCATCGTAGGATCGGTTCTGGAGATAGCCCAGGGACAGTAGCGCTCCGGAGTGGCAAAGACCCGGAAGGAATCCGGGAGACCCGCCGAACCCGCGGAGACCGCCGCTGCTCCCCGGACGAGAACGCGAAGACCGTCGTCCGCCGGGGCCCGAGCCCTGACCGTGACGCCGCCCCACAGTTCCTGAACACCGTGATCCGCCCGGCCCGGAAGGATTCCCATGTCTGAGAACAATGACGCCATCGTCGTGGACGCGAAGGCGGAGGGCGCAGGAGGCGGCTGCCCGGTCGCACACGAGCGCGCACCGCATCCCACGCAGGGCGGGGGGAACCGCCAGTGGTGGCCGGACCGGCTCAATGTGAAGATCCTTGCCAAGAACCCCGCCGTCGCCAACCCGCTCGGCGCCGACTTCGACTACGCGGAGGCGTTCAAGGCGCTCGACCTCGCGGCCGTGAAGCGGGATCTCGAGCAGACGCTGACCACGTCGCAGGACTGGTGGCCGGCGGACTTCGGCCACTACGGCCCGTTCATGATCCGAATGGCCTGGCACAGCGCCGGCACCTACCGGATCAGCGACGGCCGCGGCGGCGCCGGCGCCGGCCAGCAGCGCTTCGCCCCGCTCAACAGCTGGCCCGACAACGCCAACCTCGACAAGGCCCGCCGCCTGCTCTGGCCGGTCAAGAAGAAGTACGGCCAGAGCATCTCGTGGGCCGACCTCATGATCCTCGCCGGCAACGTCGCCCTGGAGTCGATGGGCTTCGAGACCTTCGGCTTCGGCGGCGGTCGCGTGGACGTCTGGGAGCCCGAGGAGGACGTCTACTGGGGCCCCGAGTCCACGTGGCTCGACGACGAGCGCTACACCGGCGAACGCGACCTGGAGAACCCCCTCGGCGCGGTCCAGATGGGCCTCATCTACGTCAACCCGGAGGGCCCCAACGGCAACCCGGACCCGGTCGCCGCGGCCGTCGACATCCGGGAGACCTTCCGCCGGATGGCGATGAACGACGAGGAGACCGTCGCCCTGATCGCGGGCGGCCACACCTTCGGCAAGACGCACGGCGCCGGCCCGGCCGACAGCGTCGGCGCCGACCCCGAGGCCTCGCCGCTGGAGCAGCAGGGCCTGGGCTGGAGGAGCTCCTACGGCACCGGCAAGGGCGGCGACACGATCACCAGCGGCCTCGAGGGCGTCTGGACCAACACGCCCACCACCTGGGACAACAGCTTCTTCGAGATCCTCTTCGGCCACGAGTGGGAGCGGTTCGAGAGCCCGGCCGGCGCGCACCAGTGGCGGCCGAAGGACGGCGGCGGCGAGGGCAGCGTCCCCGACGCGCACGACCCGTCGAAGCGCCACGCCCCGACGATGCTCACCACCGACCTCTCGCTCCGGTTCGACCCGGTCTACGAGCAGATCTCCCGGCGTTTCCTGGAGCACCCCGACCAGTTCGCGGACGCCTTCGCCCGCGCGTGGTTCAAGCTGACCCACCGCGACATGGGCCCGGTCGTGCGCTACCTCGGCCCGGAGGTCCCGTCCGAGACGCTGCTCTGGCAGGACCCCCTCCCCCCGGTCACGCACGCGCTCGTCGACGACGAGGACGTCGTCGCGCTCAAGGAGAAGGTCCTCGCCTCCGGCCTGTCGGTGGCCCAGCTGGCCTCCACCGCGTGGGCGTCGGCCTCGTCGTTCCGCGGCAGCGACAAGCGCGGCGGCGCCAACGGCGGGCGGATCCGCCTGGAGCCGCAGAGCGGGTGGGAGGTCAACGAGCCCGACGAGCTGGCCGCCGTGCTGCGCACCCTGGAGGGGATCCAGGAGTCCTTCAACGCGTCCCAGACCGGCGGCAAGCGGATCTCGATCGCGGACCTGATCGTCCTCGCCGGCGCCGCGGCCGTCGAGAAGGCCGCCAAGGACGCCGGCGTCGACGTCCGGGTGCCGTTCACGCCGGGCCGCGTGGACGCGTCGCAGGACCAGACCGATGTCGAGTCGTTCGCCGCGCTCGAGCCGGCCGCCGACGGGTTCCGCAACTACCTCGGCAAGGGCAACCGGCTCCAGGCCGAGTACCTGCTGCTCGACCGGGCGAACCTGCTGACCCTGAGCGCCCCGCAGCTGACCGTCCTCGTCGGCGGCCTCCGCGTCCTGGGCGTGAACCACCAGCAGTCGCCGCTCGGAGTCCTCACCAAGGCGCCGGGGACGCTGACCAACGACTTCTTCGTCAACCTGCTCGACCTGGGCACGACCTGGAAGGCCACGTCCGCGGACGCGAACACCTTCGAGGGCCGCGACGCCGCCACCGGCGAGGTCAAGTGGACCGGCAGCCGGGCCGACCTGGTCTTCGGCTCGAACTCCGAGCTGCGGGCGCTCGCCGAGGTCTACGCGAGCGACGACGCGAAGGAGAAGTTCGTGACCGACTTCGTCGCGGCCTGGGACAAGGTGATGAACCTCGACCGGTTCGACCTCGCCTGACCGTACCGTCCGGATCGCCCGGCCGGCCTCAGGGCCGGCCGGGCGATCCGGTACGCGGGCCCGGGCGACCGGCCGGGGCCGTCCGGCCTACAGGCCTACACCCCCGGCTGCGGTGGTGCCGGGCGGACCGTCATGCCGGGACGCCGACGGTGCACCGTGAGGTAGACGACGCCGTCCCGCCCCGCGCGGACGCCCCGCTGCGCCCCGCGCGGCAGCAGGCGCAGGGCGCCCGGCCGCAGGTCGTGGGCGGTGCCGTCGCAGCGGAGTGTGCCCTCCCCCGCGATCCCCAGCACCAGCACGTCGAGATCGGGCTCCACGTGGTCGGCGACGGTCGCGTCCGGCCTCAGGCGCACCACGTTGGCATCGAGCTGGCGCTCGGCGCCGGTCAGCCGCCACAGCGCCCCGGCGGGGTCGGCGGCCACGTCGTTCAGCAGGTCGTCCAGCACCACGCCGTCACCGTGGGCATCCGGGTCGCTCATGCCGGACATCATCCCACCGGGCGGGCGGAGCACCGGTCCGCGCCGGCCCCGGCCGGTCGCCGCGTCCCCTCTCAGGGCGGTGTGTCGTCTCAGGGCGGCGTGTCGTCTCAGGGCGGTGTGTCGGCGTGCCCGCAGACCCACGCCAGAGCGTCGTGCACCCCCTGGGCGAAGTCGCGGGCCACCGTGCGACGGGACCGGTCGTCGAGTTCCACCATCGCCGCGTCCACCTCGGCCGTCAGCGCCGTGAGGTCCGGCACCCCGTCGCCGTGCGCTCCGGTGACCGGCGCGGCGACACCCCGGCCCAGCGCCCACCGGTAGCCCGCCAGGCAGCCGCCTGCCGTCCGCTCCCGGTGGCCCGGCGTGGTGCTCCCCGTTCCCGGTTCGGTCGGCGTTTCCGCGTCGGTCGACGTTTCCAGTTCGGTCAACGCGCGCGCGACCTCGTCCACCGGGCGCACACCCACGGTGCGGTTCTCCGACACCCAGTCCTGTTCATTCGTCATACCGGTGCGTCTAACCGCGCTTCCCCCGGTGACACCCCGGGAGACGAACCACCGCCCGGACGGAGGAGGGAGCCCGGGACGGGGGAGCGCAGGACAAGGGGAGCCCGGGACGGGGCGGCGCCCTGGCCGTGGGCGGGGCCTGCGGGCGCAGGGGCCCGGCCACCGGCGGGGGGACGTCACGGTGGCCGGCGGCCGGGCTCCCGGCGAGGCGGGCCGGCCCAGGACCGGGAACCGGGGGGTGGGCCTCGGCCCGGGTGCCGCCCGCCGCGGTCTCTTCTCACCCGGGAACGGCCGCCCAAACCCCCGTCCCCCGCGAATCCGCTCCGGCCCGGCCGCTCACCGCGGTCGCCGCCCGCACACGCCCGCGTGGTCCCACGTGCTCACCACCCTGCTTCGAAACCCTGCTTCGAACGGCCCACAGCGGACAGACGATCCGTATGGCAACCACACACCAGGAGATCGAGCGCAAGTACGAAGGGGCGCTGCGGCGCCCGCCGGCAACCGACGGGCTTCCCCAGGTGGCGCGGGCCGTCGCGGGCGGCACCGAGCAGCTCGACGCCGTCTACTTCGACACCGCGGGCCTGCGCCTGCTCCGCGCCGGCATCACCCTGCGCCGTCGCACCGGCGGCCACGACGCCGGCTGGCACCTGAAGATCCCCGGTGCCGACGGCATCCGTACGGAGATCCGGCTGCCACCCGACGCCGGGGACGCCCGCAGACCGCCGAAGGAGCTGGTCCGCCTCACCCGTGGCCTCGCGCGCGGCGAGCCCCTCGCCCCGGCCGCCCGGCTGCGGACGAGACGCGAACGCACCCTGCTGGTCGACGCCGGAGGGGGCACGCTGGCCGAGCTGGTCCGTGACGAGGTCACGGCCCAGACCCTGGGCGCCGCCGCCGGGGCGGAGGGGGCCACCGAGGTGAGCAGCTGGGTCGAGACCGAGGTGGAACTGGACGCGGGCGCACCGGACCTCCTGGACGCCGTCGAGCGTGACCTGCGCGACCAGGGACTGCGCCCCGCTGCGGAGGCCTCCAAACTCGCCCGGGTGCTCGGCGGGCGTCTGCCTTCGGTTCCGGACGCCGGGCCGCCGGCCGGATCGGTCGGCGCGGCCCTCACCGGCTACCTACGGGACCACGTGGCGGCGCTGCTCGCGCTCGACCCCGCGGTCCGCGCGGACCTGCCGGACGCGATCCACCGGATGCGCGTCCACGTCCGCCGGCTGCGCAGCGCGCTGGCGGCCCACCGCAGGCTGCTGGACCGTGCGGCCGCCGACCGGCTGGACGGTGAACTGCGCCGGCTGGGCCGGGTGCTCGGCCGGGCCCGCGACGCCGAGGCGCTCGGTCAGCTCCTCGGCCCCCAGGCGGCCGGGCTCCCCTCCGCCGGCCGGCCGCAGGAGGTGGGCGCCCTGCTCTCGTCCTGGTTCGGTCACCGGTACGCCCGGGAGCAGCGCGCGGCCGTCCACGCCATGCGCGACCAGCGTTACTACGCGCTGCTGGACGCCGCCGAGGAGTTCGCCGCCCACCCGCCGCTGCGCCGGCGCGCCGCCCGCGGGAAGGCGCAGGCCCGGCGGGTGCTGAAGCACCAGCGCCGGCGGACGGTTCGGCGCCTGGACGCGGCCCTCGACCTGCCGGCCGGCCCGGACCGGGACCGTGCGCTGCACCGCGCCCGCAAGGCGGCCAAACGCGCCCGGTACGCGGCGGAGAGCGTCGCACCGGTGGCGGGGCAGCGTGCCGGGCGGCTGCGCAAGCGCATGAAGCGGCTCCAGGAACCGCTCGGCGCGCACCACGACGCGGTGGTGGCGGGCCCGGCCCTGCTGGAAGTCACCGCTGAGGCGCGCCGCCGGGGCCGGGACACCTTCGGGTACGGCTTGCTGTTCGCCGCGCAGCGAAGGGAGGCCGACGAGCAGGTCGGGCGGGCCCGCGAGGCCCGGAGACGGCTGAAGGGTGCCTGAGCGCACCCGCCGGGCCACCCCTGCCGTGCGACTCCGCGGGCGGAGGCCCCGGGCCCACCCCCGGGCCCACCGGGCGCGGCGCGGCGCCGGGAGGAGGCCGGGCGCGACCCGGGGGGGGTCGACCGGGGTGTCACCGCGGGCCGAGGCCGCCGGGATCACACTCGCCGGGATCACGCTCGACGAACGTCTTGAAGTCCCCGAGGTCGTCGATCACCTGACGGTCCGCGAAGCCGAGCGCGTGACCGATCCGCTCCACCAGGCCGTCGGGCTCAACATCCAGTTGGAGCATGACCCGCGTCGTGTGCTCGCCGACGCGGTGGAAGGTCACCACGCCCGACTGCCGCACACCACCGGCGAGGGTGGCCCACGCGAGCCGCTCGTCCGGGACGGCCTCCGTCGTGCAGGCGTCGAACTCCCGCCGCACGCCGGCCACATCGACCACCCAGTGGCTCAGTCCGGGGCCTCGCCGCTCGATGCTGACGATGCCCCGCATGAACGCCGGGAACTCCTCCAGCCTGGTCCACTGCTCGTAGGCCGCCGCCGGCGGGATCTCCACCTCGACCGATTCCTCGATCCTCGTCATGGGTCCGTCCCTTCTCCGGGTGCCGGGCCGCCGGACAGCGGTCCGCCTGGTGCGCCTTCCCCGGTTGGACCAGGTCATGTTCCCGGGCCGGCGCCCCTGTCCGGCCGTCACACGTGCGGGGTGGCCGGCGGTCCCGGCGGCCGGGGCGGGGCGACCGGGGCGAGCGCGGCCGAAGCCGCGGCCAGGGTGTCGGTGAGGACGGCAGCGGTGCGCGCGGCCTCGTAGAGGCGCTCGCGTGCGTCGCGGGCCGCGCGGAGGGTGTCCTTGGCGTCGACCGCGTCGAGCCCGTGGGCACGGTCCGGTCCCAGCCGCCCGGCGGCCTGCTCGCTGCTGAGGAACGTGGCGAGCAGGTCCAGGAGTTCGGGCAGTCGCGCGCTGACCAGGGCCAGGGCGGCCACCGCTGCGGCCGCGTCGGCGGGCAGGACCAGGCCCGGGCCCTCGGCCGTAGCCCCGTGCCGGACGGCGGCGTGAAGCAGTTCGGCGGCTCCGGCGGACAGTTCGGCGACGGACGACGACGGCGGTACGGGGTGGCTCATGGCAGTCCCTCCCTCGGGGTGCGGGGCCGGGCGGACCGGCCCCGCCGGCCGGTACGGCCGACCTCTTCTGCCCCGGGGACGCCCGGGCATGCACCCCTGCGGCGGACCCACGGCCGGACGACCGGGCTGTCGGACGAACAGGCTGTCGGGCTGTCGGGCGGTTTGTTCCCGGGCCGACGGGTCAGACGGATCGCCATGACCGATACCTCCCGGCTCCCCGGCGCCCTCGACCACTACTGGAACTGGCAGGCTCGCGCGGCCTGCCGCGGTGGCGACACCGCCCTCTTCTTCCACCCCGCAGGTGAACGCGGCCAAGCCCACGACGAGCGCGAGCAGGAGGCCAAACGGGTCTGCGCCCGCTGTCCGGTACGCCGTGCGTGCCTGGAGCACGCCCTGCGGGTCCACGAGACCTACGGCGTCTGGGGCGGCCTGACCGAGTCCGAGCGCGCCGTCCTGCTCAGGACGGGGCGCCCCGGACGCCCGTCCGGCCGGGCCCGCCATGCGGCCTGACGGCGCCACGGCCACTGACGGCCGGCGCCCTCCCCCGGCCTGCCCGCGGTCCGTCTGCCGGGCCGCCCGTCCGTCCGCTCGAACCGGTGGGACCGGACCTGCTCCCACCACGTCCCCGCCGAAGGAGTGATCCGCGTGGAGGGGTGGAGCATCGTCCGCCTGCTCGTCGTCGCCGTGTCGTCGGTCCTCGCCGCCTGTGCCCTGAACCTGCTGACGGAGGCGGTCGCCCGGCTGCCCCTGGTCCGCCGCCGGGCCGAGGCGGCACCACCGCTCCTGCGCGCCTGCCGGCCGCCCTTGCTCGCCGCGACCACCTGCGGGCTGCTGCTCGCCGGCGAACCCTGGACCGGCACCACCCCGGCGGTCCACGGTGCCGTCCGCCACCTCCTCGTGCTCGCCGCCCTCGCGTCCTGCGCCTGGCTCGGGGCACGCCTGATCTCCCTGGCCGCCGAGGGCGCGCTGCGCCTGGCCGTCCGCCGGCACGAACCGGGCTGGGCAGGCCGGGCCCGCACCCAGGTCGGCCTGCTGAGCCGGATCTGCCAGGCAGCCCTGACCGTCGTGGCGCTGGCGGCCATGCTGATGACCTTCCCGGCCGTCCGCGGGCTGGGCACCAGCCTGCTGGCCTCCGCCGGGCTCGTGGGCCTGGTGGCCGGCATCGCGGCGCAGAGCACCCTGGCCAACCTCTTCGCCGGGGTGCAGATGGCCTTCGGCGACCTCGTCCGGCTCGGCGACGTCGTCGTGGTCGGCGGCGAGTGGGGCACGGTCGAGGAGATCACCCTGACCTCGGTGGTGGTCGCCACCTGGGACCAGCGGCGGCTGGTGATGCCGATGTCCTACTTCGCCGGCCGGCCGTTCGAGAACTGGTCCCGTCGCACCACCCGGATCACCGGCACCGCGCTGCTCCACCTCGATCCCGGCACGCCGGTCCCCGAACTGCGGCGGGAGTTCGAGGGCTTCCTGGAGAAGAACGAGCTCTGGGACGGCGAGGGCAGGGCGCTGCAGGTGGTCGACACGACGCCGACCACCATCGTGGTCCGCGCCCTGATGACCGCCGCCGACGCCGACGACGCGTTCGAGCTCCGCTGCCAGGTCCGTGAGCACCTGCTGGCCTACCTGGTCGAGCGCCATCCCGCCGCACTCCCCCGCCTGCCGGTGGCACCGGCCCCCGGCTCCGGGAACGACGGCCGGCTCGGCGACCGACCGGTTTCACCAAAGCATCACACTGCCAGGGCACATCCCTTCGCCGATCCGGGGTAAAGCGGTTCGAGCCGACGCGGAACCGATGAAAGGACTGACATGGCTGCGCCCAGTGATGCTCTCCTCGCCCACGTCCCCACGGTCGTCCCCAGCCAGGCCCGACCGGAAGGCGGTACGGCGGGCACACTCCGTACCGCGCCGATGCCCGGAGCACCCGCGCTGCCCGGAGCATCCGCGCTGCCCGACGCGGACGTCCTGCCCGAGATGCCCGCGCTGCCCGAAGATCCGACCGAGGTGGCCCCGGCCGACGCGCGGGAGCTGACCCGGGCCCTGCTCCGGCGCCTCGACGCCCTGGACGAGGGCACCCCGGAGTACTCCTACGTCCGCGGCACGCTGGTCGAGCTGAACATCTCCCTGGTCCGGTTCGCCCTGCGCCGGTTCTCCTCCGTCCACGAGCCCCAGGAGGACCTCCTCCAGGTCGGCACCATCGGCCTCATCAAGGCGATCGACCGGTTCGACCACGGCCACGGGGTGGAGTTCACCACCTTCGCCCTGCCGACCATCCTCGGCGAGATCCGGCGGCACTTCCGCGACACCACCTGGGCCGTCCACGTGCCGCGCCGGCTCCAGGAGCTCAGGCTGAGCCTCGCCAAGGCGCAGGACCGGCTCTCGCAGCGCCTCGACCGCGCACCGACCGTCGCCGAGCTCGCGGAGCACCTCTCGCTCACGCCGGAGGAGGTCATCGAGGGGCTCACCGCCGCCAACGGCCACTCGGCCGGCTCGCTGGACGTGGCGGCCGACCCGGACGACGACCGCCGCGGCACCGCCGCGCACCGGCTGGGCGGCGAGGACACGCGGCTCGAGCTGGCCGAGAACCTCATCGCCTTGAAACCGCTCATCGCCGAGCTCCCGGAACGCGACCGCCTGCTGCTCTCGATGCGCTTCACCGAGGAGCTCACCCAGTCCCAGATCGGCATGCGGCTCGGGGTCTCCCAGATGCACGTCTCCCGCCTGCTCAGCCGCGTCCTCAGGCAGCTCCGCGAGGGCCTCGGCCAGGAGTGAACCGCCATCCGCCCGCCCGCTCCGCCAGCCGGCACGACGCGGACCCGGTTCCCGGGCCGCCCGTGCCCTGGCTGACGGCCCCTCATCCGCGTATGGTCACGAAACAGCACCCGGAGGGAGCCCGGACGGAGGAGGCACCTGACATGTCGGTCGAGGATGAACGGCACCCGTCCGCCGCCCCGGCGTCCGCGACACCCGTCGCGCCGGGCGTGGACATCCGGCACGACGGCGCGCGGGCGGCCGTCTGCGCGCTGAGCGGCGATCTCGACATCGACAGTCTCGGCCCTGCCGAGCAGGCCCTGCGCCTGCTCGTCGAACAGCAGCCGGAGCGGATGGTGGTGGACCTGAGCGAGGTGGCGTTCTGCGACTCCTCCGGCCTCAACCTGCTGCTCAAGACGCGGCTCGCCGCCGCGACCGCGGACATCGACTTCCGGCTCGCCTCGCCCTCGCCGCAGGTCACCCGGCTGCTGGAACTCACCGGTGCCGGCGGCGTGTTCTCCATCCACGACTCGGTGAGCGCGGCACTGACCGGGTGAACGCCCGGGGGTGGCGGCCCGGGGGGAGAACCGGGTGGCCGCCCGAGGAATAGCCCGGCACGTCCCGGGAAAGACGACCTCTCATCAGCCGCGCGCGCGAAAGGGGTGAACCGCGTATGACGGCGAGCCGGGGCGCCCTCGACGGCAGCCGACCCGACGCCGGACCGCCGGCGACCGGCCAGCGGCGGCGACTGCACCTGGCCGGACTTCCCAAGCCGGTCGCCCGGTCCCGTGCGTTCACCGGTGGGGCGCTCGCGGACTGGGCCTGGCTGCGCCCCGAGGACGGGGCCGATCCCGACGTCGTCGAGGACGTCCTGCTGCTGGTCTCCGAGCTGGTCGCCAACGCGATGCTGCACGGCGGCGGCCCGCTGGAGCTGGTGCTCGACGCCTCGGACGCGCGGCTGCGGATCGAAGTCAGCGACGGATCCCCGGCGCTGCCCGAGCCGCGCCGGCCGCACCTTCCCGGCCTGCCGGGCGGGCACGGGCTCTTCATCGTGCAGCGGGCGGCGGACCGGTGGGGTGCCACGCCGTGCTCCCGGGGCAAGGCGGTCTGGGCGGAGATCGACACCCGACGGCTGGTCCCCGCCTCCGGCTGACCCCGGTCCGGGGCTGCGTTCCCGCTCCGGCACTCCACCCGCCGGCCCGGGACGCCGTCTCCGGGCCGGCGGGCCGCCGCGCGCGGGCACACGCGGGTGGCGTGGACGAACTGCTGCCGGTGGCACCGGATTCAGGCCCACTCCGCCGACATGGATCCGCGGATCCGGGGCAGCCGAGGTCACGGAGGCCGCCGGAACAGGTCCGGCGGCCGAGCGACGAGAAGGAGACGACAGTGAGCGGCGTCAACATCTGGCAGTTCCGCGCCACCTCCGGCTACGTCACCGATTCCGACCTGGTGGACTTCCGCGTCGAGGCGACCGATGGGCACATCGGCCGGATCGACCGGCTCTCCGAGGAGGCCGACGCCCGCTATCTCGTGGTGGACACCGGGCCGTGGATCTTCGGCAAGCACGTGCTGCTGCCGGCCGGCACGGTCATCCAGGTCGACTTCGAGAACCGCAGGGTGTACGTCGACCGGACGAAGGACGAGATCAAGAACGGCCCGGAGTTCGACCCCGACCGCCACGAGGGTGACACCGGCTACCGCGAGCGGTACGCCGGGTACTACGACCCCTTCTACGGCGGTCCGATCGTCTGAGGTCACCGGAGTCCCCTGCCCCCTGCTCCCGGGTGCCGCCCGGAGGCAGGGGGCACCCGTGCCGGGCGGGGGAGCGGAGAAGCGGAGAGACCGAACGGCCGCCCGCACAGGCCCTCGTGGGCCTGACGGGCGGCCGTTCGGACCGAGTGGCGACGGGTCAGGAGGTGGCGGCCCGCTCGGCGGCGCTGCGCTCGACGCAGAACTCGTTGCCCTCGATGTCGAGCATGGTCACCCAGCCCTTGCCGTCCGGGGTGCGCTGGTCGTCGTGGACGGTGGCGCCCAGTGCCAGCAGGCGCTCCACCTCCTCGTCCCGGGTGCGGTCCTGCGGCTGGAGGTCGAGGTGGATGCGGTTCTTCACCGTCTTGCCCTCGGGCACCCGGATGAAGAGCAGCACGGCACCCGGCGACTCGACCAGCGCCTCCTCGTCCCCCGGGTTGTCGTCCTCGCTGACCTTGCTGTCCAGCACCTGCGCCCAGAACCCGGCCAGGCGGAAGGCGTCGGCGCAGTCGATCGTCACATGTCGTACAAGAGAAGCCATGTGCGTCACTCTGACGCCGTTCTCCCTCCCGGTCCAGTGCTTAACCGGGCGCGGTGCGGGTGTGGAGGTGGCCGTCCAGCGGGAACTCCGGCGGGCGGGCCGGGAGAACGGACGCGAACCGGTACCCGGTCTTCTCGGCCACCCGGCAGGAGGCCGTGTTGTCCACCTGGTGCAGCAGGTCGAGCCGGACCAGCCCGTCGGCGGCGAAGGCCGTGAACGCCCAGCCGGTGACCGCCTCCAGCGCCCGCGGCGCCACGCCCCGGCCCCGCGCGTCGGCCGCCGTCCAGTACCCCACCTCGGCGGACGCCCCGCCGGGCGTGCCGCGCTTGAGCACCACGTTGGCGACCAGTTCGGCGGGGTGCCCGGCCCGGGGCTCCAGAACGGCGAAGCTGTACCGGTCGCCGTCCGCCCAGCCGCGGTACTGGATGTCGAGCCAGCGGGCCGCCTCGTCCGCGTCGGTCACCGGGATCCGGGTGAAGCGGCGCAGCGTCTCGTCCCGGTAGACCTCCACCAGGGCGGACGCGTCCTCGTCCCGGAACGGCCGCAGCAGCAGGCCCCCGGCGGCCGGGAGTCCGGCCAGGGCCGTCACTTCTTCAGCCCGTCCCAGCCCCAGCGCGGCGTCGGGCCCGGGTCGCCGAGGTCCGCGCCGACGGGCGCCGCCGACACGTCCTTGGCGATCTTCGTGCCCCAGTCGAAGTACTCCAGCACCCGCCGGCGCAGCAGCTCGTCGTCGGGCAGCTCCTTCTGCACCGCGGCGCCCATCAGCTCCATCCAACGACCGCGCTGCTCCTCGGTGATGGCGAGGCCGAGGTGCGTGCGGAGCAGCGCCTGGTGCCCGCCCAGCTCGGCGGTGAAACGGGCCGGGCCGCCGAAGATCTCGCCCAGCCAGACGGCGACGTGCTCGATGTGGGTGGTGGTGAAGTTCGCGAAGACCGGTGCCAGGACCGGGTCGGCGAGGACTCCCTCGTAGAAGGTGTTGCTCAGCCGGCGGAGCCCCTCGATGCCGCCGACGGCGTCGTACAGGTTCTCGGACCGTTCGTCACTCATGCGTGTTCTCTCCCCGTGGGTAGGTGCGTTGGCACCTTCCTAACAGCACCCGGCGCCGTTCGCGTCCCCTCCCGGCCCCCTGTTCGCGCCCGGCACAGCAAGTGGAGGGGGCGGTTCCCGCTCCCGGCCCGCGCTCGCGCTTGACCTTGACACTGGCGGCAGGGTCGGAGGCTCTCCGCATGAACGCGAACGAGAGCAACCGGCAGGAAACCCCGCAGGATCGGCCGTCCCGGGTCGTCCTGGTCACCGGCGCGGGGACGGGGATCGGGCGGGCCACCGCGCAGGCCTTCGCCGCGCAGGGGCCGGGGGTCGCGGTGGTGGCGGTCGGGCGGCGGCCCGGACCGCTGGCGGAGACGGCGGGAAGCCACCCCGGGCGGATCCACCCGCTGGTCGCGGACGTCACCGGGGCCGACGCGCCGGAGGCGGTCGTGCGCGAGGCCCTGGAGCGGCACGGGCGGCTCGACGTGCTGGTCAACAACGCCGGGATCGTCCGCAGCGGCGCTGTCGGCGGCCTCACCAGGGACTCGGTCGAGGCCCAGCTCGCCACCAACCTCACCGCCGCCGTCCTGCTCGGCCGGGCCGCACTGCCGCCGCTGGAGGCGAGCCGCGGCGTGATCGTCAATGTCACGACCAGCGTCGGCCAACGGGGCTGGCCGGGCAACTCGGTGTACGCGGCGAGCAAGGCGGCGCTGGAGTCGGTCACCCGCAGCTGGGCGGTGGAGCTGGCGCCGAGCGGCGTCCGGGTGGTGGCGGTGGCGCCGGGGGCGATCGAGACGCCGATCGGCGAACACTCCGGGCTCGGCGCGGAGCAGCGGGAGGCCGTCCGGCGGTGGCAGATCGCCCACACCCCGCTCGGGCGGATCGGCCGACCCGCCGAGGTGGCCTGGGCCGTCACGCAACTCGCCTCCCCGCAGGCCTCGTTCGTCACCGGAGTAGTCTTGCCCGTGGACGGCGGCGCCGTCGTGGGGTGAGGCCGGTGGCAACGCCGGGAACGGTGGAGGGGCGGGGAGCGGTGCTGATCGGAGAGCTGGCCCAGGTGACGGGCAGTACGGCCCGGGCGTTGCGCCACTACGAGCAGGCCGGGCTGATCGGCTCCTCCCGCGCCGCCAACGGCTACCGGGAGTACGACGAGGCGGCAGCCGTGCGGGTGCGCAACATCCGCTCGCTGCTGGCCGCCGGACTCACCCTGGAGGACGTCCGGCTCTTCCTGCCCTGTCTGGACGGGGACGTGCTCGCCAAGCCGCCGTCGCCGGCGGCGCTGCGGATCGCCCGGGAGCGGCTGTCCGTCCTGGAGCGCCGGATCGCCGCGCAGAGCGAGGCCCGGGACCGGCTGGTCGCGGCGCTGGCGGTGGCGGAGGGGGCGGTCGTGGACGGGGCGGCGGCTCCGGCCGCGGGGACGGTCGCGGCGGCGGGCTGAATCCCGCTGGCCGTCCGGGTGACACCCCCGACCGGGGGTGTGCAGGGGGCGCCGGGCGGAGGACAGTGGGCGCATGCAGATTCCACTCTCCGTGATGGACTTCCTCGACCGGGCCGAGCTGGTCTACGGCGACCGGGTCGGCATCGTCGACGAGCCGGTGCAACCGGCCGAATCCTGGGGCGAGCTGAGCTACCGGCGGGTCGCCGAACTGGCGCGGGCGCAGGCGGCAGGGCTGGACCGCCTCGGGGTCGGGCCGGGCGAACGGGTCGCGATGGTGTCGCACAACTCGGCCCGGCTGATGACCTCGCTGTACGGCGTGAGCGGGCACGGCCGGGTGCTGGTGCCGGTCAACTTCCGGCTGAAGGCGGAGGAGGTGTCGTACATCGTCGAGCAGAGCGGCGCGTCCGTGCTGCTGGTCGACCCCGAACTCGCCGACCCGCTGGCCGGGGTGGCCGCCAGGCACAAGTTCGTGATCGGCGCGGGCAGCGACGCGCTGCTGTACGACTTCGACCACGCGCCGCGCCGGTACGAGATCGGTGAGAACGACACCGCGACGATCAACTACACCAGCGGAACCACCGCGCGCCCCAAGGGCGTTCAACTCACCCACCGGAACGTCTGGCTGAACGCCGTCCTCATGGGCCTGCACTTCGGGGCCAGTGACCGGGACGTCTACCTGCACACCCTGCCGATGTTCCACGCCAACGGCTGGGGCCTGCCGTTCGCGCTCACCGGGCTGGGCGCGCAGCACATCGTGCTGCGGAAGGTGGACGGCACCGAGATCCTGCGCCGGGTCGAGCGGCACGGGGTGACCTTCCTGTGCGGCGCGCCGGCGGTGATCCAGATGGTGCTGGACGCGGCCGCCGACTGGGACGGGCCCGTCCCCGGCCGGGACAGGGTGCGGATCATCGTGGCCGGCGCCCCGCCGCCGACCTCGGTGGTGCAGCGGATCGAGTCCGAACTCGGCTGGGAGTTCATGCAGATCTACGGCCTGACCGAGACGTCGCCGGTGGTGACGGTCAACCGTTCCCGCCGCGAATGGGACCAACTGCCCTCCGCCGAGCGGGCGGAGAAGCTGGTGCAGGCGGGTGCGCCGGCGATCGGCAATCACGTCCGGGTGGACGAGCAGGGCGAGGTGCTGGTCCGCTCCAACGTGGTGCTGGACGGCTACTGGCAGCAGCCTCGGGAGACTTCGGAGGCGATCCGGGACGGCTGGTTCCACACCGGCGACGGCGGCACCCTCACCGACGGCTACCTGACCATCTCGGACCGGAAGAAGGACGTCATCATCAGCGGCGGGGAGAACGTCTCCTCGATCGAGGTGGAGGACTGCCTGTACGACCACCCGGCGGTCGGCGAGGTCGCGGTGATCGGAGTGCCGGACGACAAGTGGGGCGAGACGGTCAAGGCGCTGGTGGTGCTCAAGCCCGGCTCCGACGTCGGCGAGGCGGACCTCATCGCGCACTGCAAGCAGCGGCTGGCCGGCTACAAGTCGCCCACCTCGGTGGAGTTCCGGGACGCGCTGCCGCGGACCACCACCGGCAAGCTGCAGAAGTTCCGGCTCCGCGAGCCGTACTGGGCGGGGCGGGAGCGGAACGTCAACTAGCCGCGTCCGGCCGGCCCGGCGCACGGGCTGCCAGGGCCCGTCCGGTCCGGTTGCGGACGCCGATCCCGCGGGCAGCCGGTCGCCGTGAGGCAGGTGCGGCAGGTGCGGCCCCACTGGGCGGCGACCTCCGGGTTGGTCCGGCAGGTCGCCGCCCAGCGCGACACCTCGTGGGCGGAGCGAGCGGGGTGGTCGGAGCGAGCGGTGCGACGTGCGTGTTCCGTTGAGTCCGAGGTGGCGGCGGCGGGTGCGGCGTAGGGTGCGACCGGAGTTACCGGTGAGTCACTACCGGGGTCGCCACCGCTACTGCCGCGTACTGCTGTGACATGTGAAGGGGATGCCCATGACGACGGAACCGAAGGAGCCTCGCGCCACGGACGTGCTGACCGGCCTGCTCGACGACCTGCGGGCCGAGAGCGCGGTGCTGGACGGGCTGGTGGCCGGGCTGGAGCCGGAGGGCTGGGCGGCCGACACCCCGGCCCAGGGGTGGACGATCGCGCACCAGATCGCCCACCTGGCCTGGACGGACGACTGGACCGAACTCTCCGCGCGTGACCCGGAGGGCTTCGGCGCGCAGACCGGACGCGTCTTCGGCGAGCTGCTGGAGGTGGGCCTGGACCCGGTGGACGAGGGCGCCGCGCAGGGGGCGGCCGAGGAGCCCGCGGCGCTGCTGACCCGCTGGCGGGCGGGCCGGGAACGGCTGCTGACCGCCCTGGCCGCGGTGCCGGGCGACGTCCGCCTGCCGTGGTTCGGACCGCCGATGAAGGCCCCGTCGATGGCGACCGCGCGACTGATGGAGACCTGGGCGCACGGGCAGGACGTCGCGGACACGCTGGGCACGGTCCGGGAGCCGACCGCGCGACTGCGGCACATCGCCCATCTGGGGGTTCGGACCATGGGGTTCGCCTTCTCGCTGCACGGACTGCCGGCACCGGAGGCACCGGTCCGGGTGGAACTGACCGCGCCGGACGGCGCATTGTGGGCCTGGGGCCCGGAGGACGCGACGGACCGGGTGAGCGGGCCGGCGCTGGACTTCTGCCTGCTGGTCACCCAGCGCCGGCACCGGGACGACCTCGCCCTGACCGCCACCGGCGCGACGGCGGCGGCCTGGCTGCCGATCGCCCAGGTCTTCGCGGGCGCCCCCGGGAAGGGGCGGGAGGCGGAGTCCGGCGCGTAGGCCGCTGAACGACACCCCCGCCTTCTGGCACCACCCCTCGGGCCCCTCCCCCACAAGCCCCGGCGCGGCGCAGTCACCCCCACGGCTGCGCCGCGCAGGCTGGTCCAGCCCTGGGGACCGCCGCAGCGGCGGCCCGGCCCTACGGCTGCCCGAGCAGGCCGAGGCCGTCGGCCGCCGCCGGGGAGAGCGCCGACGCGGTGAGACCGGCGAGCGGCATCCACCGGGCACCTGCGGTCGACCCGTCGACCTCGTTGACGGTCAGCGGCCCGGGACGGAGCTCGACGCGGTAGAACAGCCCCACCAAGTGCCAGTGCACACCGAGCCGGTGGGCCGTGTAGCTGCGCGCGTCCACCAGCCGGGCACTGCGGAGTTCCAGGCCGGTCTCCTCGTGCAGCTCGCGCGCGAGCGTCTCCTGCGGCTGCTCGCCCGGGTCGATCCCGCCGCCGGGCAGGTGCCAGAGGCCGGGCAGGAAGACCGGTGAGGCCTCGGAGAGTTGCGTCAGCAGCAGCCGCTGCTCCGACGTGGCGATCGCGTACGCCGAAACGCGGGAACGCATCTGCTCACCCAAGGCCTGCCTCCGAAGGTCACGCGACGAACTTCCCCTGACGGAAGCACTCTTGATCATGAGCCTAGCCCCTTCCCCGGCAACCCGGCCTCAGATCCCCAGACGCAGCGGGCCGAGCCGGGTGGCGACCAGGTTGGTGGCGCCGCGGTCGCGTTCGATGTGGCCGTGGACCAGCAGGCCGGCGCGGTCGAGGGCGGTACGGCGCTGGGACTCCCAGACCGGGCGGCTGCAGATCACGTTGATCAGGCCGGTCTCGTCCTCCAGGCTGAGGAAGAGCACCCCGCCGGCCGTCGGCGGGCGCTGGCGGTGCGTCACCAGGCCGCCGACCACCACGGCGGTGCCGGGTGCCACGTCCGGGAGCTGGGCGGCGGTCAGTGCGCCGCCGCGTTCGAGGTGGGCGCGCAGGTGCTGGACGGGGTGGCTGGTGGCGGAGGTGCCGGTCGCCCAGAGGTCGGCGATGGTCTCCTCGACCGGGGTCATCTCCGGCAGCGACGGCGCCTCGGTGCCGGGGGTGGTGCCGGGGATCAGCCCCGCCGAGACACCGGCGAACGCCCCGGCGGCCCACAACGCCTGACGCCGTCCCAGCCCGAAGCAGCCGAACGCTCCCGCCGTGGCGAGCGCCTCCAGCACCGGCGCGGGCAGGCTCGTCCGGCGGGCGAAGTCCTCCAGGTCCGCGTACGGCTGTCCGGCCGCGATCGCCTCGGCCTGCGGGGCGCCGATGCCGCGGACGGTGTCCAGGCCGAGCCGGATGGCGGGCTGCGGCTTGCCCGCCGTGAGCGGCGGCTTGGGCGTCGGCCCCCGGTACGGTTCCAGGGTGGGCCGCGGCCCGCTGGCGTTGACGTCCACGCCGCGGACCCGCACGCCGTGCCGCCGGGCGTCCGCGATCAGGCTGAGCGGCGAGTAGAAGCCCATCGGCTGGTTGGCCAGCAGGGCACAGGTGAAGGCCGCGGGGTAGTGGTACTTGAGCCAGGCGCTCGCGTACACCAGGTAGGCGAAGCTGATCGCATGGCTCTCCGGGAAGCCGTAGTTGGAGAAGGCCTCGATCTTGGTGTAGACGTCCTCGGCGGTCTCCTCGGGGATGCCGCGCGCGGCCATGCCGCTCAGCAGCCGCTCACGCAGGCGGGCGACGCGTTCGTGCGAGCGCTTGGAACCCATCGCCTGGCGCAGCTGGTCGGCCTCGGCGGGGCTGAACCCGGCGCAGTCGATGGCCAGTTGCATCATCTGCTCCTGGAACAGCGGCACCCCGAGGGTCTTGCCGAGCGCGTTCTCCATCAGCGGGTGCGGGCAGCCGGCCGCTTCGAGCCCGGCGCGGCGCCGCAGGTACGGGTGGACGGACCCGCCCTGGATCGGCCCCGGGCGGATCAGCGCGACCTCGACCACCAGGTCGTAGAAGTGGTCCGGCTTGAGCCGCGGCAGGGTGGCCATCTGGGCGCGCGACTCGACCTGGAAGACGCCGACCGTGTCGGCCCGGCGCAGCATCGTGTAGACGCCCGCGTCGTCGTCCGGGACGGTGGCCAGGGTGTACCGCACGCCGTGGTGTTCGGCGATCAGGTCGCAGGTGTCGTGCAGTGCGGCGAGCATGCCGAGGCCGAGCAGGTCGATCTTGACCAGCCCGGCGCCGGCCGTGGAGTCCTTGTCCCACTGCAGCACGGACCGGCCCGGCATCCGGGCCCACTCGGTCGGGCAGATCTCGCCGATCGGCTCCTTGGTGAGCACCATGCCGCCCGAGTGGATGCCCAGGTGGCGGGGCAGGCCGTGGAGCTGTCCGGCCAGGGCGAGCACGTCCGCGGGGATGACGGCGTCCGCGCCGGGCGGCGAGCGGAAGTCGCTCTGCCGGCTGAACGCGTCCACCTGCCCCTGCGGGTAGCCGAGCACCCGGGCGGCGTCGCGCAGCGCCAGCCGCGGCCGGTAGGTGATCACGTTGGCGACCTGGGCGGCGTGCTCGCGCCCGTAGCGGCGGTAGACGTACTGGATGACCTCCTCGCGACGGCGGTTCTCGATGTCCAGGTCGATGTCGGGCGGCCCGTCGCGGGCGGTGGAGAGGAAGCGCTCGAAGAGGAGCCTGTAGTGGATCGGGTCGACGGCGGTGATCCCGAGCGCGTAGCAGACCGCCGAGTTGGCCGCCGAACCCCGACCCTGGCACCAGATGTCCTCGCGGCGGCAGAAGTCGACGATGTCGTGGACGATCAGGAAGTAGCCGGCCAGCCTCAGGTCCTCGATGACGTCCAGCTCCTTGGCGAGCTGCCGGCGGGCGGGCCCGTTGCCGGGGCCGAACCGGACCGGTCCGCCCCGGGCGACCAGCTCGCGCAGATGGCTGATCTCGGTGTGCCCGGGCGGGACGGGGAAGCCGGGCAGCTCCGGGTCGAGTCCGGTGAAGTCGAAGGCACAGGCGCGGGCCAGGTCGACGGTGGCCTCCCGGACCCCCGGGAAGCGGGCCAGCCGGGCCGCCATCTCCCGGCCCGAGCGCAGGTGCGCGGTGCCGGCCGCCTGCGTCCAGCCCGCCGCGTCCTGCAGGGTGCGGCGCTCGTGCAGGGCGGCGAGGCTCTGTGCCAGCCGGCCCTGGGCCGGGCCGGCGTGGTGGGCGTTGGTGGAGGCGACGGTGGGCAGGCCCAGCTTGGCGGCGAGCGCGGCCAGGGCGTCGTTGCGCAGGTCGTCGCCGGGCAGCCACTGGTCGATCAACTCGACGTACACGTTGTCGCGGCCGAACGCCTCGGTGAGGGTGTGCAGCCGGTGCTCGGCGTCCCGGCCGGCGGCGAGTGCGGCGGGGACCCTGCCCAGGCGGCAGCCGGTGAGTACCGCCCAGTGGCCGCCGTGCGCGTCGGCCAGCGCCGCGGCGTCGTACGCCGGGCGGCCCTTGGCCCCGCCCGCCAGCTGGGCGGCGCTGATTGCCGCGGAGAGACGGCGGTAGCCGGCCGGGTCGCGGGCCAGGACGAGCAGGTGCTCGGCCTGGCCGTCCCGGCGCAGGGTCAGCTCGGCGCCGAACACCGTGCCGACGCCCGCCTCCCGGGCCGCCTCGGCGAACCGCACCGCGCCGTAGAGGCCGTCGTGGTCGGTGAGCGCGAGCACCTCGACACCCAGCCGGGCGGCCTCGGCGACCAGTTCCTCGGGGTCGCTGGCGCCGTCGAGGAAGCTGAAGGCGGAGTGCACGTGCAGCTCGGCCCAGGCCGGGGCGGTCGGGCCGGTCCGGGCCGTCGGGCCGGCCGCCTCGGCGGGTTGTGCGGGGAGGCGGGCCCCGGCGCGGCGGCGCAGCGGGACGACCGCGCCACCCTCCGGGCCCGGGCTGCCGCCGGCCAGGCGTCGGTGCAGTTCGCTCCAGGGAAGCGTGGGATGGCTGGTGAATCCCATCGGGGGTCGTTGCCTTCGGTCGTGCCTGTTCGGTTTCTCCCCCCACTGGCCGGTCGGTTCCTCCCCGGTGGCCGGCCGGTTCTCTCCCCCGGCAGGCCGCCCCCGGTGGCCGGCCCGTTCCGTTCCCCCCGGTGGCCGGCCGGGTCAGTCGTAGCCGGCTTCCATGAACCACTCACCGCCCTCCACCGTGAGCAGCAGCGCCCGGCCGTCCGCCAGCGTGACCTGGAAGCGCGCCCGGCGGCGGGCCAGCGCCTGGTCCCACCAGTACTCGACCGCCGGCCAGGGGCCGGTCCAGCCGTCCACCACCAGCTCCCGCCCCCGCACCGCCACCCGGGCCGGCCGGGCCGACACCCCCGCCCGGCCGTCCACCGCCACCGACCGCCCCTCCGCGTCCAGCACCACGACCGGCACCGGGGTGCGGTGCACCACGGCCGGCCAGACGTCCCGCAGCCGGCCCGGCCACGGCGCGTCGGCCGGCGCCGCCGGGTCGTACGGCTCGCCCCAGGGCACCCGGACCGCCTGCTCGCCCGGCCCCCGCCCGCCCGCCGGCTCGATCCGGCGCAGCCCGGCATGCCCGAGCACCGCCTGCACCCGGGCCACCGCGCGCTCCACCCGGTCGTCCGCGACCGCCTGCCCCCAGAGCGCCAGCTGGCGGCCCTGGTCGGGGGAGAGATCGTCGGGGACGAGGCGCAGGGCGGTGAAGCCCGCGTCGTGGTCCGTGTCGAAGTCCGTGCCGTGGTGCGGGTCGTGGTGTGCGTTGTGGTCCGCGTCGTGGTGTGCCTCCGGTCTGCCAGGCACCGCGAAGGTGCCCGTGCCCTGCCAGGCCTGGAGCTGCCAGCGGACGCGCTCGGCCAGCGCCGTCGCCGACAGCCGGCCCTCGTGCCGCCAGAGCCGCGAGACGGTCCGCCCGTCGGCGCAGGACACCTCGACCGCAACCCGCTGGCAGGTCAGCCCAGCCCCGGCGAGCCGCTGGTGCAGCCGCTCGGCGAGCGTGCGGGCGACGAACACCAGCGGCTCGGCGAGCGGCTCCGGCGGGTCGAAGCGCTGCTCGACGGAGAGGTCCGGCCCCTCCGTACGCGGCACCAGCGGGCGCGGCTGCAGGCCCCGGGCCAGCCGGTGCGCGGTCGTGCCGGCCGGGCCGAACCGGTCCGCGACCGACTCGGCGGGCAGCGCGGCGAACGCACCGACGGTGGGCAGGCCGAGCCGGTCCAGCAGTTCCGCCAACGCCTCGTCGCCGAGCGCGGCCACCGGGTAGGGCGCGAGGAACTCCGCCGTCCGTCCGGCCGGCACCAGTACCCCGGCCCGGGCCGCCAGCACGGCGGCGAACAGGCCGTCGGCGACACCGACCTGGCCGTGGAGGACGGGCCGGCCGTCGGGGACGGGCCGGGCGTCGGGGGCTGCGGGGGCTGCCGCGGTGGCTTCGGCGGGGCGGGCCGGCGGCGGGTACGCGGCCGGGTGGGCGAACCCGCCCCGCGCGCCGTCCCGGGCCGCCGGGGCGGCGGCGAACAGCTCGTCCACGGCCGCCGCCCGGCGCCGGGCACCGGCCCGGTCGGCGTCCGCCGGGTGCGCCTCGGTACGGCCGGGGCCGGGGGCCGGGTGGGCGCGCACGGTGGGGTCGGCGTCGACGGGGTGGTCCTGCACCTCCGACCCGCTGCCCCCGACCCCGACTCCGAGCCTGTCCCTGTTCTCGTCCCTGTCCCGGTTCTCGTCCCTGTTTCCGTCCCTGTTTCCGTCCCTGCTTCCGTCCCCGTCCTCGTCCTCGTCCACGGGCCGGGCCAGGGCAGCCCTCACCGCGCCCTGCACCTTGGCCGCCAACGCCTCCTCTCCGCCGAAGTAGCGGCTCGGACCCTTCACCGGGATCGCGCACAGGCCGGGGCGCAGCACCTCCACCCGGGGCGTGAACGCCTCCACCGCCGCGACCACCGGTTCGAACCGCCGGGTCTCCGCCTCCGGGTCGCGGTCGCGCAGCTCCAGCGCCGGGCAGAGCCGCTGGGCCAGCTTGAGCCGCTGCCCCTGCCGCACCCCGGCCGCCCGGGCCGTCTCCGAGCACGCCAGGATCCGCCCGCCGGCGACCACCGCCACCGGGGCGTCGCCGCCGTCCTCACCGCCGTCCGCGGGCCCCATGACGGCCGCCACCGGCCAGTCCGGGCACCAGACCACCAGCACCCGCGGTGTCCCGGCCGTCCCGGCGGCTCCGGTCGCCCCGGTCAGCCCAGTCGCTCCGGTGTCGGTCATCTCACACCACCGCCATACGTTCGAGGCCCGCCCCGGCCCCCGACGTCACGTCCTCCCCCGCCCCGACCACCTCGGCGGCCTCCGCCACCGCCCGCACCTCGCCGTGCTCGTCCGGCAGCCAGAGCCGGGCGGTACGCCCGCGCGCCGCCGAACCGCGCCCCTCGGCCACGACCTCCACCTGCCGCCCGGTGAGCTGCCCGTGCCCGTCACCCAGCCCGAACCACCGTCCGGACCGCACCCCCAGCCGAAGCCCCGCCCCCGGCCACGGTCCGGCCACCAGCAGCACGCACCCGCTGCGCCGCAGCACGGCCGCCAGCCGGGCGGCCGGCTTCGGCGCCACCGGCCCCTCCGGGCGCAGCATGATCAGCTCGACCGCCCCGGCCAGCACCGACACCACCTCGGCCCAGTGCGGGCCGGGGTCGTCCGCCACCAGCAGCCGCCTCAGGTCCAGCCCGTACCCGGCGGCCGCGGCCAGCCCCAGGTCCGGCAGCCCGACCGCCGCCGCCCACCCGCCGTCCGACTCCCGCACCCCGGCGGCCAGCGCCAGCAGCAGCCCGAGGTCCCCGCCGCCGACCGACACCACCGTCCCCCGCCGCAGCCCGTCCTCCGGCAGCACCGCCCCCAACGCCGGCAGCACCGGCAGCAGCCCTCGCCGCCCGGCCCCCGCCCCGGCACCGTCCACGAGCGCAGCCGCCGACACCACCGGGCGGAGCGGCTGCCGCTCGGCGGTGGATTCGAAAGCAGGTTCGAAAACGGGCACACCTCAGGATCGAACATTCGTTCGCAAAGATTCAAGTCCGATTCCCCCACCCCCGTGGTCACCCTCCGTGCTGCGCCGGGGCATGGCGATGCCGCGCGGGCACGCCGCCGCCGAGAGCGCCCTGCGCTCGAATCATTCGGCGGCCGGGCGGCAGACCCCGGCCCCGGACCGTCCGAGCCGCCGTGCGGGCGTGGCGGTCACTGGAAGATCGCGATGGGGTGGACCTCCAGCACGCCTTCGTCGGCGTTCCAGTCCTCGACCATACCGAGGCAGTGCCCGAAGAACGCGCGACGGCGTGACTCGGCCTCGCTCAGCCCCGCGGTGACGCAGGTGACGCGGACGGCCGCCGCCTGTGAGGGGTCCTCGGGGTTGCCGTAGGCGGCCAGGAAGACGGTGGCACCTTCCGGGGTGTCCGGCGTCCGGTCCACCGTGCGGAACCGCCCCCGCAACAGGACGTAGTCCTCGACGTCGCGCAGCCTGGCCCGTGGGGCCCGGGGTGCGGAGTGACCGCCTGCGGCCAGCGATCTGGCGAGCGCGCCGTTGTCCCGGACGGTGAGGGCGGTGAGGTTGGCGTGGACGATCCCGTCGACCCGCTCCATAGCCTTGACCAGGACGCCGATCACATCGATCGGCGCATGGGTCTGGACGTACCTGCTGATCCGCTCCTCCGCCTTCTCCCTGCTGCCGGAGAACGCGCCGGTCGGCGGCAGGGAGATGTCGGCAGTGAGCCCTCGCGTCTTCCTGGTCGTCCGCTCGACCTCCTGGGTAAGGGCCTCTGTGTACCGGCCCATCCGATAGAGGTCCATGATCGCCCGGTCATCCAGGTAGACGCAGATCCTGGCGGTGACGTCCAGGCCGGCGGGCCGTCTACTGCGGCGCACCTCCCACCAGCCGAGGAGCAGCAGGGCGAGCAGGCTCGCCACGGCCGCCAGCCAGACGGCGAACCAGCCCCACCAGACGCTCCACCACATCGCAGTGAACACAGCCGTGCATCTCCTTCAGGGTGTCGAGGAGGGAGCCGGTGCCGGCACGCCCTGCCGGGCACCGGGCACCGGGCGCTGAGGGCCTGGCACCGGGCGGCTCACGGCGCCCCCTGGGCGGGGGAAGCCCCTTCACCGGAGGGCGTGTCGTCGCGAGGCCGGCAGCCGCCGACGGCGTCGATCATCTGCTCCAGCACGTCGAGCGTCGGCATCTTGGTCGCGGTGTCGTCCCCGGTGCGGACCGGGGCCGGAATGTCGTGCTCGCCGAGGAAGTCCGCCAGCCGGTCGCCTCCCGGCTGGCTGTCCAGGGTGCGGAAGCCCAGCTCGGTCGCCCTCCTGAGCAGCCGGGGGTCGTGGGTGATCAGGTCACCGAGCCGGTCGGCTCCGGGATTGAGGGCGATGAACTGGGGCTGGGTCAGGAACTGTTCCTTCGGATAGAGCAGGACCCGCTCGGCGTCGAGCTTCTTGGTCCGGGCCTGGAAACGGGCCTGGTAAGCGAGGAACTGGTGCTCGTAGACCACCACGACGGGGGCGATGCCCCTGCCCTCCGGGACGCTGTAGGGCTGGAACAGATCACCCCCGGGCATGCCTTGGGCGAACAGCAGCGGCTTGATCCTGGCCGCCAGGTCCTCGACGTCCTTCTTCGCGGGAGGCTTGCCGTCACCCTTCTCCGTGAAGGCGACCAGCGCCAGGAAGGTGCCCGCCGAATTCGACTCGCAGATGTCCGAGGACTGGGCCGCCACGACGTTGCCGTTGGTGATGCCGTAGTTCTGGATGCCGAGGGCGTTCCACGTTTGCTTGGCGTTGCCCAGCCGCAGGAAGTCGGCCAACGCGAGGCTGTAGTACAACGGCGGTTCCTGGCCGCCGATCCGTTCGGCGACCTTGCTGTCCACGAGCGTCTTCGCGTACTCCCGGTAGGTCGCGAGCACGATCGGGCTGACGAACGGGCGGTAGACGCGGGCGTACTGCCCGGCCGCGCCCCGCCGGTCGATCACCACCTCGGCCGACGGCTGGCCGGATGGGAAGACGAAGTCATAGGGATCGAGGTTGCCGTACGCCACCTCGCGCGAGCCTGCGATGCTCACATGCACCCGGATCCGGTGGCTCAGGAGGATCCGCTGGACCTCCTCGTCCGCGAAGAACTCGCCCTTGGAGGCCAGCCTCCCCTCCAGGGTGACCACCGGCTCGAACGGCAGCAGGAGGTTCCCGTTCGTGGCCAGGGTCACCGTACAGGTCAGGAACAGCGACAGCAGGGTCGCGAGGACGACAACGAACCGGCGTCGCGATCTCAAGAACGAGGGCCGGCGCTCGATCGCCAGCCTCGGCTCCTCAACAGTCTCCTTCTCGGGCACATCTGACAGCGTGTCAGGCCTGCCCGACGGACGGGTGGATGATACGAGAAATTCTCCCCCCGGCCCACCGGACGTCACCGTGCGACCCGACCGGCCTGCGGTGGCTGGGGCGGTACATGACGGTCAATCAGGACTGTGCCCGGCCGCTGCCGCAGCCGGACCCCGCCCGGGCCCACATGAGCCGGTGTGAGCCCGTGTGAACCCGCCTGGGCCCGCCCAGCGGTTGGGGCGGCTCAGCCCGTCAGGGAGCGGGCCACCCGGAAGCCGACGTCGTCGACCCGGAAGGTCGGGTGGCTGCGACGGCGGGCGGAGGCCCGGCAGCTCCAGTGCTCGTCGAACCAGCCGCCGCCGCGCAGGACCCGGTAGGTGCCGTAGACCTCGGCGTCGTAGACGTCCCAGCACCAGTTCCAGACGTTGCCGAGCATGTCGTGGAAGCCCCAGGGGTTGGGCTGCTTGCCGCCCACCTCGTGGATCCGCTCGTCCGAGTTGCCGCGGTACCAGGCGATCTCGTCCAGCGGGCCGTAGTGGGGTCCGGTGATGCCGGCGCGGCAGGCGTGCTCCCACTCGGCCTCGGTCGGCAGCCGGTACCCGTCGGCGGCCCGGTCCCAGTCGATGCCCTCGCCGTTCTCGCCGCCCTCGCCGCCCTCGCCGTCGGCGGGGAGGAGACGGTAGGCGGGGGTGAGTCCGTCGCGCCGGGACAGGGCGTTGCAGAAGCGGACCGCGTCCCACCAGGAGACGCCCTCCACGGGCAGCCGGTCGCCCCGGGACGCGCTCGGCCGGTCACCGGTCACCGCCGCGTACAGCGTCTGGGTGACCGGAACCGCAGCGAGCCGGTAGGAGGCGACCTCCACCGGCCAACTGCGCTGCGTCCGACGGTCGGACAGCGTCACCCGCCCCGCCGGGACGGTGATCATCGGGTCTTCCGCGTTGGTGTCCATAGGCAGGCGATCCTAGGACACCCGCACCCACCCCGGGCCCGCCGGACCCGACGACTCCCCGACGGCTCCCCGACGCCTCGTCAGACGTCGCGGCGGCGGACCACCGGCAGGGCCAGGGCGAGCGCCACCAGCGGCCAGAGTGCGAGCACCGTCCACGAGCCGGAGACAGTGGCGTAGCCGAAGCCGCTGCCGGGCGGCGGTGACCAGTGCTGCACCAGCCGCTTCCAAGCGGAGGACACCATCAGGTGGTTGACGTCGGCGGACCAGCGGATGGAGGTCGAGAAGAACACCGGCAGCATCAGCAGCACGAAGCCGGTGGTGGCCGTCGCCGCCGCGCCATGGCGGACCAGGACGCCGATGCCCAGCCCGATCAGCGCACAGACCGGGGCCACCAGCGCGGACACCACCACGGCCCGCAGCACCCCGGGGTGACCGAACGCGACATCGGTGTGGCGACCACTCAGAATCGCCTGGGAGACGGCGAACGAGCCGATCGAGATCACCGTGCCGACCACGCCCCAGACCGCGATGAGCACCGCCCCCTTGGCCAGCACCACCGAGCCGCGGGCCGGCACCGCCACCGTGGTGGCGCGGATCAGTCCGCTGCCGTACTCGGCGACGACGGTGAGCGCACCGACGGTACCGGCCAGCAGCATCAGAGTCAGGTAGCCCGGCACCGGATAGGCGTCGAACACCAGGAACCCCTCGTTGGGGCGTACCGCCATGTCCGTCCCGCCGAGGTCGGCAGACTCCGCGATCGACGCCGCCGCGGAGGAACCGACCACGAAGAGCGTGGCGAAGGCGAGCAGCCAAGGGGTGGAGCGCAGCGAGCGCAGCTTGATCCACTCCGCGGCGACCAGGTCACCGAAGCGGGCGGGTGGTGCGGCCGCCCGCCCGCCGGGAACGGCGGGGGCGACGGGAACGGCGGAGGTGCGTGCGGTCATCGGGTCCGTCCTGCCTGGTACTCGACGTGGTCGGCGGTCAGTTCCATGAACGCCTCCTCCAAGGAGGCGCTGTGGGTGGTCAGTTCGCTCAGCTCGATCCTGCGCTCGAAGGCGAGCGCGCCGATCCGTTCGGCGGGCAGCCCGGTCACGACGAGCCGCTCGGCCCCGGCCGAACCCTCCGGCTCGACCGTCGCGCCGGCCGCCGTCAGCAGCTCGGTCAGCTCGGCGGCCTGCGGCGTGCCGACCACGACGGTCCGCCGGGTGCTGCGGGCCGCGAAGTCGCGCACCGACTCGGCGGCGATCAGCCGACCCTGGCCGATGACGACGAGTCGGTCGGCGGTCTGCTCCATCTCCGACATCAGGTGGCTGGAGAGGAAGACCGTGCGGCCCTCCGCCGCCAGCCGGCGGAACAGGTGGCGCACCCAGAGCACACCCTCCGGATCCATGCCGTTGATCGGCTCGTCGAACATCAGCACGGGCGGATCGCCGAGCAGCGCGGCGGCGATACCGAGCCGCTGCTTCATGCCGAGCGAGAACCCGCCGATCCGGCGGCGCGCGGCCTCGGCGAGGCCCACCTCCTCCAGTACCTCGGCCACCCTGCGCGCCGGGAGGCCGTTGCTGCGGGCCAGCGCCGACAGGTGGGCGGTGGCGGTCCGACCGCCGTGGACGTGGCCCGCATCGAGCAGGGCGCCGGCGTGCCGCAGGCCCCGGTTGTGGCTGCGGAACGGGACGCCGCCGACCGTGGCGGTGCCGGAGGTGGGCGCGTCCAGGCCGAGGACCAGCCGCAGTGTGGTGGTCTTGCCCGCGCCGTTGGGTCCGAGGAATCCGGTGACCTGCCCGGGCCGGACGGTGAACGACAGCTGGTCGACGGCGGTCCTGCCGCCGTAGGTCTTGGTGAGTTCGTTGACTTCGATCACGGCACAGACTCTTCCGGGCGGGCCCCGCACCCGGCATCGGGCCGGGGGCGGCAATCGCCCGGGCCGGTCCGCCCAGGGGCGTACGCCCGTGGGCCAATGTCCGCCGGACGGCCGACGGCTAGTCTCGCGGCATGAGGAGCGGGACAGGCAGGACGGGCGGGACGGGCGAGGCGCACGGGACAGGCGGGCTGGGCGAGGCGCACGGGGCGAGTGGGGAGAGCTGGGCGGTTGCGGCGGCCGGGGCGGTGCAGGGACGGCTTGCGGCCTGGGTCGGCGCGGTGCTCTACCCCTTCGTGGTGTTGCTGCTGCTGACCGGCTCGCCGCGAGCCGAAGCCGGCCTGCACGCCGGCGGAGGACTGCTCGCCGGCGGCCTGCTCCTCGGGCTGCTGCGCCGCCGCCCGCTGCCGACCCTGGCGCTGGCCCTGTTCGGCGCGCTCAGCGTCGTGGAGTCGGGTCACGGCCAGGGCTCGATCCGGTTCGTGCCGTTCCTGACGGTGGACCTCGTGCTGGGCTTCGTGGTCGCCACCCGGTCGCGGCGCGCCTCGATCGCCGCCGTCGCGGTGTCGTTCCTGTTGCAGTTCTTCGCCGTCGGCCTGTTCACGCACGCGGACAACATGGTGGGCGTCGGCCTGGTCGCCCTCCTGGTGCTGGTCATCTGCTGCATGGCCGGCCTGCTGCTCCGTGAACGGCGCGAACACGCCGTGGCCCTGCGCTCGCAGGAGGTGGCCGAGGCGGTGACCGCCGAGCGGCTGCGGATCGCCCGCGAGTTGCACGACATGGTCGCCCACAGCATCGGCATCATCGCCATCCAGGCCGGCGTCGGCAGCCGGGTCATCGAGACACAGCCGGCGGAGGCCCGCGAGGCTCTGCGGGCGATCGAGTCCACCAGCCGGGAAACCCTGGCGGGCCTTCGGCGCACACTGGTGGCGCTCCGTCAGGCCGACCCGGACACCGGCTCGGCGTCCGCACCCCTCGCTCCGACACCGGGGCTCGCGGACGTCGAGCAGCTGGTGGCGGCGACCGCGGACGCGGGGGTCCGGGTCGAGGTGCAGTGGGCCGGCGAGCGGCGGCGACTGCCGGCCGACCTCGACCTGTCCGCCTACCGTATCGTTCAGGAGGCGGTGACGAACGTGGCCCGCCACGCGGACACCGGGCACTGCCGGGTGGTCATCGACTACGGGGCGGAGGAGTTGTCCGTGGAGGTGCTCGACGACGGGCGGGGGATGCCGAGCACGGTGGGATCCGGTTTCGGAATCACCGGTATGCGGGAGCGCGTCAACCTGTTGCACGGCCGGTTCAGCGCCGGCCCGCGTCCGGAGGGCGGCTTCCGGGTGGCGGCCAGCCTGCCGCTGCCCGCCTCGCAGCCGGCCGCACTGCGGGCCTCACAGCCGGCAGCGCAGCGGGCCTCCCAGCGGGCCGCAACCGGGCGGGAGGGCGTCCGATGAGCATCCGCGTCGTCCTCGTCGACGACCAGCCACTGGTCCGCTCCGGCCTGCGCGTGATCATGGCCGACCACCCCGACCTGGACGTCGTCGGCGAGGCCGGATCGGGCACCGAGGCGGTCCGGCTGGCCCGGGAGGTCAGCCCCGACGTGGTCGTGATGGACATCCGGATGCCCGGCATGGACGGCATCGAGGCCACCCGCCTGATCACCGCCGCCTCCGGCAGCACCCGCGTCCTGGTCCTGACCACCTTCGACGAGGACGAACACGTCTACGGCGCGCTCCGGGCCGGCGCCAGCGGGTTCGCGGTCAAGGACATGGCGGTCGACGACATCCTGGCGGCCATCCGCGTGGTCGCCGCCGGGGACGCCCTGATCGCCCCGGGTGTCACCCGGCGCCTGATCGCCGACTTCCTCGACCGCCCCGGGCCGGTGAGCGACCCCGCGCCCGCCCGGGCGATCGAGGGCATCACCGAACGCGAGCGGGAGGTCCTCACCCTGGTCGGCCGCGGCCGCTCGAACGCCGAGATCGCCGAGGAGCTGTTCATCTCGGTCGCCACCGCCAAGTCCCACGTGGCCCGGCTGCTCAGCAAACTGGGCGCCCGCGACCGGGTCCAGCTGGTGATCACCGCGTACGAGACGGGGCTGGCCCACCCGACCCGGTGACCGGGCGGCCGGGTGACCGGGTGACCGCGGGAACCGGGCGGCCTCGGGAACCGGGTGACCGCGGGAACCGGGCGGCCTCGGAAGCTTCGGCCGGTAGCACCCCAGGTCAGAGCGGTGCAGCCGCCGGTCGTAGGCTCCCGCCCATGGCTGATGTCCCCGGTTACACCTGTTCCTGCTGCGGCGAGTACCACGCGGAGCTGCCCATGGGCTACTCCGCCACGGCGCCCGACGTCTGGAAGGAGAAGTACGGGAAGCGGCGCGACAGCATGCTCTCCGAGGACCAGTGCGTCGTCAAAGGACGGCACTTCTTCGTCAAGGGCATGATCGAGATACCGGTGATCGGTACCCCCGACATCTTCTCGTGGGGCGTCTGGGTCTCCCTCAGCGAGCCCCACTTCACCCGCACGATCGACCTGTGGACCACCCCTGGCCGGGAGAGCGAGCCGCCCTGCTTCGGCTGGCTGACCACCGACCTCGCCCTCTACCCCGTCGGCACCCTCAACCTCAAGACCAACGTCCACACCCGCCCCGTCGGCGAACGACCCGCCGTCGAGCTGGAGCCCACCGACCACCCGCTCGCCGTCGAACAGCGCACCGGCATCACCCCGGAGCGGGTCCGCGAGATCGCCGAAGCCGTCCTCCACCCGGGAGCATGAGCGGCGCGTCACGAAACGGTTCGCGCCGGGACGGACGCGACGGGAGAATCACCTGACGCGGAGGTGCGATGACCGGGCAGACGGTGGAGATGGCGGGGCGCTGTGGCACCTGTGGGGGCGTCAGCGTGCGTCAGGTGAACCAGTTTCTCCGGGGGCGGGAGCTCTGGTGGGACGCCGAGGGCTCCTGCGCGGGCTGCGGCAGCGCCTGGTGCGAGCACGCCGGGCCGGAGCCGGCTCCGGAATCCGTGCGGGTGGCCCTGCTCGCCGCGCACGGAGCGGCCCGGCTGCGGCCGACCGGGCCGATATCCGGTTCGGTGGCGGCACTCAAGGTCTTCCGGGAGGGTGCGGCCGTCTCGCTGACACACGCCCGGACGCTGGTCTCCGAGCTTCAACGCACCGGCCTGACAGGGACGTTGGCGGAGATGGAGTACTGGCGAGTGCGACTCCACGAGGCCGGAGTCCCGGTGGCCGTCGAGGACGCCACGGGCTGAGCCCGGCCCACCCCGGCCCACCTGTCGTCATGCTCGACGGGCTCCCCCGCCCCCGGCCGGCCCCGGCTCCTGATCGCCGTCGGCGGAAACGGGCCCGGCAGCTGGGACGGAAGCCGGGGCGGCAGCCGGGGCACCCGCCGCCAGCCGGGCGGCGCGCAGGCTGAGGTGGTGGCGTTCGGGCAGGCTGGCGGTCCGGCGCGCGGCGGTCCGGTAGTCGGCGACGGCGGCGTCCCGCTCCCCCGCCAGCTCGTGCAGGTGGGCACGGACCGCGTACAGCCCGTGGTGCTCGGCGAGGCCGGCCGGTGCGTCGGCGAGGAGGGCGAGCCCGGCGGCCGGGCTGTCGACCATGGCGGTGGCCACCGCGCGGTTCAGGGTGATCAGCGGATTGTCGGAGATCCGGCCCAGGACCCCGTAGAGGGCGAGGATCTGCGGCCAGTCGGTCTCCTCGGCGGTCGGGGCCTCGTCGTGGACGGCCGCGATCGCCGCCTGCACCTGGTACGGCCCGACCGGCCCGCGCGGCAGGGCGGCCGTGATCAGCGCGACGCCCTCGGCGATCGCCGCGGCGTCCCAGCGGGTGCGGTCCTGCTCGGCGAGCGGGACCAGCTCGCCGTCCGGGCCGGTGCGGGCCGGTCCGCGGGCGTCGTTGAGCAGCATCAGCGCCAGCAGCCCGGTCACCTCGCCGTCCTCCGGGAGGAGCGCATGGACGGCCCGGGTGAGGCGGATCGCCTCGCGGGCGAGTTCGACGCGTTGCAGGTCGGGCCCGGCACTGCTGGCGTAGCCCTCGTTGAAGATCAGGTAGAGCACGTGCAGCACCGCGTCCAGGCGGGCCGGCCACTCGGCGGCGTCGGGCATCCGGAACGGCACGCCGGAGGACTTGATCCGCTGCTTGGCCCGGCTGATCCGCTGGCCCATCGTCGCCTCGGGGACCAGGAACGCGCGGGCGATCTCGCCGGTGGTCAGGCCGCCGACCGACCGCAGGGTGAGCGCGATCGCCGAGGCGGGCGAGAGGGCGGGGTGGCAGCAGAGGAAGAGGAGGGTGAGGGTGTCGTCGTGGGCGGCCTCGTCCTCGGTGTCCGCGGGCGGCGCGGTGAGCCGGTCGGCCGGCTGCTGCCCGGCCACCAGGTCCTCGCGCCGTCGGCGGGCCTGCTCGCTGCGGACCTGCTCGGTCATCCGGCGGTTGGCGACCTGGACCAGCCACCCGCGCGGGTTGCGCGGCAGCCCCTCGCCGGGCCACTGGGTGGCGGCGTCCAGCAGGGCCTCCTGGACGGCGTCCTCGGCGGTGGCGAAGTCCCCGTAGCGGCGGGTGAGCACGCCGACGACCTGCGGCGCGAGGGTGCGCAGCAGGTCGTCGATGCTCCCGGAGGGAGCGGTCACAGCTCGGTGGGCGGCGCCGACATCACCTGGCGCACCTCGATCGGCATGTTCAGCGGCTCCCCGCCGGGGCCGGGCGCCGCGGAGACGGCCGCCGCGATCTCGACCGCCCGCTCCTCGCCGTCGCAGTCCACGATCCACCAGCCGGCCACCCACTCCTTGGTCTCCGGGAACGGCCCCTCGGTGACCACCGGCGCGCCGCCGCTGTGCGAGCGCACGATCCGGGCGGTCTCCGGCATGGCCAGCCCCTGGGCGTCGACCAGTTCCCCGGCCCCGGCGAGCCGGGTGTTGGTGTCCTTCATGAACCGGATGTGCGCCTGGATCTCCTCGGGCTTCCACTCGTCGATCTTCGGGAAGTCGGCGTTCTTCTCGCTGAACTGCATCAGCAGCATGTACTTCATGGTCCTGCTCCTCGTTCGTCGTGTCCGCCCCGGGGTGGGGGCTCTCACGGGTAGGTAGAAGCACGCCCGGCGTTTTCGACATCCTCGGCGGGAATCTGCGAGAAAAGTTAGCGGGAGCCACCGACGGCGGCGGCGTAGCGACACCCGGCGGCCCGGCGGCTCCCGGCGGCGACCTGCGGGGACCAGGCCTCGTTGGCCGGCGGGCGGCGACCGGGCCGCGTTGACCCGCCCCTGACCGGCCCCTAGGGTCGGCCTGTGCAGCGATACGACTGGCTGAAGAAGATTCAGCGCATGGATCCGGAGACCGACTTCACCGAGATCTACCGGATCAGCAGCTGGTACGAGTTCCCCTGGGACACCACCCAGTCGCTCAGCTTCGCCCTCTACCGCACCTACGCCGTGCCCAGCATCGGCCGGCTGCTCGCGCAGACCGGTGAGTTCACCCGGCGGGCGCAGAAGCGGTACGACGACACCGTGCTGATCCTGGAGGCCGTCGTCGAGCACGGCTTCGCCTCCGAGCAGGGGCGCGAGGCGATCCGGCGGATGAACCAGATGCACCGCCGGTACGACATCTCCAACGAAGACTTCGTGTACGTGCTCGCCACCTTCGTCGTGGTGCCCAAGCGCTGGCTGGACGACTACGGCTGGCGTCCGTACTCGCCGCACGAGATCCGCGCCACCACCAACTACTACCGGGAACTCGGCCGCCACATGGGCCTGAGCGGCATCCCGGAGACGTACGAGGAGTTCGAGCGGCTGCTCGACGACTACGAGCGCGCCCACTTCGGCTACGACCAGGGCGGCCGCGACGTCTCGGACGCCACGCTCGGGCTGATGGCCTCCTGGTACCCGGCCCCGATGCGCCCCTCGATGCGCACCTCCTCCCTCTGCCTCCTGGACGACCCGCTGCGCGAGGCCTTCGGCTACCCGGCGCCGCCGGCCGCCCTGCGGCGCGCCGTCCGGACCGGCATGTGGCTGCGCGGCCGCTTCGTCCGCCTCCTCCCGCCCCGCCGCAAGCCGCACCTGGCCCGCGACGGCCGCCAGGTGCGCGGCTACCCCGGCGGCTACCGGGTGAGCGAGCTGGGCACCTTCGAGGACGGGCCCGCGACGGCCGGCGGCTGCCCGTTCCCGCACACCGCCCAGGCCGCGGCGGCTCGGACCCCGGCTGACGAGTCCCCTACGGTCCGGGCCCCGATTGCCGAAGGCTGACCGGCGGAGGGCTGCACCACCTCGTGGGTGGCGGAGTTCCCGGTGTCCGCGAGGGCGCCGGGAGCACCTCGCGGGCGAACTCGGCGATGGTGAACTCGGCGATCTCGTCGCGGCCGGTCAGGCGCTCGCCGGGGCCGTGTTCATGATGACCGTGACCGAACGTCAGGTGCGCCTGAGGTCAAGGGCCGGCTTCACGCCCTGGGGAGCATCGTCGCCGGCCCTGATCGGGGCCGCTGCCTCGGCCTCGGCCTCCGTGGCGGTGGACTGGTCGGGGAGGAGGCGACGGGTGCGGATCGGCGAGAGGTAGACGGGGAGGAAGGCCGAGGCGAGAAGCACACCGCCGAGCCAGAGAGTGGGATGGAGCCCCGCCAGCTCGCCGAGCAGGCCTGCCAGGGCGGCACCGATCGCCAGTGAACCGGTGAGCAGGAAACGAAAGGTGGCGTTCATCCGGCCGAGCAGGGCGTCCGGGGTCATCCGCTGCCGCAGGCTGACCCCGAGCACGTTGTCCATCCCGGTCTTGAAGGACAACACCAACGAGCCGAACCCCGCCACGTACAACCAGACGCCGGCACCGTTCAGCGGGATCAGCAGACCCGCCGGTGCCGCGCAGAGACCGGCCAGGCCGAGCGCCCGGCCGTAGCCGACCCGGGCCGCGATCGGCCGGGCACAGCGGGACCCGAGCAGGATGCCCAGGCCGCCGACCGCCCAGTACAGGCCCAGCGCGCCGGCGGGGAGGTGGAGCTCCCGCACGAACAGCACCGGAAGCAGGGTGTTGACGATCTGGAAGCCGAGGTTGGTGAGGGAGGCGGTGAGCGCGAGCGCCCGCAGTTCGGCGTTGCCGAGGACGTGACGCAGGCCCTCCCCGATCTGCGCGCCCAGGCCGGGCCGGTCGCCACGCACCGGCGGCGACGCGGGTGCGGGGGTACGGCGCAGGGCGATGAGGCGCAGCGCCGAACCGAGGTGGCTGGCGGCCGTTGCGGCGATGGCGGCCGGTGCGGTGAGCAGTTGGACGAGCGCACCGCCCGCGCTGCGCCCGGCGATGTTCCCGACGGCCATCAGACTCACCACAGCCGCGTTCGCCTGCACCAGGTGGCCGCGGCCGACCAGTTGCGGCAGCACGCTCTGCGACGCGACGTCGAAGAAGACGGTCGCGCACCCGCTCAGCAGGGCGACGGCGTACAGCTGCCAGAGGGTGAGCCCGCCCAGCCACCAGGCGAGCGGGACGGACGCGTACAGGGCGGCCTTCACCAGGTCCGCGACGATGAGGACGCGGCGGTGGCGCATCCGGTCCACCCAGGCTCCGGCGGGCAGGCCGATCAGCAGGAACGCGAGGGTGCTCAGCGTGGCCAGTGCCCCGACCTGCCCGGCGCTCGCGTCCAGCGCGGTGACGGCGATCAGCGGGAGGACGACGTAACCGATGTTGGTGCCGAGCTGGGCGAGCGCGGTGGCGGTGAAGACGGTGCGGAAGTCGCGTATCCGCCAAGGCGATTCGGGGCTCATGGTCCGTTCGTTCGGTCGCGAGTGGTGGTGGCAGGTCGGTAGCCGTGGTGGTCGCGGCGGTGGAGGCGGTGGGGCGGGTGGGTCGTTCCCGATGCTGCCGGGTCAGGACAACCCCGGCCGGCGCCCCGATCATTCCCGCGACGGTCCGCACGCTCAACGCCTCGTCAAGGACGCGCGCGCCGAGCGCCGCCGAGA
This sequence comes from Kitasatospora sp. NBC_00039, assembly GCF_045160625.1. Classification (NCBI taxonomy): domain Bacteria; kingdom Bacillati; phylum Actinomycetota; class Actinomycetes; order Kitasatosporales; family Streptomycetaceae; genus Kitasatospora; species Kitasatospora sp. NBC_00039. The sequence continues at coordinate 6,714,895 of NZ_CP108289.1, read as the reverse complement.
CGACCGGCAGCAGGTGGCCGACGGTGGCCGCGCCCATGGCACCCTCGTTGGCGTTGAGCCGGTAGTTGTGGTGGAAGGTGAGTCCGGTACAGAACACCCCGAAGACGGCGACGGCGGCCGGCGCCGGGAGTCGAACCCGTCCGCGGTGGCGCTGACGGGACGGCACGGGCAGTCGCCGGACCGGCTCTACGAGCAGCGCGGCGCTGGAAGACTGAAAGCGCGGCTCAGGGATGGGGATTCGGGTTCGGACTCGGGTTCGGCCCCCGGATCCGAATCCGGGGGCGGGGGCGGGGGCGGGGGCGGGGGTCAGGACTTGAAGTTGCCGCAACGGCAGCTTCTATCGTCCTGATCAGGGCCGGAACGACCGGCCCGGTGAGTAAGCTTGAGACCGGCAGCAGCCGGCGGCCGGAGCCCGATCGGTACCCGGAAGCCCGAAAGGGCCCCGGAAGCCTGACCGGTGCCGGCCCCGGGGCCCGACCCCCGGGGCCGGACCGGCCGGTGGCAGCCGGCCTCACGCAGGTGAGAGGAGACGGCGATGGCCTGGCCGATCGCGGAAGTGGCACGGATGTCGGGCGTGACCGCCCGGACGCTCCGGCACTACGACGAGATCGAGCTGCTGCCACCCGCGTGGATCGGCTCCAACGGCCACCGCTACTACGAGGAAGGCCAGTTGCTGCGGCTGCAGCAGATCCTCGTACTGCGGGCGCTCGGAGTGAGCCTGTCCGAGGTCGGAAGGATCCTGGCCTCGCAGGTGGACGAGCTGGAGGCCCTGCACGGCCACCACCGCCGGCTGCTGGCCGAGCGCGACCGGCTCACCGCCCTGGCCGCCACCGTCTCCCGCACGATCACCGAACTGGAGCAGTCCAGGAAGGACGGTAGTCCGATGACCAGCATCAACCGACCGGAGAACCTCTTCGAGGGCATCCAGCCCGCCGAGTACGGGGAGAGCCTGCGCGACTTCCCGGAGCTGGCCGAGGGGATCGGGCGGGCGACCGCGACGATGACCGAGGCCGAGATCGAGGCCGGCCAGCGCGAGCGCACCGCGCTCATGATCCGGCTGGCCGAACTGATGGCCGCCGGCACGCCCGTCGACGCCGAAGCCGTGCAGGCCGAGGTCGACGGACAGTACCGGGCCGTCAGCGCGATCCAGCCGGTCACCGCCGAGGAGTACCGCGCGATCGGCCGCTCGTGCGTGGAGAACGAGCAGTGGCGCGCCGCGTACGAGGCCATCGCGCCGGGCCTCGCCGCATACCAGCGAGACGCCATCGAGGTGTACGCCGCCACCCTGCAGGCCTGAACCGAACGGCCTGAACCGAACGGCCTGAAGCGGACGACCTGAACCGAACGAGCTGAATCGGTCGGTCTGAAGCAGACGGCCCACCCGGGCTGGGTTCGCCCATGCTCGGCTCGGCCCTGCTCGAACGCCCCGCCCGGCCTGGGGAGGCCGACGTGGGTGGGCAGCTCGGCCGGCTCGGGCGAACCCGAGCCGGGCCGCTGCCCCGGAAGGACGGGTTCCGGGGCAGCGGCCCGACATCCGACGGGCTGTCGGGCCGCTACTCGGTGCGCAGTGCCGTCACCGTCCGGGTGCGTGCTGCCCAGGTGGCCGGCGGGAGGGCGCCGAGCAGGGCCATCACCAGCCCGCCGAGCACCAGTGGCAGGACCACTCCCGGTTCGAAGACCGCGAGGTCCGCCTCCGGTACGCCCGTCCCCGCGGCGCGGGCCATCGCCGGGACTATCCAGTGGTGGACGGCGACCCCGACCGGGACGCCCACCACTCCGGCGAGGAGGCCGCTGCCACAGACCGAGGTGAGCACCATCCCCACGGTCTGGCGCGGTGACATCCCGAGTGCCTTGAGCACCCCGAGGTCGTGGACCCGCTCCCGGGTGTCCAGCAGGACGGTGTTGAGCACCCCGAGGCCCGCCACCGCGACCAGCAGCAGGGTGAGGACGGTGGCCAGTGAGTTCATCGCCAGGACGGTGATGTTCAGACCCGCCCCGCCCCGCTCTGCTTCGAGGCCGAGCGGCCGCACCGCGTCGTCCAGCGTGTCCGCGAAGGCCTGCCGGTCGGTACCGGGCACGAGGTCGACGTGGAACCGCACGGAGGCCGGCAGGACGGCGGTGGCGAGGGGTATCAGCGTGGATCGGTCGGTCAGCACCACGTCCTCCGTGGAGAGCGCCTCGCCGACGATCCGGACCGGGGTGCTGCGGCCGTGGTCGGTGAGGGCGATCGTGTCGCCGACCCGGACCTGATTGGCGCTCAGGAACCCGGACCCCACCACCGCCTCTCCCCCGCCGTGGAACCACCGGCCGGAGACCATCTGGTACCCGCTCCAGGAGGAGTCCCCGCCGTAGGCGACCACACCGGCCCGCCCCGTGTGGTCCGCGACGGTGACCGGGGCGAGGACCGTACTGAACCAGGCCCGGGTGCCCGGACGGGCGGTGATCGCGGCCACGACGGTGGCCTCGTCCAGGCGGTCGACGGGTTTGGCCGAGCGGTCCATCGGCGGTTCCACGATGACCGCGCCCACATGGTCGGCGTTGAGGCCGTCCTGGATCCCGTTCAGGGAGACCGCCAGGCCCGCACCGAGCGTCACACCGACCGTGCCGAGCAACACCGCCGCCGTCGTGGTCGCTGTGCGCACCGGCCGGGTGAGCGGGCCGGCCAGTCCCAGGCTCAGCGCGCGTGGCACCGGCAGCCGGGCCAGCAGGCGCTGGGCCGCCGCGACGTTCCGGGAGGCCCCGGACCGCGTCCCCGGCGCCGTCCGACCGACCGCGAGCGCCTCGACGGTGCGCAAGCGACCGGCCCGCAGCGCGGGCACCAAGGCCGTTCCGGCCACCGCGGCGAGCGCGACCGCCGGAACGGCCAGGTCGACCCAGGGCGGGATGCCGAGCAGTCCGCTGCGCAGCGCCTTGTCGGCCAGGCCGAGGACGGGGACGGCCAGCAGGTTCCCGCCGAGGACGCCGAGCGCTGTCCCGGCCGACGCCGGGACGAGTGCCTGACCGACATAGGCACGGACCACCTGTGCCGGGGTGAAGCCCAGGGACTTGAGGATGCCGATCCGCCGGGTGGCGGCGGTGACCGCGCCGCTGACCACCACCCCGATGGTCAGCACGGACATGGCGAGGCCGAGCAGGCCGAAGGCGACAACGAACGGGACGAAGGTCGCGGCCGTCCGGTCGGCGTGCCGCTTGGCCGGAAGGTAGGAGGTGGCGCCGGTCAGGGCGCCCGGCGGCAGGGCGGTGGCGAGCGCCGCGCGGTCGGCGTCCACCTCGGCGTCGGTACCGGCGTGGGCGAAGCGGTAGAGCAGCTGGACCGGCGGTGAGCTGCCGGGTGCGGTCAGCGCGGCGGCCTGCTCGGGGGCGACCCAGCCGTCCGCGCTCCAGGAGACCGAGGCGGCCAACCCGACCACGGTCAGCGTCGGACTGCCGGGCAGGTCGGGGAAGGTCATCCGGTCGCCCAGGGCCAGCGGGGAGCGGCCGTCCGGGAGGACGACCTCGCCCGGCCCGGCGAGCCAGCGACCGAGCGTCACCCGCAGGCCGTCCAGCGGCTCGTCCAAGGCGCGCGCGACGAAGGTCATCGGGGCCAGCGCGGCGCCCTCGGGGAGTGCGCCGGAGCCATCGCCCGCGTGCGGCCGCAGGGGCAGAGCCGGGTACGGGCCGGCCATCGCCGTCACCCCCGGGGCGCGGGAGGTGGCGGCGAGTCGCGCCGGATCGGCCTTCGCCGGGTCGACCAGGGCGTTCAGGTGGGCGCCGCGCTGCTGGGCGAAGGCGTGGTCGAACGGGCCGTGGGCGGCGGCCAGCAGCCCGGTGGCGAGCACGCAGGCCGTGACGGCCATCATCGTGGTGAGCACCATGACCAGTGCCTGCACCCGCTTGCGGCCGACGCCGGCCCGGACCACATTGCCGAGTGCACTCATCGGGTGGCCTCCGCATGGAGCGTGTCGCGGTGCAGGCGGCCGTCGAGCAGCTCGATCGTCCGGGTGGCGCAGGCCTCGGCGAGCGCGGTGTCGTGGGTGACCAGCAGGATCGTCTGGCCCTCCGCGTTCAACTCACAGAGCAGCGCGCGGACATCGGCGGCGGAGGTGGTGTCCAGGGCGCCGGTCGGCTCGTCGGCGAGCAGCAGCGGCGGCCGGTTCATCAGAGCCCGGGCCACCGCGACGCGCTGGCGCTCGCCGCCGGAGAGCAGGCCGGGAAACGTCCGGGCGTGCCGGGCCACGCCGAGCCGGTCCAGCAGCTCGGTGGCACGGCCCCGCGCCTCGTCCCGGCGCATCCCGGACAGCTGGGCGGGGAGCAGCACGTTGTCCTCGACGCTGAGGTCGTCCAACAGGTTGAAGAACTGGAACACCATGCCGATCCGCGCCCGCCGGTACCCGGCCAGCGCGGCCTCGCCGAGCTCGTGGACGGCGACTCCGTCCACCACCACGCTGCCGGTGCTGGGGAGATCCAGGCCGGCGATCAGGTTGAGCAGGGTGGATTTGCCGCTGCCGGAGCGGCCGAGCACGGCCAGTGCCTCGCCGGCCCGCACCTCCAGGTCCAGCCCGGCCAGGGCCGGGCGAGCGGTGCCAGACGTGTCGTAAGTCTTGCTGACATCGCTGAGCCGGATGATCGGCGCGGTCACGGGCCCTCCAAGGGGCGGGAACAAGGGGCGGAAAGGAGTCCAGGAGCGGAAAGAGGGATCGGGGACGGGATCGGGGGCGGCCGGAGAAGCGCGGCCCCGGGCCGGCACTCGGGCAGATCGAGCAGGTTGGCGCCCCCCGGGAGCCGATCGAGCAGGTTGGCGCGCCCGGGAGCGGACCCGGCCCCGGAGGGCCCCGGGCCGTCTGACGGGAACGACGCTACGGACCGGCGGCAGGGCCTCGATACACGGCTAGGCGGCCTCCTGAGGTGTATTCAGGTACACCTCAGATTCGGGGTTCAGGCCCCGTGCGCCGCCTGTGGGCCGCCCGGCAGACTGGCCACCGCATGATCGAGGGGTCCCGGTCCGGGCGCCGCGAGGAACGCTGCAGGACGCAGCAACGGGCAGGAGGTGCGTGATGAGCACGGTTGTCGTGGCCAGGGCCGCTACACGGGTGGGCCGGGCGCTCGTGGACAGCGTGCGCGCCTTGTACGCGGTCACCCTGGCGGTGGCGGGCGCGGTCGCCGCCGCGGCCGCTCCCGTTCTGGTGCTCGCCGCCCTGCTGGGCCCTGACGACTCGTCCGCGCCCAACCGGATCCGAGCGATGACGGGGCTCCTTCTGGCGACGCTGCCAGTCGCCGTCTGGGCGCTGAGCTGGGCCACCGGGGCGGCCGGCCGGGCGGCGGGGGCCGCTCTGCTCGCACCGGGGACCCTGGCTGTGACGGCCACGGTCATCTACGGGGGCGCGGCACCGAGCGGCCGTTCCGGGGCACTGCTGCTGGCACTTCCGCTGCTGATGCTCGGCGTGATCGGCTCCCGCTGGGTGGCGGTGGAGACGAGGCGGCTGGTCGGGCATTGGAGCGGTAGGGCGATCGAGCCGCCGTACCGGCCGACGGCCGACGGGGGTCCGCGGTGGCGGCAGCTGTGGCGGCAGGCCGGCGGCTGGCCGGGTGACCCGGCGACCTGGCGGGACACGGCCTGGTCGGTGTTCTCCGGCGTCACCGTCCTGCTCACAGCCATGCTGCTGATCCTGGTCCCGGTACTGGTGCAGGTGTTCGGCAGAGGCGGTCCGTTCATCTCCCTGCTGGTGCTCTACACGATGGCCCTCTGGCTGGCGGGCCCCGTCGCCCTCTGGGCCGCCCGGCCCGTGCTGGCACTGCACGAGCGGGCCGCCCGGGCCCTGCTGGGGCCGTCCCGGCGGACGGAGCTGGCCCTCCAGGTCAGCCACCTGGCCCGGACGAGGGCGGACACCATCGACGCCGGGGCGGCTGAGCTGCGCCGGATCGAGCGGGACCTGCACGACGGGGCGCAGGCCCGGCTCGTGGCGCTGGGGATGCTGCTGAGCGTGGCCGAGCAGCTGCTCGACCACGACCCGCAGGCCCTGCGACCGCTGCTCGCGGAGGCCCGGACGTCCTCGGCCAAGGCGCTGGGTGAGCTGCGCGGCCTGGTCCGGGGCATCCATCCGCCGGTGCTCGCCGACCGCGGTCTGGCCGACGCCGTGCACGCCATGGCCCTCGACCTGCCGCTACCGGTCCGGTTCACCGGCGGGCTTCCGGGCCGACCGCCCGCACCGGTCGAATCCGCGGCCTACTTCGCGGTGAGCGAGCTGCTGGCCAATGTGGTCAAGCACGCCGGGGCCGGCCGGGTCTGGATCGACATCGGCCATGACGGCGCCGAGGGGCTGCTGCGGATATCGGTGACCGACGACGGGCGCGGCGGCGCAGACCCGTCAAAGGGCACCGGTCTGCGCGGAACAGAGCGCCGGCTGGCCGCGTTCGACGGGGTGCTTGCCGTCAGCAGCCCGCCGGGCGGCCCTACCATCGCACAGCTGGAGATCCCGTGCGCGTTGTCATCGCCGAAGACCTCTTCCTCCTCCGGGACGGCCTGACCCGGCTGCTGGAGGCGAACGGCATGACGGTCACCTCGGCCGTCGAGACCGGTGACGAGCTGCTGGCGGCGGTGGCCGCGGACCGGCCGGACATCGCCGTGGTGGATGTCCGGCTGCCGCCCTCGTTCACCGACGAGGGCCTGCGCGCGGCCCTGGCCGCCCGTCAGAACCAGCCCGGGCTACCGGTGCTGGTGCTGTCTCAGTACGTCGAACAGCTCTACGCGCGCGAGCTGCTGGCGGACGGCAGCGGCGGGATCGGCTACCTGCTGAAGGACCGCGTCATGGACGGCACCCAGTTCCTGGACGCGGTACGCCGGGTCGCGCAGGGCGGCACGGCGATGGACCCGGAGGTGATCGGCCGGCTGCTCACCCACAACTCGGCCTCCGGCCCGGTGGCTGCGCTCAGTCCGCGCGAGCGGCAGGTGCTCGCGCTGATGGCGGAGGGCCGGTCGAACGCGGCCATCGCCCAGCAGCTGGTGATCACCGAGCGGGCGGTCGCCAAGCACACCGCGTCGATCTTCGTCCGGCTGGACCTCCTGCCCTCGGACGACGACAACAGGCGGGTCCTCGCGGTGCTGGCCTACCTCAACGACCACAACGACCGCAACTGATCCAGTGACCACAACAGACCCGATGACGACAACGGACCCAACAGACCCGGCAACCGCAGCAGCCCCGACGGCCTCCGCATCCGGCCAACTCCCGCCACTTAGCACGTACACGACAACAAATTGGACCCGGGGCCTCCTCGCCGGTGCGACCGTCATTTAGGCTGGTGACGTGCTCATACTTGTTCGCCGCCGCCACGTGGACCTGCTCCGCGTGACGAGCATGTCCTGTCGACGCTCCGGCTGAACCTCGCGCCTCCCACCCTCATGCGCGGTCCTCACCAGGCCGCGTCCCCCTTCCCGGCCCCCGGGCACCCGCCGCACCAGGCGTGGCCCCGGCGCCCCCGGTCGACCACCGGGAACGGTCGGGACGAGACCCAGCGGATGTCACCCATGACGCAGCAGCAGCACCCCTCCACCACCCCGTCCGCCCTGGCGGACGCCCGCTCGAACGCCCTCGCGGACGCAGCCGCGGGCGCCCTCACCGACGCCCTCCCGGTGATCGACCTCTCGCTCGCCGGCGGCAGCCCCGAGGACCGGCTCCGGCTGCACGACGAGCTGCGGGCCGCAGCCACCGGCGTCGGCTTCTTCCAGCTCGTCGGCCACGGTGTCACCCGTGCCGAGACGGCCGCCCTCACCGGGGCGATGCGGGCCTTCTTCGACCTCCCCGAAGCCGACCGGCTCGGCGTGAGCAACCTCAACTCCCCGCACTTCCGCGGCTACACCCGCACCGGCGACGAGCGCACCGGCGGCAGCCAGGACTGGCGCGACCAGCTGGACATCGGCGCCGAACTGCCCCCGCACGTCCCGGGGCGCGGCGAGCCGCCGTACTGGTGGCTGGAGGGCCCGAACCAGTGGCCCACGGCGCTCCCCGAGCTCCGGTCCGCCGCACTCGGCTGGATCGACCGCCTCGGTGACGTCGCCAAGCGGCTGCTGCACGAGCTGCTCACCGCGATCGGCGCCCGCCCGGACTTCTACGACTACGCCTTCGCCGGGCACCCCCACCTACGCCTGAAGCTGGTCCGCTACCCCGGGACGGCGCCCGACGGGGCCGGCCAGGGCGTCGGCGCGCACAAGGACTACGGCTTCATCACCCTCCTCCTCCAGGACACCGTCGGCGGCCTCCAGGTGGAGCGTCCGGACGGCAGCTTCCTGGAGGTCCCGCCGATGGAGGGCGCCTTCGTGGTCAACCTGGGCGAGCTGCTGGAGGTCGCGACCGACGGTTACCTCAAGGCCACCAGTCACCGCGTGGTCAGCCCGCCCGGCGCCCGGGAGCGCTTCTCCGTCCCGTTCTTCTACAACCCGCGCCTCGACGCCCACATCGAGCCGCTCGACTTCCCCCTGGCCCACCACGCCCCCGGGGCCACCCAGGACCCGGCCAACCCCCTCTTCGCCGAGTTCGGCCTCAACGAGTGGAAGGGCTACACCCGCGCCCACCCCGAGGTCACCCGCCGCCACCACCCCGACCTGGTCGACTCCACCCCGGCGGAACCGACCCGTTCCTGAGCCCACCGGCCCGCCGATCTGCCGATCTGCCGGCCCGCCGATCTGCCGGTCCGCCGGTCCGCCGGTCCGCCGGTCCGCCGGTCTGCCGGTGCGCCGCTGAACCCGGCCCACCACCACCGGCCTGCGCCCTCTGGAATCCACCGCCCGACCCAGAGGAGCGCGGGCCGGCTCGCACACGGCCGCCCCGCCCGTGCCGTTCCGCTGCCCCCGCCCGACCCCGTCCGCCACCCCCGGGCTGGCAGAATGGGTCGACTTGGCGAAAGACGGGGGCGTGGCGTTGACGACGAACACCGTGAGGGCGCAGCGGGTGCACCCGGCGATCGCCGACGACCGCGCGCGCTGGTCGACCGTCCGGCCCGAGCGGCGCGTCCTCGGCGTGGTGCACAACATCACCGCCGCGACCCGGCTGCTGGACCTGCTCGCCGTGTTCGGGGCGGACCGGCGGGTGGAGGTGCTGTTCAGCTGCACCGGCTCGTCGGCGCTGGATTCCGGCACCTCGGATTTCCTCCGGGAGCGCGGGATGATCGAAATACCCTGGGAATCGGCCAAGGAATTCCCGTTCGACCTCGCGATAGCCACGAACCGGGGCGGGGATTTGCATGCACTGCGCGCACCGCTGATCGGAGCCCCGCACGGCGCCGGATACAATAAAATGCTCAGCCGGGAGCCGGGAGCCGGGAGCCGGGAGCCGGGAGCCGGGAGCCGGGAGCCGGGAGCCTTCGGCCTGACGGCCGAGTGGTTGATGCACGACGGCCGGGTCGTTCCGTCCGCCGTCCTGCTGTCCCATCAGGAGCAGCTCGACCGGCTCCGAGCGGGGTGCCCCGAGGCCGTCCCGGTGAGTGCCGTGGTCGGCGATCCGTGCCTGGACCAGTTGCGGGCGAGCATGCCCCTGCGTTCGGCGTACCGGGGTGCGTTCGGGGTTCGGCCGGGGCAGAAACTGGTGGTGGTGTCGTCCACCTGGGGCCCGCATTCGCTGCTCGGACATGCCGACGCGGATCCGCTGCGCCGCGTCCTGGCGGAATTGCCGGCCGATGAATTCCGGGTGGTCGCGGCCGTCCACCCGAATGCCTGGTTCGCCCACGGGCTGTGGCAGATCCAACGCTGGTTGGGCGAATTCGTCGAGGCCGGCCTGATACTTCCGGGGCCCGAGACGGAGATCTGGAAGGCGGCGCTGGTCGCCGCCGATTTCCTGGTGGGCGACCACGGTTCGGTGACGCTGTACGGCGCCGCGCTGGGAACTCCGACCGTCCTGGGCGCTTTCGCGGAGGACGCCGTGGCACCCGGTTCACCGATGGAGCAGCTCGGGAAGCTCGCCCCCCGGTTGTCCGGGTGGGAGGGCGTCCTGCCGCAGTTGCTGGGCGCGGCGGTCACCCAGCGTGCGGACCCGGCGGTCACCGAGGTCGGCGGCCTCGTCAGCTCGGTGCCGGGAGAGTCCGCCGCCCGGCTGCGCACCGTCTTCTACCGCCACCTCGGGCTGGACGAGCCCGCCGGACCTGCGGTTACCCGGGTCGTCCCGGTGCCGTCACTGCCCACCGCCCGGACGACGGTGCTGCCGCCGACGGTGGTCGCGGTGTCGGTCGTGGATTCGACGGAGACACCGACCGGGACACCGACGGAGACGTCGTCCGAGCTGCCGACCGAGACGCCGGCCGAGGTGCCGGCCGGGGCCCCCGAGGGCGGGCGAAGCATGAGGCTGCGCAGGTACCCGGCCGGGTTGCAGCGATCCCGGCTCGGCCATCTCGGCGCCGGCACCCATCTGGTCGCGGACCTCGCGGAGCCCGACAGCGGGGTCCGGAGGTCGGCGGATGTGCTGCTGGTACCCGCCGAACGGGCCGAGTCCACCTTCGAGTCCACCACCGAGTCCACATTCGAGTCCGCCACCGACCCCGCCGCCCGGTCCACCTGGCGGGAGCTCGGGCGGGGGCTGGCCGGCTGTGCGCTGATCGCGGTGGAGCGGCCGGACGGCGGCTGCCTGGCGCTGCTTCCCGACGGGCGCCGTCTGACGGCCGTGTGGCAGGAGCGTCCGGCATGGGCGTCGTTCGCGGTCGCGGCGTCCGTCGTCCATGAGCAGCTGTCCGGCGAGTCGGCGCCCGGCGGGGTGGTGCGGGTGGCAGCGGGCGCCGGGCAGCCGGCCGGGCTACTCCTGGTCAGCCTCTGCCGAGCTCCCGGGTGACAGCAGGCGCTCGACCTCGGCGACCTTGGTACTGCCCGCCTGGGCGTAGAACGCGCGGGCGCGCGTCCAGTCCGCGACCGCCTCGGCCTCGGCACCCGACGTCCGGTGCAGGTCACCGCGTTGCCGCAGGATCTCGGCCCGCTGGTAGGCAGTGCCGGGGCGGTCGGGGATGTCCTCCAGCGCCTCGGTCAGCAGGGCCAGGGCCGCGTCGGGCAGGCCGGCGGCCAGTCGGTCCTCGGCGAGGCGGGTGAGGCTGCGGGCCACGTTGTAGCCGTCGCCGAGCCGGGCGAACTCCTCGGCGGCGCCCCGGAGGACGGCCTCGGCATCCGCGTGCCGGCCGAGCGCGGTCAGCACGCGCCCCCGGTGGTAGCCGAGCAGCGCCAGGCCACGCCGGTGGTCGACGCCGTCGAGCGCGCCGAGCGCCTCGTCCAGCAGACCGAGCGCCGTACCGGGATCCCCCTCGCGCAGGCTCAGCAGGCCGAGCGCCTCCAGGGCCGAGGACGCCGTCCGACGGTGACCTTCGGCCCCCGTACGCCCGCGCGCGATGCGCAGCGCCTCGGCGAGGTGTTCCCGGGCGAGGCGCGGATCGTCCTCCCCCGCATCGAAGCGGTCGAGCAGCGCGAAGCCCAGTTCGTAGTGCATCCGCGCGAGTGCCAGCAGATCGCCGGTCTCCAGCGCGGACGCGACACCGACCCGCAAGGCCCGGATCCAGTCGGTGTGGTGGCCGCCGCGGAGGCAGTGCGTCCACAGGCCCTGGCAGATCCGCCAGGCGTGATCGTGCCGCCCGGCCCGGTTGGCCGTCTCGACGGCGGCGACCAGATTGGTCCGGTACCCGTCGAGCGCCACACCGTCGACCACCGGGCCATCAGCCACCGTGCCGTCGGCCGCCCGACCTCCGAGCGCCGCACCGTCGGCCACCCGACCGTCGACCGCCGCGCCGTCGGCCGCCCGGGCCCGGCGCCGGTAGGCGTCCGCCGGGTCGTGGCGCCAGCGCTTGGACTGCGCCGCCTCCCCTGCCTCCGCGAGGTCGGTGTAGTACGCCAGGATGCGGTCCAGCGCGGCCTCGCGCTCCTGCGCGTGCGCGGGCAGCCGGGCGGCGAGCCCGGCGTGCTCGTGGACGACGCCGTTGAGAAGGTGGCGGCCGTCCTCCCGGTGGTCCAGCAGGTTGGCGATGCGCAGGGCGTCCAGGGTCGGCCCGAGCGGTCCGGCGGCTCCGAGGAGCGCCCGGATCCCCCCTTCGTCCAGCAGCAGGGTGGGGTGCAGGCCGAGCAGCCGGTAGGCGCGGGCACTGTCCGCGTCCAGGCTCCGGTACATCTCGTCGAGCAGGCGGGGGAAGGAGATGTCGTCCACGGCCAGTTCCTCCAGGCGCGATGTGCCGCTGTCGAGTTGGGCGACGAGCTCCCGCAGCGCCGCCGGCCCGAGCGAGACCAGCCGGGCGGCGAGGATCCGCAGGGCCAACGGGATGCCCGCGCAGGCGCGGACGAGGGGCAGCCGGGCGGCCTTGGTCTCGTCGCCGAGGTCGGCGACGCGGGCGAGGAGGGCGTCGCTGTGCTCGTCGTCCAGCGGTCCGACCCTCAGCTGTTCGACGTCGTGGGAGCCGCGCAGTCCGCCGAGGCGGTCGTGGCTGGTGATCAGGGCGATGCTCCTGCGTGAGCCGGGCAGCAGGGGCCTGACCTGAGCGGCCGTCCGCGCGCCGTCGATGAGGACCAGCACCGGCAGGCCGGCGGTGCGGCGTTGGAAGCAACGCGCCAGCGCGGCCTGGTCGCCCGGCCGGTCCTGCTTCGGCACGCCGAGCTGGTCGAGCCAGTCCTCCAGGACGGCGGTGGCGTCCGCGTGCTGACCGTTCGGGGAGAGTTCCGCCCGCAGCTGGATGGTCGGCAGGTCCGTCTGGTGTTCGCGTACCCAGCGGTCCGCGGCGGCCGTCACGCCGATTCCGGGCATGCCCCACAGCAGGATCCGGGTGGCCACGTCCTCCGCCCGGCAGCCGGCCCGGATGGTGTCCATCCGCGTGAACAACTCGTGGTTGTTCACGTAGTGCCGTATCACCGGAACGTCCATCAGGATGACCCGCTCCGCCGGGGCAGGGGGCTCCGCGACATTGATGGTGTGTGCCATGAAGACGTTCTGGAACTCGCCGCCGCTGATCGAGTTGTGCACTCCCCCGCCTCTCCCCAGCCCGCTCTGCCGTCCCCATCCTGGCGGCATCGGCGGGCCGGCTCAAGCACGGGGTGGACCTGTGTTGACGGCCACTGTCACACTGCTGCTGTTACAGCGGAAGTGCTACGGAGGTTGCACGGATGAGCGCGCGCGAGGGTGTCGAGATGCGGCTGACGGTGGACGAGTTGGCGGCGCGCGCGGGGGTGACGGTGCGGACGGTGCGGTTCTACGGGACGAAGGGCCTGCTGCCGCCACCGGAGCTGGGACCGCGGCGGGTGGGCCTGTACGGGGCGGAGCACCTGGACCGGCTGGGGCTGATCGAGGAGTTGCAGCGCCAGGGGCTGACGCTGGCGGCGATCGAGCGGTACCTGGCGCGGCTGCCGCAGGACAGTACGTCGCTGGACCTGGCGATCCACCGCGCACTGGTGGCGTCGTGGACGCCGGAGGCGCCGGAGGAGGTCAGCCGGGGGCAGTTGGAGCGGCGGGCCGGCCGGGCGCTGTCGCAGACGCAGCTGGACCGGCTGGGCGCGATGGGGGCGCTGGAGCGGACGGCGGATGCCGAGGTGTTCCGGGTGGATCCTGGGCTGCTGCCGCTCGGGGTGCGGATCCTGGACGTGCCGATCCCGTTGGAGACACTGCTGGCGGCGCGCGCCGTGGTGCTGGAGCACAGCCGGGCGACGGCGCACGAGTTGCACCGGCTGTTCCGCGAGACGGTGTGGAGGCCGTACCGGGAGAGCGAGCCGGCCCCGGCGGAGCTGGAGCGGATGAAGGCGCTGACCGACCACATCCAGCCGATGGTGGCGCAGGCGCTGGTGACGGCGTTCCAGCGCTCCCTCAGGGAGGAGCTGGGCGAGGCCGCGCGCGGCGACGCGGACTCGCCCAGCTGACCGACAACGGGCCCGCCGCACCCAGGACACCGGGCAACGGACCTCGGACGTCGGACGTCGGACGTCGGACAACCAACCTCAGGCACCGTCCCCGGGCGGCCAACCCCGGGCGGCCAACCCCGGGCGACGAGCCTCAGGCACGGACCTCAGTCCGTGAACGTCCGCCCCTCCGCCGCGATCCGCTCCAGCAGGGCGGGCGGCGCGAACCTCTCGCCGTAGGCGGCGGCCAGTTCGCGGGCCCGGGCCGCGAAACCGGCCGGGCCGCCCTCGTAACCGTTGATGTACTGGAAGACGCCGCCGGTCCAGGCCGGGAAGCCGATGCCGAGGATGGAACCCACGTTGCCGTCGGCGACCGAGGTGAGCACGCCCTCCTCCAGGCAGCGGACCGAGTCCAGCGCCTCGCTGAAGAGCATCCGCTCCTTGAGGTCCTCGAACGGCACGGCGACGTCGGCGCGCGTGAAGTGCTCGCGCAGCCCCGGCCAGAGCCGCCCGCGACCGCCGTCCTCGCCGTACTCGTAGAAGCCGGCGCCGCCGCTGCGGCCGGGACGGCCGAACTCGTCGACCATCCGGTCCACCACGGCGTCGGCCGGGTGGGCGGTCCACTCGCCGCCGGCCGCCTCGGCCGCGCGCCGGTACTCGTTGCGGATCTTGCGGGGCAGGGTGAGCGTCAGCTCGTCGAGCAGCGAGAGCACCTTGGCGGGGTAGCCGGCCTGGGCGGCCGCCTGCTCGACGGAGGACGGGTCGACGCCCTCGCCGACCATGGCGACGCCCTCGTTGATGAACTGGCCGATCACCCGGGAGGTGAAGAAGCCGCGCGAGTCGTTGACCACGATCGGGGTCCGGTCGATCTGCCGGACCAGGTCGAAGGCGCGGGCCAGGGCCTCGTCACCGGTCTGCGGGCCGCGGATGATCTCCACCAGCCGCATCTTGTCGACCGGCGAGAAGAAGTGCAGGCCGATGAAGTCGGCGGTGCGCTGGACGCCCTCGGCGAGCAGGCCGATCGGCAGCGTGGAGGTGTTGGAGCAGAGCAGCGCGTCCGGCGCGACCATGCCCTCGATCTCCTGGAACACCTTGTGCTTCAGCTCGGGGTTCTCGAAGACGGCCTCGATCACCGCGTCGCAGCCGGCCAGGTCGGCGGCCTCGGCGGTGGGGGTGATCCGGGCGAGCAGCTCGTCGCGCTTCGCCTCGGTGGAGCGGCCGCGCGCGATCGCCTTGTCCAGCAGCCCGGCGGAGTAGGCCTTGCCTCGCTCGGCGGCCTCGACCGTCACGTCCTTGAGCAGCACCTCGATGCCGGCCTTGGCACAGGTGTAGGCGATGCCCGCACCCATCATCCCGGCGCCGAGCACGGCGACCTTGCGGACCGTCCGCCTCTCGAAGGAACTCGGCCGTCCAGCACCGGAGTTGACCGCCTGCATGTCGAAGAAGAGCGCCTGGATCATGTTCTTGCTGGTCTGCCCGCAGGCCAGCTCGGTGAAGTAGCGGGCCTCGATCACCATGGCGGTGTCGACGTCCACCTGGGCGCTCTCCACCGCCGCCGCCAGCACGTTGCGCGGGGCCGGGTAAGGGGCGCCGGCCAGCTGCTTGCGCAGGTTGGAAGGGAAGGCGGGCAGGTTGGCGGCGAGCGCCGGGGTGTTGGGGGTGCCGCCGGGGATCTTGTAGCCCTTGACGTCCCAAGGCTGGACGGCGGTCGGGTTGGCCTCGATCCAGGCGCGCGCATGGTCGGCCAACTCCTCGGGAGTGTCGACCAGTTCGTGGACCAGGCCGTGCTGGAGCGCCTGCGCCGGCCGGTACTGGCGACCCTGGAGGAGCACCTTCAGCAGGGCGTCGGTGATGCCGAAGAGGCGGACCGTGCGGACGACCCCGCCGCCGCCCGGAAGCAGGCCGAGGGTGACCTCGGGCAGGCCGATCCGGCTGGCGGAGGTGTTCAGGGCGATGCGGTGGTGGCAGGCGAGGGCGATCTCCAGTCCGCCGCCGAGGGCGCTGCCGTTGACGGCGGCGACGACCGGCTTGCCGAGCGTCTCCAGCCGGCGCAGGGCGCGCTTGATCCGCATCGACTTCTCGAAGACGGCGGCGGCGTCCTCGGGGCGGGCTGCGGAGAGCATCTTGAGGTCGCCGCCGGCGAAGAAGGTCTTCTTCGCGGAGGTGATGACGACGCCGCGCAGTTCGTCGCCGAGGCCGGCCAGCCGCTCGACGGTGGCGTCGAAGTCGGCCGTGAAGGCCTCGTTCATGGTGTTGACGGACTGGGTGGGGTCGTCGAGGACGAGGGTGACCACGCCGTCCTGGTCCTGCTCCCAGCGGATGGTGGTGGTGTCGCTCATGTTCGGGTCTCCGGGGGGAAAGAGGAGTCGGGAGGTCAGATGCGCTCGACGATGGTGGCGATGCCCATGCCGCCGCCGACGCAGAGGGTGGCCAGGCCGTAGCGCAGGTCGCGCCGCTCCAGCTCGTCGATCAGGGTGCCGAGGATCATCGCCCCGGTGGCGCCCAGCGGGTGGCCGAGGGCGATCGCACCGCCGTTGACGTTGACCTGGTCGTGCCGGAACCCCATCTCCCGGACGAACCGCAGGGCGACGGCGGCGAAGGCCTCGTTGATCTCGACCAGGTCGATGTCGGCGGCGGTCAGCCCGGCCTTGGCGAGCGCCTTGCGGGTGGCGGGGGCCGGGCCGGTGAGCATGATGGTGGGCTCGGAGCCGGAGACGGCGGCGGAGACGATGCGGGCGCGCGGGCGCAGCCCGTACCGCTCGCCGATCTCCCGGTTGCCGATGGCGACCAGGGCGGCGCCGTCCACGATGCCGGAGGAGTTGCCGGCGTGGTGGACGTGGTCGATGCCCTCCACCCAGTGGTACTTCTGCAGGGCGACGGCGTCGAAGCCGCCGGCGTCGCCGATGCCGGCGAAGGACGGCTTGAGGCCGGCGAGGCTCTCCACGGTGGTGCCGGGGCGGATGAACTCGTCGCGGTCCAGCACGACCAGGCCGTTGCGGTCGCGGACCGGGACGACCGAGCGGTCGAAGAGGCCGTCGGCCTGGGCCTTGGCGGCACGGGCCTGGGACTCGGCGGCGAAGGCGTCCACGTCGGTGCGGGAGAAGCCCTCGATGGTGGCGATGAGGTCGGCGCCGATGCCCTGCGGGACGAAGTGGTTCTCGTAGTTGGTCATCGGGTCCATCGCCCAGGCGCCGCCGTCGGAGCCCATCCGCACCCGGGACATCGACTCGACGCCGCCGGCCAGGATGAGGTCCTCCCAGCCCGAACGGACCTTGGCGGCGGCCAGGTTGACGGCTTCCAGGCCGGAGGCGCAGAAGCGGTTCTCCTGGACTCCCGCCACGGTGTCGGGCAGACCGGCGGTGACGGCGGCGATCCGGGCGATGTCGGAGCCCTGGTCGCCGATCGGGCTGACCACGCCGAGCACGATGTCGTCGACCGCCGCCGGGTCCAGGTCCGGGAGGCGGCGGCGCAGTTCGTGGATCAGGCCGACGACCAGGTCGATCGGCTTGGTGCCGTGCAGCGAGCCGTTGGCCTTGCCCCGGCCGCGCGGGGTGCGGATCGCGTCGTAGACGTACGCTTCGGTGGTCACGGTGGAGAGCCTTTCGGGCAAATGGGTGGTCCGGTGGTCCGGGGAGGGGTGCTCCACGGAGGGGTGATCCGGGGAGGGCTCCGGGGACGGGTGGTCCGGGGAGGGGTGGTCCGGGGAGGGCTGTTCCGCGGAGGGGTGGTCCGAGGAGGGGTCCGGGCCGTCCGGGGAGGACGGCCCGGGAGAGGTGGCCGGCCCGGGAGAGGTGGCCGGCCGGGGGAGGTGGCCGGCCGGGAGCAGGGCTAGCCGAGGAGGGAGCGGCCGACGATCTCCTTCATGATCTCGGTGGTCCCGCCGTAGATGGTCTGGATCCGCCCGTCGGTGAACGCGCGGGCGACCGGGAACTCGCTCATGTACCCGTACCCGCCGTGGAGTTGGAGGCAGCGATCGGCGGTGCGCTTCTGCAGTTCGGTGGCCCACCACTTGGCCATCGAGGCGTCCGCCGGAGTGAGCGCGTACCGGTTGTGCTCGGTGATGCAGCGGTCCACGAAGGCGCGGGTGACGGCGCACTCGGTGGCGAGTTCGGCGATCTCGAAGCGGACGTGCTGGAGCTTGGCGAGCGGCCGGCCGAAAGCCTCGCGCTGCTTCACGTACGCGGTGGTGATCTCGACCAGGTACTCGGCGCCGGCGATCGCGGCGGCGGCGATGGTGAGCCGCTCCTGGGCGAGGTTCTGCATCAGGTGGACGAAGCCCTGGTTCTCCTCGCCGAGCAGGTTCTCCTTCGGGACGCGGACGTCCTCGAAGAACAACTCGGCGGTGTCCTGGGACTTCTGGCCGATCTTGTCGAGGTTGCGGCCGCGCTCGAAGCCGGGCATGCCGCGCTCGACCACCAGCAGGCTGAGGCCGTGCGCGCCGCCCTCGGGGGTGGTGCGGGCGACCACGACCACCAGGTCGGCGAGGATGCCGTTGGAGATGAAGGTCTTGGAACCGTTCAGCAGGTAGTGGTCGCCCTGGTCGACGGCGTGGGTGCGGATGCCCTGGAGGTCGGAGCCGGCGCCCGGTTCGGTCATCGCGATGGCGGTGATCAGCTCACCGGTGCAGAACCCGGGCAGCCAGCGGCGCTTCTGCTCGTCGGTGGCGAGCGAGGTGAGGTACGGGCCGATGATGTCGTTGTGCAGGCCGAGCGCGAGGCCGGAGGCGCCGGCCCGGGCAAACTCCTCGGCCAGCACGGCGGCGTAGCGGAAGTCCGTGCTGCCCCCGCCGCCGTACTCCTCGGGCACGGCGAGGCCGAGCAGGCCCTGCCGGCCGGCGGCGAGCCAGGCGGAGCGGTCCACGATGCCGGCCTGCTCCCAGCGGTCGTAGTGCGGCAGCACCTCCTTGGCGAGGAATGAGCGGACGGTCGTCCGGTAGTCCTCGTGCTCCTCGGTGTAGATGTCGCGTTGCACGGCAAGCTCCTTATCGGGCCTCGGAGTCGGCGGAGTTCTTGGAGGTCAGGAGCCCGGGCACACCCCAGTCCCGGGCGACCTCGGCGGCGTCCGCGCCCGGCCGCGCCGGCGGGCGGCGCAGCGCGCCGGGGGTGGCGGAGAACCGGGGCGCTGGGGCGGGCTGGGTGAAGCCGTCCGCCTCGACGTACGTCCGGCGGGCCACCAGGTGTTCGGACGCGGCGGCCTGGCGCATCGTCAGGACAGGTTCGACACAGGCGTCGGAGCCGGCGAAGACGTCCTCCCATTCGGCCCTGGTCCGGGTGGCGAAGCGGGCGGCGATCAGGGCGCGGAGTTCGGGCCAGCGGGCCGTGTCCCACTGGCCGGGTGCGTCGGGGCCGAGCTCCAGCAGCCGGGCGAACTCGGCGTAGAACTGCGGCTCCAGCGCGCCGACGGCGAGGTGGCCGCCGTCCTTGGCCTGATAGACGGCGTAGCAGGGGGCGCCGCCGTCCAGCAGGTTGACGCCCCGGCGGTCCTGCCACTGGCCGGACGCGAGCAGGCCCCAGAGCACGGAGGTGAGGTGGGCGGCGCCGTCCACGATGGCGGCGTCGACGACCTGGCCGGTGCCGGTCCCGCGGGCGTGGTGGAGTGCGGCGAGCAGGCCCACGACCAGGTAGAGCGAGCCGCCGGCGAAGTCGCCGAGCAGGTTGACCGGGATGGCGGGCGGTCCGTCGGCCGGGCCGATCATGCCGAGGACGCCGGCCACCGCCGAGTAGCCGATGTCATGGCCGGCCCGGGCGGCGAGCGGGCCGTGCTGGCCCCAGCCGGTCATCCGGCCGTAGACCAGGGCGGGGTTGCGGCCCAGGCAGGCGTCCGGGCCGACGCCGAGACGCTCGGCGACACCGGGGCGGTAGCCCTCGATCAGCAGGTGGGCCCGCTCGACCAGGTCGAGCACCTGACCGGCCCCTTCGGGGGACTTGAGGTCGACCAGCACCGAGCGCTTGTTGCGGTTGGTGACGTCGTACCCCGGGTCGATGCCGAGCGGCGAGGCGTTCGGCCGGTCGACGCGCACGACGTCGGCGCCGAGGTCGGCCAGCAGCATGGCGGCGAAGGGGCCGGGCCCGATTCCCGCGAGCTCGACCACCCGGACGCCGGCCAGCGGGCCGGGACTGCTGGTGTCATGCACTGGCTACAGACCTTCCGGGGTTTGACAGTAAAGCTGTCACACTCGCGATGATAGGGAAGCGACCCGCCGGTAACAAGACCTTCGGACCCGGACACCCCGGCCCGTTCGCCACCCCAACGCCCGCCCTTTCCTTCCTGACGGATCCTTGACGCGCACGGCGCAACCGCGACCACGAAGAGTGCGTCGGTATACCGACGGAAGGGCCGACAGGGCCGTCCTGCTTGTTCGGAGGGGTTCCGGCCACCGGCCGGAGGAAGAGAGCAGACGCACATGGGTAACCCAGGGTTCACCACCGGGCCGATCGCACCGGCATCCCCGCCGGGCGCGCCGCGCAACCCGGCACCGGGCACCATCATTCCGATCTCCGCACCGGGCACCTCCCCGTTCGCGGCCGGCCCCACCCCGAGCCCCTCCCCCGGCCCGGCACCGTCCGCGCCGACCACCCGGCTGGACCACCCGACCGAGCTGGGCGCCTCGGCCGGCATCGCCCGGCAGATCGCCACCGACCTCGACAACGCCAACGGCAAGGGCGGCAACAACCTCGCCGAACACGCCTCCACGGCGGCCACGAGGATCCGCGGCTTCGCCTTCGGCGGCGCCCTCACCGGCTCCACCGAGCGCTGGCTGCAGCAGTGCAAGAGCCTGCACGACAAGCTGACCGGCACCGCCGAGAAGCTCGAGGACACCCAGCGCAACTACCGGTCCAACGAGCACGCCACCACCGCCGGTTTCGGCGCCTGAGACCCGAGAGAACAGAAAGGGAGCCCCAGAAGCATGGTGTCCTTCAAGGAACTGCGCGAGGCCGACTTCTCCGGCGTCACGGAGACCGCCGAGGCCTGGACCAGCATGGCCAAGGCACTGGAATCACTGGACGGCCGGGTGGGCCGGGAACTCACCAACACCCCGCAGCGGGCCGGCTGGGAGGGCGCGGCCGCCGACGACGCGGGCCGGGCCCTCCAGGGCATCGACACCGACTTCACCCAGGCATCCGGTGTCGCCACGGCCCTCGCCGCGATCATCCGGGACGCGGGCGAGGACTTCACCGCGGCCCGCAAGGACCTCGACAACGCGCTCCACGACGCGAGCGAGCAGAAACTCATCGTCGCCGACGACGGGGCGGTCAGCTGGCCGCCGATGTCCAGCCAAGGCCACAACGACCCCGACTACCAGGAGACCCTGCGCACGTACCAGGCCGACATGAAGGGCAAGGCCGAGGCGATGAGCACGCGGATCGGCCAGGCCGTCGCGAAGGCCACCGCCGCCGACCAGCGCGCCTCCTCCTCCCTGCAGAGCGACGTCGGCACCAGCACCACCGCCTTCAACGCCCGCCCGTACGGCGGCGGCGACGCGGCCGACGCCAGGCGGGCCACCGACCTGCTGGGCAAGGGCGGGAGCCTCTCCGACGACGAGCGCAAGCGGCTGCAGAACCTGATGGCCGCCGACTCCGGCTCCAAGGAGTTCTCCACCACGCTGCTGGCCGGCCTCAGGGCGGGTGACAAGACCGGCCCGGAGGCGCTGCTGGAGTACTCCAAGGCCTACAACGGCTACGCCCACGGCGATCACGACGCCGGCGACTACCAGGACATCTACGGCAGCCTCTCGAAGGTGCTCGCCACCGCCACCAAGGACGGCGGCATGGGCAAGGAGTGGGAGGACAGCCTGCTCAAGGCCGCCCGCAAGCCCGGTGGTTCGGCCGCCGGGTACAACGAGGGCTACCCGGCGCTCACCCAGCTGATGGGCGCCGGCGGGAGCTACGACAAGGGGTTCCTGGAGAGGGTCGGCAACGACCTGGTCGACTACGAGAAGAGCAGCAAGCACAAGGGCGAGGACCTCTGGGGCCCGTTCTACACCGTGCCGGGCGACAAGTCGACCGACCCGATGGGCGGCCTGATGCGGGCGATGAGCCACAACCCGGAGGCGTCGAAGGCGTTCCTCGACCCGGCCAAGAGCGGCAACCTGGACTACCTGCTCAAGGACCGCAAGTGGCCCAACCAGGACAACGAGGCCAAGATGTTCCCCGCCGACCTCAAGGCGAGCTCGCACGCGGCCTTCGCCGACGTCCTGGAGGCCGCCACGACCGGCCGTGACCCGCACGGCAACGGAAAGCCCGTGCGCCCCCACGACGAGGGGATGGTGCGGATCATGGACAAGACGCTCACCACCCTCGGCGGGGACCGGGCCGGCCACGAGAACGAGCTCTCACCCGTCCTGCGCCGCCCGCTGGCGAACATGATCTCCGAGTTCCCGGCGGACACGCACGACATCCTCAGCAAGGACCTCTCCGGCCCCTCCCATCCGGAGGGGCTCACGGCCAGCCGGGAACAACTGCTGCGCGTCATCCGCGGCGTGACCGAGGACCCGGAGGCGTTCGCCGTCATCCACCTGTCCGAGAGCCGGGAAGTCGGCCGCCGGATGGACGAGTTCGGTCCGGAGAACTTCAAGCCCGACGTCACCGGCCGCCCGAACCCGCAGTTCGCCGGTTTCCTCGACGAGTCCGGGAAGGCGCTCGGAGCGCTCGACGCCGTGCGCGCGGACACCTTCATCGACCACAAGTCGGACGAGCAGTTCAAGAACAACTGGAAAGCCAAGATGGACTACCACGTCTACGGCACCGCGGCGAACATGCTGAAGATCCCGGGTGCCTCCTGGTTCCCGCTGGGTGACGTCGCCCAGCGTCTGGTCGACGTCGGCACCTCCGACTGGGCGAACAAGGCCAACGCCGAACTCGACGTCAGGACCCAGGGCGATGTGAGCAAGAACTACACGGCCGGCGAGTCCCAGCTGATGACCACGATCCAGGAGAAGGCCCGCCGGTCGGGCGTTTCGGACCAGGACATGACCGCGACCGGCAGCGTGACGAAGCAGCTGGCCGACAGCGCCGGGGTGCACTACCGCTCGTCCATCGACCGGGCGTACCACAACGCGCTCGGAAACCCGTGACCCGCATGACGACGGAGAAACTCGACCAGGCCCTCACCCGGCGCGGCTTCACCACCCGGCGGCTGCGCCTGCGGGCGGCGGCCGTGATCGTGGCGATCACGGCCGGCCTCTCAGGGGTACTGCTGTACAGCCTCACCAACGTCCTCGGTCCGGAGACCGTGTGCAACGGGGTGGTGAGCGCCGACGCCCTGCACGACGCCTTCGGACCCGGGCGGATCAGCGAGGAGCACGGCGAGCCGGCGCCACTGCACGACAGCGGGTCGTCGTGCACGGCGGTGGTGAGCACCGGGGCGTTCGGCGGGCACAGGTCGGTCCTGGTGGGGGTCCGCTCGGACCGGAACACCGCCGTGTTCGAGGCCGAGGCCGGCGCGCGCCTGTTCGCCGCCTCGGCCAACGGCGGTTCGGCCGGCGGCGTCACGGGCCCCGTGGCCTGGGCGTTGCTGCCGGAAGGCTGCGGCACCGGAGGACTGCGTGCGCGGGTCGACGCGACCAAGGGCGGTTCCGTCGACGACGGCGAGCTGGCACGGTTCGCGGTGGCGACCGCCAACGGGATCGCGGCGCAGCTCAACTGCACCCAGCCGAAGCTCCCGGCGCCCAAGAGCCTGTCGGCCCCGGGCGCGCAGCAGGACCTGGACAGCGGCAACGTCTGCGGCCTGCCCGGGCTGACGCTCCCCGGCGGGCCGTCCGCCGCCCGCGGACTGAAGCAGCAGGCCACCACCGCGTTCGCCCCGCTCTGGTCCTGCGACGTCGGGACCAGCAGCGCGGCCGCGACCTTCGCCATCGGGACCGAACCCCGGCTCCGGGCGCCGGACGCCGACAAGGACACTCCGGAGGCATTCGGCCGCGCACGCTGGACCATGGGCTTCTCGTCCCCGAACAACGACGAGGTGATGACGACCTGTCAGGGCAGGCCCACCTACTTCAAGATGAGGCTGCTGGGCAACTGGAACCTCTTCCCCGACGTCACGGACCTGTGGAAGCAGTTCCTCACCGCCGGTGGCAAGGCGATCGGCTGCGAGCCGATCATCCCGTAGCGGTACGCTCCCCGGGCCCGTCCGAGCTCTTCGCCCGGGCGGGCCCGCGCGTCCGCGGTAGGAGGCCCGGCGGTACGGATCCCCCCGGAGGGGGAGGCGGATCATGAGCCGGGGGGACGTCCTGGCGGGCGCCGGTGCGGGAGCGTGGCGGCATGACCACAAGGACCTCCGTCGACCGGGTACGGGTGACGGCCGCCTGGACCGCCGTCGCCGCAACGGTGCCGTATCTGACGATCAAGGTGCTCTGGCTCACCGGCCACCCGGTCGGGGTCGCCGACCGGGCCGGGATGGACAAGCTCTGGTTGGTGAACCTGCTGACCTTCGGCATGGACGTCATCGCCGTCCTGCTGGCGCTCGCCTTCGTCCGGCCGTGGGGGCGGCGGGTGCCGGCCGGACTGGTCGCGTTCCCGATGTGGGTGGCGACCGGGCTGCTCGGCACCGTCCTGGTGGCACTGCCGCTCAGCGCGCTCGCCTCGGTGCTGCTCGGACCGGAGCAGAGCCCGGCGAGTGAGAGCTCGGACGGCGGGGGCCCGGAAGGGCTCGCCGGCTGGGTGTTCGCCGTCGTCTACGGCGGATTCTCCGTCCAGGGCGTCGCGCTGATCACCGCCTTCCTGCTGTACGCGCGGCGGCGCTGGGTGGGCCTGCTCAGCAGCCGGATCGGCGACCTGCCGGACTCCCCCACCCTCACCGTGCAGCGTGCCCTCGCCGGCGTCGCCGCGCTGCTCGCGCTCGGTGTGGCGGCGGCCCGCACGTACTGGGCGGCGGGTGGCTCGACGGGGCTCCCGGTGCTGTTCACCGAGCAGCGCACCCGGGCCTCGGGCGTGCTGGACGGCGTGACCGCGGTGATGGCGGTGGCCGCCGTCGCGGCGCTGCTGGTTCTGGTGTTCCGCGCCCGGCCGGAGCGGCGGCTGCGCCTGCCGGTCGCGGTGGTGTGGACCGCGGGTGGCTCGTTGTTCGGCTGGGGCGGCTACCAGCTGGTCGCGCTCGGGACGACCAACGAGGTGACCGACCTGCGCAAGGCCGTGCCGGGGCTGATGCCGCTGGTGGAGGCCGGGCAGTTGGTGACGGGCCTGCTGATCCTGGTGGTCGGCACGATCGCCCTCGTCGAGCGGACGGCCGCGCACGCGGTCACCGACGGGACGACCACCGCCGGGCCGACGGTCACTGACGTAGAGTCGGCCGGGTGAGCACGGGGGCGGGCACGGATCGGTGGGGGCTGCGGCGGGCCGGGGGCGCGCTGCTCGGTCGGCAGGCCCGGCTGCGCTGGGTGCACCTGGTGCTCGGCGGCGCGCTGCTGATGCCCTACTGGATGCTCTCGACCGTGCTGATCGGAGCACTCAACCCGCAGCACGACCCGATGGTCCAGCTGCTTCTCTACCTCGCCGCGCTCGGGTTGTCGCTGCCGATGGCCGCCGTCACCGCGTTGGTGCCGACGGTCCGCGCACTGGAAGGGGCCGCCGCGCGGGCCCTCTGCGCACCGAGTCGGCCGGACGAGGTCGCCACCGGGCCGGCCCGGTCCTGGGCGGCCCGGCGGCAGGCCGTCGCCTGGTACGTCCTGCACCTGCTCTTCGGCGGGGTGGTCAGCGGGATGACGCTGGCCGGGGTGCCGTTCGCGGTCTTCCTGATGACCTCGCCGCTGGGCGGGCCGCCGGTGGCCGAGCTGCTGCAGTTCTGGCAGGACCGCGGGTTCCCGTCCTGGCTGCCCGGACCGCTCATGGGCCTCGCGCTGACGCTGCTGATCCTCTCGACCAGCGCCGGCCTGGGCACGCTGCTGGCCCGCTGGGCACCCGTCCTGCTCGGCCCGACCCCGGACGAGCGGGTGGCCGCCGCCGAACGGCGGGCCACCGTGCTCGCCCAGCGCAACCGGCTGGCGCGCGAGCTGCACGACTCGGTCGGCCATGCCCTCAGCGCGGTCGGCATCCAGGCCTCGGCGGCCGCCCGGGTGCTGCGGAGCGACCCGGACTTCGCCGAGGAGGCGCTCCAGGCGATCGGCGAGACGGCGCGGGCCGCGGTCGCCGAGCTGGACGCCGTGATCGGCCTGCTGCGGGAGGAGGACCGGGCCGACGCCGAGCCCGCCGGGCCGACCCTGGCCGGGCTGGACGACCTGCTGCGACAGCTCGCCCGCACCGGGCTGAACGTCGACGCCGAGCTGCCGCCCGGCCTGGACCGGCTGCCGGCCGCGTCCTCCCGCGAGGCGTACCGCATCGTCCAGGAGGGCCTCACCAACGTCCTGCGGCACGCCGGCCCGACCGCGCCCGCCGGGCTGCGGCTGGGGCTGGCCGCGGGCCGGCTGGAGATCGAACTGACCAACCCGCTGGGCCCCGCCCGCCCCAGCCGCCCCGGCGGCGGCCGCGGGCTGCGCGGCATCGGCGAGCGGGCGGCGGTGCTTCACGGCGGCTGCGAGGCCGGTCCGGCGGACGACGGAACGACGTGGCGGCTGGCCGTCTGGCTGCCGGTGGGAGGGACACGATGAGCGGGACGACGAACGTGACGGATGGGCCGGGCGGGCCGGGTGCCGCGGTCCGGGTGGTGATCGCCGACGACGAGCGGCTGGTGCGGATGGGCCTGCGGGTGGTGATCGACGCCGAACCGGACCTGACCGTGGTCGGCGAGGCCTCCGACGGCGCCGAGGCGGTGTCGCTGGTGCGCGAGCTGCGGCCGGACGTGGTGCTGATGGACGTCCGGATGCCCGGCATCGACGGCATCCGGGCCACCGAGCAGTTGGTCGGCGGCATGGCCGACCCGCCGAAGATCATGGTGGTCACCACCTTCGAGCACGACGACCACGTGTACGACGCGCTGCGGGCCGGCGCCGCCGGCTTCCTGCTGAAGCGGGCCAGCGCGGAGGAGATGGTCCAGGCGGTGCGGCTGGTCGCGCGCGGGGACTCGCTGCTCTTCCCGGCCGCGGTGCGCGAGCTGGCCCTGCGCCACGCCCCGGCCGGGCAGCGCGCGGGCGCGCCCGCGCCCGCACAGGGGCCGATCGGGCGGCTCACCGAGCGGGAGGGCCAGGTGCTGCGGCTGATGGCCGCCGGGCTGAACAACGGCGAGATCGCCGGGCGGCTGGTGGTCAGCCAGGAGACGGTGAAGACGCACGTCGGCAGCGTGCTGGCCAAGCTGGGCGCCCGGGACCGCACCCAGGCGGTCATCGCCGCGTACGAGTCGGGCTTCGTCCTGCCGGGGTAGCTCCCGGGCAGGGAGCACCTGCTCCGACGTTTCTTCCGTCCCGGCCCTACCAGCGAGTAGAGTGCGGCCTTCCCTCCCTCTACCGCCCGATACCTCCCGTATCGCCTGAAACGAACTGGTGGCCGTATGTCAGTCCGGACCCGTCCCGCGCTCTGGTGGCGCATGGGCATCGTGCTCTCGGCGGGCCTCGGCCTGACCCTCCAGACCGCGCCGCTGGTGTACTTCACCATCCAGAGCAACGTGATCGTGCTCGGCTACTTCATCGGCGCCGTCTACTGGATGGTCAAGCGCGGCACGGTGGACGCGCCCGCGCCCCGGCTGCGCGGCGCCGCCACGCTGTACATCCTGATCACCGGGCTGGTCTCGCACATCCTGCTGGAGCACGGCGCCAACCCGCTGCCCGGGCTCTTCGACGGCCCGGACAAGCTGCAGCACTGGTCGTCGTTCTTCCTGCACTACGTCACGCCGGTGATGGTGATCATCGACTGGCTGACGCTGAAGCCGCGCAACGCCTCCGCCTGGCGGGACATCCCGCTCTGGCTGGCCTTCCCGCTCGGCTACGCGGCGATCGTCCTGGTCCGCAACGCGCTGTTCTCCAACTACCCGATGCCGTACCCGTACTTCTTCTTCGATCCGACGACCGAGGGCTACGGCTACGTGTGGGGCCAGATAGCCCTGCTGACGGTGGAGTTCATCGTCCTCGCGGCGACCGTGATCGGGCTGGACCGGCTGGGCACCCTGGTCGCGGGCAAGCTCCGGCCGGGTGCCGCGGCCGCTGCGGAGCCGGTCTCCGAGGCCTCCGAGGTCTGATCCCCGACCCGCACCGACCCGACGCACCCCGACCCGACCCACGCGGCGGCCGGCTCGGATCCGCCAGGAGCGGATCCGGTCGGCCGCCGCGAGCATGTCGGTCCGTCAGCACCTCGGTGGCGCGCCCCGGTGACGGACTACATCGGCTCCACCGCCCGCAGTTCGCCGTCCAGCTCCAGCCAGCGGGTGAGCCCGAGGCCGCGCAGGAACGGCAGGTCGTGGCTGACGACGATCAGCGCGCCCTGGTAGGCGGCGAGCGCCTCGGTGAGCTGGCGGACGCTGGCCAGGTCGAGGTTGTTGGTCGGCTCGTCGAGCAGGAGAAGCTGCGGCGGCGGGTCGGCCAGCAGCAGGGCGGCCAGGGTGGCGCGGAACCGCTCGCCGCCGGAGAGGGTGGCGGCCGGCTGGTCGGCCCGGCCCCCGCGGAACAGGAAGCGGGCCAGCCTGGCCCGGATCGCGTTGTCCCCCGCGTTCGGCGCGAACCGCTTGACGTTCCCCGCGACGGTGAGCCCGTCGTCCAGCAGGTCGAGCCGCTGGGGCAGGTGGCGCACCGGCACCGGTGTGGTGATCTCGCCCTCCAGCGGGGAGAGTTCACCGGCGATGGTGCGCAGCAGGGTGGACTTGCCGGAACCGTTGCGGCCGACCAGGGCGATCCGCTCGGGGCCGCGCAGGTCGAGGTCGGCGGTGGCTCCGTAGGGCAGCCGGACCTTCTGCAGGGTGAGGACGGTGCGGCCGGCCGGGACGGCGGTGCGGGGCAGGTCGATCCGGATCTCGGCGTCGTCGCGCACCGCCTCCTCGGCGGCGGTGAGCCGCTGCTTCGCCTCCTCCAGCCGCTCGGTGTGCATGCCCTGGAGCCGGCCGGCCGTCTCCTGGCCCTGGCGCTTCAGCATGCCGCGGAAGATGTGCGGGTCGTTGCGGGTGACCGAGCGCTTCTTGCCGTAGCTGGCGCTGCGCTCCAGCCGGACGCGGGCCTCGGACAGGTCGCGTTTCTGGCGCTGGACGTCGGCCTCGGCGTTGCGCAACAGCCGCTCGGCCGTCTCCTGCTGGGCGGCGAGGGTACGCTCGTACTCGGCGAAGTTCCCCCCGTACCAGGTGACCTGACCGTCCCGGAGGTCGGCGATCTGGTCGACGTGCTGGAGCAGCTCGCGGTCGTGGCTGACGATCAGCATCACGCCGCTCCAGCCGGCCACCGTCTCGTAGAGCCGCTCGCGGGCGGCCCGGTCGAGGTTGTTGGTGGGTTCGTCCAGCAGCAGGACGTCGGGGCGGCTCAGCAGCAGGGCCGCGAGCCGGAGCAGGACGGCCTCGCCGCCGGAGAGCTCGCCGGTGGTCCGGTCGAGGCCCAGCCGGTGCAGGCCGAGCCGGTCGAGGGTGGCGCGGGCGCGCTCCTCGACGTCCCAGTCGTCGCCGACGGCGTCGAAGTGCCGCTGGTCGGTGTCGCCGGACTCGATGGCGTGCAGGGCCTCGCGGGCGGCCCGGACGCCGAGCGCCTCGTCGACCCGCAGGCCGGTGTCGAGGGTGAGGCCCTGCGGCAGGTAGCCGAGCTCGCCACCGACCTTGACGGTGCCCGCGGTCGGGGTGAGCTCGCCGGCGACGAGGCGCAGCAGGGTGGACTTGCCGGAGCCGTTGAGCCCGATCAGGCCCGTCCGGCCGGGGCCGACGGCGAGGTGGAAGCCGTCCAGGACGGTCTTGCCGTCGGGCCATTCGAAGGCGAGGTCGGTGCAGAGGACGGAGGTGCTGGGTTGTGCCATGAGTGGCCTCCCGGTGGTTGCCTGCGGTCTTGGGGAGCGACACGGGAGACACCGCGGGAGTGCACGCAGGGAGCGGGAAGGGGCCGAGGGCCGTCAAGGGCCACGGACCGGCTCACCACTGAGGTCGCGCACTCGCACACTCACGCTCCGCGGGCAGCAGGGCTGCATCGCGGCGGGGGCGGTGTCTCGGGACCTCAGTAGAGCAACGGCCTTCTCCTGTTCTGACGGGTGGCACGGATCACGCTACGGAGGCCCGGCGGGGGCCGCAACAGGTTTTTCCCGTGCCGATGACGTGCCGATCCCGTGACAGCTCTGTCCCGGTCAGGGGCGGATGTAAGAACGCCTTTATCCACATGGCAGACTCCTCACCGGCCATACCTGCGGACCGTGCCGTCCTGGGCCGTATGGCGTTCATCCACAGGGGGAACTGAACTCATGTCACACATATCCCGGACGACTCGTGCTGCGCTGGGCGCCTCCGTGGTCGCGCTGACGATGGTGGTCGCGACGGCGTGCGGGCCGGACAACAGCGACACGACCGGGGCCGAGACCGCGGCGCCCACCACCGCGGCCACCAGCACCGACAAGCCGGGCGCGGCACCGATCAAGCTGCCCAGCCTCGACGAGCTGAAGAAGTGGAAGTACGAGGACTGGGAGAAGTTCGCCCAGCAGAACGTGATCACTCCGGCGGTGAAGGGCTTCTGGGACCTCCAGAAGATCCTCCAGGCCAAGCCGTACAAGCCCGGCCAGCCCACGGCGCAGCCGACCACCCAGCCGACGGCACAGCCCACCGCCCAGCCGACCTCCCAGGCACCGGCCCAGCCGACCTCCCAGGCGCCGTCGGACGGTGGCAACGACCCGCTGCCGAAGCTGGTCGAGGAGAAGCCCGTCCCGCACCCGTTCGCCAAGAACTTCCACGTCAACGGCAAGCTGTTCTTCCAGGACGGCAACCAGGACTACGTCTGCTCCGGCACCGTCGTCTCCGACCCGGCCAACCCCGGCAAGAGCAACCTGGTCTGGACCGCCAGCCACTGCCTGCACGGCGGCAAGGGCGGCAAGTCGCACACCAACATCACCTTCGCCCCGGCGTTCAACAGCACCGGCGTGGTGAGCGGCGGCAAGCAGGCCTCGCTGACGCAGGCCGAGCCGTACGGCGAGTGGGGCGCGGTCGCCGGCATCGTCTCCCCGACCTGGTCGAGCGAGGCCGACCCGGAGTACGGCGGCCCGTGGAGCCAGTACGACTTCGGCATCATCAAGGTGGCCAACCCGGACGGCAGTGGCAAGTCGCTGGAGGAGGTCGTCGGCGGTTCGGTGCCGGTCTGGTTCAACGCGCCGCGCGACCAGATCACCGCGGTCAGCAGCTACGGCTACCCCGCCGGCAAGCCCTTCGACGGCATGGAGCTGGAGCACTGCGACAGCGGCAAGCCGGTGCGCCACACCATCGACGCGAGCCGTCCGGCGATGCTGACCATCGGCTGCAACGGCACCGGCGGCGACAGCGGCGGCGGCTGGTTCACCACCAAGGACGGCAAGCAGGTCCTGGTGTCGGACACCTCCATCGGCGGCAACGACAACACCTGGGAGGCCGGCCCGTACCTGGACGACGTCGCCCAGCACGCGCTGGAGTACATCTCCAAGAAGAAGTGACCTCGGGCACGTCCTGAGCACCCGGGGCCCGCGGCCTTCCCGCCGCGGGCCCCGGCGCGTTACCCGGTCCCCTCCCGGGCGCCGCGGGCCGGCTCCTGCCCGGTCCCCGGCTCTTCTAGAATCGGGGGCATCATGAGCGCCACACTCGTAGTCAAGGACCTCAGCGCCGGTCACGGCGACCGCACCCTCTTCTCCGGCCTGGACCTGGTCGTCGCCCCCGGGGACGTGATCGGGCTGGTCGGGGTGAACGGCGCCGGCAAGTCGACGCTGCTGCGGCTGCTGGCCGGGCTGGACACCCCCGAGGGCGGGTCGCTGCGGCTCAGCCCGGCGTCCGCCAACGTCGGCCACCTGCCGCAGGAGCCGGAGCGGCGGGAGGGCGAGTCGGTCCGCGACTTCCTGGCCCGGCGCACGGGTGTGGCGGCGGCGCAGGCCGCGCTGGACGCGGCCACCGAGGGCCTGGTCGAGAGCCGCCCGGGTGCCGACGACGACTACGCGACCAGCCTGGACCGCTGGCTGGACCTCGGCGGCGCCGACCTGGAGGAGCGGGCCGAGGAGGTCGCCGACTCGCTCGGGCTGAAGGTCTCGCTGGACCTGCCGATGACCGCGCTCTCCGGCGGCCAGGCCGCGCGGGCCGGCCTCGCCTCGCTGCTGCTCTCCCGCTACGACGTCTTCCTGCTCGACGAGCCCACCAACGACCTCGACCTGGACGGCCTGGAGCGGCTGGAGTCCTTCGTCAAGGGCCTGCGCGCCGGCACCGTGCTGATCAGCCACGACCGCGAGTTCCTGGCCCGCACCGTCACCAAGGTGCTGGAGCTGGACCTCGCCCAGCAGCAGGTCAACCTGTACGGCGGCGGCTACGAGGCGTACCTGGAGGAGCGCGCGACGGCCCGCCGGCACGCCCGCGAGGAGTACGAGGAGTACGCCGACACCAAGGCCGGCCTGGAGGCCCGGGCCCGGATGCAGCGCGGCTGGATGGAGCACGGGGTGCGCAACGCGCGCCGCAAGTCCTCCGACAACGACAAGATCGGCCGGGCGATGCGGTCCGAGTCCACCGAGAAGCAGGCTTCCAAGGCCCGGCAGACCCAGCGGATGATCGAGCGGCTGGACGTGGTCGATGAGCCGCGCAAGGAGTGGGAGCTGCGGATGGAGATCGCCACCGCGCCGCGCTCCGGCTCGGTGGTCGCCACCCTGCGCGGGGCGACCGCCCGCCGCGGCGACTTCACCCTCGGCCCGGTGGACCTCCAGATCGACTGGGCCGACCGGGTCGCCATCACCGGCGCCAACGGCGCGGGCAAGTCCACCCTGCTGGCCGCGCTGCTCGGCCGGCTCGAACTCGACGGCGGCAGCGCCGTGCTGGGCTCCGGCGTGGTGGTCGGCGAGGTGGACCAGGCGCGCGGGCTGTTCCTCGGCGGGGAGCCGCTGGCGGAGGCGTTCGCCGCCGCCGTACCGGAGTTGACGCCGGAGGAGGTGCGCACGCTGCTGGCCAAGTTCGGGCTGAAGGCGGTGCACGTGCTGCGTGCGGCGGACACCCTCTCCCCCGGCGAGCGCACCCGGGCGGCGCTGGCGCTGCTCCAGGCGCGCGGGGTGAACCTGCTGGTCCTGGACGAGCCCACCAACCACCTGGACCTGCCGGCCATCGAGCAGTTGGAGGCCGCGCTGGCCTCGTACACCGGCACGCTGCTGCTGGTCACGCACGACCGGCGGATGCTGGACACGGTCTCGGTGAACCGGCGGATCGAGGTCGGGGGCGGGCGCGTCCACGAGAGCTGACCGCCCGCCGATTGGTCTCGACCTCTTCCCGGCTGGTCCGTCATGTGCTGTGCTGTCGGCCATGGTTGAGAGCCAGATGGTTGACAGCACGGCGGACGGCCCCTCCTACCCGAGCGTCCCGCTCCGCCCGATGACGGTGCCCGCCCACGAGGCCGAGGCACGCAGCAGGTCCTTCCACGACGTGATGGCGCTGCGCCGGACCGTCCGCGACTACTCGACCCACCCGATCCCGGACGGCGTGGTCGAGTGGGCGGTCCGCACCGCGAACACCGCGCCCAGCGGCGCGCACGTCCAACCGTGGCGGTTCGTGGTGATCACCGACCCGGAGCGCAAGCGGCGGCTGCGCGCGGCCGCCGAGGCGGAGGAGCGCGAGTTCTACGCGCACCGGGCCTCCGAGGAGTGGCTGGCCGCGTTGGCGCCGATCGGCACCGACTGGCAGAAGCCGTTCCTGGAGGACGCTCCCGCCGTGATCGTGGTGTTCGAGGTGCACAAGGGCCCCCGGTCGCCGCGCCCGTACTACACCAAGGAGTCGGTCGGCATCGCGGTCGGCCTGCTGCTCGCCACCCTGCACCAGGCCGGGCTGGCCACGCTCACCCACACCCCGAGCCCGATGAGGTTCCTCAACGAGGTGTGCGAACGGCCCGCCGAGGAACGGGCCGCCTACGTCATCCCGGTGGGCTACCCGGCGGACGGCGCGCGCGTCCCCGACCTGCGGCGCAAGGAGCTCGACGACGTCCTGGTGCGCCTCTGACACGCCCCCGGGCGGCGCCCCGCACCCGCGCCCTCCTGGTGGTGGCAGGTCTGGACCACGGTCATAATCGCGGTCATGAGCCCTGTCATGTCACGGTCCCGTGAGGTCTCCCCCGGCCGGCCGCCGGAGCTGCTGCGGCTGGCGGGCGGGGTCTCGCTGCACCGCCGCTCGACCGGCCACACGGCCGCGCTCAACGCCGCCGTCCGGGCCAACCTGGACCACCTGCGGCCCTGGCTGGAGTGGGCCGCGGAGGCGCCCAGCCGCGCGCAGACCGCCGAGGCGACCAGAGCCGGTGCCGCCGCCTGGGACGCCGGCACCGACTTCATCTACCTGGTCGGCCTGGACGCCCGGCCCGGCAGCGTGATCGGCTCGTGCGGCCTGCACGGCCGGATCGGCCCGGGCGCGCTGGAGATCGGCTACTGGGTGGGCACGGAGCACGTCGGCCGGGGCATCGCCACCACGGCCGCCGGGGCGCTCACCGGGGCCGCGCTCGCCCTGCCCGGCATCGGGCGGGTGGAGATCCGCTGCGACCAGGCCAACACCGCCAGCGCCGCCGTGCCGCGCAAGCTCGGCTACCGGCTCGACCGGATCGCCGACACGGCGGTGCGGGCACCCGGCGAGACGGGGCGGCAGCTGGTCTGGGTCAAGGAGCGCTGAGCGGGGAGCCGGGGCCGGCCGGCCCCGGCCACCGGGGTCGCTCAGTAGCGGCTGCCGGTCGGCGTCGGCAGCGCGTCCAGCTCGGCGAGATCCGCCGCCGGGAGCACCACGTCGGCCGCGCCCGCGTTGTCCACCAGGTACTTGGGCGTCTTGGTGCCCGGGATCGGCAGGACGTACCGGCCCTGCGCCAGCACCCAGGCCAGCGCCACCTGCGCCGGCGTCACCCCGACCCGAGCGGCGACCTCCTTCACCTTCTCCACCAGCGCGAGGTTGGCCGCCAGCGCGTCCTGCTGGAACCGCGGCAGCGAGCGGCGGAAGTCGCCGGCCTGCAACTGGTCGGCGGAGGAGATGCTGCCGGTCAGGAAGCCCCGGCCGAGCGGCGAGAACGGCAGGAAGGCGATGCCCTCCGCCTCGGTGTACGGCACCACCTCGGCCAGCGCGTCCCGGGTCCAGAGCGACAGCTCGGACTGGACCGACGCCACCGGGTGCACCGCCTGCGCCCGCTTGATCTGCTCGACGCTCACCTCGGAGAGCCCGATCCGGCGCGCCTTGCCGGCCGCGACGGTCTCGGCGAGCGCGCCCCAGGTCTCCTCGATCGGCACCTCCGGGTCCACCCGGTGCAGCTGGTAGAGGTCGACGTGGTCGGTGCCGAGGCGGCGCAGGCTCTCGTCGATCGAGCGCCGCACGTGCTCCGGGCGCCCGTTGTTCCCCGCCATCCTGCCGCCGGTGCCCGACACCAGGCCGACCTTGGTGGCCAGCACCGCACGCTCCCGGTACGAGCCGGCCAGGGCCGCGCCGACCACCTCCTCATTGGTGTACGGGCCGTAGTAGTCGGCGGTGTCGATCAGGGTGACGCCGAGGTCGAGCGCCTCCCGGATCACCCGGACCGACGTCTCGTCGTCACGGTTCTGCAGGTCGTAGGCCCAGGTCATCCCCATGCAGCCGAGGCCGACCACGCCGACCTCGGGACCCTGCTGACCAAGCGTGGAGGTGCGCATCTTCCGGTGCTCCTTCGTGTGTTGCGGATCAACGGCTTCAGCCTCTCCCTTCGAGTGCACTCGAGGTCAAGCCCCTCCTCCGAGCACCCACTCCCGCCAACCGCCCGCCAGCACGAGACCGGCGAGCCGCCGGTAGCCCCCCGCCCCCGGATGGGCGCCGTCGCCGGCGAGGGCCTCGGCGGTCCAGACCGGATCGGCGGCGAGCGCGGCCGTCACGTCGACGAAGGACCCACCGCGCCCGGCGCAGAGCGCGGCCGGCGCGCCTACGAGCGCCGGCAGCCGGTCCAGGTGTTCCGCGCCCGCGTCGGCCACCGGCGGCGGGCCGACCACCAGGACACCGAGTCCGCGCCCCCGGGCACCGTCCAGCAGGGCGGCGAGGTTGGCCACGCAGCGCTCCGGTGCCACCCGTGGGCGACCCGCCTCCCGCACGGTGTCGTTGCTGCCGACCGAGAGGACGAGCCGGCTGTCCGCCCCGGGCACCGTCCGCGCGTCCACCTCCGGCCGGATCCGCGCCAGCACGTCCGCCGAGGTGTTCCTGCGGACGCCCAGGTTGAACGCCGTCACGTCCCCGCCGGTCGCCTGGAGCACCCGGCCGACCCAGCCGCGGTACTCCGGGTCGCCGACGCCCTGGGTGAAGGAGTCCCCGGGGAAGCAGATGCGCAGATTCCTGATCATCGCGCCGCCCTGGGGAGCTGCGCTCGGCGGGCGGGCAGCCTTCCGACAGGCGGACACCGGCGCCGGAGCGGAATGATCTTCCTTTGCCCCCGCCCGGCACCCGGGCCGCCCCGGCCTCCCTCAAACCGCGCGTAAGCCTTTCCCTGGAGGACCTTTGATGCCCCGGAAGTTCTTGACGTGCGCAGCTGGTCTAGTCCACGTTGGTGCCCAGTACCGCGCACCTCCCCGCACCGGACACCACCTCACCGCCCACGGTCGCCCGCCCGCGCTCCCCACCGCGGCGGGCGGCAGCCGGGCGCCGTCCCGAGAGGCACCCCCATGCCACGCGCGCCCCACGACATCTCCGCGCCCGACACCGCCGCACCCGGCACCGCCGGCCGGGCCACACTGCTCGGCCTCGCCGCCGCCACCGTACTGGCCGCCGGCGGGCTCGCCACCCTGGCCGGGAGCGCCGGCGCGGCCGACGGCAACCTGCTCGCCAACGCCGGCTTCGAGAGCGGCGCGGCCGCCCCCTGGAGCTGTTCCGGCGGCACCGGAAGCATCGCCGACTCCGGCGCACACACCGGCTCCCACGCCCTCAAGGGGGCCGCGAGCAGCAGCGACACCGCCCAGTGCGGCCAGACCGTCACCGTGCAGCCCAACACCAAGTACACCCTGAGCGCCTGGGTCCAGGGTCAGTACGTCTACCTGGGCGCCACCGGCAGCGGGGTCACCGACCCGGCCGTCTGGACACCCGGCGGCGCCGCCTGGCGGCAGCTCTCCACCACCTTCACCACCGGCCCGGCCACCACCAGCGTCACCGTCTACCTGCACGGCTGGTACGGGCAGGGCGCCTACCTGGCCGACGACGTCGCGCTCACCGGCCCCGGCGGCAACCCGTCCACCCCGCCGCCGACCCCGGCCACGCCGACGGTGACGCCGACGCCCACCGGCACGGCGACACCCACCACGCCGCCGCCGAACGTCGCCGTCCCGGTGGCCCCCTACATCGACATGGGTGCCTGGCCCACCCCGTCCCTGCCCACGATGGCCAAGGCCGGCAACCTGAAGTCGTTCACCATGGGCTTCGTCACCGGCGTCGGCTGCAAGGCCAGCTGGTTCAACGCCTACGACCCGCGCACCGGCTGGGCCAAGGACCAGGTGGACGCGCTGCGGGCGGCCGGCGGCGACGTCAAGGTCTCCTTCGGCGGCGCCAGCGGCACCGAACTCGCCGCCGCCTGCACCACGGTGGACTCGCTGTTCGCCGAGTACGACGCCGTGGTGAAGGCGTACAACCTGCGCTACGTCGACTTCGACATCGAGGGCGCCGCGATCGCCGACACTGCCGCCAACGACCGCCGCTCGGCCGCGCTCGCCAAGCTGCAGAAGGCCAACCCCGGCCTGAGGGTGTCGTTCACCCTGCCGGTGCTGCCCGAGGGCCTGATCACCGAGGGCGTCGCGATCGTGAAGTCCTCCCGGGACGCGGGCGTGGCCGTCGACCTGGTGAACATCATGGCGATGGACTACTACCGCGCCGGCCTGGACTACGGCGAGGCCGCCGTCCAGGCCGCGCAGGCGCTGTACGGCCAGCTGAAGGCGCTCTACCCGGCGAAGGGCGACGCGCAGCTGTGGGCCATGGTCGGGGTCACGCCGATGATCGGCGAGAACGACGACCACCAGATCTACAACCAGGCGGACGCCCAGCAGCTGGTGGCCTTCGCCAAGCAGCACCACCTCGGCGAGCTGGCTTTCTGGGACGCCACCCGGGACGCCAACGCCTGCACCGGCGCACTCTTCAAGTGCACCAACATCCCGCAGCAGCCGTACGAGTTCGCGAAGATCTTCGCGCAGTACGGCGGCTGAGCCGGGCGCCGGCGGCTCCCCGCCCGGAGGCGTCAGGGAGCCGCCAGCACCACCCGCGAGCGGTCGGCGGCGATCCGCACCGCGAAGCCCGCCAGCGCGGTACCCATCAGATAGCGGTGCACCCGCTGCCAGAGCGGGCGCCGGGCGAAGAACGAGGACACCGAACCGGCCGTCAGCACGAACACCGCGTTCCCGGCCACCCCGACCGCGATCTG
This sequence comes from Kitasatospora sp. NBC_00039, assembly GCF_045160625.1. Lineage (NCBI taxonomy): Bacteria > Bacillati > Actinomycetota > Actinomycetes > Kitasatosporales > Streptomycetaceae > Kitasatospora > Kitasatospora sp. NBC_00039. The sequence goes on along the minus strand of NZ_CP108289.1, from coordinate 6,676,682 downwards.
CGTCAGGCCCAACAACAGGCTCTGGACGGCGACATGGCCGCGCTCCGGCTGGACGAACTGCGGCAGCAACGAGACATACAGAATCGCGATCTTGGGATTCAGCAGACAGGTCAGCAGACCCATGCCGAACAGCCGCCCCGGCCCGTCCGCCGCCAGCTCCTTCGGCGCGAACGCCGAACTGCCACCCGGGCGGACCGCCTTCCAGGCCAGCCAGAGCAGGTAACCGGCACCGGCGAACTTGACCGCCAGATAGATCTCCGGCACCAACGCGAACACCGTCGCGATACCAGCGGTCGCCGCGAACAGATAGGTCAGGAAGCCGACGAACACGCCCGCCAACGAGATCAGCCCGGCCCGACGGCCCTGAGCGACCGAACGGGAGACCAGATAGATCATGTTCGGCCCGGGGGTCAGCACCATCCCCGTGGACACCACCGCAATGCCGGCTATCGCGCTGAGACTCACCATCGTGATCTCCCCGTTCCCTGTCGTGCTCGCGGCGCGTCCTGCCCCGATCAAGGCCCTCATCCTACGAAGAATGTGATCGCTGCAGGCTTCCGCACCCCGCTCGACATCGTCGACGGCGCCGCCCGCGGCGGTGAAGAAGATCCCGCAGAGGATCCACCCGCCCCGGGAGAGCGGGCTGGCGCCGTCGGCGGTCGGCCAGACGCCGACGGCCAGGCAGACCGCGGTCCCCGTCAGTCCGAGGACGCCCGCTCCGACCGGATCCTGCCCACCGTTCTGCGGTCCATCGCACGCTCCTCGGCCGACCCCGGCCTCGGCATTCATCCGGACGAGTGCCCGCGGGGTGCCGGTTCCACCGTCCGCACCCCTGGGCAAAGCGGGCCGGCATCCCGACAATGAGCATGCCACTCACTCTCCCGTCCCGTCCCCACACACCCAACGGGGGTACCACGCCATGTCCTTGAGCACCCGTACACCGATGAGCAGGCGCACCTTCGGCCGCACCGCCCTGCTGGGCGCCCTCGCCTCCGCCGGGCTGGGGGCGGGCATGCCGCGGGCCTCCGCGGCCACCGTCCCGGGCGGGGCGGACTGGCTGGGCGCAGTCGACCCGCAGGCCTCCCTCGCGCGGCTCACCCTCCCCGGCACCCATGACACCTGCTCGCTCTACGGCGGCGCCCTGACGCAGACTCAAACGCTATCGGCCCCGGACCAGTTCGCGGCAGGCATCCGCTTCCTCGACATCCGCTGCCGGTTCATCGACGGCGTGTTCGCCATCCACCACGGCCCGGTCTTCCAGCAGATCTTCTTCGGCGACGTACTCAACCAGTGCCAGGCCTTCCTCGCCGCGCACCCCGGCGAGACCCTGGTGATGCGGGTCAAGCAGGAGTACTCCACCGTCTCCGACGCCGAGTTCGGCGCCGTCTTCGCCGACTACCAGCGGCGGTGGCCGGGCCTGTTCTGGGCCGAGGACCGGATCCCGCGCCTGGGCGAGGTCCGCGGCCGGGTCGTCCTGATCGCCGACAACTCCGGCCTGCCCGGCCTGCGATGGGGCGGCCCGCGCACCGACATCGAGGACGACTACGACATCGGCACCATCTTCGACCTCAACTCCCGCAAGTGGCCCGAGGTCTCCTCCCACCTCGACGCCGCCCGGGCCGCCACCGACCCGCAGCGGCTCTTCCTCACCTTCACCTCCAGCTCCGGCTGGGGCCTCTGGCCGCGCCAGGCCGCCGACGCGATCACCCCCAGACTGCGCGGCTACCTCGGCGGCCTCGACCGTTCCGCCCGGCCGGTGCTCGGCACCGTCCCGATGGACTTCGTCACCGCCGAACTGGTGCGCTCGCTGTACGCGTTGAACTTCGGCGCCTGACCCGGCAGGCCCCGCCCGGCCGCATGAGAGCATCGCCTGATGCGCAGACTGACGGTGCTGGGAACGTGCGGGGCCTGGCCGGAGGCCGGGCGGGGTGCCAGCGGCTTCCTGCTGGAGTACGACGGGTTCCGCCTCGTGCTGGACCTCGGCTACGCGACGCTCCCCCGCCTGCTGGAGCACGCCCCCGCCGGGGATGTCGGCGCGGTGGTCGTCACCCACGAACACCCCGACCACTGCGCCGACCTCAGCGCCCTCTGCCGCGCCCGTTACTTCGCCCAGCCGCGCGGGCCCCGCCTGCCGCTGTACTGCCCACCGGGGGTCGTCCGGCGGGTCCAGGCGATGGAGCCGACCGAGGACCTGCGCGAGGTCTTCGACGTGCACGACCTCCCGGGGAGCCACCGGGTGGGCCCGTTCGGCCTCGACGCCGCCCTGCTGCCGCACCATGTCCCGCACGCCGGCGTCCGCCTGGCCGCCCGCGGCCTGACCCTCGCCTACAGCGGCGACGCCGGTCCGGGCGAGGCCCTCGCCCGGCTGGCGGCGGGCGCCGACCTGTTCATCGCCGGGGCCACGCTGCAGGGCACCGCACCCGACGGCGACGACCCCCACCTGATGAGCGCCGCGACGGCCGGCGCCTGGGCGGCCCGCGCGCGGGCCGAACGCCTGCTGCTCACGCACTTCTGGCCGGGCAGCGACCGCGACCGCTCGGTCGCCGAGGCCCGGAGCACCTTCGCCGGTGAGGTCCTCGCGGCCGACGAGGGGCTGGTGGTCACGCTCTAGGCGGACGCGGACGCGGACGCGGACGCGGGCGCGGGCGCAGACGCAGACGGCCAGCCGGCCGGTCGGCTCGCTACGTGCACCAGAACAGGAACGGCGTGCAGCTGGGCGTCGGCTTCGGGGTGGTGGTGGCCGAGGGGCGCGGGGCGGTCGCCGAGGGCTGCGGGGTGGTGGACGGGGCGGTGCTCGGCGCCGGCGGGGCCGGCTGGGCCGGCTGGGCCGGCTGGGCCGGGTCGGGGGCACGGGTGGCCGTCGGCGCCGCCGGAGCGCTGCTCCTGGCGGGGGCGGAGGCAGACGCGGTGGGGCTCGGGCCGGTGCGCTGGGCGATCGGCGCGGCCGGAGCCTTGGTCACGCTCGGCGCGGCGGTGGGGATGGCGGTGGCCGGGGCGGAGGCGCTCTGCGACTGCGCCGTGTCCGGCCCGCCCGCGCCGGGCGAGGGCGGGGCACCCTCCGTGCCGCTGGCGGCCAGCGCCGCCGCGCCGAGGCCCGCGACGGCCAGGCCGACGACCGAGAGCACCAGGACGCCGGGCCGCCTGCCGGACCGGCGGGCACCGCGCCGGGAGGCGGCCGGCCCGGTGGCACGGCCGCTCTGGGGGGGCGACGCCCCGGCGGGCAGCGGGCCGGGTACGGAGGCCTCCGGTGGCGTCTCCCGGTTCTCCGCGGGGGCCCCGCAACCGGGGCAGGCCAGGGCGCCGTTCAGGTGGCGGCGGCAGGGTGCGCAGTAGTCCATGTGATCTTCCCGTGCTGCCGGGGCGGCCGGCACACACCGGCCATCGTCGGCCGGCTCCACGCACGTCGTCGTGCGCATGCGGAGCCTAGGCAGCCCGACTGTGAGGGTTCCAGACGCGGCTGTGATGCTTTTGCGAAGGTTGCGTCGCCCTCGCCGTGCCCGCGGTGGACTACGCCGCCGCCGGCACGTCCGCGTGCGTGGCTCCACGGACACGTCCGGCCCCCGGCCGGCCCACAGGCGCGCCGCCTACCCCAGGTACGGGTAGTCCGCCGTCTGGGCGCCCGGGCGGACACCGGGGACGAAGCCGCCCTCGCGTACCAGCCTGTCGGTGATCTCCGGGGTGTTCAGCGCATTCCTCGCGACCACCGCCGCCGACCAGATCGAGCAGCCCGCGGAAGTGCGCGTCCCCGACGGTTCTCCCCGGGGAGGCGCCCTGCAGCGGCAGGCTCTGGGCCATCCGGGTGGACGACCACCGCGCCGAGCGTGAACAGCATCCTCTTCCGTAGTCCGGGAACGCGGAAGGCCTGACCGAACGTGCCCAACGTCCTCACCCCTCTCCCCTGCCAGATCTACGTTTCCCGTCGTGGTGCCACCCGGAGCAGTGCAGCGGGTCGGTGCGTCGAGTCAGCGGGTCGGTGCAGCGGGTCGGTGCGTCAGGCCCGGCCCTCCCGCAGCGAACGGGCGCCCGCGCGGGCCAACGGACCGGCGAGCAGGCCGAACGCCGCGCCGAGGGCGAGGCCGAGCAGGTTGTCGCAGACGTCCTGCAGGTCGCAGGCCCGCCCGAGCGCGGGCACCGCGTACTGGGCGGCCTCGACCCCGAACGGCAGCGCCGCCGCGGCCACCAGGACGGCCACCACCCGGGGCTTCGTCCCGGCGAGGGCGGCAGCGAATCCGATCGGCAGGAACACCAGGACGTCCAGGTCGGCCTGGCGGGACGTGAGCCACTCGCCGGGCGGGCGCAGCCGTACGCCGTCGAGGGTGCAGTGCCGGACGGCGAAGCGGGAGTACTCCCAGAACGGGCCCTGCGTGTCGGGGAGCAGCGAGAGCGTCACCAGCCCGCCCAGTGCGAGCAGCAGCACGAACGCCACCGCCCAGTGCGCCCGCAGCAGCCGCCCCACCGGCCGGTTGAGCAGCGCGGCCGGCACCAGCGAGCAGAGCAGCCCGGGCCAGAACATCGGCATCGTGCCGAGGACAGCTTTGATCACGCCAGAACGGACGCCGTCGAACGCCCGCCCGGTTCTCCGTCCGCCACGAAAGAGGACGGGGAACCGGGCGGCCGTGGCACGCTCTCAGCGGTGCGCGGAGAACTGCACCACCTGCTGGTACGTCGGGCGGTTCTGCCAGGTGGCCTTGGGGTCGGTCACCCCGCCCAGCGGCCGCTGGATGATGCTGTCGGCACACCACTGGTCGCCGGCCGGGCAGTCCCCGTCGCCCGGGTAGACCTGGGCCGGGGTCTGCGCGGCCGCCCGCTTCAGGGTGTCCAGCAGGACGGTGCGGCAGGCCGACAGGTCTCCCCCGCCGCAGAACGGCCGGGCCAGCGGGTTCGCCACCGGCTCCCCGAGCACCGTCCGCAGGTCCTTGTCCATGTAGCTCCACCAGCCGTACTGGAAGGCCGAACCCCGGTGCGGGATGGACTCGTTGGCGCTTGATCCGGCTCCACCGGGGCCGGTCTGCCCGCCGGACGGCGACTCGTTGATCTGCAGCGCGCCGGTGAGCGCGGAGAAGAGCTGGTCGCCCAGGCCGGGCCGCATCGTGCCCTCCGCCACCAGCGGCCACCAGGCGTCCATGGTCCGGATCGCCGTGGCGTCGGTGTAGGCGTGGCTGCCGGCCGAGGTCTCCCGGCGCTGCGCGCCGTGCGCGAGCCAGGCCTCCAGCTGCTGCACCGCCGTGGCCGTGGCCGGGTCGGTCACCGGGGCGCTGCGGATCACCCGCAGCAGCTCGGGCAGCACGTCCTCGGCCCGCAGGTCGGCCAGGGCGGCGCTCTCCATGGCCTGGGTGAGCGAGACCCGGCTCGCCTTGCCGCCGTTCTTCAGCAGGGCCTTCACCCGGTCGTCGAGCAGGTTCCCGCGGTGCACCGAGCCGTTGCCGAAGCCGGCCGCGGTGTACGAGGCGGCCTGCTTGTTGTTCCAGGAGATGTAGTAGTCCTGGTTGACCGATTGCGGGTGCTCGGCCGGCGGGGTGTACCGGGCGGTGTTGCCGGCCGGCTGGAAGTCGGCCCACTCGTAGGCCGGTTCGGCGCGGACGGGCAGGCCCGCGTCGACGCCGGGCGCGCGGACGGGGTTGCTGCCGGAGTTGTAGTACGCGATGTCCCGGGAGTCGGCGTAGAACCAGTTGAAGGTGTAGTTGATGTCCTGCGCGGCCTTCTGGAAGCTCGCCGCGTCGTGCACGGCGCCGGGGTCGTTCAGCTCCTGGAAGCCGATGATGGAGTCGGCCTCGTGCCGGTAGGTCGAGCGCAGCGAGGTGAAGGCGACCGGGGCTCCGCCGACGGTGCCGCGCGCGGTGACCAGGCCGTAGTTCGATCGGTACATCACCAGCGTGTACGAGCCGGCCGGGGTGGAGTCGCCGGTCGTCGGGCTCCACGCGTTCTTCCGCTCCAGCCGGTCGAACGGCACGCACTGGCCGTGCCAGAGGTAGGAGCCGGCGGCCGTGGTGACCGGGGAGCCGTCCGTGGTGCAGAGCGGGACGGCGTAGGTGTCGGTGATGTCCTGGCCCGCCGAGGTGGCGCTCCAGGCGTAGTCCTGGCCCCGGCCGAGCTGGACGTAGAAGCTGAGGCCGGCGAAGGCGGCGCCGCGGGCGCTGATCCCGGGGCCCTGGAGCTCCTCCAGCATCAGCAGCTGCGGGGCGAAGTAGCCGGTCTGCGGGCCGAAGACGGCGACGGGGTGCCCGTCGTCGGTGCGGCTGCCCGAGACCAGCAGCGCGTTGGACATGCCGTGCCTGGCGCTGAGCAGGCCGCCCGGGAGCACGCCCGGCGCCGCGGTGGTGCGCTGCCCGGCCGACCCGGTGGCGTCGTAGACCATCCGCTCGGGCACCACCGAGCCCGGATCCGGCAGTGCGGCGCCCCGTGGGCTGTCCGGCACCTGGGCGTACGGGAAGCTCTGCCCCTCGTGCAGGGTCTGGACGGCCTCCGCGTCGTCGGCCTCGCGCAGGGACCGCCAGACCGCGTCGCCGGTATCCTTGCCGTAGCGGGCCTCGGCGGCCGACTTCACCTGGGCGGAGGCGAGTTCACCACCGCCGCCGGAGCCGAACAGCGCGCCGACCACGGAGGCCAGGGCGACCAGGTCGGTCAGTTTGAAGGGCTCGATCGAGCCCTGGTTGGTGATCGGGTCGATGTGGCCGGTCAGGTCGTACTCGCCGGCGAAGTACCGGCCGCCGTAGGCCTCGCCGATGTACTGGTTGATCCCGTCGAGGTAGGCCTTGGCGTCGTCGAGGGCCTGCTGTGCCCGCCCGCCCCGGCCTGCCAGGGCGTCGATCTGGCGCTGGAGTTCGTCCTCGGTGTAGGGCGCGGCCTGCCAGAAGCTCTGTTCCAGTTGGCGGTTGGCGGCGGCGCCGCCGGCGAAGCCGGAGAGCCCGCCCCGCCCGACGTGCCGGAAGAGGTCCATCACCCAGAGCCGGTCCTGCGCGGCGGCGTAACCCGCGCCGAACTCGGTTCCCTGGCGGGTGGTGCCGGTGATGTGCGGGATGCCGGCGGCCTTGTCCCGGACGATGGTGACGTCGGAGCGCGGCTTGCTGGTGCTCGCCACCTGGTCGGCGGGGACGCCGAAGGAGGCGTCGTTGAAGAAGGAGCGCAACTGCGTCTCGGTGAGGCCCTGGTAGCCGGCCGCGAGGTCGGCGTACGGGCCCAACTGGTCGTCGGTGTGGGCGGGGCGGCTGCCGAACATCCGGTTGAGGACGATCTCGGCGAGGGTGGCGTTGCCGTTCTCGCCGGGCGGCAGGATGTCGAGACAGCGGCCGCCGCAGTAGTCGCCGGGTGCGGCCGCCACGACGGGCGCGGCCGGGGCGGGGGTGGCCGTGAGGGCGGGGGTGATGAGGAGGGCCGCCGAGAGGCCGGCGGCCAGGAGCCTGAGCGCGTGGGGGCGTCGGTGCATACCTGCTCCTCCGTCAGAGCTGCGGGGATTTCGACGGTAGGGCGGTTACCGGCCGGTTGCCTAGTGGCGTGCATGCCATATCCGGTCCGCTGCAGGCGCGTTGACGGCCTCACGGGGTCGCGCCCGGCATCCTCCACGACCCGGCGCCCCGACCGGCCCGGCGCCCTCCACGGCCCTGCCCCGACCGGGCCGGTGCCCGGACCCCCGTACCGGGCACCGGCGTCGGACCCATCCTGACCGCCCGACCGGGCTCCCCGCCAAGGGTTTCAGCGCTCGCCGAAAGCCCCTGCTGGACGCGGTGCGCGCCCTGCGGGAGACTCGACGCAACTGCTGGGGAGGGCCGTTGCTCCGCATCCACTTCACCGCCGACGATCTCGCCCGGGTCCGGGTCGCGCCGACGCTCGGCCCCCTCACCGAGGCCTTCCTCGGCCTCCACCAGCTCACCGGGCCCGGCGGCTGCCCGCAGTTCCGGCCCTGGCGCCGGCGGTTCTCCCGGAGGATCGGCGAAGAACTCCGCCCGCTGGCCTCCCTCAGCCCCCATCTGGACCTCGGCACGCTCACCAAGCGGGACACCACGGTCGAGGGCGGCATCGACCGGCTGCTCGGCACCCCCGACCGGACGTTCCGGCTGGAGGTCGCCGACGTCGCCACCGCCCGCACCGACCCGCGCTGGCACGCCGCGCTCCAGCAGGGCGAACTGTCCGCCCGCCGTCTGCTGGCGGACTCGCTGACGGCCTGCCACGACCTCACCGTCGGCCCGCAGTGGAGCCGGCTGCGCACCCACCTGGACGCCGTCCGGGCCGACTACGCGCGCACCCTGCTGGACGGCGGCGTCGAACAGCTGCTGGCCACCGCCCACCCGCAGCGGATCCGCTGGCGGGCACCGGTCCTGGAGGTCGACTACCCCCGGGACAACGAGGTCCGGCTCGAAGGCCGGGGGCTGGTCCTGGCCCCGATGGTCTTCCTCCCCGACCCTCCCGTACTGCTCACCGACGGCGACGAGCCGCAGGCACCGCTCACCCTCGCCATCCCGACCGTCCGCGACGTCCTCACCGCCGCCACGCTGTGGAGCGAGGAGGAGAACGGCTCCGGGCGCCACTCGCTCACCGCCCTGCTCGGCCGGACCAGGGCCGCCGCCCTGGACGCGGTCGCGGTGAGCTGCACCACCACCGAACTGGCCCACCGGCTCAACGTCTCGGCCGCCTCCGCCAGCCAGCACGCGACCGTGCTGCGCAACGCCAACCTCATCACCACCCAGCGCCGCGGCGGCGCCGTCCTGCACACCCTCACGCCGCTCGGTACCGACCTGCTCAACCGCACCACCACCGCCCGCACCCCGGGGCGGGAGGCTCCGGCTTAGGGCTTGCCTGACACTTCCGGCCCGCCCTCCCATGGCCGCCCGCCCGCACCCGCCTCCCGCGCCCGCCCTCCTGGGAGGAGCCACTCGGCTCCAACTCGCCCATATCGCATGACAATCAGCCATCTCGCTCGATCGAGCGAACAATCCGCCGTATCCGGATTTCCGCCGCCCGATGGGGGAACATCAGCACGTCCGCGCCCTAACGAACCAACGTCCGGGCGGTACCGACTCCGGCCACTTGGATCAGCCCGTGACTACCTCCGCCCCCGTGTGGGACTGCCCCTTCAACCACACCGAAGGCCTGGAGTTCGACCCCCTCCTCAAGCAACTGCTGCTCACCGAGGAGCGGATCGCCAGAATCCGGCTGCCGCACGGCGAGGGCGAGGCCTGGCTGGCCACCCGGTACGAGGACGTCCGCGTCGTCACGACCGACCGCCGGTTCAGCCGCGCGGCCGGCATCGGCCGGGACCTCCCCCGCATGACGCCCGCCCCGATCGCCCAGGTCGAGGCGATCAACCTGATGGACCCGCCCGCCCACAACCGGCTGCGCCGGCTCGTCGCCAAGGGCTTCACCAACCGCCAGGTCGAGCGGATGCGCCCGAAGACACAACGGATCGTCGACGGCCTCCTGGACGGGATGGAGGAGCACGGCTCCCCCGCCGACCTCGTCCACCACCTCTCCGGCCGGCTCCCGCTCACCACCATCTGCGAGATGCTCGACATCCCCGAGCAGGACCGCGCCGAGCTGCGCGAGAACGCCGTCGCGATGATGGCGATGGGCCCCGGCAGCGGTGACGGCCAGGTGCGCGCCAAGGCCGCCCTGCGCGCCTACTTCTCCGAGCTGACCGCCGCCCGCCGGCGCGACCCCGGCGAGGACTTGATCAGCGCGCTCGCCACCGCACGGGACGAGGAGGAGCTGCTGGACGACCAGGAGCTCGCCGTGATGGCCATGGTCCTGCTGGTCACCGGCCACGACACCAGCACCTACCAGCTCAGCAACATCACCTACACCCTGCTCACCCGCCCCGAGCAGCTCGCCAAGCTGCGCGCCCAGCCGGAGACGCTGCCGAGCGCCCTGGAGGAGCTGCTGCGCTTCATCCCGTTCCGCCAGGGCGTCGGCATCGCCCGGGTCGCCACCGAGGACGTCGAGCTCGGAGGCGTGCTGATCAGGGCGGGCGAGGCCGTGCACGTCTCGTACCTTGCCGCCAACCGCGACCCGGCGGTGTTCGAGCGCCCCGACGAGCTGGACCTCGACCGCGGCACGGCCAACCACATGACCTTCGGCTACGGCACCCACCACTGCGCCGGCGCCCACCTGGCCCGGATGGAGCTCCAGGTGGCGATCGGCACGCTGCTGCGCCGTTTCCCCGGGCTGCGGCTGGCCGTGCCGGCCGCCGAGCTGGACTGGCAGACCGGCTCGATCTGGCGCTACCCGCGTACCCTGCCGGTCGCCTGGTGACGTCCCCGCCGCACCGTCCCGGCGCCCGTCCACCGCACCCGTAGGCCACTGCCCGCGCCGGCCGCGCGGGTCACCAGGGGAGACTTCACACCCATGGCAACACTCTGCCGTCCCGCCATCGCCGTACCCGAACACGTCATCACCCTCGACCAGACCCTCGACCTGGCCCGCACCCTGCACGCCGACCACCCCCAGCTCGGCCTTGCGCTGAGACTGATCGAGAACACCGGGGTGCGGACCCGGCACCTGGTCCAGCCGATCGACGAGACCCTGCAGCACCCCGGCTTCACCACCCGCAACGCCGTCTACGAGCGCGAGGCCAAGCGCCGCGTCCCCGAGGTGGTCGAACGCGCCCTCGGCTACGCCGAGTTGTCCGCCCGCGACATCGACCTGATCGTCTACGTGTCCTGCACCGGCTTCATGATGCCCTCGCTGACCGCCTGGCTGATCAACACCATGGGCTTCCGCTCCGACACCCGGCAGGTGCCGATCGCCCAGCTCGGCTGCGCGGCCGGCGGCGCCGCGGTCAACCGCGCGCACGACTTCTGCCGCGCCTATCCCGGCGCCAACGTCCTCATCGTGGCCTGCGAGTTCTGCTCGCTCTGCTACCAGCCGACCGACCTCGGCGTCGGCTCGCTGCTCTCCAACGGCCTGTTCGGGGACGCGATCGCCGCCGCCGTGATGCGCGGCCGCGGCGGCACCGGCGTGCACGTCGAGCGCAACGGCTCGCACCTCGTCCCGCACACCGAGGACTGGATCTCCTACGGCGTCAAGGACACCGGCTTCCACTTCCAGCTCGACAAGCGCGTCCCCGGCACCATGGAGATGCTGGCCCCGGCCCTGCGCACGCTCGCCATCGAGCACAACTGGGACGTCTCCGGCCTGGGCTTCTACATCGTGCACGCCGGCGGACCGCGCATCCTGGACGACCTCTGCCACTTCCTCGGCCTGGAGCCGGCCGCCTTCCGGTTCAGCCGGGCCACGCTCACCGAACGCGGCAACATCGCCAGCGCGGTGGTCTTCGACGCGCTGGCCCGCCTCTTCGCGGAGGGCACCGTCGCCGACGGCACCCACGGTCTGATCGCCGGCTTCGGCCCGGGCATCACCGCCGAGATCTCGCTGGGCAGTTGGGCCGGGGCCCCGATCGAGGCGGCCATCCCGCACCGTCCGCGCACCCTCGACACCGCCGATCTGCAGCCGAAGTTCGGTGTCCCGGCCGCGACCTGACGCACCGGCGGGAGGTCCGACGGACCGGCCCGGCTCCGGGCCCGAGGACTATGATCAGTAGATGACGGACACCACCGAGAGAGCCGGCGGGCCGGCGGACCTGCCGACCCGGTTCCCGAAGTTGCACGCGGCGCAGTACTGGGCCTGGGGGCGCTTCGACGCCCAGTTCTCCACCGCGCTGCCGCCGGACGAACTCGTCACCAACATCCACCTCGTGGGCTTCGACGGCGGGCGCATCGTGCTCTGCCGGGACGACCGCGACCACTGGTTCCTGCCGGGCGGCACCCGCGAGCACGGCGAGTCGATCGCGTCCTGCCTGACCCGGGAGCTCCGGGAGGAGGCCGGCGCCCGCCTGCTCGGCGAGCCGGTCTGGCTGGGCGCGCACCGCTGCGTGACCGACAACCCCGTGCCCTACCGGCCGTGGCAGCCGCACCCCGAGAAGGCCTGGCTCTGGGGCTGGGCCGAGGTGGCGGTGGACTCCACGCCGACCAACCCGGACGACGGCGAGCAGGTGGTCGAGGTGCGGGCGGTCGAGCCGGCCGAGGCACAGCGCCTGCTGGTCCGCAGCCACGAGGCCTGGTGGGGCGAGCTGGTCGGACTGGCCGTGGAGCTGCGGGAGCGGGCGGCCGCGGGCTGAGCCCACGCCCGTCGGGGCCGAAGGTCACCGGAATGGCCGAACAGCGCAGCACACCGTCCGGTATGCGGTGATACGACTCGATTGAACTCGGGTCCGCACCGACGGGAGCGTCATGGACAACTACCCGCTGCTCAACATCTTCTGGACGATGCTGGAGCTGTTCCTCTGGATCCTCTGGTTCTTCCTGCTGTTCAAGGTCATCACGGACATCTTCCGCAGCCACGACCTCAGCGGCTGGGGCAAGGCGGGCTGGCTGATCCTGGTGATCCTGATACCGCTCATCGGCGTGCTGGTCTACGTCATCGCCCGTGGAAAATCGATGGGCGAGCGGGACGTCGCCCAGGCCCAGAAGAGCGATGCCGCCTTCAAGGCGTACATCCGTGACGCCGCCACCGACACACCCGAGGGCGGCGGCGGGGGCGGCGGCCGCAGCCATGTCGAGGACCTGGCCAAGCTGGCCGACCTCAAGGCCGCCGGCGCCATCACCGAGGAGGAGTACCAGAAGGCCAAGGAGAAACTCCTGGCCTGACTTCCCGCACCCGTCGGCGGGCCGGCGGACGTCGCACGTCCGCCGGCCCGCCGTCTGCCGTCCTCCGCGGGGCTCAGCGCCGCCCGGAGCGGCGGCCGCCCTCGGAGCCGGAGCCGCCGGTCAGCCCGGCTCGGCGCAGCGCGTCGGCCATGGCGCTGTTGGCCGGCGCAGCCTGGCCGCCCGCGGCGGAGCCGGCGGAGCTGCCGGAGCCGCCGGCCGAGCCACCGCCCGAACCGCGCCGGTCCTGGCGCGGCGGGCGCCCCTGCCTCGCACCCCGGTCGCCCCGGTCGTTCCCGCGGTCGTTACCCCGGGAGCCGCCGCGGTCGCCGCCCCGGTCGTTCCCGCGGTCGTTACCCCGGGAGCCGCCGCGGTCGCCGCCCCGCTCGCGCCCGACCTCGTCGTCCAGCCGCAGCGTCAGCCCGATCCGCTTGCGCGGCACGTCCACGGTCGTCACCCGGACGGTGACGATGTCACCGGGCTTGACCACCTCGCGCGGGTCCTTGACGAAGGTCTTCGACAGCGCCGAGACGTGCACCAGCCCGTCCTGGTGGACGCCCACGTCCACGAAGGCGCCGAAGGCCGCGACATTGGTGACCACGCCCTCCAGCACCATGCCCACCTCCAGGTCGCCGATCTTGTCGACGCCCTCCTTGAAGGTCGCGGTGCGGAACGCCGGGCGCGGGTCACGGCCCGGCTTGTCCAGCTCGCCGAGGATGTCGGTGACCGTCGGGACACCGAACGTGTCGTCGGCGAAGTCGCCCGGCCGCAGCGCCCGCAGTGCGGTGCCGTTGCCGATCAGCCCACGCAGCTCCCCGCCGGTCGCGGCCAGGATCCGGCGCACCACCGGGTACGCCTCCGGGTGCACGCTGGACGCGTCCAGCGGGTCGTCGCCGTCCGGGATGCGCAGGAAGCCCGCGCACTGCTCGAAGGCCTTCGGGCCGAGCCGGGCGACGTCCTTGAGCGCCCTGCGGGTGCGGAACGGTCCGTTGGCGTCCCGGTGCGCGACGATGTTGTCGGCGAGCGTCCCCGTGATGCCGGAGACCCTGGTCAGCAGCGGCGCCGAGGCCGTGTTGACGTCCACCCCGACCGCGTTGACGCAGTCCTCGACCACCGCGTCCAGCGAGCGGGACAGCTTCACCTCGCTCAGGTCGTGCTGGTACTGGCCGACCCCGATCGACTTGGGGTCGATCTTGACCAGCTCGGCCAGCGGGTCCTGGAGGCGGCGGGCGATCGAGACCGCGCCGCGGATCGACACGTCCAGCTCCGGCAGCTCCTGCGAGGCGAACGCGGACGCCGAGTAGACCGAGGCGCCGGCCTCGCTGACCATCGCCTTGGTCAGCTTCAGCTCCGGGTGGCGCTTGATGAGGTCCTCGGCGAGCTTGTCGGTCTCCCGCGAGGCGGTGCCGTTGCCGATCGCCACCAGGTCGACGGCGTGCTTCTTCGCCAACGCGGCCAGGGTGGCGATCGAGGCGTCCCACTTGTTGGCCGGCTGGTGCGGGTAGATCGTGTCGTACGCGACCACCTTGCCGGTGGCGTCCACGATCGCGACCTTCACGCCCGTCCGGAAGCCCGGGTCCAGGCCCATCGTGGCGCGGGTGCCGGCCGGGGCGGCCAGCAGCAGGTCACGCAGGTTGGCGGCGAAGACGCGCACCGCCTCGTCCTCGGCCTCCTGGCGCAGCCGGCCGCGCAGGTCGATGCCGAGCCGGACGAGGATCCGGGTGCGCCACGCCCAACGCACGGTGTCGCCGAGCCACTTGTCGCCCGGGCGGCCGCGGTCGGCGACGCCGAAGCGGGCGGCGATCCGCTGCTCGTAGTCGTTCGCGCCCGGGAGGTCCCCGGCCTCCTCACCGTCGTACGGGGAGAGATCGAGGTCCAGCACCTCCTCCTTCTCACCGCGCAGCATCGCCAGGATCCGGTGCGAGGGGAGCTTGGTGTACGGCTCGGCGAAGTCGAAGTAGTCGGCGAACTTGGCGCCGTCCTGCTCCTTGCCCTCGCGGACGGTGGCGACCAGCCGGCCCCGCGTCCACATCCGCTCGCGCAACGAGCCCACCAGGTCCGCGTCCTCGCCGAACCGCTCGACCAGGATCGACCGCGCGCCCTCCAGCGCGGCGGCCGCGTCCGCCACCGACTCGTTCAGGTAGGTCGCGGCGAGCGCGGCCGGGTCCTGCGCCGGGTCGGCGAGCAGCGTGTCGGCCAGCGGCTCCAGCCCGGCCTCGCGGGCGATCTGCGCCTTGGTACGCCGCTTCGGCTTGTACGGCAGGTAGATGTCCTCCAGCCGCGCCTTCGAGTCGGCGGCCAGGATCTGCGCGCGCAGCGCGTCGTCCAGCTTGCCCTGCGACCCGATCGACTCCAGGACGGCGGTGCGGCGCTCCTCCAACTCGCGAAGGTAGCGCAGCCGCTCCTCCAGCGTGCGCAGCTGCGCGTCGTCGAGCGAGCCGGTGACCTCCTTGCGGTAGCGGGCCACGAACGGCACGGTCGCCCCGCCGTCCAGCAGCTCGACCGCCGCCTTCACCTGCCCGTCGCGAACGCCCAGTTCTTCGGCGATCTTCCGCTCGATCGCCTGCTGGGCCTGCTTGGCCACCTGTTCGACTGGCGTGGTCACGAAGCCGGTCACCTTCTCCAGAGTTGCTGTCCCCGTATGTCCCTGCATTCTGGCACTGCCCGGCGACACCTCCCGGACGCACCCGCCGCCACCGGGCGTGGCGCGGGCTGCCGCGCGCGGGTGTTCGTCAGGAGCGGTCGTTGATGGTCGGCTCCGGGCGGCCGTTGTCGGCGATCCGGATCAGGTGGGTCTGCCTGTCCGCCGTCACCAGGCGCAACTGGTCCGGGCCGGCCCAGGCGAGCGCCTCGATGCCGTTGAAGTCGCCGTCGATGAACGCGACCTCCCAGCGGCGGGTGGCCAGGCCGGAACCGTCGTCGACGTAGACGTAGTAGAGCGGGTCCGGTCCCAATCCCGACAGACCCTCCTGGACCACCAGGCGGCGGTCCGGCCGGCCGGGCACCGCCTCGTTGCGCGTCGTGGTGAGGTCGTCCGGCAGGACGCTGCAGAGGAACCAGAACGGCACGGTGAACACGCCCAGCGTGACCACCACGACGCCGAGCACGCTACGGGCCCAGACCTTCCCCCGTGAGGACACCAGGGCCACGAAGAGCAGTGCCAGCACCAACGTCCCGAACAGCAGCGGATGGTCGAGCCACTCCCGCAGCACCAGCAACCCGCCCGAGCGCCGGTGGAGCCGGCCCACCACCACCGCGGCGCCCAGCGCCACCGCGCCCCCGAGCGCCCCCCACATGACCCAACGGTCCCACTTGGTCGCCATGGCCCCACCCTAGTGTTCGAAATCCGGCCGCCCACGGCCGAACCCGGCGGTACAGTGCCGGGCATGTGCGCTGCCGCTCGGATGCACAACCGCCCGCACGACGACGAACCGGCCATCGACGCCGCCCTGGTGCGGCGGCTGCTCGCCGACCAGTTCCCGCAGTGGAGGGGGCTGCCGCTCGAACGGGTCGCCTCCGCCGGGGCGGACAACGCGATGTTCCGGCTCGGGCCCGAACTCGCCGTCCGGCTGCCCCGGGTGAGCTGGGCGGCCGACAGCGTCGCCCGTGAGCAGCAGTGGCTGCCGCGACTGGCCCCTCACCTCCCGCTGCCGATCCCCGCACCGCTCGCCCACGGCCGCCCGGCCGCCGGCTACCCGTGGGAGTGGTCGGTGGTGCGCTGGCTCGGCGGCGCCAACCCGGTCCTCGGATCGGTCACCGCACCCCTGCGACTCGCCCAGGACCTCGCCGCGTTCGTCACCGCGCTGCGCACCGCCGACCCGGCCGGCGCCCCGCCGTCCTCCCGCGGCGGCCGGCTCTGCGCCCGGGACGCCGCCACCCGCGCCGCGATCGGCCGGCTGACCGGGACGATCGACACCGAAGCGGCAACCACCGTATGGGACAAGGCGCTTCGCCTCCCCGAACCCACCGGCCGGCCCGCCTGGATGCACGGCGACCTCTCCCCCGGCAACGTCCTGCTGGCCGACCAACACCTCTCCTCCGTCATCGACTTCGGCCTGATGGGCGTCGGCGACCCGACCGTGGACCTCATCGCCGCCTGGAACCTCCTGCCCGCCACCGCCCGCCCCGTCTTCCGCGCCGCCCTCGCCACCGACGACGCCACCTGGGAACGCGGCCGCGCCTGGGCCCTCTCCATCGCCCTCATCCAACTCCCCTACTACCGCTCCACCAACCCGTCCCTGGCCGCCAACTCCCGCCATGTCATCCGCGAGGTACTCGCCGACCGCAGTGTGTGAACTTCGGGACCTGTCCGGGCAGTTGAATCTCCGGCCCGACGCTGCCTCAGCCGACCGCCGCGCGCGCCTCGTCCACCGACCGCAGGACGGCCTTCGCATCGGCGCCGGCGGCGAGGGCGGCGGCCTCGTCCAGCAGCGCGAGTGCCTCGCCGGGGCGCCCCTCGCCGGCGGTGAGGTACGCGAGCCCGACCAGGTTGGCGGCGACGCCCGCGGGGAAGCCGAGTTCACGCCGCAGCCGCGTGGACTCCTCCAGCAAGGCGCGGGCGTCGTCCAGCTCCCCGGCCATGTGGGCGGCGATGCCGAGGTGGCGCAACGCGTAGGAGAGCGTGCGGTGGTCGCCCGCGGCGGTCGCGAGGTCGCGCGAGCGGTGGAGGGAGGGGAGGGCGGAGTCGTGGTCCCCCTGGACCACCTGGCGGTAGACGCCGGTCCAGAACTCTGCTTCGGCCTCGCCGCGTTGGTCGCCGAGGGACCGGTAGAGGCCGGACGCGCGCTCGAAGAAAGCCAATTCGGCGGCTTCGGCGGTGCGTTGTTGAAGGAAGCGGGCGTGGAGGACACGCCCTCGGGCGAGCGCGAGGTCCGCTTCGACGGCGTCCAGCTCGCGGTCGGCGGCGGGGAGGACGTCCGTCTCACCACCGAAGGTGGCACGGTCGCAGAGAAGTTGGGCCCGTTCGATTCGCTCGTCCATGGCCGTGAGCCTATGCGTTCAACAGGATGGCGGGTCGAGCCGGGCCCAGAGGAGGAGCGCGGTGAGGTCACCCTCGCTCGGCTCGTGGCCCCAGGCGGAAGATAGTCCGCGAACGAATCGGAGCCCGGGCCCAAGTCACCTGGAAGTCCGAGCAGCCGGCCGGGCACAGGAAGGCTCAGGTCGTACACCTCGATACGGAGACCGGACGCGGCCGAGTGCCCGAACAGCACGTCGATCCAGAGGTGTTCGGGCACGCGCGGACGGAGCACGGTGTGGGTGCCCCCGGGCGGCGCACGGCAAGCGAACCGCCCCGGTGGCCCGACCGTCAGAACAGTGCGTCGGCGAGCCGGTCGACCTGGTCGGCGTCCGAGGCCCAGCAGTACAGCACCACCTCGTCGGCCCCGATGGCGCGGTAGCCCTCCACCGTCGTCCGGATCGCCTCCGCCGTCGTGAGCAGGCCGTTGGCCATGTGGGCCGCGCGGCCGGTGAAGGCGTAGTAGTCGAGGAGGTTGTGGCGGGCACTCTCGACGGTGGCCTCGGGGCCGAGCGCAACCGAGACCTGGGCGACCAGCCGTGGCCGGCCGGGGCGCTCGTGCCGCTCCCAGGCCGCCTCGGCCTGCCGGTACAGGCCGTCCATGATCTGCGGCGGCAGCGCGGCGCCGAGGAAGCCGTCCCCGAACCGGCCGACCCGTTCGATCGCCGCCGGTGCGAAGCCGCCGAACAGCACCTCCGGGCCGCCGGGCGTAGCGGGCGCGGGCCCGATGGGGCCGACCTCCTCGCCGTACGGCTCACCGGCCCAGGCCCGGCGCAGCAGGGCCATCTGCTCGTCGAGGCGGCGGCCGCGACGGCGCAGGTCGATTCCGGCGGCGAGGCAGTCGTCCTCTCGGCCGCCGACGCCGATGCCGAGGGTGAGCCGGCCGCCGGAGAGGCGGTCGAGGGTCGCGGTCTGCTTGGCGAGCAGCGCGGTGTTGTGATGGGGCGCGATCAGCACCTCGGTCTGGACACGGATGCGGGACGTCGCTCCGGCCAGGGTGGCGAGGGTGATCAGCGGTTCGGGGTTGTCGTAGACGAGCCGGTCGAGCAGGCCGAGCGTGCTGAACGGGCCCGCGTCCGCGCGCCGGGCCCAGGTGAGCAGCTGGGCGGGGTCGTCGACGGGAAGGCCGAGGCCGATCTTCATGGGGTGAAACCTCCGGAGGGCATGCGGAATGTGCTGCCGCCCCTCCGTGGCACCGCGCGCTGTGCGCGGGCTTGCTCCCGTTCTGCGGCGTTCGTTCCAGAGAGCGTTGATCTCGTCAGAGTGCGACCACCATACGCACGGCGGCCGCCACCGGGCAACGCCTTTTCCGGGACAGGTCCCGGGGCAGGAAGCCGGCCGG
Source organism: Kitasatospora sp. NBC_00039 (assembly GCF_045160625.1). Lineage (NCBI taxonomy): Bacteria > Bacillati > Actinomycetota > Actinomycetes > Kitasatosporales > Streptomycetaceae > Kitasatospora > Kitasatospora sp. NBC_00039. Next base: position 6,657,694 of record NZ_CP108289.1, on the reverse strand, counting down.
TTCGGCTTCCCGGCCCGGGAGTTGGCGTGGAGGCGCTCGATAGGGTGCGAGCATGACACGCCACCTCACCTTCGACGGCCTCTGCAACTTCCGTGACCTGGGCGGCTACTCGACCACTGACGGACGGTCGACCCGCTGGGGCCGGCTCTACCGCTCGGACTCCCTCGGGAAGCTCTCCTCCCCCGATGACCTGGCACGGTTCCGGGCGCTCGGTGTCGGGACGGTGATCGACCTGCGCTACCCCTGGGAGATCGCCCGCCGGGGGCGGATAGCCGAGCTGGACGGGGTGGCGTACCACAACCTCTCGATCGAGCACCGGCCGTACGACCAGGCCGAGATCGACCCGGAGCTCGACCCCTGGCGCTACCTGGCCGACCGGTTCGCCGAGGTGGCCGAGGACGGGGTGGTGGAGATCCGGGAGGTGCTGGAGGTGATCGCCGCGGCCGACCGGCCGGTGGTGTTCCACTGCGCCTCGGGCAAGGACCGCACGGGGCTGATCGCCGCGCTGGTGCTCACCCTGGTCGGGGTCTCCGAGGACGACGTGGCCGCGGACTTCGCACTCACCGAGCTGGCCACTCCGCGGCTGGTGGCCGACTGGCACGCCTCCAACCCCGGGCGCGCGCTGCGCTGGCCGGGGTTCGGGCGCGCACCGGAGGAGGTGATCCGGCACGTGCTCGCCGATCTGACCCGCGCCCACGGTTCGGTGCGCGCCTATGCCACCGGCGAACTCGGCATCGACGAGAGCCTGATCGGCGATCTGCGCGCACGACTGCTCGCCGAGTAGCCGATCAGGCCGGGGGTCGACCGGCCGCCCCTGGCGTTCAGCGCCGGCGGGGGCGCCCCGACCGGCCGGGCTGCCCGCCGGTCTGCGGCTTGCGGCGAGGCCGGGCCGCTGCGGCGGCAGCGCCACCGCCGGCGGGCGCCGTGGCGGGCCAGTGGCCGGGGCGGGTGAGCGACTCCGGCAGCCGGGTGGTGGCGTCGCCGCGCGCGGCGTTGAGCTGGGCCTGGGTGAGGAAGAGCGCCTCGGTGAGGTCGGCGCCCGCGAGGTTGGCGTCGCGCAGGTCCGCGCCGATCAGGTCGGCGAGGCGCAGGTCCGCGCCGGAGAGGTCGGCGGCGACCAGCAGGGCACCGCGCAGGTTGGCGCCGCGCAGGTCCGCGCCGCGCAGGCGGGCGCCGAACAGGTCGGCGCCCCGGTGCTCGCGTCGGCGGGGGACGGCGGCGCGGACGAGTTCGCTCGCCTTGAGCAGCAGCTCGGCCACGCCCTGCCGGTGGGCGGGGACGTCGACCGCGAGGATCTCCTCGGGCGTGCCGGCGGCGAGCCTCCCGGTCTCCTCCAGGGCCCGGCGCAGTTCGGCGTGGACCGGGCGGGCCGGGGCGAAGGCGAGCGCCTCGGTGAGGTACCAGAGCAGCTCGTGCAGCTGCCGGACCACCGGGAACACCTCGAACATCTGCTGCGCGTCCGCCGGCTCCTCACGCCAGCTCCGACCGCCGTAGGTGACCTGCGAGACGTGCTGGCCGGCGCCGAAGCAGTCGTAGACGGTGCAGCCCTGGAAGCCCCGGTCGCGCAGCCGGGCGTGGATGCCGCAGCCGAAGTCCGTCCGGAGGTTGCGGCAGGGGGTGCCGGCGGACTTGTCGACGGCGAAGTCGGCGCCGGCCGCGAACGGCAGCGCGACACAGCACAGCCCGAAGCAGCTCCCGCAGTCGGACAGCAGGTTCAGCGGCGCGGGCACGGGCGCAGTCGGGGACACAGGCGTGGGCTCGGTCACTGTGCTGGGGTTCCTCCGGACGACGGGCTCCCGGCTGGTCCGGGGCCCCGGTAGAGCGTACCGACACCACCACCGCGCCCGCGGCGGACCGGGAACCGGAGGCCCGCTCACCCGGGAACCGGCGGCGCGCTCAGAGCAGTCCGTTAGTGTGGTCGGCCGGTGTCGGTTCGGTCTGTCGGAAATCGGGGGGCACCGGAGACACCCGGAGCCACCGATCAGCGCCCCATCGGCGCCCGATCTGCGACCGATCTGCGACCGATCGGCAACCGATCACTGGAGGAGAGCAGGCATGTCCCGGCACGACGTGGCGGCGTACCCGGACACCGAGGACACCGGCGTGCCGGCTACGCCGGCCGCGACCCCCCGCTTCTCCCCCCGCACCCGCACCACCGCCCTCACCCTGCTCTGCTTCGCGGTCTGCCTCGGCATCGCCGCCCAGCAGTGGACCACCCTCCAGTTGGGCGGCTTCGACCTCGGCATCTTCGACCAGGGCGTACGCGGCTACGCGCACTTCGGTCTGCCGGTGTCGTCGCTGAAGAGCTTCCACCACGAGTTCCCCCCGGGCTTCTCGCTCCTGGGCGACCACTTCTCGCCGGTGATCGCGCTGATGGCACCGCTCTACTGGCTCTGGGACGACCCGCGCTCCCTCCTGCTCGGCCAGGCGCTCTGCTTCGCGGCCGGCGTGCCGCTGATCCGCCGGGTGGCCGACCGCTGCTTCGCCGACGCCGACCCGCGGACCGCCCGCCGCGCCGCCGACCTGGCGGGGCTCGCGTACGGGCTGGGCTGGCCGCTGCTGGTGGCCTCGCGCGGCGGGTTCCACGAGGTGGCGTTCGCCGTGCCGCTCACCCTGCTGATGCTGGAGCGCGGGATGGCCCGCCGCTACGGCACGGCCGCGCTGGCCGGGCTGCTGCTCTGCTGCACCAAGGAGGACATGGGCCTCGCGGTCGGCGCGTACGGGCTGGTCCTGCTCCTGCGGGCCCGCCGGGACGAGGACCGTCGGCGCCGCCGGCAGACCGCCCGTTGGGGCGCCGGTCTCCTGCTGGGCGGGCCGCTGGCGGCCGCGGCCGCGATCGGTTGGCTGATCCCGGCGATGGGCGGGGTGCCGGGCTACTACTGGAACTACCAGTCGCTGGGCGAGGACGGCGGCTCCGCGGTCTCCAACGTCCTCGGCGACCCGACCGTCCTCTTCTCCACGCTGTTCGACGCGCCGCTCAAGCCGCTGCTGCTGCTCTGGATCTTCGGCACCCTGTTCCTCCTCCCCCTCCGCTCGGCGACGGTGCTCTGCGCCGTCCCGCTGCTCGCGGAGCGGGTGCTCTCCAGCAACCCGAACCACTGGTCGATCGCCCGGCACTACGACGCGTTCCTCTGGCCGATCCTGCTGGTGGCCGCACTGGAGGTGCTGGGCCGCTGCCACGCCTGCGCGCTGACCCGCCGGCTCGGCGTGGCGGCGGCGGCCGTGACGGCCGCGGCGGCGCTGCCCCTGGGGGCGGCGAACCTGTTCGTCCCCGCCTACTGGGAGGCGAAGCCCAGCGGGGCGGCACTGCTCCGGGGTGCCGGGCAGATTCCGGACGGCGCCACCGTCGAGGCCGACAACCAGGCCGCGCCGCGGCTCTCCGCCCGTACCGACGTCGTGCTGGTGGACGAGAAGCCGCGCGGGCGCGAGTACGTGCTGATCCGCTCGGACAAGCGCGCGTTCCCGTTCAGGACCGACCGCGAGCAGGCGGCCCGGATCGAGCTGCTGCTGGCGCACGGCTACCGGCAGATCTGGGCCGAGGACGGCGTCGTGCTGCTGCACCGGGAGAGCTCCGAGCCGGTGCCCGGCGAGCACGTCCCCGGGCCGGGCAGCACCCCGTACCAGGACGAGGTGCCGAGCGACGTCGGCCACAACCTCTTCCGGGGCTGACGGTCCCGCCGCACGGGCGAGGGCCCGCCACCGCACAGGACGCGGCGGCGGGCCGGGTGTCAGCAGCTCTGGATGCCGAAGCCGATGGGGCCGCCGACGCCGTGGATCTCGCCGCTCGCGCCCGGGGCGAGCGTCAGACAGGTGGTGGGCCAGGCCAGGTAGTAGAACTTCACCCGCTGGGTGGTGCTGCAGTTGTTCGTGGCCCTGGCATAGCCGGTGTGCTGGTCGACCATGCCGGTCTCGGCGACCACGCAGGAGGGCGGGGTGGCGGAGGTGGTGGGCGCGGGAGCCGCGCCGGCCACGACCGGGGTCGACAGGGCCAGGGCGGTCGCGCCTACCACGATGCCCGCGGCCTTGAAGAGAGTGCGCATGTTCGTGTGCTCCTCGGGTGATCCGTCAACTGCCGGAGGACTTCCGGACACGCCAATTCGACGCCCACGACCGATCGGCACGACAGCGGAGCCGCTCATTCCGGCATGTTCCTGCCGACTTCTCCCGCGGCGCACGGCCGCAACCGGCTGGGACCCCTATGTCCGGCGAGCATCCGGGGACGTCACACGCCCGGGACCTCACGCACCCCGGTACGGGCCCAGTTCCGGGCGCTTCGGCGGCCGGCCGTCGCCGGAGGAGCGCCCGGTGAGCCGGCGGCCGACCCAGGGGCCGAGGTGGGTGCGGGCCCAGCGGGCGTCGGCGGCCAGCTTCTCGGTGCGGCTGCGCGGCGCGGCGGCCGGCAGCGGGGCGCGCCAGTCGGACGAGGCCGGACGGCCGAGCGACTCCAGCACCGCCTCGGCGACCCGGCGGTGGCCCTCGGGCGAGAAGTGCAGGCGGTCCTCGGCCCAGAGCCGGCGGTCGTCGAAGCAGGGCGCGGAGAACAGGTCGACCACCGCGATGCCCGGGTCCTGGCCGAGCTCGTGCACGAAGGCCTTCATCCGCAGGATCGCCGGGAGCAGCCGGGCGCTGCCGGCCATCCGCCGGGTGGGGTCGGTGCTGGTGAACATCACCACGGTCGCGCCGGTGGCGCGCAGCGCGGTGGCGGAACGGCCGAGCAGGTCCTCGACCCGGGCGATGTCGCAGCGCGGGCGCAGCACGTCGTTGAGGCCGCCGGCCAGGGTGACCAGTTCGGCGCCCATCGCGGTGGCGGCGGGCAGCTGCTCGTCGTGGATCTGGCCGATGAGCTTGCCCCGGACGGCGAGGTTGGCGTACCGGAAGGCACCGGGGGGCTGCTCGGCGGCGAGGCGGTCGGCGACCCGGTCGGCCCAGCCGCGGTAGTGGCCGTCGGGGAGCAGCTCGTCGCACATGCCCTCGGTGAAGGAGTCCCCGACGGCGAGGTAGCTGGCGTATCCGGTGCGACCGGCGTGACCGGGGTAACCGGCGTCTCCGGTGGGCATGGTGGGCGCGGTGTGCGCGCTCTTCTCCGAAGTGTTCTCCATGGCCTGCTGATCGTACGCTCAGCGCCCCGGCCCGCCGCGACAGGCCTCCCCCTCCACGACCACCCGCCCCGACGCCGCCCGCATCACCGTGACCGCTCGTAGAACGCCGACCGCCTGTTCATCGGCGCCGCACAGTGGTGCCACCTCACCGCCCGAGGCCCGGCCGTCGCCCGGGCGCCCCGGACCCCGGGCGGTGCGCGCGTACCCGGCGTTCGAGCCGCACGGTTCGAGCCGCACGCGCGGGGCCACGACCGGCGAGCAGCGGGCTGTCGATGGGTTCGAGCATCCGCGAGATGTTCACCTGGGCGAGTTCGTGGGACGTCACCCGCAGGACCTCAGCCCGCCGCCACCGCCGTGGCTGCGGCCGTCTCCCGCCCGGTTTCCGCCACGTCGGGCCCGGCCTCTGCCGCTGCCCGCCGTTCCACGACCGCCCCCGTGACCCAGTGCGCGCGCACCGCGTCCGTCGGCCGCTGCTCGCCGAGGGCTCCGAGGCCCCAGACCCCCAGTGCGTCGACCACCTGACGCAGCGTCGCGCCGCGCTCGGTGAGCTCGTAGACGGTGGCGTTGGCGGGGCGTTCCAGCCGGCGGCGCAGGACCAGGCCTTCGCCCTCCAACTGCTTGAGCCGCGCGGCGAGGATGTCGGTGGAGACGCCGGGGAGGTCGGCGTGCAGGTCCGTGTAGCGGCGCGGGCCGGCCAGGAGTTCACGGACGATCAGGAGGCTCCAGCGCTCCCCCACCGCGTCCAGGGCGCGGGCGACGGCGCAGTACTGGTCGTAGCTTCGGCGTGACATGTGGATCAGCATAGCCAAAAGGTTGGACTTTCCAAGTGCTTACTTGGTAGAACAAAGCAACCAGGAACCATGCGGGGTGACGGTCGGGAGGCCGCAGATGGAGTTTCGGCAGTCCAGCAAGCTGACGGACGTGTGTTACGAGATCCGGGGCCCGGTGGTCGACCGGGCCAACGCCCTGGAGGAGGCCGGGCACAGCGTGCTGCGGCTGAACACGGGGAACCCGGCGACGTTCGGCTTCGAGGCGCCGGAAGAGATCATCCAGGACATCATCCGCAACCTGCCCAACGCGCACGGCTACAGCGACTCCCGCGGCATCCTGCCGGCCCGTCGCGCCGTCGTGCAGTACTACCAGCAGCGCGGCGTCAACGGGGTCACCGTCAACGACGTCTACCTCGGCAACGGCGTCTCCGAGCTGATCCAGATGGCCGTCACGGCGCTGGTGGACGACGGCGACGAGGTGCTCGTCCCGATGCCGGACTACCCGCTCTGGACGGCCGTGGTCCGGCTGGCCGGCGGCAAGGCCGTCCACTACGCGTGCGACGAGCAGGCCGAGTGGTACCCCGACCTCGACGACATCGCGGCCAAGATCACCGCCCGCACCAAGGCCATCGTCGTCATCAACCCCAACAACCCGACCGGCGCGGTCTACCCGAAGGAGCTGCTGGAGGGCATCCTCGACCTCGCCCGCCGGCACCACCTGATGGTCCTGGCCGACGAGATCTACGACAAGATCCTCTACGACGGCACCGAGCACCACTGCCTGGCCGGCCTCGCCGAGGACGTGCTCACCCTCACCTTCAACGGCCTCTCCAAGTCCTACCGGGTGGCCGGCTTCCGCAGCGGCTGGCTGGTCGTCTCCGGGCCCAAGCAGCTCGCCTCCGACTACCTGGAGGGGCTCACCATGCTCTCCGGCATGCGGCTCTGCCCCAACGTCCCGGCCCAGTACGCCGTCCAGGCCGCGCTCGGCGGCCATCAGTCCATCAACGACCTCGTGCTGCCCACCGGCAGGCTCGCCGAGCAGCGCGACGTCGCCTTCAATGCGCTCAACGAGATCCCCGGCGTCAGCTGCGTCAAGCCCAAGGGCGCACTGTACGCGTTCGCCAAGCTGGACCCGGCCGTGCACCGGATCGTCGACGACGAGCAGTTCGTGCTGGACCTGCTGCTCCGCGAGAAGATCCACGTCGTCCAGGGCACCGGCTTCAACTGGCCCCGGCCGGACCACTTCCGCTTCGTCACCCTCCCCCGCGCCGACGACCTGGAGACGGCGATCAACCGCATCGGCCGCTTCCTCACCAGCTACCGCCAGGCCTGACGCCCCGCCGCCGGTTCCGGCGCCGGGGCAACCCGTACGGCTCGTAGGCTGGGCGGCCATGACCGTCCTTCGCTCCGCCGCCCTGTTCGCCCTCGCCGCGCTCTCCGAGATCGGCGGCTGCTGGCTGATCTGGCAGAGCGTGCGCGAGTCCCGGCCGTGGTGGCTGGCCGGGATCGGGGTGGTGGTGCTCGGCGGGTACGGCTTCGTCGCCGCGCTCCAGCCGGACAGCCACTTCGGCCGGGTGCTGGCCGCGTACGGCGGCGTCTTCGTGGCCGGCTCGCTGCTCTGGGGCGTGGCGGTGGACGGGTTCCGGCCGAGCCGCTACGACGTGGCCGGGGCGCTGATCTGCCTGGCCGGGGTCGCCGTGATCATGTACGGCCCCCGCCGCTGACCGGGCGGGCGGCGCCGCCCCCGGCACCGCCCGCCCGCCCGCCCGCTACTTGACGCCGGCCGCCGCGCAGGCGTCCGCGTACTGCGGGGTGCAGATCTCGGTGGCCTTGTACAGGCCGCCGCCGACCACCGTGGCCTGCACCTTCGCCTTGGTCACCACGATCGGGGTGAGCAGCAGCGCGGGAATGCGCAGCCCGCCGCTGTCGACCGCCGCACCGGCGGAGGAGCTGATGTCCATGCCCTTCAGCAGCTGGACGGCGATGCTCCCCGCGGCGTCCGTCTCCGGCTTGTACGGCTTGTAGATGGTGTAGGCCTGCTCGCCCGAGATCACCCGGCGCACCGCGTCGAGGGAGGCGTCCTGGCCGCCGACCGGGACGTTCCTGATCCCGGCCGCCTTCAGCGCCTCGATGACGGAGGCGGCCATGCCGTCGTTGGCGGCGTACACGGCCTGGAAGCCGTCCTTGCCGAGGGTGCGGATGGCCTCGTTCATCTTCGCCGTGGCCACCTCCGGCTTCCACTCGCCGGACTGCTCGTAGACGATCTTCTTGACCTTCTCGTCGAGCGCCCGGTGCGCGCCGGCCTTGAACATCGCCGCGTTGGGGTCGGACTCGGCGCCGTTGATCATCACGACCGAGGCGGCGGACGCCTTCGGGCCGAGTGCCTCCAGCAGGGCCTGGCCCTGGATCTCGCCGGTGCGCTGGTTGTCGAAGGAGACGTACGCGGCGACCTTGCCCTCGGCCAGCCGGTCGTAGGCGATGACCTTCGCGCCCTTGGCGGCGGCGGCCTCGACCCAGGGAGCGGTGACCTTGGCGTTCACCGGGTCCAGCAGGATGACCTTGACACCCTTGGCCAGCAGGTCGTCGAACTGCTGCTTCTGGGCGGCCTCGTTGCCGTCCGCGTTGGCGTAGTCGACGACGCACCCGGTGCACAGCGACCCGACCGTGGACTCGATCAGCGGCTTGTCGAAGGCCTCGTACCGGGTGGAGGACGTCTTCTCGGGCAGCAGCAGACCGACGGTCGTGCTCCCCACACCGTCGGACCGGGTTCCTCCGTCGCTCTGGCCGCAGGCTGCGAGGGCGAGGGCCAGCGACACGGCTGCCGTGCCTGCGGCCGCGCGACGGGTCGTTCTCTTCATGGTGGGGCGTGCCTCCTGACTGCGCCGCGGCGTTGCGGCAGAGGACGGAGTCAATCCCCGACTGGCACTCACGTCAATAACTGAATGGACAACTCGTTATCCAGCTGCTCGATTCGTTATGAAGTGAAGAGTGTGCGGACATCGGTGCAGACAGTGACAACGGCGGTCACGACACCGCCACCCGCATGCGTCAACTCTTCAATAGGGAAAGGCCATCGGGACGGAATCCACGGACCTCGGGAGGCTGCCGGCCGGACCGTCTTCCCGGCGCCGGCCGGACATAGGGTGGGCGCGACCGCGCCGCCGCTAGCGAAGGACGAGACGACGATGGCGAAACCACCCGAGGTGGGCGCCCCCGCGCCCGAGTTCACCCTGCCCGGACTGCTGCTGGACGAGCAGAGCGGCACCGCCGAGCGCCGCGAGTACCGGCTCGCCGAGGCGAAGGGCAGCCCGCTGGTGCTGGTCTTCTACCCGGGCGACGACACCCCGGTCTGCACGAAGCAGCTCTGCTCGTACAGCTCCGACCTGGACCGGTTCCGCGGGCTCGGCGCCACCGTGTGGGGCATCAGCCCCCAGGGGCTGGACAGCCACGAGCAGTTCGCACGCAAGCACCGCCTCGGTTTCCCGCTGCTCGCCGACCCGGAGCGGACGGTGGTCCGCGCGTACGGCATCGCGGTGCCCGGGCTCGGGCTGCGCCGGTCGGTCTTCGTCCTGGACGGCGACGGCACGGTCCGCTGGAAGCACGTCGCCCTGGCCGGGCTGACCTTCCAGCACAGCGACACCCTCGCGGAGCAGCTGGCCTCCCTCTGATCCACCGGCGGGGACGCGCGAGCGGTTGATCCGCCGACCCTGATCAGCAGGTGGTGCTCCGCCACGCGGATACGCCGGTGGCCCGGCCGGGGGTTCCCGGCCGGGCCACCGGAGCGGCTCCGGGCTGCCTACCAGCCCCAGCCGCCGCCCTCGCCGTCGTCGTCGGTCTTGCTGTCCCAGCCCTCGCCGACCTTGCGCAGGATGGTGTAGTGGTCGACCTGCGTGCCGTTCTCGGCCAGCGCGGTCACCTTCATGGACGACTTCTGGCCCAGGTGGGCCGGGGTGACGTCGACCTTGATGAAGGAGTAGCCGGTGTAGCGGACCCGGGACCACTCGACCTTCTCGGTCACCTTCACCCCGCCCTTGGCGAAGTGGAAGGTGTCCACCGAGTCGAGGCGGTGCTCGTGGCCCTCGTAGGTGTCGGGGGCGTCGAAGCTGTACAGGCTGCGGCCGGCCGCGCCCGCCGTCACGTAGACGACGCCGTCGGTGGCGGGCTCGACGGTGGCGCCGCTCGGCACCGCCTTGGAGACCTTGTTGCCGAGGATCGCGTCGGTGCGCTCGTAGACGTGGTTGTGACCGTTGATCACCAGGTCCACCCGGTACTTCTCGAACAGCGGCACCCAGGCCTCGCGGACGCCGCCCTCGGAGGCGTGCTGGTGGGTGGTGGAGAAGGCGCAGTGGTGGAAGAAGACCACGATGAAGTCGACGGTCTCGTCGTTCCGCAGGTCCTTGAGGGTCCGCTGCAGCCACTTGGTCTGCCGGCCCGCCGAGATGCCCAGGTTGGCCGGGATCTCGTACGAGACGTCGTTGGCGTCCAGCGAGATGACGCCGACGTTCTTGTAGCGGAAGCTGTAGACGCCGGGGACGGTCCGCGGGTCCGGGCCGTTGCCCGGCAGGTAGAAGCGGTTGTTCTCGCCGCCGTACCCGTTGTGCGAGTACCAGGCCTCCATGTCGTGGTTGCCGTAGGAGACCATCCACGGCACCTTCGACGCCACGGTCTCGGTCTGGACGAGGAAGTCGTCCCAGGTGCGGGCGTTGTAGACCGACTTGTCCGGGTCCGTGCCGGAGCCGGCCGGGTCGGCGTAGCAGATGTCGCCGGCGTGCAGGTGGAAGGCCGGGTTCTGGGCCAGGATGACGTGGTCGTTGCCGGCCGCGTGCGCGCTGACGCCCTGGTCGCCGAAGGCGGTGAAGGTGAACGGCTCGTACACCTTGCCCCAGCGGTGGTCGCGCGAGGGCGCGGTGCGGAAGGTGCTGAGGGTGGAGATCGCCTGCTGGGAGGCCGGGTCGAAGCCCTGGTGGCCGACACCGTAGTAGTAGGTGGTGTCGGGCTGGAGGTCCTCCAGCGCCACGTGCAGGTAGTACTGGTCCACCGGCTGGCCGGTCGGGGTCAGCGCGGGGGTGTGCAGGGCGCGCACCTCGGCCTGGACCTTCTGGCTGAGGTCCCACGGGTGCCGGCCGTAGCGCAGGAACGGCTTCTTCACCGGGGCCGGGACCTGCCAGGAGACCCGGAACTGGGTGTCCGGCTCGGGGCCGAAGGCGAGGTGACGGCCGATCGGGGCGACCAGCGATCCGTCGACGCCGTCGGCCGTGCCGCCCGTCAGGAGCTGCGGGGAGGCCGGCGCGGCGGTCGCGGTGCCGCTGCCCAGCGCACCGCCCACCGCCAGCGCGCCGACGGTGACGGCGCCGGCGCGCAGCATCCGGCGGCGGGAGAAGCGGGCCCGCAGGTACTCGTGCTGCTCGGCCATGCTCATGCGGTCGGCGAGCTTCGCGGGCACGCCCATGTTGGGGATATCCATGGGCGGGACTCTTCCAGCGGTGTGTAGACCGCACACGGACGCGCGGTGAACGGGCACCGGCGTGCCGGTCAGTCGAACGCCAATGTTCGACCATGCTTCGGCAAAGCCTCGGTGCGTGTGCTGACCGGCCGGGATCATCCCTCCCGGCCCGGTCCCTGACGCACCCGCACGTGCCGGCCGTTCAGCACGTCACGCCGTCAGCCCGGCCGGGCGGTCACGCCGTCAGCCGGTCAGGAGGCCTCGTCCCAGGTGGAGGGGGCGCGGTTGCCGGTGCCGTCGCAGGTGCGGCAGATCTCGTCGCGGTAGGCGTGTTTGGCGCCGGCCGCGTCGACCCGGTAGCGGACGTAGACGCCGGTGCCGTCGCAGAGGAAGCAGTTGCCGCCCCCGCCGCCGACCTCGGTGGTGCCGGTGCCCTGGCAGGTGCGGCAGCTGAGCCCGGCGGTACGGCCGGTGCCCGCGCAGATACGGCAGACCGTGGTCACGTGATTCCTCCCAAGCCGGGGCGCCCGAGGAAATGGTAGTGCCCCGGCCAACCGTGCGGACCGCCCCGGAACCGGCCCGCGATCAGCCGGCGGCCGGCACGGGCCGGCCCGCGATCAGCACCGGGTGTCCCGCCGCCGGCAGCGGCCCGCCCGCGTCCGGCGCCGGGCGGCCCGCCGTCCGTACAACGCGGCACCGGCTCAGCCCGGCAGGCCGTCCCGCACCCGGCGGGAGACGCTGATCTGCTGGAGGTCGAGCATCCCGGGCGGCTCGGCGAGGCCGGGGCCGCCGGCGTGCACCCACTCGGCCACCTCCTCGACCATGTCGTCCGCCAGCACCCAGCCCAGCCAGACCGGGCGGCCGCCCGCCGCGCGGCCCTCGCTGGACGGGCCGACCACCACGACGTTGGAGTGCGCGCACGCGTCCAGGCACTTGACGGCCCGGACCTTGCCCGCGGCGCCGACCGCCTCGCGCAGCCGCTCGTACTGGCCGGCGTGGTCGACGCCGGGGTGCTTCTCCTGGGTGCCGCAGCAGCAGCCCCGGCAGACGGTGACGGTCACCGGGGCGGCCGGCCCCTTCGTCCCGGCGCGCTCACGGTCCCGACGGCTCATCGCCTCTCACCCCTCCTCGTCCGGCAGGGCCCGCTGCCACGCCCGTTCGCGCGGCAACCGCAGGCCGTTGCGGCCGACGATCACGGTGGAGCCCTCGTGCCCGGCGACGCCGAGCGGCAACGGCAGCGTACCTGCCCCGTCCCGGGCCGCCGGGACGGTGCCGAACGCCCGGGCGGTCACCGGGCGACCCTCCTCAACCGGCGGCCGGCGCCGGGCCGCCGCCCGACCGGCTCGACGGCTCAGGGGATCCGCCACTGCTGGTACTTGTTGCCCGGGGTGCAGGTGGTCATGGTGACCTGCGCGCCCGCGCCGTTGTCGGTCAGGCAGGTCGACCCCATGTAGTTCTTGAGGTAGTAGGTGCCCGAGGCGCCCGCGCCGACCACGGACCAGCTCTTCATGAAGCTGAACCCCGGCGAGAGCAGCACCTTCTGGCTCGACTGGTTCGAGAAGTCGGTGTCCTGGACGAGGGCCGGGCTGCTCAGGCTGCACGGGTAGATCTGGTACCAGCCGCCCGGGTCCGGTGCCGAGCGCACCCAGCCGTAGGCGGTCGTCCCGCCCATGACGGCCGCCGCGCCCGCCGACGGGCTGTCGGTGGCCAGGCCGAGCTGCTGGCCGTCGGCCACGTTGACGATGGCACCCCAGTTCGCGCCGCCGCACCCGGGCGGCACGGTCGGCGTCGGCGGCTTGGAGGCCGGCGGGTCGGACGGCGGCTGGTTGGGCGCGGGCGCCGACGGGGCGGGCTGGGTGGGCGCCGGGGCGGGCGGGGGCGGCTGGTTGGGTGCGGGTGCACCCCCGCCACCCGCGTTGCCGCCCCCGGCGATGCTGCCTCCGCCGCCGCTGCCGCCCGTCTTCGGCGCGGTGCCGCCCGATCCGCCGGAACCACCCGACGACCCGGTGCCGCCCGCCGCCGCCCCGCCACCGGGCTTCGGCGCCGGGGCCACGGGCTGACCACCGGCGTTCGGAGCCGGGGCCACGGGCTGACCACCGCTGTTCGGCGCCGGGGTGGCCTCGGGCTGCGCCGCCGGCGGCGTGCCCGGCGTCGTCTCCCCCGCCGGTGGCGTGGTCGGGGCCGGCTCGGTCGGCGGCGTGCCGGCCGTCGGCGGGCCGCTGACCGCGGGTGCCGACACCGAGGCAACGGGCTGCCCGCCGGGGGTCTGCGCCTGCGACTGGAACGGCCCCCGCTCGACCAGCAGGACGGTGGCGGCGCTCGTGGTGACCACCACCGGGACGACGATCGGCACCAGGAAGCGACGCCACGTCCGGCGTGCGGCCGGCTCGGGGCTGGTCCGGGGCTCCACCCTGGCGACCTCGACGCCTGCGGCGCCGGCCGCCGGGGCCTCGGGGGCGGCCGGGGGGACGGGACGCACGACCGCCGCGACCGGCACCGACCGGTCGCCGACCGCGGCCCGTGCCGCGGCCGCCATGGCGGCCGCGTCGGCGAACCGGTCACCGGGCTGCTTGGCCAGGGCCCGCGCCACGAACTCCCGTACCTCCCGCGGGAACTCCTCCGGCAGCTCCGGCGCCGGCTGCTGGACGTGCTTGAGAGCGACCTCGACCACGCTCTCGCCGGTGAACGGCGGTGTGCCGGTGAGCAGTTCGTAGCAGACCACGCCGATCGAGTAGAGGTCGGAGGCGGGTGTGACGCCCCCGCCCCCGGCCTGCTCGGGCGCCATGTACAGGGCGGTGCCGATCACCACGTTGGTCGCCGTGAGCGTGGTGCTCACGAGCGCCCGCGCGATGCCGAAGTCCGTCACCGTCACCCGGCCGTCCGCGCCCAGCATCAGGTTGGACGGCTTGACGTCGCGGTGCACGATCTCCTGCTGGTGCGCGGCGTGCAGGGCGTCGAGCGCCGTCGCGAGCAGGCCCAGGGCCTGCTCCGGCGCCATCGGACCGCCCTCGGTGAGGACCTTGTCCAGCGGCCGCCCCTCGACGAGCTCCATCACGATGTAGGCGATCCGCTCGCCCTGGGCGCCGCCCTCGTCCGCGCCACCGCTCTCCCCGTAGTCGTGGACCTCCACGATGCCCGGGTGGCTGATCGCCGCGAGCAGCTGGGCCTCGCGCCGGAACCGCCGGGCGAACGTCCCCTCCTCCAGCAGCCCCGCATGCAGGACCTTCACCGCGACCTGCCGCCCCAGTATTCGGTCGTCGGCGCGCCAGACGGCACCCATGCCCCCGCCGCCGATCCACTCGGTCAGCCTGTAGCGACCTCCGAGTACGGCCCCCCGACCAGTCATAACCTGCCCTCTCGCGAATCCCCGCCCCGATGGGTCGTCCATGACTCAGCTCGTCCCGCCATCAGTCTTCCCCACCCTCGGCCCCGTCGGCACCGGTCGTGCCGGGCCGGTCGGGCCGCAGCGAACGCCAGATGCTCTCCGGCAGGATCCGCGCGACCTCACCGAGGTCCAACTCGTAGGTGTCGGACAGCCAGCGGCGGGCCGCCTCCGCGACCGGTCCCATCACCAGGACCTCGACCAGCGGGCCGGGGACGGGCAGGATCTCGCCCCGCTCCATCCGGGGCTGCATCCAGGCGCCGATCACCGCCAGCTTGGCCGCCTTGGCGGCCTTGATCTGCTCGGCCCGGGCGGCCAGGTAGCCGGAGTAGGCGGAGGCGTGCAGGAAGAGGGCGGCGTCCCGGTGCTCCTCGGTGAAGCGCAGATAGGCCTGGACGAGCGCCCGCACCCCGGTGCGCGCGGTACGGCTGCGCTGCAGCGCGACGATCATCTCGTCGAACAGCTGCTCCATGCACCGGATGTAGAGCGCGGCCGCCAGGCCGTCGAAGCTCCCGAAGTGGTGGTAGAGGCTGCCCGGGCTGACCCTGCTCGCCGCGGTGACCGCGGTGACCGTGAACCCCTGCTGGCCCGCCTGCGCGTACACCCGCAACGCACTGGTCAACAGCAACTCCACGGTGGCTTCGCCCCGCTGCTGCTTGGGGGGCATGTCCGCCTCCGCTCGACCCGTCACACCACGGCCTCGACCGCCAACTCGGCCAGCATAGAGCAGAACTGGAGAATTTATCTAGAACGGAACTCCACTTCTGACGCTGCGTCGGTCGGGCCCCGGCCCCATGGAGCCCTACGCCGTCGCGGCCGCCGCCGCCCGGCCCGCCGTGCGGCCGGAGAAGAGGCAGCCACCGAGGAACGTCCCCTCCAGGGAGCGGTAGCCGTGGACGCCGCCACCGCCGAAGCCGGCCGCCTCGCCCGCCGCGTAGACGCCGTCCAGCACCTCGCCGCCGGGCCGCAGCACCCGGGCGGAGAGGTCGGTCTCCAGCCCGCCGAGCGACTTGCGGGTCAGGATGCTCAGGCGGACGGCGATCAGCGGCGCGGCGGCCGGGTCGAGCAGGCGGTGCGGCGCGGCGGTGCGGATCAGCTTGTCGCCCAGGTAGCGGCGGGCGCCGTGGATGGCGGTGATCTGGAGGTCCTTGGCGTACGGGTTGGCGAGCTGCCGGTCCCGGGCCTCGACGGTGCGGCGCAGCTCGTCGGGGTCGATCAGCGCCTCCCGGGTCCTGGCGTTCATGCCGCGCACGAGGTCGGGCAGGTTGCCGGCGACCACGAAGTCGGGGCCGTGCCGCAGGTGGGCCTGGACGGGGCCGGGGGCTCCGGGCAGGGCACGGCCGAGGACGCCGCGCAGGGAGCGCCCGGTGAGGTCGGGGTTCTGTTCGGAGCCGGAGAGGGTGAACTCCTTCTCGATGATCTTCTGGCTGAGCACGAACCAGGTGTGGTCGTACCCGGTGGAGCGGAGGTGTTCGAGGGTGCCGAGGGTGTCGAAGCCGGGGAAGAGCGGGACGGGCAGCCGGTGCCCGCGTGCGTCCAGCCAGAGGGAGGAGGGGCCGGGCAGGATGCGGATGCCGTGCCGGGCCCAGATCGGGTCCCAGTTCTCGATGCCCTCGGTGTAGTGCCACATCCGGTCGCCGTTGATGAGGTTGCCGCCGGCCTCGCCGGTGATGCCGAGCATCAGTCCGTCGACGTGGGCGGGGACGCCGGAGAGCATCCGGTCGGGCGGGGTGCCGAGCCGGGCGGGCCAGGCCTTTCGGACCAGGTCGTGGTTGCCGCCGATGCCGCCGGAGGTGACGATCACGGCCTGGGCGCGCAGCTCGAAGGAGCCGGCCACCTCACGCGAACTGGCCTCGCCGCGGGCCACCGCACTGGGCACCAGCACCTCGCCGGTCACCGTGTCGGTGACCCCGGCGTTCGCCGCGAGCCCGGTGACCCGGTGACGGAAGCGCAGGTCGACCAGTCCGCGCGCGGCCGCCTCCCGGACCCGGCGGACGAAGGGTTCGAGCAGGCCGGGCCCGGTGCCCCAGGTGATGTGGAAGCGGGGCACGGAGTTTCCGGGCCCGTCGGCGAGCAGCCCGCCGCGTTCGGCCCAGCCGACGACGGGGAAGAACCGCACGCCCATCCCGTGCAGCCAGGCCCGCTTCTCGCCGGCCGCGAAGTCGAGGTACGCCTCGGCCCAGCGCCGCGGCCAGGCGTCCTCGGGGCGGTCGAAGCCCGCGGTGCCGAGCCAGTCCTGCCGGGCGAGCGCGTGGGAGTCGCGGATCCGCATCCGGCGCTGCTCGGGCGAGTCGACGAGGAACAGACCGCCGAAGGACCAGTGCGCCTGGCCGCCGAGGGAGGCCGCGGGCTCCTGGTCGAGCAGGATCACCTTCCGTCCGGCGTCGGCGAGTTCGGCGGTCGCGGCAAGGCCCGCCAGTCCGGCTCCGATGACGATGACGTCGGCGTCCAGGGCCATACGGGGTCCTCCATCGGTGCTCCGGCGGTGCGCGTGCGCCCGATACTGCGGCCTGTGACGGGGGGCGTCAACCGGTCGGTAACACGTGCCGACGGGGTCGGGACGGTGACAAGCAGCAGCGTGAATTCCGCTCCGGGTCGTTTCGGAAATACCTCCGATACGCACTGGAGCGTAATTCAGAAATACTTCTGACGGTTTTTCGGAAATTTCCGCGCAATGTCTGGACGCATGCGAAACCTGACAGTAACTTACTTGTGAGTAGTAGCTGTGGCCCGGCTCGCACGACCCCCACCCACCGTCGTTTCTCTCCCCCAGGAGGAACCGTGCTCCGCCCTGCCCGGAAACTCCCCACCACCCGCGAAACCCGGCCGGCCCGGAAGTCCGCCCTGCTCGGCGCCGCCGCGCTGGGCGCCGCGCTCGCCCTGACCTCGACCAGCGCACAGGCCGCCACCCCCGCGCCCCACCACTACGTGGCGCTCGGCGACTCCTACGCCGCCGGCGCCGGCGTGCCCGGCCAGTCCGCCGGCCTCTGCCTGCGGTCGGACCGCAACTACGGCCACCTGGTGGCCGCCGCTCTCAAGGCCGGCGCGTACACCGACGTCACCTGCGCCGCCGCCAAGGTGAAGGCGATGACACAGCCGCAGTACGACGCCTTCATCCGGGTCAACGACCCCCAGCTGGACGCCGTCACCGCCGACACCGACCTGGTGACCCTCGGCATCGGCGGCAACGACCTCGGCGCCACCGACCTCGGCCTCGGCGAACTGGTCGGCGTCTGCATCGCCGGCGCGGTGGTCAACCCGCTCGGCACGCCCTGCAAGGATGTCTTCCACCACGGCTACTGGGACTGGTCCAGCTGGTCCTGGCAGTACGGCAACGACGACCTGGCCGACCGGATCGCCACCGCCAGGCCGCAGATCGCCGACACCCTGAAGAGCATCCACAGCAAGGCCCCCAAGGCCAAGGTGCTGCTGGTGGGCTACCCCTCCGTGCTGCCCGCCGACGGCGCGAAGTGCTTCCTCCGCCAGCCCGTCACCGCCGGTGACGTCGAGTACATGTACGGCATCCTCGGCCGGCTGAACGCCATGCTGAAGTCCACCGCGGCCGCCAACGGCGCCACCTACGTGGACACCGCCACCCCGACCGCCGGCCACGACGTCTGCTCGGACGACCGCTGGATCGAGGGTGCGCTGCCCGGCTCCCCGGCCGTCCCGTTCCACCCGAACGCCACCGGCGAGAGGGTGATGGCGGACGCGGTGCTCGCCGCGCTGCGCTGACACACCCGTGGAAAGTCCCGAGGGGGCGGTGACCAGACCCCGGTCACCGCCCCCTCGGTCATGCCGCGGGCACTACGGCTTGATGCGGACGACCTGCGGGTCGTGGTCGCTCGCCTGCCGGGCGAACTCGCTGTTGATGTGCACCACGTCGTACTTGGCGTACCCGACCTCGGGGCTGACCAGGATGTGGTCCAGCACCTGCGAGTTGCCCTGGTAGACGTACGAGTACTGCTCCTTCTCCGGCAGCTCGTTCACCAGGTCGCGCAGCACGCCGTCCTTGGTGACCGCGGCGAGCGCGGGCGAGAACTGGTAGTCGTTGAAGTCGCCGAGCGAGACCACCTTGGCCTCCTTGTCGGCGGCCAGCAGCTTGGCGACGAAGGCCTGCTCGACGGTGGCCTGCTTGATCCGCTGCTCCTCGGAGCTGCGGGTCGGAGCCTGGAACCGGCTGTCGATGCCCTGGTCGCCGCCCTTGCTGTTGAAGTGGTTGGCGATGACGAAGACCTTCTTGCCACGGAAGGAGAACTGGCCCACCAGCGGCTTGCGGCTGTTGGCCCAGGCCTCGTCGGCCGGGTCGATCCGGCCGGGCGAGGCGGTCAGCGCGGTGGCCGCGCCGGTACCGGCCACGTCCACCGCGGAGGTCGTGGAGCCGCCGGGGATGTCGGTGAAGGAGACCCGCTGCGGGTTGAAGAGGAAGACCTGGCGGATGTTGCCGCCGGGCTCGCCGCCGTCCTTGCCGTTCTCCGGGTCGATCGAGCGCCAGTCGTACGCGGGGCCGCCCGCCGCCTTGATCGCGGCGATGAACTTGGCCACCGTCACGCTCGCGTCCACCGTGCCGTCGTTGGCGGCCCCGTTGTTGTCCTGGATCTCCTCCAGGGCGACGACGTCGGGCGAGCGCAGGTTGGTGACGACGGCCTGGGCCAGCTCGGCGAACTTGGAGTCCGGGTTGCCGGGGGCCAGGTTCTCCACGTTGTAGGTGGCGATGGTGAGTTCGCGGTCCGTGGCCGGGGCCGTCACCTCGCGCTGGAGGTGGTTGTCCTGGAGCGCTCCGAGGGCGCCCGCCACCAGGGTGTAGCCGCCGAACTGGTTGTAGTCCAGCGGGCCGCTGGTGGTGCCGGTCAGCACGTCTCCGACGTTGGCGACCGGGAACTGCTGCTGGCTGACGGGCGCCTGCTGCTGCACCATCAGGCGGCCGACGTTGGGCTCGGCGTACGACTCGTAGAGCACGCCGCCGCGCTGGCTCTTCTGGTCCTGCTTGTCGGCGGCGACCCAGAGCTCGTTGTACTTGTCGGTCGCCTGGACCACGCGGACGTCCTTGACCTCGACGAGCATGCCCTCCAGCGACTCGTAGAAGTCGAGGGTGTACTTCTCGGGGTTCAGCGGGAGCGGCTCGATGGTGCCGCCGGCCGGGGCCTGCGGGGTGTAGGTGCCGGGGATGTTACGGGTGTCCACGACGACCGGCGCCGGCAGCGGGTTGCCGGAGGAGACCACGGTGACGGCCGGGTTGGTCAGCTGGGTGAGCGACTGCGAGCCGCCGCTGTAGCTCGGGTAGTACTCCGTCACCTTGCCGGTGACCAGTACCGAGTCGCCGACCTTGACGGACGGGGTGGCGCTGCCGGTGTAGACGAAGATGCCCTCGCTGGTGGCCTGGTCGGCGTCCGGGTTCGGGTCCTGGATCCAGAAGCCCTTGGAGCCGTAGCCGCGCACGCCGGTGACGATGCCGGGCACGCCGGCGACGGTCTTGCCGGTCCGGGTGGAGAGGCGGGTGGTGCCCTGGATGTCGTGGATCCGGACGCTGCCCGGCTCGGTCGGCCCGGTCGGGGTGGTGCCCTCGGCGGCCTCGCCCTTGCTGTTGGTCGGCGTGGGAGCGCCGGCGGCGAGGTCGGCCGCGTTGTCGTCGGTGTCGGCGAGGCCCGCCCGGCGGGCCACCGAGGCGGTGTTGGAGGCGCCGGCGGCGGAGGCCGAGCCCTCGTGGACCACGGCGGTGCCGAAGCCCGCCAGGTCGCGCACGCGCGGGTCGGCGGCGCAGTCGGCGGCGGTCTTGCAGGTCAGCGGGTCGATGCCGCGGACCAGGGCGACGGTGCCGCTGGTACCGGAGAGGGCCAGCGAGCCGGCCGCGTCCGGGGTGGGCAGGTCGACGGTGCCGGCGGCGCCCGCCGCCTCGCCGACCAGGTAACGCCCGCCGGGGGCGATCGCGCCGGTCAGCGGGGTGACCCCCCACTGGGTGCCGGCCCCGGGGGTGCCGGATATGTACTGGACGCTCCAGCCGTCCAGGCCGAAGGCGGCGCCGCCCTTGTTGGCCAGCTCGACGAAGTCGTTCTTCAGCGTGGCGCCGGAGTTGCCACCGCCGCCGTACACCTCGGCGATCACCGCGTCGGCCGAGGGCGCGGCCACGGCGGCCGGGAGCGGGACGAGCACCAGCGAGGCGGCCAGGCCGGCCGGCAGGAGGGTGGCGCGGAGCAGCGCGCGGCGCGAGCGGGTGCGGGGAGCGGGGGACGTGGTCACCTGGGCGGGACTCCTTGGTCTGCCGTGGGCGCACGGCGGCACGGCAACGGGGGCGGCACGTTCGCCCGGCGGACGTGGGGCCGCCGGGCCGTGAGGGTGGGTCAGAGAGTGGGTGGGACAGGCGCACACCGTGCGCTACTCGCGTAGAAAAAGGCACGGGAGTCGAGAAGCGCCCCCCGCAGCGCTCAAGATACGCGCGTAGAAAATGACGCGACAAGTCCCCGGTGGTGAACTTTCGCTACCACCGGCCGCCCTGACGCCCGCACAGCGGCGGGCCCGCAGGCCGGGAAAGTCCCCCGGCCTGCGGGCCCGCCGCACCGAACCCCGCCCGGCCGACGCCGTCCGACCCCCGTTTGCCAGCCGCCGGAGCCGATCTCGGTGCGGGAGCTCAGGCCATTGCCGGCGCCCTTGCCGAGGCAGGGCCTTCCGGTCCGCCCCGGGTCCGGATCCCACCGCCGCGAGGTCACCGATGCCGCCGGCGGTGCGGACCGGTGGCGGCGCGGCCGCCCGTTTCGCGCGCCCGGCGGGCCTCTCCGACGCCTACCGCCCGCCGGCCCGGAGGAACCACACCCGTGACCGGATCACCGGAAAAGGACGGCCTGCGGAATTCCGGCCCGGCCGGGAGGGGTTCCGCCGCCGATTTCGGCGGGCGACTTCAGCCGGGACGATTTCGGCCGGCGACTTCAGCCGGCGACGGAAACGCGCCAGGACTGGAAAGCCGGAGAGCACGAGAGGGCCGCGGAACACATGGCCAGCGAATGGGCGGGAGCGTCGTCGCCGCTCCCCCCGCTGGTGAAGACGACGAGGTCGATCGAGTCCCGGCCGGCCCTCGACTGGACGTGCTCCAGGCCGCCGCAGGGATCGGCATGGGCCCAGAGCACGTCCTTCAGGACGTGGGCGTCCGCTTCGGTCAACAGGTGCCGGTCGGGGCTTGTGAGGGTCAGGCGGACGATGTGCATCGGGGTCGGTTCAAGGGTCCGGCGCCGACGGCGTCGGTCACTTGAAGTCGTCCCAGCTGATGCTGCCCGGGTCGGTCGGGCCGCCGGTGCCGGAGTCGGCCGCCGCGGACACGACCGGAGCCGCGGCCGGCGCCGCGGAGGTGGTGGCGGCCGGCAGAGCGAGCGTGGCCACCGTTGCCGCAGCAGCGAGGACACCGAGAACGCGAGCGGTGATCCGCATGGAACAACCCCCTGTGTGATGGTTCGTCAGTCTGTTCGTCTGCCGGGCCTCGAGCGGACGGCGGTCTGGTCCCCGCCGCCCCACCGGCTGCGGGGCCCGGCGCCCCCGCAGCTCGGCGATTCACATCCTGCTGGTCCGGACCAGCACCCCGGAAGACTTTCCCCGAGGCATCATCCGGCCAGGCAGCATGTCGCCACCCCACCCGCCCCGTCCGCCCGCCCCGCCCCACGGATGCATCGTCAGATCGCCTTGCACACACATGTGCGAGCTGTGAGAATCACGCAGGCGGCCATCTCGGCCGGGCCGCCCATCGCCGAGTCCGGGGGGAAGCGTGCTCGAGGCACTGGGACTGGACCCGACGGCGGAAGCTGTCTACGCAGCCATGCTGGCCGAGCCCGGGTGCCGGGTCGCCGACCTGTGCCACCGGCTCGCCCTCTCCGAGACCGCCGTCCGGGAGGCCCTCGACCAGCTCGCGGACCTGACGCTGCTGCGCCCCTCCCAGGAGGTTCTCGGCGCCCTGCGCCCGGTCAACCCGGCGGTCGGCCTGGAGGCCGTGATCCGCCGCCAGGAGGACGACCTCGCCCGCCGCCAGCAGGAGCTGGTCGCCAGCAAGGCCGCCGTCGCCCAGGCCGTCGCCGCCTACGCGGACCTCCTGCCCAACACCACCTCGGAGGCCACCGAACGGCTGGTCGGGATGGACGCGATCCAGGTCAAGCTCGAAACGCTGGCGCGCGACCTGCAGGAGGAGTTCCTCGCCGCGATCTCGGGCGGGGCGCAGTCCCAGGCCAGCATGGACGCCGCCCGTCCGCTCGACCAGGACGCGCTGGCGCGCGGCGTCGTCATGCGGACGCTCTACCAGGACAGCGTCCGCAACGACCAGGCCACCCACGCGTACGCGCAGTGGCTCACCGGGCTCGGCGGCCAGGTCCGCACGGCGCCGCTGCTGCCGCCGCGGCTTCTGGTGTTCGACCGCCACACCGCCGTCGTCCCGATCGACCCGACCCGGACCAGGTTCGGGGCGCTCTGCACCAGCGAGCCGGGGCTGGTCGCCTCGCTCGTCGCCCTGTTCGAACAGGCCTGGGCCACCGCCGTGCCGCTCGGCGACGACCAGCCCACGCACCACGACACCGGCCTCACCCCGGCCGAGAGCGACCTGCTCCGGCTGCTCGGGACGGGCCTGACCGACGAGGCCGCCGGCAAGCGGCTCGGGATCTCGGTCCGCACCGTGCGCCGCCAGATGTCCGCCCTGATGGAGCGGCTCGACGCCACCAGCCGGTTCGAGGCCGGCCTCAAGGCGGCGCAGCGCGGCTGGCTGTAGCCGGGCCCCGCGCCCGCTCCGCCGCATCCCGTCCGAAAGCCGTAGCCGGGCCCCCGCGCCCGCTCCGCCGCATCCCGTCCGGAAGCCGCCACGGCCGTTCCGGCACCCCGCCGCGTCCACCCGGCACGCCGCGTCCGCCGCGGAACGGCGGAGGGCCCGCCGGCCCGGGGTTCACCGGGCCGGCGGGCCCTCGTCGCGCCGCGCAGGACCTGCTCTCGCCGCGCAGGGCCTAGTCGGACTCGGTGGCCGCCGCGGCCAGCCCCGCCGACCACTTCTCCTCGACCTTGCCGAGCTTCCAGTACGCGATGGCCGCCGCCCAGGTCAGCACGAACAGGGCGACGATGGCGTACCCGACGAGGTTGAGGTCCAGCTCGCCGATCCAGGCGACCGGCCCGCTGGTGATGTCCAGCTTCTCCCCGAGCAGCCCGATCAGCTCGATCGAGCCGATGACCAGCGCGACCAGCACCGAGAGGCCGGTGACGGTCAGGTTGTAGTAGATCTTCCGGACCGGCTTGGAGAACGCCCACTCGTAGGCGAAGTTCATGAACGAGCCGTCGATGGTGTCCAGCAGGCTCATACCCGCCGCGAACAGGACCGGCAGCACCAGCAGGGCGTACCAGGGCAGCTGGAAGGCCGCCGCACCGCCGGCCAGGACCAGCAGCGAGACCTCGGTCGCGGTGTCGAAGCCGAGGCCGAAGAGCAGTCCGACCGGGTACATGTGCCACGGCTTGGTGACGGCCCTGGTCACCCGGCCCAGGATGCGGTTCATGAAGCCGCGCTTCTCCAGCTGCGCCTCCAGCTCGGCCTCGTCGTACTCGCCCTCCCGCATCTTGCGGAACACCTTGAGGATGCCGTTGAAGGCGCCCAGGTTGATCAGGCCGAGCAGGAGCAGGAACGTTCCGGAGACGGTGACGCCGATCAGGCCGGTGGCCTCGTGCAGGGTGGAGTCGTCCGTCTCGACCTGCCCGGCGAGGGACTTGATCCCGAAGGCCAGCAGCGCGCAGAGGCCGAAGACGATCGACGAGTGGCCCAGCGAGAACCAGAAGCCGACCGAGAGCGGGCGCTTGCCCTGGCCCATCAGCTTGCGGGTGGTGTTGTCGATGGCCGCGATGTGGTCCGCGTCGAAGGCGTGCCGCATGCCGAGGGTGTAGGCGGTGAGGCCCATGCCGGCGCCGAACACCTGCCCACCGACGTCGTAGTGCTCGGGCGCGATGACCGCGAGCAGGGTGAACCAGCCGATCACGTGCAGAGCGAGGATGAAGCCGCCCATGCCGGCCAGCCGGATCCACTCCTCACGGGTGAGCCGGTCGCGCCATCTGACGGCGGTGGCACCTGCGGCGGGGCTGGACATCGTGTCGTCCTTTCGGGGAACGTGCGGAGCTGGGCCATCTTTCCCCCGGCAGCGAAGTACTTGCAAGTCATGCGCAATTACAGATGAGCGGCGAACGAATGCAAGAGGCGCACGAGAGGGGCGCGCAAGGCCGCGGAAGGGTGCGGTCCGGAATCGTGCACGCCCTCCCGAAGATCGTCATGCACCGTACAAATACCCGTAACCTCCAAAGCCTTTCATCGCCCCGTCTACGCGCGGATACTCAGGTTCTACGCGCGAATACTCGGGCGCCGAACCCTCAACTCCCCACGGAGGAACGGCATATGATCCGCATTCGAACGGCCGCCGCCCTGGCCGTCCCGGCCCTCCTCGCGGCCGGCCTCACGGGCCTCGCCCCCACCGCCTCGGCCACCCCCACCGCCGTCGCCACCACCTCGACCACGACCGCCGTCAGTGCGACCCCCCACCGCGTGCTGTTCGACAACAGCAAGGCCGAGACCGCGGGCAACGCCGACTGGATCATCTCCAGCGCCCAGCCGGACCCGCTGGCCCAGAACGCCAACCCCACCACCGAGAAGAGCTGGACGGGCGCCCTCTCCGCCTGGGGCGTCGCCCTCCAGAAGACCGGCCAGTACAGCCTCAAGACCCTCCCGGCCGGCTCCACCGTCAGCTACGGCACCGGTGCCGCGCTCGACCTGGCCAACTTCGACACCTTCGTGATCCCCGAGCCGAACATCCGGTTCAGCTCGGCCGAGAAGGCCGCCCTGATGCGCTTCGTCCAGAACGGTGGCGGGCTCTTCCTCATCTCCGACCACACCCAGAGCGACCGCAACAACGACGGCTGGGACTCCCCCGCGGTCATCAACGACCTGCTCACCAACAACGGGGTGAACAACAACGACCCCTTCGGGTTCTCGGTCGACCTGCTCAACATCACCACCGACAACCCGCGCGCGGCCAACGACGCCACCGACCCCGTCCTGCACGGCCCCTTCGGCACCGTCACCGGCTCGATCCTGCGCAACGGCACCACCTTCACCCTCAAGCCGGCCGACAACCCGTCGGTCAAGGGCCTGGTCTACCGGACCGGCTACAGCGGCAACACCGGCGCGTTCTTCGTCACCAGCACCTACGGCAGCGGCCGGGTCGCCATCTGGGGCGACAGCTCCCCCATCGACGACGGCACCGGCCAGAGCGGCAACAAGCTGTTCAACGGCTGGGACGACCCGGCCGGCACCGACGCCGCCCTCGCCCTGAACGCCACGTCCTGGCTCAGCAAGGCGTAAGGACGGGACCCGCACCGGTCGGCCGGGCGGCTCCGGTCGACCGGGCAGCTCCGGTGGGCCGGGCGGCTCCGGCTCCCCCGGGACCCCCGGCTCACCAGGAAATCGGCGGCATCCTCCCCTAGGGTCGGAATGCTGACGCCTGCGGTGCGGGCGGGCCACCCGGCCCGCCCCGCACCGTGGCCCGCAGAGCGGGAACCCCGCCCCACCCGGGCGCCCGCCGACCCGGGACTCCCGGGACCCGATGGGAGCGGCCATGCCCTCGTACCCCTACCGCACCCTCCGGGAGGACGTACGCGTCCCCCTGCCCGACGGAACCGAGCTGTACGCCCGTCTCTGGCGCCCGGTGACCGACGACCCCGTGCCCGCACTGCTGGAGTACTCCACCGGGCGCCTCACCGACTGGACCGCCACCGACGACGCCCGCCGCCACCCCTGGTACGCCGGCCACGGCTACGCCTGCGTCCGGGTCGACCGGCGCGGCCACGGCAACTCCGGCGGCGCACCCGATGACGCCACCGAACTCGCCGACGGGGCCGCCGTCCTCGCCTGGCTCGCCGACCGCCCCTGGTCCAGCGGCCGGACCGGCCTGCTCGGCACCGGCCCCGCCGCCGCCACCGCCCTGCGGCTCGCCGCCCACGCGCCCGGCGCCGTCCACGCCGTCGTCGCCGCCTGCCCCGAGACCGGCCTGCGCCCCGGCGGTGCCGTCCCCGCCGCCGACCTGCACACCCGTGCCACCGCCCACATCGCCGACGCGGCCCGCCCGCCCGACCCGCAGTACCTGGGCGACGACTGGCGGCCCCGGTGGCAGGAACGGCTCGCCGCCCTGGAGCCCGCCCTCCCCGGCTGGATCGCCGACGCCCCGCCCGACGACCCGCCCGGCACCGCCACCGTCCCCACCCTCGCCGTCGCCGGCTGGGGCGACCCGTCCTGCACGCTGCTGCTGCGCCTGCTCTCCTCCGGCCCCGTCCCGGTCCGTGCCGTCCTCGGCCCCTGGCCGCACGGCCTGCCCGACGAGATCCTCCCCGAGACGCTCCGCTGGTGGGACCACTGGCTCCGGGACATCGACACCGGCGCCCTCAAGACCCCCGTCCTGCGCAGCTGGATCAGCACCCGCTGGACCGGCGAGGAGGCCTGGCCCTCCCCCGACGTCCGCGACATCCACTACGGCCTCGACGGGCCGCTGCGCACCGCCGGCACCGCCTCCGACGACCGCTACGTCCCCGTCCGCTCCCCCCAGCACACCGGCCTCAACGCCGGCGCGTACATCCCGCTCGGCCGCCCCGCCGACCGGCCGCCGGACCAGCGGGAGGAGGACGGACGCTCCGTCTGCTTCGACTCCCAGCCGCTGCCCGAACCGCTCGAACTGCTCGGCGCCCCGTCCCTGCGGCTGCGGCTGCGCCCCTCGGCCGTCGCGGGCCTGGTCGTCGCCCGCCTCTGCGACGTCGCCCCCGACGGCACCTCCACCCTGGTCACCCGGGGCGCCCTCGCCGCCTCCCCGGAAACGCCGGACGTCACCGTCGACCTGGCCGCCGCCAGCCACACCGTCCCGCCCGGCCACCGCCTCAGGCTCGCCCTCTCCTCCACCTACTGGCCGTGGCTCTGGCCCGATCCCGAGCCCGCCGGCTTCGGCCTCGACCCCTCCCGCAGCACCCTGACCCTCCCCGTCCGCCACCTCGCCGCCGACTCCGGTGCCGCGCCCGTCACCTTCGCCTCGCCCACCCTCCCGCTCCCGCCGCCCGTGCACACCACCGAGCCGCTCACCGCCCGCCCGGAGCGCCTCACCATCCACGACATCGCCCGCCACGAGTGGCGCACCGAGCTCTCCCCCGCCACCGACGGCACCCGCACCCAGGCGGACGGCCTGGTCCGCGACGAGCACACCGTCACCGCGTACCGCATCCTCAGCGCCTCCCCCACCAGCGCCCAGGCCCGCACCGACCTCACCGTCCGCCTCGAACGCCCCGCCATCGGGTGGGACGTCACCCTCCAGACCCGGACCGAACTCCGCTGCACCTCCACCCACTTCCTCGTCCACACCCGTCTGACCGCCCTCGAAGCCGGCGACGTCGTCTTCACCCGCGACTGGCAGCAGCAGATCCCCCGTGGCGCGACGTAGCCCGACCCGCCGGGGCGGGGGCGCCGGGCCCCTGTGTGCTCTCCGGCCCGGCTCCCCCCGTGCGGGCAGCACAGGAGCGGAAAGCAATCCTTATATCTTTACCGATATTGCCCAGCAATGTTTATATGTGCCCATGAAGACACTGGGCCTGATCGGCGGCATGAGCTGGGAGTCCACCGCCGAGTACTACCGGACGCTCAACCAGCTCACCCGCGAGCGGCTCGGCGGCCTGCACTCCGCCCGGCTGGTGCTCTACTCCGTCGACTTCGCCGCCATCGAACGCCTCCAGGCGCAGGGCCGCTGGACGGAGGCGGGCGAGGTCCTCGCCGATGCGGCGCGCTCGCTGGAGGCGGCCGGCGCCGAGCTGCTGCTGATCTGCACCAACACCATGCACCGGGTCGCCGACCAGGTCGAGGCCGCCGTCTCCGTCCCGCTGCTCCACCTCGCCGACGCGACCGCCGACGCCGTCCGGTCCGCCGGGCTGCGCCGGGTCGGCCTGCTGGGGACGGCGTTCACCATGGAGCAGGACTTCTACCGGGGCCGGCTGGAGGCGAACGGCCTCACCGTCCTCGTCCCCGACGCGGACGGGCGTGCCCTCGTCCACCGGGTGATCTACGAGGAGCTCTGCCTTGGCGTCGTCCGCGAGGAGTCGCGCGCCGGATACCGGCGGGTGATCGAGGAACTGGTCGCCGCCGGCGCCGAGGGCGTGATCCTCGGCTGCACCGAGATCGAGCTGCTGGTCGGTGAGGAGGACAGCCCCGTGCCGCTCTTCCCGACCGCCCGCCTGCACGCCGAGGCCGCCGTCGAGGCGGCGCTCGGGGACGTGCTCGGGGACGTGCTCGGGGACGCGCGCTAGCCGGCGTCGCCCTGCTCC
Source organism: Kitasatospora sp. NBC_00039 (assembly GCF_045160625.1). Classification (NCBI taxonomy): domain Bacteria; kingdom Bacillati; phylum Actinomycetota; class Actinomycetes; order Kitasatosporales; family Streptomycetaceae; genus Kitasatospora; species Kitasatospora sp. NBC_00039. The sequence continues at coordinate 6,628,660 of NZ_CP108289.1, read as the reverse complement.
CCTGTGACAGGGCGACGCCGACGGCGGGTCAGGACCGCCAGACCGGAGCGGTGACGATGGCCTTGAGCTGGTCGAGGCTCAGGGCCGGGGTCCCGGGCCGGGCGGTGTAGCCGTTCTCGCCGTTCTGCTCGGAGATCATCACCTGGCGTCCGTCCGCGTAGTACACGGCGGCCGTCCAGTGCAGGACCGGCTGGGTGGCGGTCTTGCCGTTCCCGAACTGGTTGAGGACGACGGTGCTGCCGTCGGCCCGCTTCTCCCGCACGGCCAGCGGACCGGCCGAACCCTCCGACTCGGCGTACTCCTTGTCCTTCCGCCCCCGGTCGCCGGGCGGCCCCAGCACCACCGACAGCAGGCTGGAGCGGCCCTCGAAGGTCACCAGCAGGTTGGCACTGCTGCCCCCCTTCACTTCGGACTGGGTGGCCCCCGGCGGGAGCAGCGGGACCAGTTTGGCGACCACCTCGGCCGCCGACGGGGTCGCTTCGGCGCTCGGCGGGCTGGAGTCCTTCTGTGGCTTGGGCGCGTCGGGCCGCAGCGGCAGCGCGGCGAAGACCTGCTCCCAGGCCGGGGAGGTCACCAGGGCGGTCAGCTGGTCGGCATCGAGCGGCGGCGCCTCCCGGTTCGGCGTGGCGGGCTGACCGTTGAACTCCGTGACGCTGACCCGCCGGCCGTCGGCGGCCGCCCAGGTCGCCCGCCACTCCCGGTGGTCCGACTCGGGGGGCCTGTTCCGCAGCTTGTCGATCACCACGACGGAGCCGTCCTGGCGCGTCACGCGGTCACAGGAGTCCTGTGGCGTGGAGAACGGGTCCGTGCAGACCGCGCCCGCCTCGGGCGTCAACTCGCTCCGGTTCACGCTGAAGGAGAAGATGCTCGCCCCCTTGCCGTCGTCGAACAGCAGCGTCGCGCCGGTCTCGTACTGGTGCCCCGGCAGCTTGCCCTCACCGGTGCCGCCCGCGTTCAGCACGGCCACCTTCCCCTCCGGCAGCAGACCGGTGACCAGGGTGACCACCTCGTCGGCGGACATCGACGGCAGCGGCGGGCCGGCCGGACCGGCGTTCACCACACCGCCGCCGAGGGCCGCGACACTGCCCGCGGCGAGCAGCAGCACCGCCAACCCGCCCGCCGCCGCTACCCGCCGGCGCTGCTGCCCACGGCGGCCACGCCGCTGGGCGCCGGCGGCGAGGGCCGTGTGGCTCAGCGGTTCCGGCGCCAACTCGGCCGCGTCGCGCAGGGCCAGGGCGAAGTCGTCTTCAAAGGGCATGGCGAAGCACCGCCTTCTCGGTGGTCGGGTCCTGGGGCGCGCGACCCGCTCCGACGCCCAGGTCGTCGCCGAGCGTGGCGCGCATCCGGGCCAGCGCCCGGCTGCTGCGCGAGCGCACGGCCGTACTGCTCAGCCGCAGCGTCGCGGCCGTCTCCTCGACGCTGCGGTCCTCCCAGAACCGCAGCACCAACACGGCCCGGTCCTGCTCCGGTATCTCGCCGAGCGCCCGCAGCAGCGTCAGCCGCAGCGCCGGATCCGGGCCGTCCACGGCGATCTCGGGCACGACGTCCGTGACCCGCTCCGAGCTGCTGCGCCGCCGGCGGTACGACAGGAAGGTGTTGACCAGGACGGTCTGCGCGTACCCGCTCGGGTTGTCGAGGCCGGCCACCTTGCGCCACTTCACGAAGATCCGGCCGAGCGCCTCCTGCACGAGGTCCTCGGCGAGGTGGGCATCGCCGCCGGTGAGCAGGAAGGCGGTGCGCAACAGGTGCCGCCCCCGTGACGCGACGAAGGCCGGGAAGTCGGGCGGCGCCGGCTCTGCCGGGGTGTCCGCGCTCGGTGTTTGACTCATGACCTTCTAACGCCGTTGACCCGCGGTCATGTGGCAGCCCTCGGACAAGAACTTTCCGCCGGTCGTCCGCCCGATCTCCAGTACCGCGGCTGTCGCCCCTCCCTCTACGATCGGTCGCCGATCACCGCTTCCAAGGGGCCTCCTTTTGCCTTTCCACCTCGAACTGCCGCTCGACCACGCCCCCGAGGCCGACCGGCGCGCCGGTGAACTCGCCGCCGAACTCACCGAGCTGGGCAACGAGCGCTTCCTCCGGGCCGTCCTGCGCGACCACGCCCGGTTCCACCACCGCAGCACCGACCGTCTCACCGGCAAGCCGACCGACGCACCGGAGGTCACCGAACCCACCTCCAGCCTCCTGCTGCGCGCCGTCCACCTGGCCTTCGCGGCCCACCTGCCGCTGAGCCTCGCGCCCGACCTGCTCTGGTACTGCGTCGTCCACGAGGTGGCCGTCCATGTCCGCCTCAACCAAGGCGCCTACGCCGGCCTGTTCACCGACAGCCCCGGGTACGAGCAGACGATCCTGGTGGTCGACGACAACTCCCCGCTGGACTGGGAGCGTTCGATCAACCTGGTCCGGGAGCCGCTGGGCGACCGGATCGGCGCGGGGACTGCCGACCTCTTCCAGCCCGTCTTCTCGACCACCACCCCCGCCGACGCGACGGCCACGCTGGTGGCACTGATGGACATCGTCAGCCCCTACTACCGCTTCCGTTGGCAGACGCTCTGCGGAATCCCCCGGATCCGGCTGGAGGGCACGGCGGAGGACTGGCAGCTGCTGGCAGACCGCGTCCGCGAGTTGGCGGAGCGGTTCGCGGGCCTGCGTGACTGGTTCACCGCCCTGCATCCGGTGCTGGACGAGATCGCCGGGACAGCCGCCGGGTGCGGCGTCGACCAGGAGTTCTGGCGCTCGCTCTACAAGCACCGGTCGTTCTCCGGCGGCGACGAGGTGACCGGCTGGATCAACGCCTTCTTCGCCCACGACTATCACGACGAAGGCCCACGGCCCAGAGCCTCGTTCGGCCCGGGCGCCGCGCCGACGGACCTCTTCCCCTCCCACGTCTCCCGCGTCCCGTTCCGCTGGGAGACCCCCGCCGGCACCCTCGACATGGCCTTTCTCGGCGGCGCGCTCGGCATCGAGCGCGACGGCGAGTGGCTGCGGCCCCGGCTCGGCCACGCCGTCGTCGAACTCCTCCCCTCCGCCGAGCCCGCCGACCTCCTCCTGCCCGAGCCCTGGACACTCGCGGACGTCCAGCGCTGCGCCGGGGCCAGGGAGGCCCGGCTGATCACCGAACTCGGCACCGTCACCGTGGGCGGCGAGCCCGCACAGGCCGAGTACGCGATCGATCTGGGCTGGTACTGCGTGGTCCGGTCCACCGACGGCACCTGGTACGTCGGCGAACTGCGCTCGGACGACGGCGACATCACATGCTGGTCCGCCAATCCCCACCCGGATCTCGGCACCGCTCTGCGGGTGCTGTAGGTGTCCCGGACTCCCCGGGTGAGCAGCGACCCCCTTCGCCTCACCGTCCTCGGCAGCGCCACCCCGTACCCCACCGTGGACAACCCGTACTCGTACTGCCTGGACCAGCTGCTGCGCGCCGTCGCCGACGACGCGGCCGCCGACGTACTGATCACCGACACGGGACTGGAGCGCATCCACCACCCGTACGACGGCGGCGCCGACGTCCTGCTCACGAGCACCGATGAGCGCGACCGGCTCCGCGCGCGCCACGCGGACTGGCTCTCCAGCCACCCGGACGGGCTCTGACCTGGTGGCAGTCCCGGCCGGCCGGGGCTGCCACCACCCGGGTGCGTCAGCTCCTGGTGAAGTAGCCGGTCAGGTCGGTGATCAGGTCGAGCGGACCGCCGGCGTTGAAGACCGAGAAGGTGTCCCTGTTCAGCCCGGTGGTCACCGAGTTGGCCGAGGTTGTCTCCAGCTCGACGTTGAGGTTGGAGGTGTCCGGCCGGTTCGGCCCCGGGTAGACCGTGAGGTGTCCGGGGGTGGAGATGTCGGTGGCCGTGACATTGGCCTCGACGGCCACGACGTCGGGGGTGGAGCCGTCCGACGCGAGGGCCTGGATCTGCTTCGTCTGGTGGTAGTCGATCCGGCTGCCGGTGAGGCGGCTGTCGAACTGCCTGAGGGGCGTCTTGAGGGCGCGGAAAAGGCCGGTGCCCGAGGGGCCGTAGTAGCCGACGAGGTCGACGACGACGTTCGCCGCGCCGGCGTTGTTGTAGATGTTGATCCGCCCGTCCTCACCGACCGGCACCACCACCTGGTTCGGGACGCTGCGCCGTACGGGGACGTTGATGTTCGAGCCCTCGGCCGGGCGGGCCGTGCCGCCGGGGTAGACCGCCACGTAGCTGTCCGCGGAACTGTCGGTGGCGGTGACGTTGAGGACCACCGCGCGGGCGTCACCCGTGCCGAGCTCGGGGCGGGCGACCTTGATCGTGCGGGCCGTTCCTCCGCCGATGGGACCGGCGCTGTCGGTCCGGGTGTCCGTGATCCGGGCCGGGGCCAGCGGGGCGAACTTGTCGCCCGTGCCGGGCTGGTAGTAGCCGACCACGTCGAGGATGACGTCGGTCTTCTTGGACGTGTGGCCCCGGCCCGGGTTGCCGGTCGGTCCGAGAGTTCGTCCGGGCGGTTTCCCCGGGGCCCGCGACGGCGGGAACACCCGAGGCCCGGCACCCCAAGGACGGGGTACCGGGCCTCGGGTGTCCGTGCGCTCGCTACTGGTTCCGGTAGTAGCCGAAGAGGTCCGCGACGACGTGCGTCGTCCCGGCGTTGTTGGCGAGGTCGAACCGGCCCTGGGCATCGACCGGGATCGTGGTGTGGTTGGGGACGTCCAGCCCGGGGGTGGCATTGAGGTTGCTGGTGCCGGGGCGGGCGCCGCCGCCGGCCCAGGCGGTGAGGTGGGTGGGCACCGTGGTCCCGGTCGCGGTCAGGTTGACGGCCGCGGCGGTCGCCCCGGCCGGGACGCCGCCCACCGTGCGGACCGAGCCCGGGCCGAAGGCGGACCCGTCGCGCGAGTCGAGCAGCCGGGTGGGCGTGACCGGGGTGAACAGGCCCTTGCCGTCCGGGCTGTAGTAGCCGAAAACGTCGACCACGGCGTGCGAGCGGCCGGCCCGGTTGTACAGGTCGACGCTGCCGTCCGCTCCGAGCGGGACCACCACCTGGTTGGGGATGTTCCGGCCCGGGACGGTGTTGAGGTTGGACCCTGCGGCGGGGCGCGCGGTGCCCGCCGGGTAGACCGTGAAGAAGCCGGTGGAGGTGGACTCCGTGGCCGTCACGTTGAGCACCACCGAGGTGGCGTTCGCGGGGACGCCGCCGGAACCGGCCACCTTCAGTCGACGGGTACCGCCCTGGCCGAGCGGGCTGTCGTCGGCCCGGGTGTCGAGCAGCCGGGCCGGGGCGACGGAGGTGAAGCGGTCGGGGCTGTCGCCCTTGAAGTAGCCGAGGACGTCGGCGACGGTCTGGACGTAGCCCGCGTTGTTGCGGACCACCACCAGCCCGTCGGGGCCGATCGGGACGGTCACCAGGTTGGCGACGTCCTGACCGGGGCCGAAGTTGACGTTCGAGGTGGCCGACCGGGCGAGGTGGGACGGGTAGACGTCCAGGTGGCTGTCGGTGGTGCCCTCGGTGGCGGTCAGGTTGAGCACCACGGCCGTGGCGCCGGGCGGCACGACGTCGGTGGCACCGGTGCTGCGGCCGCGGACATAGAGGTCCATGGTCTCGCCGGGGCCGAGGCGCGGGTAGTGACTGCCGGGCTCGCGGGAGTCCAGGATGCGGGTCGGCGGGATCGCGGTGAAGCCGGACGGGGTGTAGGCGACGGTGACCTGGCCGGAGCTGGTCACGGTGGCGCCGGACGCGTCGGTCACGGTGCCCTTCACGGTGTACGTGCCGGGCTTGGCGTACACGTGGCGGGCGGGGCCGTAGCTGTCGACCGGCTGGACCGTGCCGTCGCCGAAGTCGTAGGAGAGATTCGAGATCGGCCACGGGCTGCTCGCCGTCGCGGTGACGTCGGCCGTGACGGCGAGCGGGTCGCGCCCGCTGTCCGCGGCCACCGTGAGCGTGGCGGTCAGCGGCTTGTCCTCGCCCACCTGCACCGGCCACTCCAGCCGGTCGGTGACCTTTCCGCCGCGGTCGTCGGTGACGGTCACCTGCGGGCGGTACTCGGCCGGGGTGGTGTAGGTGTGGCGGACCGTCGCATCGGCCGTGGTCAGCGGTGCCGTGCCGTCGCCGAAGTCGAAGGTGTAGGCGAGCTTCGTCGGCCAGGTGTTGGTGGCGGTGGCCTTCAGCTCGACGGTGAACGGCGCGGGACCGGTCGGGGGCTCGTAGATGGTGCCCTTGGCCTCCAGCCGGACGTCGTCGAGGCCGACGACCTCGTACGCGCCGCGGTCGCGGAAGCTGCCGCCCGGGCCGGTGTTGTCGACGTCCGGGTGGTCGACGGCGCCGTGGCCGAGCAGATCGACGGTGGGCACGCCGGGGGCCTGCGGATCGGCGGCGTCGGTTGAGCCGTGGCCGGCGCCGAAGGGATTCACCAGGGGGACGGACAGCGGCCAGTAGGCCCTGTCGAACTCGACGGAGGCGCCGCCATCGTGCTTGCCCTGCCCCGTCGCGGCAGTCAGGTCCGCGGCCCGCAGGTACGAGACGTCGGCCCACTTGTAGGCGGGATAGAGGCCCCCCGGCGAGGCCGAGCTCACACTGTTGTAGTCGAGACTGGTCCCCGCCGTCGAAGCGGCGGACACCTGGACCGTGCCCATGGTCACGAGGTTGTTGGCGATCGTCGCGTGATCGGAGGCGCCGGCGAGGTCGATGGCAATCGCGGTCGACCACTGCCAGTGCACGGTGTTGTTGGTGATCAGGGTGCCGGGCGCGTCGGTCACGGAGACGGCGGGCGCGCCGAAGACCGTCGCGAAGTCGTTTCCGGAGATCACCGTCCCGGTGACGCCCGGGCCGAGCTTCACACCTCCGCCCGTGGTCTCGTAGTAGACCGACCGCTCGACCGTGACCTGCTCGCTGCGGCCCGTGACGCTGACACCCGGCCGGACGGTCTGGCTGTCCGCCTTCCCGATCCAGTTGCCCGAGAGCTCCACCCGGCTCACGTTGTCGAGTTCGAAGCCCTTCACCTCGAAGCCCGAGAAGACGATGTCGTGCTGGCCCGATATCCGCACCGGCATCCGCAACGGGCCTGCGATGCTCGGCTGGCTGTGCAACGCGGCCCTGCCGAGGCGCCCCCGACCGCGGAAGGTGATCGGCTTGCCCGGCTCGCCGGACCGCCGGACGGCCACGTCCTCGATGTAGTCGCCCTGGAAGACGTCCACGGTCTGCCCGGGCTGCACCCGGTCGGCGGCGGCCTGGATAGTGCAGAACGGCTTGGCCTCGGTGCCCGGGCCGCCGTCGGTGCAGAAGCCGTTGCTGGCCCTGACGTACAGGACGGCGGCCGGCTCGGCCGCGACGGCGGGCAGCGGTAGCCCGACGACGGCGGACACCACAGCGGCACACAGGCCGACGGCATGACGAAGACGCACGGTGTGCTTCCCCCAGGGGTGATAGAGGTCCGGTCCCGCTCGGCCCGCTTGCGCTGCGAGGACCGCGGTCGCGCAGATGGAGTGCCTGCGGAGCATCGGTGAGCATTATGCGGGGCGGGGTGATCGTTTCGGCCACCGGGGTGGCCGGAATACCTCCGCCCGCGCCCCGCTCGCCCGATCGGCATGCGCATCTGACGGACAGTCCGACGGTCGCCGGATGGAATGATCCGTACGCAAGAGCAGGAGCCGGCAACAGCAGAATGGGGTGGCGCAGGGTGACGACCGTGGACAGGGTTCAGATCGTTGGCGGGGACGGCTGGACGGCGCCGGTCGGGTCGCGGTTCCCGGACGCGCTGAGGGTGCGGGCCTTCACCGACGAGATGCCCGCGCCGGACGCGGACGTGACGTTCACGGTCTCCGGAGCCGCCTCGCTCGGCGGCGCGGCCGGGGCGACGGTCACGGTCAAGGCCGACGAGGACGGGTTCGCCGCCGTGGAGCTGGTCGCCGGGGAGGAGCCCGGCGAGGTGGAGGTCACCGCCGCCTGGGGCGACGACCTCACGGCGTTCCGCCTCACCGTGAGCGCCGCGGAACTCCTCATGCCGGCGCCGCTGGTCGAGGGGGCGTGGGAGGGCGCGCTCGCCCTGGGCCGCATGGCCCAGGTCACGGTGGTGGTCCCGGCGATGGGGGCGCTCAAGGCGGGGAGCGTGCTCCAGGTCGTGTGGGAGGGGGACGACGACGCGCGCTGCGAGGTCGAGCGAACCATCACCGTGAACGGGGAGGGCCTCAGCCAGGCCTTCTACGTGGTGGCCGCGTACGCGCCGCTCGGTGACACGCGGGTGGGCTACCAGGTCTCCGGGGTCGAGTACGGCGCCCGGACGCTGGCCCTGAAGGTCACGGAGTAGCAAGCGCATCGGAAGTACGACAGTTGAGGCCGCCCGGTGCTGAGATCCGGGCGGCTTCGGTGTTCAGCGGGCAGGCGTGCCGCGGGTCTGGCAGCACTCCCGTCCGGGAGCATCCGTCGGATCCTCGTCCCCCGTCCACGACGCCGTCGGTGGTGGCGGAGGGCAGGGCGGGGCGTTCACGATTCTCGGCTTTCCACAACGCCAGGACCTCGACGTGGTTCTGGTCGACGGCACGTTGAGCAATCTCTGGGTCAACGTCTCCTATGTCCGCGACTCCAAAGACGCCTCAGGCCCCGCTCTCATCTTCACTGCCACCGCTCATGCAGCGTTCATTGCCGCCGTCGCCAACGGCGACTCCGACTTCGACCTGCTCTGACACCCCTGCCTCGACAGAAGCGGTCCGGCGCGCCACGGGCACGCCGGACCGTCTGCATCAGCGCTCGCTCGTCGCCGAGGCGGCCGGGGCGCCGGCACCGGTCCGAGCGGTGGCCTCCAGCCCGACAATTCGGATATGTCCTGGCCTGACCCGCCGCTCCCCGCGAACCGCACGCACGGCCACCACATGCGAGTGGCCGCCCGGTCGGTACCGGGCGGCCACAGGGGAGTTACCGCGAAGGCGTCAGCTGGTCTGGATCGAGGTGTCGTCGATCACGAAGCTGGTCTGCAGCGAGGAGTCCTCGGTGCCGGCGAACTTGACCGTCACCGACTGGCCCGCGTAGGACGAGAGGTCGAAGGTGCGCAGCTGGTAGCCGGCGGCCGCGTCCACGTTGGAGTAGGTCTTCAGCGCGGTGCCGTTGACCGTGACGGTCAGCTTGTCGTACGCCGTCGTGCCGGTCTCGGCCGTGTCGACGTGCAGGTAGAAGCTGAGCGACGCCCTGCAGAAGGGCGGGACGGTGACCGTCTGCGAGAGGTTGTCCGAGTGGGTCGAGCCGTAGCCGTTCAGCCAGGACTTCCAGGAGCCGGAGTGGGCGGCCTGCGAGGCGCTGTTGTCCACGACGCCGCTGGTGGCGGTCCACGGGGCGGCGCTGCCGGTCTCGAAGCCGGCGTTGCCGAGCAGCTGGGCCGGGGTGCAGCCGTCGCCCCGGCTGACCGTCCAGCTGAAGGTCGCCGTGGCGGTCTTGCCCGCCGCGTCCTTGACCGTGACCGTCACGGTGGACGTGCCCGCCGTCGTCGCGGTGCCGGTGATCAGGCCGGTGGACGCGTTGATCGAGAGCCCGGCCGGCAGCCCGGCGGCCGAGTAGGTGAGCGGTGCGGTGCCGCCGCTCGCCGCGATCTGGAGGTTGGCCGGACCGTTCAGCGCGGTGCTCTGGTTACCCGGGTTGGCGACCGAGACGGCGCCGCTGCCGGCCGGCTTGGTGAGCAGGCAGCCGCTGACGTTGAGGTCGATGACGCGGCCGTTGCCGAGGCAGGTGGTGAACCAGTACGTCTCCTCGCCGTAGCTCTGGCCCTTGGTGGCCTTGGTGGTGCCGTCAGCCGCCACCTCGCACGGGTTGTTGAGCGTGCACATCTCGCCGTCGTCGTTGCCGGTGTTGTTGATGCCGACGATCTTCTTGGTCGCGGCGTCGACGATCGGCGAACCGGAGGTGCCGTGCGTGGTGTTGCAGCCGGTGCTGTAGCGGATCGAGTCGTGCCAGGTCCACGCGTCCTCGCGCAGGGTGGGGACGAACCCGTTGATCGAGCAGTTCCACACCTGCTTCCAGTACGACGAGGGGATGTACATCGCCGAGCCGTCGGCCGGGTGCGTGTCGCTGATGGTGAGGGCGGTGGCGCCGTACTTGCTGGTGACCGAACCGAAGGTGTCGGTCAGTTGGTACAGGGCGACGTCGGTGCCGGTCATCGTCGCGTACAGCACCTTGTCCGCCTGGACGGTGCCGAGTGACGAGCCGGACGAGCTGAGCAGCGTGCCGCTGCGGCTGGCGCTCTGGTTCTGGATGACCACCCCGGCCGCCGGCATCGTCGGCAGGCAGTGGCCGTTGGTGAGCATCATGGCCCGGTCGGTGTCGACCGATGAGGGGTAACGCACCAGCGAGGCGGAGCAGTTGCTCAGCGCGATGGTGGACGTCAGGTCGCCTGCCTGGACCGCCTGCGCGGGGGTGGCGGCCAGGGTGAGCCCACCCGCGACAACTGCGCCCGCGCCGACGAGGGCGGCAAATCTTCTGAACATGGCTCTCCTTGTGGGGGATTGCGGGGCGTACGACCGGTTGCGGACGCCCGCGCCGCACGAAAGTGCCATGACCACTTCAATGCGTCAACCATGCCTGCAGAACTCGCCACCGGAATTCCACTCACCCGGCCGCTCGCCGGCCGCACACCGGCCACCCTGCGGCCGCTCGACCGTCGCCCGCCCGCCCGCCTGGCCGGCCGGCTGCCGACCCCCACTCACTCGCCCGGCCGCCCACGGGCACCGTCTAGGATGCTGGGCGGCACTTTTCGACAAGCACCACGGGGGAATTGATGACCGGTCAGTGGGAAGCGCTCGGCGAACCGGACGGCGTCGAGGCCTACATCCACCGCCCGCAGGAGGGCGAGGCCCGGGGCGCGGTCGTCGTCTGCTCCGAGCTGTACGGCGTGAACGCCTACGTCCGCGACACCTGCGCCGAACTGGCGGCGGCCGGGTACGTCGCCATCGCACCCGACTACTACTGGCGCAACGCCCGGCGTACCGAACTCGGCTACACGGCCGAGGAACGCGAGTCCGGCCTGGTGCTGATGCGCGCGCTCGACCGCGACGAGCTGGTCGCGGACGCCGCGGCCGCCCTCGCGACCGCCCGCACCGAGGCCGGCGGTCGGGGCGTCGCCTTCCTGGGGCTCAGCATGGGCGGGCACATCGCGGTGCGCGCGGCCACCGAGCTGCGCTTCGAACTCGCCGCCGTCTTCTACCCCGGCTGGCTCCTCAACAGCGGCTTTCCGCTGGTCGGCCCGGTCCCGCCGCTGGAGACGAGCGAGCGGATCGCCGCCAACGGCGTGTTCCTGCTCGGCTTCCGCGGCGAACTGGACCACATCATCCCCGCCGAGGAGTGGGAGCAGGCCGGTGAGCGTCTCACCGAGGCCAAGGTCCCGCACGACCTCGTCAGCTACCCCGCCGCCAACCACGGCTTCGCATGCTCCGACCGCCCCGCCGACTACGACCCGGAGGCCGGCGCGGACGCCTGGCGCCGGGTGTACGCGGCGCTGCAGACGTACCTGTAGGCGGACCCGCCGCGGGGGCGCTGTGCCGCCCCGTGGAGTCGCCCCGGAAGGCCCCGACGGATCACCGTCGGGGCCTTTCCTGCTCCCCGGCTCCCGGCGGGAGCCGACCCTCGGCATCGCATCGGGCGCCTCATCTCACCGCTGCGCACAGTAGTTTGTCATGCCATCAACTCTTGACTGCCATCTACTTTGCACTGCAAAGTTGACACAGACGGCGAGCACGGAGCGCTCGCCGTCCCGCTCCGCGCCGGCACCGGCGCGACAACCCAGGGGGCAGGTCATGGCAACACCCGATCAGATCGCCGCAGTCGGTCCGCAAGACCCGGTGAAGGCCGCCGAGTTACTGGCGGGAACGGAAGCGCTCCGGGCTCGCGCCCGTACCCGGCTCCACGGCTCGGGCGTGCCACTGCTGGCCTTCGGCCTGCTCTCGCTGGCGGCCGTGCCGGTCGCCCGGCAGGCGTTCAACTTCGCTTCCAACGGCCGCGACGTCAGCTCCTACCCGGCCTTCGCCTACGCCGAGCTGACCGGCCTCTGCGTGTCCCACGCGCCCGACGCCCCGTGCCAGGAGGGCGAGTTCGACGGATCCGTGCTCCGCTTCGTCGCCTGGGGCATCTGGTTCGCGCTGCTTCCGCTGGCGTGGCTCGTCCTCGCGCGCTGGTACCGGCTGCGCGGCGAGGAGCGCGGGATCGTGCCCCGCCGGGCCGCCTGGGCCGTCGGGGGTCTCGGCGCCACCGGTGTGGTCGCCTCCGTCCTGCTCGCCCTGCTGTTCCTCCGGAACCAGCCCTTCACCCTCTCCATGCTGGAGAACAGCTACACCTCGCCGTGGTACGCGGTCGGGATCGGACTGCTCGCCCTCGGCCTGGCCGAGCGCAGCCGTATCGTCGTGGGCGCGGCCCTCGCCCACATCGCGCTGCTCTCCGCCTACCTCGGGGCGTCCTGGGGCAGCAGTTGGATCCCATGGGTGCAGTCGGACGGCACCGGTTGGGCCGACGGCCCGCAGCTGAAGGCGTTCCTGCTGGCCGCCGTGCTGCTGACGGCCTGGCTGGCGCAGCGGGCGGTGGCCCGCGGTCGGGCCACCGCGGGCTCGGGCGCGTCGAGTACGGTCGCCTCATGAGCATTGCCGACGCGTCCGGGATCCGGGGCCAGGATGAAGCCGGGGACCGGGGCCGGGAAGCCGGCGAACCCGAGGGCCCCCACCCGACCCAGGACCTGGACGACACCGTCCATCAGCGCGTACGGCTCGGGGTCCTGACCATCAGCCGCGAGGCCGACCGCGTCGAGTTCGGCTACCTGAAGGGTCAGCTCGGCGTCACCGACGGCAACCTGTCCCGGCATCTCAAGGTGCTGGAGGACTCGGGCCTGATCGTGGTCGCGAAGGGCTACGCCGGCCGCCGCCCGCGGACCTGGGTCACCCTGACCACGCAGGGGGCCGAGGCACTGGAACGCGAGCTGAGGGCCCTGCGCGAACTCGTCCAGCGACTGGACTCCTCCCGCCCGTGGCCGGAACCGACCGAGGCGTGACCACGCGCGCCCGGCCGGTCACTCGCCCTTGAGCTGCTGCACCAGGCCGAGCCGGTCGATGACGGCGTGCCGCTCGCTGATGCGGTCGCCGACGAAGCGGAACAGGGCGAACGCCTCCATGCTGACGCGCCTGCCGGTGGCCGGGATGCCCATCAGCGGGCCGGAGTGGGTGGCCGTCATGCGCCAGCGGACGGCGACGTCGTCGCCCTCGCCCAGCAGGTCGAGGATCTCGAACGACGGGTCGGCGTGGGTGGCGTGCACCTCGCGGATGGCGTCCTTGAAGCCCTGCGGGCCGCGGACGTTCTGGTGCCGGCCTTCGCTGGTGACGAAGTCGGCGGTGAACAGCTCATCGGCGACGTCCACGTCACCGGCCTCAAGTGCCTTGTAGAGGCGGCGGATCGCGTTCTTGCGGTACTCGACGGTGGTCATGCGGGTTCCCTCCCGAGGTGGATGACCGAGCTGATTACTGAGTAATCCATCAGTAAGTTAACCTCTTCCTGAGCGATTACTCAAGCAGCCGGGACGGCACGGAGAGACGGAGGCCGGGCATGGCCCAGGCACGACGGGGTCGACCCTCGACCGGGGTACGGGAAGCAGTGCTCAAGGCCACCGAGGAGGTGCTCGGGGACGCGGGACTGGCGCTGTCCACCAAGGAGATCGCGCGCCGGGCGGGCGTCGCGGAGTCGAGCATCTTCTACCACTTCGGTGACCGGCTCGGCCTGCTCCAGGCCGTCGTCGGGCTGCACCTGCCGGCCTTCGCCGACGCGACGGCCGTGCTGGGCACCTTCGAGGACGGCCCCGGGGGCGGCTCGGAGAACGGGTTCGGGGGCGGCTCGGAGAACGGGTCCGGCGGCGACCTCCAGGCCGACCTCACCGCCCTGCTCACCCGGCTCGAACAGTTCTACCGCCGGATCATGCCGATCCTCGGCGCCGTCCAGTCCGACGCCCAGCTGCGCGGGCTGCTCGCCGAGCGCGGCGGCGAGATCGGCCCGCACCTCGCCCTCGGGGCCGTCGCCGACGCCCTCCGCGCCCGCCAGGCCGCCGGCCGGCTCCCGGCCGCGCTCGACCCGGCGGCCGCCGCCCTCCTCCTCGTCGGCGCGGCCCACCAGCGCGCCCTCCACACCCACCTGCTCGGCGAGGCCGCGGTCCGTCACCTCCCCCCGGTGGAGACGGTCGCCCGCACCCTCGCCCCGGCCTTCGGATAGCCCGGACCACCCGTCGCCGGACCACCCGTCGCCGGACCACCCGCTCCCGGATCCACCGGTCCGGGAACCATCCGGTGCCGGAACCCCCCGACACGCGACCCGTCCGACACCGGAACCGCCCGCCCCGGGAACCGCAGCGCCGGACCGGGCGCACCCGGCACAGTGGCGCCGCCGGCCTGTCCGGCCGACGGCGCCACCGACGCGACCTCACACGGCCTACGGCTGCGGGAACTGGCCCTCGTCCACGTCGCTGGTCTTGGCGTTGCCACCGACCGTCGGCTGGAGGGTGATCGACCACGAGGTGTAGGTGCGACCGGTCTCGAAGGCCATGGTGTCGTCGAACTTGCTGAAGTCGCAGCTCTGCGTGAACGCCTTGAGCGACGGGTCCCAGTCGACGCCGCCGGCGAAGTACACGTCGTAGGTGCCGTCCTCGACGCCCTCGATGGACGCCTTCTTGCCCTTGCCGACGTACACCGAGTGGATCGACTTGCCGTTCTGGGCGAGCGAGACCACCGCGTCGGAGCTGCCGCCGTTGTCGACGTTGAGGACGCCCTCGCCCTTGAGGCGGCCCTGGCGGACCAGGGTGCCGTTCTCCAGGGTGCGGGTCTGGAGCTGCGGGGCCTGCGGGACGTTGAAGGTGGCGGGGTAGCCGGCCGCGGTCATCTGGGCGAGCGCGGCGGGCACCCCCTTGAGGCCCTCGGACTGGCCGACCTCGGCGAAGGCGGAGGTGGTGGCGCAGACGTTCTTCGCCTTGATGTCGCTGCGCACCTTGGTCAGGTCCGTGGAGAGCTGGCCGAGGGCCACCACCAGCTGGCGCTGGGCGGTGGTGACGGTGGCCGGCTCGTCGGCGAGGCCGAGCCCGCTGCCGGCCTTGGAGGCCGCGGCGGCGGCCTCCTGGAGGGCCGTGGAGAAGGCGTCGAGGCTCGCGGACGCGTTGAGCTTGCCGAGCGCGGTGCTGACCGGGTCGATGTAGCCCGTCAGCACCGGCCCGTACGGCGGCCGGGTCGGCGTCGGGGTCGGGGTCGGCGTGGGTGTCGGGGTGGCGCTCGCGGAGGGCGCGTCGGTCTTCCCCTGCCCCAGGCCGAACCCGTCGGTACCCCCTGATCCCCCGCTGGAGCACGCTGCCAGCAGCAGCGCGGCGCCGGCCGCCAGGCCGGCCTTGGTGAAGGACTTCATGCCGCTCCCCCGGTGTGGTCCCTTGGCCCGTCGGTCCTGTGACCGGGCCCTGTGAGCTCTCATGCACGCTCCGTGCAATCCCCGCCGCCATGATCCCGAGCCGGGGGGACGCGGTCAACAGGGCGTACAAGAGGCGCACAGAAGCGCGGGCCCGGCTCACATGGGGGCGCGCAGAGCGGGCGACGCGGTCAACTACGATCGGGCTCGTGTTCAGCCTCACGGGACTCCCGCTCCAGATCATCGCCTCCGTCGTCGCGATCTGCGTGTTCACCGCCACGATGTGGCTCTGGCCGAGATTCGGCGGACGGAGCTGGAAGGCCTGGCTCGGGCGGATCGGCGCCTTCCTCGCCACCCAGCTCGCGGTGCTGGTCGCGATGGGCCTGATCGCCAACGGCTACTTCGGTTTCTACAGCTCCTGGACCGACCTGCTCGGCACCAACGGCGGGCCCGGCACCGTGGTGGACCACCAGCCGAACGCCGCCGTCGCCATCACCGGCGAGCAGAAGTTCTACGCGGAGCAGGGCTCGAACCCGGAGCGCGTCGGCCTGATCCACAAGGTCGCCGTCAAAGGAGCCGTCAGCGGCCTGAGCACGGACGGCTTCGTCTATCTGCCGCCGCAGTACTTCCAGCCGGATTACGCGCAGCGGAAGTTCCCGATGGCGCTGGTCCTGGCCGGCTACCCCGGCACGCCGGAGAAGCTGATCTCGCTGATGCAGTACCCGGCCTCCACCCTGGAGGCGATCGACCAGAAGAAGCTCCCGCCGACCGTCCTCGTGATGCTGCGCCCGACCCTCGTCAGCAACCGGGACACCGAGTGCGTGGACGTCCCCAACGGCCCTCAGGTGGAGACCTTCTTCACCAGCGACCTGCCCAAAGCGCTCGCCACCACCTACCGGCTCGGCACCGACCCGTCCAACCGGGCCGTCATCGGCAACTCGACCGGCGGCTACTGCGCGCTCAAGTTCGCCCTGCGCAAGCCCGACTCGTACCCGGCCGCCGTCTCGCTCTCCGGCTACTACACCGCACCGATCGACGAGACCACCGGCGACCTCTTCGCCGGCAACGGGCAGCTGAAGCAGGAGAACGACCTGCTGTGGCGGCTGCACAACAAGCCGGCCGCACCCGTGTCGCTGCTGCTGGGCACCGCCTACGACGAGAACAACTACGCCGCCACCCAGGAGATGGTGAAGTCGTTCAAGGCGCCGACCAAGCTCTCCACCATCACCCTGGACACCGGCGGGCACAACTTCCACACCTGGACCCGGGAGATCCCGCCCGCGCTGGAGTGGCTGGGCAAGCACCTGACGATGCCCCAGGCGGCCTGAGCCCGGCCCCGCGCCCCGGCACCCCGGGGCGGCCGGGACACCGGGCCGCCCGGGGCCCGTGCCCGTCAGCGGCCCCGGTGCACCGCGGCAGCCCCTCCGATGCCCCGGGCGACCCCCCAGGTGCCCTCCCCAGCGGCCCGTCCGCCAGCCCCTCCGAGTGGTTCCGCAGGGATCACAGACCCCTCATAGTCAGGTCTCACGGTCCTCTCAGTCGCGCGGCCGAACGTAGCGTCCATGACCACGACCAGCTTCTCCCCTCCGGCCGGCGAACCGTGGCCCGAGGCCGCGAACCACCCGCCGCCGGAGGTGCCGCAGCCGGCCACTGACGCCCCCGCGGACGCAGACCCGCCGGCCGGACCGCTCTTCCCGGAGTTCCCGCTGCCGCCCGCCGGCCCCAAGGGCCCCGCCTCCTGGGCCGGGCGGCTGCGCACACTGCCGGCCCGCGCCTGGCGCGGCCGCGCGGACGACCCGCGCTGGGCGCGGCCCGCGCTGCTGGCGCTGCTGGCCGCGACCGCCGTCCTCTACCTCTGGGGCCTGAGCGCCTCCGGCTGGGCCAACTCCTTCTACTCGGCGGCCGTCCAGGCCGGCAGCCGGAGCTGGAAGGCCTTCTTCTACGGCTCCTCCGACGCCGGGAACTTCATCACCGTCGACAAGCCGCCGCTCTCGCTCTGGCCGATGGCACTGGCCGCCCGGGTCTTCGGCCTCTCCTCCTGGTCGGTGCTGGCCCCGCAGGCGCTGATGGCGGTCGCCACCGTGGGCACCCTGTACGCGACGGTGCGCCGCCGCTTCTCCCCGCTCGGCGGCCTGCTGGCGGGCGCCGCCCTGGCGCTGACCCCGGTGGCGGCGCTGATGTTCCGCTTCAACAACCCGGACGCGCTGCTGGTGCTGCTGCTGACGCTCGCCGCGTACGGGCTGGTGCGGGCGGTCGAGGCGGCCGGCACCCGGTGGCTGGTGTTCACCGGGGTGATGTTCGGGCTGGCCTTCCTCACCAAGACGCTCCAGGCGTTCCTCGTCCTGCCCGCCTTCGCACTGGTCTACCTGGTGGTCGCGCCCGCCGGCCTCTGGCGCCGGGTGCGCCAGCTGCTGGCCGCCGGGCTGGCCATGGTGGTCGCGGGCGGCTGGTGGGTCGCCGTCGTCGAGCTGGTGCCGGCCTCGGCCCGGCCCTACGTCGGCGGCTCGCAGGACAACAGCTTCCTCTCGCTGACCTTCGGCTACAACGGGCTCGGCCGCCTCAACGGCAACGAGACCGGCAGCGTGGGCGGCGGCGGCAGGCTCCCCGCCGGAATGGACTCCCCGCCCGGCGGCGGAAGGGCCATGGGCGGCTGGGGCGAGACCGGCATCACCCGGATGTTCGACGGGGACATCGGCGGCCAGATCGCCTGGCTGATCCCGGCCGCGCTGATCCTGCTGCTGGCCGGCCTCTGGGCGACCCGCCGTCACGCCCGGACGGACACCGCCCGCGCGGCGTTCCTGGTCTGGGGCGGCTGGCTGCTCTGCACCGCGCTGACCTTCAGCTTCATGTCCGGCATCTTCCACCAGTACTACACCGTGGCGCTGGCCCCGGCGGTCGCGGCACTGGTCGGCATGGGCGCGGACGGTCTCTGGCGGGCCCGGCACCGGCTGCCGTACGCGGCGGTGCTGGCGGTCACCCTGGCGGTGACGGCGGTCTGGGCGCACGTGCTGCTCGGGCGCAGCGCACACTTCCTGCCCTGGCTTCGCTGGGCGGTGCCGGCCGGCGGGCTCCTGGCCGCGGCGGCGCTGCTGCTGACCGGGCCGCTGGCGCGCCGCCTCCCCGGCCGCGTTCCCGGCCGGCTCGCCACGGCGGCGGGAGCGGTGGGCCTGGCGGCGGCCCTCGGCGGCCCGGCCGCATACGCGGTCGACACCGTGAACACGCCGCACACCGGGTCGATCGTGACGGCCGGCCCGGCGGTCACGGGCGGCAGGGGCATGGGCCCGGGCGGGATGCGCGGCCTGCCGCCCGGTGGCCAACCGGCCATCAACGGCCGGCAGTTCACGCCCGGCCAGGGCGGCGTGCCCGGCGGAGCACCCGGCATGATGCCGGGCGGCCAGGGCGGCCGGCCCGGCACCGACGGCCGTGGCGAGCGCGGCGCGTTCGGCGGCACGACGGGCGGCGCACCCGGCGGCATGGGCGGCATGGGCGGGCTGCTGAACGGCGCCAAGGTGAGCGACGAGGCCGCCGCGGCGCTCGCCCGGGACGCCGACCACTACACCTGGGCCGCCGCGACCAGCGGCTCGCAGAACGCCGCAAGCTACCAACTCGCCTCCGGCGTGCCGGTGATGGCCCTCGGCGGCTTCAACGGCACCGACCCCTCGCTCAGCCTGAGCGCCTTCCGGCAGTACGTGCAGGAGGGCAGGATCCACTGGTTCATCGGCAGCGGCTCCCGCCGGGCGGTCGGCGGCGGCGCCACCGGCGAGGCCCAGGAGTCGCAGACCGCCCTGATCGAGAGCTGGGTGGAGAGCCACTACACCGCCGAGACGGTGGGCGGCTCGACCTTCTACGACCTGACGAAGGCCCCCGGTTCCTGACGCGGACCCCAGGTCGGTGAAGACGCCGAAGGGGGCGCGCCGCTTCCGGGCGGTGCGCCCCC
This sequence comes from Kitasatospora sp. NBC_00039, assembly GCF_045160625.1. NCBI lineage: Bacteria > Bacillati > Actinomycetota > Actinomycetes > Kitasatosporales > Streptomycetaceae > Kitasatospora > Kitasatospora sp. NBC_00039. Next base: position 6,609,375 of record NZ_CP108289.1, on the reverse strand, counting down.
TTCGTGTTGTCAGCCGGTCACTCGGCCGCGTCGCTCGCACAGCGCGTTCCGGCGGCGGGGAGGCTCCCGCCGACCAGGAAGGCGTCCACCGAGGTGCGGATGCACGCGCTCCAGCCGTAGCCGGTGTGCCCCTCGCCCTCGCGGGTGAGCAGGACGGCGTTGCCGAGCTGGGCGGTGAGCTTCTCGGCCCAGGCGTAGGGCGTCGCCGTGTCGCCGGTCGAGCCGACCACGACGATCGTGGCGTCGCTCCTGGACGTGATCGGGTGGGGCTTCTCGGCGGAACGGAACGGCCAGGAACGGCAGTCGGGGTCGAACAGCTCGAAGCTCGGCTCGTGCCGGGTGAACAGCGGTGCCTTCGCCGCGATCTCCGCGTACGCGGCCTGCAGGTCGTCGCCGACCGGCACCCCGGTGGCGCCGTCGGCGCAGTGGATGGCGGTGTAGGCGTCGGCGGAGACGCTGTAGTGGCCGTCCTTGTCGCGGCGGTTCGAGCTGTCCGCACGCGCGAGCAGGTAGTCGCCCTTGCCCCGGACCATGGCCCAGCCGATGTCGTTGCGCAGGGACTCCCAGCCCTGCTCGTCGCCGTAGAGGGCGTCGACCATGGCCGTCCAGGCCGCGTTGGCGGTGAGCTTGCGCCCGCTCGCGGTGGTCAGCGGCTTCTCCTTGAGCCCGTCGAGGAAGTCGGCGAGCTTCCCGGCGGCCTTGTCCCGGTCCTTGCCGAGCGGACAGCCGTTCTTGGTGGTGCAGTTGGCGGCGAAGGCCTCCAGCGAGCGCTCGAACGCCGCGTACTGCGCGATGTTGTTCTGGACCAGCGGGACGGACGGGTCGACCGCGCCGTCGAGGACCAGCCGGCCGACCCGGTCCGGGAACTCCTCGGCGTAGAGGCTGCCGAGGTAGGTGCCGTACGACATGCCGAGGTAGTTGAGCTTCTGGTCACCGAGGGCCGCACGCAGCACGTCCATGTCGCGGGCGGTGTTGCGGGTGCCGACGAAGGGCAGCAGCTTGCCGAACTTGGCCTGGCAGGCGTCGGCGAGGACCTTGCCGTGGTCGGGGCCGGGGGTGTCGGTGACGACCCAGTCGTCCCGGGTGCCGTCGTCCAGGCAGTTCAACGGAGTGGTGAGGCCCACGCCGCGCGGGTCGAAGCCGATCGTGTCGAACCGGTCGTGGAGCGGACCGTCGAACTGCGACGGGTTGCGCTTGACCATGCCGACGCCGGAGCCGCCGGGCCCGCCGGGGTTGACCAGCAGCGAGCCGACCCGCTGGTCCTGCTTGGCGGCGGGGACGCGGACGACGGCGACGTCGATCGTCTCACCGGCCGGGCTCGCGTAGTCCAGCGGCGCCTTGAGCGTGCCGCACTGCACGGCCGACTCGTCGACCTTGTCGGTCGTCGGGTCGTCGGCGCACGGCGCCCAGGCGATCTGCTGGCCGTAGAACGGCTTGAGCGCCGGGTCCGCCGCACCGGTGGGCCTGGTCGTCGGGGTGGGCGTGGCGGTCGGGGCCGGCGACGTGGTCGGCGGCGCGGTGGGCGTGCCCGTGGTGGCTGCCGGGGACGGCGTGCCGGAGGCGGCGTCGGTGGAGCCGGCCGAACTGGTGCAGCCGGCCAGGAGGGCGGCGGCGACGGCGGCGGGAAGCGTGCGCCGTGAGAACCGGATGATCATCGAGTACACCGCACACGAATATCACCATCTCATCACACCGGTCACCTTCTCGCCGCGGCCCGGAAGCCCAATGCGGACAAAGGGCAGCGAAACGTTTCCTCAACCGCCGCACTGCTGGAGCATCGTCTTCTTGTCCGCCACGGTGACCGGCAGTTGGTACTTCCGCGACACCTGGGCGAAGCGGACCGCGTACGCGCAGCGGATCGTCGGGTCGGCGGGCAGCCACGCGGCCGGGCCGGAGTCCCCCTTGGAGGCGTTCTGCGAGCCGTCGGCCGGGATGAGGTTGAGCGGGTCGTTGGCGATCTGGACCCGCTTGGCCTTGTCCCACGTGGCCGCGCCCATCTGCCAGTCGTAGGAGAGCGGCATCACGTGGTCGATCTGGATCTTCGTGGCCTGCTGCTTGGTCCACCGGACCGTCTTGCCGGTGTACGGGTCGTCGATGGTCATCGCGGTGACGACGCAGTTCGAGCCGTCCTTGCGCTCCACCGCCCGGCCGTCGCGGGCCAGCAGGTCGTTGCGGGTGTCGCAGTCGTTGTGGCCGCCGGGGACGCCGTCCACGTTGTCGGTCCAGGCCGGGCCGAACTCGTTGCGGTCGTAGCCGTCCTTGGGGCCGGCGGCGGCGGTGGCGACCCCGGCGATGATGTCCCGGCCGGCCTTCTGGTCCTCCGGCGAGGTGAGCGGCGCCAGGCCGGGCTTGGTGCCGTCGGGGTTGCGCAGCGGGCTGGTGCCCGCACCACCGGCCGGCGCGGCGGCGTCGGGCTTCTCGGCGCCGGAGCAGCCGGCCAGCGCCAGGACGGGTATCAGGAGGACGGCGGCGGCGGCCACGGCGGAGCGACGGGCGGGCACGGAGGGCTCCCGGGATGGGGGGGTGGGTGACGGCGAACCAGCAGACCAGCCACCCCACAGCCCGTCAAGGCGGCGCAGCGCGGAGCGTCCGGGCATGTCGAAGCTCACACCCGGCGCGGGTCACCGCCGCAGCGAGCACGCCGTCTCGGCGAGAACGGTGCAGACCATGCGGACGCACGCGCACGCGCACCGGATCGCGGTGGTCGCCGTGCCACCGGTGGCCGCCTTCGACCTCTCCATCCCCGAACTCGTCTTCGGCGCCGCCGAACTGGACGGCCGGTCTCGGCGGTCCGCGACGGCGGGCAGGAGCAGGCCCTGCCCGCCCCGGTGACGGCCGCGGACGGCAGCTCGCCGGCCGGCGGCCCGGGCCTGGGCGCCGGAGCGGCTGGACGAGCTGCTGAGGCTGGCCGCCCTGGCCGCGCACGCCGGGGTAGCGTCCGCACCCTCAACCGCCGCTTCCTGGCCGAGGCCGGCACCCGCTCCAGTGGCTGCCGACCCAACGGATCGAGCGGGCCCGCGAGTTGCTGGAGCCCACCGGTCTCCCGGTCGAGCGGGTCGCCGACCGCACCTGCTTCGGCACGGCGGACTCGCTCCGCCGCCACCTGCTCCAGCGGGTCGGCATGACTCCGCGCGCCTGCCGCACCCACTTCGCCCGCCAGGGGCGGCGTCCCGCCGGGCCGACGGACCAGGGGTCGTCCGACCGTTCCCGCCGCGCGCCGACGCGAAGCGAGTGGTCGGGCACCTCCTGGCTAGCCTCCGATGGCCGACATCGGCCGGTCGGGCCGGACGAAGTCGGCCGAGTCGATGGCGTGTCCGGGGCCCTTGCGGGCGACGGTGTCGCGCCAGGCCCGCTCGATCCGGTCATCGTCGGCCCCGCCGCGCAGCAGGACGCGCAGGTCGGACTCCTCGGTGGCGAAGAGGCAGTTGCGCAGCTGGCCGTCGGCGGTGAGGCGGACGCGGTCGCAGCCGCCGCAGAAGGGGCGGGTGACGGAGGCGATTACGCCGATCACGGTGTCGGTGCCGGCGATCCGCCACTCCTCGGCGGGCGGGGTGCCACGTCTCGCAGACCCGTCACCGCTTGCCGTATCGTGCCGGCCCACCGGGACGAGCTCCCAGCGGGCGCAGAGCACGGCCAGAATCTCGTCGGCGGTGATCATCGTGGCCCGGTCCCAGGCGCCCTGGGCGTCGAGCGGCATGGACTCGATGAACCGCATCCGGTAGCCGTGCCCGGCGGCGAACTCGGCCAGGTCGAGGATCTCGTCGTCGTTGACGCCGCGCACCGGCACCGCGTTGACCTTGACCGGGGCGAGACCGGCGGCCTGCGCGGCGGCCAGGCCGGCGAAGACGTCGGCGATCCGGTCGCGGCGGGTGATCTCGGCGTACCGCTCGGGGCGCAGGGTGTCGAGGCTGACGTTGACGCGGTGCAGCCCGGCCTCCTTCAGCGCGCCGGCCGTCCGGGCCAGTCCGATGCCGTTGGTGGTGAGCGAGACCTCGGGGCCGAGGGCGGTGATCCGCCCGACCAGCTCCGGCAGTCCGCGCCGCAGCAGCGGTTCGCCGCCGGTGAGCCGCACCGAGGCGATGCCCAGCCGCTCGACGGCGATCCGCACCAGCCGGACCACCTCGTCGTCGCTCAGCACCTCGGCCTTGGGGAGCCAGTCGAGGCCCTCGGCCGGCATGCAGTAGGTGCAGCGCAGGTTGCAGCGGTCGGTGAGCGAGACCCGCAGGTCGGTGTGGACCCTGCCGAAACGGTCCAGCAGCGGGCGCGGTGCGGTGTTCATCAGCCAAGTACAGGGGCAGCCGGGCGGCAGATCCAGCGGCCGAACCGCCGGGGAGCGGCCGCGACCTGCGGGTTCGCCTTGTGCAATCGTCCAACTGTGGGTTCCTACGGCTGCGCGCGGCGGCCCCGGCGGGCAGGCTGGGCGCATGCAGAGCCGTGACCGCCCGCCGGCCCCGCCCGCCGCCGGACCCACCCCGGCCGGCCGGCCCGTCCCGGCCGGCGGACCCGTGCCCGCCGCCGGCCGCGCGCCGGTGGCCGCCCTCGTCCTGGCCGCCGGGGGCGGGCGGCGGCTGGGCGGGCGGCCCAAGGCCCTGATCCCGTACCGGGGGCGGCCTCTGGTCGAGCACGCGGTGGCCACGGTCAGGGCGGGCGGCTGCCCGGACGTGACGGTGGTGCTGGGCGCAGCGCGCGAGCAGGTCCGGGCCACCGCGCACCTGCCGGGGTGCCTGCTGGTGGCGAACCCCGACTGGGCGGGCGGCATGGGCTCCTCGCTGCGGGTGGGGCTGGCCGCGCTGCCGCCGGAGGCCTCGGCGGTGCTGGTGATGCTGGTGGACACGCCCGGGGTCTCCCCGGCGGCGGTGGCCCGGCTGGTGGCCGCCCACCGGGCGGGCGCGGACCTGGCCGCGGCGGCGTACGACGGGCGGCGCGGGCACCCGGTGCTGATCGGGGCCCGGCACTTCGCCGAGGCGGCGGCGGGCGCGACCGGTGATGCGGGCGCGCGGGCGCTGCTGGCGGCGCACGCCGCCGAGATCGCGCTGGTCGAGTGCGCCGATGTCGCCGTCCCGGACGACCTGGACACCCCCGCCGACCTGGCCCGCTGGTCCGCCGGCTGACCGTCCGCGGCCCGTCCCGGTACCCCTCCCGCCCTCCGGGGTGGGCCGCTGTCCTCCTCTCCGGCGAGGGATCGGCCGCACACCCCTGATCTGTCCCTGAGGATTGCCGCATTCCGCGCCACGGCCCTCGCGTTTCGGGGAGCATGGGACACGTCCTTCCACCCCGATTCGAACGGACGGTGCCCGTGATGTCCGGACTGCCCGACGACTTCACCGGACGCGACCCCGCGCAGCACGGGCCGGGGGCGGGTGGTGGTGCCCGGGCGATCCGCTGTCCCGCCTGCCGGCGCGAGCACCTGTACGAGCCGCCGTCGCTGCCCTGCCCCTGCGGCGCCTCGCTCAAGGTCCCGCTGCTGCGCGGCGGCGTGCCGGTGCAGGTGCGGTTCCGGTCCTGGGAGGACTCCTGGCTGAACATGCGCTGCCCGCACTGCGGCCGCTCCGACCAGTGGCCGCAGCCCGAGTTCACCTGCAACTGCGGCGCCACCGTCCGCCTGCCGGTGGACCGCACCACCCGCCTCGGCGGCAGCGCCACCACCGGACGGGCCTCCGGCGGCCAGCTCGGTCCCGCCGGGCCGCAGGCCGCCCACCCGTCCCCTGCCCACCCGCAGGGCGCGCCCGTGCCCGCCCCGCCCGGCGGGTCCGGCGCGTCGGCCACGCCGTGGCGTCGGCGGGCGCCGTTCCGCCCGCACCCCGTCCGCACCTCGCAGGACGCAGTGTTCACGGCCGCCCGCTACCTGGAGTGGCTGGGCTTCGAGGACCTGGAGCTGACGGAGGCCCAGGAGCGGGACGGCGTCACCCTGCTGGGCAGCCGGATGGTCGCCCAGGTGGACACCTGGACCGAGCCGGCCGACGTGAAGTCGGTGGAGTGCCTCTGGCTGCAGACCCTGCACGCCGAGGAGATGGCCGCCGCGATGTTCACCCTGGCCGGCTACTCCCACCAGGCCACCGTCCGCGGCGAGCAGCTGCTGGTCGCCCTGTTCAGCCTGGACCTCGCCGGGGTCCCGCAGCCCGCCAACGGCGCCGCCGAGGCGCTGATGGAGACCGGCTGGACGTCCTGAGCCCACCCGGCGGGCCAGGGCGTGTCCGACAGTTCCCGGCGCCAGGCCGGACATTGTCGGACACGCCGTAGATCATTCCGTCTTCGAACGCAACAACCTACGCTCGTGATCTGGTGCACAAGCTCACCCCCGTGTTGAATTGCCGCCACAGCGCGGGCCTTGGGGGGTAGAGGCCCGTGCCCTGCTGGATGGCGCACACAAGGAGGTGGCGTTGTCGGAGCACGGATGGGGCCCGAGCGGCCGGGACGGGCGGGAGGGGCGCGGGCGGGCGGCGCCCCAGGAGCCGGGGGACACCGTGTGGCGGCTGCGGTCCCGGGCGTGCTGGCAGGAGGCCGCGGAGCTGTTACGCCCGGCCGCCGAACGCGACCCGACGGCCGCACTCGGCCGGGCCGAACTCCTCATCGAACAATGTCTGTTCACCGCCGCCCACTGGACCCAGGCGGAGCAGGCGCTGCGCCTGGCCGAGGCCGTGGTCGCCACGACCGAGCAGCGCGCGGCCGCCGCCTGCGCCCGCGGGTTCCTGGCGTACGTCGCCAGCGTGCTCGGCGCGCGCGACCGGCTCGACGAGGCCCAGGCGGCGCTCGGCCGCACCTCGGCGCTGCTCCCGCCGGACGCGCCCGGGCGCCCGCTGCTGGACTTCCGCCGCGGCCTGGTCGCGGAGAACCTGTTGCGTGACCGTACGGCGGCCTGGATCGCCTACCGCCGGGCACACGAGGGCGCGGGCGAGCGCGGGGACGAGCTCCTGCGCTCCTACACCTGGCGCCACCTGGCGGCGCTGGCCCAGGCCGCCGGGGACCACGGCCGGGCCCGGGAGGGGTTCGACGCGTCGCTGCGGCTGCGCGAGCAGCTCGGTTTCACGGTGGGGGTGGCGCCGGCGCTGGCGGCGTTGGCCGAGGTCTCCGAGCCGGGCGAGGCGGCCCGGATGCGGGCCGAGGCGACCAGGCTGGTGCAGGCGCTCGGTGGTGTGCCGGTGTGGCTCGCGCGCCAACTGAGCGCGGCGCGCACGCCGGGCGCTCCCCCGGACGGAGGCATCGGGCGGGAACCGCAGGGAACGATCAGCTAAGGTGAGCCTAACCTGGCCGGGGCGAGCAGTGCCCCGGCCAGGTTCGCCTTGCCGTTCCCGGGCCCCGCCAGGCCCCGGCCGGCCGGGCCCGGCCACGGACGCGCCCGCCGGCGTCACACCGGCCGGGACGGTCCGGACGGTCCCGCACGGGCTCCGGTCGACCCGATGGGGCCGCACCATGACCGCGAACAGCACCGCCCCCTGCACCACGCCCGCCGCCACCGGTGCCCCGGCCGTCCCCGCCGCTGCGCTACCGCCACAGCCCTGTGCCGCGAGCTACCGACGGCTCGGCGAGCTGTTCCCCGCCCTGCGGGTGCACTGCGCACCGCCGCGCACCGGCGACGGCTGGCTCGCCGGCGCCGAGCTGCTCGCGGGCCCGGAGGCGCTGCGCGAACTGATCGCCCACGACGCCCGGCAGGGCCTGGCCCAGTACGGGCAGCCGCTGCGCCCCGACGTCGCGGCCGGTTTCGCCCTGCACCGCTTCACCTGGCCGGCCGCGCTGCTGTTCACCCTGCCCTGGTTCCTGGAGCGCCGGGTGCCGCTGCTCACCCCCGGGGACGTCTCGGTCCGCCGCTCCACCGGCGAGCTGACGGCCCGCCCCGGCGCCTTCGCCTGCCTGCCCGACGACCCGGCGGCAGGCCTGCCCGGCGCCCGTAGGGTGGCGGACGAACCGGCGCTGGCCGCCGAACTGCGGGTGGCGCTGGCCGGGTTCCTGGCGCCGGTCCTGGCGGCGTTCCGCCCGGAGGTGCGGCGCGGGCCGCGCACGCTCTGGGCGATGGCGACGGACGCGGTGGTGGAGGGCCTCTGGTACGTCGGCGGGCTGCTCGGCGAGGAGGAGCGCGCCCGCGCCGAGCTGACCGCGCTGCTCACGGCAGGGACGGCGGAGAGGGCGGCCGTGGCGGAGACCACGGCGACGACGACGGCCGCGGCGACGACGCCTGGAACGCCCGGGAGCCTCGGAACCCCCGGTAGCCTCGGGACCTCCGGGAGCCTCGGAACCCCCGGTAGCCTCGGGACCTCCGGGCTGGCCGAGCTGCCGGCGCCGCCCGCGTGCACGCCGGGCGCATCCGTCTCGCCGTTCACGCCGGGCGCGGGCTTCACCCCGGCGGCCCCCTGCACGCCCGCCGCCGACCCCCGCCCTGCCGCCCGGGCCGCCGCCGCGCGCGCCCGGGCCAGCTGCTGCCTCGTTTACACCGTCCGGCCCGAGGCGATGTGCGGCGGCTGTCCCCGCGTCATGCGAAGTTGACCGAATTCCTCTCGGGGTACCCCCCGTCGAGCCCGGAATTCCGGGAAAGAACCACCCCAAATTAGTACGACAATGCGACTTCTCCCACGTCAGAAATCCCTCTCCTCAGCGCATTGACGCCGAATCAGTCATTCACCGGCCGCACATCCGCCATGATGGTCCCCGCCATCACGACGCAGGAAAGCGAGGCTGGTCCAGGCGATGAAATTGTCCGATATACCGCTCGGTTGGGCCGTCACCGGCGTGGCGGTCCTGCTGGTCACCGCCCTGCTGGTGGCCCTGGCCCGGAACCGGGGATCCGCCGCCGGACCGGGCGGCGCGGATTCCTGGGAGCGTTCCGAGGAACGCCGCCGCCGCAAGGAATCCCTGTACGGCGGGGCCTCGTACACGCTGCTGTTCTGCTGTGCCGCGGTCGCGGCCGCACTCTCCTTCCACGGCCTGGTGGGATTCGGGGTGCAGAACCTCAACCTCTCCGGAGGCTGGGAGTACCTCGTCCCGTTCGGCCTGGACGGCGCGGCGATGTTCTGCTCCGTCCTCGCCGTCCGCGAGGCCAGCCACGGCGATGCCGCGCTCGGCTCGCGGCTGCTGGTCTGGCTCTTCGCCGGCGCCTCGGCCTGGTTCAACTGGGTGCACGCCCCGCGCGGCTTCGGCCACGCCGGCGCACCCCAGTTCTTCGCGGGGATGTCGCTCTCGGCCGCAGTGCTGTTCGACCGGGCGCTCAAGCAGACCCGCCGGGCCGCCCTGCGCGAGCAGGGGCTCGTCCCCCGCCCGCTGCCGCAGATCAGGATCGTCCGCTGGCTGCGTGCCCCGCGCGAGACCTACGCGGCCTGGTCGCTGATGCTGCTGGAGGGCGTGCGCAGCCTGGACGAGGCGGTCGACGAGGTCCGCGAGGACAAGCGGGAGAAGCTCGCCGAGAGGGAGCGCCGCAAGCTGGCCGGCCGCCGCGAACGGGCCGAGATCCGGGCCATCAACCGCACCAACAGTGTCTGGCGCCCGCGCGGTGCGGCCCGGCAGCTGGAGTCCGGCCAGGAGTCCGCCATAGCCGGCGCGCCCTCGCTGGAGCGGCCCGCCGTCGAAGCGGCGGAGCCCGGCGAGGGCGCGGTCGTCCAGTCGGGCCTGCCGGCCCGTCCGGAGCGGCGCACGATCGACCTCACGATGGAGGAGGACACCGTCGCGCTGCCCCGGCTGGACTCGCTGGAGCGCAAGCTGAAGGACCTGGAGCAGCAGTTCGGCTGAGCTCGGACCTCGTCCGCCAGGCCCGCGGCCTAGCGGACGTGGCCGCGAGCTCGGACCTCGTCCGCTAGGCCGCGGGCGTGGCGGTGAGCTCGAACCACATGCGCTTGCCCGAGCCGCGCGGCTCCACGCCCCAGCCGTCCGCCAGCGCCTCGACCAGCATCAGCCCGCGCCCGGAGGAGGCCTGCTCCCCCGGAGTCCGGCGGGTGGGCCAGAGGTCGGACTCGTCCTCCACCTCGACCCGCAGCCGGGCCCGGCCGCCGTCGCCCACCGACTCCCGGTAGAGCCGGGCGGTGAACATGGCGTCCCGGTCGGTGTGCCGGATCGCGTTGGTGACCAGCTCGGAGGCGAGCAGCTCGGCGGTGTCCACCAGCTCCGCCACGCCCCAGCGGCGCAGCGCGTCGCGCAGCTCGGCCCGCACCTCGGAGATCCGGGCGAGGTCGGCCTGGCCGATCCGGCGGCGCAGCTGCTGGGCGGCCAGGCCGCCCTCCGGACCGTCCCAGCGCAGGAGCAGCAGCGCTATGTCGTCCTCGCGCTCGCTGTCGTCGGCGGCCTGGGAGGCGATCCGGTCGGCCAGGCTCTCCAGCGGGTCGCGTGCCTCGGCGGCGCGGTCGGCCAGCGGGCCGGCGAGCACCGCGGTGAGTCGGGCGATGCCGTCGTCGAGGTCCATGCCGCGCGCCTCGACCAGACCGTCGGTGCAGAGCAGCACCGTCTCGCCCGGGTCCAGGCTGAAGCGGGTGACGCGGTACTCCTCGTCGGGGGCGATGCCCAGCGGCAGCCCGCCGGCGACCGGGACGACGGAGGCGGTGCCGTCGGCCCGGCGGACCATCGGGTCGAGGTGGCCGGCCCGGACCGCGTACACCACGCCGTAGTCGACGTTCACCTCGGCGTAGGTGCAGGTGGCGAAGTGGTCGGTGTCCAGGTCGGCCAGGAAGCGGGAGGCGCGGGCCATCACCGCGGCCGGCGGGTGTCCCTCGGCGGCGTACGCGCGCAGTGCGATCCGCAGCTGGCCCATGATCCCGGCGGCGTGCACGTCGTGCCCCTGGACGTCGCCGATCACCAGCCCGACGTGCCCGCCGGGCAGCGGGACGACGTCGTACCAGTCCCCGCCGATCTGCAGGCCGGACCCGGCTGCCAGGTAGCGGACGGCGGTGGTGACGCCGGGCACGGACGGCACGGTGCGCGGCAGCATCACCCGCTGGAGGCCGGCCGCCAGCTCGTGCTCGGCGTCGTGCAGCCGGGCCCGCGCCAGTGACTGGGCGACCAGGCCGCCGAGGGTGGAGAGCAGGGTGCGCTCGTCGGCGTCCAGCTCGCGGTCGTCGTCGAAGCTGACGACGCAGACGCCGATCGCCCGGCCGCTGGCCACCAGCGGCAGGAAGGCCCAGGAGCTGCGGCCGGTCCGGCTGGTCGGCTCCCAGACCTCGGCGTAGCGCTCGCGGTACTCGTCGCGGCTGGCGATGATCACGGGGGCGCGGTTGCGCAGCGCCTCGGCCGCCGGGTGGGCGGCGGGCAGCACCGAGCGGTCCCAGACGGCGAGCTCGTCCGGCCGGTAGCCGGAGGCACCGAGGATCTGCACCCGGCCTGCCTCGAAGGAGGCCAGCACGAGGCCGTCCGGCGGCAGGCCGGGCAGCGGCAGCTCCGTGAAGACCCGGGCGACGTCGCGGACGGTGACGGCCTCGGAGAGCGCGCGGGCGGCCTCCTTGATGAACCGCGAGCGCTCCTCGCGGAGCAGTGCCATCCGGTCGGCGCGGTCGCGCTTGTGCAGCTCGACGGTGGCGTCCCAGACGAAGCCGACCATCCGGGAGGCACGGCCGAAGGCGTCCGCGAGGACGCGGCCGCGGAACCGGACCGCCCGCATCGCCCCGTTCGGCCCGACCGTGCGGTAGTAGGCGCCGCACTGGCCCAGCTCGGTCACCGCGCGCTCGACCCGGCGGCGCACCACGGGGGCGTCCTCGGGGTGCAGCAGGGCCAGGAAGGACGCGGAGGTGCGGTCGAAGCGGGTCTTGTCCCCCGCGTCCAGGCCGATGATCGTGCAGGCCCGCTGGTCGCCCTCCAGGACGTCGCGGCGGATGTCCCAGTCGAAGGAGCCGATGCCGTTGGCGGCCATCGCGGGCTCAAGCCAGTCCGGCGTGGAGTCTCCCGAGGCGACCGGCAGGCCGCCGGAGAGCATCGGCGCCAGCTGCCCGGCCGCCAGCCCCGGTGCGGTCCGCAGCGCATGCCGGCGCACTGCCTGGGCTGGTGGTCTCGCCCGCCCCGACCCGGCCGTGGACTGGCCGGGAGGAAGCGCCGGCCCCTGGGACTCGGGCTCAGTGGGCATGCTGCTCCTGCCGCTGCCGTGACGGACCGCGCCGACCGTTCGGGCGGGCCGCGTGGCGGTGTGATGGGTGGTGCTGGATAAGGCCGTGCGACGGGCGGTGGTCAGTCGAGGTGAGGTCTCCCCGCTGCTTCCCGCACGTGGACACACATTCCCACCATCCTGGCCAATGTTCGGCCGAGCGGCAATGGCAACGGGCCGGAAATCTTCCTCCAGGCCATCGGTCCACGGTTCCGTTCGATGGCGAACGACGCATTTCCCCCGGCCTCCGTGGCACGCCCCGCCGAGGGGGACGGGCGGGCCGGGGAAGCGGACCGGTCGGGCCGGATCAGGGCGAGGCCAGCTCGAACCAGGTCACCTTGCCGTCCCCGCGCAGCTGCACCCCCCAGGCGTCGGCCAGGGCCTCGACCAGCACCAGTCCGCGCCCCGAGGTGGCGTACTCGGCCTCCGGGTCGCGGCGGCGGCCGGGCAGCCGGCCGGCGCCGTCCTGGACCTCGATCCGCAGCCGCAGGTCGGCGGTGAGCACCGCGTCGAAGAGCGCACCCTGGCCGGTGTGCAGGAGCGCGTTGGTGACCAGCTCGGACGAGAGCAGCTCGGCCGTGTCGGCCAGCTCGGGCACCCCCCAGTGGCGGAGCGCGGAGCGCAGCCGGTGCCGGACGGCGCCGACCGCGACCAGGTCGGCCGCGTCGACCGCCAGGTGGAGCCGCCGGTGCAGCGCGCAGTCGGGTGCCGGGGTGCCGGGCGGCGCCTGCTCCACCGCGCCGGTGCCCCACCGCCCGCCGGTGATCCCCGGCCCCCCGTTGACTCCCGGCCCACCCGGCTTGCCGCCCTGGGGCCTGGGCCGGAATGCGCCCCCCGAACTCGTCCGCTGCCGCGGGAATCGCGACTGACCGTCCATCAACACATGCCCCCGCCCTCAATCCGGCCGCCCGGTGCCGGATCCCCCGTCGGCCGGGCGGCCCCTCGTTCTGACCACCATCCTCATGCCCAGCTTTCGGCCTTTGCAACAGTGTGCGTCCGATCACCCGTGGTGAAAGGGGCACGGGGCGGTCCGCGTGATCCAACTGCCGACGCCGGACAGGTTTGCGAAGCGTACGGGCGGTTTTCGACGACTTCCGGTCATCGTCCGGTACCTGCGCGCCCGGCGCGCCCCGGCCCGCACTCCGGCCCTTGCACCGGCCGGGCACCGGCCCCGCAGCGGCACCCGCCCGGCCCGCGATATCCCCGCGGACCCGATGGCGGCGCCCGGCGAGCCGAACATCCGGGAAGCGGCAACGCTGGACAGGGCGGCCGGGTCCGGGTTCAATGGCCCGAGATGTTTGAACGCCGTTCTAACTTCATTCCCCTCCCACCCTCCCCGGCGACCGCGAGCGAGGAACCGTGCGACTGACCCCCACCGAGCGGGACCGGCTGCTGATCTTCACAGCAGCCGAGCTGGCCCGTGCCCGCCGCGCCCGAGGCGTACGCCTCAACATTCCCGAGGCGCACGCCCTGATCGCGGACGCCGTCTGCGAGGCCGCCCGCGACGGCAAGCGCCTCGCCGAGGCCATCGAGGCCGGCCGCTCCGTCCTCACCGCCGCCGACGTGCTGCCCGGGGTCCCCGACGTGGTCACCGTGGTCCAGGTCGAGGCGGTCTTCGACGACGGCACCCGCCTCGCCGTCGTCAACGACCCCTTCAAGGGCGCCGGCTCGCTCGGCGACGAGGCCCCCGGCGGCGCCCTGATCGGTGACGGCGCGGGCTACGACCCCGTCGAGGAGACGGTCGTGGTGCTCGTCCACAACACTTCCGCGGTGCCGATCTCGGTCACCTCGCACTTCCACTTCTTCGAGGCCAACCCGCGTCTCGCCTTCGACCGCGCCGCCGCCTACGGCACCCACCTCGCGGTGCCGGCCGGCTCCTCGGTGCGCTTCGACCCGGGCGCCACCGTCGAGGTCGGCCTGGTGCCGATCGGCGGACAACGGGTCGCCATCGGCTTCGCCGGCCTGGTGGACGGCCCGCTGGACGCGCCCGGCGCCAAGGAGGCCGCGCTGGCCAAGGCCCGCGCGACCGGCTACCTGACCAGCTTCGACGACGCGGAGGTCGAGTCGTGAGCGAGCAGAGGAAGCAATCGAACAGTGCCGCCACGCGGGCGTGGTCCGGCGACCGAAGCGAGGCCCGAGCATGACCGCGATCTCTCCCCACGACTACATCGCCGTGCACGGCCCCCGGGCCGGGGACCGGATCCGGCTGGGCGACTCCGGCCTGATCGTCCGGGTGGAGTCCGACTCGCAGGCGCCCGGGGACGAGTTCCTGGCCGGCTTCGGCAAGACCGCCCGCGACGGCCTGCACCTCAAGCCCGCCGCCGTCCGCGACACCTGCGACGTGGTGATCAGCAACGTGCTGGTGATCGACGCGGTCCAGGGCATCCGGAAGACCTCGATCGGCCTGATCGACGGCCGGATCGCCTCGATCGGGCGGGCCGGCAACCCGGACACCCTGGACGGCGTGGACGTGGTGGTCGGGACGGGCACGACGATCGTCTCCGGCGAGGGCATGATCGCCACCGCCGGCGCCATCGACACCCACGTCCACCTGCTCTCCCCGCGGATCATGGAGGCCTCCCTCGCCTCCGGCGTCACCACGATCATCGGCCAGGAGTTCGGCCCGGTCTGGGGGGTGGGCGTCAACTCCCCGTGGGCGCTGCGGCACGCCTTCAACGCCTTCGATGCCTGGCCCGTCAACATCGGCTTCCTCGGCCGGGGTTCGTCCTCCGACGAGGCCCCGCTGATCGAGGCCCTCGCCGAGGGCGGCGCCTCCGGCTTCAAGGTCCACGAGGACATGGGCGCCCACACCCGCGCCCTGGACACCGCCCTGCGCGTCGCCGAGGAGTACGACGTCCAGGTCGCCCTCCACACCGACGGGCTGAACGAGTGCCTCTCCGTCGAGGACACCCTCAAGGTCCTGGAAGGCCGCACCATCCACGCCTTCCACATCGAGGGCTGCGGCGGCGGGCACGTCCCCAACGTGCTGAAGATGGCCGGCGTCCCCAACGTCATCGGCTCCTCCACCAACCCCACCCTGCCCTTCGGCCGGGACGCGCTGGGCGAGCACTTCGGCATGATCGTCTCCGCCCACGACCTCAAGGTCGACCTGCCCGGCGACGCCGCCATGGCCCGCGACCGCATCCGCGCCGGCACCATGGGCGCCGAGGACGTCCTGCACGACCTCGGCGTCATCGGCATCACCTCGTCCGACGCCCAGGGCATGGGCCGCGCCGGCGAGACCGTGCGCCGCACCTTCGCCATGGCCGGCAAGATGAAGGCCGAACTCGGCCCCCTCGACGGCACCGGCTCCTACGGGACGACGGAGAGCGGCGACGACAACGAGCGCGTCCTGCGCTACATCGCCAAGCTCACCATCAACCCCGCCATCGCCCACGGCCTGGCCCACGAGGTCGGCTCCATCGAGATCGGCAAACTCGCCGACATCGTGCTCTGGCGCCCCGACCACTTCGGCGCCAAACCCCAGCTCGTCCTCAAGTCCGGCTTCCCCGCCTACGGCGTCGTCGGCGACCCCAACGCCTCCACCGACCGCTGCGAACCCCTCGTCCTCGGCCCCCAGTTCGGCGCCCACGGCGCCACCGCCGCCGACATCTCCGTCGCCTTCGTCGCCCAGGCCGCCGCCGACGGCGCCTACCTCGACCGGGCCGCCGACGGCATGCCCACCCGCCGCCGGCGTGTCGGCGTCCGCGGCACCCGCGGCATCGGCCCGCGCGACATGGTGCGCAACGCCCGGATCGGCAACGTCCAGGTCACCGAGACCGGCCTCGTCTCGCTCGACGGCGACCCGCTGCGCTCCGAGCCCGCCGACAGCGTCTCGCTCAGCCGCCTGTACTTCCTCTGAGACCTCCCCCGCCCTCACCTCCCTTTCTAGGACGCGAAGATGACCACCCCCACCCCCGCCTCGCTCGGCTACCGGATGCCCGCCGAATGGCACCCGCACGACCGCACCTGGATGGCCTTCCCCACCACCAACCCGACCTTCGACAGCCCGGAGCACCTGCACGCCGGCCGCGAGGCCTGGGCCGCGGTGGCCAACACGATCGTCCGGTACGAGCCGGTGACCCTGGTGGTCAACACCGGTGAGACCGAGGAGGCGCGCAAGTACGTCTCCGAGCAGGTGGAGATCGTCGAGCGCCCGCTGGACGACGCCTGGATGCGCGACATCGGCCCGTCCTTCCTGATCGACGGCAACGGCTCGCTCGCCGCCGCCGACTGGATCTTCAACGGCTGGGGCGCGCAGTCCTGGGCCCGCTGGGACAACGACCAGCACATCGCCCAGCACATCGGCGAACTGACGGGCGTCCAGCGGTTCGCCTCGCGGCTGATCAACGAGGGCGGCGGCATCCACGTCGACGGCGAGGGCACGGTCCTGGTCACCGAGACCGTCCAGCTCGGCGAGGGCCGCAACTCCGACTGGACCAAGGAGGAGGTCGAGGCCGAGCTGCACGCCTTCCTCGGCACCACCAAGGCGATCTGGCTGCCGCGCGGACTCACCCGCGACTACGACGAGTTCGGCACCCGCGGCCACATCGACATCGTCGCCTCCTTCGTCCGCCCCGGTGTCGTGGTCGCCCATGTCCAGCCGGACCCGGCCCACCCCGACCACGAGGTGTGCAAGGAGCTGGTCGCCATCCTGCGCGCGTCCACCGACGCCCAGGGCCGGGCGCTCGAGGTCATCGAGCTGTCCGCCCCCACCGTCCTGCTGGACGAGGAGGGCGAGCCGGTCGACTACTCCTACATCAACCACTACGTGGCCAACGGCGCCGTGATCCTCTGCGCCTTCAACGACCCGCGCGACGAGGAGGCCAAGGCCGTCCTGGAGCGGGCCTACCCCGGCCGCACGGTCGAACTGGTCGACGCCACGGAGATCTTCGCCAACGGCGGCGGCATCCACTGCATCACCCAGCAGCAGCCGAAGGCCTGACGTTCCCACAGGTCAGCGCCCTGGCCTGCAGCGGCTCAAAGGCCTGGCGGCAGATCCTGGCAGGTGCTCACGTGGATCGGCGTGCCCGTCGTCAGAGACTGCTGGCAGCATCGCCGCCATGAACGGCATCCGTACCACCCCGCCTCGGCCGGTCGACGTCACCGCGGTCGTTCCCCGACTGGCTCGACTGGCACGCCCGGCGATCCGGTTGCATCCCCGCCCTGGATCTCCGTCACCGCACGACAGTTCGGTCGGCGGGCCACTGCTGTGGCCCGCCGACGAGCCGTGGCCGTACTGCGACGAGCTGCACGACCAAGCGGCCCAGCTGTACGAGGCGTACGAGGTGTACGCCAGTTCGGTCGACGAGTGGCACGACGGTCCGAACCCCATGGTGCCCGTGGCTCAGCTGTACGCGCGCGACGTACCCCTGCTGCGACCGCCCGGACAGGCCGACCTGCTCCAGGTGCTGTGGTGCCCCTTCGAGCACGAGCCGGACTACAAGCCTCCGACCGCGCTGTTCTGGCGATCCTCCGCGGAGGTCTCCGACATCCTCGCCGCGCCGCCCGGGCCGTTTTTGGTGCAGGACGACGGCTACCTGCCGCGACCGTGCGTGCTCGCGCCGGAGCGGATCACCGAGTACCCCCACCACATGGATTTGAGCAAGGAGTTGCAGCAGCAGCTGGATGACGGGAGCAGATGGCAGGCCATCAGCGTGGACAACCCCCGTGCTCCTGCCCTGCGTGATTCCTACTCGGACGAGCTGTCCGTCGCCCCCGGGTGGAAGGTCGGCGGCTGGCCCTCGTGGGGCCTCACCGATCCCGTCGCCCGGTTCTGCACCACCTGCGGCACCGGCATGGTCCCGCTGCTGACGATCGCGTCGAATGAATGGAACCGCAACAGGCACGGCTGGGTCCCGTACGAGGATCGATCCCTCGCGCTCAGCGACCCCCATGTGGCGAACCCGCCCCAGGTCCACATCTCCAGGACCAACCATCTCCAGCTCTACGTCTGCCCGGAATCCCCGGATCATCCGCACACCGACCTGATCCAGTGAGCCATGCCCGAAGGCCTCCGCGACGCCACGCACACCACCGGAGTGGTCGGTGGGGTCCCCCCGGCGCAGCAACACCTTGACCGTGCCCTCCTCGCCCTCGACCGGGCGGTCGGGCTGATGCGGGTGGGTGAGATCGCCTCGGCGGCCCAGGTCGGAACGCAGGCCGTGGGTATGCTGCCTGCCGATCATCGGACCGGGGTTGTGATCTCCCGCACCCGGGACGTGGCGGCTGCGGAGGCCGTAGCCGCACCCGGGCTGATCGGAGTGGGAAGTCGGCCCGGCCGACTCCCACTCCGCGCCGTTCCGGGCCTGGTCAGTATCGTGAGGCCCCCGGACACAGAGGAGAGCAGCAGATGGCGGACGCCCGCCCGCGCCGCCCGGCGCGCGCCCGCGAGGAGGTCTTCGCCACCGCGCGGGCCTCGATCGCCGAACACGGGCTCGCCAAGCTCACCATGGCCGGCCTCGGCAAGCAGCTCCAGATGAGCGCCGGGCACCTGCTCTACTACTTCGGCAGCAAGGACCAGCTGCTGCTGGAGACGCTGCGTTGGAGCGAGGAGCAGCTCGGCGCCCGCCGCCACGACGCCCTGACCGACGGCACCCGGGACGTCTGGGACCGGCTCTCCGCCTACACCCGGCTCTACCTCCCCGAAGGCCCCGGCGACCCGCGCTGGATCCTCTGGGTCGAGGTGTGGGGCCGCTCCCCCGCCAGCGAGGAGCTCCGGCAGGGACAGCTGGAGATCGAGGCACCGTGGGACGCGGACCTCGTCGCCCTCCTCGAAGAGGGCGCCACCACCGGCCACTTCACGCCCGGCACCGCCCCCGACCGCGCCGCCCAGATCCGCGCCCTCCTCGACGGCCTCGCCGTCCCGCTCGCCCTCGGACTCCCCGGTGCGCTGCGCCCCCGCGCGCTGCAGCTCGCCGAGTCGGCCTGCGCCACCCTGCTGGGCGCCCGGAGCTGACCCGGCCGGCCCGGGCCGCGGCTGCCCCCGGCCGGGCCGCTCCCCGCGCCTCACTCCGTCCAGACGGCAGCGGCCGTGCGGTCGTCGGCGTAGCCCTTGGCACGGACCTGGACCTGGCGGAGGAAGTCGACGGTGCCCGGGGGGTGGGGGTGCGCCCAGTGGGAGGAGAGGAAGTGGGCGACGGCCGGCTCGTCGGCGATCGGGCGGGCAAGGCCGGGGGTGCAGAGCAGCAGGATGTCGCCCGGGGTGGCCGGGACCATCCGGAAGCGGAACGGGCGCCGGTCCGGCGCCGACGCGTCCGGCACCGGCGGCTGGCCGTCCGGGTGGTGCAGCAGCCGCGCGGCGTACGCGTCGATCCAGTGGCCGGAGCGCAGCAGGTAGAGCCCGCCCGGGCCGACCCCGAAGGCCGCCCGGTAGGAGGCCTCCGGGTCGAGCGGGAGCAGCATGCAGTGCAGCGCGGCCGGGGACGCCGCGCCGTCGTCGCCCTCCGGGTCGTGGGCGAGCGCACGCAACGGGGCGGCCGCGCTGGTGGCGAGGCGCTGGAGGCCGTACCGGAGGCGGTCGCGGGCGCCGTCGCGCAGGTCGGCGGCGAGCCCGGTCCTGCTGCGGCCGATCGCGGTGGCGAGCTGGCGGACGGCCTCGGCGGTGGCGGTGGCGACGGCCTCGGCGGCCGCCTCGCCGTCCGCGCCGGTGCGGTCGAAGCCGCCGAGCGCGGCGAGCAGCAGCCCGTCGGGGGCCTCGCCGAACCTGGTCACCAGCAGCGTGTCCCGGCGGGGCTCGCCGCGGTAGCGGGCGGAGTCGCCGCGGACGGAGACGGCCCGCAGGGTGGTGGCGCCGTGCTGGGCGCCCTCCAGGACGGTGTCCGGCACGACGGCGCCGAGCGCGCCGGGGTCCGCCTCGGGCACGACGGTCGGCTCGGGCCCGTACGTGGGCGGGCGCTCGCCGACGTGCGGCACGGTGGGCCCGGCACCGGCGAGCACCGACCGGGGGGCGGGGCGCGGCGCGGGGGCGGGGGCCGGGGCGGGGGTCGGCCGGGGCTCGGCTTCGGGTTCAGGTTCGGGCTCGGCTTCGGGCTCGGCTTCGGGTTCAGGTTCGGGCTCGGGCTCGGGTTCGGGCGCGAGGGGCTCCGGCTCCCGTGCGACGACCGGCGCGGGTTCCGGAACGAGGTCCGGCGTGGGTTCCCGTACGGCTTCGGGTTCGGGCTCGGGCGCGGATTCGGCTGTCTTCTCCGGAACGGGAGCCGGCTCGGGGTCGACCTCGGCCTCCGGTTCCGTCCCCTTTCCCACCTCCGCAGCCGCTGCCACCTCCGCCTCGGCTGCCGCCCAGGGCGGGGCCGGGAACCGGTGTGTCTCCTCCGGGTCGCGCTGCTGCCCGATCACCCCGATCGCGGTGTTGAACCAGTCGTCGATGCTGTCCCGCTCCAGCACCGCCTCCTGCGCGACGACCTCGTCAGCACGCGCCCGCTCGGCAGGTGCGTCCGCACCCGCGTCCGCGGCCTCGGCCGCCGTCTCGGCGACTGCCTCGTCCGTCCGCTGCCGCCCGATCAGCCCGGCCGCCGTCTCGAACCAGTCGTCGACGCTGCCCTCCCCCGGTTGCGCGTCGGGGGTGTCGGGGAGGGTGCCCGCCGGCCCTTCGTAGACCGTGTCCCACCAGCCGTCGTCCGACCGGTGCTGCTGTGCGGGTGCACCCTTTTTGCTCATCTGGCGGCTCCTGGTCGGTCCGTGTGCGCGCCGCCCCCGGCGGGGCCGGACTCGACGTCATTGTCTCCAAGAGCAACGACGCTGTCCGGGTTTCGGCGACATACCGTGCACTGATCGGATGATCCCGATCGCCGGGTTCGCCCGGTGTTCCGCTTCCGTTCCGTCCGTGCTTGCCGGAACTGCCCCGAGCAGGGCGTTTACAGGGTGTTCGACCCCTTCGGGCGCCGAAAATGAGGGCCGAGGAGGGGCATCGCTTCACTCGTTCGGCTGATTAAATGTGCGCATGACCGCGTCGGCCCCCAGATCGACCCGACCGGGGAGGGCCGCAGTCGCGGGTCGCCCGGTGGGTGTGCTGTGGGTCCTGCTGCTGGTCGGACTGCTGACGGCGCTGCCGTGCGCGGGCCAGGCCCGGGCGGCCTCGGCCGACCGGTCCGACCCGTCGGCGGCCGCGACGTCCACCGCCCTCGCCGGCCCGCTCGCCGGCCCGTCGGCAGGCCCGTCCGCAGGCCTGTCCGCCGAGGCGCCGGCGGTGCCGGCGGCAGCGGACGCGGTACACCCGTCCCGCCATGTGGACGGACCCCGTCACTGGACGTGGTGCTCCGCCGACGGCGAGCCGCCGCACCGCAACAACGGCTGCTCCGGCCACCCGTACTGCGGCCAGGACGCCCAGCTCCCCAACGCGCCGCCGCAGCCCCAGCCCGCCGTGACGGCCCGCCCGGACCCGCCCGAGGCCCTGCCGCGGGTGGTGCCGCGGGGGCTGCTGGACGGTTCGCACCCGGCACCCGACCTGCACGAGCTCCAAGTCCACCGGTCCTGAGCGGAACCCACCGCCGGCCGCCCCCCTGCCCGTCCGAGCGGACCGGCAGGACGGACGGCACCGACGGATCCGCCCCTCCGCCCCCCACTTCAGACCGCCGCGCCCCCAGCGTGCGGCGGGGACAAGGACACCACATGGGTTCCGCCTCCAAGCAGTCCAACAAGCCCGGCGGCAAGCAGGGCACGGCGGACCGCCGCGCCCGGATCGTCGAGCTCCGCGCCGCCGAGCAGCGCCGCGACCGCCGCAACAAGATCCTCGCCTCCGTGCTCGTAGGCGTGCTGGTGATCGCCGCGATAGCCACCGGCACCTGGATCGTGGTCGACGCCAACAACGACAAGAAGGCCAAGGAGGCCGCCGCCAGCGCGCCGATCGACGGCGTGAAGACCTTCGGCGACCTGAGCCGCAACCACGTCAAGGAGAAGGTCACCTACCCGATGACCCCGCCGGTCGGCGGCGACCACAACGCCGTCTGGCTGGACTGCATGGGCCACGTCTACGACCAGCCGGTCGAGAACGAGCGCGCCGTCCACTCGCTGGAGCACGGCGCGGTCTGGGTGACGTACAACGGCAAGGCCACGCCGGACGACATCAAGACGCTCTCCGACAAGGTGAAGGCCACCCCGTACTCGCTGATGAGCCCGTACCCGGACGAGCAGGGCACCATCACGCTGAACGCGTGGAGCACCCAGCTGATCGTGGACAACGCCAACGACCCCCGGGTGAACGAGTTCTTCACCAAGTACGTACAGGGCCAGCAGACCCAGGAGCCGGGCGCGTCCTGCACCATGGGGGCGATGTGACCACGGACGCGGCGACACCCGAGAACGCGGACGAGGCCCCCGGCACCTCCCGCCGGCGGCTCTGGTGGCCGGCCGCGCTGGCCGCCGCGGTCGCCCTCGCCCTCGGGGTGCCCGCGTTGGTGGCGAGCGGGACGTCCGCCTCCGGCTCGTCCTCGCTGACGGCCCCGGCGGGCGACTCCCCCGAGGCCGGATTCGCCCGCGACATGGCGACCCACCACCAGCAGGCCGTCGACCTGTCGTTCATCGTCCGGGACCGGACGGGCGACGAGCCTGTCCGGACCCTCGCCTTCGACATCATCAACACCCAGGCCAACCAGCGCGGGATGATGATGGGCTGGCTCGACCAGTGGGGGCTCCCGCAGCACTCGCCGGCCAAGCCGATGGCGTGGATGAAGATGAACCACACCTACGACGCGCACGACGGCTCGCTGATGCCCGGCATGGCCACCAACGCCCAGCTCGCCAAGCTGCGCTCGCTCAGCGGGCGTGAGGCCGAGGTGTACTACCTGCAGCTGATGCTGGAGCACCACAAGGGCGGGGTGGAGATGGCCCAGGGCTATGTCGACCTGGCCGAGAACGAGACCGAGAAGCGGCTCGCCCAGTCGATGGTGGTCGGGCAGACGTCGGAGATCCAGCTGATCACCGACATGCTCACGGAGCGCGGCGCCGCCCCCGGCGTTCCCGCCTGACGCTCCGCGCCCCGAAAGGGCCGGGGTGTGGCGGACGGCCCGACCGTCCGCCACACCCCGGCCCTTTCGCGGTTCGGCCCTGCGCGGTCCGGCTCTGCCCGGTTCGGTTGGCGCGGCCGGCTCTGCACCCTTCGGCTCTGCCCGGTTCGGTTGGCACCGCCGGCCCCCGCCCGGACCCCGTCAGACGCCTGCCGGGGTCCGGGCGGGGGCCGGCCCGCGGACGCGGGCCGGCCGGACCAGCGCCACCGCCAGGGCGGCGACGGCGGCGAGACCGAGCAGCACCGCCCGGCCGCCGGACGCCGCGCCCGCCAGATGGACGCCGAGGACGGGCAGAGCCGTCCCGAGGGCCGTACCGAGGCTGCGGGCCATGTTCACCATCCCGCCGCCGACCGCCGAACACTCCGCCGGGATCGCCCGCATCACCAGCGCGTTGTTGGCGGGCAGCAGCAGGCCGAGCCCGCAGCCGGCGACCACCAGCGGGGCGGCGAGCAGCAGCGGGCCGGCCGAGGGCCCGCCGCCCGCCGGCACCACCGCGAACAGCAGCAGCCCGGCGCCCGCGACGGCCGCGCCGGCCCGGCAGCGGGCGACGTCCGACCAGCCCCGGGGCAGCAGACCGCCGCCGACCGTCGCCGCGAGTGCGAACGCGGCCGGGAGCAGCGTGATCACCAGGCCTGCCCGGGCCGGTGGGACGCCCGCCCCGGTGAGCAGCACCGGGCCCAGCACCAGCGGGCAGAACAGCAGCAGGTAGCCGATCAGCGCGACCACCAGCCCCGGCCGCACCCCGGGGGTGTTGACGAGCCCCGGCGCCAGGAGCGGCCGGCTCGCCCGCCGCTCCTGCCGGACGAGGCCGAGCGTGAGCACCGCCGAGGCGAGCAGCAGCACGCCGACCGCCCAGCCGGGCAGCGGCAGGCCGGAGGCGGTGGAGAGGGCGAGCAGCAGTGCGGTGGTGGCGCCGGTCAGCAGCAGCAGGCCGGGCAGGTCGAAGCGGCCCTCGTCCTCCGCCCCGGCCCGCTCGCCCTCCTTCTTCGCAGGTGTGCCCTCGGCGCGGGTCCGGGGCAGCAGGAACCAGCCGGCCAGGATGCCCAGCGCCCCGATCGGCACGTTGATCCAGAACACCCAGCGCCAGGAGGCGTGCTCCACCAGCAGCCCGCCGAGGCTCGGACCGAGTGCCAGGCCGAGCCCCTGCGCGGCCGCCTGGATGCCCAGCGCCCGCCGCATCGCGTGCTCGGGGACGCCGCGGGCCACCAGGGCTACGCTGTTGGCCTGCATCATCGCGCCGCCGACCGCCTGCACCGCCCGGCAGGCCACCAGCACCCCGAGGCTGCCGGCCAGACCGGCGCCGAGCGAGGCCACCCCGAAGACGGCGAAGCCGCCGAGGTACACGGTCTTGCGGCCGACCAGGTCGGAGAGCCAGCCGATCGGCGCGAGCAGGGCCACCAGCACCAGCAGGTAGGCCAGCGCGACCCACTCGACGGCGGCGAAGCCGGCCCGGAAGTGGCTGCCGAGCGCGGGGAAGACGAGGGCGGTGACGCTGGCGGTCAGCTGGCCGAGGAACGCCCCGAGGCAGACGGTGCCGACGGCCAGCCAGTGGGCGTGCCGCCACCGGGCGATGCCGCGCGGCCGGGGGTGCTCGGCGAGCAGTCGCGCGGCGAGGTCGGTGGCGTTCATGCGGGGAATATATCTGATGCAGACATGTTCTCTCAACGAGCTGATCGGCATGCGAACGGAACGTCGGAACGGTCACCACCAGGCGATACGCTGTCCGCCATGTCGCCGTCACCGCCCGTTCCCGACCCCGCCGCCGAACCCCAGCGGCACGAGGCCGCCGAACGTCCGGACCTCGCACCCCCGGCGATCGAACGCGCCCGGCGGCTCACCGACGTGGTCACCCGGCTGCGCCGCGCCCTGCGCAGCAGCATCCGCACCGACTACCCGTGGGAGTCCCTGCCGATGGCGCAGGTCGAACTCCTCCAGACGCTCGCCGCCGCCCCGCTCCGGGTCGGCGAACTCGCCGCCCGCCAGCGGCTCGCCCCCAACACCGTCAGCGGTCTGGTCGGCAAGCTCCTGGAAGCCGGCTTCGTCGACCGCCAGGCCGACCCCGGCGACCGCCGCACCGCCCGCATCGCCCTCACCCCGGCCGGCCGGGGCCAGCTCGACGACTGGCAGCAGGCCCACGAGCGCCGCATCGCGACCGCCCTCGACGCCCTCTCCCCCGCCGACCGCGAGGCCGTCACGCAGGCGCTCCCCGCCCTCGACAACCTCGCCCGCGCCCTCGCCCGGCCGGCCACCCCCGAATAATCCGGTGCCGCCGGGCGGCGGCCGAGGCTACCGTCCCGGGATGGACCCCGCGCACCTCCGCCTCGAGCCCTGGACCGACGCCGACCTCGCCCTGCTCCGCCGGGTCAACGTCCCCGAGATGAAGCAGCACGTCGGCGGCCCGGAGACGGAGGAACAACTTCTCGTCCGCCACCGCCGCTACCTGGACTTCGTGCCCTCGGGCATCGGCTGCATGTACCGCATCGTCCTGCTCCCCGAGGGCGACGCTGCCGGCGAACCCGTCGGCACCGTCGGCTACGGCACCCGCAGCCGGCAGGGCGAGACCGTCCACGAGATGGGCTGGAACGTCCTCCCGCCCCACCAGGGCCGCGGCATCGCCGCCACCGCCGTCCGCCTGGCCGTCACCGCCGCCCGCACCTCGGCCCGGCACCGGCATCTGCACGCCTTCCCGTCCATCGGCAACCCCGCCTCCAACGCCGTCTGCCGCAAGGCCGGCTTCACACTCCTGGGTGAGACGGACTTCGAGTTCCCGCCCGGCCGCCCCATGCGCAGCAACAACTGGCGCGTCACCCTGCGGGCGAAGGCCGAATAGCGGCCGCCGTCGATGAACCACGCGCGCGCGATCCGGCCGCAGACCGATCACGCGGCCCTCCGGCCCCTGCCGGACGACCTCGGCGTCTGATCCGCTCCACTGATCCACGTCCGACTCACGTCTGATTCACGTCGCCTCAGAACAACGTCCCGCTCTCCAGGTCCAGCAGCCACCGTTTCCGGTCGGTGCCGGCGGCGAAACCGGTGAGGGCCCCGTTGGCGCCGAGGACGCGGTGGCAGGGGCGGACGATGAGCAGGGGGTTGGCGCCGACGGCGCCGCCGACGGCGCGGACGGCCTTCGGGGAGGCGCCCGCGAGGTCGGTCAGCTGACCGTAGGTGACCGTCTCGCCGTAGGGGATCTCGTCGAGGGCGGCCCAGACCTGCCGGCGGAACTCGGTGCCGACGGGGGCGAGCGGGAGGTCGAAGGTGGTGCGTTCACCGGCGAAGTACGCGGTGAGCTGGGCGACCGGCTCGGCGAGGGCGTCCGGATCGTGGACCCAGGCGTCCGCGGGTTCGGCGAGCGCGTACTTCTGGCCCGGGGCGGTGACGGTGGCCAGGGCGGCCGGCCCGCCGTCCTCCGGCAGGACGCCACTGAGCAGCAGCCGGCCGAACGGGCTCTCCATGTGGGTGAAGACGGTGGTGGTCATGCGTCCTGCATCTCCGTTCCGGTGCTTTCGGTGCTGTGGTCGCTCGCGGCGCCCGCCCAGAGCCGGTGGACGGCGTACGAGCGCCAGGGTGCCCAGGCCCCGGCCGCGTGGGCGGCGGACTTCGGGTCGCCGGGGGCGCCGAGCCGGGTGAGGCCGTGGCGGATGCCGACGTCGGTGGGCAGGAAGACGTCCGGGTCGGCGAGGGCCCGCATCCGCAGGTAGCCGACGGTCCAGGGGCCGATGCCGGGCAGGGCGAGCAGTCGGGCGGCGGCGTCCTCGCGGTCGACGCCGCCGTCGAGCCGCACGACGCCTTCGGTCAGGGCGGCGCAGAGGCCGGTGAGCGCCCGGCGGCGGGCGGCCGGCATGGCGAAGTCCTCGGGATCGGCCACGGCGAGGGCGGCCGCGCTCGGGAAGATCAGCCGCAGGCCGCCGCTGGGCTCGGGCAGCGCGGTGCCGTACTTCTCGGCGAGCCGGGCGGCCAGGGTGCGGGCGGCGCCGACGGTGATCTGCTGGCCGAGCACGGCGCGGACGGCCAGCTCGTGCGGGTCGACGTGGCCGGGTGAGCGCAGGCCGGGGCGGGAGCGGACCAGCGCGCCGAGGACCGGGTCGGCGCCGAGCTGCTCGTCGACGGCGTCCGGGTCGGCGTCGAGGTCGAAGAGGATCCGCACCCGTTGGACGGCGGTGGGCAGGTCCCGCAGGTCGGTGAGGAAGAGCCGGCAGTCCAGCCACCCGCGCGTGCGCGGCTCCTCGGGCGCGAGGCCGTCGACCTCGGCGATGCCGTGCCCGTACGGGAGGGCGAGGGTGCGGCGGTAGGTGCGGACGCCGGGTCGCGCGCCGGGGACGACCTCCTCCACCCCGGGAACTGCGCGCAGGGCGAGGAAGCCGATCAGGTGGTCGCTGTCAAGCGCGCCGCGGTAGGCGAGGCGCAGGGTGAGGCCGCCTGCGGGGGTGGCGGTCCGGCGGCCGGCGGTGACCTCGGCGCGCAGCCCGCTGGGGGTGCGGTCGTAGACCTCGCGGACGGTGTCGTTGAACTGCCGGACGGAGGCGAAGCCGGACGCGAAGGCGATCTCGGTGACCGGCAGTTCCGTGGTCTGGAGCAGCAGCCGGGCGGTCTGGGCGCGGCGGGCGCGGGCCAGGGCGATCGGCCCGGCGCCGAGTTCGGCGGTGAGCTGGCGCTGGAGCTGGCGGGCACTGTAGCCGAGGCGGTCGGCGAGGCCGGCGACCCCCTCGCGGTCGACCACGCCGTCGCCGATCAGCCGCATGGCGCGGCCGACCAGGTCGGCGCGGTGGTTCCACTCCGGCGAGCCGGGCACCGAGTCGGGGCGGCAGCGGCGGCAGGCGCGGAACCCGGCGCCCTGGGCGGCGGCCGCGCTGGGGTAGAAGGTGCAGTTGGCGCGTTTGGGGGTCACGGCGGGGCAGCTCGGTCGGCAGTAGATGCCGGTCGAGGTGACGGCCGTGAAGAAGACGCCGTCGAAGCGGGCGTCGCGGCTGTCCACGGCTCGGTACCGGATGTCGTCGTCGATCACGCAGTCCAGTCTGCGGCACCGGCGGCCGGTCGACTGGCGGATATCGGACATGAGCGTCGGGGGGCGGTGCCGGGGCGGGCCGAGGCCGACCGCACGGAAAATCGCGCGCGTCCTCGCCCGGCCGACGGCTACGCTGATCGGCGCCCGACCACCGACCGGCCGCCCCGGCAGGGGCACAGGAGTAGGAGCCCCTCATGAGCGAGCAGCCGTACACCGGTCCGGACGACCCCCGGGTCACCGCGATGCGGGTGGAGGAGTTCGCCTTCCCCGGGCCGCTGCGCGACCAGCTGGTCGCGGCCGTCCTGAGCGGCGCCAAGACCAGCACCGCGGGCCTGCTCGCCGACTACGAGCACGCGGGCGACCCGCTGCCGCAGGTGGGTGTGCACTCGGCGGTGATCGACTCGGACGGCCGAGTGGTCGCGGTGACGGAGACGACCGACGTCCGGGTCGTGCCACTCGCCGAGGTCGACCTCCAGCACGCCCTGGACGAGGGCGAGGGCTACCGGACGGTGGCCGAGTGGCGCGCCGGCCATGAGCGGTTCTGGCAGAGCGAGCAGATGCGCGCCTTCCTCGGGGACCCCGAGTTCACCGTGGGCGACGCCACGCCCGTCGTCCTGGAGCGGTTCCGCCTGGCGGCCGACCTGCGCTGACCCGCCGGCCACCACGGGTCGCACCGGGTCGCGCCCGGCCATGCCAGGTCACGCCGGCCGGCCGCCGCCCGCCAGGGCACGCAGCGCCCTGATCCCGTCCTCGTCCACACGGCTCGGGCCGGTGGCGGCCGGGCCCGCGGTGGCCCGGCCGCCGGGCGGCGGTCACTTCTTCACGGAGCCCCCCACCGCGCGCATCGACTTGGTGGTGGTCTTCCACTTCTTCAGCCGGGCCGAGGCCAGCCGGGCGTCCGAGCGGGAGGCGATCCACTCGCTCTCGCGCTGGAGCTTGAGGTAGCTGTCCATCCGGCGCTGCGGAAGCGTGCCGTCCGCCAGCGCGGCCCGGACGGCGCAGCCGGGCTCGGTGTGGTGGCCGCAGTCGTGGAAGCGGCAGTCCTCGGCCAGCTCCTCGATGTCGGAGAAGGCCATCGCGACGCCTTCGCCGCCGTAGAGGCCGACCTCACGCAGACCGGGGGTGTCGATCAGCACCCCGCCGCCGGGCAGCGGGATCAGCTCCCGGGTGGTCGTGGTGTGGCGGCCCTTCTGGTCGACCGCGCGGGCCTGCTGGACGGCCATGACGTCGGCGCCGGCCAGCACGTTGGTCAGGGTGGACTTGCCGACGCCGGACTGGCCGATCACGGCGGTGGTGCCGGGCGTGCAGGCGCGCAGCACGTCCATCCCCTCGCCGGTCTCGGCGCTGACCACCAGCACGGTGACACCGGGGGCGATGGACTCGACGTCGGCGCGGATGAAGTCGGCGTCGTCCACCAGGTCGGCCTTGGTGAGGGCGACGACCGGCTCGGCACCGGACTCCCAGGCCAGGGCGAGGAAGCGCTCGATCCGGCCGAGGTCGGGCTCGGCGGCGAGCGAGGCGGCGATCACGACGGTGTCGACGTTGGCGGCCAGCACCTGGCCGTCGGACCGCTTTCCGGCCACCTTGCGGATGATCGCGGTGGAGCGCGGCAGCAGCGCCGCGACGGCCGGCATCGGCTGGGCCGCGAGGTCCACGGCCGCCCAGTCGCCGGTGCACGGGCAGTTGATCATGTCGGCGTCGCCGACCGGCCGGGTGTCGGCCCGGACGGTACGCAGCTCGCCCGTCTCCGGATCGGCCAGGACGACGTCGCACTGGCCCCGGTCGACGCGGACGATCCGGGCAGGCGTCAGCCCGGCCTCGGCGAGCGGGGCGAAGCGCTCCGCCGACTCGGACGTCCAGCCGTAGCCGGCCAGCGCGGGGTCCGAGGTCTCGGAGGAGGTGAGGAGAGAAGGAGAGGAGGAAACGGAGGCAGCGTTGAACAACGCAGTGGGCCCTTCGGGAGGAAAGTGATCCCGCCGGGCTACGGCTGCGCGCGCGAGTGCGGCGGTGTCAGCCGGCGGCCGGGAGGGAGAGGTGGTGTGTGCGAGCGCTGCTCAGGGCAGCCGTGACGACAGCGACAGCCACGAGGCTCACCTCCTGCTTCTTCTCGGGCCGGCAAGAACGCGGCCCCCCGATCGGACTGGTCACACCATAACGAGCGCCGCCGCCCCTGCCAACCGGTTTTTGACCTGCGGTGAAGCGGCCGGGGCGGTTGAGCGGGCGGGGCCGTTGAGCGGGCGGGGCGGTGGAGCGGGCGACCCGCCCACGGCCTTCCGCCACGGGCTTCAGGACGACGACCCGCCGTACCGGTTCCGCAGGCCGGGGTCGTCCAGCCACCAGGGCCGCATGCCCTGTTCGTCCTCGGCCGGCGCGCCCGTCGCCCGTGCCTCGGCGGCCGCCGCCTCGAAGCGCGCGTCCAGTTCGGCGTCCACGGCGGCGGTCTCCTCCCGCCCCTGCACGATCATGCGGCGGACCAGCGCGGCCAGGAACGGCAGCCCGACCAGGTCCCCGAGCACCCAGAGCGCGTTGCCGCCCCAGGTCTGGTCCTGCGCCGGGCTCGGGCCCCAGGGCCGGCCGAGCGCCTCGTAGTAGTGCCCGGCGACGCGATGGCCCCCGTAGATCAGCAGGATGCCGAGCGCCGCGTCGAAGATCACCTCCGCGAAGGTGATGAACAGGCCGACCAGGTGCGGGTACTCGTGCCCGACCGGGTCGATCTGCAGCCGCGGCCAGAAGTACGCCAGCCCGAGCGCGACCAGTGCCAGGTGCAGCACGGCGTTCCCCACCGGGCTGGTCAGCGACTCCTCGTACCAGGGGGTGCAGTACAGCAGCCACGGCGGGGCCAGCAGCAGGGCGGTCGACACGGCCGGGAACATCAGCACCTTGGACGGGCGGCTGCGCAGCACCCGCAGGATCCGCTCGCGGTGGTCCGGCGGTGAGGAGCGGGCCAGCAGCGAGACCGGCGCGCCGAGTGCGAGCAGCAGCGGGACCAGCATCAGCAGCAGCACGACCTGCACCGCCCGGTCGGTGAACAGCACCCGCTCGTACACGCCGAGGCCGGAGCAGGTGGCCCAGACCCAGAGCAGCAGCCCGCCGAGGAAGGCGGCGGTCCTGGTCGGCTGCCAGCGCTCCGGCCCGGCCCGGCCGGCCGTCCACGCGGCGTACAGGTACCAGCCGCCGAGCAGCACGGCGAGCGTCAGCACCAGCGGCTCGGCCGTCCACGAGGTGGCCAGGTCGGCCCACTGCCAGGGCGGCGGTCCGTGGTAGCCGGTCGCCTGCGCCGAGCCGTCCATCCGTCCGCTCACCCCGTCCGTGCCGTGCCGTCGCCGCCTCGCCGTCGTCCGGGCGGAGTGGACGGCGCCCGGCCATGATGGCCGGGCCGGAGTGGATCACCGGCCTCGGGGGGCGTTTCCATACCTCGGGCTGGACAAGGCTTTGCCTGGGCCCCCTCAAGGTTTTGCCGAGGTCAAGTCCTGTCCTCGGCCTGGGCCTGCTGGCGCCGGCCGCGCATCTGGCGGTACGCCGATTCGTCCCGTACGCGGACCCGCCGATCCTGCCGCTCGCGGTGCTGCTGACCGGATTCGGCCTGGTCCCGCTCGACCGCCTGGACTTCTCCTACCGGCTCGCCCACGCCGCCAAGGGCGACTGGCAGAAGGTCCCGACCGCGCCGTCCCAGCCGACCTGGGTGGTGATCGCCGTGGTGGCGGCCGTGGTGCTGATCGTGGCGGTGCGCCACCACCGCGCCTTCCGGCGGTACGTCTACCCGCTGATGAGGGGCGCGCTGATCCTGCTGGCCGCGCCCGCCTTCTTCCCCGGCGACACCGTCGGGGCGAAGCGCTGGATCCGGCTCGGCGGGCTCTCCTCCCAGCCGGACGAGTTCGTCAAGGTCGCCATCACGATCTTCTTCGCCGGCTACCTGATGACCTACCGGGACGTGCTGGCGCTGGCCGGCCGCCGGGTCTGGGGGCTGACCCTTCCGCGCGGCCGGCACGCCGGGCCGGTGCTGACGATCTGGGTGGTCACCCTGCTGGTGCTGGTCTTCGAACGCGACCTCGGCACCTCGCTGATCTTCTTCGGTGTCTTCGTGGTGATGCTCTACACGGCCACCGGGCGGACGAGCTGCACGGTGATCGGCCTGCTGATGGCGGTGTCGGCGGCGCGGCCGCGGTGGGTCAGCGCTGGTCCCACGGCGGCCGGGGCGGGTGGCCGGGCAGCGGGTGTTCGGGCGGCGGCGCGGTCGGCCGGTCGCTGTCCGGGGGCGGCGGGGCCGGCCGGTGGTGCGGGCCGCCGCCGCGGGTGGTGAGCCGGGCCCGGACGTTGTCGGCCGCGAGCACGTCGGCCCAGCGCTCCGGGTACTCGGAGGGCACGTCGACGTCCTCGCCCTCCTCCTCCCAGTACTCCTCCTCGGCACCCTCGCCGAGGCCCAGCTCGCGTGCCCGCCGGGCGCGTTCGACGGCGCGCCGGGCGGCGACCTCGCGGACCACGGCCGCGGCCGCCTCCTCGTGGGCGCGCTCGTTCTCGGCGCGGGCGTCGGCGGTCTCCAGGGTGGGCCAGCGGCGGTCTATGGCGGCGTTCATCGCGGCGCCGATCAGCACCGCGAGCGCGACCACGAAGATCCAGAGCAGGACGGCCACCGGCGCGGCCAGCGAGCCGTACGCCGACCGGCCCTCGACCGAGCTGACCAGGTACAGCCGGAGGCCCACGCTGCAGAAGACCAGGACGACCAGGGCCACCAGGGCACCGGGGATGTCCTCGCGCCACGGGGTGGAGACCGGCACGGCCAGGTGGTAGAGCGTGGTGAGCGAGACGATCAGCAGCAGGATCGCGAACGGCCAGTAGAGCGCGTTGACCACGGTCGCGAGGTCCTGCACGGCGTTCTGCACCAGGCCGGGCCCGGCCAGCAGCAGCGGCAGCACCAGGGAGCCGATCAGCAGCGCACCGAGGTAGAGGCCGAGTGACATCAGCCGGGTCTTGACGATGCCGCGCTTGCCGTCGAGGCCGTACATCACGGTGATGGTGTCGATGAAGATGTAGAGCGCCCGGGAGCCGGACCAGAGCGAGAGCAGGAAGCCGATCGAGACCAGGTCGGGCCGGGTGTGGTTGAAGACCTCGTCCAGCAGCGGGACGACGACCTCCTTGATGGACGAGTCCGACAGGACCGTCCCGGAGGCCGTGAGGATGTCCTGCTTGAGCTTGTCGATCGTGCCCGCGCCGAGGAAGTCGTCCAGGTAACCGAGGGTGCCGGCCAGGCAGAGCAGCAGCGGCGGGATGGACAGCAGGGTGAAGAACGCCGCCTCGGCGGCGAGGCCGGTGACCCGGTACTCGACACAGGTGTTGGTGGTGTCCTTGACCAGGGCCCAGGCCGTACTGCGCCAGGTGACCTGCTTGGCCGCCCGCCGGGAGCCCCTGCCCCGACGACGGGAGGGCCGCTCGGGGTTCGGTCTCGTCGTTTCGCCTGCTGGTTGCACAGGGCTAACGGTATCGGGCCGGGACGGGTCCGTTGATCTCCGTGTCGGACGGCGGTCACCGGGCGCCGGACCGGCGAGCGGCGGGAACGCCCAGGCATCTCGAGATGCGAAACCTTTGCGTCCAGGATGCGGACGTTAGTGGACCGCACGTCGTGCGCCGTGCGAATCTCTTGCCATGCCTAGCGCCGGAACCACCCTAGTAGGTCGACTCCACGTCGATCTCCTTCGCGTGTCCAGCGCCATGTGTCCGGTGATCTGAGCCCCACCCCGCCGCCACCCACCGCACCCGGCGCCACCACCCTCGCCATCCCCGCTGAAGCGGATGCGCAGGCGCCCGCCCGGCCCCGGCCACTGCTCTCCCGGCCCTGACAAACCAGCAGGTCACAGCAGCACCGTACCGCCGTGCACGTCCAGCGACCCACCCGGCGTCAGAGCCACCTGCCCCGAAGGACTTCACCATGGCCACCACTCCCGAGACCGCCGAGCCCACGGCCGACAGCGCCGCCGCGCGCCGTCCCGCCGCGCCGCGCAAGGTGACCCGCCACCGCGGTGAGGGCCAGTGGGGCATGGGGCACTTCACTCCTCTGAACGCCAACGAGCAGTTCAAGAAGGATGACGACGGTCTCAATGTGCGGACACGTATTGAGACGATCTACGCGCACCGCGGCTTCGACTCGATCGACCCCGCCGACCTGCGCGGCCGGATGCGCTGGTGGGGTCTGTACACCCAGCGCAAGGAGGGCATCGACGGCGGCAAGACCGCGATCCTGGACCCGCACGAGCTGGACGCCGAGTACTTCATGCTCCGGGTCCGCATCGACGGCGGCCGGCTGACCGTCGCCCAGCTCAAGGCGATCGCCGAGGTCTCCGAGCTGTACGGCCGCAACACCGCGGACCTGACCGACCGGCAGAACGTCCAGTACCACTGGATCCGGATCGAGGACGTCCCGGCGATCTGGCAGAAGCTGGAGGCCGTCGGGCTCTCCACCACCGAGGCCTGCGGCGACACCCCCCGCGTCATCCTCGGCTCCCCGGTGGCCGGCATCGCCGAGGACGAGATCATCGACGGCACCCCCGCCATCGAGGAGATCCAGCGCCGGTTCATCGGCAACAAGGACTTCTCCAACCTGCCGCGCAAGTTCAAGTCCGCCGTCTCCGGCTCCCCGCTGCTGGACGTCGCACACGAGATCAACGACATCGCCTTCGTCGGCGTCGTCCACCCCGAGCACGGCCCCGGCTTCGACCTCTGGGTCGGCGGCGGCCTCTCCACCAACCCCAAGCTCGGCGTCCGCCTGGGCGCGTGGGTCCCGCTGGACGAGGTCGCGGACGTCTACGGCGGCGTGATCGGCATCTTCCGCGACTACGGCTACCGCCGGCTGCGCAACCGCGCCCGGCTGAAGTTCCTGGTCGCCGACTGGGGCGTGGAGAAGTTCCGCCAGGTCCTGGAGGACGAGTACCTCAAGTACCGGCTGGTCGACGGCCCCGCGCCGAAGGAGCCCGGCGGCCGCTGGCGCGACCACGTCGGCGTGCACCGGCAGAAGGACGGCAAGTACTACGTCGGCTTCGCGCCGCGGGTCGGCCGGGTCGACGGCAGGCTGCTCGGGCAGATCGCCGACCTCGCCGCCGCCCACGGCAGCGACCGGCTGCGCACCACCGCCGAGCAGAAGATGCTCGTCCTCGACATCGCCGAGGACCAGGTGGAGTCCCTGGTGGCCGGCCTGGAGGCGCTGGACCTGCGGGTCACCCCGTCGCCGTTCCGCCGCGGCACCATGGCCTGCACCGGCATCGAGTACTGCAAGCTCGCCATCGTCGAGACCAAGGAGCGCGGCCGCACGCTCATCGACGAGCTGGAGAAGCGCCTGCCCGACTTCGAGGAGCCGCTGACCATCAACATCAACGGCTGCCCGAACGCCTGCGCCCGCATCCAGGTCGCGGACATCGGTCTCAAGGGCCAGTTGGTGACCGGCGAGAACGGCGAGCAGGTCGAGGGCTACCAGGTCCACCTGGGCGGCGCGCTCGGGCTGGAGGCCGGCTTCGGCCGCAAGGTCCGCGGCCTCAAGGTCACCAAGGACGGCCTGCCCGACTACGTCGAGCGCGTCCTGACCCGCTACCAGGCCGACCGCGCCGAGGGCGAGCGCTTCGCCCAGTGGACGGCCCGGGCCAGTGAGGAGCAGCTGTCGTGAGTGAGCGGAGCGAGCGAGCCGATGAAGAGGGGCGTGTCTCGCGAAGCGGACGCCGAGCGAAGCGAGGTGGGCAATGAGTGAGCGGAGCGAGCGAGCCGATGAAGAGGGGCGTGTCTCGCGAAGCGGACGCCGAGCGAAGCGAGGTGGGCAATGAGTGAGCGAGCCGCCCCGTTCTTCTGCCCGTACTGCGGGGACGAGGACCTGCGCCCGTCCGAGGCCGGGCACGGCGCCTGGGAGTGCCACGGCTGCCGCCGGGCCTTCCAGTTGAAGTTCCTCGGCCTGCTCTCGCCGGCCAACGGCGGTCCGACCGGCGGGGGGTCCGCGGAATGACCGGCACGACGAACGACTACGAGGCGATCGCCACCGCCGCCGGCCGCGAGCTGGAGGAGGCGACCCCGCAGGAGATCCTGAAGTGGGCCGCCGACACCTTCGGCAAGCGGTTCTGCGTCACCTCCTCCATGGAGGACGCGGTCGTCGCCCACCTCGCCTCCTCGGTCTTCCCCGGCGTGGACGTGGTGTTCCTGGACACCGGCTACCACTTCGCGGAGACCATCGGTACCCGGGACGCGATGGCCGCGGTGATGCCGGTCAACGTCATCACCCTCAAGCCGCTGCAGACCGTGGCCGAGCAGGACGCCCGGTACGGGCCCCACCTGCACGACCGCGACCCGGACCTCTGCTGCTCGCTGCGGAAGGTCGAGCCGCTGAACCGCGGCCTCGGCGGCTACGACGCCTGGGCCACCGGGCTGCGCCGCGACGAGTCGCCGACCCGGGCCGACACCCCCGTCGTCGCCTGGGACGCCAAGCGCCGCAAGGTCAAGATCGCCCCGATCGCCCGCTGGACGCAGAAGGACGTGGACACCTACGTCAACGCCAACGGCGTCCTGCTCAACCCGCTGCTGTGGGAGGGGTACACGTCGGTCGGCTGCTCGCCGCTCTCCTGCACCCGCAAGCCCGCCGAGGGCGAGGACGCCCGGGCCGGCCGCTGGTCCGGCTCCGGCAAGACCGAGTGCGGCATCCACCTCTGACCCACCGTCAACACCCGTCTGGAGACACCCCGTGACCACCACCACCGTGAGCCGCCGCGGCTCCGTCGCAGATGCTGTGGCGGCCCCCGCGGCCGCCCCCTGCGAGCGCGGCGCCACCGTGTGGCTGACCGGGCTGCCGAGCGCCGGCAAGACCACGCTCGCCTTCGCCCTGGCCGAGCGGCTGCGCGCCGAGGGCCACAGGGTCGAGGTCCTGGACGGCGACGAGATCCGCGAGTTCCTCTCCAAGGGGCTCGGCTTCACCCGCGAGGACCGGCACACCAACGTCACCCGGATCGGCTTCGTCGCCGAGAAGCTCGCCGCCAACGGCGTCAAGGTGCTCGCCCCGGTGATCGCCCCCTACGCGGACTCCCGCGCGGCGGTCCGCGACCGGCACACCGCCCACGGCACCGAGTTCCTGGAGATCCACGTCGCCACCCCGGTCGAGCTCTGCGCCGAGCGCGACGTCAAGGGGCTCTACGCCAAGCAGGCGGCCGGCGAACTCTCCGGCCTGACCGGCGTGGACGACCCGTACGAGGCCCCCGCGGAGCCGGAGCTGCGACTGCAGACCCAGGGCCGCGAGGTGGCCGAGAGCGCCGCCGAGCTGCACGCCTTCCTGACCGAGAGGGGTCTCGCATGACCACCGCGACCGACAGCCTGATCCCGACTCAGGAGAACCCTTTCGCGCTGTCCCACCTGGACGCGCTCGAGGCCGAGTCGGTGCACATCTTCCGTGAGGTCGCGGGGGAGTTCGAGCGTCCGGTGATCCTCTTCTCCGGCGGCAAGGACTCCATCGTCATGCTGCACCTGGCGCTCAAGGCCTTCTGGCCGGCCGCCGTCCCCTTCTCGCTGCTGCACGTCGACACCGGCCACAACTTCCCCGAGGTCATCGAGTACCGCGACCGGGTCGCGGCGAGGCACAACCTGCGCCTGCACGTCGCCCACGTCCAGGACTTCATCGACGACGGCCGGCTGCGCGAGCGCCCCGACGGCACCCGCAACCCGCTGCAGACCGTGCCCCTGCTCGACGCCATCGAGTCCCACAAGTTCGACGCGGTGTTCGGCGGCGGCCGCCGCGACGAGGAGAAGGCCCGCGCCAAGGAGCGCGTCTTCTCCCTGCGCGACGAGTTCGGCGCCTGGGACCCCCGCCGCCAGCGCCCCGAGCTCTGGTCGCTCTACAACGGCCGCCACGCCGCCGGCGAGCACGTGCGCGTCTTCCCGCTCTCCAACTGGACCGAGCTGGACGTCTGGCAGTACATCGAGCGCGAGGGCATCGAGCTCCCGGAGATCTACTACGCGCACGAGCGCGACGTCTTCTCCCGCGACGGCATGTGGCTGACCGCCGGCGAGTGGGGCGGCCCCAAGGAGAGCGAGCCGGTCCAGCGGCGCCTGATCCGCTACCGCACGGTCGGCGACATGTCCTGCACCGGAGCGGTCGACTCCGACGCCACCGACATCCAGGCCGTCATCGCCGAGATCGCCGCCAGCCGCCTCACCGAACGCGGCGCCACCCGGGCCGACGACAAGCTCTCCGAGGCCGCGATGGAAGACCGCAAGCGCGAGGGATACTTCTAAATGAGCACCACCACCGAGACCAGCGCCACCTCCCTGCTGCGCTTCGCCACCGCCG
Source organism: Kitasatospora sp. NBC_00039 (assembly GCF_045160625.1). Classification (NCBI taxonomy): domain Bacteria; kingdom Bacillati; phylum Actinomycetota; class Actinomycetes; order Kitasatosporales; family Streptomycetaceae; genus Kitasatospora; species Kitasatospora sp. NBC_00039. Next base: position 6,571,021 of record NZ_CP108289.1, on the reverse strand, counting down.
GCTCCGTCGACGACGGCAAGTCCACCCTGGTCGGCCGCCTGCTGCACGACTCCAAGTCCGTGCTGGCCGACCAGCTGGAGGCCGTCGAACGCGCCTCCCTCAGCCGCGGCCAGGAGACACCCGACCTCGCACTGCTCACCGACGGCCTGCGCGCCGAACGCGAGCAGGGCATCACCATCGACGTCGCCTACCGCTACTTCGCCACCCCCCGGCGGCGGTTCATCCTCGCCGACACCCCCGGGCACGTGCAGTACACCCGCAACATGGTGACCGGCGCCTCCACCGCCGAGCTGGCCGTCGTCCTGGTCGACGCCCGCAACGGCGTGGTCGAGCAGACGCGCCGCCACGCCGCCGTCGCCGCGCTGCTGCGCGTGCCGCACGTGGTGCTGGCCGTCAACAAGATGGACCTGGTCGAGTACGCGGAGCCCGTCTTCGCCGCCATCGCCGAGGAGTTCACCGCCTACGCCGCCTCGCTCGGCGTCAGGGACGTGGTGGCCGTCCCGATCTCGGCCCTCGCCGGCGACAACGTGGTCGAACCCTCCGCCCACATGGACTGGTACGGCGGCCCGACCCTGCTGGAGCACCTGGAGACGGTGCCGGTCGGCACCGACCCGAGCGCCGAGCCGGCCCGCTTCCCCGTCCAGTACGTGATCCGCCCGCAGACCGACGAGCACCCCGACTACCGCGGCTACGCGGGCCAGTTGGCCTCCGGCGTGCTGCGCGTCGGCGACCCGGTGACGGTGCTGCCCTCCGGCCACACCACCACCGTCGCCGGCATCGACGCACTCGGCCGGGAAACGGACATCGCCTGGGCCCCCCAGTCGGTCACCGTCCGCCTCGCCGACGACATCGACATCTCCCGCGGCGACCTGATCGCGGCCGGCCCCGCCACGCTGCCCACCAAGGACATCGAGGCCACCGTCAGCCACCTCAGCGAGCGCCCGCTGCGCACCGGCGACAAGGTCCTGCTCAAGCACACCACCCGCACCGTGCGCGCACTGGTCAAGGAGATCAGCTACCGGATCGACATCACCGCGCCGGTCAGCGACAGGGGCCTCGAACAGCGTTCCGCCCCCGAGGGGTTGAACGTCAACGACATCGGCCACGTGGTGCTGCGCACCGCCGAGCCGCTGGCACTCGACGGCTACTCCGACAACCGCCGCACCGGCTCGTTCCTGCTGATCGACCCGGCCGACGGCACCACCCTCACCGCCGGCATGGCGGGCGAGGCCTTCGAGACCGTACGCACCACCGACCCCGACGAGGAGGACTGGGTCTGATGCCCAGCGAGGCGTTCTCGGGCATGGACAAGGAAGGCGGCCGCATCGGCAGCGGCGTCCTCGGCAGCGGCCAGGGCGGCCTGACGCGATGTGTGGGCCGACGGGGCTGACACGCAGCCCCGTCACCGGGCCGGCCGCTGTCCCTCCCCACAGCAGGCACAGCGACGCCGCCCGGCTTGCCCGGCATCCCCCGATGCCGCAAGCACCGCCTTGACCGATCTCCCTCCCGAGACCGCCTTCTGACGGTCCGTCCGTGAACAGGACTCCGCCCATGGCACCGAACCAGGCACTCCTCCATAGCCCCGCAAGCCCCGCCGCCGGCCGGATCAGACGCTCCGCCGCGGCCGCCGTGGCCGGCCTCACCGCCGTGGCGCTGCTCTCGGCCTGCGGCTACGGCTCGAAGAGCGACGACAAGAAGGCCGCGACGGCGGCCGCGGCCGGTGATTCCGCCTCCGGCGCGAAGCTCTCCGCCGACACGGTCAGGATCGGCTACTTCGCCAACCTGACCCACGGCACCCCGCTGGTCGGCCTCCAGGAGGGCCTGTTCCAGAAGGAACTGGGCGCCACCCAGGTCAAGACCCAGGTCTTCAACGCGGGCCCGGCCGAGATCGAGGCGCTGAACGCCGGCTCCATCGACATCGGCTGGATCGGCCCCTCCCCGGCGATCAACGGCTTCACCAAGTCCGAGGGCAAGTCGCTGAAGATCATCAGCGGTTCGGCCTCCGGCGGCGTGAAGCTGGTGGTCAACCCGGACAAGATCGCCACCCTGGACGACCTCAAGGGCAAGAAGATCGCCACCCCGCAGCTGGGCAACACCCAGGACGTGGCGCTCCTCAACTACCTGGCCGGCAAGGGCTACAAGGTCGATCCCTCGTCCGGCGCCGGCGACGTGAGCGTGGTGCGCACCGACAACAAGGTCACCCCGGACGCCTACAAGCAGGGCTCGATCGACGGTGCCTGGGTGCCCGAGCCCACCGCGTCCAAGCTGGTCACCCTCGGCGCGAAGGTCCTGCTCAACGAGAAGGACGTCTGGCCGGACAAGAAGTTCGTGATCACCAACATCATCGTCTCGCAGAAGTTCCTCGGTGAGCACCCGGACGTGGTGGAGGCCGTGCTGCGCGGCTCGGTGAACACCAACGCCTTCATCAAGGCCAACCCGGACAAGGCCAAGGCCGACGCCAACGAGGCCATCAAGAAGGAGGCCGGCAACGCGCTGGAGCCGGCCGTCCTCGACCCGGCCTGGCAGGACATCGACTTCCTGGACGACCCGCTGGCCTCCACCCTGCAGGCCGAGGCCGACCACGCCGTCACGGCGGGTCTGCTCAAGCTGCCCAAATCCAGTACCGCTGGCGCGGGGGCGAACCTGAACGGCATCTACGACCTCACGCTGCTCAACAAGGTGCTCGCGGCCAAGGGCCAGAGCCCCGTGGCGGACGCCGGCCTCGGCGCCAAGTAGCAGCGGTCGTACCGCACGGCCCACACCCGAGCTCCGCGGTCCGGACCCCCGCCCGCCCGGTCGATGCCCGATCGATGCCCCAAGCACACGGGACGGGCGGGGCCCGGACCCCGGCCCCGAACCCCGCCACCCTCCCTCCTGGCCCGCCGACCGGCCGGAGGAGCCCATGACCGCCCCCGGCCTCCGGCTGGGAGGTGCCCCCAGATGCAGGAGGTGTCCGGATGACCCCGGCACTGACCACCTCGGACGACGCCGCCGGCGTCGGCACCCGCGGCGGCTCGCCCGCCGTCCGGATCTCGCACGTGCACAAGTCCTTCGGCCGTCCCGGCGCGCAGACGCACGTCCTGGACGACATCACCCTCGACGTCGCGCCCGGCGAGTTCGTCACGCTGCTCGGCGCCTCGGGCTGCGGTAAGTCCACCCTGCTCAACCTGGTCGCCGACCTCGACAAGCCCACCCGCGGCACGATCGAGGTGACCGGGGGTCGTCCCGCGCTGATGTTCCAGGAGCACGCGCTGTTCCCCTGGCTCACGGCCGGCAAGAACATCGAACTCGCCCTCAAGCTCGCCGGCGTCCCCCGCCCCGAGCGCCGGGCCGAGGCCGAGCGGCTGCTCGAACTGGTCCGCCTCCAGGGCTCCTACGGCAAGCGCGTGCACGAGCTCTCCGGCGGCATGCGCCAGCGCGTCGCTATGGCCCGCGCGCTCGCCCAGGGCGGTTCGGTGCTGCTCATGGACGAGCCGTTCGCCGCGCTCGACGCCATCACCCGGGACGTCCTGCACGACGAGATCACCCGGATCTGGGCCGAACGCAAGCTCTCCGTCCTGTTCGTCACACACAACGTGCGGGAGGCCGTCCGGCTCGCCCAGCGCGTGGTGCTGCTCTCCTCCCGCCCGGGCCGGGTCGCCCGTGAGTGGCGGATCGACCTGCCGCAGCCGCGCCGGATCGAGTCCTCCGGCGTCGCCGACCTGTCCATCGAGATCACCGAAGAACTGCGTGGGGAGATCCGTCGCCATGGCCAGCACTGACACCACCCCCGTCCTCGAGAAGAGCCCCGCGTCCGACACCGCCGACGTCGGCGCCGGCCTGGACGCGCTGGACACCGTCTCCGCGCAGCGCAGCTCCACCGCCGAGGTGTTCCGGCAGAAGGCGCTGCCGCCGCTGCTCGGCGTGGTCCTGGTGCTCGCCCTCTGGCAGGGCGCCTACAGCCTGCACCTCACCAGCGCCTACAAGCTGCCCAGTCCGACCGACGTCTGGAACGCCGCCGGGGACCTCTGGACCGCCGGCACGCTGTTCTCGATCATCTGGACCAGCGTCTGGCGCGGCCTGTCCGGCTTCCTGATAGCGCTCGTCATCGGCACCCCGATCGGCCTGCTGGTCGCCAGGGTCAAGCCGGTGCGGGCCGCGCTCGGCCCCGTCCTCTCCGGACTCCAGTCGCTGCCCTCGGTCGCCTGGGTGCCGGCCGCGGTCATCTGGCTCGGCATCAACGACTCGATGATGTACGCGGTCATCCTGCTCGGCGCCGTCCCGTCCATCGCCAACGGCCTGGTGGCCGGCATCGACCAGGTGCCGCCGCTGTTCCTGCGCGCCGGGCGGACCATCGGCGCCACCGGCCTCGCGGGCGCCCGGCACATCCTGCTGCCGGCCGCGCTGCCCGGCTACCTGGCCGGCCTCAAGCAGGGCTGGGCGTTCTCCTGGCGCTCGCTGATGGCCGCCGAACTGGTCGCCTCCTCCCCCGACCTGGGCCTCGGCCTCGGCCGGTACCTGGAGAACCAGCGCGAGTTCTCCGACATGGCGGGTGTGCTGCTCGGCATCATCCTCATCCTGTTCGTCGGCATCGCCATCGAACTGCTCGTCTTCACCCCGGTCGAGCGCCGGGTCCTGCGCAACCGCGGCCTGCTCGCCGCCGTCAAGTAAGGCTCCCACCGTGCACGAAGGCCGGCTGTCCGTCGCCCCCGCCACCCCGGTGGCGGCGGGCGGTCCCGCCCTGCTGCTGATCGCCCACGGCAGCCGCGACCCCCGCCACGCCGCGACGGTGGCCGCCCTGGTCGCCCGGGTGCGGGCGCTGCGGCCCGGGCTGGACGTCGCCACCGCCTACCTGGACCACTGCGCCCCGCGGATCCCGCAGGTGGTCTCCCGGCTCTCCGCCGCCGTGGCCGTCCCGCTGCTGCTCAACCGGGCCTTCCACGCCAAGCACGACATCCCCGCCGCCCTGCGTGCGACCGGCGCCGGCCTTCCGGTCGCCGATGTCCTCGGCCCGTCCCCGCTGCTGCTCGCCGCACTGGACCGCCGCCTCGCCGAGGCCGGGCTCGACCTCGCCTCCCCCGCCGTCCGTGCCCGCACCGGCGTCGTCCTCGCCGCGGCCGGCTCCTCCGACCCGGCCGCCGACGCCGCCACCCGCGCCGTCGCCGCCGAGTGGCGGCGCACCCGCGGCTGGGCCGGCGTCGAGGTCGCGTATGCCTCCGCCGCCGGCCCCCGCGTCCCCGACGCCGTCGCCGCCCTGCGCGCCACCGGCGCCCGCACCGTGGCCGTCGCCCCCTACCTCCTGGCCCCCGGCCTCCTCCCCGACCGCATCGCCGGGGCCGCCGCCGGCGCCGACCTGCTGGCGGCCGTCCTCGGCGCCGCCCCCGAGGTGGCCGAGCTGCTGCTGGAGCGCTACGACGACGCGCGCGCCCGCGCCCGGGTGCTCCCCGCGCTCACCGCCTGAACGCGGGCCCGGCACCGCCGCAGGGCCGCCCGCGGCTCACGTGTGGTCCAGGACGCCCAGTGGCCCGCGCCGGCCGTCGTCCTGGACGCCGACTGGGACGTCCGGGCCTGGAACCCGGGCGCGGAGGCGCTGTTCGGGTTCTCCCGCCGACCGCCGGAGGAGTGCAACGCGGCCTGGGTGGTGTTCACCGATCCGGTCCACCGGGCCCGGGTCGTCGGCTGGGAGGAGCACGCCCGGCGGCTGCTGGCGGAGCTGCGGTCGGCCTACGCCGAGCGCGGCTGATCGGGCGGCTGCGGGCGCAGTGGGCCAGCCGCCGCGCGGGAGGCGGGGCGCCGGGGCCCGGCGGCGGGGGCGTGGCGGCGGAACGGCGGACGGCCCGGCTCCCCCCGCGAGGGGGAGCCGGGCCGTCGTTCGAAGCCGGTCGCCCGGCGTTCGGTGCTCGGCGTCAGTCGGCCTTGCGGCGCTGGCGGCCGGTGCCGTAGTTGGAGCCGGACTTGGTGCCGGAGCCGGGCGTGGCACGCCCCGAGGAGCGGCCGATGAACCCGGCGGCCTGGCGGGTGCCGCCGCCGCCCTGACCGCCGCCGGCACCGCCGATGCGCTGCTTCGGGCGGGGGCGGCGCGGGTTGCCGTTCATGTCCACGTCGGTGGGCAGGCCGGAGCGCTTGCCGGGCCGGCGGCGGGGCGCGCCGTTGCCGGCCGCCTTGCCCTCGGCGGCGGGCGCCGCGGCCGGCGCCGGGACGGCCACGCTGACGGGCACGCCGCTGGGCGTGCGGGCGCCGGTGATCCGGCTCAGCTCGGCGTCACCCGGGCGGATCTTGGTGGTGGTCGGGCGGATGCCGGCCACCGTCATCAGCCGGCTGACCTCGCGCCGCTGGTCGGGCAGGACCAGGGTGACGACGGTGCCGGACTCGCCGGCCCGGGCGGTGCGGCCGCCGCGGTGCAGGTAGTCCTTGTGGTCGATCGGCGGGTCGACGTTGACGACCATGTCGAGGCCGTCGATGTGGATGCCGCGGGCGGCGACGTTGGTGGCGATCAGCGCGGTCACGTGGCCGTCGCGGAACTGGTCGAGCACCCGGTTGCGCTGCGGCTGGGACTTGCCGCCGTGCAGCGCGGCGGCCTTCACGCCGTTGGCCAGCAGTTGCTTGGCGAGGCGGTCGGCGCCGTGCTTGGTGTGCACGAACATGATCAGCCGGCCGTCGCGGGAGGCGATGTGCGCGGTGGCGGAGGCCTTGTCGGCCGGGTCCAGCTGGAGCACGTGGTGGTCCATGGTGGTGACCGCGCCGGCCGACGGGTCGACCGAGTGGGTCACCGGGTCGGTCAGGAAGCGCTTGACCAGGCGGTCCACGTTGCGGTCCAGGGTGGCGGAGAACAGCATCCGCTGACCGCCCTCGGCGACCTGCTCCAGCAGCTTGGTGACCTGCGGCAGGAAGCCCATGTCGGCCATCTGGTCGGCCTCGTCGAGGACGGTGATGGCCACGTCCGAGAGCACGACGTCGCCCCGGTTGATCAGGTCGTCCAGCCGGCCCGGGGTGGCCACCAGCACCTCGGCGCCGCGGCGCACGGCGTTGGCCTGGCGGGTGATCGACATGCCGCCGACGACGGTGGCGATCCGCAGGTTGACGGCGGTCGCGTACGGGGTGAGCGCCTCGGTGACCTGCTGGGCCAGCTCGCGGGTGGGCGTCAGGATGAGCGCCAGCGGGTGCCGGGCGTCGGCGCGCTTGCCGGCGGTGCGGGCGAGCAGCGAGAGGCCGAAGGCGAGCGTCTTGCCGGAGCCGGTGCGGCCGCGGCCGAGCACGTCGCGGCCGGCGATGGAGTCCGGCAGGGTGGCGGCCTGGATCGGGAACGGCTCGGTGACGCCCTCGCGGGTGAGCGCGTTCAGGATGCCCTTGGGCAGTTCCAGCTCGGCGAAGCTCGCCGCCGGCGGGCGGGCCGGGGTGCCCTCGACGACGGTGAAGTCGGCGGGCGCCTGGGCCGCGGAACGCGGGGCGTTGCGGCGCTGGCCACGGGGGGCGTCACCGCGGGCTCCACCGGTGGCGCGGGGGGCGCCGCCGTTGCGGCTGCGGGGCTTGCGGGTGCGGTCGCCGTCACGGGGCGAGCGGGCAGGGGTGGTCACGGAGTCTCCGTCCGATGGAAGGCACAGCCCCTGTCGGGGCTGGTCGGCCGTCGGGATGGAGTTCGCCGCCCCGGCCGTTCGGCGGCATGCGCGAGGGCCCGCACCGTGCGGTACGGGCCCTCGCTACGCGAGATCGCGAGTCAGCTCGGAAGCCGGACTCAGATGACGCGGATGTTCTCGGCCTGCGGGCCCTTCTGGCCCTGCGTGACGTCGAACTCGACCTTCTGGCCCTCGACGAGCTCACGGAAGCCCTGGGCGTTGATGTTCGAGTAGTGGGCGAACACGTCAGCGCCGCCACCGTCCTGCTCGATGAAGCCGAAGCCCTTTTCGCTGTTGAACCACTTCACGGTGCCGGTAGCCATAACCGTCTCCTCATAAAACTGGGGCATCAGGGTCCACACCTCGTGAACCCCAAGTAGCCGCGATCCCCATCCGGAGACTGAAACACCGGACAAAACAAATGCGCCTGTTGGGTTGAACCAGCAGGCGCACACAAACGTTCATGGGAACCAAAACTGCAACTGCTCCGACTGTAGCACGAGGGCACCCCGATTGACCGGGGACTTTTTGCCGACCACGTCACGTTTGCCGCCGCACGGAAAGGGGCAAGCGGCGCCCGCCGGAGCGGACGCCGCGTGCCTGCCGTGCACCGGGGACGGTCAGTGCCGTCCGGCCGGCTCCGGCACACCATGCGGACCGGCCACCGGGGTGGGGCCGGACTGGTGCTGGTCGTCGGCGCCGTGGCCGGGCCACCAGGCGGCGCGGCCGATCAGCGCGGTGAGCGCCGGGGTGAAGAAGAGCGCCATCACGAAGGCCGCCAGGAAGATGCCGAAGGCCATCGCGAAGCCGAACTCCAGCATGAAGACGTTGCCCGCGAGCATGAAGGTCGCGAACGACGCCGCCAGGATGAACCCGGCCGCCGCGACGGTCGGGCCGCCGTGGCGCAGCGCCTCACGGGCCGCCTCACGCGGGTTGCGGCCCGCGCGGGCCTCCTCCCGCAGACGCGCGATGATCAGGATGTTGTAGTCCGTCCCGATCGCCACCACGAAGAGGTAGATGAGGATCGGCAGCATGAACATCAGGCCGGACTCGCTGCCCAGCTTCTGGAAGAGCAGCGTGGCGGCACCGAGGGTGGCCGAGAAGCCGAGGCCGACCGAGGCCATCAGGTACCAGGGGGCGACCACGCTGCGCAGCTGGAGGCCCAGGATCAGCAGGATCAGCAGACCCGCGATCGGGAAGACCAGCTTGTAGTCGTGGGTCATCGCGAGGTTGATGTCCTTGTAGACGGCGGTCAGACCGCCGACCTTCGCCTCCGTGCCGGCCGGCGCCTCGCCGTGTGCGACGTCCCGCAGGTCGGTGACCGAGTCGATCGCGGCGTTGCTCGCCGGCTCGTTCTTGAGCAGGACGGTGAAGTCGGCCGTCCGGCCGTCCTCGCTGAGCTGAGGCTTCGCCGCCACCGGCGAAACCCCGGCCACCCCGCTGAGCTTGGCGGCGTAGGCCTCGAACTTGGCCGGGTCGAGCTTGGCGCTGCTGTTGCTCGTCAGGTAGACGTGGCTCGGGTCGGCCGCGCCGGCCGAGAAGCCGTTCATCAGCTTGTCCTGGACGACCATCGACTCCTTGTCCTTGGGCATGGAGCTGCCCGCGAGGTCGAAGGTGCCGCTGTAGCCGAGGGCGCCGGCCGACAGCGCCAGCAGCACGCCGCCGGAGGCCAGGGCGACCATGCCCGGGCGCTTCTCGACCATGCGGCCGAGCGCGGCGAAGCGTGCGTTGCCGGGCTCGTTCATCCACTTCTTGCCCGGCCAGAACACGGCGCGCGCCGGGATGACCGTGAGCACGGCCGGGGCCAGGGTGAGCGCGGCGAACGCGGTGACGACCACGGCGATGGCCAGGGCCGGGCCGAGCGCCTTGAACATGCCGAGGCTGGAGAGGATCAGCACCGCGAAGGCGACGGTGACGGCTCCGGCCGCCGAGGCGATGGCCTCGCCGACCCGGCCGACCGCGTTGGCCACGGCCTCCTTGCGCTCGTCACCGGCTCGCAGCCGCTCGCGGTAGCGGAACGCCAGGAAGAGGAAGTAGTCGGTGCCGACGCCGAGCACGACGACGATCAGGATCGCCGAGAGCACCGGGGTGCTCTCCAGGCCGAAGGCCTTGGTCGCGTAGGCGATCACGCCGTTGGACGTCGGCATGGCGACGGCCAGCGAGATCAGGATCGGCAGGAATCCGGCCAGGATGCTGCGGAAGATGATCCCGACGATGAGCGCGACCAGGACGACCGTCGACATCGCGATGAGGGCGTCGGCGGAGCCGGAGGACTCCTTCTGGTCCAGGGCCTGAGCGGCGGCGCCACCGAGCTGGAACTTCAGGTCGGTCCCCGAGGCGAGCGACTTGCCCTCCTCGCGGAGGTTCTTGGCGGTCTCGCCGAACTCGTCGGACTGCTGCGTCTTCTTGTCGATCGCGATCGGCGCGAGCGCGTACTTGCCGTCCTTGGACGTCGTCTGCTCGCCGACCGGGATGATCGTCTCGACGTTCTTGATCTTCTTGTCCGTGAGGCCCTGGACGATCTTGGCCATCGCGGCCTTGTCGGCGTCGTTCATCGCGCCGCCGTCGTTGCGCTCGAAGAGCGCCAGGGCGGAGGGCGTGAAGCTGGCCGGGAACGCCTTCTCCTGGAGCGCCGAGGCCTGGATGGACTCGTAGTGCTTCGGGAGGAAGGAAGCCTCGTCGGTCTGCGCGGTGATCTTCGGCGCCGTGGCCACGATCGCGATCATCGCGACGACCCACGCCGCGATCACCCACCAGGCGCGGCGGACGACAAATTGTCCTAGTCGGTGGAACATGCTCGTGATGCCTCCTGGGCATGGTTCACCGCCAGCCCTTGGGGGACGGGACGTCGGGCGACGGAGGACCGGCAGGGCATGGCGACGAGGCCCGCCCCTAGCCGGTCGGCAGGTAAGTGAGTCTGAGGACATCATCCTACGAGTACTTGCTTGCCGCCCGGCAAGCGGCCCCCGTAAAGCCGACCCCCTCGGGGAACGCCCATCGGCGCCCCACACCATCTTGACCCGCCGCCTGGCCTCTTGACCTCGTGCTCGGGGTGGAGACAGCTCCCCCTCAGGGTGGACGTCGTACCCGGCCCCAAGGAGGAGAAGTCAGGGTTCCCCGGTAGGGATAACCCCACCCCTCCCCCCGGGCAGACCCCAGGGAGAACTCCCCCGCCAGCCGGATACCCCGCCAACCTCCCCTTTTCTACTGTCGGTTGAGACGCCGGACCCACAGCCGGCGCCCGATACCGGCGACCCGCCCGACCTCTCGGCCGGCCACCGCCGCTCTCCCAGGGGGATTCCCGTGAAGACCAGGCTCGGCACAGCTGCCGCCATGGGCGCCTGGAGCGCCCGGCACAGAAAGACGGCCGTCTTCGGCTGGCTGCTCTTCGTCGTCCTCGCCGCCTGCCTCGGCGGCGTGCACGGCAGTACCGAGGTCAAGGAGTCCGAGGCGATGCCGGGCCAGGTCTCCCGCGCGGCCAGGATCCTCGACGACGCCGGGCTGAAGTCCCCGGCGAGCGAGACCGTCCTGGTCCAGAGTGCCACGCTCGCCGCCGACGACCCGGCCTTCCGGGCCGCCGTCGAGCAGGTGATCACCGGCGTCGGCGCCACCGGCAAGGCCGCCGACGTCCGCTCCCCCTACGACACCCGGGCGGTCTCGCCGGACGGCCACTCGGCGCTCGTCCAGCTGACGCTCACGGGGGAGCACGAGGACGCCGTCAAGAACGTCCCGGCCGTCCTGGACGCCGTCGCCGCCGTGCAGAAGCAGCACCCCGGCCTCACCGTGGTCGAGCTCGGCGACGCCAGCTCCGGCAAGTGGATCGACGAGCAGTTCTCCGACGACTTCGCCCGCGCCGAGTGGACGGCCGTGCCGCTCGCCCTCGGCATCCTGCTGGTCGCCTTCGGCGCACTGGTCGCCGCCGTCCTGCCCGTCGTGCTCGCCATCACCGCCTTCGTCGCGGCCGGCGGACTGGTCGCGCTGAGCAGCGGGTTCCTGCACACCAGCAACAACGCCAGCTCGGTGATGCTGCTGGTCGGCCTCGCCGTCGGCGTCGACTACTGCCTCTTCTACCTGCGCCGCGAGCGCGAGGAGCGGGCCGCCGGGCGGGACCTGGAGACGGCGCTGAGGATCGCCGCCGCCACCAGCGGCCGGGCCGTCCTGGTCTCCGGCGTCACCGTGGTGGTCGCCATGGCCGGCATGTTCCTCACCGGTATCGCCGAGTTCCAGGCCATGTCCTACGCCACCATCGTGGTCGTCGTCACCGCGGTGCTCGGTTCGCTCACCGTGCTGCCCGCGCTGCTCTCGATGCTCGGCGACCGGGTCGAGAAGGGCCGCGTCCCCTTCCTCGCCGAGCTGCGCCGCGCCGACACCGCCCCCTCCGGCGGCCGGGTCTGGAACGCGATCCTCACCCCGGTGCTGCGCCGCCCGCTCGCCGCCACCGTCCTGGCCGGCGCGCTGCTGGTCGGCCTGGCCGCACCGCTGGTCACCATGCACACCGCCAACCTCACGTTCCAGCAGCAACTGCCCGAGGGCAACGCGCTGGTCGCCGCCTCGCAGAAGATCGAGGCGGCCTTCCCCGGCAGCCCGGCACCCGCCACCGTGGTGATCAAGGCCGCCGACATCGACTCCCCGGCGATGACCGCCGCCATCGCCGGCCTCAAGGAGAAGGCGCTGGCCAGCGGGCGGATGCACGGCCCGGTGGAGGTCACCGTCCACCCCGACAAGAACATCGCCACCGTCGACATCCCGCTCAACGGCAGCGGCAACGACGCGACCAGCAACGCCGCCCTGAAGACCCTGCGCACCGAGATCGTCCCCGCCACCGTGCTCCGGGTGGCCGGCACCGAGGCCCCGGTCACCGGGCGCACCGCCGGCTCGTACGACTTCAACGAGAAGATGACCGGCTCGATGCCGCTGGTCTTCGGCTTCGTGGTGGCCTTCGCCTTCCTGCTGATGCTCACCTCGTTCCGCTCCCTGGCCGTCGCCGCCACCGCCGTGGTGCTCAACCTGCTCTCGGTCGGCGCCGCCTACGGGGTGCTGACGCTGGTCTTCCAGCACGGCGTGGGCGCCTCGCTGATGGGCACCGCCGGGGTCGGCGCGGTCGAGTCCTGGGTGCCGCTCTTCCTCTTCGTGATCCTCTTCGGCCTCTCGATGGACTACCACGTCTTCGTCGTCTCCCGGATCAAGGAGGGCCGCGACCGGGGCCTGCCGACCCGGACCGCCATCGCGCACGGCATCCGCTCCACGGCCGGGGTGGTCACCAGCGCCGCGGTGATCATGGTGGCGGTGTTCGCGGTCTTCGGCACCCTCTCGATGCAGGCGATGAAGCAGATGGGCGTCGGCCTGGCGGTCGCCGTGCTGATCGACGCGACGCTCATCCGCGCGGTGCTGCTGCCCTCGGTGATGACCCTGCTCGGCGAGCGCAACTGGTACCTGCCGTCCTGGCTGCGGTGGCTGCCCGACCTCTCGCACGGCGAGTCCTTCCCGCCGGTCGGCGCCCACGGCCCGGCCGCGCCGGCGCCCGCCACCGACGGCGCCCGCCACCGCCGGATCGCCGTCTGATCCCGCGGCAGTACGACGACGCATCAGGGCCGGGCCCCGCATCACGCGGGGCCCGGCCCGCGTTTGCCAGAATGATCACCGTCCCGCAGGGCCCGGCACGTGCCACCGGACCCGCCCTCCCCGCCACCACGGAACGGAGTCCGCCATGCTCCCCTTCGAGGAGGGCCGCGCCCGGCTGCTGCTCGCCCACGCCTGTGAGTCCGCCGGCCTGCCCGGCCCCGGCGACGCCCGGCTGCTCGCCCTCGGCGAGAACGCCGTCTTCGACCTCGGCGACCCGGCCGTGGTCGCCAAGGTCGGCCGCGGCCCCGAGCTGTACGAGCGCGCGCACCACGAACTCGCCGTCGCCCACTGGCTGGCCGGCCGGGGTGTCCCCGTGGTCCGCCCCTACGACGGCGTGCCGCCCGAGCCGCAGATCGCCCACGGACACCCCGTCACCTTCTGGCACCGGCTCGCACCCGCCGTCCGGCCGGCCCGGCCCGCCGACCTCGCGCCGCTGCTGCGCGCCCTGCACCGGCTCCCCCCACCGCCCTTCCCGCTCGACCGCCGTGACCTCCTCGCCCCGGTCGAGCGCTGGCTCGCCTCCGCCGAAGGGCACGTCGACCCGGCCGACGTCGCCTTCCTGCGCCACCGCCGGGACGCCTTCGCGGCCGCCCTGCCCGACCTCCCCCCGCACCTGCCGGCCGGTGTGATCCACGGCGACGCGCTGCCGCGCAACGTGCACGTCGGCCCGGACGGGCCCGTCCTGCTCGACCTGGAGAACGTCTCGCACGACCTGCGCGAGCACGACCTGGTCGTGCTGGCGCTCAGCCACGACCGGTACGGCGTCCCGGCCGAGGAGTACGGGGCGTTCACCGCGGGGTACGGCTGGGACGTCCGGGAGTGGTCCGGTTTCGCGGTGCTGCGCGGCGCCCGGGAGACGGCCAGCGCCTCCTGGGTGGCGCAGCAGGCGCCGGGCAACCCGGCCGCGCTCGCCGAGTTCCGCCGCCGGGTGGAGTCGCTGCGCACAGGGGCGACGGACGTGCGCTGGTACCCGTTCTGACGGCTGTGCGGCTCCTCGCCCGCGCCCTTGCGGGTGTCCTTGAGGGCGTCCCCGCGGGCGTCCTTGTGGAGCGCAACCGGGCGTGGTCGGATCGGCGTCCTATCTGACAGTCAGCCCGAAACGGCCTGACCCAGGGGATCGGGATCACCTCCGCACCCGAGGAGCCGCAGACATGCCCGAACACGCCACCTCGCAGCGCGCCTCGTCGTCCGCCCGTCACCGCCGCCGACCGCTGGTCGCGGGCTGCATCGCGGTGGCCGCCGCCCTGGGCCTGACCGCCTGCGGCACCGCCAACGGCGCGCTCCAGCCGCAGCCGAGCGTCACCGCGTCGGGTCCGGTCACGCCGGCGCCCTCGGCTTCGTCTCCCGCCGCCCCGGCCTCCTCCCCCGGCGGCCCCACCTCGCCCGGGCCGTCCTCCTCCACGCCGGTCGCGCCGAGCGAACCCGGCACACCGGGCACACCGAAGCCGACCGCGCCCAAGCCCCCGCCGCCGAGCACCTCCAAGCCGCCGACGCACGCTCCGGCGCAGAGCCCCGCGCAGGGCCCGACGCACGCTCCGGCCACCCCGCCGGCCACCCGTCCGCCCACCACGACGCCGGCCCCGCCCCCGCCGCCCGCGAGCGGGGTGTCCACCTCGGTGGTCAGCTCCACGGCCTCCGGCGGCCGGACGGTCGCCCTCACCTTCGACGACGGCCCCGGCCCGGCCACCGGCCCGGTCCTCGACCTGCTCGCCCGGTACGGCGTGCGGGCGACGTTCTGCCTGGTCGGCCAACAGGCCTCCGCCAACCCGGCGTTGGTCAAGCGGATCGTCGCCGGCGGCCACCGGCTCTGCGATCACACCGTCGACCACCCGCAGCCGTTCGCCGCGCTCTCGCACGACCGGGCCGTGTACGAGATCTCCGAGGGCAAGGACATGATCGTCCAGGCCGGCGGCCCGGGCACCAAGGTCTCCTGGTTCCGCGCGCCCGGCGGCGGGTTCACCGCCGACAACCAGCGGATCGCCGCCGACCTCGGCCTGCGCCCCCTCGGCTGGTCCGTCGACCCGCGCGACTGGTCCCGCCCCGGCGTCGCGTCGATCGTCTCCACCGTGAAGAGCCAACTCAGGCCCGGCGGCGTGGTCCTGATGCACGACGGCGGCGGCGACCGCAGCCAGACCGTCGCCGCGCTGAAGCAGCTGCTGCCCTGGCTGGTCGTCCAGGGCTACCACGTCGACTTCCCGGCGAGCTGACCGGTTCGTCCGACGCATCCGTGCGGCCGGCCAAGCCCACCGCCACAGGAGCCCCGCCCGGCATCCGCGCGGCGCCGTCGAGCACCGGATGCCGGCCTCCCCCGTCCTCGCGCCCGACCTGCTCGACGCCCCGCCCCTCACCTCCCGACCACCGGCGCCCCGGCTTCCGCCGGCTCATCCCCTCCGGAGCCGGCCGAGCCGGCGGAAGGTGATGAACGCCTGCACGCCGAAGGCTGGCAGGAGGGCCAGAAGGCCGGTCCACGGCACGAGCCGGCCGAACAGCAGGGCCGGGAGCAGGGCGGGCAGGACGGCGAGCAGGGCGATGCCGATGTGCAGGCGGCGGCTCACGGAGACTCCTCGGGATTCGGTCGACCGGGAACGGGCGGTCATGCTCGGGCGCGGTCGAGGTAGGCGGTCAGGTCGTGCCAGGCGTCGGCCGGGGCCGTCGGATCGCCGGACATCGCGGCCGGCTCGTGGTGCCAGGCGGCCCGCACCGCGCCCGAGAGGCCGGAGTCGCCACCGTTGAACATCCGGCCCAGCTCGTCCATCCGCGCCACCAGCCTCCGCACCTCCGCCGCCGTCGGCTCCACCCCGGCGACGCGCAGCGCCTCGGCCCTGCGGTAGAGCTCCGGCCACTCGACCTCCACCAGATAGTGGACGGCCGGGCCCAGCGCGGCCGCCCGGTCCTGCAGCGCCTGCAACTGGTCCTCGTCGAGGTGACGTCGCAGCGCCTGCCCGCCCTCCGGCCCCGCCCCGCCCATCGCCTGGAGCACCCCGATCAACGTGGCGGTCTCCGGGGCCCGTTCGGCGGCCAGCTCGTCGTGGACGCGGGCCAGCCGGCTCCGCAGGGCCTCCAGCGAGGCGATCGCCGCCTCGACGCCGGCCAGGTGCTCGCCCACCAGCCGGACGGGGTCGACCCCGACGTCCAGGCAGGTGGCGATGGTCTCCAGCCCGAGCCCGAGGCGCCGCAGCGCGAGGACCTGGTAGAGGCGGACGACGTCCGGTTCGGTGTACTCACGGTGCCCGGCGGCGGTCCGCCGGGACGGGCCGAGCAGCCCGATCCGGTCCCAGTGGTGCAAGGTGCGTACGGTCAGTCCGCTCGCCTCGGCGAGCGCCCCGACCTTCCATGTGCGGTCGATGCTCATACCCCGATGATGGATCCTGACGTCGCGTGAGGTGCAAGCCCGACGGCCCGGCCGGCCCGGCGCCGATCGGCAGGCCACCCGGCCGGCGCGGCAGAGCCGCATCCGGCCGGTGCGCACCGCACGGGGAGGCGGACCGCACGGCCCGGCGCTACCGTGAAATGACGATCCGATCGGGTCAGTCCCAGGCGATTCCCCATTCAATTCGTTGACGAACGACCAAGGCCGGCCAGTCTGCGGCATGGTCCGTCCAAGCCGAATTCAGCCGGGAGCGACAATGGCCAGTTACGAAAGTGCCCGAACAAAGGCGTTCACCCGGGCGGCGACCACCACCCTCACCGGTGTGCCGCTCGACGTCTCCGACGACCACCCGCTCCGCGCGGCCGGTGGCGTGCCGATCCAGTCGTGCGTCTGCGTGACGGACCCGTGCCCCTGCGACGATCACCCGATCATCTGGCTGGACGAGGCCGCCGTCCGTGGCCGTACCGCGACCGGCCGACGGACCACCGGCGGTGACGAACTGTACGACTTCGCCGTGGCGGCGGACGCGTCCGTGGTCGTCGAGTCCTTCCGCCAGGTCAGAGCGGCCGACGCCGCCCGCGCCGGCGGGCCTGCCGGCGCCGGGGCTCCGTCGCCCTTCATCGTGCGGCGCCGTCCGGGCGCGGCACGGCCCACGGAGAAGGGCCGCCCGTGCCACGGAGGCGGGCAGTCGCTGCTCAGCGCCGATGCCGGCTGCAACGACATCGAAATCGCCGAGAGCGGCGCGACCTACTGCTTCGTGGAGAGCAGCGAGCACTACTGCATCTACGCACTCTGCTGACCGGCCGTCCGCCGGTCCACCACCACCCGGGGCGCACCACCCGGGGCACGCCCCCGAACCGGACAGGGCTCAGCGCAGCGGCCATCGCGGATCGATGACGGCCTGCGGGTCCTTGCCGCGGCGCAGCCAGGCCTGGAGCCCCTCCGCCCAGTCGCGGTACCAGCCGATCTGGCGGGCGTGGAGGTCGGCGAGGGGGACGGCGCCGACCTCGGTGGGGTAGCGCTCGGCGAGGGCGACGGCGACCCGGACGGCGGCGAGGGCGTCGCTGCCGGCCTCGTGGGCGTCGGTCAGCTCGACGCCGTAGACCTCGCAGACCCGCTGGAGAGTGCGCGAGCCCTTGCGGTACTTGTCGACGGCCCGGTCGATGACCAGGGCGTCGAGCACCGGCGTGACCGGCCCGCCGAGGCGCTCGGCGAGCGGGGCCAGGCCGTGCCGGCGCAGCTCGGCGTCGAGCAGCGAGAGGTCGAAGGGGGCGTTGAAGGCGACGACGGGACGGCCGGCGGCGAGCCGCTCGCAGAGGGCCGCGGCTATCTCGTCCACCGCCTCCTTGGCCGGGCGGCCCTTGCTGCGGGCGACGTCGTCGCCGATGCCGTGGATCGCCGCGGCCTCCGCGGGGATCGGGACGCCCGGGTCGAGCAGCCAGTCGGTGGCGCTCAGCCGGCGGGCTCCGAGGGTGTCCACGAGGGCGGCCGTGACGATGCGGTCCACGGCCGGGTCGGTGCCCGTGGTCTCCAGGTCGAAGCCGACCAGTGGCTGCTGCCACCAGCTCATAGGGGTGTGTCCTTCCGTCCTGCTCGTCGAAACAGCCCCTATCATCGCCCGCCCCACCGACAACGCGGTCGCTGGGGCGGGCGGACGCAGCCGGCCGGCCCGGTTCAGGCCCCGGTGAGCAGGCTCCGGCCGAGCCAGTCGGCGTCGTCCCGGACGCCGGGCAGGACGTAGAAGTAGCCCCCGCCGGTGGGCCTCAGGAAGCGGGCCAGCGGCTCGCCCGCAGCACCTGGTAGCTGCCGCCGACCGCCCAGCGCGGTTCACCGCCGCCCTCGCCGGCCCAGACCAGCTCGTCCATCTGCGCGGCCGACTCGGTGTCGGGGTCCGCGATGCCGTCCTTGAAGCCCCTCGCGCCCCGCCCCGCCCGCGCGCTCCGGCTGACCGCCCATCGGCCGAATACCCGCGGGTTGCCGTCCGTCCGGCCTAGATGATCAATTCCAAGGGGTCGTTGAACGGTCGTAGGCAGTTTCGCTCCGGCGGATCGGTCTGCGAGAGTTTGGTCATGAGTGACGTTGTTATCCGTCGGGCCGAGTCCGATGACGCGACCGCACTGGCAGCCATGCGCTGGCGGTTCAAGGTGGAGGACGGCGGAGATGAAGTCCCGCGGAACGAAGAGGAGTTCACTGCCGAGTGCGAGCAGTGGCTGCGTTCCCGGATGGTCGGGCCGTGGCGTGCCTGGGTTGCGGAAGTGGGCGGTCGGCCCTGTGGTCACGTGTTCGTGTGCCTCGTGGAGAAGGTCCCCAGTCCCTACCCGGGTTCCGACGCCCTGGGCTACGTGACGAACTTCTACGTCGCCCCTGAACAGCGCAATCGCGGTCTGGGCAGGGCCCTGCTCGACGAGGCCACCGGCTATGCGCGCGCTCACGGCCTGGATACGTTGATCGTGTGGCCGTCTGAGCGCAGTGCGCCGCTGTACCGGCGCTGCGGATTCGACGGACCGGACGAGCTCCTCGAACAGCCTGTCGCGCCCAGCTGAGCGAAGTTCTCGCACTGACTGCGCGGACGATGCGAGGGCGCCCAAGGTCAGTCTGTGACGAACGACCTGGACACCCTCGCGACCGCACTCTATGTGAAGACCGACGACCTGCTGAAGGACTCGCCGCAATTCGCCCCGCAGCGTCCGGCCGTGGGCATCGTGCCGCAGCTCGGCGACGCCGAGCTGGTAACGCTGGCGATGATGCAGGCGATGCTCGGTTTCACCTCCGAGGCCCGCTGGCTGCGCCACGCCGGCGCCCACCTGCGCCACCTCTTTCCGTACCTGCCCCAGCAGCCCGGCTACAACAAGCGGCTGCGCAAGGCCGCCGAACTGATCCGCCGGGTCACCTGGGCACTGGCCCGCGACACCACACTGTGGAGCGACGACGTGTGGGTGGCGGACTCCACGCCCGTCGAGTGCGGGCGCTCCCGAGAGACCGTCAAACGCTCCGACCTGGCCGGATGGGCCCAGTACGGCTACTGCGCCAGCCATTCGCGCTACTTCTGGGGCCTGCGGCTGCATCTGGTCTGCACCCTTCACGGCCTGCCGATCGCGTTCGCACTCACCGGGGCCAAGGCAGACGAGCGCGAGACCCTGCTCGACCTGCTCGCCGTCGAACCCCGTCTCACCGCCGAGCACCCGGGACAGACACTGATCGGAGACAAGAACTACTTCGGCCGAGAGTTCGAACAGCGGCTCGCCGACATGGACATCCGCCTCCTGCGGCCGACCCGCAAGGGCGAGCCACAGCGAGCCGGATCACAGCTGTTCAAGCCACTGCGCCAGGTCATCGAGTCGGTCAACGAGACCTTCAAGGGCCAGCTCGACCTCGAACGACACCGAGGCCGCACCCCCAATGGTGTAGCCGTCCGAGTCCTGCAACGCATCCTCGCGCTCACCGCCGCGATCTGGCACAACGACCGCACTGGCCAGCCGACCATGCGCACGCTCACTGCCTACGACCACTGAACCCCTTGGAATTGATCATCTAGGCGAGGGCCTCGTCGGCGGCCCGGGGCGGCGGCCCGGTCGGTGTCCAGCGGTGGAGACGGAGTCCCGCAGCCGCTGACGCACCCGTCGCCCGTCGTAGCGGCCGAGCCGCTCGAGGTCGGGGCGCAAGACCTCGGCGCGCAGTCCGGCGACGGGTTCGACGCCGGTGGTCTCGGCGGGCCGCAGGGTCCGGGCGGGGGCGCTGTTCATCCGGGTGGTTTTCCGGCCGCGGCGCCCCGCCCCGCCGAGGCGGCCGGCGGGTGTCAGGAGACCGGCCGGGAGTCCCCCCAGATCCCCTCGAACTCCTCGCGGTAGACCTCCAGCAGCCCGGCGTCCGTGCCGCCCGGCTGCTGGCCGGCGCCGCCGCGCAGCACCAGGGCGGGCGACTCCATGCCGCGGGCCCGGCGCAGGTAGGGCTGGACGACGCCGAGGTCGCGGGTCTGCCGGCGGGGGCCGCCGGTCGGGCCGGCCGGGCGCGGGCCCTCGACCAGGTAGGCGGTGAAGCGCGGGGTCTCGTCGAAGACCCGGATCTCGAAGCCGCCCTGGTCGCGCAGCCGGGCGCGGACCCGGCGGACGTGCATGATGTTCATCTCGATCGAGCGGGCCAGTTCGCCGCGCCCGAGGCCGAGTTCGCGCTCGCGGCGGCGGACGGCGCTGCTGGCCGGGTTGAGGAAGAGCAGCCTGACCCGGCAGCCGTCGGTGGCGAGCCGGACGAGGCGCTTGCCGGTGTAGTTCTGGCAGAGCATGCCGAGGCCGATGCCGAGCGCGTCGAGCCGACGGGCGCCGTCCAGCAGGTCCTCGACCGGGAGGTCGCGCTGGAGGCGGACCCGGTCGGCGTGCACCGCGACCACGTCCGCGTAGCGGCCGGCCACCAGCGACTCGACCACGTCGGCGGGGACGCCGCCGGAGCCGCCGTCCAGCAGGGCGAGCAGCCGGGCGGCGGCGCGTTCGGTCTGGGCGAGGACGGTCTGGGTGAGGACGCGGTTGCGGGAGACGACGTGCCGGGCGACCTCCAGTTCGTCGAGGGCGAGCTCGATGTCGCGGCGGTCGGCGAGGTACGGCTCGAAGCAGGGCCAGTGCTGGACCATCAGCTCGCGCAGCTGGGGCAGGGTGAGGAAGACCAGCGGGTCGTCATCGGCGGGGTCGAGCAGGTAGCCCTTGCGCCGGCTGACCTCGCGGACGGCGCCGGCCCGGTGGGCCCACTCCTCGCCGGCGGGGCCGGCCGCGGCGGTGACCCAGTCCTCGCCGTGGGCGGGCGCGTAGATGGGGTACAGCACCTCGTCGACGAGGGCGCGCAGTCGCTGTTCGACCAGGTTGAGCCAGACGTACGCGCGCCCGGCCAGCCGGACCCGCTGGTAGGCGTCCTCCCACTCGGCGCCGGACCAGGCGAGGGCGGGTATCTCGACCGGGCCGCTCTGGGCGGGCACCAGCGCCCGGCCGGTCAGGGTGGGGCGCATGACGACGGTCGGGGCCTCGCTGCGGGCGCCGCCCCGGTCGGGGCCGCCGGGCCCACCGCCACGGCCGCCGGCGGGGAACACCATGCGCCACCTCACCTGGTTCCTGATGGAGCTGCTACGTCTGCTTCGTCTGCCGGCGCCGAAGGCCCCGAAGGCCCCGAAGGCCCCCGCCGGTTCTTCTGATGAATCGCCACGAGCGCGGGGGCGGCCGGACGATCAAGGGTACTGCCCGCCGCGAGCCGACCGCAGCCGGTCGGCGGACGGGAAAGCCGGAGGCCCCGGCCGCACCACCCGCGCCGACCGCCCACCGGACACCCACCGGACACCCGCCGGACACCCGTCCGGGCGAACACACGCCGAATGGCCCCGCTGCCGGGGAAAGCGTCGGGGAGTATGCGGACTGTGCCGTACGTCACGGTGCGCGACCGCCGCACATGCCCGGCCACCCCGCCGGGAAGAGAGCGTCGGGGTCCGGGCTGATTGTCGGACTACCTGTCAGTTTCCCTTCAGCGTAAGGAAGTTGAGGACTCATGCAGGTCTGGCCAGGGAAGCCCTACCCCCTCGGCGCCACCTACGACGGCGCCGGCACCAACTTCGCGGTGTTCTCGGAGAGCGCCGACCGGATCGAGCTCTGCCTGCTCGACGAGGACGGTTCGGAGACGGCCGTCGAGCTGCGCGAGACGGACGCCTTCGTCCGGCACGCCTACCTGCCCGGCATCCAGCCCGGCCAGCGGTACGGATTCCGCGTCCACGGCCCGTACAACCCGGGCCTCGGCCAGCGGCACAACAGCGCCAAGCTGCTCCTGGACCCGTACGCCAAGGCGATGAGCGGCACCATCGACTGGGACGAGTCGGTCTACGGCTACCACTTCGGCGCCCCCGAGCGCCGCAACGACCTGGACTCCGCCCCGCACACCATGCACTCGGTGGTGATCAACCCGTACTTCGACTGGGGCACCGACCGGCCGCCGCGCACCGACTACCACCGCACCGTCGTCTACGAGGCCCACGTGAAAGGCCTCACCAGACTCCACCCCGGCATCCCCGAGGAGATCCGGGGCACCTACGCCGGCCTCGCCCACCCCGCGGTGATCGAGCACCTGGCCAAGCTCGGCGTCACCGCGATCGAGCTGATGCCGGTGCACCAGTTCGTCCGCGACCACCGGCTGCGCGACCTCGGCCTCGCCAACTACTGGGGCTACAACACCATCGGCTTCTTCGCCCCGCACTCCTCCTACTCCTCCACCGGGGACCGGGGCCAGCAGGTGCAGGAGTTCAAGTCGATGGTCAAGGCGCTGCACGCGGCCGGCATCGAGGTCATCCTGGACGTCGTCTACAACCACACCGCCGAGGGCAACCACCTCGGCCCCACCCTCTCGCTGCGCGGCCTGGACAACGTCTCCTACTACCGGCTCGCCCAGGACCAGCGGTTCTACGAGGACACCACCGGCACCGGGAACAGCCTGCTGATGCGCAGTCCGCACGTCCTCCAGCTGATCATGGACTCGCTGCGCTACTGGGTCACCGAGATGCATGTGGACGGCTTCCGCTTCGACCTCGCCGCCACCCTGGCCCGGCAGTTCCACGAGGTCGACCGGCTCTCCTCGTTCTTCGACCTCGTCCAGCAGGACCCGGTGGTCTCCCAGGCCAAGCTGATCGCCGAGCCCTGGGACCTCGGCGAGGGCGGCTACCAGGTGGGCAACTTCCCGCCGCTGTGGACGGAGTGGAACGGCATGTACCGGGACACCGTCCGCGACCTGTGGCGCGGCGAGAACGCCACGCTCGCCGAGTTCGGCTCCCGGCTCACCGGCTCCTCCGACCTCTACCAGGACGACGGCCGTCGGCCCATCGCCTCCATCAACTTCGTCACCTGCCACGACGGCTTCACCCTGCGCGACCTCGTCTCGTACAACGAGAAGCACAACGACGCCAACGGCGAGGACAACCGGGACGGCGAATCGTTCAACCGCTCCTGGAACTGCGGCACCGAGGGCCCCGGCACCGACCCGGCCGTCGAGGAGCTGCGCGCCCGCCAACAACGCAACCTGATCGCCACCCTGATGCTCTCCCAGGGCGTGCCGATGCTCTCGCACGGCGACGAACTCGGCCGCACCCAGCACGGCAACAACAACGCCTACTGCCAGGACAACGAACTCACCTGGGTGCACTGGCCCGAGGAGGACGGGCCCGAGGCGCGGCTGCTGGAGTTCACCCAGGGCATGATCTGGCTCCGCCGCGACCACCCCGTCTTCCGGCGCCGCCGCTTCTTCCACGGCCGCCCGGTCTCCAGTCGCCCCGTCCCCGGCCGTCCGGCAGCCGGCAGCTACGAGGACCTCACCGACATCGCCTGGTTCACCCCCAGCGGGGAGGAGATGACCAAGCGCAACTGGGGCGCGAGCTACGCCAAGTCGCTCACCGTCTTCCTCAACGGCTACGCCATCTCCGAGCCGGACCGGCGCGGCGGGCGGATCATCGACGACTCCTTCCTGCTGATGTTCAACGCCCACTTCGAGCCGCTGGAGTTCACCGTCCCGGCCGACCACGGGCAGGAGTGGCAGGTCGTGGTCGACACCGCCCAGCCCAGGCTGCCCGCCCCCGGCACCGGCCCCCGGGTCAAGGCCGGCGACGCCCTCTGGCTCACCGACCGCTCACTGATGGTCCTCCAGCGGCCCGCCTGAGGTGTGGGTTCACCTGTTCGGATCAGCAACGGGTCTTGGCGGCGGGCTCGCGCGGGTACTCATGGACACATGACCTCCGCCGCCGAGCCCGCGCAGCCCCGCCCGGCCGCTACTCCCCCGCCCACACCACCGTCGGCCAGCTACCGGCTCCAGCTCCAGCCCGGCTTCACCCTCCGCGACGCCGCCGCCGGCGTGCCCTACCTCGCCGCCCTCGGCGTCTCGCACCTGCACCTCTCCCCGTTGCTGGAGGCCGCCCCCGGCTCCACCCACGGGTACGACACCGTCGACCACGGCCGGATCAGCGAGCAGCTCGGCGGTGAGACCGCGCTGCGCGCGCTGGCCGCCGAGGCCCACCGGCACGGCCTGCGGCTGATCGCCGACGTGGTGCCCAACCACATGGCCGTCCCCGTCCCCGAGCAGCTCAACCAGCCGCTCTGGCACGTGCTGCGGGACGGCCCCGACTCGCCGTACGCGCGCTGGTTCGACATCGACTGGGCGGCCCAGCCGGGGCCGACGGACGCCCCGGAACGCGGACGGGTGCTGCTGCCGCTGCTCGGCGACCGGCTCGGCGCGGTGCTCTCCTCCGGGGAGCTGACCGTGGACGGCACGGGGGCGCCTGCCGGCGGCCCCGGAGCGGTGCTCCGCTACCACGACCACACCCTCCCGCTACGGCCCGGCACCGAGGACCTGCCGCTCGCGGAGCTGCTCGCCCGGCAGTGGTACCGGCTCGCCTGGTGGCGGCTGGCCCGCACCGAGCTGAACTACCGGCGCTTCTTCACCGTCAACGAGCTGATCGCCGTCCGGGTCGAGATCCCCGAGGTGTTCGAGGCCACCCACGACGTGCTGCTGCGGCTGCACCGCGACGGGGTCCTCGACGGGTTCCGGATCGACCACCCCGACGGCCTCGCCGACCCGCGCGGCTACCTTCGGAGGCTC
Organism: Kitasatospora sp. NBC_00039; assembly: GCF_045160625.1. Classification (NCBI taxonomy): domain Bacteria; kingdom Bacillati; phylum Actinomycetota; class Actinomycetes; order Kitasatosporales; family Streptomycetaceae; genus Kitasatospora; species Kitasatospora sp. NBC_00039. Next base: position 6,545,833 of record NZ_CP108289.1, on the reverse strand, counting down.
GCCGAGGCCACCGGCGGCGCGTACACGGTGGTGGAGAAGATCCTCACCGGCGACGAACGCCTGCCCGCCGACTGGCCGTGCGCGGGCACCACCGGGTACGACGCGCTGCGCCGGATCGACGGTGTGCTCACCGACCACGCCGGCGCCGGCCGGCTGGCCGGGCGCTACGAGCACTTCCTCGGCGGCGCCGCACCCGCCGGCGAGCCCTGCGCCGACCCGCACCCGGCCGTCGCGGCCGCCCGGCGCGGGCGGGCCGACATGACCGGGCCCCGCGGCGAGCTCGCCGCCGAGGTCGAGCGGCTGGTCCGGCTCGCCGTCCGGATCGGCGCCGCCGAGCCCGCGCACGCGGACCACGCACCCTGGCAGCTGCGCGACGCCCTGCAGCGGGTGCTCACCGGCTACCCGGCGTACCGGCCGTACGCCAGGCCCGGCGAGCCCGTGCCGGCGGTCTCGGCGGAGCAGCTGCGGGCCGCGCTCGACGGCTCCGCCGACCCGTCCGACCGGCTGGTCGCGGAGCTGGCCCTCGGGCGGCTCGGCACCGGCCCCGAGAAGGACGAGTTCTGCGTGCGTTTCGCCCAGACCGCCGCCGCCGTGGCCGCCAAGGGCGTCGAGGACACCGCCTTCTACCGCTGGAACGCCCTGCTGAGCCTGAACGAGGTCGGCGGCGAGCCGGCCAGGCCGGGCCTGCTCCCGGAGGACTTCCACGTCTGGTGCCACTACGTCGAACGCCACTGGCCGGCCACCATGACGGTGCTCTCCACCCACGACACCAAGCGCAGCGCCGACGCCCGCGCCCGCCTCGCCGTCCTCGCCGAGCAGCCGGACGCCTGGGCCGCCGAGGCCGCCGCCTGGTCCACCGCCGCCGGCCCCGGCGGCGACCGGGACGGTGACTGGCTGCTCTGGCAGACCCTGGTCGCGGCCTGGCCGATCACCCCCGACCGGCTGGTCACCGCGCTGCTCAAGGCGGCCCGCGAGGCCAAGCTGCGCACCTCGTGGACGTCCCCGGACAGCGGCTACGAACAGGCCCTCACCGACCGCGCCCACGCGGTGTACGGCAACCCCGGCCTGCTCCCCCGGATCGAGGGGTACGTCCGGACGCTCGCGCCGTACGCCCGGTCCAACACCCTCGCCGCCGCCCTGCTGCACCTCACCGTGCCCGGCGTGCCCGACCTCTACCAGGGCAGCGAGGAGCCGCTCCACACCCTGGTCGACCCGGACAACCGGGGCGTGGTGGACCTCGGCGCGCTCGCCGTCCGGCTGACCGACTCGGCCACACCCCGCCCGGGCGACCTGGCCCGGGAGAAGCTGCACCTCACCGCGGCCGCCCTCCACCTGCGCCGGGCCCGCCCGCTGGGCGCCTACCGCCCGCTGACCGCCGGCGGCCACTCCCGCGACCACCTGCTCGCCTTCGCCCGCGGGGACGACGTGGTCACGGCGGTCACCCGGCTGCCGTACGGCCTGGAGCGGGCCGGCGGCTGGCACGACACCGCCGTGGAGCTGCCGGCCGGCGGCGGGTGGACGGACGAACTGACCGGGCGCCGGTTCGCGGCGGGCACGGTGCCGGTGGCCGACCTGCTGGCCGCCTCCCCGGTGGCGCTGCTGACCAGGAAGACCGGGAAGCCCGGGAAGACCAGGAAGGGCGACGCGTGACTCTGCCGGAGCTGCGGACGTACGAGGTGTGGGCGCCGGCGGCGGCCCAGCTGGTCGAGGTGGAGGTCGGCGGCGCCCGCCACCCGCTGGCCCGGGACGGGGCGAGGGCCGGGTGGTGGCGCGGCGAGGCGCCCGCCGGGGACTACGCGTTCCGGCTGGACGGCGGCCCGGCGCTGCCCGACCCGCGCTCGCCCCGGCAGCCGCACGGCCCGGACGGGCCCAGCCGGGCCGTCGACCACGCCGCGTTCCGCTGGTCGCGGACCGGCTGGCGCGGCCGTCCGCTGCCCGGCGCAGTCCTGTACGAGCTGCACATCGGCACCTTCACCGCCGCCGGCACCTTCGACGCCGCCGCCCACCACCTCGACCACCTCGTCGAGTTGGGCGTGGACTTCGTCGAGCTGCTGCCGGTCTGCCCGTTCCCCGGCCGGCACGGCTGGGGGTACGACGGCGTCTCGCTCTGGGCCGTCCACGAGCCCTACGGCGGGCCGGAGGGGCTCAAGCGCTTCGTCGACGCCGCGCACCGCAAGGGCCTCGGCGTCATCCTGGACGTGGTGCACAACCACCTCGGGCCGTCCGGCAACTACCTGCCCGCGTACGGCCCGTACTTCACCGACCGGCACCACACCCCGTGGGGCTCGGCGGTCAACCTGGACGCGCCCGGCTCGGACGAGGTGCGCGCCTACCTGGCGGGCAGCGCACTGGCCTGGCTGCGCGACTACCGGATCGACGGACTGCGGCTGGACGCGGTGCACGCCCTCGCCGACGACCGCGCCGTCCACTTCCTGGAGGAACTCGCCACCGAGGTGGAGAAGTTGGCGATCGCCACCAACCGGCCGCTGTTCCTGGTCGCCGAGTCCGACGTCAACTCCCCCCGCACCACCGCCCCGCGCGAGGCGGGCGGCCAGGGCCTCACCGCCCAGTGGAGCGACGACTTCCACCACGCGCTGCACTCCGCGCTCACCGGCGAATCCCAGGGCTACTACGGCGACTTCGCGGCCGCACCGCTGTCGGCGGTCGCCAAGGCGCTCACCCGCGGCTTCTTCCACGACGGCGGCTGGTCCTCGTTCCGCGGCCGCAGCCACGGCCGCCCGTTCCCGCCCGCCCACGGCCACCGGCTGCTCGGCTACCTCCAGACCCACGACCAGATCGGCAACCGGGCGCTCGGCGACCGGCTCTCGGCGAGCCTGGACCCCGGCCGACTCGCCTGCGGGGCGGCGCTCGTGCTCACCTCGCCGTTCACCCCGATGCTGTTCATGGGCGAGGAGTGGGGCGCGACCACACCCTGGCAGTACTTCACCGACCACACCGACCCGGGCCTCGCCGAGGCCGTCCGGCAGGGCCGGCGGCGGGAGTTCGCCGAGCACGGCTGGCAGGCGGAGGAGGTGCCGGACCCCCAGGAGCCGGCCACCGTACTGCGCTCGGTCCTCGACTGGACCGAGCCGAGGCGCGCCCCGCACGCCGAACTGCTCGCCTGGTACCGGGCGTTGATCCGGCTGCGACGCGAACGGCCGGAGCTGACCGACCCGGACCTCTCGGCCGTCCGGGTCGTCCACGACGAGGCGGCCCGGTGGCTGGTTGTGCACCGGGGGCCGTACCGGGTGGCGGTCAACCTGTCCGGCTCCGCAGCCGGGCTGCCGCTGGGGGCGAAGGGGCGGGAGGTGGCGGCGTCCTTCGGGCCGTGCGTCCTGGACGGTGCGGCGGCGGAGCTGGAGGCCCACTCGGTCGCGATCGTCCGGGTCTGACGCGCGCGGCTCACCAGAGGAAGGTGGCGATCCGCTCCCGCAGCGAGGCCGCGTCCAGACCGTAGGCGGCCAGGTGCTCGGGGATCGAGCCGTAGTGCCGGTGCTCCTCGCGCGGCACGCCGAGGCCCAGCACCCGGTGCGGCCGGTCGCTCAGCGCGGCGTGCGCCTCGTTGGCGGAGGTCCCGGCCAGGTACGGCTCGACGAGCACCACGTCCGCCCGCCCGCCGGCGGCCTCGCGCAGCCCGGCCGCGTCGAACGGCCGCACGGTGGCCGCGTACAGCACCGTGACGTCCAGGTTCTCGGTGGCCGCCAGCACGGCGTCGAGCATCGGGCCGACCGCCAGCACCACACCCTTGGCCCCCGTGCGCACGGTGGTGAACCGGCCCGGTTCGACCGGCACCGCGGCGGCGTTCTGGTGCACGGAGAGCCGCACGTACACGTTGCGGTCGCCGTCCACCACGGCGTGGCGCAGCAGCCGCTCGGCCTCGTCCGGGTGACCGGGCACGTGGACCGTCCAGTCCGGCAGGGTGTCCAGCAGTGCGACGTCACCCGGCGACATGTGGGTGCGGCCCCCGGACGGCCAGTCGTACGAGCCGGCGGCGCTCACCAGGACGGCGCCGACGCCCTGGTGGACGAGGTCCAACTTGATCTGCTCGAAGGGGCGTTCGATCAGGAAGCTGGCGAAGGTGTGGGCGATCGGCCGCATCCCGGTGAGCGCCAGGCCGCCGGCGGCGCCGATCAGCAGCTGCTCGCGGATCCCGACGTTGATCACCCGGTCGGGGTGGCGCTCGGCGGCGGGCGCGAAGCCGGACGCGCTGATGTCGGCCAGCACGACGGCCAGCCGGGGGTCGTCGTCCAGCATGCGGGTGGTCACGTCGAGGAAGCGCTCGCGCATGGTGTCCATCGGTCTGGTCCCTTGTCCTTCGGAGGTTGTCAGGCGTTCTCGGGCGGCCGTCAGGAGTTCTTGGGCTCGACGCGGGCGACCACCGCGCGCGGCCGGCCCGGGTGTGCGGCGGTGAACGCCGCGTACAGCGCCTCGTGGTCACGCCCGTCCACCGTCTCGGCCGACCAGCCCTCGGCGGCGAAGCGCGCCGCGATGCCGCCCTGCCAGCCGTGCGTGGCCGAGGAGTTGTCGATGACGACGACGTGCAGCCGGTCCAGTCCGGACGCGCCGGCGAAGGCGACCGCCTCGTGGTTGGAGCCCTCGTCGAACTCGGCGTCCCCGACCAGCACCCAGACCGCCGGGTCGGCGAGCCCCCGGGCACGCAGCCCGAGCGCGGTGCCGACCGCAAGCGGCAGGCCGTGCCCCAGCGAGCCCGAGCCGATCTCCACCCCGGGCACCAGCGTGCGGTCCGGGTGGTGGCCGAGCGGCGAGTCGTAGGCGCCGAAGCCGGAGAGCACCGCCGGGTCGAGGAAGCCCTTGGCCGCGAGTACGGCGTAGTAGGCCATCGGGCCGTGGCCCTTGGAGAGCAGGAAGCGGTCACGGTCCTGCTTCTCGGCGGTGGCCGGGGTGACCCGCAGCACCCGGTCGTAGAGCACCCAGAGGGCGTCCAGCGTGGAGGTGGCGGCAGGGCCGTGCTTCTCGTCGCCGGTCATCAGGCTCATCAGGCCCGGGAGGTCCGCGAAGGTGACTTCGGTACGGGTGTTCGTCGTCATGGCCACGATGCTGCACGTTGAAGTCGACTTGAAGTCAAGCCGGTACATTGACCCCATGACCGCACCCGAGACCTCCGCCGGACCGAGCCGGCACGACCTGCTCACCATCGGCCAACTCTCCGGCCGCAGCGGCCTCGCCACCTCCGCCCTGCGCTACTACGAGAAGCTCGGTCTCATCCACGCCACCCGCACCACCGGCGGCCAGCGCCGCTACACCCGCGGCACCCTGCGCCGGGTCGCCTTCGTACGGGCCGCCCAGCGGGTCGGGCTCTCCCTCGACGAGGCCAAGGTCGCCCTGGACCGCCTGCCCGAGCGCCCCGCCCCCAGCGGCGCCGAGTGGGCCGGTGTCGCCGAGTCCTGGCAGGGCCGCATCGACGAGCAGATCGCCGAACTCGAGCTCCTGAAGGCCAAACTGAGCGGCTGCATCGGCTGCGGCTGCCTCTCCCTCACCCGCTGCGCCCTCTACAACGCCGGGGACCGCGCCGCCGCGGCCGGCTCCGGCGCCCGCTACCTGCTCACCCGCGACCCCGCCACCGGGCCCGAGCCCGGCCCGGTCCCCGAGGCCTCCCGCGCCTGCTGACGGCCGGCGCCCTACGGCGTGCCGGACACAGCCGGCGGGCGGGCATCCCCGCGCAGCAGGCTGTAGCGGACGATGTCGCGCCACTGGCCGTCGCGGAAGACCAGGCTGCGCTGGACGCCCTCACGGGTGAAGCCGCACTTCTCCAGGGCGCGCTGCTCGGCACGGTTGGCGGTCTCGGTGTCGGCCTCCAGGCGGACCACCGGCGAATGCGCGAACAGGTAGTCCACCAGCAGGCGTTGGGCCTCGGTGCCGATGCCGCGGCCGCGCGCCTGCGGGACGAGCTGGATGCCGATGTTCCAGTAGGGCGCCGCCGGCACGACCGCCCGTGCCCTCCAGGCGACGAACCCGCACAGGCCGCCCCCGGACTCCACCGCGAGCTGTGACTGGTCCGCCCCCAGCAGCCCGTTCTCCGCCCACTTCCGCCGCAGGCGGCCCGGGTCGGACCAGCCGTACCACTGGAGCCCGCCGATCGCCTCGGGGTCGAGGAGCAGCCGCTCGAGGGGCGCGAGGTCGGCTTCGGAGATCGGACGGAGGCTCACCTGGTCGTCGCTCATCCGGCCACTGTAGTCGGCGGACCGGGCCGGTGCGGCCCAACGCCCGCTCCGTGCAACGCCGGTGGCGCCGCCCGACGGCGAGGCGACCGGCCCTGGGAGCGATCGGCAGCCGTCGCTTGTGCCCGGCGAGCCGGCAGCGGCCGACGACGGCCTCGAACGCGGCCCCGTCGACCGGCTTGCCCTCCAGGAAGTCGTCGATCCCGTCGTAGGTGACGCCGAGCGCCTCCTCGTCGAGCCTGCCCGGGTCCAGCGTCTTCAGGACGGCGGAGGAAGGCGGCGAAGCCCTGGTCAAGGCAGGTGGCCGCCGCTGAGGTGCGAAATCGCCGACATTATGCAGGTGATCACCTGCATAATGGTCCGCGTGAGCCACGAAGCGACACCGATGGACGCCGCATTCAAAGCACTGGCCGACCCCACCCGGCGGCTCCTGCTCGACCGCCTGCGCGAGCGGGGCGGCCAGACCCTGGGCGAGCTGTGCGAACGCGTGACCATGGCCCGCCAGTCGGCGACACAGCATCTCGACATCCTGGCGCAGGCCAACCTCGTGACCGTCGTACGGCGGGGACGGGAACGACTCCACTACCTCAACCCGGCGCCGATCCACGAGATCGAGGAGCGCTGGATCTCGGGGTTCGACAGGCCCCGCCTGCAAGCGATCAGTGCCATCAAGAACCTTGCCGAGGAGTACGCCATGACCAACGCACCCACGTCGGCGCCGACTTACGTCTACGTCACCTACATCCGCGCGAACGCGGAGCAGGTGTGGCAGGCCCTGACGGACGCGGACCTCACCGCGCGCTACTGGGCCCACGCCAACGTGTCGGACTGGCAGCCCGGCTCGGCCTGGGAGCACCGGCGCGTCGACGGATCTGGCCGCGTCGACGTCGTCGGCACGGTACTCAAGGCCGAGCCCCCGACGCTGCTGAGCATCACCTTCGAGGACTCTCCGGACGCCGAGGCGCCGAGGGAGCCGTCGGTCGTCACCTTCCTCGTCGAACCGCACGAGGACATCGTCCGCCTCACCGTGACCCACGAGAACCTCCCCAACCTGGAGATGCTCAACGGCATTTCGCGCGGCTGGCCGGCCGTGCTGGCAAACCTCAAGTCGCTGTTGGAGACCGGCGACGTCCTCCCGCAGGCACCCTGGGAGATGTCCGGCACGCACGACTGACGCCCGGGGCGGCGGTCGCCACCGCTTCTCGCGCCGGCACACGGCGGTTCACATCGCCGTGCACACCACAGGTCGCTCCGCAGTTCGCTCCGCAGTTCGCGCCACAGTCCACTCCGCGCAGGTCCGCAGAAGGAAGAGCACATGCTGGACACCACCCCGCTCCGGGACGCCTACCGCACGTTCCTGGACGCCGCCGCCACGGTGGCCGCCTCCGACCGACCGCGCCCCGCCCCGCCGGCCGGCGAGTGGAACGCCGACCAGATCCTGGCGCACGTCTCCCTCGTCAGCGCGACCACCATCACCGTCGTGTCCTCCGTCGCCTCGGGGGCCATCGCGACGTACGACAACCGCGTGGCGCTCGACACCTGGACCATCGACCGGGTCATCGCGCTCGCCGGCGACAACGCGGGGCTGCGCAACCGCGTCCGCCTCCAGGGAGAGGCCCTCTGCGCACTCGGCGGGCCCATGCTGAGCGAAGCCGAACTCGACACCCAGGTGCCCACCCTGCTCCTGTCCAACGGCGCGCTCCTGGTCGACCGGCTCATGCCCCTGCGCAACCTCGTCACCGGCCTGGCCGACGTCGAGCTGCCCAGCCACACGAAGCAGCTGCTGGCTCTCCTGTAGGAGGACCGGGGCCGACACGCCTGCGGAGTGGGAAGTCGGACGGGCCGACTTCCCACTCCGCAGGCGTGCTCAGAGGGCCGCGGCGACGGCAGCGGCGACGAAGACCACCTGGAGCGCCGTCCGGGCGGGCAGCGGCGTCACGGGCTTTCCGGCGAGCGTGACGCCGCTACGGGCCGCGTGCACGTTGGCCGGGAACATCGCGACCATGAGCAGGGCCAGCCCCGCCGCGGCGAACGGCGCGAGCGGCGGGACGAGCAGCCCGGCGGCGGCGGCCAGTTCCAGGACGCCGGTGAGGGTGACCAGCAGGTCGGGCCGGGGCAGCGCCGGCGGGATCATCGCGACGAAGTCGCGCCGCCAGGAGGCGATGAAGTGCGGCACCGCAGTGGTGACGAACATCAGGGCGAGGCCGCCACGCAGGGCGGGCTGCCAGCTGCCGAGGGCGTCCACGGCGACCAGGCCGAGCAGGCGCAGAACGGCGAAGCCGCCGATGAGAGCGATGAGCGGGACCATCCCGGCCCTCCAATCTTGTCACTGGCAAGATTGGGGCACGCGCGCCATCTTGTCAATGTCTAGATAAAGTGGAGAGGAAGAAGAACCGACCGAGAGCGGAGGCGGGACCGATCAACCAGGCGAGTTACCACCACGGAAACCTGAGGCGAGCCGTGCTTGACGCGGCCCTGGAGGCCATCGGCGAGTCCGGTGCGTCCGGATGGAGCCTGCGCGAGCTGGCCCGGCGCGCGGGCGTCTCGCACGCGGCGCCGGCGCACCACTTCGGGGACAAGACGGGAGTGCTGACGGCGGTCGCCGCAGAGGGGTTCGGACTGTTCGCGGACAGCCTGGAACGGGCGGCCGGCGACCCGTACGGGGCAGGCGTGGCGTACGTCCGGTTCGCCGTCGACCACCGCCCGCACTTCGAGGTGATGTTCCGACCGGAGCTCTACCGGACGGACGACCCCGAGGTGGCAGCGGCACAGAAGCGCGCGGGCGCGGTCCTGGCCGCGAGTGCGCAGAAGCTGTCGCCCGGCGAGACGGCGGACCGGGCGACGACGATCGCCGCATGGTCACTGGCCCACGGCTTCGCCGGCCTGTGGCTGAGCGGCGCGCTGCCGGAGGCCGCGGAAGGCGATGTCGAGGAGTTGGCCCGGTCGGTGCTCCGGATGGTGTTCAAGCGCGACTAGTAGTACTTCGTTAGGTCGGGGCAGGCTGTCGAGTGCGGCTTGCGGATCTTCTTGCGGGAAGGGGGCGTTGGCAGGTGCTGCAGACACCGGTCCAGCAGCTCAGCAGGTCCTGGAGCCGGTCGAGGACCTGGTAGAGGGTCAGGCCGGTGCTTGGACTTTGGGGTCGAGCCGGCGGAGGGTGAGGAAGGCGTGGGCAGCGGTGACGAGGGTGACGTGGTGGTGCCAGCCGCGCCAGGTGCGGCCCGTGGTTCAGCCCGAGGCCGTGCTTCATCTCGCGGTCGTCGTGCTCGATACGCCAGCGCACGCCGGACATCTCGTCCAGCACCGGGTGTTCGGCCCACCAGGTCCGGAACTCCTGGCTCTTCATGGCGAGTTCACCGATCAGCTCGCGCAGCCGGGGGTTGTCGGACCGGCGCCCCGCCTGCGCCACGTTCCCGCGTGCGCACTCGTCCCAGTCCGCGTACAGGGAGCGGGACTCGGGGCGCAGGAAGGTGATCCTGGCGATGTTGCGGGCGGCGGGCTCCAGGGTGTCGAAGTCGCCGAGTAGTGCGCTCCCCGCCCGGTTCCAGGCCAGGACGTCCATCCGCTGTCCCATCACCAGCGTGGGGAGGTCCGGCAGGGAGTCCAGCAGGGTCCGCAGCATCGGCCGGACGCGTTGCGGCTGCTCCGCGCCGGGTGCGGCCCGCCGCGCGGCGGCGGCCGGGCCTCAGCCGGGCAGGTCCGCCCGGTTCATCGCGGGGGAGTCGGTGGGGGAGTCGGTCGGCGCACCCTGGGCGGGGTCGCCCGGACGGCCGTCGGCCCAGGTCAGGGTGGAGACGAGGGAACGGAAGGCCGTCCGGTAGGTCCGCGGGCTTGTGCCCGTGTGGTGCTGGAAGTGGTGGCGCAGGTTGGCGGGTGTGCCGAGCCCCGTGCGGGCGGCGATGCGTTCGACCGGCTCGTCGCCCCGCTCCAGCAGGCGCTGCGCCAGCCGGATGCGCGCGCGGAGCAGGTACTGGAGCGGCGGCAGCCCGGTCTCGGCCCGGAAGCGCCTGGTCAGGCCCCGGACGGTGAGTCCGGCGTGGTCGGCGAGGTCGTTCAGCGTGAGCGGGCGGTCCAGGTGCGCCTCCAGCCACCGGAGCGTGGGTCCGAGGCGGGAGCCTGCCGGGCCGGGCGGGTGGGCGGCCCGGGTGGGCCCGGCCGGTTCGCCGGGTTCGTGGAGCTCCAGGAAGACCTGCCGTTCCGTCTCGACGGCGACCGGATCGCCGTGGTCCAGCGTGATCAGCCGCAGGCACAGGTCGACTCCGCCGAGCACCCCCGCCGCGCTGTGGAACGGGGCCGCGTCCGTGACCGAGCCCTCCGGATCGACCGTGATCCGGGGGTGGCGCCCGGCCAGTTCCGCGGCGTACCGGCGGCCGGTCGCGGCCCGGCGACCGTCCAGCAGCCCGGTGGCGGCGAGGGTGAACGTCCCCGTCCCGATCGCGCCGATCCGGCTGCCCCGGGCCGCCGCGGCCCGCAGTGCCTCGGCGACCCCGGGCGGCGGGTCCGCGCGGAAGCCGTCGTGACCGGGGAGCAGTACCGTGTCCGCGTCCTCCAGCCCCTCCAACCCCCAGCGCGTGTCGAGCCGGAACGGCGCCGGCCCGCCCGTCGTGCGGAAGCCGGGCCCCGCGCAGTACCGCACCTCGTACCCGACGTGCGGGTGATGGCGTGCGGCGCTGCCGAAGGCGACTCCCGGCGCGGTGAGCTGGTGGCCCGGTACGCCGTCGAGGGCGAGAACAGCGATGACTGGCATGTCCAGAATTTAGCCCAGGGTGACATCGGGGCCGCTGTTGCGGGCGCGGGCCGGTGCGGAGGATGGGAGGTACGCGGCACCCGAGGTGAGGGGACGCCCGGCTGCGGTGCCCGTACCGCCGGTGTACCCGTCCCTCTCCCACGGCCGCACATCCGCATCTGCCGAGGCGTCCGCCGAGGCGTGCTTGCGCCCACCCCGAAGGAAGGACCTTCCATGCCCATCAGCTCCCTGGCGCGCCGAGCGGCGCGCGCCGCCACCGTCGCCCTGGCCGCGACGGTGTGCGCCACCGCCATGACCGGCAGCGCCGGAGCCATCGTCAACGGGGCGGACGCCACGGCGCGCTACCCGTACATGGCCTCGATCCCGATGTCGGCTCCGACGCAGGGCCTGGCCGACGGTGTCTGCGGCGCGACGCTGATCCACCCGCAGTGGGTGCTGACGGCGGGCCACTGCCTCGACCCCGAGATCGGCGTGGTCCTGGACGGTACCGTCCGGATCGGCTCGGACCGGCGCAAGTCCGGCGGCACCGTACGCACCATCCAGAAGACGATCACCCACCCCGGCTACGGCATCGGCACCGGCGGCGGCGGGGCCAACCAGGACGATCTCGCACTGATCCGGCTGGACCGCCCGGTGAGCGAGCAGCCCATCCGGATCGCCGACCGGGCGGCCCGGCCCGGTACGCCGACCCGCCTGCTCGGCTTCGGCAGCGTCGCCAACGTTGACAACCCGCAGCAGGCCGAGTTCGCGAGCCGGCTCCAGCAGTTGGAGACCCGCCGGGGAGCCGTCGACGAGTGCGCCCCCGGCCGGGCGGGGTGGCTTCGCCTCTGCACGGTCAGCCAGGTGCCGGGCGCCATGGCGTGCTTCGGGGACTCCGGCGGCCCGCAGCTCCAGAAGGGCCGGGGCGGCCGCTGGGAGCTCGTCGGGACCACCTCGGGCGACGGGGACACGGACCCGACCTGTTCTACGGGCCCGGGCCTCTACACCAGTGTCCCGGCGTACACGGATTGGATCTGGAAGACGATCCACCAGTACGGCTGATGCCCGCCGGCGGTGCCCCGGCGCCACCGGGGCACCGCTCGCCTGTCCGGTTTCGGGTATCTTCCGGGTATGTCGGTCATCGCCGTCCTCGTGCCCGACGGGCTGCCCGGACACCACCTCACCACCCCGGGGCTGGTGTTCGGTACCGCAGCGCGCGAGCACCCGGGCGTGGCCTACGACGTGCGGCTCTGCGCCGCTCCCGGCCCGCTGGGCATCGGCCTGCCGGCGCCGCTGACCATCGCCGTGCCGCACGGACCGGAGGGCCTCGCCGACGCCGACATCGTGCTGGTGCCCGGCCGCGACGGTGTTCCGCTGGAGCCGCCGCCCGTGGTCCTGGACGCACTGCGGGCCGCCGCGGCCCGGGGCAGCCGGATCGGCGCGATCGGCACCGGGGTGTTCGCCCTCGCCGCCACCGGCCTGCTCGACGGCCGGCGCGCCACCACCGGCTGGCGCCACACCGAGGAACTGGCCCGGCGGTACCCCCGGATCGAGGTCGACCCGGTCGGTGCGGCCGTCGCCGACGGCCCCTTCCTGACCTCCGCCGGGATCTTCGGCGGGATGGACGTGTGCCTGCACCTGCTGGCCGAGGACCACGGCGAGCGGACGGCCGGCGAGACCTCCCGGGAACTCCTCACGCCCCTGCTGCGGCACGCCGACCGCGTCCAGGAGTGCATCGACCGCGAGCTGGCCGACAGCGCGGGCCTCGAACCGACCCTGCGCTGGCTGAAGGCCCGTCTCCACCTCCCGCTGACCCCCGCGGACCTCGCCGAGCACGCCGGGATCAGTGTCAGCAGCCTCAACCGCCGCTTCCGCGCCCAGGCCGGCGTCAGCCCGCCGCAGTACCTGCTGCGCCTGCGGCTGGACCGGGCCCGCGAACTGCTCACGGAGACCGACGAACCCGTGGAACGGGTGGCGGCGCTGGCCGGATTCGCCTCGGCCGTCAGCCTTCGGCAGCACTTCGCCCGGCTGACCGGCACCACACCGCGCTCCTACCGCGCGCGACACCGGGCGGTCTCCGGGGTGCCCGGCCCCGGGTCTACCCGGTAGCCAGCACCCGGGCGAGCGCCGCCCGGCATGGGTGGACCGTCGTTGTCCCCCGGGGCGGGCGGGGCCGGGTTGCCTCGTTCGGGTGGTGTCGGGCCGATTCCCTGGCGCGGGAGCCGAGTTGGGTACTACCGTGCGCGCCACGACCGAGCTCGTCCGCCGTCCGCCGTCGTCACGTCGACTACGGCCGCCTGTCCAGCGCGAGTTGTCCGCTCGACCGCTCCGCCGGCCGGGATCCGTTCACCCAGACTTTCGACCACGCGCCGGAACGAGCGGGGTCCGCGGCCGCGCCAACCCGGATGGCGACCGATCGGCGGCGAGCTCCGCTCAGTCACGCAGCAGCCGCGCGCGGATGCCCGCGATCACGATGTCCAGCTCCAGGCGGAAGGTCGCGTCGCGCTGGTTCAGGGGGATCAGGGCGGCCTGGCGGGCCTGTTCCTCGAGGGTGTAGCCGTTGACGAAGCTGGTGACCACGTCCGCGCCGAGGTGGGCGGCCGAAGCGTCGGCACCGGCCGAGCGCAGGGCGTCGACCAGGGAGCCGAAGTAGGCGACGGCGTTGGGCGGCGGGGCGGTGAAGGAGACCACGAGCCGGGCGCCGTCGCGGTGGGCGAGCATGGTCCCGCGAGCCCGGGCGGCCAGCTCCCGGACCCGGTCGGGCCAGCCCTGCTCGGCGGCGGGGGCGGCGCCCGGGCCGCCGGCGGGCGACTGTGTGAGCATCTCGCCGATGATCCGGTCGGCCAGCGCGTCCAGCAGTGCCGCCTTGCTCGGGTAGTGCCAGTACAGGGCGCCGGCGCGGACGCCGAGCCGCTGGGCCAGGCGACGGGTGGTCAGCTCGTCGAGGCCGCCCTCGTCGAGCAGTTCCATCGCGCCCTGCAGCACATCCGCCTGTCGGAGCGGCATCGGGTCCCCTTTCGTATCCCTTCCTGCTACCGGAGCATCTTGCCACTTGAACGCTGACCAAGTAAATTGAACAGCGGCCAAGTGAACGGTGTTCAAGTCTGGGGGGCGACATGCGTGTTCTGGTGATCGGTGCCGGAATCGGCGGTCTGTGCCTGGCACAGGGGCTTCGGCAGGCGGGGATCGACGTGCGGATCTACGAGCGCGAGGCGAGCATGCGGGCCCGGTATCAGGGCTTCCGGATCGGCATCGGCGGTCCGGGACTGGCCGCGTTGCGCGAATGTTTGCCGCAGCGCTTGCACCCGGTGCTGGAGGCCAGCACCGGAGAGCTCTCGGGTGAGCGGCGGATGGTCGACGAGCAGCTGCGCGAGATCCGCCAACTCGGCGCGCTGCACGGGGGTATGGCCACCGACCGGCACGTCCTGCGGCATCTGCTGCTGGCCGGGCTCGCCGACCGGATCGAGTTCGGCAAGCGGCTGGTCCGCTACACCGAGCCCGACGGTACCGTCCGGGCCGAGTTCGCCGACGGGAGCAGCGTCACCGGAGACCTGCTGGTGGGCGCGGACGGCGGTAACTCCCCCGTGCGCCGGCAACTCCTGCCCGACGCCGAGGTGGTCACCCTGGACGGCAACGGCCTGCTCGGCCGCACGCCGCTGACCGACAGGTTCGCCGGCCTGGTCCCGGGCTTCGGCACCATGGTCCACGGCCCCGAGGTGCGGATGCTGCTCGGCAAGATGGAGTTCCGCCGCCCGCCGCACCTCGCCGCCGCCGAACTGGCCCCCGATGTCGAACTCCCGGAAACCGGAAGCTACCTGCGCTGGGCTGCATTCCTGCCCGAGTACATCAAGCCGCTGCCTGCCGACTGGCCGGCGGTCCGCGACCTGCTGCTGACCGGCATCGCCGACTGGCACCCCGACCTGGTGGAGCTGGTACGGCAGTCGGACGTGGTGAACAGCTCCGTGCTGACGGTCCGTTGCGCGAAGCCGGTGGCGCACTGGGGCACCCGCCGGGTCACCCTGCTCGGCGACGCCATCCACGTCATGCCGCCGAGCGGCGGCATGGGAGCCAACACGGCGTTCCGGGACGCGGCACTGCTCTGCCGCGCGCTCAGCGCGGTCGAGCGCGGCGAGGCGGAGCTACTGCCGGCCGTCGAGCGGTACGAGCGCGAGATGCTCGAGTATGGCTTCGCGGCGGTCGCGGAGAGTCTGGAGCAACTGCCAGCCTTCGCCCCGTCGGCCACGGCGGGCGCAGCACCGGCAGGCGCGGCGAGCGCACGCTGACGGGTGGCACTGAACCGTGGGCGTCCACGGCGTGCACGTCGGCCGATGGACGCGAACGGCTGAACGCGCACGGGTGGCCGCCGGCGGGACGCGGGCGACGTGAAACGGCGGCGGGTGAGCGCCGGTCGGCGGTCGCAGCAGCCGATCGGACGCGGCCGTCGGAGCGACAACGTCTACGCGGTCCTCCGCGTACTCCAAGCCCTCCTGGCACCTGGACCGGCGCCTGCTCGATATGCGGCCAACCCGCCCCAGAATCCGAACCGCATCAAGGACCTAACTAGCCGTTGCTCTATCGATCTTGGTGATCGTGAGTTCGAGTCTGCCGACTCGGTCGGGTGATCTTCTGGTCGGCGGGGCATGAAAGTGGGGCCTCCCGCACAGCTCGTGGGTGTCGAATCCAGCCGAGCAACAGGAGGCCCCTGGTGCCGCAGTCTTCCGTCTCCGTGACGTTGCCGTCCAACTCCGCACCCCTGTCGTGTGATTGCCTCGCTCACCGGTTCGGGAATGCCGGGGACCGGCCGCACAGACGTCCGAGGTACCCCTCGGACATGACCGACGCGGAGTGGGCAGTCGTGCGCGACGCGATGCCCGTGCCCGCCTGGCTGGAGGGAAGGGGCGGGCAGCCGGAGGGCTACTGCCACCGGCAACTGGTCGACGCGGTGCGCTACCTGGTTGCGGGCGGCATCGCCTGGAGGGCGGTGCCCGCGGACTTCCCCGCATGGGACCGCGTCTACGCCTTCTTCCGGCGCTGGCGGGACAAGGGCCTGGTCGCGGAGTTCCACGACCGGCTGCGCGACCGGGTCCGCGAGGCGGCTGGCCGTGATCCGGAGCCGACCGCCGGGATCATCGACGCGCAGTCGGTGAAAGGGGCCGCGTCGGTGCCGGCTGCCAGCCGGGGGTTCGACGGCGGGAAGAAGGTGAACGGCCGCAAGAGGCACATCGTGGTGGACACCGTCGGGCTGCTGCTGGCCGTGATGGTCACCGCCGCATCCGTCACCGACCGCGAGGCCGGCCGGACGCTGCTGGAGCGGCTGCGTGAGCGGCACTGGCGCATCTCGCTGGTGTGGGCCGACGGCGGCTACACCGGACGCCTGGTCGACCTCGCCCGCGATGTCCTGCGGATCGCGCTGACAGTGGTCAGACGCACCGACGACGCCGCGGGCTTCGTGGTGCTGCCGAAAAGGTGGCTGGTGGAACGAACGTTCGCATGGCTGATGCACTCACGCCGCCTGGTCCGCGACTACGAGACCCGCACCGACACCTCCGAGGCGATGATCCGGTGGTCGATGAGCATGGTCATGAGCCGCCGGCTCGCCCGGCGAGCACGCTGAACATCCCCGGGTGTTCCTCGGCCAGCCAGCCCCGCGCGGCCAGTCGCTTCGCCTTCGACCGCACTCCCTCCACCTTCGCCGTGACCACCTCCAGACCCAAGGCCGCCGCGAGCTGCCGACAGTCCATCTCCTCCCCGCTCCCCGCCAGGACCTCCACGAGCCGCTGGTAGTCCGGCGCCAGCGCACCCGGATCGAGACCTTCCCTCCAGGCGGGAACCACCGATCCAGGCGCCGCCCCGGCGACCCGCGCAGGCCGTTCACCGGCCACCCCGGCCGGCGGCGCCTCCTCGCCCACAGGAGGCCCTGCCAGGACTTCCGCCACCGTCTGACGGGCAATCACGAACCGCTCCCACGCGGCTTCCGCCTCCTGAAGCTCGGCCTGCAGGACCTCCACCCGTTGCCGGGCGGCACGCTCGCGCTCCTCCAGCAGCCCCATCACCGACGGCATCCGGCACCTCCACCGAAGAGACGACACGACACCGCGTCTCTGCCACCGAGGCACCCGCACTATGCCTGACCAGCGGAAACGCACCCGTCACTATCGGTTCGACAACGGCTTCTAACAAAGCCCTACTAGGTCGTTTCTTTCCGATCAAGCGCGGCCATCAGCCCATCGCCCCACCTCAGGGCGGTGGGGCGCCTTGTCACTACGCGTACACCCGGCTGCGACCGCGTACCCGGCCCATCGTGGAGGCCGTGGCAGTGCCTCAGTCACACAGGGCTGCCGTCTGCGCCTTCACCAGTGCCGTGCTGACCGGGAAGGGCCGCTCGTGCTTCAGGTCCGCTCCGAGGTCGAAGACATTGAAGGCGAGGACCAGCTGTCGCTCACCGTCCGCGGTGGTGAGCGACATGCTGGTGAAGCCGGGCCCGCCGCCGTCGGTCGACCAGACACTGACCGGCCTGGCGTCCGACCCCGAGCCGCATGTCACCTCCTCGCGCTGCACGCCGAGTCCGTACGCCGGCTCGTCTGGGAACTGCACCGTGGTCAGGAGTTCGCGCTGCTGGGCTGGGCGCAGCAGCTTGCCGGTGAACAGGGCCCGGTGGAAACGGGCCAGGTCGTCGACGGTCGAGATCATGGCGCCGGCGGTCCAGTCGTACGACGGGCTGAACCGGGTCACATCGCGCCCCTTGAGGTCGTACCCGTGCAGATGAGGGCCGTGAACGGCCGGATCGGTCAGCGGGAAGGAGGTGTCGTTCAGACCGAGCGGGGCGAGGATCCGCCGATGGACCTCGGAGGACGCGCTGCGATGTGTGACCGCCTCGATCACCAGCCCGGCGAGCAGGTAGTTGGTGTTGGAGTACGACCACCCGCCGCCGGGCGCGAACAGCGGCTCGTGCCGGACGGCGCGGGCGATCACCTCCCGAGGGGTGTAGACGTGGCCCCAGTCGTGGCGCTCCAGGTAGGGGGCGAAGAACTCCGGCTCGCTGGTGGGGTCGTAGATGCCCGAGGTGTGGTTGAGCAGCTGCCGGATGGTGATGGCCCCGCCGTCGTTGCCGCTTCCCCGGACCACTCCGGGCAGCCACTTCTCCACGCTGTCGTCGAGCGAGAGCCGCCCTTCGCCCGCCAGCTGCAGAAGCACCGTCGACACGAACGACTTGGTGTTACTGGCGATCCGGAACCGCTGGTCCGGCCGGGCTCGCTCGCCGGTCGCCGTGTCCGCGAGCCCTGCCGCCACCCGTGACTCCCGCGCTCCGTTCCTGGCATACGCCACGGCAGCCGGGAATCCGTCCGCGACAGTCTGCTCGACGGCCTCCTTGAGGCCGGCGGGCGGCGAGGCCGACGCCCGCTCCGCCCCAGCCGCCGGGGAGATCCCCGATACCGCCACCGCGCAAATCCCCACCCACAGTGCTGCGGCCCCCGCACGTACCTTCACCGATCACTCCTGTTCCTGTTGCCTGCCTGCGCCCTTCCTGCCCCAGCGTGCCGGGCCGCCGCAGCAGCCGCCCACCGTGCTGACACCCGAGTCGATACGGCGGTTACCCTCACCCCCCACACCGTCCCGTTCCTCGCCGAGTCCGTGCATGGCGAGGTCCTGATGGCGAGCCCGTACGAAGCGCGTCCGTTGCCGGGCAAAGGCGGTGGATCACCGGCCATCCCCCAGGGCAGTCCAGTGGACGCGCAGGTGGTGGACGCCCTCGGGGAGGATGACCGGGAGGGACAACGGCCCGGTGCAGTTGAGGTGTTCGGCGACGACGCGCTCGGCGGCCGGGCCGGTGAGGTAGCGCTCGAACCACAGCCACTGCGGTCTGCTCAGCGGGCGGAACTGAAGCGCGAACCAGAGGGAGTCCAGGGCACTGGTGAGCAGCGGGAAGGTCGTCGGCGGCATGATGCCGCCGGTGACCCCGGCCGTGACGAGGCGGTCATCCCTCACGCGGCACGCCCCCCGGCGGTGGCGTCCGGGCCGATCTCAGCCCAGACGATCTTGCCGATCCCCACGCGCGGGCAGCAACCCCAGCGCAGCGAGAGGGACTTCACGAGGATGAGGCCACGCCCGTTCTCGTCGTCGCTGGAGGTGGAGCGGAGCACGGGCTCCCGCTCCGCGCGGGCGTCATGCACCTCGATCCGCAGGCGGGTGGCGTCGACGGAGAGCGCGAGGCGGATGCGGTTGCCACTGGGCGTGCCGTGCACCACGGCATTGGTCACCAACTCGGAAACCAGCAACAGCCCCACGTCGGCGAAGCGTTGGCCCTGGGGGACGTCGGCGAGCAACTTTTCGAGCAATCGACGGGCTTCGCCGGGCGAGCGCCGACTGCGGACCAGCCAGCAGGCGGTTCGGGCGGCGGGGGTGGGGGACGAGTCGGCGATTTCAGGCATGGCGGAGCCACCTTCCTGGAACCCGAGAAGTCGATCTCATGGTTGAGGAAGGTTGCAGAGGAGTGCACCGAATGAAGCAGAACCTCCATTGCGCCCAATGGCGCAAGAGCACGTACAGCAACGGTCAAGGCGACTGCATCGAGGTCGTCGACGGCATCCCCGGCGCCGTACCGGTACGCGACAGCAAGGACCCCCACGGCCCGGCCCTCACCTTCACCGCCGACGCCTGGCGCGCCTTCATCACCGCCATCCACACCGGCGACCTCCCCACCAGCCTCTGACCACGGGAAACCGGCTGGACGGCTCGCGCCCGTAATCCACGAAATCCAGGCATGGAAGAACCGTTCGAGCTGGGTGGCAGTACCTCGCGAACGTCGTGCAGGCCGACGCGCTGCCGATGGCCGCCGCAGAGCTCCTCGTGGCCGGGTACGACTCCCCCGCACTGCGGGAGTCGGCCGGGCGCGGGCGGCGCGACGACATCGAGGAGCTCGCCACGCTGCTCCGGCAGGCTCTGGGCGAACTGGGCGTCGCCATGCCCGACGCCGCGACCGCCGAGCGCTGCCTGCTCCACCACCTCGCGGCGCGGCTCCGGGCCGGCGAGCTCTCTGCGGGCGCGGTCGCCGGGCGGGTCTGGTGCGGGGAGTTCTGGGCCGACGTCCGGACGGCGCCCGAGCGCGCGTTCCTCGACGCCGTGGGCGAGGAGTACTTGGTCGAGCATCTCGCCGAGTACCGGCCGGCCGAGTACCGCGCGTGGGAGGACGGTGTCCGTGCTGCCGCCCGCGTGTTGGCCGACTCGGCGGGCTGACCCCATCCGTGGCGAAAGCGTTATCCGAGCCCCCGGAAACCCGGACGCTGCCACGCCCCGCGAAGGCCCCTGCAGGGCCCTCCGCGAGGGTCCGCAACCGCACACAGGGCGGCCCTGAGGGGTCGGGATCGGCGCCGCCCGTCAAGGCCCCGACGGCACCCTACGGACAGGCCGCACACTGCCTCCGACCAGGGATTTCCTGCCCCCGGATCACTAGAATTCACAGCAGTGGACACAACGGCGTCCGCCCGCAGAGGGGGCTGTGCATGCACCGCGACATCCGCACCACCGAAGACGTTCTGCGCCTGCTGGACCGGCTCTTCCTCCCGGAGGCCGACCGGTGGACGGACGAGGCCGCCGGCTGGTGGGACGAGTTCTACGCGGACCGGTCCGCCGGGCGGCCGTTCTTCGCGCCCAAGCCCGACGAGAACCTCGTCTCCTACCTGGACCGCGGCCTGCTCACCGCGCCCGGCCGCGTCCTGGACCTCGGGGCCGGGCCGGGGCGCAACGCCATCCACCTCGCCTCGCTCGGCTTCGAGGTGGACGCCGTCGACCTCTCGCCCACCGCGGTCGCCTGGGCCGAGGAGCGGGCCGCCGAGGCCGGGGTCGACGTCCGCTTCCACTGCGGGAACATCTTCGACGTCGAACTCCCCCACCGGCAGTACGACCTGGTGTACGACTCGGGCTGCCTCCACCACCTCCCGCCGCACCGCCGGATCAGCTACCTCGCGCTTCTCGACCGCGTCCTCGCGCCCGGCGGCCACCTCGTCGTCAACGCCTTCGCCGCCGGGGCGATGGGCTCCGAACTGCCCGACGAGGAGCTCTACCGCAACGGCCGGCTGGAGGGCGGGCTCGCCTACACGCCGGACGAACTGCGGCACCTCTTCTCGGAGTTCACCGAGGTCGAGATCCGCCCGATGGTGCCGCAGCCGGCCGGCTCGCCGCTGTTCGGCATCCCGGTGCTGCTCAGCGCGCTGTTCCGGCACCCCCGCGCGTAGGCCCGACCGGCCGCACGCCCCCCCCCCCCCCCGCAGGCCGGGACCTGCGGCGCCGTGACATCCGTCATACGACAGACGTGAGGTCAGATCCTTTCGGCGGCTGCCGCCGACCCGCCATAGTGTGATCACCGGCGCAGGCCGGGCAGCGACCAGCACCGGGGGAACACCATGAGCACCGCCACCACCACCAGCGACACCACCGTCGAGCCCGTCCCGACCGTCGCGGACCTCAGGCTCCCCACCTGGTACTTCGGCTTCGAAGGTGTCATCGCAGGCGCCTTCGACCTGCTGCACGCCTTCCCCGCCGCCTGGCCTGCCCTGGTCGCACTGATCGCCGTCAACATCACGGTCTCCCTCACCATGCTGCGCTCGCGGCTGAAGCTCGCCGCGCTGCTCTGGCGCGGCAAGAGCACCCGCAACATCGCCATCGCCCTGCTCGGCCTGCGCCTCGGCAGCCACCTGGCCCTCGGTGCGATCGGCTTCGGCGTCACCTCGACCCTCGGCCACGCCGCCTTCGCGGTCGTGATGGCCACCCTGACCGTCTCCCTGATGGCCTACGCCCAGCGCACCTCGCTCCGTGCCCTGGTCGCCGCCGGGAAGGCCACGGCCGGCCCGGCCACCGCCGTCTGAGCGAAGGTCCGCGAACATGCCGCGGCGCCCCGGGCGGAAAGCCCGCGGCGCCGCGCAACCGTCCCAGGGGCGGCAGGACAGGGGACGCCGGTACGGGGGAGGCAGGGCCGAGGGCAGGCCGGCAAACCCGCGTTGACGCCTGCGACGGGCGATGACCTACCGTGAGCTCCGAAAGGGGGCCGCCATGACGACCGGCCAGATATCGAACTCCGCCACACCCGGAGGGAATTCCCTCCTCCTCGACCGCACCGTCCCGTTCCCCGAGCGGGTCGCCGCGGCGGCCCGGGCCTGGGACGAAAACGGCCGCAGCCCCGCCGGGCTGGTGGACGGCAGGGCCTTCTTCGCCCTCCGCTGTTGGCAGTTGGACACCGTACGCCGCGGCGAGCAGCTCGGCGAGCCGACAACGGCCTTCCTGAGGCAGGCCTACGACTTCCTCGGCGGCCGCTCCGGCTGGGACATGACGCTGCGCCAACGCGCCGTCTGCGCCTGCCACGGCGACACCTGGCGGATGGAGAACATCGAGATCTGCCTCGGGTGCCTGCGCTACCTCTGCTACCAGCTCGACGGGCCGTGCTGCGAGGGTGCCGAGATCGTCGGATAGGACACCGGGCCCGTCAGCCGTCCAGCAGCCGCGCCAGCAGCGCCGCCGGCCCCTCGGACAGGCTGCCGTGCACCAGCTCCGTCCGGTGGACCAGCCGCGGCTCCCGCACGGGCACCGCGGCGACGCCCGCCGCACCGTCGAGCGCCGCGCCCGGCAGCACGGCCAGCCCGTGCCCGGCGGCGACCAGGGCAAGCAGCCCGCGCACGTCGGTGCCCAGGTAGCGGACGGCCGGCCGGAAGCCGTCGACAGCGGTGGCGGCACGCAGCCGGGCCGCGGTGGGGGCGATGCCGGGGGCGTCCAGCCAGCGGGCGGCGGAGAGGTCGGCCAGGGCGACGCCCCGGTGGCCGGCCAGCGGGTGGCCGGCGGGCAGGGCGACGGCGAGCGGCTGCTCGTCGACGGCGACGGTGGTGAGCGGGCCGACATCCGGCAGCGGCAGCGGGTCGCTCGGGGCGGCGAGGCCGTCGACCAGGGCGAGGTCCACCTCGCCGGTGGCGACCAGGGCCGGCAGGGCCTCCTGGGCCACCACGCTGACGGTGAGGTCCACCCTCGGGTACGCCCGGCGCACCTCGGCGAGCGCGCGCCCCAGGACTGCGCCGACCGCCAGCGGGGTGGCGCCGAGCAGCAGGCGGGCGCTCGGAGCGCCGGCCAGGCGCCTGACGTCGGCGCGCGCCGCGTCGAGCCGCAGCAGCAGCGGAGCGGCGTGCTCCAGCAGCCGCACGCCGGCCTCCGTCGGGCCGACCGGGCGGCGGACCAGCAGGCCGGCGCCGAGGTCCGCCTCCAGGGCCGCGATCTGCTGGGAGACGGCGGACTGGGTGTAGCCGAGCTCGCGGGCCGCCTCGGAGAAGGAGCCCAGCCGGGCCACGGTGACGAAGGTGCGCAGCTGGTGCGGATCCACGGTTATCAGATCCTCTGATCGACGGGTCAGAAATCATCGTTGGCGCTGATGTCCAACGCGCGGTCAGGATAGCCGCATGACCTACCGAACTCCCCGCATCGCCCTGGTCGGCGACCGCTCCCCCGCCGTCCGCTCGCACACCCGCATCCCCGGGCTGCTCGACGCGCTCGCCACCCGCGACCAGCTCGTGCTGGACGCCTACTGGATCCCGACCGAGGACGCCGGGACGGCCACCGCCCTCGACGACTTCGACGCGATCTGGCTGCTCCCCGGCAGCCCATACCGCAGCGAGGCGGGCGCGGTGGCCGCCGTCCGGACGGCCCGCGAACGCGGCATCCCGTTCCTCGGCACCTGCGCCGGCTTCCAGCACGCCGTCCTGGAGTACGCGCGCACCGTCTGCGGGATCGGCGGCGCGGCGCACGGCGAGAGCCACCCCGAGGAGGACGACCTGGTGATCGCGCCGCTCAGCTGCTCACTGGTCGGGCACGAGGGTGCCGTGGAGATCGCCCCCGGCTCGCTCGCCGAACGCGTCCTCGGGACGACCCGCACGCTGGAGCGCTACCACTGCGCGTACGGCCTCAACTCCGCGTACCTGGACCGCCTGCGCGTGCACGGGCTGCGGTTCAGCGGCGTGGACGACGACGGCGACCTGCGGGTCCTCGAACTCCCCGGCCACCCGTTCTTCCTCGCCACGCTGTTCCAGCCGGAGCTCGCCGGCGACGGCACCCAGGCCCACCCCATCCTGCGCGCCCTCGCCTCGGCCGCGGTCGAGCACGCGGCGGCGGCCGAACATGCGGCAGCGGCCGAGCACGCGTCGGTGGTCGGGCACAGGGCCACGGCCCAGAACTGACCGGCCGGGGTCATCCGGTCCGGCTCACCCGGCCGACAGATAGACGCCGCCGTCGCCCGTGAGGGCGGCATACTCGTTCACCAGGCAGGGAGCCGCTCCCGGGGCGATCTCCCGGTCCTGACCGGTCCGGGCGTCCAGCACCACCGGATCACGCTTCTGCGTGAAACCGTAGACCGCGCCGTGCCAGGCGCCGGTCACCGTGGGGGCCAGCCGTGCTCCCGGCTCGGCCTTGAACCCCAGCTGCCACAGGACATTGCCTCCGCCGGAATCGACGGCGATCAGCTGTCCTCCCTGGTAGTCCGGCACCTGGCAGACCGTCGTGGCCGCGCCGTCGAACCAGCAGGTGTCGATGGCCGCTCCCTTGGCGGCCAGCATCTGCATCGGGACACTCTGACCGGTGGCCGTGGACAGCAGGGTGTGCGTGCGGCTGCCGTCGGGATGGCCCTCGTAGGCAAGGACCTTGTCCGCTGCGAACTCTGTCAGGCCGATGCCTTCGGCCTCGGTCATGGCCTTCCAGAGCACGGCCCCGTCCGCCGCCGCGACCGCCCGCACCTCGTTCGGGCTCCCCATGAAGCCCGGATCCCAGTAGCTGCCGACGGCGGAGACGCCTACGAGGGTGCCGCCCTGAACCAGCCGTGGCTGGAAGTTCGCCAGCTTCCAGGCGACCGCGCCGGAGGCCAGGTCGACCGCGTAGGTGCTCGGGAGGCCGGACAGGGCAGGAACGACGACGACGGCCCGGCCGTCGGCGACGCCCACCACGGCAGGCGCGCCCGCGGAGATCGTCCCGTCGTCGAGCCGCACGCGGCCGGCCTCCTTCCCCGTCCCGAGGTCCAGGATGTCCACCTCGACCGCGTAGTGGTCCGACACCGTCCCCTGTCCGGTGACGGACAGTTGGAAGGCGGCCACCGCGAGCCGTCTGCCGCCGGCTGTTCCCACCCCCGGGCGCCCCGGCACCACGCCCTCCACCTTCTCGTCGTCCTGCGACGGGGCGGAAATGCTCCCTGCGGAGGTCATCTCGGCCAGCACCCGGCCGTCGCGGGCGTCGGTCGACCGAAGCGTCCGACCACCGGCCACGGTGACCACGTCGAGGCCGTCCAGCACCACCGCTCCCTTCCGGACGCCACCGAGGCCGGAAGACCTGAACCTGACCGGCGGGTCGGCCCGGACAGGAGCTGGGACGGACCGAAGGGGTGACGGCGAGGTGCCGGCCGCCGAGGACGGCGGAGAACCGCTCGGCACCCCGCCCGGAGAACCGGCGCCGACAGCACCGGGCTGGACGGATTCGCCGACGGACCCGCCTCGGGATGCGTCGGGCGAGCCGTCCGCAAAGATCCGCGTCCCGCCGTAACCCGCGGCGACCACCAGCGCCAGGACTGCGACCAGGGCCACCACCGTCCTGAGATCGCCTCGGCGGATGTTCTGGATCAGTTGATCGCCCAGCGCCAGGTTCCCCGTGTTGCGGGACCTGCCGTCGATGATGATGCCGTCGCGGCCGATCCGCGGAGGCTGCGGAGGAACCGGTGGGACCGGTGGGGCCGCGGCCGGGACGAGAGCCGTGAGCTGGACGACGAACGGCGGCTCGTCGCCCATCACCTGCACGAGCACCCTGCACAACTCCGCCTGCGCGGTCGGCTCCTGCGGGCCGGCCTCGAAGGCCTCCACGGCGGACCGGCCGTCCGGCACCGTCGAGAGGCGGCGGCGGACGATCTCCCCCACAGCCTCTCCCACCGCCCTGCCCGCACTCCCCACGACTCCCGAAGCCGCATCCGCCATGAGCCCGACAATGGCCGAGGCGAGGTCCGACTCGCTCAAAGCGCCCCCCTGACACGGTAGTTGTCACCTACACATTGTCAGCGGAGCCGACTCGCACACCTTCCGTACGGCTATCGCGACGGAACCGCAACCTTTGACCGGCCGCAGGGAGCTCACATCGGCAGCGAGCGCAGCCGCACCGGCCCTTCGGGCCACTCGGCGCCCTGGTGCAACGGCGTCCACATGGTCCGCACCGGCATGACCACGACCCGCCCCCCGGGCTGCTCCACGTGCACGTCCCCCGCCAATTCCCGGAATCCGAGTTTCCGGTAGAGCCCGGACACCTGCGGCCGGCAGAACAGCAGCGCGTACCGCGGGCCGAGCGTCCGCGCGTGGTCCAGGGCCGCGCCGACCACCGCGCGCGCCAGGCCGCGACCCCGGACGTCGGCGGCGACGGACACCCCGCCGACGCCCATCGCATCCAGGTCGACGCCGCCCACCGTGAGCGGCACCCGCAGGAGGCCGGCGTGGGCGACCAGGCGGCCGTCCGCCTCACGGATGCCGAAGTGGATGTCCTTGGGCAACCAGCTCAGACCGGTGTACGCGACGCCGAAGTGGTCGTCGCCGACGCCGAAGATCTCTTCGATGTCGGCCTTGGTGTAGTCGGCAAGGCGCACCACGGTGGGCGCTGCGGAGGCAGGATGATCGGTCACCCGACCATGATCCTCTTCCGGATCGCCCCTGCACAGGCCAGAACCGGTCAGCCCTGGCGGCGCTTCAGCTCGCCCCAGACCTCGGCGACCCGGGGGGCCAGCGCCTCCAGCGGGCCGCTGTTGTCGATCACGAGGTCCGCGACGGCCAGCCGGTCGGCCCGGGTGGCCTGCGCGGCCATCCGGGCCCGGGCCTCCTCCTCGGCCATGCCGCGCAGCCGGACCAGCCGGTCGATCCGGATGTCGTCCTCCGCATCGACCACCACGACCAGGTCGAAGAGCGGGGCGAGCCCGTTCTCGGCCAGCAGCGGGACGTCGTGCACCACCACCGCGTCCGGGGCGGCCGCCGCCTCCAGCTCGGCGGAGCGGGCCCGGACGAGGGGGTGGACGATGGCGTTCAGCGCCTTCAGCCGCTCCGGGTCGGCGAAGACGATCGCGCCGAGCGCGGGGCGGTCCAGCGATCCGTCGGCCTGGAGCACCTGAGGGCCGAACTCGGCCACCACGGCCTTCAGCCCGTCCGTCCCGGGGGCGACCACCTCGCGGGCGATCACATCCGAGTCCACGAGCACCGCGCCATGGGCGGCGAACAGCCGCGACACCTCGCTCTTGCCCGCACCGATGCCGCCCGTCAGTCCGATCTTCAGCATGGCGTCAGGCTACCGGCGCCCGGGCCCGCCGGTCAGCCCGGATCCCCGACGGTCGACCCGGGCCCGCCGGTCAGCCCAGGTCGAGGCTCTCGCCGTCGCCGAGCGCCCGAAGCTCCGCACCCGTGCCCGGGCCGCCGGGGCCGACGAGGCGGGTGTGCACGACCAGGCCGGCCGGGCTGAGCACCGCGTCGTGGACCGGCACCGCCTGCCGCGGGCCCGCCTCCCGGACGTAGTCGATCAGCTCGGAGACCTTGGTCCACGGCGCGGCGATCGGCAGCAGCAGCGTCTCCACCGGGTGGGGCGGCAGGGTGAGCGCGTCGCCGGGGTGGAAGAGCCGGTCGTCGAAGAGGAAGCCGATGTTCTTCACCAGCGGGATGTCCGGGTGGATCACCGCGTGCCACTCGCCGTGCACGGAGACGCCGATCCCGCCGACCTCGAAGGCGTCGCCCTCGCCGACCACCGTCACCCGCTGCGCCACGCCGTCCAGTTGGCCGGCGACCGCGCTGTTGGTCCAGACCCGCAGCGCCGGGTCGGCCTCCAGGGCGGCGCGCAGCCGGGCCTCCTCGAAGTGGTCGAAATGCTCGTGGGTGATCAGCACCGCGTCCGCGCCGGCGAGGGCGGCGGGGTCGGTGAACACTCCCGGGTCGACGACGACGGTGGTGCCGTCGTGCTCCAGGCGTACGCAGGCATGTCCGAACTTCGTGATTCGCATACTCCAGAACATACAGCAAGACTGCACAGTTTTGCTGCACACCTAGCCGCTAAACTTCTCCCATGACCAGCGACGCACCGAAGACCCCGCCCTCACCCCAGACCCCGCCCTCACCCCAGAACCCGCACCCCTCGCAGACCCCGCACCCCTCGCAGACCCCGTACCCCTCGCAGACCCCGCACCCGGAAACCCTCGAACTCGCCGCCGACCTCCGCTCCGCCATCGGCGAGCTGGTCCGGGCCCTGCGCCCGGGCGACTCCCTGCCGCAGAACCAGGCCGGCGTCCTCGGCCTGCTGATCCGCGACGGCCGCTCCTGCACCGTCAGCGAGCTGGCCACCCAGCAGCGCGTCCGGCACCAGTCGATGGCCCGCACCGTCGCCCTGCTGGTCGAGGCCGGGCTGGTCACCCAGCAGCCGCACGCCACCGACGGCCGCAAGCTCCTCGTCACCCCCACCGAGGCCGGCCGCGCCGCCCTTCATGAGCAGCGCGCCCGCCGCGAGGCCCGGATCGCCACCGCCATCGAGGCCCGCCTCACCCCGCAGGAGCGGGAGACCCTGCGCGCGGCCGTCGGGCTGCTGCAGCGCCTGCACTGAGCACCCGGACAAAAGCTCCTGCCCGCACGGGCAACTCCCCGTGATCATGAACGTTCTGACGCCCTGCTAGGGTCCGGAGCCGTGACGAACAGGGCGGGGAAACAGTACGAGTCGATGCGCGCGCACTTCCTGCGCGCCGCCGAGCAGCGCGGGTTCACCCTCGACCCCGCCCAGGAACCGCCGGTCGAGCGGCTCAGCCGGCTCGCCGACGAGCTGGCCCACCCGGCCTGGCGGCTGCGGCGCCCGCCGCGCCACCTCTACCTCTGGGGCCCGGTCGGCCGCGGCAAGAGCTGGCTGGTGGACACCTTCCTCGACGGCCTGCCGACCCCGCGCAAACGGCGGCTGCACTTCCACGACTTCTTCCGCCGGCTGCACGAGGGCGTCGCCCACCACACCGCAGGCCCGCACCCCGAGGGCCGCCACACCGGCAGCCGTCACACCGACGGCCCGCACGGGGACGGAGCCGCGGTGGACCGGGCCGTGGACGAGCTGCTCGGCGACTGCCGCATCCTCGTCTTCGACGAGTTCCACGCCCATGACGCGGGCGACGCGATGCTGGTCGCCCGGCTCTTCCGCACCCTGCTGGACCGGCGGATCACCCTCGTCACCACGTCCAACTACCCGCCCGCCGGCCTGATGCCCGACCCGCTGTACCACCACCTCTTCGAGCCGACGATCCAGCTGATCGAGGAGCGGATGGACGTCATCGACGTCTCCGGGCCGGTCGACTTCCGGCGCCGGCCCCGGCCGGAGGGCACCCAGGGCTTCTCGCTCGGCGCCCTCCTGCACCCCGGCGACGAGGCCGCGGCCGGGCTCACCCCGCCCCGGGCGGAGGAGGCCGCCCCGGTGGCCGTGCACCACCACGAGCTGCCGGCCCGGGCGGTCCGCGACGACCTGGTCTGGTTCGGCTTCGCCGAGCTGTGCGAGGGCCGCACCGCCGTGCCCGACTACCTCGCGCTGGCCGACCGCTTCCCCACCCTCGTCCTCGACGGCGTCCCGCCGCTCACCGAGGCCTCCCCCGACGCCCGCCAGCGCTTCGCCAACCTGGTGGACGTCTGCTGCGACCGCGACCTGCGGCTGGTCCTGATCGGCGCCGACCCGATGGCCGGCCTCCCCGCCGGCTCCACCCTGCAACGCGACCTCGACCGCACCGCCAGCCGCCTCGCCCTCCTGCGGCAGCCGGCCGCCGATCCCGCCCGCTGACCCGCTACGGCGTCGTGCCCACGAGCTCCTTGGCCACCGGGCGCGGGCCGGGGATCACCGCCGGCTCGATGTCCGGCAGATCGACGTGCTCGCTCAGCCCGAACCGCCGGTGCAGGCGGCGCAGCGGGGCCGGCGCCCACCAGTTGAACTCACCGAAGAGGCTCATCGCGGCGGGGACGAGCAGGCAGCGGACCAGCGTCGCGTCCACGGCCACGGCGACGGCGAGCGCGATACCCATCTGCTTCACCATGAGCATGTCGCCCAGGGCGAAACCGGCGAAGACGATCACCATCAGCAGTGCCGCCGAGGTGATGATCTTCCCGCTGCGCTGCACCCCCAGCTCCACGGACCTCGCAGAGCTGTGGCCCTTGTCCCGGAGTTCCTTGATCCGGGCGAGCAGGAAGACCTCGTAGTCCATCGACAGCCCGAACGCGAAGGCGAAGACCAGCACCGGGATGAAGGTCTCCAGCCCGCCGGTGGGGGTGAAGCCGAGCAGTCCGCTGAAGTAGCCGTCCTGGAAGACCAGGGTGAGCGCGCCGAGCGAGGCG
This sequence comes from Kitasatospora sp. NBC_00039, assembly GCF_045160625.1. Classification (NCBI taxonomy): domain Bacteria; kingdom Bacillati; phylum Actinomycetota; class Actinomycetes; order Kitasatosporales; family Streptomycetaceae; genus Kitasatospora; species Kitasatospora sp. NBC_00039. Next base: position 6,515,558 of record NZ_CP108289.1, on the reverse strand, counting down.
CCCAGCGAGAGCAGGTTCATCAGCAGGGCCTTGACCGGCATCACCACCGAGCCGGTCATCAGGAAGAGCAGCACCAGCGTGCCGAGCGCCACCAGGCCGAGCGCGATCGGCCCCCGGGTGAGCAGTTCGTGCCGGAAGTCGACGATCGAGGCCGCACCGCCGGTGACGTGGGTGGTGAGCCCGCCGCGGTCGGCGCGCAGCTCCTCGACCACCTTCTTGGCCTGCCCGCCCTGCGGGTCGCCGTGCACCAGGACGTCGATGGTGGAGACCTTGTCGCTCACCGGGGTGACCGCCCGGACCCCGCTGACGCCGGGCAGCTTGGCCACCACGTCGTCGGCATAGGCCTGGGCGACCGGGGCGCCGCCCTCGACCACCACGGTGATCGGGGCCGGCGAGGCCAGCGGGAAACGCTGGTCGATCGTGTCGGCGACCTGGCGGCCGGCCGAGGAGGCGGGCAGGACGGCGGCGCCCGAGCTGCGCATGTCGGCATGGAGGAACGGCGCCCCGGCGGCCATCAGCAGGGCGACACAGGCGAGCGCTACCGGCACCGCACGCTTGCGCACCCGGCGGACGGTCCGGCTGAAGAAGCCCTCGTCGGGCACGGGTGCGGTGGGCGCCTTGATCCGGCTGCCGGCGAAGCCGAGCAGCGCCGGGACGAGGGTGAGCGCGGCCGCGACCGCGATCACCACCACGCTCACGCCGGCGGCGGCGACCGCGCCGAGCACGGGGCTGGTGAAGACGAAGAGGCCGGAGAGGGCGACGGCGACGGTCAGCCCGGAGAAGGCGACGGTCCGGCCGGCGGTGGCGGCGGTCCGCTCGACGGCGGCGGCGATGCCCGCGCCGTGGCCGCGCTCCTCCCGGAAGCGGTTGACCATCAGCAGCGCATAGTCGATCGAGAGCCCGAGCCCCAGCACGGTGGCGATCGGCAGCACGCTGGTGTCGATGTCCATGATCTTGCTGAAGCCGAACATGGCCAGCAGCGCACCGCCCACCGAGGCGACGGCGCCGATCACCGGCAGGCTGGCGGCGGCGAGGCCGCCGAAGACCAGCACCATGACGATCAGGGTCAGCGGGAGGGTGACGATCTCGCCGAACCGGGTGTCCTTCTCGGTCTGTTTCTTGACCTCGTCCTGGAGCACGATGTCCCCGCCGACCTTGACCTGGGCACCGTCGGCCTCGATGTCCGCGAGGCGCTGGGTGACGGCGGCGGTCTGGGCGTCGGTGCTGGTGTCGGCCATCCGTACGGAGACCAGGCTCGCGTTGCCGTCGGCGGAGCGCAGTGCGGCGCCGGCCGGGCCGGAGCCGTAGGCGTCGGTGGCCGAGGAGACACCGGGCAGGGCGGCGATCTCGGCGGTGGCCCGGGTGACGGCCGCCCGCACGGCCTGGTCGTCCACCGGCTTTCCGTCCACCACGGCGGTCACGGTGCCGCGGGCCGGGTCGGCCGCGGTGACCACCGCGCTGCCCCGGTCGGCCTCGGAGCTGGCCGAGGAGGCGCCGGCCACCGAACCCGCGAAGACCCGGCCGCCGATCAGCACGCCTATGACCAGGACGACCGCCCAGAAGCCGAGCACCCAGCGCCGGTGCCGGAAGCAGAACCGGCCGAGGGCGGCAAGGCGTCCGTCGACCTTGGGGTCGGCGGACGAACGGGCGGGGGAGGTCACTGCGGTGCTACGGCGCATGTGGGGGGGGTGCCTAGCGTGCGGGGCCGGGGGGAGCCGCCCATGGGGCAACTCATCCCAAGGTAGGTCCTAGGTCCCGAATCGCCCATAGGCATCCGATGAGCCCCTAATCACAAAAATCGTGCACATAAGGAACAAATAAGTGAAGAGGAAAAACAATGAACCCCACCCGGAATACCGGGTGGGGTTCATCGGTGACGCTATGGCGCTATGCGCCGAGCACCAGCGGGGTCAGAGCCTCAGCTCTGGCCACCGGCCAGCTTCTCGCGCAGGGCGGCCAGGGCCTCGTCCGAAGCGAGAGCGCCGGAGCCCTCGTCGCTGCTGGAGGAGTACGAGCCACCGGCGGCGGCGGCGACGGCGTCGCCACCCTCGGCAGCGGCCTCGGCGTCGGCCTCACGGCTCTTGATGACCTGGGCCTGGTGCAGCTCGAAGCGCGACTGCGCCTCGGCGTACTGGCGCTCCCACTCCTCACGCTGCTTCTCGAAGCCGGGCAGCCAGTCGTTCGCCTCGGGGTCGAAGCCCTCCGGGTAGATGTAGTTGCCCTGGTCGTCGTACGAAGCGGCCATGCCGTACAGGGTCGGGTCGAACTCGACCTCGGCCGGGTTGGCACCGAGGGCCTCGTTGGCCTGCTTCAGCGAGAGGCTGATGCGACGACGCTCGAGGTCGATGTCGATGACCTTGACGAAGATGTCGTCGCCGACCTGGACGACCTGCTCCGGGATCTCGACGTGGCGCTCGGCCAGCTCGGAGATGTGGACCAGACCCTCGATGCCCTCGTCCACGCGGACGAACGCACCGAACGGAACCAGCTTGGTGACCTTACCCGGAACGACCTGGCCGATCTGGTGGGTACGGGCGAACTGCTGCCACGGGTCCTCCTGGGTCGCCTTCAGCGACAGGGAGACGCGCTCGCGGTCCATGTCAACGTCGAGAACCTCGACGGTGACCTCCTGGCCGACCTCGACAACCTCGGACGGGTGGTCGATGTGCTTCCAGGACAGCTCGGAGACGTGAACCAGACCGTCGACGCCGCCGAGGTCCACGAACGCACCGAAGTTGACGATCGAGGAAACGACGCCGGAGCGCACCTGACCCTTCTGCAGGGTGGTGAGGAAGGTCTGGCGGACCTCGCTCTGGGTCTGCTCCAGCCAGGCACGGCGGGACAGGACCACGTTGTTGCGGTTCTTGTCCAGCTCGATGATCTTGGCCTCGAGCTCCTTGCCCACGTAGGGCTGGAGGTCGCGGACACGACGCATCTCGACGAGCGAGGCCGGCAGGAAGCCACGGAGGCCGATGTCGAGGATGAGACCACCCTTGACGACCTCGATGACGGTACCGGTGACGATGCCGTCCTCTTCCTTGATCTTCTCGATCGTGCCCCAGGCACGCTCGTACTGAGCGCGCTTCTTGGACAGGATGAGACGACCCTCCTTGTCCTCCTTCTGGAGAACCAGGGCCTCGATGTTGTCACCGACGGAGACGACCTCGTGCGGGTCAACGTCGTGCTTGATCGAGAGCTCACGGGACGGGATGACGCCCTCGGTCTTGTAACCGATGTCGAGGAGCACCTCGTCACGGTCGACCTTCACGATGACGCCCTCGACGATGTCGCCATCGTTGAAGTACTTGATGGTCTCGTCGATGGCGGCGAGGAAGGCCTCAGCGTCGCCGATGTCGTTGACCGCGACCTGCGGGGTGGTGCTGGTGGAGGAGTCGGTGGGGCTCGTCATTAGGAAAAGGGCTCCGGTACGGACATGAAGTCGTAGGTAATGCCACGCGGAGGGCCCGTATCGCTCCCACCGAAAGCCGGACAGCCAAGAACACGGCCCACCAGAGTTCCCGCGGGAAGCGAGAAATCGGCGTCCGTCTTGCGACCGTGGGGTCTTCGACAGATGCGAGCGCGACCTGCTCCGTCCGAGGCGCGCAGGCCCGCAGCGCAACTTGTAGCATACGGGGACGGCCAGGCACGGTCAACGCCAAGAGCGTCAAGACGGTGGAGGCCGGTATGGATCAGGCCATATCCTCCGATTGCGCACCTCACGGTGGCGGCCGCAGGAAGCCTTTCCCCGGATGCCACCGCCAGGACCCGGACCCTTGCGGGGCCCGGTTCGCGGCAGCGGCGCTTCCGCAGACCACACCCTACGCGATGGGCATTATCACCGTGGCCACCACCCCCCAGTCCGACGTCCATGATCTTGACGACGACGGCGACGACGCGGTAAGGCGCGACGCCCAGGCCGGTGAGAGCAGCCGGGCCAGCCGGCACTGGTGGGACCGCAACGCGGACGAATACCAGGACGAGCACGGCGAGTTCCTCGGTGACGACCGGTTCACCTGGTGCCCCGAGGGCCTGGACGAGGCCGACGCCCGGCTGCTCGGCGAGGTCGAGGGCCGGACCGTGCTGGAGATCGGTGCCGGCGCCGCCCAGTGCTCGCGCTGGCTCGCCCGCCAGGGCGCCCGGCCCGTCGCGCTGGACATCTCCTTCCGCCAGCTCCAGCACTCCCTCCGGATCGACCTCGCCCGCGACACCCCGCCGGTGGCGGTCGTCCAGGCCGACGCCGCCGTGCTCCCCTTCGCCGACGGCTCCTTCGACCTCGCCTGCTCCGCCTACGGCGCGGTGCCGTTCAGCGCCGACACCGACGCGCTGATGCGCGAGGTGCACCGGGTGCTGCGGCCCGGCGGGCGCTGGGTGTTCTCGGTGACCCACCCCATCCGCTGGGCCTTCCCCGACGAGCCCGGCGTCGAGGGGCTGACCGCCGTGGCCTCCTACTTCGACCGCACCCCGTACGTCGAGCAGGACGAGCACGGACACGCCACCTACGTGGAGCACCACCGCACCGTCGGGGACCGGGTGCGCGAGCTGGTCGGCGCCGGGTTCCGGCTGGTGGACCTGGTGGAGCCGGAGTGGCCGGAGGGACACGAACAGGAGTGGGGCGGCTGGTCGCCGCTGCGCGGGCGGCTGATCCCCGGGACCGCGATCTTCGTCGCCGAGCGGGACTGAGGCCTGGCGGGCGCCCCGGCCGCCCCGGCCGCCCCGCAGCACCGGGCGGCAGGGACCGCGGGCCGTCCGGGTGCCCGGCCGTCGGGGAGACTGTGCGGGTGAACCCTGCCTGGCGCGAGCTGCCCGTCCGTACTGCCCTGCCCGCCCTGCACCGCGCGCTCGACGTTCACGGCGTGGCGGTGCTGGCCGCGCCGCCCGGCACCGGCAAGACCACGCTGGTGCCGCTCGCCCTGGCCGGCCTCCTCGGGGACGGCCGCCCCGCCCGCCGGGTGCTCGTCGCCGAACCGCGCCGGCTCGCCGTCCGGGCCGCGGCCCGGCGGATGGCCTGGCTGCTCGGCTCCGCCGTCGGCGACCAGGTCGGCTACACCGTGCGCGGCGAGCGCAGGACCGGGCCGCGGACCGTGGTCGAGGTGGTCACCACCGGCGTGCTGCTCCAGCGCCTCCAGCGCGACCAGGAGCTGCCCGGCGTCGACCTCGTCGTGCTGGACGAGTGCCACGAGCGGCACCTCGACGCGGACACCGCGCTCGCCTTCCTGCTCGACGTCCGGGCCGCGCTCCGGCCCGAGCTGGGCATCGTCTGCGCCTCCGCCACCTCCGACACCGCCGCCTGGGCCGACCTGCTCGGCGGCGCCGAGGTGGTTCAGGCGCACGGGGTCGCCCACCCGGTCGAGACGGTCTGGGCGCCGCCGCCGCGCGGCGTCCGCCCCGCGCACGGCACCCGGGTCGACCCGGCGCTGCTCGACCACGTCGCCGCCACCGTCCGGCGGGCCCTCGGCGAACGCGACGGGGACGTCCTCTGCTTCCTGCCCGGCGTCGGCGAGATCGCCCGCGTCGCCGGACTGCTCGCCGGGGCACCGGCCGACGTGCTCCAGCTGCACGGCCGCGCACCGCAGGCGGTGCAGGACGCGGCGCTGGCCTCGGGCGAGGGGCGGCGGGTGGTGCTGGCCACCGCCGTCGCCGAGTCCTCGCTCACCGTGCCGGGCGTGCGGGTCGTGGTCGACGCCGGCCTGGCCCGCGAGCCGCGCACCGACCACGCCCGCGGCCTGGCCGGCCTGGTCACCGTCCGCGCCTCGCTCGCCGCCGCCCGCCAGCGCGCCGGCCGCGCCGGCCGCGAGGCCCCCGGCACCGTCTACCGCTGCTGGGCGGAGGCCGAGGACACCCTCGCCGCCCGCTACCCCACCCCCGAGATCGCGCTCGCCGACCTCACCCCGTTCGCCCTCCAGGCCGCCTGCTGGGGCGACCCGGACGCCACCGGCCTCGCCCTGCCCGACCGGCCCCCGGCCGGCGCGATGGCCGCCGCCCGGCAGACCCTGCGGGCACTCGGCGCGGTGGAGGAGGACGGCCGGGCCACCCCGCGCGGCATCCGCCTCGCCCGCACCGGACTGCACCCGCGCCTCGCCCGCGCCTTGGTCGACGGCGCGCCGGCGGTCGGCGCGCGCCGGGCCGCCGAGGTGGTCGCACTGCTGTCCGAGGAGCCCCCGCGCGCCCTCGGGGACGACCTGGGCGCGGTCCGGCGCACCGTCCGGGACTCCCGCGACCCCTATGCGCGCCGCTGGCGCGAGGAGGTCCGCCGGCTGCTGCGCGGCGCCGACGACACCCCCGCCACCGCCCTGCCGGACACCGCGGCCGTCGGCCTCGTCGTGGCACTGGCCTTCCCCGAGCGGATCGCCCGGGCCCGGGTGGAACGGCCCGGGCCCGGCGAGCGCAGCCCGTACCTGATGGCCTCCGGGACGGCCGCCGAGCTGGCCCCCGGCACCGCGCTGGGCGCCCTCCCGTGGCTGGCCGTCGCCGTCGCCGACCGCCCCGCGGGCTCGCCCTCCGCGCGGGTGCTGCACGCGGCCGCGCTGGACGTGTCCACCGCCCGCCTGGCCGGTGCGCCGCTGCTGGCCTCCCGGGAGGAGGTCCACTGGTCCACCCGGCACGGCGAGGTGACCGCCCGGCGGGTGGAGTCGCTGGGCGCCGTCGAGCTGGCCTCGGCGAAGCTGGACCGGCCCGAGCCGGCGCTGGTGCGCGCCGCACTGCTGGAGGGCCTCGCCCGCGAGGGCGTGAGCACCCTGCTCGCCTGGCCCTCCCCCGGCCTGCGCGAACGCCTGGCCTTCCTGCATGCCGCGATCGGCGACCCCTGGCCCGACGTCAGCGACGCCGCGCTCCTCGAACGCGCCGCGGAATGGCTGGAACCCGAACTCTCCCGCGCCCGCCGCCGCTCCGACCTCGCCCGCATCGACACCACCGCCGCCCTCGGGCGCCTGCTCCCCTGGGCCACCGGCGAGGCCGGGCGGCTGGACGAGCTGGCGCCGGAGCGGATCACGGTGCCGTCCGGCTCCCGGATCCGGGTCGACTACAGCGGCGAACACCCGGTGCTGGCGGTGAAGTTGCAGGAGCTGTTCGGCTGGGCCGCGGCCCCGGCGCTGGCCGGCGGGCGGGTGCCGCTCACCGTCCACCTGCTCTCCCCCGCCGGGCGCCCGGCCGCCGTCACCGGCGACCTCGCCTCGTTCTGGCGCGACGGCTACCGGGCCGTCCGCGCCGACCTGCGCGGCCGCTACCCGCGGCACCCGTGGCCGGAGGACCCTCCCCCGGCCTCCGGCTAGGGCCCCCTTCTCGCTCCGCTCGCCGCCGAGCCGACCAAGCGCACCAACGCCCGCCGGCAGGGCCCGTCCTCGACGAACCCGCCGCGACGCCGGGGCGCCCTGCGGCGCGGAGGTCAGCCCCCGCCCGAGAAGCCGCCGGAGTTGGCGGAGGCCGAGCCCCCGCCGTTCCAGCCCGGCCCGCGCGTCGGGCGGGGCCGGACGGTGCGCTCGGTGAAGAGCTCGACCCGCACCCCGGCGGGGCCGAGCAGCGCGGTGAGGGCCTCATACAGCCGCCGGGGGGAGGTGCGGGCGGGCGGGGTCCACTTCAGTTCGTCGCCGGCGAGGTCGAACCGGACGGTGAGCTGCTCGGCGGCCGGCTGCCGGTCCCCCGGGTACGGCTCGGTGATGCGGTGTTCCAGCCGGACTCCGCACAGTTGGGTGATCGGCTTCCACCGGCCGGGGCGAGCGGCACGGACCAGCCGGAACCGGCCGGGGGCCTGGGCGGGGGCGAACCGCAGCCGGCGGACCGTGCTGAGCTCCATCCAGACGAGCAGTGGTGCGGCCAGTGCGGCCTCGACGGCGGCGATCCTGAGGACGACCTGCCCGACCGTGGCCGCGTCGGTGCCGGTCCCCAGCTGGACGACGGCGACCGCCACGGTGATGGCGCCGAGCGCCACCGGCACCAGCAGCGACTTCGCCGCCCCGATCAGGACGAGCGGCACCACCCGGGCGCGTGAGCCGCCGCCCTCGTGGAGGACGAGGTCGGTGGTGGAGTCTGGTCCGGGGCGGAGCGGCGCACCATCAGCCATACCGCCACGGTAGAGCCGGACGCGACCGGCCGGAAGGTGGCGGGCGGGTGGAAGTCCCGCCCGCCACCTCCTACGTGACGTCACGTCAGTGCGCGGCGGACTCCCAGTTGGCGCCGACGCCGACGGACACGTCGAGCGGGGCGCGCAGCGGGTAGGCGCCGGCCATCTGCTCGCGGACGATCGCCTCGACCTGCTCACGCTCGCCGGGGGCCAGCTCCAGCACGATTTCGTCGTGCACCTGGAGCAGCATCCGGGAGGTGAGGCCGGCGGCGGTCAGCGCCTCGTCGACCCGCAGCATGGCGATCTTGACGATGTCGGCGGCCGAGCCCTGGATCGGGGCGTTGAGGGCCATCCGCTCGGCCATCTCGCGGCGCTGGCGGTTGTCGCTGTTGAGGTCCGGCAGGTAGCGGCGGCGGCCGAGCAGGGTCTCTGTGTAGCCGGTGGCGCGGGCCTCGTCGACGACCCGGCGCAGGTAGTCGCGGACGCCGCCGAACCGCTCGAAGTAGGTGTCCATCAGGCCCTGGGCCTCGGCGGGCTTGATGCCGAGCTGCTGGGAGAGCCCGTACGCGGAGAGCCCGTAGGCCAGGCCGTAGGACATCGCCTTGATCTTGCGGCGCATCTCGGCGTCGACTGCGTCTCCGGGGACCTCGAACACCTGGGAGGCGACGGTGGTGTGGAGGTCCTCGCCGGTGGCGAAGGCCTCGATCAGGGCCTCGTCCTCGGAGAGGTGGGCCATGATGCGCAGCTCGATCTGCGAGTAGTCGGCGGTCAGCAGCGCCTCGTAGCCCTCGCCGACGACGAAGGCGCGGCGGATCATCCGGCCCTCCTCGGTGCGGACCGGGATGTTCTGCAGGTTCGGGTCCTGCGAGGAGAGCCGGCCGGTGGCGGCGACCATCTGGTTGAAGGTGGTGTGGATCCGCCCGGCCTGGGAGACCGTCTTGAGCAGGCCCTCGACGGTGGTGCGCAGCTTGGCCTGGTCGCGGTGGCGCAGCAGGATGACCGGCAGTTCGTTGTCGGTCTGGGTGGCGAGCCAGGTGAGCGCGTCGGCGTCGGTGGTGTAGCCGGTCTTGATCTTCTTGGTCTTGGGCAGGGCCAGCTCGCCGAAGAGGATCTCCTGGAGCTGCTTGGGCGAGCCGAGGTTGAACTCGTGGCCGGCGGCGGCGTGCGCCTCCTCCACCACGCGCTGGATCTCGGCGGCGAACTGGCTCTCCAGGCCGGTGAGCCAGGGGCGGTCGGCGGCGATGCCGGTGCGCTCCATCCGGGCCAGCAGGGCGGCGATCGGCAGCTCCATGCCGCGCAGCAGCTCGGTGGCGCCGACCTCGGCGAGGCGGGTGTCGAAGAGCGCGGCGAGGTCGAGCACGGCGCGGGACTGGAGCATCAGCGCCTGGGCGCGGGCCGCCACCGCGTCGGTGTCGTCGCCCTCGTCGGGGGCGTCGAAGGCGAGCTGGCCGGACTCGGCGACGGGGGCCGGGGCGAGCGAGCGGGCCAGGTACTCCTCGGCGAGCACCTCCAGGGTGAAGGTGCGGCGGCCGGGCTTCTCCAGGTAGGCGGCGAGGGCGGTGTCGGCGACGACGCCCTCGATGGTCCAGCCGCGTTCGGCGAAGGCGCGCATGACCTGCTTGGCGATGTGCAGGGCCTTGGGGGCGGCCGGGTCGGCCAGCCAGGCGGCGAAGGCGCGTTCGTCCTCCTCGGCGAGCAGCGCCGGGTCGAACCAGGCGGCGGCCTCTCCGGTGGCGAGCGCCACCTCGGTGACCTCGCCGGTGCCGAGCGCCCACCGGTAGACGGCGGCGAGTGCGACGGGCGCCTTGCCGGCGGCGTGCTGCCGGAGCCAGGCGGCGAGCGTGCCCGGGTCGGTGAGCAGCTCGCCGTCCACCTCGACGCCGGGGGCGAGCTCGGCGGCGGCCTCGGGCTCGGCGGCGGCCGGGTCGATGCCGTGGACGCGGTCGCGGAAGTTGGCGTTGCGGAACTCCAGCGACTCCATCAGGGTGGCGACGGCCTCGCGGTCGAACGCGGTGCGGCCCAGGTCGTCGATGCCGAGGGGGAGTTCGACGTCGCGGACGAGTTCGGTGAGGATGCGGTTGCGCTTGACCGAGTCGAGGTGCTCGCGCAGCTTCTCGCCGATCTTGCCCTTCACCTCGTCGGCGCGGGCGACGAGTTCGTCGAAGGAGCCGAACTGGTTGACCCACTTGGCGGCGGTCTTCTCGCCGACGCCGGGGATGCCGGGCAGGTTGTCGGACGGGTCGCCGCGCAGCGCCGCGAGGTCGGGGTACTGGCGGGGGGTGACGCCGTACTTCTCGGCGACCTTCTCCGGGGTGTAGCGGGTGAGTTCGGAGACGCCCTTGGTCGGGTAGAGGACGGTGACGTGCTCGGTGACCAGCTGGAGGGAGTCCCGGTCGCCGGTGACGATGTCGACGTCGAAACCGGCCGCCTCGGCGGCGGTGGCCAGGGTGGCGATGATGTCGTCGGCCTCGAAGCCCTCGACGGTCATCCGCGGGATGCGCATGGCGTCGAGGAGTTCACCGATCAGGGGGACCTGGCTGCGGAACTCGTCCGGCGTCTTGGCCCGGTTGGCCTTGTAGTCGGGGAACTCGGCGGAGCGGAACGTCTGCCGGGAGAGGTCGAAGGCCACCGCGAGGTGGGTGGGCTGCTCGTCCCGGACGGTGTTGGCGAGCATCGAGGCGAAGCCGTACACCGCGTTGGTGGGCTGGCCGGTGGAGGTGTTGAAGTTCTCCACGGGCAGCGCGTAGAACGCCCGGTAGGCCATCGAGTGCCCGTCGAGCAGCATCAGCCGGGGCCGGGCCCCGCCGCCACCCGCCGCGCTCTTGTCCGTACTCTGCGTAGCCACGTCAACGTCCGTTCCTGCCGATTCCACTGCCGGTCACCGATCCTATGGCCCGGCACCGACAAAAAGGGCGCGCCGGAGGCGCTGCCCGCCGCCCTCAGTGGCCGCCCGCCAGGCCGGGCCGCCGACGCGCCAGCCTCCCGAGGCGACCGCTACCGCCGAGTAGGACGGTCGTACGATCACTGGCAGCACGATGACGTGACCCCAAGCGGCAGGAGCTCCCCCATGACCGAAGCTGCCCCCGACGCGGCCCCCGTCCTGAAGGTCCCGCAGGAGGTGCTGGACCACTTCGCCAAGCTCGGCGTCGACCCGGCCACCTTCTCCGGCGGCCACCTCGGCGAGAAGCTCGGCATCCGGATCGTCGAGGCCTCGGGCGACCGCGTGGTCGGCACCATGCCGGTCGAGGGCAACCAGCAGCCGTACGGGCTGCTGCACGGCGGCGCCTCGGCGGCGCTGGCCGAGACCCTCGGCTCGGTCGGCGCGATGCTGCACGCCGGCCCGGGCCGGTACGCGGTGGGCGTGGACCTCAACGCCACCCACCACCGCTCGGCCACCTCCGGGCTGGTCACCGGGGTGGCGACCGCCGTGTTCAAGGGGCGCACCGCCGCCACCTACGAGATCGCGATCACCGACGACACCGGCCGGCGGGTCACCAGCTGCCGGCTGACCTGCATGCTCCGCGACCTCTGACGCACCGTCGGCCGGCCGGTCATCCCCGGACGTCCCGGGCGACCGTCAATTCCCTTGTCCGCCCCCTTGTTTGACCTTCGACTGCCCTGGGCAGGCGTTGGTCTATACAAGGGGGCATTGTCATGTTGGCAGACATTCAGAATGTAACACTGCGTAACAGGTAGGAAATCCGAGCATTCCGCACCTCCCGGACCCCCGTCTCGGCCCGGGATTCCGGCGTCCACCCCTCCACCGTCCGTTATTCGGACGCACACGCCCGAAACCAGTACCGCGAACGGTCGCGTCCGATTATCGGAGAGGCCAGGAGTGACCCGCATTTCTGGGCCTTACATCCACCTACCAGCCAGTAGACGCCCGGCAGTACAGGATCGATCGAACCGAAACGACCACATACTGAGACGGGCGCTCCGTGTGCTCATAACAAGAGAATCACAGCCTCGCCACACCACTGCCCGAGCCGCCGAACGGCATCTAGAGTCACGGCCAGTCACCGCGCCACCGGATCGGGCCAGGCCCACCGCGCATCCGGTTCCCGCCATTCCGGCGCGGCGCCCTCCCGAACCGAAGGGGACCCTCGTGCGTCACCGTTCAGCAGTTGTCGTGAGCATTGCCGTGATCGGCGCCCTGAGCCTCAGCGCCTGCGGCTCCCGCGACGAGAAGAAGTCCGGGGACGGCAACAACGCCGGGTCCAGCACCACCGTCACCATCGGTGTCGACGCCCCCCTCACCGGCGACCTCTCCGCCCTCGGCCTCGGCATCCGCAACTCCGTCGAACTCGCGGTCAAGCAGGCCAACGAGAAGAACGAGGTGCCCGGCGTCAAGTTCGAGATCAAGGCCCTGGACGACACCGCCAAGCCCGCCCCGGGCCAGCAGAACGCCACCCAGCTGGTCGCCGACAAGAACGTCATCGGCGTCGTCGGCCCGCTGAACTCCAGCGTCGCCCAGTCCATGCAGCAGATCTTCAACGACGCCAACCTCGTCCAGATCTCCCCCGCCAACACCGGCGTCGCCCTCAGCCAGGGCGAGAAGTGGGCCAGCGGCACCAAGGCCCGCCCCTTCAAGTCCTACTTCCGCACCGCCACCACCGACGCCGTGCAGGGCCCCTTCGCGGCCCAGTTCCTGGCCAAGGACGCGAAGAAGACCAAGGTCTTCCTCATCGACGACCAGAAGACCTACGGCGCCGGCCTCGCCGCCACCTTCAAGGGCGAGTTCACCAAGCAGGGCGGCACCATCGTCGGCGAAGAGCACGTCAACCCCGACGACCGCGACTTCGCCGCCGTCGTCACCAAGGTCAGGGCCTCCGGCGCCGAAGCCGTCTACTACGGCGGCGAGTACCCCGCCGCCGGCCCGCTCTCCCTCCAGCTCAAGGACGCCGGCGTCAACATCCCCCTGATGGGCGGCGACGGCATCCAGAGCGGCGACTTCATCAAGCTCAACCCCAAGAGCCAGGGCGACTACGCCACCGCCGTCGGCCTGCCCGTCGAGCAGCTCCCCACCGCCGCCAAGTTCATCGCCGACTACAAGACCGCCGGCTACAAGGACGCCTACGAGACCTACGGCGGCTACTCCTACGACAGCGCCTGGGCCATCATCCAGGGCGTCAAGGCCGTCGTGACCGCCAACAACGGCAAGCTCCCCGACAGCCCCCGCGCCAAGGTCGTCGAGGCCGTCCAGAAGGTCTCCTTCGACGGCGTCACCGGCAAGGTCTCGTTCGACGAGTTCGGCGACACCACCAACAAGCAGCTCACCGTCTACACCGTCAAGGACGGCAAGTGGGCCGTGGAGAAGTCCGGCACCTTCAACGGCTGATCCTGACCCTGCGTCAGTAGCACGACGGCACGTCGGAGTTACCCGCGCGGGGGCGCCACGAGTGCCCCCGCGCGCCTCACATCCACCACCCACGCGGACCCACCCACGCACAACGGAGGCCCAGCGGTGCACGACCTACCGCAGCAGCTGGCCAACGGCCTGATCCTCGGCGCCCTCTACGGGCTCGTCGCGATCGGCTACACGATGGTCTACGGCATCGTCCAGCTCATCAACTTCGCCCACGGCGAGATCGTCATGGTCGGCGGCTTCGGCGCCCTGACCGCCTACCTCGCCCTCCCCGGCGGCACCACACTCTGGCTGGCCCTACCGCTGATGCTGATCGCCGGCATCCTGGTCTCCACCCTCACCGCCGTCGCCGCCGAGCGCTTCGCCTACCGGCCACTGCGCAGCGCCCCCCGGCTCGCCCCGCTGATCACCGCGATCGGCCTGTCGATCGTCCTCCAGCAACTGGTCTTCTCCTTCTACCCCGACGCCAAGAAGGCCCGCGTCTTCCCGAAGATCCCCGGCGACCCCTTCGCACTCGGCTCCGTCACCATCCAGCGCAGCGACATCTTCCTGATCATCGCCGCCCCGCTCTGCATGCTCGCCCTCGGCTGGTTCGTCACCCGCACCCGCTCCGGCCGCGCCATGCAGGCCACCAGCCAGGACCCCGACACCGCCAAGCTCATGGGCATCGACACCGACCGGATCATCGTCATGGCCTTCGCCATCGGCGCCGCCTTCGCCGCCGTCGCCGCCGTCGCCTACGGCCTGCGCAGCGGCCAGGTCGACTTCCGGATGGGCTTCATCCTCGGACTCAAGGCCTTCACCGCCGCCGTCCTCGGCGGCATCGGCAACATCTACGGCGCCATGCTCGGCGGCGTCGCCCTCGGCCTCGCCGAAGCCCTCGCCACCGGGTACATCCAGCACCTCCCCGGCATGCACCTCTTCGGAGGCGGCGCCTGGAAGGACGTCTGGGCCTTCGTACTCCTCATCGTCGTGCTGCTCGTCCGGCCACAGGGCCTGCTCGGCGAGCGCGTCGCGGACAGGGCGTGACCACCATGACCACCACCCCCAACACCGAGACCACCCCGGTCATCCCCCTGCCCACCCGCGCCGCCACCCTCCTCACCGGCCTCGGCGCAGCCGCCACCGCCGGCTCCGCCCTGATGTCCTGGACCTGGACCTCCGAATTCCCCGGCGACCTCACCTACACCGGCTCCCCCGCCGGCCTCCAGTGGCTCGCCCTCACCGCCGGCCTGCTCACCCTCGCCCTGCTGCTCGCCACCCAAGGCGTCCCCGGCCTGCGCTGGGCCGCCCCCACCCGCAGCAACAACGCCGTCCTCGCCGCCGCCGCCGGCGCCTTCGCCGTCGGCTGGTTCTCCATCATCGCCATCGCCGTCGACCTCGGCGGCCTCGCCAACCTCGAACCCGGCGGCTGGGTCCTCGGCGCCGGCTCACTGCTCACCCTCGCCGGCGCCCTCGGCCTCCCCCTCGACCGGCGCACCGGCGTCAGACTGCGCATCCTCGACCGGCGGCTCTTCCTCCTCGTCCCCATCGCCCTGATCGCCTACCTCGGCGCCAACGCGATCCCCGAGAGCAAGCCCGTCGCCCCGGTCATGACCGCCCTCGCCAACGGCGTGGTCATCGCCGCAGCCGCCGTCCTCCTCATCCAGCTCGGCCACCTCGCCCACCACTGGCTTCGCCTCGGCACCATCACCCGGCCGCTCCCCGCCGCCCGCGAACTCCCCTCCTGGGCCGAGGTCCTGCTCATCGTCGCGGCCTTCGCCATCGGCCTGTTCGCCATCACCTTCGGCATCGACACCGAGTACGGCGAGCTCTTCATCGGCTACCTGCTGCTCGCCGGCGCCGTCGTGCCCGCGATCACCAAGTCCGGCCTGCTGCCCCGGCTGCGCGCCCTGACCGTCAAGTACCGCTCGGTCACCACCGGCGCCGCCTTCGCCGCCGCCGCCAGCTTCCCGTTCACCCAGACCAGCGACCAGTACACCTCGGTCGCCGCCAACATCCTGATCTTCGCCACCGTCGCCCTCGGCCTCAACATCGTCGTCGGCCTCGCCGGCCTGCTCGACCTCGGGTACGTCGCCTTCCTCGGCGTCGGCGCCTACGCCGCCGCCCTGGTCTCCGGCTCCCCCGCCTCGCCGATCCACGTCCAGTTCCCCTTCTGGGCCGCGATGCTGACCGGCGCCGTCGTCTCCATGGTCTTCGGCGTCCTCATCGGCGCCCCCACCCTGCGACTGCGCGGCGACTACCTCGCCATCGTCACCCTCGGCTTCGGCGAGATCTTCCGCATCACCATGCTCAACCTCAACGGCACCACCGGCCCCAAGATCACCAACGGCTCCAACGGCATCCCCCGGATCCCCGACCTCAACATCCTCGGCTGGGACCTCGGCAAGCCCACCACGATCTTCGGCATCGAACTCGGCCGCTTCTCCAACTACTACCTGCTGATGCTGCTGGTCACCGCCCTCGTGGTGCTGGTCTTCGCCCGCGTAGGCAACTCCCGCATCGGCCGCGCCTGGGTCGCCATCCGCGAGGACGAGACCGCCGCCGAAGCCATGGGCATCAACGGCTTCCGCCTCAAGCTCCTCGCCTTCGCCCTCGGCGCCTGCCTCGCCGGCCTCGCCGGCACCGTCCAGGCCCACGTCAGCTACACCGTCACCCCCGACCAGTACACGTTCGCCGAGGCCCTGCCGCCCAACTCCGCCTTCCTGCTCGCCGCCGTCATCCTCGGCGGCATGGGCACCATCAGCGGACCACTGGCCGGCGCCACCCTCCTCTTCCTCGTCCCGAAGAAGCTCGAATTCCTCTCCAACTACCAGCTGCTCGCCTTCGGCATCGCACTCATCGTGCTGATGCGCGTGCGCCCCGAAGGACTCATCCCCAACCGGCGCCGCCAACTGGAGTTCCACGAGGCCTCGATCCCGGCACAGCCCACCGGCGACGCCACCGCACTCACCAAGGCAGGGGCGTGAAAAGCCAGATGACCACCACCGACGCCCCCAGCACCCCCGCCGTCGCCAAGCCCCTCCTCGAGGTCTCCGGCGTCACCATGCGGTTCGGCGGCCTCACCGCCGTCAACGACGTCTCCCTCACCGTCGGCGAAGGCGAGATCATCGGTCTCATCGGCCCCAACGGCGCCGGCAAGACCACCTTCTTCAACTGCCTCACCGGGCTCTACGTCCCCACCGAAGGACGCGTCGCCTACCAGGGCACCGTGCTGCCCCCGAAGCCGCACCTCGTCACCCAGGCCGGCATCGCCCGCACCTTCCAGAACATCCGGCTCTTCGCCAACATGACCGTCCTGGAAAACGTCCTCGTCGGCCGCCACAGCCGCACCAAAGAAGGCCTCTTCTCCGCCATCCTCCGCGGCCCCGGCTACCACCGCGCCGAAGCCGAGAGCCGCGCCCGCGCCATGGAACTCCTCGAGTTCACCGGCCTCGCCGACAAGGCCGAGCACCTCGCCCGCAACCTCCCCTACGGCGAGCAGCGCAAGCTCGAAATCGCCCGCGCCCTCGCCTCCGACCCCGGCCTCCTCCTCCTCGACGAGCCCACCGCCGGCATGAACCCGCAGGAGACCAGGGCCGCCGAGGAACTCGTCTTCGCCATCCGCGACCGCGGCGTCTCCATCCTCGTCATCGAGCACGACATGCGGTTCATCTTCAACCTCTGCGACCGCACCGCCGTCCTCGTCCAGGGCCAGAAGATCGTCGAAGGCGACCGCGAAACCGTCCAGAACGACGAACGCGTCATCACCGCCTACCTCGGCGCCCCGCTCGAAGGCACCACCGCTTCGGAGGACAACCAGTGACCGCGCTCCTTGAGGTCGAGGACCTCCGCGTCTCCTACGGCAAGATCGAAGCCGTCAAGGGCATCAGCTTCACCGTCAACGAGGGCGAAGTCACCACCCTCATCGGCACCAACGGCGCCGGCAAGACCACCACCCTGCGCACCCTCTCCGGGCTCCTCAAGCCCACCAGCGGGAAGATCACCTTCGAGGGGCAGGACCTCGGCGTCGTCCCCGCCCACAAGATCGTCGCCCTCGGCCTCGCCCACTCCCCCGAAGGCCGGCACATCTTCCCCCGCATGACCATCGAGGAGAACCTCCTCCTCGGCGCCTTCCTGCGCAGCGACACCGCCGGCATCGCCGCCGACGTCGAGCGGGCCTACGGGCTCTTCCCCATCCTCGGCGAACGCCGCAAGCAGGCCGCCGGCACGCTCTCCGGCGGCGAGCAGCAGATGCTCGCCATGGGACGCGCGCTGATGTCCCAGCCCAAGCTGCTCATGCTGGACGAGCCCTCCATGGGCCTCTCGCCGCTGATGATGCAGAAGATCATGGCGACCATCGTCGAGCTCAAGGCCGGCGGGACCACGATCCTGCTCGTCGAGCAGAACGCCCAGGCGGCGCTCTCGCTCTCCGACCAGGGATACGTGATGGAGACCGGCCGCATCGTCCTCCAGGGCACCGGCGCCGACCTGCTCCACGACGAGTCCGTGCGCAAGGCGTACCTCGGCGAGGACTGACCGACCCCGCACACGGCGAGGGGCCCCGTCCGACCGGACGGGGCCCCTCTCGCGCTTCTCAGCCCTCGGACCTGCCCTCGTCGGCCTTCTTCTTGTCCTGGGCCTCGCCCTCCTCGATGACCGCCTCGGCCACCGCCGCCATCGTCATCCGGCGGTCCATCGACGTCTTCTGGATCCACCGGAACGCGGCCGGCTCGTTCAGCCCGAACTTCGTCTGCAGGACACTCTTCGCCCGGTCCACCAGCTTCCGGGTCTCCAGCCGCTGGGTGAGATCCGCGATCTCCTCCTCCAGCGTCCGCATCTCCGTGTACCGGGAGACGGCCATCTCGATCGCCGGCACCAGGTCGCTCTTGGAGAACGGCTTCACGATGTACGCCATCGCACCCGCGTCCCGGGCCCGGTCCACCAGCTCGCGCTGCGAGAACGCGGTCAGCATCAGGACGGGCGCCAGGTGCGCCTCGTGGATCTGCTCGGCGGCGGAGAGACCGTCCAGGACGGGCATCTTCACGTCCAGGATCGCCAGGTCGGGCCGGAGTTCCTCGACCAGCTTGACCGCCGTCGCCCCGTCCCCGGCCTCGCCGACGACGGTGTACCCCTCCTCTTCGAGCATCTCCTTCAGATCGAGACGGATCAACGCCTCGTCCTCGGCGATCACAATCCGGGTGATCTGGGGCATATCGGTCTCAAGCGGCTCGGCCTGCTCGTCGGCGGTGCTCACGGGGCTCCTCGTTCCGGCGGGGTACTGCATGCACGAGGGTACCTAGACACGGTATGTTTGAGACACGACGCGAGGGCAGTCGCCTTCAAATCGTAGGCCCCGATAGCCCAATTGGCATGAGGCAATGGTCTCAAACACCATACAGTGTGGGTTCGAATCCCACTCGGGGCACTTTTCCTTCAATTCGAAGGAAGTGCACACTGCAGAGCATTGGCGATCTTCATCATTGCGAGTGAAGATCCCCGGGTTCGCCCGTGCGCTTCCATCCACGCCTGCACTCTCGGCCGTATGTACGACATGGCCACACGGCAGCGAGCCATCACTCTCCACGCGTCCGGACTGACCTTCAGCCAGGTGAGCCGCGCAACGGGGATCTCCCGCTTCGCGATCCGCGAGTGGGCTTCCGGGATCGCACCCAGTCCACGCATGACCGCCGAATGCCCGGTCGTCCACGACCGGCTCGACCCCACGCGCCCACGTGCCGATTACGCCTATCTCCTCGGCCTCTACCTCGGCGACGGCTGCGTCAGCGAGGGCCGCCGCAACGTCCACGCGCTGCGCATAGCCTGTGGCGATGCCTGGCCCGGGCTCATCGACGAGTGTGCACGAGCCATCGCCGCCGTCATGCCGACGCCCCAAGTACTGACGGTGGCACGCTCCATGAGCGTGCCGCCATCGGTGAGCGGTGTCAGCCGTCCAGCGTCCCCACGTGGTGGACGCGGACGAGGTTGGTGGAGCCGGCGAGGCCGGGCGGGGAGCCGGCGGTGATGACGACGATGTCGCCCTTGCGGCAGCGGCCGAGGGAGAGCAGCGCGGCGTCGACCTGCTCGACCATCTCGTCGGTGGTGGCCGCGAAGGGGCCGAGGAAGGTCTCGACGCCCCAGGTGAGGGCGAGTTGGCTGCGGACGGCGGGTTCGTAGGTGAAGGCGAGGACGGGGATGGGCGAGCGGTAGCGGGTGAGGCGGCGGGCGGTGTCGCCGGACTGGGTGAAGGCGATGAGGTACTTGGCGCCGAGGAAGTCGCCGATCTCGGCGGCGGCGCGGGCGACGGCGCCGCCCTGGGTGCGGGGCTTGTTGGAGGCCGTGAGCGGCGGCAGGCCGGCGGCGAGGATGTCGGCTTCGGCCGCCTCGATGATGCGGCCCATGGTCCTGACCGTCTCGACGGGGTACTTGCCGACGGAGGTCTCGCCGGAGAGCATCACGGCGTCGGTCCCGTCGAGGACGGCGTTGGCGACGTCGGAGGCCTCGGCGCGGGTGGGGCGGGAGGCGTTGATCATCGAGTCGAGCATCTGGGTGGCGACGATGACCGGTTTGGCGTTGCGCCTGGCCAGCTTGATAGCGCGCTTCTGGACCATCGGGACCTGTTCGAGGGGCATCTCCACGCCCAGGTCTCCGCGGGCCACCATGATGCCGTCGAAGGCGTCCACGATGGAGTCGAGGTTCTCGACCGCCTGCGGCTTCTCGATCTTGGCGATGACGGGGACGAAGCGCCCCTCCTCCGCCATGACGCGGTGGACGTCCTCGATGTCGCGGCCGCTGCGGACGAAGGAGAGGGCGACGAGGTCGGCGCCGGTCCGCAGGGCCCACCGCAGGTCGGCGACGTCCTTGGCGCTGAGCGCGGGCACGGAGACGGCGACGCCGGGGACGTTGAGGCCCTTGTGGTCGGAGACGAGGCCGCCTTCGATGACGGTGCAGCGGACGAGGGGTCCGTCGACCTTCACGACCTCCAGGGTGACGCGGCCGTCGTCGACGAGGATCCGCTCGCCCCGGGTGACGTCGGCGGCGAGGCCGGCGTAGGTGGTGCCGCAGATGTTCTGGTCCCCGACGACGTCCTTGTCGGTGGAGATGGTGAACTCGTCGCCGCGTTCGAGAAGTACGGGCCCGTCGGCGAAGGTGTCGAGTCGGATCTTCGGACCTTGAAGGTCGGCGAGCACGCCGACGCTGCGGCCGGTCTCGTCCGCGGCCTTGCGGACCCGGCGGTAGCGCTCCTCGTGCTCGATGTGGGAGCCGTGGCTCAGGTTGAATCGGGCGATGTCCATCCCGGCGTCGACCAGGGTCTTGATCTGGTCGTACGAGTCGGTGGCGGGCCCGAGGGTACAGACGATTTTTGCTCGGCGCATGCTCCTGAGACTAGGCATTACCGGCGCGTAACATCGACGTGCGTCCGGACAGGGGGATGACCTTTGCCGGAAGGCGAGTTGAACAATCTGACACATGGTCGGACTGGTGTGCGCGCGGCGGTCGGCGGCCCGTTCGCCGATGCGATTCCGTGAAGGGGTGTTCACCCCTTGTTCACCGTGACTTCTGCCGCCGCTCGCGGCCCGGCGGGACGCTCGTCACCCGGGTGGGAGCCCGGGAAGGGAACCGACGAGGGGGAATCGTCCGGCATGAGGCGTGTGTTCGGGGTACTGACGGCGCTGGCGCTGCTTGCCGGGGTGGGAGTCGCGCTGTTCCGGGACAACGATCCCCCCGGTTCGGGCAAGGTCGTCACCATCTCCGGTCTGATCGGCTCGGAGAAACGGGAGTTCTTCGCCGACCCGGATGTCATCGCGGAGCTGCAGAAGCAGGGCCTCAAGGTGGTCACCGACACCACCGGCTCCTGGCTGATGGG
The DNA here is from genome assembly GCF_045160625.1 of Kitasatospora sp. NBC_00039. NCBI lineage: Bacteria > Bacillati > Actinomycetota > Actinomycetes > Kitasatosporales > Streptomycetaceae > Kitasatospora > Kitasatospora sp. NBC_00039. Next base: position 6,494,288 of record NZ_CP108289.1, on the reverse strand, counting down.
AGAGAGCGACCTCACGCGGTACGACTTCGCGTTCCCGGCCAGCCTCTCGCCGGCGGAGGAGATCCGCAAGCAGCGGCAGATCAAGAGCGAGCCGGTGCGGCCGTTCTACTCGCCGCTGGTGGCGCTGGCCCACCAGTCGATGGCGGAGGTCCTCAGGGAGAACGGCCTGGCCGCCCGGAGCGAGTCGGATCCGAAGGTCTGGACGCTCAGGATGGACGCCTATCTGAAGGCCGTCCAGGAGGGCCGGAAGTGGCAGGACCTCAAGGGGGCGAGCAGCCACAACGAGTTGAAGGGCCTGCTCTTCCTGACCACGACCGACCCGTCCACCTCCTCCTCCGGGGCGCTCTACCTGGCGACGATCTCGTACCTGGCCAACGGCCACCAGGTGGTGTCGGACGATGCCGGGGTGGGCCTGGTCAAGGACGTGGTCCGGCAGGTGACGTCGGTGCAGGGCGACCAGAAGACCAGCAGTGACGGCCCGTTCAAGGACTTCCTGTCCGGGGTGGGCAACGGGCCGGTGCTGGCGTACGAGTCGCAGGTGGCGGCGCTGACCGCCAAGGGCGTGTCCACGCCGGGCGGTTCGGCGGGCGATCTGGTGGTGCTCTACCCGGACACCACGGTGTTCAGCGACCACACCCTGGTGGCGCTCAAGCCGGGGGCCGAGAAGCTCGCCGAACTGCTGCGGGACGACCAGGTGTTGCGTGATCTGGAGGCCAAGTACGGCTTCCGTCCGCAGGCCGACCCGCAGGCGCTCAGCAAGGCGGTCCGCGACAAGCAGGGCCCGGTCTACGCCCCCGACCTGGCGGCGGCGGGCGTGCAGCAGGCGCAGGTGCCGACGGTGGCGGTCCTGAACAAACTGATCAACGCTGCCAAGGGGAAGTGACGGGGATGGCGACGGCGATGCGTGTGAAGACCGCGGCTGGGCGCGGCGGCCGGGTGCTCGCGGCGGGGCTGGCCCTGCTGGTGGCGACGGCGTGCACCTCCTCCTCCGGTTCGTCTCCGGCTCCGCGGCCGACGGACGCGCCTGCGCCGACCGCGCAGGCGGGTGTGCTGCGGATTCTGGCCGGCAGTGAACTGCAGGACATGGCGCCGGTGTTGGAGGAGGCGCAGAAGGCGACGGGGGTGACGGTGCAGTTCGCCTGGACGGGTTCGCTGGACGGTGCGGACGCGGTCTCGTCGGGGCGGGCGGACGGTAAGTACGACGCGGTGTGGTTCCCGTCCAACCACTATCTGCGGTTGGACGACTCGGGCCGGTCCAAGTTGTTGTCGGAGACGCCGGTGATGGTGTCGCCGGTGGCGGTGGGTGTGCGTTCGGCGACGTTGAACGAGCTTGGCTGGGGCGATGGTTCGCAGGTGAGCTGGGCGCAGGTGGCGGACGCGGCCTCGGCCGGCAAGTTGGCGTACGGGATGGCGGACCCGTCGCGGTCGAACTCGGGTTTCTCGGCGTTGGTCGCGGTGGCGTCGGCGTTCTCGGGGGCGGAGGCGGCGCTCACGGATGCGGATGTGCAGAAGGCGACGCCGTCGCTGAAGAAGTTCTTCACCGGGCAGAAGCTGACGTCGGGTTCGTCGGGTTGGCTGGCGCAGGCGTACAGCCGGGCGGAGCAGGGCCGGGTGGGGGCGCTGGTGAACTACGAGTCGGTGTTGTTGTCGATGAACAGGACGCTGGCGGAGGGGCAGCGGCTGACGGTGGTGCGGCCGACGGACGGGGTGGTGTCGGCGGACTATCCGTTGACGCTGCTGGGTTCGTCGGCGCAGCGTGAGCGGGATTCGTTCCAGCGGCTGACGGCGTATCTGCTGAAGGACGATGTGCAGCGGCGGATTTCGGAGCTGACGTTGCGCCGCCCGGTGGCGGCGGGTGCAACGCCGGCGTCGTCGTTGCCGACTGACCGGCGGCGTGAGCTGCCTTTCCCGGGTTCGAAGTCGGTGGCGGACGGGCTGCTCGCGTCGTACCAGAACGAGCTGCGGCGGCCGTCGCGGACGGTGTACGTGCTGGATACGTCGGGTTCGATGGCGGGTGACCGGCTGGCGTCGTTGAAGAAGGCGCTGGGGCGGTTGACGGGGGCGGATGACACGCGGGGGGTGCGGCGGTTCCGCAATCGTGAGGAGGTGACGTTGATGTCGTTCGCGTCGAAGGTGAAGTCGGCGAGGACGCATGCGGTGCCGGCGGCCGATTCGCAGCAGGAGCTGGCGTCGATCAACGCGGATGTGCAGGCCTTGTCGGCGGACGGCGGTACGGCGGTGTACAGCTCGCTGGAGGAGGCGTACAAGCTGATCGAGCGGCAGCAGGCCGAGGCCCGGGACGACCGGTTCACGTCGATCGTGGTGATGACGGACGGCGAGAGCAACGAGGGTGCGTCGGACAGGGATTTCAAGGATTTCTACAACGGGCTCTCGTCGTCGCAGAAGGCGGTGCCCGTGTTCCCGATTCTGTTCGGTGATGCGGCGAAGGGGCAGTTGCAGGGGATCGCGGATCTGACCGGGGGCAAGTTGTTCGACGGGACGGGTTCGTTGGACGGGGCGTTCGAGGAGATCCGTGGGTACCAGTAGCGGTACCGGCCCTGGCCCTGGCCCCGGCTCCGGCTCCGGCTCCGGCTCCGGTGGGGCCGGGGGGCCGGGTGGCTCCAACGGTCGTGGGGGTGGCGGGGGTTCGGGCGGGCGCCGGGTACTGGGGTATCTGGAGTCGACCCGGAACCTGGTCGGTTGCGCGGCCGGTGCGGGTGGGTTGGGGTTGCACTTCGCGGGGCTGGGCGGTGCCTGGTGGCCGGGGATCGTGGCCGCGTTGTACGGCGCGGGGGTGCTGCTCTGGCCGGGCGGGCAGGGCGGACGGGGCGGCACGGGCACGCCGGGCACGCCGGGTGGGGCTGGCGGGACCGACGGGCAGGGCGGGACGGGTGGCCCGGTCCGGCCGCAGCCCTCGCAGTCCCCACGGCCCTGGCCGGAGCTGGACGAGCTGCGGGTCTACCTGCGGGGCGTGGCGCGACCGCAGGACCGGGCGAAGCTGGACGCGCTGCTGGAGGGGCTGCTGGACCGGCTGGCGGAGCTCGGGCCGCGGCCGTCCACCGAGTTGGTCGTCGGCGGGCGGCTGCCGGTGGCGGTGGACGGTTATCTGCGGGCCCGGACGTGGGAGCGGTGGCGGGCGGGGGCGGGCGATCCGGGGGCCGAGCTCGCCCACGAGGTCGAGCTGATGGCGGCGGGCCTGACCGGCTGACCGGACCGGGTGACCGGGCCCGGGGGATCGGGCCGGGCACAGGGCCCTCGGGCCCGTCTCAGCCCTCCAGCACCCGCGCCAGTTCGGCCCGGCGCCGCACGCCCAGTTTGCGGAAGCTGTTGGTCAGGTGCGTCTCCACCGTCCGCACCGCCAGGTGCAGCATCGCGGCGATCTCCGCGTTGGAGTTCCCGGCGGCCGCCAGACGGCAGATCCGCAGCTCGCTGTCGGTGAGTGCCTCGGCCCCGGCGTGCTCGCCCCGGCCGAGCCGGGCGCCGGAGACTCGTAGCGACTCCACGGCGACCGCCCTCAGCCGGACGGCGCCGAGCTGTTCGGCGCGGACGGCGGCTTCGCGCAGGGCCCGGCGGCCGGCGCCGCGCCGGCCGCCGTCGGCGAGCAGCCGGCCGTAGGTGATCAGTGCGGGGATCAGTTCGGTCTCGATCCCGGCGCCGCGCAGGAGTTCGACGGACTCGGCGGCGAGGTCGAGACCGTGCCGGCCGCCGGTGGCGGCGGCGAGGGCGCGCAGGGCACGGCCGATGGTGCGCGGGGTGCCCCAGATGCGGGCGAGCCGCAGCTCCTCCTCGGCGAGGGCGACGGCGGGGCCGGGTTCGCCGAGCAGGGTGTGGCAGTCGGCGGCGGCGGAGCGCCAGGGGGTGACGATGGGGCTCAGGACCTGCCGTTCGTCCTGCCGGCGTCCGCATTCCATCAGGTCGGCGAGGGCCGCGGCGGGCTCGCCGGTGGCGAGGTGGAGCATGCCGCGGGCGTACAGGTACTCGTTCCACTCCCAGGAGCCCTGGGCGCGGTCGGCGGCGATGGCGCGGGCCAGGCCGTGGGCCTGCCAGTAGCGGCCGGTCTCGGTGAGGGCGAGGACGGCCTGGGCGACCAGGTGGGCGTTCTGCTGGCCGAGCAGTCCGGCGTAGCGCGCGCGGGCGGCCTCGGCGCCTGCGGCTCCGTCGCGTCCGTCCCGTCCGTGCCGGTCCGGTCCGTGGCCGGCGGGGCCGGTGGCGGGCCCGTTCTCCGGTGGTGTGCCGCACCACCAGGACCAGACCGACCGCTCCTGCCGCTCGGGCTGTTCGGGCCGCTCCTGCCGCTCGGGCTGTTCGGGCCGCTCCTGCCGCTCGGGCTGTTCGGGCTGTTCCTGCCTGATCTGCGGCGTCCGGTCGCCGGCACCGCCGTGCTCGCGCACCCCCGGGCGCGGGTCCGCGGCCGGCGCCGGCCCGGTGAGGGCGAGGTCGTCCAGGAGTGCCTGGTACTCCCCCCGCATGACCCGTGCCTCGGCCCGGACGCTCAGCAGGCACTGGTAGCCCGGGTCCAGCGAGGGCCCCCGGTACGCGGTGAGGCCGTGCTCCACCAGCCGGTCGGCCTCGGGGAGCAGGTCGGCCCACTGGGCCAGGGTGGCCGCGGAGACCAGCACGTAGGAGCGGCAGAGCGGGTCGACCGGGGCGTCGAGCAGTTCCTGGATCCGTCCGGCGACCTCGGTGGCGGTCAGCACTCCGCTGGTCGAGTCGAACTCGGTGAGCAGCGCGTACGCGGGCGGCGCGGGCCGTTGGGTGCTGCGGGCGGCGAACCGCCGGACGCCCTCGACGACCTGGAGCCAGCTCTTCCCGTCGTGTGCGGCGATCAGGGCGGCGGCGGCCTGTACGGCGTGGACGAGGTCGTCGCGGTCGGCGAAGCGCTCGGCCAGCTCCTCCATCACCTCCAGCGCGGCGGGGGTGTCGCCGCGGGCGGCGAGGACGGCGCCGAGCGTGTTGGCGGTGCGGAAGACGCCCTCGTCGGACTGCTGGAGGTGGACGGCCTCGGCGAGGTGGCGGACGCCGGCGGTGCGCTCGTCCGGGCCGAGGGTCACCTCCAGGCTGCCGAGTTCGGTGAGGACCAGGCCGCGCCGGCGGTCGCCGAGTGGTTCGGCGAGGACGCGGCGCAGCAGGGTGACGGCGTCGGTGGGGCGGTCGGCGTCGGCGGCTTTGCGGGCGGCGCAGCGGAGGGTGTCGGCGGCCCAGCGGGGGCCGGGGGCGGGGGTGAGGAGCAGGTGTCCGGCGACGCGTTCGTCGGGGGCGCCGGCCCGGTGCAGGAAGGCGGCGGCGGCGCGGTGGACGTCGGCGCGGTGGCCGGGTTCGTGTCCGGTGAGGACGGCGTCGGCCAGGAGTGGGTGGGTGAAGCGGGGCCAGTGGCCGGGGCCGGGGTTGTCGAGCAGCCCCTGGGTGGTGAGGTCGGCGAGCCAGCCGGCGAGCTGGTCGGGGTCGGCGTCGGCGAGTTCGGCGAGCATGGGTGTGGGGTCGCTGTGGCCGGTGCCGGGCAGCGGTGCGGTGCGGGCGGCGGGGTGTTCCTGCATCCGGGCGATGACGCGGGCGGCGGTGAGGGCGCGCTCGCCGCCGCCGCGCAGCCAGGCCTCGACGGCTTCGGGGAAGGCGTCGCCGGGGAGCCGGGCGCAGGTGCCGGGGAGGGCCGGCGGGGTGGGTCGTTCGGGGTGGCGGTGCAGGTCGGTGAGGAGGGCGGTGAGCAGCAGGGGGTTGCCGCCGGTGGCGCGGAGGCAGTCGGTGGTGAGGGTGGTGGGGGTGGCGGGGCCGAGGTGGTGTTCGGTGAGCCGGGTGGCGGCGGGGGTGTCGAGCGGGCCGAGTGGGGTGGTCTCGGTCAGGCCGGGGGGAAGGTCCCGGCCGAAGCGGGTGGGCGGGGTGCCGAGGACGGACTGGCGGCGTTCGGTGGCGAGCAGGAGGACGGGGAGGCGGTCGATCCGGCGGGCGACCTGGAGCAGCCAGTCGTGGGAGGGGCGGTCGGCGTGGTGGATGTCGTCGACGGCGAGCAGGACGGGGCTGTGGGCGGCGTACAGGCGCAGCAGGGCCCAGAGGTCGGCGGCGGCGGGCTCTTCGGGCCGGTCGGTCCCGTGGGCGCGTCCGGCCTGTGCTGCCCGTGTTGCCCGTGCCGACGGGTCGGAGCGGTCGGCACGGGCAAGGCGTTCGGCCCGTTCAAGGCGTTCGGCCCGTTCGGCGCGGACAGGGCCGGCCTCGGGGCCGGTCTCGAACAGCTGGCGGGCGGCGGCGTAGGGGGTGCCGGCCTCGTCGGCCGCGCAGCGGGCCCACAGCACGGTGGTGCCCTCGGCGGCCGCGCGCCGGGCGGCCTCGGCGAGCAGGGTGCTGCGGCCGGTGCCGGCCGCTCCGGTGAGCAGCAGGACGCCTCCGGTGCCGGCCCGGGCGCGGTCGGCGAGGGCGGCGATCCGGTCCAGCTGGGGGTCGCGGGCCGGGAGGGTCACGCGGGGGGCCTGTTGCGGTCGGCGGATCCGGACGGTGCTCATCGGGGTCCTTTCGTGGATACCGCAGGCTTCGGCAGAGGGAGGAGGTGACACTCCTGCGGGGTGGGTCACGGATCGTCGTTTCGCCGTCACGGCGGACCGCTGTACGTCATCGAATGCCATCAGATGCCCCGGGAACGCCGAGGATTGCCGAGGTGGTCTGTGAGCCGAGGCCACTCCTGTGAAGCGGGCATTCACGTACCGCTTCCGTCCGGGCCGGCATCGCGTCGCCGGTGGCGCTTCCGGCCGCCGGCCGGGGCGGGAGCGCGGCCCGCAACGTCCTGGCCGCCGGACCGGCGGGGGTCGCAGCCTGTGGAGACGGTGTAAGACCTCAACGGAGCACTCCGGGCGGGCAGTCGTCGGTGAAGCAGGAATCAGTCCCACCGCAGCGCCACGCGCCGCGGCTCAGCCGCGAGACCGAGGGGACTTCCCCCGCGTTTCACGCGGGGGAGGAAGTCAACTGCTTCCCCTCCCCGTGGTGCCCCCTCCGGCGTGGCCGGTCGGGCACTCTTGGCCGTCATCCAGGGAAACGGATTGACTGCTTGTCAGCGCCTGGGCTAGTGATGTGATTCTCGTCGCACCCCGCCCGGGCGAGTACCGCACCCCCACCCGCGGACCCCGAGCGCCCTCTAGTTGTCCGTACAACCCGCCGTCCGGTGCCGCTCCGCAGCCTACCTCCGGGCCGCCGCCCGGGCGGCCCCTGCTGCGCCTCTGGGCTGCCCTTCCTGGCTGTGCCGAGGCCGCCGGGCGGCCCGATCTCGTGGTGGACCACGATGGCCGCGGTCACCCGTGGCGGGAAAGCATGGGAGCAACCGGGGGCAGCCGCTCCGGGTAGCCGGGGGCACCGCTGCCCCGGGACGCGTCACCGTACGGCCCCCCGTCCGGTCGAGTTCTTGCAACGCCCCCGGGGCGGCGCATACCGGCCGTCCGGGTGGCGGGCCGGGATTCTCCAGGAGGGGGCCAGATTGACTGTCCTGCACACCGAGCCCGACCACCGCGGCACGGCCCGGCGGGTGCCTGCCACGACGATGCCGCGCAGCGTCCCGGCCCAGCGGCCCGCGCCCGCACGCCACGCCCCCGCGGCCGCCGCCTCCCCGGGCGGCGGCGTCCGGACGGGCGTGGTGGTACGGGCCGCGGACCCGATCTCGCGGGCCGGTGCGGAGGCGCAGCTGCGCCGCCACCCGGGCCTGGAGCTGGCGGCGGACGACGCGACGGCGCCCGGCGCCGTCACCGTGCTGCTCGCCGAGTCGGCGGACGCCGCCGTGGTGGCGACGCTGCGCCGGCTGGTGCGCGGCGCCGACCAGAAGGTGGTGCTGGTCGTCGAGCGGATGCGCGAGGCCGAGCTGCTGGAGGCGGTGGAGTGCGGGGTGGCCGCGATCCTCTGGCGGCGGGAGGCGACCGCCGAGCGGCTGGGGCGGGCGGTACTCGCCGCGGCGCGCGGCGACGGGGACCTTCCGGCCGACCTGCTGGGCCGGCTGATCAGCCAGGTGGGCCGGTTGCAGCGGAGCGTCCAGGGGATGCCGGGGCATGCGCCGGCGGGGCTGTCCGAGCGGGAGTCGGATGTGCTGCGGCTGGTCGCCGAGGGTTGGGACACCGGGGAGATCGCGGCCCGGTTGTCGTACTCCGAGCGCACCGTCAAGAACGTGCTGCACGGCCTGACCACCCGTCTGCAGCTGCGCAACCGGGCGCACGCGGTCGCCCACGCGGTGCGCGAGGGCTACATCTAGGACGCTTGTCCGATCGTTCCGGGCAGCCATTCCACCCGCCCGCCGTGCCCGCACGGCGCGGCGGGTGGCGTGTTTTCCGGGCAGGGCTCTTCCGGGCGCACACGTCCCGCCCCACTTCCGGGCGCCGCTCTCGGACGGATCTCCCGGCCGGGCTTCCCGGGTCGGCAGGGCGCGCTCCGCGGTACGGCGAGGCTCGCTCCGGGGTACGGCCGGGCATGCCTCCCGGGTGCCGCCGGGCGCCCGTTCCCGGTACCGCCGGCGGCGTCCTCCCGGTACGGCGGGCAGCGCGGTCCGGGTACGGCCGGCAGCGCGGCCGGGGTACGGCCGGCAGCGCCTTCCGGGTACGGCCGTACCACGCAGCACCCGCCCGGCCGCGTCACGAACGAGTCGCCAAGATCTCACCTGCCGGAAACGTCCCGGGGCTATCAATCCGCGAGGCCGCGCGGCAAACTTCTACGCGCGTACCTCTACGCGCGTCACCAGACTATTGACGGTCCGTCCGCAGTCCCACCCGGGAGAGTCGTCCATGCCCCTGAACCGCCGTGACTTCGTCACCCGGTCCGCCGCCACCGCTGCCGGTGCTGCCCTCGCCGGTGGCGCCACGCTCGCCGCCGCCTCCCCCGCCGCGGCGGCCGGCCCGGACGACGCCCTCGCCAAGGGCAAGCCGGCCAAGAAGCAGGCCTTCACCGTCATGGGCACCACCGACCTGCACGGCCGGGTGCTGAACTGGGACTACTTCACCGACGCGGTGTACGCCGACAAGGCGCACAACGAGGTCGGCCTCGCCAAGATCTCCACGCTGGCCAAGCAGGTCCGCGAGGAGAAGGGCTGGGACCGCTGTCTGCTGATCGACGCCGGTGACACCATCCAGGGCACCCAGCTGACCTACTACTTCGCGCGCGTCGAGCCGATCGCCACCGACGCCGACACCGCGCCCGAGCACCCGATGGCGCTCGCCATGAACACCATGGAGTACACCGCCGCGGCGCTCGGCAACCACGAGTTCAACTACGGCATCGACACCCTGCGCGCCTACGAGGAGCAGCTGGACTTCCCGCTGCTCGGCGCCAACGCGCTGAACGCCAAGAACGACCGGCCGGCCTTCCCGCCGTACGTCATCCGCAAGCTGAAGCTGGGCAACGGCCCGGCCCTGAAGGTCGGCATCCTAGGCCTGACCAACCCGGGCATCGCGATCTGGGACAAGGCCAACGTCGCCGGCAAGATGACCTTCCCGGGCATCGTCGAGACCGCGAAGATCTGGGTGCCGAAGGTGAAGGCCGCCGGCGCCGACGTCGTCGTGGTGGCCTGCCACTCCGGCATGGACGAGGCCACCTCCTACGGCGACCAGCTGCCCTGGCCGGAGAACGCCTCGGTCGCGCTGGCCGAGCAGGTGCCCGGTATCGACGCGGTGCTGGTGGGCCACGCCCACAAGGAGATCCCGCAGCGCCTGGTCGTCAACAAGGAGACCGGCAGGACGGTCGTGCTCTCCGAGCCGCTCTGCTGGGGCCAGCGCCTGACCTGCTTCGACTTCGAGGTGGAGTTCGACAAGGGCGCCTGGAAGGTCTCCTCGCTCTCCGCCCGGGTGCTGAACTCCAACACCGTCCCGGAGGACCCGGAGATCGTCAACCTGATGACCGACCAGCACAAGAAGGTGGTCGCGTACGTCAACCAGGTGATCGGCACCGCGAAGATCGAGCTGTCGATCGCCGACGCGCCGTTCAAGGACGTCCCGATCATCGACCTGATCGGCCGCGTCCAGGCCGACGTGGTCAAGGCGGCGCTGGCCGGCGGCCAGTACGCCAAGCTGCCGGTACTCGCCCAGGCCGCGCCGTTCAACCGCACGGCGCGGATCCCGGCGGGCCAGGTCAAGCTGCGCGACGCGGCCGGCCTGTACATCTACGAGAACACCCTGGAGGCCCGCATCCTGACGGGCGCCCAGCTCAAGGACTACCTGGAGTTCTCGGCGAGGTACTACAACCAGCTCGCCCCGGGCGCCCCGGTCGACAAGGCCACCCTGACCAACGCCCAGAACACCCCGGACTACAACTACGACTCGGTGTACGGCCTGGGCTACGACATCGACATCGCCCAGCCGGCCGGCTCCCGCATCGTCAACCTCACCTTCGAGGGCAAGCCGATCGACCTCGCCGCCCAGTTCGTGCTGGCCGTCAACAACTACCGTGCCAACGGCGGCGGCAACTTCCCGCACGTCGCGGCCGCCCAGAAGGTGTGGGCCAACTCGGACGAGATCCGCAACGCGATGATCGCCTGGGTGAAGGCCAAGGGCGTCATCGACCCGGCCGACTTCGCCACCGAGTCCTGGCGCCTGGTGCGCGCCGGCCAGCCGGTCTTCTGAACCCCCTGAGCCGTACTGCGGCAGCCTCGGACGGTCCGGGGCTGCCGCACACCCGGGGTCTGCCCGTGCGGTGAGAGGATGGCGGCATGAGCGAGTTCCGCGCCCCCGAACGGCATGCCCAGCCGGTGGCCCACGCGCGGAGCCTCACCCCGCCGGCCGGCTGGAAGATCGAGGTGTCGGGCGACGAGATCATCATGATGGCCGGCCCGTCGGTGATCCATCAGCGCAAACCTGCTGATCGTCCGCGAGCAGTTCGACGCACACCGCCCGCCGGCCTGATGCCGAGCGAGGACACCGACCTGGCGTCGCCTGACGTCGGCAAGCTGCGCCATCCGGACCTCACCTACATCCCGGTCGCCACGGTCGAACTCGGCGGCAACGAAGTCCCCGCGGAGCTGGCGGCAGTTGCGATCGAGATCGTCTCGCCGTCGAACCCGGAGAACGACCTGGTCGGCAAGGTCCGGGACTATCCGCTGATGCACATCCCGCTGTACCTGGTGATCGATCCGCGCGAGGGCGTGCTCACCCTGCACTCCGAGCCCGACGGCGGCACGTACCGCGGCAGTGGGCCGGCAGGTTCGGGGACGAGGTGCCGGTCCCGGCGCCGTTCTCCTTCGGCCTCGCCACGGACGGGCTGCTCCGCTACCCGGCCGCCGGGCCGCGGGGCCCCGCCGGGCGGGGCCCCGCGCCTCCGGGTCAGAGTGGGAAGCGGCTGCGCCCGTGCTGGATGGAGATCCACTTCACGGTGGTGAAGGCGTCCACGGTGGAGTCGCCGTTGAGCCGGCCCACGCCGGAGTTCTTCTCGCCGCCGAAGGGCACGACGGGCTCGTCGGCTATGGTGCCGTCGTTGACGTGGATCATGCCGGTCTCGATCCGCTGCGCCACTCGCACACCGCGCTCGACATCGGCGGTGTGGACGGCGCCGCTGAGGCCGAAGGGGGTGTCGTTGGCAAGCCGGACGGCCTCGTCCTCGCCGTCGAAGGGCACCACCAGGACGACGGGGCCGAAGAGTTCGCGCTGGAGGATGGGCGCGCCGGCCGGCAGTCCGGCGAGGACGACCGGGTCCATCAGGCTGCCGTCGGTCCCGCCGCGCAGCAGGGCGGTGGCACCGGCGGCGATCGCCTGGTCGACCTGGGCGGTGAGGGCGTCGGCCTGGACGGGGTTGATCAGCGGGCCGATCTGGGTAGCCGGGTCCCTGGGGTCGCCGACGCGCAGGGCGGCGACCCTGGCGACGAACTTCTCGGTGAACTCGTCGGCCACGCCGCGGTCGACCAGCACCCGGTTGGCGGCCATGCAGACCTGGCCCTGGTGGGCGAAGCGGCTGAACACCGCGGCGTCCACGGCGTAGCCGACGTCGGCGTCGTCGAGGACGATCAGCGCGCTGTTGCCGCCGAGTTCGAGCACGGTCCGCTTGAAGTGCGAGGCGGCGACGGTGGCGACGTGCCGGCCGACCCTGTCGGAGCCGGTGAAGGAGATCACCTTGGGCACCGGGTGCTCGATGAAGGCGTCGCCGATCTCGGCGATGTCGGTGACGACCACGTTGAGCAGGCCGGCCGGCAGGCCCGCGTCCTCGAAGATCTTGGCGATGAGGGTGCCGCCGACGACCGGGGTCTCCTGGTGCGGCTTGAGCACGACGCCGTTGCCGAGCGCCAGCGCCGGGGCGACCGCCTTCATCGACAGGAACAGCGGGAAGTTGAACGGGCTGATCACGCCGACCACGCCGACCGGCAGGCGGTAGAGGCGGTTCTCCTTGCCCTCCACCGGCGAGGGCAGCAGCCGCCCCTCGGCGCGCAGGGAGAGCTGCATCGACTCGCGCAGCATGTCCTTGGTGAGGGCGAGTTCGAACCCGGCCTTGAGCGCGGTGCCGCCCAGCTCGGCCGCGATCGCCTCGGTGATCTCCTGCTCGCGCTCCTCGACGATGCGCAGTGCGCGCTCGAAGACCAGCCGGCGGGCGTAGGGGTTGGTGGCGGCCCACTCCTTCTGCGCCCGCTCGGCGGCCCGGTAGGCCTGGTCGACCTCCCCGACGGTGGCGACGGTGATGCCGGCGAGCTTGTCGCCGGTGTAGGGGTCGACGTCGACGATGTCCCAGGAGCCACTGCCGGCCCGCCACTCGCCGTCGATGTACTGCAGCGCCAACTCGGAAAGGTACGACATCTGGTCCCTCTCGTGCCGATGCGGGAAGACGCGCGGGCCTTCCCCGATCAGATCTGATCGGGCCTCATCGTACGTATGCTTCAAAGCTCTTGGCGTACGGAGCGAAGAAGTTCCCGTGTCCGGTCGGGGGAGAGTCCGTCCGCCGCCAGGCCGTCCATCGCGCCCGCGTACTCGGCCACCTCGGCGGGCTTGTCCAGGTACAGCGCGGTGGTGAACTGCTCCAGGTAGACGACGTCCGCGAGCTCCGGCTCGGCGAAGCCGAGCACCGAGAAGGCGCCGCCCTCCGCCCGCAGCCCTCCAAACCCCAGGGGCATCACCTGGAGCACCACGCTGGGCAGGTCGGTCAGCTCCAGCAGCCGGTCGATCTGGGCCCGCATCAGCTCCGGCCCGCCCCAGGGGCGGCGCAGCGCGGCCTCGTCCAGGACGGCGAGCAGCCGCGGCGGCCGCCCGGCGGTAAGGACCTGCTGGCGCCTCAGCCGGACCTCGACCCGCCGCTCGACCTCGCCCGGCTCGGTGACGTGGCCGCCGTGCGTGATCACGGCCCGCGCGTAGTCGGCGGTCTGCAGCAGCCCGTGGACGAACTGGACCTCGTAGCTGCGGATGTCGGAGGCGGCCTCCTCCAGCCCGAGGTAGGTCTGGAACCAGCCGGGCAGCACGTCGCCGTACGCGTGCCACCAGGACGTCGCGTTGGCGTCGCGGACGAGGCCGAGGACGGAGGCCCGCTCCTGCTCGGCCTCGACGCCGTACAGGGTGAGCAGGTCGGCGACGTCGCGCTCCTTGAAACCGACCCGGCCGAGCTCCATGCGGCTGATCTTCGACTCCGAGGCGCGGATCGAATAGCCGGCCTCCTCCCGGCTGACGCCCCTGGCCTCCCGCAGCCTGCGCAGCTGGGAGCCCAGCAGCAGGCGCCGTACCGTGGCACCCCCGGCTGCCTGAGTCATGCTCATCCTGTCAACCTCCGCACCTCGCGCAGCCCCCCGGCCGTCGGGCGCAGTCTGCCACTTGGCACCGACAAACAACAGTCCGTCAGCGGAGGCGTTCCAGGCGCAGCAGTCCGGGCACCGCGGCCAGGCTCAGCACCAGCAGGAACAGCCACGGCCAGGCGGCGCCGCGGCCGAGGAGGAGGGTGAGCAGGGCGGGGGCGACGGCCTGGCCGAGGTTCCAGGAGAGCTGGTAGACGGCGAGGTAGCGGCCGCGGCGGGCGGGGTCGGCGAGCGAGACGCTGAGCTCCTCCGCGTAGGGGGTGGCGACGGTCTCGGCGAGGTTGAAGACCGCCATCGCCGCGAACAGGCCGGCGGTGACGATCCAGCCGGGGGCGGCGGCCAGGAGCGCGAACAGGCCGAAGGAGAGCGCGTTGAGCAGGGCGCCGGCGGCGACCACCCGGGTGGGGCGGAACCGTTCGAGCCGGCGGGCCACCGCGTTCTGGGTGAGCACCACCTGGACGCCGTTGAGGACGAGCAGCGAGCCGGCCAGCCAGGCGTCGCGGTGCAGGCCCTCGGTGAGGTAGACGGCGAGCAGCATGCTGATGATCATCGAGCCGAAGACGAAGGCCAGGTGGACGACGACCAGCAGCAGGTACCGCCGGTCCCGCAGCACCGCCCGGTAGCCGCCGCGCTCCGGCTCCGCCTTCGCGGACGGTGCCTTCGCGGACGGTGCCTTCGCGGACGGCGCGGCGGGCTCCGCGGGGGCGGGCGTCGCCGCGGCCGGGCGCCAGGAGCCCAGCAGGCCCGCCGCCACCGCGTAGCTGGCCGCGTTGAGCACCACCAGTGCCCGCAGCCCGCCCGTCCCGTCGTCGGCCACCAGGACGGCGCCGAGCGCCCCGCCCAGTCCCATCCCGGTGTTGCGCAGCGTCTGCACCAGCGCGAACCAGCGGGTCCGCTCGCCCTCGGCGGAGGCCAGCACCACCAGGCCGGTGCTGGAGGTCCAGTAGGCCACGTGCCCGATCTGGGTGAGCAGGCAGACCAGCACGATCTGCCAGGCCTGCCCGGCGAGCAGGAAGCCGCCGTAGGCGAGCGCGGAGAGCGCGTTGCCGCAGGCCGCCACCGCCCGGGCGCCGTACCGGTCGATCAGCGGGCCGACGGCGATCGCGGTGGGCAGGGCCAGCAGCCGGGCCGTGGTGACGGCGGCGCCGATGGCGGCCAGGGTGAGGGTGGTGGTGCGGGCGAAGTAGACGAGTGTGAAGGCGAGGATCAGCCCGGTGCCGAGACTGTCCACGAGGTGGGCGCCGATCAGGCGGTGGCGGCCGGCGGTCTCCGGGAGGCCGAGCCGGTCCCGGAGCGGGGGGAGCGTGGCGGTGGTCATGGCACGAGCTTCCCGGGCATGATCACCTCTGCACAGAGATTCCATTCTGATCGAATCCTCGACGGAGGCCGCCATGCTCGTCTGGGAGTTCTCGGCCCAGGACCTCGCCCGGACGCGCTTCGCCGCCTCGCCGCTGTCGGAGGTCGTCACCAGCGTGGAGGTGCTGAAGGAGCCGGGCCGGCACGGCGTCCACCTGCCCTGGGTGCGGCAGGCCCGGCAGCGGCTGGCCGGTGTCCGCTGGGAGCTGCTCTCCCAGCTGGTCCGGCTGCCCACGGTGTACGTGCCCGACTTCCTGACCCCGGTACCGGTGCACTCCACGCTCACCATCGAGCAGGCGGTGGCCGAGCTGGCCGCCGCCGACCCGGCGGTGGTCCGCCGCGACCTCGCCCGGCTCGACGGAGAACTCCCTCCGCTGGTCGCCGAGTTGTGGGCCGACCCGGAGGCGGGGCTGGCCAGGCTGGCGGCCGAGGTCCAGGCGTACTGGACGGCCGCGATCGCCCCGCACTGGCCGCGCATCCAGCGGCTCACCGAGGGCGAGATCCTGCGGCGGGCCCGCCAGATGTCGGCGGGCGGGCCGGCCGCGCTCTTCGCCGACCTGCACCCCCAGGTGAGCTGGGAGCGTGACACCCTGCGGATCGCCCACCGCCTGGTGGACGTGCAGCGGCGGCTGGACGGCGAGCGCGGCCTGGTCCTCGCCCCCACCGTCTTCGCCTGGCCGGGCGTCTACTCCCAGCTGAACCCGCCGTGGCAGCCGGGCCTGGTCTACCCGCCGCGCGGGGTGGCCACGCTGTGGGAGACGTCCGGTGCCGCGGTGCCGGACGGCCTGGCCAACGTGATCGGCCGTACCCGCGCCCGGCTGCTCGCCGAGCTCGACGCGCCGGCCTCGACCACCGAACTCGCCGCCCGCACCGGCCTGTCCGCCGCCAACGTCTCGCACCACCTGACCGCGCTGACCGGGGCGGGCCTGACCGCCCGCCACCGCACCGGCCGTACGGTGCTGTACGCCCGCACCGAGGCGGCCGAACTCCTGCTGCGCCAGTGACCCGGACAGCCGGTCCCGGACGGCCGGTCCCGGACGCGAAGAGACACCGTACGCCGAGGGCCCCCGGACGCCGAGGGCCCCTGGACGCGAAGAGGCGCCCGCCCTCCACTGGTCGGGGAGAGGGCAGGCGCCTGAGTACCGCGTAGGCCCGGCGACGCTGGCGGGGGCAGCGGCTCGTACTCCCGGCAATGCGGTGCCGGGCGTTCGGGGGGGGTGGCCCGGTCCCGCCGGCGGTGGGGCCGCCGGCGGGTCGGGCGGGGCGTCAGACCACCAGCGGGCGGTCCGTGGGCCGGATCGGGGCGGGCAGCGGGGTCTTGCCGCCCAGGTACTTGTCCACCGCGGCGGCGGCCGAGCGGCCCTCCGCGATGGCCCAGACGATCAGCGACTGGCCGCGGCCGGCGTCACCGCAGACGTACACGCCGTCCACGTTGGTGGCGAACCGGCCGTCCCGCGCCACGTTGCCGCGGGCGTCCAGCTCGACGCCGAGCTGCTCGACCAGGCCGTTCCTGACGTCCGTGCCGGTGAAGCCCATGGCGAGGGTGACGAGCTGGGCCGGGATCGACCGCTCGGTGCCGGGCACCGGCTCGAACCGGCCGTCCTTGAACTCCACCTCGACGAGGTGCAGCTCCTGGACGTTGCCGTCCTCGTCGCCCGTGAAGTGGGTGGTGTTGACCGCGTAAATGCGTCCCTCCTTGCCCGCCTCCGGCGAGGAGGGTCCCTCTGCCCGGCTGTCCACCGTCTTCGTCTCCCGGACGTGGACGGCCTCCTCGTGGGCCGAGGTGACCTTGTACGTCATCGGCATGGTCGGCCAGGGCTGGTGGCCGGGGCGGTCGTCGCCGGGCCGCGGCATGATCTCCAGCTGGGTGACCGAGGCCGCCCCCTGGCGCAGTGCGGTGCCGAGGCAGTCGGCACCGGTGTCGCCGCCGCCGATGACGACGACGTGCTTGCCCTTGGCGGTGATCGGCGACTCGACGAAGTCGCCCTCCTGCACCTTGTTGGCCAGCGGCAGGTACTCCATGGCCTGGTGGATGCCCTTGAGCTCGCGCCCGGGCACCGGCAGGTCGCGGGCGGTGGTGGCGCCGGCGGCCACGACGACCGCGTCGAAGCGCTCGCGCAGCTGCTGCCCGGTGATGTCCTCGCCGACGTGGACGCCGGTGCGGAACCGGGTGCCCTCCGCGCGCATCTGCTCGATGCGGCGGTTGATGTGGCGCTTCTCCATCTTGAACTCGGGGATGCCGTAGCGCAGCAGGCCGCCGATGCGGTCGGCGCGCTCGTACACCACCACGGTGTGCCCGGCACGGGTGAGCTGCTGGGCGACGGCCAGGCCGGCCGGGCCGGAGCCGACGACGGCGACCGTCTTGCCGGACAGCCGCTCCGGGATCTGCGGCGTGACGCCGCCGCGGTCCCAGGCCTTGTCGATGATGGTGACCTCGACGTTCTTGATGGTCACCGCGTCCTGGTTGATGCCCAGCACGCACGCGGACTCGCAGGGAGCCGGGCAGAGCCGCCCGGTGAACTCCGGGAAGTTGTTGGTCGCGTGGAGCCGCTCGATCGCGCCGGCGAAGTCGTCGCGGTAGGCGAGGTCGTTCCACTCGGGGATGAGGTTCCCGAGCGGGCAGCCGTTGTGGCAGAACGGGATGCCGCAGTCCATGCAGCGGCCGGCCTGCTTGGTGATGATCGGCAGGAGGCTGCGCTCGACGTAGACCTCGTTCCAGTCCCGCAGACGGACGTCCACGGGCCGGCGCTCGGCCAGCTGCTTGCCGGTGGTCAGGAAGCCCTTGGGGTCAGCCACGTGCCGCCTCCATCATCTTGCGAGTGGTCTCGGCCTCGGAGAGGCCATCGCGCTCAGCGGCGTCCTTGGCGGCGAGCACAGCCTTGTAGTCGGTCGGCATGATCTTGGAGAAGCGGGAGACCCCGCTGCCCCAGTCGGCCAGGAGCTCGGCGGCCACGGTGGAGCCGGTCTCCTCGTAGTGCTGCTGCACGGTCTCGCGCAGCCAGTCGCGGTCGGCGGCGGTCGGGGCCTCGATGCCCACCATGCCGTCGTTCACGTTGGCGGGGCGCAGGTCCAGCGCGTAGGCGATACCGCCGGACATGCCCGCCGCCAGGTTGCGACCGGTCTCGCCGAGGATGACGACCCGGCCGCCGGTCATGTACTCCAGGCCGTGGTCGCCCACGCCCTCGACCACCAGGGTCGCACCGGAGTTGCGGACGGCGAAACGCTCGCCGGCCTTGCCGCGCAGGTGGACGCGGCCGCCGGTGGCGCCGTAGCCGATGGTGTTGCCGGCGATGACGTGGTTCTGCGCGTCGGCGCCGATCGCGGCGGCGTCCCGGGCCGGGCGGACGACGACCACACCGCCGGAGAGGCCCTTGCCGACGTAGTCGTTGGCGTCGCCCTCCAGCCGCAGCGTGACGCCCTTCGGCACGAAGGCGCCGAACGACTGGCCGGCCGAGCCGGTGAAGGTCACGTCGATGGTGCCCTCGGGCAGGCCCTCGCCGCGGTACCGCTTGGTCACCTCGTGGCCGAGCATGGTGCCGACCGTGCGGTTGACGTTGCGGATCGGCAGCTGGATGCGGACGGCGTCGCCGCGCTCCAGGGCGTCCTGGGCCAGGTCGATCAGCTGGTTGTCCAGGGCCTTGTCGAGCGCGTGGTCCTGCGTGGTGGTGCAGTGCAGGGCCGCGCCCTCGGGCAGCTCGGGCACGTGGAAGAGCGGGGCCAGGTCGAGCCCGGCGGCCTTCCAGTGGTCGATCGCGGCGGCCGCGTTGATGTGCTCGGCGTGGCCGACGGCCTCCTCGATCGAGCGGAAGCCCAGCTCGGCCAGGATCTCCCGGACCTCCTCGGCGATGAACTCGAAGAAGTTGACCACGAACTCGGGCTTGCCGGAGAAGCGGTCGCGCAGCACCGGGTTCTGGGTGGCGACGCCGACCGGGCAGGTGTCCAGGTGGCAGACGCGCATCATGATGCAGCCGGAGACGACCAGCGGGGCGGTGGCGAAGCCGAACTCCTCGGCACCCAGCAGCGCGGCGATGACCACGTCGCGGCCGGTCTTCAGCTGGCCGTCGGTCTGGACGACGATCCGGTCGCGCAGGCCGTTGAGCAGCAGGGTCTGCTGGGTCTCGGCGAGGCCGAGCTCCCAGGGGCCGCCCGCGTGCTTGAGCGAGGTCAGCGGCGAGGCGCCGGTGCCGCCGTCGTGGCCGGAGACCAGGACCACGTCCGCGTGCGCCTTGGAGACACCCGCGGCGACCGTGCCGACGCCGACCTCGGAGACCAGCTTCACGTGGATGCGGGCCGCCGGGTTGGCGTTCTTGAGGTCGTGGATCAGCTGGGCCAGGTCCTCGATGGAGTAGATGTCGTGGTGCGGCGGCGGGGAGATCAGGCCGACACCCGGGGTGGAGTGCCGGGTCTTGGCGACCCACGGGTACACCTTGTGGCCGGGCAGCTGGCCGCCCTCGCCGGGCTTGGCGCCCTGGGCCATCTTGATCTGGATGTCGTCCGCGTTGACCAGGTACTCGGAGGTGACGCCGAACCGGCCGGAGGCGACCTGCTTGATCGCCGAGCGGCGCTCCGGGTCGTACAGGCGGTCCGGGTCCTCGCCGCCCTCGCCGGTGTTGGACTTGCCGCCGAGGCGGTTCATCGCGATGGCGAGGGTCTCGTGCGCCTCGCGGGAGATCGAGCCGTACGACATGGCGCCGGTGGAGAAGCGCTTGACGATCTCGGAGACCGGCTCGACCTCGTCGACGGAGATCGGGGTGCGGCCGAGGCCGTCCAGCCGGAACAGGCCGCGCAGCGTCATCAGCCGCTCGGACTGCTCGTTCACCCGGTCCGTGTACTGCTTGAAGATGTCGTACCGGCGGTTGCGGGTGGAGTGCTGGAGCCGGAAGACGGTGTCCGGGTCGAACAGGTGCGGCTCGCCCTCGCGGCGCCACTGGTACTCGCCGCCTATGTCCAGCGCGCGGTGCGCGGCGGGGATGCCGGAGGCCGGGTACGCCTTGGCGTGGCGGGCGGCCACCTCCTTGGCGATCTGCTCCAGGCCGATTCCGCCGAGCTTGGTGGTGGTGCCGGCGAAGTAGGTGCCGACGAGCTCCTGGGAGAGGCCGATCGCCTCGAAGACCTGCGCGCCGCGGTAGGAGGCGACGGTGGAGATGCCCATCTTGGACATGACCTTGAGCACGCCCTTGCCGAGCGCCTTGATCAGGTTCTTGATGGCCTTCTCGGGCTCGACGCCCTCGATGAAGACGCCCTGGGCGACGAGGTCCTCGACGGACTCCATGGCCAGGTACGGGTTGACCGCGCCGGCGCCGTAGCCGATCAGCAGCGCGACGTGGTGCACCTCGCGGACGTCACCGGCCTCGACCAGCAGCGACACCTGGGTGCGCTGCTTGGTGCGGATGAGGTGGTGGTGGATCGCGGAGGTGAGCAGCAGCGAGGGGATCGGGGCGTGCTCGGCGTCGGAGTGCCGGTCGGAGAGCACGACGATCCGGGCGCCGTCGGCGATCGCGGCGTCGGCCTCGGCCGCGATCTCGGCCAGGCGGGCGGCCAGGCCCTCGCCGCCGGTGGCGACCTTGTAAAGGCCGGACAGGGTGACGGCCTTGAGCCCGGGCTGGTCGCCGTCGGCGTTGATGTGGACGAGCTTGGCCAGCTCGTCGTTGTCGATCACCGGGAAGGTGATGCCGACGGAACGGCAGGCGGCGGCCTCGGCGGCCAGCAGGTTGCCCTCGGGGCCGAGGTTGGACAGCAGCGAGGTGACGAGCTCCTCGCGGATGGCGTCCAGCGGCGGGTTGGTGACCTGAGCGAAGAGCTGCACGAAGTAGTCGAACAGCAGGCGCGGCTTCTCGGAGAGCGCGGCGATCGGGCTGTCGGTGCCCATCGAGCCGAGCGCCTCGCCGCCGGTCTTCGCCATCGGCGCCAGGATGACCCGCAGCTCCTCCTCGGTGTAGCCGAAGGTCTGCTGGCGGCGGGTGACCGACGCGTGGGTGTGCGCGATGTGCTCGCGCTCGGGCAGCTTGGCGAGCTGGATCTGGCCGCCGGCGACCCACTCCGCGTAGGGGTGTTCGGAGGCCAGCGCCGACTTGATCTCCTCGTCCTCGACGATGCGGTGCTCCGCGGTGTCGATGAGGAACATCTTGCCGGGCTGCAGGCGGCCCTTCTTGGCGACCTTCTCCTGCTCGATGTCGAGCACGCCGACCTCGGAGGAGAGGACGACCAGGCCGTCCTCGGTGATCCAGTAGCGGGCCGGGCGCAGGCCGTTGCGGTCCAGCACGGCGCCGATCTGGGTGCCGTCGGTGAAGGTGACGCAGGCCGGGCCGTCCCAGGGCTCCATCAGGTTGGAGTGGTACTGGTAGAACGCGCGGCGGGCCGGGTCCATGGTGGCGTGGTTCTCCCACGCCTCCGGGATCATCATCAGCACCGAGTGCGGCAGCGACCGGCCGCCGAGGTGGAGCAGCTCCAGGACCTCGTCGAAGGACGCCGAGTCGGAGTGGTCCGGGGTGCAGACGGGGAAGATCCGGCTCAGCCCCTGGCCCTTGCTGTTGGCGGGGATGAGGTCGGTGGCGAGCTGGGACTCGCGGGCGGTCATCCAGTTCCGGTTGCCCTTGACCGTGTTGATCTCGCCGTTGTGCGCGACGAAGCGGTACGGGTGGGCGAGCGGCCAGCTCGGGAAGGTGTTGGTGGAGAACCGCGAGTGCACCAGGCCGAGCGCGGAGGCGTAGAGCCGGTCCGACAGGTCGGGGAAGAAGGGCTCCAGCTGGCCGGTGGTCAGCATGCCCTTGTAGACGATGGTGCGCGCGGAGAGCGACGGGAAGTAGACGCCGGCCTCACGCTCGGAGCGCTTGCGGACGACGAAGGCGATCCGGTCCAGCGCGATGCCCTCGGCGCCGTCCTTGCCCAGGCTCTGCCCATGGCCCGCTGCCGCGAGGAATACCTGCCGGAAGCGCGGCATCACGCTGCGGGCGGTGGCGCCCAGCAGGTCCGGCGTGACCGGGACGTCGCGCCAGCCGAGGACGGTCAGGCCCTCCTCGGCGGCGATGGCCCCGATCTGCGCGACGGCGGCGGCGTCGGCCGCGTCCTCGTCGGGCAGGAAGGCGATGCCGACCGCGTACGCGCCGGCGACGGGCAGCTCGAAGTCGACCTTGGAGCGCAGGAATGCGTCCGGGACCTGCGTCAGGATGCCCGCACCGTCACCGGAGTCCGGCTCGGCGCCGGTGGCGCCGCGGTGCTCCAGGTTGCGCAGGACGGTCAGCGCCTGCTCGACGATCTTGTGGTCGGCGATGCCGGTCAGCGTGGCGACGAAGCCGACGCCACAGGCGTCGTGCTCGTTTCGCGGGTCGTACAGGCCCTGAGCAGCAGGTCGCGCATCCGGAACGAGCGCGTACGGCGGGCGCGCTGCGCCGGCCTGGGGCTCGTTGGCGGAGTGCATGGATGCAGACAGCATCGGCTCTCCCGTCGTCGTCATTCGTTACCTCCCAGCAGAGGGCTGGGGGAGCTGGTGCAGTAGGGACGACGTTGGCCCTGGTGCGATTTCGTGCAAGTTACATGATGCCCAAGATCCCGGGAAGCGGAATATCGCGTCCACATCGCGGACGGATGCGCAGGTCAAGGGCGCAATGAGAGGACGTGCCACAGCGCACGTCCCGACGATTGTGCCCGGCGGTGGGCCGCTCGAAACAGGGGCGAAATCCCCCGGCCACAGAAGCCGATCAAGGTCGCCTGCGAATCCATTCCCGGAGTCGGTCCCAGGATGCGAATCCGCGGCGCCCGGGCCCGAATGATGAGACTAGGCCAGGCGCCATCCGCCCTCTATGTGCGGAACGTCACGCGATCCATCGCATAATCATGCAGGTCGCTGTACCATCCCACGGCCCGGCCCCGGGCCGCTCACCCGCCCGACACGGCCGCTCGCCCGAGGTGGCCGCCGGCCCGCTCACCCGAGGTGGCTGCCCGGCCGATCAGCCGACGTGGCCGCCGATCAGCCAGCCCAGCAGGTACGTCACCCCGGCCGCCGCCCCGCCCAGCAGCAGCTGCCGCAGCCCGCTGAACCACCAGGTGCGCGCCGTCACCCGGGCCACCACGGCGCCGCACGCGAAGAGACCGGCCACGGAGAGCAGCAGCGCCGGCACCAGCGAGGTCGCACCCAGCAGGTACGGCAGCAGCGGCAGCAGCGCGCCGACCGCGAAGCAGACGAACGAGGAGCCGGCCGCGACCCACGGCGAGGGCAGGTCGTTGGGGTCGACGCCCAGCTCCTCCCGGACGTGCACCTCCAGCGTCCGGTTCGGGTCGGCGGAGAGCTGGCGGGCGACCTCGTGTGCCAGCGCCGGCTCCACCCCGCGCGCCACGTACAGCTCGGCCAGCTCGGCCAGCTCGCCGTGGGGGTTGCGGCTCAGCTCGAGCCGCTCGGCCTCGATCTCGGCCTGCACCAGCTCACGCTGGGAGGCCACCGAGGTGTACTCCCCCGCCGCCATCGAGCAGGCGCCCGCCGCCAGCCCGGCCAGGCCGGTCAGCACCACCGTGCTGCTGGAGACCGCGCCGCCCACCACGCCGGTCATCAGCGCGAAGTTGGAGACCAGCCCGTCCATCGCGCCGAACACGGCCGGCCGCAGCCAGCCGCCGTTCACATCGCGGTGGTGCCCGGCGGCGGGTATGCGGGGGTGGTGCCCGGCCTCGGGGTCAAGGGTGGTCGCGCTCACGGTTTCGGGCCTCCGTCCGATCGTCTGATGAATCGAACGTAGTCCGCCCGGCCTGGGCATTTCCAGCAAAGTAAGGCTGTCCGAACAGCGCTCCGGCCGCCCCCCGCGAAGCGCGGAAGAGCGGCCGGAGGCAATGGAAGTCGCTGGTCAGGTGAGGTTCTTGGCGTCCTTGCCGGCACTTCCGCGGGCCGCGTCGGCCGGCTCGGTGTCCACCTTCTTGTCCGAGGAGCGAGACTTTGCGGCGCTCCCCTCCGAGGCACCCGTCGCCTCGGAAGCACCGGACGGGTCGGTCGCCGCCGGATCGGTCGCCGTCGGGTCGATGCTCGCCGGGTCCTCCCGGCCGGGCCGCTTCTTCCCGACGATCACGAAGTAGGCGACGGCGGCCAGGAACACCGCGATCGCCACCCAGTCGTTGAGCCGCAGGCCCAGGATCACGTGCGCCTCGTCGATCCGCAGCCACTCGGTCCAGAACCGGCCGACCGTGTACGCGGCCACGTACAGCGCGAAGGCCCGGCCGTGGCCGAGGGTGAACCGGCGGTCCGCCCAGATCACCAGCAGCGCGACCCCGACGCACCAGAGCGACTCGTAGAGGAAGGTCGGGTGGTAGACCCCGGTGACGACCTCACCGTTGGGCAGCGTCTTGTCGATCTCCAGGCCCCACGGCAGCGTGGTCTCCCGGCCGTACAGCTCCTGGTTGAACCAGTTGCCCCAGCGGCCCATCGCCTGCGCGAGCGCGATGCCCGGGGCGATGGCGTCGGCGTAGGCGGGCAGCGGCACGCCCCGGCGGCGGGCGCCGATCCAGGCGCCGACCGCGCCCAGCGCGATCGCGCCCCAGATCCCGAGGCCGCCCTCCCAGATCTTGAAGGCGTTCCAGGGGTTCCTGCCCTCGCCGAAGTACAGCTGGTGGTCGGTGATCACGTGGTAGAGCCGGCCGCCGACCAGGCCGAACGGCACAGCCCAGACGGCGATGTCGCCGACCGTGTGCTTGCCACCGCCCCGGGCGACCCAGCGCTTGCTGCCGAGCCAGACGGCCACGACGACACCGAGGATGATGCAGAAGGCGTAGGCGCGCAGCGGGATCGGTCCGAGATAGAGGACACCCCGCGACGGGCTGGGAATGTAGGCGATATCCATGGCAGCTCCGACGCTACAGGGTCGGCGGCTCGCCCCGGGCACCCCCGGGGTCACAGATCCCGAACAACAGGGTGCGCAGCGGCGCGGCGCCCCCTCCGGACGGGGAGGGGGCGGCGGCGGGCGGCCCGGCCGGGCCGGTGCTCAGCCGGCCTTCGGCGACGGGTTGTTGCTCTCCGAGGCGGTGCTGGTCGGCGCCGGGGACTGGCCGTGCGAGCCGGTCGTGCCCAGCGGCTTGCCCTGGTTGGCGGCGTCCACCCACTTCACCAGGTTCTGCGGGGTGATCTCCTCGGTGCCGTTCTTCGGGTAGATCGGCTGGCCGTTGAGCAGCACCGTCGGCGTCGACTTGTAGCCGGACTTGTCGAAGTCCTGCTGGACGGCGGAGACCCAGCCGCCGTACTTGTTGTCGTTGACGCAGGCCTCGAAGGCGGGCGTGTCCAGACCGTCGACCTGCTTGGCGAGGCTGATCAGGGTGGCCTTGTCGCGGAAGGCGTCGTTGGTCTCGTCCGGCTGGTTGCGGTAGAGCACGTCGTGGTAGTCGCGGAAGTGCCCGGCGTCCTGGGCGCAGGCCAGCGCGTTGGCCCCGTACTTGGAGCCCTTGCCCGGCACGGCCCGGTCGATGAACGACACGATGTGGTAGTTGGTGTAGATCTTGCCGGCGTCCTCCAGCTGGTCGATGGTCGGCGAGAGCTCACGCTCGAAGATGCCGCAGGCGGGGCAGCGCGGGTCCTCGTAGACGGTGAGGACGGACGGGGCGTTGGCCGCGCCGACCGGGACGACCAGGTTCTTGTCGCCGATCGTGCCGGCCGGGGCGGCGGTCGGGGTCTCCGGCTTGGAGCGCTCGTTCTGCACCACGACGCCGGTGATCACGGCGGCGGCGATCACCGCCAGCACCGCCCCACCCACCAGCAGCTTCTTCTTCCGCCGGGCGCGGGCCTCGTCGGCCGCCCGCTCCGCCTGCATCCGCTCGCGGGCGGTGCGCTTGCCTTCTCGGTTCTTCTCGCTCATCTGCCTTGACATCCACAATCGGGGGGAGGGCCAGGGTCGGGGGTGGGTGCGGGGTGCCTGCCGGTCAGGTCGCCAGCCAGCCGTCCACGGAGAACTTGGTGCGGGGCCGCCAGAGCAGCCAGCCGGCCAGCAGCAGGAAGCCGGTGTCGCGCAGGATCTCCTGGAGGTACTCCGTCTGCGAGGCGTCCACCGCCCCGCCGCCGCCGAAGCAGCCGCAGTCGATCGAGATGCCGCGGGCCCAGGCGGAGGCGATCCCCCCGATGAAGGCGAGCAGCAGCAGCGCGGAGACTGCGGCCACCAGCCGCACCCCCAGCCCGATCACCAGCAGCGCCGCGAGCGCCAGTTCCAGGAACGGCAGCGCGTAGCCCACCGGTTTGACCAGCGACTCGGGCAGGATCTCGTATGCGCGCACGGCCTGGGCGGCCGCTGCCGGGTCGGAGATCTTGGCCAGACCGGCCCAGCCCCAGACCACAGCGAGGCCCAGCCGCACCGCCGTACCGACCCATTCCGTCCACACCACGCTGCTGCGCCGCACCGCCGGGCCGGCCGCCATAGAGGTAACCCCCTCGGGAAACACCTTCACTTCCTGATGAACCGTAAGAGATGAAGGGCGGTTCCTCCATATTCAGGAATTAAGCCGAAAGAGTGACGGCTTATAAGGTTCTGTCCGAATCCGCGCTAGCGGCCGCCGGTGCCGCAGCCGGGCGGGCGCCCCGGGCCGTCCAGCGCCGGGCGCCCCAGCAGATGCGACCGCGCGGCCCTGGCCACCGCGTCCGCCCGGGCCGCCTGCGCGCACACGTACGCCTCCCGCTCGGCGCGCTCCGCACCCCGCTTGGCCAGCGCCTCCCCCACCACGGTGTGGTCCGCCCCGACTGCGGCACCCAGCGCCAGCACGGCCGCGGCCGCCCGCAGCAGGACCGCTCGCTGGAGACCCGGCACCGGCGGACCCCTTCCGTTCGTCTCACGCCCCCGCGCACGTCGTTCGTGCACTCGTCCCTCCACTCAACGCCGGTCAACCCCCGCTGGTGCGTCAGAGCGCCTCTGTTCACCCGTTCGGGTTCCACCCGGGAACGACGACGGCCCGCCGCCCCCGGTGGAGGGGGCGGCGGGCCGTCACGGAGCGGGTGTGCCTACCGGCGGCGGACGCCCTCCGCCAGCTCGCCGGCCAGGGTGCGGACGGCCGCCAGTGCGGCCTGCTCGTCACCGTCGGCGTCCAGGATCCGCTGGACGAAGGCCGAGCCGACGATCACGCCGTCGGCGAAGCCGGCCACCTGGGCGGCCTGGTCGGCCGTCGAGACGCCGAGGCCGACGCAGACCGGCAGCGCCGTGGTGGCCCGGGTACGGGCGACCAGGTCCTCGGCGAGGTCACCGACCTGGGCGCGGGAGCCGGTCACGCCCATCACCGCGGCCGCGTAGACGAAGCCGGAGCCCGCCGCCGTCACCTCGGCGAGGCGCTTGTCCTTGCTGCTCGGGGCGACCACGAAGACGGTGTCGAGCCCGTGCTCGTCCGCCGCCTTGCGCCACTCCTCGGACTCCTCCACCGGCAGGTCCGGCAGGATGCAGCCGGCGCCGCCGGCGGCGGCCAGGTCGGCGGCGAACCGCGCGGGGCCGTAGCGCTCGACCGGGTTCCAGTAGGTCATGACCAGCACCGCCGCCCCGGGGTGGGCACCGGCCACCTCCTGGACGGTGCGCAGCACGTCCTTGATCCGCACACCGGCCCGCAGCGCGATGTCGTCCGCGGTCTGGATGGTCGGGCCGTCCAGCACCGGGTCGGAGTGCGGCAGGCCGACCTCGACGATGTCGCAGCCGCCCTCGACCAGCGCGTTGACGGCGCGCACGCCGCCGTCGACGCTCGGGAAGCCGGCCGGCAGGTAGCCGATCAGCGCGGCGCGGTTCTCCGCCTTGGCGGCGGCCAGGATGCCGCTGAGCTTCGAAGCCATGGTCACTTACCCCCGTTGCCGGCGCCGTCGGCCCCGTTGTCGCCGTTGTCGCCGTTGTCGCCGGCCGGGTTGTTGCCGGCCTCGTCGTACAGGCCGAAGTACTCGGCCGCGGTGTGCATGTCCTTGTCGCCGCGCCCGGAGAGCGAGACCAGGATGGTGGCCTCGGGCCCGAGCTCGCGGCCCAGCTCCAGGGCACCGGCCAGGGCGTGGGCGCTCTCGATGGCCGGGATGATGCCCTCGGTGCGGGACAGCAGCCGCAGCGCCTGCATGGCGGCGTCGTCGGTGACCGGGCGGTACTCGGCCCGGCCCGTGTCCTTCAGCCAGGCGTGCTCCGGGCCGACGCCCGGGTAGTCCAGGCCGGCCGAGATGGAGTGCGACTCGATGGTCTGGCCGTCCTCGTCCTGCAGGACGTAGGTGCGGGAGCCGTGCAGCACGCCCGGGTCGCCCTTGGTGAGGGTGGCGGCGTGCTTCGGGGTCTCGGCGCCCTCGCCGGCCGCCTCGCAGCCGATCAGGCGCACGCCCGCGTCAGGGATGAACTCGTGGAAGATGCCCATCGCGTTGGAGCCGCCGCCGACGCAGGCGACGACGGCGTCCGGCAGCCGGCCGGTCCGGTCCAGGACCTGCTGGCGCGCCTCGACGCCGATGACCCGGTGGAAGTCGCGGACCATCATCGGGAACGGGTGCGGGCCCGCCACGGTACCGAACAGGTAGTGGGTGGAGTCCACGTTGGCGACCCAGTCGCGGAACGCCTCGTTGATGGCGTCCTTGAGGGTGCGGCTGCCGGACTTCACGGCCACCACCTCGGCGCCGAGCATCCGCATCCGGGCGACGTTCAGCGCCTGGCGCTGGGTGTCGACCTCGCCCATGTAGATGGTGCAGTCGAAGCCGAACAGCGCGCAGGCGGTGGCGGTGGCCACGCCGTGCTGCCCGGCGCCGGTCTCGGCGATGATCCGGGTCTTGCCCATCCGCCGGGTGAGCAGCGCCTGGCCCAGCACGTTGTTGATCTTGTGCGAGCCGGTGTGGTTGAGGTCCTCGCGCTTGAGCAGGATGCGCGCGCCGCCCGCCTCCGCGGAGAAGCGGTGCACGTCGGTGAGCGGGCTGGGGCGGCCGGTGTAGTCCTTGAGCAGCCCGTCCAGCTCGGCGGCGAACGCCGGGTCGGCCTTGGCCTTCTCGTACTCCTCGGCGACCTGCTCCACGGCGGCGACCAGCGCCTCCGGGATGAAGCGGCCCCCGTAGGCACCGAAGTAACCGCGGGCGTCCGGCACCTCGGCGCCGGGCAGGTAGTCCTTCTCGGACATGGTGAAGTCCTTCTGGAAGATGACGACAGTGACGTCGGAACGGCTGGTCAGCCGCGCGTCCTGCGCCATCGCCGGCCCTGCACCTGCCCGGGCTCGCAGCCGATCACGTAGCGCACCCGCCTGCCCAGCACCCGGCGTGCGGGCGCGCGGCAGCCGCGCGGGCGGCAGCCGGGGGCGAGACGGGAGGCGAGTTTCATGGCGGCGGGGTCAGTCCTTGTGCCGCAGGGCGGGGTGGGCACCGGCCGCGACCAGGTCGGCCACGGCGGCGCGCGGGTCCTTGCCGGTCACCAGGGACTCGCCGACCAGCACCGCGTCGGCGCCCAGGTTGGCGTAGGAGATCACGTCCAGCGGGCCGCGCACCCCGGACTCGGCGACCTTGACGACGCTGTCCGGGATCGCGTGGACGACGTTGCCGAAGGTGTTGCGGTCCACCTCGAGGGTCTTGAGGTTGCGGGCGTTGACTCCGATGATCTTCGCGCCGGCGTCCACCGCGCGGGCGATCTCCTCCTCGTCGTGCACCTCGACCAGCGGGGTGAGGCCGATCGACTCGGCGCGCTCGATCAGCGACACCAGGGCCGGCTGGTCGAGGGCGGCGACGATCAGCAGCGCGAGGTCGGCGCCGTGGGCGCGGGCCTCCCAGAGCTGGTAGGCGGTGACGATGAAGTCCTTGCGCAGCAGCGGGGTGTCCACCGCGGCGCGGACGGCGTCCAGGTCGGCGAGCGACCCGCCGAAGCGGCGCTGCTCGGTCAGGACGCTGATCGCGGCGGCGCCGCCGGCCGCGTAGTCGGATGCCAGGGCCGCCGGATCGGCGATCGCGGCCAGTGCGCCCTTGGACGGGCTGGAGCGCTTGACCTCGCAGATCACCCGCACGCCTTCGCCCCGGAGGGCGGCGACGCCGTCCTTGGCGTCCGGAGCCTTGGCGGCGAGCTCCTTGAGCTCGTCCAGGGAGACCCGGGCCTGCCGCTCGGCGAGGTCCTCGCGGACCCCTTCGATGATCGAGTCGAGCACACTCACGCAAGCGCCCCCATCATGTCTGCTAGTTCTGCTAGCGAGGAGCCGGACGGCCAGTGGGCCCCCGGCCCTTCGATGGTATCGGCAAGGGGGGCGCGCAGCGCATCCGCCCGGCGCGCGTCTCGCGGAACGGACGCCCCCGGGGCAGCTCCGAGCTGCGATTTCACCGTCCCCACACCGACGGCCGGGTCAGACCAGCGGCGGTGCCAGCCCGGCCCCGATCGGCAGGTTGCGCACCACCGTGAACACCAGCAGGAGCAGCGCCACCAGCGCCCAGCGCCGCGCACCGAGCGCGAGCCCCGGCGCGGGCCCGCCGCTCACCGCCGCCCACACCCAGCGCACCCAGAGCACCGCCAGGACGGCGAACAGCAGCACCGCGGGCGCGTTGTCGTGCAGCGCGCCACTGAGGTCTCCGTGGGCGAGCGCGTGGACGCAGCGCAGCCCCCCGCAGCCGGGGCACCACCAGCCGGTGAAAGCCAGGAACGGGCAGGTCGGGTAGTGCCCGGGGGCGTTCGGGTCCACCACGGCGACGAACACGGTGGGGACGGTCGCCGCGGCCAGGGCGGTCAGCGGCGCGCCCAGCCGGCGCAGGACGGGCGGCCGGGCGGAGGCGGTGGAGGAGGCGGTCACGCCCATGATTGTGCCCGCCCGGCACGCCCGGCGGGCACCGTGACACCGATCGGGGAAACGAAAACGGCGGGCGTTGACGCCCGCCGTTCACAAGGTGCCGCGAGATCAGGCGGTGGCCAGCGCGGCCTGCTCCTCGTGGGTGTACACCATCGTGCTGGGCTGCCTGCCCATGCCCGCCATCGCCATGGCCTTGCCGACCACGCCGCCGAGCAGGACGACCGCGAGGCCGGCACAGACCAGCAGCACCGACGGGAGGATCATCGCGACGCCCGCGATCGCGAAGCCGACGAAGGCGATGGTCACGCCGGTCCAGGCGGCGGGGGTGTGACCGTGTGCTGCTGCTGCCATCTGATGGTGCTCCTTGGCTCTCCGGGGCCCGGCCGGGCCTGCCGGCCCCTGGCGGGTTGACGTGTTCCATTGTGCCGGGCCGCACGGCGGCGCCCCAAGGCGGGTGCTCGTCTATCGGGTCACACCGCCACGCGGCGCCCCCGGCGCGGTGCGACGCCGCGCGGGCGCAGTGCGTCGTCTCAGACCGCGGTCGGGTCCTCGCCGCGGTCCAGCGCCTTCCAGAGGTCGGCCGGGGACTCCGCGGCCTTCGCCGGCGCCTTGCGGGTGGGCGCCTCGTAGCGGCTGCCCATGGCCGGCCAGCCGCGCCCGTACCGGGCGGTGAGCAGCCCGGCCAGCGCCAGCAGCAGCCCGCCGAGCAGGGCCACCCAGGGCCAGGTGGTGTGGGCGACCTCGGTCGCGGTGGTGCTGGAGAGGGCGAGCTTGCGGGCCGCCTCGGTGTCCAGCGCGGCGGTGTCGCCGGCCCCCGCCGCTGCCGCGGCCGCCGCCCCGAGGCCGGCCAGCAGCGTCAGCAGGCCGACCGCGATCCGGCCGGCGCCGCGCACCGCGAACACCGCGACAGCTGCGGCCAGCGCCACCAGCGCCAGCCCGCCGGGCAGTTCGGAGATCTTCCCGCCGGTGACGGACACCTCCAGGGTGCCGGCCGCGCCCTCGGCCCAGACCCGGCCGGCGGCGGTCAGCACCAGCACCGCGCCCAGCACGGTCAGCAGCAACATCAGGCCGAGCGTGCGCCGCCCGGGCTTCGCCTCGGCAGGGGTGGACTGTGTCTCGGCACGGGACTGGTCAGGAACGCTCACCCGTCCACTATCCCCCGACTGATGTCTCACGCCTTACCCGGGGTGGGCCGCTCGATCGGGAACTCATCGGTCTCCACCACGAGCGTCCGATCACCGAGCGGCAGAAAAAGGTCG
This sequence comes from Kitasatospora sp. NBC_00039, assembly GCF_045160625.1. Classification (NCBI taxonomy): domain Bacteria; kingdom Bacillati; phylum Actinomycetota; class Actinomycetes; order Kitasatosporales; family Streptomycetaceae; genus Kitasatospora; species Kitasatospora sp. NBC_00039. Next base: position 6,462,266 of record NZ_CP108289.1, on the reverse strand, counting down.
TTTCCGAACGGCACTCGTTCCGCCTCCCGGTACGCACCGCTGCGGGACGGAGCCGTGTGTACCGTACAGTTCCCGTCCGCCGGATCGATCACCACGTAAATCGGAATCCCGCACTCCGCATAGACCCGCACCTTCGTGACGTAGTCCTTGTCCTGACCCGACGGCGAGGCCACTTCGAGCACGGCCTCGACATCGTGCCACTCGTAACGCCCTCGACTGTTGTGCCCGGCCCCCGGAGCGATCACCGCCAAGTCGGGGGCATAGCCGAAGAGCGTGGACGGGAAGTCGATCATGACGCCCGACATGATCCGCCCGTGACCCGCGAGTTGCTCCTTGATCTGGGGCGATGCGCTGAGGATCACCTCCCACCGGCTCTCCCCCTGCGGCGTCATGATGATCCTTCCATCCGTGATCTCCACCCGGTAACCCTTCGGAAGGTTCACGCCCTCAAGAGCGTCCCAGGCACTCGCCGTAGTCGTCGAGGTCATCCTCGCCGCCTTCCTCAGCCACTCGGCGCCGTCCTCACGATAGCGGCGGGCGGAGCGTATTCGCCGTGGCCACGGCCCGCAGGACAGCGGCGGCCTTGTTGCGGCACTCGGTGTCCTCGCCGTGCGGGTCCGAGTCGGCGACCACGCCCGCGCCCGCCTGGACGTACGCGGTGCCGTCGCGCAGGACGGCGGTGCGGATGGCGATCGCGGTGTCGGAGTCCCCGGCGAAGTCCAGGTAGCCGACGCAGCCGCCGTACAGGCCCCGGCGGGTGGGCTCCAGCTCCTCGATGATGCGCATCGCGCGCGGCTTCGGCGCGCCCGAGAGGGTGCCGGCCGGGAAGCAGGCGGTCAGCACGTCGAAGGCGGTCCGCCCGGGGGCCACCTTGCCGGTCACCGTGGAGACGATGTGCATGACGTGGCTGTACCGCTCGATCTGCATGAAGTCGACCACCTCGACGCTGCCCGGCTCGCAGACCCGCCCGAGGTCGTTGCGGCCCAGGTCGACCAGCATCAGGTGCTCGGCCCGCTCCTTGGGGTCGGCGAGCAGCTCGGCGGCCAGCTCGGAGTCCTCGTGCGGGGTGGCGCCGCGGTGCCGGGTGCCGGCGATCGGGTGCACCATCGCCTCGCCCTCGGTGACCTTCACCAGCGCCTCCGGGCTGGAGCCGACGACGTCGAAGCCGCCCTCGGCGCCGCCGTCCGGGCCGGGGAAGCGGAACAGGTACATGTACGGGCTGGGGTTGGTGGTGCGCAGCACGCGGTAGACGTCCAGCGCGGAGGCCGGGCAGGGCGCCTCGAACCGCTGCGAGGGCACCACCTGGAACGCCTCGCCGGCCCGGATCCGCTCCTTGACCTCCTCGACGGCGGCCCGGTACGGCTCGCCGCCGAACGGCGAGCGGACCTCACCGGGACCGGACGGGGTGAAGGTGGCCAGGCCCGGGTCGACCGGCCCCCGCAGGTCGGCCTCCATCGCGTCGAGCCGAGCCACCGCGTCCGCGTAGGCCTCGTCGACGCCGGTGGTCAGGTCGTTGTGGTTGACCGCGTTGGCGATCAGCAGCACCGTGCCGTCGGCGTGGTCGAGCACGGCGAGGTCGGTGGCCAGCAGCATGGTGAGCTCGGGGAGCTTCAGGTCGTCCGGGTTGAGGTCGGGCAGCTTCTCCAGCCGGCGCACGACGTCGTACCCGAGGTAGCCGACCAGGCCGCCGGTGAGCGGGGGCAGGCCGTCGTCGGTGCGGCGCGGGGTGTGCAGCGTCTCCAGCGCGGCGCGCAGCACCTGGAGCGGGTCGCCGGTGGTGGGGATGCCGACCGGCGGGGCGCCGTGCCAGCGGGCCCCGCCGTCCTCGCCGGCGGTGAGCACGGCTCCACTGCGGACGCCGACGAAGGAGTACCGGGACCAGCTGCGGCCCTGCTCGGCGGACTCCAGCAGGAAGGTGCCGGGGCGCTCGTCGGCGAGGCTGCGGTAGAGGCCGATCGGGGTGAGGCCGTCCGCGAGAAGCCTGCGGGTGACCGGGATGACCCGGGTGTCGACGGCGAGCTTGCGGAAGGCTTCGAGGTCCATGGCGGGCGGCACCTTACGGGGTAGGAGAGGTCAGGAGAGCGGGAGCACGTCGGCGTCGAAGCAGGTGCGGTCGCCGGTGTGGCAGGCGGCGCCGGTCTGGTCGACCCTGACCAGCAGGGTGTCGCCGTCGCAGTCCAGCGCGACCGACCTGACCTGCTGGACGTGGCCGGAGGTGTCGCCCTTGACCCAGTACTCGCGGCGGCTGCGGCTCCAGTAGGTGCAGCGGCCGGTGGTGAGGGTGCGGTGCAGCGCCTCGTCGTCCATCCAGCCCAGCATCAGCACCTCGCCGGTGTCGTACTGCTGCGCGATGGCCGGGAGCAGGCCGTCGTCGGTGCGCTTGAGCCGCGCGGCGATCGCGGGGTCCAGGGCGGTGGAGCCGGGGGTGGCGGGTGTGGTGGGGGTGGCGGGGGTGGACATGGGGCCATTGTGTCAGCCCGGCCCGGCCCGGCGGTCCCCCGTCCGGATCCCGGCCCGGGGCCGCCACCGCCCCGGGGAGCGGCCCCGCCGGCGCAGGCCCCGGCCGCTCAGTGCGGCCGCTCGCAGCCGGCCGGCCAGATCCGGTGCACGAACAGCCCGGCCCGTCGGGCCAGTTCGGCGACCCGTGCGGGCTCGCTGCCGGATCCGCCGTCCCAGACCGCGATCAGCTCGTCGATCATTCCGACCACGGCCCGCCCGGTGTCGTCACCGGGGCCGCCGTGCTCGGCGGCGGCCAGCCGGTGGACGGCGTTGGCCTCGTTCATCAGCCGCAGCCGGGTGCCCCGGTGCGTGTGGTCGGCGCGGCCGACGACGGGTGCCCCGGCGGGGACGATGACCTCCAGCTTGCCGCCGTGCTCCAGCACGGAGTCGGCGAACCAGGTCTCCGGGCCCTCGTCCGCGCAGGTGACGCCGACCAGTTCGTACGGGCCGAAGGTGGTGACCAGCTTCCAGAGGTCCCCGCGGACCAGCATCTCGGTGATGCCCCCCGACAGGCCCCGGTGACCGGTGATTCCGACGCGCATCCGCCTACTCCTGGGATCGTGTCGTGCCGCCGGGAAGCCTAGCCGACTCCCGCGCACGGAGCCGGTCTGCTCGTACGAGTTGTGCCAACCGCCTGTCGGGCGGCCCCGGCGTGGGCCATCCTCGTGGCCATGACCTCCGAGCAGCCGCCCCCCGGGCAGTCGGGCCCCGGGCCGTCGGTCTCCGCGCAGCCGGCCGGGGCCGGCGCCGCCCGTCCGTCGCGGGGCCTGGTCCTCGCCGTCTTCGCCGTGCTGGCCGTGCTGCTCGCGGTGGTGGCCACCGTGCTGCTCTGGCCGGAGAAGAAGCCGGCCGCACTGCCGCCCCCGCCCGCCCCGAGCGTCAGCACCCCGGTCCCGACGCCCACCCCCACGCCCACGCCGACCCCGACACCCACCAAGGCGGTGCCGTACACCTTCTTCACGGCCGGCTCCTGCTTCGACCACCCGCAGCTGAACAAGTCGGTCACCAAGCCGGAGGCGCGCCCCTGCGAGGGCGCGCACGACGGCGAGGCGATCGGCAACCCGCAGCTCCCGGACGGGCTGACCGGCGACAGCCAGATCAGCAAAGCGATGCGGGACGGCTGCAAGGAGGCCCAGGCCGCGGCGGACGCCCGCCAGGGCGGCGGCGGGCCGTACTACGGCTACCCGTTCGGCCCGTCGATGACCTTCTACCAGCAGGGCTGGCGGGACTACACCTGCACCCTGACGGCCAGCAACCACCCGGGCGGCACCCGGCTCACGGGCCACCTGAAGTAGGGCCGGCCGACACGCCGTCCGCCACGCCGACCGGCACGCCCTACGCTGTGGCCATGTCGAACCACGCCCTCGCCGAGCGCCACCGGCTGGCCGCACTGCTGGCCGCCGCCGGGCCGGACGCGCCCACCCTCTGCGCCGGGTGGTCCACCCGGGACCTCGCCGCCCACCTGGTGGTCCGGGAGAGCCGGCCGGACGCCGCGGCGGGCATCCGCCTCGGCCCGCTGGCCGGCTGGACCCACCAGGTCCAGAGCGGGTACGCCGAGCGCCCCTACGAGGAGCTGGTGCGGCGGTTCCGGTCCGGGCCGCCGCTGCTCTCGCTGTTCGCCCTGCCCGGCGCCGACGAGGCCGCCAACACCGTCGAGTACTTCGTCCACGCCGAGGACGTCCGCCGCGCGGGCCCGCAGTGGCAGCCGCAGGCGGTGCCGCCGGGGCGGGCCGCGGCGCTCTGGCGCCGGCTGCCCCTGCTGGCCCGGCTGGAGGCGGGCCGCCGCTCCCCCGCCCGGCTGGAGCTGCGCCGCCCGGACGGGCAGAGCGTGACCGTCGGCCCAGCGGGCGCTCCGACCGTGCGGATCACCGGCGAGCCCGGCGAGCTGGTGCTGTTCGTCTACGGCCGCGGCGAGCGGACTGAGCTGTCGGTGGACGGTCCGCCGGACGCCGTCACCGCCCTGCGGCACGTGCTCCCGCTGCCGCCGGCGGAGCCCGTGGCCGGCGCGTAGCGGGAGTCCCCCGCACGGCCGGGGGCCTGCGGCGCGTCGGCGGCGCCCCGGCTGCGGATGTCGGTACCGGGGTGCAGACTCGCAGATGGCCGGGGTGGGGTGCGTCCACGCCCCCACGAACCCGCCCGGCCGTCCCTTCCCGTCGAAGGAGCACCACCCCATGCTCACCACCGACTTTCCCACCGGCACGCCCTGCTGGATCGACCTCGGCAGCCCGGACCCTGCCGCGGCCGCCGCCTTCTACGGCGCGGTGTTCGGCTGGACGTTCCAGGCTCTCGGCCCGGAGGCCGGCGGCTACGGCTTCCTTCAGGCCGACGGCAAGACCGTGGCCGCCGTCGGGCCGCTCACCGAGGAGGGTGCGAAGTCCACCTGGACGACGTACTTCAAGGCGCCGGACGCGGACGCCACCGCCAAGGCCGTCGAGCAGGCCGGCGGCGCCGTCCGGGTCGCGCCGTTCGACGTCATGGAGGCCGGGCGGATGGCCCAGGTCACCGACCCGCAGGGCGCCCGGTTCGCGATCTGGCAGGCGGGCACCACCCAGGGCCTGGACGCGGTGTCCACCGATAACGCGCTGGTCTGGGTGGAGCTGCACACCACCGACCCGGCGGCCGGCCTCGGCTTCTACCGGACGCTCTTCGGCTGGCGCTCGGAGAAGTTCCCGGCACCGGGCATGGAGTACCTGGTGCTCTCCACCGCCGACGGCGACCAGCGGGCCACCAGCTTCGGCGGCATCGCACCGGTGATGGGCGAGGGCCAGCCGCCGTCCTGGACGCCGTACTTCGCCACCGAGGTGGTGGACGAGCTGGTCGAGCGGGGGCGGTCGGCCGGCGGCACCGTGATGATGGGCCCGGAGCAGGTCCCGGACGTCGGCCGGATCGCCTGGCTGGCGGACCCGTTCGGCGCGCCGTTCGCCCTGATCAAGGGCGAGCCGCCGAAGGAGTCCTGAGCGCGGAGAAGAGCGGGCCCGCCCACCACGAGGGAACACATCGTGGTGGGCGGGCCCTCGCGCGTCACCGTACGGGGTGGCCGGCCTCGCGCAGCGCGGCCTTGACCTCGCCGATCCGCAGGTCGCCGAAGTGGAAGACGCTGGCGGCCAGCACCGCGTCCGCGCCGGCCTCCACCGCCGGGGCGAAGTCGGCTGCCTTGCCGGCGCCGCCGGAGGCGATCACCGGGACGGAGACGGTCTTGCGGACGGCCCGGATCATGTCCAGGTCGTAGCCGTCCTTGGTGCCGTCCGCGTCCATCGAGTTGAGCAGGATCTCGCCCGCGCCCAGATCGGCGGCCCGGCCGGCCCACTCGACGGCGTCCAGGCCGGTGCCCTTGCGCCCGCCGTGGGTGGTGACCTCGAAGCCGGACGGCGTCTCCGTGCCCTCCGGGCAGCGCCGGGCGTCCACCGACAGCACCAGCACCTGGCGGCCGAAGCGCTGCGCGATCTCGCGGATCAGCTCCGGGCGGGCGATCGCCGCGGTGTTGACGCCGACCTTGTCGGCGCCGGCCCGCAGCAGCTTGTCGACGTCCTCGACGGCGCGGATGCCGCCGCCGACGGTCAGCGGGATGAAGACCTGCTCGGCGGTGCGGCGCACCACGTCGTAGGTGGTCTCGCGGTCCCCCGAGGAGGCGGTGATGTCGAGGAAGGTGAGCTCGTCGGCGCCCTCGGCGTCGTAGAGCTTGGCCATCTCGACCGGGTCGCCGGCGTCGCGCAGGTTCTGGAAGTTGACGCCCTTGACCACTCGGCCGGCGTCGACGTCCAGGCAGGGGATGACTCGTACTGCGAGGGTCACGGCTGTTTGCCTTCCAGGGTGCTTGCGAGCCCGGCGCGGTAGGCGTCGAGTTCGACCTCGACCATCATCCGGGAGTCGATCAGTCCGGCGACCACCACCATGGTGGCGACCGGGCGGGCGGCGTCGAAGAGGGTGCGGTGGGCGCGGCCCACCTCGTCGGCGTCGCGGACGTGGGTGATGTACATCCGGGTGCGGACCACGTCGTCCGCGGTCAGGCCGTACGCGGCCAGGGCCTGGAGGCCGACGCCGAAGGCGGCGAGGGTCTGCCCGTACGGGTCTCCCTCGTGCTCGATCTTCCCGTCGACCCAGGCGGTGGAGCCGGCCACGTGCACGTGGTCCCCGGCCGCGACCGCCCGCGAGTAGCCGAACTGCCCCTCCCAGGGGGAGAATCCGGCGAGCCGGCCGCGTACGATCTGACGTTCCGTCATCCTGAAACCGCCTCCAGGGCCTCTTCGAGGGTGAACTTCTGCTCGTAGAGTGCCTTGCCCACGATGGCGCCCTCGACTCCCTCGCCGACCAGCGTGGCAATGGCGCGCAGGTCGTCCAGCGAGGAGACGCCACCGGAGGCGACGACCGGCTTGTCGGTGGCGGCGCAGACGTCGCGCAGCAGCTGGAGGTTGGGGCCGGTCAGGGTGCCGTCCCGGTTGACGTCGGTGACGACGTAGCGGGCGCAGCCCTCGGCGTCCAGGCGGGCCAGCACGTCGAAGAGCTGGCCGCCGTCGCGGGTCCAGCCGCGGCCGCGCAGGGTGGTGCCGACCACGTCGAGGCCGACGGCGATCTTGTCACCGTGCTCGGCGATGACCTTGGCGACCCACTCGGGGCTCTCCAGCGCGGCGGTGCCCAGGTTGACCCGGGTGCAGCCGGTGGCGAGGGCGGCGGCCAGCGACTCGTCGTCGCGGATGCCGCCGGAGAGCTCGACCTTGATGTCCAGCGCGCCGGTGACCTCGCGGAGCAGGTCGCGGTTGGAGCCGGTGCCGAAGGCGGCATCCAGGTCGACCAGGTGGAGCCACTCGGCACCGGCGTTCTGCCAGGCGAGGGCGGCGGCGAGCGGCTCGCCGAAGGAGGTCTCGGTGCCGGAGGCGCCCTTGACCAGGCGGACGGCCTGGCCGTCCCGGACGTCGACGGCGGGGAGCAGTTCGAGGCGGCTCATGGTGTTGACAACTCTCAGATCGTCAGAGGGTGTTGACCCAGTTGGTCAGCAGGGCGGCGCCGGCGTCGCCGGACTTCTCGGGGTGGAACTGGGTGGCCCAGAGCGGGCCGTTCTCGACGGCGGCGACGAACGGCTGGCCGTGGGTCGACCAGGTGACCAGCGGGGCGTTGATCCGCGCGCTGTGCACCTCCAGGTCCCAGGTGCGCACCCCGTAGGAGTGCACGAAGTAGAAGCGGGTGTCGGCGTCCATCCCGGCGAACATCCGGCTGCCCTCGGGGGCGTCCACGGTGTTCCAGCCCATGTGCGGGACGACCGGCGCGTCCAGCGGCTCGACGGTGCCCGGCCACTCGTCGCAGCCGGCCGTCTCCACGCCGTGCTCGACCCCCTTCTCGAAGAGGATCTGCATGCCGACGCAGATGCCCATGACCGGGCGGCCCCCGGCGAGGCGGCGGCCGATGAGCCAGTCACCGCGGACGGCCTTCAGCCCGCGCATGCAGGCCTCGAAGGCGCCGACGCCGGGGACGAGCAGGCCGTCCGCTTCCATGGCGGTCCGGAAGTCGGAGGTGACGGTGACGGTCGCGCCGGTGCGCTCGACTGCGCGCTGGGCCGAGCGGAGGTTCCCCGACCCGTAGTCGAGTACGACGACGTTCTTGCCCATGTTCAGGTGTCCATCTTCTTGGCGACTGCGCAGCCTCGGGGGCCACGTGGTCTTGGCGGCTACTCGGCGGTTTCCGAAGCGGCTCTGTACGGCGCCGTCACAGGCGCATGACGCCGGAGGCCAGGCAGAGCACCGAGCCTATGGCGAGCACGGCGATGACGCCCTTCGGAATCTTCTGCTTCCAGAACGAGATCACCCCGCCCGCCAGGAAGAGTCCGGCGAAGATGAGGACGACAGCGGACTTGCTCACAGCGCACCCTTGGTCGAGGGGAGGATGCCGGCCGCGCGCGGGTCGCGCTCGGCGGCGTAGCGCAGCGCCCGGGCCAGCGCCTTGAACTGGCACTCCACGATGTGGTGGGCGTTGCGTCCGTAGGGTACGTGGACGTGCAGGGCGACCTGCGCCTGGGCCACGAAGGACTCCAGGATGTGCCGGGTCATGGTGGTGTCGTAGCTGCCGATCATCGGCGCCATGTGCTCCGGCTCGGTGTGCACCAGGTAGGGGCGGCCGGAGAGGTCCACGGTGACCTGGGCGAGCGACTCGTCCAGCGGCACGGTGCAGTTGCCGAAGCGGTAGATGCCCACCTTGTCGCCGAGCGCCTGCTTGAAGGCGGCGCCCAGCGCGAGGGCGGTGTCCTCGATGGTGTGGTGGGTGTCGATGTGCAGGTCGCCGTCGGTCTTCACGGTGAGGTCGAAGAGGCCGTGGCGGCCGAGCTGGTCGAGCATGTGGTCGTAGAACCCGACGCCCGTGGAGATGTCGGTCTTGCCGGTGCCGTCGAGGTCTATCTCGACCAGGACCGAGGTCTCCTTGGTGGTGCGTTCGACGCGTCCGATGCGGGTCATGCGGGGTTACAGCTCCTGACTGGCTGCGCGCGCGGAGCGCGCACTATCAAGGGTGGGGGTGGGCCTGGGCCCCGCCTGCCCGAGGGCGGGCAAGGAGGGAGGGAGGGCGGTACGGACGGCGTCCAGGAACGCGTCGTTCTCGGCGGGGGTGCCGGCGGTGACGCGCAGCCACCCGGGGACACCGTTGTCCCGGACGAGGACGCCGCGGTCGAGGATGGCCTGCCAGACGGCGTGGGCGTCCGCGAAGCGGCCGAACTGGACGAAGTTGGCGTCCGAGTCGGTCACCTCCAGGCCCAGTGCGCGCAGCGCGTCGACCAGCCGGTCGCGCTCGGCCTTGAGCCGGCCGACGTATCCGAGCAGGGTGTCGGTGTGCTCCAGGCAGGCCAGCGCGGTGGCCTGGGTGACGGCCGACAGGTGGTACGGCAGGCGGACCAGCTGCACCGCGTCCACCACGGCCGCGTCGGCGGCCAGGTAGCCCAGGCGCAGGCCGGCCGCGCCGAAGGCCTTGGACATGGTGCGGGTGACCACCAGGTTGGGGCGGCCCTCCAGCAGCGGCAGCAGGGAGGCGCGGTGCGAGAACTCGACGTAGGCCTCGTCCACGATCACCAGGCTGGGCCGGGCGGCCTGCGCCGCCTCGTAGAGCCGCAGCACGGTGTCGGCGGCGACGGCGGTGCCGGTCGGGTTGTTCGGCGAGCAGACGAAGACGACGTCGGGCCGCTGCTCGGCGATGGCCGCGACGGCGGCCTCCACATCGATGGTGAAGTCCTCGTTGCGCGGGCCGGAGATCCAGTCGGTGCCGGTGCCGCGGGAGATCAGGGCGTGCATCGAGTACGAGGGCTCGAAGCCGATCGCGGTGCGGCCGGGGCCGCCGAAGGTCTGGAGCAGCTGCTGGAGGATCTCGTTGGAGCCGTTGGCGGCCCAGACCTGCTCGCGGGTGCGGGCGAAGCCGGTGGTCCTGGTCAGGTAGGCGGCCAGGCCCTCGCGCAGCTCGACCGCGTCCCGGTCGGGGTAGCGGTTGAGGTTGCGGGCGGCCTCGGCGACGCGCTCGGCGATCCTGGCCACCAGCTCTTCGGGGAGCTGGTACGGGTTCTCGTTGGTGTTCAGCTGGACGGGCACGTCCAGCTGCGGGGCGCCGTACGGGGTCTGTCCGCGCAGCTCGTCGCGGATGGGGAGGTCGTCGATCTTCACGCGCCCGGCACACTCCAGTCGAATCGGGCCTTGATCGCGTCACCGTGACCGGGCAGGTCCTCGGCGTCGGCGAGGTTGACGACGTGCGCGGCGATGCCGGCCAGCGCCTCGCGGTCGTACTCGACGACCTGGACGCCGCGCAGGAAGGTCTGCACGGAGAGCCCGGAGGAGTGGCAGGCGCAGCCGCCGGTCGGCAGCACGTGGTTGGAGCCGGCCGCGTAGTCACCCAGCGAGACCGGCGTCCACCGGCCGATGAAGATCGCGCCGGCGTTGCGGACCTTCGCGGCGACGGCGTGCGCGTCCCGGGTCTGGATCTCCAGGTGCTCGGCGGCGTACGCGTTGACGACCTGAAGGCCCTGCTCCAGGGAGTCGACCAGGATGATGCCGGACTGCCGGCCGCCCAGGGCCTCGGCCACCCGCTCGCTGTGCTTGGTCCGGGCGACCTGCGTCTTCAGCTCGGCCTCCACCGCGTCGGCCAGCCCGGTCGAGTCGGTGACCAGCACCGAGCCGGACGTCGGGCCGTGCTCGGCCTGGCTGATCAGGTCGGCGGCGACGTCCACCGGGTCGGCGCTGTCGTCGGCGAGGACGGCGATCTCGGTCGGGCCGGCCTCGGAGTCGATGCCGATGCGGCCGGCGAAGTAGCGCTTGGCGGCGGCCACGTAGATGTTGCCCGGGCCGGTGACCATGTTGACCGGCTCGCACTCCTCGGTGCCGAGCGCGAACATGGCGACCGCCTGGGCGCCGCCGACCGCGTACACCTCGGTGACGCCGAGCAGCGCGCAGGCCGCCAGGATCGTCGGGTGCACCCGGCCGCCGAAGGCCTTCTGCGGCGGCGAGGTCACCGCGATGCCCTGGACGCCCGCCTCCTGGGCCGGCACCACGTTCATCACGACGGAGGACGGGTAGACGGCCAGGCCGCCCGGCACGTACAGGCCGACGCGGTCCACCGGCACCCAGCGCTGGGTGACCGTGCCGCCGGGCACCACCTGGGTGGTGTGTCCGGTGCGGCGCTGGTCGGCGTGGACGAGGCGGGCGCGGCGGATCGACTCCTCCAGCGCGGCGCGCACCTTCGGGTCCAGCGTCTCCAGGGCCTCGGCGATCTGCCCGGCGGGCACCCGGGTGGACTCCAGCCGCACACCGTCGAACCGCTCGGTGATCTCGATCAGTGCCGCGACCCCGCGATGGTGCACGTCCTCGGCGATCGGCCGCACCGTCTCCAGGGCGGCCGCGACGTCGAAGTCGGCACGGGGCAGCAGGTCGCGCGGGTCGTCGAGGGATCCGCGCAGGTCGATTCGAGAGATCACGCCACCCAGTGTAAGGAGTGGCCGGAACCGACGGCCCCGCATTTCAGTCCGTGATACGAAAGGCGAGACGACCGGGGGAGACGGGGGAACGATGGCGGAGCGGGCACCGGACGGCTGGACGCCGGTGGAGCAGGGCTTGTGGGAGGCGTTCCGGCAGGGCGGGGTGTACGACCTGCGCACGGGCGACGCCGACCAGGACGACCCGTTCGGCGGGGCGGCCTGGGGCCCGGAGCGCACGGTCCGCGCCGAGGTGCTCTCCCGGCTGCTGCTGGCCGGGCCGGCCGCCGCCCCCGGCCGGGTCGCCTCGCTCAAGCTGACCGGCATCAGGGTCACCGGCCCGCTGCGGCTGGCCGGCGCCACCATCGGCCACTACGTCGAGGTGCACGACTGCCGCTTCGAGCAGAAGATCCTGATCTCCGAGGCCGAGGCCGGCACGCTGCGGTTCGTCAGCTGTCTGATCCCCCGCCTGGAGGCCTCCCGCCTCGCCACCTCCGGCGATCTGCACCTGGCCCGCTGCCGAATACCCGAGGGCGTCCGGCTCACCGACGCCCGGATCGGCACCGACCTGCTGCTCAACCAGGCGGTGCTGGGCGGCGACCGGTTCGGCCGGGCGCTCTCCGCCGACGGCATGGCCGTCAGCCAGGACTTCGAGGCCGACCGGCTGGAGTCCCGCGGCGAGGTCAGCCTGCGCACCGGCCGGATCGGCGGCCGGCTCTCGCTGCGCGGCGCCCAGCTGCACGCCGTCCCGGAGAACCACACCGCGCTGAACCTGGTCCGGGTCACTGTCGGCCACACCCTGTACCTCAGCGGCTCGGCGGACGGCGGCTGGTACGGCTCGCAGACCTACTACGGCTCCGGCTACGGCGAGATACCGCCGGCCGGCGCCCCCAGCACCCCGTTCCGGGCCCACGGGCGGGTCCGGCTCTCCGACGGCCGGTTCGAGGCCGCCTGCCTGCTCTCCGACGCCGAGTTCCGCCTCGGCCCGGACGACGAGCTGGCCCTGCGCCGCATCCAGACCCCCGAGCTGCGGTTCACCTGCCGCTTCCCCGACGGCGGCACCGTCTCGCTCTCCCGCGCCCGGGTCGGCAACCTGGTCGACGCGCCCGGCTCCTGGCCGCAGGGCAAGCAGCTCGGCCTCACCGGCTTCACCTACGAGTGCCTGCGCCCGGCCGTCCCGTTCACCGTCCAACAGCGGATCGCCTGGCTGGAGGGCTCCTCGGTGGACTTCCAGCCCGAGTCCTACGAGCAGCTGGCCGCCGCCCTGCGCCGCGACGGCGCCGACGACGACGCCCGCGAGGTGCTCTACGCCAAGCAGCGCCGCCGCCGGCAGACCCTGCCACTGCCCGCCCGGATCTGGGGCCGGATCCAGGACGTCACCGTCGGCTACGGCTTCCGCCCCGGCCGGGCCGCGCTCTGGCTGCTCCTCGCCTGGGCCCTGGGCAGCATCTACTTCGCCACCCACCAGCTGCAGCCGCTCAAGGCCGACGAGCGGCCGCACTGGGACCCGGTGCTGTACGCCCTCGGCCAGCTGCTGCCCGTCGTCGACCTCGGCCAGCAGGGCTGGAACCCCGGCGGCGCCGACCAGTGGGTCGCCTCAGGCCTGGTGATCGTCGGCTGGATCCTCGCCACCACCGTCGCCGCCGGAGCCACCCGGATGCTCCAGCGCGGATAACCCCCGGGCGTATTCACCGCTCGGGGAACTACGCTGTCCGCCGTGACAGAACGGCTGCCGCTCTTCCCGCTGAACACCGTGCTCTACCCGGGCCTGGTGCTGCCCCTGAACGTCTTCGAGGAGCGCTACCGCCGTCTGCTGGCCGATCTGCTCGCCCTCCCCGAGGACGAGCCGCGCCGGTTCGGCGTGCTCGCCATCAAGGACGGCCGCGAGGTCGCGCCGGTCCGCCCCGACGACGGCCCGGCCGGACCGCTCGACGGCCTCGGCACCGCCACCGGCGACCCGCTGGAGGCCCTGTACCACGTCGGCTGCGTCGCCGACGTCGCCTCCGCCCAGGAACAGCCCGACGGCCGGTACGAACTGCTGGTCACCGGCACCACCCGGTTCCGGCTCCGCTCGGTCGACACCGGCGGACCGTACCTGACCGGCGAGATCGAGCCGATCGAGGAGGAGCCCGGCGAGGGCGCGAGCGTGCTGGCCGCCGGCGTCGAACGGGCCTTCCGCGCCTACCAGAAGCGGCTGGCCGGCGCCCGCGAGGCCAGCACGGTCGGCCACCAGGAGCTCCCGGACGACCCGCAGGTGCTCTCCTACCTGGTGGCCGCCGCCTCGGTGTTCGAGACCCCGGTCAAGCAGGGGCTGCTCGCCTGCCCCGACACCGCGCAGCGGCTGCGCAGCGAGCTGGAGCTGCTGCGGCGCGAGACGGCCGTACTCAGCTGGCTGCCCTCGCTCCCGGCGGTGGACCTCACCCGCCAGTCGTTCAGCCCGAACTGAGCCCGCCTCCCGAGCCCGCCTTCCCGTTCCCGGAGACCTCCACCATGGCCAAGAAGCCCAGGAAGGGCGGCCAGGGCACCCCCGCCACGGTCGCCCTCGAGCACGCCGCCGTCGCGTTCACCGTGCACGCCTACGAGCACGACCCGGCCGCCGCCTCCTACGGCGGCGAGGCCGCCGAGGCGCTCGGCATCTCCGCCGACCGGGTCTTCAAGACGCTGGTCGCCGACGTCGACGGTGTCCTGACCGTGGGCGTCGTCCCGGTGGCCGGCCGGCTGGACCTCAAGGCGCTCGCCGCGGCGGTCGGCGGCAAGCGGGCGGTGATGGCCGACCCGGCCGCCGCCGAGCGCAGCAGCGGCTACGTCCTCGGCGGCATCTCCCCCCTCGGCCAGCGCCGCCCGCTGCGCACCGTGCTGGACGACAGCGCCCTCGCCCACCCGACGGTCTACGTCTCGGCCGGCCGCCGCGGCCTGGAGGTCGAACTCGCCCCCGCCGACCTCGTCACCGTCACCGGCGCCCTGACGGCCCCGATCGGCCGCTGACCCCCGGGCCGAGGGCCGGGGCGCGGCGTCAGGGCTTGTGCTCCTCCTGCGGCAGCGCGTCCTGCGGCTGCCCCGCCGAGCCCGGCGGCGTCCCCGGGGGTACGCCCGGCTGCGCGTCCACGGGCCGGGGCGCGTCGTACGGCCCGGCCCAGTACGGCGGCGGGTCCTCCTCGCGCTTGCCGAACGCCGCCGACAGCGCCAGCAGCACCACCATCGCCGCCATCGGCCAGGCCAGCAGCGCCCCGTACGCCCCCAGGTCGATGTCGGCGTTGAAGTGCCCGCCGTTGCCGACCCGCCGGGCCTCGGCGACCAGGTCGCTGCCCGGGCCGAGCCGGCGGCCCAGCGACCACGCACCCACCGAGGCCAGCAGGCCGCCGACCGCGAGGCCGACCGCGACCGCGATCCCGCCGCCGCGGCGGCGGGTGACCAGGAAGGCCCCGAGCGCGGTCAGGATGCCCATGCCCAGCCCGATCAGCACGAAGACGCTGTCGGCGCCGGCCCGCTGCTCGCCCTCCGGGTCGCCGTAGAGGATCTTGTTGCCGTCGACCACCAGCGGCACCTTCGGCGCCAGCCACGCCCAAAGGGCGGCCATCGCCACGCCGAGCACCAGGCAGACCAGCAGCGTGATCGCGCCGACCTTCAGCTCGGGCCGCAGCCGTTCCAGCACCGGCTGCCGCTCCGGGCCGGTGTGCGCGCCCGCCGGCAGGGGCGGGATGCCCGCGGCGTCCGGGGCCGGCGGCGGCGCGTACGGGTTCGGGGCGGCGGCCGGGCCCTGGCCGGCGGTGTCCGCGTCGGTGCCCGCAGCCGCGCGCAGGGGATCCGGAGGTGTGTTCGGTACGGTCACGGGCCCATCGTTTCACGACAGCCGCCCGAACGGCCCCGCCACCCGCACCGCGGACACCGGCCCCGCGGCGCCCTACCGGGTGGTGGCCCGCCGGTACGCCCAGGTGGCGACGGCCAGCGACACCGCGCCCACCCCCGCGCAGACGGCGAGGTTCCCCGCCACCGCCGCCCAGTCCGGGTCGGCCGCGAAGGTCCGGGCGAAGGCCTCGACCCCGTAGGTGGAGGGCAGCAGGTCACGCAGCCAGAGCACCGGCTGCGGCAGGTGGTCCACCGGGAGCACGCCCAGCAGCAGCGCCGCCGACATGCCGAGCTGCCCCAGCATGGTCGCGATCTCCTGCCGGGGGGCGAGCAGCCCGAAGGCCGCGCCGAGCCCGGAGAGCGCCGCACCGGCCAGCGGCACCACGGCGAGCAGCACCCAGAGCTGCCCCAGCGGCAGCCCGAACATCACGGCTCCCGCGGCGGCCGTCACCAGCGCGCCGGGCAACGTGAACGAGGCGTACGCGGCGGCCGCGCCGAGCACCACCGAGGCGGCGGGGACGGGCAGCGTGGCGTAGTGGTCGAGGCCGCCGGTGGCCCGCAGCCGGCCGAAGTACTGGGCGAGCAGGTTGAGCGCGACGAAGGCGACCACCAGCACGCTGGAGCCGGCCACCACCGAACGCGCGGCCGCGGTCTGCCCGGGGTCGACGACGCCCCGCATCATCACCAGGATGCCGAGCGACTGGAAGGTGGCCACGAACAGCAGCGGGATGCGGGCCACCTTGGCCCGGGCCAGCTGCGCCCGGTAGACGGCGGCCAGCGCGGGCAGCAGCCGAGCGGCCGGGGCCAGCGGGGCGGGCCCGGTGCCCTCGACCGGAGCGGTCTGCGGCGGCGCGGAGAGCAGCGTCACTTGGCCAGTCCTCCATGGCGGCCGCCCAGCTTGAGGTAGGCGTCCTCAAGGCTCGGGGTGGCCAGGGTGAAGTCGTCCAGGGCGGCGAAGGCCGGGCCGGTGGTGACGGCGGCGACCAGTTCGCGGGCCTGTTCGGGGGTGGTGCGCACGGTCCAGCGGCGGCCGGTGCGCTCGGCCCGTTCGGCCAGGGCGGCGACGGCGGGCACCGCGAGCGGAGCCTCGTCCCGCCAGACCAGGTCGAGCCGGACGTCACCGTCGACGAGCGCCTTGAGCCCGCCCGGGGTGTCGCAGGCGATCACCCGGCCCTCGTCCACCACCGCGACCCGGTCCAGCACGGTCTCCGCCTCGATCACGTTGTGGGTGACCAGCAGGACGGCGGTCCGCCGCTCGGCCCGGCGCCGCTCGACAGCGGTCCAGACGGCGCGGCGGGCGACCGGGTCCATGCCGGTGGTCGGCTCGTCCAGGACGAGCAGCGGCCGGTCCCCCACCAGGGTGGCGGCGAAGCAGGCGAGCCGGCGCTGGCCACCGGAGAGCTTGGCGAGCGGCCGGTGGGCGAGCGGCTCCAGGGCCAGCTCGGTGAGCACCTCGTCGGCGGCGGCCCGGGCCTGTGCCCGGCCGAGGCCGCGCAGCCGGCCGGTGGTCTCGGCGGCGAGCGCGACGGTCAGCTCGTCCAGCGCGGTGGACTCCTGGCCGAGGTAGCCGAGCAGCCGGGCGGCCCGCTCGGGGTGGCGCACGATGTCGTGGCCGAGGAGCTCGACGGAGCCGGAGTCGGGCCGCAGCAGCCCGGTGAGCTGGCGGACCAGGGTGGACTTGCCGGCCCCGTTGGGCCCGAGCAGCCCGAAGATCTCGCCCTGCCGGACGGTCAGGGTGATGCCGTCGTTGGCCCTGATCGGGTCGATGGGGCCGCCGCGCCCTGAGCGGTACGTCTTGACCAGGTCGCGTACGGCACAGCACGGCGAGGAATCCTGGGGTGCCCGCCCGGCCGTCTCGTCCACGATCGAAGACTTTACGCCGTGGAACCCGTGAACCGGACAAGGGGGCCCGTTCCCCCGCAACCGGCACTCCCCCGGCCCTCCGGCCGGGGCGGGTCCGACGATGCGCGCCCGGCCGGACCGGCTCTAGTCCTCGACCACCAGGTCCCCGCCGGGCACGCGGCCGGCCAGCTCCTTCCAGAAGCCGGCCCGGATCGCGTACCGGTCGTGCTCGTCGATCTGGTCGTCCTTGTGCGCGAGCAGGCCGAACCGGGCGGCGTAGCGGAGCAGCTCGCCGTCGACCCGGTGCGGGATGCGCGGGTAGTCGGGCCAGAGCACGGTGAGCCGCTCGACGTCGCCGAGCCGCTCGGTCCAGCGGCGGGCGAAGACCTGGCCGACCTCGTGGGCGTCACCGCCGATGGACGTGATGTCCTCCTCCCGGTCGGCCCAGCGCTGTTCGGCGGTGGTGAGCTGGGCCAGGGTGGGGAGGCTGTCGCCGGCGGTGACGGCCTGCTCGGCGGCCGGCCGCTCGACCCAGCCCCGGTCGGAGGACCAGCGCAGGACGGGGCCGGTCGGGTGCTGGGCGGAGGCGGGCTGCGGGGCGGAGGCGCGCCCGGCGATGTCCTTGGGCGTCGGGACGACCTTGAGCGCGGTGGCGGCCGCGGCCGGGCGCCCGTTGGCCACCGGCACGGCGGGCGCCGGGCCCGCCGCGGGCCGGACGCCGGGCGCCGGGACGACACCGGGCGGGGCGGCCGGCGGCGCGGCGAGGATCTTGGCGATCTCGTGGCGCGGCCCGGGGGCGGGGAAGACGGTGGAGGTCTCGCGCAGGCTGAACGAGCCCTCGATCCACTCCCGGTCCAGCACCCGCCGCTCGTCGGCCTCGCCGACCAGGTCCTCGGACTGGTTGAAGTCGCCGTCGGCGGCCTGGAGCGCCCAGAGGTGGACGACGACGCCGTGCTCCTTGGCGGACATCATGCCGGGCAGCAGGTCGCCGTCGCCGGTGATCAGCACGACGTCGGCGCAGGCCCGGTTGCGGGCGAGTTCGGAGAGCTCGGCGTGCATCGCGGCGTCCACGCCCTTCTGCACCCAGCGGCCCTCCGCCCGGGTGAGGGCGCCGAGCCGGACGGTCACCCGCGGCAGGACCCGCAGGCGGCGGTGCTCGGGCATCGGACGGCGGTCGGGCGCGGCGTCGAACCAGTAGATCCGCAGCAGCGGCAGGCCGGTCTCGGCCTCGGCCCGCTCGCGCAGGGCGGTGATCAGCGCGGTGTGGTCGACGGTGACCTTGGAGCGGGACGGATCCCCGGCGAGCAGGCTGGCGGCGGCGCCCAGCAGGTATCCGGCGTCCACCAGGACGACGCAGCGGTCCATCGCGCACCTCTTTTCGCTCGCCCTCGGGGTCAGGCGCCGCCTCGGCCGGCGGTACCGGGTGGGCGGCGGTGCGCCCGGCGTTCGGGCCCGCGTGGGGTGAGGGGGAGCCCGTGGCCGCCCGATCGTTGGGTCACCTTTACCCCTGGTTCGCGCGCCGAACCTCGGCGGATGTCGCGGTCCGGCAACAGGCGGTGCGGCTCTGCGGACCTTGCGGAAGCACGGCGGACCCCCGTCCGGAGACGGGGGTCCGCCGGGTGCGGCCGGGGCGTCAGCCCTTCAGCTCGGCAGCCACCAGCTCGGCCAGCTGGACGGCGTTGAGCGCGGCGCCCTTGCGCAGGTTGTCGTTGGAGACGAACAGCGAGAGGCCGTGCTCGACCGTCTCGTCCGCCCGGATCCGGCCGACGTAGCTCGGGTCCCGGCCGGCGGCCTGGAGCGGGGTGGGGATCTCGCTCAGCTCGACGCCGGGGGCACCGGCGAGCAGCTCGGCCGCGCGCTCGGGGCTGATCGGGCGCTCGAAGCGGGCGTTGATCTGCAGCGAGTGGCCGGAGAAGACCGGGACGCGCACGCAGGTGCCGGCCACCTTCAGGCCGGGGATGCCGAGGATCTTGCGGCTCTCGTGGCGGAGCTTCTGCTCCTCGTCGGTCTCGTTGGAGCCGTCCTCGACGATGGAGCCGGCCAGCGGCAGCACGTTGAAGGCGATCGGGCGCTTGTAGACCTTGGGCTCGGGGAACTCCACCGCGGAGCCGTCGTGGGCGAGCGCCGAGGCGCCGTCCACGACCTTGGCGGCCTGGTCCTGCAGCTCGGCCACGCCGGCCACGCCGCTGCCGGAGACGGCCTGGTAGGTGGAGACGACCAGCGCGGCGAGGCCGGCCTCGTCGTGCAGCGGGCGCAGCACCGGCATGGCGGCCATGGTGGTGCAGTTCGGGTTGGCGATGATGCCCTTGGGCCGGTCGGCGATCGCCTGCGGGTTGACCTCGGAGACGACCAGCGGGACCTCGGGGTCGCGACGCCAGGCGGAGGAGTTGTCGATCACCACGGCGCCGGCCGCGGCGGCCTTCGGGGCGAGGGCCTTGGAGGTGGCGCCGCCGGCCGAGAAGATCACGATGTCCAGACCCGTGTAGTCGGCCGTCTCCGCGTCCTCGACGGTGATCTCGGCGCCCTGCCAGGGCAGCGTGCGCCCGGCCGAACGCGCCGAGGCGAACAGCCGGAGCTGCTCCACCGGGCCCAAGCCACCGGGAAGTCCTGCGCGCTCCGCCAGGATCTCGCGGACCACGCCGCCGACCTGGCCGGTGGCCCCGACAATGCCGATCTTCATTCCGACTACTCCTCTTGATGTCGCTGGTCACAGCCGCACTCCGCCCATCATGCCTTGTCACTCGGGCGGGGCGACCTGGTATTCCACGGTGTGAGAGGCCATGCCTCGCTTACTGGTCCAGACCACTCGCCAGTCGCAGTGCCGCGGCCACCTCCACCGGGCCGGCCGGCAGCAGCGGCAGCCGGACGTCCGGGGTGGGGATCCGGCCCTGGGCGTGCAGCACGCCCTTGACCACGGACGGGTTCGGCGCGGCGAAGGCGGCGACCGCCAGGGCGTTGAGCCGGCGGCCCAGCGCACGGGCCTTCGGGACGTCCCCGCACTCCCAGGCGGCGGCCAGTTCGACGAACCGCGCGGTAGCCAGGTGGGCGGAGGCCAGGATGCCGCCGGCCGCGCCGAGCGCCAGCAACGGCGACAGGAAGACGTCGTCCCCGGCCATGACCGCGAATCCCTCCGGGGCGGCGGCGAGCAGCTCCACCGCGGCCTGGTCCACCCCGCCGGTCGCGTACTTGACGCCCACCATGCCCGGGACAGCCGCCAGCTCCAGCAGCGCACCGGCCGTCAGCTGCTGCCCCGTCCGGTACGGGATGTGGTACGCGACCAGCGGCACCGGGCTCGCCTCGGCCAGCGCCCGGAAGTGCGCGATCGTCCCGGCCTCGCCCGGCCGTACGAACGACGGCACGGTGACCAGTGCGGCCACCGCCCCCGGGACCCGCCCGGCCGGCCCGGCCAGCTCCTCGGCGACCGCCCGGGTGCCGGCCCCGCCCACGCCGACCAGCAGCTGCGCACCGCGCCCGGCACAGACCGACGCGCAGACCTCCGTCACCGTGCGCCGCTCGTCCGCGCTCAGCGTGGCCGGCTCGCCGGTGGTGCCGAGCGCCACCAGCCCGGCCGCACCGTCGTCCAGCACCGAGCCGGCCAGCTTTTCCAGTGCGTCCAGCGCCACCGAGCCGTCGGCGGCGAACGGGGTGACCAGCGGGACGTAGATGCCCTTGAGAACCGTGTGCTCCATGCCCATGATCCTGCGGGCCCCGGATCCCCCAGGTCCAGTTCACATTGGTGACGCTTCTCGTAAGCTGAGCCGATGCTCGATGTCCGACGCCTGCGCCTGCTGCGCGAACTCGCCCACCTCGGCACCATCGCCGCCGTCGCCGAGGCGCTCTCGTTCAGCCCTTCGGCGGTCTCCCAGCAGCTGTCCGTCCTGGAGAAGGAGGCCGGCGTCCCGCTGCTGGAGCGCACCGGCCGCCGGGTGGCGCTGACGCCGGCCGGGCGCAATCTGGTCCGGCACGCCGAGGCGGTGCTGGAGCGGCTGGAGCAGGCGGACGCCGAACTCGCCCACGCCCGGGAGGGGTTGGCCGGCCCGTTGCGGATCGGTACCTATCCGTCGGCGGCCCGGGCGGTCATCCCCGCGCTCCTCGCCGAGCTGGCCGGCTGGCACCCCGGCCTGGAGCCGATGGTGACGGAGGTGGACCCGGCGGCCGTGGCGGCGGCGCTGCGCGCGGGCGAACTGGACGTCGCGCTGGTGCACGAGTACGACCTGGTGCCCGCCGACCCGGAGCCCGGCCTGGCGGTGACCCGCCCGGTCTTCACCGAGCCGATGTACCTGGCGGCGCGGCGGGCGGGCACGGTCGCCGAGCAGCGCTCGGCGCCGTGGATCATGGCGCCGCGCGGGACGCTCTGCCACAGCATGGCCGTCCGGGCCTGCGAGAGCGCCGGCTTCGCGCCTCGCATCCGGCACCAGATCGACGACTTCGCCACCGTGCTCGCCCTGGTGGCGGCCGGCCAGGGCGTCGCGCTCGTCCCCCACCTGGGCACCGCGCAGACCCCGCCCGGCGTCGTCCTCACGCGCCTGCCGATGTACCGCCGCACCCGCGCCGCCTTCCGCGCGGGCGCGGGCTCCCACCCGGCGATCTCGGCCTTCGTCTCGGCCCTGTACACGGCGGTGCCGCCGGGCCTCGGCGGCGGGTCCTGACCGACGGGTCACCACCCGTCCGGTGGCGGCCCCGGCGGCCCGCCACCGGGTGGGGGGTCAGCCCGCCAGGCAGCTCGGCCCGAGCAGCTGCTTGAGGTCCCCGAACAGCGCCGGGTCCGACTTCACCCGGTGCCGGTCCAGCCGCAGCACCGTGGTGCTGCGCGTCCCCTCCAGCCGCAGCCGCACCTCGGTCGTCCCCTTGTGGCTGCTCAGCACCTCGCCGAGCCTGGCGACCAGCGGCGGCGTCACCTTCCCGCTCGGGATGTTGATGACGATCGGCGCCTCGGCGTGCGCGTTGGAGAGGTCCGGGACGGACAGCTCCATGCCCATCAGCCGGGGCACGTCCTCCCGCTTGTCCAGCTTGCCGCGGACGAACACCACGGCGTCCTCGACGAGTTGGGAGGAGACCAGCTGGTAGCTGGCCGGGAAGAACATGCAGTCGATCGAGCCGGCCAGGTCCTCCACGGTGGCGATGGCCCAGGCGTTGCCCTGCTTGGTCATCTTCCGCTGGAGGCCCGAGATGATGCCGCCGATGGTGACGATGGTGCCGTCCGGCCGTTCCGCCAGGTCGGCGACCGCGCAGTCCGCCTTGTCGGCGAGCACGTGCTCGATCCCGTGCAGCGGGTGCGAGGAGACGTACAGGCCGAGCATCTCCCGTTCCTGGGTGAGCAGGAAGGACTTGTCCCACTCCTCCTCGGAGAAGACCACGTCCAGCCCGAAGCTCGGTTCGTCGCTGACCGCGTCGCCGCCGAAGAGGTCGAACTGGCCCTCGGCCTCCTTGCGCTTGACCCCGACGACGTTGTCGATCATCGGCTCGAACTGCGCGGTGAGGCCCTTGCGGGTGTGCCCGAGCGAGTCGAAGGCGCCCGCCTTGATGAGCGATTCGACGGTCCGCTTGTTGCAGACCACCGACTCCACCTTCTCCAGGAAGTCCGGGAAGGAACCGAACTTCCCCTTGGACTTCCGGGTGCGGATCATCGAGTCCACCACCGGCCCGCCGACGTTGCGGATGGCCGTGAGGCCGAACCGCACCAGCTCGTTGCCGTGCGGGGTGAAGTCGGAGTCCGACTCGTTGACGTCCGGCGGCAGCACCTGGATGCCCATCTTGCGGCACTCGTTGAGGTAGACCGCCGACTTGTCCTTGTCGTCCTTGACGGACGTGAGCAGGCCGGACATGTACTCGGCCGGGTAGTTGGCCTTGAGGTAGGCCGTCCAGTACGAGACCAGTCCGTACCCGGCGGTGTGCGCCTTGTTGAACGCGTAGCCGGAGAAGGGGACGAGGACGTCCCAGACCGCCTGGATCGCCGCGTCGGAGTAGCCGTGCTCGCGGCAGCCCTTCCGGAACGGGACGAACTCGGCCTCCAGGATCTCCTTCTTCTTCTTGCCCATCGCGCGGCGCAGCAGGTCCGCCTGGCCGAGCGAGTAGCCGGCCAGGATCTGCGCGGCCTTCTGCACCTGCTCCTGGTAGACGATCAGGCCGTACGTCGGCTTGAGGATCTCCTCCAGGGGCTTCTCCAGCTCCGGGTGGATCGGGGTGATCTCCTGCTGGCCGTTCTTGCGCAGTGCGTAGTTGGTGTGCGAGTTGACGCCCATCGGGCCCGGTCGGTAGAGCGCGAGGACGGCGGAGATGTCCTCGAAGTTGTCGGGCTTCATCAGGCGCAGCAGCGAGCGCATCGGGCCGCCGTCGAGCTGGAAGACGCCGAGCGTGTCGCCGCGGGCGAGCAGTTCGTAGGTGGGCTTGTCGTCCAGGGGCAGATCAAGCAGGTTGATCTTGACGCCCTTGTTCCTCTCGATCGCCTTGACGGCGTCGTCCATGATCGTCAGGTTGCGCAGGCCGAGGAAGTCCATCTTGAGAAGGCCGAGGCCCTCGCAGGTGGGGTAGTCGAACTGCGTGATGGTGACGCCGTCGGTGTGCCGGGTCCAGACCGGGATGTGGTCGGTGAGCGGCTCGGCGGACATGATGACGCCGGCCGCGTGCACGCCGGGCTGGCGGATCAGGCCCTCGATGCCGCGGGCGGTGTCGATCACCTTGCGGACGTCGGGGTCGTTCTCGTACAGCCCGCGGATCTCGCCGGCCTCGCCGTAGCGCGGGTGCGAGGAGTCGGTGATGCCGGAGAGCGGGATGCCCTTGCCCATGACGTCCGGCGGCATCGCCTTGGTGATCCGGTCGCCCATCGCGTACGGGTAGCCGAGGACCCGCGAGGAGTCCTTGATGGCGGCCTTCGCCTTGATGGTGCCGTACGTGACGATCATGGCGACCTTGTCGGAGCCCCACTTCTCCGTCACGTACCGGATCACGTCACCGCGCCGGCGCTCGTCGAAGTCGATGTCGACATCGGGCATGGAGATGCGCTCGGGGTTGAGGAAGCGCTCGAAGATCAGGCCGTGCGGGATCGGGTCGAGGTCGGTGATGCCCATCGCGTACGCGACCAGCGAGCCGGCCGCCGAACCACGGCCGGGGCCCACCGCGATGCCCTGGCTCTTCGCCCACATGATGAAGTCGGCGACCACGAGGAAGTACGCCGGGAACCCCATCTGGATGATGGTGTCCATCTCGTACTCGGCGAGCTTCTTGTGCTCCTCGTCGTACCCGTCCGGGAAGCGCCAGTCCATGCCCTTCCACACCTGGGCCTTGAAGAAGTCCGCCTCGGACTCGTAGCCCTCCGGGATGGGGAAGCGCGGCATCAGGTTCTTGAACTCGAACATGCCGGCGGTGTCGACCCGCTGCGCCACCAGCAGCTGGCTGTTGCGGCAGCCCTCCTGCCAGGCGTCGGAGGAGTCCAGCCCGTACATCTCGGCGGCCGACTTGATGTAGTAGCCGGTGCCGTCGAAGCGGAAGCGGTCCGGGTCGGAGAGGTTCTTGCCGGTCTGCACGCAGAGCAGCAGGTCGTGGGCGCCGGCGTCGGCCTCGGTGGTGTAGTGGGAGTCGTTGGTGACCACCGGCGGGATGTTCAGCTTCCTGCTGATCTCCAGCAGCCCGTCGCGGACCCGCTTCTCGATGTCGAGGCCGTGGTCCATCAGTTCCAGGAAGTAGTTCTCCTTGCCGAAGATCTCCTGGTACTCGGCGGCGGACTTCAGCGCCGCGTCGAACTGGCCGAGCCGCAGCCGGGTCTGCACCTCGCCGGAGGGGCAGCCGGTGGTGGCCATCAGACCGGCCGCGTGCTCGGAGATGATCTCCTTGTCCATCCGGGGCCACTTCACCAGCCAGCCCTCGGCGTACGAGCGCGAGGTCAGCTTGAAGAGGTTGTGCAGGCCCTCCTTGTTCCGGGCCCAGATGGTCTTGTGGGTGTAGGCGCCGGACGCCGAGACGTCGTCCTTCTTCTGGTGCGGCTGGCCCCAGAGGACGCGCTTGGTGTTGGAGCGGGACTCCGGCGCGACGTACGCCTCGATGCCGATCACCGGGGTGATGCCGGCCGCGGTGGCCTGCTTGTGGAACTCGGCGGCGCCGTACATGTTGCCGTGGTCGGTCATCGCGACATGGGTCTGGCCCAGCCGCTCGACCTCCTTGAACAACTGCTTCAGCCGGGCGGCACCGTCCAGCATCGAGTACTCGGTGTGGACGTGCAGGTGCGCGTACGGCTGATCGCTCAAGGCGGGGCCTCCGGAGGCTTGTGCTGTCTGGCTGGCCGGCGAACGCGCAGGTCACGAAAGGTCCTGGAAACATATGAGGCCCGAGCCGCCTCACCAGGGGCCCGGACCGGCACTCACACGTTCACGCCCCTACTCTAGCCTCCGGCCCAGCTCGTCACTCTCCCAGAGGATGCCTTCCCATGGCTCACCCCCAGCCCGCCGCCGACCACCGTGCCGAGACCATATTGAGCGTCTTCGACACGGCCTTCGGTGACCTGCTCGCCAAGGACCCGGCGGCCTTCCGGGTGAAGTTCCGGAAGATGGCCGCCTCCGCCTTCGCCTTCTACCGGGGCACCGCGGGGCTCTACTACGCCGACCTCGCGGACGGCCCCTTCGCCGGGTACGGCGCCGCCTTCCTGGACGAGCGCACCAGCCGGGTCTGGATCCACGGCGACCTGCACGCCGAGAACTTCGGCACCTACCTCAACGCCGAGGGCCGCCTGGTCTTCAACGTCAACGACTTCGACGAGGCCTACGTCGGCGCCTTCACCTGGGACGTCCAGCGGCTGGCCGCCTCGCTGGCGCTGATCGGCTACGCCAAGGCGCTCTCCGACGAGACGATCACCCGGCTGGTCACCGCCTTCGCCACCGCGTACCGGGCCCAGATCGCCGCCCACGTCCGCGCCGGGGACGCCGCGCCGTTCACCCTGGACACCGCGACCGGCCCGGTCCTGGACACCCTGCGCCAGGCCCGGCTGCAGACCCGGGTCGCGCTGCTGGAGTCCGAGACCGTGGTCGAGGGCTACGACCGCCGCTTCCGCACCGTGGGCGGCGCGATCGAGCTGGACGAGCCCACCCGGGCCGAGGTGCTGGCCGCCTTCGAGAACTACCTCGCCACCCTGCCGCCCGCCTCCCGGACCCGCCCCGAGTCGCTGCGGGTCAAGGACGTGGTCGGCCGCCGCGGCATCGGGATCGGCAGCGCCGGCCTGCCCTCCTACAACCTGCTGCTGGAGGGGCACACCGACGCGCTCGAGAACGACGTGATCATCTACATGAAGCAGGGCCAGACCCCGGCCGTGTCCCGCCACGTCACCGACCCGGCGATCGCCGGCTACTTCGAGCACGAGGGCCACCGCACGGTCATCTCCCAGCGCGCCCTCCAGGCCCACAGCGACCCGTGGCTCGGGTACACCACCCTGCACGGCCACGGCCAGCTGGTCGCCGAGGTCTCCCCGTACGCCACCGACCTCGACTGGACGGACCTCAACGAGCTGAACGACCTGCTCGCCGTCACCGAGTACCTCGGCCGCGCGACCGCCACCATGCACGCCGCCGCCGACGAGTCCTCCAGCGGCCACAGCCTGGTGCCGTTCTCCACCGAACACGCCATCGACGCCGCCATCGCCCGCGACGAGGCCGGCTTCACCGCCGCACTGGTGGACTTCGCCCACGCGTACGGAGCCCGGGCCCGTCAGGACCACCAGCTCTTCGTGGACCTCTACCGCAACGGCCGCATCCCCGGCCTCTAGGGCGATCCGGTCAGGGTCGCCAGCCGAGCCCCGGCGGCGGCCCTGACCTCGGGCTCCTCCATCGGGTCGCCCCGAAGGTACGCCAGCCGATCGCGCACCTCGGCCCCGTCCGGGGCGTGCGCGATCCCGAGTAGCCGGGCGTCGTCCTCGCAGTCCCAGAGGCACTCGACGTACACCTCGGCGAGCCCCGCCGGGCCGATCGCGGCCAGCGCCTCCAGGTAGGAGGCGCGCTCGTACGAGTGCGGCGTCCACAGCCAGAACCGCCGCAGCAGCGACACGGCGTCCCCGACCCCGGCCCCGAACCGCCGCAGCCCCCTGGCCGTCCTCCGCGGCCCGCACCAGCGGCGCTCCACCCAGTCCCGTTCCAGCTCGGCGACCAGCACCGGAACGTCCTCGGGCTCCCCGTGCTCGGCCAGCACGTTGTGCCCCAGCAGCCGTAGCCACGCCGGCTCCGCCACGGCGGCCCACTCCCGGGCCGCCGGCACGGCCGACGTCCCCAGCTTCTCCACCACCCCGATCGCGGGCCACAGCAGGTGCTTTCCGTCCGCCGTCCCCAGCGAGGGCACCAACGGGATCACCCCGGGCTCCGGCCCCCGGTCATCGAGCACGTCGAGCGCAGCCGTCCTGCGTTCTTCCGGCTCCTCCGGATCCGCCAGCAGTTCCAGCAGCCCGGCGTTGCCCACCTCCGCCAACGGCTGCGGCCGACTCGGCCCGCGCACCGGGCGCGGCGCGGCCGGCCCCCAACGGTCCCACGGCTGCCCCCACCGGTCGTCCCGGTCCCGCCCCGCCCTGTCCCGCGCGGTCCCGGCCAGGTCGTCCCACCACTCCACGGGCCACCGGCGCGCCATCTCCTCGAGCGCCGCGACCCAGTGCTCCCCGTCCCGGACGTACGCCCGCAGCTCCTCACGCGCCTCGGCCGAGCCCCCCAGCGCCAGCAGCCCCAGCACCCTGGTGGCCCGCTCGCAGGTGTCCTCGTCCCCCGCCAGCAAGTCGGCCACCGGGCCGAGCGGCAGCGCCAGGTCCCGGACCAGCCGCGCCAGGTACAGCGCCCGCTGATCGACGGAGTCCCACCGCCAGTCCCAGCGGATGCACCCGTGCACCAGATCGCCGGCCGCCGCCGGATTCTCCGCGGCCATCCGCGCGCCCAGCCCCCGCCCGCGCTGCAGCAGCCCCGGCAGTGTGCCGGCCGGCGCGTACCTCACCCCCCGGCCCATCAGCCCTCCTGCTCGTCCAGCTCCGCCAGGAAGTCCAGCGCGACGGCCCAGGTCTGCTCGGCCGCCTCGGCGTCGTGGTCCGGCAGGTCCGGGTCGGTGAAGACGTGGCCCGCGCCCCGGTAGCGGTGCACCTCGACGTCCGCCCCGGCCTTGCGCATGCCCAGGTACCAGGCGTTCAGCCAGTCCTCGGACTCGAAGGGGTCCGGCTCGGCCACGTGCAGCTGGACCGGGATCGAGGTGGCCGCGTCCTCCCGGATGTCGGAGGTGCCGTGCAGGAGCAGCAGCCCGAGGGCCTTCTCGTCGGCGAGCGCGAGGTTCTGGGCGAGCGAGCCGCCGAGCGAGAGGCCGGCGTAGACGAGCGCGTCACCGGAGCCGAGCAGCGGGGCGGCGGCGCCGACGGCCCGGCGCAGCAGTTCGTCGCTGCCGAGCTCCTCCTTGTACGCCATGGCCTCCTCGATGTCGTCGAAGGTCCTGCCGTCGAACAGGTCGGGGGTGTGCACGGTGTGCCCGGCGGCACGCAGCCGGTCGGCGGCGGCGTGGACGGCCGGGCGCAGGCCGTAGACGGAGTGCAGGAGCAGGATCTGGGCCACGGGTCGAACTTCCTTGCAGGGTGGGCAGCGTCGCCTCCATCATCGCGCATGGCCGCCGGGTGGCGGCCCGTCTGCGGGGTGGTGGCGGGACGTCACGCGCCGGTGAAGCGACGACGAACAGTCAGTTCAGCGTATGGAACAGAGCATTACCGACCGGTAGCCTGTCGGCCGTGACTGACCTTGTCGATGACATGACCGCCGCCCGCCCGCACCGCCGCCAGGTGCTGAAGGCCACCGCCATCGCGGCCGGCGCCGCCGCCCTGCCACTGACCCTCGGCACCGCGGCCCAGGCCGCGACTGCCCCGCAGTTCCTCCACGGTGTCGCCTCCGGCGACCCGCTCCCCGACGGCATCCTGCTCTGGACCCGGGTCACCCCGACCCCCGAGGCCGTCCCCGGCTCAGCCACCGGACCGGACACCGAGGTCCGCTGGGAGCTGGCCACCGACAAGGCCTTCACCCGGATCGCGGCGAGCGGCACGGTGACCGCCACCGCCGCCTCCGACCACACCGTCAAGGCCGACGTCCGCGGCCTGGCCGCGGACACCGCGTACTGGTACCGCTTCACCGCCGGCGCCACCGTCTCCCCGGTCGGCCGCACCCACACCACCCCGGCCGCCGACGCCGCGCTCGACCGCCTCCGCCTCGGCGTGGCGTCCTGCGCCAACTGGGAGGCCGGCTACTTCTCCGCCTACCGCCACCTCGCGGCCCGCGGCGACCTCGACGCCTTCCTCTTCCTCGGCGACTACATCTACGAGTACAAGAGCGGCGAGTTCTGCGCCCGCGGCACCGTGGTCCGTCCGCACGCCCCGGCGCACGAGATCCTGGACCTGGCCGACTACCGCACCCGGCACGGCCGTTACAAGACCGACGACGACCTCCAGGCGCTGCACGCGCAGATCCCGACGATCGCGATCTGGGACGACCACGAGTTCGCCAACGACGCCTGGTCCGGCGGCGCCGAGAACCACACCCCGGGCACCGAGGGCAACTGGGCCGACCGCATGGCCGCCGCCAAGCAGGCCTACTTCGAGTGGATGCCGGTCCGCCCGTCCATCGCCGGCACCACCTACCGCCGCCTGCGCTACGGCAAGCTGGCCGACCTGCACCTGATGGACCAGCGCTCGTTCCGCTCCCAGCAGGTCAAGGTCGGCAACGGCGACGTCGACTCGGCCGACCGCACCCTCACCGGCCGCGCCCAGATGGACTGGCTGAAGGCCGGGCTCACCGCGTCCGACACCACCTGGCGGCTGATCGGCAACGAGGTGATGATCTCGCCCGTCGCGTTCTTCTCGCTGCCCGACTACATACTCCGGCCGCTGGCCAAGCTGCTCGGCCTGCCCGGCGAGGGCCTGGCCGTCAACACCGACCAGTGGGACGGCTACACCCACGACCGCCGCGAGCTGCTCGGCCACCTCAAGGCGAACGGCATCACCAACACCGTCTTCCTGACCGGCGACATCCACTCCGCCTGGGCCGCCGACGTCCCGAACGAGGCCGCCACCTACCCGCTGTCCGGCAGCGCCGCCACCGAGTTCGTGGTCACCTCGGTGACGTCGGACAACATCGACGACATCCTGAAGGTCGCTCCGCAGACGGTCTCGCTGGCGGCCGCCGCGGCCATCAAGGCCGGAAACCGCCACATCAAGTGGGTCGACCTGGACTCGCACGGCTACGGCGTCCTGGACATCACCCAGGGCCAGACGCAGATGGACTACTACGTGCTCTCGGACCGGACCCGCAAGGACGCCACCAGCTCGTGGACGCGCTCCTACCGCACCAAGTCCGGCACCCAGCAGATCGAGCGGGTCTACTCGCCCGTCAAGTGAGCCGCCGGCCCTGAGGGGTGCGCCCGCGAAGGCGCACCCCTCAGGACACCACGTCCTTGCGGGCGAACCCGCGGAACGCCAGCGCCAGCAGCACCACCGCGTAGGAGAGCGACAGCGAGACGCCCTGCACCATGCCGCCCCACTCCAGCTGGGGCTGCAGGGCGTCCGCCCAGGCGTACTGCCAGTGCGCGGGCAGCCACTCGCGCAGGCCGCCGAGCGCGGTGACGGCGTCCAGCACCCCGGTGATGATCGAGGCGAACACCGCCCCGCCGACCGCCCCCAGCGGCGCGTCCGTCGCGGTGGAGAGCCAGAACGCCAGCGCCGCGATCACCACCTCGCTCAGGAGGACGAACGCCACCGCGAGCGCCAGCCGCGGCAGCGCCTCCCCCGCAGACAGGCTCATCCCGGCCGGCAGCTTGAGGTCCCCCCAGCCGTACGCGGCGGTGCCCACCAGCAGACCGATCGCCGGCAGCATCACCACGGCGGCCGCCGAGAACGCCAGCCCCACCGCGAACTTGCGCGCCAGCAGCCGGGCCCGGGGCACCGGCGCGGCCAGCAGGTAGCGCAGCGAGGACCAGCTCGCCTCCGAGGCCACCGTGTCCCCGCAGAACAGCGCGACCGGGATCACCAGCAGGAAGCCGGTGCCCATGAAGAGCATGGTGGTCGCGAAGTTGGGCCCCGAGGCGGTGGCCAGCTCGATGAAGGTGGTCCGGTCGGTCCGGCCCGGTGTGCCGCCGATCTGGAACGCGGCCAGGATGACGAACGGCATCGCCGCCAGCACCCCGCCGATCACCATGGTCCGGCGGCGCCGGAGCTGGCGCATCGCCTCGACCCGCAGCGGCAGCGTCCGGCCCGCCCGGTAGCCGGCGGCGTGGTCCGGTGAAACGACCGTGCTCATGACCCCACCCCTCCCCCAGCCTTGGCGGCCGGGAGGTGCCCCCACCGCTCGGCAGGCGCTTCGCACAACGCGCGCCCCTTGATCATTCGCTCGCTTCGCTCGCTCACGCCGGGCCTCCGATCAGCGACAGGAACGCGTCCTCCAGCCGGCGGTGCGGCCCGGCCCGCTCCACCGGCACGCCGAGGCGCACCAGTTCGGCCAGCAGCCGGCTCGCCTCCATGCCGTCCAGCCGCACCAGCAGCCCGTCCTCGACCGCCTCGACCGAGCCGACACCGGCCAGCGCGCCCGCCTTGTCGGCGGCCGCCGCCAGCTCCTCCGGCCCGTACGAGGCCGGGGTGCCAACCAGCAGCAGCTCGCCCGCGCCGACAATCTCGGCCACGGCGCCGGTGGTGACCAGCCGGCCGCGGTCCATCACCACCAGGTCGGTGCAGCTCTGCTCCACCTCGGAGAGCAGGTGGCTGGAGACGATGACGGTCCGCCCCGCGGCCGCGTACCGGATCATCACCTCGCGCATCTCACGGATCTGCGGCGGGTCCAGCCCGTTGGTCGGCTCGTCCAGGATCAGCAGGTCCGGCAGGCCGAGCATGGCCTGGGCGATGGCGAGCCGCTGGCGCATGCCCTGCGAGTAGGTGCGCACGGCCCGGTCCAGTGCCTCACCGAGCCCGGCGATGGCCAGCGCCTCCTCCAGGTGGGCGTCCGTCTCCGGGCGGCCGGTGGCCTGCCAGTAGAGCCGCAGGTTGGCCCGGCCGGTGAGGTGCGGCAGGAACCCGGCCCCCTCCACGAAGGCGCCGACCCGGGAGAGCACCGGCGTGCCCGGCCGCACCAGGTGGCCGAAGATCCTTATCTCACCCTCGTCGGGCCTGATCAGGCCCATCAGCATCCGCAGGGTGGTGGTCTTGCCCGCGCCGTTGGGCCCGAGCAGGCCGAGCACCTGCCCCTGCTCCACCCGGAAGCTCAACTCCCGGACGGCGTACCGGTCGGCGGCGCCCTTGTAGCGCTTGCTCAGACCGGTGATCTGCAGTGGCACCACGGCCAGCGCCGGGTCGTACGCCGGCCCGCGGGCGCGCCGGCCGCGCCGGCGCAGCCGCGGCAGCATGAGCAGCGCGGCCGCCACCGCGACGGCGGCCAGCGGGAGCAGCCAGGTCCGCGCGGGCAGCGGCGCCGCCTCGGTGAGCAGCTCGTCGACGGTCGGCACGGTGAGCGCCCCGGCCACGGCCGCCCGGTAGGTGGCCGGCTCGGCGGGCGAGGCGTACGCCAGGTCGGTGGAGGCCAGCACCAGCCGCAGCCGGTGCCCGGCGGCGAAGGTGTGGTCGACGGCGGGCAGCGCCACCGTGACGGTCCTCCCGCCGGCCGCGTCGGCGCCGGTCACCCGGAGCGGGGCGGCCAGCTGTTGCGGCAGGCTCTGCTTGCCGTCCGGCCCGACGTCGTACAGCTTGGCGAAGAGCACCGCGTCGGGCTTGTCGGCCTGGACCCGGACCGGCACGGTGGGCTGTCCGGTCAGGTGCAGCGCGCCGTCCAGCGGCGCGCTGTCGAATGTGGCGTGCTGCCCGGGGAAGTCCAGTGAGAGCCCGGCGCCCAGGGCGGCCGCCTGGCTGAGCGCGCCGACGCCGGGCAGCGCGGAGATGTTCGGCGGGGCGCCGCCGGCCGGGTTGGCGAAGGTCTGCTCGGCGCCGGCCGTACCGCTGCGCAGCTCGACGGTGCGCGATCCGGTGCCGCCGAGGCCCGGGTAGGCGTCGGCGGAGGCGCCGCGCAGCACGGCCTGAAAGCCGGTGGAGTCGACCCCGCCGGTGCGGGTGACCCGGAACGCCGGCCCGGTGTCGTTCCCCGAGCCCTTCGGGTCGCGATTCTTCAGGAAGCGGTCGAACCAGGCACCCACCCGGTCGTCGACGCGGGCGCTGGTGTCGGTGCCGCCGTCGTGGCCGCCGGCGAACCAGTCCACCGCCACCGGAGCGCCGTTGGCCGCGACCGCCCGGGCGATCGCGTCGCTCTGGTCGAGCGGGAACAGCGAGTCCTGCTGGCCCTGGACGACGAGCGTCGGCGCCTTGAGCCGCACCGCTACGGAGGACGGGCTGGAGCGCTCCAGCAGCGCGACCGCCTCCGGATCGGCGTGCCCGGCGGTCGCGACCCGGTCGTACATCCGGCAGAGCTCGTCCAGGAAGCGCCCGCAGCCGACCGTCCCGTCCCCCGCGCCGTCCTGGGGACCACCCGGGGGAGCCCCCGCCGTGGGCCGGGGCACACCGCCGGACGGGCCGAGGTCGCCCGCGGAGCCGGTGGTGAAGAAGATTCCGGCCCAGAGCTTCTTGAACACCCCGTCCACCGCGCCCGAGCCCCGAACCCCCTGCGGGAACAGCGCGTCGGCCAGGTTCCACCAGGTGATCTGGCTGGCCACGGCGTCGATCCGGCTGTCGTAGGCGGAGCCGAGCAGCGCCACCGCCCCGCCGTACGAGGCGCCGGTGATGCCCACCCGCGGGTCACCGGGCCCGTCCAGCTGCACCTCCGGCCGCTGGGCCAGCCAGTCGACCAGGTGCTTGACGTCCTGTACCTCGCGGTCGGGCGCGTTGAGGCCGATCTTCCCGCCGGAGTGCCCGAAGCCGCGCGCCGACCAGGTCAGCACCGCGTAGCCCTGCCGGGCCAGCTGCTGGGCGCGCTCGCGCTCGCCCTCCTTGGAGCCGCCGAAGCCGTGGCCGAGCAGGACCGCCGGGCGCGGGCTCGTCCCGGTGGTGAAGAAGGAGGTGTCCAGCTGGATCTGCCGGTCGCTGCCGGGCGTCTCCGGCATGCCGAGGAAACGGTTCTCCTGGTGAACCGTCCGCTGCCCGCCGTCCGCCACGGCCACCGCCGTACCGGCCCCGGCCACCGCCACCAGGGCCATCGCGCCGGCCAGCAGTCTCCGTCCGGCCGCCGTTCCGCGACCGCGCCACCGGCGCCACGCCCCACCGAGCTCCATGGTCGGTGATCGTATCCGCCTGGCCGGTAGGCGTCCGATAAAGCCGCCCGGGACATCCCCGGGCCGAGCAGCGCCGGTTCGCCCGATTCACCCGCCTACGCCCGGGTGTCGTACGCACGTAACGTCCCGGCGCCCCGTAGGACCGGACACCCCCTGGCGGACCGGCGTCCGCCGCCTACAGCACCCGCGTCATCGTCCGGTGCGGGATCCCCGCGTCCTCGTAGACCGGCCCCTCCGCCGCGTACCCGAGCCGCTCGTAGAA
The DNA here is from genome assembly GCF_045160625.1 of Kitasatospora sp. NBC_00039. Classification (NCBI taxonomy): domain Bacteria; kingdom Bacillati; phylum Actinomycetota; class Actinomycetes; order Kitasatosporales; family Streptomycetaceae; genus Kitasatospora; species Kitasatospora sp. NBC_00039. The sequence goes on along the minus strand of NZ_CP108289.1, from coordinate 6,427,668 downwards.
CCCCAGCGCCTGCACCTGCGCGTGCAGCTCCACCTCCCGTGCCGCGCGCCCGCGCCCGGCCGCCTCGACCGCCCGCACCAGCTCGGCGCCCAGACCCGTCCCGCGCGCCGCCTTCACGACCGCGAGCCGCCCGAGCAGCACCCGCCCCTCGGTCCCGCCGGTCAGCTCCAGCGCCTGCGCGCCGTGGATCAGCCGGGCCGTGCCCAGCGGCTCGCCGGCCGGTCCGACCGCCAGCAGGTGCTCGGAGGCGGGATCGAGGTGATCCCACTCCTCCTCCTCGGCGATCCCCTGCTCGACGATGAACACCTCGCGCCGGACGCCGTGCACCAGCGCCAGGTCGCCCTCGCCCTCGGCCACCCGGATCCGCACCGCGGGGGAACTCATGTCAGCTCTCCGAGGCGATGATGTCCAGCGCCTTGCGCAGGTCCGCCGGGTACTCGCTGCTGAACTGCACCCACTCGCCGTCCGACGGGTGCTCGAAGCCCAGCGAGACCGCGTGCAGCCACTGCCGGGTCAGCCCGAGCCGCTTGGCCAGCGTCGGGTCGGCACCGTAGGTGAGGTCGCCCACGCAGGGGTGGCGCAGCGCCGACATGTGGACCCGGATCTGGTGGGTGCGGCCCGTCTCCAGCTTGATGTCCAGCAGCGAGGCGGCCCGGTAGGCCTCGATCAGGTCGTAGTGGGTGACGGACGCCTTGCCGTCACGGGTGACCGCCCACTTCCAGTCGGAGCTGGGGTGGCGCCCGATCGGCGCGTCCACGGTGCCGCTCATCGGGTCCGGGTGGCCCTGCACCAGCGTGTGGTACTTCTTCTCGGTCACCCGGTCGTGGAACTGCCGCTTGAGGTCGGTGTAGGCGCGCTCGGACTTGGCGACCACCATCAGGCCGGAGGTGCCGACGTCGAGCCGGTGCACGATGCCCTGGCGCTCGGCGGCACCGGAGGTGGAGATGCGGTAGCCGGCCGCGGCGAGGCCTCCGATGACGGTCGGGCCGGTCCAGCCGGGGCTGGGGTGCGCCGCGACGCCGACCGGCTTGTCGACGAGCACGATGTCCTCGTCGTCGTGGACGATGCGCATGCCCTCGACGTGCTCGGCGACGATCTGCACGGGCGCGGCGGGGGCGGGGATCTCGACCTCCAGCCAGGAGCCGGCGGTCACCCGGTCCGACTTGCCGGCCACGGCGCCGTCGAGCGTCACCTTGCCGTCGGCGGCCAACTCGGCGGCCTTCGTCCGGGAGAAGCCGAACATCCGGGCGAGGGCGGCGTCGAGGCGCTCGCCCTCCAGGCCGTCGGGTACGGGGAGGCTGCGGATCTGCGCTGCGGTACTCACCCGTACGAGTATGCCGGACGCGGGGGCCCGCCCCTTACCCGTCCGGTCCCGCCCCCTGAGCCCGAACCCGTCCTACTCGCCCTTGCCGCCGTCGGCCTTCCCGCTCTTCTCGGCCTGGTGGTGGACGGTGCCGTCCGGGTTGCTGCCGCGGAAGGAGAGCAGGACGACCAGGATGCCGCCGCAGACGATCGCCGAGTCGGCGAGGTTGAAGACCGCGAAGTGCTGGACGGAGATGAAGTCCACCACGTGGCCGCGGAAGGCGCTCGGCGCGCGGAACAGCCGGTCGGTGAGGTTGCCCAGGGCGCCGCCGAGCAGCAGCCCGAGCGCGATCGCCCACGGCAGGCTGTAGAGGCGGCGGGCGATCCGCCAGATCACCACGATGACGGACGCGGCGATCACGGTGAAGACGATGGTGAGCGCCTGGCCCATGCCGAAGGCGGCCCCGGAGTTGCGGATCACCTGGAAGGTCATCACGTCGCCGATCACCTTGATCGCCGCATGGTTCTCGAGCCTGGCCACGACCAGCAGCTTGGTCCCCAGGTCGATCAGGAAGGCGACCAGCGCGACGGTCAGCAGGACTCCGATCCGCCGCCGGCCCCTCTGCGCCTCCTGCGCCGCCGGGGCGGCGGTCACCTCACCGGGCTCGGCCACGGCCTCCTCCACGGCTTCGGCGGGGGTGGGGACGGCTTCGTCCCGCGTCTGGGGGGAACCTTGCGTACTGATGATCCGCTCCGCTGCCGATGGGGATCCCCCCGGTCGAAGGTGGGGGGGAGAGTGGGCCGCTGGTCGCCGACCCGGGCCGGTCGGGCGACGTTACGGGGTCGAGCGTACGGCAAGCCCGACCCCCCGCGTCGTCCCGGTCAGCGGCGTTCCTGCTTGGCCTTGCACTGGACGCAGAGCGTCGCCCGGGGGAAGGCCTGCAGCCGGGCCTTGCCGATGGCCTGCCCGCAGGATTCGCAGATGCCGAAGCCGACGCCCTCCAGTCGCACGAGGGCGTGCTCGGTCTGGGCGAGGCTGTCCCGGGCGTTGTTGGCCAGGGCCAGCTCGCTCTCCCGCGAGATGTTCTTCGTGCCGGCGTCCACCTGGTCGTCGCCGGCTCCGTCATTGGAGTCACGCATCAGCCCGGTGATGGCGGCCTCGGCGGCGTCGATCTCGTTCTGCAGCCGGTCCAGCTCGCTGATCAGCTCGGCGTGCAGCTCGCGCACCTCCTCCGAGGTCCACGCGTCCTCGCCCGGGCGGACGGGAAGCTCGGCCGGGTCCACCGATTCGGCGCCTCCGCCGCGGGCCGCGGTGGCGGCCGACGCGCGGGTGCGGCCGGGGGCCACGAGGGTGGCGTCGTTGCTGGTCTTGTGCCGTGCGGTAGTGGTCACGGTCCCCTCCCCTGGTTCGCCTGCCACGGCCTTGCGTGTCCGCTTGGTGGCGGTACCCGCGCCGGTTGCCTTCTCAGCCATGGCTTCGACCCCATCTACGAACGAATCGAGCCGCCGGTTCCCGGCGGCTTCCAGTGCCGGAACGATAATCCCCATCAAAACCGGTCACAACATGACATACCGACGCCTCACCATGATCCCACCCAGGCAGCCGTCACAGCCGCCCCGCCCCGCGCGCTGACCAGAGTTGTGCCCAGATCACCCCTGTCTAACCACCTCCCGGACGCCGCTCCGGTGACAGCCGGAGCGACGGACAAAACCGACTTGCGGCGGCCGATACACTGGGCCTGCAAGGCGCAGATGGGACGAGTACCGACGTACGCAGCCACCAGCGACCCGGGGACGGTGCGAGCCCGGGGGCGTGCACGGCGGGAAGATCACCCCGGAGCCGCCGGAAGAACGGCCGAGGCAGCACGCCACGGCCCACTAGACCCGGCAGCAAGCCCAAACAAGAGGGCCGCAGACAGCACCGCGGCCAAGGAGGGTGGTACCGCGGGGCGGCATGCCGTCTCGTCCCTCCGTCGGATCCCGTCCACGCATCCGCCGGAGGTAGACGCCCGCGATGAGCCCCCAACCCGCCACCCACCACCGCCCTTCTGAGGACGCACTTCGCGCGGTCCCCCTCTATCGCCCCGTTCCCGCGCAGGTCGACCTGCCTGCCCTGGAGCACCGGATCCTGTCGTTCTGGCAGGACAACAAGGTCTTCCAGCGCAGCCTGGAGCAGTCCGAGGGCCGCCCCGAGTGGGTCTTCTACGAGGGCCCGCCGACCGCCAACGGCATGCCCGGCGCCCACCACATCGAGGCCCGCGTCTTCAAGGACGTCTTCCCCCGCTACCGGACGATGAAGGGCTACCACGTCGCCCGCAAGGCCGGCTGGGACTGTCACGGCCTCCCGGTCGAGCTGGCCGTCGAGAAGGAGCTCGGCTTCTCCGGCAAGCAGGACATCGAGGCGTACGGCATCGCCGAGTTCAACGCCAAGTGCCGCGAGTCGGTGACCCGCCACACCGACGCCTTCACCGAGCTGACCACCCGCATGGGGTACTGGGTCGACCTCGACGAGGCCTACCGGACGATGGACCCGTCGTACGTCCAGTCCGTCTGGTGGTCGCTCAAGCAGATCTTCGACAAGGGCCTGCTGGTCCAGGACCACCGCGTCGCCCCCTGGTGCCCGCGCTGCGGCACCGGCCTGTCCGACCACGAGCTGGCCCAGGGCTACGAGACCGTGGTCGACCCCTCGGTCTTCGTCCGCTTCCCGCTGACCAGCGGCCCGCTCGCGGGCCAGGCCTCGCTGCTGGTCTGGACGACCACCCCGTGGACCCTGGTCTCCAACACCGCCGCCGCCGTCCACCCGGACGTCACCTACGTCGTGGCCACCGACGGCAACGAGCGGCTGGTCGTCGCCGAGCCGCTGCTGCCCAAGGCCCTCGGCGAGGGCTGGGAGGCCACCGGCCCGTCGTTCACCGGCGCCGAGATGGAGCGCTGGGCCTACCGCCGCCCGTTCGACCTGGTCGAGATCGAGAACGCGCACTTCGTCCTCAACGCCGACTACGTCACCACCGAGGACGGCACCGGCATCGTCCACCAGTCCCCCGCCTTCGGCGCGGACGACCTGGCGACCTGCCGCCGCTACGGCCTGCCGGTGGTCAACCCGGTGCTCGCCGACGGCACCTTCGCCCCCGAGGTCCCGTTGGTCGGCGGCCAGTTCTTCAAGAAGGCCGACGAGGCCCTGGTCGCGGACCTCAAGGAGCGCGGCCTGCTCTTCCGCCACCTGCCGTACGAGCACAGCTACCCGCACTGCTGGCGCTGCCACACCGCACTGCTCTACTACGCGCAGCCGTCCTGGTACATCCGGACCACCGCCGTCAAGGACGCGCTGATCCGCGAGAACGAGGCCACCAACTGGTTCCCCGAGACGGTCAAGCACGGCCGCTTCGGCGACTGGCTGAACAACAACATCGACTGGGCGCTCAGCCGCAACCGCTACTGGGGCACCCCGCTGCCGATCTGGCGCTGCGAGGAGGGCCACCTCACCTGCGTCGGCTCGCTGGCCGAGCTCTCCGAACTGACCGGCGCCGACCAGAGCGGCCTCGACCCGCACCGCCCTTACATCGACGACGTCACCTTCGCCTGCCGCGAGTGCTCCGGCACCGCGACCCGGGTGCCCGAAGTGATCGACGCCTGGTACGACTCGGGTTCGATGCCCTTCGCCCAGTACGGCTACCCATACCAGAACAAGGAGCTGTTCGAGAAGCGCTACCCGGCGCAGTTCATCTCCGAGGCGATCGACCAGACCCGCGGCTGGTTCTACACGCTGATGGCCGTCGGCACCCTGGTGTTCGACAGGAACAGCTACGAGAACGTCGTCTGCCTGGGCCACATCCTGGCCGAGGACGGCCGCAAGATGTCCAAGCACCTGGGCAACATCCTGCAGCCGATCCCGCTGATGGACCAGCACGGCGCCGACGCGGTCCGCTGGTTCATGGCGGCCGGCGGCTCGCCGTGGTCGGCCCGCCGGGTCGGCCACAACACCATCCAGGAGGTGGTCCGCAAGACCCTCCTCACCTACTGGAACACCGTCGCCTTCCAGGCCCTGTACGCCCGCACCTCCGGCTGGTCCCCCTCGGCGGCCGACCCGGCCCCGGCCGACCGCCCGCAGCTGGACCGCTGGGTGCTCTCCGAGCTGAACACCCTGGTCCGCGAGGTCGACTCGGCCTTCGAGGCGTACGACACCCAGCGCGCCGGCAAGCTGCTCTCCGGCTTCGTCGACGACCTCTCCAACTGGTACGTCCGCCGTGGCCGTCGCCGGTTCTGGCAGGGCGACGCCGCCGCGCTCGCCACCCTGCACGAGGCGCTGGAGACCGTCACGCGCCTGATGGCCCCGCTCACCCCGTTCATCACCGAGCAGGTCTGGCAGGACCTGGTCGTCCCGGTCTCCCCGGACGCCCCGGCCTCGGTCCACCTGGCCACCTGGCCGGAGGCGGACGAGACGCTGATCGACGCCGACCTCTCCCGCCACATGGCGCTGGTCCGCAGGCTCGTGGAGCTCGGCCGGGCCACCCGCGCCGAGTCCGGCGTGAAGACCCGCCAGCCGCTCTCCCGGGCGCTGATCGCCGCCCAGGGCTGGGAGGAGCTGCCGGCCGACCTGCGCGCGCAGATCGCCGAGGAGCTGAACGTCTCCACCCTGGAGTCGCTGGCAGAGGTGGGCGGCTCGCTGGTCGACACCACCGCCAAGGCCAACTTCCGTGCGCTGGGCAAGCGTTTCGGCAAGGGCGTGCAGGACGTCGCCAAGGCGGTCGCCGCCGCCGACGCCGCCGCGCTCGCCGCCGGCCTGCGGGCCACCGGCGCCGCCTCGGTGGAGCTGAACGGTGAGCAGATCTCCCTCTCTCCCGACGAGGTGATCATCACCGAGACCCCGCGCGAGGGCTGGGCCGTCGCCAACGAGTCCGGCGCCACCGTCGCCCTCGACCTGGCCATCACGCCGGAGCTCAAGCGCCTGGGCATCGCCCGCGACGCGATCCGCCAGATCCAGGAGGCCCGCAAGAACTCCGGCCTGGACGTCGCCGACCGGATCGTCCTGCGCTGGCGCGCCACGACCGAGGAGACGGCCGAGGCCATCGCCGAGCACGGTCCCCTGGTCGCCGAGGAGGTCCTGGCCACCGACTTCTCCGCCGGCGCCGCCGACTGGGAGTCCGAGACCTTCTCCGACGAGGGCCTCGGCCTCGCCTTCCAGCTCCGCAAGGCCTGACCGAACGCGCCGAAGCCGCCGTCACCTCCCCGGTGACGGCGGCTTCGCCGTTCCCCCGCCCGTTCCCCTGGCGGGTCCCAGGCGCTCCCGGGGACGAAACGAGGGCGCCCCCACCGTGACCCGGAGGTCACAGAGGGGGCGCCCTCGATGTACTGCGTACCGCTTAGTTGTCGCCGTCCTCGTCGATCAGGAACCCGCGCATCGGCGCCGGCGCCTGCTGCATCGGCTGCGGAGGCTGCGGACGGACGGCCGCCATCGGCTGCGTCATCCCGGCCGGCTGCATCTGCGGCGCACCGGAGTTGCCGCCCGACGCCTGCCCGCCGAAGCTCGGCGCACCGGAGTTGCCGCCGAACGAGCTCTGCCCACCGAACGACGGCTGGTTGCCACCGAAGGACGGCTGGTTGCCACCGAAGCTCGGCGCACCGCTGCTCATCGCGGACGCACCGGCCGGAGCCATCGACGACACGGCCGGCGGCAGCGAAGCGGTGGCCGGGATGCGCGGCGGGGCGAGCGAGTCGTCCGCCTGCGACTCCAGCTGGCGCAGCTGGGTCTCCAGGTAGGACTTCAGACGCGTGCGGTACTCACGCTCGAACGCCCGCAGGTCCTCGACCTTGCGCTCCAGCGTGGCCCGCGCGGACTCCAGCGAGCCCATCGCGACGCGGTGCTTCTCCTGCGCGTCCCGCTCCAGGGCGTCGGCCTTGGCCCGGGCGTCGCGCTCCAGACCCTCGGCCCGGCTGCGCGCCTCGCCGACGATCTTGTTGGCCTCGGAACGGGCCTCGGAGATCGCCTGGTCGGCGGTCTGCTGGGCGAGCGCCAGCACGCGGGCCGCGCTGTCGCCACCGGGGCCCTGCTGCTGCATCGGGGCGCCGAGCGGGCCGCCCATCTGCTGCTGCTGCGGGCCGCCCATGGGGCCGCCCATCTGCTGCATCTGCTGCTGGCCCATGCCCTGGCCCATCGGGTTGCCCATCTGCTGCGGGCCACCGGGACCGCCCATGGGCTGGAGCATCTGACCGCCCATCGGCTGGACCAGCTGCTGCTGGCCGCCCATGGTCTGGTTCATCTGCTGCTGCGGGCCGCCCATCGGGCCGCCCTGGCCGGACGGGAGCTGCGGGGCGCCGGACGGCAGGCCGAGGGGCTGGTTGCCCATCTGCTGCTGCGGGCCGCCCATCTGCTGCGGACCGCCGGGGCCACCCATCTGCTGCGGACCGGGTCCCTGCTGCTGGCCAGGGACCGGCGGGCCGGATATGGCGGCCGGCACGGGGGCGCCGGGACGCGAGTCCTGCGGCGGCTCCTTGCGCATGTTGGCCTGGTTCTGCGCGGCGGCACGGGTCGCGGCGGCCAGCTTGGCGCGCAGGTCCTCGTTCTCGCGGAGAAGGCGGGTCAGCTCCGCCTCGACCTCGTCGAGGAAGGCATCGACCTCGTCCTCGTCATAGCCTTCGCGCAGGCGGACGGTCGTGAACTGCTTGTTCCGAACGTCCTCGGGGGTCAATGGCATCTCTTCACCTCAACGTGATCGTCGGCACACCGGCATCCTGTCGCATCGCTCACCTACGACTAGGGCCGCACAAGCGAGATCAGGACATACACAATGATCATCAGTACGAAGAAGGACAGGTCGAGCGCCACGCCCCCGAGACGCAACGGCGGAATGAACCGCCGAAGAAGCTTGAGCGGCGGATCCGTGACAGTGTACGTGGCCTCCAGGACCAGGACCATGGCCTTGCCGGGCCGCCACGAACGCGCGAACTGGAACACCCAGTCCATCACCAGCCGCGCAAGCAGGAACACCAGGAAGACGGTCAGCGCGTAATAGAGCACCGCCCACACGATCCCCATCGCGCTTCCCTCTCCCCGGTTCTCGGCCCTCGGGCCCTTGCTGCCTGTCGCTAACTCACTGTCGATCAGATCCACACGTAAAGTCGTGGTCGGGTCAGCTCTGGTTGAAGAACCCACCCTCGGCGATCCGAGCCTTGTCCTCCGCCGTGACATCGACGTTAGCAGGCGACAGCAGGAACACCTTCTGTGTCACGCGCTCGATACTGCCGTGCAGACCGAAGACGAGTCCAGCGGCGAAGTCTACGAGGCGCTTCGCGTCAGTGTCGTCCATCTCGGTCAAATTCATGATCACCGGGGTGCCGCCACGGAACTGTTCCCCGATGGTACGGGCCTCGTTGTAGGTCCGGGGGTGCAGCGTGGTGATGCGGTAGGGCTCTCGTTCGTTCACTACCTTGGGCATGATCACCGGGGCGCTCTTCTCCAGGTTGTGGCGGCGTTCGGGTGTGATGGACGACACTGGGGCCATCCTCGGAGTCTCCTGCCGGATCGGGACCGCGGCCGCCACGGGCTGCGGCGTGATCGAGGAGACCGGGGCGGGCGCCGGAGAGGCAGGCCGGGGGATGTCCTCCGTCCGCCCGGTGCGAATCGGCTCGGGGTCCGCGTCGTAGTCGTCGTCGGGGTCGTACCCCTGACCGTCGTACGTCTCGTCCTCCACGAGGCCGAGGTAGACCGCCATCTTGCGCATTGCGCCGGCCATGCTCCTGTCTCCTCCGCTCATGTCCACCTCGCTGCGCTCGGTGGCTGCTTCGCGAACGCGCACCTTCCGATGGTCGCCCGCTCCGCTCGCTCTGCGGACCGGCCCCGTCCCGGCGGCCACGCCGTACGGCCCTGCCTGCGGATTCCGCGGTCCGCCCACGACTGCCCGTCAGGCCGACGGCCGCTCAGAAGTCGTGGGTGGGGGCCGCGGAGCTGCGATCCACGGTTCGCTAGCGCTCTGGAAAGCTGCTAGTTTCTGTCCTATTTTGTCCTGCAGTCTGATCTACTACCCGGTGACGTTACCCGAGGGGGGACCGCACTCCGAGTACCGCCGTTCCGACGCGCACATGTGTCGCCCCGGCGGCAACGGCCTGCTCAAGGTCACCACTCATTCCTGCGGAAACCATGGTGGCAGCAGGATGGGCCGTCCGTACGGCGGTTGCGATTTCCGCCAGCCGCACGAACGCCCGGGCCGGGTCCGCGGCGAGCGGTCCGGCGAGCGGCGCGACGGTCATCACACCGTCCAGCCGGAGCCCGGGCGCCTGCGCGATCGCGTCGGCCAGCGCCCCGACCTCCGCCGGGGCGACCCCGGCCCGGCCCTCCCCCTCGCCCTGCTCCTTCTCCAGTGCGACCTGGACCAGGCAACCCAGCTCCGGCCGCCCGGACTTGAGCACCGCCGCGGAGAGCGACTCGACCAGCCGCAGCCGGTCCACCGAGTGCACGTGGTTCGCGTACCGGACCACCGAGCGGACCTTGTTGGTCTGCAGCTGGCCGACGAAGTGCCAGTCCAGCGGAAGGTTTCTGCACTGCTCCGCCTTGGGAGCGGCGTCCTGGTCGCGGTTCTCCGCGACATCGGTGACGCCCAGTGCGGCCAGCAGCGCGGTGTCCTCGGCCGGGTAGGTCTTGGTGACCACGACCAGCTTCACCTCGTCACGCGCCCGCCCGGCGGCCGCACAGGCGTCCGCGATCCGGCGCTCGACGACCTCGAGGTTGGTCCCGAGTTCCTCGTACCGGGCCCGCTGTCCCTGCGTCAGGGCGGAGAGGAATTCCTGGCTGCCCGGGAACGGTCCGTAGATGTCGTTCGTCATGAGAGTTCAGAGCCCAACCAGACGTAGCTCGCGAGCCGGCCCGTGCGCTGCTCGCGGCGGTAGGAGTAGTGATCGGAGGATTCGAGGGTGCAGACGGATGATCGCACCAACTCGGTGACTCCCGCAGCGGCCAGCTGAGCCGCCACTCCTTCCGGCAGGTCCAGGGCCGGCGTGCCCCAGGAGGTCTCGGCGTACGCGGCCGGCACCAGTCCGGCGACTTCGGCGCGCAACGCCGCCGGCACTTCGTAGCAGCGGCCGCAGACCGCGGGCCCGATCGCGGCGGTGATCCGCCCCGGCTCGGCACCCAGCTCCACCATGGCCCCGACCACCGCCGGCACCACGCCGGCCGCCAGCCCGGGCCGGCCCGCGTGGGCCGCCCCCGCCACGCCCGCCACCGGGTCGGCCAGCAGGACGGGGGTGCAGTCGGCGGTCAGGACCGCCAGTGCCAGCGGCCGGTCGGTGACCACCGCGTCCACCTTCGGGGCCTCTCCCGGCGGCTGGCGTTCCGCCACCACGGCGACGTCCGCGCCGTGCACCTGGTTCATCCAGACCACGTCCGCCGGGTCGAGCCCCAGCGAGCGGGCCGCGATCGCCCGGTTCTCCCGGACGACGGCCGGGTCGTCCCCCACCGCACCGCCGAGGTTCAGCTCCCCGTACGGCGAAGTGCTCACCCCGCCCCACCGGGTGGTGAAGGCGAAGTGAGCACCGTTGCGGGACGTGCGATCGATCACTTAAGGAAGTCCGGGACGTCGAGCTCCTCGGCGGGGCTCTCCACGAACGGCTGGCGGGCGGGCTGCACCTGCGGAGGCACGGGGGCGGCGGTCGCGGTGGACGGCGCCTCGGCCGGACGCGGCGCGCCGGCGGTCTCACCCTCCGGGCGGGCCGTCACCGAGCCGATGCTCCCGTACGAGGGCCGGCTCGCCGGGCGCTCCGGGGCGGGGGCCGGCGTGGCGGCCGGGGCCGTCTGGCCGGCCTTGACCACCGGGTCGCGGACGATGGCCGGCGGCTGGCCGCCGTCGAAGCCCGCGGCGATCACGGTGACGCGGACCTCGTCGCCGAGCGCGTCGTCGATGACCGCACCGAAGATGATGTTGGCCTCGGGGTGTGCGGCCTCGCTGACCAGCTGGGCGGACTCGTTGATCTCGAACAGGCCGAGGTCGGAGCCGCCGGAGATGGAGAGCAGGACGCCGCGGGCGCCGTCGATCGAGGCCTCCAGCAGCGGCGAGGAGATCGCCATCACGGCGGCCGCCTTGGCGCGGTCCTCCCCGCGGGCGGAGCCGATGCCCATCAGTGCCGAGCCGGCGTCCGACATGACGGACTTGACGTCGGCGAAGTCGAGGTTGATCAGGCCCGGGGTGGTGATCAGGTCGGTGATGCCCTGGACGCCGGAGAGCAGCACCTGGTCGGCGGAGCGGAAAGCGTCCAGCACGCTGACCTGGCGGTCCGAGATGGACAGCAGCCGGTCGTTGGGGATCACGATCAGGGTGTCGACCTCTTCGCGCAGGCCGGCGATGCCGTCCTCCGCCTGGTTGGCGCGACGCCGGCCCTCGAAGGTGAAGGGGCGGGTGACCACACCGATGGTCAGCGCACCGAGCGAGCGGGCGATGTTGGCCACCACGGGCGCGCCGCCGGTGCCGGTGCCGCCGCCCTCGCCGGCGGTGACGAAGACCATGTCGGCCCCCTTGAGGACCTCCTCGATCTCCTCGCGGTGGTCCTCGGCGGCCTTCCGGCCGACCTCGGGGTTGGCGCCGGCGCCGAGGCCCCGGGTGAGTTCACGGCCCACATCGAGCTTGACGTCGGCGTCGCTCATCAGGAGGGCCTGCGCATCGGTGTTGATCGCGATGAACTCGACGCCCTTGAGACCGACCTCGATCATCCGGTTGATGGCGTTGACACCACCGCCGCCGATACCGACGACCTTGATGACTGCGAGGTAGTTCTGCGGTGCTGCCACGTCGAAGGCCTCTCGCCTCGAATTTCCGGGTCGGCCCGACTCCCGGTGGGGTGTCGTTCCGACGGATGTCGATGGGTAGGGAGCCTGGTTTCTGACTGAATGTCCGAAATGCCGACCGCCGACCCCAACCCTAAACTTGACCTTTAGGGTTAGTCCTGTGCCCCCGTCACATCACCAGGGGACACAGTCTGGTGACACAGGACACTAGGTGGCCCCGGGCACGTGTTTCAACGAACACGCCGAGCTTCCCTTTTTCTTTTGAGCCTATGTGATCATCAACCAGCTTATGAAACCGGGGTGACCACCAAGGGTCAGGCCGACACGAAACCCGCGTCAACCCCTCCCCCAGACAGAGAACCTACCGGATCATCCGGACACCGCCGGCGCCTCCGGAGCACTGACATCGAAGTTCGTACCCTTCTGATGCAGCAGCGCCACCAGCACCCGGGCCTTGCGATCAGTCTGCTCCGGACTCCCCCAGCGGACCGTCGCACCCCCGCTGAGCTGCACCTGGATGTCGTCGTAGGAGTACACCAGCACCGCCCCGGCCCGTTGCCGAACCTCGGCGGGCAGGCCGGCGGCCACCGCCACCGCGCCCTGCACCAACTGCGAACGGGTGATCACCGAGTCCGCGTCCCGGGCCGGCTGACCGAGCCGCAGCTCGACCACCGGCACCCCCTCGGGGGCGGTCGCCTCGGTGGCGAAGCTCACGCCGCCCGCGTCCACCTGGGTGAACTGACCGTCCTCCCCCTTGACGGCGGCGACCGCCGTGCGCTGGACGATCTTCACCTGCAGCGTGTGCGGCCAGCCGCGCCAGACCTCGGCCCCGGCCACCCGCGGGATCGCGTTCACCCGCCGCTCGACGTCGGCCAGGTCCACCCGGGCCAGCGGGCCGCCGCCGACCTCGCCGATCGCCGCGCGGACCTGGTCGACCGTCAGCTTGTCGTCCTGCACGCCCTGCACCGAGACGCTGCGCACGTCCAGCACCGACGACAGGAACACCAGCCAGGCCAGCCCGCCGACCACCGCGGCGCCGAGCGCGCCCAGCACCACGATGCCCCGCCGGGAGAGCCGGAGCCGGGGAGCGTACCCCTCGTCCCCGAACTCCACCTCGTCCTGGGCGTACCCCCGGCCGGAGGCCGGGGGAGGGTCGGCGAGCCGGCCGTCAGCCACGTCGGCGACCACCCCGGGCGGCCTCGATCGCCTCGTACACCATGCCGACCAGCAGCTCGTCGGCGTCCCGGCGGCCGAACTCGGCGGCCGCCCGGCTCATGTCCCAGAGCTTCTGCGGGTCGGTGAGCACCGGCAGCACGTTCTGCAGCACCCAGTCCGGGGTCAGCTCCGCGTCGTCGACCAGCAGGCCACCGCCGGCCTTGACCATCGGCTGGGCGTTCAGCCGCTGCTCGCCGTTGCCGATCGGCAGCGGGACGAAGGCGGCGGGCAGGCCGACGGCGGCCAGCTCGGCCACCGTCATGGCGCCGGCCCGGCAGAGCATCAGGTCGGCGGCCGCGTACGCGAGGTCCATCCGGTCCACGTACGGCACCGGGCGGTAGGGCGGCATCCCGGGGATGTCGTTCACCTGCGGCAGCTCGTTCTTCGGGCCGACCGCGTGCAGGATCTGCACGCCGTACTGCTGGAGCCGCGGCGCGATCGCGGTGACGGTCTCGTTGAGCCGGCGGGCGCCCTGCGAGCCGCCGGAGACGAGCAGGGTGGGCAGCCGCTGGTCGAGGCCGAAGTAGTGCCGGGCCTCCGGGCGGGCCGCGTTGCGGTCCAGCGTGGCGATGGTCCGGCGCAGCGGGATGCCGATGTACCGGGAGTCGCGCAGCTTGCTGTCCGGCGTGGAGACGGCGACGAAGTCGCTGTACCGGGCGCCGATCTTGTTGGCCAGGCCGGGCCGGGCGTTGGCCTCGTGCACCACGATCGGCACGCCGGCCCGCTTGGCGGCCAGGTAGGCCGGCATCGCGACGTAGCCGCCGAAGCCGACCACGACGTCGGCGTTGACCCGCTCGATGATCTCCTGGGCAGCCCGGACGGTGCCGCGCAGCCGGCCCGGGACGGTGATCAGCTCGGGGGTGGGCTTGCGCGGCAGCGGGACGGCCGGGATCAGCTCCAGCTGGTAGCCGCGCTCGGGTACCAGCCGGGTCTCCAGACCGCGTTCGGTGCCCAGGGCGGTGATCCCGATGGACGGGTCGTGCCTGCGGAGGGCGTCCGCGAGGGCGAGGGCCGGCTCGATGTGACCGGCGGTCCCCCCGCCGGCGAGTACGACATGCACCGAAATTCACCGCTCCCTGCGCGCCGGCACCGGGGCCGGGCGCGCTGTGGTTCGTCGTCGTGGCAGCACCCGGGCCAGTCGTCTCCTGACCCGGGAGTTCTTGCTCCGGGCGGCCAGGGCCGCCTTCGCGCCCGAGGTGCTGCGTGCGAGGCAGAGCAGCACACCGATCGCGGACATGGCCGACAGCATGGCGGAACCGCCGTAGGAGAACAGCGGGAGCGGGACGCCCGCGATGGGCAGCAGTCCCAGCGCCGACCCGAGGTTGATCACGGCCTGTGCCATGATCCACGTGGTGGCGGCTCCCGCGGCGTACCTGACGAAGGGATCCTTCGTACCGATGGCCACACGGATACCCGCGTAGCCTAGTGCCGTAAAGAGGCCGATCACCGACAGCGTCCCCACCAGGCCCAGTTCCTCGCCGGTCGCGGCGAAGATGAAGTCGGTGTGCGCCTCCGGGAGCTGGCCCCATTTCTCGACGCCGGCGCCGAGCCCGGAACCGAAGAGACCGCCGAGCCCGAACGCCTGGATGCCGTGCAGCGCCTGGAAACAGGCGCCGGCCGGGTCGAGCTTGGTGACGCCGATGCAGGCGAGCCGTTCGGCCCGGTGCGGGACGGTCACCACCAGGGCGGTGCAGACCACGACGGCGACGCCGAGGGTGGCCACGAACAGCCGCAGCGGGGCGCCGACCATCCAGAGCAGGCCGAACAGCACGGCCACCAGGATCATCGAGGTGCCCATGTCGCCGCCGAGCATGATCATCGCCAGCAGCAGCAGGGCGCCCGGGACCAGCGGGACCAGCAGGTGCTTCCACTGGTCGAGGCTGCCGTTCTTCTGTTTGCGGGCGAGCAGGTCGGCGCCCCAGAGCATCAAGGCGAGCTTGGCGAACTCGGACGGCTGGAACTGGAAGAAGCCCAGATCCAGCCAGTTCCGGTTGCCGTTGACCTCCACCCCGATGCCGGGGACGGCGACCAGCGCCAGCGCGCCGATCACCCCGAACATCACCGGATAGGTGATCACCCGCAGCACCGCGACCGGCACGGACGCGAAGCCGATCAGCAGGACGAGCCCGAGCATCGCCGCGACCAGCTGCTTGAGGAAGTAGAACTGCGACGAGCGGTGCTGGCCGAGGGCGAGGATCTGCGAGGCGGAGAAGACCATCAGCAGGCCCAGCACCACCAGCAGCAGCGTCGAGCCGATGATCAGCAGATAGGGCGTCAGCGGCCGGTCCAGCGTGTACCGCAGGCGGGCCCGGAAGGCCTGTGCCCGGGCCACCGGGCCGGCCGACTTGTAGGCGGTCGTGGTGGCCGAGATCACCCGCCACGGATCGGCCGGGCTCTTCTCCGGCGCACCGGTACCGCCCGCCCTGCCCTGCCCCGCCACCACGCCCCTGCTCTCCTCTTCTTGCGCCTCGCGAGCCGAAGGGCCGCGGGGCGTGCCCCGGCCGAGGGTGTTCCTCCGGCCCTAGGGCGTGCCCCAGGTGCCTTCCAGCTGCCGGACCGCCGCCGCGAAGAGGTCGCCGCGCTCGCCGTAGTTGGTGAACATGTCCATCGAGGCGCAGGCCGGCGCCAGCAGCACGGTGTCACCCGATTGGGCGAGAGACGTGGCCGCGCGGACCACCTCGGTCATCGCCACCGCGCCAGTCTGGCCCTCGGCCGCCTCGATCACCGGGACATCCGGCGCGTGTCGTGCCAGCGCCTCCCGGACCAGCGCGCGGTCCTCGCCGATCAGCACCACGCCGCGCAGCCGCTCGGCCGCGCCCTGGACGAGGTCGTCGAAGGTGGCACCCTTGGCCAGGCCACCGGCGATCCAGACGATCGGCCGGTACGAGGCCAGCGAGGCCGCGGCGGCGTGGGTGTTGGTGGCCTTGGAGTCGTCGATGTACGTGACG
Source organism: Kitasatospora sp. NBC_00039 (assembly GCF_045160625.1). Lineage (NCBI taxonomy): Bacteria > Bacillati > Actinomycetota > Actinomycetes > Kitasatosporales > Streptomycetaceae > Kitasatospora > Kitasatospora sp. NBC_00039. The sequence continues at coordinate 6,411,435 of NZ_CP108289.1, read as the reverse complement.
CCGTCGACCACACCGACCTCGGCGATCCGGTGGGCGTCCGGGCGGAAGGCCCGCAGCCCCTCGCGGACGGCCTTCGGGTCGACCCCGTACGCCCGGGCGAGGGCGGCGGCGGCGAGCGCGTTGGCGATGTTGTGCGGGGCCGGCGGGTTGACGTCCTCGACCGAGCCCAGCTCGGCGGCGTTCTTGGCCCGGTCCGCCACGAAGGCGCGGTCCACCAGCAGGCCGTCGACCACGCCGAAGTTCGACAGGCCGGGCGCGCCGAGGCCGAAGCCGACGGCGCGGCAGCCCTCCTCGACGTCGGCCTCGCGGACCAGCTCCTCGGTGGCCGGGTCGGCCAGGTTGTACACGCAGGCGACGACGTTGCCCTCGTAGATCCGGCCCTTGTCGGCGGCGTACGCCTCCATCGAGCCGTGCCAGTCCAGGTGGTCCGGCGCCAGGTTGAGGACGGCGGCCGAGTACGGGCGCAGCGAGGGCGCCCAGTGCAGCTGGTAGCTGGAGAGCTCGACCGCGAGCACGTCGTACGGCTCCTCGGCGAGCACCGCGTCCAGCACCGAGACCCCGACGTTGCCGACGGCGGCGGTGCGCTTGCCGGCGGCGGCGAGGATCGAGGCGAGCATCTGGACGGTGGTGGTCTTGCCGTTGGTGCCGGTGACGGCCAGCCAGGGGGCGGGCTCGCCGGTGGACGGCAGCGGCTTGCGCAGGCGCCAGGCCAGTTCGACGTCGCCCCAGACCTCGACGCCGGCTTCGCCGGCGGCAGCGAACAGCGGGCTGCTGGGCGGCCAGCCGGGCGAGGTGACGACCAGCCGGGTGCCCTCGGGCAGGCTGTCGCCGTCGCCGAGGCGGACGGTGATGCCCTGCGCCCTGAGCTCGGTGGCGCGGGCCCGCAGGCCCTCGCCGGAGCCGCCGTCCACGACGGTGACGCGGGCCCCGAGGCCGTGCAGGACGCGGGCGGCGCTGATCCCGGAGACGCCGAGGCCGGCGACGGTGACCGGCAGTCCGGCCCAGTCGGGGTTGGTCATCCGGTCACCCATCCCGCGTAGAAGAGGCCGAGTCCGACGGCCACGCAGAGGCCCTGGATGATCCAGAACCGGACCACGATCAGGACCTCGGTCCAGCCCTTGAGTTCGAAGTGGTGCTGCAGCGGGGCCATCTTGAAGACGCGCTTGCCGGTCATCCGGAAGGAGCCGACCTGGATGATCACCGAGAGGGTGATGATCACGTAGAGGCCGCCGAGCAGCGCGAGCAGCAGCTCGGTGCGGGAGCAGATCGCCAGGCCGGCCAGGGCGCCGCCGAGGGCGAGCGAGCCGGTGTCACCCATGAAGATCTTGGCGGGCGAGGTGTTCCACCAGAGGAAGCCGAAGCAGGAGCCCATCAGGGCGGCGGCGACGACGGCGAGGTCCAGCGGGTCGCGGACGTCGTAGCAGTTGGCGGTGGCGGAGATCGTGTACGCGCAGCTCTGGCCGTACTCCCAGACACCGATGAAGGTGTAGGCGCCGAAGACCATCACCGAGGCGCCGGTGGCCAGACCGTCCAGACCGTCCGTCAGGTTCACGCCGTTCGACATCGCGGCGATCATGAAGTACGCGAAGATGACGAACAGCACCGGCCCGATGGACCACTTGAAGTCCCGGACGAAGGACAGGTGGTCGGAGGCCGGCGTGAGCCCCCGGTCGTCGGCGAACTGCATCGCCAGACCGGCGAAGGCGAGGGCCACCGCCGACTGGCCGACCAGCTTCGCCTTGGCCCGCAGGCCGAGCGAGCGGCGCTTGACGACCTTGATGTAGTCGTCCAGGAAGCCGACCAGGCCCAGGCCGACCGTCAGGAACAGCACCAGCAGCCCGGAGATCGTGGGGCTTTCGCCCGTTATCGCCTTGGTGGCGAAGTAGGCGATGAGCGTCGCCAGGATGAAGGCGATGCCGCCCATCGTGGGCGTGCCCTTCTTGCTGTGGTGCGCCTTGGGGCCGTCGTCGCGGATGTACTGGCCGTAGCCGTGCCGGGCGAGAAGCTTGATCAGGGCCGGCGTGCCGAGCAGCGACAGGATCAGACCGATCATGCCGGAGAAGAGGATCTGCTTCATTTACGCAGCACCGTCCGCGAGAAGAGCCTCGGCAACCTTCTCCAGCCCCACCGAACGGGAGGCCTTCACCAGGACCACATCCCCGGGCAGCAGCTGACTGCGCAGCAGCTCGACCGCCGCGTCCGCGTCGGACACCAGCACCGACTCCTCACCCCACGAACCTTCGTTCCTCGCGCCCAGTTCCATGCAGGCCGCCTCGCGCCCGCCGACCGCCACCAGCTTGGTGACGTCCAGCCGTACCGCGAGCCGCCCGATGGCGTCGTGCTCGGCCAGGCTCTCCTCGCCGAGCTCCCGCATCTCGCCGAGCACCGCCCAGGTCCGGCGGCGCTCCGGGCCACGCCCCCCCATCGAGACCAGCGCCCGCAGCGCGGCCCGCATCGAGTCGGGGTTCGCGTTGTAGGCGTCGTTGACGACGGTGACACCATCGGCCCGGTCGACGACCTCCATGCGCCAGCGGGACAGCGCACCCGCCTCGCTCAGTGCTTCGGCGGTGTCGTCGACGGACATCCCGAGCTCCACCGCCACCGCAGCGGCGGCGAGGGCGTTCGAGACGTGGTGCTCACCGTACAGGCGCAGGTGCACGGGTGCGGAACCGGCCGGGGTGATCAGCGTGAACGATGGCCGTCCGGTGGAGTCCAGGCGAACATCCTGTGCCCGGACATGGGCGTCCGGGGACTCCCCGAAGAGGACCACCTTGGCCTTGGTCCGGGAGGCCATCGCGCGCACCAGGCGGTCGTCGGCGTTGAGGATCGCCGCGCCGTCCGCGGGCAGCGCCTCGACCAGCTCGCCCTTGGCCTCGGCGATCGCCTCCTGGGAGCCGAACTCGCCGACGTGCGCGGTGCCGACGTTCAGCACCAGGCCGATCCGGGGCGGGGTGATCGAGGTGAGGTACTCGATGTCGCCCTTGTGCCGGGCGCCCATCTCCATCACCAGGTGCCGGGTGCCGGCCTCGACCCGCAGCGCGGTCATCGGGTGGCCGATCTCGTTGTTGAGCGAGCCGGGCGGGTAGACGGTCTCGCCGTGCCGCTGGAGCAGCTGGGCGATCAGGTCCTTGGTGCTGGTCTTGCCGGCCGAGCCGGTCAGCGCGACCACGGTCGTGGCCTCGGCCCGGGCGACCACGGCGCGGGCCAGCTTGCCCAGCGCGTCGACCACGCTGTCGACCAGGACGGCGGGAACGCCGACCGGGCGGGAGGCGAGCACGGCGACGGCGCCGGCCTCGACCGCCGTCCGGGCGTACTCGTGGCCGTCCACGCGCTCGCCGACGAAGGCGGCGAAGAGGCCGCCGGGGCGCACCTTGCGGGAGTCGACCTCGACCGGGCCGGTCACCGGGGTGTCGGGGTCGGCGCCGTCCAGGGTGCCCCCGACTGCTGCGGCCACCTCGGCGAGGGTCAGTGCGATCACGGCTGCTCTACTCCTCCGGTGCCCCGGGCGGCCGTGGTCTGCGTGATGGATTCGCGCAGCACCTCCCGGTCGTCGAAGGGGCGGATCTCGTCTCGTACGTACTGGCCGAGCTCGTGGCCCTTGCCGGCCACCAGCACGGTGTCGCCGGCCTGGGCGCGGGCCACCGCGAGGTGGATCGCCTCGGCGCGGTCGGGCACCACCAGAACGGCGCCGCGCTCGGCCTCGGGCACCGAGGCGGCGCCGGTCAGCATGGTGGCGAGGATCGCCAGCGGATCCTCGCTGCGTGGGTTGTCGCTGGTCAGCACGGCGGTGTCGGCCAGGCGGGCGGCGATGGCGCCCATCGGGGCGCGCTTGTGCGGATCGCGGTCGCCGCCGCAGCCGACCACCACGTGCAGCCGGCCCTTGGTGACCTCGCGCAGCGAGCCGAGGACGGCCTCCAGCGCGTCCGGCTTGTGGGCGTAGTCGACCACCGCGACGTACGGCTGCCCGGCGTCGACCCGCTCCAGCCGGCCCGGCACCCCGGGCACGGCGGCGATCCCGGCGACGGCCTGCTCCAACGGCAGCCCGGCGGTGACCAGCAGGGTGATCGCGGCCAGCGCGTTGGCGACGTTGAACGGGCCGGGCAGCGGGACGGCCGCGTCGGCCGCGGCGCCGTCGGGGCCGAGCACCCGGAAGGTCGAGCCGACCGGGCCGAGCTGGACGTCCACCGCCCGCCAGTGGGCCTCGGGCGCGCCGGTGGCGGAGAAGGAGGTGACCGGGATCTTCGCCTCGGCCACCAGCCGGCGCCCGTACGGGTCGTCCACGTTGACCACCCCGCGGCGGGACTTGCCGGGCTGGAAGAGCCGGGCCTTCGCCTGGAAGTAGTCCTCCATGTCCGGGTGGAAGTCGAGGTGCTCGGGGGTGAGGTTGTTGAACAGCGCGACGTCGTAGACCACGCCGTCGGTGCGGCCGAAGACCAGCGCGTGGCTGGAGACCTCCATGGTCACCGCGTCCGCGCCGCGCTCGCCCATGACGGCGAGGATCGCGTGCAGGTCGGTGGCCTCGGGGGTGGTCCGCTCGCTCTTGATCCGCTCGCTGCCGACCCGCATCTCGACGGTGCCGATCACGCCGGGGCTGCGCCCGGCGCCGCGCAGGCCGCCCTCGACCAGGTAGGAGGTGGTGGTCTTGCCGTTGGTACCGGTCAGCCCGATCATCAGCAGCCGCTCGGAGGGCCGGCCGTAGACCGCGGCGGCCAGCTCGCCCATCCGGGCCCGCGGCCGGTCGACCACCAGCAGCGGCAGGCCGGTACCGGCCGCCAGCTCCGCGCCGGCCGGGTCGGTGAGCAGGGCCACCGCGCCCGCCTCGGCGGCCTGGGCTGCGAAGGCCGCGCCGTGGTGGTTGGCGCCGGGGAAGGCCACGTACACATCGCCCGGGCGCACCGCGCGGGAGTCGTGGGTGACGCCGGTGACGAGGCCTCCCTCGACCGGCGCGAGGCCGAGCAGACGGGCCAGCTCGGCGAGCGGCTGGGCCTCGGCCCGGGCGGGGCGGGGCGGAGTCACGGTGGTTTGATCGGGTTTCGGCACGGCGGGAAGGCTATCCGCCGAAGGGTGCCCAGGGCCAAACCGGGCCTGCGCCGTGCCGTCGTCCCGCCCGGCCCGCTGGTCGCTCATGGTCGATCACGGCTTCCACTCGACGGGCAGGTTGGGTGCCTCGCTGCCGCTCGGCGGGACCTGCAGGGTCTTCAGGGTGAACTCCATCACCTGTTTGAACACCGGGCCGCAGAGCTGGCCGCCGAAGTGGCCGTTGACCGGGTCCTGGATGACGCAGGAGACGGTGACCCGCGGCTGGTCGGCCGGGGCGAAACCGATGAACGACGCGGTGTACCCGCGGTAGCCGCCGGTCTTCGGGTCCACCCGGTTGGCGGTGCCGGTCTTCCCGGCCACCCGGTAGCCGGGGATGGCCGCCTTCCCGCCGGTGCCCTGCTCGTCGGTGACGACCGACTCCAGCATCTCGGTGAGCGTCTTCGCGGTCTGCTCACTGACCACCCGGGACTCCGCCCCGGGCGCGGCCGGGGTGTACCGGCCGTCCGGCGCGGTGGTGCCCTGGACGATGCTGGGCGTGACCCGCACCCCGCCGTTGGCGATGGTGGAGAACACCGAGGTCGCCTGCAGGGCGTTGACCGACAGGCCCTGGCCGAACGGGATGGTGTACTGCTTGGACGCCTTCCAGTCCTCCGGCTTGTCCAGCAGGCCGGCGGTCTCGCCGGGGAAGCCCAGGCCGGTCTGCTGGCCGATGCCGAACTTGCGCAGGTAGTCGTAGAGCACCTGGTTGGCCTCGGGCTGGGTCGCGCCGAGCGTCTGGGCGGCCTCGATGGTGCCGATGTTGGAGGACTTGGCGAGCACCCCGGCCAGGGTCAGGTACCAGGTCGGGTGCTCGACGTCGTCCTTGAACGCCACGTCGCCGCGGACCAGCGGGTACGGGACGGTCACCTTGGTGTCCCAGGTGGCCTTGCCGGTGTCCAGCACGGCGGCCATGGTCATCAGCTTGGCGGTGGAGCCGGGCTCGTACGCGTCCTGCAGGGCCGCGTTGCCGAGCTGGGAGGACTTGGCGCTGCTCAGGTCGTTGGGGTTGAAGCCGGGTGAGGTGGCCATCGCCAGGACCTGGCCGGTCTTCACGTCCTGGACGACGACATAGCCCTTCTCCGCCCCGGCATTGGCGACCTGGTCGGTGATGGCGCGCTGGGCCGCCCACTGGATGTCCCGGTTGACGGTCAGCCGCAGGTCGGTGCCGGGCACGGCCGGGTCCAGCGAGCCCCCTGCGGTCGGCACCAGCCGGCCGCCGGACTGGGCGTAGCTGCTGTGACCGTCCTTGCCGGCCAGCACCTTCTGGTACTGCGACTCCAGGCCGCCGGCGCCCTCGCCCTCCGCGTTGACGAAGCCGACCACGTTGGCGGCCAGCCCGTCCGAGGGGTAGACGCGCTTCTGGGTGTCCCGGTTGAAGACCCCGCCCAGCGGGTTGAAGCACTCGTTGTCCACCCTGCTCCGTCCGCCCTCCGCCGCGGGCTTGTTCAGCAGGCGCCGCTGGGCCACGCAGGCCCGGGAGTTGGCCTGCTTCTCCAGGGTCGACTTGAGGTCGCTGATCTGGTTCTTGACGTCGGGGGTCTGCTGGGCGGCGAGCCGCTTGTAGCGGCTCTTGGGGGTGTGCAGGTCGGCGGTGATCTTCTCCTTGGGCAGGCCGAGGATCGGCGCGAGCAGCGCGGCCGCCTGCTCGGGTGCGTCGGGGATGCCGGCCGAGCCCGGGGTGAACATGGCCGGGTCGGCGGTGATGTCGTACGCGTCGACGGTGGTGGCCAGCGCCACGCCGTCGGCGGACGTTATCGAGCCGCGCTCGGCGGTGATCGGGATGTCCAGGTAGCGGTTGGTGTTGGCGTCGGCGGCCAGCGCGTCGGAGTCCAGCAGCTGGAGCTGGACCAGGCGGCCGGCGAAGACCGAGAACACCAGGGAGAGCGCCACGGTGACCACCCGGAGCCGGCGGCGCGAGTCGGCCAGCCGGATCGGCTTGGGCCGCGGGTGCTGCGGCGGGCGGGACTTCGGGCGCGGCCGGCCGGCCGCCTGGCCGCGGACCGGCGGGCGGGCCTCCGGGCGGCGCTGCTGCGGCGTCCGGGGCGCCTTGCCCTGGGGGCTCCGGGCCGGCTGGGCCTTGGCCGGCTGCTTGGCGGGCTGGGCCTTCGGGGGCTGCTGCGACCGTGCGGGCTGCGGCTTGGCCGGCTGCTGCCTGGCGGGCTGGGGCCGGCCGGGCTGTGCCTTGCCGGACTGTGCCTTGCCGGGCTGGGCGCGCGGGGCCTGGCGCGGCGCGGCGCCCTTGGCGGCGGGCCGGGGGCGTCCGGTGCCGCCGCCCCCGGACGGCTGTCGCGGCGTACTCATGCGCCCACCTCGCTGCACCCGGCGAGCGCTTCGCGCACCTTCCGGTCGTTTCGCTCGCTCATCGGCCCGCACCCCCGGTCGCGGTCGGCGCCGGCTGCGGCGCGGCGGGGTTGATCTGGACGGTGGTGTCGCCGCCGGCCGCGGGGGCCGTCGGCGCGGCGGTGCCCGGCTGGGCGCCCGGCGAGGGCTGCGGGTTCCCGGGCCACGGTTCGGCGGTGGACCGTTTCACCGGCTGGCTGTCCTGGGCCGGGCCGGGCGTGCCGAGCACCTTGCCGCCGTTCGGGACGTCCAGGAAGGCCATCCCGCCGGCCGGCACCATGCCCAGCTCGGCGGCCCGGCGCGCCAGCGCGTCCGGCGCGGAGTTCTGGTCGATCTGGTGCTGGAGGCCCTGCTGCTCGTCGGTGAGCACGGTGGTCTGCCGCTGGAGCCGGGAGAGTTCGAAGGAGCCCTCGTTGAGCGCGGTGTTCAACGCCAGCAGGCCGAGCAGCCCGGCCGCGAGCAGGACTACCACCAGGACCGCGAACGGCGTCCGCCCCCGTACCGGGCGCCGCCCGGGGCGGACCGTGATCCGCGCCCTGCCGCCCTGCCCGGGGAGCACCGCGCCCCCCGCCCCGCCTCCGGCCACCGGCCCCACGCTTTCTCCTCCGCCCTTCCGACCGCCCCGACCTGGTCAGCCCCGGGTGCTTCGGTCCCTGATCCTCTCCGCCACCCGCAGCCGCACGGGCGCGGCGCGCCGGTTCTCCTCGATCTCCTCCTCGGTGGCCAGTTCGGCACCGCGGGTGATCAGCTTCAGCCAGGGCTGGTGCTCCTCCGGGACGAACGGCAGCCCCGGCGGGGCGGTGCTGGTCGCTCCGGCGGCGAGGTACTGCTTGACCAGACGGTCCTCCAGCGACTGGTAGGACATCACGACGATCCGCCCGCCCAGCGCCAGGGCGTCCAGGGCGCCCGGGATCGCCCGGTCCAGCACCTCCAGCTCGCCGTTGACCTCGATCCGCAGCGCCTGGAAGGTGCGCTTGGCCGGGTTCCCGCCGGTACGACGGGTGGCGGCCGGGATGGCGTTGCGCACCAACTCGACCAGACGCGCGCTGGTGGTGAACGGTTCCTTCTCGCGCTCGCGCACGATCACCGAGGCGATCTTCCCGGCGAACCGCTCCTCGCCGTAGACCTTCAGGATCCGGGCCAGCTGGCCGTGGGTGTAGGTGTTGAGCACCTCGGCCGCGCTCAGGCCCCGGGTCTGGTCCATCCGCATGTCCAGCGGGGCGTCCTGGGAGTAGGCGAAGCCGCGCTCGGCCTCGTCCAGCTGCATCGAGGAGACGCCGAGGTCGAACAGGATGCCCTGCACCCGGGGGATGTCGAGGCGCTCCAGCACCTCGGGGATCTCGTCGTAGACGGCGTGCACCAGGGTGGCCCGGTCGCCGAACGGGGCCAGCCGCTCGCCGGAGAGCTTCAGCGCCGCCGGGTCGCGGTCCACCGCGACCAGCCGGACGTCCGGGAACTGGGTCAGCAGGGCCTCACTGTGCCCGCCGAGGCCGAGGGTGGCGTCCACCACCACGGCGCCCGGCTGCGAGATCGCCGGGGCCAGCGCGTCCATGCACCGCTGCAGCATCACGGGGACGTGCTTGGGAGCCGGTTCGTTGGTGCTCATGCGCCCGCCTCGCTTCGCTCGGCAGGGGCATTCGCCCACGCGCGCCTTTTCCTGGTTCGCTCGCTTCGCTCGCTCATGTTGCGCGGTGGCGCCCTTCCTCGGTGCGGAGCAGCCCGATGTCCGGGAGCTCCGACCATTTTGGCCCACTGCGTGCCGGAACCGGCGCCTGGGGGGAGCTGCCCCGGCCAGGGACGCGGCCCGTGGTCCCCGCCCGCTCTGGGGAAGGTCGTAACCGCCCGGCACCGGGGAAGGTGCGCCAGGTGGCACGGAGCGGGTGGAGGCCACGGGCCGCGTCGGCCGCCGCACCGGCCGGAAAGGCCCGGTTGACGGGCTCCGGCGGGCGTGCTCCACTGCGCCGCAACTCTATCGCGCGGACCCCGCCAGTCAATGGCCCGCTCCGGCGCACCACCCGGGCGGCGGTACGGATCACCGCAGGTCGCGGCCGTTCCGGCGAGCTGCGGGCGCGGCCGCCCGTGGTCGCGCGGCGGCTCCGCGCGCCCCCGGCCGGGCCGGCTCCCGTGCGGGGAGCGGACAAATCGGGCCGGAACGGCCCCCGGGGCCTGCGGGTTGTGGATATGCACTCGATCACAGCCGCCCGCTCTGTAGCCCCTGACTCCACCACGGACGGGAGAATCGCACTAACGTCTCCGATATGACAGTGACCCCCGACCGGCCCACGCCGACCGCCGCTGCCGACTCCACAGGTCCCGACATCATCGACCGCTTCGTCGCGGCCAACCGCGAGTACGCGGTGACCTTCCGCGACGGCGGCATGGACGCCCGCCCGGTCCAGAAGGTCGCCGTGGTGGCCTGCATGGACGCCCGGCTCGACCTGTTCGCCGCCCTCGGGCTCGAACTCGGCGACGCACACGTGCTCCGTAATGCCGGTGGTGTCGTCACCGACGACACCATCCGCTCGCTCACCATCAGCCAGCGCGCCCTCGGCACCCGCTCGGTCGCACTGATCCACCACACCGGCTGCGGCCTGCTCGGCCTCACCGAAGACTTCCGGCGCGAGCTGGAACTGGAGGTCGGCCAGCGCCCGCAGTGGGCGGTGGAGTCCTTCGTCGACCTCGACGGCGACGTCCGGCAGTCCATGCAGCGGGTCCGCACCTCGCCGTTCCTGCTGCACACCGACGACGTACGCGGCTTCGTCTTCGACGTCCACACCGGGCTGCTCCGCGAGATCTCCTGACCCTCTCCCCCGCTCCCAGCGCCGCCGTCGGCCCGGCCAGCGCCGTCCGGGCCCTCCGCGGCGTTCCCGTGGCACCCGCCTACCCGCTTCCCCCGCGCGCGACCCGGTGCTTCCCGGTGAGATGGTGACTTCTGGCCACCGCCCGGGGGAGAATGCGCCTGCCGGTCTGACCCCGAACCACCTGGGGCGGCCAGGCCGCAGGCCGCACCCCGGCACCGGCTCCCCCACGGAACCGCTCCCGGAGGGGCCGCGTCAAGCAGGGGTGGGGGCCGGCCTCGGGGTGAGGCGGGCGCAGCGTGCCAGGGAGCGTACGGGTGACGAGCTACAACGATCAGGCCGGTCTCGAAGGTCGTACGGGGGGCGATCAGCGGACGCCCGGGTACCACCAGGTCGGCCTGCCCGAGCTCGCCGCCGTCGTGGACCGGGTGCGGACCAACATCGAGAGCGTCATCGAGGGCAAGCCGGAGGCCGTCCGGATCGCCCTGACCGTGCTGCTCGCCGAGGGCCACCTGCTGCTGGAGGACGTGCCCGGCGTCGGCAAGACCATGCTGGCCAAGGCGCTGGCCCGGTCCGTCGACTGCACCGTGCGGCGTATCCAGTTCACGCCCGACCTGCTGCCCTCGGACGTCACCGGCACCAACATCTTCGACCAGCACCAGCGTGACTTCGAGTTCCGCCCGGGCGCGATCTTCGCCCAGATCGTGGTCGGCGACGAGATCAACCGGGCCTCGCCGAAGACCCAGTCCGCCCTGCTGGAGTCGATGGAGGAGCGCCAGGTCACCATCGACGGCACCAGCTACGAACTGCCCTCGCCGTTCATGGTCGTGGCCACCCAGAACCCGGTCGAGATGGAGGGCACCTACCCCCTCCCGGAGGCCCAGCGGGACCGCTTCATGGCCCGGATCTCGATGGGCTACCCGAGCCCCGAGGCCGAGCTCGCCATGCTCGACGTGCACGCCGGCGCCAGCCCCCTGGAGGACCTCCAGCCGGTCGCGCACGCCGCCGACATCCTCAAGCTGATCGAGCTGGTGCGCACCGTGCACATCGCCGACCCGGTCCGGCGCTACGCCGTCGACCTGGTCGGTGCCACCCGGACCAGCCACGAGCTGCGCCTGGGCGCCTCGCCGCGCGCCACCCTGCACCTGGTGCGGGCCGCCCGCGCCGCCGCCGCGCTGGACGGGCGCGACTACGTCACCCCGGACGACATCCAGCGGCTGGCCGTCCCGGTGCTCGCCCACCGTCTGATGCCGACCGCCGAGACCCAGCTCAGCCGCCGCACGTCCGAGCAGATCGTGACCGACCTCGTCGCCCGGCTGCCGCTGCCGCGCCCGCAGGGCGGCCCGGCCGTCCGGAGGGGCTGAGGTGGGGCCGTCCGACGCACCGTCGGGCCTGCGCGCCGGCCTGCGCGGCCTCACCACCCGGGGCCGCTCCTTCCTCGCCGCCGGGGCCACCGCGGTGGTCTGCTCCTACCTGCTCGACCAGGACGCGCTGCTGCGCGTCGGCGTGCTGCTCGCGGCCCTGCCGCTGGCCGCCGCCCTGCTGCTGGCCAACACCCGCTACCGGGTGGCCAGCGGCCGCCGGCTCTCCCCGCGCCGGGCCGTGGCCGGGCAGGAGGCCCGGGTCCACCTGCGGGTGGACAACGTCTCCCGGGTGCCCACCGGCCTGCTGCTGCTGGAGGACAAGGTCCCGTACGTGCTCGGGCCGCGCCCGCGGTTCGTGCTGGACCGGGTCGAACCGCGCGGGAACCGCGAGGTGTCCTACCGGGTCCGCTCCGACCTGCGCGGCCGCTACCCGCTCGGGCCGCTCCAGCTGCGGCTCTCCGACCCGTTCGGGATGTGCGAGCTGAACCGTTCCTTCGCCGCCTCCGACGTCCTCACCGTGGTGCCGCAGGTCCAGAACCTGCCGCTCGTGCGGCTCAAGGGCGAGTGGACCGGCCAGGGCGAGAGCCGCACCCGCACCCTGGCGCTGGCCGGCGACGACGACGTCATCCTGCGCGAGTACCGGCACGGCGACGACCTGCGCCGGGTGCACTGGAAGTCCACCGCCCGGTACGGCGAGCTGATGGTCCGCCGCGAGGAACAGCCGCAGAAGGCCCGCGCCACCGTGCTGCTCGACACCCGGGACGCCGGCCACCGCGGCAGCGGCCCCGCCTCCTCCTTCGAGTGGGCGGTCAGCTGCGCCGCCTCGGTCGCCGTCCACCTGCTGGAGCGCGGCTACCAGACCCGCCTGCTCACCGACACCGGCCACTGCGTCCCCGGCCCGGCCGCCGGCGGCGGCAACACCGCCGCCGAATCCTCCGGCCTGATCCTGGACGCACTCGCGGTGGTCGACCTCTCCGACGGCGGCGGGCTCTCCCGCGCCGAGGAGCCGCTGCGCACCGCCGGCGAGGGCCTGCTGGTCGCCGTCCTCGGCGAGCTGGACGAGGCGCAGACCGCCCGGCTGGCCCGGCTGCGCAACCGCACCGGCGGCGCCGTGGCCTTCCTGCTCGACACCGGCACCTGGTCCGGTCTGCGGATGCTCGCGCCCGAAACCGGCGGGGACGAGTTCCGCGACCGGGTCCGGCAGCTGCGCGAGGCCGGCTGGACGGTGCTCCCGGTGTGCGCCGGGGACTCCGTCCCCGAGCTGTGGCAGGCCGCCGACCGGACCGAGTCGCCCTCCCCCTACCGAGAAGAGGCCGGCGCGTGACCACCCGGGCCAAACTGACCGTGTACTCGGCGCTGGCCACCGCCCTGGCCGCACTCTGCCTCACCCCGCTGCTCACCGGCAGGAGCTGGATCGCCCACGCCCTCCTGGTGATCACCGTGATCGCGCTGGCCGGCGCGGGCCTGCGCCGGACGCCCTTCTACCGCTGGACGGTGCCGCTCGGGCAGCTGCTCGTCCTGTTCGTGCTGCTGCTGGTCGGCTTCGCGAGCGCCACCAACGAGTTCGGCGGCATGCTGCCCGGGCCCGAGTCGGTGCACACCCTCGGCGGCGTCCTCGGCCGCGGGCTGGACGACATCCGGCAGTACGCCATCCCGGCGCCGCCCGAGCCGGGCCTGCGGCTGATCCTCGTCGCGTCCGTCGGGCTGATCGCCATCATGGTGGACACCGTCGCGGTGACGTACCGGCGCTCGGCGCTGGCCGGGCTGCCGCTGCTGGCGCTCTACTCGGTCGGCAACGGCCTGGCCGGTGACCACGGCAGCTGGGTCTGGTTCGGGCTCGCCTCCGCCGGCTACCTGGTGCTGCTCTTCGCCGAGGGCCAGGACCGGGTCTCCCGCTGGGGCCGGGTCTTCCGCGGCACGTCGCGCGGAGCCGAGGGCTCCGGCACGCTCAGCCTGAGCGGCCAGCGGATCGGCGTCCTGGCGCTGGCGCTGGCCCTGCTGGTGCCGGTGTTCCTGCCGCACTGGGACGGCGGGCTGATCCACACCGGCTCCAACGGCGCCTCCAACGGCGGCACCGGCACCGGGGGTGTCTCCAGCCTCGACCCGCTGGTCACCCTGGAGTCCGCGCTGACCAAGCCCAGCGACATCGAGCTGCTCACCTACCGGATGGACAGCAGCCTGGCGGACACCGCCTACCTGCGCACCGGCTCGCTGGACTCGTTCGACGGCACCGCGTGGAAGCTCAGCAATCCCGGCACCACCGACTTCAAGGGCGCCTTCGCCGCCCCCGAGGGGCTCGGCAACCTCGACGTCCCGGCGGTCCAGGGCGACTTCCAGGTCTCCGAGAAGCTGGACTCCGCCTGGCTGCCGATGCCCTACCCCGCCAAGAACGCCACCGTCCCCGTCCCCGGCAACTGGAAGGTGGACACCCTCACCGGGACCGTCCAGCCGACCAAGGACAAGGCGATCAAGGGCCTGCACTACCAGGTCACCGCGTACGACGTCCGGCCCACCGCCGAGGAGCTGCGCCAGGCGCTGCCCGCCCGTCCGCAGATCGCCGGGCACTACACCGACCTGCCCAAGGACCTCCCGCCGGTGGTCCGGCAGCAGGCCGAGGCCGTCACCAGGAAGGCGCCCACCCCGTACGACAAGGCGCTGGCGCTGCAGGACTGGTTCACCGGCCCCGACTTCACCTACCGCACCGACATCAAGGCCGGCACCGGCAACGACGCGATCGTGGAGTTCCTGCGCAACCGCAAGGGCTTCTGCGTGCACTTCGCCTCCACCATGGCGGCGATGGCCCGCACCCTGGGCATCCCGTCCCGGGTCGCGGTCGGCTTCACCCCGGGCGACGCGAAGGGCGGCGACCGGTACTCGGTCAACGGGCTGATGTACCACGCCTGGCCCGAGCTGTACTTCGAGGGCTTCGGCTGGACGCGCTTCGAGCCCACCAAGGGCCGCGGGGTGGCGCCCCGTTACACCGAGCCGCTCCCCGCGGCCACCACCGCGCCGAGCACCGCGCCCACCGCCGCCGCGCAGAGCAGCGGGCCGGTCGCGGTGCCCTCCAACAGCAGCGACTGCGACGCGAAGCTGCGACGCATGGGCGAGTGCGGGGACCAGAAGAAGAGCGCCACCGGTGCCCAGGAGGAGTCCTGGCTGCTCTCCTGGCAGGTGCTGGCCGCCCTGGCCGGCGTCCTGGTGCTGGTCGCGCTGCTGCTGACCCCGATGCTCTGGCGGACGCTGCTGCGCCGCCGCCGGCTCGGCGCGGGCGGGCGGCGGCGGCCCGGCGGTGACGGCTCCGCGGAGCCGACCGACGAGCAGGTGCTGGCCGCCTGGGACGAGCTGATCGACTCCGCCTGGGACATCGGCATCCAGCCGGACGAGTCGCGCACGCCGCGCGCCGCCGCCCGGCGGATCTCCGAGGCCGCCGAACTGGACGAGGCCTCGGCGGCCGCCGCCGGCCGGGTGGCGCTGGCCACCGAGCGGGTACTCTACGCCCGCTCCGCCCAGGTGTCGGCCCCGGTGGCGGCGGACGTCCGGACCGCCCGGGACGGGCTGCGGGCCGGCGCCGGCCGGGCCGGGCGGACCAGGGCGGTGCTGCTGCCGCCGTCCTCGGCCCAGCTCTGGTGGAAGGTCTCCGACGCCGTGCTGGCAGCGCGGCTCACGGTGCGCGACCGGGTGGCCCGGGCGGCCGGCACGGTCACCGGTCCGGTCCGCCGGGCCTGGGGCCGGCTGCGGCGCCGGGGCGGTACGGGTGGCCCGGACGGCACCGCGTCCTGAGACCGGACACGCCGAGGGCGGGCAGTCGGATCGACTGCCCGCCCTCGCGGCGTTCGTGCGGTGGTACCCGCAGGCCTCGCGCCCGGAGGCTCAGAAACCGCCGGTCTGCTCGTCCCGGCGGCGCTGCCAGCGTTGCTCGACCCGGTCCATCATCCCCGCCTTGCGGCGCGGAGCAGCAGCCGGACGGGGGCCGGAGGTCTGGCCGGCCGGACCACGGCGCCAGCCCGTCACGGCGAAGACCGCACACCCGAGCATCACCAGGAACCCGACGACACTGACCCAGATCTGGTCGGGGACGACCATGCCGCCCATCAACAGGCCGATGCCCACCACGAAGCCGCCGACGGCCAGATAGACCCGTCGACGGGTGTGGGTGCGCAGCCCGGTTCCCTCAAGCGCCGACGCGAATTTGGGATCTTCGGCATACAGCGCTCGCTCCATCTGGTCGAGCAGTCGCTGCTCGTGCTCCGAGAGCGGCACGGAGTCCTCCTACTCGTCGGTCGCGGGTGCGACCGGTCCGCCGCCCCGGTCGGGGAGGCAAGTCCAATCAGCCTTGAGAACGTGCGGTCGGACGCCTGTGCGGGGGCCCGGGCCCGTGTCGTCCATATGCCCCATGCATCCGGCTGTCATGCTTTCCGGCTTTACCCAGATCATACGGTCCACGGGCCCGTTACGGGGTGGTCGGCCACGCGTGGGCCGGGCCACTCCGGGCCGTCCGGGCCGCACTGGGCTCAACGCGGTGAGGCCCGGACAAGTGCCCGACCGGGTGGAATCGGCCGGGACCTGGGGAGCTTCGGAGGAGAAGGGGAGGAGAAGAGGGGTGAGGCAGGTCGGCGAACGGTGCCGACCGCCCGGGTCAGGCCAGGGTGGCCAGCAGGTGGAGCTGGGTCGCCACGGCGTGGAAGGCGGGCTGCCCGGCGGCGGCCTCCTCCAGCTTGAGCAGCGCCTCCAGCGCACCCGGCTCGGCGTCGACCAGGACGCCCGGCACCAGGTCGGCGAAGACCCGCACACCGTGCACCGAGTCCACCCGCAGGCCCGCGCCGACGGCGAGCCGGTCGAGCTCCTCGCCGGTGAAGCGGCGCGGCATCGGGTCGGCCTCGCCCCAGCGACCGTCGGAGGCCTCCAGCACCGTCCGCGCGTCGTTGAAGTGGCCCCCGAGCGCGCGGGCCAGCACGGCGCCGTTGCGGTTGGCGGCCAGCAGGCTGACGAAGCCGCCGCGGCGCAAGGTCCCGGCCAGGCTGCCGAGCGCCTCGGCCGGGTCGTCCACGACCTCCAGCACGCCGTGGCAGAGCACCGCGTCGACGGTGCCGGGCGCGACCAGGTCGGGCAGCGTCTGGGTGTCGCCCTGGACGGCGCGGACCAGGTCGGTCACACCGGCCTCGGCGGCCCGGCGCTCCAGCGCGAACAGCGCGTCGGGGCTCGGGTCGACCACGGTGACCCGGTGCCCGAGCCGGGCCACCGGCACGGCAAAGTTGCCTGTGCCACCACCGGTGTCGACCACGTCGAGCACCGGCTGGTCCAGCTCGGCCGCCCGCTTCTCCAGGGCTGCCCGCACCACCTCCCACACCACGGCGGTACGCAGGGCGCTGCGGGGACGCGTCGGGTACAAGGTGGGACTCCTTGGCACGTGCAGATCGATCGGGACGCCTCCACCTTAGACCGGGCCGGCGGCCGGGCCGCGCCGCCCGGCAGGGGACCGGTCACCGCCGGGTGTCCGGTCACCGCCGGGTGTCCGGTTACCGCCGGGCGCCCGGTTACCGCCGGGCGCCCGGGTCGTGGGGGCCTCCGGCGTCGTCCAGCGGGAGCCGGGGGGCGGGCGGCGCCGGGTGCAGGCCGAGCAGCCGCTCGACCAGCCGGAGGAAGAGCGCGGAGTTGCGGATCAGGTCGTCGGCGTCACGGGCCGAGGCGGCACCCCTGATCCCGGCCTCGGCGGCGGCCCGGCGGCGGGCGCCGGCCGCAAAGTACACCGCCCACTCGGTGAGTTCGGGCGCGACCTCGGGCAACACCTCCCAGGCACTGCGGATCGCCCGGCGCCGCCGGGGGCTCTTCTCCGGCCGGCCCCGGACGGCGAGCACCGCCGCGACGGTGCGCAGCGCGGCGAGGTGGGCGGCGGCGTACCGCTCCAGTGGGTCCTCCAGGGCCCGGGAGCGGGTGAGGGTGCGGTGGGCGTCGGCGAGCAGGTCGAGCGCGGCGGGCGGGGCGGCGGCCCGGCGCAGCACCGGGTGGACGTCCCCGCCGGCGGGGACGTGGGTGCCCGGCCGGTCGGCCCCCGGCTGGTGGGTGCCCGGCCGGTGGGCGGCGAAGTGGAGGCGGGCGGTGACGGGCTCAGGCCGGCTGATGGTCATGGTCTCCCCCGTTCCGAGGCAGCGCACGGGTCGGATGATCCGTGCGTCTCCATCGTGAACGGGACCACTGACAATGCGGCCCCGAGGCGTCGCACGCCTGCTCCGGGCACGGACATGCGTGCGGGCGGCGGTCGCCGGCCGCTCCCTTGTCGGCCCGCGCCCCACCGCCCCGAACCCGCCGGAGCGCCGTCCCCCCACGGGCGGCGCTTCGGAGCCCCCGGGTCACCGGTCCCCCCTGACCCCGCTCCGCCGCCCCGTGTCGGCGGTGCGCGGCCTACGACCGGCTCCGGTGCGGACCCGCCGGTGTCGTCCGCCGGCCCCCGTGGCCGGCGGACGGCACGTGTCCGCCGTCCCGGGCCCGCAGTGCCCGACGCGCCGCCGACCCGGTGCCACCACTCTCCCGTCTCCGCAGGTCGGAGGCCATCCGCTCAGCTACTCAACCGTGCGTCTGAGTATCCGTACTCAGTCCGCCCGGGGAGGGAACCGGAGGGAACCCGCCCGGCGTCCCGGTACGGTACGGCGAGCCGGGCGGATCCCGGCGGCACTCCGAGGGAGGGAACGGATGACGATCGTTCCGCTGATCTTCACCAGCGGTCTGGCGAGCGGGATCAACGCGTACGCGGTGGTGCTGCTGCTCGGCCTGCTGGGCCGGTTCGCCGGGGCCGACTCGGTGCCGCACGCACTGGAGCGCACCGACGTGCTGGCCGCGGCGGCCGTGCTGTTCCTGCTGGAGGCGGTGGCCGACAAGATCCCGTACGTGGACAGCCTCTGGGACACCGTCCACACGGTGATCCGCCCGATCGCGGGGGCCACCGTGGGCGCGCTGATCGCGAGCACCGACCCGGGCTCGCTGCCCGAGGTCGCGGCAGGGGCGATGGGCGGTGCCACGGCGCTGGTCAGCCATCTGGTGAAGGCCTCGCTGCGAATGGCGGTCAACACCTCGCCCGAGCCCGCCAGCAACATCGTGGTCAGCCTGGCCGAGGACCTCTCGGTGGCCGGCCTGGTCACCCTGGCGATCTTCCATCCGTGGCTGGCCGCCTCCGTCGCCGCCGTCCTGCTGATCGCCGGCCTGCTCATGGTCTGGTTCGCGATCAACCGCATCCGGCGGTTCCGGGCCCGCCGCCGCGAGCGCAAGGCCGCCCGCGCGGCCGGCGCCCGACCGGCGGAGGAGGTGTCCGTCCTGCGGTCATAGGATGCGGGCCATGGCAAGGATCGTCATCATCGGCGCAGGAATGAGCGGGCTCGCGGCGGCCTCCCGGCTGGCGACCCTCGGACACCGGGTGACGGTCTGCGAGGCGAGCGGGACGTACGGCGGCATGGTCGGCCGGTACGAGCGGGACGGCTTCGCCTTCGACACCGGCCCCGGGCTGCTCACCCTCCCCGCCGTGTACCGCGACCTCGCCCTGAAGACCGGCAAGGAGCCGCTGGAGCAGCTGGTCGGGCTGGCCCCGGTCGACCCGGAGAGCCGGCACGTCTTCCCCGACGGCACCGACCTGGCACTGCCGAACGCCTCCCGCGGCGGCGTCATCCAGGCGCTGGACGCCGCGTTCGGCGCCGGTTCGGGCGCCCGCTGGGCCGAGGTGATGAACCACGGCCGCACGGTCTGGGAGGCGACCCGCCGCCCACTGCTGGAGGAGCCGCTCCCGGCCGACCCCGCACCGCTGCACACCGACCCGTACCCCGGCCCGCCCCGGCCCGGCCTGCTCGCCCGCCTGTTCGGCGCCGGGCCGTGGACCCTCGCCGACGTGGCCTCCCGCGAACTCGGCGGCCACCCGGCATTGACCGCCCTGCTGCACGAGCACGCCCTGCGGTTCGGCTTCGACCCGCGCACCGCCCCGGCGGGGGCCACCGTGCTGCCGTACATGGAGCAGTCCTTCGGCGTCTGGTACGTCCGCGGCGGCATCCGCGCGCTGGCCGACGCGGTGTACCGGCGCTGCGAGCAGCGCAAGGTCGACTTCCGCTTCGACACCCGGGTCGTGAAGGTGCTGGAGAAGGACGGCCGCGCCTGCGGCGTCGACACCACGGCCGGCCGGATCGACGCCGACGTGGTGGTCTCCGCGATGGATGCCCGGGTGATGTTCCACGAGTACACCGGCACGGCCACCTCCCAGGACGACTGGCCGTCGTCGATGCAGCGGCTCCACGCCGCCCCCGGCCGCGTCGTCGTCCTACTCGCCCTGCGCGGGCAGCGCCCGGCGGGCACCGTGCACCGCACGGTGGTGCACGCGGCGGACCGGGCCGCCGAACTGGACGGGATCTTCGGTGCCGGCACCGCGCTCACCGACCACCCGACCGTCCAGGTGCTGCGCCCGGACGACCCGTCGCTGCACCCCGAGGGCCACGAGGCCGTGGTGCTCACCGCGACGGTCCCGGCGACGGGCCTGGACTGGACCGTGCCCGGCGTCGCCGACCGCTTCGCCGACCGGATGATCGCCCGGGCCGACGCCGCCGGGCTGGGCCTCGGAGGGCGGGTGCTCTGGCGGGTGGTCCGCACCCCTGCGGACACCGAGCGGGAGACCGGCTCCTTCTTCGGCTCCGTCCCACTGCCCGCGCTGGCCGGTTCGCGCGGCGAGTACCTCCAGGCCCCGACCGAGGAGGCCCCCGGCTACTACCTGATCGGCGGCGCCGCCCACCCCGGCGGCGGGCTGGCCCGGGTCGGCATGTCGGCCTGCATCGCGGCCAACCTCATCGGCCCGGCCTGAGCGCGCCGCGCGGGGGAAACCGGCCCGGCCGAATCCCTCTGCGGGGCCGCGCCCGGCTCAGCCCTGCTGCTGCCAGGTGTTCTGCTGCTGGTAGCCGTACTCGTAGACCGGCTGCTGCGGGATGCCCTGCTGCGGCTGCTGCTCGGGCTGCCACTGCTGCTGGGCCTGCTGCGCCTGCTGCTCGTAGCCGTACGGGTCGGGCTGCTGCTGGTACGTGCCGTAGGCGTCGGGCTGCTGCTGGTAGGCCGCGTACTGGTCCGGCTGGACGGCCTGCTGCTGGTAGCCGCCGTAGCCCTGGTCGTAGGCGAAGGCCGGCTGCTGCTGGGTCTGCCACTGCTGCTGTTGCTGGACGTTCTGGTCCCAGGCCTGCTGCTGCGGGGCGTCGTAGCCGGCCTGGTAGGCCTCGACGTACGGGTCCGGTTGGGCCTGCTGCGGCTGCTGCACCTGCTGCTCGTAGTACCCGGGCGCGTAGACGCCGTCCGCAGCGAGTTCCTGCATCTCGAAGGCGGCGGTCTGCTCGACGGCGGGGGCGTCCTCGGCGGCCGGTGCCGGCTCGGGGCTGCTCTCCTCGACCGCGCTGACCGTGCCGATCCGGTCGACGGCCACCGCGGTGGCCACCACCGCCCCGCCGGTCAGCGCTCCGAGCAGCGGCACCTTGGCGAGCGGGCCGGGCAGGCTGCCGTCGGCGCTGCGCAGCGACCAGCCGGCGGCGTAGCCGCGCTTCACGGCGAGGGTGACGAGGGTCTGGCCGAGCGCGAAGAGGGCCGCGCCGGCGCCGATCACCACGACCGAGCCGAGCGCCATCCCGGCGGGCACCCCGAGGAAGCCGGCCAAGGCCAGGGCCCGCCAGTGCACCGGGGCGCGGTTCTGCAGCAGCAGCTCGGCGACCAGCCAGAGCGCCACCACCGCCAACGCGGCGTACAGCAGCAGGTATCCGATGCCCATCCGCCCGCTACCTCCAGTCGCGTGCCCGCGCGCGCCGCGCGTGTGCGGCGACTGTACCGGTTCAACGGCCGGGGTACCGCATCGCGTTCCCGGCGGCTCCCGCCCGTGCGGGGTGCCGCCGGCCGTCGGCCCGGCCCGGCCGGCGGCGCAGCTCAGCGCTGGTGCAGACCGAGGTTCTGGTAGATCTCCAGGGTCGCGGTCGAGTGGTTGAGCGTGATGAAGTGCAGGCCGGGGGCGCCCTCCGCGAGCAGCCGCTCGGACATCGCGGTGGCGTGCTCCATGCCGACCTCGCGCAGGGCGGCCGGGTCGTCGACGGCCGCGCGCAGCCGGGCCTCCAGCTCGGCCGGGAAGGCCGAACCGCTCAGCTGCGGGAACCGGTCCAGCTGCTTGGCGTTGGTGACCGGCATGATCTCCGGGATGATCGGCGTCTCGCAGCCGGCCGCCGCGACCCGGTCGCGCAGCCGCAGGTAGTCGTCGACCTCGAAGAACATCTGGGTGATCGCGTAGTCGGCCCCGGAGCGGATCTTCGCCACGAAGTGGCGGATGTCCTCGTCCCAGTCGGTCGAGCGCGGGTGCATGTTCGGCGAGGCGGCCACGCCCACGCAGAAGTCGCCGATGCCCTTGATCAGCTCCACCAGCTCGTACGCGTAGGTCACCCCCTGCGGGTGCTTCACCCACTCGCCCATCGGGTCGCCGGGCGGGTCGCCGCGCACCGCGAGGACGTTGCGTACGCCCTGGTCGGCGTACTGGCCGATGATGTTGCGCAGCTCGGCGATCGAGTGGTCGACGGCGGTCAGGTGGGCGACCGGGGTCAGCGTGGTCTCGGTGGCGATCCGGCCGACCATGTTGACGGTGCGCTCGCGCGAGGAGCCGCCGGCCCCGTACGTCATGCAGACGAAGTTGGGGTCGAGCGGTTCGAGCCGGCGGATGGCGTCCCAGAGACGCTGTTCGCCGACCTCGGTGCGCGGGGGCATGAACTCGAAGGAGAAGGATCGCTTGCCGGCCGCCAGAAGCTCGCGGACCGTCAGCGCGCGGTCTGTTCTGGTGGAAGCGACGCCGAGTGCCATGCTGGCAGGTTAACCGCCGGTCGAAGGGCACGGACAACTCGGTCCCACCAATTGAGACAAGTGGTGGACGGGATTCCGCTTCCCAGCCCTGCCGCCCCGGGAGGCCCCGGAGGCTCGTCCGTACAGCTGTTCCCGGCCGCCCGGCTAGGCTTGTTGCACCCCCTGCCAAACTCCCGGAGCCTCATCGTGACCTCGTCCAGCAACCGGCCGGCCAACCCCATTGACGTGGAGGACGTGCGCGGGCGCGTCAACGCGGCCCTCGCCGGCTTCATGGACGGCCAGGCGGCCCTGCTCGGGAAGATCTCCCCGCAGCTGGCGCCCGCGGTCGAGGCGCTGCGCGACTTCCTGCTGGACGGCGGGAAGCGACTGCGCCCGGCGTTCTGCTACTGGGGCTGGCGCGGCGCCGGCGGCCCGGCGGCCGGCGGGGGCATCGCCAACGCGGCGGCCGCCTTGGAGCTCCTCCAGGCGAGCGCGCTGGTCCACGACGACCTGATGGACCGCAGCGACACCCGCCGCGGCCTGCCCTCGGTCCACCGCCGCTTCGAGGCCCTGCACCGCGACAGCGGCTGGCGCGGCGACCGCGAGCAGTACGGCGCCTCGGCCGCGGTGCTGCTCGGCGACCTGCTGCTGATCTGGTGCGACGAGCTGTTCCTGCGCTCGGGCCTGGACCCGGCGGCGGTGCTGGCCGCCAAGCCGATGTTCGACCTGATGCGCACCGAGGTCATGGTCGGCCAGTACCTGGACGTGCTGGAGCCGGTCGCCGGTGACTCCACCGACTCGGGCGCGCTGGACCGGGCGCAGACGGTGCTCCACTACAAGTCGGCCAAGTACACGATCGAGCGGCCGCTCCAGGTCGGCGCGCTGCTGGCCGGCGCGGGGCCGGAACTGGTCGAGGCGTACGGGGCGTTCGGCCTGCCGCTGGGCGAGGCTTTCCAGCTCCGGGACGACCTGCTCGGCGTCTTCGGCGACCCGGCGGTCACCGGCAAGCCCGCCGGGGACGACCTGCGCGAGGGCAAGCGGACCCTGCTGGTCGCGCACGCGATGCGCGGTCTGTCGGCCGCCGACGCCCGCCACCTGGACGAGCGCCTCGGTGCGCCGGACCTCGCGCCCGAGGAGGTGGCCCGGCTGCGGGCCCTGGTCGGGCGCAGCGGCGCGCCCGAGCTGGTGGAGCGGCGGATCGAGGAGCTGATGCGGCAGTCGCTGACCGCGCTGGAGGCCGCACCGCTGGCCGACGGACGGGCCCGCGAGGTGCTGCTGGCGCTGGCCGAGGCCGCCACCGTCCGCAAGTACTGAGGAGTACCCGGGGGCGCGGCGGCGGCCTCGTCCGGCGTCTGTGCGTCCGTACGTCTGTGCGTCTGCTGCGTCAGGCCTGGCGCAGCCGCCGGGCGAGCGCGGCCGCGGCCGCCCGCGGGTCCTCCGCGGCGGTGATGGCGCGCACCACGACGACCCGGCTCGCGCCGGCCGCGAGCACCTCGTCCAGGTTGCCGAGGTCGATGCCGCCGATGGCGAACCACGGCCGGTCGGCGGCCCGCCCGGCCGCGTACGAGACCAGGCCGAGGCCGGGCGCGTGGCGGCCGGGCTTGGTCGGGGTGGGCCAGACCGGGCCGGTGCAGAAGTAGTCCACGCCGGGCTCGGCGATCGCCGCGTCCACCTCCGCCTCGGCGTGGCAGGAGCGGCCGATCAGCACGTCCTCGCCGAGGATCGCCCGGGCGGCCGGCACCGGCAGGTCGCCCTGGCCGAGGTGCAGCACCTCGGGGCGGGCGGCGTGCGCGACGTCGGCGCGGTCGTTGACCGAGAGCAGCTTGCCGTGCCGGCGGCAGGCGTCGGCGAAGACCTCCAGCGCCGCCAGCTCCTGCTTGGCCTCCAGCCCCTTGTCACGGAGCTGCACGATGTCCACCCCACCGGCCAGCGCCGCGTCCAGGAACTCGGCGAGGTCGCCCTGCTCGCGCCGGGCGTCGGTGCACAGGTAGAGCCGGGCGTCGGCGAGCCGCCGGCGCAGCGTTTCCGCGGCCATCAGATCAGCATCGCCTGGGCGCGGCGCTTCACCTCGGTGCCGCGGTTCTCCCGGAGCGCCTGGATCGGGCTGCCCGGCAGCGACGGGTCCTCGGTGAAGAGCCACTCCAGGATCTCCACGTCGTTGTACCCGCAGTCGCGCAGGACGGTCAGGGTGCCGGACAGGTGCTTGACCAGGCCCGGGCCGTCGATGAACGCCGCCGGGACCTGCAGCGACCTGTTGGGGCCACGCCGGATCGCGATCAGCCCGCCGTTCTTGACCAGGTCACGCACCTCGGTGACCCGGACCCCCCACTGCTCCGAGATGTCGGGCAGGTACATCCACTCGGGGACCAGGGCTTCAATCTTGCTTTCGATCTCACTCACGCCACCAGACTGCCACCTCTGCGGCCCGCCGCGCACCAGCCGGCCGCCCGGGGGCTCGTCCGGCGGCCCCCGGCGCTACCCCGCGGCGGCCGACTTGAGCGGTACCGCCGGGTCCGCGGCCCGGGCCCGGTCCAGCACCGTGGCGCGTTCGACCAGCCGGCGGCCCTGGGTGAGGTCACGCGGACGGTCGACGGTGAGCAGGGCCCGAAGCGCGCCGTCGCGCAGCCAGAGCACGGCCCAGGTCGGGTCCGCCGGCGAGCCGCGCCAGACCAGCTCGTCTCCGTCGTCGTGCCGGCCGACGTACTGGACCATCCGGCCGAACTGCTCCGACCAGAAGTACGGCACCGGGTCGTACGGGGCGTCCGCGCCGAGCACCGCGGCGGCCGCGGCCTCGCCGGACTGCAGCGCGTGGTCCCAGTGCTGGACGGTCAGCCGGCCGCCCGTCCGGGCGGAGGGGTAGCTCGCGCAGTCGCCGGCCGCGTAGACGCCGGGCAGGCCGGTGCGCAGCCGCTCGTCCACCAGGACGGCGCCAGCCGCGTCCAGCTCGACGCCCGAGCCGGCCAGCCAGTCCGTCGCCGGGCGGGCACCGATGCCGACCACCACCTCGTCGGCCGGCAGGTGCGAGCCGTCCGCCAGCAGCACCGCACCCGGCTCGACGGCCGCGACGGCGGCGCCGCAGCGCAGCTCGACCCCGGCCTCGGCGTACCAGGCGGCCATCGCCCGGCCGATCTCGGTGGGCAGCGCGCCGGGGACGGGCGCCGGACCCGCCTCGACGACCGTCACCTCGCAGCCGGCCGTGCGGGCGGCGGTGGCGACCTCGGCGCCGATCCAGCCCGCGCCGACCAGCACCAGGCGCAGGCCCGGGCGGAGCAGGGCGCGCAGGGCGAGCGCATCGTCCAGGGTGTGCAGCAGGTGCGCGCGCTCGGCGCCGGGCAGGACGCGCGGAGTGGCGCCGGTGGCGATCACCAGGGCGCCGTACGGCAGGTCGCCGCCGTCGGTGTGCAGGAGGCCGGGGGTGAGGCCGGTGGCGCGGCGGCCGGTGAGCACCTCGATGCCGAGGTGCGCGAAGTCGATGTCCAGGGTGGTGGCGTCGGCCTTGCCGAGCAGCACCTCCTTGGAGAGCGGCGGCCGGTCGTAGGGCACGTGCGGCTCCTCGCCCACCAGCACGATCCGCCCCTGCCAGCCGCCCCGCCGCAGGCCCGAGGCGCACTGCGCCCCGGCCAGCCCGGCCCCGACCACGACCACCTGATCCGTCCCGCTCAGCTCTGCCACGCCGTCACTGTACTGGCGCCCGCCGGGCGCGCCAGGGGGCTTCCCACCTTTCGTACCCGCCCCTCGGCGGCACCGGCCACTCCCGCTCCTCCCGGCCCCGCGGCCCACTCCCGCCCCACCCTCGTGCGCGCCTTCGGCGCCCCGGCCGCCCCGGACTGCTCGGGCCCCGGCCGCCCGCGTCCCACCCTTCGTACGCGCCTTCGGCGGCTCGGACGCCCGGAGTTAAGGTGGGGGCACCATCACGGGAGCCCGGCGGACCGGGCTGAGAGGCGGGCTGACACGGCCTGCGACCGTCCGAACCTGATCCGGGTCATACCGGCGAAGGGAGAGCAGCGACTTTGACACGCTTGGCACCGGACGCCCACGCCGGCGTGCTGGTGATCGGCGGGGGCATCATCGGCCTCGCCGTCGCCTGGCGCGCCGCCCAGCGCGGGCTGGAGAACATCGTGGTGGCCGACCCGCGGCCCGGCGGCGGCGCCGCCCAGGTCGCGGCCGGCATGCTCGCCCCCGTCACCGAGCTCCAGTACGGCGAAGAGCCGCTGCTGCGCCTCGGCATGGCCTCCAACGAGCGGTACGCGGCCTTCGCCGCCGAGCTCACCGAGGCCAGTGGCGGCCAGGACACCGGCTACCGCCCGTGCGGCACCCTCGCCGTCGCCCTCGACTCGGACGACCGCGAGGAGCTGCGCGAGCTGCACGCCTTCCACCGTCGGCTCGGCCTGGACTCGCAGTGGCTCACCGGCCGCGAGGCCCGCCGGCTCGAACCGATGCTCGCCCCGGGCGTCCGCGGCGGCCTGCACGTCACCGACGACCACCAGGTCGACGGCCGCCGGCTCGCCAAGGCGCTCGTCCTCGCCTGCGAGCGGGCCGGCGTCCGGCTGCACCGCGCCGAGGCGACCGAGCTGCTGGCCGAGGGCGGCCGCGCCACCGGCGCCCGGCTCGCCACCGGCGAGACCGTCACCGCCGATCAGGTCGTCCTGGCCGCCGGCCCGTGGAGCCACCAGCTGCCCGGCCTGCCCGAGGGCGTGCTGCCGGCCATCCGCCCGGTGAAGGGCCAGATCCTGCGGCTGCGGATCCCGGAGGCGTACCGGCCGTTCCTCTCCCGCAACGTCCGCGCGGTGGTCCGCGGCCGGCACCTCTACCTGGTGCCCCGTGAGAACGGCGAGCTGGTGATCGGCGCCACCAGCGAGGAGCAGGGGTACGACACCACCGTCACCGCCGGCGGCGTGTACGAGCTGCTGCGCGACGCCCACGAGTTGGTCCCCGGCATCACCGAACTGCCGCTGGTGGAGACGTCGGCCGGGCTGCGCCCGGGCTCGCCCGACAACGCGCCGCTGCTCGGGCCGACCTCCCTGCCCGGCTTGGTCGCAGCCACCGGCCACTACCGCAACGGCGTGCTGCTCACCCCGGTGACCGCCGACGTGGTCGCCGAGTACCTGGCCACCGGCACGACGCCGGACCTCGCCGCGCCGTTCTCCCCCACTCGCTTCACGACGAAGGTCCCCGCATGAGCGACATCCCCCTCACCGTCAACGGCGAGCCCCGCCAAGTGCCCGCCGCGACCACCCTCGCCGAGGTGGTGGCCACCCTCAGCCGGGCCAACTCCGGCGTCGCCGCCGCGCTCAACGAGGCCGTGGTCCCGCGCAGTTCGTGGCCGCTCACCCAGCTCTCGGCCGGCGACCGGATCGAGATCCTCACCGCCGTGCAGGGAGGCTGACCATGGCTGACGACCTGCTCACCATCGCCGGCACCACCTTCGACTCGCGCCTGATCATGGGCACCGGCGGCGCCCCCAGCCTGGAGGTCCTGGAGCAGGCGCTGCGGGTCTCCGGCACCGAGCTGACGACCGTGGCGATGCGTCGGGTCGACGCCACCACCCAGGGCTCCGTCCTGGACGTGCTCACCCGCAACGGCATCCGCATCCTGCCCAACACGGCCGGCTGCTTCACCGCCGGAGAGGCCGTGCTGACCGCCCGGCTGGCCCGCGAGGCGCTCGGCACCGACTGGGTGAAGCTGGAGGTCATCGCCGACGAACGGACCCTGCTGCCCGACCCGATCGAGCTGCTGGACGCCGCCGAGACGCTGGTCGACGACGGTTTCACCGTCCTCCCCTACACCAACGACGACCCGGTGCTGGCCCGGAAGCTGGAGGACGTCGGCTGCGCGGCGATCATGCCGCTCGGCTCGCCGATCGGCTCCGGCCTGGGCATCCGCAACCCGCACAACTTCCAGCTGATCGTGGAGGGCGCCAACGTCCCGGTGATCCTGGACGCGGGCGCCGGCACGGCCTCGGACGTCGCGCTGGCGATGGAGCTGGGCTGCGCCGCCGTCATGCTCGCCTCGGCGGTGACCCGCGCCCAGGACCCGGTGCTGATGGCCGAGGCGATGCGGCACGCCGCCGAGGCCGGCCGGCTCGCCCACCGGGCCGGCCGCATCCCGCGCCGCTTCCACGCCGAGGCCTCCTCGGCGATGGCGGGCCTGGCCGACCTGGACACCCGCGAGCGCCCGGCGTTCTGACCCCGAAGGGCCCGGACGGTGTCACAACCCGGGTACAGAGAGCCCCGGGAGCGGTGCCGCCCGGGGCTGAGGGCCCGTCTGCGCCACTAGACTCGCCGGGTGGACAAGGCGGACATGGCATTGCACGACCCCCTGATCGGTTCCCTGCTCGACGGCCGGTACCGGGTCGAGCAGCGCATCGCGGCCGGCGGGATGTCCACCGTCTACCGCGCCACCGACACCCGGCTCGACCGGGTCGTGGCGCTGAAGGTGATGCACCCCTCGCTGGCCGGCGACGAGGGCTTCACCGGGCGGTTCATCCGCGAGGCCAAGGCGGTCGCCCGACTCGCGCACCCCAACGTGGTCAACGTGTTCGACCAGGGCGCGGACGGCGGAAACGTCTTCCTCGCCATGGAGTACGTCCCCGGCCGCACCCTGCGGGACCTGCTCCGCGACCGCGGCGCGCTCTCCATCCGCGCCGCCCTGGACATCCTGGAGCCGGTGCTCGCCGCGCTCGGCGCCGCCCACCGGGCCGGTCTGGTCCACCGCGACGTCAAGCCGGAGAACGTCCTGATCACCGACGGCGGCCTGGTCAAGGTCGCCGACTTCGGCCTGGTCCGGGTGCTGAACGCCGCCGACGGCGCGGCCACCTCCACCACCGCGACCACCGGCACCGTCCTCGGCACCGTCTCCTACCTGGCCCCCGAGCAGATCCGCCCCGGCGACGGGACCGACCAGCGGGTGGACGTCTACGCCGCCGGCATCCTGCTGTACGAGATGCTCACCGGCCACCGCCCGCACACCGGCGAGAACCCCGTCCAGGTGATGTACCGCCACCTGCACGAGGACGTCCCCGCACCCTCGCTGACCGTGCCCGGCGTCGTCCCCGAGCTGGACGCCATAGTGGCCGGCGCCTGCGCACGCGACCCGCGGGCCCGCCCGTACGACGCGGTCGAGCTGCTGGCCGCGCTCCAGCGGGTGCGCCGCACGCTCACCCCGGCCCAGCTGGACGCCGAGCCGCCCGCCTCCACGCTGGCCAGCCCGCAGTACCCGACCAACGAGCCGACCTCGGTGATCCGGCCCGCCGTCACGGCCCGGGCCGTCTCCGCGCAGGCCGTCTCCGCACAGGCCCACGCGACGGACACCGCGACGGACGCCGCGACGGACGCCGCGCCGCCGGTCGAGCGGACCAGCGTGCTGGACGTCCCGCCGGAGGTCATGGAGCAGCTGCTCACCGAGCCGCGCCCGTACGACGAGCCGCCGCCGGTGCGCACCGGCCGCCCCGGCCTGCTGCGCCGCCTCCCCCGCAAGCCGCTGGTCTGGGCATCCGTCCTGGCCGCCTTGGTGCTGCTGGTCGGCGGCACCACCTACGCGCTCTCCGGCGCCCTGTACACGACGGTGCCGGGCGTGCTCGGCAAGGACCGCGCCGAGGCGCAGCGGATCCTGGACGGCGCGGGCATGCACGGGCGGTTCACCGAGGTCTACAGCGAGACCGTCCCCGCAGGGCAGGTGATCTCCACCGACCCGGGGGTCGGCGCCCGGGCCCGCAAGAGCGACGCCGTCGGCGTCACCGTCTCCCGCGGCCCGAAGCGGATCGCCGTACCGGAGCTGGCCGGAAAGCCGGCCGACCAGGCCGCCGCCGCACTGGCCGGCGTCCAGCTGGCCCGCGGCAACGTCACCGAGACGTACAACGACACCGTTCCCGAGGGCGCGGTGATCAGCAGCTCGCCGGCGGCCGGGCAGCAGCTGGCGGAGAACTCGCCGGTCTCGCTGGTGGTCAGCAAGGGCATGGTGCCCGTCCCGGACGTGACCGGGATGTCCAAGGACGATGCCGCCAAGGCGCTCCAGGCCGCCGGCTTCGCGATGCAGAGCAGCGGCGTCAACCTGTTCGGCACCGGCAAGGTCTCCAGCCAGTCC
Source organism: Kitasatospora sp. NBC_00039 (assembly GCF_045160625.1). Classification (NCBI taxonomy): domain Bacteria; kingdom Bacillati; phylum Actinomycetota; class Actinomycetes; order Kitasatosporales; family Streptomycetaceae; genus Kitasatospora; species Kitasatospora sp. NBC_00039. The sequence goes on along the minus strand of NZ_CP108289.1, from coordinate 6,380,954 downwards.
CCCGCCCCCGGCGAGCGCCGCCCGCAGCACACCGTGGTGACGGTCAACTTCCCCTTCATCTAAGGACTTTGCCAGGCGCCTTGGGGACATACGGCGTAGCGTGGAGCCAGGCCTGCCCGGCCCCGCCCGCCGTAGTCGGGAGGGCTGCGGCGCCGGGACCTCCGGACGGGGCTGCGCGGCGGCCGGTATCCGAGGATGTGGTCGTCATGGGCGGACCCACCGTCGACGGCTTGAGGGAGCGCGTGCGGGGCGCGGTGATCACCCCCGCGGACGAGGGGTACGAGGAGGCCCGCCGGGTCTACAACGGCATGGTGGACCGCCGGCCGGCCGTGATCGTCCGGGTGGCCAACACCGGCGACGTGATGTCCACGGTCGACTTCGCCCGGGACAACGCGCTGGACCTCGCGGTGCGCGGCGGCGCCCACAGCGCGCCGGGCTTCGGCACCTGCGACGACGGCGTGGTGATCGACTTCTCCGGGCGGCGGGGCGTGCGGATCGACCCGGAGCGCCGGACGGCACACTGCGAGGGCGGCGTCACCTGGGGCGACCTCAACGCCGCCGGGTACGCCTTCGGCCTCGGGGTCACCGGCGGGATCATCTCCACCACCGGCATCGCCGGGCTGACCCTCAACGGCGGCTTCGGCCACCTGGCCCGCGGGCTGGGCCTGAGCTGCGACAACCTGCTCTCGGCCGACGTGGTCACCGCCGACGGACGGTTCCACACGGTGAGCGAGGAGAAGGAGCCGGACCTCTTCTGGGCGCTGCGCGGCGGTGGCGGCAACTTCGGCGCGGTGACGTCCTTCGAGTACCGGCTGAGCCCGGTGGCCGACGTGATCGCCGGGCCCATGGTCTACGAGCTGGAGCACACGGCCGAGGTGCTGCGGTTCTACCGCGAGTACATCCGGGACGCCCCCGAGCAGCTGGGCCTCTTCCCCGGGTTCCACCTCGCGCCGCCGCTGCCGTTCATCCCGGAGGACCGGGTCGGCGACCCCTTCATCCTGCTGGTCCCCTGCTGGGCCGGGCCGCCGGCCGATGCGGAGAAGGTGCTCGCCGCGCTGCGGGACGCGGCGCCGGTGGTGGCCGAGGGCGTCGGCCCGGCGCCGTACCCGGCGTTCGCCGCCGTCTTCGACCCGCTGCTGCCGCCGGGCCTCCAGCAGTACTGGAAGGGCCTCTTCGCGACCGAGCTCACCGACGGGGCGATCGCCGCCCACATGGAGTACGGCCCGCGGGTGCCGGCGGTCAACTCGGCGGTGCACATCTACCCGATCAACGGCGCCTGCCACCGCGTCCCCGCCGACGCGACGGCCTTCTCCCACCGGGACGCGACCTTCGCCACCGTGATCGCCGGCGTCTGGCCGGACCCGGCCGACAACGCCGCGAACACCGCCTGGGTCCGCGACTACTACGCCGCCCTCGCCCCGCACTCCGACGAAGCCGGCTACATCGGCTTCATGGACCACGACGACCAGCACCGGATCGAGGCCAACTACCGGGGCAACTACGACCGCCTGGTGGAGCTGAAGCGGCGGTACGACCCCGGCAACCTGTTCCACCTCAACCAGAACATCCGGGCCTGACCTGCCGACGACCTAGCGCAGCGGCCCGTCGCCCGGCTCCTCCTGGTAGGAGTAGCGCTGCTCCTGCCAGGGGTCGGCGAGGTTGTGGTAGCCGCGCTCCTCCCAGAAGCCGCGCCGGTCGGCCCGCATGTACTCGACCGCCCGGACCCACTTGGGCCCCTTCCAGGCGTACAGCTGCGGGACCACCAGCCGGACGGGGAAGCCGTGCTCGGCGGTGAGCGGCTCGCCGTTGCGGTGGGTGGCGAAGACGGTCCGCGGGTCGGCGAAGTCGGCCAGCCGCAGGTTGGCGCTGTAGCCGTACTCGGCCCAGACCATGACGTGGGTGACGTCGGGCGCGGGGGGCACCTGCTCCAGTACGGCGGCGGCGGACACGCCCGTCCACTCGTTGCCGAGCATCGAGAACTTGGTGACGCAGTGCAGGTCGGCCCGGACGGTGGCGCGCGGAAGGGCGCTGAAGCCGGCGAAGTCCCAGCTGTGCTTCTCCGCCGAGGCGGTCGCCCCGAACACCTGGAAGTCCCAGGTCAGCGGCTTGAAGCGGGGCACCGGGCCGTAGTGCAGGGCGGGCCAGCCGCGTTGCGGGCGCTGCCCCGGAGGGAGCCTCGGGTCAGACGGGGGAAGCGGTTCTTGTTCGGACTGACCCATGGGTCCATGGTGACAGACGGCGGACAACGCCCGGTGCGCGCCCCTTTCCGGCGCTGCACGCCCGCCCGTACGGGTCAATAGCCGACCGAATCGGATATTCCGACACATGTCCTACTGAGTGTGAACTTACTGGAATTTCGTCCCATCGCGATGCCAGGATGCGTGCAGCCGCAGGCACGGCCGAGGTTCCCGGACGCACAGCAGGAAGGCAGCGCCATGAAGGGCGACGCAGAGGTCATCGAATTCCTCAACGAGCAGCTCACCGCCGAGCTGACCGCCATCAACCAGTACTTCCTGCACGCGAAGATGCAGGAGAACTTCGGCTGGACCAAGCTCGCCAAGTACACCCGGCACGAGTCCTTCGACGAGATGAAGCACGCCGAGGTGCTCACCGACCGGATCCTCTTCCTGGACGGACTGCCCAACTACCAGCGGCTCTTCCACGTCCGGATCGGCCAGACCGTCAAGGAGATGTTCGAGGCGGACCGCCAGGTCGAGGTCGAGGCGATCGACCGGCTCAAGCGCGGGATCGTGGTGATGCGGGCCAAGAACGACGTCACCTCGGCGAACATCTTCGAGTCCATCCTGGCGGACGAGGAGCACCACATCGACTACCTCGACACCCAGCTCGAGCTGCTGGAGAAGCTCGGGGAGGCGCTCTACATCGCCCAGCTGGTCGAGCAGCCGGAGTCCTGAGGGCGGCGGGCGCCCCGAACCGTCAGGCTGCGCGCAGCGGCGCGAGCGGGGTTGCTTCCGACGGCGCGGCCTCCGAGGGGGCGGCCTCCGGGTCGGCCAGCCCCAGCCTGGCGGCCAGCCGGGCGGTCGGGCAGGGCCGCGCGCCGTGCTCGCCCAGCAGGGCCTGGATCCGCCGGACGCAGGAGCCACAGTCGGTGCCGGCCTTGCAGCCCTTGGCGATCTGGCGCGGGCTGTTGGCACCCGCGTCGATCTCCTTCTTCACCTGGGCCTCGGTGACCGCATGGCACATGCACACGTACATCGCGGTCTCTCCCGGGGGTGCGGCGGAGTGGATCTTGACTAAGGCATGCCTTAGCTCACTAAGCCTCACCTTACCCGGCGATCCGGGCACGAAAAAGCCCCTCCGGGCTCGGGAATCCCGAATCCGGAGGGGCCTTCGTCACATCAGGGGCCGGCCGGGGCCGGTCCGAGCCTCGCGGGCTCAGTGGCCGCCGCGGTACATCTCGGCCACCAGGAACGCCAGGTCCAGCGACTGGCTGCGGTTGAGCCGCGGGTCGCAAGCCGTCTCGTAGCGCTGGTGCAGGTCGTCGACCAGCACCTCGTCGCCACCGCCGACGCACTCGGTGACGTCGTCGCCGGTCAGCTCCACGTGGATGCCGCCCGGGTGGGTGCCGAGAGCGCGGTGCACCTCGAAGAAGCCCTTGACCTCGTCGAGCACGTCGTCGAAGCGGCGGGTCTTGTGGCCGCTGGAGGCCTCGAAGGTGTTGCCGTGCATCGGGTCGCAGATCCAGACCGGCTGTGCACCGGAGGCCGTGACCTTCTCCACCAGGGTGGGCAGGTGCTCGCGGATCTTGCCCGCGCCCATCCGGGTGATGAAGGTGAGCCGGCCGGGCTCGCGCTCCGGGTCCAGCTTCTCGATCAGGGTGAGCGCCTCGTCGACCGAGGTGGTCGGGCCGAGCTTCACGCCGATCGGGTTGCGGATCCGGGAGGCGAACTCGATGTGCGCTTGGTCCAGCTGGCGGGTGCGCTCGCCGATCCAGACCATGTGGCCGGAGACGTCGTACAGCTCGCCGGTGCGCGAGTCCACGCGGGTCAGCGCGGTCTCGTAGTCGAGGATCAGCGCCTCGTGCGAGGAGTAGAACTCGACCGTCTTGAACTCCTCCGGCGCCACGCCACAGGCGTTCATGAACGCCAGCGCGTTGTCGATCTCGCGGGCGAGCTGCTCGTAGCGCTGGCCGGCCGGCGAGTTCCGCACGAAGTCCTGGTTCCAGGCGTGCACCTGGCGCAGGTCCGCGTAACCACCGGTGGTGAACGCGCGCACCAGGTTGAGCGTCGCGGCGGACGCGTTGTACATCCGCTTCAGCCGCTCCGGGTCCGGGATGCGGGACTCGGGGGTGAAGTCGAAGCCGTTCACCGAGTCGCCCCGGTAGACCGGCAGGGTCACGCCGTCACGGGTCTCGGTCGACTTGGAGCGCGGCTTGGAGTACTGGCCGGCGATCCGGCCGACCTTCACCACGGGGACGGAGGCGGCGTACGTCAGCACGGCCGCCATCTGCAGCAGGGTCTTCAGCTTGTTGCGGATGTGCTCGGCCGAAACGCCGTCGAAGGCCTCGGCGCAGTCGCCGCCCTGCAGGAGGAACGCTTCACCACGCGCCACGGCAGCGAGCCGGGCGCGCAGCTGGTCGCACTCGCCGGCGAAGACGAGCGGCGGATAGGCGGCGAGCTCAGCAAGGGTCTTGCGCAGAGCCTCTTGGTCCGGCCACTCAGGCTGCTGCGCCGCGGGCAGGGACTGCCAGGGGTGATTTGTCACGGTCACACGGCAAGGCTACGGGGTGCGACAACCGATTTGTGACCACTGCCCGAGGGGTGAGACACCTGCCGGACATCCGTGTGACGGCCCCGCCCGGTCCTCCGCATCCGCTACGCTCGACGCATGAACGCGCCGCACACCTACTCCTGGTGGTGGGCCGACCCCCCGGGTGGCCCGCAGATCCCGCGTTCCTAGACGAACACGACGGCCGCCCCTCGGGGCGGCCGTCGGCGTATGAGCAGACGGCCCTCCCGGGAGCGGAACTCCAGTACCGCCCCCCGCCTCCACCCGGAAGGAAGCCGCCACCGTGACCACCGCCACCGACCTGCTCGCCCGACTGACCGGCCCGGACGCCCCCGCGTTCGCCCTGCTGCACCGCCGCACCCCCCGGCTCGCCCCGGACACCGTCGAGGTGCTGCTGGGCACCGTCGGCAGCTACGAGCGGCTGGCCGACCTGCCGGTCCGCGAGGGCGTCCCGGCCGGCGGCCCGGTGCACGACCTGCTCGCCCTCGTCCCGTACCGGCAGATCCGCGAGCGCGGCTTCGAGGCGCACGACGACGCCACCCCGCTGCAGGCCCTCGCGGTGACCGAGCAGTACGCCCTTCCGCTGGCCGAGCTGACGCCCGCCCTCCCGCAGCTGCCGGTGTCCCTGTCCGGCGGTGCGTTCGACATCGACGACCAGGAGTACGCCGGCATCGTCCGCCGGGTGATCGAGGACGAGATCGGGCGCGGCGAGGGCGCCAACTTCGTGATCCGGCGGGACTTCACCGCCACCCTGGAGGCCCGCGACGGAGCCGCCGACGGACATTGCTCCCCCGCCCTCGCGCTCGCGCTCTTCCGCCGGCTGCTCCAGCAGGAGCGCGGCGCCTACTGGACCTTCCTGGTGCACACCGGTGACCGCGTCCTGGTCGGCGCCTCCCCCGAGGTGCACGTGCGCCAGAGCGGCGGGACGGTCGTGATGAACCCGATCTCCGGCACCTACCGCTATCCGGCGGGCGGCGCCGACCTCGACTCGCTGATCGCCTTCCTCCACGACCCCAAGGAGCTGGAGGAGCTCACCATGGTGGTCGACGAGGAGCTCAAGATGATGTGCACCGTCGGCGACCTCGGCGGCCAGGTGCTCGGGCCGCGCCTCAAGGAGATGTCCCACCTCGCGCACACCGAGTACGAGCTGCGCGGGCGCACCTCGCTGGACGTCCGCGAGGTGCTGAAGGAGACGATGTTCGCCGCCACCGTCACCGGCAGCCCGGTGCAGAACGCCACCCGGGTGATCAGCCGGTACGAGCGCGGCGGCCGCGGCTACTACGCCGGCGCGCTCGCCCTGATCGGCCGCTCGGCCAGCGGCGGCCAGCAGCTGGACTCCCCGATCTGCATCCGCGCCGCCGACATCGACCCCGCCACCGGCCGTCTGGTCGTCCGGGTCGGCGCGACCCTGGTGCGCCACTCCGACCCGGAGTCCGAGGTCGCCGAGACGCACGCCAAGGCCGCTGGGGTGCTCACCGCGATCGGTGCCCGCCCCGCGCCCGCCCGGCTGCCGAACCCGTCCGGCCCGCGGCTCGCCGACGACCACCGGGTCCAGGCGGCGCTGGACGCCCGGCGCGCCAACCTGGCCCCGTTCTGGCTGCGGATGCAGGAGCCGGCCAGGATCACCCAGGCCGAGCCGACCCTGGTGGTTGACGGCGAGGACACCTTCACCTCGATGCTCGCCCACCTGCTGACCTCGCTCGGCCACCAGGTCACCGTCGTCCGCTTCGACGAGCCCGGCCTGCGCGAGCGGGTCGCCGCCCACCGCGGCCCGCTGGTGCTCGGCCCCGGCCCGGGCGACCCGGCCGCGGCCGACGACCCCAAAATGGCCGTGCTCCGCCCGATCGTCGCCGACGCGCTGGCCGCGGCCCGCTCCGGCGCCCGCACCGCGCCGCTGCTCGCCGTCTGCCTCAGCCACCAGCTGCTCTCGGACGTCCTCGGGCTGCCGCTGGCCCGCAAGGCCGTGCCGTTCCAGGGCGCGCAGGAGAGCGTCGACCTGTTCGGGGTGAAGCGCACGGTGGGCTTCTACAACACGTTCACCGCGCGCTGCTCGGACGTGGACGCCGCCCGGCTGGCCGCCGAGGGCGTCGAGGTCTCGCGCGACCCGCTGACCGGCGACGTCCACGCGCTGCGCGGCCCCGGCTTCGCCGGCCTGCAGTTCCACCCGGAGTCGGTGCTCACCCGCGACGGGGTGGACATCGTCGCCGGGCTGCTCCGGGAGGCCTCCGCCGTCCGCGGCTGAGGTTCCCCGCAGGTCCCCGAGCGGTGCGCCGCCCGTGCGGCGCGGCGTACCGCTCAGATCTCGTCGTCCAGGCCCTGCTCTATCGCGTACCGGACCAGCTCGACGCGGTTGTGCAGCTGGAGCTTGCCGAGGGTGTTCTGGACGTGGTTCTGCACCGTGCGGTGGGAGAGCACCAGCCGGTCGGCGATCTGCCGGTAGGACAGCCCCTTGGCGACCAGCCGCAGGACCTCGGTCTCCCGGGCCGTCAGCTGCGGGACGGCGGGGGCGGTCGGCGCGGCGGGCTCGGCGGCCAGCCGGCGGAACTCGCCGAGCACCAGGCCGGCCAGGCCCGGGGTGAAGACCGCGTCGCCGACGGCGGTACGGCGCACCGCGTCCAGAAGCTCGTCCCGGCCGGCCGACTTCACCAGGTAGCCGGTCGCGCCGGACTTCACCGCCTCCAGCACGTCCGCGTGCTCACCGCTCGCGGAGAGCACCAGGACGCGCACCGACGGGTCCTGGGCCACCACCTGGCGGCAGGCCTCGGCGCCGGAGAGCCCGGGCAGGTTGAGGTCCAGCACCACCACCTGCGGGGCGCAGGCGCGGGCCCGGCGGACGGCCTCCTCGCCGTCACCGGCGGTGGCCACCACGTCCAGCCCGGCTTCGGCGAGGTCCCGCGAGACGGCGTCGCGCCACATCGGGTGGTCGTCCACGACCATGACCCGCACCGGCCGGTCGGCCGTCGGCAGGTCGGTCGTCGGCCGGTCAGTCGTCGGCCGGTCAGTCGGCTGGTCGGTCATCAGAGCCCTTCCTCGGGACGCGGAGTTCGACCTCGACGCCCTCCCCGGGCACCGAGTACAGCTCGGCCGTGCCGCCGAGGTCCAGCAGCCGGCCGCGGATCGACTGGGAGACACCGAGCCGGCCGGCCTGCTCCGCCTCGCCGAGCCGCCCGGGAGCGAAGCCCGGGCCGTCGTCGCGGATGCTGACCGTGACGGCCTCCGGCTCGTCCTCGACCAGGATCCAGGCGCGGGCCCCGGAGCCGGCGTGCTTGCGGACGTTGTCCACGGCGGCGCCGACGGCCGCGGCCAGCTCACCGGCGGCCGGAGCGGGCAGCAGCACCGGGGTGCCGGGGGCGGAGAGCGTGATCCGCTCGTCCGCGTACGCGCCGAGCAGGGTGCGGAGGTCCCGCGGCTCCAGCGGTGCGCGCTGGGCCGGCAGCGGGCCACCGCTCATCAGTGCCCGCAGCGCGCGCTCCTGCTCTCCGGCCAGCCGGCCCAGCTCGGCGAAGTCGGCGCTCCGGCCGTCACCCTTCTCGCCGCCCTTGCGCTGGACCAGCGCGAGCACCTGGAGCACGCCGTCGTGGATGTCCCGGGAGAGCCGCTCGCGCTCCCGGTTGGCGGCCTCCACCTGGAGCGCGCGGGTGAGCGTCGCCTCGCTGGCCCGGGCCAGTTCGATCACGTAGCCGATCGCACAGCCGGCCACCATCAGCAGCACGATGTTGTGGATATTGTCGCCGGTCGGACCGCCGTGGCCGAGGATGTTGGCCACCCCGATCACCGAACCGGCCGCCGCCGCCCAGCGCCAGCCGCCCCGGCCGGCGAAGCCGAGCACGGTGCCCGCCGCCCAGATGGTCGGCAGGGTGGGCGCGCCGTGGCTGATCCGGGCCGGGTCGTCGGTCAGACCGCTCATCACGATGCCGGTGACGGCGAGCGTGAGGTCGGTGCCCAGCACGTACCAGGTGCAGCGCTGCGGCCCGGCGAAGGCACGGGTGCTGGCCAGCGTCCAGAGCGTCAGCGCGCCGAGGTAGATCCAGCCGGCGACGGGGTGCAGGAACTCCAGGTACGAGTTGAAGAAGCGCAGCACCGCATAGCAGAGCGCCAGGACCCGGAAGAAGGAAATGGCCCGCCAGAGCGGCAGTTCGACGGACATGCCGCCGGCCGCGACCGCCCCGCCGACCGCAGCCGTTCTGCCGCCGTCCGTCATCGTCCCCGCCCCTCCCTCGGCGGCCGGGGGCGTGTCCGACGGTCCCCGTCGCGCGCCGGGGCGGGAACGGTCGGACACGCCCTCAGGCCGGGCCGCTCTCCTGCTGGTCCTACTCGGCGGCCTTCTGGTCCTGCTCGGCGGCCTTCTGCGTCTTCTCCGCCTCGGCCTTCTCGGCCTTGGCGGCGGCCTGCTCGGCCTTCTGGACCGCCTTGCGCTCGGCGTCCGCGCGCTTCTTGTCGTCGGCGATCTGCCGCTTGGCGGCCGTCGCGTAGATGTCCACGTACTCCTGGCCGGAGAGCCGCATGATCTCGTACATCACCTCGTCCGTCACCGAACGGAGGATGAAGCGGTCGTTCTCCATGCCGTGGTAGCGGGAGAAGTCCAGCGGCCGGCCGATCCGGATGCCCGGGCGGATGCCGAAGTTGGGGATCACCTGGCCGGGCGGCTGCACCTTCTCGGTGTCGATCATCGCGACCGGGATCACCGGCGCGCCGGTGGCCAGCGCGACGCGGGCCAGTCCGCCGACCTTGCCGCGGTACAGCTTGCCGTCGGGCGACCGGGTGCCCTCCGGGTAGACGCCGAACAGCTCGCCGCGGTCCAGCACCGCGATCGCGGAGCGGATCGCCGCCTCGCCGGCGCCGCGCACGCCCGAACGGTCCACCGGCAGCTGGCCGACGCCCTTGAAGAAGGCGGCCGTCAGCTTGCCCTTCACACCGGGCGTGTTGAAGTACTCGGCCTTCGCGATGAAGGTCACCCGGCGCTTGATCAGCGCGGGGAAGAAGAAGGAGTCCGAGAAGGACAGGTGGTTGCTCGCGATGATCGCGGCACCCTCGGTGGGGATGTTCTCCTCACCCTCGATCCACGGCCGGAAGAAGATCCGAAGCAGTGGCGCGACGATCATCTTCATCAGTCGGTAGAACAACCCGGGCCTCCTGTTATGCGGACCGGTCGATCCTAATGCCCCGCGGCGGCCGCCCGCGCCCCGCCCCGCCCCGGCGGGGCGTCCGGAGGGGTGTACGGCGGGGGTGTACGGCGTGGGCAGGCACATGGGACGATGCGGTTTCCGCAGCCTGCCGTTGCCGTACCGCCCTTTCCCGCGTCCTCTTCTCAGCGCCCCCGCCCGCGAAGGAGCCCGCCATGCCGCTGCTGCCCGGTGCCGAACCGTACCGCCACCGGGGCGGACCGGTGGGTGTGCTGCTCTGCCACGGCTTCACCGGCTCGCCGCAGTCGCTGCGCCCGTGGGCCGAGGAGCTGGCCGCGGCCGGGTACACCGTCGCACTGCCGCTGCTGCCCGGGCACGGCACCCGCTGGCAGGACATGCAGGTGACCCGTTGGGAGGACTGGTACGCCGAGGTCGAGCGGGAGTTGCTGGCGCTGTCCGCCGAGTGCGAGCAGGTCTTCGTCTTCGCCCTGTCGATGGGCTCCTCGCTGGCGCTGCGGCTGGCCGCCGTGCACGGGCCGGCCGTCTCGGGGCTGGTGCTGGTCAACCCGTCGGTGCGTTCCGACAACCCCGCAAGTGTGCTGCTTCCGGTGCTGCGTCACCTGGTGCCCAGCCTGCCCGGGATCGCCAACGACATCGCCCGCCCGGGCTCGGCCGAGCTCGGCTACGACCGGACGCCGCTGCACGCGGCCTGGTCGCTGACCAGGCTCTGGAAGGACGTCCAGGGCCGGCTGCCGCAGGTGACCCAGCCGGTGCTGCTCTTCCACAGTCCGCAGGACCACGTCGTCTCGGCGGCCAACTCGGAACTGGTGCTGGCCCGGATATCCTCGACCGACGTGACGGAGCGGTTGTGCCAGCGCAGCTACCACGTCGCGACGCTGGACCACGACGCGGCGGAAATATTCACGGCCAGCCAGGACTTCATCCGACGGCTGGCTCCCGCACACGCGGCGGGCGTCACCCGGGTCGAATCCGACGATCACCAAGGCTGAAGGGCCGGAAGTGCACGAGAGCAGCACGGCGGGCGGCGAGGACGAGGCGCCCCGCGAGGACGCGGAGAACGAGAAGGCCGACGCCGCCGAGGGCGCCGACGGCGGTAAGGACACCGGCGCGAACCGTGGCCCGGGCACCGGTGCGGACGCCGGCAAGGGCGCCACCGGCGCCGCCGAGCCGCCCCGGGTGCGGCGCGCGCCCGAACGCAGCCAGGCCGAACAGGACGAGATCTTCGCCGCGCTGGTCGCCCAGTTCGACGACCCCGTCGACCTCAACAACCCGAACTGGCCGGAGATCGAGGACCTCAGGGCGCGCGGCGAGCTGAAGGGCGGTTTCAAGGACGCCACCGAGCGCCGCACCGACCCGGACGACCTCTCCGACCTGGCGCCGCAGCCCCGCCCCCGCTCCACCAGGCCCGTGATGCCGGCCGCCGCCTCCGGCCCGCGCGACTTCGAGCTGGCCGAGGAGACGGACGAGGGCCACTTCGTCCCGCCGGAGCCGCCGCCGCTGCCCGCCGCCGACGTCACCGCCAAGTTCGCGTGGCTGGCCGTGCTCGGCGGCCCGGCGCTGCTGCTGTTCGACGCGGTGGTCTGGCGCGAGGTCTCCGGCTGGCCGGCCTGGGTCGGGGTGACGGCCTTCCTGGGCGGCTTCGTCACCCTGGTGGTCCGGATGAAGGAGCGCGACGAGGACGAGCCCGAGGACCCGCACGGCGGTGCGGTCGTCTGACTCCCGGCCGGCCCCGTCCGCCGTTCAGCCGACCGGCAGTTCCAGGACGGCGAGCACCGGGAGATGGTCGGTGGCGGCCCGCAGGTCGGCCTCGGTGACGCCGGGCAGGCCGTGCGGGACGCCGCAGGCCAGGACGCGTACGCCGGGGGTGGCGAAGACGGCGTCGATCCGCTGGTAGGGGTTCTCCGGGACGGACGTGAACTCGCCGCCCCAGGGCGCGACCACATGGCCGTCCTGGAGCCGCCCGGCCAGCAGCCGCCAGCCGGGGCCGTCCGGGTGTTCGTTGAAGTCGCCTGCCACCACGCCGAGTTCGGCGTGCCTCAGCTGGTCGAGCAGCAGCTCGAACTGCCCGTACCGCTCCGCCCGGTCCAGGCTCAGGTGGCAGGCGGTGACGGAGAACGGCACCGAGCCGGCCACCCTGACCACGGCGCCGGCGAAGCCGCGGGCGTGCAGGCCGCGGGTCTTGGGCAGCAGCCGGTCGTGGACGCCGAGCACGTCCACCCCCAGCCGGCCGAGCAGCAGCGGTCCGGCGGCGGTCCGGCCGCCGCCGGACAGGACGACCGTGCCGGTCTGCCGGGCGAGCCACGCCGCCTGGCCCTCCGGCCGCCAGTAGCGCGGCGACTCCTGGACGCAGACCACGTCCGGTCCGCAGGCCCGGATCACCCGGACCAGGGCGTGCCGGTCGTCGCGCAGCGAGCGGACGTTGTAGCTGAGCAGTCGCAGCCGCCCCGGCCCGGGCGGCGGCAGCTCGGCCGGGCCGGCGCTCGTCGGTTCACTCGTCATGGCGGTCCTCCCCTGGCGTCCGGTGGTGATCCGTTGACGACCGTACGGCAGCGGGGCGGCCCGGCAGCGGGAGAACACGAAGGCAGGGGAACGCGGGGACAGCGCTCTGGGGAACGCGAGGGCGGGGGAACACGCGCCGGCGGCGGCACGGCCGTGGCCCGGAGGCCGTGGCCGCGCCGCCGCCGGCGCGCGCGTGGTGGGGTCAGACGGTGCGGGCCAGGTCGGCCGCGCCGGAGATGCCGGCGGCCGACCCCATCGAGGCGAGCACCACCTCGGCGCGCGGGCGGTGCACCCCGCCGGTCAGGTAGTACTCGAAGGCCTTGGCGACCGGGTCGAGCAGCAGCCGGCCGGAGTCGGAGACGCCGCCGCCGAGCACGAAGACGCCCGGGTCGAAGAGCGCGGCGAGGTCGGCCATGCCCCGGCCCAGCCAGTCGGCCAGCTCGGCGTAGCACTCCAGGGCGAGCGGGTCGCCCTCCTCGGCGGCCTGGGTGATGTGGATGCCGCGGATGGTCTCGGCGACGCCGTCGTTGAGCTCCAGCATCCGCTTGCCGTGGATCGGGTCGGCGGCGGCCTTCTCGCGGCCGTAGCGGCGCAGCGCCCGGCCCGAGCCGTACTGCTCCCAGCAGCCCCTGCCGCCGCAGCCGCAGGCCAAGCCGTCGGGGACCATGTTGAGGTGGCCGATCTCGCCGGCCACGCCGAACCGGCCGCGGTGCATCCGGCCGTCCAGGACGAGGCCGCCGCCGATGCCGGTGCCGACGGTGATCAGCACCATGTCGTCGTGCCCGGCGGCCGCGCCGAAGCGGTACTCGGCCCAGGCAGCGCAGTTGGCGTCGTTCTCGACCACGGTGTCCAGGCCGGTGAGCTCCTCGATCCGGGTGCGCAGCGGCTCGTCCTCCCAGTCGATGTTGGGGGCGAAGATCACCGTCGAGCGGCCGCGGTCGACGAAGCCGGGGGCACCGACGCCGGCCGCGACCACGTCGGGGTACTGCTCCTTGAGCTCGCGCACGGCCTGCGCGATGGCGTCGACCGCCCACTGCGGGTCGGCCGGGGTGGGCACCCTGGTCCGGGCCAGGATCTCGCCCGCCTCGTTGACCACGCCTGCCGCGATCTTGGTCCCGCCGACGTCGACGCCGATGGTCAGAGCCATGTGTCCCTCAGCTATTCACTCGTTCCCGCTGGACGGAACGGTACCGCCCAACCCTGCCCCCGTATACACCGTCGCATACATTAACCGAAGACAATCGACGGCCAAGCTCGCCGATCCCCTTCAAAAGTCGTACATTCTTACCCGCACCGTCGCAGCGAGCAGCCACTTGGTGACTCTTTCGGGATCAGGGCTTCACAGCTTGTCGGACGGCCCGTCAGGCGTGTCGAGATCGATCCGCTCGCTGCGGGCGCCCTCGCCGGCAGTCCAGCGGTGCTCGTGACCGGCCACGGCGGCCCGGTAGGCGGCCAGCAGCTCGCCGCCGGCCGCGGCCAGCCCGCTGCCCGCTGCGGCCAGGTGCTCGTACACGTCGGGCTGCTTCTCGCGCAGGCGGTCGGCGAGGCCGGCCAGCGAGATCAGGGTCTCGGCACCGGTCTCCTGGGCCTTCTGGCCGACGGCGCCGGCGAACCGGCGGACCTCGTCCACCAGCGGGCCCAGCTCCGGGCCGAAGGGGTGCTCGGCGGCCTGCTCGGTGCGGTCGTCGGCGGTGGTCATCGCGGGCGTCTCCTCGGCTCCGGCCGCGCCTGCGGCCACTGGCCCCGACGCTACCGGACCGGGCCCGCACCCCCGGGGCCGCTCGGAAGCCCCTGGCCACCCGGGAGTCTCAGCCGCGCGGCCAGACCGCTGGGTCCGGCGCGAAGCGGACGGCGAGCGCCCCGTCGTGCAGGCCGGCGCCCGCGACGGTGCAGCGGCGCAGCGCCGAGGGCAGGGTGAGGACGCGCCGGTGGGCGCCGAGGCCGACCACCAGCTCGTCGCCGCGTCGCACCAGGTCCAGATCGGCCCGGTCGGCGCCGGGCAGGGCGAGGTGCCAGACCAGCAGGCCGTCCTCGGCCAGCCGGTCCTCGACCGGCCACGGCTCGGGGGCGAGCGGCGCCGGGCCGGGCCCGGCCCCGTAGAGACGGTCGGCGACGGCCTCCAGGGTGACCTCGGCGAGGCCTGTGACCAGCACCGGCACGTCGTCGGCGGCGGCCAGGGCGGCCAGCTCCTCCTGCCGGCGGCGGGCCAGCCCGGCCAGCCACGGGTCGGGCGAGTCGGCGGCGCCGTCCGGCAGTGCGCCGTGCACCACGACGGCGTCCGGCCGGTGCCCGTGCAGGGCCAGCCCGGCCCGGATCCGGCGCAGTTCCTCGTACGGGTGTCCGTCCGCGGCGGTGACCAGACGGACGCTGGTGCCGGGCGCGGTGATCGCGGCGCGGGCCTCGGCGAGCGCGGCGGCCGCCTTGGTCCGGGTCTCGTAAAGCCAGTCGGCGGGCATCGGGACCCCGGCGAGGCCGGCCAGCAGCGGGCGCAGCGCCCGGGCGGCCTGGCGTTGCTCGGGGACGAGCCGGGCCAGGTAGCGCTCCAGCTGCTCGGGCAGGGCGAGCGTGCCGATCAGTTCGGCGGGCGGCGGGGCGAGCACCACCAGGACGTCCGCGTCGGCGGCGGGCAGGGCGCGCAGCAGGGCGAGCCGGGCGGTGCCGGGGAGAGCGGTGAGCTCCTCGGGGTCGAGCGGCTCGGCGCCGAGCAGGTCGAGGGCGGGCTTGAGCCGGCCGCCGATCTCGCCGAGGGCGTGCCGGAAGGCGGCCTGCTCGTCGGCCCGGGCCACGGTCAACCCGGGCGCGTAGGCGGCGGGTTCGGCCTCCAGCCGGCTGCCCAGGACGGTGTCCAGGGCGCGGTGCGGGTCGTCGGCGGCCAGCAGCAGGGTGCGGTGACCCTGCCGGGCGGCGTGCAGGGCGGTGGCGGCGGCCACCATGGGCGCCGCAGCGTCGCCGCTGACCAGGATGGTGCGTGTGGCCGTCATGCCGTGCTGCCCCGCTTTCCGGGCGTCAGCCCTCGACGCGCTTCTTCAGGCCGGCCAGCGCCCGGTCGATGATGACCTTCTCGGCCTTGCGCTTGATCATGCCGAGCATCGGGATCTTGACGTCGACGGCGAGCTGGTAGGTGACCTCGGTCCGGCCGCCGTCGAGCGGGGCGAGCGCGTAGGAGCCGTCCAGCGAGCGGAGCATCTGGCTGCGCACCAGCGTCCAGCTGACCTCGCGGTCGTCGTCCCAGGTGTAGGCGAGGACGTGCTCGTCGCGGATGGCGCCGGCGTCGAGCAGCAGGCGCACCTGGGCGGCGCGGCCGTTCTCGGCGTTCTCCAGTACCTCGATCTCCTTGACCTCGCCGGTCCAGGCCGGGTAGGCGGCGAAGTCGGCGATCACGGCCATGACCGTCGCCGGGGTCGCGTCGATGGTGATGCTCGACCTGGTGTGCTCCGCCATGGAATGGCCCTCCGCGTCGTCCCTTGCTGCCGGCCCGGCCGAGCCTGCTCGGTCGGGTGCGCCCGGAGCAGGCTATCGCGCCCGGGGGCGCCCTCCGGTCCAGGGCCCGGTGGCCTGCCGCGCCGCCGGGGCCCGGGCTCCGGCGGCGCCGCAGGCTACCGGTCGGTCACCCCGGGGCTGCCGTAGGGTGCCATTCGAACGACCCGGTCACGGCCTGGTCGGACCGGGTAAAGGTGTGACACTTCGAACACCGGAGCCGACCCCCCTGGTCGAAGCTGCCTACCGGGCAGTAACGTCCTGCCGTCCCGCAGCGTCGCGAACGAGGAGCAGTCTTGCTCGACTTCAGCCTTCCGGCCCTCTACCAGGTACCGAGCGGCGGTAACCTCTCCGACCTCGTGCACCAGAACGCCGAGCGGCACCCGAACGTCGCGGTGCTCAGTCGTAAGGTGGACGGCCAGTGGCAGGAGTTGACCGCCACCCAGTTCCTGGTCGAGGTGCACGCCGCGGCCAAGGGCCTGATCGCCGCGGGCATCGAGCCCGGCGACCGGGTGGGCATCATGTCCCGCACCCGGTACGAGTGGACGCTGCTGGACTTCGCGATCTGGTCGGCCGGCGCGATCACCGTGCCGGTGTACGAGACGTCCTCCGCCGAGCAGGTCGAGTGGATCCTCGGCGACTCCGGCGCGGTGGCGGTCCTCACCGAGACCGACCGGCATGCCGAGGTGGTCGAGCAGGTCCGCGAGCGCCTGCCGGAGCTGAAGCACACCTGGCAGATCGAGGCCGGCGCCCTGGCCGCGCTGGCCGAGGCCGGGCAGCACGTCTCCGACGCCACCATCGACGAGCGCCGCTCGGTGGCGACCTCCGACTCGGTCGCGACCATCGTCTACACCTCGGGTACCACCGGCCGCCCCAAGGGCTGTCAGCTGACCCACGGCAACTTCCTGGCGGAGCTCGGCAACGTGACGGCCCGCATGGAGTCGCTGTTCCGGACCGGCGAGGGCTCCGTCCTGCTGTTCCTCCCCCTCGCGCACGTGCTCGGCCGGATCGCCGAGATCGCCGCCGCGATCGCCCCCATCAAGCTCGGCCACGTCTCGGACATCAAGGACGTCACGGCCGAGCTCGCGTCGTTCCGCCCGACGCTGATCCTGGGCGTGCCCAGAGTCTTCGAGAAGGTCTACAACACCGCCCGTGCCAAGGCCCAGGCCGACGGCAAGGGCAAGATCTTCGACAGGGCCGCCGACACCGCGATCGCGTACAGCCGGGCGCTGGACGGCGGGGGTGCGGGCCTGGGCCTGCGGATCAAGCACGCCGTCTTCGACAAGCTGGTCTACAGCAAGCTGCGCGCCGCCCTCGGCGGCCGGGCCACCCACGCGATCTCCGGCGGCGCCCCGCTCGGCGAGCGCCTCGGCCACTTCTACCGGGGCATCGGCTTCACCGTCCTGGAGGGCTACGGCCTGACCGAGACCTGCGCGGCCACCGCCTTCAACCCGCACGACAAGCCGAAGATCGGCACCGTCGGCCAGCCGCTGCCCGGCTCGGCCGTGCGGATCGCCGAGGACGGCGAGGTGCTGCTGAAGGGCCCGCAGATCTTCACCGGCTACTGGAACAACCCGCAGGCCACCGCGGACGCCCTGCAGGACGGCTGGTTCGCCACCGGCGACATCGGCTCGCTGGACGACGAGGGCTACCTGACCATCACCGGCCGGAAGAAGGAGATCATCGTCACCGCGGGCGGCAAGAACGTCGCCCCTGCGGTGATCGAGGACCGGATCCGGGCGCACGCGCTGATCGGCGAGGTGATGGTGGTCGGCGACCGCAAGCCGTTCATCGGCTGCCTGGTCACCGTCGACGAGGACTTCTTCCCCAAGTGGAAGGAGCTGAACGGCAAGCCGGCCACCGCCACGGTCGCCGAGCTGCGCGAGGACGCCGACCTGCTGGCCGCCCTCCAGGCCGCGGTGGACGACGGCAACGCGGCCGTGTCGCACGCCGAGGCGGTCAAGAAGTTCCGCCTGCTGGACACCGTCTTCTCCGAGGAGAGCGGGCACCTGACGCCCTCCCTCAAGCTCAAGCGCAACGTCGTGCTGAAGGACTTCGCGGCCGACGTCGAGGCCATCTACCAGCGCTGAGGCCACACGCCGAAGGGCCCCCGCCTCGGCAGGGGCCCTTCGGCGTGCGCTCAGCCCGCCAGCAGCGAGGTGAGCCGGCCGGCCAGCAGGTCCCACCGCCAGGACCGGTCCACCCAGCGCCGGCCGGCCTCGCCGAGGCGTCGGCGCAGCTCCTCGTCGTTCAGCAGCCGGACGATCCGCTCGGCCGCCGCGGCCGGCGAGCCGCCCGGCACCACGTAGCCGGTCTCGCCCTCCAGCACCGCGTCCGGCGCACCGCCGGAGTCCCCGGCCACCACCGGCAGGCCGGTCGCCGAGGCTTCCAGGTAGACGATGCCCAGGCCCTCGACGTCCAGCCCGCCCCGGCGGGTGCGGCAGGGCATCGCGAAGACGTCCCCGGCGCCGTAGTGCGCGGGCAGCTCCTCCCACGGCACCGACCCGGTGAAGCGCACCGAGGCGCGGACGCCCCGGGCGTCGGCGAGCTTCTCGAGGTCCGCCCGGTACGGGCCGTCGCCGACGATCAGCAGCACGGCGTCCGGCACGTCCGCGAGGATCTGCGGCATGGCCTCGATCAGGGTGTCCTGGCCCTTGCGCGGCACCAGCCGGGAGACGCAGACCACCACCGGCCGGTCCGCCAGGCCGAGCCGGCGGCGCAGCTCGGCGCCGCCCGACTCCGGGTGGAAGGTCTGCTCGTCCACGCCCGGCGGCAGCTGCACCATCCGCGCGGCCGCCTCCGGGCCGACCGCACCGGCGATCCGGGAGCGGGTGTACTCGCCGAGGTAGGTCATGGTGTCGGTGCCCGCGCCGATCCGGCGCAGCAGCTGCCGCGCCGCCGGGAGCTGGGCCCAGGCGGCCTCGTGCCCGTGCGTCATGCCGAGCAGCCGGCCGGCCCCGGCACGGCGCAGCGCGGGCGCCATCAGCCCGAGCGGGGCGGCCGCGCCGAACCAGACGGAGTCGCACTTCTCGGCCCGGAGGATCTCGGCGGCCCGCCGGGTGACCCGCGGTGTGGGAACCATCACCTTCGTCCGGTCGCGGATCACCGGGAACGGCTGCTCGGCGTCGAACCGGGCGGCCTCGCTGCCGTCGCGCCAGGTCGAGGCGTACACCACGATGCTCCCGGCGGGCTGACGGACAGCCATGTTGTGGACGAAGGCCTGGATACCGCCGGGTCGCGGCGGGAAGTCGTTGGTGACGATCAAGGTCTTGTGCATCAGGCCACGGCTCGCTCGGTCGGGGGGTGCTCGGTGTACCGCTGGGTGATCCGTACGATAGGTCAACACCATGACCCGCCGGGAACGGAACCGTGCACGGCAACCGTTTCACCCCCGGGTCTGTCCTAGTACCTAGGCAGCCGGTGGGGCCCGCCCGGACGACGGCGCAGTGCCCGACACCGACCGCCCGGGCGTCCGTCTCGCGACGCCTCCGGTGGGACGTCCGAGACGAACGAGGGAGCGCAGTGGAGTTGGCCCCGGCCACCGAGTCCGGTAACCCCAGCGGCGCGGACGGCCCCGGCACGGCCCTGGCCGTCCGCCAGGAGCCCGTCCATGCCCCCGCCCGCCCCGCCGGGCGTGCCGGGGCGCTCTGCGCGCTCGGCGGAAGCTGGCTGGCCACCCGGGCACTGCTGCTCCTGCTGGTGACCGGCGTGCTGCGGATGCCCGGCGGGGACGTCACCACCGACGTATGGCTGATCTACCACGGCTGGTACGGCGTCCTGCAGACCGGCACCTTCCCGCTGGACGACGTCACGTGGCAGTACCCGCCCGGCGCCGCCCTGGTGATCATGCTGCCGGGGCTGCTGCCCTGGTCGTACCTGGTCTCCTTCTGGGTGATCTGCGGGATCGCGGACGCCGCCGCGATGGCCCTGCTGGTGCGGACCGGGCTGCGCAGGGGCCGGGCGCTGACCGGCGCCTGGGTCTGGGTGGCCGGAGTCCCGCTGCTCGGCCCGATGATCTACAACCGGTACGACGTCATCGTCACCGCGGTCGCGGTGGCCGGCCTGCTGGCGCTGATCCGCCGCCCGGCGATCGGCGGACTGCTGCTGGGCCTGGGCGGGATCATCAAGATCTGGCCGCTGATCGGCCTGATCGGCACCCCGTCCGGCCGGCGCACCCGCCGCGCCTGGACGGCCGCGGCGGCCACCGCTGTCTCGGTGGGCTTCCTGCTCGCGGCCGGGATGAACGGCGCGTTCGAGTTCCTGACGTTCCAGAAGGACCGTGGCGTCGAGGTGGAGTCGGTGGGCGCGCTTCCGCTGCACTTCGCCCGGATCGCCGGGGCCTGGGACGGCAAGGTGATGATGAACTACGGCTCGGTGGAGATGCTCGGGCCGTGGGTCAACGTGGTCGGCAAGGTGATGATGGCCGGCACCCTGCTGGGCTTCGCCTGGCTGCTGCTCTGGCGCTTCACCGCCAAGCGCCGCAACGCCGCCACCATGTACGACGCGGCGCTGACCGCGCTGCTGATCTTCACCGTGACCAGCCGGGTGATCAGCCCGCAGTACCTGGTCTGGCTGGTCGGCGTGGCGGCGGTCTGCCTGACCGTACGCGGCAGCAGCCAGCGGCCGGTGGCGCTGCTGATCCTGGCCGCGACGCCGCTGACCCTGGTGGAGTTCCCGCTGATGTTCAGCGAGGTGGTCGGCAGCGAGCCGTGGGCGATCACCTGGCTCACCCTGCGCAACCTGCTGCTGGTGGCCGCCACCGTGCTCTCCTGCATCCGGCTCTGGCGCTCCACCCGCGGCCCCGAGCAGCTGCCGCCCACCGTGGTGCTGGCCCGCCCGGAGCCCGCCTCCGCCTACCCGGTGCGACCGGGTATCGCGTACGAGCAGGACCTCCTGGACGGCATCGACCGGCCGACGGCCGGCGAGCGGCGCTAGGTCCCTCCGGCGGCGGACGGGCCCTGGGTCCTGCCCGCGGCGGACGGGCCCTCGGTACCACCCGGTCGATCGCGCGCCCGGCGAGACCGGCGGGACGGCGTCTACCCCTTGAGCCGCCGGACCTCGGCGAGCCAGAGGTCGGTGAACTCGGCCAGCCCGAGGCCCAGTTCGGCCCGGAGCACGCGGTCCATCCACTGTTCCCGGTCATCCCCCCGGCCCGCCGCGCCGACCGCACGGTAGAGGGCGACCAGCCGCTCGGGCCCGTGACGGCGGGCGATCAGCTCACAGGCCAGCCAGGACTGCTCGTAGGCCTGGGCGATGCCGGCGGAGCCGGCGGTGAAGTCCTGGTCGACGGGCAGCGCCGTGGGCAGCCTCCCGGCGGCGACGTCGCGGGCCAGCTCGGGGGCGATCTGCTGCGGGGAGCGGCCCGAGCCCCGGTAGCCCGTCCAGTCGGCGACGCCTTCGGAGAGCCAGAGCGGCGTCCAGGAGCGGGTGTCGGCCCTGGTCGCCACGTGCGTGGCCTCGTGGGTGATCACCACCTGACGGCCGAAGTCGCTGAGCCCGCCGTACGCCTCGGGGTTGACCAGCACCCGGTCGGCCGGAGTGTGCCAGGGCGCGCCGGGCGCCGCGGTGGTGACGGCCGCCATGCCGGTCCAGCCGGCCGGGTCGGCCTCCAGCAGCCGGGCGAACTGTGCCTCGGTGGCGGGCAGTTCCAGCAGCAGCCGGCCCGCCCAGCCGGTGCCCCAGAGCACGCCGACGGCCGGGACGGCGCGGTCGGCCACGGCGGCGAGCCCGGCCGCGTCCGGTCCGCTCGCCAGGCCGAGCACCAAGGTGTGCTCACCACGGGCGGGCGCGACGGTGCCGAGGTCCCAGAACGGCGGCGGGCCCCCGACGCTCTCCTCCCGCTCGACCCGCCAGCCGCCGGGGGTGCGCAGCAGCGCGAGCCGGCGAGGGTACACCACGGGGTACTCGTCGTGCCCGGCCACCCGGACGGCCAGCTCGGCGGTGGCGCTCAGCCGGTCCGGCGCGCCGGCCGGGCCGAGTACAAGGTTGCGGTAGCCCGCCTCGGCCAGCGGCAGCGCGGGCGGCCCGGCGGCCAGGGCCCGGGCGCGTTCGGCCAGCAGTGCCGTCACCTCGGCCTGCTGGTCCGCCGCCGCCCGCACGGGCGCCGCCGGGGCGGCCCCGGGCAGCGAGAGCTGGGCCAGCCCGCCGGCGGCGAGCAGCAGGGCACCGCGCCGGGACAGCGTGCAGCGGCGTGCCCCGGCGGCGGTGGAGGAAGGTCTCGGCCCGGACCGGCTCAGAGCCGGATCACCCCCGCGACGGGCATCGCGTTGACGCTCTCGTACCGGACCTTGGCACCCGGGTACGGGGCATGCACGATCACCCCGCCGCCGGCGTACATGCCGACGTGGTGCATGTCCCGGTAGAAGATCACCAGGTCTCCCGGTCGCGCGTCGGAGATGCTGACCCGCTGACCGGCGTACGCCTGGGCCTGCGAGGTGCGCGGCAGGGTCACTCCGGCCTGCCGCCAGCTCCAGTACATCAGACCGGAACAGTCGAACGCGCGGGGCCCGGTGGATCCGTACACATAGGGCGAGCCGATCATCTTCACGGCGGCGGCCAGCGCGGCGGCGCCGCGTTCGGAGGCGGGCGGGGCGGTGCCCAGGTCGAGCCGGTCGGTGCCGCGGGTGGCGCGCTGCTCGGCCTCGCGGGCGTCCTGGGCGGCCATCCGGGCCCGTTCGCCGGCGCCCAGGCTGTTGAGCAGCTTCTGCGCCTTGGCCAGCCGCTGCTGGATCTGCTGTTTGCTGTCGGCCAGGGCGCGGCGGATCTGGTCCAGCTCGGAGAGCTTGGCGGAGGTCTCGGCGCGGCGCTGGTCGAGCCGGCGCTGACGGGCCACCACCTCGTGCAGCGTCTCGTTCTGCCGCTCGGCCGCCTGGTCCAGACTGCGGGCCCGGGAGAGGTAGCCCTCGGGGTCGGTGGAGAGCATCAGCTGGACGGTCTGCGCCATGCCGCCGCCGCGGTACTCGGCGCCGGCCACGGTGGCGAGGTCGCCGCGCAGCTGGTTGAGCTCGTCCTGGGCGACGGCGACCTGCTGCTGGAGGGTGCCGGTCTCGTGCTGGAGCCGCTGCTGGGCGTCGAGCGCCGCGTTGTGCTTCTCCGAGGCCTGCTCGGCCTCGTCGTAGAGCTGCTCGACCTGCGTCTTGACGTCCGTGCGGCTGGAGGGCGTGTCCGGCGGGCCCGGCGCGGCCTGGGCGGTGCCGTCACCGGCCATGCCGAGCACGGTGGTGGCCGCCGCTGTCAGCACCAGCGCACGGGCGAGCGCGTGCGCTCCTGACAGCGGGGAACGGCGGTGCACGGCCATGCGACGGTGGCTCCAATCCTGCGGCCCGGCCCCGCCGCCGCACCGGGGGCGGGCGGCTCGTGAGCGGGAGTCCGGTGGCAGACGTTAGCGAGTCCGGGCGATCGAGTCCAAACCCCTCCCAACCCAAATATTTGACCCTCAATCGGACATCTGCCCGAGCCGCCGGAAAAGCCGCAGGCCCGGCCTCCCACGAGGGGAGGCCGGGCCTGTCGGGGCCGATGCGGATCAGACGCGCACGATGGCGGAGATCGGCAGCATGGTGGCGGTCTCGTACCGGACCACCGCGCCGGGCTTCGGCGCGTGGATGACCTGGCCGCCGCCCACGTACAGGGCGACGTGGCTGGCGTCGGCACGGTAGATGATCAGGTCGCCGGGCTGGGCGTTGGCGATGTTGGTGCCGACGTTGGTCCCGTAACCGGCCTGCTGCTGCGAGGTGCGCGGCAGCGAGACGCCCGCCTGCGCATAGGCCCAGCCGGTGAGGCCGGAGCAGTCGAAGGAGCTCGGGCCGGTGGCGCCGTAGACGTACGGCGAACCGAGCTTGCTCTCCGCGGCGGCGATCGCGGCGGCGGCGCGCGAGCCGTTGGCGGCCGGCGCGGCGGGCTTGGCGGCGGCCGGCGCCGAGGACGACGCACCGAGGTCGGTGCGGCTGTTGTCGCGGGAGGCGCGGTCGGCGTCGGCCTTGGCCTTCGCCTCGGCCTTGGCGGCGTCCGCCTTGGCCTTCGCCTCGGCGGCGGCCTTCTCCTCGGCCGCGCGCAGCGCCTGGCGCTCCTGCTCGGTCAGCGTGTTGAGCAGGTCCTGGGCCTTGGCCAGCTTGCCCTGGACCTCCTCCTTGGAGGCCTTCAGCTGCTGGGTGGTGGTCTCCAGCTCGCCGAGCTTGGCCTGGGCCTCGTTGCGGTCCTGGTCGAGCTTGCGCTGCTGCTCCTGGAGGTCCTTCAGCGCACCGGACTGGGTGCTGCTGGCCTGGGTCAGCGCACCAGCCTGGTTCAGGAAGTTGTCCGGGCTGGACGAGAGCATCAGCTGGACGGTCGACGATATGCCGCCGTTGCGGTACTGCTCGCCGGCGATCTCGGCGAGGCCGCCCTGGGCCTCGGTCACCGAGGCCTGCTGACGGGCCACCTGGTCCTGGAGCTCGCCGACCTGCTTCTGCAGCTCCTGCTGCTTGGCCTGGGCGCCGTTGTACTTCTCGGTCGCCTGCTCGGCCTGCTCGTTGAGCTGGTCGACCTGCTCCTTGACCTGGTCCTTGGTCGGCGTCGGGTCGGCGTGGGCGCCGGACTGCGCAGAGAGGGCGACGGCAGCGGCGGCGACACCGGTCAGGATCGAGACCCGGGCGCGGCCGGCAGGCTTGGGACGACGATGGGACGCCACGAAGGCGGACTCCTTCTTCCAACGCCCGCCTACCGGGTGAGCTGACGGGTTCGGGCCGGAAGCGTGCCCTACGACGCCTCACCGGCCGTTCCAGCGGCCGACCTGGCGCCGATTCACCCCGGAGGAACATGGTTCCCCGGCTCCGCTCCACAGCGCCCCCGACTGCTGGGCTCCCCGTCGGACCGGTCTGCGACCCGTCCCGCTGCTTCACGAACTCGGCGGTAAACCCCCGCCGCCACCCAGGCTGGGTGATCGACTGTGCGGTGGTTCGAGGCACGACCCTAGTAACAGAACCGTGATCCGTTCAAATCCTTGTCAGAAAAAAGACGGAAGAATACCCAAGTTCATTTGTGAATATGACCGGGTGTGACCAGCAACCTACGCGGAGCTGATCATTTCTCACATACGGCCGGGAACGCCGACGCCACCCCCGCTCGGAGGTGGCGCGGATCACAGGGCCGGATCCCGGCCCCTGGGCGTGTCGGTCCGTCAGACCCGGCGGATGGTGTTGATCTTCATCGCGTCGGCCTTCATCACCTTCACCACATCGCCGGTGTGCGGCGCGTGCACCACCATGCCGTTGCCGATGTACATCCCGACGTGGCTGCGGTCGTCGCGGTAGATGATCAGGTCACCCGGCTGGGCCTCGGCGAGCGAGGGCACCCGCGAGCCGTAGTTGGCCTGCGCCTGCGAGGTGCGCGGCAGCGAGACGCCGGCCTTCCCGTACGCCCAGACCATCAGGCCGGAGCAGTCGAAGCTGTTCGGCCCGGTGGCGCTCCAGACGTACGGCGAGCCCTGCTTGCTCATCGCGTTGGAGACGGCCGCCCCGGCGAGACCGGAGGCCTGCGGCAGGCTGCCGAGGTCGGCACGCTCGCTACCGCGCGAGGCCCGGTCGTCCTGCTGCTGGGCGGCCTTCAGCGCGGCCCGGTCCGCCGCACTCAGCGAGTTCAGCAGGTCCTGGGCCTCCTTCAGCTTCTTGTTGACCTCGGCCTTGGACTGGTTCAGGTCCTTGGTCGTGGTGTCCAGCGAGGCGAGGATCGCGGCGGCCTCGGTCTTCTGCTGGTCCAGCCGGCGCTGCTGGTCCTGGAGGCCCTTGAGCGCGTCGGCCTGGCTGGAGCTGGCCTGCTGCACGCTGGAGGCCTTGTCCAGGTAGCCGGACGGGTCGGAGGAGAGCATCAGCTGCACGGACGGGTCGATGCCACCGGTGCGGTACTGCTCGCCGGCCACCGCGGCCAGCCCGCCCTGAAGCTGGGTCATCTGGTCCTGGCCGCGCGCCACCTGGTCCTGGAGCTGGTCGGCCTGCTTGCGGAGCTGGTCGGCCCGCTCCTTGGCGCCGTTGTACTTCTCGGTCGCCTGCTCGGCCTCCTCCTGGAGCTGGTCGATCTGCGCCTTCACGTCCTCCTTCTTGGGGGACGGGGTCGGCGCGGCGTGGGCGGCGACCTGGGCGGAGAGGGCGACCGCGGTCGCCGCGGCAGCGGTGAGCACGGAGACCCGCGCGCGGCTCGGCTGCTTGGGACGGCGGTGGGAGGCCAAGTGACCGGCTCCTTCTTTTTACGGACTCACCCAATCGAGTGAGAATCCGGAAAATAGGTTTGACGCCAGACCCTAGTGAAGATCCAGGCTTTGCGCCACTCCCCCGTTGGCGTGAACTCCGCCCCGCCGCCATGACTTCACGAGATCGCCACAGCATCGCAAGCCCGGCTCTGACCAGGCGTCACCCCGTCCGGTGGGGCCCGGGACAGCCTACGGCCGGGCCAGCCGGTTCAGCAGCAGCACCGAGGCGACAGGGCGCGCACCAGCCTTGCGCACGCCCTCCGCAACCTCCCGGTCGGTGGAGACCACGACCACCGGCCGGCCCTGGGGCTCGGCCCGCACCAGGCGTCTGATCAGCTCGTCCGCCGTCTCCCCGGTCCGGCTGAACCGCACCCGGACCCCGCGCGGCGGCGCCATGATCACCGGTACGTCCAGGTCCTGGCCGTCGAACACACAGGTGACCTCCGCCTGGGTGCGCTGCGCCAGCATCGCCAGCCCGCCCAGCAGCCGGATCCGCTGCTGCTCCAGCGGCAGCGCCGGATAGCCGGTCTTGGTCACGTTGTAGCCGTCCACCACCAGATGGACCTGCGGGATCGCCAGCAGCTGGTCCAGCAGCGCCGGATCGTCCTCGGCCAGCCCGCGCCGGGCCACGTCGTGCGGCGAGGCCGCACCCGGCACCACCGCCTCCACCAGGTCGGCCGGCCGGATCTGGGAGACCGGCAGGGCCAGCTCCCGCTGGAGGCCCTGCGCCGACTGCAGCACGGTGTCCAGCAGCAACCGCAGCCGCATGTCCTCGACGCTGCGCCCCTCACGGGCCGACCGGCGGCCCTGCTCGGCGGCGTTCTCCAGCTCCGAGATCCGGTGCCGCAGCCGGCGCGCCTCGTTCTCGGCCGCGCTGCGCTCGGCTCCCGACTGCGTCTTCAGCGCCTCCAGTTCGGCGCTGAGCCGGCGGGTCTCGGCCTGGGCCCGGCGGGTGTCGCTCTCCAGCGACCGCACCTTCCGGCGCAGCGAGTCGGCCTCCTTGCGGACGTCCTCGGACTCGGTCCGCTGCCGGTCCAGATCGGAGCGCGCCGCGGACCGCACCTCGGCCAGCTCCGCCTGCAGCTTCTCCACCAGCCGGGCCGCCTCGGCGGCCGCGCCCTCGGCGCCGGCCCGCTCCGCCTCCTCGCCGGCCTCGGACACCAGCCGGCTCCAGCCCGCCGAACGCACCAGGTAGGCGGCGGCCGCGACGTCCATCGGATCGGCGGCCCCGGGCACGCTGCCGGACTCCAGCGCCTTGACCAGATCGGGCTGGCCCAGCCGCAGCCGCTCCGCTATCCGCACCCGGAAGGCCGGCTCGGACTCCAGCGCGGCGGCCAGCGCGGTGGCCGCGTACTTGGCCCGCCGGGCCGGAGTGAACTTGGCGTACTGGCGCAGCGTCTGCGGCAGCTCGCCCGGCGGCAGCCCTCCGAGCGCGTCCGCGGCGAGGCCGACCACCCGGCGGCGCACGCCCTCGGGCAGCGGCCGGTCGAGCTTCTCCGACGCCCGCTCCGCGGCCTTCTCGGCAGCCGCCGCCGTCCCGTCGGCGTGCTCTGCCGCCGGCTCGTCACCGCCGGACTCCTCGGCGTCGGCCGTCCCCTCCGACACCGGGTCTCCGGCCGGGGCGGGCGCGGACGGGGCTGCCTCGGCCGCGTCCGGCGCCTGCGCGTCCACAGCGGGCTGCCGCCCCTGCGGCCCGGCGGGCTCCTTCGCTGCGTCCACCACGTCCTCGGCTCCGATCCTGTTCCAGCGGCACGGCCAACGGCGGCCGCCCTCGTCCTCACGCTCCGTGCGCTCTGTCTGTATTGTCCCGTGCGGCGGGCGGCCGTGCCCCGCACCGCCGCCCTCCGCACGGGCCGGGCATCAACCCTGCTCGGCGGCCTCGGCGTCCTCGGCCCCGGGGCGGGCCACGAGCTCGACCTGGTCCACCGCGTTGCACCAGCGGCAGCGCACCGACTCGATGGTCTCGCTGAGCACCTCGGTCTCCTCCACCTTGGACTCGCCGGCCAGGTCGAAGTGGAGGAACTCGGTGACCCGGGCAGAACGGGTCACGTCGAAACGGGTCAGGTTGCCGCACAGGGTGCAGCGCCAACGCGTCTCGGCAGTCAGGGCGGGGACGGTCATCGGGGGTCCTCTCGGGTGGTCCCTGGGTGGGCTCAGGCGCTCCCCCCGGAGCCCCGGCATCGGCGGCGGGAGGCGGGAATGCCCGCCCCAAGCCTATTGCCTGAGGCAACCGTCCCGGCCACCGGTCACAGCGATCGGGCGGCCCGGACGCGCCCCCGGGGCAGGTCCGCGAACTCCCGCTCGCGGGCGACGCCAGGAGTCCGCGGACAACCCCTCGACCGGACAGGACGTAGCCCACCTGCCGTAAGCCCGGTGCCGCCCGTGCCGGGCGGAGGGATGCTTGGGCGCATGGCGATCCCGGTCCTCGACCACACCGGTGCGCGGGCCGGCCGCCCGGCCGCTCCCGTCCCGGCCGTCAGCTACGCGCTGATCGCGCTCAACACCCTGGTCTTCCTGGTCGGCCCGGCCGCCGGGCTCAACCCGCTGTACGGGCGCGGCCAGGACCGGGTCTGCGCGGAGCAGCGGTACGAGCAGCGCTGGGGCGCCGTCCCGGCCGAGCTGCTGGCCGGGCGCCCGCTGACCGCCGAACAGCTCGCCGAGGCCCCCGACCCGGTGCCCGGCTGCCCGGCCCGGCCGACCCCCGGCAAGCACCCGGCGCTCGCGGTGCTCAGCGCGCTCTTCCTGCACGCCGGCTGGCTGCACCTGCTGGGCAACCTGCTCTTCCTCTATGTCTTCGGCCCCACTGTCGAGGAACGGCTCGGCCGGGCCCGCTTCGCCCTCTTCTACCTGGCCGCCGGCTCGCTCGCCACGTACGGCTTCGCGCTGGCCGAGGCGCACTCGCCGGACTCCACCCGGGTGCTGATCGGCGCCTCGGGGGCGATCTCGGCCGTCCTCGGCGCCTACCTGAGGCTACATCCGCACGCCCGCGTCACCACGCTCGTACCACTCCTGCTCTTCCTCCCGCTGCGGTTCCCGGCCTGGCTGGTGCTCGGTCTCTGGTTCGCCCTTCAGTGGTGGTCGGTGCACTCGGCCGGGCCCGGGGTGGCCTACCTCGTCCACGTGATCGGCTTCTCGGCCGGCTTCCTGTACGCCTGCACGGTGGCCACCCGCCCCCCGCGACGGTCCGGCTGACGCCCGATACCCTGGCCGCACCTCACAAAGGAGCCCGAACAGTGATCACCGCCATCGTCCTGATCAAGACCAGCGTCGACCGCATCCCGGAGATCGCCGAGGCGATCGCGGCCATCGAGGGCGTCAGCGAGGTCTACTCGGTCACCGGCGGCTACGACCTGGTGGCGATGGTCCGGGTGCGCCGGCACGACGACCTGGCCGAGGTGATCCCCGGCCGGCTGAACAAGGTCCCGGGCGTGGCCCACACCGAGACCCAGATCGCCTTCCGCACGTACTCCCAGCACGACCTCGAGGCCGCCTTCGCGCTCGGCCTCGACGAGTAGGGCTCAGCCCTCCCGCCGCGTGTCCACGACGCAGCGGCCGCCCTCGTTGCGGTAGTTCCAGGCCGCGCCGTCCGTGACCAGCTCGCGGACGGCGGTCAGGAAGCGCTCGATGTGCTCGTCCGGGGTGCCGGCGCCGAAGCTGACCCGGATCGCGTTCAGGCTCCGCTCACCCGGCAGCGACGGCTCCGGCGCGCCGCACTCGGACGGTGCCACCTCCTCGTCACCGAGCAGCGTGCGCAGCAGCGGGTGCGCGCAGAACAGGCCGTCGCGCACCCCGATGCCGTACTCGGCGGAGAGCGCGGCCGAGAAGTGCGAGCTGTTCCAGCCCTGGACGACGAAGGAGAGCACGCCCACCCGGGCCGAGTCGGCGCCGAACAGGTTGAGCACCTTGACCTGCGGGACCTCAGCCAGACCGGCCTTCAGCCGGGCGACCAGCTGCTGCTCGCGGGCCTCGAGCGCGTCGAAGCCGGCGCCGGTCAGCGCCCGGCAGGCCGAGGCGATGGCGTAGGCGCCGATCACGTTCGGCGAGCCGGCCTCGTGCCGGGCCGGGCCGGTGTGCCACTGGACGGCCACCGAGCCGTCGGTCTCCCGGGCCACCGTACGGGTGGCGCCGCCGCCGGCCAGGTACGGCTCGGCCGCGTCCAGCCAGTCGGCCCGGCCGGCCAGCACGCCGGCGCCGAACGGCGCGTAGATCTTGTGCCCGGAGAAGGCGATCCAGTCCACGTCCAGCTCGCGCACCGAGACCCGGTGGTGCGGGGCGAGCTGCGCGGCGTCCAGCACCACCCGGGCGCCGTACCGGTGCGCGGTCGCGGTCAGCTCGGCGACCGGCCAGAGCTCGCCGGTGACGTTGGAGGCGCCGGTGACGCAGAGCAGCTTGGGGCCCTCGGGGGCCGCGGCCAGTGCGGCGTCCAGGGCGGCGACCGCCTCGGCCCGCGAGCGCGGGGCGCGCAGGTAGGTGACGTCCAGTCCGGCGTGCGCCCAGGGCAGCAGCGAGGCGTGGTGCTCGGTCTCGAACGCGAAGACCCGGGTGCCGGCTGGGACGGCACCGGCCAGCAGGTTCAGCGAGTCGGTGGTGGCCCGGGTGAAGACCACCTGGTCGCCCTCGCGCAGGCCGAGGAACTCGGCGACGGTACGGCGGCTCTGCTCGAACAGGTCGGTGGAGAGCTGCGACAGGTAGCCGGCGCCGCGGTGCACGCTGCCGTAGTAGGGGGCGTAGGCGGCGACGTCGTCCCAGACCCGCTGGAGCGCCGGGGAGCTGGCCGCGTAGTCGAGCGCCGCATAGGTGACCTTCTCGCCGCTGGCCAGCGGGACCAGGACGTCGTGGCCGAGGACGGGGAGCGGGGCGCAGAGTTCGGTGGCGACGGACATGGGGATGCACTCCTCCTGGGTGAAGGACCCCGGGGAGTGCGTGTCGCCGGCGTCCGCGCTTGTCACGCGGACGGATTGCCGCGGGACCCGGTCCTCACCCAGGGCACCCCGCCACGGACGGAGGGTTGCCGGACAGCAAGCTGGGGCTTGGCGCTGTCACTCATGACCTGCCGAGGACTCTAGGTCGCGTCCGCCGGGTGGTCAAACACGGGTCCACCATCCGGACGGGGCTCGCCCTCCCGCCTGCGGGCCGCCCGGGCCCGGCGCGCTCATGCGGCGGGGCCCGCCCGGGGTCACTCCCCCGCGCGGGCCCCAACTACCGCCTCACGCCTTGCTGGTGGCCTCCGACCAGCGGTTCAGCAGGTCCAGTGCGGCGCCCGAGTCGATGGCGGCCGCGGCCCGCTCCATGGCCGCCGCCAGCTGCTCGGTGAGCGGCGCGTCGGTGAGGTCCAGCGCCACCAGCGCCGCCGCCGTGTTCAGCAGGACGGCGTCCCTCACCGGCCCGCGCTCCCCGGCCAGCAGCCGGCGGGCGGCGTCCGCGTTGTACGCCGGGTCCGCGCCGCGCAGCGCCTCGATGCCGACCAGCCCGATGCCGACCTCGCGCGGGTCGAAGGTGGTCTCGCGGACCTCGCCGCCACGCACGATCCAGACCCGCGAGGTGGTGGTGATGGTCAGCTCGTCCAGACCGTCGTCGCCGCGGAAGACCAGCGCACTGGAGCCGCGCCGGGCCAGCACCCCGGCGATCAGCCCGGCCAGCCGCGTGTCGAAGCAGCCGATCGCGTGGGCCGTCACCTTGGCCGGGTTGGTCAGCGGGCCCAGGATGTTGAACGCCGTCGGCACCCCGAGGTCGCGCCGGGCCGTGGCGGCGTGCCGCATCGACGGATGGAACATGGCGGCGGAGCAGAAGGTGAGCCCGATCTCCTCGGCCACCTCGGCGACCCTCCGGGCGGAGAGGTCGAGGGCGATGCCCAGCTTCTCCAGCACGTCCGAGGAGCCGCTCGCCGAGGAGGCGGCCCGGTTGCCGTGCTTGACCACCTTGGCACCGGCCGCCGCCGCGACGATCGCCGACATGGTCGAGATGTTGACGGTCTTGGCGCGGTCTCCGCCGGTACCGACGACGTCCACCGCCGGGCCGGGGATGGAGAGCGGCTCGGCGTGCGCGTACATCGCGTCCACCAGGCCGGCGATCTCCCCGACCGTCTCGCCCTTGGCCCGCAGCGCCACCATGAAGCCGGCCACCTGGGCCGGGGAGGCCTCGCCGCTCATGATCCGGTCCATCGCCCACGCGGTGTCCGCCTGACCGAGGTCCTCGCCCCGCAGCAGCACCGACAGGATGTCCGGCCAGGTGCGGACCACCTGCACGGGGTCCTTGCCGCCGTTCGCAGGGTTCACGTTCACCATGGCTGACTCCAGCTCTCGTCGGTTCCCGGAAAGGGATCTCCGTAGGGTTGGAGTCAGCCTATCGAGCGGCGGGACGCCACCGTCCCGCCGCGACCCTTCTTCTCTCCTGGTGAGATGCGCCCCCTTTTACCGGGCCACCGGTGTCCGCCTTCTACCGGGTGGCCGGTGTCCGCTTCGCCAGCCGGGCCCGGAGCAGGGTGGCGGCGGCCTCGGCCAGCGCCACCGGGTCCACCGGCTGGGAGATCGCCGCGTCGGCCCGGCTCCAGGCGGCCAGCCAGGAGTCCTGCGGCCGGCCGATCAGCACCAGCACGGGCGGGCAGCCGTAGATCTCGTCCTTCAGCTGCCGCCCGAGCCCCAGCCCTCCGGCCGGCACCGCCTCGCCGTCCAGCACGCAGAGGTCCACGCCCCCCTTCTCCAGTGCCTTCAGCACCGCGGGGGTCGTCGCGCACTCCAGGTAGGACAGCTCCGGCAGGTCCGCGGCCGGCCGGCGGCCGAGCGCCGTCAGCACCTGCTCGCGGGTGTTGCGGTCGTGGCTGTAGACGAGAACGGTCAGCGTCTCGTCGGTCGTGTACGCCATGGGCCCTGCTCCCTCAAAGTGTGATCCGGACCACGTTCGCCTCAACCCGGATGCTACTCCCGATCACCGGCCGCCGAGCCCCTCCCGCGAGATCCATCTCAAGCCGCCGCGCCCACGACTCACCCGCCCGGAGGACGGCGCGTCACCCTCAGCGGTGCGGTCCACCCGTACGGCCGACAGAACGGCCCTCCCCTTACTCCCCGCGGGCCGCACGGGCGTGCAGCGACACGCAGGGCAAGAGGGTCGAAGAGGCCTTCGAAGAACCATCAGAAAAGGGACATGCCGCTGCTCAGCCCCCGTCCGGACGCTCCGTCGGGTCCCACTGGGGCATACCGCACGCACCGGACACTCCGAGGGACACCCCCCGGCGTGAAGACGGAATAAGGGACCGACATAATGTCCGTCGTGGCGACAGCAACAGCAGTAGAAACCGGGCACGCGCACGGATCGGTCAACCGGCCGAACATGGTCAGCGTCGGAACGATCGTCTGGCTCAGTTCCGAGTTGATGTTCTTCGCGGCCCTCTTCGCGATGTACTTCACGCTCCGCTCCGTCAAGGGAGCCGAGTTCTGGAGCGAGAAGGCGCACGCCCTCAACGTGCCCTTCTCCTCGGTCAACACCACGATCCTGGTGCTCTCCTCGCTCACCTGCCAGCTCGGCGTGTTCGCTGCCGAGCGCGGGGACGTGAAGAAGCTCCGGTCGTGGTTCGTCATCACCTTCGTGATGGGCGCGATCTTCATCGGCGGCCAGATCTTCGAGTACACCGAGCTGGTCAAGAAGGACGGCCTCTCGCTGTCCTCCGACCCGTACGGCACGGTGTTCTACCTCACCACCGGTTTCCACGGTATGCACGTGACGGGTGGTCTGATCGCCTTCCTGCTGGTCCTGGGACGGACGTACGCAGCCAAGCGCTTCACGCACGAGCAGGCCACCGCCGCGATCGTGGTGTCGTACTACTGGCACTTCGTCGACGTCGTGTGGATCGGCCTGTTCGCGACCATCTACCTGATCAAGTAACCAGCTGATCAGGTCGCTGGCCACCGGCCTCGGGCCCCCGCCCTCACCGGCGACGGGCCTCTTTGCCGGTGCCGACGCTCCCACCGACCGACCGCGCGCGCAGCCCTAGACAGGCAGCCTCGTGCCGGCCAGACCGGCCGCCGGGTGCACCCACCAGTCGACCAGATCCTGACACCGGGGTTATTCCGTGAAAAAGCTCTCCGCACGACGGCGCCACCCACTGGCGGCGCTGGTCGTCCTACTTCTCGCCCTGGCGGCAACCGGGGGGCTGTACGCCGCGTTCGCGCCCGCCGACAAGGCGCAGGCCGATGTCGCCGCGCAGTCGCTCGCGATCGATGAGGGCAAGAAGCTCTTCGCCGTGGGCTGCTCCTCCTGCCACGGCCTGAACGGCCAGGGCAGCAGCGACGGTCCCAGCCTGGTCGGCGTCGGCTCCGCCGCGGTCGACTTCCAGGTCGGCACCGGCCGCATGCCGGCCCAGCAGCCCGGCGCTCAGGTGCCGCGCAAGAAGAACATCTACTCGCAGGCGGAGATCGACCAGCTCGCCGCGTTCGTGGCCTCGCTCGGCCCCGGCCCGGTGACTCCGAGGGAGGAGCAGTTCACCTCGACCAACCCCGAGGACATCTCCAAGGGCGGCGAGCTGTTCCGCACCAACTGCGCCCAGTGCCACAACTTCGCCGGTCAGGGCGGTGCCCTGACCAAGGGCAAGTACGCCCCGTCGCTGGAGGGTGTGGACGCCAAGCACATCTACGAGGCCATGCAGACCGGCCCGCAGCAAATGCCGTCGTTCCCGGACACCACCATGCCCGAGGAGCAGAAGAAGCAGATCGTGGCCTTCGTCCGCCACACCACCAACGATGAGCCGAACCCCGGTGGTCTCACGCTCGGCAGCCTCGGTCCGGTGACCGAGGGTCTGTTCGGCTGGATCTTCGGTCTCGGCGCACTCATCGCGGTCGCGATCTGGGTCGCCGCCCACACCACCAAGGCCAAGAAGTCATGAGCCAGGACATGCCAGAAGAGAAGCTCCCGGAGTCGCACGGCTCCGCCGGGCACCACGAGGTGGCCGCCCACGGCGATCCGTTCGCCGACCCGGGCCTGCCGGCCCACGAACCGCGTCGCACCGACATCGACGAGCGGGCCGCCAAGCGCGCGGAGCGCCAGGTCTCGCTGATGTTCGTGATCTCGATGCTCGCCACGGTGGGCTTCATCGCCTCCTACGTGGCCATCGACCCGGACAAGATCGTCTACGTCTTCCCGCTGGGCCACATCAGCGCGCTGAACTTCGCGCTGGGCCTGACCCTGGGCGTGGCGCTGTTCATGATCGGCGCGGGCGCGGTCCACTGGGCCCGCACGCTGATGTCGGACCACGAGATCCCGGCCGAGCGTCACCCGATCGAGGCCGACGACGAGGTCCGCAACGACGTCATCGAGCAGTTCAGGACCGGCGCCGCCGAGTCCGGCTTCGGCCGCCGCAAGATGA
Source organism: Kitasatospora sp. NBC_00039 (assembly GCF_045160625.1). Classification (NCBI taxonomy): domain Bacteria; kingdom Bacillati; phylum Actinomycetota; class Actinomycetes; order Kitasatosporales; family Streptomycetaceae; genus Kitasatospora; species Kitasatospora sp. NBC_00039. The sequence goes on along the minus strand of NZ_CP108289.1, from coordinate 6,345,514 downwards.
TCCGCAACACCCTCATCGGCTCGATGGCCCTGGTGCCGCTCTCCGGTGTGGTGCTGCTGCGCGACCTCGGCCCGCTGCCCGAGGACAAGCTGGAGCACACCGGCTGGGACGAGGCCACCCCGGCCAAGCCCCTGGCGCTCATCAACATGAACACCAACCTGCCGATGAAGGCCGAGGACGTCATCCAGGGGTCGCTGACCTTCGCGATGCCGCAGGGTCTGCACACCCACGACGAGGACTTCCAGCAGCGCATCGCCAAGGACGCCCTGATGCTGGTGCGCATCGCGCCGGAGGACATCAAGGACAACGCGTCCCGGGAGCTGGGCTTCGAGGGCATCCTCGCCTACTCGAAGATCTGCACCCACGTCGGCTGCCCGATCAGCCTCTACGAGCAGCAGACCCACCACGCGCTCTGCCCCTGCCACCAGTCGACCTTCGATCTGGCGGACGGCGCGCGCGTCATCTTCGGCCCGGCCGGCCACCCGCTGCCGCAGCTGAAGATCACCACTGACGAGAAGGGCTTCCTGGTCGCCACCGGCGACTTCGACGAGCCCGTCGGCCCGAGCTACTGGGAGCGTGCTCGATGAGTAGCGCGAGCAGCACCACCTCCGGTGCCTCCAAGCCGGCCAGCACGCGCGCCAAGCCCGCCAACAAGTGGGAGCAGGCCGCTGACTGGACGGACGGCCGGCTGGGGATCTACTCCCTCGCCAAGGCCAACCTGCGGAAGATCTTCCCGGACCACTGGTCCTTCATGCTGGGCGAGATCTGCCTCTACACCTTCATCATCATCATCCTGACGGGCGTCTATCTGACGCTCTTCTTCAAGCCCTCGATGGGCGAGGTCATCTACGACGGGTCGTACGTCCCGCTCAAGGGCATCCCGATGTCCGAGGCGTACGCGTCGACGATGGACATCAGCTTCGAGGTCCGCGGCGGCCTGCTGGTCCGTCAGATCCACCACTGGGCCGCGCTGGTCTTCGTGGCCGCGATGCTCGTGCACATGCTGCGCGTCTTCTTCACCGGCGCGTTCCGCAAGCCGCGTGAGATCAACTGGGTCTTCGGCTTCCTGCTGCTGGTCCTGGGCATGTTCGACGGCTTCTTCGGCTACTCGCTGCCCGACGACCTGCTCTCCGGCACCGGCATCCGGTTCATGGAGGGCGCCGTCCTGGCGACCCCGCTGATCGGCACCTACATCCAGATGTTCCTGTTCGGGGGCGAGTTCCCCGGCCACGACATCGTGCCGCGGTTCTTCACCATCCACGTCCTGCTGATCCCGGGCATCATGCTCGGCCTGCTGGTCGCGCACCTGATCCTGGTCTTCTACCACAAGCACACCCAGTGGGCGGGCCCGGGCAAGACCGAGAAGAACGTCGTCGGCATGCCGCTGATGCCGGTCTACATGGCCAAGGCCGGTGGCTTCTTCTTCCTGGTCTTCGGCCTGATCGCGGTCATCTCCGCGGTCGCCTCGATCAACCCGATCTGGGCGTACGGCCCGTACCGCCCCGACCAGGTGTCCACCGACGCCCAGCCGGACTGGTACATGGGCTTCTCCGAGGGCCTGATCCGCATCATGCCGGGCTGGGAGATCGGCCTCTGGGGCCACACCCTGAACCTGGGTGTCTTCATCCCGCTGATGGTGGTCTTCCCGCTGGTCCTGGTCTCCATCGCCGCCTACCCGTTCATCGAAGGCTGGGTCACCGGCGACAAGCGCGAGCACCACATCCTGGACCGCCCGCGCAACGCCCCGGTCCGCACCGCGCTCGGTGCCGCCTGGATCAGCCTGTACCTGGTGCTGCTGGTCGCCGGTGGCAACGACCTCTTCGCCACCCACCTGCACCTGTCGCTCAACGACGTCACGTACTTCGTCCGGGTCGGCTTCTTCGTGGTGCCGGTGCTCACCTTCATCATCACCAAGCGCTGGTGCCTCGGCCTCCAGCGCCGGGACAAGGAGAAGGTGCTGCACGGCCGCGAGACGGGCGTCATCAAGCGCCTGCCGCACGGCGAGTTCGTCGAGGTGCACGCGCAGCTGCCGCAGGGCGACCTGCACAAGCTCACCGCACACGAGCAGCAGCAGCCGTTCGAGCTCCCGGCCCAGAGGGACGAGAACGGCGTGGCCCTCAAGGCCGGCATCCTCACCCGCACCCGGGCGAAGATCTCCCGCGGCTACTTCGGCGAGGGCAGCCAGATTCCCAAGCCCACCGCCGAGGAGCACCACGAGATCACCAGCGGCCACGGCCACCACTGATCCCGTACGCACCCCGCGTCACCCCCGAGGGCCGCTGACCAGACTTCGCTCTGGTCGGCGGCCCTCGGGCTTTCCGTCGTCCGTCCCGCCCTCGCCCCATCCTCAGGAGCCCTCGTGGAGCTGTCCGTCGACCCCGCCTCCGCCACTCCCCCGTACGAGCAGGTCCGCGCCCAGATCGCCGAGCGGGCCCGCAGCGGCGAGCTGCCGACCGGGCTGCGGCTGCCCACCGTCCGGGCCCTGGCCGAGCAGCTCGGGCTGGCCGCGGGGACGGTCGCCAAGGCCTACCGGGAGCTGGAGACCGACGGGGTGGTGGAGACCCACGGCCGGCGCGGCACCCTGATCGCCGCGACCGGCGACACCGGCCACCGGCTGGCCGCCGCGGCCGCCACCGAGTACGCCGAGCGGGCCCGGCGCCTCGGGGTGCCGCGAGCGGACGCCCTGGCGGCCGTGGAGACCGCGCTGCGGCTGGCGTACGAGGTGCCGGGCCGGGAGGGCTGAACGCCCCCGTGGCGGGCCCCGTCAGACCTCCGGGCGGATGATCCCGGTGGCGGGGGCCCGGGAGGACGGCGGGGTGGTGCTGACGGGCTGTCCGAGGGCGCTGTGCTTGACCCAGTCGGCCCAGGCGACGTTCCAGTCCCCGAAGCCGTTGCCGAACGGCTCCATGGCGGCGCCGTGGCTGTTGACCACCGTCACCAGGTCGCCGACCCGGGTGTTGTCGTAGAACCACTTGGCGTTCTCGGTGCTCATGCCGGTACAGCCGTGGCTGACGTTCGCCACGCCCTGCGAGGCGACCGACCAGGGTGCGGCGTGCACGTACTCGCCGCTCCAGGTCACCCGGGTGGCCCACTCGACATTGAGGTCGTAGGACTCCGAGCTGCCTGCGGCTATGCCGATCGTCTCGCCGCTCATCCGGACCTGGCGCTCCTGGCCGAGCACCACCTTGATGCCGTTGCGGGTGTCGAAACCGGGCTTGCCGGTGGTCACCGGGATCGTCCGGACGACCTCGCCGCCGCGCTTCAGGGTGAGCTCGTGGGCGGCGGCGTCCACCACCGACTCCACCCGCTCGCCGATCCGCAGGGCCAGAGCGGCACGGTCGCCGCCGTAGAGGCCGTCCGAGATCCGGCTGCCGGTGTCGTCGAAGACCAGGCTGACGGTCGTCCCGGTCGGCCAGTACTCCTCCGGTCGGAAGTGCAGGTTCTTGTCGTCCACCCAGTACCAGCCGCCGGTGACGGCGGGCTGCGAGGTGACCGTCAGGGCGCGCTCGACCTCCTGGCGGGCCTGCGGGTCCTTCACCGCCTCGGAGAGCTGCACGGTGAGCGGCTGGCCGACGCCGTAGAGACCGCTGCCGGAGGAGTCCGGGCCGAGCTTGGCCGTCAGCAGGCGCTGCCCGGCGAGGGTGGAGAAGCCCGCGGTGGTCTCGCCGCGGCCGCCGTTGCCGTCGGCGGCGGCGATCCTGACGGTGTAGGCGGTGGCCGCCTTGAGCCGCCCGGTGGTCTGCCAGCTGCGCTGGTCCTCCGAGAGCTTCCCGGCCACCACCCGGCCGTCCGGGCCGACCACGGTGACATCGGTGAGCCGGCTGCCGGGGACGGCGGTCACCGTGACGGGCTGGGACGGGTCCACCGTGCCTTCGGCCGAGACGTGTACGAGCGGGGCCGCGTCGACCTTGTGGACGGCGCCGGTGACGTCTCCGTCCCCACCGGACGTGCAGGCCGCCAGCGGGGCCAGTACTGCGAGAGCCAGCGAGATGCTGCCTATACCTGCGATTCCGCGCCTGTCGGCCATGACCGCCTCCGAGGGTTCGCACGATTGATCAGATCGTAGGAACGGTCGACGGAAGAGCGACATCCGGGGGACCCGCCGTTGACCCACCGGAGTGAGCGCCTCACTCCGGGGACGCAACAGGGCCGGGCATCCCGTGCGGGATGCCCGGCCCTGTGCGAGAGGGAGAGGACCTACTGGTTCTGGTTCTCGCCCCGGTAGAACTCGAAGACCCAGCCGAAGAGGCCGATCATGATGATCGGGATCGACCAGTACAGCAGCCACCAGCCGAAGATCACTCCCATGAAGGCGAGCGCACCGCCGATCGCGAGCGAGAGCGGCTGCCAGCTGTGCGGGGCGAAGAAGCCCAGCTCGCCGGCGTCGTCCGCGACCTCGGCCTCGGGGTTGTCACCGGCGCCGCTGTCCACCCGGCGGGCGGTGAAGGCGAGGTAGTACCCGATGAAGGCGCAGAGCGCGAAGGCGAGGAACAGCGCCGTCGTGCCCGCGGCCTCGATACCGAGGTCGGAGCTGTTGGTCCACAGGCCGTACGTGATCGCCATCGCGAGGATGAAGACCGCGAAGCCGAGGAAGATCTTGCCCTGTTCCTTCATCAGGCGTCGCCCTCCTTCTTGCCCTTGCCCAGCTGCGGGGCGTCGTACTTCGCCGGGGTCACGCCGGCGAGGTGCTTGGCCGGCTCACCGTGGTTCTCCAGGTAGTCCAGCGCCGCGATCTCCGGGTAGTGGAGGTCGAAGGCCGGGGATTCGGAGCGGATCCGCGGCAGCGTGAGGAAGTTGTGCCGCGGCGGCGGGCAGGAGGTCGCCCACTCCAGCGAGCGGCCGTAGCCCCACGGGTCGTCGACCTCGACCTTCTCGCCGTACTTGGCGGTCTTCCAGACGTTGTAGAGGAACGGCAGGATCGACAGACCGAGCAGGAACGAGCCGATGGTCGAGACGGTGTTCAGGGTGGTGAAACCGTCCGAGGCCAGGTAGTCGGCGTAGCGACGGGGCATGCCCTCGGCGCCGAGCCAGTGCTGCACCAGGAAGGTGGCGTGGAAGCCGATGAACAGCGTCCAGAAGGTGATCCGGCCGAGGCGCTCGTCCAGCATCTTGCCGGTCATCTTCGGCCACCAGAAGTGGAAGCCGGCGAACATCGCGAAGACGACGGTGCCGAAGACCACGTAGTGGAAGTGGGCGACGACGAAGTACGAGTCCGAGACGTGGAAGTCGATCGGCGGGGAGGCCAGCAGGACACCGGTCAGACCACCGAAGAGGAAGGTGACCAGGAAGCCGACCGTCCAGAGCATCGGGGTCTCGAAGCTCAGCGAGCCCTTCCACATGGTGCCGACCCAGTTGAAGAACTTCACACCGGTCGGGACCGCGATCAGGAAGGTCATGAAGGAGAAGAACGGCAGCAGCACCTGGCCGGTGACGTACATGTGGTGGGCCCACACCGTCACGGACAGACCGGCGATCGCGATGGTGGCCGCGATCAGGCCGGAGTAGCCGAACATCGGCTTGCGGCTGAAGACCGGGATGATCTCCGACACGATGCCGAAGAACGGCAGCGCGATGATGTACACCTCGGGGTGGCCGAAGAACCAGAACAGGTGCTGCCAGAGCAGCGCCCCTCCGTTCGCCGGGTCGAAGACGTGTGCCCCGAATTTACGGTCCGCCTCCAGGGCGAACAGCGCGGCGGCCAGCACCGGGAAGGCCAGCAGGACCAGCACGGCGGTCAGCAGGACGTTCCAGACGAAGATCGACATCCGGAACATCGTCATGCCGGGCGCGCGCATGCAGATGATCGTGGTGATGAAGTTGACCGCACCGAGGATCGTGCCGAAGCCGGAGAAGGCCAGACCCATGATCCACATGTCGGCGCCGACACCCGGCGAGCGGACGGCGTCCGACAGCGGGGAGTAGGCGAACCAGCCGAAGTCGGCCGCACCGTTCGGGGTGACGAAGCCGGCCACCGCGATGGTCGAACCGAAGAGGTACAGCCAGTACGCGAACATGTTCAGACGCGGGAAGGCCACGTCCGGGGCACCGATCTGCAGCGGCATGATCCAGTTCGCGAAGCCGGCGAAGAGCGGCGTCGCGAACATCAGCAGCATGATCGTGCCGTGCATGGTGAACGCCTGGTTGAACTGCTCGTTCGACAGGATCTGGGTCCCGGGACGAGCCAGCTCGGCGCGCATGACCAGGGCGAGGATGCCACCGATCAGGAAGAAGGCGAACGACGTGCCCAGGTAGAGCGTGCCGATCGTCTTGTGGTCAGTGGTGGTCAGCCACTTGATGATGGTCGAACCCGGCTTGCGGGTCCGCTGCGCCCCGACCGTGACGGCCCCGGCGCCCCCGCCGGCCGCGGCGGGCTCGTTGAGGATGGTCACTTCTCTTCACTTCCCATGGTCGTGATGCCGGAGGGCAACGCGCCGGTCTGGCCCTTGGCCCGCAGGTCCGCCAGGTGCTTGTCGTAGTCCGCGCGGTCGACGACCTTGACCTTGAACAGCATGCGCGAGTGGTCCACGCCGCAGAGCTCGGCACACTTGCCGTCGTACTCGCCCTTGACGTTCGGGGTGACCTCGAACTTGTTCACCACACCCGGCACGACGTCCATCTTCATCAGGAAGTTGATGGGCCAGAAGTCGTGGATGACATCACGCGAGGTCAGCCGGAACTCGACGGACTCGTTGACCGGGAGCCACAGCGTCGGCATCTCCGCAGGAGTGCCCACGTCGTACGCGGCGTCCTTGTTGGCCGGGTCCGGATTCTCGGTGTTCTCGTAGTTGAACGCCCAGCTCCACTGGAAGCCGACCACGTTGACCGTGTGCTGCGGCTTCTCGGAGACGGAGATCAGCTTCGACTCGTCGCGGGCGACGAAGTAGAAGAGGACCGAGACGATAATGATGGGGACCGCGGTGTAGAGCGCCTCGATGGGCACGTTGTACCGGGTCTGCGGGGGGATCTGCACACCGGTGCGGCTGCGCCGGTGGAAGATCACGCTCCAGAGGATCAGACCCCACATCAGTGCGCCCACTGCCAGAGCCGCAATCCAGGAGCCCTGCCACATGTGGAGGACCAGGGGTCCTTCCTCGGTGACGGGGCTCGGGAGGCCAAGCCTGGGGAGGTCGTTGGCCGAGCAGCCGGTAGCGGTCGCGATGACGAGGCCCAGTGCCAGCGCCTGAGGCAGCTTCCGCCGCATCGTGCGCCGCGGCGAGCGGTCGGAGCCGTTGGGACTCACGTAGCGCCTTCCCGAAGTCTCGCCCGCCTTCGCGTCGCCCCGCGGAGGATTGTGAGCCTCCCCGGCGACCCGTCCACGGGCACGGTTTGAATGCTTATGCGGGCCAAACCCTACTCCAGCCTTATGCGCTGCTGACGGGCAGGTCCCGGTAACGCGCCGCCCGGTCGCCCGATCAGGCCCCGCAAGGGCTGCGTCGCAGGTCATCGTAGGCATTCGAGGTCCGTACGCCCGATCGGGGGATGACCTCCGACAACGTGGGTGACGGTCCGTCGGACGAGGACGAATCGGACATTCGGGTTGATCGACTGACGGCCGGTGAGTCGGGCAAGGAGGCTGGAATACACCTGGGTGTGTCGTTAAATGTGACCGTGTACTTCGATGTGGCCTCCACCGCACCGCTTCACCCCGTCGCGCGGCAGGCGCTGACCGCCGCGCTGGACGAGGGTTGGGCCGACCCCGCCCGGCTCTACCGCTCCGGCCGGCAGGCCCGGATGCTGCTGGACGCCGCCCGCGAGACGGTGGCCGGGGTGCTCGGCGCCCGGCCGGACGAGATCGCGTTCACCGCGAGCGGGACACAGGCGGTGCAGCTGGGCATGCTCGGCGCGCTGGCCGGGAACCGGCGGCGGGGCGGGCACCTGGTGCACTCGGCCGTCGAGCACTCCAGCGTGCTGCACACCGCGGAGCGCTGGGGGTCCCCCCGGCCGGAGGCCTGGGGAGGGGCGGCGGGCGGCAGCGTCGCGGTCGTCCCGGTGGACCGGTACGGACGGGTGGACCCCGGGGAGTTCGCGGCGGCGCTGCGTCCCGACACCGCACTCGCCGTCCTGCAGTCGGCCAACCACGAGGTGGGCACGGTGCAGCCGGTGGCCGAGGTGGCGGGGCTCTGCAACGAGGTGCCGCTGCTGGTGGACGCCGCGCAGAGCGCCGGGCGGGTGGACGTCCCGGCGGGCTGGTCGCTGCTGACGGCCAGTGCGCACAAGTGGGGCGGACCGGCCGGTGTCGGGGTGCTGGCTGTGCGCAAGGGTGTCCGGTACGCCTCGCCGCTGCCGGCCGACGAGCGCGAGAACGGCCGGGTGCCGGGGTACGTCAACGTGCCGGCGATCGTGGCCGCCGCCGCCTCGCTGCGGGCGGTGCGGGCCGAGGCCGAGCGGGAGAACGCCCGGCTGCACGCCCTGGTCGAGCGGATCCGGGCCCGGGTGCCGCAGCTGGTACCCGAGGTGGAGGTGGTCGGCGACCCGGTACGGCGGCTGCCGCACCTCGTCACCTTCTCCTGCCTGTACGTGGACGGCGAGGTGCTGCTGACCGAGCTGGACAGGGCCGGCTTCGCGGTCTCCTCCGGCTCGTCCTGCACCTCGTCGACCCTGACGCCGAGCCATGTGCTGGCGGCGATGGGCGTGCTCACCGAGGGGAACGTCCGGGTCTCGCTGCCCTTCGGAGCGGCCGAGGAGGACGTCGAGCGGTTCCTCGCCGTACTGCCGGACGTGGTGGCCGGGGTCCGCGCCCCGCTCGGGCTGGACCTGCCGGCCCCGGCGGCGGCTGCGAGCGTCGGTGCCGGGCCCGAGCGCCCGGAGGCGAGCGGGCGGGTCACGGCCGCGCCAACGCCCCGAGCCGAAGGGCGCGCCGGTGCCGAAAGTGAGGAACGACAAGCGACCGACGAAGGAGGTCGCGCCGGAGAGAGGAGCGTCGGTGCCGGCGCCGAGCGCCCGGAGGCGAGCGAGCGGGTCACAGTGATCGACGCGCTCGGCAAGCGGTGCCCGCTGCCCGTCATCGAGCTGGCCAGGCGGATCGGCGAGGTGGCGCCGGGCGGGACGGTCGCCGTGCTGGCGGACGACGAGGCGGCCCGGCTGGACATCCCGGCCTGGTGCGGGATGCGGGAGCAGGAGTACCTGGGCGAGGCCCCGGCCGCCGACTACGGCGGCGACCGGGGCTCGGCCTACCTGGTGAGGCGAACGACCTGAGCCGGCAGGCTACTTGACCAGGTGCGCGCGGATCTCGGCGGCGGCCTCGGCGCCGTAGGCACCCTCGAAGCGCTGCAGGAAGGCGCTCGGGCGCAGCTCGTACTCCTGGGTGCCGACGGTCTCGATCACCAGGGTGGCGAGCATGCAGCCGAGCTGGGCCGAGCGCTCCAGGTCCAGCTCCCAGGAGAGACCGGCCAGGAAGCCGGCGCGGAAGGCGTCGCCGACGCCGGTCGGGTCGGCCTTGGTCTCCTCGGGGGCGCAGCCGACGACCACCGGGGGCTCGCCCTTGCGGTCGATCCGCACGCCCTTGTTGCCGAGGGTGGTGACCCGGGTGCCGACCCGGGTGAGGATCTCTTCGGCGTCCCAGCCCGTCTTGGTCTCGATCAGCGCGGCCTCGTACTCGTTGGTGAAGAGGTACGCGGCGCCGTCGACGATCTCCCGGATGTCCTCGCCGTCCAGGCGGGCCAGCTGCTGGGACGGGTCGGCCGCGAAGGCGTAGCCGCGGGTACGGCACTCCTGGGTGTGGCGGACCATGCCCTGCGGGTCGTCGGCACCGATCAGCACGAGGTCCAGGCCGCCGACGCGGTCGGCGATCGGCTTCAGCTCGATGTTGCGGGCCTCGGCCATCGCCCCGGTGTAGAACGAGGCGATCTGGTTGTGGTCCTCGTCCGTGGTGCACATGAAACGGGCGGTGTGCCGGGTCTCGGAGATGTGGACGGACTGGCAGTCCACGTTGTTGCGCTCCAGCCAGCTGCGGTACTCGGCGAAGTCCGCGCCGGCGGCGCCGACCAGGATCGGACGCAGGCCGAGCACACCCATGCCGAAGGCGATGTTCGGTGCGACACCGCCCCGACGGATGTCGAGGGTGTCGACCAGGAAGGACAGCGACACGGTGTGCAGCTGCTCGGCGACGAGCTGGTCGGCGAACCGGCCGGGGAACGTCATCAGGTGGTCGGTGGCGATCGAGCCGGCGACGGCGATACGCACGGGAGGTCTCCTCAGGATGGCGGCATGGCCACGGAAAGCAGGGGGCGAACCCACTCACGGTACCCGGCGGGGGGCGGGCGGCGGCAAGACCGCGGGAATTGGCACCGGCCACCGTCGAACGTGTACTACCCCCGGGTAGCTCTGGTGGGGGCCGGGTGGTCGGCCTAGGGTCGCTGGCAGGGGCCGGGTCCGGCCCCGACCGAGCCGTGGCAGTGCGGCCGCGGCACCGTGGATCGGAGCGATCACCGATGATGCCCAGCTACCACCCGCTGCGTGTTCCGCCGGCCCTGCGGGGTGACTCGGACGCCGAGACCCTGGACGCGCTGGTGGACTCCTCCCGGCAGCTGCGGCGGTTCTGGCCGCTGCTGGCGACCGGCCCCGAGCCGGCCACCCCCGCGCGGGCCGGCTTCCGGGTCTCCTCCGGGGCGCAGCGGCTGGTCGCGGGAATGGCCGAATACGGCATGTGAACCGTCCCGGGGGCGGCCTCGCAGCCGGCCCGGCGGAGGGGCCGCTCCGATGACGGGAACCGGATTGGTCCGGGGCACGTCACATCCGCGCGGTACGGCCGGGAAGGCGGTGCCGCTGAGCCCTCGGGAGGATGGACAGATGGATCTGTTGGATCTGGAGCCGATGCCCCGGCACACCGGTGGTGTGCCTGCCCGCCGGTCGCGCGGGCGGCGGACGGTGGCGCTGGCGGGTCTGGTGCTGGCGGCGGCCGTCACGGTCGCCGGGTGCGACGGGGGCGGCAAGTCGGCCTCGGACGCGGCCTCCGGCTCGGCGCAGCCGGTGTCCGCGAGTGCGACGCCGTCGGCCACCGCGTCCCCCGGCGGCCCGTCCTCCGCGGCGGCGCCGTCGGCCGGCGCCACCACGCCGGTGACGCCCCCGCCGGCCGATCCGTCGGCGGGCACCCCCGACCCCCGGCCCTCGTCGACGGCGCAGCCGCCGGCGCCCCCGGCCGATCCCCCGGGCAACGGCATCGCGGTCGGCGAGCCGGCGCCGACCGGGCAGGGGAGCGGGGCGGCGGTCCACCCCGCGGTCACCTACCGGGTGGACGGCAACAAGCTGACGGTCTGGTTCTACGGCGGCGTCTGCGAGCGGTACGCGCTGAAGGCGGACGAGTCCAAGCCGGGCCGGGTGGACGTCAAGGTCACGCTGGCGGCGCCGGTTCCGGCCGGGCAGGTCTGCGCCGAGCTGGCCAAGCGGCAGACGGTGTCGGCCGAGCTGAAGCAGCCGCTGGCGGGCCGGGCGGTGACGGACCTCGCCACCGGGCAGCCGGTGCCGCTGGAGGCCGACCCGCACGTCGGTCCGGACCCGGCGACCCCGGACGTCTCCGGGAAGTAGGCGGCGGGCAGGCGGCACGGACGGTCCGCAGAAACGGCGAAGGCGGCCCCGGGAGGATCCGGGGCCGCCTTCGCCGTCTGCCGACTAGCTGAACGAGTCGCCGCAGGCGCAGGAGCCGGTGGCGTTCGGGTTGTCGATCGTGAAGCCCTGCTTCTCGATGGTGTCCACGAAGTCGACGGTGGCGCCGCCGAGGTACGGGGCGCTCATCCGGTCGGTGACGACCTTCACACCATCGAAGTCCTTGATCACGTCGCCGTCGAGCGAACGCTCGTCGAAGAACAGCTGGTAACGCAGGCCCGAGCAGCCACCGGGCTGGACGGCGACGCGCAGAGCGAGGTCTTCGCGGCCCTCCTGCTCCAGCAGGCCCTTGACCTTGGCCGCGGCGGCATCGGTAAGGAGGATGCCACTCTCGACGGTGGTCTCGTCCTGGACGGTCATCTGCTTTCTCCCGGTCTTGACGACGGTCTGCCGCCAGTGCCAACCGATGGCCGTCCGGATTCATTTCCCGGACGACGGTGTATTTCGTCGGTGGTCCTCTGCGGCGGAATTTCCGTGGGCCGGGTGTACCACCCGCTCCCCTACGCTCCCCATGCTCGCACACCGGCGGGGGTCGGGCACCGCCCCGGCCTGCCGATCCGGACGAACCGGCCCCGTCCGGGCGTCCCGGCGGCCAGGATGGAAGGCATGATCCTGCGACAGGTCCAGGACACCGCCGCCGACGCGGAGGCCGTCCAGTACATCGCCCGCGCCTCCTTCGCCTCGCTCCCCGACTCCCCCGGCGCCGGCACCCCTGCCGACGCCCCGCCGCCGGTCCGCTCACTGGCCCGGACGAGACACCTGGTGCGGACCGACCCGCAGGGCTGCTGGCTGGCGGAGAGCGGCGGCCGGCCGGTGGGGTCGGTGCTGTCGCTGCGCCGCGAGGGCGTCTGGATCCTCGCGCTCTTCGCGGTGGTGCCCGAGGCGCAGGGCAAGGGCGTCGGGCGGCTGCTGCTGGAGCGGGCCGCGACGTACGGGCGGGGGTGCCTGCGCGGGATGCTCTGCGCCTCGCCGTCCCCGGCCGCGGCCAGGCGCTACCGGCTGGCCGGGTTCACGCTGTACCCGGCCATGCGGCTGGCCGGGCGGGTGGACCGGTCCGGGCTGCTCGATCCCGGGGACATCCCGGTGCACCCCGGCAACGCCACCCACCGGCACCTGCTGGACTCGGTGGACCGGCGGCTGCGCGGCGCCGCGCACGGGCCGGACCACGAGCTGATGCTGGCCCACTGCGAGGAGCTGCTGGTGGCGGACGCGCTGGCCGGCAGCGGCTACTGCTACCGGGACGGCGGCGAGGTGAAGCTGCTGGCCGCCACCTCGAAGCGGATCGCCGTGCGGCTGCTGCGCGAGGCGTTGGCCCGGGTACCGGACGGGGTGGAGGCCCAGGTGGAGTACCTGACCGCCGAGCAGGAGTGGGCGCTGGACGTCGGGCTGGAGGTGGGCCTGGCGCCGCAGACCCGGGGCTATCTGGGCCTGCGCGGGATGCGGCCGCCGACGCCGTACCTGCCGAACGGCGCGCTGCTGTAGCCGGCGCAGCGGTAGGGACGGCCAACCCCCCGCCGGGCGCCCCGGCGGGGGGTTTCGAAGGCCTGGTCAGACCATGGTGTCCAGGATCTCCCGGACCATGTCCATGGTGGTGCCCGGGTGCAGGAAGGCGAAGCGGGCGACCGTCTCGCCGTCCCAGCCGGTCGGGGTGACGAAGCCGATCTGGTCCGCGAGCAGCTGCTGCGACCAGCGGTAGTAGTCCTCGTTGGTCCAGCCGGTGCGCTTGAAGCAGACCGCGGAGAGCTGCGGGTCGAACAGCAGCTCCAGGTGCTCGGTGTCGCGGATCAGCTGCGCGGTGTCCCGGGCCAGCTGGAGGCCGGTCTCGATGGCGTCGGTGTACGCCTGGGTGCCGTGCACGGCCAGCGAGAACCAGAGCGGCAGGCCGCGGGCGCGCCGGGTCAGGTGGTAGGCGTAGTCGGTGGGGTTCCACTCGTCGCCCTCGGTGTGCAGCACGTCCAGGTAGGAGGCGTCCTGGGTGTGCACGGCGCGGGCCAGCTGCGGGTTGCGGTAGATCAGCGCGGCGCAGTCGAACGGGGCGAACAGCCACTTGTGCGGGTCCACCACGAACGAGTCGGCGTGCTCGATGCCGTTGTAGCGCTCGCGCACCGAGGGGGCGAAGAGACCCGCGCCGCCGTAGGCACCGTCCACGTGGAACCACAGGCCGCGCTCGCGGGCGACCTCGGAGAGGCCCTGCAGGTCGTCGACGATGCCCTCGTTGGTGGTGCCGGCGGTGCCGACGACGGCGATCACCGTCTCCGGGTTCGGGTCGGCGGCCAGGGCGGCCCGCAGCGCCTCACCGGTGAAGCGGCGGTCGACGGTCGGGACCTTGAAGGCCTCGACGCCGATGATGTTGAAGGTGTTCTTGACCGAGGAGTGCACCTGGTCGGCGACGGCTATCCGCAGCCTGGCCTCGGGGCCGACGCCGAGCCTGCGCCGGGCGGTGTCGCGGGCGACCACCAGCGCGGAGAGGTTGCCGGCCGAGCCGCCGGAGACGAAGGTGCCGCCGGCCGTCTCGGGCATGCCGGCGCGGTCCGCGATCAGGCGCAGCACCTGGTTCTCGGCGGCGATGGCGCCGGCCGCCTCCAGCCAGGAGATGCCCTGGAGGGAGGCGCAGGAGACGACCATGTCGAAGAGCAGCGCGGCCTTGGTGGGGGCGCACGGGATGAACGACAGGTAGCGCGGGCTGTCGGCGGAGATCACCGCGCGGGAGAGCTCGTGGTCGTAGAGCTTGAGGACGTCGGCCGGGTTGTTGCCGTCCGGGTTGAGCAGGCCGGCCAGCTGGGCGCGCAGGTGCTCGCCGTCACCGGGGTGGTCGAGCGGGACGGGGTCGTACTGCAGCCGCTCCCGCATGTAGTCGAAAACCAGGTCGACCAGTTCGTTGTCGGGCCGGTGCATGCGGTCGGGGGCTGCGGACACGGGGGTCCCTCTCGGCTGTGGGGTGTCGGGGGAGGACCGGCGGCGCGGGGCTCGTCACCGCGTTGCCGGACGTCATCAGCCTAGGCAGCGGGGGGCCGGCGCCGCGCGTCGGAACGCGGCCGGCCGGGCAGGATTCGGGCGTCTTCGGGCCGGTCCGCGCAGGATTCCTGCGCCGGGGCCGGCCGGGGCCGTACTGGGCCCTTCGGGGGTCAGCCGATGAGCTGGGAGAGGACGACGGAGGAGCGGCTGCGCTGGACGCCGGGCTCCTTGCGGATCCGCTCGATCACCGCCTGGAGGTGGTGCATGTCGGTGGCGCGCAGGTGGACCAGGGCGTCCGGGTCTCCGGTGACCGTCCAGGCGGCGACCACCTCGGGGAACTGCCTCAGACTGGCCAGGATCTCCTCGGGGGCGGTCCGCTCGCGGCAGTAGACCTCGACGAAGGCCTCGGTCTGCCAGCCGAGGACGGACGGGTCGAGGACGACGGTGAAGCCGCGGACGACCCCGCGCGCCCGCAGCCGGTCGATCCGGCGGCGGACGGCGGTGGCGGAGAGGTTCACCTGGAGGCCGATCTCGGCGTAGGAGGCGCGGCCGTCTCCGGCCAGCCGGGCGAGCAGCAGCCGGTCGGTCTCGTCCAGGTCGGCCCCGACCGTCTCGTGCGCTCGGCTGCTGCTCATCGGTGCGGGGCTCCACAGGTCGTACGGGATCGGCGAGGGGCAGCTGGAGGCGGCGGCCGCCGAAACGGTTCTGCACCATTCTGGCGGATGACAGGACCGAGTCCACCGCTGGCAGATGACGACCGTTGGACGGTTGTCAGTCCACCAGCAGGACGATCTTGCCCCGGGTGCGGCCCTCGGCGCTCAGCGCCTGGGCGGAGGCGGCCTGGGCGAGCGGGAAGGTGGAGGCGACGGTGACGGTGAACCTGCCGGCGTCGGCCAGGGCGGCCAGCTCGGCCAGCCCGGCGGCGTCCGGGCGGACCCAGAGGTACCGGCCTCCGAGCGCCCTCACCCGGTAGTCGGCGACCGAGGCGATCCGGGCCGGATCGGCGACCAGGCCGGCGGAGAGCTCGGCGGCGCCGCCGCCGACCAGGTCGAGGGCGGCGTCCACACCGCCGGGGGCCAGCGCGCGGACCCGCTCGGCCAGGCCCTCGCCGTGCGCGACCGGCTCGGCGCCCAGAGCCCGCAGGTAGTCGTGGTTGCGCTCCCCCGCGGTACCGATCACCCGGGCGCCGAAGGCCCTGCCGAGCTGCACCGCGAGGTGGCCGACCCCGCCGGCCGCGGCGTGCACCAGCAGGGTGTCGCCTTCCCGGATCCCCAGCGCCTTGAGCCCCTGGAGCGCGGCCAGCCCGGCCAGCGGCAGGCCGCCGCTCTGCGCCCAGTCCAGCGCAGCCGGCCTGCGGGCCAGGGTGCGGACGGGCGCGGCGACCAGCTCGGCGTAGGTGCCGTGCTCGACCCAGTCCTTGCGGACGTACCCGAAGACCTCGTCCCCGGGGGCGAACTCGGTGACCCCGCCGCCGACCGCGCGGACCACCCCGGCCACGTCCCAGCCCATCACCAGCGGGAAGTGGGCGTCCAGCAGCCCGTCCAGGTGCCCCTCGCGGACCCGCCAGTCCACCGGGTTCACCCCCGCCGCCCTGACCTGCACCAGGACCGAGTCCGGCCCGACCTTCGGGTCCGGCAGCTCGGTGTACTCGACCACCTCGGGGCCGCCGTAGCGGCGGATCGCGATTGCCTTCACGGGCCAAGCCAACGCGATCCGCCCCGGATATCGATTCGGCCACGCCGGACCCCTGCCGTATCTTGCTCCCGGCTCCGCCGGAGGACTCCGAACCGGCGAGCGGTTCTCGTCACATCGACAGGACGGCCATCGTCAGTCTGACGCTAACCGGTTATCATAGATAGCGTCAGATAGACGAGAAGGCTGCACCGACCGATCGGCCGCACAGAAGGGCACCCGCCCGTGACCACCACCATCACCGAGACCTACGGCGTCGACCCCACCCCGACGCCGCTCGCTCTGCTGCTGCTCGGCCGTGAGGCCGACCCGAACAGCGAGCGTGGCGTCGAGTGCCCCGGCGACCTCCCGGCCGCCTCCGACCCGGACCTCGTCGAGCGCGCGCGGGCGGCCAAGGCCGCACTCGGCGACCGCGTCTTCATCCTCGGCCACCATTACCAGCGCGACGAGGTGATCGAGTTCGCCGACGTCACCGGCGACTCCTTCAAGCTCGCCCGCGACGCCGCCGCCCGCCCGGAGGCCGAGTACATCGTCTTCTGCGGCGTGCACTTCATGGCCGAGTCGGCGGACATCCTCACCACCGACGCCCAGCAGGTCGTCCTCCCGGACCTCGCCGCCGGCTGTTCGATGGCCGACATGGCCACCGCCGAGCAGGTCGCCGAGTGCTGGGACGTGCTGACCGATGCCGGCATAGCCGACGTCACCGTGCCGGTCTCGTACATGAACTCCTCCGCCGACATCAAGGCCTTCACCGGCAAGCACGGCGGCACCATCTGCACCTCGTCCAACGCCAAGCGGGCGCTGGAGTGGGCCTTCGAGGAAGGGGCGGCGCGAAGCGCCTCGACCGAGGGTGACGGTGGGCGACGGGTGGGCGAGAAGGTGCTCTTCCTGCCGGACCAGCACCTGGGCCGCAACACCGCCGTGCGCGAGATGGGCTTCTCGCTGGACGACTGCGTGCTCTACAACCCGCACAAGCCGAACGGCGGCCTGACCGCCGAGGAGCTGCGAAACGCCAAGATGATCCTCTGGCGCGGCCACTGCTCGGTGCACGGCCGGTTCTCGCTCGACTCGGTGAACGACGTCCGCGCGCGCATCCCCGGCGTCACCGTGCTGGTGCACCCCGAGTGCAAGCACGAGGTCGTCGCGGCCGCCGACATGGTGGGCTCGACCGAGTACATCATCAAGGCGCTGGACGCCGCCGAGCCCGGCTCCAAGTGGGCCATCGGCACCGAGCTGAACCTCGTCCGCCGGCTGGCCAAGGCGCACCCCGACAAGGAGATCGTCTTCCTGGACCGGGCGGTCTGCTTCTGCTCCACCATGAACCGGATCGACCTGCCGCACCTGGTCTGGGCGCTGGAGTCGCTGGTCGAGGGCCGGGTTCCGAACGTGATCAGCGTCGACCCGGAGACCGAGAAGTACGCCAAGGCGGCGCTGGACCGGATGCTCGCCCTGCCGTAACCCGGCGCCGTACGAACGCAGAAAGGGCGGGCCCCCTCCATCACGGAGGGGGCCCGCCCTTCATCGCGTCTGGCGTCCGGCGCGAGACGGCAGCTACTCGGGGATGCCGGGGATCAGGCCGTCACCCTCGGCCCGAAGCAGCTGCCGGACCTGGTCGATCGTCGCGTCGGCATCCGGGAGGATCAGGTCGGACGGCTCCAGCGAGTCGTCCGCCAGCGGGGTACCGAACTTCTTGACGGCACTCAGCAGTTCACCGAGCGCCCGCCGGAAGTGTTCCTCGTCCCCCGACTCCAGTGCGGCGAGGAGCTCCTCGTCCAGCTCGTTGAGCCGGTTCAGATGGGTCTCGCCCACCTCGAACTGGCCCTCCCCCATGACCCTCATGATCATGCCGTGCGTCTCCCTGGTTGGTGGGGTGAAGCTCAGATCACTTGTTGTAGTTGATACGCGGGGTGTCCTGCTGCGACGCGTCCTGCGCCTTGCCCTGCTCGATGGCCTGCGGGCCGGAGGACGGCGAGCCGCCCGTCAGCTCGGCCTTCATCCGGGCCAGCTCCAGCTCGACGTCCGAGCCGCCGGCCACGCGCTCCAGCTCCGCCTCGATGTCGTCCTTGCGGCCGAGCCCGCTGGCGTCGTCGAGCGCACCGGAGGCCAGCAGCTCGTCGATCGCACCCGCGCGGGCCTGCATCTGGGCGGTCTTGTCCTCGGCCCGCTGGATCGCCAGACCGACGTCGCCCATCTCCTCCGAGATACCGGAGAACGACTCGGCGATCCGGGTCTGTGCCTGGGCAGCGGTGTAGGTGGCCTTGATGGTCTCCTTCTTGGTGCGGAAGGCGTCCACCTTGGCCTGCAGCCGCTGGGAGGCGAGCGTGAGCTTCTCCTCCTCGGCCTGGAGCTGCTGGTACTGCGTCTCCAGGTCGGTGATCTGGGACTGCATGTTCGCCTTGCGGGTCAGCGCCTCGCGCGCGAGGTCCTCCCGGCCGAGCGAAAGCGCCTTGCGGCCCTGGTCCTCGTACTTCGCGGACTGCTGCTGGAGCTGGGTCAGCTGGAGTTCCAGGCGCTTGCGCGAGGTGGCCACGTCCGCGACGCCGCGACGTACCTTCTGGAGCAGCTCGAGCTGCTTCTGGTACGAATAGTCCAGCGTCTCTCGCGGATCCTCCGCCCGGTCCAAGGCCTTGTTCGCCTTGGAGCGGAAGATCAGCCCCATACGCTTCATGATTCCGTCGCTCATGGGCCTCGGGTGCCCCCTTCTCCGGCCTGCGGTCTCTATCTCGTTACCAGACACGACGAGTGTATGTGCAGCGAGCCCGTCGCCGCAGTGCACCTGCCTGCAACAAGACTGCTACAGCGACCCCCGCGACTGCCTCATCCCCGCGGTGGATCCGGCCCTCATCCCACCCACCGACCTCCGAAGTGATCCCCTACGGGAAGACCCCCGGAAACCCGGCACCGGGCCCGGCCGCACGCGATCGATATGCGTTTGGGTCCGAGGACACCCGAAGAAGCGGTCCCGCACCCCGTACGCTGGTGGTGTGTTCCGACGCCGTTCAGATGATGCCGCCGCCTCCGCCGCTGTGCTGGAGAAGCAGGACGAGACGACCCAGGCCCGCGACCCGCAGGCGAAGAAGGGCCGCCCCACGCCCAAGCGCAGTGAGGCCGAGGCCAACCGGCGTACCCGGGTGACCGTGCCCAAGGACCGCAAGGAGGCCTCCCGCCAGGCGCGCGAGCGCATGCGCGCCGAGCGCGAGAAGCAGCGCACCGCGCTGCTGGAGGGCGACGAGCGCCACCTGCCGGCCCGCGACAAGGGCCCGGTGCGCAAGTTCGCCCGCGACTACGTGGACGCCCGCTGGTCGCTCGCCGAGTTCTTCCTGCCCGCCGCGGTGGTCATCCTGGTCCTCAGCATCGTGAAGGTGCCGGCCCTCCAGCTGCTCTCCACCGTGCTGTTCCTGGCCTTCTTCGTACTGGTGATCCTGGACTTCGTCCGCCTCGGCTTCGGTCTGCGCAAGCAGCTCGCCGAGCGCTTCGCCGGCCAGAACACCCGCGGCGCGGTCGCCTACGGCGTGATGCGCATCCTGCAGATGCGCCGGCTCCGGCTGCCCAAGCCGCAGGTGCGGCGCGGGGAGAAGCCCTGACCGCCGAACCGGTGGACTCCGGCTGGGCCCCTCCCGCCTGGGAGGGGCCCGGCCTGTACGCGCTGCCGGGCCAGGGGGACGGCGGCCACGACCGGATCGCCCAGGAGCGCCGGCTGCCCTCGCGCAGCGGCTCCTTCGCCGGCGGCACCGGCCCCTGGCTGGACCGGCTCGGCAGCCTGCGCAACCTCGTCCGGCAGGAGATGGTCGCCCGGCAGCTCGCCGAGCAGCTGACCGGCCGCGTCGCGCAGCGCGTCCTCGACATCGGCTGCGGCCAGGGCACCCAGGCGCTGCGCCTGGCCCGGGCCGGCCACTACGTCACCGGGATCGACTCCGACCCGGTCGCGCTCGGCGTCGCCCAGGGGGCGCTGGCCGAGGAACCGGCGGAGGTGCGCGGCCGGCTCCAGCTGCTCAGCGGCGACGGCCACCAGTGCGGACGCTGGTTCGGGCCGCGCAGCTTCGATGTCGTGCTCTGCCACGGCGTCCTGACCTACCTGCCGGACCCGGACCCGATGATCGCCTCGCTGGCCCGGCTGCTGGCCCCCGGTGGGCTTCTCTCCCTGCTGGTCCGCAACCGCGACGCGCTGGCCCTGCGTCCCGCCGCCGCCGGCGACTGGCGGGCCGCCCTGCACGCCTTCGAGAGCGACCGGTACTACAACCGGCTCGGGCTGGCCGCCCGCGCCGACCGGCTCGCCGACCTCGCCGTCACCCTCTCCGAAGTGTCCGTGCCGCTGCGGCACTGGTACGGCGTCCGGGTCTTCACCGACAACACGCCCGACGATGCGGCGCCGCCGGTGGACGGGCGGCAGCTGGCCCAGCTGCTCGAAGCCGAGGAGCGGGCCGGCCGCACCGACCCGTACCGGCAGGTCGCCGCGCTGCTGCACGTGTTCGGGGCCAAGTAGCCCGTCCCTCGCCCCTGGCCTCCGGGGCACCCGGCCCTCAGGCCTCGTGCAGGCTCATCGAGTAGATCTCCCGGCCGTCGTCGAGCAGGACCGCGGTGTCCACCCCGTCCTCGGCCAGCTGCTTCCAGGACTCCCCGATCCAGGTCTCGGCGTCCCCCTGGCCGGCGAACTC
Source organism: Kitasatospora sp. NBC_00039 (assembly GCF_045160625.1). Taxonomy (NCBI): domain Bacteria; kingdom Bacillati; phylum Actinomycetota; class Actinomycetes; order Kitasatosporales; family Streptomycetaceae; genus Kitasatospora; species Kitasatospora sp. NBC_00039. The sequence continues at coordinate 6,324,611 of NZ_CP108289.1, read as the reverse complement.
CTCCTCCTGGCCGCCGCCCGGAGCCACCGCGGTGCCGTCCGCCTTCTCGTACCGCCACGTCCACACCATGCCCGGCTCCTCCTGTGTGCTGCCTGCCCTGTACGGCCCTGTGTGCTGCGCACCTTAGCCTGCCCGGTGGGATCTTCCGTATGCCTCGTCCGGCAGGATGAGCGGTATGGCAACTGCTCCCGCACTCCCCCGCACGCTGGTCCTCGGCGGTGCGCGCTCCGGCAAGTCCACCAAGGCCGAGCAGTTGCTCGGCCGGTACGAGGACGTGCTGTACGTGGCCACCAGCGGCACCCGGGACGACGACACCGACTGGGCGCAGCGGGTCGCCCTGCACCGCGAGCGGCGGCCGGCGAGCTGGCGCACCGCCGAGACCTGCGACCTGGAGGCCGTACTGGCCGACGACGCGGACCGGGCGCCAGTGCTGATCGACTGTCTGGCGCTCTGGCTGACCGCCGTGATGGACGAGTGCGGTGCCTGGGACGACACCGTGTGGGCGGACGGCGGCGAAGCGGCGGTGCAGGCCCGGTGCGAGGCGCTCGCCGGGGCCTGGGCGGCGACCGGACGGCAGGTGGTCGCGGTCAGCAACGAGGTCGGCATGGGCGTCGTCCCGGCGACCGCCGCGGGCCGGCGCTTCCGGGACACGCTCGGAAGGCTGAACATGGCCGTGGCGGACGCCTCGGAGCGGGTCCTGCTGGTCGTGGCCGGACAGGTCCTGGCCATCAAATCGGTGGGAGTCGGCGTGTAGCCTTCCGACCGGTGACTCCTCCACCTCGGCGACGAGGCGGCTTCTCACTCGACCACTTGGGCAGTCTCATGACGGCCAAGCCCTGACCGCTGCCTGAGGCAGACCTCGAATGTACTGCGCGCATCCCGCGCTGTGAGCGAGAAACGGACAAATGGACACGACCGTGGATCTCGACACGTTCTCCTCGCTCGTCGAGCGCCCCGACGAGAGTGCCCGGCGGGCCGCCGAGGAGCGCTGGCAGACGCTGGACCGGCCGCGCGGCGGTCTGGGCCGGCTGGAGGAGCTCGGCAGCTGGCTGTCGTCCGTACAGGGGCGCTCCCCGGTGCGGCCGCTGTCGGCGCCCAAGGTGCTGCTGTTCGCCGCCGACCACGGGGTGGCGGCCCTCGGGGTGTCCCGCCTGCCCGCGCAGGGCGGCACCGCCGCCCGGGTCCGGGCGGTCCTGGACGGCACCGCGCCGGTGGCGCTGCTCGCCCGTCGGTTCGGCGCCGACGTACGGGTGGTGGACGTCGCGGTGGACGCGGAACCGTCCGACTTCCCCGACGCCGTGGTCGCGCACCGCGTACGGCGTGGCTCCGGCCGGATCGACCGCGAGGACGCGCTGACGCCGGAAGAGACCGTCAAGGCCTTCCGGGCCGGGATGACCGTCGCCGACGAGGAGGCCGACGCCGGGACGGACCTCGTGGTGCTGGGCGACCTCGGGGTCGGCTCGACCACGGTGGCGGCGGTGCTGGTCGGCGCGCTCTGCGGGACGGACGCGGCCGCGGTGACCGGGCGCGGCTCGGGCATCGACGACAAGGTGTGGATGGTCAAGTGCGCGGCCATCCGGGATTCGCTGCGGCGGGCCCGGCCGGTGCTCGGCGACCAGCTGGCACTGCTCGGCGCCACCGGCGGCGCCGACTTCGCCGCGATCACCGGCTTCCTGCTCCAGGCCGCGGTGCGGAAGCTGCCGGTCGTCCTCGACGGGGTGGTCTCGGCGGCCTGCGCGCTGGTCGCGCAGCGGATCGCGTTCCGTGCGCCCGAGTGGTGGCGGGCCGGGCAGTCCAGCGGCGAGCCGGCCCAGGCGAAGGCATACGACCGGCTGACCCTGACGCCGCTCCAGGAGCAGGGGATCATCATGGGCGAGGGCATCGGTGCGCTGATGGCGCTGCCGCTGCTCCAGGCCGCGGCGGACACCCTGGCCGAGCAGGCGCCCGCGCCCTTCGTGCCGTCGGCGCCGAAGGAGCAGCCGAAGCTGCCGTCGGCGGCGGAGCTGCTGGGGCGGGTGTAGCGGGGCCCTGCCCATTGGGGCAGAGAGCGACGGCCACCGGCCGTCGGCGCTCCAGGACCGATGGCGGCCTTCCGCCGCGCGCAGTTCCCGCCCCTTCCGGGCCGCGGTACTGGGCGGTGACCGACCGAGGAACGGGTTCGTGCAGAGCAGAGACGACCAGGCCGGCTGGGGGGAGGGACTGCGGTTCGGGTTCGGGACGCTGTCGGTGCTGCGGGTGCGGGTCGAGCGGTGGGACCGGGCGGCGGCGGGGCGGGCGATGGCGTCCGCCCCGGTGGTCGGGGTGGTGCTCGGGGCGATGGCGGCGGGCGCGGGGGCGCTGGTCGCGTGGCGTGCGGGCGGGCTGCTCGGCGCGGTGGCGGCGGTCGGGGTGCTGGCCGCACTGACCCGGGGGCTGCACCTGGACGGGCTGGCCGACGTCGCCGACGGCCTGGGCAGCGGCAAGCCAGCCGAGGATGCGCTGCGCATCATGAAGCAGTCGGACATCGGGCCGTTCGGCGTACTCACCCTGGTCCTCGTCCTGCTGGCCCAGATCGCCGCGCTGGCCGGGCAGTTCGACGCCTCGGTGCCGCGCGGAGCGCTCGCCGTCCTCACCTCGGCCACGGCCGCGCGGTGCGCGCTCGCCTGGGGGTGCCTGCGCTCGGTGCCGGCCGCCCGGCCGGGCGGGCTCGGCGCGATGGTCGCGGGGACGGTTTCGCCGGCCGCCGCGATCACGGCCACGGCCGGGTCGATGCTGGCGGCCGCCGCCGCCGGCACGGCCGACGGATGGTCAGTCCTCCGGCTTCCGCTGGCCGTTGTGGCCGGGCTCGGGTGCGCCTGGCTGCTGTTGCGGCGCTGCGTACGGCGGTTGGACGGGATCACCGGGGACGTCCTCGGCGCGATGGCGGAGACCACCGCGACCGGCACGCTGGTGGCGCTCGCGCTGCTGGGCTGAGGCGCACCGGCGGGCACCGGCAACGGACGGCCGGGCACCGGGCGGCGCGTGATCCCAGCATGCGGACTACCATGCGTGGAGCACCGCAGCCCTGCACCGTCGCAGGTCCTGCCCGGCCGACGCGCGTCGAGGAGCCGGGGCTTCTGGTGTGTGCGGCCGCCGCGACCGGCGGCCGCGCGCGCCAGGGGCCCCGGACCCGGCCCGCGCCACCGGGAGGCCCGCGGCGGCGGCTGGCTGCGCCGGTGCGGCAGCCGCGCCGCGACCGGTCGTGGACCGCGAAAGAACAGGACGCATTACGTGACTGCATTGTCTGTGAGCACCTCCTCCGCCGCCTCGCTGCGCGCGGACGCCTTGGTGATCGGTGTCGCGAAGGGCCCGAAGGGCATTGTGCTGGCCCCCGGCGCCGAGGCCGTGAGCGAGGCGTTCGAGGGCAAGCTGGCCGAGGTCCTCAGCACCCTGGGCGCGACCGGCGCCGAGGGCGAGACCGTCAAGGTGCCCTCCCCCGCCGGCCTGAAGGCCGCGCTCGTGCTCGCGGTCGGCCTCGGCGAGGCCGCCGACGGCGGCTACGGGCTGGAGGCGCTGCGCCGCGCCGCCGGTGTCGCCGCCCGCGCCCTGGCCGGCTGCAAGAAGGCCGCGCTGGCGCTGCCGGCCGAGTCGGCCGACGAGGTCGAGGCGGTCGCGCTGGGCGGCCTGCTCGGCTCCTACGCCTTCGGCACCTACAAGGGCAACGGCAACGGCAAGGAGCCGGTCGGCGAGCTCGTCCTGCTGGCCGCCCGCAAGGGCAGCAAGGACGCCAAGGCCGCCGTCGAGCGCGCCCTGGTCGTCGGCGAGGAGATGAACCGGGCCCGCGACCTGGTCAACACCGCCCCCAACGACCTGAACCCGAAGGGCTTCGCCGCGATCGCCCAGGCGGCCGGCAAGGAGCACGGCCTCAAGGTCGAGGTGCTGGACGAGAAGGCGCTGCTCAAGGGCGGCTTCGGCGGCCTGCTGGGCGTCGGCAACGGCTCGGTCAACCCGCCGCGACTGGTGAAGGTGGCCTACACCCACCCGAAGGCCAAGGCCACCCTGGCGTTCGTCGGCAAGGGCATCACCTACGACTCGGGCGGCATCTCGCTGAAGCCGGCCGGCCACAACGAGACCATGAAGTGCGACATGGCCGGCGCTGCTGCCGTCTTCGCCGCCGTGGTCGCCGCCAAGCGGCTCGGCCTGGCCGTCAACGTCACCGCCTGGCTGGCGCTGGCGGAGAACATGCCGTCCGGCTCGGCCACCCGCCCGGGCGACGTGCTGAAGATGTACGGCGGCACGACCGTCGAGGTGCTGAACACCGACGCCGAGGGCCGTCTGGTGCTCGCCGACGCCATCGTGCGGGCCGGCGAGGAGAAGCCGGACGTGATCGTCGACGTCGCGACGCTGACCGGCGCGATGGTGCTGGCGCTGGGCAACCGCACCTTCGGCGTGATGGCCAACAACGACGAGCTGCGCGAGACGCTGCACACCGTCGCGGGCGAGGTCGGCGAGCAGTCCTGGCCGATGCCGCTGCCGGCCGAGCTGCGCAAGGGCATGACCGAGTCGACCATCGCCGACCTGGCCAACATGGGCGAGCGGATGGGCGGCGGCCTGGTGGCCGGTCTGTTCCTGAAGGAGTTCGTGGCCGAGGGCATCGACTGGGCCCACCTGGACGTCGCCGGCCCGGCCTTCCACGAGGGCGCGCCGTTCGGCTACACCCCCAAGGGCGGCACCGCGAGCGCGGTGCGCACCCTGGTCCGCTTCGCCGAGCAGACCGCGGCGGGCAGCAAGGCCTGATCCGGAGGTTCGGAGCGGACGGGGTCCGGCGCGGGTGCGCCGGACCCCGTCCGGCTTTCCGGGCGCGCCCACGGGCGTCCGGCCGCCCGCACCGCTGTTACCTGCGGGTAAGGAACGAAGCCCCACCCCGCACCCTTGTTCGCTGCGGGCGAAACTTTGTTCCACTGTGCGGAACCGGCCCGCCGGCAGACCGCCCGAAGCACCGTTCACGCCGCTGTCAACCCCGCCCTGACCTGCGATGATGCCCTTCTGTCGGGGGTATTCCCACCCCGGTGACCGCCCTGTGGGACACCCCCGGGGTGGACCCGGACATCAGCCGCCGTGAACAAGTGCGAAGATGTATTTCCGGCACGACTGGGCGCCCCACAAAGGCTTCCGACCCACCGGACCGCGACCGGCCCGGCGACCCACCCCATTGCATGGAGGACGTGACGTGGCGAACGACGCCAGCACCGTTTTCGACGTAGTCATTCTCGGAGGCGGAAGCGGCGGTTACGCCGCGGCGCTCCGCGCCGCTCAGCTGGGCCTGAGCGTCGCCCTGGTCGAGAAGGGTGAGCTGGGCGGCACCTGCCTGCACCGCGGCTGCATCCCGACCAAGGCGCTGCTGCACGCCGCCGAGATCGCGGACGAGACGAAGGAGGCCGCCGAGTTCGGCGTTCTGGCCACCTTCCAGGGCATCGACATCAACGGCGTCCACAAGTACAAGGACGACGTCGTCGCCGGCCTGTACAAGGGCCTGCAGGGCCTGGTGGCCTCGCGCAAGGTGACCTTCATCCAGGGCGAGGGCAAGCTCTCCTCGCAGACCTCGGTGGACGTCAACGGCCAGCGCATCGAGGGCCGCCACATCGTCCTGGCCACCGGCTCCGTGCCGAAGTCGCTGCCGGGTCTGACCATCGACGGCGACCGCGTGATCTCCTCCGACCACGCGCTCAAGCTCGACCGCATCCCGAAGTCGGCCGTCATCCTCGGCGGCGGCGTGATCGGCGTCGAGTTCGCCTCGGTCTGGAAGTCCTTCGGCGTCGAGGTCACCATCGTCGAGGCGCTGCCGCACCTCGTCCCGCTGGAGGACGAGAACTCCTCCAAGCTGCTGGAGCGCGCGTTCCGCAAGCGCGGCATCAAGTTCGAGCTGAAGGCCCGCTTCTCCGGCGTCGAGTACACCGAGACCGGTGTGCGCGTCTCGACCGAGAACGGCAAGCAGATCGACGCCGACCTGCTGCTCGTCGCCATCGGCCGCGGCCCGGTCTCGGCCGGCCTCGGCTACGAGGAGAACGGCGTCGTGATGGACCGCGGCTACGTCCTCGTCGACGAGTACATGCGCACCAACGTGCCCACGATCTCCGCCGTCGGCGACCTCGCCCCGACCCTGCAGCTGGCCCACGTCGGCTTCGCCGAGGGCATCCTGGTGGCCGAGCGCCTGGCCGGCCTGAAGGCCGTGCCGATCGACTACGACGGCGTCCCGCGCGTGACCTACTCCAACCCCGAGGTCGCCTCCGTCGGCATCTCCGAGGCGAAGGCCGTCGAGCTGTACGGCAAGGAGAAGGTCGTCACCCTCAAGTACAACCTGGCCGGCAACGGCAAGAGCAAGATCCTGAAGACCGCCGGCGAGATCAAGCTCGTCCAGGTCAAGGACGGCGCCGTGGTCGGCGTCCACATGGTCGGCGCCCGCATGGGCGAGCAGGTCGGCGAAGCTCAGCTGATCTACAACTGGGAGGCGCTGCCGGCCGAGGTCGCGCAGCTCATCCACGCGCACCCGACCCAGTCCGAGGCCCTGGGCGAGGCGCACCTGGCGCTGGCCGGCAAGCCGCTGCACGCGCACGACTGATCGCGCCCCACCTTCCCCCATTCCAGTACGCAAGACTTGATAGGAGTCGCTGAAACCATGGCGGTCTCAGTAACACTGCCCGCGCTGGGCGAGAGCGTTTCCGAGGGCACCGTCACCCGTTGGCTGAAGGCCGAGGGTGAGCGCGTGGAGGTCGACGAGCCGCTGCTCGAGGTCTCCACCGACAAGGTCGACACCGAGATCCCGGCCCCGGCCTCGGGCATCCTGGCCTCGATCAAGGTCGGCGAGGACGAGACCGTCGAGGTGGGCGCCGAGCTGGCGGTCATCGACGACGGCTCCGGCGCCCCGGTCGCCGCTCCGGCCCCCGCCGCCGAGGCCGCCCCGGCTCCGGTCGCCGCTCCGGCCCCGGTCGTGGAGGCGCCCGCCGCCCCGGTCGCCGAGGCCCCGGCCGCGCCCGCCGCTCCGGCCGGCGACGCCACCCCGGTGCTGCTGCCCGCGTTGGGCGAGTCCGTCACCGAGGGCACCGTCACCCGCTGGCTGAAGGCCGAGGGTGACACCGTCGAGGTCGACGAGCCGCTGCTCGAGGTCTCCACCGACAAGGTCGACACCGAGATCCCGTCGCCGGTCGCCGGCACCCTGGTGAAGATCCTGGTCGGCGAGGACGAGAGCGCCGAGGTCGGCGCCCAGCTCGCGCTGATCGGCGCCGCCGGTGCCGTCGCCGCCCCGGCCCCGGCCCCGGCTGCCGCTCCGGCTCCGGCCGCTGCCCCGGCTCCGGCGGCTCCGGCCCCCGTTGCCCCGGCTGCCCCGGTCGCCGCTCCGGTTGCCCCGGCCGCCCCGGCTCCGGTTGCCGCTCCGGTTGCCCCGGCCGCCCCGGCTCCGGTTGCCGCTCCGGCCCCCGTCGCCGCCCCGGCTCCGGTCGCGCCGGCCGCCCCGGTGGCCGACAGCGGTGACGCCTATGTCACCCCGCTGGTGCGCAAGCTCGCCGCCGAGCAGGGCGTCGCCCTGGCCTCCGTCACCGGCACCGGTGTCGGCGGCCGGATCCGCAAGCAGGACGTCATCGCCGCCGCCGAGGCCGCCAAGGCCGCGCCGGCCCCCGTCGCCGCCCCGGCCGCCGCGCCGAAGGCCGCTGCCGCTGCGTCCCCGCTGCGCGGCGAGACGGTCAAGATGACCCGCATGCGCAAGGTCATCGGCGACAACATGCTGAAGGCCCTGCACGAGCAGGCCCAGCTGACCAGCGTGGTCGAGGTGGACGTCACCAAGATCATGTCGCTGCGCGGCAAGGCCAAGGACGCCTTCCTCGCCCGCGAGGGCGTGAAGCTGTCCCCGATGCCGTTCTTCGTCAAGGCCGCGGCCCAGGCGCTGAAGACCAACCCGGTCGTCAACGCCCGGATCAACGAGGCCGAGGGCACCATCACCTACTTCGACACCGAGAACATCGGTATCGCGGTGGACTCCGAGAAGGGTCTGATGACCCCGGTCATCAAGGGTGCGGGCGACCTCAACATCGCCGGCATCTCCAAGAAGACCGCGGAGCTGGCCAGCAAGGTGCGCGGCAACAAGATCACCCCGGACGAGCTGTCCGGCGCCACCTTCACCATCAGCAACACCGGCTCGCGCGGTGCGCTGTTCGACACCGTCATCGTGCCGCCGAACCAGGTCGCCATCCTGGGCATCGGCGCGACCGTCAAGCGCCCGGTCGTCATCGAGGCCGAGGGTGGCACCGCCATCGGCATCCGCGACATGACCTACCTGTCGCTCTCCTACGACCACCGCCTGGTGGACGGCGCCGACGCCGCCCGCTACCTGGTGGCCGTCAAGGAGATCCTGGAGGCCGGCGAGTTCGAGGTCGAGCTCGGCCTGTAAGGCCCCTCCGGCGGAACTCCGGAACCCCGCGTCGTCCCCGGACGGCGCGGGGTTCCGCGTTCCCGGAGCGGACGGAGGAGGCCGGGTATCGGACGAACGGGGCCGGGCATCGGAAGAACGGGCGTTTCGCGGGCCCATCACATGCGCGGGCGCGGGCGAACGGGGATGCTGGAGCGGTGATGGACGAGACCGACTTCTGGCAGATCATCGACGACACCCGGGAGGCCGCCGAGGGCGACCCGGACGAGCAGGCGGAACGGCTGGTGGAGCGGCTCGTCCAACTGACCCCGGACGACGTCATCGACTTCGCCCGGCTCTTCGAGGCGCGGTTCCAGCGCGCCTACCGCACCGACCTCTGGGCCGCAGCGTACCTGCTGCTGGACGGCGCCTCGGAGGACAGCTTCGACTACTTCCGCTGCTGGCTGATCGGCCAGGGCCGGGACGTGTTCGAGGGCGGGCTCCACGAGCCGGACGACCTGGCCGACCTGCTCCCGGACTTCGACGAGGAGGAGGACGGCGAGGCCGAGGACCTCGGCTACGCCGCCGACGAGGCGTACGAGCAGCTGACCGGGCTGCCGCTGCCCGAGGTGGGCGAGCGGCAGCCCGCGCGGCCGTCGGGTGCCTCCCTGGACTTCGACGACCCGGACGCGATGGCGAAACGGTTCCCCAAGCTCTGGGAGCGTTACGGGGACTGAGCCGCCGGCACCGGGCCACGGGCGGGGCCGCGGGCACCGGCCTGAGCCGCCGGCACCGGGCCGCGGGCACCGGCCTGAGCCGCGAGCACCGGGCCACGGGCGGGGCCACGGGCACCGCAGCCGACAACGCTGTGCGGCCCGGGCCACGGCGGCGCCTCCGTCTCAGGCACCCGAGCCGGAGGCGGTGCCGTCCTGCTTGATGCCCTTGAGGATCTGGTCGAGGACGCCGGGGTCGGGCGCGCCCGCCGCGTCGTCCACGCCGCCCTCGAAGGCCACGTAGCCGCCGCCCTTGGCCGGGACGGCCACCATCAGCACGTAACCCTTGGTGCCGTCCGAGGTGGTGATGTGCCAGCGCACCGCGTACCCGGAGACGCCCGCCACCGTGGTGTTGGAGGAGCCGGCGTCGGTGTGCGAGGTGATCCCGGTGAAGACCGCCCCCGCGTAGGTGGGCATCGCCGCCTCGGCGGCGGCCCGGGCGGACGTGCCGGAGATGGTGTCCTTCTCGATCGAGAACTGGCCGCGGATGCAGGAGCCGCCGGTCGGGCAGGTGTAGCGGCCGCTGCCCAGGAAGACCGTCGAGTGCGTGGTGTCGGTCTGCGCGTCCCAGCCCTGGAATATCGGCACGGTGATGGAGTGCTGGGTGTCGGCGGCGGTGTCCTTGATCACCGGCACCGGCGGCAGGCTCGGCGTGGGCGTCGGCGTCGGGGTGGGCGTGCGCTTGGTCGGGCTGGCGGTCGGGCTGTCCGTGACGGTGACCGTCGGCACCGGCGTCGGGTCCGCCCGCGGAGTGTCGCCACCGCTGTTGAGCGCGATCGCGGCCACCACGCCGACCACGACCAGCACCCCGGCCACGATGCCGATCACCACGCCGGGTTTGGTCCGCCCGGGCTGCGGGGGCGGCGGGTAGCCGCCCTGCGGGTAGCCGTAGGCGGGCTGGTTCTGTGCCGGGTAGCCGTACCCGGGCGCGCCCTGCTGCGGGGCGCCGTAGCCGTACGCGGGCGGCTGGGCGGGGGCCGCCTGCTGGGGGGTCTGCCAGGAGACCTGTGTCGGGGCGTCGGCGAGCCCGCCGCCGCCCGCCTGGACGGGGCGGACGTCGCTGGTCCAGGCGGTGCCGTCCCACCAGCGCTCATGACCGGCTGTGCCGTCCGCACCCGGTACCGGGTACCACCCGGGAGGCGTCGAGTTGCTCACGGCCGTACGGTACCCGGCGTGGCGCTACTCCAGACAGGTTGGGTATGTCACGACTCTGCTACCGGCCGGACACGAAATCCGACGGGTCGTCAGGGGGTCCGGCACCGGCGGGACGGAGGGTGCCGAGGGTGCGAGCGACCCCGGGCGGACGGCGCGGGGCGGGCGGCGCGGGGCGGGCGGCGCAGGGCGGACGGCGCGGGGCGGGCGGCGCGGGGCGGGCGGCGCAGGGCGGGCGGCGCGGGGCGGGCGGTTCAGGCCGCGAGCGGGCGGGCCATCCAGATGTCGTCCACGTACCGGCCGTCGATGAGGAACTCCTCGGTGAGCGAACCCTCGACGACGAAGCCGCAGGCCTCGTAGAGGCGCCGGGCCGGGGCGTTGTGCCCGAGCACGCGCAGGGTGATCCGGCGGGCGCCCTGCTCCCGGGCGGCCGTGCAGGCGGCCTCGACCAGCGCCCGGCCGAGGCCCCGGCCGCGGGCCGAGGCGTCGACCGCCAGCCCCTGGATCTGACGCACGTGCCGGTTGCTGGCCAGCGGGGTGGGCGGGACCACCCGGACGTAGCCGACGACCCGGCCGCCGAGCAGCGCCAGCAGGAACTGGTCCGGGGTGTGGCGCTCGTCGAACACCACGTCCCCCTCGGGCGGCTGCGGGGCGACGTCGCTCAGCCAGGACCAGGCCGCGCGATTGAGCTCCGACAGCTCCTTCTCGTCCTCGGGCCGAGCGGGGCGGATGATCAGATCTTCGTCGTGCATGGGCGTCATGCTAATCAGCGACCCCCGGCCTGTACACGGAGTTCCGGCCCCCGGAAACTGCGAGGATGACCCCATGCGAATCGCGGTCACAGGCTCCACGGGATTGATCGGCTCGGCACTCGTCCGCTCCCTGCTGGCGGACGGCCACGAGGTGGTCCGGCTGGTCCGGCACCGCTCCCGGACCGGCCCGCAACCGGACGGGACGACGGCGATCGGCTGGAACCCGCTGCTCGGGCAGGTCGACCGGGACGGGCTCGCCGGGGTCGAGGCGGTGGTCCACCTGGCGGGGTCCGGGGTCGGCGACCGCCGGTGGACGGACGCCTACAAGCGGGATATCCGGGAGAGCCGGGTGCTCGGCACCGAGACGCTGGCCGTCGCGCTGGCCGAGCTGAAGGAGCCCCCGCGGGTCTTCGTCAGCGCCTCCGCGGTCGGCCGGTACGGGCAGACCGGGGATGCGGTGATCGACGAGGACTCCCCCGCCGGGGACGACTTCCTGGCCGAGGTCTGCGTCGAGTGGGAGGCCGCGGCCCGGCCGGCCGAGCGCGCCGGGATCCGGGTGGTCCACCCGCGCACCGGGATGGTGCTCTCCGCCAAGGGCGGGGCCGGCGGGCGGCTCTTCCCGCTCTTCAAGCTGGGCCTCGGCGGGCGGCTCGGCGACGGCCGGCAGTACTGGAGCTTCATCTCGCTGGCGGACGAGGTCGCGGCGCTGCGGTTCCTGATCGACCGGGACGACCTGAGCGGCGCGTTCAACCTCAGCGCGCCGGAGCCGGTGACCAACGGCGAGCTGACGGCGGCGCTGGGGAGGGCGCTGAACCGGCCGACGCCGTTCCCGGTGCCGACGCCGGTGCTGAAGGCGGTGCTGGGCGAGCTGGCGATCGAGGTGGTGGGCAGCCACCGGGTGGTGCCGAAGCGGCTGCTGGAGGCGGGATTCCGCTTCGAGCACCCGGACGTGGACTCGGCGGTGCGGGCGGCGCTGTAGCGCTCCTGCGGCGGCTCGCGTCGCGTGGTGCCGAGGGGACGCGTCGCGTAGTGGCGGCGAGCCGCGTCCGGGGCGGGCTGCGTCGTGCCCGCGAGCCGCGTCCGGGGCGGGTCGCCGTCCGCGCGGGTGCCGCAGGCCCGCGTACGCCCGCTCCGGCGGCGACGCCGGCCAGGGGCATATGCCGAGCGGGGGGCGGTCGGGGCTCCGGCAGGGGGCGCACGGGAGCACGAAGTGGGCGCGCCGCACGCCCCCGGTGACCGTGCGCGCCCGCAGACCCCCGAACCCGGCCCCTTGGGCCACAGTCCGTGACGGCGCCGCCATCCCGTGCGGCCGAACCCTCCCCGGCGCCGGATACGGCCCGATGCGCTTGTCTGACGCTCACACTGACTGGGCATCACATCGTCGGACCGTGTCCCGGCACCCCGCTGCCTGCGTCGGCCGAAGCTCCGGGACCAGGGAGGGAGCACGCCAGTGCCCACGTACGACTTCACTCGCCGCGCCCGCCGACAGTCCGACCCGGACGTCGTCGTGGTGGGCGCCGGACTCGCGGGCCTGGCCGCCGCCCGCGTACTGACCGGCCACGGACTGACCGTCCACGTCCTGGAGACCACGGACCGCGTCGGCGGCCGGATGGCCACCCGCGAACTGGACGGTTTCCGGCTCGACCACGGCAGCCAACTGCTCAACACCGCCTACCCGGAGCTGCGCCGCGTCCTCGACCTGGACCGCCTCGAACTGCGCCCGCTCGCGCCCGGCGTACTCGTGCACGGCGGCGGCCGCCGCTACCGCGCCGGAGACCCGCAGCTGACCACCGCCCGGCAGGCCGCCACCCGGGCCCCGCTGGGCAATCCGCTGGACAAGGCCCGGCTGGGCAGCTGGCTCAGCAGGCTGGCCGCCACCCCGGCCGGCCGGCTCCAGGCCCGGCCGGAGACCACAGCCGCCCGTGCGCTCACCGAACGCGGCCTCGCCCCGCGCATCGTCGACGGCTTCCTGCGGCCGCTGCTCGCCGCCCTGCTCAGCGACCCGGCCCTGGGCACCTCCAGCCGGATCGCCGACCTGGTGCTGCGCAGCTACGCACGCGGCCGGCTCTGTCTGCCCGCCGGCGGCATAGCGGCCGTGCCGACCCAGCTGGCCGCCGCGCTGCCCGCCGGGACGGTGCGCACCGGGGTGCAGGTCACCTCGATCGCGGCCGACGGCGTGGAGACCGCCGGGCACGGGCGGATCGGCGCGCAGGCCGTGGTGGTGGCGACCGGCGCGCGGTCCGCCGCCGGGCTGCTGCCGGGCCTGCGGCTGCCGGACTTCCACCCCGTCACGACCTTCTACCACGCGGCCGACCGGGCCCCGATCGGCGAGGCCGTCCTGCTGCTGGACGGCGACCGTCCGGGCGGGCGGCCGCCGCTGGTCTCGCACTCGGTGGTGCTCAGCGAGCTGCACCCCTCGTACGCCCCGGCCGGGCAGGCGCTGGTCGCCACCACGGTGCTCGGACGGCGCTCGTTCGACGCCGGCGGCCCGGCCGCGCTGGAACCGGCGGTGCGCGCGCGGCTGGCGGAGCTGTACGGCGCGCCGACCAAGGAGTGGCAGTTCCTGAGCGTGCGCCACGTCCCCGACGCGGTACCGGCCATGCCGCCGCCGCACAACCACCGGCGCCCGGTGCGGCTGCTGGCCGGGCTGTACGTCTGCGGGGACCACCGGGACACCAGCACCGCCCAGGGTGCGCTGGTCTCGGGCCGGCGGGCGGCGCAGGCCGTGGTGCGCGACCTGGGAGTGCCGACCGGCGCCCGCGAGGCGGAGGCGGCGGCCTGACGCGGACCGGGACGGGGCGGGTCACGGGGCCCTTCGGGGCCGGCCCCGTCGCGGTGGACGCCGGGCACCTGCCCTCGTCCACCGCGGCGGCGCTGGTCGGCGCGGGCATCCACCCGGCGCTGCTCTTCCCGCTGCCGGCGCTGCTGTTCCCGCTGCCGGTGCTGGTCCTCCCGCTCCCGGCGCAGGGGCCGCTCGGCGGCGTCCGCCCGCCGGGCGCCGAGGGCGACCGACCGCGGGTGCACGCCGGGAGCGGGTGGTCGAGGTTTCAGATCACCCCCGCCTGGCGGGCCGTCTCCTCGAAGGCTCGGGCCACCGGGCTGCCGCGGTACGGGGTGAGCCGGCGGTGGAAGTCCCGGACGTACTCCAACGAGCGGGCCGAGCGCATCTCGCCGGCCGCGCGCAGGGCGTCGGTGGCCATGGCGCACGCCTCGTCGAGGTCGCCCATGCCGAGCCGGGCGGTGGCCAGCACCATCCGGCAGAAGATCCGGCTCCGGGCGTAGGCGGGCGAGCGCAGCCGCAGCGACTTCTCGGCGTGCTGGGCGGACGTCCGCCACTGCTGGAGGTCCCGGTAGCAGTGGGCGAACTCGTCGGAGAGCTGAGCCTCGTCGAAGTACCTGGCCCAGGAGGGCAGTTCGTCGCCGGCCCGGGCCGCTGCCAGCGACCGCTCGGAGCGGACCAGCGCGGTGGTGCAGGCCCGGACGTCGCCGAGCAGGCCGTGCCCGCGCGCCTCGGCGGCGTGCAACAGCGCCTGCACGGTGGGCGGTACGGCGGTGCCGACACCCTGCTGGGCGACCCGGGCCAGCTGGACGGCCTCCCGGCCGTGGCCGAGGTGCACCGCCTGCTGGCTCATCGTCACCAGGACGTAGCCGCCGAGCGCGCGGTCCCCCGCGGCCTGGGAGAGCCGCAGCGCCTGGACGAAGTAGCGCTGGGCCAGGCCGTGCGCGGCGATGTCGAAGGACGTCCAGCCGGCCAGCCTGGTCAGGTCGGCCACCGCGCCGAACAGCGCCCGGCCGATCTGCTCGCCGTACCGGCCGCGCAGCATCGGCTCGGCCTCGCTCTCCAGGTAGCGGACCAGCGCCTGGCGGGCGTGGCCGCCCCCGTAGGCGTGGTCCAGCGCGCGGAAGAGGTCCCCGACGGCGCGGATGGCGGCGATGTCGCCCCGGCCGACCCGCAGCGCCGGCCGCTGCTCACGGGCCGGGTCGGTGTACGGCGGCTCGACGGCGACGGGCGGGCGCCGGCTCTGGCTCGGCACCCGGCCGAGCGCGGTCGACGCCGCCTGCCCCGCGGCCGAGGGCGGGGCGGAGGCCCGGGAGGAGGGCGCACCGGAGGCCGGGGCCGGGCCGCGCACCGGGGGTGCGGCGGGCGCACCGGGCGCGGCGGCGGACGGTGCGCCGGGGGCGTCCGGGCGGGGCAGGGTGGAGCCGTCCCGGGCGACGCGCTCGTCCGTCCGGCCGATCAGCCAGTCCCGGCTGGGGACGACCAGCCCGGCCGGGGTGAAGGCGATCCGGCGCAGCTCGGACTGCGGGCCGTTGTCCTTGCGCCACATGCTCGCCACGATGTCCACCGCCTCCTGCGGAGTCTCGGCGAACTCCAGGCCCGCGTAGACCGGGGCGCAGGCGTCCAGGCCGAGGTCCTGGGCGGTGAGGCGGCGGCCGAGCCGACGCGTGAAGACCTCGGCGATCAGGGCCGGGGTGGCGCCGCGCGGCTGCTGGCCGCGGAGCCAGCGGGTGACGGAGGTCTTGTCGTACCGCAGGTCGAGGCCGTGCTCCAGGCCGAGCTGGTCGACCCGGCGGGCCAGGCCGGCGTGCGAGAACCCGGCCTCCTCGATCAGTGCGGCCAGCTGGCCGTTCTGCGGACCCGGGCCGGAGTGGCCGGCCGTGGGCGGGGGCGGTGCGGGTGCGGGCGCGGCAGAGTCGTCGCGGGCGGCGGCAGCGCCCTGGTGCCGTTCGGGCGTGACGGACGTGATCTGCGCGGGCACTCGCAACTCGTCGGCGGTCGGGGCGTCGGGGGCGTCCGGAATGGCCCGGCCGACCGGACCTCGGTGCTGGTCGAGCGGGTCGAGCGGTCCGTACGCCGGGCTGTCGGTTGCAGGCCGTTGGGGCATAGTCAGTCAACACCTCTCGGACGCCGCACCGGCTCCACCAGCACTTCGGCTGCCCGTGGCGGCGCCCCCTGTCGGGAATCGGCGCGAATGTAGCGAGCATTCGGGCGCTATGGGTGGTTCTGGCCGAGCAATCCTCCGAACGGGTGAAGCATCGGCGCCCATTGTGGGGAAGCCCGGACAGGATGGGTTTGGCTCCAGGTGGCCGAACCGCCGATCGATGGTCGTAGTGATGACCGCCATGGTTCACCGGAGTGCTGTAGGCCCCCACCACATAGGAGCCGGGCCGCAGGATTCCTACCGTTCTCGGCCATGGACACCACTTCAGCCCGCCCGCTCGACGGCCGTACGGCCCTGGTCACCGGGGCCGCCTCGGGCATCGGCCGGGCCTGCGCGGAGGCCTTCGCCGAGGCCGGCGCCCGGGTCTACGTCGTCGACCTCTCGGCCGCCCCGGCCCGGGAGCTCGCCGAGCGGATCGGCGGCGTCGCCCACGTCGCGGACCTCTCGGACCCGGAGGCGGTCGAGGGCCTGCCGGACGACGCCGACATCGTGGTCAACAACGCCGGCCTCCAGCACGTGGCACCCCTGCACGAGTTCCCGCTGGAACGCTTCACCCTGATCCAGCGGGTGATGGTCGAGGCCCCGTTCCGCATCCTGCGCCGCACCCTGCCGCACATGTACGAGCGGGACTGGGGGCGGGTGGTCAACATCTCCTCCGTCCACGGCCTGCGCGCCAGCGCCTTCAAGTCGGCCTACGTGACCGCCAAGCACGCGCTGGAGGGGCTGAGCAAGACGGTCGCCCTGGAGGGCGCGCCGTACGGCGTCACCAGCAACTGCATCAACCCCGGCTACGTCCGCACCCCGCTGGTGGAGCGCCAGATCGCCGGCCAGGCGCTGGCGCACGGCATCCGCGAGGACGAGGTGGTGGAGCAGATCATGCTCGACCGCACCGCCGTGAAGCGGCTCATCGAACCCGACGAGGTGGCCCAGCTCGCCCTCTGGCTCTGCTCCCCGCACGCCTCCTACATCACCGGCGCCAGCCTCCCCGTCGACGGCGGCTGGACCGCGCACTGATGCTCCCCGCCGCACCCCGCCCGTCCCCCCCTCCGAGAGGCTTGATTCCATGGCCAGTTCTCCCACCGTCGCGAGACCGGGCTCACCACTCTGGAAGGTGGTCGGTGCCAGCCTGATCGGCACCACCATCGAGTGGTACGACTACTTCCTGTACGGCACCGCCGCGGCGCTGGTCTTCGGCAAGGTGTTCTTCCCGGCGAGCGATCCGCTGACCGGGACCCTGCTCTCCTTCCTCACCTACGCGATCGGGTTCGCCGCCCGGCCGCTCGGCGCGCTGGTCTTCGGGCACTTCGGCGACCGGATCGGCCGGAAGAAGCTGCTGGTGGTGAGCCTGCTGCTGATGGGCGGGTCGACCACACTGATCGGGCTGCTGCCGACGTACCACCAGGTCGGCGTGGCGGCACCGGTGCTGCTCACCCTGCTGCGGCTGGTGCAGGGCTTCGCGCTCGGCGGCGAGTGGGGCGGCGCGGTGCTGCTGGTGTCCGAGCACGGCGACGCCCGGCGGCGCGGGTTCTGGGCGTCCTGGCCGCAGGGCGGCGCACCGGCCGGGAACCTGCTGGCGGCGGGCGTGCTCTCGCTGCTGACCACGGTGCAGTCCGACGCCACCTTCCTCTCCTGGGGCTGGCGGGTGCCGTTCCTGCTGTCGGCGCTGCTGGTCGCGGTGGGGATGTGGATCCGGCTGGCGGTGGACGAGTCCCCGCTGTTCAAGGAGGCGCTGGCCCGCTCCGAGGCGCGCAAGGCCTCGCAGCGGCAGGCCGAGCAGCCGCCGCTGGTCGCCGTGGTGCGGCACCACTGGCGGGAGGTGCTGGTGGCGATGGGCGCCCGGATGGCGGAGAACATCTCCTACTACGTGATGACCACGTTCGTCCTGGCCTACGCCGTGACCAGGGTGCACCTGCCCAAGCAGACCGCGCTGAACGCGGTGCTGATCGCCTCGGCGGTCCAGTTCGCGCTGATCCCGCTCTTCGGGGCGCTCTCCGACCGGGTCGGCCGCAAGCCGGTGTACCTGGTCGGCGCGGTGGGCGTCGGGATCTGGGCGTTCGTCTTCTTCGGGCTGGTGGACACGAAATCGTTCGGCTCGCTGGTGCTGGCGGTGACCGTCGGGCTGGTCTTCCACAGCGCCATGTACGCACCGCAGGCGGCCTTCTTCTCCGAGATGTTCGCCACCCGGATGCGGTACTCGGGTGCGTCGATCGGCGCCCAGTTCGCCTCGGTGGCGGCCGGCGCGCCCGCGCCGCTGATCGCGACCGCGCTGCTGAAGGACTACGGCAGCTCCACCCCGATCGCGGTGTACGTGGCGATCGCCGCCGCGGTCACCGTCCTCGCGGTGCTCTGCGGCCGGGAGACCCGGGGCAGCGACCTCACGGAGGTCGAGCCGGAGGCCGCTCCCGAGGCCGTGGCGCTCGCCAAGCCCGCGACCGCCTGACACCCCGTTCCACGGCCGGCGCCCATGACCGGATGGGCGCCGGCCCGCTACGGCCACCGGGGGTGAGCAGCTACGATCGCGCTTCCGTCCCCGGGGCCTGTCCTCGAAGCAGCGTCGTCCGCCCGGACGCCGCCGGGAAGGCGGGACTTCGACGACAGGGACCGAGGCCTGTGACCCACTGCCGATTGGCGGCCGTACCGTGAACGACCCCGTCCCCCACACCAGCTCGGCGCCCGCGCTGCGGCGGCTGCTCGACCTGCTCGCCTCCGGCGCCGCCACCGAGGACTTCGCCGACGTGCTGGCCGACGCGCGCCGGCAGGGGGCGCCGGGCGCCGTGCTGAGCGAGATCGACGACGCCACCTGGCAGGCGCTGCGGGTACACCGGACGCTGCGTCAGCACCGCCGCCGCGAGGCCGAGCTGACCGCCCTTTTCGACACCGCCGGGGATCTCGCCGCCTCCCGGGACCTGGACACCGTGCTCCAGGCGATCGTCCGCCGGGCCCGGATGCTGCTCGGCACCGACACCGCCTACCTGACCCTCCCGGACGAGGCCGCCGGCGACACCTACATGCGGGTGACCGACGGCTCGGTCTCCGTGCTCTTCCAGACCCTGCGGCTCAGCCTCGGCGACGGCCTCGGCGGCCTGGTCGCCCAGACCGCCCGCCCGTACGCGACCCCCGACTACCGGACCGACGAACGCTTCCACCACACCGGCACCATCGACGCCGGTGTGCTGGACGAGGGCCTGGTCGCGATCATCGGGGTACCGCTGCTGCTCGGCGGCCGGGTGATCGGGGTGCTCTTCGCCGCCGACCGCTCGCCGCGCGCCTTCTCCCCCGACGAGGTCGCGCTGCTCTGCACCCTGGCCGCGCACGCCGCGATCGCCCTGGACACCGCCAAGTCGCTGGCCGACACCCGGGCCGCGCTCGCCGAGCTGAACAGCGCCAACGAGCTGATCCGGGCCCACTCCGCCGCCGTCCAGCGCGCCGAGCAGGGCCACGACCGGCTCACCGACCTGGTGCTGCGCGGCGCCGAGGTACCGGACGTCGCCGCCGCGGTGGCCGCGCTGCTGGGCGGCGAGATAGCCGTCCTGGACACCGGCGGCGAGCCGCTGGCCGGCCGGGCGGTACCCGCCGAGGGGCTGGCCGCGGCAGTCGCGGCGTCCCGGTCCGAGGGCCGGTCGGTGCGGCACGGCGACGCCTGGGTCTGCGCGGTGCTGGCCGGCCAGGAGCCGCTGGGCACCCTGGTGCTGCTCGGCCGGCCGGGCCTGGACGACGCCGACCGCCGGCTGTTCGAACGGGCCGGTGTGGTCACCGCGCTGCTCCTGCTGCTGCGCCGCTCGGTCGCCGAGACCGAGAACCGCGTCCGCGGCGAGCTGCTCGCCGACCTGCTCACCACGCCCGACCGCGACCCGGCCGGCCTCACCGCGCGCGGCCGCCGGCTCGGGGTGGACCTCGGCCGCCCGCACCTGGTGCTGGTCGCCGAACCGGCCGGTGCCGCCGGCGCCGCGCCCAGCGCCGCCACGGCGGCCGCCGACCGCGGCCGGCTGGCGGGCGCCGCCGGGCGGTACCTGTTCGGCTCGCGCGGCATCAGCGCGGAGCACGGCGAGGCCGTCGTCCTGCTGCTCCCGGACGACGGTTCGGCGGGCGCCCCGCAGGAGGCGGCCGAGCAGTCGGCCGAGCGGCTCGCCCGGCTGGCCGGGTTCCCGGTCACCGTGGGCGCCGGCCGGCCCGCCGCCGGCCCGCTCGCGCTGGCCGCCTCGTACGCCGAGGGCCTGCGCTGCGTCCGGGCGCTGCGCGTGCTCGGCCGGGCCGGGGGCGGCGCCTCGGCCCGGGCGCTGGGCTTCCTGGGGGTACTGCTCGGGGACGGCCACGACGTGGACGGCTTCGTCGGCGCGACGCTCGGCCCGCTGCTGGACTACGACGCCCGGCGCGGCACCGAGCTGGTCCGCACGCTTCGCGCCTACTTCGACTGCGGCGGCAGCCTGACCCGGGCCAAGGACGAGCTGCACGTCCACGTGAACACGGTGGTGCAGCGGCTGGACCGGGTCGAGGTGCTGCTCGGCCGGGACTGGAACCACCCCGAACGCTCCCTGGAGCTGCAGCTGGCACTGCGGCTCCAGCTGCTCGCCGGCAACTGACCGGACGGCCGGACCGGGGCTGCCCGCGGGCACCCGGACGGCCGATCGCGGCCGGGGCGTACAGTGGCGAGGTTGGTCTCGAACGCCTGGCAAGGAGCAGCAACGGTGAGCGAGCGTAGCGAGCAGACGGTCGGACGGTGCGCGTCGCGCGAAGTGACCGCCGAGTGCGGCGGGGTGCGCGCATGAGCGAGAACGTGCGGTTCGTGCGGATGGGCATGGGCGAGGGCGCCGTCCCCTACCAGGAGGCCTGGGAGGAGCAGCAGCGGCTGCACGCGCTGCGGGTCGCGGACGAGATCCCCGACACCGTGCTGCTGCTGGAGCACCCGCCCGTGTACACGATGGGCAGGCGCACCAACCCGGCCGACCTGCCGCTGGACGGCACGCCGGTGGTCGAGGTCAACCGGGGCGGCGAGATCACCTGGCACGGCCCCGGCCAGCTGGTCGGCTACCCGATCGTGAAGCTCCCCGAGCCGATGGACGTCGTCGCGTACGTGCGCCGGCTGGAGGAGGCCCTGATCCGGGCCTGCGGCGAGTTCGGCGTGGAGACCACCCGGGTCGAGGGCCGCAGCGGGGTCTGGGTCCTGGGCGAGGCCATCCCGGACGCGGTGGTGGACCCGTCGCAGGTGGTGGACCTGGGAAAGCTGACCCTGCGGATGGGCCTGCCGCTGGGCATCGACCCCCGCCTGGCCGGGCCGGAGTACGCGCCCTCCAACGCCGGGCAGCGCGGCGACGACCGCAAGCTCGCCGCGATCGGCGTGCGGGTCTCGCGCGGGGTGACCATGCACGGCTTCGCGCTGAACTGCGATCCGGACATGACCTGGTTCGACCGGATCGTGCCCTGCGGCATCCGGGACGCGGGCGTCGCGTCGCTCTCCGGCGAGCTGGGCCGGGAGTTCCCGGTCGGCGAGGCACTGTCCGCGGTCGAGAAGCACCTGGCGGACGTGTTCGCCGAACTTCCGGAGCCGGCGCTCAGCCGCTGACCCGGGACGACCCGGCAGGTCCGGGGAATCCACCCGGCAGGTCCGGGAATCCGCCCGGAAGGTCCGGGGAATCTACCCGCCGGTAGCGATGTTGCCCTGCGATTGCGGGCCACCGGCCCGGCGAAGGCCGTACAAGCACAGGCGTACCCTGGGGGTACCCCGTCTAGTTCTAGGAGTCGCACGTGTCCGCTGTCGCACCCGACGGCAGGAAGCTGCTCCGCCTGGAGGTCCGCAACAGCGAGACCCCCATCGAGCGGAAGCCCGAGTGGATCAAGACCCGCGCGAAGATGGGCCCGGAGTACAACGCCCTCCAGTCGCTGGTGAAGAAGGAGGGGCTGCACACGGTCTGCCAGGAGGCCGGCTGCCCCAACATCTTCGAGTGCTGGGAGGACCGCGAGGCGACCTTCCTCATCGGCGGTGACCAGTGCACCCGCCGCTGCGACTTCTGTCAGATCGACACCGGCAAGCCCGCCGAGTTCGACCGCGACGAGCCGCGCCGCGTCGCCGAGTCCATCGTCACCATGGACCTCAACTACGCCACCATCACCGGCGTCGCCCGCGACGACCTGGAGGACGGCGGCGCCTGGCTGTACGCCGAGACGGTGCGGCAGGTGCACGCGATGACGGCCGGGCGCGAGGCCGGCCGCACCGGCGTCGAGCTGCTGATCCCCGACTTCAACGCGGTGCCCGAGCAGCTGGCCGAGGTCTTCTCGTCCCGCCCCGAGGTGCTGGCGCACAACGTCGAGACGGTCCCGCGGATCTTCAAGCGGATCCGGCCCGCGTTCCGCTACGAGCGCTCGCTGGACGTCATCACCCAGGCCCGCGCGGCCGGGCTGGTCACCAAGTCCAACCTGATCCTGGGCATGGGCGAGACCCGCGAGGAGGTCAGCCAGGCGCTGGCCGACCTGGTCGGGGCCGGCTGCGAGCTGATCACCATCACCCAGTACCTGCGCCCGTCGGTGCGCCACCACCCGGTGGAGCGCTGGGTGAAGCCGCACGAGTTCGTCGAGCTCCAGCAGGAGGCCGAGGAGCTGGGCTTCGCCGGCGTCATGTCCGGCCCGCTGGTGCGCTCCTCGTACCGCGCCGGACGGCTGTACCGGCAGGCGCTGGAGCGCCGCGAGCAGGCGTCGGTCTGACCGGCCGGCGACTTCTGGCCACCGAAGGGCGGAGCCTCGGCTCCGCCCTTCGGGTTGTTCGGGTTCACCAGGCTTTGACTGCCAGGTCACGACCTGGTAACACGGGGTGGTGACAATGGGACCGTTCGAATCATTTCCGCCACGGACCCTGTCACTGGGTCCGTCACGAGGGGAGCTGTTCGACATGCAGGTCGGCATCCGGTCGGTGGGCACCGCGCTGCGACTGGCCGAGAGCGTGCTGCTGGCGGGCGGCCAGCGACAGGCCCGCCGCAACGCCTGGGCGGCGGTCTGCGAGAACCGCCGGTACGCGGCGGACCGCGAGCGCGACGCGCGGCCCGGCGGCGCCGTCGCCGAGTCCGCGCACGGCTAGCGGGCGCCGCTCCGGCGGCTGCGCACCGCCCTCGGGACCCCCGCGTTCGTACCCGTACGGAGTCGCGCGGGTTCACCCGAGTCACGGTTGGGGACGAACGGGTACCCGGGCTTGGATATCCCGTACCCGCGGCACGTACCATGAGCGTTATGGCGAGGGAAACATCCGAAAACCCCGGGCGGCTGAAGCAGATCCGCCAGGCGTACACCATGACCAAGAAGGTCGACACCAAGATCGGCCTGATCATCGCCGGCGTCGGCCTGCTGACCTTCGGCGTGTTCCTCGCCATCGGCTTCGCAATCGACCACCCCATCTACCTGGGCATCCTGGGCTTCATCGTGGCCTTCCTGGCCATGGCGATCGTCTTCGGGCGCCGGGCCGAACGCGCCGCGTTCGGACAGATGGAGGGGCAGCCGGGGGCCGTGGCGGCCGTGCTGAACAACATCCGGCGAGGCTGGAGCGCCAGCTCCACCCCGGTCGCGGTGACCCGTAGCCAGGACGCGGTCTACCGCGCCGTGGGCCGGGCCGGCATCGCGCTGATCGGCGAGGGCAACCCGAACCGGGTGCGCCAGCTGCTGGCCTCCGAGAAGAAGAAGATGGCGCGGGTCGTCGGCGACGTGCCGGTGCACGACATCGTGGTGGGCAACGGCGAGGGCGAGATTCCGCTCAAGAAGCTGCAGATCCACCTGATGCGTCTGCCGCGCGCCATCACCCCGGCCCAGGTCACCGAGACCAACGACCGGCTGCGCGCCCTGGGCGACCTGCTCTCGAAGGCGCCGATCCCCAAGGGCCCGATGCCCAAGGGTGCCCGGATGCCCAAGGGCGGCCAGGCCCGCTGACCCACCCCTCCCCATTCGCACGAAACGGCCCCGCCGCGGAAGCTCCGCGGCGGGGCCGTTCGACGTTCTCGAGACCTGGTTCCGGGCACCGGCCCGGCTTCCGGGATTCGGGACTCGAACCTCGGCCCCGGGATCCGGGCCTCGGAACCGAGGCCCCAGGGCCGGACCTCAGATCCGCACCTCGGCGGTGCCGACCGCCTTGTCGTGCAGGCCGCGGGTGTCGCGGTCCCAGACCAGGGCCGGCACCAGCAGGCAGAGCAGCAGCGTGCGGAGCAGCACCTGGGGGATGGTGGCGCGGCTGCCGTCCAGGCGCACCACCCGCAGGCCGAACAGCCGCTTGCCGACGGTCGTCCCCGTGGTGGCGAGCAGCAGCGCGGTGACGGCGAAGAAGAGCGGGGTGGTCCACATGTTGGCCGAGCCCGGGGAGCCCTTGGCGATCAGCCCGTAGGCGACCAGGGAGACCAGCCAGCCGTCGACGAAGAGCGCGCCCAGCCGGCGGCCCGGACCGGCGATCGAGCCGGTGCCCTCCTTGGGGAGTCCGAGGCGCTCGCCGCGGTGGCCGAAGTCGGTGCCCATCTTCTCGGCGGCCGCCTTCGGGCCGTCGATCCACGATCCCAACGCTTCTCTGGTGTCCACGAATCCACACTAACCGGGCGGACGGTCCGGGCCTGCACCGGCTCCCCCGGAGGGTGAATCGCGTCTTCCGGCACTTCCCAAGTGGTCCAGACCACTCAGACGACCCAACCAGGGCGGGCGAAGCGTTTTGCCCCGGAGCGTACGACTTTGCCGCCCGTTCAACGACGGCGGTTAACATTCAGGAAACGACCGGGTCACCGGTTGGAAACGGGCCATTCCTAGGGTGAGCCCCATTCGCACGCCGAGGAGGATGGATGTTCAACAACGCCGCCGAAGTGAAGCAGTTCATTCAGGACAACGATGTGAAGTTCATCGACGTCCGGTTCTGTGATCTCCCGGGCGTCATGCAGCACTTCTCCGTGCCCGCGGCGACCTTCGACCCGTCCGAGACCCTGATGTTCGACGGTTCGTCGATCCGCGGCTTCCAGGCCATCCACGAGTCCGACATGGCACTCGTCCCGGACCTGGCCACGGCCCGGCTCGACCCGTTCCGCAAGGAGAAGCACCTCAACATCAACTTCTTCATCCAGGACCCGGTCACCGGCGAGGCCTACAGCCGCGACCCGCGCAACGTCGCCAAGAAGGCGGAGGCCTACCTCGCCTCCTCCGGCATCGCCGACACCGCGTTCTTCGGTCCCGAGGCCGAGTTCTACGTCTTCGACTCGGTCCGCTTCGACACCAGCGCCAACGCGTCGTACTACCACATCGACTCCGAGGCCGGTGCCTGGAACTCAGGCTCCGCCGAGGGGGACGCCCGCGGCTACAAGGTCAAGTACAAGGGCGGTTACTTCCCGATCCCGCCGGTCGACCACTTCGCCGACCTGCGCGCCGAGATGTCCCTGGAGCTGGCCTCGGCCGGCCTGGAGGTCGAGCGCCAGCACCACGAGGTGGGCACGGCCGGCCAGGCGGAGATCAACTACAAGTTCAACACCCTGCTGCACGCCGCCGACGACCTGATGCTGTTCAAGTACATCATCAAGAACGTCGCCTGGCGCAACGGCAAGACCGCCACCTTCATGCCGAAGCCGATCTTCGGCGACAACGGCTCTGGCATGCACGTCCACCAGTCGCTGTGGACGGAGGGCTCGCCGCTCTTCTACGACGAGCAGGGCTACGCCGGGCTCTCCGACACCGCCCGCTACTACATCGGCGGGCTGCTCAAGCACGCCCCGTCGCTGCTGGCGTTCACCAACCCGTCGGTGAACTCCTACCACCGCCTGGTCCCGGGCTTCGAGGCACCGGTCAACCTCGTCTACTCGCAGCGCAACCGCTCGGCCGCGATCCGGATCCCGATCACCGGCTCCAACGCCAAGGCCAAGCGCATCGAGTTCCGTGCGCCGGACCCGTCGTCCAACCCGTACCTGGCCTTCGCCGCGATGCTGATGGCCGGCCTCGACGGCATCAAGAACAAGATCGAGCCGCTGGAGCCGGTCGACAAGGACCTCTACGAGCTGGCCCCCGAGGAGCACGCCAATGTGCCCCAGGTGCCGTCCTCGCTCCCGGCCGTCCTGGAGGCCCTGGAGGCCGACCACGAGTACCTGCTCGCGGGCAACGTCTTCACGCCCGACCTGATCGAGACCTGGATCGACTTCAAGCGCACCAACGAGATCGCCCCGATCGCCCTGCGCCCGCACCCGCACGAGTTCGAGCTCTACTACGACCTGTAGGCCGTCGCGGCCGAACGCCGTCGCCGCGTGCTCCCGGAGCCCCCTCCCCGACATCGCTTGCCGGGGCGGGGGCTCCGGCGTGCGGAACCGGCGGGGCGGGGAATCGGGCGGGGCAGGGAATCGGGCGGGGCAGGGAATCGGGCGGGGCAGGGAATCGGGCGGGGCAGGCCGACGGTGTGCCCGGTCACTCCCGGGTGAGGGCGAGGATGGCGAGGTCGTCGGCGAACAGGCCGGCGTACTCGTGGACGTCGTGGGCGAGGAAGGAGACCAGGCGCTCCGGGGTTGCCGTGCCGAGCGTGGTCAGACGGCCGGCCAGCGGGTAGAAGGCGCCGGTGGCATCGCGGGCCTCGCTCACGCCGTCCGTGTAGCACAGCAGGGTGTGACCGGGCGGGAGGGGGACGGCCGCGGGGTCGGACCGCCGGGCGGAGGGCCGGCCGAGGCGGCCGAGGCCGAGCGGCAGCTCGTACGGGCAGTGCACCGGGGTGGCGCCGTGGTCGGAGAGCAGCAGCGGCGTGACATGACCCCGGTTGACGATCTCGGCGTGCTCCGCCCCGGCGCGCTACTGGAGCAGGACGGCGGTCACGAACAGCTGGTCGTCACCCCGGGCGGCGGCGTCGCGCAGCACCGCGCGGTCCAGCTGCTCGGCGAGTTCGACCAGATCGGCGGTGTCGTGGGCGGTTGCCCGGAAGGCGCCGAGCACGTCGGCCACCGTCCGGACCGCGCCGAGGCCCTTGCCGCGGACGTCGCCGAGCAGCACGCGGGCACCGAAGCGGGTGTCGCAGACCTCGTAGAGGTCACCGCCGACCAGCGCCTCGGCCTGGGCCGGGCGGTAGAGGCCCGCCACCCGCAGGCCGCCGGCCCGCTCGGGGACGGGGCGCAGGACGGTCCGCTGCAGGGTCGCGGCCACCGTGCGGGTGCGCAGCAGGGTGCGGCTCTGCCGGATCCGCTGCCAGGAGAGGGCGGTGCCCATGACGCCGGCGAGCAGGGTGGAGATGTAGACCCAGACGTGGTCCTGCTCGTCGAGGTGCCCGGCACGCAGGGCCAACAGGAGCTGGAGGGCGAGGGCGCCGGCCGTGGCGCCGGCGGTGATCGCCGGGCCGTAGCTGAACGCCACCACCACCGGCAGCGCGGTCAGCAGGAAGCCGGCCGCGACGGCGTCCGGGACGACCGCCTCGCCGCCAGGTCGAGCACCAGCAGCACCAGCGGGAGCCAGGCCACCCAGCGCGGCGGTCTCGGCTCCTCGGCCACCGGCTGCGGTGGGCGGGGCGCTGTGGGCGGGGCGGAGACCTCCTGGCCGGCCCCTTGCTTCGGTCCCGGCCGCCCGGCCCCTGCGGCCCCTGGCCCCAGGGGCCGCAGTTCAGCGGACCGTGACCGGCAGCGTCTCGTAGCCGCGCAGGACGAGGCGGTCCCGGCGGGTGGAGACGCCGCCGGGAGCCAGCCGGGGGAAGCGGTCGAGCAGGGCCGGCACGGCGACCTCGGCCTCCATCCGGGCCAGCCGGGAGCCCAGGCAGAAGTGCGGGCCGCCGCCGAAGCTGAGCGGCTGGCTGTCGGTGCGGCCGGGGTCGAACAGCTCCGGACGGTGATAGCGGGCCGGATCGCGGTTGGCCGCGCCCAGCAGGACCAGCACCACACTGCCGGCCGGCGCCGGCACCCCGGCCACGGCGAGCCCCTCGGCGGCCGCGACCCGGGTGGTGAGCTGGACCGGCGAGTCGTGGCGGAGCACCTCGTCGGTGAGCAGCTCGGGCGCCACCGCGCCGGTGCGGAGCCCGTCCATCGCCTCCGGGTGGCGGAAGAGCAGGGCGAGACCGTTGCCCAGCAGGTTGGTGGTGGTCTCGAAGCCGGCCACCAGCAGCAGCACCAGGTTGGCCAGCAGTTCGGCGCCGGATATCCGGTCGGGGGCATCGGCGGCGATCCGGGCCAGATCGCTGACCAGGTCGTCCTGTGGGCGGGCCAGGCGCTCGGCGACCAGCGCGGTGAAGTAGCCGGACAACTCCTCGGCGGCCTCGTCGGCGACGGTGAGCTCGTCGAGGTCCTGGATCAGCTCCAGCGCGATGGTGAGGTCGCCCGCGAGGCCCCGGAAGCGGTGGCGGTCCGGCCCGGGGACGCCGAGCAGCTCGCAGATCACCTCGACCGGCAGCCGGAAGGCGAAGGCGTCCATGAAGTCGACGGGCGGACCGTCGGCGCCGCGCTGCGCCATGCCGTCCAGCAGCCGCCCGACCGTCGCCGCCACGGCCGGCCGCAGCGCGGCCACCCGGCGGGCGTTGAACGCCGAGGCGATCAGCGAGCGGACCCGGCCGTGGTCGGGCGCGTTCCGCTGGAGGATCGAACGGCCGAGCAGGGTGACGGAGGAGTGCCGGGCGATGGCGGCGTCCGACAGGGCCAGTTCCCCGGTGTCCTCCAGTGCGAAGGCCGGGTTTCGCAGCACCTGGTTGGCGGCGGCGTGCCCGATCGCCAGGACGGTGCCCGGCCCGGCGGGGGCGGCCGCGCCCAGCTCGTGCGCCCGCGCGTACAGCGGGTACGGATCCGCCCGGCCCTCGCTGGTCATCAGCTGTCCGATGATCGACGCGCCGTCCATCCGGTGCTCCCCTCCCGAGACCCGACCCCTGGCCTCTCAACCCTCCGTGGGCGGAAGGAAGTTCCCGTCCGGCGCAGGCCCTGCACCGGACGGTCCGCGCCCGGGTCGCCCGCGCCGGACCGGGCGGTCGGTACGCTGGCCGCATGGAGATCTGGATCAACCCGCGCTGCGGGAAGTGCCGAACGGCGCTCGGCGAGCTGGAGGCCGTGGGCGCCGAGTACACCGTGCGGCGCTACCTGGAGGACCCGCCGACCGCCGCCGAACTGGAGAAGGTGCTGGAGCGGCTGGGGCTGGAGCCGTGGGACATCACCAGGCTCGACGAGCAGTCCGCCAAGGACCTCGGGATGAAGAAGTGGACCAGGGAGCCGGGTGACCGGGCGCGCTGGATCGCGGCGATGGCCTCGCACCCGATCCTGATCCAGCGCCCGATCATCACCGCGGACGACGGCCACGCCGTCGTGGCCCGCACGCCCGAGGTGCTCAAGTCCGTACTGCCGAAGAAGGGCTGACCCGCGCGGGAGCCGCTCCCGGTGCCGGTGCAGCCGTCGGCACCCCGGTCGGTGCCGTGGCCGGTACCGCTGTCAGAGCCGCTGGATGCGCTGCACCGGCTCACCCGGGCGCCAGGACGTGATCCAGAGGTGGTCCTCGCCCACCGTGGTGTGCACCACCTGCTCCAGCTCCAGCCGGAAGGCGTGGAACGGGCCGGGCGGCGGCTGTGGCAGGTCGGCCTCGTAGGCGGCCAGCTCGGCCTCGTCGGTGATCTCGACAGCGCGGCCCGAGATCTTGGAGTCCCCGCCCTCCATCGTCTCGTCGCCCGGGTGGGCGTGCAGGGCGAAGCGGCCGTCCCGCTGGAGGTCGCGGGCCTTCACCGCCCCGTACATCGACCCGAGGGTGAGGTCGGCGCCGATGAACTCCACCTCGGTGCCGCTCACCCGGGGTGAGCCGTCCTTGCGCAGCGTCGCCAGGACGTGGTGTTTGTTGGCCTCGAAGCGGGCCCGCACGGCGGGGGCCAGATCCGGTGCCTCGTGCTCGAAATCCTGCCAGGTAGCCATGGCGTCAGTGTGGCACCGGCCGGTGACGATCCCGGTGAACCGGGGCGCTGTCGGTCCCCGGTGCCAGACTGACCGGATGACCACCACGACCACGTACATCGCCTTTCTGCGGGCCGTCAACGTCGGCGGCCGGACGGTGAAGATGGAGCGGCTGCGGGCGCTCTTCGCCGAGCTGGGCCTCGACGACGTGCGCTCGTACATCCAGAGCGGCAACATCTTCTTCACCACGGACGAACCGGACCGAGCCGCGCTCACCCGGCGCATCGAACAGCACCTGGCCGAGGCGCTCGGCTACCCCGTCCCGGTGATGCTGCGCACCGTGGAGGAGGTCGAGGCGGTGCTCGCCGCCGAGCCGTTCGCGGGCGTCGAGGCCACGCCGGACCTGCGGCTGATGATCAACTTCCTCTCCGAGCCGCTGCCGGCGGACTTTCCGGTCCCGTACACCTCGCCGAAGGGCGACTACGAGGTGATCGGCGCCGACCCGGCCACCGCCTACGTGGTGGTCCACCTCCAGGACGGCCGGCTGAAGAGCACCGGCAACCTCTTCGGCAAGTCCTACCAGGGCTCGGCCACCGCCCGGTTCCTGCACACCACCGTCAAGATCCTGGCCGCCGCGAGGAAGAGCTGACCCCGCCTCAACGCGCCCGGGAGCCCGGTCCGCGCCGCCGGCGCCGCCCCCAGGGGCCCGGCCGCAATCTGGACAGGTGGGGGCGGCTGAGCCGACAATCGGGCCATGACGTCTCCTGAGATCCGGACGCACGTGGTCCGGCCGTCCGAGGTCGAGCGCGAGCAGGCGCTCGGAGTGCTGCGGGAGGGCGCGGGCAGCGGCCGGATCTCGCACGACACCTTCCTCGGCCGGATGGAGCTCGTGCTGCACGCGAGCAGCCGGGCCGAGCTGGACGAGGCGATGGCGGGCCTGCCGGCCGGCAACCCCGTCGGGCGGTTCCTGCTGCGGACGGTGGGCCAGGTCTCGGCGTTCGGCGTGCGGCTGCGCGGAGCGTGGCGGATCGAGCGGCTGCCCGGACTGAGCCTGCCGCAGGGCGGGGAACGTCAGCTGACGATCGGACGGGTCCCCGGCTCGGGGCTGCGACTGCACGACATCTCGGTGTCGCGCCACCACGCCGAGCTGCGGCGGGAGGGCGACAGCTGGGTGCTGTACGACCTCGGCTCGACCAACGGCACCCATGTGAACGGCCTCCGGATCGCGGGCGGGGTCCGGGTCCGCCCGGGTGACCAGGTCCGCTTCGGCAACCTGGAGTTCCGGCTCGCCTCGGGCTGAGCGGCGACCGGCCGAAGCGGCAACTCGCTGAACCACTCGGCGACCATGCCGATCTGACGTGGCATCACGGGCGTGCCCGATCGGCTCCGGGCAGCGGCGACCGGCCGCTACCGGTGCAGCCGGCGGCCAGGTGGTGCACCCGCTTTGCCGGCCGCGCACAGGGCGGGCGGCCGGCGGCAGGGCCGCGTACACGTCCGAGCCGGCGCCGGAGCCGGCGGTCAGGCTGCGGTCGGCGCCTGGCAGACGGGTGATCAGGGGGCGGTCGGAGACTGGAGAACACCGGCGGACGGCAGCCCCGGGCCCGGCGGCGGGAGTGTCGGTGGGCGGTGCGAGGATTCGGGCATGAACCAGGAGACCGAGCTCACCTTCGATGTACGGCGCGAGGCCGAGGAGCGTGCCCGCGAGTTGATCCGGTGCGGCTTCCAGGAGTCCGACGAGATAGCCGAGTCCCTGGTCGACGAGTTCGAGGACCAGGGGCTGGAGGAGGAGGACGCCGAGGAGATCGTCGCCCCGCTCTGGCGGGAGCGGCTGGACGAGCAGGCGTCCTGGCCGGAGACGACGGACGTGGACCGGCTGGAGGAGGCGTTCGACGCACTGGAGGACCAGGGCATCGTCGCGGCCATGGACTTCACCTGCTGCGCGAGCTGCGGCTACGAGGAGATCGGCGGCGAGGCCGAGGAGGACTCCCGCGGCTTCGTCTTCTTCCATCAGCAGGACACCGAGGGCGCCGCCGCCGGGCGCGGG
Source organism: Kitasatospora sp. NBC_00039 (assembly GCF_045160625.1). Taxonomy (NCBI): domain Bacteria; kingdom Bacillati; phylum Actinomycetota; class Actinomycetes; order Kitasatosporales; family Streptomycetaceae; genus Kitasatospora; species Kitasatospora sp. NBC_00039. The sequence continues at coordinate 6,292,777 of NZ_CP108289.1, read as the reverse complement.
CTGATGCTGCGGTACGGCGGGTTCCGCGCCGAGGGCGAGCCGAAGGAGTCGGCGGAGCGGCGGACGGTGGAGATCGGCCGCGAGGTGGTCGCGGCGCTGGAGGCGGCGGGCCTGCCGGTGGAGTGGGACGGCTCGCCGGGCAAGGCGATCGCCGTCACCCCGCTGACCTGGCTCAACCGCCTGCCGGAATAGGCTCCCGCCGTCCGCTCGGGCGGTCAGCGGCCGACGAAGCATGCCGGGCATATGCCACGCGCGTAGATCACCGGCCCGGAAAAACGGCCACCGGTCACTCGGCGGCGCCGTCCCGGACGTCGGGCGGGCCCCAGAGCGGGGCGGTGCAGCGCTGGTAGGTGGACTGCCAGTGCGGCCAGCTGCGGGCCACGTCGTCATCGCAGTCCGCGATCAGCCGCTCGACCTGCGCCGGCTCGACGCCGTCCAGCAGCCAGGCGAGCGCGTCCGCCGTGCCCGGGCCGTCGGCGGAGCGCAGCAGGTCCAGCAGCTCGGGCAGGCCGCCGACCCGGGAGGTGGTCTTGAACACCAGCTCCATCCGGGGCAGCAGCTGCCGCTCCTCGATCCGCAGGTGGGTCTCCAGCCGGGCCGCGAGGTCCTCCATGGCGTAGGCGACCGGCCAGGCGCTGCCCGCGTCCCGGCTGGCGATCCGGACCAGGGTGCCGACCCGGGTGAAGGAGTGGTCGAGGTTGTGGTGGTCCTCCTCCAGCCAGTTGAGCAGCAGCCGCAGCTCGGGCGCGAAGCGGCGGACGATCGGCCAGACCCGGCCGTCCTGCTGCTCGTGGTGGCAGGTCAGCATCGCGTTGACGAAGTGCCAGTGCCGCAGCAGTGCCGCGCCCTTCTCGTCCTCGCCGGGCTGGAGCAGCCGCAGCGCGTTGGGCAGCCGCGCCAGGTCGCGGCGGAGCGCCGCGTGCACCAGCCGCAGCCCGGCGAACCGGACGGCCTGCGGCTCCTCGTCGGCGGCCTGCACACGGTCGGAGCCCCGCTGGGCGGGGGCTGCGGGCGGGGACGCTACGGGCAGCAGATGGCTCGGCATGACACTCTCTTCACGACTTGGCACGGCTGGTGGACGGCGGTTCCACCAAAGTGCTCACAGTCGATCAGAGCCGAATCAATGTCCGATTGACGTGCAGGTCAGCGGGCCGGCCGGAGCTGCCCGGCCCGCCGGAAAGCGTCGGCGCCGGGGGCCACGGAGGCACTCCCGGCGCCGGCGGCGCGGCACGGACCGGGTCAGTCGCTCGCCGGGCCCGCCAGGTTCTTGCTGAGCCACTGCAGGGTGTCCGGGATCATCTTCTTGAAGTCGCTGGTGAGGTGCTTGCCGCCGGGCTGCTCGTAGTACTCGACGGAGAGCGGCGGCGCGGCCTTGGCGACCCACGCCTTGACCAGCTTGGTCTCGTATCCGTTGGCACCGCCGGCGGTGGCCAGCATCTTCACGTCGGCCTTGCCCTGGGCGACCATCACGTCGGGGCTGTTGGCCTGCCGCTCGGCCTCGTGGCCCTTCCAGAACCCGGAGTCCGGGTTGAAGTAGCCGTCGATCGGGACGGCGGCCTTGAACTTGTCCGGGTACTGGAGAGCGAGCTTCGCGCTGCAGAAGGCGCCGGTGGAGGCACCCATCAGGCCCCAGCCGTCACGGCCCTTCACGGTGCGGAAGTTGGCGCGGACGAAGTCCGGGATGTCCTCGGCCATCCAGGTGCCCATCTTGGGCTGGCCGGGGATGTCGGAGCAGTCCAGGGCGTTCTTCTCGTCGGAGGTGAAGTTCTGCACCGGCATGATCATGATGAACGGGTGCGCCTTGCCGGCCTTCGACAGTTCGGCGTCCTGCTGCTGGATCGGCAGCTGGTCGTCGGTCCAGGTGTTGTAGCCGTTGCTCTGGCCGCCCGCGTAGAGGGTGAGCACGGGGAAGCCCGACTTGGCGAACTTCGGGTCGTTGTACTCGGGCGGCAGCCAGACCCAGACCTTGCCGGAGACCCCCGACTTGGGACCGGCCAGCGTGGTCACGAAGATCTGGCCGACGGGGGTGTCCCGGGCCTTGGCGAGGGCGGCGGTCGGACCGGTGGGCATCAGGACCTTGCCCGAGGCGGTCGGGGTGGCGCCGGCGGGCGTGGCGGAGGTGCTGCCCCCGGCCGTCGGGCTGCCCGGGGCGCTGCCGCTCGTGCTCGGCGTACCGGCGGCCTTGGCGGAGTCCCCCTTCTTCCCGCCGCCGCTCTCCGTACTGCCGCAGGCCGCCAGCGAGGCGGCCAGGGTGAGGGCGGCGACGCCGGTCAGGACGGCGCGAATACGGGTGGGATGCGGCTGCACGGTGAGGACTCTCCGACCGGTGTCGCGCCCGCTCCGTCGGGAGTCGGGCGGTGGCCCCCGGGTGGGGCCGGACAGGCCCGGGGCGCGACGACGTCCGTGACCCCCCGGGAGTCGGCGCGCCCTCCCTCGCGGCGGCGCGCCGTCCTGCGATCTTATGACGTGGGCCGGGGCGGGCCGGTTGCGGTACGACCGACGTCGGTCCAACGTTTGATCCTGATCCGGTAAAGACTTCCGGCACCCCCTGCCGACCGGCGGGGAGGCGCACCCGCCGGACGGCGGGGAACACAGTCGCGCAGGTGCCGCGCCCGCCGCGTTCTGGGCCCTCGTACCAGTGACTCCGGGAGCCGGATCGGGGACGATCGGCTCGCCCGTACCACCGCCCGAGGAGTCCGCCATGCCCCAGCAGATCGCCGTCGTCACCGGAGCCGGGAGCGGGGTGGGCCGCGCCGTGGCCGTGGAGCTGGCCGCCGCGGGCTGGCGGCCGGTGCTCGCCGGACGGCGGGAGTCGCCGCTGCGCGAGACGGCCGGGCTCTGTGATGCGGCCGCACCGGGGGCGGCGGCCGGGACGGACGACGGCGGGGCCGCCGTGGTACCGACCGACGTCACCGACCCGGCGGCGGTGGACGCGCTCTTCGCGGCGGCCGCCGAGCGGTTCGGCCGGGTCGACCTGCTGTTCAACAACGCCGGGACGTTCGGCACGCCGACCCCGGTGGACGAGCTGGACGTCGCCGAGTGGCGGGCCGTGGTCGAGCTCAACCTGACCGGGGCCTTCCTCTGCGCACGGGCCGCGTTCCGGCAGATGAAGGCCCAGGACCCGCAGGGCGGCCGGATCATCAACAACGGCTCGATCTCGGCCCACGTGCCGCGCCCGCAGTCGATCGCGTACACGGCGACCAAGCACGCCGTGACCGGGCTCACCAAGTCGCTCTCGCTGGACGGCCGCCCGTACCGGATCGCCTGTGGGCAGATCGACATCGGCAACGCCGCGACCGACATGACGGCGGCGATGAGCGTCGGCGTCCGGCAGGCGGACGGGCGGGTCGCGGTGGAGCCGACCATGGACGTCGCCGACGTGGCCCGCACCGTGCGGCACATGGCCGGGCTGCCGCTGGAGGCCAATGTGCAGTTCGCCACCGTGATGGCGACGGCCATGCCCTACATCGGGCGCGGCTGAGCGCAGCCCCGGCGGCCACGAGGCCGGCCCTACTCGTCGTGGGAGTACCGGTAGCGCCACCGGGCGCCGGGCTCGTCGAGCCGGTAGACGCTGGTGGTCGGCCAGTACTCACCGGCCTCGGTGACGGGCAGTTCGGCGCGGAGCACCATCCGCAGCGGGGGCGGCGGGGCGGTGGCGTTGACGCGCTCGCGGTGGCCGTCCCAGCGGCCGCCGCAGAGTTCGGCGTCGAGGACGACGGGGAGGGCTCTCATTCCGTGATGCTGGCAGCGTTCACCCGTCACGGGAGGTTTGACCCGGCGACGCCACTCGCAAGGGGGAACCGTCGAACGACAGGCTGACGGCCGCCCCTTCCCCGTCGGGAAGGAGCGGCCGTCAGCACGTGTCACGGACGCCAGGTGTCGTTCAGCGTCACCGCGCCCGAGGCGGGCACCGTCGCGGTCCGGTTGGCGCCGGACTCCCAAGTGACGTTCCCGGCGGCGTCCTTGCGGATGTACTTGTACTCGAACGCCGCCCCCGCGGACATCGCCACGTCCAGCTTCCAGACCGGGTAGGCCGCCGAGGAGAGCAGCAGCGCCTTACCGGTGTCCCAGCCGCCGAGCGCCGCAGTGCTGCCGGCCACGTAGATGTTCTGGCCCAGGACGGTGGTGGCGTTGACCGCGAAGGAGGCGCCGCCGCTCACCGGGTTGCCGCCACCGGAGCCGCCCGGGGCGCCCACGTACAGCGCCACCGCGTCGCCCGCGCCGACGGTCGCGGTGAACCGGCCGTCCGAACCGACGGTGTACGACGGCCCGGTGCAGCCGCCCGCGGCCGGGTCGCCGTGCTGGACGTCGCAGTACGAGCCCGCCGGCAGCGACGTCTGGAAGGTCTGGGTGACCGGTCCGGACTCGCGGTTGACCGCCACGAAGCCCTTGTTGCCGCGCCCGAAGGCGATCGCGTTGTTGCCGTTGGACCACCAGTTGGTGACCCCGGTGCCCGCCACCGCGTTGCGGAAGCCGACCATGTTGGCCACCTGCCGCCACGCGTGCGTGCAGTTCCAGCCGTCGCTGTAGCAGGCGTTGACGGTGCCGCCGTTCGGCGGGCCGTCGTCGTGGCCGGTGAAGGCGTAGCCGGAGTAGACGTTGGGCGCGCCGTACGGGTACGCGAGCATGAAGACGTTGGCCAGGGTGTAGGCGGAGCCGTCCTTGTAGGTCAGGGTGGAGCCGTTGCGCTCGGTGTCCCAGTTGTCGACGAAGGTGCGGGCCTTGTCGCTCGGCAGCAGGCCGGAGCCCCAGTTCGCCAGGTCGGCGATCCGGCCGCCCTGGAAGGCGCTCTTCAGCCAGGTGCCGGAGCGGAACTCGTCCACGTCGCCGGTGCCGGTGTACTCGGAGGGCTGGATCGGCTCGCCCGCGCCGTAGATGACCTCCTGGACCCAGTACGCGTTGGGGTTGGCCGTCTTCGCCTTGATCGCGGCGAGGTCGGCGGCGGCGATGTGCTTGGCCGCGTCGATCCGGTAGCCGTCGACGCCGAGCGAGGCCAGGTCGTTGAGGTAGCCGGCGATGGTCTGCTGGACGTAGGCGCTGCCGGTGTTGAGGTCGGAGAGGTTGACCAGCTCGCAGTTCTGCACGTTGGAGCGGTCGCCGTAGTTGCTGATCGCGGCGCGGCAGGAGTGGAAGTCCTGGTCCTGGTAGTACCCGGGGTAGTTGTACTTGGTGTAGTTCGTCCCGCCGGTGCCGGTGCCGGAGCCGGCCGACATGTGGTTGATCACCGAGTCGGCGACCACCTTGACGCCGGCCGCGTGGCAGGTGTCGACCATGCTCTTGAAGGACGCGCGGTCGCCGAGGCGCCCGGCTATCTTGTAGCTGACCGGCTGGTAGGAGGTCCACCACTGGCTGCCCTGGATGTGCTCCTGGGGCGGCGAGACCTCGACGAAGCCGTAGCCCTTCGGGCCGAGTGTGTCGGTGCAGGCCTTGGCCACGGAGTCGAAGCGCCACTCGAAGAGGGTCGCCGTGACGTCCTTGCCGTTGCCGGGCGGGGAGGCCTGGGCGGGGGCGGCGCCGAACGCCGCGGTGAGCGAGAGGGCGAGCGCCGCCGAGGCGGTGAGCGCGCCGGCCGTCCGGGCAGGCCGGCGGGTGGGGGCGGTGGTGACCACGATGTCTCCTGGGGGCTGGGGTGGGGGCAGCCTGGGGTACCGCTCGTGAAAGATTGCTGAAACTTTCTGGAAACTTGCAGCGCTGAACCTAGAGTCGTGGCCAGGGCCCGTCAAGGGCTTGGAAGCAACGTTTCTGCAGCTCCGGAAAGCTCGTATGCGACGCTCCCGCCTCCATCGCACGGACGGCCGCGGGTCGACGGCATGGGCAGGCGGGGATCACCTAGGACGATCGTGGACGAACAGCCATGTCGGACGAGCGGTCACGCCGAAGGAACGGCGCACGGGCGGAATCGGGCGGGGGCGGAACGAGCGGGGCGGGGAGTCCGAGCAGTGCGCGGTCGACGGGGCCCGGGGGCTCACCCTGGTCGCCGCGCACGCGCACGCTGCCGCCCGCGGGGCTCTGGAGGCGCTACGACAGCGGGCAGGGCGGCAGGCACGGCCCCGACATGCGCAAGGGCTCTCACGGGCCGTCACGCCGCCCTGCGCCGCCCGCGGCGAGTCCGCCCGGGCGGCCGGGTGCAGCTGCTCCACCGGCGGCACCGGCACCGCCCGCAGGCGGCCGGGCTCCCGGGCGGCGCCCCGGGAGCGGCCCTACACCGCGTCCGGCCCGCGTTCCCCGGTGCGGACCCGGATGATCGACTCCACCGGCACGGCCCAGACCTTGCCGTCACCGATCTTGCCGGTACGGGCGGCTCGGACGATCTCCTCCATCACCCGCTCGGCGTCCTCGTCCTCCACCACCACCTCGATCCGGGCCTTGGGCACCAGGTCGATCCGGTACTCGGCGCCCCGGTAGACCTCGGTGTGGCCGTGCTGCCGGCCGTACCCGCTGGCCTCGGTGACGGTCAGTCCGTGCACACCGACGGCCTGCAGCGCGTTCTTGACCTCGTCCAGCTTGAACGGCTTGACGATCGCGGTGATCAGCTTCATGCGGAGGAGGCCCTGTCGGACGGGTGCGTGAGCACGGTGGTGGCGGCGTGGGCGGTCGTGCCGTGCCCCAGGACGCCGTGATCGTACGCGGTCTCGGCGTGCAGGGCGAGGTCCAGGCCGGTGAGTTCGTGCTCCTCGCTGGCGCGGAAGCCCATCACCCGGTCGACGGCCCGCCCGATCCCGTACGTCGCGGCGAAGGCGTACGCCGCGACGGCGAGGATCGCCACCAGCTGCTTGCCGAGCTGCCCGAGGCCGCCGCCGTGCAGCAGGCCGGCCGGGCCGCCGGTCATCGCGGCGGTGGCGAACAAGCCGATCAGACCGGTGCCGATGACGCCGGCCACGAAGTGCACGCCCACCACGTCCAGCGAGTCGTCGAAGCCGAACCGGAACTTCCAGCTGACCGCGTACGAGCAGACCACACCGGCCGCGAGCCCGATGAGCAGCGCGCCGAGCAGGTCGACGCTGCCGCACGACGGGGTGATCGCCACCAGGCCGGCCACCGCGCCCGAGGCGGCGCCCAGCGTGGTGGCGTGACCGTCCCGGCGCTTCTCCACCAGCAGCCAGCCGAGCAGCCCGGTGCAGCCCGCCGCCTGGGTGTTGAGCAGAGCGGACGCGGCCAGACCGTTGGCGCCGAGCGCCGAGCCCGCGTTGAAGCCGAACCAGCCGAACCAGAGCAGGCCCGCGCCGAGCAGTACCAGCGGCAGGCTGTGCGGGCGCATCGCCTCCTTCCGGAACCCGATCCGCGGGCCGAGCAGCAGCGCCAGAGCCAGGCCGCTGGCCCCGCAGTTGACCTCGACGACGGTGCCGCCGGCGAAGTCCAGCGCGCCGAGCTTCGACAGGATCCAGCCGTCGGGGGCGAACACCCAGTGCGCCACCGGGACGTAGACCAGCAGCGTCCAGACGGCGGTGAAGGCCACCCAGGAGCCGAACTTCGCCCGGTCCGCGATGGCGCCGCTGATCAGCGCGGCGGTGATGATCGCGAACGTCAGCTGGAAGGTGGCGAACAGCACGGTGGGCACGTGGCCGGTGAGCGAGGTGGGGGTGATCCCGGCCATCCCGAGGTGGTCCGGGGCGCCGATCAGACCCCAGCCGCCGGCGTCCCGGCCGAACGCGAGCGAGTAGCCGGCCAGCAGCCAGACCACGGTGACCACGGCGATCGAGACGAAGCTCATCATGATCATGTTGAGCACGCTCTTGGTGCGGACCATGCCGCCGTAGAAGAGCGCCAGCCCGGGGGTCATCAGCAGGACGAGCGCGGTGCTGGCGAGCAGCCAGGCGGTGTCACCGGTGTCGAGGCCGGGCGACGAGTCAGCCAGGAACATAGGGGAGCCTTCCCAAAGGCCTGCGTCAGGGTGGGGTTCGCAGGTCGCGGTTGGGAGAGTGTCGCGAGGACGGATTTCCGGTCGCGGACGGACACGTTTCGCCGGTGTTTCGTGTTGCCCGGCGGTTGCTCCGCAGTTGCCGGGCGGTTTCCGAAAACTCACCTGCCCGGCCCACGGCACCGGGCCCGGCCCGGCCCAGCCCACTACACGGCACCGGCACCGGCACCGGCCCACGACACAGGGCCCGGCAGCAGTCGCTGCCGGGCCCCGCACCTGTCTTACCTGGTTCCGCCGGCGCTACCGGCCCGGGTTCAGCTGGTCTGGATCGAGGTGTCGTCGATCACGAAGCTGGTCTGCAGCGAGGAGTCCTCGGTGCCGGCGAACTTCAGGGTGACCGTCTGGCCCGCGTAGGACGAGAGGTCGAAGGTGCGCAGCTGGTAGCCGGCGGCCGCGTCCACGTTGGAGTAGGTCTTCAGCGCGGTGCCGTTGACCGTGACGGTCAGCTTGTCGTACGCCGTCGTGCCGGTCTCGGCCGTGTCGACGTGCAGGTAGAAGCCGAGCGACGCCTTGCAGCCGGCCGGGATGGTGACCGTCTGCGAGAGGTTGTCCGAGTGGGTCGAGCCGTAGCCGTTCAGCCAGGACTTCCAGGAGCCGGAGTGGGCGGCCTGCGAGGCGCTGTTGTCCACGACGCCGCTGGTGGCGGTCCACGGGGCGGCGCTGCCGGTCTCGAAGCCGGCGTTGCCGAGCAGCTGGGCCGGGGTGCAGGTGCCGCCACCGCCGCCGGAGACGGTCCAGGTGAAGCTGGCGGAGCCGGTCTTGTTGGCGGAGTCCTTCGCGGTGACGGTCACGTTGTACGTGCCCGCGGCCGTCGCGGTGCCGGTGATCTTGCCGCTGGAGCTGATCGACAGGCCGGTCGGCAGACCGGTGGCCGAGAAGGTCAGCGGGGCGGTGCCGCCGGTGGCGGCGATCTGCAGGTTGACCGCGCCGTTCAGCGCGGTGCTCTGGTTGCCCGGGCTGGTGACGGTGACGCCACCCGGGTTCGGCGCGGTGCCCACGTTGACGCCCGCCCAGGCGGTGCTGACCGCGTTGAGCTCGGCGCTGCCCGCGCCGTACAGGTCGGTGGCCGCCTTCTCCGTCGCGATGCGCGCCGCGGCGTAGTTGGTGGTGGAGGTCATGTAGGTGGTCAGCGCGCGGTACCAGACCGCGGCCGCCTTGTCCCGGCCGATGCCGGTGACGGTGATGTTGCCCTGGGTCGGCGAGTTGTAGCTGACGCCGTTGATGACCTTCGCGCCGCTGCCCTCGGACAGCAGGTAGAAGAAGTGGTTGGCGACACCGGACGAGTAGTGGACGTCCTTGTTGCCGACGGTGGAGGACCAGTAGTCGGCCGAGCCGCCGTCCTTGGACGGCTTGTCCATGTAGCGCAGCGGGGTGCCGTCCCCGTTGATGTTGATCAGCTCCCCGATGAGGTAGTCGGGGTTGTCGGTCGGGATGTTGGCGTAGAACTCGACCATGGTGCCGAAGATGTCCGAGGTGGCCTCGTTGAGGCCGCCGGACTCACCCGAGTAGTTCAGGTTGGCGGTGGCCGCGGTCACGCCGTGGCTCATCTCGTGGCCCGCGACGTCGAGCTCGGTCAGCGGGTGGGTGTTGCTGTCACCGTCGCCGTACGTCATGCAGAAGCACGAGTCGTCCCAGAAGGCGTTCACGTAGTTGTTGCCGTAGTGGACGCGGCTGTAGGCGCCGACCCCGTCGTTGCGGATGCCGTTGCGGCCGAAGGTGTTCTTGTAGTAGTCCCACGTGGCCGCGACGCCGAAGTGGGCGTCGACCGCGGCGGACTCGCTGTTGGCGACGGTGCCGTCGCCCCAGCTGTCGCTGGACTTGCTGTACAGGGTGCCGGTGCCCGAGGTCCCGTGGTTCAGGTTGGTGGTGTACATCCCACCGCGGGCCCCGTCCTTCATCTGGTACGACGAACCCGACTGGGTGGTACCGATGGTGACGTTGCCGACGAAGACGCCCTTGCCGGTGCCGGTCTGGATGCCCTCGAACTTCTGGATGACCTGACCGGAGGTGGCGTCGGTGACCACGTGCAGCTTGCTCGGGGTGCCGTCGGCCTCGGTGGAGGTGACGACCGTCTCCCAGGCGAGGCGCGGGTTGTTGTCGGCGGCCCAGACCACCAGGCGCGGCGCGGCGTCCAGCGAGGAGCCCGAGGCGGCGGCCAGCGCGGCGGACTGCGCGGCCGGCGCGGCCAGCTTCGGCGTGGTGCTCACACCGGTCAGCGCGGCGGTGCTGGCGCGGTCCACGCCCTTGGTCGCACCCGTGGCGGACTGGTGGACCACCAGGTCGCCACCGAGGACGGGAAGGCCGTTGAGGGTGCGCTCGTACCGCAGGTGGCGGGTACCGTCCGCGTCCTGGGACACGTCCTTGGTGACCAGCTTCTCCTCGCTGCCCAGGCCCAGGGTCTGGGCGAGGGAGGTGGACTGCTGGCTCGCGGAGGCGATCAGCTGGGCGCGGCTCGCCTGCTGGGCGGCAACGGCTGCCGGAGCGTCCGGGGTGGCCGCCTGCGCAATGACCGGAATGCCGGTCACCAGCAGCGCGGTGGAGGCGGCCATGACAACCGCTGCCTTCCGGGCCTGGGTGTAACGGGACATGCGGACTCCTTTTCCGACCGGCGCGGGTTCGCGAACGGTGGAGAGAACCTGGCCGCAGGGTTGCGGCGCAGTGGGGGCCCCCGCCGCCGGGTTCGCGGCGCGGGTGCGGTTGCGGAGCAGTTGCCTAGCGAGTTCTTGGCAGGGGGACGCGCTGTTCGTGACCTGGGACAGCTGCACCGGGGGGTGGGGCCCCCTCGATTGCAGCCGGGGGAATCGTGGCAGCAAACGAGTCGTTAATGACAGATGCATGCCACGGATTGGCCGATTAGCTACCGGACCCGTTCATCCGTCAGGCGGGCATTCGTGTTACAGGCACACAAACTCTCGAAGACGGTTTTCATTACCGCAGGAAAGGTTCGATCACCCTCGGCGGCCACTGACCAGCACTCAGGGCACCTCGGACGTCCGAATGGTGGACGGCAGCGCCGCACGGGTGCGGCACGTCACCATTCAGGCCGTGCCAGGGTCGGATTTCGGCCATACCCGTCGGCGTCCGGTCCGGAACGCACCGGGCCCCGCTCCGCCGGCCGGCGGAGCGGGGCCCTGCCGGGCGGCCCGTCAGTGCTGGACGAACACCGCCACGGTGCGGCCGGGCACGGTGAAGGTGCCGGTCGCGGCGTCGAATCCGGCCTGTCGGACCACCTGGTCCTTGCCGCCCGCCTGGACGGGGTGCAGCGCCTGCGCCGTCCCCTTCAGCGCGGCCACGGTCTGCCCCTGCGCGGCGGGCGTGGCGTTGAACACCACGGTGACGCCCTTCTCCGCGCCCGCCAGCCCGGTGCCGTCCAGGTGCAGCGTGATCACCCCGGGCGTCTCGCCGGCCGTGCCGGAGAGCGGGTAGGAGAGCCGCTGCTGCACGGCGGCGAGGGTGGGCAGCGAGAACAGCGGCGAGCCCTGCTTGATCTGCAGGAACTGCTGGTACTGCGCACTGGCCGCCCGGATGTCGGCGGCGCCCACCGTCAGCTTCGGGTCGGCCAGCAGGGACTTGGCGGCCGGCCACATCTCCTTGTTGTCCGCGGCCGGCGGCAGACCCCGGCCCCAGCCGTTGCCCTGCGCCGGGTCCCAGTGGATGGCGTTGAACCAGTCCCCGGAGTCGTAGGAGTTGGCATCCAGCGACTTGGAGCGCAGCAGGTCGCTGCCGGCCTGGGCGAAGCCCGGACCCTGGGTCAGCGCGGTCAGCGAGAGCGCCAGTGCCTGCATCCGGGCCCGGTCGGCGGGCGCGGTGCCGGCCGGCAGCTTGTACGCCAGCGCGTCGAACAGGTCGGCGTTGTCGTGCGCGTCCACGTACTCGACGGCCTCGCCGGGCTTGGCCGCGTAGCCGGTCGGGGCGCCGTTGTAGTCGACGCCCGCGCCAGTGACGGACTTCCCGGAGCTGTCGGTGAAGCGGTAGCCGGCCAGGTTGCCGGTGAGCGCCACCTTCAGCTGGTCCATCTGCTTGAGCAGCCGGGCCTTCTGCTCCTCCGGGCTGCCGTTGGCGGGCGAGCCGTTCGGGTCGGTGAACAGCCCCGAGGCGAAGCCCTGCTGCGGGGCCGAGGAGAGCTGGAAGTTGCCGCCGCGCGCCGCGTCGCGGATCCGGTCGTCGAAGGTGGCGATGCCGGTGCCGGCCATGTTGAGCTGGGTGGCCTGCTCGAACCGGGCGTTGTCCGCGACGACACCGAAGTTCCAGCCCTCGCCGTAGAGGAAGACGTTCTTCCCGTCGACGCCGTCCGAGTCCGGGGTCATCTTCCGCAGCGCGGCCTGCACGTCCAGCATGGTGGACTTCGGGTCGAGGCCCATCAGGTCGAAGCGGAAGCCGTCCACCTTGTACTCGCGGGCCCAGGTGGTGACCGAGTCGACCACCAGGCGGTTCATCATGGCGTGCTCGGGCGCCGTGTCCGAGCAGCAACTGTCGGTCGTCACCTTGCCGTTGGCGTCGAGGCGCTGGTAGTAGCCGGGGACGACCCGGTCCAGCACCGAGTGCTCGGCCTGGCCGCTGGCCGCGGTGTGGTTGTAGACCACGTCCAGGACCACGCGCAGCCCGGCCGCGTGGATCGCCTGCACCATCTGCCGGAACTGCACGGTCCGCGCGGTGCCCCCGGGGTCGGTGGCGTACGAGCCCTCCGGCACGTTGTAGTGCAGCGGGTCGTAGCCCCAGTTGTAGGCGTCCTCGGCGGCCACGGCCGCCACGCACTCCTGCTGCTTCTCGCTGTCCGCCGCAAGGGACTTGAGGTCGCAGGCGGGCAGCTTCTGCTCGGCCCGGTTCTCCCGGATGGTGGCGATGTCGAAGGTCGGCAGCAGGTGGACGGTGGTCACGCCCGCCTTGGCCAGCTCGCGCAGGTGCTGCATGCCCGCCGACTGCGACTCGGTGAAGGCCAGGTAGGTGCCGCGCTCGGCGGCCGGCACGGTGGTGTCCTCGACCGAGAAGTCCCGGACGTGCAGCTCCTGGATCTGCTGCTGCGCGGGCGCCACGGCCTTCGGGACGGTGTGGTTCTCCCAGCCCTGCGGTTTGAGCTCCTCGGCGGCGAGGTCGGCGACCAGGCTGCGCCTCGAGTCGGCGGAGAGGGCGACCGAGTACGGGTCGGTGACGGTGTTGACCACCAGCTTCCGGACGCTCGGCGCCCAGACCTTCACCTGGTACAGGTAATACTTGCCGTCCAACTCGGCCTTGTCCCGGACGAGTTCCCAGACGCCGGTCTCGTCGTCCAGCTTCAGCGGCACCGTCTTCGGAGTACCGCCGGCCGGGCCGTCGAAGAGCTGGACGGAGACCTCCTGCGCGGTCGGCGCCCAGACCGAGAGCGCCACCTTGCCGTTGTAGTACGCCGGGCCGAAGTCCACCCGGCCGGTGCGGCGCGCGTACAGGTCGTCGAGCACGCCGGGGGTCTGCACCCCGGTGGCGGCCAGGGCGGCGCCGCTGGGCAGGTGCTCGGTGAAGAGCAGCTGGCTGCGGAGGGCCTGGGCGACCCGGCCGGTGTCCCGCGGGTCCACCGTGAAGGCGCGGTAGCCGGCCAGGTGCGGGAACTTGGCCTTCTGCGCGTCGGTGAGGCCGCCGGGGGCGGGCGTCAGCCGGATCCACTGGCCGGGCCTGCTCAGCACGCCCTTGTCGGCCGTGATGGCACCCTCGGGGTCGTACACCAGCTGGGCGCTGGTCCCCCCGGCCAGGGCGGCGTCGGCCGCACCGTAGGCGGCCGGGACGACCACCGTCCGGGCGTCGATCCACTGGGCCTTGGCCGAACCGAGGTCCACCTGCGAGGAGGCCGCGGCGTTCTGCGGCAGCAGGTAGCCCTCGCGGCCGCCGAGGATCCAGACCTCGCGGCCGTTGACGGCGAAGTCCAGCGACTGGTCGCCCGGCAGGTCCTTGTCGTTGCCCTTGTGCAGGATGTAGCTGAGGCTGGTCGCGCCGGGGGCCAGCGGCACCTCGAAGACGGCACCGAAGGCGTCGCGGCGCACCGGCTGCAGCGGGTTGCCCCAGTCGGTGGGGCTGGCGGCGCCGGTCCAGTCGTGCAGGCCCCAGCCGTCGTAGTCGCCGTCGGCCCGGTTGTAGTGGATCACCGCGGTGTCGGCGGGCTGGGTGTTCACCGGTCCGGGATTGGCCGTCCGGACGGCCTGGTCCCCCTCCTTGAGCCAGATCTCACCGCCCGCGCCGACGTCGAGATGGCGGTCGGCGTCCACGTCCTTGACGCCGTCCTTCTCCACGATGAAGCCCACGTCGGAGGCGCCCGGCTTCAGCTTCACGTAGGCGAAGGCGCCGTACGCGTCCCGGCCGGTGAAGCCGTGCCCGACCGGCCAGGGGGTCGCCTCGCCGTCCGCGAGGTCACCCCACGCATAGAGGTTCCAGCCGTCGTAGTCGCCGTTCTTGCGCTGGTAGTGCACGACGGCGTACGGGCGGGCGGTGGCGCTGGGCACCGGCTTGGGTGCGGGGGCGCCGGTGGTGAAGCTGCCGGTGGCGGAGCGCAGGTGGCCGGACGAGTCCTGCACCACGGCCTTGTACCGGACCACCGTGCCGGGGGCGACGGTGCTCAGGTCCTGGGTGACCTGGAATCGCCTGTGGCCGTCCGGGCCGGACCTGCCCGTGTCGGAGGTGCCGAGCACCTGCCAGGGCGCGTCGCCGACCTGCGCGGCGAAGGAGACCCGGTTGAAGCCGCCGCCGTCGACGTCGGCGCCGATGGTGACGGCGCCGGACGAACCGTCGGCCGGGGCCTTCACCCCGATCGCCGGCGCGGCCGCGACGGGGGCCGGCCGGCCGGCCGCCTTGAGGACGACGGACGACAGCGCCGGCACGGTGACGGTGACCTTGCGGTCCGCGCCGCTGGTCAGCCGCTCCCCCGCCGCCGGGTAGATCCGGTCGAAGCCCTGACCCGCGGAGAAGGTGTCCAGGGTGACGGTCTTTGCCTCGGTCGCGTTGTTGACCGCGACCAGGTACTCGATCTGCTGCCCGGCGTCGATCCGGGAGAAGGCGTACACGCCCGCGCCGTCCGCGGCGTACCGCTCGATCTGGGCGCCGTCGGCGAGCGCCGGGTGGTCGTGCCGCAGCTTGGCCAGCCCGGCGATGCCCTGGTAGAGCTCGCCGCCCTGTCCGTAGCGGTCGGCGGAGCCGGCGGAGCCGCCGAGCACCTGGTCGCTGTTGTAGGAGGGGGTCTGCGAGGCGAAGAGGTCCTGCCGGGCGTCCTTGTCGCCGCCCGCGCCGGTGAAGCCCTGCTCGTCGCCGTAGTAGACGACGGGCTGGCCGCGGGTGAGGAACTGCAGCTCGTTGCCGAGGCGGTCCTTCTTCAGCAGGGTGGCCTCGTCCGCGCCCTGGTTGTCGCCGAGCAGGAAGGAGCCGAAGCGGCCCATGTCGTGGTTGCCGAGGAAGGTGGGCAGCTCGTAGGCGTCGGTGTCGGCGGTGGTGTAGCGGTAGTCCTGCCCGTACACGTCGGCGAGGCCCGAGGCCGGGCCGCCCTGCGAGACGTAGGAGCGGGCGGCGTTCTGGAACGGGAAGTCCAGCGTGGCCTGGAGCCTGCCCTTGGTGACGTACGGCGAGGTGACCGCCGGGTCGCCGGAGTAGACCTCGCCGAACATGAAGAACTTCTTGTTGCCCTGCTTGGCCGCGAAGTCCTTGAGCGCGGGCGCCCACTGCTGCCAGAAGGCCATGTTGACGTGCTTGACGGTGTCGATCCGGAAGCCGTCCACACCGGCGTCCTTGACCCACTGCTGGTAGACCTTCTCGAAGCCCTGCACCACCTTGGGGTTCTGGGTGTCGAGGTCGTCCAGGCCGGAGAAGTCGCCCTCGGTGGCGGACTCGCCGACGAAGGTCGAGTCGCCCCGGTTGTGGTAGAGCGCGGGGTCGTTGAGCCAGGCCGGGGTCTTGGCGGTGGCGTCGGCCGGGTTGCGGAAGACCGGGCTGTACGGGAACGAGTCCTTGGTCAGCTTCGGCCAGGCGGCGCCGGCGTCGGCCACCGCGGTCTCGTCGACCGGCCGGCCGTCGGCGTCCAGCACCGGGTAGGCGCCGGCGGAGCGGTAGCCGTACTGCTGCTGCTGGTAGTCGATGACGTCGGCGGTGTGGTTGGTGATGACGTCGAAGAAGACCTTGATGCCCCGCTGGTGCGCCTTGGCTATCAGCTCCTTGAGCTGCTCGTTGGTGCCGAAGTGCGGGTCGACCTGGGTGAAGTCGGTGATCCAGTAGCCGTGGTAGCCGGCCGAGGCGTTCTCTCCCGTGCCCTGCACCGGCTTGTTCTTGAAGATCGGCGCCATCCAGATGGCGGTGGTGCCGAGGTTCTGGATGTAGTCGAGCCGCTGGATCAGGCCGGCGAGGTCGCCGCCGTGGTAGAAGCCCTTGTCGGCGGGGTCGAGGCCGTGGTCCAGCCGGCTGCCGACGATCCCACCGGTGTCGTTGGCGTGGTCCCCGTTGGCGAACCGGTCCGGCAGGACGAAGTAGAACTGCTCACGGGTGAGGTCGTGGCGGCCGGCGGTGGCGGCGAGCGCGGCGTCCGACGGCGGGGCGGGCGGGGCGGCGGCGAACACGGCCGGGGCGGTGCCGAGGGTGGCGGCGGTCAGCGAGGCGGCGAGCAGCACGGCCGTCCGGCCGGGTCTGCGGGTGGTGCCGCGGCGGCGCCGGGGCGGGACATCGGCCACTGAGGGCTCCCTGCGGGGGAAAGGGGTGATCGAGTTGCCAGGACGCTAGCGGGCTGCAATATGTTTCAGCAAGATGCAGAAACCGTTTCGCTCGGGGAAAATCCGCTCGCCGTACCGCACCCCGGCCCCCCGATTGCGCCGGTCGATCCACCCGGCGTGACAATGGGACGTATGCCCGTCCCACCGGTTAGCACCAGACCCAGCCTCACCCCCTACCCCGGTGGGAGAAACCCCCTAACCCTCAAGGGGGACAGCCGGTGAAGAATCCACTTCCAGAGGATGAGCAGACGGCTACGGGACGTCTGGCAGACTTCTCGGTCATGGGGGAACCAACCGAGATCCAGCAGCCCGGCGCCGAGCACGCCGACGCGGCCCACGGCGGCGGTTCCGAACCGGCCCCGGCCGGGCTCGGCCGGATGCCCGACGGAGCCACCCGCGCGGCCCAGACCCGCTCGGCGGCGCTGCGCAACCGCGTCCGCGAGCAGCGCCGCTCGCCGGCCCGGCCACGGATCTGGTTCGAGCTGGCGCTGATCGGGATCAGCTACTGGGTCTACTCCCTCGTGCGCAACGCGGTGCCCGAGCAGGAGGCCACGGCCCAGAAGCACGCGAGCCTCATCTGGGACTTCGAGCAGAGCCTCGGCGTCGCGATCGAGCGCTCGGTGAACCACGCGGTCGACAAGGCCTCGTGGCTGATCGTCGGGATGAACTACTACTACGCGACGCTGCACTTCATCGTGACCATCGGCGTCCTGGTCTGGCTCTACCGCCGGCACCCCGGGCGCTACGTCGCGGCCCGCACGGTGCTGTTCGTCACCACCGGCATCGCGCTGGTGGGCTTCTACTTCTTCCCGCTCGCTCCGCCCCGGCTGATGACCGACGGCGGGTTCATCGACACCCTGAAGGTCCACAACACCTGGGGTTCGATGGCCTCCGGGCCGGCCACGCACGTCTCCAACCAGTACGCGGCGATGCCCTCGATGCACATCGGCTGGTCGATGTGGTGCGGTCTGGCGATCTTCTTCCTGGCCCGCCGGACATGGGTCCGGGTGCTCGGCCTGCTCTACCCGGCGGCCACCCTGCTGGTGATCATCTCCACCGCCAACCACTTCTGGATGGACGCGGTCGGCGGTGAGCTCTGCCTGCTGGTGGGCTTCCTCGCGGCCCGCTGGCTCTACTACGTCTGGCCGTACAAGCTGCCGAGGGTCCCGGCCAGGGAGACGGCGCAGGAGCCGATCACCGTCCCCGAGCAGTGGAGCTCCCCCGAGGTGAGCGCCGGGCGGCGCTGACCCCGCACCCCGCGTACGCGTCCCGTACGCCCCTCGTACGCCCCTCATGCCGACGGAAGGGCCCGGTGAGCGATCACCGGGCCCTTCCGCATCCCACCGAGCGGCGGTCTCCCGTAGCCCGTGGCGAGCCGCCTCACCCGTAGAACAGCCGCTCCACCACCGCCCGGGCCCGCCGGGTGGTGCGCCGGTAGTCGTCCACCAGCTCGCCGCTGTGCCCGGCGCCGTAGCCCAGGTAGCGGGCCACCCCGGCCAGCTCCCGGGCGTCCGCGGGGAAGCTGTCCCCCGGCCGCCCGCGCACCAGCATCACCGCGGACCGCACCCGCGACGCCAGCACCCAGGCGGCGTCCAGCACCGCCGCGTCCTCCCCGCCGACCAGCCCGGCCTCGGCGGCGGCCGCCAGCGCGGCCCTGGTCCGCGTCGTCCGCAGGGCCGGCAGCTCGTGCCCGTGCTGGAGCTGGAGCAGCTGGACGGTCCACTCGACATCGGCCAGCCCGCCCCGCCCGATCTTGGTGTGGGTGGTCGGGTCGGCCCCGCGCGGCAGCCGCTCGGCCTCGATCCGGGCCTTGATCCGGCGGATCTCCACCACGTCCCGCTCCGGCACGCCGGCCCCCGGGTACCGCAGCGGGTCGATCAGCTGCCGGAACCGCGTGCCCAGCTCCTCGTCCCCGGCCACCGGCTCGGCCCGCAGCAGCGCCTGGCTCTCCCAGGCGTGCGACCAGCGCCGGTAGTACGCCGCGTACGAGGCCAGGGTGCGCACCAGCGGGCCGTTGCGGCCCTCCGGGCGCAGGTCGGCGTCGACCTCCAGCGGCGGCTCGGTGGACGGCGCCGCCAGCAGCGCGCGCAGCTCGTGGCAGACCGCCTGGGCGGCCTTCGCGGCGTCGTGCTCCAGCGAGCCGAGCAGCGGCTCGTGGACGAAGAGCACGTCCGCGTCGGAGCCGTAGCCGAGCTCGTGCCCGCCGAACCGGCCCATGGCGATCACCGCGATCCGGGTCGGCAGGCCGCCGTTCCGGGCCTCCCAGCCGGCGATGCAGGCCCGCAGCGCGCCCTGCAGGGTGGCCGCGTTGAGCGCGGTGAGCGCCTCCCCGGCGGCCTCCAGGGCCTCGGCGGGATCGTCGCCGAGCCGGCCGAGCACGTCGGCGGCGGCCGTGCGGAACAGCTCGCGGCGCCGCACCGAGCGGGCCGCGGCGACCGCCGCGCCGGTGGTGTCGGCCCGGCCGACGGCGGCCAGTATCTCCTGCTCCAGCCCGGCCCGGCCGCGCGGCACCAGGCCCTGCGGGTCGCCCAGCATGGCCACCGCCTCGGGGGCGCGCAGCAGCAGGTCGGGGGCGAGCCGCCCGGCCGAGAGGACCCGGGCGAGCTGTTCGGCGGCGGCGCTCTCGTCACGCAGCAGCCGCAGGTACCAGGGGGTGCGGCCGAGCGCGTCGGAGACCTGGCGGAAGTTGAGCAGCCCGGCGTCCGGGTCGGCGGAGTCGGCGAACCAGCCGAGCAGCACCGGCAGCAGCGTCCGCTGGATGGCGGCCTTGCGGCTGACGCCGGAGGCCAGCGCGGAGAGGTGGCGCAGCGCGGCGGCCGGGTCGGCGTAGCCGAGCGCCTCCAGCCGGGCCCGGGCGGCGTCCGGGGTGAGGCCGGCCGCGCCGGCCGGCAGCTCGGCGACGGCATCCAGCAGCGGCCGGTAGAACAGCTTCTCGTGCAGTCGGCGGACCTCGACGGCGTGCCGCTTCCACTCCCGCTGGAGGGCGGCGACCGGGTCGGCCCGGGTGTCGTCGTTGATCAGCGGGGCGAGCGAGCGGGCCAGCCGGCGCAGGTCCTCCGCGCCCTTGGGCATCAGGTGGGTGCGGCGGAGCCGGTGCAGCTGGATGCGGTGCTCCAGCGAGCGCAGGAAGCGGTAGGCGGCGTCGAGGGAGGCGGCGTCGGCCCGGCCGACGTAGCCGCCCCGGGAGAGCGCGGCGAGCGCCTCCAGGGTGTTGCCGCTGCGCAGCGCCGGGTCGGTGCGGCCGTGCACCAGCTGGAGCAGCTGGACGGAGAACTCGACGTCGCGCAGCCCGCCGGGGCCCAGCTTGAGCTGGCGGTCCAGCTCGGTGGCGGGGATGGAGTCGATCACCCGGCGGCGCATCTGCTGGACGTCGGCGACGAAGTTCTCGCGGGCGGCGGCCTGCCAGACCATCGGTTCCAGCGCGGCCAGGTAGTCGGCGCCCAGCTCGGCGTCGCCGGCCACCGGGCGGGCCTTGAGCAGGGCCTGGAACTCCCAGGTCTTGGCCCACCGCTGGTAGTACGCCTGGTGGCTGGCCAGGGTGCGGACCAGCGGCCCGTTGCGGCCCTCCGGGCGCAGGTTGGCGTCCACCGGCCAGATGGTGCCCGCACCGGTGGTGTCGGCGCAGAGCCGGGTGAGCGCGGCGGCGAGCCGGGTGGCGGCCTTGAGGGCCTCGTACTCGTCGACGCCCTCCTGCGGCTCGGCGACGAAGATCACGTCCACGTCCGAGACGTAGTTCAGCTCGCGCCCGCCGCACTTGCCCATGCCGATGACGGCGAGGCGGCAGGCCCGGGCGGCGTCCGGATCCTGCTGGGCGGCGATGTCCAGGGCGGTCTGCAGGGTGGCGCCGGCCAGGTCGGCGAGCTCGGCGGCGGTCTGCGCGAGGTCGGTGGTGCCGGTGAGGTCGCGGGCGGCGATGGCCAGCAGGCAGCGGCGGTAGGCGACCCGCAGCGCGTCCGCCCGGTTGCCGGCCCCGTTCTCCCAGACGCCCTGGTGGAGCGCGCGCAGGAAGTCGTCCGGGCCGGGGTGCATGTCGCGCAGCTCGAAGGTGACCAGGGCGTGCCAGTCGTGCGGGTGCCGGGCCAGGTGGTCGGCGAGCGCGGTGGACGCGCCGAGCACGCCGAGCAGCCGGTCGCGCAGCGGCTTCGAGGTGGTCAGGGTGTCGCGCAGGGTGTGCCGGTCCGGCTCGTCGGCAGCCTCCAGCAGGCGGGCCAGGCCGAGCAGGGCGAGGTCCGGGTCGGCGGTGGCGCCGAGCGCGTCCAGCAGGACGGGGTCGTCGGCCAGCCCTTCCAGGCCGGGCCCGGCGAGCAGCCGCACGGCCTGCGCCGGATCGGTGAACCCGCGCCGGACGAGTCTGATCTCCGGCCGGCTCACCCGGCTCCCGGCCCGCTGCTCCTCCACCGCCATCGCCCCTCCATCCGTCCGTTCAGCAGATTACGCGCCCCCGCGGCGCCGCGCCGGGCGTGACCGCGGACCGGACCCGCCCGGCCACCGGCGTGGCGTGTCGGCTTGCCCGCACGTTCGGGGACGCGGTGAAGTACGCCCATGACCAGCCCGGACACCTTCGGCGGGGGTGCTCGCGCCGTGCCGCCACCGCTCCCCGCCCGCCGTAAGCGAGGGCTGCGGCCCCGGACCGGGCCTCGCCCCGGAGCCGACCGGCCTACGCTCCCTCCCCCGCTCACCCACCCCGACCGAAGGACAGCCCATGGTGACCGCGCCCCCGTCCGCGGCACGAGCCCCACGCCGGCGCCCCCTCCGGGTCGCGGTCGGCGTGCTCGGTGACCTCCTCTTCACCGTCGGCGTGCTACTCGCCCTGCTGGTCGCCTACTCACTGTGGTGGACGGACCTCACGGCAGCCCGGCACGCGGATCTCGCCGCCGAGCACCTGCGCCAGCGCTGGTCGACGGCGGCCCCCGCGGCTCCACCCACCGGGAACGCGGGCACCGCCGCTCCGGCCCCGTTCGAAGCGGACGGGGGCGTCGGCTTCCTGCACGTGCCCGCGATGGGTGCCGGCTACCAGGTGCTGATCAAGATCGGCGCCGGCGAGGACGTCCTCGCGGAGGGGGTCGCGGGCGCCTACACGGAGCCGTACGCCGCCGCCATGCCCTGGGAGCCACAGGGGAACTTCGCCCTCGCCGCCCACCGCGACGGCCACGGCGCGAAGTTCCACGACCTGGACGCGCTGAAGCCGGGCGACCCGCTGGTCGTGGAGACCCGTGACCGCTGGTACGTGTACCGCGTCGACGCCACGCTGCCGAAGACCTCCAAGTACGACACCGGCGTCATCGCCCCGGTGCCCACCGGCTCCCCCTACACCGGGCCGGGCCGCTACATCACCCTGACGACCTGCACGCCGGTCTACACCGCGCTCTACCGGATGGCCGTCTGGGGCAGCCTGGTACGGGAGCAGCCGGTGGACGCCGGCCGTACGCCGCCTCCCGAACTGCGGGAGGCGGGCCCCTCCGAGGGGTGAACGGTGGAAGCCGGCCGGCGGGCGGGCTCGCGCCGCGCCTGGTCCACGTGCCGCCGTCCCGGCCGTTTGACGGCCGGGACAGCGGCACGCCGGGTAATCGCGCAGCGCTGCCCCTACGCGGTTACCCGGCACTCCGGGGGGCTGGTCCGGTCATGCACGCCGCCGGCCGAGCCGCATCGCCGCCGCGCCCGCCGCGAGGAGCGCCGCTGAGAGACCGACCAGGACCGGCGTCCCCTGGGAACCCGTCTCGGCCAGCTCCCCGTGGTGGTGTCCGGAGTCGTGGTCGGTGTCCTTACCGTGCTCCCCGGCCGTCCACTCGTGCTCCTGGCCGCCGTGGTTAACCGCCTTGTACGGCTTCCCCTCCTTCGCGACGAAGCTGGTCTTGTTCACGTGGGAAGCCTGCTGGTGCTTCTGGCTCTGCTCGTTGGACAGGTGGTTGGTCTGCGACGCCGACTGATGCGCCGCGTTGTGGGCGGAGTTGTTCGCGCTGCTGGCGGCGACGTTGTTCGCGCTGTTGTCGAGGTTGTTGGTGACGGCGTTCTGCACCACGACGGTCACGTGGACGTGCTGGTCCTGCGCGCCGGTCTGGCTCTGGCCCTGACCCTGACCCTGACCCTGGCCGTGGTCGTCGTGGCCCTCGTGACCACCGTGGTCACCGTGGTCGCCGTGGCCCTCGTGACCACCGTGGTCACCGTGGTCACCGTGGTCGCCGTGGCCCTCGTGACCACCGTGGTCGTCGGGAGGGCAGACGCAGTCGGAGAGCCCGTGGCCGCCCGCGGGGCCGTGCCCGTCCTCTTCACAGAGCTCACCGCTGGCGGCCGGCCTGCCCTCCGGGCCCGCGATCGCCTGCGGCAGAGTCAACGGCCGACTGCGCTCGAGGCCGTCCAGGGCCAGCACCAGCTCCTCCTTCTTGACAACGTCGGCCACGGCCGGCGCCGCCGACTCCCGCGCCCCGCCGCCGGCCTGAACGGCGTCGGCCACGGCCGGCGCCGCCGACTCCCGCGCCCCGCCGCCGGCCTGAACGGCGTCGGCCACGGCCGGCGCCGCCGACTCCCGCGCCCCGCCGCCGGCCTGAACGGCGTCGGCCACGGTGCCGCTGTCGGCTCGCAGGGCCGGGCGGACCACCGGCTTGGAGTGGATGGTGCTGCGGGCGGAGGCGGTGTCCTCCTCGGCCAGGCGCAGGAGGCTGTCGACCCATTCGCCATGGGCCTCCGCCGATTCGGAGACTGCGCCGTGGTCGACGACGGGTGAGGCGAAGGCCGTGCCGCCGGCGCCGCACACGAGGGCGGCCGAGGCCAGTCCGGACAGGACCAGGGTGGTGATTCGAGTACGCATGACGCTCCAGGATGATCCGCAGAACAAACGGATCTTCTGAATACGCCCCCCGGTCACCCAGTCACGGTTCGCACCGCTGCAGAGTAACCGCATCGGCCTAACGAATTAGCGTGCGCGGGGGACGCCGTGCGGGCGCAACCGCCCCGCCTCCCGGAAGACACCGGAACGGGACCCCGCCCCCATGGCAGCAGAGTGGGCCTACTCCTAACGAGGCAGGCCCACTCGGCACTTGACGGCAGATCAGAGCACCTGGAGGTTTTTCCGCAGCTCGAAGGGGGTGACCTCGGAGCGGTACTCCTCCCACTCCTGGCGCTTGTTGCGGAGGAAGAAGTCGAACACGTGCTCGCCGAGGGTCTCGGCGACCAGCTCGCTGCGCTGCATCAGGTCGATGGCCTCGCCGAGGTTCTGCGGCATCGGCTGGATGCCGAGGGCGCGGCGCTCGGAGTCGGTGAGCGCCCAGACGTCGTCGTCGGCGCCGGGCGGGAGTTCGAGGCCCTCCTCGATGCCCTTGAGGCCGGCGGCGAGGGTGACGGCGTAGGCGAGGTAGGGGTTGCAGCCGGTGTCGAGGGAGCGGACCTCGATCCGGGTGGAGCCCTGCTTGCCCGGCTTGTACATCGGGACGCGGATCAGCGCGGAGCGGTTGTTGTGGCCCCAGCAGATGTAGGACGGGGCCTCGCCGCCGGCGCCGGCGGTGCGCTGGGAGCCGCCCCAGATCCGCTTGTAGGAGTTCACCCACTGGTTGGTGACGGCGGCGGTCTCCGCGGCGTACTTCAGCAGGCCGGCGATGAAGGAGCGGCCCACCTTGGAGAGCTGGTACTCGGCGCCGGACTCGTGGAAGGCGTTGCGGTCGCCCTCGAAGAGCGAGAGGTGGGTGTGCATCCCGGAGCCGGGGTGGTCGGAGAACGGCTTCGGCATGAAGGTCGCGTGCACGCCCTGCTCCAGCGCGACCTCCTTCATGACCAGGCGGAAGGTCATGATGTTGTCGGCGGTCGAGAGCGCGTCGGCGTAGCGCAGGTCGATCTCCTGCTGGCCGGGGGCGCCCTCGTGGTGGGAGAACTCCACCGAGATGCCCATCGACTCCAGCATGGTGATCGCCTGGCGGCGGAAGTCGTGGCCGACCCCGCGCGGGGTGTGGTCGAAGTAGCCGGACTGGTCGGCGGGGATCGGCGGGGTGCCGTCACCGGGCAGGTTCTTCAGCAGGAAGAACTCGATCTCGGGGTGGGTGTAGAAGGTGAAGCCCAGATCCGATGCCTTCTCCAGGGTGCGCTTCAGCACGAACCGCGGGTCGGCGAAGGAGGGCGAGCCGTCGGGCATCAGGATGTCGCAGAACATCCGGGCCGTGCCGGGCGTCTCCGAGCGCCACGGCAGGATCTGGAAGGTGGTCGGGTCCGGCTTGGCGATCATGTCGGACTCGTAGACCCGGGCGAAGCCCTCGATCGCCGAGCCGTCGAAGCCGATGCCCTCCTCGAAGGCCTGCTCCAGCTCCGCCGGCGCCACCGCCACCGACTTCAGGAACCCGAGCACGTCGGTGAACCACAGCCGGACGAAACGGATGTCACGCTCTTCGAGCGTCCGAAGCACGAACTCCTGCTGCTTGCCCATGGGGACAGTCTCACCTCTGCTCTTTACGTTCGTGTTACGCCCGGAAACCACCCGAAAGCGACTGACCCCATCATGGCGGATCACCGGCTCCGAGGGCAGTGGCGACCCCCGCCCGAGACATTGCGTCAGATAGACGATTACACTCCGAAGCATGCCCAATCTGCGTCTCGCCCTGAGCCAGACCGACCCGTGGGTCGGTGACATTGCACGCAACGGCGATGAGGTGGTGCACTGGACCAAGCGGGCCGCCGAGGCCGGCGCCCAGCTGGTCGCGTTCCCCGAGATGGCCCTGACCGGCTACCCGGTCGAGGACCTCGCCCTGCGCCGTTCGTTCGTCGAGGCATCCCGGTCCGCGCTGGTCGAGCTCGCCGCCCGGCTGGCCGCCGAGGGGCTGGGCGAGCTGCCGGTGGTGGTCGGCTACCTCGGCCGCTCCGAGCACGCCTCACCGCGGTTCGGCCGCCCGGCCGGGTCGCCGCAGAACTGCGCGGCCGTGCTCCACCGGGGCGAGGTGGTCACCCGGTTCGCCAAGCACCACCTGCCCAACTACGGCGTGTTCGACGAGTTCCGCTGGTTCGTCCCCGGGGACCAGCTGCCGGTGCTGCGGCTGCACGGGGTGGACGTCGCGCTGGCGATCTGCGAGGACATCTGGCAGGACGGCGGCCGGGTGACCGCCGCCCGCGAAGCCGAGGCCGGTCTGCTGCTGGTGATCAACGGCTCGCCGTACGAGCGCAACAAGGACGACGTCCGGCTGGAGCTGGTGCGGCGCCGCGCCGCCGAGGCGGGCTGCCCGCTGGCGTACGTCAACATGGTCGGCGCCCAGGACGAGCTGGTCTTCGACGGCGACTCGATCGTGGTCGGCGCCGACGGCGAGGTGCTGGGGCGCTCCCCGCAGTTCGAGGAGCACCTGCTCGTCCTCGACCTGGAGCTTCCGGCCGCGAGCAGCGACCACACCGACGGACTGCTGCTCAGCGACGGCCTGCACCTGGTCCGCACCGAGCTGGACGGTGAGCCGCTGCCGGCGCCCGCCGTCGGGGCATCCACGGCCGAAGGCCGGGGGACGGTGCGGGCCGAGGTCGCCCCCCGCCTCTCGGACGAGGCCGAGATCTGGGCCGCGCTCGTCTCCGGCACCCAGGCGTACGTGCGCAAGAACGGCTTCCGCTCTGTGCTGATCGGCCTCTCCGGCGGCATCGACTCGGCACTCGTGGCGGCCGTCGCGGTGGACGCGATCGGCGCCGAGAACGTGTACTGCGTCTCGATGCCGAGCCGGTACTCCTCAGAGCACTCGAAGGACGACGCGGCCGAGCTGGCCCGCCGTACCGGGCTGCACTTCCGGACGGTTTCGATCGCGCCGATGTTCGACGCCTATCTGGCGGCCACCGAGCTGACCGGCCTGGCCGAGGAGAACCTGCAGTCCCGGCTGCGCGGCACGCTGCTGATGGCGATCTCCAACCAGGAGGGGCACATCGTGCTCGCGCCCGGCAACAAGAGCGAGCTGGCGGTCGGCTACTCCACCCTGTACGGCGACTCGGTCGGCGCGTTCGGGCCGATCAAGGACGTCTACAAGTCGCTGATCTTCCGCCTCGCCCGCTGGCGCAACGAAGAGGCCGAGCGGCGCGGCGAGGTCCCGCCGATCCCCGAGAACACGATCAGCAAGCCGCCGTCCGCCGAGCTGCGGCCGGACCAGAAGGACACCGACTCGCTGCCCGACTACGACCTGCTGGACACCGTGCTCGACCTCTACGTCGAGGGTGACCAGGGCCGGGACGCGATCGTGGCGGCCGGCTTCGACCCGGCCGTGGTGGACCGGGTGGTCCGGCTGGTCGACACCGCCGAGTACAAGCGGCGGCAGTACCCGCCGGGCCCGAAGATCTCGGCCAAGGGCTTCGGCCGGGACCGCCGCCTCCCGATCACCAACCGCTGGCGCCGGGGCTGAGCGACCCCTAGTACCTGTAGGTGGCGGCCACCGCGAGGTGGTCGCTGCCGTCCCGGCCCAGGGTGCGGGAGTCGGTGGGCTGCAGGCCGCCCTTGCTCATGATCTGGTCGATCCGGGCCATCGGGAAGGACGCCGGCCAGCTGAAGCCGAAGCCGTCGCCGGCCGCGCCCTGGGCCGAGCGCATCTGCGAGGTGACCGGCGCCAGGCTTCGGTCGTTCATGGTGCCGTTGAGGTCGCCGAGCAGCAACACCTTCTTCAGCTGCTCGGCCTGGATGGCGTCGCCGAGGGCCTGCGCGCTGGCGTCCCGCTGGTTGACGGTGAAGCCGCCCTCGGCCTTCAGCCGGACGGAGGGCAGGTGCGCGACGTACACCGCGACCGGGCCCTGCGGGGTGGCGACCTGGGCGCGGAAGGCCCGTGTCCAGCCCATCTTGATGTCCACCACCGAGACCCCGCTGATCGGGTACTTGGACCAGAGGCCCACGGTGCCCTCCACCGCGTGGTACGGGTAGGCGTCGGCCAGCCCGGTCTCGTAGCTGCGCAGCGCCCTGCCTGCCAGCTCCTGCAGGGCGACGACCTGTGCGCCGGACTCCTTCAGCAGCTTCACCGTGGCCTGCGGGTCGGCGTTGGCGGCGGCCACGTTGTGGCTGACCACCGTCCAGTCGCCGGTGCCGCCGCTCTTGTCGCTGAGCAGACCGCCGAACATGTTGAACCAGATCACCACCGGCAGCAGCAGCGCGACCAACGCCGTCGCGGAACGGCGCAGCAGGGCGGGCACCAGCAGCACCGGGACGGCGAGGCCGAGCCAGGGCAGGAAGGTCTCCAGCAGACTGCCGAGGTTGCCGGCTCCGTTGGGCACCTCGGAGTGGAAGGCCAGCAGGGCCGCGGTGAACAGGGCGAGGGCGGCGACGACCAGGCCGCGCCGCCAGGTGGTGCTGCCCCGGCCGTCCCGGCCCCAGCCGCGCAGGCCCAGGAAGCCCGCGCCGGTGGGGCCCGAGCCGCCGGAGCTCCCGGAGCCGGGGCCGACCGGGTCGCCGGGGCCGTCAGGGCGGTCGCCGGCGACCCGGTCGGCGGTGGCCGGGCCGCTGCCCTCCGCCGCCGGTGCCCCCGTCCGGTCAGCCCTGTCCGCCTGCGCCATGCCGTGGCTCCCGTCGTTCGTCCCGCCTGCCGGTCCGGCACCCGACGCCGCCGGTGGGCGGGCACGGTGCCGGACTGGTGCCGGTTTGATCGGATTCCCGGCTCAGCCTATGCCGGGACAGACGCGGGGCCGGTGGAGCGGGGTTCCGGCGTGGCCCGGTTTGGTGAGCCAGGCCACGCCGGGGCCGTAAAGGGGGCCGCGAGCATCCGGACCCGACAGCTCCGGAACGAAGGGCTCCGGATTTGCCCGGTCCGGGACGAGGAGCTCCGGGACGAAGGGCTCCCGGACGAAGGCTCCGGGAGCTGCCGGTCAGCCCCGGGCCGCCGGGCCGGCCAGGCCCTGGAGCAGGGCGTCGACCATCCGGGGGGCCAGTTCGGGGTCCTCCAGGTCGGAGTCGTCCCAGAGGATGCTTCGGTAGAGGATCGGGCCCAGCAGCAGGTCACCGAGCAGCTCCTCGTCGAGGTCGGAGCGGAGCTCGCCCTCGTCGATTCCGCGCTGGATCACCTCCCGCGCCAGCTGGCGCCGCGGCATGATCACCCGCTCGCGGTACGCGCTGTGCAGCTCCGGGAGGCCCTGCATCTGGCTGAGCGCGGCTTTGAGCACCCAGCGCGTGCGCTTGGCCAGGCCGCGCAACCGCATGTACTCGATCATCGAGACCAGGTCGTCCCGCGCGCTGCCGCCGGTGGGCTCGGGCACCGGGGTCTCCAGCCGGCTGACCATGTCGACCAGCAGGGCCTCCTTGTTGGGCCAGCGGCGGTAGATGGTGGCCTTGCCGACGCCGGCGGCGGTGGCGATGCCCTCGATGGTCAGCTCGGACAGGCTGGTGCCGGCCGCCATCAGCTCCTCCACCCCGGCGAAGATGGCCTGCTCGGCCGCCTCACTGCGCGGGCGGCCCCGCCGCGGGTTGGTGCAGTCCGGCTCGGCCGTGGTGTCCGTCTTCATCCCCGCTCTTCTCCCTGGGTCTTGCGGGCGCGAGGCGCCGTTCCCACTTCCGATTGTCGTCCGCCGGCCGGGCCGGTGGGGCCTGGGTGCGGACGACGGCCCTGCCCGTCCGGACGCGGCCGGCCGGGCAGGGCCCCCATTGTCGCGCAGCCCGGTCGCGACTCGGTCGCGCCCAGCCGCAGGTCAGGCACCGGCGGCCGGGTCGGGCACCGTGGCCGGGTCAGGCGCCCGCGACCTCGGTCTCGCGCGCCGGGCCGGCCGCCTTCTCCGGGGAGGGCGCGCCGCCCGGCGCACCGCCGGGGCCGCCCGCCGGGATGCGGCCGGGGAGCAGGAACCAGGCGAACAGGGCGCCCACCACGGTGATGCCGGCGGAGAGACCGGCCACCACGTGCATGGCGTTGATGAAGGAGTCGTTGGCCGGGCCGATCAGCGCGGCGCCCTGCGGGCCGAGCCGGTCGGCGACGGCCAGGGTGGCCTCCAGGGACTCCCCCGCCTTCTCGCGCAGCGCCTCGGTCGGCAGCTGGTCCAGCTTGTCGGCCATGCCGTCGCGGTAGACGGTGGAGAGCACCGCGCCGAGCACGGCGACCCCGAGCGAGCCGCCGACCTGCCGGAAGGTGTTGTTGACCGCCGAGCCCGCGCCGGCCTTCTCGCGCGGCAGGGAGCCCATGATCGCGACGGTCACCGGCGGCATGACGTGTGCCATACCGGCGCCCATCAGGAAACCGAGCACCACCAGGATCCAGATCGGGGTGGTCGCGTCCAGCATCAGGTAGCCGAGGAAGCCGACCGCGATCAGTGCCATGCCGCCGGCACAGGTGGCGCTGACACCGAAGCGGTCGACGACCAGCCGGGCCCGGGGCGCGAACATCAGCTGGGCGACGGCCAGCGGCAGCATCAGCAGGCCGGCCTGGAGCGCGCTGTAGCCGCGCACGCTCTGGGTGTAGAAGACGCCGAAGAAGGAGACGCCCATCAGCGCGAAGAAGACCACGCCGACGACGACCACGGAGGCGCTGAAGACCTTGTTGCGGAACCAGCTGACGTCCAGCGCGGGGTGCGCGGTACGGCGCTCGAACCAGACGAAGGCGGCCAGTGCGGCCACGCCGACCAGGATCGGCACCCAGGCGCCGGGAGCGGTGAAGTCGGCCAGCTCGCCGCCCTTGATGATGCCGTAGATCAGCGCGACCAGGCCGATGATCGAGAGCAGCACGCCGACGGGGTCGAGCCGGCCCGGGTTCGGGTCCTTGGACTCGGGCACCAGCAGCACCATCGCGATCACCGAGACGATCACGATCGGGACGTTGACCAGGAAGACCGAGCCCCACCAGAAGTGCTCGATCAGCAGGCCGCCGGTGATCGGGCCGATGGCGATGGCCAGACCGACCGCGCCGGCCCAGATGCCGATCGCCTTGGGCTGCTCGGAGCGCTCGAAGACGTTCATGATGATGGCCAGCGTCGCGGGCATCGCCAGCGCGCCGCCGACGCCCATCAGGGCGCGGTAGCCGATGAGTTCACCGGGCGAGGCGGCCATCGCGGAGAGCAGCGAGGCTATGCCGAAGACGACCATGCCGGCCAGCAGGGAGCGCTTGCGGCCGAAGCGGTCGCCGAACAGGCCGGCCGTGAACAGCAGCCCGGCGAAGACCAGGGTGTACGAGTTGATCGACCATTCCAGGTCGCTCTGGCTGGCGCCGAGGCCGGTGGGCGCCGGGGAGGCGATGGTCTTCATCGCGACGTTGAGGATCGAGTTGTCGAGGACGACGACGAGCAGGGCGAGCACGAGGGTGCCCAGGATCGCCCATCGCCGGCGGTGGATGGCTTCCGGCACGCGAGGTGGCGCGACTGCGGTGGTCATTGCGGTTCCCGTCCGTGGTGGCGTGACACTGGCGGGCAATTCCGAGCCGCAAGCGTCTCGTAACCCCCTGGGCCAGCGTAGCGCTATTTTCGATACGAGACGAGCCCGTTTCGTAAAGTGAGCGCAAAGGCCTCCTCCGGGGGCCGGGGCGCCGTACGCCGGGGGCCGGGGCGCCGTACGCCGGGGGCCGGGGCGCCGTACGCCGGGGCCTGGTGTGCCGTAGATCGCACCGCACCCGCGGCACGCCTCTTTGCGGCTGTGCCGGGGCGTGCAAGCATGGAGGTGATCCGGGGACGCCACACGGCGCCACGAGACGACAACCCTTCAGGAGCCTGTTCGATGAACGCTTCTTCGCCTTCGCCTGCCCAGAACCAGGCGTCGACCGCCACGCTCTACGGCGGGGTCACCAACCGCCGCGTCACCGTCCGCGACCTCGCCGCCGCCAAGCAGCGCGGGGAGAAGTGGTCCATGCTGACCGCCTACGACGCCCTCACCGCGGGCGTCTTCGACGAGGCCGGCACGCCCGTCCTGCTGGTCGGCGACTCGGCGGGCAACTGCCACCTCGGCTACGAGACCACCGTCCCGGTGACCATGGATCAGATGGTGATGCTCTCCGCCGCCGTCGTCCGCGGCACCAAGCGGGCCATGATCGTGGCCGACCTGCCGTTCGGCTCCTACCAGGAGTCCCCCGCGCAGGCCATGCACAACGCCGCCCGGCTGATGAAGGAGGCCGGGGTCGGCGCGGTCAAGCTGGAGGGCGGCGAGCGCAGCGCCCGCTCGATCGAGCTGCTGGTCGAGGCCGGCATCCCGGTGATGGCGCACATCGGCCTCACCCCGCAGTCCGTGCACGCCTTCGGCGGCTACCCCGTCCAGGGCCGCGGCGACGAGGCGGCGCACCAGCTGCTGCGCGACGCCAAGGCCGTCCAGCAGGCCGGCGCGTTCTCCGTCGTCCTGGAGGCCGTGCCCGCCGAGCTGGCCGCGCAGGTCACCGAGCAGCTGTCGATCCCGACCGTCGGCATCGGCGCGGGCGTGGACACCGACGCCCAGGTCCTGGTCTGGACGGACATGGCCGGCATGACGGCCGGCCGGGTGCCGAAGTTCGTCAAGCAGTACGCCAACCTGCGGGCCGTCCTCGGCGAGGCCGCCCGCGCGTTCGCCGACGACGTGCAGTCCGGCGCCTTCCCGGCCCCCGAGCACACCTTCCACTGACGGAAGGACAGGGCCCCGCTCTCCCCAGGTCCCCGGGGCCGGAGCGGGGCCCTTGGCCTGCCCCGCCCATCGCCGGAGGCGGCCGCTGTCGGCGGCGCGACCGCGGGATGACAGCGGGACGACACCGGGACGGCGGCGCCGGCCGGGCGGTGACAGCCCGCTGACAGCGGAGCCGGACAGCCTGGAGGCATGACAAGCATCGCCACCGCCCCGAACGACCGGGGGCCCGCCACGGGCAACGCCGTGGAGGTCCGCGGCATCGTCAAGCACTACGGCGCCACCAAGGCCCTCGACGGAGTCGACCTCACCGTCCGCGAGGGCACCGTGCTCGGCGTCCTCGGCCCCAACGGCGCCGGCAAGACGACCCTGGTCCGCGTCCTCTCCACCCTGATCAAGCCCGACGCCGGCACCGCCGTCGTCGGCGGCTACGACGTCCTGCGCCAGCCCAAGCAGCTGCGCCGCACCATCGGCCTCACCGGCCAGTACGCCTCCGTCGACGAGATGCTCTCCGGATACGAGAACCTCTACCTGATCGGCCGGCTGCTCGACCTCTCCCGCAAGGACGCCAAGGCCCGCGCCGCCGAGCTGCTGGAGCGCTTCTCGCTCACCGAGGCCGCCAAGCGGGTCGCCAAGACCTACTCCGGCGGTATGCGCCGCCGCCTCGACCTGGCCGCCAGCATGATCGGCCGTCCCCGGGTGCTCTACCTGGACGAGCCCACCACCGGCCTGGACCCGCGCACCCGCAACGAGGTCTGGGACGAGGTGCAGCGGATGGTCGCCGAGGGCTCCACCGTGCTGCTCACCACCCAGTACATGGAGGAGGCCGAGCAGCTCGCCGACGAGCTGACCGTCATCGACAGGGGCCGGGTGATCGCCGCCGGAGGCGTGGCCGAACTCAAGGCCCAGGTCGGGGGGCAGACCCTGCAGGTCCGCGCGGCGCACCCGGCCGAACTCCCCGAGATGGCCCGCTGCCTCCAGGAGACCGGCAGGGCCGAGGCCACCTTCTCCGCCGACACCGGGCTGCTCTCGGTGCCGATCACCGGCGAGGACCAGCTCACCACCGTGATCGGGGTGCTCGGCAACCGGGGCTTCGCCATAGCCGGGATCGACACCAAGGTGCCCAGCCTGGACGAGGTCTTCCTCGCGATCACCGGCAAGCCCGCGACCGCCACGGCGCCCGCGGCGACCACCCCCAGCCTCGCCAAGGAGCCCGTCGCATGACCACCGCAACCGTCTCCCCCGCCCGGGTGGAGGACACCCGGATCGGCCTGGCCGGAAACCTGCGCCACGTCGGCGCGCTGACCCGCCGCAACCTGATGCGGATCAAGGCGGACCCGGAGTCGATGTTCGACGCCGTGCTGATGCCGATCATCTTCACCGTGCTCTTCGTCTACGTCTTCGGCGGCGCGATCGCCGGCGGCCAGGACGCCTACAAGCAGTACATGATCCCCGGCCTGCTCGGGCAGACCGGCCTCACCCTGGCGATGGCCGTCGGCACCGGGCTGAACAGCGACTTCCAGACCGGGGTGATGGACCGCTTCCGCACCCTGCCGATCGGCCGGTCCTCCGTCCTGCTCTCCAAGATCGCCGCGGAGACCTTCCGAGCGTTGGTCTCCTTCACCATCCTGATCGGCTTCGCGCTGATCCTCGGCTTCGAGGTGAAGACCGGACCGCTGGAGCTGCTGGCCGCAATCGGTCTCTCACTGGTGTTCGGCATGTCGATCGTCTGGATCTCGATGCTGCTCGGCATGGCGATGAAGAGCGCCCAGGCCGTCCAGGGGGTCTCCATGCTCGTCCTGATGCCGATGCAGTTCGGCAGCTCGATCTTCGCCGAGCCCAGCACCATGCCGGGCTGGCTGCAGTCCTTCACCAAGGTGAACCCGCTCTCGGCGCTGGCCGACGCCTGCCGGGCGCTGCTCAACGGTGAGGGTGCGGTGGCCCACCCGGTGCTCATCGTGCTGGGCTGGTCGGTGGGCGTCACCGCGGTCTTCGCGCCGCTCGCGGTGGCCCGGTTCCGCAAGCGGACCTGAGGCCGCGCGCCGTGGACGGGCCGGCCGTCCGGCCCCGGGGGGACGGGCCCCGGGACCGGACGGCCGGCCCTTCGGTGCACCCCGGGGGCCGGCCCTCAGCCCTCGTGAGGGCCGGCCGGCCCCGGTCAGCCGATCAGGTCGTCCAGCAGGACCTTGGTCTGCTGCGAGGTCAGGCCCTCGCCCGCGGCCACGGCGCTCTCGTACGCGGCGTCACCCAACAGGCTCCGCAGGGCGGCGGCCGCGCGGTCGCGTTCCATCCGGTCCAGGTAACCGCCCTTCGGGCCGTTCAACCCGGTGTGTGCGCCGAGCAGCCGGGCGGCCGCCCGGGCCCGCTCCAGGTCCCCGTCGCGCTCGGCGAACGCACGCAGCACCCCGGCCACGGCCGGGACCACCATGACCGTCATCTGCTCCGCGAACCCGGATGCCGCCTCCATCGCGCCGAGCAGCCGCCGGCCGTCGCGGAGCAGGACAAGCCCCTCGTCCGGTTCGCCGGCGCGGGCCATGACCCAGCCCCGGGAGGTGGCCAGCAGCCCGCTGACCACCCCGGGGGCGAAGCCGCCGACCCTGGTGCTGTCGAGCTTGTCCAGTTCGGCCAGCGCCTGGTCGTACTCGCCCCGCTGGGCGTGGATGCCGCAGAGCGTCAGACGGCCGAACAGCAGCGCGCCGGTGGTGGCCTGGTTCGCCCCGGGAGCGTCGATCCCGGCGATCGCGTCCCGGACGATCCGCTCGCCCTCCGCCATGTCCCGCTCCAGCACGGCACCGCCGAGGCTCACCCGCAGGATCGGCACCTCCTGCGGCGCGCCCAGCTCCTCGGCCAGCTCGATCGCCCGCTCGTACGCGGCGGCGGCCTCGTCGGCCATGCCCCGGTTGGCCAGCGACTCGCCGCGGGCCGCCAGCGCCTGGGAGATCCCCCAGAGGTTGCCGGCCCGGGTGTACAGCTCCAGGGACTTCTCTCCGTCCCGGGCCCCCTGCTCCTCGCCACCGGGCCAGTCGTTCATCATCTTGGCCCGGATCTGCAGGATGAACGCCAGGTCGTTCGGCCCGCCGTGCTCCTCGCAGCCGCGGACCGCGTCGTCCACCAGGTCCTTCAGCAGATCCAGGCGGCCGGCCAGGAAGGCCCCGAACACCCGCATCAGCGCCGGGAAGCGGTAGGACTGCGGCAGGTCCGGGCGGTACGCGTCGAGCAGCCGCTGCGCAGTGGCGGTCGCCACCGGGTCGCCGAGGACCTCAAGGCTGCCCTCGAAGAGCCCGGCCAGGCGGTACAGGACGATCAGCCGGCGGGATTCCTCGATGACCCCCTCGGGCATCGGCAGGCCGTACGCGAGGACGTTCCGCTCCACCGGCACCGGTGCCGGTCCGTCCGGATCGAACGGGTCCGGGCCGAGCGCGGCCACCGCCTCGTACCAGTCGCGGGCCTCCAGGCTGAAGCC
The DNA here is from genome assembly GCF_045160625.1 of Kitasatospora sp. NBC_00039. NCBI lineage: Bacteria > Bacillati > Actinomycetota > Actinomycetes > Kitasatosporales > Streptomycetaceae > Kitasatospora > Kitasatospora sp. NBC_00039. The sequence goes on along the minus strand of NZ_CP108289.1, from coordinate 6,257,213 downwards.
GCGCAGCGACCAGTACCAGCTCATGCCGAGGGAGATCACGAGCGCCTGCTCCTCGTCCCGCAGGTCGACCGCGCGGCGCAGCGCCGCCCGGATGTTGTCCTGCTCGCGCGCCAGCACCCCCAGCCAGTGCAGCTGCTGCGGGCCGTGGACGCTCAGGTCGGCGGTGCTGACCAGCTCGCGGAAGTGCGCCAGGTGACGGCTCTCGGTGGCGCCGCGTTCGGCGGCCGACTCGGCCAGCCGCTCGGTCGCGTACTCGTGGATGGTCTCCAGCATCCGGTAGCGCGGCAGCCCCTCGCCGTCGAGGTCGGCCACCAGCAGGGACTTGTCGACGAGCGACAGCAGCTGGTCGGCGACCTCCTCGCGGGGCACCTCGACGTCGTCCGCGCAGATCGCCTCGGCGTCCTCCAGCGTCCAGCCGCCGGCGAAGACCGAGAGCCGGCGCAGCACCGCCCGTTCGCGCTTGCCGAGGAGGTCCCAGCTCCAGTCGACCACCGCGCGCAGGGTCTGCTGGCGCGGCAGCAGGGTACGGCTGCCGCCGGTGAGCAGCGCGAACCGGCCGTCCAGGCGGTCCGCGATCTGGCGGGCGGTCATCACGCGCAACCGGGCGGCGGCCAGTTCGATGGCGAGTGGCAGGCCGTCCAGGCGCCGGCAGATCTCGGCACACGCCTCCGGGTCGTTCTGCGGGTCGAAGCCGGAGCGGGCGGCGGCGGCCCGCTCTGCGAGCAGGCGCAGCGCCACCGGGCCGGGCAGCGGCTCGACCGGCAGGACGGTCTCGCCGGGTACGCCGAGCGGCTCGCGGCTGGTGGCGAGAACGGTGAGGCCGGGGCACTCGGCGAGCAGCCGGTCGACGAGATCGGCGGCGGCCTGGATCAGGTGCTCGCAGTTGTCCAGGACCAGCAGCATCTGGCGGTGGCCGCAGTGCTCGACCAGTCGGCGCACCGGGTCCTCGGCGCGCTTCTCCAGCACCTCGGCGACCATGCTGCCGGTGTGCAGCACGATCTCGCGCAGGCCGAGCGCGGAGACCACGGCGGCCGGGACGGCGGCCGGGCTCCCCAGCGGGGCGAGTTCGGCCAGCCAGACGCCGTCCGGCCAGCGCCCGGCGCCCTGTTCGGCGCGGCCGGCCTCGACCGAGAGCCTGGTCTTGCCGGAGCCGCCGGGGCCGGTCAGGGTGACCAGCCGGCTACCGGTCAGGGCTCCGCGCAGGGCGCCCAGATCGCCCTCCCGGCCGACGAAGCTGGTCAGCCGGCCGCGCAGGTTGCCCGTACTGCGGGGCGGTGGGGCCGGCGGCGCCGCCTGCTCGCGCACCGAAGGCCCGACCGGCTCCACGGGTGCCAGCAACTCGGCGTAGAGGGACTGGAGTTGGCGGCCAGGGTCGACGCCCAGCTCGTCCGCCAGGGCCCGTCTGGTCCGCTCGTAGTGGCGCAGCGCCTCGGCGGTGCGCCCGCTCTCGCGCAGCGCTTGGACCATCAGGTACTGCAACGGCTCGTCCAGCGGCTGCTGTTCGCAGAGCTCGGCGAGTTCGGCGACCAGCTCGGCGGCCCGGCCGAGGCCGAGGTCGGCGGTGATCCGGTGGCGGCGGGCCTCGTCCCGCTGGGCCTCCAGCCGGGTGGCGGGGCCGCTGCGGTCGGGCAGGTCGGCGAGGGCCGGGCCGCGCCAGAGCGCCAGGGAGGCCCTCAACTTCTCGGCGGCCAGCGCGTGGTCGGCGTCCTCCAGCGCCCGGCGGCCCTCGTCGGCCAGCCGCTGGAACTCGCCGAGGTCGGTGCGCGGCTCGGTCAGCCAGTAGCCGGCCGGGCCGGAGCCGACCCGGTCGCGGCCGAGGGTGCGGCGCAGCCGGCCGACCAGGGTCTGCAGGGCGGCGGAGGAGTCCTGCGGCGGTTCGGTGTCCCACACCTCGTCCACCAGGAGGTCGGCCGGCACCGGCCGCCCCTGCCGCAGGACCAGCGCGGCGAGCAGCGCCCGCAGCCGGGCCCCGCCGAGCGGGACGGGTGTGCCGTCGTCGTGGTGGGCCGTGGTGGTTCCGAGGATGCCGTAGTGCACCCGCCCATTCTGGTCGATGGCCGCCGCCGGCACGCACAATTGTCCGGGCCGCCGCCGGTGGCCGGTGCGAGTGTCCGGTGCCGGGGGCTCCGCGGTCCGCCGTCGGGGCTCACTGTCCGGCGCCGGGGCTCCCCTGTCCGGCACCGGGGCCCGGAACCGGGACCGGGTCGTCGTACGTTCACCCGGGACGGCTTGTCCGCCGACGGACCCGCCCGGCATGATCGGTCCCTGCCCCATCCCGGACACCCACACCCGAGACACCCCCCAGACACCCGGAGCACCCACACCATGACCTTCGCCGCAACGCAGCGCTCGCGCAGCGAGGACCGCCGGATCAGCCCGGTGTTCTGGGTGCTGCTCGCGATACTCGCCACGTCCGGCTGGGCGGTGTACGCGGGGTACGGCAACGCCTCGTTCGGGGTGTTCCTGTTCGTGGTGGCGGGCTGGATGGTCTCGCTCTGCCTGCACGAGTACGCGCACGCGCGCACCGCGCTGCACGGCGGCGACCTCACCGTCGGCGCCAAGGGCTACCTGACGCTCAACCCGCTCAGGTACACCAACATCCTGCTCAGCTTCGTGCTGCCGGTCGTGTTCGTGATCCTCGGCGGCATCGGCCTGCCCGGCGGCTCGGTCTGGATCGAGCGCCACCGGATCAACGGCAGGCTCAAGCACAGCCTGATCTCGGCGGCGGGCCCGCTGGTCAACCTGGCCTGCGCGGCGCTGCTGCTGATCCCGATCGGCGCGGGCTGGCTGGACGACCCGTCGGTGCACGCCCAGTGGCACGGCTACGAGCTGACCGTCTCGCCGTTCTCCGGCGCGCTGGGCTTCCTCGGGCTGCTCCAGCTGAGCGCGGCCCTGCTGAACCTGCTGCCGGTGCCCGGCCTGGACGGCTACGGGATCATCGAGCCGTGGCTGTCGTACCGGACCAGGCGCGCGGTCGAGCCGTTCGCCCCGTACGGGATGCTGGCGGTCTTCGCACTGCTCTGGCAGCCCGAGGTGAACCGGTTCTTCTTCGACGCCGTGTACGGCCTGATGGGCCTGTTCGGCGCGGACGCGGGCTACGCGACGCTCGGCCGGTACCTGTTCTCGTTCTGGAAGAACTAGGGAACCGGAAGGCCCGGAGGCCCGGAAGGGCTAGGCGTGCTGGCCGGCCCGCTCGGCGGCGGCCTTCGCGATCTTCTCGCGGCGCAGGTTCAGCCAGAGGACGTTGCTGGCGACGCCCGCCATCGGGATCCAGATCAGGCCCCACCAGAAGCCCTGGGTCAGCGAGACCACACCGGCGGCCAGCGCGAGGACGACGACGATCGAGGCGAAGAGGGACGTGCGGGGCATGGCGGGGGCTCCTAGCGCGGACTGACGGTCGGCCCCCATTGTCGCCGACCTCACCCCCGGACCTGGTCCAGGGGTGAGACCGGCGGCCGGCACGTCGCGCGGCGGCGGCCCGGGCGCCGGCTCCGGTACCGGTCCGGGTGCCGGCTCAGACGTCGGTGATCCGCAGGCCCGCGTGGGCCTTGTACCGCCGGTTGACCGAGATCAGGTTGGCGACCAGCGACTCCACCTGGTGGGCGTTGCGCAGCCGGCCCGCGAAGATGCCGCGCATCCCCGGGATCCGGCCGGCCAGCGCCTGCACGATGTCGGTGGCGGCGCGCTCCTCTCCGAGCACCATCACGTCGGTGTCGATCTGCTCGACGGCCTCGTCCTGGAGCAGCACCGCCGAAAGGTGGTGGAAGGCGGCGGTGACCCGCGAGTCCGGCAGCAGCGCGGCGGCCTGCTGGGCGGCACTGCCCTCCTCCGGCACCAGCGCGTACGCGCCCTGCTTGTCGAAGCCGAGCGGGTTGACGCAGTCCACCACGATCTTTCCGGCCAGCTCCTCGCGCAGGGCGGAGAGGGTGGCGGCGTGCCCGTCCCAGGGGACGGCGACGATCACGATGTCGCTCTCCCGCGCGGTGGTCGCGTTGTCGGCGCCGCGCACGCCGAGGCCGAGTTCGGCCGCCGAGGCCTCGGCGCGGGAGGCGTCGCGCGAGCCGATGATCACCTGCTGGCCGGCCTTGGCGAGCCGCAGGGCGAGCCCCCGCCCCTGGTCGCCGGTGCCGCCGAGGACACCGACCACCAGCTGCGAGACGTCCGGCAGCTCGTGGGCCGGGTTTGTCGCTGAATCGAGGGAAGTCATGGGCCGATCCTGCCAAATGCCGGGCCCGCCGCGACATTCTGTGCCGCATGGACGCGATGAGAGTTTCGGCACTCCGGGATCGGCTGGCCGGTACGGGCTGGCTGGAGGCGGTCGGCGGCTTCGCCGGCTCGCTGCGGCATGCGGTCGGCCGGCGCGGTGCGGACGGGCTGCTGCTGGTCGGCACCGAGGCGTACGAGCCCTGGCACCTGGCCGCGCACCTGGAGGACGAGGCCGCCTGGTCGGACGTCCCCCGGCTGGCGCCGACCCTGCTTCGGCACCGGGTGCCCGCCGGGGCCCCGGCCCACCTGGCGCACGGCCTGCGGCGGCTGGCCGGGGCCGGGCGCGGGGCGACCGTGCTGGTGGTGGCCCCGGCGGCGGCCGGTGAGGGACTGCTGGAGCGGGTGCAGGACGCCCGCCGCGGCGGGGCGACGGTGCTCGCCCTGGACGGCACCGCCGGGCCGGGCGGCCTGGCGGGCCTGGCACACGAGCGGCTGACCGTCGGTACGGCCGAGGAGGAGCCGTTCGACCTCGCCCAGCACCTGGTCAGCGCGGCCGCCGGGGAGCCCTCGGCCCGCCGGTCGGCGCTCGGCCGCCTGGCCGACCTCGCCGGGCGGCTCACCGCGGGGCCGGCCGTCAACCGCTGGTAAGGGCCCCCGCCCGCACCCCGGCCCGGCGCGCAGGCGGGCACGCGCGGGCACGGGCGGGCACGGGCGGGCACGGAAAACCTGTTGCCGGGGCGCGAACGGCCAGCCGAGGATGGTCGTTCGTGAACGACTCCGAACCACCACCGAGCAGCCGGCTGCGGACGCTGCTGCGATCGCTGCGCCCCGACCTGACGCCCTGGCACTCCTCGCAGGACTTCCGGCTGCTCTGGCTCTCGGGGTGCATCACCAGCCTCGGCAGCTTTCTCACCTACGTCGCCGTGCCGTTGCAGATCAAGGAGCTCACCGGATCGTCCTTCGCGGTCGGCCTGGTCGGCGCCTTCGAGCTGGTGCCGCTGATCGTCTTCGGCCTCTGGGGCGGAGCCCTCGCCGACGCGCTGGACCGCCGCCGGCTGGTGCTGTTCTCGGAGGCGGGGCTCGGCCTGCTCACCGGCGTCCTGCTGCTCAACGCACTGCTGCCGACGCCGGTGCTCTGGCCGGTCTACCTGGTGGCCGCACTGGTCGCCGCCGCCGACGGGCTCCAGCGCCCGGCGCTGGACTCGCTCACTCCGCGGATCGTCCCGCACGACCAGCTGACCGCCGCGTTCGCGCTCAACTCCCTCTACCGCAACGTCGGTTCGGTGGCCGGCCCGGCCCTGGCCGGGATCATCGTGGCATTCGCCGGGGTACAGACCGCGTACGCGCTGGACGTGCTCACCTTCGCCGCCTCGCTGCTGCTGCTCGCCCGGATCCGCGCGGTGCCACCACCCACCGACGCCGAGAAGCCGTCGGTACGGGCCGTCCTGACCGGGGTGCGGTACGCCTGGAGCCGCAAGGACCTGCTGGGCACGTACGCCGTCGACCTGGTCGCGATGCTGTTCGCCTTCCCGGTGGCGATCTTCCCCTTCCTGGCCTCCGAGCTGCACGCCGACTGGGCGCTGGGGCTGATGTACTCCGCCTCGGCGGTCGGCGCGCTGGCGGTCTCGGTGACCAGCGGCTGGGCCTCCCGGATCCACCGGCAGGGCCGGATGCTGGTGGCCGCCGCCCTCGGCTGGGGAGCGGCGATGGCCCTGGCCGGGTTCTCCGCCTCCGTCTGGCTCGTGCTGCTCTGCCTGGCCGTGGCCGGCGGCGCCGACCAGATCAGCGGCATCGCCCGCTCCACCATGTGGAACCAGTCCATCCCGGACGAGGTGCGCGGCCGGATGGCCGGCGTGGAGCTGCTCAGCTACTCGCTCGGCCCGCAGCTCGGCCAGGTCCGGGCCGGCGGCATGGCCGGGCTGGTCGGCGTCCGGGCGTCGGTCTGGGCCGGCGGCCTCGCCTGCGTGGCCGGTGTGATCGCCCTGGTCGCGGCGCTGCCCAGCCTGCTCGCCTACGACGACCGCACCAACCCTCACGCGGCGGCCGTCCGCGCCGAGCACGAGAAGGCCGCGGCGGAGCGGGCGGCGGCCGAGCAAGCGGAGGCGGAGCGAGCTGAGGCGGCCGCAGCAGTGGGACAAACGGAGGCGATCACTCGAAGTAAGTAGCGCTAAGCCACTGGGCCTATTACTCTTTCCTTCATCGGATCGTCGGTCGGAGGGGTGGCCATGCTGGAGATCACGACGGAGAACGTCGTTCGCTGCTGGGTGGACGGGTGGGTCGTGTCGCGGCTCGCGGCGCCGCCCGTCGTCGAGCCGTGGGGGTACACCGTGGACGTCGGCGTCACCGGCCACGTCACCCGGCACGTCCTCGACGCCACGGGGGACGCCGTACGGGAGGCCGACGTCCGCAAGGTCGCCGGCGACGTCCGCGCCGAGGGGACGTGGCTCAAGATCTTCGCGGAGCCGGCCCTCGTCGCCCCCTGGCTCGGCCCCGACTGGTGGATCGACGACGAACCCGGCTACCTGATGACCGCCCCGCTGGCCCCGGCCCCCGCCCACCGGCTGACCGCCCCGGACGGCTACCACCTGCGCACCTGGACCCGGGGCGGCGTGGTCCGCACCCTCGTCACCGATGCCACCGGCGCACTGGCGGCCCGCGGGCAGACCGTCCCGCTCGGCGCGACCGCCGTCGTCGACCAGGTCGAGACCTCCGTCGAACACCGCCGCCGGGGCCTCGGCAGCCTGGTGATGCGGACGCTCGCCACCGCGGCGTTCGACCAGGGCGCCCAGACCGGCATCCTCGCCGGCACCCCGGACGGCCACGCCCTCTACACCTCGCTCGGCTGGGACGTCCTCGCCCCGCTCACCAGCGCGAAGTACCTCGGCCCCCAGGGCGGCTGACGACGAAGCACCTCCGCCCCGAGGGCCGCTGACGACTACCCGGCCCGGCCGTCCGTCGGCCTGTCGCTCCAGCGCGGGTCGTTCTTCCACTCGCGGTTGCGCTCGTCGGCGAGCTGGAGCGCGTGGGCCGCCTCCTCGCGGCTGGCGTAGGGGCCGAGGCGGTCCTTGGCGGGGCACTCGGGGCCCTCCTCCACCTTGGCGTGCTTGATGCAGTAGAACCACTCGCCGGGCTTGCCGGTCGGCTTGCGGTGGAATCCCAGGGGCATGGCGGTCACTCCCGTTCGGCGGGGCAGGTCGGTACGGATCATTCCCAGGAGGGGGCCCCTCCGCACGCCCCCGGGCGGGTCAGGGGCGGCGGATAGACTCGCAGCCATGGCTCTCGTACCCGGCATCCAGTCCCCCACCCGCAAGGTCCCGGCGCACATCGCGCGCCCCGAGTACGTCGGGCGGCCGGCGCCGGCGCCGTACACCGGGCCCGAGGTGCAGAGCGCCGAGACGATCGAGAAGATGCGGATCGCGAGCCGGATCGCCGCGCAGGCGATGGAGGAGGCCGCGAAGCTGATCGCGCCCGGGGTCACCACGGACGCGCTGGACGCCGTCGCCCACGCGTACATGTGCGACCACGGCGCCTACCCGTCCGACCTCGGCTACCGGGGCTTCCCGAAGTCGATCTGCACCTCGATCAACGAGGTGATCTGCCACGGCATCCCGGACTCGACCGTGCTGCAGGACGGCGACATCGTCAACATCGACGCCACCGCCTACATCCACGGGGTGCACGGCGACCTCAACGCCACCTACCTCTGCGGCAACGTGGACGAGGAGTCGCGGCTGCTGGTCGAGCGGACGCGCGAGTCGCTCAACCGGGCCATCAAGGCGGTCAAGCCCGGCCGCCAGATCAACGTGATCGGCCGGGTCATCGAGTCCTACGCCAAGCGCTTCGACTACGGCGTGGTGCGGGACTTCACCGGGCACGGCATCAACACGTCGTTCCACTCCGGCCTGATCATCCCGCACTACGACAGTGAGCGGGCCACCGAGGTGATCAAGCCGGGGATGACCTTCACCATCGAGCCGATGCTGACCCTGGGCACCTACGACTACGAGGTCTGGGCGGACGGCTGGACCGTCGTCACCAAGGACCGCAAGCGCACCGCGCAGTTCGAGCACACCCTGGTCGTCACGGCGGACGGCGCCGAGATCCTCACCCTGCCGTAACCACCCGGAGTGGGCGCGTCAGCCGATCAGCCACTGCTCCTCGGCGACCGCGCCCACCTCGGTGCAGGCGTCGGTCAGCACGTCCAGGACGCGCAGCGGGTCCGGCAGGGGCTGCTCGGGCCCGCGCAGCCAGCGCACCTCGGAGCCGTCCGGCAGCGCGGCCGGCGGCAGCAGGGTGTACGAGCCGCGGCAGTGCCAGCGCAGGCCGGGGTGCTCGGACATGGTGTCCGGGGTGGAGTCGAGGGCGCTCGGCCACCACTCGTCCTCGTCCACCGGGGTGCCCCGGGTGGCGGTGAAGAACAGGTAGCGGTCCTCGCCGACGGCGGCCACCGGGCCCTCGACGCCCAGCGCGGTGAGCCGCTCCAGGGCCAGCCGGCCGGCCTCGGCGGGCACGTCCAGCACGTCGTGGGCGCGGCCGGTGGCGGTGATGAAGTTGGCCTGGGGATCCCGGGAGAGCCAGCGGCCGACCTGCTCCGGGTCGGTGGTCGCCTGGGTCTGCCAGGCGAAGGAGACCGGGTGCTGTGCGGGGGCCGGGCAGGCGACCCGGTCGCAGGAACACCGGTAGCCGGCCGGATGCGCGGCGGGCGCGAGCGGGAATCCGGCGCGCACGGCGCCCAGCAGCTGATCCAGTCTGGCGGCGGGGCCGTCCATGTCGGCCGGCCGCACCCGCTGACGGTCACGCTTCTGCCACCAGGTCGTCCACCTGCTGCCGGCTTCCATCGGGCCCCTCTCCGCGCACTGCCGTGCCTGGTGTGACACAGCATTCGACGTACCACTCCGACGCAACGCACAGCGCCCCCCGCTTGCTTCCCGGGGTGGTGCTCGGCCCTGCCGTCCACGCCCTGCCGGCCGGAGCCGGGGTTGCCGGACGGCCGACGCCCGGGTCACGGTACGGAGTCACGGCAGCACGGACGCTGCGGCTCAGCGGCCCGGCGGGCACACCGACGTGCGCCTTGCCCGGCCCGTACGGGGCCCGCTGACCCGGGTGAACCCCGAGGGCGTAACAGGAAGGATAAGGGTGCGCGGGGCCTCCGGATGACCGGGGGCGGTGCCTCTCCGGTCACACTCCCGGCACCTGCGCGCCACAAGCCCTCCCCCGGACCACCCCGGGCGGCCGTTCACCTGCGGGCCCCCGCGAAGCCGCCCGCCGGCCACCTGCGCCGGGGTGAGACCCTGGTGTGGTGAAGAGCGCGGACACCGAATTCGTCGGCGGACCCCTGGACGGCCGGATCCTGCCGATCCCGCTGGGGCCCATGTACGGCGTGCCCAAGACCTACAAGGTGCCGGTCCCCGCGCACGGCGAGACGCCCGCGCGCACACTGGTGTACATCCGGGCCAAGCAGCAGCGGGGCGCCCGCTGGTACTGGCGCTACGAGTACGACGAGGCGGCCAGCGCCCGCGCCTCCGGGTGACGGCCGCTCCCCTCGGGAGCCCGACCCAGGGAGGACGGCGATGGCGAGGACCGTACGGCACCACCCCAGGTCGAAGTCCCGCGCGGTGATGCACCACAACCGGCAGGTGGCCGCCGTCACCGCCGGACTGCTGGTGGTGGTCAGCATCTACAGCGCGGCGATCGGACCGAACGGCTGGCTCTGGTTCGGCTGGGCGGTGCTGCTGCTCGCGTGCGTGGCACTGTTCGCCGTCCGCCCCTGAGCAGCAGCACCGTCCGCCCCCCGGCCCCCCTGAGCCGTCACGCGTCCTCGGCGAGGATCAGGTACAGCTTCTTGCGGGCCTCGTTCAGCACCGCCAGGCCCTTGGCGCGCTGCGCCTCCGTGCCCGTCGTCATGACCTGCCGGATCGCGTGGTCGACCGCGCCGAGCGCCTGGCCGACCTCCTGGACGGCCTCCCAGTCGACCTCCCGGCCGGCCTCCGCCCACGGTTCGGCGGCCCCCGCCTCGGCCTCGGCCCGGCCCGCCTCGGTGAGCGAGACCAGCCGCTTGCCGCCGACCTCCTCCGCGGTGATCAGGCCCTCCTCCTCCAGCAACTGGAGGTTGGGGTAGATCGAGCCCGGGCTCGGCCGCCAGGCCCCGCCCGTCCGCTCGGCGATCTCCGCGATCATCTCGTAGCCGTGCATCGGCCGCTCCTTGAGCAGCGCCAGCAGCGACGCCCGCACGTCCCCGCGCCGGGCCCGCCCGCCGCGCCGGCCGCGCGGGCCGTGCCCGCGGCCCCCGTGCCCGCCGAAGCCGCCGAACGGCCCGCCCATCGGGCGTCCGGGCCCGAACGGCGGCGGGCCGAAGGGGCCGAAGGCACTCCGGCCCTCGAAGCCCTCCCCGGGCATCCCCCCGAACTCCGGGCCCGGCCCACGGCGCCTGCCGCCGAGCGGGCCCTCCTCACGAAATCGTCGTCCTGAGCGCATGGCGCCCACCTCCACATGATCGGCCTGTCGGTCGTTCGGACAGTCGAGTAACTGTCTCGATAACTCGACGATATATCGGTGACTGTCGCTCGTCAACGGTTTCCGACACGTCGGCCGACGGCCCGTGCGGCGCAGGCCCAGCCGCTACGGTGGCGGGCATGGCCGGTGAACGAGACCTTGCGACCCTGCTGCGCGGGATGCACCCGCAGCTCAACCCGGGGCGGTACGTCTACTGCACGCTGCCCGCGAAGGTGCCCGCCGGGATGCGGCCGGTGGTGACCGTCGCCGAGCCCGAGGGGGTCACGGTGGTGGTGTCGCAGGAGGAGGCGGACGCGCTCGGCCTGCGCTACGACTACGTGGCGGCCTGGATCACGCTGCAGATCCACTCGGCGCTGGAGGCCGTCGGCCTGACCGCCGCCGTGGCGGGGCGGCTGGCCGAGGAGGGGATCAGCTGCAACGTGGTGGCCGGCTTCCACCACGACCACCTGTTCGTCGGCATCGAGGACGCCGACCGGGCGGTCCGGGCGCTGGAGGAGCTGTCGGCCCGGCCCGCCTGAGCTCACCTGGGCCCGCCGGGTGGCCCGGCCCCCGGGTACGTCCGGGCCTGCCGAGCCTCCCGGGCGGGTGCGGCCGAGTGGCCGCCCCCGGGGGCCGCTCCGACACTGGGAAGGGCTGAGCGCCCGACCGGCCGTTCAGCCCCCACCGGAAGGGAGACGGCCACCATGGCCATCTGCGTCACCTGCGGCAACGACTACTGGCTCGCCTTCGAGATCAAGACCATCACCGGCGACGTGTACACCTTCGACAGCTTCGAGTGCGCGATGGAGAAGCTCGCACCGCGCTGCGAGCAGTGCCAGGTCCGGATCGTGGGCCACGGCGTGGAGGTGGCGGGCCGGTTCTTCTGCTGCGCCAACTGCGCCCGCGTCAACGGCGGCCTCGGCGAGCAGATCCGCGACGCGGTCGGCGCCCACCCGGCCTGAACCGCGGGCCTACGGAGAAAGGCCCGCCGGCCCGCTGAGCGGACCGGCGGGCCTTCACCACGCCTGAGGACGGACGAGCAGGCCTGTACGCCGGGTTCTGTCTCCCGGGTTGCTTGCGCGGCCCGGGGAGGCGGCCATCCATCTAGGGCTGCCGTTGCCGACAGCCTCGTGCGGTCTACCCGCGGACTCGGGCGAGCAGCCCTCAAGCATCCGCGCACGGCGCCCGAGGGCGCCGATCTTGACCTTGCTCCAGGTGGGGTTTACCGAGCCGTCCGGGTCACCCCGGTCGCTGGTGGTCTCTTACACCACCGTTTCACCCTTACCCGCTGCCTTGCCACCCCTCGCGGGGCGCAGAGCGGCGGGCGGTCTGTTTTCTGTGGCACTGTCCCGCGGGTCACCCCGGGTGGGCGTTACCCACCACCCTGCTCTGTGGAGCCCGGACGTTCCTCGGCGGGCCCTGAGGACCCGTCGCGACCGCCCGGCCGGCTCGTCCGCCGTAGTGGTCATGGTAGCCGCTCGGGCGGGGCCTCCCGCACGCCGGGCCTGACGACGGGCGGTTCGCCGCCGAGGCGGGCCGCCACCCGGGCGGCGGTGCCGGTGGCCCAGGTGGTGGTGGTGACCAGGCCGAGGACGAGGATGGCGACGCCGAGGCCGGTCACGATCCACCAGCCGGCGTGGCTGGCCGGGGCGAAGCCGGTGGCGAGCGGGCCGATCACGGCCGAGGTGACCACGGTGCCGATCACCGCGACGCCGAGCGACTGGCCGACCTGCCGGCTGGTCGAGGCCACCGCCGCCGCCACGCCCGCCTGGGCGCGCGGCATGCCGGAGACCGCGGCGTTGGTGATCGGAGCGTTCACCATGCCGAAGCCGAAGCCGAACAGCGCGTAGGCGACCAGCAGCAGCGACGCCGGGGAGTCCGCGGCCAGCCGGGTGAGCAGCACGCCGCTGGCGGCGAGCCCGAGGCCGGCCGCGACCAGCGGGCCGCGCGGTCCCCGGCCTCCGACGATGCGGCCGGAGAGCGGCGCGCAGACCAGCATCATCCCGGCCATCGGCAGCGTCCACAGGCCCGCCTCGACCGGGCTGTAGTGGCGGACGTCCTGGAGGTAGAGGGTGTTGAGGAACAGGAAGCCCCCGAGCGCGGCGAAGGCGCAGACGGCGGTGACGGTGGCGCCGGTGAAGGGCGCGCTGCGGAAGAACCGCGGGTCGACGAGCGGTTCGGGGACCCTCCGCTCCCAGAGCGGGAAGGCCACCAGCGCGGCGAGCGCGGTCGCGGCGAGGGCCAGGATCAGCGGGCTCGTCCAGCCGTGCTCGGGGCCCTCGATGATCGCGGCGGTGCCGCAGCCGAGCAGCATCACCATCAGCAGCTGGCCGACCGGGTCCAGCCGGCGGGCCCGCGGCGCTCGCGACTCGGGGACGTACCGGGCGGTCAGCAGGCAGGCGAGCAGGCCGACCGGGACGTTGATCAGGAAGATCGACTGCCAGCCGGCGCCGTCCACCAGGAAGCCGCCGAGCAGGGGGCCGAGCGCCATCGAGATGCCGACCACGCCGCCCCAGATGCCGATCGCCCGGGCCCGTTCCCTCGGCTCGGTGAAGGTGTTGGTGATGATCGACATCGCCACCGGGTTGAGCATCGAGCCGCCGACGGCCTGCACCGCGCGGAACACCACCAGCCAGGCCAGGCTCGGCGCCAGGCTGCAGAGCAGCGAACCGAGCACGAAGAGCAGCAGGCCGGTCTGGAACACCCGGCGCCGGCCGAAGCGGTCGGCCACCGAGCCGCACAGCATCAGCAGGGAGGCCAGCACCAGGGTGTAGGCGTCGATGATCCACTGCAGCCCGGAGGCGGGGGCGTCGAGGTCCTTCTGGATCGCCGGGAGGGCGATGTTCACCACGGTGTTGTCGAGCCCGACGATGAACAGGCTCAGACAGCAGATCGCCAGCACCAGCAGCCGACGGCGCCGGCCGGGAACGGCGGACGGCTGCTCGGCGGACCGCGGACGGGGGGAGGTCTGTTCGGTCACGGGACGATCCTCCCACCGGGCCGGGATCAGACGGCGGCGAAGCGGACCGTCCGGGTGGCCGGGTCGGCCACCGTCAGCCGGACCACGACCTGCTCGCCGAGCGGCAGGCCGCGGCCGGCACCCGGCGCGCCGCCCGCGCCGTCGGGGCGGTCGCAGCGGGCCCGGACGGCCGGCTCGCGCAGCTGGACGGTGCCGCGGGTCGGCCGCTGCTCGTCCACGTCGATGACCAGCGCCGGGAAGTCCTCCCCCTCCCGGCCTGCCAGCAGTTCCGCCTCCACCAGGTCCACGCAGGCCCGCTCCACCTCGGCCGAGCGGCGGTCCCCGCCCGCCATCAGGGACGGGACGGCGGGCAGTGCCTCCCGCGCCCAGTCCGGCACCGTCTCGCCGGCGGCGACGGCCGCGCAGATCTCCTGGGCGAACCGGTCGCCCAGCCGGCGCAGCGGCGCCGTGCAGTGCGCGTACGGCGCAGCCAGGGCGGCGTGCACCGGGTCGGCCGGGGCCGGCAGGCCCTGCGTGGCGTCGAAGGCCAGGTAGCCGGCTCCGCGCAGCAGACCGGTGCACTCGTTGAGGAAGGCCGCGTCCAACGGGGCGTCCGGGTCGAGCGAGCGGATCAGTTCCGGGTACGGCAGGCCGTCCGGCCATTCCACGTCCAGCGCGCGGGCGGTGCGGCGCAGCCGCGCGTACGCCTCGGGCGGGGCGGCGGGCAGGGTGCGCAGCAGGCCGACGCCGGCATCCAGCATCAGTTCGGCCGCGGCCATGCCGGTGAGCAGCGAGATCTGGGCGTTCCAGCCGTCGGCGGGGGCGGGTGCGCGGTAGCCGAGGACGTAGCCGTGCAGGGTCTCCTCGATCTCCTGCTCGGGGAGGGGCAGGCTGATCCCGCCGCGGGTGCGCTCCTGCTCCTCGCGCAGCCGGCCGACGGTGGCGAGCAGGGCGAGCTGTTCGTCGGCGCCGCCGCCGTCGACGGCGCGCTGGACGGCGGCGTAGTCCAGCCTGCGGTGCGAGCGGACGAGGGCGCGGCGCAGGTCGGCGAGGACGACGGCGCCGTCGGCGTCCAGGTCGAGCTGCCAGAGCAGGGCCGGGCGGGTCTCCCCCGGCAGCAGGCTGGCCGCGTCCTCGGAGAGCCGGGCCGGGTGCAGCGGGACGCGGTGGTCCGGGAAGTAGAGGGTCTGGACGCGGCGGCGGGCCTCGGCGTCGATCAGCCCGCCGGGCCGGACGAAGGCCGCCACGTCGGCGATCGCGTAGTGCACCCGGTAGCCGCCGCCCGGGCGGTGGGCCAGGTGCATGGCCTGGTCGAGGTCCCGGGATCCGGGCGGGTCGACGGTGAACAGCGGCAGCTCGGTCGCGTCGTACTCCGGCAGCCGTGGCGTGCGGGCCGCCTCCTCCGCCTCGGCGAGGACGGGGTCGGGCCACTCGGTGTGGATCTCCAGACGGGCACGCAACTCGGCCAGTTCGGCGTTGATCCGGGCGGAGTCGGCGGCCTTGACGCGCAGTTTTCGGCGTGGCATGGAGGCAGCGTAGGGCGAATCGGGTGATTCCGGGCGGATCCGGGGGCGGGCGCGCCGGTACCCGGGCCTGCTTCCCAGGAGTGGGGTCAGCGGCCGGGCAGGGGCGGGCCGGAGCGGCCGCCGGGCGGGCGGGCGCCCCCGGCGGCGGCCGCCTGGCGTTCGCAGGACGGACCGGGCGCCCGGTCCGGGGGCGGTTTTGCGTAGGGTGGCGGGGATCGTCCGCCACAAACTGTCGAGGAGTCCGCTGTGCTGGTGCTGTTGCCGCCCTCGGAGGGCAAGGCCGCGTCCGCCGACGGGGTGCCGGTGGCGCTCGACGGCCTGTCGCTGCCCGGGCTGACGGCGGCGCGGGCGCAGGTGCTGGAGACCCTGGTCGGGCTGTGCCGGGGCGACGAGGACGCGGCCGCCGAGGTGCTCGGGCTGAGCCCGGGCCTGCGCGGCGAGATCGCGCGCAATGCCGCGCTGCCGACGGCGGGCGCGCTGCCGGCCGGCGAGGTGTACACCGGGGTGCTGTTCGACAACCTCGGGCTGGCCCGGCTGGACGAGGCCGCCTACGACCGGGCCGCGCGTTCGCTGCTGGTGTTCTCGGGGCTGTGGGGCGCGGTGCGGATCGGCGACCGGATCCCGCCCTACCGCTGCTCGATGGGCGTGAAACTCCCCGGCCTGGGGGCGCTCGGGGCGTACTGGCGGGGCACCATGGCGTCTGTGCTGCCGGAGGTGGCGGACGGCCTGGTGCTGGACCTGCGCAGCTCGGCGTACGCGGCGGCGTGGAAGCCGGCGGGCGAAGTGGCATCCCGGACGGCGACCGTGCGGGTGCTCCAGGAGCGCAACGGCAAGCGCACCGTGGTGAGCCACTTCAACAAGGCGACCAAGGGCCGGCTGGTGCGCGGCCTGCTGGTGGCGGGCGCGGAGCCGAAGACGCCCGGCGAGCTGGTGGACGCCCTGCTGGGGCTGGACCACAAGGTGGAGGTCGCGGCCGAGGGCACCGCCCGCAAGCCGTGGCAGCTGGACGTAGTGGTCACCGAGATCCACTGATCCGCACCCGGATCCCCAAGCCGCAGTCGGCTGATCGCAGCTGCGAGCAACTGCGATCAGCCGCGATCAGCGGTCGGCCGCCAGCACCAGCGTGTCCTGGCGTACCTGCTGGGCGACCGGGTGCGGGGCTTCCACCAGGCGGCCGGGGCCGGCCGGAGCAGCCCCGGCAACGGTGAACTCGAAGTCCTGGTGCACCTTGCCGTCCACGGGCACCGGCAGCTGCACGCGCCCGGCCGCGACCAGGCGGCGTATCCCGCTGCGGCTGAGCCCGAGGCCGAGCATCAGCAGCCGCTCCAGCCGGACCGGTGCGGGCAGTTCGAAGGCCACCCGGACCGTGAGCGGACCCGGCCCGTCGAGCGCTGGGCTGGGCGTGTCGGTCTCCAGCGCCCAGGTACCGGCCCAGTCCAGGTGGTAGCCGTTCTTCGTGGCGAGCGACGCGCTCATCGCCAACTCACGGACCACCGCCGGCGAGTTGGCCTCGTACGCCTCCCGCCGGGCGGGCTTGAGCGCCGAGACGTGCACGCGCTCGTGGACCGGCGCCTTCGAGGTCCGGTCACAGCCGTCGCAGCTCAGCAGCAGCCAGACGTCGAGCAGCTTGCCGTTCGCGTTGACCCGGATCTTGCCGGAGGGGTGGTGCCGCGTGCTGGAGCAGTCCGGGCAGCGGCGGACGATGGTGGGCAGGCCGGACTGGCGCACGGCCCACTGGGCCTTGCGGTCGATATGCATGATTATGGGTTGCTTTCATGGCTGAGCGGGAGCTCTCGCGGCCCAGGGCCGCGGCTCCCAGCATCTGGAAAATGCACACGCGGGCGCGATCGACCGCTACGGCAGCCGGGTACTCAGGCTCCGAGGTCGTGCGCGCGACTTGTCCAGTTGTCGGTACGTGGCATCTCACAGGTCCATGCGGGCAATAGTGATCCAGCCCGCTGCCTGCGGCAACCGGTTTTCCCACCGGGCTAGATGATCTGGTGATTGTCGGCTTGGCCGGAAACCGGACGGCGCAGGACTGGATCATCAGCGTCGCGGGAGTCCCAGCCGCCCGACTCAAATGCCCGCCGCCATGGGGGCGAGACCGACCCGGACGGCACGCCCGTCCGGATGGCGACCATGGCGTGGGGCGAGGTCCGCAGGCAAGCGAGACGGCTACTGCCCGGGAGTCACTTTCGCCGCCATCCGCTGTGGCCTCTTCGCCTGTCTGGGACAAGCCCGCCGAAGAGATGAATCGGGTCGTGACCGGCGAACAGGGCGAGTTTTCAGGGATCGCCTGCACCCGGAGAGGAGGGGGTCCAACGTCAGTGTGTGAAGACAGAGTTGGACTCCATCGCGACCGCCCTCTACGTCAAGACCGACGATCTTCTGAAGCATCCCCCGCAGCTCGCCCCGTGGCGGCGGACTGTGGGTACCGCGCCGCGGCTCAGCAACGCGGAGCTGGTGACCTTGGCGATGATGCAGGCGATGCTCCTCCACCTCCGAGGCGCGGTGGCTGCGACATGCCCGCGCCCATCTGCGGCACCTCATCTCGGTCGTCCCCCGTGACGACAACCCCGACGGAGCTCGCGTCAAGATGCGTAGGCCGCGCCGGATTTATGCGAGCTCCGACCTCGAACGGCGCTACGCCGACCACCTCACCGATCTCGCGCTCCGGGCAGCCGGCCTCGGGCTCCCCATCGACCCGAGCGACTACCTGTTCGTCAACCTCTACCGGCCGCCGTTCCTCTCTCCAACGCGTGAGGGAACCGTCCGGGACAAGGTCGCCGCGCTCAAGCGCCAGGGGATCGGGTCGGCTGGCTGGACACCGCACTGGTTCAGGCACACCCATGCCACCGCCCTCCTTCTCGGCGGCACACCTGACTGGGTCGTCTCGCGCCGCCTGGGCCACTCCAGCGTACAGATCACCCAGGACCTCTACGGGTGGGTCACCGAGGACGCCGAACGCCGCGCGGCGGCGAACCGGCAGCACTACACGGAAGGCTGGAAGGTCGTCACCGATGCGCTCTGATGCGGCCCTGCGGGTCATTCCTGCGTGCGGAGGTCGTGAGTTCGAGCACCAGGTAGACGGTCGGCGCGGCCGACCGCCCCGGCTACGTCCTACTTCTCCTCCGGCTCCCAGGCGCGGAGCAGGTCGAGCAGCCCTGCATCTCCGTCAACGTGCAAGGAATCGGCCTGGATACGGTCGTACAAGTAGAGGACCAACTCACTGGCCGTGCCATGGATGGAGGCGCCGGCTGCGTCCGAGTCCTCGCCGGTCGCGGCAGTGGGCGCGGGGATGCGGGTGGAGCGTGCGCCGTCGCCGTCGACCGTGAGGCGCCAGGAGCGGCCCTCGGCGGCGTGGAAGTCGAAGGCCGTGGGCTTGTGCGGCCAAGCACTCGGCGTTCCGCAGACGGTGAACAGGAACTCCTCCACACCGTCGAGTACCACCTCGACCGGCAGCGGTTGCGGGGCGCCCCAGGCGAGCTGGGCGTCGTACGTGTGCACCGCGGTCTCCTGGACCCGGTGCCGGGCGACACCGCCGGAGGTTGGCGGTGACTGCGACGCAGGCCACCACGTCCAGCAACCGCTCTCCGGTCCGGCCTCGCGCAGGGCGCTCAGCAGAAGCTGCGTCGACGCGGCCAGCCAGGCCAGCAGGGCCTCACGCTCCCGCGGCACTACCAGAGCGGCGCGCGCAGCGGCGGCCTCGGCCGGGGGAGCGTCGGCAGGCCCCGCACCGACGATGGCGGCCCAGAAACGGTCTCCCCCACCCAGGTGCTTCACCAGATCGAACAGCGTCCACCCGGGGCAGGTCGGCACCTGGGCGTCAAGACTGGGCGCGGCGGCGACCGCGGCGCGGAAGGCGGTCGACCGTTCGTCGATCAGTCGCAGCAGGTCAGGGAACTCAAGATTCTTTTCCACGCCGGATGTCTATCACCGTGCTCCGGTGATCTCGACTTTCGCAGATCTCGCAGGGTCGCTCGGGTGGGTGTGACTGGTGGCGTTCGGCTCCAGGGCCCTTGGTGTCGGCCGTAGGGTGCGGCTGTGAATGAGTTGCTTGTTACGCGGGTGCGGCTCCTGGATCAGCAGGGCCGGTCAGTGAAGGCGATCGCCAAGACGCTGGGGATGAGCACCGGAGACGTTGTGGGGGTGCTGAATGGCGCGGTCGCAGCCTCGGGGCCGGGTGGCGGCGAGCCGCGTTGCTGGGTGAACGCCGGCTGGAGCCGCAGTGTGGATCTTGAGGGTGCGCCGCAGTGGGCAGGCCTTGATCCCGGGGCTTCCGATGCGGAGGAGGTGCGCGGCCTGGTCGCGGTGCTCGTCGCCGCGGACGGCATGCGCTCCACGAAGGCGCAGGTCGCGGGGTTCCTGCTGGATGTGTGGTGTCTGGGGGTGAAGAACACGCTCGCCCCGGAGCCGATGAGTGAGAGCCGGCTGGCCGGGCACCGGGGGCTCTACTTCAGCGCCTTTGAGGGGCATGTGCAGGTTCCCGTCGGCCTCGCCCGCGCCCTGGTGTTCGGGGCCGCCGCCTACGCGCGCGGCTTCGGGTTCGAACCCGAGGGGGAGCTCGCTGAGGAGTTCGCGGAGGCCGCCGTGCTGCTTGGTGATCCTGCGGGCCCCAGTCCGATCGGCTTCGGCCGGGACGGCAAGCCCTTCTTCGTCAACGGCCCCTACGACGATCCCGAAGCGGTGTTGCGGACGCTGCGGCGCGCGGTCGGCGACGACGGTTTCCACTTCGAGGTCGCCTTCCCCGAGCAGCCGTCGCGGCGGCGTCGCTTGTTCGGGCCGCGAGGGTAGCGGTCGGGGGCGGGAGCCGAACAGCGGTTCCCACCCGGGCGGGTGACGGGCCGGCTGTTCGTGCCCGTGGTGGGCCGGAGTGTCGGCAGCATCGGCGCTGTGGCGACCTTGCCCGGGGAGGGGAAGCCGATGCCCGCGAGTCCGACGGTGCCGGCGTCGCTGCTGGCCGTGCTGGGGAAGCTGCGCGTATTCACCGCGCCGGGCTTCATCACGTTCACCGCGATGGTGACTGGGTTGGTCGCGCAGACCGGGGCCAGCACGGTGACCGGGATGCTGACCGGGGCGGGCCTGGCCCGCGCCTGGCCGCACGACCGGGCCCACGCCTTCTTCTCCCGGACGCGCTGGAACGTCGACAACCTGGGCATCGTGCTGGCCCATCTGATCGTGAAGACCCTGTTCCCGGACGGCGCGGCGATCACGGTCGCGGTCGACGACACCTTGTTCAAGCGGAGCGGGAAGAAGGTATTCGGTGCCGCGTGGCAGCACGACGGCGCCGCCAGGGGCCCGAAGCCGGTCGGGCGTGGAACGTGCTTCGTGGTGGTCGGGATCGTCGTGGAACTGCCGTTCCTCACCCGGCCGGTGTGCCTGCCGGTGATGGCCCGGCTGTGGCGGCCGAAGACCGGACCGACCAAGGTCGAACTTGCCGCGTCGATGGTGAAACTGCTGGCCGTGTGCCTGAACCGGCCCCTGCACGTGGTGGCGGATGCCGCCTACCACGGTAGGGCCCTGCGTCACCTGCCCGAGGCGATCACCCTCACCACCCGGCTGCCGGCCAGCGCCGTGCTGTTCGATCTCGCGCCGCCGCCGACGAACAAGCGTGGCCGCCCCCGCCTCAAGGGCGCCAGGCTGGGCACGCCCGCCGAACTCGCGGCGACCGCCACGTTCACGACCACGCGCGTCGCCCGGTACGGCCGCACCGACCAGGTCCGGATCGCCGAGGTCCGCTGCCTTTGGTACGGCTCCTTCCACACCCAGACCGTCCGCGTCATCCTGATCCGCGACGAGGACACCACCACCGGCTACGACCTGGCCCTGGTCACCACCGACCTCGCCACCCCGGCCGTGGCGCTGGTCACCCGATACGCCTGGCGGTGGTCCATCGAGACCACCTTCGCCGAGGCCCGCACGCTGCTCGGCGTCGGACAGGCCCGCAGCCGCACCGAGAACGCGGTCCGCCGCACCGTCCCGTTCGGCCTGTACTGCTACACGATCACCGTCGTCTGGTACGCGTTGCATGGCCACCATCCCAGCGACGCCGCCGACCACCGCGCACGGGCCCCCTGGTACATGACCAAGACCGAACCGTCCTTCGCCGACATGCTCGCCAAGCTCCGCCGCGTGATCATCGCCGCCCGATTTCTCCCCGTCGCCCCAGGCCAGCCGACAGACGCCGAAATCCAGGCCGTCCACCACGCCTGGGCCCAAGCAGGCCTCCGACACACAGCTTGATCACACCGGCCCCGCGAGAACAGCGAAAGTCGAGGGTGATCGGACAGCGATTTTTTTCACAGTCGCCGCCGGTTGGCCACTGCGGACGTCCACGCCTCCCGCCGCTCGGGTGACAAGCTGCGCACCACTGCGAAGACGCTGGTGGTGGCGGTACGCCCGGCGTCGCGCCAGGAGAACCGGCCGGGCCGGGTCCGGCGGGTCCAGCGCCGCCTGGGCGCCAGCGGGGGCCGGGGACACCGGCGACCCGGCCACCCGGCGACCCGAGCTACCACCGCAAGGCATCGCTGTTGCAATGGGACAAACGTCACGAACCGGGAAGACAGTCATTTCAGCCAAGCGAACCGTCGATGGCCAGGGGAGCCCCCACCGGCGGTCAGCGCAGGTGCCCGGTGTCGTTGAGCAGCCGCAGCGAGGCGTTGCCGTCCGCGTAGTACTGGACGGCGCAGAGCGCGGCGGCGGACAGCTCCATCCGGTAGAGCGAGTCCGGCGGGGCGCCGAGCGCGAGCCGGACCAGCGTCTTGATCGGGCTGACGTGCGAGACGACCAGCACGGTCTTGCCCGGGTGGCGGGCCAGGATCTTGTCGCGGGCGACCCCGGCCCGGTGGGTGAGGGTGGTGAAGCTCTCGCTGCTGCCGGTCGGCTTGGCCTTGGGCGAGCCGAGCCAGGCGTTGAGGTCGTCCGGGTAGCGCTGCTGGACCTCGGCGAAGGTGAGTCCCTCCCAGTCGCCGAAGTCGACCTCGCGCAGCCCGTCCTCGTACCGGACGTCCAGGCCCAGGCGGGCGGCGACGATCTCCGCGGTCTCCCGGGTGCGGCGCATCGGGGAGCTGACCACGGCCTGGACGGACCCGCGGGCGGCCAGCGCCTCCGCTGCCCGCTCGGCCTGCCAGCGGCCCTTCTCGGAGAGCTCCGGGTCGCTGCCGCCGCTGCCGGAGAAACGCTTCTCCGGAGTGAGGTGGGTCTCGCCGTGGCGGAGCAGGACGAAGGTGGTCGGCGTGCCGAGGTCGGCGGCGGCCGCCCAGCCGGCCTTCGGCGCGGCCTTCTCCAGCGGCGGCTCGGCGGCCGGCTCCACGACGACGGGCGACGCGGACTTCAGCGGCCTGGGCTCCCACTGGCGGCCGGCCTTGCCCGCGTCCATCGCCTCGTTGGCGAGCCGGTCGGCGTCCTTGTTCCTCTCGCGCGGGATCCAGGTGTACTTGACCTGGCCGCGCGGGAGCACGCCGCGTGCCTCGGCGGCGAGCGGCTGCATGTCGGGGTGCTTGATCTTCCAGCGCCCGGACATCTGCTCGACCACCAGCTTGGAGTCCATCCGGACGTCCACCGAGGCGTCCGGGTCGATCTCCCGGGCCGCCTTCAGGCCGGCGATCAGGCCCTTGTACTCGGCCACGTTGTTGGTGGCGTGGCCGATGAACTCGGCGGCCTCGGCGATGATCTGGCCGGTGTCACCGTCCCGGACCACCGCGCCGTAGCCGGCCGGCCCCGGGTTGCCCCGGGAGCCGCCGTCCGCCTCGACGATGAACCTGCGCCCCGCCACCGGATCAGATGCCCGAGTCGGCGGTGCGCACCAGGATGCGGCCGCAGTTGTCGCAGCGGACGACCGCGTCCTTGGGCTCGGCCTTGATGGCGTTCAGGTCGGAGACGGCAAACTCGACCCGGCAGCCCTCGCAGCGGCGCTGGAAGAGGCGGGCCGCGCCGACGCCGCCCTGCTGCTCGCGCAGGCGGGTGTAGAGCTTCAGCAGGTCGGCCGGGACGACTGCGGCGACGGTCTCACGCTCGCGCCGGACCTTGTCGGCCTCGCCGTCGATCTCGGCGAAGGAGGCGTCCCGGCGGCCCTCGGCCTCCTTGAGCACGACCGAGGAGTGCTCCAGGCGCGCGGTCAGCTCGATGACGCGGGTCTGGGCCGACTCCAGCCGCTCCATGATCTCCAACACGACCTCCTCGAGGTCGCCCTGGCGCTTGGCCAGCGAGCCGATCTCGTGCTGGAGGTTCTCCAGGTCCTTCGGCGAGGTGATCGCGCCGGAGTCCAGGCGCTGCTGGTTGCGGGCGGCCCGGGCGCGGACCTGCTCGACGTCCTGCTCGGCCTTGGTCAGCTCGCGGGCGGTGTCGCCCTGCTGGGCCTGGGCGGCGACGACCAGGTCCTTCAGCGCGGTGTGGTCGGCGGTGGCCTTCTCGATCTCGGCGTGCTCGGGCAGGCTGCGACGCCGGTGGGCCAGCTGGTCGAGCTTCGAGTCGATGGCCTGGAGGTCGAGCAGGCGGATCTGGTCGGCGGGCGCGGCGTTCAAGCGGAGAGCTCCTGTGAATCGGGTCAGACGGTGAAGGACATGGGGGCGTGCGCGGTCCACGGGTCGGTGACCTTGTGGGAGACCTTGGTCTCCACGGCCCAGCCCCGCTGCTCGGCGGCGCCGTGCAGCGCCCGCTCGGCCAGGGCGAGCCAGGGCCACTCGGTGGCCCAGTGTGCGGCGTCGAGCAGCGCGACCGGCGCCGCCTCGGCCGCCTCGGAGGCCGGGTGGTGGCGCAGGTCGGCGGTGAGGTAGGCGTCGACACCGGCCGCGCGCACCTCAGCGAGGAGGCTGTCGCCGGAGCCGCCGCACACCGCGACCCGGCTGACCAGCCGGTTCGGGTCCCCGGAGACCCGGACGCCGGCGGCGGTGGCCGGCAGGCCCTTGGCGACCTGGGCGGCGAAGACGGAGAGCGTGAGCGGGGGTTCCAGCAGGCCGATCCGGCCGGTGCCGCGCCGGCCCAGCGGGTCGGTCGGGTCCGCCACCAGCGGGCCGGTGACGCGGAGGCCGATCGCCTCGGCCAGCGCGTCCGAGACGCCCGGGTCGGCGTGGTCGGCGTTGGTGTGCGCCACGTGCAGGGCGATGCCGCCCCGGATCAGCGTGTGCACGACCCGGCCCTTGAAGGTGGTGGCGGCGACGCTGGTGGTGCCGCGCAGATAGAGGGGGTGGTGGGTGACCACCAGGTCGGCACCCCACTCGACGGCCTCGTCGACCACCGCCTGCACGGGGTCGACGGCGAAGAGCACGCGGCGGACCTCGGCCTGAGGGTCCCCGCAGACCAGGCCGACGGCGTCCCAGGACTCCGCCCACTGGGGCGGGTAGACCTCTTCGAGCGCGGTGATGACGTCGGACAGTTTCGGCACCTGTCGAGACTACCGTGCGCGCGGGGGCGCCCGGGCCGCCCGGGCCCGGTGCGTTCCCGGGCCGGCGCGGGCCGGCCGGCCGGCCCGCACGGTGCCCGGTGTGGGGGACGGGGCGTACAGATGCGCGTCAATCCGCGGTCCGGCGCGTTCGGGCGGCGCCGGGAGACGGCCCACGGGCCGTTTCGGGCGGCGCGCCCGCCGGGGCGCGCGGGGGTCACCACTCACAGCGGGCGGCTCGCACACATTCGAAACAGCGCCCAGATCACCCTTACGAGTGAAGTGACTCGCTACGCGTTGAGCCCGCCCCGATACCGAAAGTAACTTCACTTCTGCGAACGGGAGTTGCCCCGGCCAGGGGGTCGGGAAGGCGCTCCGCCGGAGCTCGGGCCCAGGTCAGACGGGCCCGCTCCGGCCCCCGGAAGGGGTCCGGTCCGGCCGAGGTCCGCGGCGGACGCGGCCGGGGCAGCGCTCCCGTGTTTCCGAGAACCGATCAGGCCGTGGCCGTGTGCCCGGATACCGGAGCAGTGGGCACCCACGGGCGCCGGCCGAGACGAGGGGATGTGAAGGCGGATGGGGGCGGGCACATCGCTTCGTACGGCCGGGGGAAGGGGATCGGCGGGCCGCGGGCCGGAAGCGGCCGGCTCGTGGCCGGAGATCACGCGGGCGGCGCTGGCCGGCGCCGGGGGCCGGGGAGGCGACGGCGACTGGGAGGTCACCGTCGGGGGCTTCTGGTGCACGGCCAGGCCGTCCGCGGGTGAACTGGCCGGGGAGGGCTGGAAGATCCACGTCAGCGCGGCGTCGGCGGTCGGGGGCGCGGTGCTGGCCGCCGTCGCCGAGGTGCTGGCCGACGACCCCTGCGCGTTCAAGTTCGCCGCCGGACCGGCGCAGCTGCACGAGCTCAACTCGCGCAACAGCGAGCGGGGTTCGGCGGGCAAGTTCATCACCGTCTACCCGGACGGCGAGGAGCAGTTCCGGCGGCTGGCCGCCGCGCTGCACCGGGCCACCGACGGCCTACCCGGGCCGGTCGTGCTCTCCGACCGGCCGTACCGGCCCGGCAGTCGCGTCCACTACCGGTACGGCGCCTTCGCGGCCCGCGCCGAGCTGGGCAACGACGGCGGGTACCGGTCGATGCTGCGCGGGCCGGGCGGTGAGCGGGTCGAGGACGTGCGCGGGGCTTCGTACCGGTGTCCGCCGTGGGCGCGCGACCCGCTGGCGGAGGGTCCGGGGGTCGAGGGGTGGGGCGCCGAGGAGCAGGGAGCGGACGGGCGGGGCGCCGAGGGGCGGGGTGCCGTCCCCGGCCGCCGTGGGCCCGGGGCGGCCAAGCCGGCCGCGGCGCGGCGCGGGGCCGGCGGGGTGCTGCTGGCCGGGCGGTACGTGATCACCGGCGCGATCCGGCACGGCGCCAAGGGCGGGGTCTTCCTCGGCCGGGACACCGAGGGGGGCGCGGAGGTCGTGGTCAAGCAGGCCCGCGCACACATCGAGGTCGACCGCTCCGGGACGGACGCCCGGGCCGCGCTGCGGCACGAGGCCGCGCTGCTGACCCGGCTGGAGGGGCAGGGGCTGGCGCCGAGGCCGGTCGAGCTGATCGAGCAGGACGACTCGCTCTTCCTAGTCCAGGAACGAATCGCCGGGCAACCGCTGGGCAGCTGGGTCGCCGCCCGGCTGCGCCGCGACGGCAGCCCGGACGTCGACTGGGCCGAGGCCGGCCCCCTGGTGCACGCCCTGCTCGACCTCGTCGAGCGGGTGCACGAGCTGGGCCTGGTGCTCCGCGACCTCTCCCCCGGCAACGTCCTGGTGCAGCCCGACGGCACGCTGCGGCTGGTCGACCTGGAGCTGGCCGCTGAAGCCGGCCGCCGCGCCGGCTCGGCCGGCACCCCGGGCTACCGCGCCCCCGAGCAGGGGCCCGGGCGGCTCGCCCTGGTCGAGGACGGACCGGCGGGCGACGGCAGCTGTGCGGCCGAGCCGACGGCAGACCTGTACGCGCTCGGCGGGCTGTTCTTCCTGCTCGCCACCGGCCACGATCCGCTGCTGCCCGAGGACCTGCCGCACGCCCGCCCCGTCGCCGACCGCCTCGGCCGCTGGCTCGCGCTCGCCGCTCGCTCGGGCGACACCGCGCGGCGGCTCGCGCCGGTGGTGCTGGGGCTGCGCGCGGAAAAAGCCGAGCAGCGGTGGCCCCTTCACCGTGTCCGGGAGGCCTTGGCGGGCGGGCCCGGGGAGCCGGCGCCGGGTGGCGGCCGCACGGAGGCAGCCGGGCCGGCGCCCGCGGGCGCCACGGCCGGCCGCCCCGCCGAGGACGGCGGCGCCGTCGTCGACCGGGTCCTGCACGACGGCCTGCGCCACCTCGCGGCCACCGCCACCCCGCTGCGGCGGGACCGGCTCTGGCCCACTGTGCCGGCCGGGCAGCGGTCCGACCCCTGCAACGTGCAGCACGGCGCCGCCGGGGTGCTGGCCCTGCTCGCCCGGGCCGCGGTGGCCCGCGGCCTGCCGGCCGGGGTGCGGGAGGAGGCCCGCCGGACGACGGAGACGGCCGTGGAGTGGATCGAGCGCCGTTGCGCCGCCGAGCCCGTCGTCCTGCCCGGGCTGCACTTCGGCCGCTCGGGCACCGCCTGGGCGCTGCGGGACGCCGCCGGTTCGCTGGGCGACCGGGCGCTCGCCGAACGCGCCGCCGGACTGGCCCGCGGGATAGCCGTCGAATGGCCCAACCCGGACGTCTGCCACGGCGCGGCCGGTGCCGGCTTCCTCCAGCTTCGCCTTGCAGCCGATGCCCCGGGAACCGACGCCGCCCAGGAGTTCCTGGCTCGGGCCGCCCGCTGCGGCCACGGTCTGCTGGCCGCCGGAAGGGCAACCCCGTACGGCACGGTCTGGCCGGTCCCGAAGGACTTCGACTCGGCGCTCGCCGGGATCACCCACCTCGGGTTCGCCCACGGGGTGGCGGGCGTCGGTGCGTTCCTGCTCGCCGCCGCCGAGGCCACCGGCGACCGGGCGCTGCTCGAAGGCGCCGCCGAGGCCGGGCGGACGCTCGCGGCCACCGTGCGGTGGGAGTCCCGCGGCGGGGCGCAGGAGAGCGCCTGGTGGCCGCAGGACGCCGGCGACCCCGACCACGTCAGGCTCGCCCACTGGTGCAGCGGCGCCTCGGGCGCGGGTACCTTCCTGCTCCGGCTCTGGCAGGTGACCGGCGACGCCACCGCCCGTGAACTCGCCCTAGCCGCCGGGCGCGCCGTCCTGGCCGGGCGCTGGCACTGCGGCGTCAGCGCCTGCCACGGGCTGGCCGGCAACGGCGAATACCTGCTCGACCTCGCCGAGTTCACCGGTGACGCCGAATTCCGCTCCGGAGCCGATGAGCTGGCGCAGCTGATCACCGCCCGGCCGGCGCTGCGCGACGGACTGTTGGTGCTGCCCGACGAGACCGGCACCGGCTGCGCCGCCGCGTACGGCACCGGGACGGCCGGCGCGCTCGCCTTCCTGCTGCGGCTGCGGCACGGCGGCCCACGGCTCTGGGTGGACCCGGTGCCGCCGGCGCCGCCGGGCGAACTCCCGCCCCCCGCAGGCGAGACGAGGGCGACATGACCGTGGCCACCAGAAGCGCGACGCAGGCCCTGCGCCGCCTCAGCTTCACCTTCGCCGCCGACGGCAGCCACGCCGCCTGCCTCGCCTCCGCCGCCGATGGCGGCTGGTACGCGGAGAGCTGGCACCTGCCGGCGACGGGACCGGCCGTGCCGACCTCACTGGCACTGCCCGGCAACCGGTCCGAGAACCTGCGCTCGCAGCTGATCGCACTGCCCGACGGCTCGGTCCTGGTCTGCCGGCACGACGGCGAGCGGCACGACCTGGTGGCGCTCAGCGCGGCCGAACCCGGCCGCGGACCAGCCACCGCCGAATGTCAGTTGGCCACCCTGAGGCGGCCCGGCCTGCGGCTGCTGCCGCTTCCGGCGGCTTCTGCGGACGGCGCCCGCGCGCCGGAGGGCACCCGCGCGCCGGAGGGCGTACCTACGCCGGAGGTCCGACCTGAGCCGGACGGCCGGCGAACGCCGGACGACGCCCGTGCGCTGGACGGCCCCCGCGCCCCGGTCGCCGTGGCGCTGGGCACCGACACCCGGCCGGCCACCACCGTCTGGCTGGTGCACGCCGACGGCAGCGAGCCCCGGCAGGTCGCCGAGATCCCCGGACTGCACGGCGGCGGTGTCTGGCTCGACCGCGCCGGCACGCTGCTGGCGCTCGACCGGGTCGACTCGGGCATCGTCCGCACCGTCGTCCTGGACCTGCGCAGCGGCGCCGTCACCCCGCTGCTGGAGATCGGCGAGCGCAGCAACGACCGGCTGGTGCTGTTCGATCCGGACAGCAGCTTCGCGATGGTGCGCAGCGATGCGCCCGGAACCGACCGGCTGGGCTGGGGCCTGCTGGGCGGCGGGGAGCCGCTGCGGTTCCCGGAGTGCCTGCACGTCTCGGGCATGTTCCTGCGCCCCGTGGCGCTGCGGCCCGCGCCGGAGGGGGCCCGGGTGGTGGTCCAGATCGACCACGGCGCGGGCTCGGCGCTGGCCCTGTGGCGGCCCTCCGCCGGGCGGTTGGACCCGCTGCCGGTGCCACCCGGTCGGCTCGGCGCGGTAGGCCACTGGTCGGACGCGGGGCTGCGGATGCCGTACTCCTCGCCCGACCACCCGACGGCGCTGGCCACCCTGGACGTGGACGCTCTGCTGGCGCACGGTCCGGCACCCGTAGGGTCCGGACCGGTTCCGCTGCCCCTGCAGTTGGCGCCGCTCGGCTCCGGGCCGCCCGGGCCGTGGCGCGACACCGTCCTGCCCTGGCAGCCCGGCGGACCGCGCACCTCCCCTACCGCCTCGGCCGGTTGGCAACTGGACGGCTCCACCCCGCCCGGCGACGGCTGCCGCTGGCACCCGGCCCAGGGTCTCGAACTCGCCGGTCCGGCCGGGCCGTTGGAGGCCGTGGTGTACGGCGGCGACGCCTGGCTGAGCAGCCCGCACCTGGTGCTGGCCCTGCACGGCGGCCCGGCGGACGCCTGGCGGCTGGAGTTCGACCCCGCCCTGCAGCGCATGGCGGCCGAGGGGATCGCCGTGGTCGCGCCCAACCAACGCGGCTCCACCGGCTACGGGTTGGCGCACGCGATGGCCATCCGGGGCGCCTGGGGCGGGCCCGACCTCGACGACATCCTGTACCTGCTGGACGGCATCGCGGGCCAGCGCGCCGCACTCGGCCTGGAGCCGCCCGCCCTGTTCGGCGTCAGCTACGGCGCGTTCCTGGCCCTGCTGGCGGCCGCGCACGCGCCGGCCGAGCAGGTCGCGCGCTGCGCGGTGGTCGCGCCGTTCCTGTCCGGCGCCCGGCTTCTGGCCGAAGCAGCGCCCCCCGTCAGGGCGTTGACCACCCGGCTCGGCGGCGGCGAAACGATCGCGGACGCCCGCGGCCCGCGCGATGTGCTCCAGCTGGCGCACCGGCTCAGCGCACCGCTGCTGGTCGTACACGGGGACCGGGACGAGGTCGTCCCGGTGAGCCAGTCCCGCTCACTGCGGCACGAGTTGCTGCGGATCGGCCGCACCGAGGGCG
The DNA here is from genome assembly GCF_045160625.1 of Kitasatospora sp. NBC_00039. Lineage (NCBI taxonomy): Bacteria > Bacillati > Actinomycetota > Actinomycetes > Kitasatosporales > Streptomycetaceae > Kitasatospora > Kitasatospora sp. NBC_00039. Next base: position 6,227,092 of record NZ_CP108289.1, on the reverse strand, counting down.
CCGACTTCCGATACGTGGAAGCGGCCGGCGCCGGGCACGAGGTGCTGGCCGAGGACGGCGCCGCCGTGCTGCACGAACTGCTGGCCGCCTTCCTGCGGTCCGGCCGACCGGGGTAGCCCCTGCCGACCGGACGGGGCGACCCGGTCCGCTCACAGACTCCCGGGCCCCGATGGCCCGGGGTGGTACCCGCGGTGGTGGATGGAGGCCGCCGCGGGAGCAACACCCGACGCCCGTACCGCAGATCGCGGCGGGCGGAACACAGGGGAGGAACCCGATCATGGAGAACATGGTGGACTTCGAGACCGACCTCGCGGCCCTGCAGGAGCTGCCCGAGACCGAGTCCGTCGAGCTGACCGGCCACGGCGGCGGCTGCCAGTACACCTGTCTCATCCTGACCTGCCTGATCTTCACGATCAGCTAGTCGTACGGCGGTCGGTCACCCGCTGATGCGGTGACCCACGGGCGCCGCTCCCGCCTGTCCGGACAGGCGGGGGCGGCGCCGTCCCGTTCCGTCCTTCGCTTCGTTCCCCTCCTTTCCCGCGCCCCCCTTGCACCTCCTTCCCCCTCGTTTCCCTAGCGCCCGCCTCCTTCCCCCTCGCCTCCTTCCCCCTCGCCTCCTTCCCCCTCGCCTCCTTCCCCCTCGCCTCCCTCGCTCTCTCCTTCTTGACTCGCCCCGCCCCTTTTCCGACCCACGACCCACCCCGACGGGAGCCCGCCCATGCCCCGCCGTCCCACCGGCTGGACCCTCGCGCTGGCCGTCGCCCTGCCCGCCGAGGCCGCCACCACGCTCACCCTGCCCCCGGCACTGGCCGGCGCCGTCGACGCCGCGCTCGAGCGGGACGCCGGTGGCTCCGCGTTCGGGCTGCTGGCCCTCGTCCTCGGCACGGCCGCCGCCGCCAACGCGCTCGCCGCCGCGGCCGGTCCCGCCTGCGCGGCCGAGGCCACCGCCGCCCTGCGCGACCGGCTGGTGCGCCACCTGCTCGACCTCGGCCCCGGCGGCCGGCTCCGGCACGGCGGGCCGCCGCCCGGCGACCTGACCGCGCGCCTGATCGGCTCGGCCGCCGACGCGGGCGGCCGGCTGCCGGCCGCGCTCGGCGCGACCACCGCGCTGCTCACCTCGCTCGGCGCGATCGTCGGCCTCGGGGTGCTCTCGCCCTGGCTGGCGCTCGCCTTCTGCGGCGGCGTGGTGCCCGGGGTGGTGCTGATCCGGCTCTTCCTGCGGGAGGCCGGGCAGGTCTTCCTCCGCTACCAGGAGGTCCAGGCCGACCTCGCCGGCCGGCTCGCCGGCGCGCTCACCGGGCTGCGCAGCATCCACGCGGCCGGTGCGAGGCGGCGCGAGGCGGCGCGCGTGCTGGAGCCGCTCCCCGCTCTCTCGGAGGCCGGGCACGCGCTCTGGGCCGCCCAGCGGCGGACGGCGTGGCAGGCGACGCTGCTGATCGCCGTGGTCGAAGTCGCGGTGCTGGCCACCGCCGGCGCCCTGGTGGCGGCGGGCACGCTGGCGCCCGGCGCGCTCGCGGCGGCAGCCGGCTGGGCGGCGCTCGGGGCGGGACTCTTCGAGCAGGTCGAGGCGCTGGTCGGGGTGGCGCACGCACGGGCCGGGCAGACCCGGGTGGACGAACTGCTGGAGCTCGCACCGGCCGCCGGCGGCACGGCCGTCCTGCCGGAGGGCGGCGTGGGCGAACTCGCCTTCCGCGGTGTGGTGGTACGCGACGGCGACCGCGTGCTGCTCGGGCCGCTCGACCTCACCGTGCCGGGCGGGCACACCGTCGCCCTGGTCGGCCGATCCGGCTGCGGCAAGTCCCTGTTGGCCGCTCTGCCCGGCCGGCTGCGCGACCCCGACGAGGGCCGGGTGCTCGTCGACGGCGTCCCCGTCGACGAGTTGACCGCTCCCGAACTGCGCCGCGCCGTCGGCTACGCCTTCGAGCGCCCCGCACTGACCGGCCGGACCGTCCGCGAGGCACTGGACGGCGCCGGCCCCGAGGCCGCGGCCGCCGCTCGCGCGGACGGCTTCCTACGCCGTCTGCCCGCCGGCTGGGACACTCCGCTGGACGAGCTCCGGCTATCCGGCGGAGAGCTGCAACGACTGGGGCTGGCAAGGCTGCTGGCCCGCCCCGCGCGGGTGGTGGTGCTGGACGACGCCACCTCGGGGCTCGACCTCGCCACCGAGTACCAGGTCACCGAGGCCCTGGACCGGGCCACTCACGGGCGCACCCGGCTGGTGGTCGCCCACCGCGAGGCGGCGGCCGCCCGCGCCGACCTGGTCGCCTGGCTCGACGCCGGCCGGCTCCGCGCCCTCGCCCCGCACACCGATCTCCTCGGCGACCCCGACTATCGCGCCACCATCTCCGGCACCGCCCTCGAAGCGGCCACCGCCCTCGAAGCGGCTACCGCCTGATGGGCCGGCACAGCGCCGCCGCCGGCGTGCCGCGCGCAGGAAGCCGGCCCGGTCGACTTCCTGCGCGGCTCCCCGAGCCGTTCTCCGACCCCGACGGCGCCGGAGCGGGCCCCGTCCCCTCCGAGCCGGTGGGGGCGACCCCGGCTCACACCAGAAGTCGGCCCCGCCGACTTCTCGTGCAGCACCGCTCGCCCGGCTGGGCGCTGCTCGGGCGGCAGCTCGCGAGCACGAGGGGGGCGTTGTGGCGGCTGCTCGGATGGTCCGGGCTCGAGGCGCTGCCGGCGCTGGTGTCGGGGTTGATGGTGTCGGCCGCCGTGGACCAGGGGTTCCTGGCCGGGCGGCCGGCGGTCGGGGTGGCCTGGCTGGCCGGTATCGGGGCGGTGACCGCCGCCCGCGCGTACGCGGCGCGGGCCGGGTTCCCGCACCTCGCGGCCGTGGTCGAACCGCTGCGGGACGCTCTGGTGGAACGCGTCGTCCGGAGCGCGCTCGCCCGGCCGTACGCCGATCCGGCCGAGATCGCCCGGCTCACCGAACAGGTCGAATCCGCGTGGCAGTTGACCGCCACCCTGCTACGGACGGTGCGCGGGGCCGGGGTGACCCTGGCCGCGGCCCTGGTCGGTCTGACCCTGCTCGCGCCCGCCGTCCTGCCGCTCGTCCTCGTCCCCCTGCTCGCCGCCGGCCTGCTGTTCGCCCGGCTGCTGCGCCCGCTGGTGGACCGGCGCCGCGCCGTCGTGCTTGCCGAGGAGCGCCTCGCCGCCGAGGCCGGCCGCGCCCTCCACGGGTTGCGCGACATCCAGGCCACCGGCGCCCGGCAGCGGACGGCCGAGGCACTCGCCGCCGGCGCCGGGGACAGCGCCGCCGCCTCCCGCGCGCTCGGCCGGGCCGCCGCGGCCCGGTCGCTGGTGGTCGCGCTCGGCGGCCGGCTGCCCGTGCTGGCGGTGGTCGCGGCGGCGCCCTGGCTGCTCGGCGGCGGCGGCCTCACGCCCGGCGAACTGCTCGGCGTGGCCACCTATCTGCTCCAGCAACTCGACCCCGCGGTCAGGACCTTGGCCGGTACAGTCGGCGGCTGGCTGCTGGGCCTGGCCGTCGTCCTCGACCGCCTCGCCACCACCTCCGACGAACCGGAGCCGGAACCCGGACCCGAGCCGGAGACCGTACCCGAGCCGGAGACCGTACCCGAGCCGGATCGCGACCCTGGTCCGGGCCACGGCCCCGAACCCGGCGCCGGGCCGGAACCCCCCACCCTCCGCCTCACCGCCCTCCGCTACGCCCACGGCCCTGCCGCCGAACCGGTCTTCGACGGCCTCGACATGACGACGGCCCCCGGCGAGCACCTGGCCGTGGTCGGCCCGAGCGGAACGGGGAAGTCCACCCTCGCCGCGCTGCTCGCCGGCCTACTGGTGCCGCTCGACGGCGAGGTGACCGTGGACGGCGTCCGCCCGCACCTGCTCCCCGACGCCGGGCGTGCCCGCCTGGTGGCGCTGCTCCCGCAGGAGGCGTACGTGTTCCCCGGTACGGTCCGCGCCAATCTCTGCTGGCCCGACGCGCCCGCCGAGGCCCGCCCCGACGACCCCCGACTCGCGGACGCCACAACCCTCCTGGGCGCCGACGCGCTCGTCGCCCGGCTCGGCGGCCCCGACGCCGTGCTCGCCGATCCGGGCGCGCTCTCGGCCGGCGAACGCCAACTCCTGGCGCTGGTGAGGACGTACCTCTCCCCCGCCCCCGTCGTGGTGCTGGACGAGGCCTCCTGCCACCTGGACGCCGCCGCCGAGGACCGGGTCGAGCGGGCCTTCGCGGCCCGGCCCGGGGTGCTCGTCGTGGTGGCGCACCGGATCAGTTCGACGCTCCGGGCCGACCGCGTCCTGCTGCTGGACGGCGGCCGCGGCGTGCTCGCACGGCACGGCGATCTCCAGGTGCTGTCGCCGCTGTACCGCCGGCTGGTGGGCCACTGGTTGGGTTCGGGCGGGCCGCGCGGAGCCGTGCCGTTCGCGGACCATCCATCAGGATCTCGATAGGATCTCGCCCGTTCCGGCCGTTATGGTGGCCGGGGCACGGGCCGTGATCACCGGCTCTGGCGCGGCTGCTGCGCCCGATCATGCCGGTCACGCGCCCGACTCGCCCGCGGCGCCCGCCTGGCGCCGAAGCACCTGCACCCTCGCACGGAAGACGATTCTGATGTCCGACACCCTCACCGACACCACCGGACCCGCGGCCAACGGGACCACGGCCGAGGACACCGCGTCGCACGGCCGCCACCGCGGCCGTTCCGCCGCCGACGACCGCCCGGAGGCCGACCCGCACGGGCGGCACCGGCTCGGCACCGGAGCCGACCAGGGCTGAGCCCGCTCCCGCAGTACGTGACAGGGCCCGCCGGGTGCACCGGCGGGCCCTGTCACGTCCGGCGACGGCGATCAGGCCGGCGTGACGACCGTCCGCAGCGCCTCGCCGCCCCGCATCTGCGCGATGGCCTCGTTGACGTCCGCAAGCCCGACCCGGTGCGTGATCATCCCCTCGAGGTCGATCCGCCCGGCCCGCCAGAGGTCCACCACCAGCGCGATGGTGCGTGGCACGGACGCCCCGCCGTACAGCGACGGCAGCAGCCGCTTCTCGTTGAAGAACAGCTCGCCCATGGTGAACTGCGCGAGGTCGTCCTGCGCTCCGGCGCCGATCACCACCACCGCTCCCCCGCGCCGCGCCGCGTCGTACCCGGCCCGGACGGTGGCCGCGCGGCCGACCGCCTCGAAGACGTAGTCGAACCCGCCGCCCGGCATGCCCTTCGCGACGCCCTTCAGCTCCTCGGGGGCGAGCGCGTCGGTGGCACCGAACGCCAGCGCCCGCTCCCGCCGCGAGGTGACCGGGTCGACCACGACGATCCGGCCCGCGCCGCAGACCCGGGCCCCCTGGACGGCCGCGACGCCCACCCCGCCGGCGCCGATCACCGCGACGGAGGCGCCCGGCTCGACCTGCGCGGTGTGGACGGCGGCACCGATGCCGGTGGTCACACCGCAGCCGATCAGGGCGGCCAGCTCGTACGGCAGGTCGGCCGGGACCTTGATCACGGCGTCACGCTCGACCACCACCTCCTCCGCGAACGAGCCGGTGCCGTAGAAGCCGGAGGCCTCGACCGGGACGCCGTCCTCGTCGTAGCGGAACCCCGGGGCGCCGAGCCGGCGCAGGCTGGAGACACAGAGGTGTCCGCGCCCGCGCTCGCAGTGGGCGCAGCGGCCGCAGGGCGCCATCCAGCAGAGCACCACCCGGTCGCCGACCTCGATGCCGGTCACGCCCTCGCCGACCTCCACCACGTCACCGGCGCCCTCGTGGCCGGGGACGAACGGCGCGGGCTGCGGCAGGACGCCGCTCATCGCCGAGAGGTCGGAGTGGCAGAGGCTCGCCGCCCGCAGGCGGACTCTCACCTTGCCGGGGCCGAAGCCGACCGCCACCACGTCGTCGCGGACGTCGAGCGTGTCCTGGCCGGTCTTGTACAGGATGGCTGCGCGCATGGGGCTGCTCCCGGGTTCCCCTCGGATCGGTGGTCGGGCCGATTCTGGCACGGCGCGCCTGCCCGGAGTAGAACACGTTCCACTCGGCGGCCCGCCGGGCAGCGCCTGCGGCCCCCGGGCAGCGGAAGACGGGTGCCGGACGCGGGCCACCAGTGGCATGATCATCCGCCGTGTCCTCACCCGCCGCTCCGGCCGCCCCCACCCCGCCTGCCGACGCTCCCCCCGGCGCCACGCCCCACACCTGCCCGCAGTGTGCCGCGCCGCTGGACGCCGACCCGCGCTTCGCCGTCTGGTGCCCCCGCTGCGAATGGAACCTCGTACCGGAGCACGACGCCGCGACCGATCCGACCACCCCTGCCGCCCCTGCCACCCCGCGCGAGCGGGCGGTGGCCGCCCGGACCGAGCAGCTCTACCAGGACCTCGCCGCAGGCCGCACCGCCTCCGCCGGACGACGCGACTGGCTCGCCGCGGCGGCCGTCGCGTCACTCGTCCACCTCGTCACCACCGCCCTCTTCGGCTGGGCACTCTGGCTGCTCGTCACCGGGAGCACCCCGCTCCGGTGCCTGGGTGCGGCCGCCCTCGCGGTCGTCGTCCTCCTGCGCCCCCGGATCGGCCGGGTGCCGCGCGGCGAGAGCGTGCTGACCCGGAGCCAGGCGCCCGCCCTCTACGGCCTGGCGGACCGGGTTGCGGCCGAACTCGGAGCAGGGCCGGTCGGGGTGATCCGCGTCGACCGCTCGTTCAACGCCGGCCTCGCCGTGGTCGGGCTGCGCCGGCACTCGGTGCTCACCCTGGGCCTGCCGCTCTGGGAGGCGCTCGACGAACAACAGCGGATCGCCCTGCTCGGCCACGAACTCGCCCACCAGGTCAACGGCGACCACCGGCGCGGCCTCTGGCTCAACGCCGCGATCGGCGCGCTCGCGCACTGGTACGACCTCGCCCGGCCGCGCAGGCACGCGCACTGGGCGGGATTCCGGCTCCTGTTCCACGTCGCCGGCCTCATCAGCAACGCGGTGCTGCACTCCCTCGCCTGGCTGCTGATGCGGACCCTGTTCCTCCTCGACCGGCTCACCGCCCGGGCCGGCCACCAGGCCGAGTACCACGCGGACACGCTCGCCGCGCAGGCCGCGTCCACCGAGGCCGCCCGCGGGATGCTGGAAGCACTGCTGCTCGACGGGGCCGCCGGCACGCTGGTCTCCCGCGTGCGCGCCGGCCACCAGAGCCGCCCCCGGACGACCCGCCGTGGCGCGGCCGACGCCCAGCCGGCCTCGCAGGCCTCGAAGGCCCCACAGGCCTCGCCGGCCGACACCCTCTGGGACCGGCTCCGCGACCACCTCGCGGGCGTCCCGCCGCTCGAACGCGAGCGCCTGCTCCGCCGCTCCGCCCGGGACCGGGCCGCCGTGGACTCCACCCACCCCCCGACCCACCTCCGCCTCGCCCTCCTCGCCCAGCGCCCGCCCCTCCCGGCCGCCGTCACCACCTCCCCCGCCGAGTCCGCCGCCATCGCCACCGAACTCGCCCCCCACCGCCTCCGCATCGCCCGCTCCCTCCTCGCCCCCTGAGCGGCCCGAGCGGACCGGACGCGGAAAGCCGGCCGGGCCGCCCCGCTTCCGGCTCCGGCGCAGGTCGGGGTGGGCGGGACGGTGGGGCGTACCGTCGAGTAGGGTCCGACGGCGAGTACGGAGTACCGACCACCCCCGGCAAGGAGCTGCAGCATGTCCGACCTCCTGGAGAACACGCGACCCGGGGCCCAGGTGCTGGCGGCCTTCGAGGGTGCGACCGGGTTCATGCCGGTGGACGAGGGGCTGGCGCTGTACGCGGCGGCGGTGACGGCCGCGCGGCGGACGGGTCTGCCGGTGCTGGAGATCGGCACGTACTGCGGGCGCTCGGCGATCCTGCTGGCGGCGGCGGCCAGGGAGGCGGGGACGGTGGCGCTGACCGTCGACCACCACCGTGGGTCCGAGGAGCAGCAGCCCGGCTGGGAGTACCACGACCCGACGCTGGTGGACCCGGAGGTCGGCCGGATGGACACGCTCCCGCGCTTTCGCCGCACACTGCACGCGGCCGGGCTGGAGGAGCACGTGGTGGCGCTGGTCGGCCGTTCGCCGCAGATCGCCGCGCTCTGGGGCGGGCGGCTCGGCCTGGTCTTCATCGACGGCGGCCACACCGACGAGCACGCCACCGGCGACTACGAGGGCTGGGTGCCGCATCTGGCGCCCGAGGGCCTGCTGGTGGTGCACGACGTCTTCCCCGATCCGGCGGACGGCGGCCAGGCCCCGTACCGGGTGTACCTGCGGGCGCTCGCCGAGGGGTTCGAGGAGATCTCGGTGACCGGTTCGCTGCGGGTGCTGCGCCGGACCGCCGCCTGATCCGTCCGCGCCGAGATCCGCGGACCCGCCCCACCGGCGATCACGGATGCTCTAACGTCGTGCCGGGGCTGTCGGGCGGGGGTTCGAACGGTACGGTGTCCGCGCGGCGCCGACGGATGCCGCGGGCGACGAAACAGCGACAAAACGGCACAGCACCAGGCAGAGCATCCGGGCAGACGGTGGGGGCTAGAGCGCAATGACGGACCAGCAGAACACCGCTCCGGCGGTCTGGGACCCCACGGCGCGCGGCGGCGCCGGCGGCTGGGTCCGCGGCCCGCAGCAGCAGCCTGCCCCCGGCGCCGCCCAGAACCCCGCCACGCCCCCGCCCGCGGCCGCCCCGCCCGCCGGGGCGCCTCAGCCGCCCGGGCCGGGCGCCGTCGGCGACCAGGGCCCGCCGCTGGGCGCGCGCCCGTACCTGTCGGCCGCCCGCGGCTACGACGCCCCGACCGCGCCCGCCTTCCCGGCGGCAGCCCCGCAGCCGGCGGGCCCGCCTCCGGCCGCACCGCCCTCGGCCCCGCCCGCCGGCGGCTTCCCGGGCCACGCGGCCCCGCAGCACCAGGGCCCGGCCCGCCCCGACGGCTACGGCTACCCGGCGGCCCCGCCGCAGCCCCCGTACCCGCAGCGGCCGGACTCCCAGCAGCCGTACCCGCCCCAGCAGTACGCCCAGCAGCAGCCGTACGGGCAGCCCGACCAGCGCACCGACTACGCCCCCGGCTACCCCGCCGACTACGCCACCGGCTACGACGACCCGGACGACGAGGACCGCCCCGGCAACAAGCGTGCGCCGCTGCTGATCACCTTCGCCCTCCTCCTGGTGCTGGCGATCGGCGGAGGCATCCTCTGGGCGGTGAAGGGCACCGGCGACTCGGCCGACAAGGCCGCCCCCGCCCCGTCCGCCACCGGCGCACCCACGGACGCGACGGCCTCCGGCAATCCGCAGCCCGCCCCGGTGCCCGGCGGTTCGGCCGAAGCGCCGAGTCCGACCGCCTCCGACACCGCGTCCGCAAGCCCGACGGCCGGCGCGGCCGGCCCCAGCGCGCAGGCCCAGGCCAAGACGCTGGACGAACTGCTGACCCAGGGCGAGAGCGCAAAGGCGCCGATCGGCAGCGCGGTCGCCAAGGTGTCCAGCTGCCCGTCCAAGGCCGACATCGACAGCGCGGCGCAGGTCTTCGACACCGGCGCCAAGCAGCGCGACCAGCTGCTCACCAAGCTCGCCGCCCTGGCCGTCACCGACCTGCCCGGCGGTGCGGACGCGGTGGCGTCGCTGAAGTCGGCCTGGCAGCTGTCCGCCGACATCGACCGCGCGTACGCGAGCTGGGCGCGCACGGTGTCCACGCAGGGCTGCTCCGGCTCGGCGCCGAACACCGCCGACAAGAAGCACGCGGACGAGCTCAACCCGCAGGCCACCCAGGCGAAGAAGGACTTCGTGACGAAGTGGAAGACCATCGCGGACTCGTACGGCCTGACCGCGCGCACCCAGGACAGGATCTGAACCACCCGTGACCCGCACCACCGACGGCAGTACGCACGACGAACCGCCCCGCCGTTCCCGCCTGTTGCGCACCACCACGGTGGCCGGCGCGCTGGTGCCGCTCTGTCTGGCCGGCTGGCTGGGCTGGCAGGCCGTCGCCGACCACGGCCGGGCCGACGATGCCGCACCGTCGGCCCACACGGCCGGGGCGGCAGCTCCGCCGGCGCCGTCGGCCTCTCCGGCGCCGTCCACTTCGGAGCCGTCCACTCCGACAACCGCCGAGAGTGCCCCGGCCACCCCCGCCGGAGGGGACCCGACGAGCTCACCGTCGGCCTCCCCCGGGACCACGCCCACCACCGCGTCCGCTCCCGTGTCCACCGCCCTCGCCGGCCGGACCGTGCTGCTCGACCCCGGCCACAACCCCGGCAACTTCGCCCACACCACCGAGATCAACCGCCTGGTCGACATCGGCAACGCCCGCAAGGAGTGCGACGCCACCGGCACCTCCACCAACGCCGGCTACACCGAGGCCGAGTACACCCTGGACGTGTCCCGCCGGGCCCGCGCGATCCTGACCGCCCGCGGCGCCACGGTGGTGCTGGTCCAGGACGGCGACCGGCCCTGGGGCCCGTGCATCGACGAGCGCGCCCGCGCGGGCGCCGAGGCGCACGCCGACGCGGCGGTCTCGGTGCACGGCGACGGCGGTCCGGCCGGCGGCAGCGGGTTCCACGTGATCATGCCCGCCAAGGTGGTCGCGGGGAAGGCGGACAACTCCGCGATCGTCGCACCCTCGCACCGGCTCGGCCTGCTGCTGCGCGACGGCTTCCACGCGGCGACCGGCGAGCCGTACGCCGACTACACGGCGAGTCAGGGGCTGGACACCCGCTCCGACCTCGGCGGGCTGAACCTCTCGACGGTGCCCAAGGTGTTCATCGAGTGCGGTAACATGCGCAACTCGACCGACGCCAGGCGGATGACGGACCCTCAGTGGCGCCAGCAGGCGGCCCAGGGGATCGCCGACGCGCTGACGACGTTTCTGACCAGCCGGTAGGCGTCCGCGGCCGAGAGGGCCGGCTCGACCACCGGGTGGACGGCAGGAGTCGGACCCGCACAGTTTGCAACGACTTCGCCCCATTCCCGAGCCCGCTGTGCACCCGCGAGGCGGTTGGCCCTAGGCTTCTGGTCCGTTCGGAGTTTTCCGGGCCGGTCAAGCCGACCGTGCAAACCGCCGTCCACGACACACCAACGAGGGGAACGTTAGTGAATCTGCGCGCTCTCACCAGGGGAGACGCCGCCGTCGCAGGTGCGGCCGTCCTGCTCTTCATCGCCTCCTTCCTGCCGTACTGGACCGTGGACTGCAGTGGCAGGTACTGCGGTGACACGTCGCAGAACGCCTGGGACAGCGTCCTGTTCCCCGTCCTGCCCTCCGTCTTCCTGCTCGGCATCCTCGCCGCCGTGCTGATCCTGGTGCAGCGTTTCCAGGGTGCCGCGGCCGCCAACCGCCAGGTGCTCGGCCTGCGGCTGGACCAGTGGGGCATCGCCTTCGCCGTCGCCGCGCTCTGGACCTCGATCTGGTCCCTGGGCGGCGGCCCGAAGGGCCTGGACCACGGCTTCGGCGCCTGGCTCGCCGTCATCTCCCTGATCGTGCTCGCCGGTGCCGCCGCGGCCGCCCCGCTGGTGCCCGCGCTGAAGGCGCCGCTGGTGACCGACAAGCCGGTCGCCCCGCAGGGCTACCCGGGTGGCTACCCGGCCCCGCACGCCGGTCAGCCCGGCCAGCCCGGCCAGTACGGCTACCCGGCCCCCGGCCAGGACCCGCTCCAGGCGCAGCCGCCGGCCTTCGGTGGTCAGGCCGGCGGTTACGGCTACCCGGCCCCGCAGGCCGGCCAGCCGCAGGACGGTGCCGCCCAGCAGGCCGCTGCCCAGCAGGCTCCGGCCGCCCAGGCGCAGCCCGCCCCGGCGGCCCCGGCCGCCGACTTCGCGCCGTTCTGGTTCGCCGTCCCGGCGCCGCGTCAGCTGGCCCCGAAGGACAACCCGGCCGGTGGCCCGGTCGGCGAGCTGGTCCCGGGCACGTGGTACCTGGCGGTCGAGCAGCGCGGCGCCGCGCTGGTCGCCCAGCTCCAGGACGGCACCCAGGGCGTGCTGGCCGACACCTCGGGCATCCAGCGCGGCTGACGCCCGAGCAGCAACATCGAAGGGGCGGGACCGGAGGAGTCCGGTCCCGCCCCTTCAGCGTTGCGGCGCCGAGCCGTTGAGGCCTCGAGGCCTCGAGCCGCTGAGCCGAGCCGCTCAGCCGTCGAGGCCTCAGCCGTCGAGGCCTCAGCCGTCGAGGCACTGGGACGCCGAGTGCTCGGCGGCTCAGTGCCTCGCGGGGCCGCCTCAGCAGCAGTCCTGCACCACCAGTCCGGCGGGCAGCTGGTCGCCGCCGAAGACCGCGACCGTGGCCGGGTCGCCGCCGAGCGCGGCGACGGCCAGCAGCAGCGCGCCCGCCGTCCAGGTGGTGCGCTCCTCCGGCCAGATGGCGTCGTCCTCGAAGACGTAGCCGGTCCAGTACGAGCCGTCGGTGTGCCGCAGGTGCTTCTGGATCCAGCGCAGGATGTCCACCGCGCGGTCGGACTCGCCGACCGCCCAGAGCGCGAGGGCCAGTTCGGCGCTCTCGCCGCCGGTCACCCAGGGCCGGTCACTGACGCAGCGCACGCCGAGGCCGGGCACGACGAAACGGTCCCAGTCCCGTTCGATCCGCTCCAGTGCGGCCGGGCCTCGCAGCGCGGTGCCGAGCACGGGGTAGTACCAGTCCATCGAGTAGCGGTCCTTGTCGAGGAACCGCTCGGGGTGGTGGGCGATGGCGTGCCGCAGCCGGCCGGCCGCCAGCTCCCAGTCGGGCTGCGGCTCCTCCAGGTAGTCGGCGATGGCCAGGCCGCAGCGGAGCGCGTGCAGGATGGAGGACGACCCGGTGAGCAGCGCCTCGTCGGGCGCCGAGCCGTTCTCGTCGACCCGCCAGGAGATCGGCCCGTCGGGCAGCCGCAGGCCGACGATGAAGTCCAGGGCGCGCCTGACGACGGGCCAGATCCAGTCCAGGAACGCGTCGTCACCGGTGCTGAGGTGGTGGTGCCAGACACCGACCGCGACGTACGCGCAGAAGTTGGTCTCCTTGGCGGAGTTGGAGACCTGGCCGTCCGTGCCGCCGCCCTGCCCGTAGCTGTAGGCCGCGTACCAGGAGCCGTCGGGGTTCTGGTTGGCGGCCAGCCAGCGGTAGGCGGCCTCGGCGGCGGCGTGCTCGCCGGCGGTGTCCAGGGCCATCGCGGCCTCGGTGTGGTCCCACGGGTCGAGGTGGTGGCCGGTGAACCAGGGTATGGCGCCGTCGCCCTGCTGCTCGGCGAGGATGCTGCGGACGGTGCGGGCGGCCTGCTCGGCGTCGAGCACCCCGTCCAGCAGCAGCACCTCGGGGACGGCGGCGGTCACTCGCCGGCCCTGGCGGTCTCGGCGCGGTTGGGCTTGGAGGCGTAGGCGACGAAGCTCTTGCCGATGACCGGGTTGAGCGCCTTCTCGGCGGCCTTGGTGAGGGTGCTGATCACCGGGGTGCCGATGATGTCCCAGACCAGCAGCTGGTGGTAGGCCTTGACCGGCAGCGCCTTGTCGTTGTCCACGCCGACCGCGCACTTGATCCACCAGTACGGCGAGTGCAGAGCGTGGGCGTGGTGGGTGCCGTACGGCTCCAGGCCGGCGTCCTTGAGCTTGCCGAGGAGTTCGTCGCCGCGGTAGATACGGATGTGGCCGCCCTCGACCTCGTGGTACTCGTCGGAGAGCGCCCAGCAGATCTTCTCGGGCAGCCAGCGCGGCACGGTGACGGCGAGCAGGCCGCCGGGCTTGAGGACGCGGAACATCTCGTTGAGCACGCCCTTGTCGTCCGGGATGTGCTCCATCACCTCGGAGATGATGATCTTGTCGAAGTACTCGTCCTCGAACGGCAGGGCCAGCGCGTTGCCCTCCATGGCGACGGCCGACGCGCCCTCGGGCGCCTCACCGGCCTGCTCCATGGCCGCGAACCACTTCGTGACCTCGGCGATCTCCTCGGTGTTCTGGTCGAGGGCGATCACGTTGGCCCCGCGCCGGTAGCACTCGAACGCGTGCCGCCCCCCGCCGCAGCCCAGGTCGAGCACCCGGTCGCCGGGGGCGAGCGGGAAGCGCGAGAAATCAACGGTCAGCACTGCGGGGCTCCCATTCCTTTGGTACCAAACGCTTCCGGCGCCACGTCAGACCGGGCGGGGGACAGAACGACTTGAAGAGAGGGTGACGTGGCGGCCGTCAGGCCACGTACCGCCAGCCCGGACCGGAGCGGGCGCGCTGCCCGACCCCGGTGGCGATCGCTGCCCGGTAGCCCTCGGCGGTCAGTTCGGCGGCCCGCTGCCAGGTGAACCGTTCGAGCACCCGCTCGCGCCCGGCCTCGCCGAGCGCCTCGCGCAGCTCCGGATCGTCCAGCAGCCGGCCGAGCGCCGCCGCCAGCGCGTCCGCGTTGCCCGGCGGGACGGCCAGGCAGGTCTCGCCGTCCGGCCCGGCCACCTCGGGGATCGCCCCTCCGGTGGTGGCGACCAGCGGCGTACCGGTGGCCATCGCCTCGGCGGCGGGCAGCGAGAAGCCCTCGTACAGGGACGGCACGCAGGCCACCTCGGCCGAGCGGTAGAGGTCGACCAGCTCCTGGTCCGTCAGACCGCTGCGGAACTCGATGTGCCCTTCCAGGCCGAAGCGGCGCACCGCCTCGGTGACCGGCCCCTGCTCCTTCTGCGGCTTGCCGACCACGACCAGGTGCGCGTCCCGCTCGGTGCGGACCTTGGCCAGCGCCTCCACCAGGTACACCAGCCCCTTGAGCGGGACGTCCGCGCTGGAGGTGGTGACGATCCGGCCTGGCACCCGCCGCACCGTCTCCGACGGCGACCAGAGCCGGGTGTCGGCGCCGATCGGCACCACCGAGACCGCGCCGGGCGCGGCGCCCAGGTGCTCGACGATCTCCCGCTTCGAGCTGCCGGAGACGGTGATGATGTGCTCCAGCCGGGCGGCCACCCGGCGCTGCATCCGGGTGAAGGCGTACCAGCGGCGCAGCGACAGCCGCCGGAGTCTGGTGGGGGCAGCGTCCAGCTCCAGCTGCCGGTCCACGGTGATCGGGTGATGGATCGTGGTGACCAGCGGGAACCCGTGCCGCCCGAGGCCGAGCAGGCCGTAACCGAGGGTCTGGTTGTCGTGCACGACGTCGTAGCGGCCCTTGTGCAGGGCGAGGTACCGACGGGCGCGCAGCGAGAAGGTCAGCGGCTCGGGGAAGCCGCCGGTGCGCATCGTGGCGACCTCCAGCACGTCCACCGGGCCGCGGTACTCGGCGAGGTCCGGTGTACGGAAGGGGTCGTCGGCGCGGTAGAGGTCCAGGCTGGGCAGCTCGACCAGCCGGACCGAGCCGGGGCCCTCGACCTCGTCCAGTACGGGGTACGGCTGGGCGCCGATCACGTCCACGTGGTGGCCCAGCCTGGCCAGTTCACGGGAGAGGTGCCGTACGTAGACGCCCTGGCCGCCGCAGAACGGGTCGCCGCGGTACGACAGGAGGGCAATCCGCAGCGGTCGCGCGGTCATCCTCGGCCCCCATCTCTGCTACTAGGTGTGCTGCCGGTCGGTAAAGTAGATCAGGTTTCAGTGTGAGGTGGAGTTCGCCACTGACCATGTGAACAATGAGAGACCTTGAAGATACCGGCCCGTAGCTTCTCGTCAGGAGCCAGGGCTGGTGATTCACGCCACGCCGGATCACCCGCCCGACCGGCCGGACCAGCTCCGCCGGACCGGCCGGACGGACCTGCTCCGGAACCGTTCCGGACATGCTCCGGCACTTCAGGAGCACCCCGCCACTCTCGCGCACCGGGAGCACCCTTGCCGTCGCCCGCCGCACCACACCCTGCGCCGCCCGCCGCGGCGCACCCCGCGCCGCGCTCCGCACCGACCCCCGCACCGCACCCCGACGGCCCGCCGCTGACCGCCCGGCAGGCCGAACGGCGGCGGCGGATCCTGCGCTCCGCGACCGCGCTGGCGGCCCGCGGCGGGTACGACGCGGTGCAGATGCGGGAGGTCGCGGAGGGCGGGCAGGTCGCGCTCGGCACCCTGTACCGGTACTTCCCGTCGAAGGTACATCTGCTGGTCGCGGTCATGCTGGAGCAGTTGCAGAGCCTCCAGGAGCACGTCCGGCGGCACCCTCCGGCCGAGCTCGAACCGGCCCCGCGGGTTGCCGAGACACTCACCCGCGCGTTCCACGCGCTCCAGCGCGAACCACTACTGGCGGAGGCGATGGTCCGGGCGCTCTCCTTCGCGGACCGCTCGGTCAGCACCGAGGTGGACCTCGTGAGCACCGCCACCGGACAGCTGATCCTGGACGCGATCGGCCAGTCCGGTCCGCCCAGCGAGAGCCAGCGTGCCGCCGTCCGGGTGATCGAGCACACCTGGCACTCGGCGCTGGTGTCCTGGCTCTCCGGCCGCTCCTCGATCGCCGAGGTCCGCGCCGACCTGCACACCGCCGCCCGGCTGCTCACCCTGCCGTGACGCCGGTCGGCCGCCTGCCGGCCGCCGCCCCACCGCTGCCGTGGGGCCGTTCGCCGGTGCTCGCCCCCGATCGGTGGCGGTGCCCGCCGCCCAAGTGGAACCTGTTCTCGCCCGGGCCGGTTCGGCAGCCCCCGCCCGGCCGCTAGAGTCGAGCCGCAGGACAATTCCATCCCGCTTCTCCTCCGGGGAAAGCCGGTGCGAATCCGGCACTGACCCCGCAACCGTGAGCCCGGCGCTGGACGGCCGGGCGAGTCGGAATGCCCGGGGAGGGGCGAGCGGCCACACCGGGCACACCCGCGCCCGGCACCCGTCGAGGTCTACGGATCGGCCCACCCGGGCCGCCACCGCTCACCGAAAGGCTCACCTCCACCATGCTCACCGCCGCCCGCCTGGGCGCCGCCGCCCTGACCGCCGCGCTGCTCACCGGCGCCGCCGCCGTGCCGGCCCTCGCCGACAGCCCCTCACCCAGCGCCGCGGCCGTCCCCGAGGGCCTGTACGGCAAGGGCGACCCGACGTTCGACGGGGTGTGGCGGCAGTCGCTCGCCCTCACCGCACTGGCGGGCGCCAAGGTGACACCCGCCGACTCCGCCGTCTCCTGGCTCACCGGCCAGCAGTGCGCGGACGGCGGCTGGCCGTCGTTCCGCGCGGACACCGCGGCCGCCTGCGCCGCCGCGACCGAGGACAGCAACGCGACCGCCGTCGCCGTCCAGGCGCTGGTCGCACTCGGCGGGCACCAGGACGCCGTCGACAAGGGCGTCCAGTGGCTCAAGGCCAACCAGAACGCGGACGGCAGCTGGGCCTACAACCCCGGCAGCCCCGGCGACGCCGACTCCACCGGCCTCGCCGTCAACGCCCTGCTCGCCGCCAAGGTGGACCCGGCCGGCGTCGCCAAGGCCGGCAGGAGCGCCTTCGACGGGCTGGCGCTCTTCCAGCTCGGTTGCGCCGCCCCCGCCGACCAGCGCGGCGCCTTCGCCTACCAGCCCAAGCCGGACGGTGCGCTCGAACCGAACGCCCTCGCCACCGGCCAGGCCTCGCTGGCCGCCGTCGGCGGGAAGCTGCCGGTCACCAACACCAACCGGACCGACGCCGCGCCCAAGGCGCTCACCTGCGCGGACGGCTCCACCAGCGCGGCCGGCTCGGCGCCGACGGCCGTGCTGCGCGCCGACTCCGGCGAGACCGCGGGCGCCTACCTCACCGCTCAGCTCGCCGCCGGCGGGCAGCACCTCACCCTCACCACCCCCGGCGCGGCCCCGGCCCCCGACTACACCGCCACCGCCTGGGCCGCGCTCGGCCTGATCCAGGGCGGCCACCCGCAGCAGGCCGCCGGCGCGGTGGACTGGCTGGCCAAGGAGGGCACCGCCTGGACCAAGGGCGGCACCGACGCCTCCGCCACCGCCACCCTGCTGCTCGTCGCCCAGGCCGCCCAGCGCGACCCGGCCTCGTTCGGCGGCGACCTCGTCGGCCAGCTGACCGCCCTCGGCCCGGCGCCCAAGGCGACCGCCCCGGCCTCGGCCTCCGCCACGGCCTCCGCCACGGCCTCCGCGCCGGCGAAGGGGAAGAAGGACAGCAGCGTCAGCCAGTGGTGGCCGATCGGCATCGGCCTGCTCATCGGCATCGGCGGCGGCGTGGTCCTGAGCATTCAGCGCAAGCGTGGCCCGAAGCCGTGACCAGCCCCACCACGCCGGCACCGGTGAGCGCGGCAGCAGCAGCCGCGGCACCGGGCCACCCGGCAGGAGCCACCCCGGCAGCGGCTGCTTCGGCACCCGCTGCTCCGGCAGCACCCGTCACCCCGGCACCCGCTGCTTCCGGCCGCTGCCGGCGGGTGGCGCCCGCTCTCGTCCGGTTCGTCGCCGGAGTGGTGGCCGGGGTGCTGATCCTGCTGGTGCTCGGGGCCGCGCCGGCGCAGGCCGCCGGGTACCGGTACTGGTCGTTCTGGAAGTGGTCCGACGGCGCGTGGGCCTACCAGCAGCAGGGGCCCTCCGTGTACGTGCCGCCGGACGGTGGCGTGGACGGATGGCGCTTCGCCGTCAGCCCCGACGGCGGCCGGGACGCGGCCCGCCCCGGCACCGCCCCGGACTTCGCCACCGTCTGCGGCGGCACGCCCGCGCAGCAGGGGCGGAAGCGCGTCGGCGTCGTCCTGGACTTCGGCACCGCCGCCGACGCCGGCGGCGAGACCCCGCCCGGGCCCCGTACCGCCTGCGCCGTCGTACCCGGCAACGCCAGCTCGGCCGAGGTGCTGGCCACCGTCGCCCCGCCGCTGCGGTACGACACCAGCGGGCTGCTCTGCGCCATCGCCGGCTACCCGAAGGCCGGCTGTGCCGACCAGCTCGGCGGAGCCGGCCGGCCCTCCGATCAGCCCCCCGGCCGTTCCTCCGCCGACGCCACTGCTGCCGCCGCGCGCAACGACGACTCGCCCGGCACCGGCGGCCCGAACCTCGGCGTGATCGCCGGCGCCGCGCTCGTCGCCGTCCTGGCCGCGGGCGCCGTCTGGCAAGCGCGTCGCCGCCGCTGAACCGGGCGCCCGAATATGTCGACCGGTCCACCTATACCGACCGGTCTGTCTATATCGACCGGTCTACTTATGACGACCGGTCTACAGAAAACGACCGCCCGTACGACCAACCGGAGTAGGAAGTCGGCCCGTCCGACTTCCTACTCCGGGGCCACCCCCGAGTCAGCCCCGACCCACCCCGACCCACCCCGGACCCACCCCGCCCCGCCCCGCCCTCACCACTGCCCGGACCCGGACCCAAACCCGGACCTAGGCCCGGACCAGGACCCGCCCCCGCCCCCGCCCCACGCCACACCGCCCGCCGCCCGCCCCGGCACCACGCCGCCCCAACCCGCCCACCCCCGACCTGGACCTCCTCCCCCGTGACCACACCCCGCGCCGCCGGCCCGCGCCGCGCCCCCCGCGCCACTCGCCGCCCGCCCATCGGCCCCCGCCAGCTGCACCCCGGGGCCTGGTGGCTGTGGGCGCTCGGTCTGGGCGCGGCGGCCACTCGGACCACCAATCCGGTCCTCCTGCTGCTCCTCGTCGCCGTGGCCGGTTACGTGGTGGCCGCCCGGCGCGGCGATGCGCCGTGGTCGCGTTCCTACGGCGCGTTCCTCCGGCTGGGGTTGGTGGTGCTGGGCATCCGCCTGGTGTTCGCCGTGCTGCTCGGTTCGCCGGTCCCCGGCACGCATGTGCTCTTCACCCTCCCCGAAGTACCGCTGCCCGCCTGGGCGCAGGGCGTGCGGATCGGCGGCCGGGTCACCGTCGAGGGCCTGCTCGCCGCGTTCTACGACGGACTCCGGCTGGCCACCCTGCTGGTCTGCGTCGGCGCCGCGAACGCCCTCGCCAGCCCGGCCCGTCTGCTGCGCGCGCTGCCGGGCGCGCTCTACGAGGCGGGCGTGGCCGTCGTGGTGGCGATGACCTTCGCGCCGAACCTGGTCGCCGACGTCCAGCGGCTGCGTGCCGCGCGCCGGTTGCGCGGGCGTACCGACCGGGGCATCGCCGCCGTGCTGAGCGTCGGGATTCCCGTTCTGGAGGGCGCGTTGGAGCGTTCGGTGGCGCTCGCCGCCGCCATGGACACCCGCGGCTTCGGCCGTACCGCCGACGTCCCGCCGCGCCTCGCCCGGACCACCGCCGTGCTCACCCTGGCCGGCCTGCTCGGCGTCTGCCTCGCCGCCTACGGACTGCTGACCGCCGGGGGCGCCGGCTGGGCCCTGCCCGTGCTGCTGCTCGGTCTGGCCGCCGCGTTCGCCGGGCTGCTGCTCGGCGGCCGGCGTTCCACCAGGAGTCGCTACCGGCCGGATCCGTGGGCGCTGCCCGAGTGGCTGACCGCCGGATCGGGCGCCGCCGTGGCCGGGTTGACGATCTGGCTCTCCGCCCAGGACCCGGCCGCCTTCGCCCCCACCGTCGTCCCGCCGACCGCCCCCACCCTGCCGCTGGCCGCCGTCGCCGCCGTCCTCGTCGGCCTGGTCCCGGCGTTCGCCGCCCCGCAGCCGCCCCGGAGGGCCTCGTGACCGCCTCGCCCCAGGCCCCCACTCCGGCCCCCTCCCAGGCCCGCACCCTGGCCGAGGCCGCCGCACAGCCACCCGCCGCACCCGCCACGCCCGCCGTACCCGCCACCCCGCACCCGCCCCGGAGGGCCTCGTGATCACCTTCGAGCAGGTCTCCGTCCAGTACGCCGACGCCGGGGCCCCGGCCCTGAGCGGCGTCGACCTGACGATCCCCGAGGGCGAACTCTGCCTGCTGGTCGGCCCGTCGGGCTCCGGGAAGTCCACCCTGCTGGGCACCGTCAGCGGCCTCGTCCCGCACTTCACCGGCGGTGTGCTGCACGGCCGCGTCACCGTCGGCGGGCGCGACACCCGCGAGCACCGGCCGCGCGAACTCGCCGACCTGGTCGGCACGGTGGGCCAGGACCCGCTGGCGCACTTCGTCACCGACACGGTCGAGGACGAACTCGCCTACGGCATGGAGTCGTTGGGCCTGGCTCCGGACGTGATGCGGCGCCGGGTCGAGGAGACGCTCGACCTGCTCGGCCTCGCCGACCTCCGAGACCGCGCCCTGGGCTCCCTCTCCGGCGGCCAGCAGCAGCGCGTCGCGATCGGTTCGGTGCTCACCGTCCACCCCCGCGTGCTGATCCTCGACGAGCCCACCTCCGCGCTCGACCCGGGCGCAGCCGAGGAGGTGCTGGCCGTGCTGCAGCGACTGGTCCACGACCTCGGCACCACCGTGCTGATGGCCGAGCACCGGCTGGAGCGGGTCGTCCAGTACGCCGACCAGGTCCTGCTGCTCAACCCCGGCGCGCCGCCCGTCCTCGGCGAGCCTGCCGAGGTGATGGCGCACTCACCCGTCCACCCGCCCGTGGTCGGCCTCGGCCGGCTCGCCGGATGGGACCCGCTGCCGCTCTCCGTCCGCGACGCCCGCCGCAAGGCCGCCGCCCTGCGCACCCGGCTCGACGGCCTGCACCCGACGGCCGCCCCCTCCCCGACGGCCGCCCCCTCGAAGCCCCCCGCCACACCCACCACCACACCCACCGCCGTCGCCGACCGCCTCGCCGTCAAGCGCGGCCCCGTCCCCGCCCTGCGCGGAGTGGACCTCACCCTCCGCCCCGGCGAGATCACGGCGCTCATGGGCCGCAACGGCGCCGGCAAGTCCACCCTGCTCGGCACCCTGGTCGGCCTGCACGCGCCCGCCTCCGGCAGCGCCCGGGTCGGTGGGCTCACCCCGCACCGCACACGGCCCGCCGACCTGATCCGCCAGGTCGGCCTCGTCCCGCAGGACCCGCGCGACCTGCTCTACGGGGAGAGCGTCACCGCCGAGTGCGCCGCCGCCGACAGCGACGCGGGCGCCGCCCCCGGCACCTGCCGCGCCCTGGTGGAGCGGCTGCTGCCCGGCATCGCCGACGCCGCCCACCCGCGCGACCTCTCCGAAGGCCAGCGGCTCTCCCTGGCCCTGGCCGTCGTCCTCACCGCCCGGCCCCCGCTCCTGCTGCTGGACGAACCGACCCGTGGCCTCGACTACGCCGCCAAGGCCCGTCTGGTCGAGATCCTGCGCACGCTCGCCGCCGAGGGCCACGCCGTCCTGCTCGCCACCCACGACGTGGAGCTCGCCGCCGAACTCGCCCACCGCACGGTGATCCTGGCCGAGGGCGAGATCGTCGCGGACGGTCCGACGGCCGAAGTGGTGGTCTCCTCGCCCGCGTTCGCCCCGCAGGTCGCCAAGATCCTCGCCCCCTCCCCCTGGCTCACCGTCCACCAGGTCGAGCGGGCCCTCCACGCCGGCACCCGCCCCGCCGGCAGCGCCGAACCCGACGCCGGCACCGGCCCCGACGGGAGCGCCGGATGAACCGCCCCGCCGCCCCTCGCCCCGCCGCCGCCCCCCGCCCCCTCACCCGCTCTGCCGTCCTCACCCGCCCCGTCCCCCTCGGCCGCCGCTCGATCGCGACCCTGCTCCTCACCTCCCTGGTCGGCGTGGCCGCCTTCGGCTGGCCGCTGCTCGCCGCCACCGACTCCGCGCTGGTCGGCCACTCCACCGACGCCCCGTGGCTGTTCGCCCTGCTCCTGCCGCTGCTGCTCGCCGTCGTGATCGCCCAGATCTCCGAGGGCCGCACGGCCGGCGGCGGCGCGCCCGGCCTGGACGCCAAGTCGGTCGCCCTGCTCGGCGTGCTGGCTGCCGCGGGCGCGGCCCTGCGCCCGCTCGGCGCGGGGACGGCCGGGCTGGAGCCGATGTTCTTCCTGATGGTGCTGGCCGGACGGGTGCTCGGCCCGGGCTTCGGCTTCGTGCTCGGCTCACTCTCGATGTTCGCGTCTGCTCTGCTGACCGGCGGGGTCGGACCCTGGCTGCCGTTCCAGATGCTCTCCATGGGCTGGGTCTGCCTCGGCGCCGGCCTGCTGCCCGGTACCGCCACCCTCCGCGGCCGCCGCGAACTCGCCCTGCTGGCCGGTTACGGGGCGCTGTCCTCCGTGCTCTACGGCACGATCATGAACCTCCAGGGCTGGCCCTACATCGCCGGTCTGGCGAGTTCGATCTCCTTCGTCCCCGGTGACCCGGTCGGCGCCAACCTGGTGCGTTTCGCCGCCTACTGCCTCACCACCTCCCTCGGCTGGGATCTCCCCCGCGCCGCCCTCACCGTCGTCCTCTGCCTCACCCTCGGCACCCCCGTCCTGCGTGCCCTGCGCCGGGCGACCCGCCGAGCCGCCTTTGCCGCACCCGTGGAGTTCCGCCCGCCGCCAGGTGGCGGCGTCCCCGAGCGGGAACACACCTCTTCCAGGTGAACCGCGCGACGCGGGCGTGACCCACAGCCCCGAAGGGCCGGTTCGTCCACGAATATCTCGACCGCACCTGCCGTCCAGGAAATGGAGTCGAGTTCGTGAGTTCCCTCAACCGGGGCGTCGCCCGTGCGGCGACCGTGGCCCTGACGTCCCTGACGCTCGCCGGCGCCTTCGCGTCACCCGCCGCCGCCGTGACCTTCATCGGCCGGGACGCCCCGACCACCGTGACGATCGCCCCGGGCCAGACCGCCGCGGTGCCGTGGACGTACCAGAACACCGGCGGGCCCGGCCTCCTTCCCCCCTCCGGCATGTCGGCCGTGTTCACCGCGCCGGGCAACACCACCTTCGCCCCGCAGTCCACCGTCGCCACCCAGTACAGCGGCGACGGCTCGTCCTGGACCGGCAACAATGTGGGCCTGCGCAACTGCACGCTCAGTAACGCCGGCCGAACGCTCACCTGCGAGGGTTACGGACTCAACGGCGGCCGCAGCGGCTGGCCGTCCAACGGGTACTTCCGCTTCTCCCCGCAGGTCACCGTGGACGCCTCGGCACCGGCCGACACCACGCTCCCGCGCGGCAACGGCAGCTTCCGCTACCGGGACCCGAACAACGGCACCGACTACACGATCACCGACGGCACCCTGAACGTCGCCACCCCGCCGCGCGTGCCGAGGGGCATGTGCCTGGACATCGGCAACACCCGGTTCAACGCCGACAACGCCCGGATCTGGCAGTGCCTCGACCACACCAACCAGCGGTTCGTCCTCGACGAGGGCCGGGTCAAGGTCGCCGACACCGTCGGCACCAACCCGGAGATGTGCCTCGACGCCGACAACACCGGCTTCAACGGAGACAACGTCCGCATCTGGGCCTGCGAGTACTCCGACGCGGCCACCGCCAACCAGTCCTGGCTGCTCCGCCGGGGCTCGTTCGTCCTGGAGTCGACCCTCGGGTCGGCCCAGGAGATGTGCCTGGACGTCGGCGGTACGCGCAACAACAACGACAACGCCTTCATCTACCAGTGCGGGGCCGGCAACCCCAACCAGCAGTTCGTCGTGGAGGAGGGCTACATCAAGGTGAAGGACACCCTGTGAGGTGATCCGACGCGGGGCCCGCCCGCCCTTTCGCCGTGCCGCGGCAAGGGCGGGCGGAACACGACCAGCCCCACTGGTCAGCCGATCAGTTGGTCCGGCTCGTCCAACCACGGGCGGTGCTCCCCGGCAGCGGCGACCGTCAGGCCGAAACGGGTGAGAGCGGGCTGCCCCTGGCGCACCCACCAGGCGTGCGCGGCCGTGATCTCGTCCCAGAGGTTGCGGGGCCCCGACTGGGACACCGCGTGTCTGCCGTCCCGGTCGGCGAAACGGCAGTGTGCGTAGGAGACGCCGTCCCAGACCTCAAGGCGGCCGGTGCCGAAGCGGTCGTAGTCGGCCGCCACGTCCTGCCGCAGCAGGCCGGGCAGCCTACCTGTCCGGGGGTCTCGGGGCGGGGTGTCGCCCGGGCTGCTGCGGCGGCGTTGCCAAAGTCGTCATACTTGTGTCTCCTCACACTGAGATTCTCCCCAACGCCGGTTGGCGGTGAGGACGTTCGGTGATGTGGACCCGCTCCGGCCGCTTGTTCTCTGCCAGGATCCGGCGGCCGGGGCGGAGTTGGAGTAGCGCCTACGCGCCACCCGCGCAGCAGAACGTCAGCAGCATCGCGGCGACCAGCACGACGCCTGCCACGGAGACGGCAAACGCAGCGGCAAGCCGACGGGTGTCGCGGATGCCTCCCCCGTCCAGCCCGTCGTCCGTCACCGGTGCGCACTCTCGTGGTGGCGGCGCATCAGGACACGCGCGTCCACGGCCCCGGAGTGGTCGAAGGCAGCCCGAGCGGAAGCCTTTCGCGCGTCCAACTCCGCGCACAGCAGGCACCCTTCGACCATGGCAGGTTCGCCTGCGGTGATCACCTGGCGCAGGATTCGTGCTCGGTGCCGCTGCGGGGCACCGAGCGCGGACAGCCACGGGTCCATCGGCTCCAGCTCGCCGGCACTCACGACGCCTCCACAGAGACGCAGTTAACGCACTCGCAGTGCACGAGGACGGCGTCCCGGTTCAGGGTCTCGGCGGCGGCCGCGTATCCCGCATTGCGTCTGGCGGCCCGATAGTCGCCCATGGGGCTCCAGCCCCGAGACGGGGTGCATCGGACAGGCCCGCCTCGCGTGTCTCTTGCGGCCCGCCGACGCTGACTCAGAAGCGGACCTGACCCGGTTCCCGGCATGCTGCGCACAACTTTCCGGCCGCCGCCACATGGCGGCCGCACAAGCCGTCCCGTCCAAGGCACTCATGGTGCCTCGGGCCTGGGGCCGGACCGGCTGCGGGCGACATGGCCGCAGCCGGTCGAAGGGGCGGGGCGGACGGTACCTTCGACAGTCGGCCCGCGAGGATCGCGCCGACGCTGTGGGTGACCTTCTCGGGCAGTGGGGCGGACAGGACGCTCGTCAGAGCGTCCCCCGTCCAACCGGCCGCGAGCAACCCCTCCGCCATGGCTGCCTGATCCATCAACGGCTTTCCGGCAAGGGCCATACGCGGGTCCCGGCGCCCGAGTTCGAGCAGCAGCGTCATGCCCTCCGTCATGCGCGGCGGCGCAAGCGTCCGCGCCTCTCCGGACGGATGGACGGAAGGATGGCCTTCAACTTCCTTCCGAACCAACGTCTTTTCCCTCAAGGAGGGGCTTCCCGTCGTCCCGGCGCCTGCCGTTCCAGCTCCAGGTGGACCGGCGGCCGGAGATACGGGAAGCGGCGGCAGCGCGTGAATCGCCTTGCCCGTCACCGGGACTTCGTAGACGGAGACCGTCGTCCGGACCTGCCCCGTGACCGGGTCACGCTCGGTCCGGCGGACGTAGTGGCCGGCTTCCTCCAGCTCGCGCAGCGCCCGGGACACCACCGCCCGCCCCTCAACGCTCTTCGCCGCCAGGGTCCGCACGTCCTCCCTGGCTCCGTCGGGGAGGCTGAGGAGATAGCTCAGCAGCCCTCGCGCTGCCCACGACAGTGAGTGCTTCCGGACGACGTGGCCGTTGTCCAGGATCGTGTACCCGGGCGCGTGCTTGGGGATACGATGAATGTGCATTCGGAGTCCTTAGCTCCAGTGCCATACCCCGGGGT
The DNA here is from genome assembly GCF_045160625.1 of Kitasatospora sp. NBC_00039. Taxonomy (NCBI): domain Bacteria; kingdom Bacillati; phylum Actinomycetota; class Actinomycetes; order Kitasatosporales; family Streptomycetaceae; genus Kitasatospora; species Kitasatospora sp. NBC_00039. The sequence continues at coordinate 6,200,892 of NZ_CP108289.1, read as the reverse complement.
GTTCCAGCACCGCCGGGGATTTTCCTGTCGCCGATCACCGTAGATGCGGCAAACGGGCTCCAAGGCCGAATCCGGAAACGTCACCCGAACAGGGGGCGCCATCGCAAAGCAGCGCGCCCGGACTGATCCGGGCGCGCCGCTCACCATGACAACCTCAGGCCTTCGGCCCCGTCGACTGGACGACCTCGAAGGACCACAGCGTGGAGCCCGAGGCGGCCGGCCGCTTCGGGGCCTCGCCCTCCGCGGCGGGCGGGCCCTGGCGGTGGGCGGCCTGCATGGGGCCCTCCATCCAGGCCTTGAAGTCGTCCTCGCTGCGCCAGCGGGTGTAGACGAGGTACTGATCGGTCCCCTCGACCGGGCGGAGCAGCTCGAACCACTCGAAGCCGTCCGAGTTCTCGACCGTCCCGGCCCGCGAGGCGAACCGCTTCTCCAGCACCTCGCGCTGCTCGACCGGAACAGTCAGCACGTTGATCTTCACCACGGACATGCCGCACCTCCTCGTCCGCCGGGGCCCGCGTCGGGCTCCGGCCCTCGTCTGTGTCAGCTGCAGTCTCCTACACCTGACGCCTCGGCCGGGTGCGGGGCCGCGCGGCCTCCGCGGGCGAGCCGCGCCCCCGGAACACCGTGGGACGTCTCCATTCGGACGCTGTCGGCCGTCCCAAACCGCAGGTCCCGGCGGTGAGACGAAATGCGGTGCGTCCCACCGGAGTCCGGGGCGCGATCACCGTCCGGCGGGTCCCCTACGCTGGGCAAACGCCCGGCGCCGGGCCGGGTCGCCGCCTCCCGTGAGGTGCGCCGCGACCGCCCTCCTCCCAGGACCGCGCCCGGGCCGACCAGACCCAGACCGGACCCGAGGAGCGATCCGCCATGCCGTTGCGCCGGAGTGAGAGGACAGGCCGCAGCCGTACTCCCCGCGAAGCGCACCCCGCCGGCCTCGGGGCGGGGCTGCTGGCCCTACTCGCACTGGTGAGCGGCTGCGCCACGGCAACGGCCACGTCGGCGGTGCCGCCGATCGCCGCACCGCCCACCACTCCGGTGGCACCGCCCAAGGCGGGCACGGGCATCGCCGAACTCCACCTGCCCATCGAGCAGTACATGCTGACGGCGGTCCAGTCGGTGCAGTTCGACTGGGTGCGCAAGGCCGCCACCGGCTCCTGCATGAAGCGGTACGGGCTGGACTACCCGGTGCCGGCCAAGCCAGGGCCGGACGGCCCGGGTGCGCACGCCTTCACGCTGATGAACCGCCGTTACGGCATCACCGACGCTGACAGCGCAGCCCGGTGGGGCTACCACCTGCCGCAGGCCGCGTCCGCTCCGGCCGCCCCCGAACAGCCGGTCGCGCTGGCCGCGATGCCCGCAGCCGCCCAGACCGCCCTGCTCGGCGTCGACCCGGCCCGCGGATCCCGGGTGACCTCGTACCAGGGCAAGGCCCTGCCCGAGGGCGGCTGCTTCGCGGAGCTCGACCGTGTTCTGCCGGGTGCCGTCGGCGGCCCGCAGGGGCCCGGCAACGGGCCGCAGGGCGTGGTGACCGACATCAAGTCGGCGAGTTTCACCGAGTCGAGGTCCGTGCCGGAGGTCGTCGCGGCCACCGCCGCCTGGGTGGACTGCATGAAGGGCCGCGGCTTCGACATCCCCGATCCGCTGAAGGCGCCGGCGACCGTCACGACGATGAAGGACCCGGCACCGGGCATCGCGGAGATCGCCCAGGCCGTGGCCGACGTCGACTGCAAGGACCGGACCAACCTGACCGGGATCTGGTTCGCCTCCGAGTCCACCCTGCAGAACGCGGCGATCGCCAAGCATGCGAAGGACTTGGCCGGCGTCAAGGCGAGCCTCGACTCCGAGGTGGGAGCGCTGGGGCGGCTGCTGGAGCACGACTGGTCGTCCCCCACGCCCGCCGCCCTCTGACCTCCCCCGCCCTCGGACCACCCCGGGCCACCCCGAACCATCCCTGGCCGATCCGACCCGCTCCCCGCCCGCACGTCGGGCGCGGACCGCGGGGCGGGCGGACGGGGCCGTGCCGTGGCCGCCGCAGCAGGCGGTCCGGCAGCCGGACCGCGGACCGGTTCCGCCCCGGCAACCCTCCACCGAGTGAAGGAGCACCAACACCCATGAAGCTGAAGTCGACCGGCCGCCGTCTGGCCACCGGCGCGGCGGCGCTCGCCATCGCCGGTACCACCATGCTCACCGGCGCGGGCCCGGCCAACGCCGACAGCGTCACCACGATCAACGGCTGGAGCACCTGGAGCAACCCGGTGCGCTGCAAGGACAGCAACGGCGCCTACGTCACTCTGTGCATCTACTACTCGCCGGGCGCCGAGGGCGCGATGACGATGGAGTACACCGTCCAGGACGGCGAGATCGACGGGACCTTCTGGAAGCAGGACCAGTACGGCTCGGCCGGCTACGGCCAGAAGGTGCGCAACAACGCCGCCTCCGTCGAGAACGCCAGTAACTCGACCATCGGCGTCTGGGTGTACCCGTGGTTCTACGGTGACGCGAACTACGTCCCCGCCGGCCGCGGGGGCAGCCTGACCTCGAACCTGCGCAACAACGAGGCCTCCTGGGGCATGGTGGACCAGCTGGACCGCGGCGGCCACGTCCGCCTCGACTGACACGCCGGCACCCCCGCACCGCAACCGCACCGCACCCGACACCCCGCACCGCGTTCACCGCGGTGCGGGGTGTCCTGCTCCGGTCAGGCGAATCCGGTCGAACCGATCCGATCGGGCAGATCCGGTCAGACGCCCCGGTCGGGCAGATCGGGTCAGGCGATCCGTCAGGCGACCCGTCAGGCGATCCACGGCGGGACGACCCGCTCGTCGTCCCGCGGGGCCAGCCCGCAGGCGCCCTCCGGGGTGACGGCATCCGGGTTGTAGGCGACGGACGGCGTGGGCGAGGCCACCACGGCGGTGAATCCCGACGAGGTCCGCAGCTGACGGGCGACGTCCGCCGGCAGGACCACGGTGTCGCCCGCCGCGACCGCGACCTCCTCCCCGGCGAGGTCGATCACGACGTCCCCGGTCAGGAACGTCCAGACCTGCTCGGTGTCCATGGCGTGCAGCGGTCCCTGCCGGCCGGGCTGCATGTCGACGTGCCACACGGCCAGTGCGGCGCCGCCCTGGGTGGGCGAGGCGTAGGTGGTCATGACGGCGTTGGGCGTCTCGGTGCGGCGGGCTTCGGTGCTGCGGATGACTGACATCGGTAGGGCCCCCTAAGATGGACAATGTCGTTGTCTATATAGTCAATGAGGTTGTCCATCATGTCAAGCGAACCCCCGCCCCCCGGCTACGAACTGCCGCTGCGCCTCCTGCTCGCCTTCCGCGTGATCATCGACGAGCTGCACGAGCGCATCGCCCACGAGGGCCACCCCGACCTGCGCCCGATGCACGGCTTCGTCTTCCAGGCGATCGGCCCGGACGGCACCACCGCCGTCGAGCTCGGCCGCCGGCTCGGCGTCTCCAAGCAGGCCGCCGGCAAGACCGTCGAGCAGCTCGAACAGCTCGGCTACGTCGAGCGCGGCAGCGACCCGGCCGACGCCCGCCGCAAGGTGGTCCGGCTCACCGCACGCGGCGTCGACTGCCTCGTCCGCTCCGCCCGGATCTTCGACGAACTGCGCGCGCAGTGGTCCGCCACGCTCGGCGAGGAGCGGCTGCGCGCCCTGGAGACGGACCTGCGCGCGCTCGCCCCCGGCGACCCGTTCCGCCTCGACACCCCGCGCTGGTTCGGCTCCCCCTGAAGGGCGTTCAGGACGAACGCCCCTCCCCCGGGTACGGGTACTCCGGGCCGACCCGGTCCGGCCGGTCGCGCAGGTCGGCGCAGAGCCCGGACGACAGCCGGGTCAGCAGGTCGGCGAGGTCCGCGTACTGCTTCTCGTCCCAGTCGCCGAGGAGCTCGGCGAGCTGTTCCCGCCGCGCGGCCACCAGCCGCAGCGCCACCGCCTCGCCCGGTTCGGTGAGCCGCAGCGGGAGGCCGGCGGTGCGCGAGGCGAGCCCCCGGCCCTCGACCTCGCCAACGGCCTCCTCGACCACCGTGATCGGGACGGTCCGGCGCTCGGCCAGCCCGGCGGGCTCGACCGAGCCGTGGTGGTACATCTGCAGCAGCAGCCAGCTGGAGGCCGGCTTGAGGTCGAGCCCGGCCGACTCCGTGATCCTCCGGAACAGGTCGTGCCGGGCCTCCCGGCTGCTCAGCACCGAGAGGGCGCGGGCGATCTCGTCCAGCGAGGAGCGCTCGACCGGGTTGAGGCCGATCGACTCGCCGAGGTCGGGGGTGGTCACCGTCGCGCGGAGCTTCTGCTCGCGCAGGAAGAACGAGAGCACGAAGGCGACCAGGGCGACCGGCACCGCGTACAGGAAGACCCGGGTGATCGACTCGGCGTACGCGTGGTGGATCCCGGCCTGCACGTCGGCGGGGAGCACGGTGATGACGCGCGGGTCGGAGCTGACCGCCCCGGGGTTGAAGCCCGGCGGCAGCGGCACTCCGGCGAGGGCGTCCCGCAGCCGGTCGTTCAGCCCGGACGCGAAGAGCGTGCCGAAGATGGAGACGCCGAAGGACGCGCCGATGGAGCGGAAGAACGTGGCTCCGGCGGTGGCGACGCCGAGGTCCTGGTAGCCGACGGAGTTCTGCACGATCAGCACCAGCACCTGCATCACCAGGCCCAGGCCCAGGCCGAAGACGAGGAAGTAGCAGCTCATCTCGAAGGTGCTGGTGTTTTCGTCCAGCCGGGAGAGCAGCAGCAGGCCCACGGTGGTGACGGCCGTTCCGGCGATCGGGAAGATCCGGTAGCGGCCGGTGCGGGCGACGATCTGGCCGGAGCCGATCGAGGTGAGCAGCATGCCGAGCACCATCGGCAGCATGTGGATGCCGGACATGGTCGGCGACACCTGCATGACCACCTGGAGGAAGGTCGGCAGGTAGGTGAGCGCGCCGAACATGGCGAAGCCGACCACGAAGGAGATGACGGCGACCAGGCTGAACGTCTGCGAACGGAACAGCCGCAGCGGCAGCACCGGTTCGTCGGCGGCCCGTTCGGCCGCGACGAAGGCGACCAGCAGGACGAGGCCCAGCACGCCGAGGCCGACGATCTGCCAGGAGTTCCACGCCCACGTCGTGCCGCCGAGGGAGGTCATCAGCACCAGGCAGGTGGCCACCGAGGCGATCAGCACGGTGCCGAGGTAGTCGATCCGGTGCCGCCGCTTGACCTCCGCCCCGTGCAGCACGGCGGCGATCACCACCAGGGCGACCACGCCGATCGGCAGGTTGATGTAGAAGACCCAGCGCCAGCTGAGGTTGTCCACGAAGAGGCCGCCGAGCAACGGGCCCAGCACGCTGGTGACGCCGAAGACGGCACCGAACAGGCCCTGGTACTTGCCGCGGTCCCGGGGGGAGACGAGGTCGCCGACGATGGCCTGCGACAGCACCATCAGGCCGCCGCCGCCGAGGCCCTGGAGGGCGCGGAAGGCGATCAGCTCGCCCATGTTCTGGGAGATGCCGCAGAGCACCGAGCCCAAGAGGAAGATCACGATCGAGGCCTGGAAGAACCGCTTCCGGCCGTACATGTCGCCGAGCTTGCCCCAGAGCGGGGTGGCCGCGGTGGAGGCGAGCATGTACGCGGTGACCACCCAGGAGAGGTGCTCCAGGCCGCCGAGGTCGCTGACGATGGTGGGCAGTGCGGTGGAGACGATGGTCTGGTCGAGCGCGGCGAGCAGCATCGCCAGCAGCAGGGCGCCGATCGGGACCCAGAGGTTGGGGACGGTGACCTCCGGCGGGCCCGGCTCGCTCGCCGGGCTCCGGTCGGACGCGGCGATCGGATCCGTCATGGGGTCTCCGTAGGGGGTCGCGGGCCCGGGGCGGGGCCGGGCCCGGGGAGGCGGGCCCCGGCCGGCCGGGGTCCATGCGGACGATCACTCCCGGTTCACCATGCTGTCAGAATCGCCCTGGTTTGCGCCGTCCAGTTGAGCCGAACGTAAGAACGGCGGCCATCCGGGTGACGGGCCGACCTCGCCGACCGTTCTTCAACTCCCAACCACCACCAACCGGCACAACACCCCCAGAGCGGGCCGGACGCCCCTGTCCCCCCTCGGAGACGTCCTGCATAATCAGGCGCGTTCGCCCCCGGGAGCACACGTCCGGGCACGTGCCTCCGGGAGCACGTCCGAGCAGCCGTCCGGGAGCACCCGCCCGGGAACGCGTCGGGGGCACACGAGAACTGATCCGAGACCGAGGAGGACCGGCCGATGCCGGACCAGCACTGCCCGACGTGCGGCACCGCACGCTCCGCCGGGTGCGGGTGCCTCCCGGACCCGGGCCTGACCGAGACCGCCATCCTGCCGCACCTCGAAGGCCCGCCGCTGGTGCGGCCGTACGTGCCGCAGGCCGTCGGACAGGTCGCGGACACCCCGTCGGGCGGCGTCCCGGTGGGCGGCATCGTGGCGGGCGGCGTCTCGGCGGACCCGTTCGCCACCACCGTGCTGCCGCCGGTCCAGCCTCCGACGAGCCCGCCCGCCGCACCCCCGACGACCGTCCTGCCGCCCGTCCCGCCGGCCGGTCCGGACGCCGACGCCTACGCGACCACCGTGCTGCCCCCCGTCATGCCGGCGCCCCGGCAGGGCGGTTACCGGCAGGACGGGTACCACCAGGACGGGTACCACCAGGACGGCTATCAGCAGGACGGCTATCAGCAGGACGAGTACCGGCAGCCCCCCTCCGACGGCGGCGAGATCGGGCTCTTCCCGTTCGAGCACTCCGCCCCCGCCGGGCCAGCGAGCAGCACCGGCGGCCGGGCCGCCCGCCGCGCGGCGGAGCAGGCGGAGGGGAGCCCGACGGTCCGGCGCAGGGCGCTGCTGATCGCGGCGGGCGCCGGACTGCTGGCGCTCACCGTCGGCCTGGCGTACGCGGTGACGCCCTCCGCCGAGCCGGGCCACCAGGCGCAGCCGGCACCCTCGACGACCCTGGCGCCCGCGCCGGTCGACCCGACCACCCCGCCGGTGCCGAGCCCGAGCGCGCCGCCGCCGTCGGCCGGCGACACGCCGAGCCCGACCGCGACCAGGACCGCCAAGCCGAGCCCGACCAGGACGGCGACCCCGACTGCCGCGGCCACGACGCCGCCGGCGCCCGCTCCCCCGGCGCCGACCGCCCCGCCGACCGCGCCGAGCCCGACCCCCACCCCGACGCCGACGCCCACGGCGACGACGCCGACCCCCACCCCGACCCCGACGATCCGGGTGCTCCAGCTGAACATGACCGGCCCGGACGTCAAGGACATGCAGCAGCGCCTGTGGGTCGCCGAATGCGGAATAGTCGACAAGTCGATCATCACCGGCACCTTCGACTACTGGACCCAGACGGTGCTGAGCGACTACCAGCACTACAACCGGATCAAGGGCGAGAACAACGTCTACGGGCCCAAGACCCGGGCCGCGCTGGAGGCCGACCCGGGCTGCTGACCTGGTGTCAGCCGGTGACCGCCTGGAAGATGCTGACGCCGGCCATCAGCACCATGACGCCGGCCGCCACCCGGATGATCACCTTCATCGGCACGTGCTTCAGCAGCTTCTGGCCGCCCACGATGGCGATCCCGGCGACGGCGCAGAGCGCCAGCCAGGCACCGAGGCCGACGGCGAGCGGGTCGGCGTACTTGGCGGCCAGGTTGGCGGTCATGATCTGGGTGAGATCGCCGAACTCGGCGATCGCGACGACCACGAAGCTGGCCCCGGCGACCTTCCAGAAGCTGTTGGCGGACGGCTCCTTGGCGGCGTGGCCGTCCTCGTCGTCGACCCCGCCGTGGAAGAGCAGCATGGCGGCCCCGGCCAGGAACAGCACGCCGGTGACCCCCTCCACCCAGCGGTGCGGCAGCAGCGAGAGCAGGTGGCCGGCGACCAGGGCGATGCCGACCTGGAGGGCGAAGGCCGCGGCGATGCCGGCGAAGACGTGGCTCGCGCGGTACTTGGCGCCGAGCATCAGGCTGGCCAGGGCGGTCTTGTCCGGCAGCTCGGCCAGGAAGACGATGCCGAAGGTGATGGCGAGAACGGTCAGGCTCATGCGCCCGCCCCGCTTCGCCCGGCAGGGGCGTGCGCCTGTACGCGCCTTCTGGTGATTCGCTCGCTCATCAGGGGTTCGGTTTCCCTCGGTCGGGCTGCCCGGCCTCGGCAGCTCCGCTGGGGACGCTTCGGCCCGACAGCACTGGACGGATTCACAGCACTGCGGCCGAAGGTCTCGCCGGCACGCCGAGAACGACGCGTGCCCCGGGCGCCGGGCCCGCGAGGGCCAGTATGTCGACGGTCCGGTGGAGGGCTACTCCCCTTCAACGCCGACCAGCCTACCGGACGCCCCCGTGCACGGGCTCCGCGCCCACCAGCGCGCGGGTGACCAGCTCCAGCACCACCACGATCGCGACCGACTCCACCGCCAGCAGCGCGACCAGCACGAACAGCTGCACCGCACCCGCCTGCGCCGGGGTGGCACCGCCGAGCAGCATGCCGACGAAGGCGCCGGGCAATGTGACCAGGCCCACCGTCCGGGTCTGGTCGAGGGCCGGGACGAGCGAGGTGGCGGCTGCGGTACGGCAGATCTCCAGCCGGGCGTCCCGCGCCTCGAAGCCCAGCGCGAGCGCCGCCTCCACCTCGCCGTGGCGCTGGCGCAGCTCGTCCAGGGCGCGGCGGCCGGCCAGCGAGGTGGCGGTGAGCGCGCCGCCGATCAGGATGCCGGCGACCGGGATGACCGAGAGGCCCTTCGGCGGCAGCAGTCCGACGCCCAGCAGCAGCGCGAGCACCGGGAGCACCCCGGCGCCGATCGGCGCGGCCGCCCACCTCCACTCCGGCCCGGGGGTCATCCGCCGGCCGGCCGTCCGCACCGCGACCGCGAACATCAGCAGCACGAACAGCGCCGACCACCAGAGCGAGCCGACCACCCAGGTGATCACCAGCGCGACGGCGGCCAGCTGCACCACCGCGCGCAGGCCGGCCCGGAGCACCGCGTGCCCGTGGCCGAGCAGGCCCCACCCCGCCACGGCCACGGCGGCGGCCAGCAGGACGGCGGTGACCACCCCGAGCGCCGGGGTGACCGGCAGCAGCTGGCCGCTGCCCGCCGCCAGCACCGCCTCCGCCGGGGTCACGGGGGTCAGATCCAGCTGGTGAACCACATCCGGTCCTGCCAGGACGTCATCGGGATCACCTCCGCCGTGTAGAGCGGGTAGAAGAAGGCGAAGCAGCCGACGATGGCCAGCACGATCAGCCCGGCCCCGGCCGCGCCGATCCGGCGCCGTTCGGGCGAGCAGCCCTGCGGCCCGAGCACCGCGCCGAGCATCTGGGCGACGGCCAGGCAGAGGAACGGCACCAGCACGACCATGTAGAAGGAGAAGACCGTCCGCTCCTGGTACTGGAACCACGGCAGGTAGACCCCGGCGACGCCGCAGAGCACCGCGCCGGAGCGCCAGTCCCGGCGGAAGAACCAGCGCCAGAGCAGGTAGACCAGGGCGAAGCAGGCCGTCCACCAGAGCAGCGGGGTGCCGAGGCCGAGGATCTGCGCGGCGCAGCCGCCGGACGCGGTGCAGCCGTGCTGTCCGTTCGGCACCTGTTCCCAGTACATGGAGACCGGACGGCCCTGGACCAGCCAGCTGAACGGGTTGGACTGGTAGGTGTGCGGGGTGCTCAGCCCGGTGTTGAAGTCGTACATCTGCGAGTGGTAGTGCCAGAGGCTGCGCAGCGGCGCGGGCACCCAGCTCATCGGGACCTGCGGCAGCGGGGCGCCGAGGACGCTGTCCGGGGAGAGGCCGGCCCGGCTGTCGGCCCAGTGCCGGTCGTACCCGCCGCCGGACTTGCCGCCGGCGGCGAGCCAGCCGGCCCAGGCGCCGACGTACACCACCAGGGCGGAGCCCACCATGGCGAGCAGGGCGGGCAGCGCGTCCCGGCGCAGCATCGAGCGCCAGGGGCGGCGGGCGCCGGCCCAGCGGCGGCCGGACTGGTCCCAGAGGACGGTGAGCAGGCCGAAGGCGGCGAGCACCGGGGCGCCGTTCCACTTGACCGCGCAGGCGGCGCCGAGGAACACCCCGGCGGCGATCCGCCAGGGGCGCCGGCCGAGCCTGACGGTGTCGCCGCCGTAGGCGTCGCGGACGGCGGCCAGCCGCGCGCGGGTGCGGTCGCGGTCGACCAGCAGGCTGCCGAAAGCGGCGAGGACGAAGAACATCTGGACGCCGTCGAGAAGGCCGACCCGGCTCATCACCAGCTGGAGGCCGTCGACGGACATCAGGAGGGCGGCGGTGCAGCCGATCAGGGTGGAGCCGAAGAGCCGACGGCCGATCCGGGCCAGCATCAGCACGGTGACGGTGCCGAGCAGCGCGGTCATGAATCGCCAGCCGAAGGGGTGCAGCCCGAAGGCCGCCTCGCCGATCGAGATCACCCACTTGCCGAGCGGCGGGTGGGCGATGAACTCGGGGGCGGCGGTGAGCGGGATGTGCTGCGGGACGGCCAGGATGTCGGCGTTGGCGCTGTCCGGCCACGTCCCCTCGTAGCCCTGGTGGAGCAGCGACCAGGCGTCCTTGGGGTAGTACGTCTCGTCGAAGACGAAGGCGTTGGGGTAGCCGAGGTTCCAGAACCGGAGGATTCCGGCGAAGAGCGCCACGCCGATCGGCCCGAGCCAGCCTGCCCGGTCGGCCGCCCAGCGCAGCAGCCCCCGCGGAGCCGATGCGGGGGCTGCGGGGGCTGGTGGTGCGGGTGGGTGCGTGAGCGCCGCTTGCGTCATAGCCTCGCCGATTCGCCTGTCTCGCCTGTGCCGGCCGGGGCCGGGCGGTCAACAGCCACTGACACTATGTGCCGGTGGTCACGAATCCAAGCACGACGGGCGCCGTCCAGGTGACCCGGACGGCGCAGTCGCGACGCTGCTCAGGGCGGGTCACGCCGCGGTCTGCAGCTCCCGGACGGGCAGGGCGGTGCGGACCACGACCGGGGCCGCGTTGTCCTGGGCGGCGGTGAGGTACGGCCGCAGCTTCAGTGCCAGGGCGACGATCAGCAGGGTCGAGCCGGCCATCGCCGCGAGGTAGAACGGCCAGGTGCCGGAGCCGACCAGCAGCACGCCCACGGCCGGGCCGACCGCGATCGCGACCTGCTTCACCAGGGCGTACCCGGAGTTGTAGGTGCCGAGCAGCCGGGCCGGGGCGAGATCGGCGACGATCGGGCCCATGGTGGGGGCGAGCAGCGACTCACCGACCCCGAAGAGGGCGTAGATCGAGACGATCGCGACCGTGGCGGCCATGGTCTCGGTCCGGATCAGGCCGGCGACCAGGGCCATCGCCCAGGCGCCCAGCCAGACCACGCCGGCCGCGGCCATCGCGGTGGTGCGCCGGCGGCGGGCGGTGATCCGCACCATGAACATCTGCAGCACCACGATGGTCAACGCGTTGGCGCCGATGGCGATGCCCAGGGTGGAGGGCGCGGTACCGACGGTGTCGGTGGCGAAGGCCGCGACGCCGGACTCGAACTGGCCGTAGCAGGTGAAGAAGATCAGCCCGGCGAGCACGCAGAGCCGCAGCATCGCCTTGTCGGCGACCAGTGCACGCAGGCCCTGCGGGCCGCCCTGCTGGTCCTGGACGAGGACGGGGGCCGCATGCGGGATGCGGGCGGAGCCGGTGACGAGGGCCAGGCCCAGGAAGGTCGCCGCCTCGATGGTGAACAGCCGGGTCAGGCTGGCCGGGTCGGCGACGTCCACGATCTGGCCGCCGACCAGCGCGCCGATGCCCATCCCCAGGTTGATCAGGGTGAACTGCAGCGCGAAGGCGTGCGAGCGGGTCGCGGCGGTCGAGCAGCGGACGATCATCGTGGCGAGCGCCGGCTGGCAGGTGGTGACTCCCGCACCGAACAGGAACGAGGAGACCAGCAGGGCCGGGGTACCGGTGGCGTGGCCGAACGCGAACGCGCCGGTGGCGGCGAGCGCGGCGCCGGCCAGCAGCACCGGGCGCGGGCCGTACTTGTCGATGCCGCGGCCGGTGAACGGGAGGACGGCGAGCGCGGCCAGCGCGAAGACGGTGAACACCATCCCGGCGGCCAGCGAGCCCAGCCCCCGCACCTGGTCCACGTACACGAACATGTACGGCATCGTGAACCCGCTGCCGAACGCACTGAGCGCGTTGCCGATCTGGACGCGGCGCAGCGGGCCGCCCGCCCCATGACGCTGCTGCCTCTGCTGCTTCACCGTGCCGGTCACCGTGCACACCCCTTCGAGGTCGCTCCCGGCTCACCGAGCCGAGTTTCGCTGGATACTCTTAAGTCCGGAAGATTTAAGAGCTAAAGTCTGACGAGATAAAGTCTTAGCACCGGAAGAGTCAGGAGTCAAAGGCTTAAGGGGTGCACCCCTCATGCGACACTGGTCCGCATGACTGCAGAGAAGCCCGCGCCGGCCACCGCCCGAGAGCTGGGCATCGCCGAGCAGGTGGCCGTCTACCAGCGGGAATTCCCCGACGTGGACCCCCAGGTGGAGACCATCGTGCAGACCCTCTCCCGGGTCGCCCGGCGGATGAGCGTCGCCTACGACCGGCAGCTGACTGTGCTCGGAATCACCTCCGCCGAGTGGGAGGTGCTCAAGGCCCTGGTGGTCGCAGGGAGCCCCTACCAGCTGGGCCCGGGCGAGCTGGCCAAGCGGCTCGGGCTCACCCCGGCCGCGATGACCCACCGGATCGACCGGATGGTCGCCGAGGACCTCGTCACCCGGGAGCGCGACGAGGCCAACCGGGTCCGGGTGATCATCGAGCTGACCGAGAACGGCCGCGACAAGTGGCTGGAGTCGATGCGGATGGCCGCCGTCTTCGAGGAGGTGCTGCTCCAGGACCTCGTCGGCGAGGAGCGCACCGTGCTCTCCGGCATGCTGGCCCGGATGCTGCGGCGGATCGAGGAGACCCAGCCCGACGCCCTCGGGCGCACCGACGACCTGGCCTGAGCGCCGGGAGACCGCGAACGGTCCGGCCCGCCGGGGGAGCTCCCCCGGCGGGCCGGACCGTCTGTGCTGCGGGTGGTGGTGCGCGGGTCCGTCAGGCCGTCATGCGCTCGGGCGTTCGAATGGTTCAGCAGGGGCCGTTGTCGGTCCAGACGCCCCACTGGCCGGTGGTGGTGGGGTCCTCGCCCTTGGTCCACCACTTGCTGGTGTAGTAGTGGCCCTTCCAGGAGACCTTGGTCGGGGTGGCGTAGGTCGCGGCCGGGTCCCAGGCCGGGGCGCCGGAGCAGCCGGCCGGGGTGGTCGGGGTGGCGGTCGCCGTCGCGGTGGCCGTCGCGGTGGCGGTCGGCGTGGGGGTCACCGTCGGGGTCGCGGTCGAAGTGGGCGTCGGCGCGGCCGGGCAGCCGGCGGCGGAGCCGTTGGTGGCCTCGACCATCTTGTCGAACAGCGCGGTCCTGGTGCCCAGGTCGTACAGCGAGAAGGCGAAGGAACCGCCGAGACCGTTGCAGTGGGCGTAGTCGACCTTGGCCTGGATCGAGCGGGTGTCCTCACCGGTCCAGAAGGTGGTGCCGTCGTAGAAGTACGTGGTCTTCGCCGTGTCGTCCCAGAAGGTCTTGGCCGGGTTGTCGACGAAGCCCGCGAGCTCCTTGTACATCTGGATGCCGGGCACGTTGCCGGACATCGCCGCACCGGCGGCCGGGCCGGTCGCGGGCTGGAAGAGGCCGTTCTTGCCGTTGTTCTGAACGCCGGTCCAGCCGCGGTAGTAGAACGGGATCCCCACGTTGATCTTCTTGGCGGGGAAGCCGCCGGGGATGCCGTAGTCGGTGTCGCCGGCGGTGTACGCCTTGATCGCGGCGTCGACCGAGTACTTGCCGTGGCCCGGCGCGGCCGGGGTCATCGGGTCGTCCGGGCCGGAGTAGAGCGGGGCCTGGTGGTTGGTCGGGCCCTTGGCGTCCCAGGCACCGTGCATGTCGTAGGTCATGATGTCCAGGAACGTGAGGTACTGGCCGATCTTGTCGGTCTCCACGTTCCGGATCTTGTCCTGGCCGGCGCCGACCGCCGCCGCGGTGGCGTAGGTCTTGCCGTCGGCCTTGCCCTGGGCGTCGAGCTGCTCGCGCAGCTCCTTCAGCAGCAGGGTGAAGTCCTGCTTGTCGTTCTGGCTGGAGATGTTGCCGGTGTGGCCGCCGCCGCCCGGGTACTCCCAGTCGATGTCGATGCCGTCGAAGATGCCGGCCGCCGAGCCCGGGCCGCCGTAGCCGGCGTCCGCCGGGAGGTTGCCCTTGATGAACATGTCGATGCAGGACGAGACCAGGTGCTTGCGCGAGGCGTCCGTGGCGGCCGCCGCCGAGAAGTACTTGGAGTAGGTCCAACCGCCCAGCGAGATCAGGATCTTGAGGTTGGGGTTCTTCGCCTTCAGCTTCTTCAGCTGGTTGAAGTTGCCCGCGATCGGCTGGCCCCAGGCGTCGCCGACACCGTCGACAGCCACGTCCGGGCCGTAGCTCTTCTGGTAGTCGGCGAACGCGTCGCCCGCGCCGTCACCGGCGTTCGGGTTGTTGTCGTCCTGGCTGGCGGCCTTGGTGGCCTCGAAACAGCCGAGGTCGCTCGGGTGGATGTTGGCGAACGAGTAGATCAGGTAGTCCAGCTTCCCGGCCACGCCGGTGTCCTGGATCGTCTTCGGGTAGTACGCGTTCGCGTAGACCGACCACTGGTCGAAGTAGGCGACCTTGATGCCACCGCTGGTGGCCGGCGCGCCGGTGGAGTTGGTGACGGCCGCGTTGGCCGAGGCGCCGCCGGAGAGGGCGAGGCCCGCGCCGAGCAGCAGGGAGGCGGTCGTGCCGGCCGCGATGGCGGCCAGGCTCTTCGGGCGCCGGCGGCGGCCGCCCTCCCGGGCCGGGGTCCCGGCCCTTTCGATACGTGAACGGAGCATGGGTGCGTGACTCCTGGTTGTGGGGGATTCCGCCGCCCCGGCGGGTCCGTACGGGGTGGGGCCGCACGACCAGGGCATGACAGAACCGAGGAAGGGAATCGAGCGGGAACATGCCTGACGGACACCGGGATATGCCGAACCGGCGCCCGCGGCCTCGACCGCTGACGCCGGTTCAGGGGCTCCCTGCACCTGGGATCAAAATGGACTAGACCAACTCCCCCGTCAAGGGGTGATGTCGGGCCTTGAGCCGCCCTTAAGGTTCACCCGCTCCCGCCCGACCCCCGCCGACCTGCGGCTCCGTACGGGCTTCGCAGATCGGCGACGGACGTCAGTAGCGGATGGCGTTGGCCACCTCCGCCTTGACCGTGCCACTGAGATCCCGGTTGCTCTTCGCGGTGGCCTGGGCACTCTGCCCGGCCGCGACGTCCTCGACGGTCACCACCGTCGCGTCCAGCACGTTGCCGGAGCCGTCGGTGAAGTTGACCTGGATCACGTACCGGTCGGACTGCTGCCCGTGGTTGGTGACGGTGAGCGGCACCTCGGCCTTGCCGTCCGAGTCGATCTTCACCTCGCCCGTGGTGACATCACCCTTGGCGTCCAGCCCGCCCTTGACTCCCGCGATCGCCGACGAGGCCGCCGCCTCTGCCGAGGAGGCCGCCGACGCGGCCGCCGAGGAGAGCCCGCCCGCAGCCGAGGCCACCGCCGAGGCGGCGGCGGAGGCGGCAGCGGAGGCAGCGGCCGAGATGCCGGACTCCACCGCGCCGGCGGCCGAGGAGGCGACGCTGCTCGCCTTGCTGCCCGAGGAGCAGCCGGCCAGGGCCGCCGCGCCGAGCACGGCCGCCGCCAGCACGCCGGCCAACGCACGACGGGGCTGGCGGACCACGGGGGCGTCCGGGTCCAGGGCGGTGGGCCGGTGGGGGGTCGTCGTCCGGCGATCCGGCCGGTGCTGCGGCTGACGGTCCGGCCGGCGATCCGGCTGACGGTCCGGCTGGCGATCCATCGGGGGTCCTCGATTCTGCCCGGCGCCGGGGTGCCCGGCACACCTCCCGCACCACCCTCCGAGGTGGTGGCCCCACCCGCCAGCAGAGCTGGTTCGTCCGGGTGAGGAGCGGCGTTCCCGGACCGGACCGGTGCGCGGGAAGTCGGCCGGTCCGACTTCCCGCGCACCGGACGCCGCCGGACGGGGGCGGTTTCCGGCGAGCGGCGTTCGGGCCGTCAGGCCTCGCGCCAGCGGGCAGGGATCAGGAGAGGCCCGAGCCCTCCTGGTCCTGCGCCTCCATGGCGGCCCGCTCCTCGCTCAGCCGCACCGCGTGCCGGCGGCGGGCCACCACGCCGTACGCGGAGGCCGCGCTGGCGGCGAAGGCGAGCACGCCCACCCACGGGCGGTCGAAGGCGTGGCCGGTCAGGTGGTCCAGCGAGTACCGCCCCGGGCCGGCCAGGCCCAGCGCCAGCCCGGTCGCGCCCAGGAACGCCGGGTACTCGTAACCGCCGGACATCATGAAGAAGCCGGCCGGCGCATGCACCGCGACCGCCCCCGCCATGGTGCCGGCCACCACCACACCGGCCGCCGGCGTGGCCAGCCCGGCCACCAGCATGGCACCGCCGCCCGCCTCGCCGAGGCCCGCGGCCATGGCGCTCCGCCGCCCCGGGTGGAACCCCATCTGCTCCATCGCCTGGGCAGTGCCCTCCAGGCCGCCGCCACCGAACCAGCCGAACAGCTTCTGGGTGCCGTGCGCGATCAGCACCCCGCCGACGGCGCCGCGCAGGGCCAGCAGGCCCAGGTCCTTACGGTTCAGACACATGTCGAGTCCTCGTTCCAGCGGAGGGTGATCCGGCTTCCATAGGAGCCGAAAGGGCGGGCCGGTTCGACCCGGGACCGCCATCCGGGCGAATATCGAGGAGGGAGGGAATACCCGGGCGAACAGGGGCGAGCAGGAATGGAGGACGGATGACCGTCACCCGGCCGGAACGGCCCACCTACGTGCTGGACGGCCGCGGGGTCACCGACCGCGCCGCGTTCTACACCGCCCTCGGCGCCGCCCTGAACGGGCCCGGGGGCTACTACGGCTCCAACCTCGACGCGCTGGCCGACTGCCTGCACGGCGGATTCGGCCCCACTCCCCCGTTCACCCTGCTCTGGCAGGACGCCGGCACCGCCCGCCGGCACCTGACCGGCACGGTCTTCCTCGGCGAGCGGCGGCTCGACTACTTCGACGCGATCCTCGCCACGCTGCGCGCGGAGGGCGTGGCGGTCGAACTGCGATGATCATCCCGGCCATGCTTGGCCCATGTTCGTCTTCGACCTGAGCAGCACGTTCATCGCCTTCTTCGCCGTCGTGGGCCCGCCGAAGGTCCTGCTGTCGTTCGCCCGGCTGGCCGGCAGCCGCACCACAGGCGAGCTGCGGCGGCTGGCGGCCTGGTCCACGGTGATCTCCGCCGTCATCGGGCTGGTGCTCGCCTACACCGCCGACGCCGTCACCTCGCTCTTCCACATCAGCGACCAGTCGCTGCAACTGGCGGGCGGCGCGATCTTCTTCATCTACGCCGTCGCCCTGGTCCTCGGCATCCACCTCGGCGCCGGCTCAGACGAGGACGAACACCTGGCCAATCCGATGGTGGACGGCATCCGCGAGCTGCTGCTGCCGTACATCGCCAGCCCGCTGGCCGTCACCGCGGTACTGGTCGGCTCGCTCGTCAAGGACGACTGGGGGTGGCGCACGACCGTCGCCGGGGCGTACATCGCCGTCGTGGTGATCAACTACCTCTGTGTGGCGGCCCTCGCCCCGCTGATGCAACGCACCCACCGGACCTCGCTGGAGGTGCTCTCCCGGCTGCTCGGCCTGCTGCTGGCGGCGGTCGGCGTGGAACTGTTCCTGAACGGCCTGGCGGGGCTGGGCATGCACCTGCCGGACGGGCACTGAGCCCGGCCGGCAGGGTCCGGGGCCCCTCGGCCGAGGGCCGGGGTCAGCCGGCCGCCAGGCGGGCCAGCACCTCGCCGATCCGGTCGCGGACCAGCGGGTCCGTGGCCAGCCCGTCCGGGCCGACGCCCGAGCGGTCCAGCGGGATCCGTGCGCAGGCCTCGTCCAGCACGGCGGCGCCGGTGTAGCCGAGCACGGTGCGCAGCGTCGCCTCGGCGCCCTGGCCCCGGCCGGGGGCGGCGGCGGTGATCCAGGCGGCCGGCTTGTCCGAGATCTCGGTGCCGCCGACCGTCCAGTCGAGCAGGTTCTTGAACGAGCCGGGCAGCGTGCCCGCGTACTCCGGGGTGCAGATCAGCAGGGCGTCGGCGGCCTCGATGGCGGCCCGCAGTTCGGTGACCGGCGCGGGCAGCGGGTCGGTGTCGTCGTCGGGGTTGAAGTGCGGCAGTCCGGCCAGGCCGGTGTAGAACGTGGCGGTGACGCCCTCGGTGGAGTGCGCGACCGCGGCGGCGGTGCGCAGCACCGTCTCGTTGGTGGAGCCGGCGCGCAGGCTGCCGGAGAGCAGCAGGATGTGACGGTCGTCGTTCGGCATGGCGAGGAACCTACCGCTCCGCCGGATCTGACGTTCCGTCGGGCCGCCGTGCGGGACCCGCCCGCTCAGGGGGCGACGACCGGGCGCCAGGGCACCGGGCTGGAGAGGATCATCGAGCTGGCCGGCTGCCCGTAGGCGCCGAGGCGGTCGATCAGCGCCTCGAAGTCGGCCATCGCGGGCACGGCGACCAGCAGCACGCAGCAGGCGCCACCGGTCACCCGGTGCAGCTGGAGCACCTCCGGCCAGCGGGCCACCTCGGGGTCGCGCAGCACGCAGCGGGGGCCGTAGCACTGCAGCTGGACCAGCGCGGTGATCGGCAGCCCGGCCCGTGCGGGGTCGACATGGGCGTGGTAGCCGCTGATCACCCCGTCGGCCTCCAGCCGGCGCACCCGTTCGGCGACGGCGGGTGCGGAGAGACTCACCCGGCGGGAGAGTTCGTTGTACGAGAGCCGGGCGTCGGCCTGGAGCTCGGCGAGCAGGCGGCGGTCGACGGCGTCCATGGCGGCTCCAGGAAGGTCGTGGTCGGCGGGCGTTGTGTGGCCGGATCCAGCCGTTTCGCGATCATAAAGCAGATCGGCGGAAAGACCTCTCGAACGACAAGTCCGAGTGCCGTTGGGGTGCCCGGAGCCCATTCAAGAGCGGGTGGTGGCCGCCGCACAATGGGGCCCCGCAACTGTGCGGGTCATCAGGAGGGATCGGGATGGGGCACGACGCGGTGGAGAAACCGAACCTGTCGTTCGGCCCGGGCGGCGAACCGGGTCACGGCACCCCGTACGCCCGGTACGTGCGGCTGGCCGAGCTGCACAGTCTGCAGAACCCGCGCAGCAAGGTGCCGGCCGAGATGTCGTTCATCGTCTCCACCCAGGTGATGGAGCTGCTTTTCGGCCTGCTGCGGCACGAATGGACGCTGGCCCAGCAGGCACTCCGCGAGGACGACCTGCCGGCCGCGCTGGCCGCGCTGCGCCGCGGCACCCACGTCCAGGACGTGCTGACGGAGTCCTGGGACCTGCTGGCGACCATGACACCGCAGGAGTTCAACGCGTTCCGTTCGGTGTTCGGCGAGGCCTCGGGCTTCCAGTCCTCGGCCTTCCTGCACCTGGAGTTCCTGCTCGGCAACAAGAACGCCGCCCTGCTGCGGATGTACGACGAGGTGCCGGAGACGCACGCGGAGCTGAGCGCCGCACTGCGCTCCCCCGGCCTGTACGACGACGCGCTGGCCCTGCTCGCCCGGCGCGGGCTGGCCGTGCCGCACGAGCCCTCCGAGCAGCGGCACCGCGCCGACCCGGCGGTGGAGGCGGCCTGGCGGCAGGTCTACACGGACCCCGGGTACGCGGCACTGCAGCCGCTCGCCGAGGCGCTGCTGGACGTCGCCGAGCGGGTGACCCGCTGGCGCCAGCGGCACCTGGCGGCGGTCAAGCGGGCGATGGGCGCCAAGCCGGGCTCGGGCGGCTCCAGCGGCCTGACCTGGCTGCGCAAGGCCGCCGAGCAGGACGTCTTCCCCGAGCTGTGGACCGTCCGGGACGAGCTGTGAACGGGCCGGACGCGACCGGGCGAGATGTGACCAGAGGAATGGACGACAGAGTGGGCGAGAGACCGGGCATGATCACGCGCGAGGAGTGCGCGGCGCTGGACGCCGTCGACCCGCTGGCGGCGTTCCGCAAGGAGTTCGCGCTGCCGGAGGGGGTCATCTACCTGGACGGGAACTCCCTCGGTGCACTGCCGGCCCGCACCCCCGGGCGGGTGCGGCAGGTGGTCGAGGAGGAGTGGGGCCGGGAGCTGATCCGCAGCTGGAACGAGGCCGGCTGGTTCGAGCAGCCCTACCGGCTGGGCCGCCGGATCGCCCCCCTGGTCGGGGCCGGACCGGCGGAGGTGGTGGTCTGCGACACCACCTCGGTCAACCTGTTCAAGGTGCTGACGGCCGCACTGCGGCTGCGCCCCGGCCGGCACACGGTGCTCGGCGACGGCGCGGCGTTCCCGACCGACCTCTACATCGCCGAGGGCGTGACCCGGCTGTTCGAGGGCGCGCGCAGCGTCCTGGTCACGCCGGAGGAGCTGGACCGGCACCTGGACGGGGACGTCGCCGTCGTCGTCCTCTCCCACGTGGACTACCGCACCGGCGAGCTGCTGGACATGCCCGGGATCACCGCCCGGGTGCAGGCCGCGGGCGCCCTGATGATCTGGGACGTCTGCCACTCGGTGGGTGCGCTGCCGGTCGGGCTCGGCGCGAGCGGTGCCGACTTCGCGGTCGGCTGCACCTACAAGTACCTGAACGGCGGCCCCGGTTCGCCGGCCTTCCTGTATGTGGCCGAGCGCCACCTCGCGGCCGGGCCGGAGCAGCCGCTGAGCGGCTGGTTCGGGCACGCCCGCCCGTTCGCCTTCGAGCCCGGGTACGACCCGAAGGCGGGCATCGGCCGCTTCCTGACCAGCTCGCCCTCACTGCTCGGCCAGGCCGCGCTGGAGTCCTCGCTGGACGTCTGGGAGCGGGCCGACCTGGCCGCGGTGCGGGCGAAGAGCCTGGCGCTGACCGATCTGTTCATCAACCTGACGGAGGGCCTGGACGGGGTCGAGGTGGCCACCCCGCGCGAGCACGCCCGGCGCGGCAGCCAGGTCGCACTGCGGCACGCCGACGGCTACCCGGTGGTGCAGGCCCTGATCGCGCGCGGGGTCATCGGGGACTTCCGCGCCCCGGACCTCATGCGGTTCGGCTTCACCCCGCTCTACCTGTCGTACACGGACGTCTGGGATGCGGCACAGCAGCTGGCCGAGGTGCTGGAGAGCGGCGAGTGGCGGGAGGAACGCTTCTCCCGGCGCGGCGAGGTGACCTGACCCCCGACGACTCCTCCCCTGTCACCGGCGCCGAGCTCACCGTCGACGGCGACCGGACGGCCGGCCCGACCGTCGAGTAGGTCATGGGCCGGCGAGGTCGAGCAGGTGAGTCGATCCGGTGGGCCGGGGTCAGTGATCGCGGGCCAGGCGCTCCCGGGCCGGCGATCCACCCACACCCACACCTCCACACCCCGCCCGCGACGGCGGCTTGCCGCCAAAGCAACGGGGCAGGTAGACATTTGAGTGTTCGTCATACCGTCGGATGGGTGTATCGACATGGAAATCGGCCCGCTGAAGCCCGAACCCGCCGAGGTCCTCGTCGCCCTGGCCTGCTTCTTCCTGATGGTCTGGCTGCTGGGCCGCAAGGTGCTGCCGAGGATCGAGCGCGTGCAGGCCGAACGGCGGGATGCGACCGAAGGCCGACAGCAGCGCGCGGAGGAGATCCACGACGAGGCGGAGCGGACGTACGCGGCCTACCGGCAGGAGCTGGCGGACGCGCGGCACGAGGCGGCGCTGATCCGGCAGGAGGCGGCCGAGCAGGGTGCGGCGATCATCGCGGCGGCCCGCGAGGAGGGCATCCGGGAGCGCGACCGGCTGGTCGCCGAGGCGGACGCGCAGATCGCCGTCGACCAGGCACTCGCGGCCGTCACCCTCCGCCAGGACGTCGGCGAGCTGGCCGTCGAGCTGGCGGGACGGGTGGTCGGCGAGCCCGTGGCCGCCGTCGCGGCCCGGCGCGGCACGGTGGAACGCTTCTTCGACGAGCGCTGAGCCGACAAGCACCGATTCGACGAGCACTGATTCAGCGAGCGCCGATTCAACGAGCGCCGAGCCGACGAACACTGAGTCGTGACGCGGGACGGCCCTTCCCCCACCACGGGCGGAGGGCCGTCCCGCGTTGCCGTCACGGCGAGGTCAGCTCCTCGACCAGCCGGCGGTAGACGTCGAAGGCCGGCTTGCGGGTGTAGTCGTCCCGCAGCAGACCGAAACGGTCGAAGGCCCCGGAACCCGCGCTGTCCGCGTCCCTCAGACTGAAGAACGCATAGCTCTCGATGGTGAGTTCGGCGGCGAGACCGGCGACCGTCCGGACCACCTCCTCCACCACCTCGGCCTGCCGCCGCTCGCTCCGGTCCGGACCGGTGGGCCAGCCGTGCTCGCAGATCCGGACCGGCACCGACGGGCCGATGCCGGCCTTGGCGAGGGAGTCCCGCCGGAAGCCGGCGAGCACCGCGGCGACCACCTCCGCCAGCCGCTCCGGCGGGACGGGCCGGAAGACGTCGGGGAAGAAGTCCAGGCCGACGTAGTCGAGCGCGCGGTGGAAACGCTCGTCGGCGAGGGCGCCGAGCTCCGGCCAGAAGGTGTCCGCCGGGTCGAAGTTCAGCGCCGCGTTGAAGCCGACGGCGAGGTCGTGACCGCAGGCCAGCGCCTCCTCCTTGGCCGCGATCACGCCCTGCACCAGCGCCTGGCGGATATTGGGGGTGCTGCCGTCGAGCGCGGGCAGGTCGACGTTGGGCTCCTCGCAGATCTGCAGGAGGGCGATCCGGTGCCCCTCGGCCCGGACGGTCCGCCGGACGAAGTCCAGCCAGCCGTCCAGACTCCCGCTCGGCTCGCGGAACTGGAGGACGAGGTCGAGCCGGCGGCCCTCGACCGCATAGCGCTCCGGTTCGGCCGGGGTGGGCACCCCCTCGGGGTGGTGGCGGTAGGCGCGCACCAGGAACGCGGGCGCCGCGCCCTGGAGCTCCCGCAGAGCGGCGGCGATCAGGGCCGGGTCGTCGGGGCGGACGGGTTCGATCACGCCGGTGTCGTCACCGAGCAGACCGCCGGGGTAGATGCCGAAGGTGAAGGTCATGCCGCCACCGTAGCCGATATTTTTGGTGTCACTGCAAATTTAGCGTGACACTATGATTTCTGACATGGGACTTCGCGAACTCAAGAAGCAGCAGACCCGGACCCTGCTGGCCGATACGGCGATGGGCCTGTTCGCCGAGCGCGGGTTCGAGCAGGTCACCGTGGTCGAGGTGGCCCGGGCGGCCGGGGTCTCGGCCAACACGGTCTTCAACTACTTCCCGACCAAGGAGGACCTCTTCTTCGACCGGCAGGAGGAGGTGGTCGCCCGCCTGGCCACGGTGGTGCGGGAGCGACCGGCGGGCACGTCCGCCGTCGACGCCGTCCGGGCCGAGCTGCTGGCCGGGCTGGCGGCGGGCGAGCCGACGTACGGGCTGAGCGCCGAGGCGGTGGTGTTCTGGCGGGTGGTCGCGGAGAGCCCGGCCCTGCGGGCCCGACTGCTGGAGCTGGGCGAACGCGCCGAGGCGGCGCTCGCGGCGGCACTGGCCGCGGAGTCGGGAGCCGACCCGGACGACCCCCTGCCGCGGGTACTCGCCGGCGCCGTCGCGGGGGCGCACCGGGCGGTGATGGCGGAGATCCGGCGCGGCATCGTGGCCGGCGAGCCCACCGGGACCATCCGCGCCCGGGCGGAGGCGGCGGTCGAGGTGGCCTTCAACCTGCTGGGGGCGGGGCTGGCGGACTACCCGGCGCAATGAGCGCCCCCACGACGCGTCAGGCCGCCCGCTCGGGTGAGCGGGCGGCCGGACGGCGTTCGGCCGCGACGCGCAGCTGCAGCGGTCAGCTGTGGCGTCCGCACCGGCGGGCGGCCAGGACGGCGAGGCCGCCGAGACCCAGCACCCCGACCCCGGCCAGGCCGAGGACGACCGGGGCGTTGCCCGCGCCGGTCGACGGCAGCTCACCACTGCCGCCGGTCGACGTGCCGTTGGTCGGCCGATGGCCGGTGGGGTGGTGGCTCGTGGGGTGGTGGCTGGTCGGGTGGTGGCTCGTGGGGTGGTGGCTGGTCGGGTGGTGGCTGGTCGGGTGCACGGTCGGGCTGGTCGGCGCGGCGCTCGACCAGGTCGGCGCGGGCGAGGTGGGGGGCGAGGTGGGAGTCGGAGACGTCGGGGACGGCGAGTTGGAAGTGGGTGACGTCGGGGACAGCGAGGTGGGCGAGGGGCTCGGCGACGTCGGTGACGGGCTCGGCGTCACGACGCAGTCCGGGAGGTCCCCGTCGAACGGGTAGCTGTGGATCTCGTAGCCGCCGGATGTCCTCCGACAGAGAAAGCAGGCCAGGAAGCCTGCCGTGGTTCGGTTGATCCTGTGTTGATTCCAGCCAATCCGGTGCATCCGATACTAAATCGGATGATTCATGCCCTATAGGCCCTCAGGAGCGGTCCGAGATTCTTCCACCCGGGCCCGTCACCGCGCGCCGGCAGCGCCGCCGCTAGGTTGGCACCATGACTTCCGAGGACCAGGATCCGCACGCCCCGCTCGCCGCCGTCGCGGCCAGTGCCGACGTGCTGCGGCATCCCGAGGCCGGCGAGCACCTGCTCACCGCGCTGGAGCGCGAGCGCGCCGCCCGGTTCCGGCGCGACTCCGGACGGGCCGACTTCACCGCCGCGCACATCCTGGTCCGGCTCTGCGCCGCCCGCCTGCTCGGCGTCCCGGCCGCCGGGCTGACGCTGGCCCAGAACTGCCCCGACTGCGGAAAGGCCGACCACGGCCGCCCGTACCTGCCGGACCACCCGGACGTCCACGTCAGCCTCTCGCACACCCACGGCGTCATCGCGGCCGCCGCCGGACACCAGCCGATCGGCGTGGACGTCGAGCTGGCCACGCGCGGCGGCGCGCTCCCCGACGTCGCCCGGCGGGTGCTCGCCCCGGCGGAGCTGCGGCTGGTCGAGGCGCACCCGGAGCCGGGGGTGGCGTTCCTGCGGCAGTGGGTGCGGAAGGAGTCGCTGATCAAGCTCGGGCGGACCAGCCTGGACGGGCTCTCCGCCGTCGATCTCTCCGCCCTGCCGCTCGACATCCCGGCGGACCGGCCGCTGCGCAGCCGCTACCAGGACCTGCATCTGCTCGACTGGACCGACGCCGCGCACGGGGCGGCCGTCTCGGCCGTGAGCACCGCGGCGCCGCGGGTCGTGCTGCTGACGCCGCCGGCCGGCTGACCGAGCCCGGCCAGAGGCCCGACCCCGACCGGCGGCGCCCCGGATAAGCGGTGTTAGCGTGCCTGCTCGGGGCACGGAAACCGGACGCCCCGGCTGCCCGCGCCGCGTCCCCGGCGCGCAGCCCCCGTTGGATCAAGGGGTGCCCCCGCCATGGCCAAGTTCCTGCTGAGCCTGCACGTCCTCGCCTCGGTGCTGTTCATCGGCCCGGTGGCGGTGGCCGTCAGCATGTTCCCGCGCCGGGCGAAGGCCGCTCTGGCCGGCGGACCCGACCGGGCCGCCGAGGCGGGCACCTTGCGGCTGCTGCACCGGATCACCCAGGTCTACGCCCTGCTGGGGATAGCCGTCCCGGTGATGGGCATCGGCGTCGCCCAGGTGATGGACGTGCTCGGGCAGTCCTGGCTGATCGTCTCGATGGTGCTCACCGCACTCGCCGCGCTCTCCCTGCTGCTCTTCGTGCTCCCCGCCCAGCAGGCGGCGGTGGAGGCGCTCGACCTCGACGGCGGGGCCCCGGAGCACGGCAAGGCCGTTCAGGGCCTGCGGCTGCTGCCGATGACCGCCGGCGTCTTCAACCTGCTCTGGGCGGTTGTCGTGGTGCTGATGATCATCCGGCCGGGCTCGACCACCGGCGCCTGACCGGCCGGAACGGCCCACCCGGTACGGTCCTGCCATCACGGCCGCGGGGATCGAGGCCGGTACGGGGACGGGCGGACGGCGCCCAGCTCGACCAAGGTGGACCCGCCGACGCCCAGCAGGTCGCCGAGCGGCCCGCAGATGGCCAGGTAGGCGAGGCCGTTGCCGCCGCTGACCACCGCGTCGAGTGACCACCGCGTCGAGTGCGAGGAAGCGCCGCAGGTTCTGCCGGGCCCGCCGGCCGGCGGCGGCGGTGCGGTGGGCGGCGGTGAGGTTGTCCGCGGACATGACGGATCAGCCTCCGGAGGGGGGTCGGGGCCCGGTACGGCCGGCGCGGCCGGGTGCTCCACACCCTGCCCGGCCGGTCCCGGGGCGTCGATTACCTCCGAGGTAACGGCCAAGGTCAGGGGTGGGGCCGGGGCGGGACGGGGCCGGGCTGGGCCGGGATGGGTCGGGACCGGGTCAGGGCCGTGGGCGCGGGCGTTGCAACGGGACGCCCGCCCGTTTGACCGCGCGGGCGACGATGACCGTCTCGGCGCGGTCGACGCCGAGCGGGCCGAGCGTCCCGGTGAGGAAGCGGTAGAGGCCGCCGTGGTCCGCACAGAACAGGGTGGCCATCAGGTTGGCCGGGCCGCTGGTGGCGAAGACCCCGTGCACCTGGGGGTGGCGGGCCAGCGCCGTACCGACCTCGGCCAGGCGGCCCGGCGGGACGTCCAGCCAGAGGTTGGCGTCCACGGCCATGCCCAGCAGCCGTGGGTCGACGGTGGCGTGGGTGCGGAGCAGACCGGCTGCGGTGAGCCGGTGCAGCCGGCGGCGGACGGTCGATTCCGGCGCGCCGACGGCCGCCGCCAGGGCGGCGTGGGACTGCCGGGCGTCGACGGAGAGGCGGGCGAGCAGGGCCCGGTCGAGCGCGTCGAGCGGGGGCCTCTCCCGGGGGGCGTCGGCGGGCGGCTCCGTCGGGGCCGCAGGAGTCAGCGCGGCCACCTCGGCCTCGTCCAGGTAGCCGGCCTGCCACCGCCCCGCGTCGGAGAAGGCGTGCAGCACCGCGTGCGTGGTGGTCTCGGTGACCGCCGCGGTGGCGGGCAGCTGCCCGTACAGCAGCCGGTCCCGGGAGCCGGCGTCGCCCAGCATCACCGCGCCGACCTCCTGGCCGCCGAGCATGACGTCGACGAACGGGACGTCCGGACGGTCCGCCAGGGCCTGCGCGATGGTGTCGACCTTGCCGCGCAGCACCCGGACCCGTAGCAGCAGCGCGCCGACGGCGGCGTCCTCGACATCGGGCATCCGGACCACGCGCAGCAGACCGGCCTGCTGCATCCTGGCCAGCCGGCGGGTGACGGTCCGGGCGGAAACACCGAGCACCTCGGCGATCCGGCCGGTCTCGGCCCGGCCGTCGACCTGCAGGGCGCAGACCAGACGGCGGTCGAGTGTGTCCAGCACCGTGTCCTGATCAGCAGTCGAGAGGTCCATGAAGTCCGATCCCCGTCAGTTCTGGCTGCCCTGGCGTCCTGTTCGACAGCAATGACGGTACTCCTTGTCCCGGGCGGCCGGAAGATCCCGCTACCGGCCCGCGGCGGACAGGACAGGAGAAGCGATGAACGACGAGGTCCGGGAGCTGAGGGAGCTGCTGCCCGGGGTCGAGGCGGCGGTGCGGGAGGTCGGCGCGCGGCTGGCGGCGGCGCGCCCGGCCGAGCCCACCCCCGCACGGACGGTCGCGGAGGCGATGGCACACTTCGCCGAGCTGGACGGCCCGGCCGCCGCGCACCTGCGGGCACGGCTGGGCGAACTGCGCCCGCAGGCCGGCTGGGTGACGGACGAACTGGAGGGCGCGGTGCCGGCCGAGGGCGAGTGGTGGCTCTGCGACGCCACCGACGGCGCCGTGCAGTACCTGCTCGGCCAGCAGCAGTGGGCGGTCACCGCCACCCTGCTCCGGGACGGTGTCCCGGTGCTGGCCGTGGTGCACGCGCCGGAGCTCGGCGGGCGCACGTACCGCGCGGTGCGGGGCGGCGGCGCCGAGCTCGACGGGCGGCCCGTCGCACCACCGGAGCGCGAGCTGCCGGTGGCCGTCGCCGGGACCAGCCAGCCACCACTGGTGGCCTCGGACCCGGTGGCGCTGCGCCGCGCGGGCGAGTCGCTGACGGCGGTGTTGGGCTCGGTGCTGGCGGTCCGCAACCTCGGGCCGACGTCACTGCAGGTCGCCCAGGTCGGATCGGGGCAGCTGACGCTGTTCTGGGAGTACGGGGCGGACGCGGGCAACCTGCTGCCGGGGGCGCTGATCGCGGCCGAGGCGGGCGCGACGGTGACGGACGCCGCAGGGGCGGCCTGGACGGCCGGCTCCGACAGCTTCCTCGCCGCCGCGCCCGGGCTGCACGGGGACGTGCTGAGGCTGCTGCGTCCGGTCGGGTGACCGCCGGCGTCGGCGACCACCCGGACCGAACAGCGTGGCGGTGCCGGCGTCAACGGCGGGGGAGGCCGAACTGCGTGGCCACGGCGACGTCAGCGGGCGGCCAGACCGAACAGCGTGACCGTGCCGGCCTCAACGGCCGGCCAGACCGAACAGCGTGGCCGCGTTGTCGTGGCAGACCGCGCGAAGCCACTCCTCCCCCAGGCCCAGCCGGTCCAGCGCCTCCAGCTGGTGCATGTACCGGTACGGGATGTTGGGGAAGTCGCTGCCGAGCAGGACCCGGTCCTGGAGGGCGTGCAGGCGCGGCAGTTCGGCGCGTGGGAACGGATCGTCCGCCTCGACGAAGTCGGTGAACGCCATGGTGGTGTCCAGCCGGACGGACGGATGTCTCTCGGCGAGGTCGAGGAAGTCGCGGTACTCGGACATGCCGAGGTGGGCGACCACCAGGACCAGGCCCGGGTGCCGGTCCAACACCTCGCCGATCGGGCCGGGGCCGGTGAACTTGCCCGCCACCGGGCCGGATCCGCAGTGGCTGACCACCGGGGTGCCGGTCTCCGCGAGCAGCCCCCAGACCTCGTCCAGCCGGCGGTCCGTCGGGTCGTAGCCGCCGACCTGGAGGTGTGCCTTGAACACCCGGGCGCCGTCCTCGATCGCCCGCGCCACGTAGGAGGGCGCCTCGGGCTCGGCGAAGAAGGTCGCGGTGTGCAGGCAGTCCGGGGTGCGGGCGGCGAAGTCGGCGGCCCAGGCGTTCAGCCAGGCGGCCATGCCGGGCTTGTGCGGGTACAGCATGGACGTGAACGCCCGGACGCCGAACACCCTTAGGCGATCCACGCGTTCGGTCTCGGCCTGACGGTAGGTGATCGGCCAGGGGCGGTTGACGAGCGGGCCGGCCGCGTCGAAGTACGCCCACACCTTGTCGAGGACGTTCTTCGGCATGAAGTGGGTGTGCACGTCGATCAGGCCGGGCAGGCCGAGGCCCTGCCAGAAGCCGCGGACGTCCGTCACCTCGTCGTCGCTCATGCGGGCACCGGGCGGGCGCGGTCGATGATCGCCCCGGCGTCGAGGCCGGAGGGCAGGGTGCCGAAGGCGGCGCCGTGGTCACCCCCGAGGCGGGAGGCGCAGAAGGCATCCGCCACCGCCGGGTCACCGTGGCGGACCAGCAGCGAGCCCTGGAAGGCCAGCGCCATCGACTCGACCAGCCGGCGGGTCCGGAACTCCACGTCGCTCAGGTCGGCGAGCTGCTTGCGGAGTCCGGCGACGGCGGCATCGAGCCGGCGGTCCGCGCCGGCGGCCGCGTCCAGCTCGCCGAGGAAGGCCTCGACGGTGTCCGGCCGCTTGGCCATGGCACGCAGCGCGTCCAGGGCGGCGACGTTGCCGGAGCCCTCCCAGATCGAGACCAGCGGCGCCTCCCGGTAGAGCCGGGGCATGCCGGACTCCTCGACGTAGCCGTTGCCGCCGAGGCACTCCAGTGCCTCGGCCGCGTGCGCCGGACCGCGCTTGCAGACCCAGTACTTGGTGACGGCCAGCCCCAGGCGCCGTACCAGCGTCTCGGACTCGTCCCCGGCGAGGGCGAGGTCGGTGGCCTGGGCGAGCCGCATCGCGACGATGGTGGCCGCCTCGGACTCCACCAGCAAGTCGGCGAGCACGTTGCGCATCAGCGGCTGGTCGACCAGCGCCCGGCCGAAAGCGTGGCGGTGGACGGCGTGGTGGACGGCCCTGGTGGCGCCGAGGCGCATGCCGGAGGCGGCACCGATGGTGCAGTCGAGGCGGGTCATGTTGACCATCTCGATGATGGTCGGGACGCCCCGGCCCTCCTCGCCGACCAGCCAGCCGACCGCGCCGTCGTACTCGATCTCGGCGGAGGCGTTGGACTTGTTGCCCAGCTTGTCCTTGAGCCGCTGGAGGTGGAGGCGGTTTCGGCCGCCGTCCGGGAGGATGCGCGGCAGCATGAAGCAGCTGAGCCCACCCGGCGCCTGGGCCAGCGTCAGGAAGAGGTCCGACATCGGCGCCGAGGTGAACCACTTGTGCCCGGTCAGCCGGTAGCTGCCGTCCGCGTGCAGGGTCGCGGTGGTGGTGTTGGTGCGGACGTCCGAGCCGCCCTGTTTCTCGGTCATCGACATGCCGGCGATCAGCCCGCGCTTGCCGTGCGGCTCGCGCAGCCCGAAGTCGTACTCGGTGGCGGCCAGCAGCGGCTCCAACTCGGCCGCGAGGGCGGGGGTGGCGCGCAGGGCGGGCACGGCGGCGTACGTCATCGAGACCGGGCAGGTGTGGCCGGCTTCGACCTGGCCCCAGACGAAGAACTTGGCCGCGCGGGCGGCGTGCGCGCCGGGCCGGTCGTCCCGCCAGGGCGCGGCGTGCAGGCCGTGGCCGACGGCGGTGCGCATCAGCTCGTGCCAGGCGGGGTGGAACTCGACCTCGTCGATCCGGTGGCCGAAGCGGTCGTGGGTGCGCAGCACGGGCGGGTTCTCGTTGGCCAACCGGCCCCACTCGGCGGCCTGTTCGGAGCCGGCCAGCCGGCCCAGCTCGTGCAGCTCCGGCTCGGCCCAGCCGGCGCCGGCCCGGTGCAGGGCGGCGAGCAGGGCCGGGTCGGCGGCGGTGTCGTGTCCGTACGGCAGGGGCACCTGGTTGGTGACCTCATGCGTCGCTGTCATCGCGTCCTCCCAGGGCACGCAGGGTGAAGGAGACCAGGGCGGGGACCACCTCGGGCGGGGTGTCCCCGGTAGCGGGTGCGTGGGCCTCGGCGAGCGGGCCGGCCAGGGCCTCGCCGACCGCGCCGACGATGCCGGCGGCCGTCAGCTCCGGGTCCTGCCGGGGCAGCCGGCCGGCCGCCACTGCGGCGGCGATCTCGGTGGCGATCACGTCGCGGAACGCCCGCCGGAACACCAGGCGTTCGGCGTCCACGACGGCGTCGGCCGGTTCGACCAGCAGCACGTAGGCGAGCCGTGGCGCGCGCAGGGCGCGGGCGGCGAAGGTCTCGACGACGGCGGCGATCCGCTGCAGCGGGGCATCGCGGCGGGCGACGGCCTCGTTGACGGCGGCGATCTCGCGGGTGACCACCCGGCGGAACAGCTCGACGGACAGCTCGGCCTTGTTGGCGAAGTGCTGGTAGAGGCTGCCGGTGGCGATCCCGGCGCGGTCCGCGACGGCGGCCATCGAGCAGCCGCGGTAGCCGCGCTCGGCGAGCAGCAGGACCGCGGCCTGGAGCACCGCCTCGCGTTGGGCGTCCAGGCGGGCTTGTACGGCGGGCGTGCGTCGGTAGGCCACGGAAGCATTGAAGCACCGATTCACTGCTTCGGGGAGGGGGTGCGCGGCACTGTTTCCCCCGGTCGGCCGCACGGTCCACGAGGGGCCATCCGCCCGCGCTTTGCCGGGCGGATGGCCCCTCGTGGACCGTGCGTGCCGCTGTCACGGGCGATCTGGGCCCGGCCCGTTGCGGGCGGTGACGTTGTCACCGCCCGCCGGAGGCCGTGGTGGCCCGGTCGCCGCTAGAGGCGGTTGTGCTCCAGCTTCAGGCCCTCCTCGTCCAGCGGGCCGAACGGCGGGATCTGGTGCGACTGGGCGAGCGAGCGGGCTGCAGCCGGGTCGGCCAGGCCGGCCCACTCCAGCACCTTCGCGGTGGCCTCGGCCGACTCCGCCGCCGGCAGCTTGCCGATGTTGGAGCCGTGGTTGCCGCCGGGCACGGTGTAGACGTAGCTGTCCTCACTGCCCCAGCCCAGCCGGAACGGCTCGGCGCCCCACGGGTCGTTCTGCCCGTAGACGAAGATGATCCGCTCGGCCGAGTGCTTCACCCAGCGGTCGATGTCACGCATCGCGGACGGGTCGAAGCGCATCGGGATGCTCTTCGGCACGTAGGTGCGCGGCGAGTACAGCTCCTTGAAGTCGTAGTGCTGCAGCCCCTTGAGGTGCGGGACCTCGAAGGTGGGCGACCCCAGCTGGGTGCCCGCCTGGTAGTAGTACGCGGTGTACTTGGCGAGCGACTGGTCGCTGTTGCCGGTGATTCCGGACTGGGCGTCGAACCACGCGTACAGCTGGTCGTCGGTGGCGGCGGCCCCCGGCGGGACGCTGGCGCAGTCCGCCTGGGTGCTGTACTGCCAGAAAGCCCAGACCACGTCGAGCACGCCCGCCTCGTACGCCCGGTCGGCACTGCCGGTGGTGGTGAAGGTCGAGCCGGCGGCGGCGTTGTCGGCCACGTAGCGGGCCTCCAGCCGGTCGCGGCGGACGAGCAGCTCACGCTGGGCGGCGTCCAGCGCGGCACGGCACTCCGGGGTGCCGACGTTCTCGAAGAACTCCGTGTACGCGGAGTCCTCGCGGTTGTCGACGTCGTTCGGCGCGACGTAGGCGATGGTGCCGTCCACGTCCTCCGGGAAGAAGCGGCGGTGGTAGGTGGAGGACATGCCGCCCTTGCTGGCCCCGGTGGAGAGCCACGCACGGTGGTAGATCCGCTTGAGGGCGGTGATGATCCGGTGCGAGTCGGTGGCCGCCTGCTCGATGCCGGCCTTGGTCCAGTCGGCGGGCTCCGGGCGCGACGGCGTGAAGTACCGGTACTCGATGGAGACCTGGTTGCCGTCGGTCAGCCGGGTCGGCTCCGTGCGCGACGGGGTGGTGCCCAGGGTATAGCCGTTGGTGTAGAAGACCGTCGGGCGGTCGAAACCCCGGTGCAGCACGCTCAGCCGCTGCTGGAAGGTGCCCAACCACGGGCGGAAGTGGTCGATCGGCTGGGTGTAGGTGAGCAGGAAGTAACGGTGGTCGGCGTCGGTGGGCTTCTCCTCGGTGACGGTCATCCCGGGGATCGCCGCCAGGCGGTCCTTGATGTCGGCCGAGGCGTCGTCGGCGACCGAGGACCCGCCGCGGCCGTCCGGGCTGCCAGGCTCCCCCTGCGCGAACGCGGGCGTCGCCAGGCCGAGGCCGAGCATGGGTATCAGCAGAACGGCGACCAGCAGCCTTCTGAGCTTGGTGGACATCAACTCTCCATCGGGTCAACGGAACTGTTCGACACTCTCCGGCAGCCGGTGGCCGGCTGCCGGTCGGACGGCCGTCCGGTAGACGGCCGAGTGGGCCACCCGCCGATCGCGGATGGCCCACCGGGAAAAGATGTGCTGGTCAGGGGCGCGGCAGGGTGCAGCCGGGCAGAGTGAGGTCGAGGCGGTTGCCGGCCGCGAAACAGGCCGGGATGCCGTAGGTCTCCTGGGCGTAGTTGATGCCCTGCCGGACGGTCACCACGCCGTTCTGGTCCACCTCGCACGGGTTGTTGTCGGTGCAGCGCTGGCCGTCCTCATTGCCGGTGTTGTTCACGGCGACGACCTGGCCGGTGCTGACGTCGACCACGGGCGAACCGGAGGTGCCGCCGATGGTGTTGCAGCTGGAGGTGTAGCGGACCGAGTCCTTCCAGGTCCAGGAGCCCTCCTTCAGCCGGTAGACGAAGCCGTCGACCGAGCAGGAGTAGATCTTCTTCCAGTAGCCGGAGACCACCTTGATCGAGGTGCCCTGCACCGGGTGGCCCGCCGCGATGGTCAGCGGGGCGATCCCGTAGCGCGACTGGATCGAGGCGTAGGTGGTGTTCAGCTGGTAGATCGACACATCGGTGTCGGTCATGGTCCCGTAGACCACCTTGGTCGCGCGCAGCGTCGCGGCCTTGCCACCGGTCGAGTTGAGCAGCGAGAAGGTGCGGCTGGACGCCTGGTTGACCACGACCTCACCCGGGCCGGGGAAGCCGCTCTCCAGGCAGTGGCCGTTCGAGAGGACGAGCGCCGGGTCGGTGGCGGCCGAGCCGGGGAGCCGGACCAGCGAACCGGAACAGTTGCTGAGGGCCACCGTGCCGGCGAAGTTCACGGCAGCGGCGGCCTGCGCCTGCGCGGTGAAGCTTTCGGCGGCAGCGCCGCCGGCGGCGGCTTCGGCGGCGTCTGCTGTGGCCGCGGCCGTTGCGGCGGCGGTCGTTGCGGCGGCGGCTTCGGCGGGGGCTGCGGATGCGGTGGGGGCTCCGGCGAGGGCGGTGGCCCCGGCGAGCAGGAGCGTGGTGAGCATGCCTATGAGCGGCTTCTTCATGAGAGACCTCTCGTTGTGGGGGTGCACCCAAAGCTGGCGCGGACATGACGTGATGTCAAGAGTCCGCCCACAACGGAGAGGCCGGGCAGCCGCGGCCCCCGGCCACCTCAACTGCCTTCAGCCACCTTGCCAGTGGCGACGACCGAGGCTGATCAGCCTCAACTGGAGCCGGGCGGTGGCGGCAATGCGCTGCTCGCGGGCCGGGTCGACCTCCTGAGCCTCGAGAAAGGCGGCGGCCGTGGAAACCATGTGGTCGACGTACAGCTCGGCCAGCATCCGCAGATCCTCCCGGCCCCATCCCTGCGACACCGGCTGGAGCGCGAGCGCCGCACCCACCTCCTCGGCAAACCGCCCCAGTTCGGCGTCGATCGCCTCCCGCACCTGACGCACGCCCCCGTGCCGCTCGCGCGAAAGGAAGCGCACATGCGCGCGGTGTTCGCGGACGTGCTGCTCGATGACGTCCACCGTCCGGTCGATCAGCTTCTCGGCTCCGCCCTCCCCGGCGAGCACCGAACGGACCATCACGTGGAGGCTGGCGAGCGACTCCTCGACCAGCGCCACACCGAGCGCGGCGAGGTCCGGGAAGTGGCGGTAGAACGCAGCCGGTGAGAGCCCGGCGGCGCGGGTGACCTCGCGCACGCCGAGGCTCGCCAGGTTCTGGTCGGCCAGCAGGCCCAACCCCGCATCCAGCAATGCTCGCCGACTCTGCTGCTTCTGGGCCTGTCTGGCCCCCACGGTGTGACTCACGTCATTCAGTAAACAAGTGTTTGCCGAAATTGGCCAGTCGGGCGTAGAGTGACCGAGGATTCAGCGAACACTTGTAAACCCAAAGTTTCGCATCGCCTGTGCGGAACCGCCCGTTTGCACCGCTGATTCGCACGACCTGCTCGCACCGCCTGCTGCCGGAAGGGCCCGCCATGATCCTGCTCACCGCCCTGGTCGCCATGGGCGTCCTCGTCGGCGCTGCCGCCCACACCACGCTCCCGGTCTTCCTCACCGCCTCCGCCGCCATCACCGCCTGGCTGCTCGCGTTCGGCGCCCGCGAGGGCATCGCCCGCCTGCGGCAGCGCTGAGCCGGCACACCCCTGCTCTTCGGCCGTCTCACCCTCCGGCCGCCGCGCCTCTTCGGAAGGACTCGCCGCCATCATGAGCACCGTCACGCGCACCGCAGCCAGCACCGCCACCAGCACCACCCCGAGTGCCGCCAGGAGCGCTGCCACCAGGACGACGCGCCGTCACACCATCGCCGAGGCCGACAACCTGGCCGTCGCTTCCTTCCTGCTCGGCCTGCCCGGCCTGCTGCTCTTCAACATCGTCCTGGGGCCGCTCGCCATCATCCTGGCCACGCTCGCCCTCGTCCGGGGCACCCGCCGCCGTGGGCGCGCCGTCCTGGGCCTGGTGCTCGGCGTCGCCGCCCTGGCCGTCCTCTTCGTCACCACCGCCGCCGACCACGGCGTGCTCTGGCAGATCGGCACCTGAGACGGCACCGGGTCGGCCGCCCCGTGCACCGTCCGGCCAGGGCCGGAACCGGGCCACTCGAACGACCGATCCAGCCAATCTGCGGCGCCACGCCCGTCCGTCCCCGTACTGTGGCGCTATCGGCCGGGTGACTGTATGGGGGCTGGAGTGACGACCGAGTACCAGAGTGACGCGCAGTCGGAACGGACGGGAGGGTCCGGCGGCCCCGGACGGGCAGGCAGGCTGGTCGCCGTGAGCGACCTCCACGTCTCCTACCAGGAGAACCGCGACCTGGTGGAGAAGCTGGAGCCCGACTCCCCCGACGACTGGCTGATCGTCGCCGGTGACATCGCCGAACTCACCACCTCCATCGAGTGGAGCCTCGGCCTGCTCGCCGAACGCTTCGCCCGCGTGATCTGGGCCCCCGGCAACCATGAGCTGTGGACCCACCCCGACGACCCGGTGCAGCTGCGCGGCGTCGCCCGCTACGAGCACCTGGTGGAACTCTGCCGCCGCCTCGGTGTCGTGACCCCCGAGGACCCGTACCCGGTCTGGGAGGGCGCCGGCGGGCCGGTCGCCGTCGCCCCGCTGTTCCTGCTCTACGACTACTCCTTCCGTGCGCCGGGGACGACCACCAAGGAAGAGTCCCTGGCGGCCGCCTACAGCAGCGGCGTGGTCTGCGCGGACGAGCGGATGCTCCACCCGGACCCGTTCCCCGATCTCGACTCCTGGTGCCGCGAGCGTGTCCGGATCACCGAGGAGCGGCTCGCGGCCCACGACCCCGAGCTGCCGCTGGTCCTGGTCAACCACTACCCGCTGGTCCGTCACCCCACCGAGGTCCTCTGGTACCCGGAGTTCGCCCAGTGGTGCGGCACCGAACTGACCGCCGACTGGCACCGCCGCTTCAACACCGCCGCGATGATCTACGGGCATCTGCACATCCCCCGGGTGACCAACTACGACGGTGTCCGGTTCGAGGAGGTCTCGCTCGGCTACCCGCGCGAGTGGCACCGCCGCGGCCTGCCGGACCCGCTGCTGCGGCAGGTGTTCCCGCAGGACGGGTGAGGTCCTGCGGCCCTGAGGTCGCGGCTTGAGGCCTCCGGGTCGACGTCCACGGCGGGTGCGGCCGGCCCCTGCACCCGCCCGCACCTGCCCCGTGTCTACCGCTTCATGCCTACCGCCTCCTGCCGGCCGCCTCCTGCCCCTGTCGCCTTTTCCGCCCGCCTCAGGGCGTCCGCTTCAGGCCATCCGGTCGCCCCGCTCCGACACGTCCGCTGCGGTTACTCCGCTTCATGTCGTCTCACTCCGTCGCAATCGCCCGGAGCACGTCCAGCCGCGCCGCCCGCCCCGCCGGACGGAGGCCGGCCACCGCACCAGCCAGCAGTCCGGCTGCCAGCACCACCGCGAGCTGCCCCGGCGGTATCGCGAACGAGCCCGTCCCCGCGCTGTCCGAGGCCCGCACCAGCGCCCAGCCGAGGAAGGCCCCGAGGCCGAGCCCACCCACCGTGCCGAAGGCGGCCACCAGCACCGACTCCCAACGCACCATGCCCCGCAGCTGCGCCCTGGTCTGGCCGACCGCTCGCAGCAGGCCCAGCTCCCTGGTCCGCTCGTGCACGGCCAGCGTCAGCGTGTTGGCGATGCCGAGCAGCGCGATCAGCACCGCCAGCGCCAGCAGCGCGTAGACCACCGAGAGCATCATGTCGACCCCTCCGACGGCGCTCTCCGCGTACTCGTCCCGGTCCTGCACCGTCGGGTTCCCGAACGGGGCCGCGGCCTTCGCGACGGCGGCCTTGCCCGCGCCGAGCGTCACCCCGCTCTTCAGGCCGACGGCCACCATCGTGTCCGCGTCCTGGCCACGGTGCGGAGCCCAGGCCTGGCGGGTTATCAGGTAGTCCCCGGCCAGACCGCCGCCCTCGTACAGGGCACGGATGGTGAACGGGCCGCTCGCGCCGTCCGTGAAACCGACGGTGACGCTCTGGCCCAGCCGCCAGCCGTGCTGCTCGGCCTCGCTGCGCGAGACCGCCAGTCCGTCCGCGCCCAGGGTGTCGAGGGTGCCGTCGACCCTCCCGAGGTCGACGATGCCGGCCAGCCGCGCCGGGTCGGTGACGTCCAGCGTCCGCCCATGGCCGTCGATCCGCGCGACGCCACGGCCGAGGCCCACCGTCTGCCGGACCTCG
Source organism: Kitasatospora sp. NBC_00039 (assembly GCF_045160625.1). NCBI lineage: Bacteria > Bacillati > Actinomycetota > Actinomycetes > Kitasatosporales > Streptomycetaceae > Kitasatospora > Kitasatospora sp. NBC_00039. The sequence continues at coordinate 6,163,014 of NZ_CP108289.1, read as the reverse complement.
GGCAGTTGGGCGACGGTGTCGGCCAGCTTCGGGCTGACCCCGCTGCCGCCCGCACCGAACGAGGGCGCGGTGACGGCGAGATCGCCGGCGAACGACGCGCTCACCGTGGTGTCCAGGGTGGCCTTGACGGAGGCGCCGAACACCGTGAACAGGGTGACCACCGCGACGCCGATCATCAGGGCAGTCGCCGTGGCCGCCGTCCGGCGCGGATTACGGGCCGCGTTGCGCCGGGCCAGGGTGCCCGAGACCCCGCGCAGCCGGGGCAGCGGGGCCCCCAGCGTCCGGACCGCGAAGGCGGCGGCGACCGGGCCGAGCACCACCACGCCGGCCAGGACCGCCAGCGCCCCGACGGCGGTCAGCGTCACCGACGGCCCGTCGGTCGCCCCGACGGCCGCGGCCGGGACACCGGCCGTGACCAGCAGCGCACCGAGTGCCACCCGGACCCTCCCGGACCGCCCCTCGGCCGCCCGGTCCACCCCGGTCTCGCGCAGCGCCGCCAACGGCGCGGTGCGCCCGGCCCGGACGGCCGGCAGCAGCGCCGAGCCGACCGCCACCACCGTGCCGACCAGCAGCGGCAGGACGACCGCGGCCGTGCTGATCACCATGCCGCCGGTCGGCAGCGAGAAGCCGAGCACCGAGAACAGCGCCTTGAGCCCCGCCGCCACCCCGATCCCGCCGATCAGCCCGCCGAGCGAGGCCAGCGCGCCGACGGCCAGCGCCTCCGCCAGCGTCGCCCCGAGCACCTGGCCACGCACCGCGCCGAGCGCCCGCAGCAGGGCGTTCTCCCTCGTCCGCTGGGCGACCACGATGGCGAAGGTGTTGTGGATGGTGAAGGTCGCGACCAGCAGCGCGATCCCGGCGAAGACCAGCAGCAACGTGGTGAACATGGTCAGGAACCGCCCCGACACCATCGCGGTGCTCTCCTGGGTGGCCGCCGCCCCGGTGACCGCCTCCGCCCCACCCGGCAGCTGCGGGGCGATCCGGGCCACCAGCTCGCGCTGCGAGAGCCCGCCCGCGGCCCGGAGCTGGATCGAGCCGGCCTGGCCGGCGCCCTTCGGCGTGAGGTAGCGCTCGGCGTCCCCGAAGGTCAGGGCGGTGAAGGTGGTCGGCCCCATCCCGTCGGCGCTCTCCCCGAAGGTCGCGATGCCGACGATGGTGACCGTCACCGGGTCGGGGGTGCGCAGCACGGTGGTGGAGCCGAGGTGCAGCCCGCCGGTCTTCGCCGCACCCCGGTTGATCACGGCCTCGCCGGGCGCGGAGGGCGCCCGGCCCTCCGCCAGTTTGTAGGGGTTGAGCCGGCTGTCACCGAGCCAGTTGCCCGCCAGGGTCGGCGGTCCCTGCCCGCCGATCGGCTTGCCGTCGCTGCCGACCAGCTGGCCCGCTCCCTGGACGGACGCCTCGGCGGCGGCCACCCCGGGGACGGCGCGCAGTCGGTCGACCAGCCCCGTGTCGACGGGTGCCCGGACGCCGCCGGGCGTCCCCGGGGAATCCAGGACGTCGGCACTGCGGACCACCACGTCGGTACCGGCGTTGGCGTCGGCGAACAGGGTGTCGAAGTTGGCCCGCAGGGTGTCGCCGAGCACCATCGTCCCGGTCAGGAAGCTGACCCCGAGCAGGATCGACAGGAAGGTGCCGACCAGGCGCCGTTTGTGTGCGCCCAGCGAGCGCAGGCTGAGCCGGACGGCGGCCGTCGTGGACGTCATGACCGCCCCCGTTCGAAGGCCTTCATCCGGTCCAGCACCCCGCCCGCGGTGGGCCGCTCCATCCGGTCGACCAGACGGCCGTCGGCGAGGAACAGCGCCTCGTCGGCGTGCCCGGCGGCCATCGGGTCGTGGGTGACCATGACGACCGCCTGCCCCATCTCGTCCACCGCGCGGCGCAGCAGCCCGAGCACCTCACCGCCGGTGCGGGAGTCGAGGTTCCCGGTCGGCTCGTCGGCGAAGACCACCTGCGGCCGCCCGGCGAGCGCCCGGGCCACCGCGACGCGCTGCTGCTGGCCGCCGGAGAGCTCGCTCGGTCGGTGGTGCAGCCGGTCGCCGAGGCCGACGACGTCGATCAGCGCGTCCAGCCAGGCCTGGTCCGGCGCGGCGCCGGCCAGGTCCAGCGGGAGGGTGATGTTCTCCCGGACGGTGAGCGTGGGCACCAGGTTGAAGGCCTGGAAGACGAAGCCGATCCGCTCCCGGCGCAGCAGGGTGAGGCGCCGGTCGCCCAGCGCGCCCAGCTCGGTGTCACCGATGTACGCGCTGCCGGCGGTGAGGGTGTCCAGCCCCGCCGCGCAGTGCATCAGGGTGGACTTGCCCGAGCCGGAGGGGCCCATGATCGCGGTGAACCGCCCGGCCGGGAACTCGACCGTGACGTGGTCGAGCGCCCGGACCTCGGTACCGCCGACACCGTAGATCTTGACGGCGTCGGCGACCCGCGCGGCGGTGCCGCGTACGACGTCGAGGGTGGTCACTTCCCGGCACCCCCTCGGTACTGCTCGCCGACCTGCCCGCGGCGCGACTCTGTCAGCACGGCCCGCTTGGCGCGGTACTCCTCGGCGTCGATGTCGCCCTCGGCGTAGCGGCGGCCCAGCACGGCCAGCGGGTGGTCCGGACCGGCTCCGCAGCCCCGGCGCCAGACCGTCCGGCGCAGGAGGACGATCACGAGGAACACCACGGCGGCCCAGGCCAGCGGGATCAGCAGGATCCAGGGGCCCGGCCAGTGCCCGTCGTGGTCGGCCAGCAGCGTGTACATGATGGTTCATCTCCTCGGCGGTGGGCTTCAAGGGCCTCGGGACGGTTCCCGAACTGACTTGAGCGTCCCGCCGACGGAGCTACTCCCGCGTCCTCCGGGGAGCGGCAGTCGGGATACTCCCGCGGGAGTACGACGGCCGCGACGCAGGGGCGCGGGGAGTAAGGAGCCCCCTCGGGTACCCCGCGGCGTGCCTGAACCACCCGCGCCCGGGCCGCCCGTGCCTCAGCCCAGCCAACCCGGCCGGACCAGCCCCGACTCGTAGGCCAGCACCACGAGTTGCGCCCGGTCCCGCGCGCCGAGCTTCACCATGGCCCGGCTGACGTGCGTCTTCGCGGTCAGCGGGCTGACCACCAGCCGGCGCGCGATGTCCTCGTTGGAGAGCCCCATGCCGACCAGCGCCAGCACCTCCCGCTCACGCTCGGTGAGCACGGAGACGTCCGTCAGGCCCGCCACCGCCGCCTCCGGCGCCTTGGAGCGGGCGGCGAACTCACCGATCAGACGACGCGTCACCCCCGGCGAGAGCAGCGCGTCGCCCGCGACCACGACCCGGACGGCACGGAGCAGTTCGGCCGGCTCGGTGTCCTTGACCAGGAACCCGGCCGCCCCCGAGCGGAGTGCCTCGAAGACGTACTCGTCCAGCTCGAAGGTGGTCAGCACGACCACCCGCACCTCGGCCAGCGCCGGGTCGGCGGCGATCCGGCGGGTGGCCTCCAGCCCGTCCATCCGGGGCATCCGGATGTCCATCAGGACGACATCCGGCAGGAGTTCGCGGGCCAGGCGGAGCGCGGCCTCGCCGTCGTCCGCCTCGCCGACCACGGTGAGGTCGTCCTGCATGTCGAGCAGCGCCCGGAACCCGGCCCGGACGAGCACCTGGTCGTCCGCCAGCAGTACCCTGATCACGAGCACTCCCTCTCGCCGGTGGGCCCTTGCCCCTCACCCCTGGACTCCGGCCTCTCGCCGGTGGGCCGCGGCCCCTCGCCTGCCGGGCCCGTCGGCTCGACCGTGGGCCCCTGCCGCGTCGGCAGCACCGCCCGGACCCGGAACCCGCCCCCCGCCGACGGCGCCACCGGCCCCGCCGTGATGCTGCCGCCGAACGCGGCGACCCGCTCCCGCATCCCGGCCAGCCCACTGCCCGTCCCGCCCGCGTCTCCAAGCGAGGCCGGGCCCGGGTCGTCGACCTTGACGACCAGCGAGTCGGGATCCCTCCAGTCCAGCACGACCGCCGCCTGCCGGGCGATCGAGTGCCTGATCACATTGGTCAGCGCCTCCTGGACGATCCGGAAGGCCGTCAGGTCGACGCCGGCGGACAGCGCGCGCCGGCGGCCCGTCTCGTGCACCTCGACCTCCAGCCCGACCCGCTCCGCCTGCTCGGTGAGCTCGTCGAGCCGGTCCAGCCCGGGCGCCGGGCCGCGCGGCGCCGCCGCCCCGGGCGCGCGCAGCGTCCCGAGCACCTGGCGGACCTCGCCGAGCGCCTCCTTGCTGGTCGCCTTGATCGTGGTCAGCGCCGTCCGCGCCTGCTCCGGCCGGCTGTCGATCAGCGCGAGCGCCACCCCGGCCTGGATGTTGATCAGCGAGAGGCTGTGCGCCAGGATGTCGTGCAACTCCCGCGCCATCCGCAGCCGTTCCTCGTTGGCCCGGCGCTGAGCCAGCTGCTGCTCGTACTCCCGGTGGGCAGCCATCTGCTCCCGCCGGAACCGCACGATCTCGGCGACCGACACCACCAGCAGCAGCCAGGCGATCAGCCCCAGCTCCTGCCACCAGGTGATCGTCGACGGAGCCGCGCGCTGCCAGTCGGCCGGCACCGCGAAGGTGACCAGCGCATGGACGAGGTAGACCCCGCCGAGCCCGGCCCAGGCGGCCCGGCGGTGCCCGGAGCCGACCGCCGCACAACAGGCGATCACCCAGCTCAGGAAGACCGGCCCGTACGGATACCCGGCGGTCAGGTACACCGCGGTGACCAGTGAGGTCCCCGCGACCACCGCCACCGGCCACCGGCGGCGCAGCACCAGCAGCACGGGCCCGAGCACCAGCAGGACGTACCCGAAGGCGTCCAGCGGGACCCGCCCGCTCTGGTGCCGGCCGGCCGCGGTGGACCCCACCACCTGGAGCGCCGCGACCACGACCGCCGCCGCCACCGGCCAGCCCGCCTTGGCGGCCCGCACCCACGGCGGGCGCCACGGCTCGGCATGCCCGCCCGGGGGCGTGCCGAACCCGCCCGGCGCGGGATGCTCCCCCGGGGGCGGCCCGGAACGCGCCGACGGCGGCTGAGGTGTACGCGGCGTCATGCCCGGAAGGCTAGACCCCGCGCGCACCCCGCCGCGTCACCCGAGAGTCGCGTTCGCGCGTACTCCCGCGGGAGTACGCGCGAACGCGAGCTCACCTCTGACCCTCCGCCGCAGCCGGCTCCTCGGCCTCCTCGAAGGTGGCCGAGGCTTCCGGCCGGGCCACCGTCACCACCAGCTCCCCGTCACTCACCCCCGCGATCAACGTGTCCCCCTCCTGCACACTGCCGTCCAGCAGGAGGTTGGAGATCCGGTTGTCCAGCTCCGACTGGATGGTCCGGCGCAGCGGCCGCGCCCCGAACTCCGGCTGGTAGCCCCGGTTCACCAGCCACTCCTTGGCCTCCTCGGCGACCTCCAGTTGCACGCCCTGCGCCTTCAGCCGGCGCCGGCTGCGGTCCAGCATCAGGTCGACCACCCGGAGGAGGTCCTTGCGGGTGAGCGCGTGGAAGACGATCACCTCGTCGATCCGGTTGAGGAACTCCGGACGGAACTGCGTCCGCAGGTCCCTCATCAGGTCGTCCTTGATCTCGTCGACGTCACCCGAATGGTCGAGGATCCGCTGCGAGCCGATGTTGCTGGTCATGATGACCACGGTGTTGCGGAAGTCGACCGTACGCCCCTGGGAGTCCGTCAGCCGCCCGTCGTCCAGCACCTGGAGCAGCAGGTTGAAGACGTCCGGGTGCGCCTTCTCCACCTCGTCGAACAGCAGCACGCTGTACGGCTTGCGGCGGACCGCCTCGGTGAGCTGGCCGGCCTCGTCGTAGCCGACGTACCCGGGCGGGGAGCCGACGAGACGGGAGACGGTGTGCTTCTCCTGGAACTCGCTCATGTCGAAGCGGATCATCCGGTCCGGGTCGCCGAACAGCAGCGCCGCCAGGGCCTTGGCCAGCTCGGTCTTGCCGACGCCGGTCGGGCCGAGGAAGAGGAAGGAGCCGGTCGGCCGGTCCGGGTCGCCCATCCCGGCCCGGCCGCGCCGCACCGCCTGGGCGACCGCCGTCACCGCCTGGTCCTGCCCGATCACCTTCTGGTGGAGGTGCTCCTCCAGCTTGAGCAGGCGATCGCGCTCGGTCGCGTTCAGCTCGGCGACGGGGATGCCCGTCCGCCGCGAGAGCACCTGCGCGATGTCGTCCGCGGTGACCTCGACGACCTCCTCGCGGCCCTCGGCGATCGCGGCCAGCTCGTCCTCGGTCTGCCGCAGCTCGGTCTTGAGGTTGGCCGCGCGCACGAACTCCTCGTCCGCGACCGCCTCCTCCAGCTCCCGGCGCAGCTTGGTGATCCGGTCCTGGACCGGCATCGCCTTGGTGGAGCCGCTCAGGCTGCGCAGCCGTACCCGCGCACCGGCCTGGTCGAGCAGGTCGATCGCCTTGTCCGGCAGGAAGCGGTCGCTGACGTACCGGTCGGAGAGGGTCGCGGCGGCGTCCAACGCCCCGTCGGTGAACCGCACCTGGTGGTGCGCCTCGTAGGCGTCGCGCAGCCCCTGGAGGATCTCGATCGTCTCCCCGACGGTCGGCTCGGGCACCAGCACCGGCTGGAACCGCCGCTCCAGCGCGGCGTCCTTCTCGATGTGCCTGCGGTACTCGTCCAACGTGGTGGCGCCGACTACGCTCAGTTCGCCCCGGGCCAGGGCCGGCTTGAGGATGTTGCCCGCGTCCATCGAGCCCTCGCCGCCACCGCCCGCGCCCACCACGGTGTGCAGCTCGTCCAGGAAGAGGATCACACTCTTCCCGGCCGCCGTGACCTCGTCGATCACGCTCTTCAGCCGCTCCTCGAACTCGCCCCGGTACTTGGAACCGGCCACCAGCGCGGTGAGGTCGAGGCTGACCACACGCTTGTCCTTGAGGCTCTGCGGCACGTCCCCGGAGACGATCCGCTGGGCCAGCCCCTCGACGATCGCGGTCTTGCCGACGCCCGGCTCACCGATCAGCACCGGGTTGTTCTTGGTCCGCCGGGAGAGGATCTCGACGGTCTGCTCGATCTCCTCGGCCCGCCCCACCACCGCGTCCAGCCTGCCGGACCGCGCCTCCTCGGTGAGGTCCCGGCCGTACTCGTCCAGGGTCGGCGTCTGGCTCGGACGCGCGCCGGTGCTGCTGCGTTCGCCCCCGACCCCGCGCCCGTCCATCACCGTGCGCAGCGCCTCCTGCGAGGGCGCCGCGTTGTGCAGGGCCGTGCCCGCGCCCGAGCGCTCCTCCTCCAACAGCGCGCCGAGGATGTGCTCCGGCCCGATGTAGGAGGCGCCCGCGGCCTGCGACCGGGCATGCGCGGCGAGCAGCGCGCGCTTGGCGGAGGGGGTGAGCGCCGGCCGCCCGTCCGCCTCGACCTCCGCGTTCCCGGTGGGCAGCTCCCGGCTCAGGTCGTCGGCGAGCCGGTCCGGATCGATGCCGGCGCGCTCCAGCATCCGGCGCGAGGGTTCCACCCGGGTGGCAGCCCAGAGCAGATGCGCGGTGTCGAGGTCGCTGCTCCCGTCCTCGGCGGCGCGCCGTGCGGCGAGCGCCAGCAGCTCCTGCGAGGACTCACTCAGCAACCGCCCGATCGGCACCCGTTGCACCGCGGGCGGGGAGGCCAGCGGGCTCATGCCGAAGAACCGGCTGAGCAGATCGGAGAACGGATCGTTCGACCCGAACGGGGGAATCGTCACGGTGGATCACCTCTCCCAAGCAGTTCGAGCCCCACACAAACACAGGTGTCGGCCACCCGCCTCCCGGAACGATCCACCCCCGGCCTGCCCGGCCGTCCACCCCGATTCACCCCGCAGGACGGCCGGGTTCACCCAGTGAAGCGGTCGAGCAGCACGCCGCCGCTGTACGTCACGGCCGTGCGAGCACGCCCGCCCGCCACGTTGCGCAGCACCGCCCGGGCCACCCCGGCACCGCCCAGGCCACCCCGGGACGCCCGGGCCACCCCGGCACCGCCCAGCCGAGCGCTCGTCCAGCCCGACGCGGTCAGCGCCGCTGATCCTGTATCAGGGAGGACACGCGGGAGGGGGCAACATGACTGACCTGGTGGTCGAGCCATGACGGGTGCTGGGCAAGGAACGGCTCTACGTGAACAAGGCCGGCGCCCGTGGTGACTCGGTTGCCTGGCTGGACTGCAAGACCGGGGTGGTCCGGGTGGACATCCCGGAGTTCGAGGGCGCTGCCCTGGTCATGGTCGAGGAGTGGTGCGGCTCGTTCGGCAGCCATGTGCCACCGCGAACCATTCGACGCCGCGAGGAGAAGCAGCAGTCGATGCGGGTAGCCCCGCCTCAGGAGCCGCAGCCTCCGTCGGGGTTGCCCCTCCTTCCGCCCATGCGAGAAGAGGACGACCTTGCGCGGAACCTCCCCGGCGCCGGGCTGGAGCGGCTGGTACGTCAGGGTGAGGAGACCTACAAGCTTCTCGTTCGTCTGGCAGCCAAGTTCTCCCGGCAACGCCTCGGCGACCACCCCAGGACGCTTCAGGACGCTTCAGGACGCTTCAGGGACTTGAAGGCGAGCAGATCGTGGGCGCTCACCTGGAAGCGTTGAAAGCCACCGGGTGGAAGGTTCTGCACGGAGTGCCGCTGCCGTCCGGGGCTGACATCGACCACGTGGCGATCTGGCCGCCGGGCGTCTTCACAGTCAACTCGAAGCATCACCCCGGAGCCACTGTGTGGGTCGGCGACAAGATCGTGAAGGTCAACCGCAATGGCCTCCCGTACCTGGAGAACTCCGAATTCGAGGCCCGGGCGAACCGCCGACCTCCTGACCGGATGGTGCGGCTTCAAGGTGCCCGTGCACCCGGTGATCGCTGTGGTGGGCGCCCAGAAGATCACCTACCGCGCCACCCCCGCCGTGGCCGTCACCGACGCCGAACAGATCGGCTCAATCCTGCCGTCCCGGCCGGAGGAGCTTCCCCCAGCCAGGCTGGAACAGATCTTCAGAATCGCGCGGCATCGCTACGTGTGGGGCCAGATCGGCAAGCGGAGCACGTAACCCCGCAGCTCAGCCGGCCGACCTACGATCAGCAAGCCATGAACTGACGGCCATTCTCCTGCCTGCGCGGGGCTCAGGATGCGATCACCCGGCTTGCCGTCCGCCGCGGCCGTGGCTCTCAGCGGGCTCCTCCTCCCCTCCCCTGCCTGATGCGCCCGGCCGTGACAGTCGGCGGGGGCGCTTCTCTGTCATCCGTACCGTGACCAGCGGAAAGGGCCCGATCATTTGGGAGGAATTCAGGGGCGGCTCTCGCCAGCCAGACGACAGGCAGCCTCAGAGCGGCTACAGGTTCAATACGTACACACGACTGCGGCCCAGGCCGGGACACCTGTCCTGCCTGGGCCGCAGCCTCAGTCTTGCCCGTTCAAGGGGTGGGCGCGGACGGTTTCGAACCACCGACATCTGCTTTGTAAGCTCGTTCGACCTCTCGGGCAGGCTGAGCGGAGCCGCACGCGCCTCTCGACAGCCGGGCGCTGGCGGCCCTCCTTGCCGCCTCATGTCCATCGGTGTTGCCGTCAGGATCTGCCGTCAGCGGAGTCCAGGAGCCGCCAGTGCCGGTCAGTCCACTGGCGGTCCGGGAGAGACGTCCGACCTGACCCGTGCGTTCTGGCCATAGCAAGCTCGCATCCAGCTTGCGTACCTCCGGCCGCCCGAAGCGGGTGCCTCCTGGAGTGTGCCCGTCCACCTCCGTCCAGAAATGTTGATGTCGGGTGGCGATGGCAGCCCACTGGTGCATACACGGGATCTCGGACCCCCAGCGGGGAGGCCGACGGGTGGTCAGCGCCACTCCAGGGGTACATCGACGTATCCGAGGGAAGTCGCGGCCTCGTCGGGGGTGATCTGCTGAGGCTGGGCGCCAGGGGTCAGGTCGGTGACGAATGCGGTCTCCTGCTTGCCCTGGACGGAACGGAACAGGAGCTTCTTGCCGTCGGCGGAGACGGCCTTGGGGAAATTCTTCCGGTCGGTGGCCGGGAGCAGGACGGTGCCGGCGGCGTCCTTGGCATTCTCGTAGTCGTTGGGGTGCATCCGGTCGACGTCGAGGGTCCACAGATTGTTCTGGTACGGCGGCTTCGCGCCGCCCAGCCGGTCGGGGGCGCAGAGCAGGGTGTGGTTGTCGACCCACCCTGACGGCCGGCATTCCATGTCCTTGATCTTGCCGGCGGAACCGTTCGCCTTCAGGGCGCCGTTCGCCGTCACAGCCACCACGTTCTGGCCTTCGCCGTCGACGTATCCGACCGCGCGCCTTCCGTCCGGACTGAAGTACACGCTCCCTCCGACCACACCGTGCATCGGGTACCGCCGAGCGACAGGCCGAGGTCCCCAAATGCAGCGCTCGACCCCGACCACTGCTCGGTCAGCCGGTGGTCGGCGGACAAGTCACGGCTGGCAATGTGGTCCTGACCGTTCGGATCCCGGTACGTGAACCAGACGCTCCCGCCATCGGGGGCGAAGAGGGCGTCCTTCTCCTTGGGCAGACTGGTGAAGCCGGAGGACGTACCGGTGAGATCGGTGAAGTGGCCAGCGAGATCGACGTAGCCAACGTGGTTCGCGCCGGTCTTGTCGTCCACGGTCACGACCGCGAGCCTGCTGAAGTCGTGGTCGAAGAGCTGCCGGATGCGCGGACCGAAGGCGGAGTCGGAGGCCTCCTCCCCACTGCTCCCGGGATTCGGGAAGTTCCCCGCGCACAGCTCCTGAAGGGCACTCAGCCTGGTCCCCTGCCGTGAGCCGACCGCCGCCGGGGGCAGGGTGAACTCGACCGAGGCCACGGTCTTCCAACTGCCGGGTTCGAACCCGTGCACCCAGACCTTCGCCGACCGAGAGGCAGGCACCGTGCAGCCCGCACTGATCACGAGGTCGTGCTCGCGGAAGGTCGCATTCGCGGCGACCGGTGGCGTCTGCGGGGAAGCCTGGGCAGGTGCTGTACCGGGGCTTCCCGGTCCGGTGGCGGGCTGCCCGGAGCTTCCACAGCTGGTGACCAGCGGAAGCAGCAGAGCAGCCGCTGCCACGAGGCGCCGCCCGATCCACCCATTCTCCGTCACGACCATCGAGACCCCCATCGTTGTACGACCACGCGTCAGAAGCTGACGACAAACGATCAAAGGATCTCAGACTCAGTGCGGCAGTGTCGTTGATCAATCGCATTCCACCCGCTGGCCTGAGGTGCAAATCACACTGCCCGCCCGGGGTCCTCCCAACCGAAGTCCGTGCTTCCAGGAAGCAACGTGCGGAGGCTCGGTCAGGTGTTGTCGAACCACGCCACTCCGCTTTGGGCGCGATTCCACCACCCGTGCAGGAAAGCCGTGCACTCGGCGTCGAACTGCTCCCGCTGCTCGACTGCCAAGAGGATGGTTGTTGGCGAGAGCTGGATCGCGTTCCGGACGAACGTCCCACGACCATGCTGCTTCTCAACAAGGCCTTCGTCGACCAGCAGTCCCATCGCTTGGCGGATGGTGGGGACGCTGACCGCGTACTCGGCAGCAAGCGCTGTCTCTGCGGACAATCGCATGCCGTTGGCAAGCTCACCTGCGTGGATCTTTGATCGGAGGTCCCTGGCAATGACCTCATAGCGGAGCGGCACGTTGTCCCCCAAGTTCTCGCGGCCCTTGGTCGGTTGACCCGATCACCCCATGGAAGGGGCACATGAGCAGGAGGGCAAGACCTCTTGTCCTCATTTCAGCGAACCACGCATCGGCGCGCGGTCTGTGCAGTTGAATGCTTCTGGCGTGGACACCGTCTGCCTGCTGAGCAGATAGCTCCTCCCAGATGATCAGTCGATCCCTCGAAGGACGGATGCCTCGAGGCCATCACCTCGAAAGTCCCCGCCACCTGCGGCCGGTGCGGCGCCCGCCTGAGCCGTACCAACACCGACACCGTGTGCAGCCCGTGCCGCTGTGCGATCGGGCCGGCCGCTGCAGTCGCGCAGGCTGTCCCGGCGGCCGAGCCGGTCAGCCGGCTCTCAGCCTCTGACGGCCGGGGGCGCCACATCACTTGACCTGCGCAAACGGCATGATCATTTAGGAGAATTTTAGGAGATGGCGCCCACGAGTCGAAGTACAGGAAGGCTCAGCGCCACTACAGAGAGACTACATACAACACTGCGGCCCAGGCCGGGACACCTGTCCCGGCCTGGGCCGCAGCCTCAGTCTTGCCTGTTCAAGGGGTGGGCGCGGACGGTTTCGAACCGCCGACATCTGCTTTGTAAGAGCAGCGCTCTACCACTGAGCTACGCGCCCCCGGCCGTGGCCCGGTTCGGGCAACGACGACTGCCTAGGGTACCTGGTCCGGGAGGTGGTGTGGTGCACGTGGTCGGGGGGTGGGACGGGTGGGGTGCCGGTCGGGTGGGGCGATCGGGAAGAATGGGCGCTGGATCAGCGGTCGGAGCAGGGAGCGCGCAGTGAGGGTGGCCGGCGGGGACAGGCGGGGGCGGCGGCCAGGGAGTGCGGCGGCCGAGGCGCTGGTGTTGCCGCTCGTGGTGGCGGGTGCGCTGGGGGCGGCCGGGGCCGCGGCGTTCGGCAGTGCCGGTGGCGGGCGCGGCGGCGGCTGGTGGGGGCGGCGCGGCGGCGAGGGCGTGCGGGCGGACGCCAAGGCGGCCCGGGACGCGGCGCAGCAGGCGTTCTACGAGCTGGACTCGACCCAGCGCGAGGTGCGGTTGGCCGTGGAGACGGTGCGCGCGGCGGAGGACGGTGCGACGGCCCGGCAGGCGGCGGCGGACTTCGAGGCGATCTCCGGCCGGGTCGACCAGGTGACCGTGAACTACCTGGCCGCGCTGGACGCGCACGACCTGGACGCGGAGGAGCTGGAGTCCGGGGCGGCGGCCCGGGCCCGGCGCCAGTTGGAGGACGTGCAGGGGCAGCTTGGGCAGGCGCTGGCGGAGCTGAACGGGTTCCTGCAGCGGCTGCAGCCGGTGTTGCAGCACGCCGAGTCGCAGCTGATGCGGGTGACGCCGGCGGTGGAGCAGGCGAAGCGGGCGCTGCTCGCGGCGACCAACGCGCTGGAGGCCGTGCGCGGGGCGGGCCTGAAGGCGGACGACCTGGCGGCCCGGCTGGCCGAGCTGGCGCCGGAGCTGGGCCGGCTGAACGAGGGCGCGGCCCGGCACGGGGTGGCGGCGACATTGCAGCGCGCGGAGCAGGTGAAGGAGCGGGCCGAGGCGGTCGCGGCGGATGCCTCGCACCTGCCGGAGCGGGCGCGGGAGATCGACCGGCGGGTGGCCAGCCTGCGGACCAGGATCCAGGCGCTGGAGACCAAGGCCGCCACGGTGGAGCCGGCGCTGAGCGAGTTGCGCCGGAGGTTCTCCACCTCGTGCTGGCAGGACCTCCAGCGGGTGCCGGACCAGGTGCCGGAGGCCGGGCACGCGGCGGAGCAGAAGCTCATGGAGGCGGCGCGGGCGCGCGACGAGCAGCGCTGGGCGGACGCGACGGGCGCGATCGGTACGGTGCGCGCCCTGCTGGACACCGCGGACGGCTCGGTGGCCGCCGTGAACGAGCGGCTGCGGCAGCTGAACGAGGTGCAGCACGACCCGAACCGGGAGATCGAGCGCACCCGGTTCGCCCTGCGCGACGCCCAGCGGCTGGCGATGGCGGGTCGGCAGGCGCCGGACCCTCGGCACGCGGCTCCGCTGGACGCGGCGGTCGGGCGGCTCGACCGCGCGGTGGCGGAGCTGGAGGCGGCCGGCCGGCACCCCGACTACTGGCACTTCCTGACCGAGCTGGCCGGGGTGCGGGAGACGGCGGCGAAGGTGGTCGAGTTGATCCGCGGCGACATCGGCGGTCACCGGTAGCGCGCGGGGACGACCGCCGGCCGGCCGGAAGGACAAGGACGGTAGGGCAGCCGGGAAGGTAGGGGGCAGGGCGGCAGCGGGCCGGGAGAGCAGGGCCGGGCGGTAGGGCCGGGACAGGGAGAAGAGCCACGCACAAAAGGCGGTTACCCACGAGTAACTTCGTGGGCTAGAGTCGCGCCATGGCTCGAAAGCGCAACGTCTCCGCCCGTACGTTCCGGCGCGGGATCAACCTCTGGCCGCCTTTCCTCTTCGCCGGAATCAAGGTGCTGGCCCTCTCCGACGACTTCCGGCGGACGACGGTCCGGCTCCGGCTCGGGCGGCTGAACCGCAACTACGTGGGCACGCACTTCGGCGGGTCGATCTTCGCGATGACCGACCCGTTCTGGATGCTGCTGGTCATGCACAACCTCGGGCGCGACTACGTGGTCTGGGACGCCGCCGCCGAGATCAGCTTCGTGTCGCCCGGGCGCGGCGACATCGTCGCCGAGTTCGTGCTCACCGATGACCGGCTGGCCGAGATCCGCGAACTCACCCAGGACGGCAAGAAGGCCCTGGTCTGGTTCGACACCGAGGTCCTGGCGGCGGACAGCTCGGTGGTGGCCCGGGTGCGCAAGCAGCTCTACGTACGGGAGAAGCGCCGCACCGCCTGAACCGGGCTACCCTGCGGGGTATGCCACGCTACGACTTCCGCTGCCGCTCCTGCGGCGCCACCTTCGAACTCCGCCGCACGATGGCGCAGGCCAACGAGCCGGCGGTCTGCCCGCAGGGACACGAGGACACCGTAAAGCTGCTGTCGGCCGTCGCCGTCACCGGCGGAGCCTCCGGCGGCGCCGCGCAACAGGCCCCGTCCGGAGGCGGGGGCGGCTGCTGCGGCGGCGGTTGCTGCGGCTGACACCTGCACCGGCGCACCGACACCAGGGGCACCGGCACCGGGGTACCGACACCAGGGGCACCGGCACCGGGGCACCAGCAGCTACACCAGGGACCGGTACCGGGCGCAGCCGTCAGCCCGCGACGACCGGGCCCACCGAACCGACCACGTCCACCGCGCCCCGGACCCGGGCCAGGAACTGACGGACGATCTCCTCCCCCGCCGCCACGCCCACCTGGTCGAGGGCGGTGACGCCGGGGGCCGTCCAACCGCTGTCCGCGAGTTCGCCGTGCCCGGGGCGCCAGGCCGCGTCTGCGGCGAGCAGCAGGTCGGCGTCGAGCAGCGAGTCGCCGGCCGCCAGCACGGTGGCCCCGCCGACCCGCCGCTCGACCTCGGCCAGCGCGGCGCTCTTGCTGAGCGGCGCCGGCACCGCGTACACCTTGCGGCCCTGCAGCGAGACGGCCCAGCCGCGCTCGCCGCACCAGCCGGTGAGTTCGTCCAGCCAGCCGGCCGGCAGCTCGGCGCGCTCCACGACCAGGTAGGCGAAGAGGTCGTCGGCGACCCGCCGCTTGTGGGTCCACTCCGGGTCGGCGCAGAGCGCCAGGTGCTCGACCACCTCGGCCAGCGGCACCGAGGCGGCGGCCAGGCGGCCGGCCACCTCGGTCTGCCAGTCCTCGTCCGGCACGCCGTCCACGAGCAGCCGGCCGCCGTTGCTGCAGATCGCGTAGGCCGGGATCCAACCGGGCGTCGGGCCGGGCAGGTTGACCCGCTCGTACTGGGTCCTGGTCCGCGTGGTGGCGGGGACGAGGAGCGCCTCGCGGGCCAGCTCCACCAGCAGCGCGGCGGCCTGCTCGGTCATGAACGAGAGCGCCTTGCCGTCGTGCACCTCGACCGAGAGCAGCCGCGGGGCGAGCCGGTCGGGCACGTCCAGGGCCAGGGCGCGGTTGGAGTAGATCAGGGTGCGGTCGAGGTCGCTCGCGACCAGGAAACCACTGGGACTCATCGGGCTCAGGACTCCTTCACCAGGACGGCCGTGCCGGAGGCACCGGTCGCTCCCCGACTGTAGCGGGGGTGGATCAGGCCGACGCAGGAGTACGGCAGGTCGTCCACCTCCTCGACGGGGACGCCACGTTGGGCGGCGAGCAGGCGGACGTGGTCGAGGTCGGCGCCGGTGCCGCGGCGGGCCAGCACCCTCCAGGGGACGCGGCGCAGCATGACCCGGGTGGTCTCGCCGACGCCGGGCTTGACCAGGTTGACGTCGTCGATGCCGTAGTCGGCGCTGATCCGCTCGACGGCGGCCCAGCCGGCCCAGTCGGGCGTGCGGTCCTCGGCGGCGAGCGTGGCCGCGGCGCCGGCGGCCTCCTCCCGGACTTCGGCGAAGTGGTCGGCGACGGTGTCCAGGAAGGCCCCGGAGACGTCCCCGCCGGCCAGGTCCGTGTAGTGCTTGGCGCCGTGGAAGTCGTCCGGGCCGATCAGGTCGGCGCGCAGCACGGTGCGCGAAATCAGGCCGGACACGGTGGAGTTGAGGCAGGCGGACGGAATCAGGAAGTCGTCGCGGGTGCCGTAGGTCCGCACGCAGCGGCCGGGGTCGGCGAGGACGGCCAGCTCGGGGTTGAACGCGGATCCGGCCAGGGCGCCGGCGAGTTCGCGGGTGATCGCGCCCTTGCCGGTCCAGCCGTCGACGAACACCACGTCAGGGGCGTGGTGGTGGGCGTCCAGGTAGCGCAGGGCAACGGGGTCGATGCCGCGGCCGCGGACGATCGAGACGGCGTAGTGCGGGGTGTCCAGACCGTGGGCGAAGGCGAGCCAGCGGCGGATCAGGACGCCGACCGGCGTGCCGGCGCGGGCCAGCGAGGCGAGCACCAGGCCGCGGCCGCGTTCGCGCACCAGCGTCTCGGCGACGGTGCCGACGGCGAGCGCGATCCGGCGGGCGGAGACCCGCAGGGCCTGGTGGAACAGCTCCTGGTAGGCGGGGCTGGGCTGGTACTCGACCGGCAGCGACTCGGCGTAGTGGGCGCCGCCGTTCTGGACGGCCTCCTCGCGCTCCTCGGTGGGGGCCTCCAGCGGGACGTCGGAGAGGTCCTTCAGCAGCCAGGCCACCTCGTCGGGGCGGTAGGAGGAGAACTCCGGGCCGTACAGCGGCCGCGGCAGACGGCCCGGCAGACGGGTGGAGGACCGCCCCGAGGAACGCCCCGAGGAACGGTGCGAGGACAGCTCCGAGGGCCGGTGCGAGGGCAGGACGGCGAGCACCACCCGGTCGGTGACCTGGCGCAGTTGCGTCAGCAGGGCCCGCTCGCCCTCGTGCAGGGCCGGGGTGTCGGCGACGTCGTCGACCACCAGGACGACGGCGTCGAAGCGGCGGGCCGGGTCGGTGCCGGGGGCGACGTTGTACGCGTAGCGCTCGCGCGAGGCGGAGTCGCTCGGGTCGTCGTGGGCGGGAAAGGCGAGCCGGGTGCGGATGGCGTACCCGGGGTCGTCGACCGCGAGGACGGGCGAGCGGGTGGTGGTGGAGTAGCGGACCCGCTCGTCGCCGCCGGGCAGGAGCTCCGCGAGGGCGCCGGCCAGGCGCAGCGGCGCGTACATCAGCTCCTCGAAGCCGAGCACGAGCACCCGTCCGCCGTCCCCGACCGGCTCCAGCGCCGCGGCGAGCTGGGAGGCCAGCTGCGGCAGTGCGGCGTCGAGCTGCCCGCGGTGCTCGGAGGTGAAGCCGTGCCGGCCGCCGTCCGGGAGACCCTCGGGCCAGTCCAGGGCAGCCCGGACCAGCGGGGCGTGCGCGGCGGGCGGCAGCGCCGGTGCCGGGCCGGCCTCGGCGATCAGCCGCTCGGCACGGTCCAGGATGTCGGCGGGCAGCTCGACGCCGCCGCTGGCGGCGGCCACCAGGTCGAGCCGGGTGCCGAGTTCCGCGGCGGTGTCGGCCAGCCAGCGGCGGTCGGCCTCGTCGCGCAGGTCGACCAGGGCCACGACGACGTAGTGGCCGCGCGGGTTGCGGCCGTGCAGCTCGCGGATGGTGTTGAGCACGGTGTTGCCGGTGGAGAACTCGTCGTCGACCAGTACCAGCGGGCCGTCGCCGGCGAGCAGCGCGGGGTCGGCGGGCAGCAGCAGGTGGGAGGTGGCGTGCGAGTGCTCCTCCTCGAAGCCGCCGACCGGGGTCACCCCGTCGACCGGGCGGCGGGTGGAGTGCAGGTAGGGGGCGTCCAGGCCGTCGGCGACGCTGTGGCCGAGCCCGGTCGCGGTCTCGGCGTAACCGAGGACGACGGCGCGCGCGGCCGCGTCCGCGCCGAGCAGCTCGCGCACCCGGCGGCCGAGGTCGAGGCCGGCTCCGTGGACGACGGACGGGCGCTGCGGGACGTGTTTGCCGAGCACGGTGGAGACCAGCAGGTGGGCGCGCTTGCGGTTCTCGCGCAGGGCCAGGCCGACCAGTTCGGGGAGCCGGTCGGAGCCGGTCAGGCCGACGCCGGCCCGGTCGGCCACCCAGCGGCCGGTCCACTCTTGCTGTGCTGTCACTGCTGGTCCTGCCTTCGATGGTGCGGAGTCGTGCGGGTTACTGCAGGACAGCGCCAAGCCGTCCGGGTTACTGCGGGACAGCGCCAGGCCGTCCGGGCTACTGCTGGGCGGCGCCGAGCCGTCCGGGTCGGTGCCGAGCCGTCCGGCTCGCCGGCCCCGGCCTCAGCCGCAGAGGCAGGCCGAGAGCAGCTCCGCGAAGCTGACGTCCTCCCGGGCCACCCCGAACACCTCGGCGCGCAGCAGTACCCGCTCCGCCCAGGCCCGGTGCGGCTTGGCCTCGTTCATCTTGTTGGTGTACGCCGAGCGCAGGACGCCGCCACCGCCGCGCTCCTGGTCGAGGATGTCCCGGGCGTCGGAGTACTCCTCGTGGGTGACCACCGCGAGGGCGTGCACTGCGGGGACGTGGCTGGGGTGGATGCAGGTCTTGCCGAGCAGGCCGTTGGCCCGGTCCAGTTCGAGCTCGCGGATCAGGCCGTCGAGGTCGTGCTCGATGATCCGCTGCCGGACCGCCTCCCCGGAGGGCTCGGCCTCGGCGAACGGGGTGCGGCGCAGCTGCGGTTTGAACATCCGCTCCTGGACGGGGAAGTACTCCCACACCGGCCCGGTCACGGTGAAGCCGGTGCCATCGGCCCGGCCGAGCACGTTGACCACGTCCCCGATCACCGCCGCGACCAGGGCGACGTCGTACGCGGTCAGGTCGGGCGAGCGGCGCAGGCCGTACGCGGAGCACAGGTCGGTGACGCCGAGGCGGACGGCGAGGACGCGCTCGCGGTACTTGTCGAGCAGCCGGGCGATGCCGAAGAGCTGCTCGCGCCGGGTCTCCAGGTGGGCGAGCTCGGGGGACTCCAGGACGGGCATGGCGAACAGCCGCCGGCCGGTGGCGGCCTCGGCGGCGGCGAGCGCCTCCAGGTACGCGCCGCCGTTCTCGTCGGTGAACTTCGGCAGCACGAAACCGGTGAGCAGTCCGACCGCCGGGCCGAGCCGGTCGGCGAGGTCGGTGATCTGGGAGGCCGCGCGCACCCTGATGAAGAGAAGGGGCAGATCCCGTGTGCAATCGATGGAGATCCGAGTGCTCTCAGGGGCCCCCGAACCCTTGCCGGACAGCGCGCCGAGCTGCGCGACCAGGTTGGCCTCGGCGGCGGTCACCTCGTGGTCGGCGATCGAGTCCTCCAGGCAGAGCACCATCGAGACCACACCCCGGGCCGCCTGCTTGCGGATGTCCGCGCCCAGGGTGGGCCTGGTGGCCGGGCTGTACAGGGTCGCGCCGAGCGCGGTGGCGAGCACGGCCGCGTCGCTCTCCGGAGTGAAGGCCCGGGGCTGTTCGAGGAAGAGCCGGCCGCGTACGTCGTCGGCGAGGTGGCCGAAATGGCGCAAGGTGCTCTCCTCAGGGGTTGCGGCCGCCGGTTGGGGCGGGTGCGAAGGGCTCGGGGGTGTGCGGCAGGCTGCTCGGGCGGGTACGCGATGCGGTGCTCGGGCGAGCCCTGGGCGGTCGGGCGCGGGGCGGGCGGCGGATCGGGCGTGGATACGGGGTGCCGGGGTCGGAGCGGGGCGGTCGGACCCCGTCCCGGAGTGCGGGGCCTCACCGTGGTTAACCGGCCCGCCGGGCGCCGTGGTTCCCGGCGCCGCGCGTCTGATTACCCCCTGCCGAACCCCCCGGGGCCCTCTGGCCGCCTATCGTACGGACGACTTCCGGCCGAATGCAGCTCGGAAACATCGAATTCTCGGAAGGTTACCCTCCGCTTCACAAAGCGCAAGCGTTGGCAAAGTCCCACCGTTTCGCCACCTTCGGTCACGTTGTCCGAAGGGGTGGCGAACAGGCAGGATGGTCGGCTATGACGCACGTGATGGCCAAGGGCGCCAACATCGCACTGCCGGTGGCGGCGGTCCGCGCCGTGCTGCGCTGGAGCGCCACGCCCGGTGCGCCGGACGTGGACGCTTCCGCACTGCTGCTCGGCGCCGACGGCAGAGTCCGTTCGGATGCCGACTTCGTCTTCTACAACCAGCCGCGCCACCCCTCGGGGCTGGTGCGCCACCTGCCCAAGCAGCAGACCGCCGGCGGCACCGAGATCGCCGACACGATCGAGGCCGAGCTCGGCAAGCTGCCGCCCGAGGTGGACCGGGTGGTGCTGGCCGGCTCCTCCGAGGGCGGTTCGTTCCGCTCGGTGACCGGGCTGCGGGTCCTGCTCTTCGACGCCGCCGGCGGCGACGGCGCACCCGCACTCGCCGAGTTCGCGATGCCGGAGGCCGACGAGGTCACCGCGCTGGTCGCGGGCGAGCTCTACCGGCGGGCCGGATCCTGGAAGTTCCGGGCCGTCGGCCAGGGGTACGCCTCCGGGCTGATCGGCCTGGCGACCGACTTCGGCATCACCGTCGAGGACGACGCCGGCAGCTCCGGGATCTCGGACGCGGTCGCCGCGGCCGCCCCCGCGGTGGACCCGCGCACCGCCGTACCGGACCCTCGCCCGGCCGCGCGGGCCGAGCCCGGCACGTTCACCCTGGCCCCGGCCGTGCCCCTGCCGCCGACGACGGCCCCGCCCGTGCCCGCCAACACTCCCCCGCCGCCGCCGGCCCCGCCCACCATGCCGCCGACCGCCCCGCCCGCCCCGCAGGCCCCCCCGGTGCCGCAGCCGGCGTACGGCTACCCCCAGCCGGGCCCGCAGCAGCCCGCGCCGCACCAGCAGGGCGGCTACGGCTACCCGCCCCAGGCGCCGCGCCCCGCGTACGGCTACCCGCAGCAGCAGCCCTACCCGCAGCCCCACCAGGCACCGAACCAGCAGGCACCGAACCAACCGCCCCCCGGCTACGGCTACCCGCAGCAGCAGGCCCAGCAGGCCGGCGGCTACGGCTACCCCCCGCCGAACACCGGCCCGCAGCCCCAGCAGCCCCAGACCCAGCAGCCGCAGGCCCAGCCTCCGGCCACGGCCGAGGAGTTCGCGTTGCCGCCGCAGGGCCCGCAGTTCCAGCCGCGCTGATCCTGCCCGCACCGCGCCGGGCCGCCCGGGGCCACCACCCCGACCGGCCCGGCCACCCTGGCACCGCGGGCCACCCCGGCACGCCCGACCGCCCCAGCGTGCCCGCCGCCCACGGGGCCGCCCGACGTACCACCCTCCCGGTACTCACGGTCCCGCGACCACCCGCAGCCGTCCCCGCCCGCCGTCGGACTGCCCCCAAGCGCCCCCGCTCGCTCCCAATCGCCCCCGACTGCTCCCGCCGCTCCGACTGCTCCGTCTACTCCGGCCCCGAAGCGTTCTTGTACCCGCGCTGCCACTGCATCCCGAAGCCGTACAGCCGGTCGATGTCCGCCTGGAACCCGTTGACGTACCGCACCTCGCGCCGGACGGTCAGCGTGTTGTCCCCGGTGTTCTCGATCAGCACCACCGCGCAGGAGCGCGCCGCAGCCGCCCGTTCCTCCAGCTTGATCTCGATCCGCGGGCCGGTCTGCGGCACGATCGTCACCACCGCGTTGGCCTGCTCGAACGCCGGCGTGCCGTCGTAGATGTAGACGAAGATGAGCAGCCGCTTGAACTGCTCCTTCTTCTCCAGGTTGACGTACATCGTCTCGCCGGACGGCGCCCCGTACTGGTCGTCCCCGCTGAGTTTGACGTAGGGCGCGCGCTGGAGGTCGCCGAAGTAGCCGCCGAGCGGCTGCACCACGCCCCGGCTGCCGTCGGAGAGTTCGTACAGACAGGCGAGGTCGAGGTCGACGTTGAGCTGCGCGGACTGCTGGGAGTCCGGCTCCATCGGGCTGAGGATGCGCGGGCTGAGCCAACGCTTGAGGGTGTCCCGGCCGGACGGTCGCGGAGCCCCTATCCGGGTGGTCCAGTGCAGGTTGACGTAGAGGTACCCGGTGGTGGCCGCGGCCCCGGTGATCGCGTGCTGCGGAGTCGACTTGGTGAGCGTGATCTTGTGCTGCCCGCCCGGGTCGAGGGTGTTCCGCTCCCCGCGCAGGTACTCCCAAATCGAGGCCATCCCAGTCCTCCCCTGGTCCCGCCAGTCGATCTGGCGGTCCACCGCTCCATGATCGGGCATCAGCCCGCCGGCCGGAAAGCCGGACTTCCCACCCGGCGGACTCCCTACCCAGCCCCATACCCCGAACACCGGCCGCCGCCACGGAGGGCCACCACCACGAACAACCGGCACGCCCGGACAGCCGCCGACACGAACACCCGCCACGCCCCGACAGCCGGCACCGGCGGGTCGGTTGGCGGGGGGAACCCCGACTCCCGTAACATGCCGCCCCTTCGGACGCGATATCGTCTAGCCGCACAGGTGTCCCGCCCGCCCCTTGCCCGGGTGAGGCGAACGCGCCGACAGCAAAGACGCACCGTCAGGCCCGGTCCCGGGGACGGAACCTGACCGCCTGTGTCCACTGTGACCTGTCCCCTGCGGAAACCCGAGGCCCGACCCGCAATGAACCTGACCTCCATACAGCTGGTCTGGACCGTCATCGGCGGCGCAGCCCTGCTGTTCACCGCCATCCTGGTGGCGACGCTGCGCTTCAAGAACACCGGCAGGACCGAGGAGTCGGGCGACTCCTGGGAGCGCAGCGAGGAGCGCCGCCGGCGCAAGGAGATGATCTACGGGATCTCCTCCTACGTCCTGCTGTTCTGCTGCGCCGGCGTCGCGGCCGCGCTGTCGTTCCACGGCCTGGTGGGCTTCGGCAAGGAGAACCTGGGCCTGTCCAACGGCTGGGAGTACCTCGTCCCGTTCGGCCTGGACGGCGCGGCGATGTTCTGCTCGGTGCTCGCCGTGCGCGAGGCCAGCCACGGTGACGCGGCGCTCGGTTCGCGTCTGCTGGTCTGGGTGTTCGCGATCGCCTCGGCGTGGTTCAACTGGGTGCACGCCCCGCGTGGCGTGTCGCACGACGGTGCCCCGCAGTTCTTCTCCGGCATGTCGATCTCGGCCGCGATCCTGTTCGACCGGGCGCTGAAGCAGACCCGCAAGGCCGCGCTGCGCGAGCAGGGCCTCGTCCCGCGTCCGCTGCCGCAGATCCGCATCGTCCGCTGGCTGCGCGCCCCCCGCGAGACCTACGCCGCCTGGTCGCTGATGCTGCTGGAGAACGTCCGCAGCCTGGACGAGGCGGTCGAGGAGGTGCGCGAGGAGCGCCAGGCGAAGCTGGACGCCAAGGTGCGTGCCCGCAGCGCCGACCGCCGGGAGCGCGCCGAGCTCAAGGCCATCTCGCGCCAGGGCGGCATGCTCGCCCGGGCCCGCGGCGGCCGCCAGGTGCCCGCGCTCACCGCTGCCGGAGACGGCCCGAGCACTACGGAGCCTGCCCTAGCCGCTGACGCTGCCGCCTCCGAGAACACCTCGTCCGCGTTGGAGCACGCCCCGATGAGCGCCCTGGACGCCGGCCGCCGCCCGCGCGCCGCCGTCGGCTCCTCCTCGCTCGGCTCGTCCGCGTACGGCTCGGCCTCCTCGCTCGGCTCGTCCACGTACGGCTCGTCCTCTTCCTACGGGTCGTCCTCCTCGTACGGGTCCTCCGACGAGTCGTCGTACCGCAGCACGGGCAGCGGCAGCAGCAGTTCCTCCTCGTCGTACCGCAGTTCGGCCATCGACCTGACGGCCGACGACGACACCCTGTCGATGCCCAAGCTGGACTCGCTGGAGCGCAAGCTGCGCGCCATCGAGCAGCAGCTGGGCTAGGCCTTCAGCACTGCGGGGCAGAGCCCCGAACACGCGGAACGGCCGCCCCCTTCCTCTCGAAGGGGGCGGCCGTTCCGCTTCCGTCCGAACGCCACCGGGGCGCTGCGGGCCGGACTGGGCCAAGGTGTTACTTGCCGGTGCTCACCAGCTCCCGCTCCTCGCCTCCGTCGCCGTCGGCGGACTCGCGCCGGTTGCGCAGGATCGACGACCCGAGGGCGAGACCGATGAAGGCGACGCCGATCAGGCCGGTGACGATCTCCGGAATGTGGTACTTGATGCCGACCATCAGGATCACCGCGAGCGCGCCGATCGCGTAGTGCGCGCCGTGCTCCAGGTAGACGTAGTCGTCCAGGGTGCCCTTGCGGACCAGGAAGACGGTCAGCGAGCGGATGTACATCGCGCCGATGCCGAGGCCCAGGGTGATCTGGAAGATGTCGCTGGAAATCGCGAACGCGCCGACGACGCCGTCGAAGGAGAACGACGCGTCCAGAACCTCCAGGTACATGAAGAGGAAGAACGCGGCCTTTCCGCCCACCTGGACGATGGACTTGCCGCTCTTCTCGGCCCTCTCCTCCTCCTCGGCCTCTTCCTCCAGGCCCGCCTCGAAGACCGAGGAGAGCCCGTTCACGACGAGGTAGGTGACCAGGCCGAGCACACCCGCGAGCAGCACCGTCTCGGCGTGCTCACCGGCGAAGAAGTTGGACGCCAGCAGCAGCGTGACCAGCGCGACGACCGTCGAGAAGGCCTCCAGCTTGCCGACCTTCTCCAGCGGACGCTCGATCCAGGCCAGCCAGTTGTAGTCCTTCTCCTCGAAGATGAAGTCGAGGAAGATCATCAGCAGGAAGACGCCACCGAAGGCCGCGATGGCCGGGTTGGCGGCCTCCAGGTACTGGGCGTACGTCATGCCCTCGTACGTCGCGTCCGAGTGGAGCGCGAGGTCGATGACCGTAGCCGGGTTGAGGTGCGCGGTGAGGCCGACAACCAGCAGCGGGAAGATCAGCCGCATACCGAAGACGGCGATCAGCACGCCGACGGTGAGGAAGATCTTCTGCCAGTACGGGTTCATCCGCTTCAACACCGTGGCATTGACCACCGCGTTGTCGAACGACAGGGAGATCTCCAGGATGGAGAGGATCAGCACAATGCCGAATCCCTCGGCTCCCCAGAGCAGGCCGGCTGCGATCAGCCCGATGACGGTGATCGCGAATGACCAGCCGAATGTGCGGAGGAACACGGGACTTGGTTACCTTTCGAGTTCATGGCGCCGCCTGCGGCCGAAGCGCAGCAGGCGAGTTTCGCGCCTTTACTGTACGTTTACGCCGAAATCGAGGGCAATACCGCGCAGGCCCGAGGCGTACCCCTGGCCCACTGCCCGGAACTTCCACTCCCCCGCGTAGCGGTACAGCTCGCCGAAGATCATCGCGGTCTCGCTGGACGCGTCCTCGGAGAGGTCGTAGCGCGCGATCTCCTGTCCGTCCACGGAGTTGACCACGCGGATGTAGGCGTTGCGCACCTGGCCGAAGTTCTGCAGCCGCGACTCGGCGTCGTAGATCGAGACCGGGAAGACCACCTTGTCCACCTGCGGCGGGACGAGGTCCAGGTTGACCAGGACGACCTCGTCGTCGCCGTCGCCGTCGCCGGTGAGGTTGTCGCCCTGGTGCTCGACCGAGCCCTCGGGGCTCTTCAGGTTGTTGTAGAAGACGAAGTACTCGTCGCCGAGCACCCGTCCTCCCGAGCAGAGCAGCGCGCTGGCGTCGAGGTCGAACGGCGCCCCGGTGGTCGAGCGGGCATCCCAGCCGAGGCCGATCTGCACCTGCGTCAGATTCGGCGCGGCCTTGGTGAGCGAGACGTTTCCACCCTTGGCGAGCGTGACACTCATGGCTGTCCTTCCTCCCTTTGCCTCCCGGGGCGCATCTAGGTCTATTCCCCCGTGGCCCCGCCCGGCCTCTTCCGGCCGGCTGAACTTCCTGAACTCCTATCCTTCCAGTGCGCCGGGGCAACGCGAAGCCGGGGCGGCCGCCGACGTCTCACGTCGGCGGCCGCCCCGGCCGGTGGTGCTGCGTCAGGCCTCCGGGGCCCGCCCCGGGCTCAGACGTTGACGCCGAAGTCCTGGGCGATGCCGCGCAGGCCGGAGGCGTAACCCTGGCCGATGGCGCGGAACTTCCACTCGGCACCGTTGCGGTAGAGCTCGCCGAAGACCATCGCGGTCTCGGTCGAGGCGTCCTCGGAGAGGTCGTACCGGGCCAGCTCCTTGTTGTCGGCCTGGTTCACCACGCGGATGAACGCGTTGCGGACCTGGCCGAAGTTCTGCGTCCGGTTCTCGGCGTCGTAGATGGACACCGGGAAGACGATCTTGGACACGTCCGCCGGAACGCCGGCCAGGTTGACCTTGATCTGCTCGTCGTCGCCCTCGCCCTCACCGGTCAGGTTGTCGCCGGTGTGCTCGACCGAGCCGTCGGGGCTCTTCAGGTTGTTGAAGAAGACGAAGTTGCCGTCCGTGCCGACCTTGCCCTGGTCGTTGCAGAGCAGGGCGCTGGCGTCCAGGTCGAAGTCCGTGCCGGTGGTGGTACGGACGTCCCAGCCGAGGCCGACGACCACGGCGGTCAGGCCGGGGGCCTCCTTGGTGAGCGAGACATTGCCGCCCTTGCTCAGGCTGACACCCACTTGTCCTCCAAGAATCGGGAGGCACGCCGTGGTGCCCCCGTGGTGCGGTCCAAGGCGTCGGCGGCGGTTGCCCCCGGGCCTCTGACCAGCCAACGGACCGATCGTAGTGCCGGGTTCCCGTCCTGGGCAGGGAACGGGCCCGGCGTGGCTGTTCGAATTCTCGGCCGGACCGGGCCCGCGGGGGGCGGAAGGCGGGCTCAGAGCGAGCCGAGGACCTTCAGGTACTCCTGCTCGTCACGGGCGTCCGGGAGGTCGTTGACGACGCTCCAGCGGACCACGCCGGCCTTGTCGATCACGAAGGTGCCGCGGACCGCGCAGCCCTTCTCCTCGTTGAAGACGCCGTAGGCGCGGGAGACCTCCCCATGCGGCCAGAAGTCGGAGAGCAGCGGGTAGTCCAGGCCCTCCTGCTCGGCGAAGACGCGCTGGGTGAACGGCGAGTCGTTGGAGACGCCGAGCACCTGGACGTCGTCGTTCTGCAGCCGCGGCAGCTCCTTCTGGATCGCGCAGACCTCGCCGGTGCAGACGCCGGTGAAGGAGAACGGGTAGAAGACCAGGACGACGTTCTTCTCGCCCCGGAAGTCGGAGAGCTTGACCAGCTCGCCGTGCTGGTTCTTCAGCTCGAAGTCCGGAGCCTCGGTGCCGACCTCGATGGCCATGGTGGGACCTTTCTGACGCGACGGGGCCGCGCGGCGGGCGCGGCGAGCGACATCCTCGCATCCGTTTGCACCGATTCGGCCGAACGGGTGAGGGCGCCCTCGTCCGGGGCGGTCACTTTCGCCCTGGGCGAACGCACTCACCGGCAGGGTCTCCAGCCGGGAAGGTGAAACGACCGGGCCCCGCTGGAGCTTCCTCCAGCGGGGCCCGGTCCTGGTTCGCGGCTCAGCTCCGCGGGGCGCTCAGCGCTTGCCCGCCTTGGTGGCCTTGGTCGCCAGACGGGTGGCGGCCCAGTCCTTGGCGATCGCGATCGAGCTGGTCTGGGAGAGGCCGGCCGTCCGCGCCGCATCGGCGATGTCCGAGGCTTCGATGTGACCGTCGCGGCCGGTCTTGGGCGTCAGCAGCCAGATCAGGCCGCCCTCGGCCAGGTACTCCAGGGCGTCGACGAGGGCGTCGGTCAGATCCCCGTCGTCGTCGCGGTGCCACAGCAGGACGGCGTCGGCGACGTCGTCGTAGTCCTCGTCGACGAGATCCGTCCCGGTGAGCTCCTCGATGCCTTCGCGGAGTTCCTGGTCAGTGTCGTCGTCGTACCCCAGCTCCTGGATGATCTGGTCCTTCTCGAAACCGAGACGGTGCGCCGGGTTGGACTTGTCCGCGGGGTCCGCGGTCGCGCTCACGGGAATAACCTCCAGTATTCGGCCCGGCATCCATGCCGAGGCTGTGGCCGTAGTCCACACGGGCGCGGCGGTTCGCGCAAGTACCCGACCCCCGATCCCCTCCAAAGGTTGACGTGTCGCAGGGGGACACGCCGGTCGAGGTGTCGCGAATCACACCGATTTGCCCTTCTCTGCGTGAGACAAGGATGCTTCGGGTGGTCCCGGTCCACAGGCCGTACGCGTGCCCGAGATGCGAACGGCATTCGGGTCCGCGCGTGCGCGGGCGTAGAGTCTCCTGTTGGCCCTCACCCCGACCGTCCGCCATCGGACGGTCGGGCAACCAGGTCGGACCACCTCTTTTCGTAACACCCGGTGGTGCGCGGCGCAGGCAACAGCGCCTGTCCCGCACTCCGCCAGACCGTACCGCCCACCAGGCGGAACGGTTACCGATCGGTAGAGATGACGGATCTCCGAGCGCGGTAGCACGATGGAGGCGGCGCGACACACCTAAGTTTCGACCGACAGTGAAGGAACAGCGTGGCTTCCGGATCCGATCGCAACCCGATCATCATTGGCGGCCTTCCGAGTCAGGTCCCGGACTTCGATCCCGAGGAGACCGCGGAATGGCTGGAGTCGCTTGACGCGGCCATCGACGAGCGGGGGCGCGAGCGTGCCCGCTACCTGATGCTCCGCTTGATCGAGCGCGCCCGCGAGAAGCGTGTCGCCGTGCCCGAGATGCGCAGCACGGACTACGTCAACACCATCGCCACCAAGGACGAGCCCTTCTTCCCCGGTAACGAGGAGATCGAGCGCAAGGTCCTCAACGCCACCCGTTGGAACGCGGCCGTCATGGTTTCGCGCGCCCAGCGCCCGGGCATCGGCGTGGGCGGCCACATCGCCACCTTCGCCTCCTCCGCGTCGCTCTACGACGTCGGCTTCAACTACTTCTTCCGCGGCAAGGACGCCGAGGGCGAGTCCGGCGACCAGATCTTCTTCCAGGGTCACGCCTCCCCCGGCATCTACGCCCGCGCGTTCCTCCTGGACCGACTGACCGAGCAGCAGCTCGACGCCTTCCGCCAGGAGAAGTCGAAGGCCCCGTACGGCCTCTCCAGCTACCCGCACCCGCGGCTGATGCCGGACTTCTGGGAGTTCCCGACCGTCTCGATGGGCCTCGGCCCGCTCGGCGCGATCTACCAGGCCCGGATGAACCGCTACCTGGAGCACCGGGGCATCAAGGACACCTCCGACTCGCACGTCTACGCCTTCCTCGGCGACGGCGAGATGGACGAGCCGGAGTCGCTGGGCCAGCTGTCGCTCGCCGCGCGCGAGGGCCTGGACAACCTGACCTTCGTGGTCAACTGCAACCTGCAGCGTCTGGACGGCCCGGTCCGCGGCAACGGCAAGATCATCCAGGAGCTGGAGTCGCAGTTCCGCGGCGCCGGCTGGAACGTGATCAAGCTCGTCTGGGACCGCAGCTGGGACCCGCTGCTCGCGCAGGACCGCGACGGCGTCCTGGTGAACAAGCTGAACACCACGGTGGACGGCCAGTTCCAGACCTACGCCACCGAGACCGGCGCGTACATCCGCGAGAACTTCTTCGGCGGCGACCTGCGGCTGCGCAAGATGGTCGAGAACATGACCGACCAGCAGATCCAGCACCTGGGCCGCGGCGGTCACGACCACGCCAAGGTGTACGCGGCGTTCAAGGCCGCGCGCGAGCACACGGGCCAGCCGACGGTCATCCTCGCGCAGACGGTCAAGGGCTGGACGCTCGGCCCCAACTTCGAGGGCCGCAACGCGACCCACCAGATGAAGAAGCTGACGGTCGAGGACCTCAAGCGCTTCCGCGACCGCCTGCACATCCCGATCACGGACAAGCAGCTGGAGGAGGGCTACCCGCCCTACTACCACCCGGGCCGTGACTCGGAGGAGATCCAGTACATGCACGACCGCCGCAAGGAGCTGGGCGGCTACGTGCCGACCCGCAAGGTGCGGCCGCGCAAGCTGGAGCTCCCGGGCGACGACGCGTACAAGGCGGTCAAGAAGGGTTCCGGCAACCAGACCATCGCCACCACCATGGCGTTCGTCCGGGTGCTCAAGGACCTGATGCGCGACAAGGGCATCGGCAACCGCTTCGTGCCGATCGCCCCGGACGAGTACCGCACGTTCGGTATGGACTCGCTGTTCCCGTCGGCGAAGATCTACAACCCGCTCGGCCAGACCTACGAGTCGGTCGACCGCGAGCTGCTGCTCGCGTACAAGGAGTCGCCGACCGGGCAGATGCTGCACGACGGCATCTCCGAGGCCGGCTGCACCGCCTCGCTCATCGCCGCGGGCTCGTCCTACGCGACCCACGGCGAGCCGCTGATCCCGGTCTACGTCTTCTACTCGATGTTCGGGTTCCAGCGCACCGGCGACCAGTTCTGGCAGATGGCCGACCAGCTGGCCCGCGGTTTCGTGATCGGCGCCACCGCCGGCCGCACCACCCTGACCGGTGAGGGCCTGCAGCACGCCGACGGCCACTCGCAGCTGCTGGCCTCGACCAACCCGGGCGTCGTCGCGTACGACCCCGCGTACGGCTTCGAGATCGCGCACATCGTCCAGGACGGCCTGCGGCGGATGTACGGCTCGTCCGCGGAGTTCCCGCACGGCGAGGACGTGTTCTACTACATGACCGTCTACAACGAGCCGATCAAGATGCCGGCCGAGCCGGAGAACGTCGACGTCGAGGGCATCCTCAAGGGTCTGCACCGGTACGCCCCGGCGGCCGCCGGCCAGATCCCGGCCCAGATCCTCGCCTCCGGCGTGGCGGTGCCGTGGGCCCTGGAAGCCCAGCGCATCCTCGCCGAGGAGTGGAACGTCAAGGCCGACGTCTGGTCCGCGACCTCCTGGAACGAGCTGCGCCGCGACGCGGTGGAGGCCGAGGAGTTCAACCTCCTGCACCCGGAGGAGCCGCAGCGCGTCCCGTACGTGACGCAGAAGCTCCAGGGCGCCGAGGGCCCGTTCGTCGCCGTCTCCGACTGGATGCGCGCGGTGCCGGACCAGATCTCGCGCTGGGTGCCGGGCCAGTACCAGTCGCTGGGCGCCGACGGCTTCGGCTTCGCCGACACCCGTGGCGCGGCCCGTCGCTTCTTCCACATCGACGCCCAGTCGGTCGTCCTCGGCGTGCTCACCGAGCTCGCCAAGCAGGGCAAGGTCGACCGCAGCGCCCTGAAGGACGCGATCGACCGCTACCAGCTGCTCGACGTGGCGGCCGCCGACCCGGGCGCCGCCGGCGGCGACGCCTGACCGGCAGCCGGACCCTGAGGGGCCGGACCTCCACCCGGAGGTCCGGCCCTTCGCCGTTCCCGGGCCCGTCGGAGCGTCCCGGTACGCGGGCGGCCCCGGACTCGGTGGAGTCCGGGGCCGCCCGCGTACCGCGGGGCGGGGTCAGATGTGCACGGCGGGGCCGGCGTCGGTGGCGCCGCGGCGGGTGAGGAGGCCGAGGAGGGCCGCCGCGAAGGCCACCACGGAGGCAACCGCGAAGGCGAGCGACATCCCGCTGACGAAGGAGTCGTGGACGGCGCCGGCCATCGCGTCGACGGCCTGCTGCGGGGTGCCGGGCGGGGCCGGCGGGGCGATGCCGAGCTGGGCGGCCTGGTTGAGGCCCTCGGCCTGGGCACTCTCGACCGGCGGCAGTCCGGCCCTGGCCCAGTTGCCGGGCAGCACGTCGGTGACCTTGGCGGCCATCAGCGCGCCCAGGACGGCCGTGCCCAGGCTGCCGCCGACCTGCATCGCGGCCTGCTGGAGGCCGCCGGCGACGCCGGAGAGCTCCAGCGGGGCGTTGCCGACGATCACCTCGGTGGCGCCGACCATGACCGGGCTGATGCCGAGGCCCATCAGGACGAACCAGAGCGACATCACGCCGGTGCCGGAGCCCGCGTCCAGGGTGGACATGCCGAACATCGCGGCGGTGGTGATCAGCATGCCGGCCACGATCGGGATCCGCGGGCCGAGCCTGCCGATGGCCAGGCCCGCCAGCGGCGAGCCGACGATCATCATGCCGGTCATCGGCAGCAGGTGGACGCCGGCCGAGACCGGCGACATCCCGTGCACGTTCTGCAGGTAGAAGGTCACGAAGAAGATCGCGCCGAAGAACGAGAAGGCCATCAGCACCATCAGCAGGGTGCCGGCCGAGAGCGGAAGCGAGCGGAACAGGCTGAGCGGGATGAGCGGCTCGCGGGCCTTGCTCTGCCAGAACGCGAAGAGCGCCATCAGGACCACCGCGCCGCCGAGGAAGAGCACGGTCCGGGTCTCGCCCCAGCCCCACTCGGGCGCCTTGATGATGCCGAAGACCAGCGCGAACATCGCCACCGAGAGCAGCACGATGCCGGGGATGTCGAAGGACTTGGCGGCGTTCTCCGCCCGGACGTCCTTGAGGATCCAGATGCCGAGGGCCAGCGCGATCAGGCCGACCGGGATGTTGATGAAGAACACCGACTCCCAGTTGACGTGCTCGACCAGCAGGCCGCCCACGATCGGGCCGGCCGCGGTGGACGCGCCGATCACACCGCCCCAGATGCCGATCGCCATGTTGAGCTTCTCGGCCGGGAAAGCCCCGCGCAGCAGGCCGAGCGCGGCCGGCTGGAGCAGCGCGCCGAACAGGCCCTGGAGGACCCGGAAGGCGATCACCATCTGGATGTTGGTGGCGAACCCGATCGCGGCCGAGGTGGCGGCGAAGCCGACGGCACCGACCAGGAAGGTGTTCTTGTGGCCGAACCGGTCCCCGATCTTGCCTGCGGTGATCAGGAAGACCGCCAGGGCCAGCAGGTAGCCGCTGGTCACCCACTGGATCTCGGAGGGCGCGGCCTTGAGGTCGGCCTGGATGACGGGGTTGGCGATCGCGACGATCGTGCCGTCCAGGGCGACCATCATCACGCCGACGGCGACGGTCAGCAGGGTCAGCCAGGGGTGCCCCTGGAGGCGGCCCCCGGACGGAGGCTTGCGCTGCGGCGGCACGTCCGCCCTGGCGCTCTTGACGACGGACTGGCTCATCTGGGCCCTCCGGGGGCATTGCGGCGGAACAACGGGCATGGGTGTGGCGCCCCGGCCACCCGTCCCCACGAGTTACCCGGCCGTAGGGCGCCACGTCGGGGAGATTATGTCAGCGACTGTCATTCGGCAAACGCTGACTAGTGTCCGTCACTGACATTTGTCAGACCGCTACAGTTGTGCTCCTGCACCCCAGCCGCACCCACCGCCCGGAAGGCCCCGCCATGGCCGCTCAGCCCCCGCCCGCCGCCACCACCCCGGCGGCCGGCAGAACCGCCGGCCGCGGCGGGACCGCCGACGGCACCGGCCCCGGCCTGCGCGAGCGCAAGAAGCAGCAGACCAGGGACGCCCTGATCGAGGCCGCCCACCGGCTCTTCCTGAGCCAGGGCTTCGCCCGGACGACCGTGGACGAGATCGCCGCCGCCGTCGACGTCTCCCAGCGCACCTTCTTCCGCTACTTCGCCAACAAGGACGAGGTCGCACTCGCCGTCCTGGCCGACGCCGAGGACTACTTCATCGACCGGCTGCGCCGGCGCCCCGCCGCGGAGAACCCGATCCAGGCGCTGCGCGCCGCCATCGTCGAGTCCTGGCGCGAGCTCGGCTCCCCGCTGCACACCGGCCCCGGCTCGGTCACCAGCGCGCTGGAGCTGATCGCGATGATCGAGGAGTCACCCACCCTGCTCGCCGCCCACCTGTGCCGGGTCACCGAGCAGGAACGGGTGGTCGCCCAGGTGATCGCGGCCCGCGAGGGCCTGGACCCGGCCGAGGACCTGCGCCCCACGGTGATCGCCGCCGTCTTCGGCAGCGTGCTGCGCGCGGCCCACCTGTCCTGGACCGCCGACCAGGAGGAGTCCGGCCCGGAGGGCATGATCGCCCTGATCGGGCGTTACTTCGACCAGCTGGGGCCCGCGTTGGCCGGTGACTGGCGGCACTGAGACCCGCCTGTCATACCGGGGTACTACCGCCGGATCCAGCCCCCGGTCGGACGCCGGAGCGCCCCGGGCCGCCTAACCTGACGGGATGATCGATCCGCCCGCCGGGCCGGCCCGGGGCGGCGGCCGGCTGGCCGCCCTGCTCGCCCCGCTCACCCGCCCCTCCTCCGACCACGCCCCGCTGCTGGCCCACGCCTCCCGCCGCTGGGTCCGCTACCTGCCCTACGCCCTCGCGGTGGCGGCGCTCTCCTCCCTGCTGCCCAGCGCGATCAACGTCCTCGCCAACGACTACGGGCTCAACGCCGGGCTGGCCGCGGGGCTCGCCGTCGGACAGACCGTTCCGCTGCTGCTGGCGGTGAGCCGCCCGCTGCCCGCCTGGTGGATGATCGGCGGCGCCGACCTGCTGACCTCCCTGCTGATCCTCACCACGGGGCGGGACACCCACGCCCCCTGGCCCTGGCCCGCCACCGGCCTGGTCGGCTACCTGTTCCTGATGCTGCCCCTCGCACTCCGCGAACGCCGGCGCACCCTGCTCTCCGTCTGGCTGGTCACCGGCACCGTCAGCCTCGTACTCTCGGCGCTCGCCCCCGCCGGCCGCTTCGGTGGCGACAACAGCCTGCTGGCGGTGGCCCTGACCGGCGCCGTGCTGGTGCTCGGCGGAGCCCTGCGGGAACGGGCGGAGGCCCAACGCCTGCTCGCCGAGCAGGAGCACATCAGCGAGGCCGAGCGCGAGCGGCGCACCCTGCTGGAGGAGCGCGCCCGGATCGCCCGTGAGCTGCACGACGTGGTGGCCCACCACATGTCGGTGATCGCCGTGCAGGCGGCCAGCGCCCCGTACCGGATACCCGACGTCACGCCGGAGGCCGCCGAGGAGTTCGGCGCCATCGCCGGCACCGCCCGCGAGTCACTGGCCGAGATGCGGCGGCTGCTGGGCGTGCTGCGCAGCGAGGAGTCCACCGCCGAGAAGGCGCCGCAGCCCGGGGTCGGCCAGCTGGGTCAGCTGGTCGAGACGGTCGGCCGGGCCGGGGTGCCGGCCGAGCTCGCCACGCCGCCGGAGCTGGCCGGCACGTTGCCGCCGGCCGTCGACCTCTCCGTCTACCGGATCGTCCAGGAGGCGCTGGCCAACGTCGTCCGGCACGCGCCCGGCGCGCAGACCTGGGTCTCGCTGGCCGTCGACGGCCAGGGCCTGCTGGTCACCGTGGTGAACGGCGCCCCGCCCGCGCGCACCGAGTCGCTGGAGGCGTCGGTCGAGGGCACCGGCCAGGGACTGGTCGGAATGCGCGAACGCGTCCGGCTGCTGGATGGCAGGCTGGACACCGGCCCGCTGCCCGACGGCGGCTTCAAGGTGGCCGCCGTCCTGCCGCTCGACACCCCCGGGGAGACACCCGCATGACCATCCGCGTGATCATCGTCGACGACCAGGCGATGGTGCGGGCGGGGTTCGCCGCCCTGCTGAACGCCCAGAGCGACATCGACGTCGTGGGCGACGCGGCGGACGGCGCGCAGGCCCTGGAGGTGAGCGGCCGCACCCACCCGGACGTGGTGCTGATGGACGTCCGGATGCCCGGCATGGACGGCCTGGAGGCGGCCCGCCGGCTGCTCGACCCGGCCGTCCCCGGCGCGCACCGCCCCAAGGTCCTGATGCTGACCACCTTCGACGTGGACGACTACGTGTACGAGGCGCTGCGCGCCGGGGCGAGCGGCTTCCTGCTCAAGGACGCGCCCCCGGCCGACCTGATCGCCGCCGTCCGGGTGGTCGCGGCCGGCGAGGCGCTGCTCGCCCCCTCGGTGACGCGCCGGCTGATCGAGGACTTCGCCCGGACCAAGCCCGCCAAGCGCCGCGACCCCAAGCTGCGGCTGAACGGCCTGACCCCGCGGGAGACGGAGGTGCTGGAGCTGATCGCCCGCGGCCTCTCCAACCAGGAGATCGCCGCCGGGCTGGTGCTCGCCGAGCAGACCGTCAAGACCCACATCGGCCGCATCCTCGCCAAACTCGGCCTGCGTGACCGCGCCCAGGCGGTGGTCCTCGCCTACGAGTCGGGGCTGGTGACGCCGGGTCAGTGACGGCGGGCGCCGGCACTGGTCCGATGACGCGGGTCCGGTGACTCGGGTCTGTGACGCCGGTCCGGTGACGCGGGCGGCCACTCGCCCGCCCGCCGAGGGCGCTCCTGGCCCGGTACCGGCGCCCGGCGATCCCCGGCCCTCCCTCACCTCCCCACCCCTCCCTCCCGGTACCGGCGCGCCCTTCCGCCCGGGGCGGAGGTGATACCCGGGTAGTACCCGGGAGTTGGCCCCGCGGTGTGACGTCCGCGGGGCCGTCGCATTTCTACCTTCCTCTCCGTCGAGACCGAACGGACAAGGGAGACACCGAAGATGCGGCAGCCGCGCACCCACCACAGGCCCCGCCGCTTCCGGCGGGCGGTCGCCGCCGCCGCGGTGGCCCTGGCCGCCGTCCTGGGCGCGGGCGGCTGGGCCGCCGACACCCAGCAGGCGGTCATCGGCCCGCCGCCCGGCAGCGCCGCCTGGGCCGCGGACACCACCCTCGGCCTCCGGCTGCCCGACCCGGCGACCGCCTCCGCGGCCGAGGTGGCCGCCTTCTTCGACCGGCTGCCGGCCGGCCCGCAGGACGCGCTGGCCGTCCGTCACCCGCTGGTGGTCGGCAACCTGGACGGCGCCCCGGTCGCGCTCCGGTACCGGGCCAACGCGCTGGCGCTGGCCGAGGAGCGCGAACGCCAACTGGCCCGCGCCACCGACCCGGCACTCACCCCGCAGGACCACACCGCCGCCCGCGACCGCGCCGAGCGCTACCGCACCCTGCTCGACGGCGGCCGGCAGATCCTCGCCTTCGACCCGCGCGGCCGCGGCCAGGTCGCCGAGGTCTACGGCGACCTCGCCACCTCCCGCCGGACGGCCGTGATCGTGCCCGGCTCCGACATCGACCTGCACAGCTACGACCGGCCGGGCGATCCGTACGGCAGCCCGGCCGGGATGGCCCGCGCGCTGTACGAGGCCACCGGCCGGCAGACCGCCGTGATCGCCTGGGCCGGCTACACCACCCCGGTCGGCGTCGGCCCGGACGCCGCCACCGAGACGCTCGCCCACGCCGGGGCGCCGCGGCTGGCCCGGCTGCTCGACGGGCTCGCCGTCTCCACCGCCCCGGCGGCGCCCGCCACGGTGTTCTGCCACAGCTACGGCTCGGTGGTCTGCGGGCTGGCCGGCCTCGGGCCGCGGCAGACCTCCGGCGTGGTCGTCCTCGGCTCCCCCGGGATGGGCATCGGCTCCGCGGCCGACCTCGATCCCCGGGTGCCGCTCTGGGCCGTCGAGCGCAACGGCTCCGACTGGATCGGCAACGTGCCCAACGTCTCGTTCCTGGGCCTCGGCCACGGCCCCGACCCGACCGCCCCCGGCTTCGGCGCCCGCCCGCTGCCCGCCACCGGATCCCACGGCCACACCGGCTACTTCACCCCCGGCACCGCCTCGCTCGCGGCCTTCGCCGCCGTCGCCCTCGGCCGCTGAACCCGCCGTAGGCACCCCACCCGACCAGCAGTAAGGAGCACCGCCGTGGCCCACCCGCTCACCGCCCTGCGCCGCGCCGCCGACCAGGTCGACGCCCGCACCCCCGCGACCCGCGACCGCGCCCTGGACGGCCTGCGCGCGCTCGCCCTGCTCGCCGTGCCGACCGGGCACTGGATGCTCGGCGGCTTCACCCTCTCCGCCGACGGCGCGCTGCACAACGCCAGCCCGCTCAGCTCGCTCGGCTTCCTCGCCCCGGCCAGCTGGGTGCTCCAGATGCTCGGTGTCTTCTTCCTGGTGGGCGGTCACTCCTCGGTCCGCTCGCTGGACCGGGCGCGGGCCGAGGGGCTGGGCCACGCCGGCTGGCTGCGCGGCCGGGCGGTACGGCTGCTGCGCCCGGTGCTCGGGGTGGCGGCCGTGTGGGCGCTGCTGATCCCGCTGATGGAGCGGCTCGGCGTCCCGGGCGACACCGTCCGGACCGGCTCGGTGCTGGTGGTGCAACCGCTCTGGTACATCGCCGTCTACCTGGGGCTGACCGCGCTCACCCCGCTCTGCGTCGCCGCCGCCCGGCGTCTGCGCGGCTGGTCGGCGGGCATCCTGGCCGCCGTGGTCGCCGTCGTCGACCTGCTCCGGTACGGCTCGTGGGCCGAGGCGGTGCCGTCCTGGGTCGGGCTGCTGAACATCCTGCCGGGCTGGCTCTTCGGGTATCAGCTGGGCGTGCTCTGGGCGCGGGAGCAGCTCGGCCGCCGGGCGGCGCGGCTGCTGCTGTTCGGCGGCGGCGCCCTGTTCGCCGTGCTGCTGCTGGTCTTCCACTACCCGGCGAGCATGGTCGGCGTGCCCGGCGCCGAGCGGACCAACTCGCACCCGCCGTCCCTGCTGGTGCTGGCGCTGGCGGCGCTGCAGTGCGGCGCCGCGGTGCTGCTGCGCGAGCGGCTCGGCCGGCTGCTGAAGCGCCGTCCGCTGCTCTGGCTGCCGGTGGTGACGGTCAACCTCTCGGCGATGACGATCTTCTGCTGGCACCAGAGCGCGATGCTCGCCGTCGCGGTGCCCGGAGCGGCCGGCCTGGGCACGGTTCCCGGGCTGACCGACGCCCCCGCCTCGCTCGGCTGGGTGGCCGCCCGGCTGGCGCTGCTTCCGCTGTTCGGCGCCGTACTGGTCGCGATCGGGTGGTTCACCCGCCGCTTCGACGGCCCGTGGACGGCGTTCTCCCGCACCTGGAAGGCGGTGGCCGGCGCGGCGGCGGCACTGTTCGCCGCGTACGCGCTGGGCGTGGTCTGAGCAGGCCGCCCCCGACGGGGACTGACGGGGCGTGAGCCGTTCGGGCCCACGCCCCGTTCGCATGCGACACGCGCTCCACCAAAGCAGGGCATCCGCATGCGAACCACCACGCACTGTGATGTCCTGTGACGGTCGGCAACCGCCGCTGCACCCGCGCCCGCCACGGCCCGTCCACCCCGCGCCCGCCGGCCCTTCTCCCGACGTTCCCCCTCACGAGGAGTCCCATGTCCCTGTCCCCACCGCGGCCGCCGCACCGGCCGCGGGCCCGCCGCCGGCTGTCCGCCGTCGCCACCGCCCTTGTCTGCACGCTGACCACCGGTACCGTCCTGGCCGTCGCCGCGCCGGCCCTCGCCCTGGTCCCCGGCCACGGCGGCGCCGACGACGACCTGGCCCCGCACGTCACCTCGCCCCGGGTACTGGCCGAGATGCGGGACGACGAGGTCGCGGCGCTCGGCCAGGAGCACGCCGAGGAGCACGCCCGCATGCGGGCGGCCGTCCGCGGCATCGGCGACTACCCGCAGACCACCCGGACCAACCGGCTCAAGGCGCTGACGGACTCCCAGACCACCACCAACGCCGGCTTCGACCCGACCGTCTTCGGCGCGTTCAACCAGTACTTCTCCTCGCCCGACTTCGGCGACCACATCGCACTGCTGCCGACCGGCAAGGTACTGGTGTTCTCCTTCGAGCGGATCGAGACCAACCCGGAGAAGGAGCCCGCGCCGACCCAGACCACCGGCAAGGAGAACGCCGGCCGGGCCTACCTGTGGGACCCGGCGAAGGGCTACGGCAAGGACGCCTTCAAGGAGGTCACCCCGCCGGTCGTCGACATGCCGGACGGGCTGAACGAGCCCCGCCCCGCCCCGTTCTTCTGCTCCGGCCACTCGTTCCTGCCCAACGGCATGCTCGGCGTCTTCGGCGGCAACCTGGGCGGCAACGGCGGCACCGGCGCCAAGCTCTCGCTGATCTTCGACCCGTGGACCGAGACCTGGACCAGGAACCCGGACATGTCGGTGGGCCGCTGGTACCCGTCCGTGGTCACCGGCGCCGACGGCCGGCAGCTGATCATGTCCGGCCAGTCCGAGCTGGGCTGGGGCACCCCGACCCCGGTGGTCGAGCGCTTCCCCGCCAAGGGTCACCCGGTGCCCTCGCTCAAGACCGAGATCCCGAAGAACACCCCGGTGGACCGGTTCAAGGCCGACGCCCCGTTCACCCTGGACTACCCGCACCTGTTCTCGCTCAACGACGGCAACATCTACGGCTTCGGCCGCCAGGCCGACGAGCAGTGGAAGTTCGACCCGGTCGCCGAATCCCGCAGCGACCTGGCGGCCCGCCCGGACGGCCGCAAGCGCAACTACGGCTCGGCCGTCATGCTGCCGAGCGGCCCGAACGGCCCGGACTCCGCGCTGGTCCTCGGCGGCGACCGGGACAACCCGAGCACCCTGCGCTTCTCCAACGGCAGTTGGACCGCCGAGAAGTCGCGGGCGTTCGGCCGCACCCAGGACGACACCATCCTGCTGCCCGACGGCAAGCTGATGACCGTCAACGGCGCGTACGACATCCGCGACTACGGCAACGGCCCCTACAACCCGAACGCCGACCTCAAGTACCGCCAGATCGAGCTGCGCGACGCCCAGGGCAACTGGAAGCTCGGCCCGGTCCAGCGGCTGCCGCGCGGCTACCACTCCAACGCCGTGGTACTGCCGGACGGCCGCGTCATGGTGACCGGCGACGAGCTCCAGCAGCTCGCCAACAACCCGGACATCAACGGCACGGTGAGCGGCATCCCCGGCACGACGGGCCCCGTCACCATGAACGGCACCATCGAGATCTACGAGCCCGCCTACCTCCACCAGGACAACCGCCCCTCGCTCGACCGGGCCCCCACCACACCCGTCGGCTACGACAAGAAGTTCCTGGTCAGCACCTCGACCCCGGAGCGCGCGTCCAGGGCCGTCCTGCTGGCGCCGACCACCTCCACCCACTCGGTCAACACCAGCCAGCGCCACATCGAACTGCGGCTCAGCAGCCGGGCCGGCAACCGGCTGGAGCTCCAGGCGCCGCCGGACGCCAAGGCCGCGCCGCCCGGCTGGTACATGCTCTTCCTGCTCAACGACCAGGGCGTGCCCAGCGTCGCGCAGTGGGTGCAGCTCAGCTCCTCGGCCTGATCCCCCTCACCCATCCCCACCCGGAGGAACCCCATGGCAACGGATCTGAGACTGCGCACGAGCGACGAGATCCAGGGCGACGTCGTCGCCGGCTTCAAGAAGGACAACGTCACGCTGCTGTTCCTGAAGTTCGAGGACGCGGCCCGGGCCCGCAGCTGGCTGCGCGTGCTGGCCCCGCAGATCGCCACCACCCGCCAGGTCGCCGACTTCAACGAGGCGTTCAGCGACGCCCGGAAGTCCTCGGGCGGCGACGACCCCAAGACGCTCAAGGCCACCTGGCTGGGCGTCAGCCTCACCTACGAGGGCATGCGCCAGCTCTCCGCCACCGACCCGTTCGAGAAGGCCCCGCCGCCCGGCAGCGGCCTGGAGGCGTTCAAGGAGGGCTCGGCCAAACGCGCCGGCGCGCTCGGCGACACCGGCGACAACTCCCCGGAGAACTGGCTCTTCGGCAACGGCAAGAACCAGCCCGTGCACGCGGTGCTGACGATCGCCGCGGACACCGAGGCGGACCTCGCCGCCGCCGTCACCGCCCAGCGCGAGGCCGCCGCCGAGGCCAAAATCCTGATCATCTTCCAGCAGAACGCGAAGACCCTGCTCGGCAGCCGCCGCGGCAAGGAGCACTTCGGCTTCAAGGACGGCATCAGCGAGCCCGGCGTCCGCTTCTTCGACCGGCCGAACCCGGACAACCAGGAGGAGGTCGAGAACCACCCCGGCACCCGGATCATCCCGGCCGGCGAGTTCGTCGTCGGCGAGCAGCCCGCCCCCGGCAGCTTCACCGACTTCCCCGAGTGGGCGCGCAACGGCTCCTTCCAGGTGGTCCGCCGCCTCGCCCAGGACGTCCCCGGCTGGTGGTCACAGGTCTCGGTCAAGCTCAAGGAGCTGAAGCAGGCCAAGGCCGTCCCGGAGACCGCCACCGCCGAGTGGCTGGCCGCCCGGCTGGTCGGCCGCTGGCGCTCCGGTGCGCCGGTCTGCAAGCACCAGGACCGGGACGTCCCGAACAACCCGAGCGCCTCCTCCGACAACGACTTCGACTTCCGGGACGACCTGGAGGGCCTGGCCACCCCGCTCTTCTCGCACCTGCGCAAGACCAGCCCCCGCGCCGGCCTTCAGGCCCCCGACCCCAGCCGGCCCCCCTTCGACGCCAAGGAGCTGGACGGCCGGCGGATCATGCGGCGCGGCGCCCCCTACGGGCACCCGTTCGACCCGGCCGCCGAGGGCCCCGGCGGCCCGGACGACCCGCGCGGCCTGCTCTTCGTCTGCTACCAGGCCGACATCGCACGGCAGTTCGAGTTCATCCAGGCCGACTGGATGGACGAGCCGGACTTCCCGCCCGGCCGCAACCCGCAGCCCGGCAAGGACCCGGTGACGCAGGAGGCCGACAACGTCGACTTCGAGAGCCGCGGCCCGGACGGCGCGATCAAGCACACCCCGCTGAGCTTCCAGCAGTTCGTCCAGACGCAGGGCTCGGTGTACGCGTTCGCACCGTCCATCAGCACCCTGAAGGCGCTCGCCGAAGGACGGCTCACCGGGCAGTCGCAGGGCCAGCAGGGCGGCCAGACCACCCCGCAGCCCGGCAGGGCGTACCCGGCCGACGACTTCGTCGCCGTGCCGGACCAGTGGCGCAAGGGCGGGCAGAGCCAGTTCTGGGCCTGCCACGGCGACCGGTACCGGAAGATCTCGGTGGCCGACGGCTCCGCGCACACCGACCGCACCGTCAAGGGTGACGGCCGGCTCGGCGACCACGCGTGCGTCCAGGGCATCGGCCGGATCGACTGCGCGCTCCCCATGCCCGACCTGCAGAACCCCGGCGGCAAGAGCTGGTACTGGGTGTTCCACAGCACCGGAGGCAAGCAGCAGTACCGCGCCGTCTCGATCACCTGCGGCAGCAACCACAGCGGCGCGCTGGAGCGCCCGGACCGCGACCTGACGGCCTGGGCGTCGCTCGCCGGCGTCGGCCGGGTGGACTGCTTCCTCCCGGTGCCGGACCAGCAGCGGGTCGGCGGCAAGAGCTGGTACTGGGTGTTCCACACCACCGGAGGCAAGCAGCAGTACCGGC
This sequence comes from Kitasatospora sp. NBC_00039, assembly GCF_045160625.1. Taxonomy (NCBI): domain Bacteria; kingdom Bacillati; phylum Actinomycetota; class Actinomycetes; order Kitasatosporales; family Streptomycetaceae; genus Kitasatospora; species Kitasatospora sp. NBC_00039. Next base: position 6,120,302 of record NZ_CP108289.1, on the reverse strand, counting down.
TGATCTCGATCGCCGACGGCGCCGCCCACACCGACGTCTGCGAGCGCACCGACCGCGAGCTCTCCCAGTGGGGCTCCCTCAACGGGGTCTCCGCGGTGAACTGCTTCCTGCCGGTGCCCGACTGCCGGCGGGTCGACGGGAAGAGCGAGTACTGGGTGTTCCACGGCGAGAACTACCGCCGGATCTCGGTCTCCGACGGCAGCGGCCACCCCGACCGCCAGATCGCCGGCGACCGCTCCTGCGACGCCTGGAACTCGCTGCTCTGAGCCCTCCCGCCGGAGACCCCGACGCTCCGCCGGCCGGGGATTCCCCGGCCGGCGGAGCCGCTCGCCCGGAAGACCCCCGCCCCCGGTACGCGCCACGCACCGGGGGCGGGGGCGTACCCGCGCGGGCACGCCCTAGGCTGCCGCCATGGTGACGTTCGACGATTTCCGGGCGATGGCACTCGCCCTGCCCGAGGCCGAGCAGCAGCCCACCTGGGAGATCGAGACCCTGAGGGTCCGTACGAAGATCTTCGCGATGGGCTCCCCGGACGGCGAGACCGTCAGCGTCAAGGCCTCCCGGGAGGACCAGACCGAGCTGCTCGCGGCCGAACCCGAGGTGTTCTCCTACCCCAAGTACGTCGGCCGGCACGGCTGGGTAGGCGTCCGGCTCGACCGGGTCGACCCCGAGGAGCTGCGGGACCTCCTCACCGAGGCCTGGCGGCTGACCGCGCCGAAGCGGCTGGTCAGGGAGTTCGACGCGGACACCGCCCGCTGAGGCCTCCGTGACGCCGGCCGGATACCTCCGGTTCATGTGATCCATCCCACAGTTTGAGGCGCCCCGGCATTCCGCCGGGCGCCCTAGGCTTGCGCAGGGAACAGCAGTCGAAGTTGGCAGGCGTACCACCCTCCGGGCCCCGCCCGTGGAACGGTCACGGGCCCCAAGGGAGTTGACGCGATGCGCCGTCGGCGGTGGAAGCGTGTACTGATCGGTGCCTTCGCAGGGTGTGCCGTGCTCGCCGATGCCGGCGCCGCCGCGGCCCAGGCCGCCGCCTCCACCGAACAGCTGGCGATCTCCACGCCCCCGGCCGGCAGCAGCGCCTGGGTCCAGGACCACTCCTTCGGCCGCAGCCTGCCCGACCCGGCCACCACCACACCGGCCGCCGCCGCCGAGTTCTTCGCCTCGCTGGCGCCCACCGAGCTGGACCGGCTGATCCAGGACTACCCGCTGGTGGTCGGCAACTTCGACGGCGCCCCGGTCGAGCTGCGCTACCGGGCCAACCGGATCGCGCTCACCGCCGAACGCGACCGCGCCCGGGCCCGCGCCGCCGACCGGAACCTCGACTCCGACCTGCGGGCGCTGGCCGTCTCCCGGGCCAACGACGTCGACCACCTGCTGGCCCCCGAACGCCAGGTCCTCGCCTTCGACCCGCGCGGCCGCGGACTGGTCAGCGAGGTCTGGGGCGACCTCGCGGACGCCGACCGGATCTCCGTCGTCGTCCCCGGCTCGGACGCCGACCTCGGCCACTTCGACCAGGCCGTCGAACCACTGCGCTCCCCCGCCGGGATGGCCCGCGCGCTGTACGCCGAGGAGCGGCGGCAGGCGCCCGGCACCCGCACCGCGGTGATCGCCTGGACCGGCTACGTCACGCCCTCCGGCCTCGGCCCGGACGCCGTCACCTCCCGGCTCGCCGACGTCGGCGCACCCCGGCTGGAGCGGCTGCTCGCCGGGCTCAAGGAGACCACCCGGCCGGACGTCCCGCCGTCCCTGCTCTGCCACTCCTACGGTTCGGTGGTCTGCGGCACCGCCGCCCCCGACATCCCGCGGGCGGCCGCCTCGCCGTCCGACACCTCCGGCGTCACCGACCTGATGGTGTTCGGCAGCCCCGGCATGGGCGTGCAGAGCACCTCCGAGCTGGGCACCGGCGTCCACGTCTGGGCGACCCGCAACGGCAGCGACTGGATCGGCAACGTGCCCTACCTGGAGGTCGGCGGGCTCGGCCACGGCGCCGACCCGACCTCGGCCGACTTCGGCGCCGAGCAGATCTCGTCGGCCCGCTCCTCCGGCCACAACGGCTACTTCACCGAGGGCACCGACAGCCTGCACAACTTCGCGGCCATCTCCCTCGGCCACTACCGGGACGTGGTCCGCCCCGCCGCTGACGCGTGAGACCCGCGGGCCGTCAGTCCCGGTAGAGCCGGGCTGCCTCGGCGGCCGCGCGGGCCAGCTCCCGGCGGGCCGCCGGCGGCGAGAGCACCTCGGCGTCCGCGCCGAAGGAGAGCAGGGCGCGGACCGACGGCAGCGCCTGGAACCCCAGCGCCAGCTCCACCCACTCCTCGGAGGTCCCGGTCCCCGCGTCGGGCGGCGGGGGCGAGGTGAGCCGGGCGCCGTGGATCCGGACGAAGATGTCCATCCGACCGCGCCGCACCCGGACCTTCACCAGCACCTCCTTCGGCGGCCGCTCGACCTGCTCGCGCAGCACCGCCCAGGCCTCGCCCAGCCCGACCCCCGGGCGGCGGCGCACCGGCTCCTCGGCGGCCTCGGCGGTGACCACCCGATCGGCCCGGAACAGCCGGGGCTCACCGCGCAGATCGGCCACCAGGTACCAGACCGAGGCCTTGGAGACGAGGCCGTACGGGTCGACGGTGTACTCGACCGGGGCCGGCGTGCCGCTGTGCCGGTAACGCAGCCGCAGCCGGCGGTCGGCGAAGACGGCGTGCTGCAACTCGCCGAGGTCGGGGCCCGCGGGGGCGCCGGGCTGGAGCCAGCGGGCCGGGTCGACCAGGACGCGTTCGCTGATCCGCTCCGCGGCCGGGCGGTGCGGGGCGGGCAGCGCGGCCATCACCTTGCGCAGCGCCGAGCCGAGCGCGCCGTCGAGCCCGAGGTCGCTGTGCGCGCCCTGGGCGGAGAGCACGAAGAGGGCGCGCGCCTCGTCCGCGGTGAGGCCGCTGACGTCGGTGCGGTAGCCGGGCAGCAGCGCGATCCCGCCGTGCCGGCCGCGCTCGGTGTAGACCGGGACGCCGGCCGCGGAGAGCGACTCCACATCGCGGTAGATGGTGCGGACCGACACCTCCAGGCGGTCCGCCAGTTCGGTGGCGGACACCCGGCCGCGGGTCTGGAGCAGCAGCAGGATCGAGAGCAGGCGGTCGGCCTTCATGCCGGAAGGATCGCAGAAACCCTGACGCTCGTTGTCAGCTTTACCGGGAGATTGCCTCCGGGAGGGAAACCCCTTCCGCGTTCGGGCCACAGCCGGGGGCGGACCACGGCCGTGACCGGGCCACGGCCGGGGGCGGGCCGGCGGGCCGCCCCCGGGGCCGCCGCTATTCGCGGCCGACCGGGGTGAACGCCATGTCCGGGTAGCGGTCGCCGGCCACCCGGCCGGAGATCGGCTCCAGCACGGCCAGCTCCTCGGCGGTCAGCCGGAGCGTGGCGGCCGCGGTGTTCTCGGCGAGCCGGCCGCGCCTGCGGGTGCCGGGGATCGGCACGACGGTCAGGCCGTGGACCTCGGCCCGCTGGTGCACCCAGGCGAGCGCCACCTGGGCGGCGGTGATCCCGCGGGCCGCCGCGATCTCCCGGATCGGCTCGACCAGCACGAGGTTGGCCGCGGCGTTGGCCCCGCGGAACCGGGGCTGCGTCCGGCGCACGTCGTCCTCGGCCAGCTCCTCGGCGGCGGCGAAGGAGCCGGTCAGGAAGCCGCGCCCGAGCGGCGAGTACGGCACGAAGGCGACGCCCAGCTCGGCGGCGGCCGGCACCGCCGAGCGCTCGACGTCCCGGGCGAAGACCGACCACTCGGACTGCAGGGCCGCGATCGGGTGCACCGCGTACGCCTCGCGCAGCTCGGCGCCGGTCACCTCCGAGAGCCCCAGGTGGCGCACCTTGCCGGCCGCCACCAGCTCGGCCATCGTGCCCACCGACTCGGCGATCGGCACGGCCGGGTCGCGGCGGTGCATGTAGTAGACGTCGATCACGTCCACGCCGAGCCGGCGCAGCGAGGCGTCCACGGCGGCGCGGATGTACGCCGGGTCGTTGCGGACGCCGCGGTGGGCCGGGTCGTCCTGCTTCCGCTCGAAGGCGAACTTGGTGGCGACCACCACCCGGTCGCGGTTGGCGCGGACGAAGGGGCCGATCAGCTCCTCGTTGCGGCCGAACCCGTAGGCGTCCGCGGTGTCGAACAGGGTCACGCCGCCCTCCAGCGCGGCGTCCAGGGTGGCGAGTGCCTCCGAGGTGTCGGTCGGGCCGTAGAACTCGCTCATGCCCATGCAACCGAGGCCCTGGACACCCACGACCGGGCCGTCGGTGCCGAGCTGGGCGGTGGGGAGGGTGGGGAGACTCATGCGCTCTGCTTCCTCTGCGGGCGGTCCGCCGGTTCGCCGCGGTCGGCGATCTTGCCGGCGTAGAGATCGATCTTGTAGTCGATGACGGCGAGGGTGGCGTGGAGGTCGGCGATCCGCTGCCGGACCTCGTCCCGGTGGGCGACCAGCAGGTCGCGCCGGTCCTCGAGGGTCTGCTCACCACGGCGGGCCAGTTCGACGTAGCGGAGCATGTCGGCCACCGTCATACCGGTCAGCCGCAGCCGGCCCAGGAAGGCCAGCCGGTGCAGGTCGGCGTCGCGGTAGCGGCGCTGGCCGGAGGCGGACCGGTCGACCGGGTCGAGCAGGCCGATCCGCTCATACCAGCGCAGGGTGTGGGCGGTCAGTCCGCTGGCCGCCGCCACTTCGCTGATGCTGTGCCGGGGGGTGCGGTCCGGCTCGCCGAGCGGTGTGTTGAACACGTCGGAACACGTCCGCAGATCGACCTTGATCGGCGTGAGCATTGCCATGACCGGAACCCCCAGTGGTGTGCGGTGGCCCACGCGGTGGTGGGTCGGTACGACGCTAATGAGTTGGAGTGCACTCCAAGCAAGCCTGCCATCCGGGTGGTCCCGCCAACCGGCTCGCACCGTCCCGTTAGAGTCGGGCGCATGGAGAGCTTGCGGATGATCGAGACCTGGCCGGTGCCCCACGCCGCGGCGGCCGTGGTGCGGGGTGCGGACGGCGCGGTGCTGGGCGGGCACGGCCCGCAGGACCACCTGTTCCCCCTGGCGTCGGTGACCAAGCTGCTGACCTCGTACGCCGTGCTGGTCGCGGTCGAGGAGGGCGTCTTCGAACTGGACGACCCGGCCGGGCCGGAGGGCTCCACCGTCCGCCACCTGCTGGCGCACACCTCGGGCCTGGCCTTCGACGAGCACCGGGTGATGGCCGAGCCGGGCAACCGCAGGCTCTACTCCAACGCCGGCTTCGACGTGCTGGCTCAGACCCTCCAGCAGGCCTCGGGCATCGAGTTCGGCCGGTACGCCGCCGAGGCCGTGTTCGAGCCGCTCGGCATGCGCTCCACGCTGATCAACACCGCGCACAAGTCCCCCGCCGGGGCCGGTGGCCTCTCCACGGTGGCGGACCTCGCGCTGTTCGCGGCCGAGTTGCAGTCGCCCAAGCTGCTGGACCCGTCCACCGTCCGCGCGGCCACCCGCGAGGTCGCCTTCCCGGGCACCAGCGGCGTGCTGCCGGGCTTCGGCCACCGCCGGCCGAACGACTGGGGCCTCGGCTTCGAGATCCGGGACGGCAAGGCGCCGCACTGGACGGGGACGGCCAACTCCCCCGCCACCTTCGGCCACTTCGGCCAGTCCGGCACCTTCCTCTGGGTGGACCCCGAGGCCGGCGTGGCCTGCGTCGCGCTCACCGACCGGGACTTCGGGCCGTGGGCCGCGGAGGTCTGGCCGGCACTCAGTGACGCGGTGCTGGCCGGCCTCCCCGCCTGAGAAGGAGCCGGACTCCCCACCCGAGCAGGGCCTGTCAGCCGTACGAGACCGGCGAGTGCATCTCCCAGAGCAGCAGCTCGGCGCCGGTCTCGCCGGCCGTCGGGTCGGTGAAGGCCCCGCCGGTGATCCGGACACTGTCGCCGGGCGCCATCGAGCGCCCGCCGCCCTGCGGTCCGGGCACCGTGCGGTAGCCCAGCGAACCGGCCGTCAGGTGCGCGTACCGCCAGGCGGCGGCCGGGAGTTCGGGCAGCGGCTGCCACGGCCCGGCGGTGGCCAGCCAGAGCGCGGCGTCGCTGCGGCGCAGCCGCAGCGCGTCGGTGCCGGCGTCCCGGTCCAGCCCTGAGGCGAGCAGTGTCAACCCGCCGTCCGCCGGTTCCACCCGGCGCAGCCCGTACGCCGGGGGCGCGTCGAACACGTCCGGCTGGAGCCACATCTGGACGAACCGGACCGGCCCTTCGGCGCCGCCGACGTTGCGTTCGGTGTGGGTGACGCCGGAGCCCGCGCTCAGGTGCTGGACCATGCCCGGACGGACGACGCCGCCGTGGCCGTGGGAGTCCCGGTGGGCCAGCGCGCCCTCCAGCACCCAGGTGAGGATCTCGGTGTCCCGGTGCTTGTGCTCGTCGAACCCGGAGCCGGGGGCGAGCCGTTCCTCGTTGCACGCGAGCAGCGCGCCGAAGTGCGTGTTCCTCGGGTCGTAGTGGCCGGAGAAGGAGAACGCGTGTCTGGTCTCGATGCCCTCGGCCGGGGCGGAGAGGAAGCGCTCCGCGGTACGGCGCAGGTCGGCGCGGGGGCGGGCGGGGGCGTCGGTCACGGGCCCCACGGTAGCCGGTGTGACGGCTGCCACCGTGCCGCTCCGCCGGGGGCTGTGCACGAGCAGTCACTCCGGTGAGGCAGTCTTGTCCTTGTGCCAGCCGCATCCGCGAACTCCAAGAGCGATCCCACCGCCCAGCCCGACCAGGACGGGAAGGGCCCGGCCCCCGGGGCCGGCCGCGACCGGCCCGGCCGCGCTGCGCCGCGTCTGACCGCGCAGGAGCGCAGACTCGCCGCCGAGCGGGCCGAGCGCCGGGCCGCGACGCTGAAGCGGCTGGAGAAGTCCTCCGGCAAGCTGGCCACCGCCGCGATCGCGCGGATGGACGACCAGCTCGGCTGGTACCGGCGGATGCCGCCGGAGCACCGCTCCTGGATCGGTCTGGTCGCCCAGGCCGGTATCGCCGCGTTCACCGAGTGGTACCGCCACCCCGACGCCCCGCAGGCGATCTCCACCGACGTCTTCGGCACCGCGCCGCGCGAGCTGACCCGGGCCATCACCCTGCGCCAGACCGTCGAGCTGATCCGCACCACGATCGAGGTGATGGAGGAGGCCATCGAGGAGGTGGCCGCCCCCGGCGACGAGGCCGACATGCGCGAGTCCGTGCTGGTCTACGCCCGTGAGATCGCCTTCGCCACCGCCCAGGTGTACGCCCAGGCGGCCGAGGCGCGCGGCGCCTGGGACGCCCGGCTGGAGGCGCTGGTCGTCAACTCACTGCTCTCCGGCGACGCCGACGAGGGCGTGCTCTCCCGGGCCGCCGCGCTCGGCTGGGGCCAGCCGAGCCAGGTCCGGGTGGTGATGGGCAGCGCCCCGGACGGCGACAGCGAGCTGGTGGTGGAGGCGATCCGCCGGGCCGCCCGGTACGCCAAGCTGCACGTGCTGACCGGGGTGCTGGGCAAGCGCCTGGTGGTGGTGGTCGGCGGCGACAAGGAGCCGGTGCACGCGGCCCGCGCGCTGATCGGCCAGTTCGCGCCGGGCCCGGTGGTGGTCGGCCCGACCGTGCCCGACCTGCTGTCGGCGACCCGCTCGGCGCACGCCGCCGCGGCCGGCCTGCGGGCCTGCGCCGCGTGGCCGGACGCGCCCCGCCCGGTGCTGGCCGACGACCTGCTGCCCGAACGGGCGCTCGCCGGCGACCAGGCGGCGCGCCGTCAGCTGGTGGAGGAGATCTACACACCGCTGGACGAGGCCGGCTCGGCACTGCTGGAGACCTTGAGTGTCTACCTGGAGCAGGCCTCCTCGTTGGAGGGAGCGGCCCGGATGCTCTTCGTCCACCCCAACACGGTGCGCTACCGGCTCCGACGTGTGACAGACGTCACGGGCTACGCTCCATCCGACGTACGTTCGGCGTTCACGCTGCGTATCGCACTGGCGCTGGGACGACTCACGGCCGCCGGAGAGCCGAGCTGAGCCCGATGTAGGGAACTTACAATCCCGGATGCTTTTCTTCGTTACCGTCGCCTACCCGCCCCCGGGCGTCCGGCGAGAGAGGGTTGAACCGTGCTCGTAATCGTCGCCCCTGGACAGGGTGCCCAGACCCCCGGTTTCCTCAGCCCCTGGCTGGAGCTGGACGGTGTCGCCGACCGCCTCCACGGCTGGTCGGAGGTCGCCGGGCTCGACTTGGTGCACGCCGGTACCCAGGCGTCCGCCGAGGACATCAAGGACACCGCCGTCGCCCAGCCGCTGCTGGTCGCGGCCGGCCTGGTGACCGCCCGAGAGCTGTTCCCCGACGAGGACCGCGCCCGTGCGCTGGTCGGCGCCGTGGCCGGCCACAGCGTCGGCGAGATCACCGCCGCCGCCGGTGCCGGCGTGCTCTCCGCCCATGACGCACTCACCTTTGTCCGTGAGCGCAGCCTCGCGATGGCCGAGGCCGCCGCGGCCACCGAGACCGGCATGATCGCCGTCCTCGGCGGCGAGCCGGAGGCCGTCTCGGCCAAGCTCGCCGAGCACGGCCTGACCGCGGCCAACAACAACGGCGGCGGCCAGATCGTCGCGGCCGGCACGGTGGCCCAGCTGGAGGCCCTGCAGGCCGACCCGCCGGCCGGGTCCCGGCTGATCGCGCTCAAGGTCGCCGGCGCGTTCCACACCGCGCACATGGCGCCCGGTGTCGAGCGGCTGGCCAAGCTGGCCCCGACCCTGCCGGTCGCGGACCCGAAGGTCGCCTACGTCTCGAACCAGGACGGCCAGGTCGTGGCATCCGGCGCCGAGGTGCTGGACCGTCTGGTGTCGCAGGTCTCCAACCCGGTCCGCTGGGACCTCTGCATGGAGACCCTGCGGGAGCTGGGCGCGACCGCCGTCATCGAGCTCGCCCCCGCGGGCACCCTCACCGGACTGGTCAAGCGCAACCTCAAGGGTGTGGCCACGCTTGCCCTCAAGACCCCCGCCGACCTGGACAAGGCCCGCGAGCTGGTCGCGGAGCACGGCGGTCAGGAGCAGCAGGCATGACCAAGGCCCAGATCAACCCCGTCACCGGTGCGCAGTACTCGCGCATCCACGGTGTCGGGGGCTACCGTCCGGTGCGGGTGATCCCGAACTCCGAGGTGCTGAACTGGATCGACTCCTCGGACGAGTGGATCCGCACCCGTAGCGGGATCGCCGAGCGCCGCTGGGCCGGCCCCGAGGAGACCGTCGCCGAGATGTCGGTGCAGGCCGCCGGAAAGGCCATCGCCCAGGCCGGGATCGACCCCGACCGGATCGGCGGCGTCATCGTCGCGACCGTCTCGCACCTCAAGCAGACCCCCGCGATCGCCACCGAGATCGCCGAGCGGCTGGGCTGCGGCACCGCCCCGGCCTTCGACATCTCGGCCGCCTGCGCGGGCTTCGGCTACGGCCTGGGCCTGGCCGACGGCATGGTCCGCGGCGGCAGCGCCGAGTACGTGCTGGTGATCGGCGTGGAGCGGCTCAGCGACCTGACCGACCAGTCGGACCGCTCGACCGCGTTCATCTTCGGTGACGGCGCCGGCGCCGCGATCGTCGGCCCGTCCGACACGCCCGGCATCGGCAAGGTCATCTGGGGCTCGGACGGTTCCCACAAGGACGTCATCTCGCAGACCCAGGCCTGGGACACCGCCTTCGGCAAGGAGGACGCCGTCAACGGCGTCGGCGAGGCCCATGGCGACGGTCGCAGCAAGTGGCCGGCCCTGCGGATGGAGGGCCAGACGGTCTTCCGCTGGGCGGTCTGGGAGATGGCCAAGGTGGCCCAGCAGGCGCTGGACGCCGCCGGGGTGACCGCCGACCAGCTGGGTGCGTTCATCCCGCACCAGGCCAACATGCGCATCACCGATGCCATGATCAAGGCCCTCAAACTGCCCGAGTCGGTGCCGGTCGCCCGCGACATCACCGAGACCGGCAACACCTCCGCGGCGTCCATCCCGCTGGCGATGGAGCGCATGCTGGAGAGCGGCGAGGCACGCAGCGGCGACCTCGCGCTGATCATCGGATTCGGGGCGGGTCTGGTCTACGCCGCGGCAGTCGTTACGCTCCCCTAGGCGCGTTTCGCCCCAACCCCCATCAAAAGCCTGCGTCCGTCCGCCGGGCGGCCGCATTCAACACCGAAGAGGAGCAGCCAGTATGGCTACCAAGGACGAGGTCCTGGAAGGTCTCGCTGAGATCGTCAACGAGATCGCCGGCATCCCGACCGAGGACGTCGAGCTCGACAAGTCCTTCACCGACGACCTGGACGTCGACTCGCTCTCCATGGTCGAGGTCGTCGTGGCCGCCGAGGAGCGCTTCGACGTGAAGATCCCGGACGACGAGGTCAAGAACCTGAAGACCGTCGGCGACGCGGTGGACTACATCCTCGCCAACGCCTGAGCGTTCGACTCGTTCGACGCCTGATGTCGGCCGGCTCCCCGAGCCGGCCGACCCTCCGGCCGGACGCCCCTGCGGGCGCCCGGCCGGGGCCCCACCCCCCGGCCACCCCCCGGCCCGCCGCCGAAACCCCGCAACGTGAGAGAAGAAGATCCAGTGACCGCTGAAAACCGTACCGTGGTAGTCACGGGTATCGGCGCCTTCACGCCGCTGGGCGGCGACGCCGCCACGACCTGGGAGAACCTGGTCGCGGGCCGCTCCGGTGTGGCCGCCCTCACCGAGGAGTGGGCCGCCGAGCTGCCCGTCCGGATCGCCGCGCGCACCGCGGTCGACCCGGGCGAGATCCTCCCCCGCCCGCTCGCCCGCCGGCTGGACCGCTCGGCGCAGTTCGCGCTGATCGCGGCCCGCGAGGCCTGGGCCGACGCCGGCTACGAGACCCCCGCCACCGACGAGTCGTCGAAGCTGGCCCCCGAGCGCCTGGGCGCCGTGATCGCCTCCGGCATCGGCGGTGTCACCACCCTGCTCGACCAGTACGACGTGCTGAAGGAGAAGGGCGTCCGCAAGGTCTCCCCGCACACCGTCCCGATGCTGATGCCCAACTCCCCGGCGGCCAACGTCGGTCTGGAGGTCGGCGCCCGTGCCGGTGTGCACACCCCCGTCTCCGCCTGTGCCTCCGGCGCCGAGGCGATCGGCTACGCGATCGAGATGATCCGTACCGGCCGCGCCGACGTCGTGGTGGCCGGCGGCACCGAGGCCGCGATCCACCCGCTGCCGATCGTGGCGTTCGCCAACATGATGGCGATGTCCAAGAACAACGACGAGCCGCAGCGCGCCTCCCGCCCGTACGACAAGGGCCGTGACGGCTTCGTGCTCGGCGAGGGCGCGGGCGTGGTCGTGCTGGAGTCGGTCGAGCACGCCGAGGCGCGCGGTGCGCGGATCTACTGCGAGGCGATCGGCCAGGGCCTGTCCTCGGACGCCCACCACATCGCCCAGCCCGAGCCGACCGGCGCCGGCGTGGCCCGCGCGCTGGCCGACCTGTTCGAGCGCAACGACCTGGACAAGGCCGAGATCGTGCACGTGAACGCGCACGCGACCTCGACCCCGCAGGGTGACACGGCCGAGCTGAAGGCGCTGCGCAAGGAGCTCGGCGAGCACCTGGACCACATCGCCGTCTCGGCCACCAAGTCGATGACCGGCCACCTGCTGGGCGGCGCCGGCGGCATCGAGACCGTCGCCACCGTGCTGGCCCTGTACAAGCGGCTGGCCCCGCCGACCATCAACGTCGAGGACCTGGACGACGACGTGGACGCGGATATCGTCCGGGACGAGCCCCGCCCGCTGCCCGAGGGCCGGATCGCGGCGCTGAACAACTCGTTCGGCTTCGGCGGCCACAACGTGGTGCTGGCCTTCCGCACCGTCTGAGACCGCTGACAGCAGAGGGGTCCGGCGCTCGCCACGAGCGCCGGACCCCTTCGCCGTTCACGGTCAGACCACCTGGTGCAGCCAGCGCACCGGGGCGCCCTCGCCCGCGTAGCGGAACGGCTCCAGCTCGTCGTCCCAGGGCTTGCCGAGCAGCCGGGAGATCTCGGCCTCCAGGTCGGCCCCCTCGCTGCGGGCACGCAGCAGGACGGCGCGCAGCCGGTCCTCGGGGATCAGGATGTCGCCGTGGATGCCGGTGACGGCGTGGAAGATGCCGAGCGTGGGCGTGCTGCTGTAGCGCTCGCCCTCCGCCGTGGCGCAGGGCTCGCTGGTGAGCTCGTACCGCATCAGCTGCCAGCCGCGCAGGGCGGAGGCGAGCTTCGAGGCCGTACCGGGCTCGCCCTGCCAGGAGAGCTCGGCGCGCCAGTGTCCGGGCGCGGCCGGCTGGCGGATCCAGTCCAGACTCACCCGCACACCCAGCACCCCCGCGACGGCCCATTCGACGTGCGGGCACAACGCGCGGGGCGCGGAGTGGACGTACAGGACTCCACGTGTCGTCACCGGGACCTCCAGGCTGTGGACGAGGGTCGCCTTCCCCAGCTGCCTCGCGTTCGCGCCTGTAGTTGATCCACAGTTACCCACGTTAGCCGACATTAAGCCACTAAATTGAGCAAAACGGACAGGCTTTCGCTCAATGCTAGTCGAATCCTCAACGAGGTCCACCCCTCGGTCGGATCTCTCCCCCGAACGGCCCCATCGCCAGGCGGGACCACCGTACCGCGCCGCCCCGCACGATGGATGACGCACTTTCGGATCCGGCCGCAATGCGGTAGCGCGGCCGGATCCCCTGCGCCCGGTACGCAAACCGCCCCGCACGCCCGAGGGGCGGCGGGGCGGCCTGGCGGCAGTGGTGTTGACGTGGCGTCAGCCGTCGAGGCGGACCACCATCTTGCCGGTGTTGACGCCGCGCAGGAGGTCCAGGAAGGCCTCCGCGGTGTTCTCGAAGCCGTCCACCACGGTCTCCTCGTTGCGCAGCCTGCCCTCCTTCAGCCAGCCGCCGACCTCGGCGACGAACTGCGGCTGCAGAGCGGCGTGGTCGCGCACCAGCATGCCCTCCAGGCGCAGCCGCTTGCCGATCGCCAGCGCCAGGTTGCGCGGGGCGGCCGGCGCGGAGGTCTCGTTGTACTGCGCGATCGCGCCGCAGAGCACCGCGCGGCCGTGCACGCCGAGCGCGCCGATCGCGGCCTCCAGGTGGCTGCCGCCGACGTTGTCGAAGTAGAGGTCGATGCCCTCCGGGGCGGCCTTGGCGAGCTGCTCGGCGACCGGGGCGTCCTTGTAGTTGAACGCGGCGTCGAAGCCGTACTCGTCGGTCAGCTTGGCGACCTTCTCCGCCGAGCCGGCCGAGCCGACCACCAGCGAGGCGCCCTTGAGCCGGGCGATCTGGCCGACCATCGAGCCGACGGCGCCGGCCGCGCCGGAGACGAAGACCCGGTCGCCCTCCTTGAGGCCGCCGACCGCCAGCAGGCCGGCGTAGGCGGTGAGGCCGGTCATACCGAGCACGCCGAGGTAGGCGGAGAGCGGCACGGACTCGTCGACCTTCACCGCCTGCGTCGCGTCGACGGTGGCGTACTCGCGCCAGCCGAGCCCGTGCAGCACGGCGTCGCCCGGGGCGAAGCCCTCGGCCTCCGAGGCGACGACGTAGCCGACCGCGCCGCCGTCCATCGGCCGGCCGAGCTCGAACGGCGGGACGTAGGACTTCACGTCGTTCATCCGGCCGCGCATGTACGGGTCGACCGAGAGGTAGGCGTTGCGGACCAGGATCTCACCCGGGCCCGGGGTCCGGACCGGCGCCTCGACCAGGGCGAAGTCGGTCGGAACGGGCCAGCCCTGGGGGCGGGCGGCGAGGTGCCATTCGCGGGCGGTGGCGGGCACTTCCTGCTCGGCCATCTGGGGGTACTCCTTGTCGCCTAAAAGGTTGACTTACTGAAGTAACGATGGACATGAAAGGTTCATGTTGTCAACTGTTCAGGTAGACTGTGAGGCATGGACACCCAGCCGACCCCGTCCGGCGCGCCGGAGCCCGACGAGATCACCCGTGAGGTCGTCGACCTGATGGCCAACCTGGTCGCGCTCTTCCATCGCGAGTACGAGGAGGCCGCCGCCGCCCGCTCGCTCACCGGCGCCCAGGCCAAGGTCCTCGCCCTGCTGCGGCGCGGCCCGATGCCGATGCGCCACATCGCCCAGACCCTCAGCTGCGAGCCGTCCAACATCACCGGCATCGTCGACCGGCTGGAGTCGCGCGGCTTCGTCACCCGGGAGGCCGACCGGCAGGACCGCCGGGTCAAGCTGGTCGCCGCCACCGAGAGCGGTTCGGCCGCCTCCGAGGAGCTGCGGGAGTCGCTGAACTTCGCCCGCGAGCCGCTGGCCGCTCTCGGCCCGGACGAGCGGACGGCGCTGCGCGACCTGCTCCGCCGGATGCTCTCGGGCGCCTCCGGCCCGGGGGCGTGAGGAGCATCACGGCCCCGGCGGCCGTTCCGGAGCAATTGGCCGGCCATCGGATGTAACCGAACACTCCCCCGAAGCGTCTAACGTTCGAGATTCGCACCGGCCTGCCCATGAGCCGGTGCGTGCAGGGAACGACACCAGAAGACGGGGGGCCGGGGGGATGAGCAGCAGCTCGCGCCGGCGGCGCATCGTACGGACCGCCGTGGGCCTCGCCGCCGTTCTCGTGCTGTCGGTGGCGGGGGCCGGCGCCTGGTTCTACCACCGGCTGGACAGCAACATCACCACCTTCGACGCGGGCGGTGTCGCCACCGAACGGCCGCCGGCCCCCGTCCCGGTCACGCCCGGCGCCTCGGTGCCGGTCAACGTCCTGGTCCTCGGCTCGGACACCCGCAACGACGGCAACGCCGACCTCGGCGGCGGCGAGGAGGGTGTCGGCCACTCGGACACCGCGGTGCTGCTGCACATCTACGCCGACCACAAGCACGCCGTCGGCGTCTCCATACCCCGCGACGCGCTGGTGACCGTCCCGTCGTGCCGGCTGCCGAACGGCGGCTGGACATCGCCCAGGACGAACCAGATGTTCAACTCGGCGTTCACCATAGGCGAGTTCCCCAAGGGGAACCCGGCCTGCACGCAGAACACCGTCGAGACGCTGACCGGCCTGCGGATCGACCACACCATCGTGGTCGACTTCAAGGGCGTCGCCGCGATGACCGAGGCCGTCAACGGCGTGGACGCCTGCGTCCCCAACGACGTGAACTCGCACAACATCCACCTCAAGAAGGGCATGCAGAAGCTCTCCGGGCAGCCCGCGGTGGACTACCTGCGGGCCCGGTACGGAATCGGCGACAACTCCGACATCGGCCGGATGAAGCGCCAGCAGGCGTTCCTCTCCTCGATGATCAGGAAGGTCCAGGGCCTCGGCTTCTCGCTGCCGACCCTGCTCCCGCTGGCCGACGCGGCCACCCGCTCGCTGACCGTGGACGAGGGCCTGGGCACCGCGATGAAGCTGGTGGACTTCGCCCAGTCGCTGCAGAGCATCAAGCTCTCCGACATCACCTTCGTCACCACCCCCTGGCGCTACTCCGGCGAACGGGTCGCCTTGGTCCACCCGGACGTCGACACCCTCTGGAAGCTGCTGCGCGAGGACCGCACGCTGGACGGGCAGAGCACCGGCCAGGTCGGCGACGCCTCGTCCGCCCCCGCCCCGGCCACGCCCACCTCCGCCGTCTCGCCCACCCCGCTCTCGCCCGAGCAGACGGCCGCACCGATCACCGTGGTCAACGGTGTCGGCACCCCCGGGCTGGCCGGCAAGGGCGCGGAGGCGGTCCGCGCCAAGGGCTTCCGGAACGTCGCCCTGGGCCCCACCAACGGCGGCCGGCTGCAGACCGAGATCGCGTACGACCCGGCGCTGAAGGCCGTCGCCGACCAGCTGGCACCGCTCTTCCCCGGGGCCCGACTGGTCGAGGAGGCGGGCTCCGAGGGGATCACCGTCACGCTGGGCCGCGACTACCACCCGACGCCGGCCACCGGGCTCGACGCCGCCGACGCCCCGGCCGGCCCGACGGCCGCCGCCACGACCCGCCCCGCACCCGGCGCCACCCCCACCCCGAGCGGCGTGCCCACCGGCATCGCCGAGAACAGCCGCGGGGCCGACACCGACCCCTGCGCCGACCTGACCTTCGGCTAGGGGCTTGTCCGACGATTCGCGTCGCATCAGCGCATTGTCAGACAGGCCCTTGGTCCCGGGCGGCCGGTCGCCGCGCGGCGCCCGGTCGGGCCCGGCCGGACAGGACAGGACACAGGGCGTGCCCGGCAGGCGCGCTCTCAGGCCGCTTCCGGCGGGTCCGGCAGACCGGTGACGACCGCGGTCAGCCGGGTGCCCGCCGGAAAGGCCCCGGCCCCGGCCAGCTCGTACAGGGCGGCCAGCAGCTTGGCGACGTAGCGGCGCTCCAGGGCGATGCCGTGGCGCTGCTCGAACCCCTCGGCGAAGGCGGCCAGCCCGGGCGGCACCCGGCCGTAGCCGCCGCCGTGGTGGTCGTGGTCGATCCGCCAGTTGCCGAACTCCCGCCCGAAGGCGTCCCGGTGCAGCCGGGCGACCTCGCCCTCCAGGTAGCCGGCGCCTCCGCGCAGCACCGCCACCCCGAGCGCCCGCGCGCCCGGCGGCAGGCCGGCCGCGATTCCGGCCAGGGTGCCGCCCGTGCCGACCGGGCAGCAGACCACGTCCCGCCCGCCGAGGTCGGGCAGCTCCGCCGGGACGGCCGCCGCCCCGGTCGCCGCCAGGGCGTTGGAGCCGCCCTCCGGCAGCACCAGGCAGGGCCCCCAGCGCCGCTGCAGCTCGGCCGCGACGGCGTCCTCCGCCCCGCACCGGCCGGCCGTCTCCCGGTACGCCGTCCGGGAGAGGAACTCCAGCCGCATGCCGGCCGCCTCGGCCTCCCGCAGCGACCAGTTGCGCGGGGCATCGGCCAGTTCCTCGCCGCGGACCAGCCCGACGCTCTCCAGCCCGAGCGCGCCGGCCGCCACCGCGACCGCGCGCAGATGGGTGGAGTAGGCACCGCCGAAGGTCAGCAGCCTGGTCTGCCCCTGCTCGACCGCCGCCGCCAGGTTGGGCCCGAGCTTGCGCCACTTGTTGCCCGGCACCGCCGGGTGCAGCAGGTCGTCCCGCTTGAGGCGCAGCTCCACCCCGGCCCGGGCCAACACCTCGTCGGTGCAGTCCACCAGCGGAGTCGGCAGCAGTGCGGGTTCGAGCATCGGGCCAGGATACGGAGGCGGGGCGCCGCGCCGGGGCGCCGGGTGCGCCGGGCGGAGCCGCCCGAGACGTCGACGTGCCCCTCGGGGAACGCCACCGCCCCGGCGGCGCTCGCGAGCCCTGGACCGCCGAGGGCGCGCGGTCGGAGGGCTGCGGAGGGCCGCCGGGTCAGTGGCGTGCCGCCTGCGCGCCGGACAGGCCTAGGCCCGCTTGCGGCCGCAGATCACCACGGTGTCCGCGCCGAGCGCCACCCGCCCGGTGGGCTCGATGCCGGCCTCGGCGAACCACTGCTCGTACTCCCGGCCGGTGTAGACCATTCCCTCGCCGGAGGCGATGGTGTGGAAGTACGCCGAGAGGTAGGCCGCCCGGTCGGGCCCGGTCTCCTCGTCGTTCTGGTAGGGCGTCACCACGAAGATCCCCCCGCCGGGGGCGAGGGCGCGGGAAGCCTTCGCCAGCAGGGCCCGGATCCGGTCGGCGGACCAGATTTCGAGGAAGTGCGCGAAGAGCAGCGAGTCGCACCCGGCCGGGAACTCGTCCTTGAACACGTCGAGGCTCACCGCGTTCACCCGGTCGGCCAGCCCGAGCTTCTGGATCGTGGCGTTGGCACTGGCCGCGACCGAGGGCAGGTCGGCGATGGTGACCCGCAGCCCGGGCCAGCGCTCCACCAGGTTCGAGGCGTTGATGGCGGTGCCGCCGCCGATGTCGAGCAGATGGGTGTACCCGGAGAGGTCGAGCTTCTCCTTGAGTTCCTCGCCGACCAGCCGGCTCACCGAGGCCATCATGGTGTGGAAGGTCGACTCCAGCTCCGGATGGTCGGCCAGCCGCTCGTACATGGTCGGCGCCGTGCCCGGGATCTCCCGCTGCAGGCCGATGTTGGTGTCGGCCTTCAGCGCCTCGGGGAACCAGGACATCGCCCGGTAGATGCCCTGCTGCTCCCACGGGATGAAGGCGGCGGGCGACTCGTCGAGGTTGTCGGCGAGCGGCTGGGTGAGCGGGGTGTTGTAGTAGCCGCCGTTCTCCCTGCGCAGCAGGCCCATGGTGGTGCAGCCGAGCAGCAGTATTCGGGTCGGCTGCTCCTTCAGGCCGACGCGGGCCGCGATGTCCGGCATCGCGATGCCCGGCTCCTGCTCGAGGATGGTGAAGAGGCCGAACTGGAAGGCCGCGCTGAGGAACTGGAATCGGTAGTGGGCCTTGTACAGCGGTCGGAGCTCGACCTCGATGGGCTTCGCGGTTGGTGCCATGTCCAAGCCTCCTGGGCAATCGGTGCGATGGTCGCGTTCACGGTGCGGCGCGCGGAGGGCCGGCGCCGGCATGTCGTCGTAGCCCGGGCGTCGGGCCCGGGAAGGGTCTGCGGGGATCGCCCCGGGGCGGAGGGTCCGGCCGCCCCCGGGTGCTATCCGCCGGAAGCCATCCGTTGCCGGACGGCCCGCTGGATCTCGGAGGGCCCGCAGGCCCACACCAGTACCCGTCCGATCGCGCGGGCGGCCGGGCGATCCCAGCCCGCTCGTACCAGGCCGGGCCGGCGGATCCCGAGTTCGGCCCTGGCCCACCTCGGCAGCAGGCCGATCGACCCGTTCATCAGCAGCCCGGTGGCCACCCGCTCGCGCGGGCTGCGGCCGAAGCCGCGCAGGAACCGGACGCAGTCGAGCGCGGCGGGGGTGGCCAGCAGCTCCGGGCGGATCCGCGCGAGGTACCGGTCCACCTCGGCGGCCGAGCGCGGCACCCCCGCCGCCCCCAGCCGCTCGCCGACGAGGGCGGCCTCCGCGTAGTAGCGGTCGCACTCCGCGGCCGACAGCGGCGTCGCCGAGAAGACCTGATGGCCCGCCAGGAAGCAGCTGACCTCCGCGGTGTGCACCCAGGTGAGCAGGTCCGGATCGTCCGCGCGGTACGGCCGTCCGTCCGGTGCCCTGCCGTGGATCCTCGGGTGGAGCCGCCGGACGTGCTCGATCGCCTCCCCGGCCGCCGCCGTCGAGCCGAAGGTGGTGGTGGTGACGAAGCGCGCCGTCCGGTTGAGCCGGCCGGTCGGGTCGGACCGGAAGTCGGAGTGCCCGTCCACCGCCGCCATGGCCAGCGGGTGCAGCGACTGGAGCAACAGGGCCGCGAAGCCGCCGGTGAGCATCCCGGCCGGGTGACCGTTGACGCGCCACACGACGCTCTGCGGACCGAACAGCCCGGGATCCCCGGCCGGCCGGTCGTACCGCTCCAGGTGCAGGTTCGGCCCGTGCACCGAGGCGTTGACCTCGGCCAGCAGCCGGGCGCGGAACGCGGCGAGCGGAGTCACCCGGCGGGCCTGCGGCGTCCGTCCGGTCATGGCGTCCGTGCGCCGCTCGGCGGCGTGACCCGGTCGAGGGGGCCCGGCGGGTCCTCGGTGGGCCGCTGGGCCGCCCGGCCCATGGTGAGGACGGCCAGCGCCAGCACCGCGAGCCCGCAGCCGGCCATGATCGCCCAGCCGAGGTGGCTGGCGGCCGGGAACCCGGTGGCGAACGGACCGGCGATCCGGGCGGTCGTGACCGAACCCAGCACGGCGACCCCCAGCGAGGCCCCCACCTGGCGACCGGTGGAGGTGACCGCTGCGGCCACCCCGGCCCGGGACGGCGGCATCCCGGAGACCGCCGCGTAGGTGATCGGGGCGTCGAGCATGCCGAAGCCGATGCCGAACGCCACGTAGGCGAGGGCCAGGAACCAGATCGGGGTGTCCGCCGTGAGCCCGGTCAGCAGCAGACCGCAGAGCGCGATCCCGCTCCCCGCCACCACCAGCGGCAGCCGAGGCCCGCGGGCACCGATCACCCGGCCCGCCAGCGGGCCGGAGACCAGTGTCATCGCCGCCATCGGCAGTGTCAGGAGCCCGGCGTGCAACGGGGAGTACCCCCGCACGTTCTGCAGATAGAGGGAGTTGAGGAAGAGGAAGCCGGCCAGTGCGGCGAAGCCGCAGACCGCCGAGGCGATGGCCCCGCTGAACGACACGCTGCGGAAGAACCGCAGGTCCAGCAACGGTTCCGGGCGCCGCCGCTCGTGCCGCACCAGGGCCGCCGCCGCCAGGACGGTGGTGGCGAAGCAGCCGACGATCGGCCACGAACCCCAGCCCTGGCGTGCCCCCTCGATGATCCCGAAGATCAGCGCCGCCAGCAGGGTGATCACCAGCAGCTGCCCGCCGGGGTCGAGCCGGCGCGGGTGCGGCGCCTTGGACTCGGGGACGAACAGCGCGGTCAGGACCAGGGCGAGGACGCCGAACGGGATGTTGATCCAGAAGATCGACCGCCAGCCCGCCAGATCGACCAGCGCGCCGCCCACCACCGGGCCGAAGGCCAGGCTCATTCCGGCCACGCCGCCCCAGATCCCGATCGCCCTGGCCCGTTCCCGCAGGTCCGTGAAGGTGTTGGTGATGATCGACATGGCGACCGGGTTGAGCATCGCACCGCCGACCGCCTGCAGCATCCGGAACCCGACCAGCGTCCCGGTGTCCGGCGCCAGGCCGCAGAGCAACGAAGCGAGGCTGAACAGCAGCAGGCCGGTCTGGAAGGTGCGCCGCCTGCCGAACCGGTCGGCCATCGAGCCGGAGAGCATCAGCAGACTCGCGAGCACCACCGTGTAGGCGTCCACCGTCCACTGCAGGCCCGTGGCCGTGGCGTCCAGATCGTGCTGGATGGCGGGAAGGGCCAGATTCACGACCGTCGTGTCCAGGCCCACCATGAACAGACTCAGACAACACACCGCGAGGGTCAGCCACTTGAGTCGGTTCTGCGGCACTGAAGGCACATCCGTCATTATGCCCTCCATGCATATGACATGGTAGGGCGACCGATTGACGCATCGTCACTTTCCCAACCCCTCCCGCCCGTGGCCCATCGCTCAGCGCGTCCCGAGCAGCTTCAGCTCGGGGTGGGCGGTGCCGCCCTCGATCGCGGTGGAGGCGATGTGCGAGGCGACCCGCGGGTCGACCGGGTCGTCGGCCGGATCGTCCAGCACCCGCAGGTGCTCGTACGTCGTCGAGCGCTGCGCCGGGACACGGTCCGCGGCCCGGATCAGGTGGATCAGCTCGGTCAGGTTCGACCGGTGCCTCGCACCGGCCATCGACACCACGTTCTCCTCCAGCATGACCGAACCCAGGTCGTCCGCCCCGTAGTGCAACGACAGCTGGCCGGCCTCCTTGCCGGTGGTCAGCCACGAACCCTGGATGTGGGCCACGTTGTCGAGGAACAGCCGCGCGATCGCGATCATCCGCAGGTACTCGAACACCGTCGCCTGGGTCGAACCCTTCAGATGGTTGTTCTGCGGCTGGTAGGTGTACGGGATGAACGCCCGGAAACCACCCGTACGGTCCTGCACGTCACGGATCATCCGCAGGTGCTCGATCCGCTCGGCGTTGGTCTCACCGGTACCCATCAGCATCGTGGACGTCGACTCCACACCCAGACCGTGCGCGACCTCCATGATCTCCAGCCACCGCTCACCGGACTCCTTCAACGGCGCGATCGCCTTGCGCGGCCGCTCCGGCAGCAACTCCGCACCCGCACCCGCGAACGAGTCCAGACCCGCCCGGTGGATCCGGGTGACGGCCTCCTCGACCGACACCCCCGAGATCCGCGACATGTGCTCGACCTCGGACGCACCGAGCGAGTGGATCACCAACTGCGGGAACTCCGCCTTGATCGCCGAGAACGCCCGCTCGTAGTACTCCACGCCGTAGTCCGGGTGGTGCCCACCCTGGAACATGACCTGCGTACCACCCAGCTCGACCGTCTCCGCACAACGACGCAGGATCTCGTCGAGATCACGGGACCAGCCCTTGTCACTCTTCGGCGCCACATAGAACGCGCAGAACTTGCACGCCGTCACACAGACGTTCGTGTAGTTGATGTTCCGCTCGATGATGTACGTCGCGATGTGCTCCGTCCCCGCGTACCGACGCCGGCGCACCGCGTCCGCAGCCGAACCCAGCGCGTGCAACGGCGCCGAACGGTACAGCTCCAACGCCTCCTCCGGCGTGATCCGGCCACCACCGGCGGCCCGGTCGAGCACGGCCTGCAGACCAGGGTGTTCCTCTTCGAGCTTCGACACGTCGCCGCCCTCTCCTTCAGTTCGTCGGCTTGTTGCTGGTCACGTCCGGCTGTACTGGTCGGCTCCCCCGTGCGCTGGTGTCCAGCAGCCGCACCCGGACGCCCTCCGGGAAGCCCGCGCCGGCGTCGCCGCCGACCCGGCGGGCGAACTCCGCGATGCCGGCGAGCTGGCGTTCGCCGAGGCCGTAGTCGAGCGCCGAGGTGAAGTAGCGCTTCAGCGTGGGGGCGTCCAGGTCCTCCCAGCGGGCGGCCCGCTCGCACACCAGGTCCATCTCGTCCAGGGCCAGATCGCGTGCGGCCAGCAGCGCCCGGTGGACCTGGTGCACGGTCCCGGGCTCCCTGGCCAGGAAGTCGCGGCGGGCCGCGAACACCGCGAAGACGAACGGGAGCCCCGTCCAGTCCCGCCAGATCTCCCCCAGGTCGTGCACCTCCAGCCCCTGCCGGGGGGCCTGGAGCAGCGAGGCCCGCAGCGCGGGGTCGCCGATCACCACGGCCGCGGAGGCCTCGGAGAGCATGGTCGCCAGGTCGGGCGGACGGACGAAGTAGTTCGGCTTGACGCCCACCAGATCGGAGAGCACCAGCCGGGCCAGCCGCACGGAGGTGCGGCTGGTGGAGCAGAGCGCGACGGGGGCGCCGTCCAGCTCGGCCAGCGGTACCTCGCTCACGATCAGGCAGGACATCACCGGCCCGTCGCTGCCGATCGCGATGTCCGGGAGGGCGACCAGGTCGTCGGCGTTGCGGAGGAACTCCACCAGGCTGATCGGGCCGATGTCGAGGTCGCCACGGGCCAGTGCGGCGCTCAGGTGGTCCGGCGTGCCGAAGGTCAGGTCGAGGTCGAGCAGGTCGCCGGTCCTGGCCAGCCCCCAGAGCAGGGGGAGGCAGTTGAGGAACCGGATGTGGCCGGTCCTCGGCCGCTGCCGGGCACGCCCGGTCACGCGTCCGGCCCGTACACCTCGACCCGGTCGCTGCGGCGGCGTACGTGGATGCAGTCCCCGGGACAGTCCCGCACCGAGTCCACCACGTCCCGCAGCAGTGGCAGCGGCAGGGTCACCGCCTCCTCCGGCTGCTGGCACAGCTCGTCGTCCTCGTCCTTCACATAGGCGAGGCCGTCGATGTCCAGCTCGAAGATCTCCGGCGCGTACTGGACGCAGATCCCGTCCCCGGTGCAGAGGCCCTGGTCGATCCAGACCTCCAGTTCCTCGTCGTGCGGCTCGTCGTGGGTCTTCGTGGGCATGGCTGGAACCTGCCGATCGTCGTCGGGGTGGGGGCCGTCGAGGTCAGAGGCGCATGGCCTGCGGGGTCTCCCGGCGCGTCAGGTCCGGGCCGTCGTACTCGCGGATGACCTCGTAGCGGGTGTTGCGCTCCACCGGGCGGAATCCGGCGTCCCGGATCAGGCCCAGCAGGTCGTCCCGGCCGAGCTTGTTCGGGGTGCCGAAGTTGTCCGCGTCATGGGTGATCTTGTACTCGACCACCGAGCCGTCCATGTCGTCCGCACCGTGGCTCAACGCCAGCTGCGCCGTCGTGACACCGTGCATCACCCAGAACACCTTGACGTGCGGCACGTTGTCGAAGAGCAGCCGGGAGACCGCGAAGGTCTTCAACGCCTCCGCACCCGTGGCCATCTCGGTGCGCGCCATCAGCCTGTTCCGCACGACGCCGTCCTTGGAGTCGTGGAAGTCGTGCTGGTAGCGCAGCGGGATGAAGACCTGGAACCCGCCCGTCTCGTCCTGCAGCTCCCGCAGCCGCAGCACGTGGTCCACCCGGTGCCGGGGCTCCTCGATGTGGCCGTACAGCATCGTCGACGGCGTCTTGAGGCCCTTGCCGTGCGCGAGCCGGTGGATCCGCGACCAGTCCTCCCAGTGGGTGTCGTGGTCCACGATGTGCTGACGGACCTCCCAGTCGAAGATCTCCGCACCGCCACCGGTCAGCGACTCCAGCCCGGCATCGATCAGCTCGTCCAGGATCTCGTCCGCCGGCAGACCGCTGATCTTCTCGAACCAGTGGATCTCGGTCGCGGTGAACGCCTTCAACGAGACGTTCGGCAGCGCCGCCTTCAGCTCCCGCAACGACCGCGGGTAGTAACGCCACGGCAGGGTCGGGTGCAGACCGTTGACGATGTGCAGCTCCGTCAGGGAGTCCACCTCCATCGCCTTGGCCAGACGCACGGCCTCCTCGATGCGCATCGTGTACGCATCCTTCTCGCCCGGCTTGCGCTGGAACGAGCAGTACGCACAGGACGCGTTGCACACGTTCGTCATGTTGAGGTGACGGTTCACGTTGAAGTGGACGACATCGCCGTTCTTCCGCGTCCGCACATGGTGGGCCAGACCACCCAGCCAGGCCAGGTCATCGCTCTCGTAGAGCGCGATCCCGTCCTCCCGGGTCAGCCGCTCACCCGCGTAGACCTTCGCCTCCAGCTCGCGCTTCAGCCCTGCGTCCAATGCCAGAACCCCCTAGGTCGGTGCCCGTGAGGCACGGTGCGCCCCCATCCTGGCGAGGTCTTTCCAGGGAAATCCCCAGACCGCAGCCGCTTCCCTGGAGGGGTGGGCCCGGCCGCGGCCCGCCGGCCCGACGCGCCGTCGTCCGACAAGGAAGGGTGAGCCGGTGCCACCGCTCTCCATCGCGTACTCGCCCTGCCCCAACGACACCTTCGTCTTCCACGCCTGGACGCACGGCCTGCTCCCCGGCGCGCCCGCCCTCGAGGTCCGGATCGCGGACATCGACGTCACCAACGGGCTCGCCGAGCAGGGCTCGCTGGACGTCCTGAAGATCTCCTACGCCGCCCTTCCGTACGTCCTCGACGAGTACGCGCTGCTGCCCAGCGGCGGCGCGCTCGGGCGTGGCTGCGGGCCGCTGGTCCTGGTCAGGGACGCGGCCGAGCCGGCCTCACTGGTGGGACGCAGGGTCGCCGTGCCGAGCAGCCGGTCGACGGCGTACCTGCTGTTCCGGCTCTGGGCGGCCACGGCCGTGTCGCCCGCACCGCCCGGCAGCCCGGGCGGCATCGGTGAGGTCGTGGTGCTGCCGTTCCACGAGATCATGCCGGCGGTCCGGGACGGCCTGGTGGACGCGGGGCTGGTCATCCACGAGGCGCGGTTCACCTACCACGAGTACGGCCTGCGCAGCCTCGCCGACCTGGGCGAGGTCTGGGAGCGGGAGACCGGGCTGCCGATCCCCCTCGGCGCGATCGTGGCCAGGCGGAGCCTGGGCGAACAGGCCCTCGGCGTCCTCGCCCGGGCAGCCGCCGACTCGGTGCGGTACGCCTGGGACAACCCGCAGGCCTCCCGGCCGTACGTGCTCCGGCACGCCCAGGAGATGGCGCCGCATGTGGTGGACCAGCACATCGGCCTCTACGTGAACGGGCACACCGCCGCGATCGGGGACGAGGGCTACGCGGCGGTCCGCGGCCTGCTCGGCCGGGCCGCGGTCGCCGGCCTCGCCCCCGCGGTCGCTCCCGGCGCCCTCGACTTCCCGGTCCGGATCGGCCGCTGAGCCGCCGGACGGGAGGCCCGGCAACACGGACGGCCCTACAACGACGCCCGCCCGGCGGCCTCGTCCGGCTCACGGCGGGCGGCACCCCCGTCGTCCTCGATGAACCGGGGCAGGACCCGGGGCGGCCACGTCCCCTCCGCGAGAATCCCGAGGAAGTGGGCGCGGGCGACCAGCGAGGCCCGGTTGGAGGCCCGCAGCAGGCGCAGCATCCGGCCGACCCGGTACTCGATGCCCTGGCGGCTGAGGTAGAGCTGGGTGGCCAGCTGGAGGTTGGAGTGGCCGCGGGCTATCCCCTCCAGGATCCGCACGTCGACCGGGCAGAGCACGGTCCGGCTGCGCGGGGAGGACTGACGGCGGGAGGCTGCCTGCTCGGAGCGGGACGTCATGGACATGGTCCTTTCCTCCCCTCACTCATCGCCGGGAGACCCGTGCCGGGTGCGCCCTCGATGAACGAGGTACCTGGCTGGACGAGGTACGGGAGGAGCCTAGGCAGGGCAGCGGCCGAATCCGCCGTCCGCTGCAGGAAGCTGCCATCCGACGGGTCCCGGGTACGGCGTTACGGCCGGACCCTGCCACCGCGGCCGTCCGGCGGTCCCGACCCGTCCGCGGGGAAGCCCGCCCCGCACGGACGGGCACCGGCGTCGTCCTCACCAGGGACGGTCCCCGACGGGGCACCACCGCGTCGCGAACGTGCGTTTGAGGAGCCGGCGATCGTCGGCGGCCTGCGGTCAGGAAGCGGTCCGCTCGCGCCGGGAGGCCCGCCAGAGCTGCCACAACTCGGCTCTCCCGCGCCATGTCGCCGGGTGTCCACTAGGAGGGTGAATCTCGGGGTGTTGAGGCGGATTCCGACCGGCCTTGCCACTAGAGTGCCGCGTGGGCCTCGGGCATGTGTGCAGGCCGGCCCGACCTTCCATCGGACGATCTGTCACGTGTTCGAGGTGGGGCGGGTGGGACTCGAACCCACGACCAAGGGATTATGAGTCCCCTGCTCTAACCGGCTGAGCTACCGCCCCGGTTCGCCGCGCGCACCGGTCACCCGGTCGCGGCAGCAGCAGACGGCCCCGCAAGGCCGTCCCGGGCAGCATAGCCGGTCGATCACCCCTGGTGCGCGCCGGGGGCGCACATGGGTGCGCACGGAAGCACGCCTCCCCACGCGGAGCAGTTCCGGTGGCGGGCCCACGGCGGCAGCGGGGAGCCTGGGCCGATGACGGTACGTGAGCTGGTGGCGGCCGGCGCCGCGCTGGCACTCCTGGCCGCGGCGGGCTGCACCACCGCGGCGGGCCCCGGCGGCGCCGGCCCGACGATGCGTTCGCACCCCGCCTCGGCCGCCGGCACGACCTCCGCCTCCACCGACAGCCACGGCTGGAGCCCGGAACGGCTGCGCGGCGCGCTCGGCCGGCAGACGGGCGTCACCCGCACCGCCAAGCCCACCGTGCTCAACGGCCTGGTCGGGGCCGTCTTCACCCGGAACGCGGACGGCGACCACTTCTGCACCGCCAGCGTGGTCGACAGCGCCGGGCTCAACCTGATCGTCACCGCCGCGCACTGCGTGTGGGACCCACAGCTCGGACAGCGCAGCGACCTCGTCTTCGTTCCCGGCTACCGGGACGGCGACACCCCGAGCGGCGTCTGGCCGCTGCTGGCGGTCACCGTCGACCAGGCCTGGAAGGACGACGCCGACCCGGACGTCGACGTCGCCTTCGCGGTGGTCCGGCCGCAGAACGGGCAGCAGGTGCAGCAGGTGCTCGGCGCCAACCGGCTGGGCGTCAACCGCGGCTACCGGCTGCCGGTGAAGGTCACCGGTTACCCGGGCACCAGCGAGGTGCCGATCACCTGCAGCAACACCACCTCCGAGCAGAGCCCCACCCAGCTGCGGATCGACTGTCCGGACTACACCGGAGGCACCAGCGGCAGCCCCTGGGTGACCGACTTCGACGCGGACACCCGCACCGGCACCGTGGTCGGCGTGATCGGCGGCTACCAGGAGGGCGGCGACTCGCCCGACACCTCGTACAGCAGCTACTTCGGGGACAAGGTCCAGGCCCTGTACGACCGCGCCACCGGCTGACCGTGCCGTGCCGGGCCCGGCACGGCACGGCGCCGTCCGCCCCAAAGGGAAACCGCCGGGCTCGGAGGTTGGCGCCGCCGGGCGAGGACTGGTAGATCTTCCTCACGAAAGGCGGTCCGCACGACCCGCAGGGGCCGCCCCCGAGGACGAGACGGAGCCCCGATGGCCCCCCGCCCGGTACGGCCCGGCCGCGCGGCCCAGGCGGTCGCGCTGGCGGCCCTGCTGCTCACCTCCGGCACCGCCTGCGGCAGCGGGGACAAGAAGCCGCCGACCGCCTCGGTGGCGCCGCAGAGCCCGACGGGCGACCGGATCGGCACCCTCTCGATCCACACCGCCCAGGGGCCGCGGGCCTGCACGGCGAGCGTGGTGCACAGCCCGCGGCGGAATCTGCTGGTGACCGCCGCGCACTGCGTGCAGAGCCGCCGGATCGGCCTGCTGGACGGCCTGGTGTTCACCCCCGGCTACCGCAACGGTTACTCCCCGTACGGGAGTTGGCCGGTGCAGGCGGTCACCGTCGATCCGCGTTGGGCGGCCGACGACGACCCCGAGTACGACGTGGCGTTCATCACCCTCCGGCCGGTGGACGGCCGGGAGATCGAGGATGCCGTCGGCGGGAACCCGCTCGGCACCGGCCAGGGCTTCGGCCTCACCGTCTCGGTGACCGGCTACCCCAACGAGCGCGACGAGCCGATCACCTGCGCGGTCCGGACCAGCCCGCAGGGCCCCACCCAGGAACGCTTCGACTGCGGCGGCTACACCAACGGCACCAGCGGCAGCCCGTGGATCACCACGACCGGCAACGTGATCGGCGTGATCGGCGGCTACCAGGAGGGCGGCGAGAGCCCGGGCACCTCGTACAGCATCACCTTCGACAACCGGGTCGCCGAGCTGTACCGCCGGGCCACCGACTGACGTCCGCCCCGGCCGGGCGGCGTGGGCAGAGCGACACCGGCGTGAGCAGGGCACCGGCGTGAGCAGGGCACCGGCGTGAGCAGCACAACACGAAGGCCCCCCGGTCGACCGGGGGGCCTTCGCTCTGAGCAGTCACCGGGCGCACCCGGTGAAGCTCCCGCATTTGGACTCGAACCAAAAACCTGCCGGTTAACAGCCGGCTGCTCTGCCAATTGAGCTATGCGGGATCGCGGTGGACAAGCGTCGCACCACGGGCAGGACGGCAGCCCCCGAGAGGACCGCCACCTGAGCTCCCCCAATTGGACTCGAACCAATAACCTGCCGATTAACAGTCGGCTGCTCTGCCAATTGAGCTATGGGGGATCGGGCTTCCGCTTCGGCCCCCGGTCTCCCGGGCTCCTCGGCGCTCGCTGCGGGACATACATTAGCGCACTCGGGGGGGTGGTCCGCCAATCGCTTTCCCCGGCCGCCCCGGCGCCCCCGCCCGGCGTGCCCGGCGCGCGCCCGGCACAGCGCACGGGGATGCTGGGGGCACGGACGGTTCGCCGCCCCGAAGGACGGGTAGGGCAATGCGGCAGAGGCCGCCAGGAGAGGGTGGAATCCGATCATGTGGAAGCTGTCGTTGATCGTCGGACTCGCGGCGGGCTACGTGCTGGGCTCGCGGGCCGGACGCCAGCGGTACGAACAGATCGCCAGGGTCACCCGGCAGGTCGCCCAGAACCCCAAGGTGCAGACCGCCGCCGACAAGGCCAAGCAGCAGGCCGGCGCCGCCGCCGGGAAGGCGGCCGACGCCGTCGCGGGCAAGGTCGGGGACCGGCTGCCGAACGCGGTCACCGACCGGGTGTCGTACTTCAACCGCCCCCGGGTGGAGGACGACAGCTGGGGTACCTTCCGGCCGTGAGCGGGCGGTGACGGCCGGGCGTCCGCGACGGCTCCGGAGCGGTACCGAACGGGCAACACTTGCCCGGACGGACCGCGCCCGGACGCCCGCTGAGGCATGATCTCGACATGGCCATCGTCGCGGGGATAGACAGCTCGACCGGTCGCACCAGGATCGTCGCGTGCGACACCGAGACCGGCGCGGTGCTGCGGTCCGGCAAGGCCCCGCACCCCTCGCCGGAGAGCCAGGACACCCGGGCCGGCGAGGCCGACCCGCAGATCTGGCTGCACTCGCTCGGCGACGCGGCCGCCGGCGGCCTGCTGGAGGGCGTCCGGGCAATCGGCGTCAGCGCGCAGCAGCACGGCATGATCGGCCTGGACGCCGGCGGCGTGCTGGTGCGGCCCGCGATCCTCTGGAACGACCCGCGCTCCAGCGGCGCCGCGGCCGCCCTCCTGGACGCGCTCGGCGGCCCGGCCGCCTGGACGGCCGCGATCGGCGCCGTCCCCGGCCCGACGTACACCATCGCCAAGCTGCGCTGGCTGGCCGAGTTCGAGCCGGCCAACGCCCGCCGGGTGGCCGAGGTGCTGCTGCCGCACGACTGGCTGGTCTGGCAGCTGCTGGGCCACCCCAAACGGCGTACCACCGACCGGGGCGACGCCTCCGGCACCGGCTACTGGTCGCCGATCACCGGCGAGTACCGGCAGGACCTGGTCGAGCTGGCGCTCGGGCACGAGCTGAAGCTGCCGCACGTGCTCGGTCCGGCCGAGCCCGCCGGACACACCCCCGAGGGCCTGCTGATCTCGGCCGGCACCGGCGACAACATGGCCGCCGCGCTCGGCCTCGGCCTCGAACCCGGCGACGCGGCGGTCTCGCTCGGCAGCTCCGGGACGATCTTCGCCGTGCACGAGCAGGCCGTGGTGGACGCCACCGGGCTGGTCTCCTCCTTCGCCGACGCCACCGGCCGCCACCTGCCGATGGTCGCCACCCTGAACGCCGCCCAGGTGCTCCGCTCCACCGCCGCCCTGCTCGGCCAGGACGTGGAGGGCCTGAGCGAGCTGGCCCTGCAGTCCTCCCCCGGCGCGTACGGGATGGTGCTGCTGCCCTACCTGGACGGCGAGCGGACGCCCGCGCTGCCGCACGCGGCCGGCACGCTGACCGGGATGCGGGCCGAGTCGATGACCCCCCAGCACCTGGCCCGGGCCGCCGTCGAGGGCATGCTCTGCAACCTCGCGGACGCGCTGGACGTGCTGCGGGCCCGGGGCGTCGAGGTGAGGCGCGTCTTCCTGCTCGGCGCGGCCGGACGGCTGCCGGCCGTCCGGCAGATCGCCCCGCTGCTGTTCGGCGTCCCCGTCGTGGTGCCGCCGCCCGGCGCCCACGCGGCGCGCGGCGCGGCCCGGCAGGCCGCCTGGGCGCTGGCCGGCACCCCCGAGCCGCCGCGCTGGGAGCTGCCGGAGACGGTCACCGTCACCCCGG
Organism: Kitasatospora sp. NBC_00039; assembly: GCF_045160625.1. NCBI lineage: Bacteria > Bacillati > Actinomycetota > Actinomycetes > Kitasatosporales > Streptomycetaceae > Kitasatospora > Kitasatospora sp. NBC_00039. Next base: position 6,089,359 of record NZ_CP108289.1, on the reverse strand, counting down.
ACGCCGAACAGGACCTGCCGGTCGGCGCGGCGGTACGCCAGCAGTACCGGGCCGCCCGGGAGCAGATCCACCCGGAGACGGCCGGCTGAGACGGGCCGCGGGGTGGCGAGGGCGAGGCTCGTGAAAATGCGTCACCCCGCGCCCGGTGGCAGCGTGGAAGGCGACGCGGCTACCGGACCGAGGGGCGGCAGGATCCCATGGCTCTGCACAAGGGAGCCGGCGACGATCGCCGGCTGACCGTAAGCCCGTTCGTCGGCACCGCCGACCCGCTGGGCGCGATGGAGCTGGCGCCGCCGCTGCACCGGCTCGGCGACGGTCCGGTACCGGCCGAGACCGCCTACCAGCTGATCCACGACGAACTGATGCTGGACGGCAACGCCAAGCTCAACCTGGCGACCTTCGTCACCACGTCGATGGAGATCCAGGCCACCCGGCTGATGACCGAGTGCCTCGACAAGAACATGATCGACAAGGACGAGTACCCGCAGACCGCGGAGCTGGAGCGGCGCTGCGTGGCCATCCTCGCCGACCTCTGGCACGCCCCCGACCCGGACGGCGCGGTCGGCTGCTCCACCACCGGCTCCAGCGAGGCCTGCATGCTGGCCGGCCTCGCGCTCAAGCGCCGCTGGATGAGCCGCAACGCCGAGCGCTACGCGGCCGGTGCCCGGCCCAACCTGGTGATGGGCATCAACGTACAGGTCTGCTGGGAGAAGTTCTGCAACTTCTGGGAGGTCGAGGCGCGCACCGCCCCGATGGAGGGAGAGCGCTACCACCTCGGCGCCGAGGAGGCCGTGGCACTCTGCGACGAGAACACCATCGGCGTGGTCGGCATCCTCGGCTCCACCTTCGACGGCTCCTACGAGCCGGTGGCGGAGATCTGCGCGGCGCTCGACGAGCTCCAGCAGCGGACCGGCCTGGACGTCCCGGTCCATGTGGACGGCGCCTCCGGCGCCATGGTCGCGCCCTTCCTCGACCCCGAGTTGCTCTGGGACTTCCGGCTGCCGCGGGTCGCCTCCATCAACACCTCGGGGCACAAGTACGGCCTGGTCTACCCGGGCGTCGGCTGGGCGCTCTGGCGCGACCGCGAGGCGCTGCCCGAGGAGCTCGTCTTCCGGGTCAACTACCTGGGCGGCGAGATGCCGACCTTCGCGCTCAACTTCTCCCGCCCGGGCGCCGAGGTGATCGCGCAGTACTACACCTTCCTGCGGCTCGGCCGGGACGGCTACCGGGCCGTCCAGGGAGCCTCCCGGGAGGTGGCCGTCTACCTGGCCGGGCAGATCGAGGCGCTCGGCTGCTTCCGGCTGCTGACCCGCGGCGAGGATCTCCCGGTCTTCGCCTTCACCACCACCGACGACGTCCCGTTCGACGTGTTCGACGTGTCGCGGCGGCTGCGCGAGCGCGGCTGGCAGGTGCCCGCGTACACCTTCCCGGAGAACCGGGAGGACCTCTCGGTGCTGCGGGTGGTCTGCCGCAACGGCTTCTCCCGGGACCTCGCCGACCTGCTGCTCAACGACCTCACCCGGCTGCTGCCGGAGCTGCGGCGCCAGCCCGGCCCGCTGAAGGACCTCGGGGTACCGCCCCGCATGGGCTTCCACCACTGAGCGTTCCCCCGGGCGCGTTCCCCCCGGGCACCGCGCGGCGGCGGACAGGGGAAGTGATCGCGGCGGGGAGGGCGGCATGATGCGCCCTCCCCGCCACGCGTCCCTGCGCTCGGGGCAGCCTCCCCCCGCGAGGCTGCCGCGAACGGTGTGGGGGATTCGGGACGTCAGGAGCCGGCCTCGGAATCGGTGCCCGGACGAAGGATCCCTGCGCCCGAAACGGACCGGCCTGAGAACTCTGCACGATGGACCTGTGGATGTTCGAGCGGCCACCGGGGGTGTGAGACACTTCCGTCCGTCTCAGCGCCATGACCTGGGGTTTGAGACGGCAGGCCGGTGAGGTTGGAGACGCGGAGACGCCCCCAGGCCCCGGGCCGGTGCCCAACTCGGCCCTGTCCTCGATCCCGCGTCCCCCGTTTCTGATGTTGGGAAGGCCGCATGGCATCCGCTTGGAAGCAACTCCCGGACGAACTGTCCGACCCCGCCCGACGCCTGACGGAGGAGCTTCGCGCCGTCAAGGACGCGACCGGGCTCTCACTGTCCGAGCTGGCGGCCCGGACCCACTACAGCCGTGCCTCCTGGGAGCGCTGGCTCAACGGCAAACGGGTCGTCACCGACCAGGCGCTGGAAGCGCTGATCGGGGCGGTGGAGTGCGACGGCCCCGCGCTGCGGGCGCTCTGGGCCGGGGCGACGGCACCGGAGGGCACCGCGGATGTCACCGCGGATGTCACTGCGGAGGGCGCCGCGGATGTCACCGCGGAGGGCAGCCCGAAGGGTGCCGCGGAGGACACCGCCCCACCGGTGGCCGGGCTCGTGGTCGAGTCTGCCGCCGAGCCCGTGGTGGAGTCTGCCGCGGACCCACTGGTGGAGGCTGTCGCGGGCGCGACGGAGGGCCGGGAGCCCGCCACGGCCGCGCCGTGGTGGCGGCGGCCGGCGGCGCTGGCGGCCGGCGCCCTGGTGACGGTGGCGCTGCTGGTGCTGGCCGGGGTCCGGTACACGCACGGCACCGGGCAGGAGCCTGCTGCCCTCGCGCAGCCCGCCACGCCCACGACCGCGACCACGAGCCCGGCTGCCAAGCCCGCTGTGCCCGGCTCCGCGTGCCAGGCCATCGGCTGCTCGCACAAGGACCCCAAGGCCACCGGCTGCGGTACCGACGCCCGGACCCTCCAGACCAGCAACATGGGCAAGGTGGTCATCTACCTGCGCTACAGCCAGAAGTGCCAGGCCGCATGGGCCGCCATCACCGAGGGCGAGCCCGGCGACTACTCCACCGTCACCAGCAGCACCGGCGAGACGGAGACGGCGCTGATCCACTGGGGGTACGACAACTACTCGCTGATGGTGAACGCGGCGGACCCGGCCGCGACCTTCCAGGTCTGCGGCCACCAGCCGGCCGGGGACGCCTGCACGCTCGGCGCCTCCGACCTGGCCCACCTGGTCGCCTCCACCCCGATCCCGATCGGCCCGGCCTCGCCGCCGGCGACCCCGAGCGCCACCGCGTCCTAGTCCAGGCAGGACTCCCTAGTCCAGGTAGCCGCGGAGCTGCTCGGCGAAGGCGTGGTCGCGGAGTTTGACCAGGGTCTTGGACTCGATCTGGCGGATCCGCTCCCTGGTCACCCCGAAGAGCACGCCGATCTCCTCCAGCGTGCGGGGGCGGCCGTCGTCCAGGCCGTAGCGGAGCTGGACGACCTGGCGTTCCCGCTCGCCGAGCGTCGCCAGTACCGCGTCCAGATGCTGGCGCAGCAGCAGGAAGGTGGCCGACTCGGCGGGCGAGGCGGCGTCGGCGTCCTCGATCAGGTCGCCGAGCGCCACGTCGTCCTCCTCCCCGACCGGGGTGTGCAGCGAGATCGGCTCCTGGGCCAGCCGGATCAGCTCCCGCACCCGCGCCTCGGTCAGCTCCAGTACGACGCCGATCTCGGCCGGGGTCGGTTCGGTACCGCGCTCCTGGTGCAGCGCGCGCTGCACCCGGACCACCCGGTTGATCAGCTCGACCACGTGCACCGGCACCCGGATCGTCCTCGCCTGGTCGGCCAGGGCGCGGCTCATCGCCTGGCGGATCCACCAGGTGGCGTAGGTGGAGAACTTGTAGCCGCGCGCGTAGTCGAACTTCTCCACCGCCCGGATCAGGCCGAGGTTGCCCTCCTGGACCAGGTCCAGGAGGGTCAGCCCGCGGCCGATGTACCGCTTGGCGACGGAGACCACCAGACGCAGGTTGGCCTCGATCAGCCGCCGTTTGGCGATCCGGCCGATCACCACCAGGGTGTCCAGCTCGACGGCCAGCGGGTCGGGGGGCGGCGGCACGCGGTTCAGCCGCTCCTCGGCGAAGAGACCGGCCTCGATCCGGCGGGCCAGCTCCACCTCCTCGGCGGCGTTCAGCAGCCGGATCCGGCCGATCTCGCGCAGGTACTGGCGGAGCAGGTCCGCCGCGGGGCCGGTCGCGCCGACGGGGCCCGGGTCGGCGTCGAGGTCGGGTTCGGCGTCATCGGGCGCCGCCTCGGCTTCGGGTTCGGTGTCGGGTTCGGTGTCGGGTTCGGTGTCGGATGCGGCTTCGGGTTCGGTTTCGACGTCAGGTGCGGTTTCGGTTTCGGGGGCCTCGGGGTGGCCCTCCGGGAGGCCCTGCGCGGGCACCCGGGCACCGTCCGGCGGCGGAGAGCCGGCCCGGCCGTGGTCGTCGTGGGGGGCGAGCGGGTCGGTGGTCGGGCGGGTGGTCGCGGCAAGGCCTTGGTCCACGGGCATCCCCTCGGGGCGGGCGCGACTCTGGCGGACCCGCGCTGTACGGAGCTGGGACGCCCTCCAGTGTGGGGCACGCCACACTCCGCAGCCGAGACTCGTGCGCGGACTTTCTCCGGGCGGGCGGGGCGGCCCGGTCTCCGGGCGGGCGGGGCGGCCGCGTCTCCTGCCGGGGCGGCGGCGCGACTACAGCGCCGCGGCTCCGCGGCTGCGCAGCTGCTGACCGTACTGCTGGAGCTGCCACAGCTCGGTCTGCACCGCGTGCAGCTCCTCCGCGGAGGCCCGGGTGCCCAGCCGCTGGAGGTGGCCACGGACCTCGTTGACCCGCCGGTCCACGGCCAGCAGCCGCAGCTTGACCAGGAACTCCCCCGCGTAGACCGCGTCCGCCTTGCGGCGCGACCGCACCGGCTCCACCGTCAGCTCGGTCACCAGCGACCGCACCTGGTCGTCCGGGGCCGCCTCGCGCACCGCGCTGGTGAAGTCGGCGAGGGTGACCCCGTACGCCGCCCCGCCGGCCTGGCCGATCGCGCGGCGCACGGCGGTGTACGGCGGGGTCGGGAACTCGTCCTCGCCGTAGTGGTCGAAGGCCGGGGCGACCAGGTCCGGGTGCTGGAGTGCCAGCTTGAGCAGCTCGCGCTCCACGAACTGTGCCGGGTCGCGCGGGTTGAGGCGGAAGAGCGGGGTGACGGACCTCGTCGGCTGCGGCTGCTCGGGGCGCCGCTGCTGGCCGTTGGCCCGCGGGTTCTGCTGGCGCTCGCGGTCCCAGCGGGCCAGCTGGGAGATCCGGCGGACCACGAACTGCTCGTCCAGGATGCCGAGCATGCCGGCCAGCCGGACGGCGTACTCGTGCTGGATCGAGCGGTCCTTGATCTTGGCGACGATCGGCGCCGCCTCCTCCAGCGCCGCCGAGCGGCCCTCCGGGGTCTCCACCCGGTGCCGGGCGACGGCCGAACGCAGCGCGAACTCGAACAGCGGGACCGGGTTGTCGATCAGCTCGCGGACCGCGTCGTCGCCCTTGGCCAGGCGCAGATCACACGGGTCCATGCCGCCGGGGCTGACCGCGATGGAGGTCTTGGCGGCGAACTTCTGGTCGTCCTCGAAGGCGCGCAGGGCGGCCTTCTGTCCGGCCGCGTCGCCGTCGAAGGTGAAGACGGTCTCGCCGCGGTACTGGGAGGTGTCCATCAGCAGCCGGCGGATGATCTTGATGTGGTCCTCGGCGAACGCGGTACCGCAGGTGGCCACCGCCGTGGTGACGCCCGCGAGATGGCAGGCCATCACATCGGTGTAGCCCTCGACCACCACCGCCCGGCCCGACTTGGCGATCTCCTTCTTCGCCAGGTCGATGCCGTACAGCACGTGGGACTTCTTGTAGATCGGCGTCTCGGGCGTGTTCAGGTACTTCGGGCCGTTGTCGTCCTCGCGCAGGCGGCGGGCGCCGAAGCCGACCACCTCACCGGCGATGTCGCGGATCGGCCAGACCAGCCGGCCCCGGAAGCGGTCGATCAGGCCCCCGCGCTGGCCCTGCGAGGCCAGACCACCGAGCAGGATCTCCTTGTCGCTGAAGCCCTTGCCCCGCAGGTAGCGGACCAGGTGCTCCCAGCCGGCCGGGGCGTAGCCGACGCCGAAGGTCTGCGCCGCCTGCTCGTCGAAGCCGCGCTCGGCCAGGAAACGGCGGCCGATCTCCGCCTCCGGCGAGGCGAGCTGCTCCTGGTAGTAGGCGGCGGCCACCTTGTGCGCCTCGACCAGGCGGGTGCGCTCGCCCTGCTGGTGGCGGGGGCTGTAGCCGCCCTCCTCGTAGCGGAGCGTGATGTTGGCCTGGGCTGCCATCCGCTCGACGGCCTCGGCGAAGGTGAAGTGCTCGATCTTCATCAGGAAGGCGATGGTGTCGCCGTTCTCCTGGCAGCCGAAGCAGTGGAAGACGCCCTTGGCGGGGTTCACGTAGAAGGAGGCGGACTTCTCGTCGTGGAAGGGGCAGACGCCCTTGTACTCGCCACCGCCACCGTTGGTGAGCTGAACGTAGTCGCCGACCACCACGTCGATGGGCAGTGCGCTGCGCACCGCCTGTACGTCTTCGTCCCTGATCCGCCCGGCCACCCCGGAAGTCTACTGGGGTGGCGCGGGTTACCGGCTGCGCCGGGGCGAGCGGGGCGGACCGGGCGGCTTTCCGGCCGGACCGGGCATCGCGCGGCCCGGCGCGGCGGCAGCGCGGGGGGCTACGTCCAGGCCGCTCCGACCAGCTTGCCGTGCAGGGCGGTGGCCGAGGCGTCGGTGAGGGTGGCGATCTGGTCGATCACCGCGCGGAGGGCGGCGCGGTCGTCGTCCGCCTCCCGGTAGAGCGCGGCGAAGACCGGGTCCAGGCCCTCGGGGGCGCGCTGGTTGAGCACGTACGCCAGCTCGGCGATCACGATCCGCTGGCGCGCCCGCAGCTGGGCCTGCTCGTCGCGCTGCATCACGAACCGGACGGCGACCGCCTTCAGCACCGCGCACTCCAGCCGGACGTCCCGCGGTACCACCAGCTCGGCCGCGTACCGGGTGAGCCGGCCGGGGCCGTAGCGGGCACGGGTGGCCTGCTCGGCGGCCAGGCAGAAGCGGCCGATCAGCTGGCTGGTGAGGTCCTTGAGGGCGGCCCGGGACCGGGCCGAGCCGTCGTAGGAGCGGGGCCACCACTCCTGGGCGAGCAGCCGGTCCAGGGCGTCGGCCAGCTCCTCGGGCTCGGCGTCCCGGGCGTAGCGCTCGGCGACCTTGAACAGCTCGGCACGCTCGCTCGGGGCGCGCAGCACGTCCGGGTCGATGTGGCCGGCCTGAAGGCCGTCCTCGACGTCGTGGGTGGAGTAGGCGACGTCGTCGGCCCAGTCCATGACGGTGGCCTCGAAGCACTTGCGCCCGGCCGGGGAGCCGGCCCGCAGCCAGCGGAAGACCGGCAGGTCGTCGGCGTAGACGCCGTACTTGGGCGAGACCGGGTCGAGGGGGTGGGAGCCGTGCGTCCAGGGGTACTTGGTGGCGGCGTCGAGGGCGGCGCGGCTCAGGTTGAGGCCGACGCTGCGGCCGGGCCAGGGGGCCAGCCGGGCGGGCTGCTCGTCCTGCGGGGCGAAGCGCTTGGGCTCCAGGCGGGTGAGGATGCGCAGCGACTGCGCGTTGCCCTCGAAACCGCCGCAGGCCTCTGCGGCCTGGTCGAGCGCCTCCTCTCCGGTGTGGCCGAACGGCGGGTGGCCGATGTCGTGGGCCAGGCAGGCGGTCTCGACGAGGTCCGGGTCGCAGCCCAGGGCGGCACCCAACTCCCGGCCCACCTGGGCGCATTCGAGGGAGTGGGTGAGCCGGGTGCGGGGGAAGTCGCTGCGCATCGGGGCGACCACCTGGGTGGTGCCGGCCAGCCGGCGCAGGGCGGCGGAGTGGAGCACGCGGGCGCGGTCGCGCTGGAATGCCGTCCGGCCGGGGCGCTTGTCCGGTTCGGGTACCCAGCGGGCCTCGGCGGCGTGGTCGTACGGGGTCGGGGCGGCGGTGAGGCGGTGCGCGGTGTCGTCCATCCATCTCCTTGCGTAGTCGTCCGCTTCCGTTACGTGACATACAATCAGTCACCTGTCCTCGGACAACGGTCAGGGCTTGGCCGTCATGAGGCTCCCGGAGTCGAGTGAGAAGCCTCTCCGTCTCTCGGAGAGGAGGAGTCACATGCCAATGACGGTACGCCGCCCCTCTGACACGCGAGGCGTGCCGCGCTTGAGAGGCACTGTGTGGATCGATGCATCCACGACCGCATGCCGCCGGCCTACCGGTCGGCGGCACGGTCCGTGCCGGCGGGACAGGCCAGGCGCGGCGATTCGGCGCGCGGGACCGAACACGCCCGTACGCCGGCTCCCCGGCGGGCCGAGGGGGAGCCCACGGGGCGGCCGCCCCGTGGGCGGCGGGGGCTCAGACGATCGGACGGCCGCTCGCGGTGGTGGCGGGGACCGCCTCGTTGAGGTCCCAGTGCTCGGCGATCAGGCCGCCTTCGAGGCGGAAGACGTCGACGACGGCCCGGCCCTCGTCGCCCGGGGCGGCGGTGAACAGCGAGTGCGCGAAGACCAGGTCGCCGTCGGCGGCCAGGCGGCGCAGCTCGAAGCGGAGCTCGGGCAGCTGGGCGCGCAGGCCGTCGACGAAGGCGGTGAGCGCCGCCCGGCCGTCGGGGAGGTTGGGGTTGTGCTGGGCGAGGTCCTCGGCGAGGTAGCGGTCGGCCAGGTCGGTCCGGCCCTGGTTCCAGACGGTCTCCAGGTAGTCCCGGACCAGCGCGCGGGCGGTGCTGAGGTCGGTCGCGGTGGCGAGGTCGGGCGCGGTGCCGAGGTCGGTCGTAGTGGCGAGGTCGGGCGCGGTGGCGGCGGGATCGGTGATGGCGTTCATCGGACGGCTCCTGTTCAGGGCTGGGTGGTACGGGACTTGGCGGTGACGGCGGTGACGGCGGTGACGGCGGTGACCGCGGTGACGGCGGTGACGGGCCTGCTGCGGCCCGGGCCACGGACCGAGAGCAGGTGGGCCAGGCCGGCCAGGGCGATCGCGGCGAGACCGACGGCGGGCAGCGCGCGGGCGCCGAGGGCGGACAGCAGCGCACCGGCGAGCAGGCTGCCGAGGCTGATGCCGACGTAGAGCATCGAGGCGTTGAGGGCGAGCAGCACGCCGCGCCGGCCGGGGCAAAGAGCGATCAGCCGGGCCTGCTGCGGGGCCTGGTAGAGCTGGCCGAAGAAGGCCCAGACGGCGAAGAGCAGCAGCGCCGCGGCCAGGCCGCGCGGGGCTGCGAGCAGTCCGAGGAAGGCGGCGGCCAGGCCGGCCAGGGTCACCGCGACGGTGGCCGCGCCGCCGAGCCGCGCGGAGAGCCGGACGCCGCAGGCGTTGCCCAGGACGCCGACCGCACCGAAGGCGAACAGCACCCCCGTCACGGCGCCCGGGCCGATCGCGAAACGGGCGGCGAGGAAGACGCCGGCGACCCCGTAGACGGTGAACTGGGCGGCCATGCAGAACAGCGTGGTGAGTACGGTCGCCGCGGCGCCCGGGGTGGCCAGCACGGCCCGGTAGGCGGCGGTGGTCGGCGGCTCCCCCGCCGGAACGGCCGGGACCAGGGCGGCCACCAGGGCCAGCGCCAGCAGGCTCGCGCCCGCCACCCCCGCCAGCGCCCAGCGCCAGCCGACGGCCTCGCCGAGGTAGGAGCTGAGCGGCACTCCGGCGACCGCCGCCACTGTCATACCGGCGAACACGGTGGCCAGCGCCCGGGGTCGGCGCTCCTCGGGGACGATCAGCGAGCCCACCGCCGAGGAGGCCGGGCCGAACGCGGCGCCACCGAGCCCGGCCACGACGCGGGATGCGGCCAGCACCCCGTAGGAGGGGGCGAGGGCACCGATCACACCGCCGGCCGCGAGCAGCGCCAGGCCGACCAGGAGCGCCGTCCGGCGGTCCAGCCGGCCGAGCAGGGCGGGGGCGAATGGCGCGGCCAGCGCGAAGCTCAGTGCGAACACGCTGACCAGGACGCCGACGCTGCCGGGCCCGGTGTGCAGGTCGTGGCCGATCGGCGTGCCGAGGCCGACCACGGCCAGCGAGCTGGTGCCGAGGGTGAAGTAGCCGAGCGAGAGCGCCAGCAGCGCGGCTGCGGCGCGGTCCGGTCGACCGGGGCTTCCAGGCTGCTCAAGCCCGTCGGACTGTCGGGACTTCTCGGATGTCTCGGATGCCTGGGCTCGCTCGGATAACTCGGGGTGGGTACGCATCGGATCCCCCTTTCCAATACGGTCCGTTGCGTATTGCTATTCCAATACGAGACGCACCGTATGTCAACCCCTTAGGGTGGGCGTCATGACTGGACGACCACGCGACCCCGCCGTCGACGCCGCCATCCGCGCGGCCGTCACCGAGATCGTCGAACGCGACGGCTACCGGGGCCTGAGCATGGAAGGCATCGCGGCACTCAGCGGCGTCTCCAAGCAGACCGTGTACCGCCGTTACCGCAGCAAGGGCGAGGTGGTGCTGGACACCCTCGGCAGCTTCGCCGCGACCGAACTGCCGACGCCGGACACCGGCTCGCTGCTCGGTGACCTCACCGTCCTGCTCACCGCGACATTCGAGGCGCAGCGGACGGTCAGCGGCACGCTGAACCGGGCCCTGGCCGCGGAGGCACTGCAGGACCCGGAGTTCGGCGCCCTGCTCTGGGAGCGGTTGATCGCGGCGCGGCGGACGGCCGTACGCGAGTTGCTGGCACGGGGCCGGGAGCGCGGCGAGGTCGTCCACCCGAACGACGACCACCTGATCGACCTCGTGTTCGGCCCGATGTGGTACCGGCTGCTGTTCGACGTGCCGTCACTGACCTGGGACTACGCCGCCGAACTGGCGCGCAGCGTCACCCTGGTGGCCCGGAGCGGCGCGGGGCGTTCGGGGCGCTGAAAGCGCCGGGCTGAAACGGCCGGGAGCGGAAGAGTCCGGAGCCGGGAGGCCCGGGGCCCAGGGCGGTCAGCCGCGGACGGCCTTGAGGACGGCGGCGGCCACGCCCTCCTGCCCCTTGGCGTTGGGGTGGATCGCCGCCAGGCCGGATGCCGGGAAGGGCGGCTCCACCCAGCGGTTGGCCGCGCCGGCGCACATGTCGTGGCCGGCCGAGGGGGCGGCGGCGTCCACGAAGACCGCGCCGGCCGACTCCGCGCGGCCCTTGAGCATCGCGTTCAGCTGCTGTTCCTTCTCTGCCAGGAACCCCAGGTCGGCCGCGGCGACGGTACTGCCGAGCACCGGCACACAACCCGCCGGGTCGGCGGGCAGCAGCGCCGGATAGCCGACCACGTACACCCGGGCCTGCGGGGATCGGCGCTTGACCTCCTGGAGCACCCGGCCCAGCTGCTCGCCGGCCGCGTCGACCTTGCGCTGCACCTGGTCGGCAGCGCCGCCGGGGGTGGAATAGTGCTCCCGGCACGGCGCCTCGGCCCGGGTCGAGCCGATCAAGCCCTTCACCGCGTCGGCCAGGTTCTCCTTGGCGCACTGGCCGACGACCTCCATGAACCCGGCGTCATTGCCGCCGATCCCTACCGTGACCAGCCGGGTGGCCGGGGAGAGGGCGTCCAGCTGGGGCGGGTTGGCCCCGCCGTCGGTCTGCTGGGAGTCCGTCAGGTCGCCGGTGCGGGCACCGCTGCAACTGACGTCGTGGAACTGGCCGTCCGCCAGTCCCAGCGACCTGGCCACCAGAGACGGGTAGTTGACCGCCGAGCGGGCGCAGCCCTTCGGCTCCCCCACCTGCGGGGCGATCTTCAGGCCCGAGGTGTAGGAGTCCCCGAGGGCGACGTACGGGCCGGCAGGTGTCGGTGTCGGGGTGGGCGTCGGGGTCGGGGTGGCCCGCACCGGGCGCGGGGCGTCCGACGCGCCGGGGCCGTTCGCTCCGCCCCCGCCGCTGCAACCGGCCAGCAGCACGGCCAGCCCGGTGGCAAGAACAGCGGCCCGCCCGGCCGCCGGACGAGCGGCCGAACGTGGACGAGCAGCCCCACGTGTGGGCACCGGCATGGAATCCCCCCGGGGGTCGGAACGGCGACGTCTCTCCCTGCGGCGGCCCGTCCCCCGGGCACCTCACTCGCCAACGAACGAGCGGTGTCGGATGACTCCCGCCCGTCCGGTGATTCTTGCAGCCCGAGGCGCGCCCGGCATGCGGCCCGCCCGGAGCCGCACCCGTCCCGTTCGGGGCCGCGCCCGTCCTACTCGGGGCCGCGCTCGTGCTCGGCGAGGAACTGCTCGAAGCGCCGGCCCAGTTCGTCCGCCGACGGCAGGTCGACCGGCTCGGCCAGCAGGCTCTCCCGGCCCTCGGCGCCCGCCACCGCGTCGTACTGGCCCTCCATACCGCGGATCGCCGAGCGCGTCTCGCCGTCCCCCTGGGCCAGCTGCTCCTCGATGTCGGCGTAGACCTCGCCGACCCGCTCGCGCAGCCGGGTGCCCGGCAGCACCAGGCCGGTGGCCGACTGCACCGCCTCCAGGATCAGCACCGCCGCCGCCGGGTACTCCGAGCGCGCCACGTAGTGCGGCACGTGCACGGCGAAGCCCAGCACGTCGTGCCCGGCCTCGGCGAGCCGGTACTCCAGCAGCGCCTGTGCGCTGCCGGGCACCTGGGCCTGCTCGAACCACTGCGGGTACCCGGCCGCGAGGTCCAGCCGGTTGCCGTGCGGCGTCAGGCCGACCGGGCGGGTGTGCGGCACGCCCATCGGGATGCCGTGGAAGTCCAGCGTCAGCCGGACCTCGAACTGCTCGACCAGCCCGCGCACGGCCGCGGAGAAGCGCTCCCACTCGACGTCCGGCTCGGGACCGGTGAGCAGCAGGAAGGGCGCGCCGGCCGCGTCGTGGACGAGCTGGAGCAGGATCTCCGGCGGGTCGTAGGAGGACCAGTGCTCACGGTCGAAGAGCATCGCCGGGCGGCGGGCCCGGTAGTCCACCAGGCGGTCGTGGTCGAAACGGGCCACCACCTGCGGCGAACCCTGCTCCAACAGGTGGGCCACCACCTGGCCGCCGGCCTCACCGGCATCCATGAAGCCCTCGAAGTGGTGGAGCAGCACCAAACCGGCGCCGGTGTCGGCCAACGCGGCGTTCGCCGCGGCCACGGCGGCCACGCCCTGCTGATCCAGCTCGTACAGCGCCTGGGGATCACGCACCGCGCACCCAACCCCGTTCTCTACTCGTCGACTCGTACCGGCTTCTCCTCGTCTGCAGCGTGCCGGGCCCCGCCGGAATTCCCGCCCTGGCCCGGCGTCGGACCGCCACTGCACCGGTGAACGCCCGGCGGCCCGCCGGAGTGCCCTCCGCGGCTCGCCGGAGTGCCGTCCCGACCATGATCGCACCCGGATGGAAAAGCGCTGGTCACGGGCGCCCACAGGCCCTTCCGGAGGCGTCGGCGGCAGACCGGCGCGCCCATTCGTGTGCGGCGAAGTGACGCACCGCCTTCTGGCGGGTATCGTCCTCTCGCTGCCTCGCATCGTCGCGTCGTCGTCACGTCGTCCGTAACGCCGTCGATCACGACCCGGCCCGGTGTTCGGCCAGCCACCCACGACGCATCTTGCCTTCATCTGGCCGCCTGCTTCCCTTCGCGCTCTCGTTTCCTCCTCGGCCATCTCGCGGACGCACACTGTCCCCTCGCTCATCCCGCCGGACCGGTCCGTCGACCCGTGTCCGTTCCGGCACCGCGCTGCCCGCCTCCGGGCCGCCGCCCCCACCCCGCTCGACCGGCCTCCGGCGTGCACGGGCATGGACGGGCGGTCTCCGGAGCCGGGGCGAAGTCCCTGCGTCCCGCGCCGCACCCCGGCACGGGACGCACCCTCCGACCGATGAAGGACCGAAGGTTCCGTGCCCGTACCTGTCATCCTCACCGGCCGCACCGTGCGGCTGGAGCCCCTCGCCGCGCACCACGCCGAGGCCATCGCCAAGGCCGGCGCCGAGGACCGTACGACCTACGCCTTCACGCCCGTCCCGCACGGCCTGGAAGCGGCCCGCGACTACATCGCGCGCGCCCTTGCCGACCAGTCCGCGGGCCGGTCGCTGCCGTTCGCGACGGTGAGCGTCGCCGACGGCCGGGTCGTCGGCTCCACCCGGTTCCTGGAACTCGACTACTGGCAGGGCCCGGTCGTCTGGCCGCCGGTGCCCGGCGTGCCGTTCGGCGACCCCGCCACGGCCGTCCCGGACGCCGCCGAGATCGGCAACACCTGGCTCTCGCCGCGCGCCCAGGGCACCGGCATCAACACCGAGGCGAAGCTGCTGATGCTGCGGTACGCCTTCGAGGAGTGGGGCGTGCAGCGGATCTCGATGCGCGCGGACGCCCGCAACATGCGCTCCCGGGCGGCCATCGAGCGGCTCGGCGCCACCTCCGAGGGCGTCCGCCGGGCGCACTCGCGCGGACTGGACGGGGTGGTGCGCTCCACCGCGTTCTACTCGATCCTCGACTCCGAGTGGCCCGCCGTACGGGACATCATCGAGCTCCGGATCGCCGCCGCCACCTCGCCGAGCGCCCCTGACCGGGCGATCAACCAGGAGTGCCTTAGACACGGCGGCGGCGGCGCCGGGCAGCTGATCACGGCCTGAGGGTCACGGCCCGGGAGTCACGAGCCGGGGGTCACCGGCTCCCGGTAGGGCGGCGGCCGCGGGAGGCCGCCGCTCGGCACCGGCTCAGTGCGAGTAGCCCCTGGCGGCCAAGCCGAGGATCATCGCGAGCTCCTCGGCATCGGGCACACCCTTGTACCGGTCGGGGTGCGCCTCGACCAGCGCCGACACGGGCCGCCAGCCACCGCCCGGCACCGGAGCCACCCGGACGTTCCACACGGCGAAGCCGGTCCAGCTCCGGTGCAGGTGCAGGACGCCCTCGGCGGTGTAGGACTCCCACTTCTGCTCCATCTCCCGGGAGCGCAGTCCGGCTCTGATCTGCTGCCATTCCTCCTCGGTCCAGACCACGTCCGGCACCGGACAGCGGCGCGGCAGCAGGAGCGGCTTCAGGTACGTCCGGTCCACCGGAGCGGCGGCCACCCTGCGCGGTGCCGGGAAGGCCCACTCGGGAAGCACCTCGCGGGCGGCCATCCACGCGGCGGGGATGCCGGTCGTGCCGGTGTACGCGGCGACCACTCCGCCGGTGATGGCGGCGACGGTGTCCATGTCCCCGCCGGCGCCGATCGCCTCCCAGACCGCGGCCGGGTAGTCCGTGAGCCGGCGGGCCGCACACCAGAGCGCATAGGGGACGGTGTCGGCGGCGCTGGTCCGGCTGCCGTTGCCGAGCGCCTTGGCCGCGACCTTCAGGTCCGGCTCGGCGAGCAGGCCGATCGCCTCGGTCAGGCCGTCGTGGACGGCCCCCCGCGGGGTCAGCGCGGCGACCGCCGCCAGGAAGCTGTTCGGCGTGATGGTCCTGGTCCGCGCCCGTACCGCGTAGGCGGCGGCCACCGCGACGGCGATCGCGCCGTCCACGGCCTGCGGGTGGGTGTGGGTGATCACCGCGGTGTCCGCGGCCGGCCCCACCGCCTCGGCCGGATCGTCGGCGTACAGCGCACCCAGCGGCGCCACCCGCATGGCGGCGCCGTTTCCGTACGAGCCCTGTCCGTCGAAGAGTTCGGCGGCCAGGGCCTCGGCGTCGCCGCCCTCGCGGACCAGCCGGAGCAGCCGGTTGGCCGCCGGGCCGTAGCCGCGGTCGAAGTCGTGCCGGCGGGCGAAGGACCAGGTGAGGTCGAAGGTGTCGATCGCGCCGCGCTCGGCCCGGGCCGCGTGGACCGAGCAGGCCATCTCGGTGTCGTCGGTCCAGGGCCAGGGAGCGGGCGGGGCGGTGCGGGCGGCGAAGTGGGCCGCGGCGGTGTCGGGTACGAAGAACTGGGCGCCGAGGGCGTCGCCGACGGAGAGGCCGTTCAGCGCGTCGAGCGCCGGGCCGCTGTGAAGTGTCATCATCGCGCCCCAGCTCAGCGGCCCGTCCGGCGCCCGTCAACCCGGTTCCCGTCGGCTCCCCCGGCGGGCGATGTTCCGCATACCTCCGACCCGGCGGGAAGCACCCGGGCATGACCCGCGCCCGACCTCCTCGCCCCGCTGCTGCCGATCAACCGGCCCGGTGCACTCGAACTGCCCCACGTCGCCCAGGTGGTGGAGGAACTCGCGGCCGGGGTGCGCTCGGCGGTGGAGGGCGAGGCCCGGGAGCTGGTGCGCGGGGCGGGCCTGCCCGAGCCGCTCTGGAACCCGGTGCTCTCTTCTGACGGCCGCTTCCTCGCTGTCCCGGACGCCCACCGGCCCGAGGCCTGCGTGGCGCTGGAGATCGGCTCCCGCGTCTGGCACCTGCGCCCGGCCGACCGCGAACGCGGCCTCGCCCGGGCCAACCGGCTCACCGCCGCCGGCCTGCCGGTCGTCCGCACCACCCCCGTCCGGCTGCGGCGCGAACCGGCTCCCCCGCCACAGGAGTTGGCCATCCTGCTCGCCACCGGGCCGCACGACCCGCACGCCCGGATCAGCTGGCGCCGGGCCCGGTGAAGCCGCGGGCATACCCCTGGCCGGGCAGCCTCCCGGGCGGGCGGCCTCCCGGGCGCCGAAGCCAACGCCATCGGCGGGCGAAAGGCGGCAGGCGGCAGGCGGCAGGCGGCAGGCGGCAGGCAGCAGGCGAAAGGGGTAGGCGGTGGCGACGGGCCGGCGAACTCCCCCTACCGGCCCTCGTGTTCGGCTCCGGCGGCCTCCGCGGCGGCCACCAGGCGCTGGAGTTCGGCGAGATGGCCGGCCAGGGCCGCACGCCCGGCCTTGGTGGCGGCGAGCCAGGTCCGCGGGCGCTTGCCGACGTAGCCCTTCTTCACCGCCACGTAGCCTGCCTCCTCCAGCGCGGCCGCGGCCTTGCTGAGCACCGAGTCGGAGACCTCGCAGTGGTCCCGGACGGCGCCGAACTCGGCCTCCGCGCAGGCGCTCAGGAAGGCGAGGACGGTGAGCCTGGTCGGATGCTGGAGCAGCGGGTCGAGCGCGGCGGGCATCAGCGCGCCCCGAGCTCGCGCCGGATGCGGGCGTTCAGCCACACCACCGTCGCCCAGAACACCGCGCCGGCCGTGATCCCCACCGCCGCGCCCACCCAGCGGGCATCGCCGCCGAGTGCGAAGGCGAGCCCCGCCGCCGCCAGCGCCGCCCCGACCAGCTGCAGGAACGCCCGGCGGACAAGATGCCCGAAGACGGGCTCCAGCCGGTGCACGATGCCGCCGCTGCGGGCGGCGACCGCGACCAGGCAGCCGGTCAGCGCGGCGAAGGCCACGGCCAGCGCGGTGCTCGGCCAGGCCAGGTGCGCGTGGGCGGCCTGGCCGACTCCCGTCCCGTAGAGCGCGAAGGAGACCGCGAAGGCCGGGCCGAACCACGCGGGCAGGGAGCGCGGCGTCTGGGCGGCCGCCTGGGCCCGCAGGGCGAGGCGCAGCGCCTCGGCGGCGGGAAGGTCGTCGGGCCGGACGGGTTCGGCACTGCTCATGGAGTCCCCCTGGAGTCTGCGCGAGGGCACCGCGCTCTCGCCGGTTCCACTATGGCATCTGCATTCCAACTTGGAAAGTACTCTCGAAACCGCAGGACTTCCAACGCCGCAGGCCTCTCTGTTCGGCAAGGATCCCGGTTCGGCAGGACAGCCGCACCGGAAACCCTCAGCCCGACAGGCCTCTCAGCAGCGCGCGTCGATCTCCTGGAAGGTGCCGTAGTGGTCGGCCGTCCAGTACTGCTCGCCGGCGTCGCCCGTGACGACGCGTCGGGTGCCGCGGTCGCCGGAGCCGGGGGTGACGACGGTGAACTCGTGGTAGTAGCCGGAGCCCTTGCGCGGGAGGCGGTTCTCCCGGTTCTCGAAGACGATGCCGTCGGAGCGGTACGGGTACGGGCCGCCCTTGGCGATCAGGCCGAGGGTGTCGCGGGCCTGGCTGGGCAGCTTGGTGCGGCAGACGTCGGCGAGCGCGGGGTCGGTGGGAACCCAGGTGGCGGCCGGTGACGACGGCCCGGGTGCGGACGATGCCGGGGCGGACGACACCGGGGCGGACGGCCGGGGTGCCGAAGGCTTGGGGGCGCCCGGACTCGCGACGGAGGCCGGGCTCGTGGAGGCGGCCGCCTTCGGGTGGCTCGTCCCGTTGCCCGAGAGCGCGCACCCGCCCGCGGCGGCGATCGCGCAGATCAGGGCGGCCACGAGGACGAACAGGCGGTTCTTGCTGGTCATGCGCTCCAGCTTGGCAGCAGGCCCGGCCGCGGCCGGGCGGCCACACGCGTGGCCTCGGCCAGGCGCCGCGGGAAGGGCGCCACGAAAGAAGCGGCCGGGGCAGGAACGGACGCCGTTGTCCGTTCCCGCCCCGGCTGCGTTACGTACGCCGGTTCTCCTGCGCCGAGCTCCGGTGTACGCCCTCCCGAGCGGGAGGGATACGGTCAGCGACGGGACCGCGCCGTGGTCGGACGGGCCCTCCTCGCCGATGCCTGGCGAGGAGGGCGCCTACCCGCCTCAGCGCGAGTCGCTGCCCGCGGTCTCGATGGCGGCGCGGCCGGCCTCAAGGCGCGCCACCGGGATCCGGAAGGGGGAGCAGGAGACGTAGTCCAGCCCCACCTCGTGGAAGAAGTGCACCGACTCCGGGTCGCCGCCGTGCTCGCCGCAGACGCCGAGCTTGAGGTCGGGGCGGGTGGCCCGGCCGGCCTCGACGGCGTGCTTGACGAGCGAGCCGACGCCGTCGCGGTCGATGGTCTCGAACGGGGAGACCCCGAAGATGCCCTTCTCCAGGTAGGCCGTGAAGAACGAGGCCTCCACGTCGTCCCGGGAGAAGCCCCACACGGTCTGGGTGAGGTCGTTGGTGCCGAAGGAGAAGAACTCGGCGGCCTCGGCGATCTGGCCGGCCGTCACGGCGGCGCGCGGCAGCTCGATCATGGTGCCGAGCTTGATGTCCAGCTGCACGCCGGTGGACTGGGCGACCTCGGCGAGCACGCGCTCGCACTCGTCGCGGACCAGCTCCAGCTCCTGGACGGTGCCGACCAGCGGGATCATCACCTCGGGACGCGGGTCCCCGCCGGCCAGCTTGCGCTCGGCGGCGGCCTCGGCGATGGCGCGGACCTGCATGCCGAACAGGCCGGGGATGACCAGGCCGAGGCGGACGCCGCGCAGGCCGAGCATCGGGTTCTGCTCGTGCAGCTTGTGCACCGCCTGGAGCAGGCGCAGGTCGTTCTCGTTCGGGTCCTTGCGGGCCTCGGCGAGGGCGACGCGCACCGACAGCTCGGTGATGTCGGGCAGGAACTCGTGCAGCGGCGGGTCGAGCAGGCGGACGGTGACCGGCAGCCCGTCCATCGCCTGGAAGAGCTCCAGGAAGTCGCCCTTCTGCAGCGGCAGCAGGGTGGAGAGCGCGAGCTCGCGGTCCTTGTCGTTGTCCGCCAGGATCAGGTGCTCGACCTCCTTGCGGCGCTCCTCGCCGAGGAACATGTGCTCGGTGCGGCAGAGGCCGATGCCCTGGGCGCCGTAGCGGCGGGCGCGCCCGCCGTCCTCGGCGTTGTCGGCGTTGGCCCGCACGGCGAGCCGGCGGCGACCGTCGGCGTGCGACATCAGCCGGTGCACGGCCTGGACGAGGCCGCCCTGGACGTCGGCGCCGGCGTGCAGGGTGCCCTCGAAGTACTCGACCACCGGGGACGGCAGCACGGGTACCTCGCCGAGGTAGACCTTGCCGGTGGCGCCGTCGATGGAGACGACGTCCCCCTCCTCCAGCACCAGGCCGTCGGAGGTGGTCATCCGGCGGCGCTTGGTGTCGACCTCGAGCTCCTCGGCACCGCAGACACAGGTCTTGCCCATGCCGCGGGCGACGACGGCGGCGTGCGAGGTCTTGCCACCGCGCGAGGTGAGGATGCCCTCGGCGGCGATCATGCCGTCCAGGTCGTCCGGATTGGTCTCGCGGCGGACCAGGATGACCTTCTCGCCGGAGCGGGACCACTTCACCGCGGTGTAGGAGTCGAAGACGATCTTGCCGATCGCGGCGCCGGGCGAGGCGGCGAGGCCCCAGGCGATCTGCTTGGAGGTGGCGTCGGGGGCGAACCGCGGGAACATCAGCTGCGAGAGCTGGCCACCGGTGACCCGCATCAGGGCCTCGTCCAGGTCGATCAGGCCCTGGTCGACCAGCTGGACGGCGATCCGGAAGGCCGCGGCGGCGGTGCGCTTGCCCACGCGGGTCTGGAGCATCCAGAGCTTGCCGCGCTCGATGGTGAACTCGATGTCACAGAGGTCGCGGTAGTGGTTCTCGAGCTTCTGCATGATCGCCATCAGCTCGTCGTACGACTTCTTGTCGAGCTGCTCCAGATCGGCGAGCGGCAGGGTGTTGCGGATGCCGGCGACGACGTCCTCGCCCTGGGCGTTGGAGAGGTAGTCGCCGTAGACGCCGACGGCGCCCGTGGAGGGGTCACGCGTGAAGGCGACACCGGTGCCGGAGTCCTCGCCGAGGTTGCCGAAGACCATGGAGCAGACGTTGACCGCCGTGCCCAGGTCGTTCGGGATGCGCTCCTGCCGGCGGTAGAGCCGCGCCCGGTCGCCGTTCCAGGAGTGGAAGACGGCGTGGACGGCGAGGTCCATCTGCTCGCGCGGGTCCTGCGGGAAGGCCCGGCCGGTCTCGCGCTCGACGATGCCCTTGAACACCTCGACCAGTTCCCGGAGGTCGGAAGCGTCCAGGACCAGGTCGTTGGTGGTGCCCTTGGCGTGCTTGGCCTCGTCCAGGGCCTCCTCGAACAGCTCGCCGTCGACGCCCAGCACGGTCTTGCCGAACATCTGGACCAGGCGGCGGTAGGAGTCCCAGGCGAAACGCTCGTTGCCGGACTGCGCGACCAGGCCGACCACCGAGGCGTCGGAGAGACCGATGTTCAGGACGGTGTCCATCATGCCGGGCATGGAGAACTTGGCCCCGGAGCGGACCGAGACCAGGAGCGGGTTGTCGGCCTGGCCGAGCTTCTTGCCCATCTCCTGCTCGAGCGCGTCCAGGTGGGCGCTGATCTCCTCGTGCAGGGAGGCCGGCTCGCTGCCGGTCTCCAGGAAGACCTTGCAGGCCTCGGTGGTGATGGTGAACCCCGGAGGGACGGGGAGACCCAGGTTGGTCATCTCGGCCAGGTTCGCGCCCTTGCCGCCAAGAAGATCCTTGAGGTCCTTGTTTCCTTCGGTGAAGGAGTAAACAAACTTCTGCTGCGACGGCACGGGTCGGTCTCCTCGCACACGGTTGGCCTGACGCCGGAGAACATACCCATTTCGAAGGCGCTTTTGCGCCGCCAATAGGCCGTACGAGGCCAGTACTCAGCGGTAACCCGGCAGATCGAATGCACATAAAGGCGTTCACCTCTGTTGGTGAAATCGTCCGGATGACGCGAGCTTGCCTTCAACTCTTGAAGGCAAGGAAACCGGAAGATCACACGAACGGGACGGAGGGTAGCGGTCGGCGGTCCACCGTGTTGCCCCGGCTTGATTTCCTGCACCCGGACCGGCCGATCCGCGCCACTCCCCTTCGGGAAGCGATTCACCGCCGATGTGGCCATTTCGTCCCCTGAGTGACCGTCAGTCGCCACCGTATGTGGCCAGCGTCACGAGCGCATCTCGCGGGTCGGGCGTAGTCCTCCTCCGCCGATCGTCGCACTCCGTGCGGACGTTTGCCTGTTTCCGTGACATTGATGCACCAAAAAGGAGCCCTCTTGGCCAGATAGGACAAGAGGGCTGGGACGCGGCGGCAATCACCGGTCGATGGGTGTTTTCTCCACTACGGACAGATCATCCGCCGGAGGTGTCCGATTCGGCGTCCGCACTGGGCAGAGCGCAGTCGTACGGATCGTCCAACCAGCCTTCCGGGAGAACCACCCGGTTGTTGCCGCTGGTGCGCCCCCGAGGGCCGTCCGCGCCGGCCGGCCAGAGCTGGGACTGCTCCACCTGGGCGAGGGTTTCGGCCAGTCCGGCCAGCGAGGAGGAGTTGGCCAGCCGTACCCGCAGCTCGGAGCCGACCGAGAAGCCCTTGGTGTACCAGGCCACGTGCTTGCGGAAGTCGATCACGCCGCGCGCCTCGTCCCCCAGCCACTCGCCGAGCAGCTGCGCGTGGCGCACCATGGCCCGCGCCACGTCGGCGAAGCTCGGGCGGGCGTAGTCCGTCTCGCCCTCGAAGATCGCCACCAGGTCCTTGAACAGCCACGGCCGGCCCAGGCAGCCGCGGCCGACCACCACGCCGTCGCAGCCGGTCTCGCGCATCATCCGCACCGCGTCGTCCGCCGACCAGATGTCCCCGTTGCCGAGCACCGGGATGTGCGCCGGGACGGATTCGCGCAGCCGGGCGATCGCCGACCAGTCCGCGGTGCCGCCGTAGTGCTGGGCCGCGGTGCGGCCGTGCAGGGCGATCGCGGAGACGCCCTCCTCCGCGCCGATCCGGCCGGCGTCCAGGAAGGTGAGGTGGTCGTCGTCGATGCCCTTGCGCATCTTCATGGTCACCGGGAGGGCCCCGGCGTTGGCGACGGCCTCGCGGAGGATCTCGCGCAGCAGGTTGCGCTTGTACGGCAGCGCCGAGCCGCCGCCCTTGCGGGTCACCTTGGGGACGGGGCAGCCGAAGTTGAGGTCGATGTGGTCGGCCAGGTTCTCGTCGGCGATCATCCGGGCCGCCTTGCCGACGGTCACCGGGTCCACCCCGTAGAGCTGGATCGAACGCGGCTTCTCGCTCGCGTCGAACCTGATCAGCTGCATGGTCTTGGCGTTGCGCTCGACCAGGGCCCGGGTGGTGATCATCTCGGAGACGTACAGGCCCTTGCCGCCGCTCTGCTCACGGCAGAGCGTGCGGAACGGCGCGTTGGTGATGCCGGCCATCGGTGCCAGCACGACGGGCGGCCACACCTGCATCGGGCCGATGGTCAGCGGCGCGAACTCGGCGGCGGTCGCGGTGGGTGCGGGCGTGACTGTCATGCGCGGCTGACCTCGGGGACGGGGATTCGGGACTCTTCATTGTCCCCCACCCGCGGATCGGCCCTTCGGCCGTCCGCCCGGCCCGTCCGCTCAGCCGTCGACGGGGTTCACGCTCAGCGCCCCGGAGGTGGACGTGACCTGGACGGTGTCCGGGCTGGCGGGGTTGGACAGCCTCGGATCGATATGGCCGTTGCCCGACCCGCGGTCGACGCCGAAGCGGTAGCCCGAGCCCTGCGGCAGGGCCAGCGACACCTCACCCGAGGTCACCCCGACCGCCACCGCGTGCGGCGGGCCCGCGAAGCCCAGGTCGACCGCGCCGGAGGTGGCGTGCACCTCGACCCGGGCGGAGGTGAGGCCGGTGGCCCGCACCGCCCCGGACGTCGTCCGCGCGTACACCGGCCCGGAGAGCCCGCTCAGCTGGACCGCCCCCGAGGTGGCCGCCACCCGGACGTCCCCGCTCAGGCCCTTGATGTCGATGCTCCCGGAGGAGCCCCCGCCGTCCACCGCGGCCGTCGGCGGCACCTCCAGCTCGATCACGGCACCGCAGCCGAGGTCCACCACCGGCACCACCTGGTTGCAACGCATCCTGACGTTGAGCACGTCGCCGTCGAAGACGGTCTCGACCCTGGGGCTGCGCACCGTCCAGTCCAGATGCTCGGTCACCAGCACCCGGCCGGGCTGCCCGGGCCTGATCTGCACCGCCGCGGAGCCGGTGTCCAGGTGCACCCTGGTCGCCGCGACCGGGTACGAGCGGTCGGACGTCCGCTGCTGCTGCACCACCAGACCCCAGGTCTGCGCGCCGCCGCACACGACGGCCAGCGCCACCACCGACGTCCCGGTGATCCGCCAGGCACGGTGCCCGCGGATCGCCGTCCGGTCCTCCGCCACCGCTACCCGACCTCCAGGAACCGCAGCACCGCGAGCACCCGGCGGTGGCTGGCGTCCGCGGGCGGCAGGTCGAGCTTGGTGAAGATGGAGCTGATGTGCTTGGCCACCGCGCTGTCGCTGACCACCAGGGCGGCGGCGATCGCCGCGTTCGAGCGGCCCTCCGCCATCAGTCCCAGCACGTCCCGCTCGCGCGGGGTCAGCTTCTCCAGCGGGTCCCGGTGGCGGCGGACCAGCAGCTGGGCGACCACCTCCGGGTCCAGCGCGGTGCCGCCCTCGGCGACCCGCTGCAAGGCGTCCACGAAGTCGTCCACATTGGCCACCCGCTGCTTGAGCAGATAGCCCACCCCGCTGGTGTTGGTGGCCAGCAGGTCGGCCGCGTACCGCTCCTCGACGTACTGGGAGAGCAGCAGCACCGCCACCTCGGGCCACTGCCGGCGGATCATCAGCGCCGCCCGGACGCCCTCGTCCGTGAAGCCGGGCGGCATCCGGACGTCCGCCACCACCACCCCCGGCCGGTGCTCCTCCACCGCGGCGAGCAGCTCCTCGGCGTCCCCCACGGCGGCGGCCACCTCGAAGCCCACCGCCTCCAGGACCTTGACCAGACCGACCCTCAGCAGGACCGAGTCCTCGGCGATCACAGCACGCACGGCAACTCCACGGTGATGGTGGTGGGACCCCCGAGGGGGCTGAGAACGGACAGCGAGCCGTCGACCGAGGCGGCGCGCTTGCGCAGGCCGGTCAGCCCGGTGCCGCGCGAGGCGTCCGCGCCACCGACGCCGTCGTCGCTGACGACCAGGAGCAGCCGGCCGCCGACCGTCCGGACCGAGAGGTCGACCCGGGTGGCGCGGGCGTGCTTGGCGACGTTGGTCAGCGCCTCGGAGACGGTGAAGTACGCGACCGCCTCGACGGTCGGGGCGATCGGCTCGACCAGGGCGACGTCCAGCCGGACCGGCAGCGGGGCGCGGGCGGCGATGCCGGACAGCGCCGCGTCCAGGCCGCGGTCCTCCAGGACGGCCGGGTGCAGTCCGCGGACCAGGTCGCGCAGTTCGTCGATGGCGGCCTGGGCCTCCTCGTGCGCGTCCACGATCACCTGCATGACCTCGGGCGCCACGTCCTTGAGGGTGCGCCGGGCCAGACCCAGGTTCATCGCCAGCGACGTGAGCCGCTGCTGGGCGCCGTCGTGCAGATCGCGCTCGATCCGGCGGCGCTCGGCGTCGACGGCGTCGACCAGGCCCGCCCGGCTCTCGGTGATCTCCTCGACCCGGCGCTCCAGCGTCTCCGTCCGGCCCGGGCCGAGCAGCCGGTGGGCCGCGAGCTCCTCCAACCGGGCCAGCAGGGCCACCACCCACGGCGTCACGGCCAGCAGCAGCACACCGCTCACGGTGTACAGGGCGTTCGCCCCGGCCCACTGCGACCGCAGCGGGTTGCCCGGCGGCATCAGCCAGACCCAGCCGTACACGGTCGCCATGACCAGGCCCGCGCCCCACGCGTACAGCACCCCCAGCGCGCCCAGCGCCAACAGCGGTCCGGCCAGCAGGTGGTAGCCGACCTGACGCCAGCTCACCCCGGTGCGCAGCCTGGTCAGCAGGCCCGCCGGGGTGTCCGCGGACTGCAGCAGCACCGGCACCTCGACCCCGCGCAGGGTGCGCAGACGACCGCGCTGGGCCGCCGTCAGCAGCCGCAGGCAGAGCAGGGTCAGGGCGGTGACCGGCAGGAAGGCCTTCGGGGTGAGACAGGCCAGCCAGATCGGCACGGCCAGCGGGATGCCGGCGGCTATGAAGCGGGTGTCGCGCCAGGCGGCGGCCGACCACGGCGGCCGCTCGGCGCTCCTGGCGAGCGCACGGCGCAGCGGGGTGGAGGGCATGGCCGACAGCGTAGAGCCCGAAGATCGACTGACGCCATGAAGGGAGCTGGAGAGCGGGGGTGTACCCAGGTACACCCCCGATTCGGGGCGGCACACTACCGACGCCGGGGGGTGGTGCGCGGAAGTCTTGACGGCATGACGAGCACTGCATCGCACTCCGCCACGCCGCCCCACGGGCGGCCCGCCCCGGGCACCGGCGCGGCCGACGCCGAAGGTCCGCTGCCGGTCGGTCCGTCCGACCCGGCCGGGCCCGCCGGGCCGCGCGGGCCGTGGGCGGTGCGCAGCGTCCGGGCGACGCGGGGGCGCGCGGCACTGGAGGTGTACGAGCACGGCGAGCTGCTGGACGTCCTGGTCGCGGCCCGGCTCACCCCGCAGCTGCTGCGCGGCGCCCGGCGCTGCGCCGTCCCCGGTGCGCGGGGGCGGTACGGGCTGGCCTGGGGGCGGCTGCCGCAGGGCGGTGCGGCGCCCGCCGTGCGATTCACCGGCGGGTGGCTGCGGCGGGCCGGCGGCCGGGCCGTCGAGGTGCCCGAAGTCATCACGGTGGCCGGGGAGTTCTGGATCGCCTGGGCGCGGGGGCGGTTCGGCGGGGTGCTGGTGGAGCATGCGGGCGGCCGCGAGCGGCAGCCGCTGGCGCGAGTCCGCGGCCGTCGGCGGGGTGCGCCGGTCGGCACGGCCGGGGGTCAGCGATGAGCACCGCCGTTCTGGGGGCGCTGCCGTGCTCCCCCACTCGCCATGGCGCCCCGGCGCTGCCCGCGTGGACCGAGCGGGTGCCCGCCTTCGCGGCCCTCGCGCTGCTTCCCTGGCTGGCGGTGCTTGCCGTCGGCCACGAGACCTCGTGGGTCGTCCTCGACCTGCTCGAACTCGCCGCCCTGATCTCGCTCGACGCGCTGCTGCGACGCCGCAGCCGGGCCGCGATCCGGCCCGCCTGCGCGGTGGCGCTGCTGCTCGCCGGCGACGCCCTCGCCGACGTCGGCACCGCCGGCACTGGCCTGCCGCTGCTCGCCGCCGTGGTGATGGCCGGCTGCGTCGAACTGCCGCTGGCCGCCCTCTGCCTGGCGCTCGGCCGCCGGGCAGCGCGCGCCTGACCGGCTACCGCCCGCCCGGCAGCCCTCGCGCCATCAGCTCCATCCGCTCACGGGTCTCCTCGTCCCTGGGCGTGTAAGCGACCAGGCGGGTGCTGGGACGCGGCCCGAGCCAGAGGCTCGTGTAGTCGCAGTGCAGCAGCCCGATGCCGGGGACGAGGAACCGCTTGAGCCCGTTGCCCGGCTTCATCACGTCGTGCCGCTGCCAGGCCGCCTCGAAGTCCGGAGAGGCCTTGCGCAGCCGGGCGAGCAGCGCCTTCCACGCCGGTTCGGCCGTGTGGTCGGCCATCCCCGAACGGAACCTGGCCACCATCCCCTCGCGCCCGTCCTCGTGGTCGATCAGCACCTCCCGGAAGCGCGACGGCGTGAACGCCATCCACATCAGGTTCCGGTCCTCGAAGGGCAGTTCGTCGAGGTTCCCGACGATGTGGGTGTACGACGGGTTGTACGCCAGCACGTCGTACCGAGCGTTGATCACCGCGGCCGGCATCGGCGACATCTGCTCCAGGAGCAACCGGATCGCCGGGGTCACCGTCAGGCACTCCACCACCGGTGACGGATCGTCCGCCGCCGCCAGTGCGAACAGGTGGGCCCGCTCGGCCGGGTCGAGCCGGAGGGCGCGGGCGACCGCGTCCAGCACCTGGGCGGAGACCTGGATGTCCCGGCCCTGCTCGAGCCACGTGTACCAGGTCACCCCGACCGCGGCGAGCTGCGCCACCTCCTCCCGGCGCAGCCCCGGCGTCCGGCGGCGTCCGGTCATCGGCAGGCCCACCTGCTCGGGCGCGATCCGCTCGCGGCGGCTGCGCAGGAAGGCGGCCAGCTCGTGCCGCCGGGCCCCGTCGGGGGAAAGGCCTCCGCGGCCGGTCGCGCGGGACGCTGTGGCGGGCGTGGTGGTGAGGCTCATGCACCCAGCATGCGGCACCCGGAAGCCTGTTGCCAGGTACTTCTTATACCTGGATAACCACACTCTGGTACCAGGTTGTCGGGTGGCGGATCGTATGACCCGTGACCCCACAACTCGCCGTCGCCAAGACCACCGTCGCCGCAACCGCCCGGCCCGCCGCCACCACCCCCGGCGTCGCGGTCCAGGGCACCGCCTCGCTCGGCACCGCCGGGCTGGTCACCGTCCTGCTCGGGGCGTTCCTGCCGATGCTCGACTTCTTCATCGTCAACGTCGCCCTGCCCACCATCGACCACGACCTGGCCGCCGGCCCCGCCGTCCTGGAGCTGGTCGCCGCCGGATACGGCATCGCCTTCGCCGTCCTGCTCGTCCTCGGCGGCCGGCTCGGCGACATCTTCGGCCGCCGCCGGCTGTTCGTCGTCGGCGCCGCCGCCTTCGCCCTGACCTCGCTCGCCTGCGGGCTCGCCCCCGGCGCCTGGACCCTGGTCGCCGCCCGCGCCGCCCAGGGCGCCTCGGCCGCCCTGCTCATCCCCCAGGTGCTCGGCACCATCACCGCCGCCACCCACGGCGCCCGGCGCGGCCAGGCGCTCTCCGTCTACGGGGCGGTCGGCGGCATCTCGGTGGTCATCGGGCAGGTGCTCGGCGGGATGCTGGTCGCCGCGGACCTGTTCGGCACCGGCTGGCGCTCCGTCTTCCTGCTGAACGTCCCGTTCGCCCTGCTCGCCCTCGTCCTCGCCGTCCGGTACGTCCCCGAGAGCCGCGCCGAGCGGGCCGCCCGCGTGGACGTCCCCGGCACGCTGCTGCTCACCGCCACGCTGCTCGCCCTGCTCGTCCCGCTGATGGAGGGCCGCGCCGCCGGCTGGCCGCTCTGGTCCTGGCTGCTGCTCGCGCTCTTCCCGGTGTTCGCGGTCGCGTTCGGTGTCGTCGAGCTGCGCGCCGAACGCCGCGGCGACACCCCGCTGGTGCCGCCCACCCTGCTGCGGATCCCCGAGATGCGGCGCGGCCTCGGCATCGCCCTGCCCTACTTCGGCGGCTTCGGCGGCTTCATGTTCGTGATCGCCGTCGCCCTCCAGCAGGGCCTCCACCTCGGCCCGGTCGCGGCCGGCTGGGCACTCGTCCCGATGGCCGTCGGCTACTTCGCCGCCTCGCTCTCCGGCCCCCGCCTGATCGGCCGCTTCGGCAGCCGCGTCCTCACCGCCGGCGCCGTCGTCCAGGCGATCGGCCTCGCCACCCTGGCCCTCACCGTCCTCGCCGACTGGGCCCACTTCTCCCCGCTCCGGATGGCACCCGGCGTCGCCCTCGCCGGCATCGGCCAGGGCCTGATCGGCACCCCGCTGTTCCGCGTCGTCCTCTCCAAGGTCCCCGCCGACCGGGCGGGCGTGGGCAGCGGCGTCCTCGCCACCGGCCAGCAGTCCAGCCTCGCCCTCGGCGTCGCCACCCTGGGCACCCTCTACCTGGCCCTCGCCCCGACGCTGGGCATGGACCGTGCCCTGGCCCTCTGCCTCGGCATCCAGCTCCTGGGCTCCTTCACCGTCCTCTACCTGACCACCCGTCTCCCCCGCTCCATCGGCTGACGGCCGCGGACGGCCCGGGTCACACCGGCACGAACGGCGTCGCACCCGCCCGCATCCTTGTGCGGACGGGCGCGACGCCGTTTCAGCCGGGCCCGCCGACGGAGAGCCGGCACCGGCCGTCCGGCGTGCAGGAGCGCTTCAGACGGCCCCGCGAGACGGTCTGCGCCAGCCCGACCGCCCAGCACATCGGGCACCCGCGCAGGGCGAGCACGCCGACCGGCAGGAGCAGCAGGGAGACCGGCAGGAGCAGCAGGGAGACCGGCCCCGCCACCGGAACGAGCGCGAACGAGCCGGCCAGTGCGCCGAATCCCACCGCGCCACGCGCCAGGTGCCGGGGCAGGGAGGTACTGGAGAAGTCGGGACGGTCAGTCATCTCTGCCTCCGAAAGCCGGATCGGTCCTGTCCCGCAGCGTCTGCCGGACGGTCGCGCGGGCGCGGTGCAGCCGCGACTTCATCGCGGCGCTGCTCAGGCCCAGCGCATCGGCGACCATCCGCCCGCCGAGGCCCTGCACGTCCCGCATCACCAGGACGCGGCGCTGGTCCGCCGGGAGGGCCGCGATCGCCGCCGCCACCCGCCCGGCCTCCAGACGCTGCAGCGCCTCGTCCTCGGCCGACGGCCCGGCGTCGTCTCCCGCCGGCGGGTGCTCGCACAGCAGCGTGCGCGCGCGGCGCAGGCACTCGTTGCGCACGATGCGGAACATCCACGACGCCAGGGCACCGGAGGCGCGCAGCATCCCGATCTTGCGGTACAGGATGATCAGTGCCTCCTGCGCCGCGTCCTCGGCGTCCTCCGGCGACGCGCACAACGAGCGGGCGAACCGCTGCACATGCGGGTGCGCGCCCGACACCAGTGCGGCGATCGAGTCGACGTCACCGCGCTGCGCGGCGACGACCAACCGCTCGCCCGGCCAGGCGGTGGACTCAGCCACGGCCCCGCCCCCGCCTGCGCAGCACGACCACACTGCACGTGCACAGGAGCACCACGGTGACGGCGACAGCGATACCGACGATCACGACAACCTCCAGATCCGCCCCGACGTTCGTCGGAGACATGTATAGGAGGCACGGGCATCGCCAAAGGATTCACCCCCGGGCCGGTCGGCCGTCGGACGGCCTGAGCCGGAGCCTGGACCGGCCTGAGCCGGAGCCGCCGGAGCCGGGGGGCCACGGCGGGAGGGGCGTACCGGTTCAGGTGGTCGGTACCCGTTCCGCGTCGATCCGGGCGGCGCTGAGGTACTCACCGTCTCCGCGGAGGCGGACGGTCGGGGGAAGGCCGTCGCCGAGGGCGTCGAGGACCTCCCTGCGCGGGTGGCCGAAGAGGTCGATGCCGTGGAGGACCACCGGACAGGCCGACGGGCCGGCCCCGGTGGCCGGGTCGCGGGTGAGGCCGATGCCACCCAGGCCGGGGGTGTCCCGGTACCGGCCGTAGCGGTCCACGACGTCGCCGAGGGCGTCGAGCTCCAGCCCCTGGTAGCGCGCGGTGAAGGACCAGCCGGCGCCGCAGACCCACCCCGCGCGCACGTCAGCGACGGTGGCGACGGCCCACTGGGCGGTGCGCTCGTCCGCACCGAGGCGGAGCGTGCCCGCGCGGCCCGGGAGCCGGAGGCCCACGCCGGGGAGAAGCTCGAACATGTGGCGATGATCCCGATCGCACGCTCCGCACCGCAAGCGCGCATCAAAGCGTTGGCGCCCTCACGACCCTTTGTGTCAGTATGACGATATGAGCGACACGTACACGGGGGACCCTCTCGACGCCCGCAACCGGGCTGAGCTGGTGGCATCGATCGCCTCCGGCGCGCAGCCGAAGTGGCTGATGTTCTGGGGGCACCGGCCGCAGCGGGACGGGTCGGTCGGGCCGGGGTCGCTCAGCCAGTGGTGGCCGTCCGCGTTCACCGTCGACGGGATGACGTACACCAGCGCCGAGCACTGGATGATGGCCGGGAAGGCCCGGATGTTCGGGGACGACGCGATCGTGCCACGCATCCTGGCCGCGCGCACGCCCGCCGAGGCGAAGAAGCTCGGCCGGCTGGTCAAGGGCTTCGACGAACCCACCTGGACAGCAGGGCGGTTCGAGCTCGTCGTCCGGGGCAACGTCGCCAAGTTCGGGCAGGACGAGGCCCTGGGCGCCTACCTCCTCGGCACGCAGCAGCGCGTCCTCGTCGAGGCCAGCCCGGTGGACCGGCTCTGGGGCATCGGGCTCGCCGCCGACGACGACCGCGCGCAGCGGCCGGCCGACTGGCGCGGGGAGAACCTGCTGGGCTTCGCGCTGATGGAAGCCCGTACCAGGCTGGTGAAGTGAGCACCATCGCCCCCGTCCTGGACGGCACGGTGGCGGTGTCGACGGTTGCGGCTCTGGCCGTCGCGCCGCGGGCGTCGAAGCGGGAGCGGCAGCCGGGGCTCGGGGGGTTCGGGCCGGACGCCGTGCTCGCGGTCGTCGTGGCACTGATCCTCCTCAACCAGCTCGCCTTCGCCGTCTACGTCCAGCGGGTGCACGGCGGCGACCCGTCCTTCATCGCGCGGTACCTGCCGCCCGGCTGGTTCGCCGTGCCCCGCGGCAATCCGGTCGTCGACGGCCTCGCCGCGCACACTCCCGCTCCGGCGGTGCTCGCGCCGTCCGTCCTCCGCGTCCAGGCGTTCCTCGAACTGCCGCTCGTGCTCCTGACGTTCGCCGCCGTGCTGCGCCGGCTGGACGGATCGCTGTACCGGAGGGTGTTCCTCTCACCGCTGGTCCCGCTCGCCGCCTCGTCGTACACCGTCGCCTTCTGCGCCGTCGAGTGGGACCTGCGCAACCCGTACACGACCGACGACCTCCTCGTCCGCGCGGTCTCGGCTCTCGTCACCCCGGTCCTGCTGGCCAGGCTGGCCGCACGGGAGAAGGAACCCGAAGGACGGCACGTCACCGCACCCCGCCTCCTCCTCTTCGCCCTCGAACTCTGGGCGTACGGCGCCCTGATGCTCACCCTCTACGACACCGCGCTGCTCTACAACCTCGCCCGCCTCGGCGACCGCCTCCCCACGGCCCTCGCCGCGCTCGCCGTCCTCACGGTCACGCGCCTCGCGGCCACCCGCCTCGCACCACGGCCGGCCCACCCCGCCGGCCCTCGCACGACGGCGCTCGCGGGCGCCCTGCGCGCCGGGCTCGTGCTCTTTCTCGCCCCCGCACTCGCCGTCCGGTACGCCGGGAGCTTCGGCACGCCCCAACTCGCCGCCGCAGCCGGTGCCGTGGTGCTCATCACCGCCACCGCCCGCTTCGCGATCCGGCTGGCACTGCCTGCCGTGGCGGGTATCGCCGCAGGCTGGGCGGCCGTGCACTGGTCCGTGTCCGCGTACTACGAGGCGGCCCTGCTCCAGGCGGCGACCGCCGCACTGCTCGCCACCGTCGCCGTCTGTGTGCTCCTGGACACCATTCGCAAACCATTGGATGCACTTTCGTAACGCAGTTGCCGTATACCGACGCCAGGATGACTCGCAGTCAGGGTCTAGATGGACAGGTTGCGGCGATCATGCGAATACGGAACACAGAACAACCCACAGCTCAGCGGGCCGGCGAGAGCGAGCAGGACGCTCTGGAACTCAGCGCGGAGCTGGACGAGTTACTGCGGGCGAAGCAGTACGCCAATCAACGCGAACGCCGGCTCATGGAGTCCGTCCGCTCCCTGCCGGAGCGGCAGCGCCCGGACGCGGAGCTGTTACGGCAGCTGGCCCAGGCACGGACGCTGCGCGAGGGCCTCGGCGCGCGCTGCCTCGAACTGAGCGATCAGCTCACCGCGTTGGAGGACCGGCTGCGCCAGCCGGCTCCGCGGCAGAGCGGCCCGATCCCCCGTCAGCCCACCGGAGCCCGGTTCGCGGACGGCGCGTACGAGGAGGCGCCCGCCCCCGCAGTGCCACAACCTGCTCCCCCGGCGCCCCCCGCCACCGGGGCCCGCTTCGGCAACCCCAGGCCCCTGGCCAGGGCCCAACCCCGGCCCACCTCCCAGCCCCGGCTCCGGCCTGCGGACACCGCGGCCGCACCCCCAGCGCCCCCACCACCTCTGCCGGCGCCTCAGGCACCTCAGGCGCCCCGGGCCTCTCAGGCCCCCGAGGCCCGCCGCCGCTCCCCCGCCGAACTCGCCGCCCTCGCCGAGCGGGTCACCACCCTGCACCGCCAGGGCGCCACCCACGAGAGCACCGCACTGCTGAACGAGGCGGCCGCCCTCCTCCTGCCGCCCGACACCGCCCACCTGGCGGGCCTGCTCGCCAGGGGCGGCCCGCCCGGCGCCTCCGTCCGGCTGGCCCGCGAGGCGGCGCAGAGCACCCCCGCACAGGCCGCCGGCACCCTCGCCGAGCTGCGGCAGGCGGGCCTGGCCGCGGAGGCCGCCGAGCTGTTCCACGCCCTCTGGAACTACCCGGCCGCCGCCCTGCCCGCGCTGCTGGCGGCACTGGAGCGGGCCGGACAGCACGCGGACGCCGCCACCCTGCTCTGGGAATGGGGTTCCGCGCCGGCCGCCGAGCTGGCCTCGCTCGCCACCGCGCTGGAGCGGGGCGGCCGTTCCGGCGACGCCCGGACGCTGCTGCGCCAGGCCGCGGGCCGGCCCACCGCCGACCTCACCGCGCTGGCCACCACCCTCCCCGCACCACTGCCCGCCGTCCTGCTGCACGAGCTGGCCGCGCTGCGCCCGCCGGCCGAGCTGGTCCGGCTCGCCGCCGCCCTGGAGGCGCACCGGGAGCTGTACGCCGCGCTGCTTTCCGTCCTGATCGAGGAGGAGGGACGTCACCGCACCACCCTCGCCGCCCTCCGTACGGCCGGCCTGCCGACCACGACCGCCCCGGCGCGCTCCCGCTGGGGACGCCGGTAGGCGGCAGCCGGCCGGCAGTGGACAGCAGGGAGCCCCCGCCCGCCCGAAGGCGGACGGGGGCTCCCCGTCGGACCGGCGTCAGCAGCCGATCAGCCGCGCGGCCAGGTACGACTTCACCTGGTCCAGCGAGACCCGCTCCTGCGACATGGTGTCGCGGTCGCGCACGGTCACCGCGTTGTCCTCGAGGGTGTCGAAGTCGACGGTGACGCAGAACGGCGTGCCGATCTCGTCCTGACGGCGGTAGCGCTTGCCGATCGCGCCGGCATCGTCGAACTCGACGTTCCACGCGGTGCGCAGGTCGGCGGCGAGGCCGCGGGCCTTCGGCGAGAGGTCGGCGTTGCGCGAGAGCGGCAGCACGGCGACCTTGACCGGGGCCAGGCGCGGGTCGAGCCGCATGCCGACGCGCTTCTCCATGACGCCCTTGGCGTTGGGCGCCTCGTCCTCGAAGTAGGCGTCGATCAGGAAGGCCAGCATGGCGCGGTTGAGGCCCGCCGCCGGCTCGATGACGTACGGGAAGTACCGCTCGCCGGACTCCTGGTCGAAGTACTTGAGGTCCTGGCCGGAGGCCTCGCTGTGCACCGTGAGGTCGTAGTCGGTGCGGTTGGCGACGCCTTCGAGCTCGGAGAACTCCTGACCGCCGAAGTTGAAGCGGTACTCGATGTCCACCGTGCGCTTGGCGTAGTGGGACAGCTTCTCCTTCGGGTGCTCGAAGAAGCGCATGTTCTCGGTCCGCAGGCCGAGGTCGACGTACCAGTCCCAGCGCTGCTGGAGCCAGTAGTCGTGCCACTGCTCGTCCTCGCCCGGCTTGACGAAGAACTCCATCTCCATCTGCTCGAACTCGCGGGTGCGGAAGATGAAGTTGCCGGGGGTGATCTCGTTGCGGAAGCTCTTGCCGGTCTGGGCGATGCCGAACGGCGGCTTCTTGCGCGAGGTCGTCTGGACGGCCTTGAAGTTGGTGAAGATGCCCTGCGCCGTCTCCGGGCGCAGGTAGGCCAGGCCACCGGCCTCCTCGGTGACGCCGAGGTGGGTCTTCAGCATGCCCGAGAACTCACGGGGCTCGGTGAAGGAGCCCTTGGTGCCGCAGTCGGGGCAGTTGATGTCCTTGAGGCCGTTCGGCGGCGGGAAGCCGTGCTTGGCCTCGTACTTCTCCTCCAGGTGGTCGGCCCGGTGGCGCTTGTGGCAGGAGAGGCACTCGGTCAGCGGGTCGTTGAAGGTGGCGACGTGGCCGGAGGCCTCCCAGACCTCGCGGGCCAGGATCACCGACGAGTCGAGGCCGACGACGTCCTCGCGGGCCTGGACCATCGCACGCCACCACTGGCGCTTGATGTTCTCCTTCAGCTCGACACCCAGCGGTCCGTAGTCCCAGGCGGCACGAGTGCCGCCGTAGATCTCGCTGCAGGGGTAGACGAAGCCACGGCGCTTGCTCAGGCTGACGATCGTGTCGATCTTGTCGGCGGCCACAGTGCTCTCTTCAGTACGACGGCACGGTCAGGGCACGGCTGGTTGCGCGTACCCGAATACCTCAGGTTACCGGCCATACGGGTACGAGGTTCAAATCGGTATTGCCCGCCCTCCCCCGCTCATCGGAATCCCGCGTCCTCTCCCACTCATCGCCACCCCCTGTTCACCCGTCCGAGTGATTTGACAATCATTTCCATCTAACCTGAGAATGGTTGTCATGATGATCCGACGACCCGCACGCGCCGCCATAGCCCTGACCGCGACCGTCCTCTCAGGCACCCTGCTCCTGACCGCCTGCGGCGGGGACAGCAGCGCCAAGGGCACCGGCGGCAAGCTGGACGTCGTCGCCTCCTTCTACCCGATGGAGTACCTCGCCTCGCAGATCGGCGGGGAGCACGTCAAGGTCACCGACCTCACCGCGGCCGGCGTCGAGCCGCACGACCTGGAGCTCACCGCCAAGCAGGTCGGGAGCCTCCGGAAGGCCGGCGCCGTCGTCTACCTCAAGGGCCTCCAGCCCACCGTGGACAAGGCCGTCGCCGGCTCCGGCGCCAAGCACGTGATCGACGCCACCGCCGCCAGCCCGCTGGCCGACCACCACCTCGACGAGGGCCACTCCGAGGGCGACGGACACGACCACGCCGAGGCCGCCGGCGACCCGCACATCTGGCTCGACCCGACCCGGTACGCGGCGGTCGCCAAGAGCGTCGGCGCCGGGTTCGCCGAGGCCGACCCGGCGCACGCGGCCGACTACCAGAAGAACACCGACGAGCTGGTCGGCCGGCTCACCGCCCTGGACCAGGAGTTCCGGGACGGCCTGAAGGACGCCGGCAGCAGGACGTTCGTCACCAGCCACGCCGCCTTCGGCTACCTCGCCGAGCACTACGGCCTCACCCAGGTCGCCATCAACGGCGTCGACCCCGAGTCCGAGCCCACCCCGGCCCGCCTCGCCGAGGTCCAGAAGGCCGCCAAGGACAACGGCGCCACCACGGTCTTCTTCGAGACCCTGGTCAGCCCCAAGCTCGCCGAGACCGTCGCCAAGGACCTCGGCCTCAAGACCGCCGTCCTGGACCCGCTGGAGGGCGTCAAGGACCCCTCCAAGGACGACTACCTGACGGTGATGAACCGGAACCTCGCCAACCTCCGGGCCGCCCTCGGCGCGACCACCAGCTGACGGGACGACAGCAGCCATGACCCACCCGACACCCCCGGCCGTCCGCCTCCGCAACGCCGCCGCCTCGCGCGGCGGCCGGCCGGTGCTGCGCGGCGTCGACCTCACCGTGGAGCCCGGCGAGGTCGTCGCGCTGCTCGGCGCCAACGGCTCCGGCAAGTCCACCACCGTCAAGGCCGTGATCGGCGCCGTCCCGCTGGACCAGGGCGGCCTGGAACTGTTCGGCACGCCGTTCGCCAAGTTCCGCGCCTGGCACCGGATCGGGTACGTCCCGCAGCGCACCACCGCCGCCTCCGGCGTCCCGGCCACCGTCCGCGAGGTGGTCTCCACCGGACGGCTGCCGCAGCACGGGCTGCTGCCGTTCCGTCGCAGGGACCGCGAGGCGGTGGACCGCGCGCTCGCCGCCGTCGGCATGCTGGACCGGGCCGGGGACGGCGTCGCCGACCTCTCCGGCGGCCAGCAGCAGCGGGTACTGATCGCCCGCGCCCTGGTCGGCTCCCCCGACCTGCTGATCATGGACGAGCCGATGGCCGGCGTGGACGCCGCCAGCCAGCAGGTGCTCGCCGACACCCTGCGCTCCGAGGTCGCACGCGGCGCCGCCGTCCTGCTGGTGCTGCACGAACTCGGGCCGCTGGAGCCGCTGATCGACCGCGCGGTGGTGCTCCGCGACGGCTGCGTCGCCCACGACGGCCCGCCCGTCCCCAACACCGGGCTGCACGCACTCCCCGGCCACGACCACGTCCACCCGCACGCGGACCTCCACCACACCCAGGGACTGCTGGCATGACCGAGATGCTCAGTTACGACTTCATGCAGCGGGCGCTGCTCGCCGCCGTGCTGGTCGGCATCACCGCGCCCGCCGTCGGCATCTACCTGGTCCAGCGGCGCCAGGCGCTGATGGGTGACGGCATGGGCCACGTCGCGATGACCGGCGTCGGCCTCGGCTTCATCTTCGACACCAGCCCGGTCTGGATGGCCGTGCTGGTCTGCGTGCTCGGCGCCGTCACCATGGAGCTGGTCCGCTCGCGCGGCAACCAGCGCGGCGACATCGCCCTCGCGATGCTCTTCTACGGCGGCATGGCCTGCGGCAAGCTCCTGGTCTCCAAGTCCGCCCAGGCGGGCGCCGGCTCCCTGGAGTCCTACCTGTGGGGCTCCATCCTGACCGTCGCCCCCGCCGACCTCGCCACCATCGCGGCCCTCGGCGCCGTGGTGATCGCCGTCACCGTCGGCCTGCGCCGCCAGCTCTTCGCGATCTGCCAGGACGAGGACTTCGCCCGGGTCACCGGCCTGCCGGTGCGCCTGCTCAACCTGCTGCTCGCCGTGATGGCCGCGGTCACCGTCACCGTCGCCATGCGGGTCGTCGGCCTGCTGCTGGTCAGCGCGCTGATGGTGGTCCCGGTGGTGGCCGCCCAGCAGCTCACCCGCTCCTTCGCCGCCACCCAGGCCGCCTCGATCGCTCTCGGCGTGGTGGTCGCCCTGGCCGGCGTCACCGGCTCCTACCAGGTGGACGTCCCCTCCGGTCCGGCCATCGTGCTGCTCGCCATCGCCGTGTTCGCGGTCTTCAGCGCGATCGCCGCCCCGCTGGCCCGCCGCCGGCACCGGTCGGCGGCCGACTCCGGACCGCAGGTCTGCGACGTCCAACTGCCCGGACAGGGCCCGACCGACGCGACCACACCGGAGCGGAGAGCGGGGCTGGCACAATGAGGTGCGAGACGCCCACACCCCCAGGAGGACCCACGGTGACCACCGCAGGCCCGTCGCCGCGCGCCCGCTCGACCCGGCAGCGTGCCGCCGTCTCGGCGGCCCTGGACGAGATCGAGGACTTCCGCAGCGCGCAGGAGCTCCACGACATGCTCAAGCACCGGGGTGACTCGGTGGGCCTGACCACGGTCTACCGCACCCTGCAGTCGCTCGCCGACGCGGGCGAGGTGGACGTGCTGCGCACTGCCGACGGCGAGGCGGTCTACCGCCGCTGCAGCAGCGGGCACCACCACCACCTGGTCTGC
Source organism: Kitasatospora sp. NBC_00039 (assembly GCF_045160625.1). Classification (NCBI taxonomy): domain Bacteria; kingdom Bacillati; phylum Actinomycetota; class Actinomycetes; order Kitasatosporales; family Streptomycetaceae; genus Kitasatospora; species Kitasatospora sp. NBC_00039. The sequence continues at coordinate 6,050,891 of NZ_CP108289.1, read as the reverse complement.
CGGCACTGCGGCGCCACCGTCGAGGTCGAGGGGCCGGCCGTCGAACGCTGGGCCAACTCGGTCGCCGCCGAGCACGGCTTCAGCGACATCGCGCACACCCTGGAGATCTTCGGCACGTGCGCGGAGTGCGCCAAGAAGGCCTGATCTCCGCACGCCGAAGGGCCCGTGGGACTCCCACGGGCCCTTCGGCGTGCGCCCGGACGCGTCCGCCCCCGGGGGGGCACGCGTGCGCGGGCGTGCGATCAGCGCTGCGCCGGCAGCTCCGGGGCCACCTCGTTCGGGATCGCCCCGCCGAAGCGCCGGTCGCGCATCGCGAACTGCTCGCAGGCCCGCCAGAGGTCCCGGCGGTCGAAGTCCGGCCAGAGCACGTCCTGGAACACGAACTCGGCGTACGCGGACTGCCAGAGCAGGAAGTTGGACGTCCGCTGCTCGCCGCTCGGGCGCAGGAAGAGGTCCACGTCCGGCATGTCCGGGTGGTACAGGTACTTGGCGATGGTCTTCTCGTTGACCTTCTTCGGGTCCAGCTTCCCGGCCGCGACATCGGCCGCGATGGCCGCCGTGGCGTCCGCGATCTCGGCCCGGCCGCCGTAGTTGACGCACATGTAGAGCGTGACGGCGTCGTTCTTCTTGGTCTGCTCCTCGGCGACCTGGAGCTCCTGGACGACGCTCTTCCAGAGCCTGGGCATCCGGCCGGCCCAGCGGATCCGCACGCCCATCGCGTCCATCTCGTCACGGCGGCGGCGGATGACGTCCCGGTTGAAGTTCATCAGGAACTTCACCTCGTCGGGCGAGCGCTTCCAGTTCTCGGTGGAGAACGCGTACAGCGAGATGTTCTTCACGCCGAGCTCGATCGCGCCCTTGAGGACGTCCAGCACCACGGACTCGCCGACCTTGTGGCCCTCGGTGCGCGGCAGCCCGCGCTCCTTGGCCCAGCGGCCGTTGCCGTCCATCACGATCGCGACGTGGCCGGGGACCAGCTCACCGGGGATCTTCGGCGGCTCGGCGCCACTGGGGTGCGGGGTCGGGGGGAGGTACTCGCCTCCGGCCTTCGGCCGGGGGGACCCCCAGCTGCCGTCGCCGCCGCCGAAGAGCCGTCGCGCTGCCATGTGCTCACTTCTCCACGTATCTCATCGAGCGGATGCCCCGCTCCAGGTGCCACTGCAGATAGGCCGCGACCAGGCCGCTGCCCTCCCGCCAGTACCTCGGCTCGCAGGTGTCGGCCGTCTGCCAGTCCCCTGACAGGAGCGCCCCGAGCAGTACCAGTGTCTCAGGGGAGGGTACGGCACATCCGGGCACTCGGCAGTCCCCGCAGAGCACGCCGCCCGCCTGGAGCGAGAAGAACCGGTTCGGGCCCTCCAGCCCGCACTTGGCGCAGTCGGTGAAGCTCGCGCCGTACCCGTTCACCGCGAGCGAGCGGAGCAGGAAGGCGTCCAGCACCAGGTGCGACTCGTGCAGCCCGGCGGCCAGCGTGCGCAGGCCGCCGACCAGCAGCAGGTACTGCTGGACGGCCGGCTCGCCCTCGTTCTCGGCGAACCGTTCCGCCGTCTCCAGCATGGCCGTCCCGGCGGTGTAGCGGCCGTAGTCGGTCACGATGGAGCCGCCGTACGGGGCGATCGTCTCCACCTGGGTGCAGAGCGGCAGGCCGCGGCCGACCAGGTCGCTCCCGCGGCTGAAGAACTGCACGTCGACGTGCGAGAACGGCTCCAGCCGGGCGCCGAACTTCGACTTCGTCTTGCGCACCCCGCGCGCCACCGCACGCACCTTGCCGTGCTGGCGGGTGAGCAGGGTGATGATCCGGTCGGCCTCGCCGAGCTTCTGCGCCCGGAGTACCACGCCGTCGTCCCGGAACAGGCTCATGCGGCGCCCTCGCGGCCTGCGACGGGCGGTCGGGCGTCGAACAGTGTGGACATCCCACCATTGTCGCGCAGGAACGGCGGCAGCCGTGTGGCCCGCACCGGGGCCCGTGGGGGAGGTGCCCGGAGGGTGCGGGTCACGGCGGGCCCGGGAGTGGGGGCACCGCCCGGCCGACGGCCGGGGGCGGGTCGGGCCCGGTTTGTGGGGGTCTGCGGGGCCTGGGGGGGTGGGACGGGAGGTGGAGCCCGGAGCCTAGTGCGAGGCGCGGGTCGCCGCCTCCAGCAGCGCCCCGACCGTGGCCTGCGGAAGGTCCAGACAGCGCCCGACCGCGGCCAGCGCCTCGCGCTCCTGCGGCAGGTAGCGCCCGTCGGCGAGGGCGATCGCCGCGCCCTGGAGCAGCAGCCGCTCCCGCCCCTGGTGGGCGAGGTGCGGGGCGAGCGGTTCGAGCACCGCGTGCAGCTCCACGGCCAGGCCTCCGGCCTCCCCCAGCCTCCGGCCGGGAGGTGCCACCACTTCGTGGGCGTCGTGAAGCTCCCCGCCGAGACCGGAGAGCGCGGCCAGCGCCGCCAGCACCTGCGCCTCGCCGCAGTCCTCGAAGCCGGCCTCCCGGACGGCCGCGCAGGCCGCCTCGCGGGCCGCCCGGTGCGCGGTGCCGCCGGCCGCCAGCAGGGCGAGCGCCACCGTGTACTGGGCGTCGCGCAGCATCGCGCCGAGGCGGACGCAGGTGGGCTGTTCCAGGCTCTCCACCCCGTACCGGCCGTGGCAGGTGGTGCACTGCACGCTGCCGAGGACCGGGCCGAGCGGCAGCACCGGGGTACCGAGCAACCGCAGCCACCGCCGGCCGTGCTGCCGGCGGTAGTTGCGGTCTCCGCCACAGCCCGGGCAGAAGAAGTCACCGAGAACGTCAGTCCGCCACCGCGGGCGGACACCCCACAACCCTGTCACGGCGCCACTCCCCAGACATGGCAGGCGGCCTGCACAACAATGGGCAGGTCACGCGACCGGACACCGAGGCCGTCCCACCGACCCGGCTTTCCGGTGCGTCGATGTTGCCATGGTTACCGGCACGTGTCAGTACCTCGAACGGCTCGGGACCCGAGAAAATGTGGCGCAGGCCACAGTGCGTGCGCCCTCCCCCGCCCGGGGCCGCCGGAAAGGCGGCCGGGCCGCCCCGGAGGACGGCCCGGCAGCTACCACTCGTACGAACTACCCGCGCTGCACGCGGTTGACGGCGCTGATCATCGCCTTCAGCGAGGCCAGCACGGTGTTGCCGTCGATGCCGACGCCCCACAGCACCTTGCCGTCGACGGCGCACTCGACGTACGCGGCCGCCTGGGCGTCGCCGCCCTCGCTCAGCGCGTGCTCGGCGTAGTCCAGGACCCGGACGTCCACGCCGATCCGGGCCAGCGCGTCGGCGAAGGCGGAGACGGGGCCGTTGCCGGCACCGGCCAGGGTGACGGGCACGCCGTCGACCACGGCCTCGGCGGTCAGCGCGTCCCGGCCGTCCTCGGTGGTCAGGCTGCGCGAACCGGCCAGCGAGATGCGGCCCCACGGGTTGTCGGTGGTCGGCAGGTACTCGTCCTGGAAGACCGCCCAGATCGCGGCCGGGGTGACCTCGCCGCCCTCGGCGTCGGTCTTGGCCTGGATGATCCGGGAGAACTCGATCTGCATCCGGCGCGGCAGGTCCAGCTTGTGGTCGTTCTTCAGGACGTACGCGACGCCGCCCTTGCCGGACTGGCTGTTGACCCGGATGACCGCCTCGTACGTCCGGCCGACGTCCTTCGGGTCGATCGGCAGGTACGGCACGCCCCAGGTGTGCTCCTCCACCGGCACGCCGGCCGCCTTGGCGTCGGCCTCCAGGGCGTCGAAGCCCTTCTTGATCGCGTCCTGGTGCGAGCCGGAGAAGGACGTGTACACCAGGTCACCGGCGTACGGGTGGCGCGGGTGCACCTCCATCTGGTTGCAGTACTCGGCGGTGCGGCGGACCTCGTCGATGTCGGAGAAGTCGATCTGCGGGTCGATGCCCTGCGAGAACAGGTTCATGCCCAGGGTGACCAGGTCGACGTTGCCGGTCCGCTCGCCCTGGCCGAACAGGCAGCCCTCGATCCGGTCGGCGCCGGCCATGTAGGCCAGCTCGGCGGAGGCGACGGCGGTGCCGCGGTCGTTGTGCGGGTGCACCGACAGGCAGACGTACTCGCGGCGCGACAGGTTGCGGGACATCCACTCGAACTGGTCCGCCTGGACGTTCGGGGTGGCCCGCTCGATGGTGGCCGGCAGGTTCAGGATGATCTCGCGCCCCTCGCCCGGCTCCCAGACGTCCATCACCGCCTCGCAGACCTCCAGCGCGAAGTCCAGCTCGGTGTCGACGAAGATCTCCGGCGAGTACTGGTAGCCGAAGACGGTGTCGTCGCCCAGCAGCTTCTCCGCGTACTCCATCACCAGCCGGGTGCCCTCGGTGGCGATCGCCCGGGTGGCCGCCCGGTCGTTGCGGAACACCACCCGGCGGAACAGCGGCGCCGTCGCGTTGTACAGGTGGACGGTGGCGCGCGGGGCGCCGACCAGCGACTCGACGGTCTTCTCGATCAACTCCTCGCGGGCCTGCGTCAGCACCGAGATGGTGACGTCCTCCGGGATCGCCCCCTCCTCGATCAGCGAGCGTACGAAGGCGTGGTCGGTCGCACCGGAGGAGGGGAAGCCGACCTCGATCTCCTTGTAGCCCATCTTCACCAGCAGGTCGAACATCTTGCGCTTGCGGGCCGGGGACATCGGGTCGATCAGCGCCTGGTTGCCGTCCCGCAGGTCGGTGGAGAGCCAGCGCGGTGCCTTGGTGATCACCTGCGACGGCCAGGTGCGGTCCGGCAGGTCGACGGTGCCGAACGGCAGGTAGCGCCCGTGCCGCATGCCCGCGGGCTGCTGGCGCACGGTCGCGGCGGTGATCGGGGTCGGACGGTCGACGAACGCGCGACCGGCGGGGATGGACGCGGCGGAGCTCTGCTCGGTCATGGAGGTGACTCTCGGCTTCCTGTGATGCGGGGCGTGTCGGGGGGAGGTGGACACCCGACTGACCGGCCTGCTGCCGCTCGCGACCCCTCGTTGGGCCGCAGGATTGCTACGCGCACAGCACAGTCCCCGCGGCGAGGGAGCCGGCCCTGGTGGACTACAGGCCCTCGACGCGGCAGCTAAGAAGAAGCAGCCCATTGCGCATGATGTCGTCCAGCGTAACCGAGGACCGCGCGCCCCCGAAGTGAGCCGGGCGGACATTCCACCCCTTGAGACGGAGCGACTTCCGTCCGCGCCGGTGACAACACGTCACGCATGCCTCACTCTTGGCCACATGACCGCTGAACCGGCGCTCTGCGCGATCGTTCCGCCCTATGTCCTGGACCGCCTCGCCGAGGACGGTCACGAGCCCGCCGCCCGCTCCCTCGCCCTGGACGCCGTGCACCGCACGGCCCGCCTCACCGCCGTCCCCGCCCCACCCGCCACCGGCCGCCTGGACCGGGTGATCGGGGACGCCGGCCACACCGAACGACTGCCCGGCCGCACCGTCCGCAGCGAGGGCCAGAGCCCCGTCCAGGACGAGTCCGTCAACCACGCCTACGACGGCCTCGGCGCCACCTTCGAGCTCTTCGCCGACGCGTACGGGCGCCGCTCGATCGACGACCAGGGCCTGCGCCTGGACGCCACCGTGCACTACGGCCTGCACTACGACAACGCCTTCTGGGACGGCCGGCGGATGGTCTTCGGGGACGGCGACGGCGAGGTGTTCGGCGACTTCACCGCCTGCATCGACGTCATCGGCCACGAACTCACCCACGGCGTCACGCAGTTCACCGCGGGTCTGGAGTACAACGGACAGTCCGGCGCGCTCAACGAGTCCGTCTCCGACGTCTTCGGCTCGCTGGTCAAGCAGTACGCGCTCCACCAGGACGCCGCCGACGCGGACTGGCTGATCGGCGCCGGGCTGCTCGCCCCCGGCGTGCAGGGCGTGGCGCTGCGCTCGATGAAGGCGCCCGGCACCGCGTACGACGACCCCCGGCTCGGCAAGGACCCGCAGCCGGCCCACCTGCGCGACTACGTGCGAACCGCCCAGGACAACGGCGGCGTGCACATCAACTCCGGCATCCCCAACCACGCGTTCTACCTGTTGGCCACCGCGCTCGGCGGGCCGGCCTGGGAGCGGGCCGGGCGGATCTGGTACGACACGCTGACCGGCCGGCGGCTGCCGTCCGACGCCGGCTTCACCGCATTCGCCCGGGCCACCGTGGCGGCCGCCAAGGCCCGCTACCCCGAGCCCTCGGTGGCCGACACGGTGACGGCGGCCTGGGCGAAGGTCGGCATCAGCACCGCCTGAGCCCGTTGAGCCGACGTTGAGCCGGGCTTGAGCCGGGCTTGAGACCGCAAAGGTCAAGGTCCGGAAAAAGCCCGGCAAACAACCATCCCTGCGTAGCACCATGGACACCATGCGTATCCAGGTGACCCGGACCGGCGGCCTTGCGGGGCGCGCCCTCCACGCGGAGCTCGACACCACCGAGCGGACAGACGCCCCGCACGTGCACGCGCTCGCCCGCGAAGCCGTCGCGGGCGGGCTGCGGTCGCCCTCGTACGGGGTGCCGGACGGATTCCACTACGAGATCACGGTCGACGGCCGGACGGTGCACTGCGCCGACCCCAAGCTCACCGACTCGCAACGCGAGCTGGTCTCGCTGGTGCTGCGCGAGGGTGCGTAGGCCCTCGGGCCGGGGTGCAGGGGGCCGGGCCCGGGCGCGACGGAAGGTCCCGACCGGACGGCGAAGGCCCGCCCGTAGACGTCCGGGCGGGCCCTGCGCCGTGGTCCGGGCAGGTCAGAAGCCCAGCTTGCGCAGCTGCTTCGGGTCCCGCTGCCAGTCCTTGGCCACCTTGACGTGCAGGTCCAGGTAGACCGGCGTGCCGAGCAGCGCCTCGATGTGCTTGCGGGCGGTGGTCCCGACGTGCTTGAGCCGGGAGCCCTTGGCGCCGATCACGATCGCCTTCTGGCTCTGCCGCTCGATGTAGACGTTGGCGTGGATGTCCAGCAGCGGACGGTCCGCCGGGCGGCCCTCGCGCGGGATCATCTCCTCGACCACCACGGCCAGCGAGTGCGGCAGCTCGTCCCGGACGCCCTCCAGCGCCGCCTCCCGGATCAGCTCGGCGACCATGATCTGCTCGGGCTCGTCGGTGAGGTCACCGTCCGGGTAGAGCGGCATTCCCTCCGGAAGCAGCTTGGTGATCAGCTCGGCGACCAGGTCCACCTGCTTGTCGCCGACGGCCGAGACCGGGATGATCTCGGCCCACTCGATGCCCAGCTCGACGCCCAGCTGATGGATGGCGATCAGCTGCTCGGCCAGCCGCTTGGAGTCGACCAGATCGGTCTTGGTGACGATGGCCACCTTGGGGGTCTTCTTGATCTCGGCGAGTTCCTTGGCGATGAACTTGTCGCCGGGGCCGAGCTTCTGGTCGGCGGGCAGGCAGAAGCCGATCACGTCGACCTCGGCCCAGGTGGAGCGGACCAGGTCGTTGAGACGCTCGCCGAGCAGGGTGCGCGGCTTGTGCAGACCGGGGGTGTCGACCAGGACGAGCTGGGCGTCCGGGCGGTGGACGATGCCGCGCACGGTGTGCCGGGTGGTCTGCGGACGGTCGGAGGTGATCGCGACCTTCGTCCCCACCAGGGCGTTGGTCAGGGTCGACTTGCCCGCGTTGGGCCGGCCGACGAAGCACGCGAAGCCGGAGCGGTACGAGGAGGAAGGGGCACTCATGCGCTCCATTCTCCCTGATCACCGGGAGCGCGACGGACGCGGCCGCCCGAACGGCGTCCGATCAGCCCTTGTCGCCGCCGCCGAGCGAGGCCAATCCCATGATCAGCACCAGCAGCAGGAAGGTCACCGAACCCCAGAGCCAGAACGGCGAGCCGGTCTCCTGCCACTTGCCCATGCCCATCACGCCCAGCAGCAGCCCCGCGAAGAACGCGTACGGCCCCATCTCCCCAGCCCCCTCACCGCAACCCACTCCCGGTGAGATTATCTGCCGAACGCAGACGGCATCGAAGGCGCATCGAAGCCGGCACCGAGGGCGGAATCGAGGGCTGTGTCCCAGGCGGCATCACGCACGGCATCGCCGGCGGCATCGCGGACGGCGGAGCGCCCGGGGTTTCCGCCCCGGGCGCTCCGAACGCCGTACCGCCCGGCGGGCCGGGCCGCTCGGCACGCCGTACCGCTCAGCGGGCCTCGGCCGCCACCTTCAGGGCCCCGTCCGGCCCGGCCAGCAGCACCGGCGTCCCGGCCCCGCCGAGGTCCCGCACCGCGGCCAGGTCGGCCTCGGCCGGCTCGCCGGCCTCGCTCACCACGGCCGCCGCCTCCAGCGACCTCGCACCGCTGGCCACCGCCATCGCCACCGCCGTCTGCAGCGCGCTGAGCCGCAGCGACTCCAGCGCGACCGTCCCGGCCACGTAGGTGCGCCCGGTCTCGTCACGCACCGCGGCCCCCTCCGGGACGCCGTTGCGGGCGCGGGCGGAGCGGGCCAGGGTGATGATCTTCTTGTCTTCGGGGTCGAGCTCGACGATGTCACTCATGCCGCCGAGCATAGGCCCGGGGCCAGGCCACGGAGCGGGCCGGGCTCAGTGGCCGATCGGGTTCGGCGGCCCGGGCCGCATCACCTTGACGAAGGTCTTGGGACCGGACGGCAGCGGCTCCTCGTCCGCCGACCGCTGTCGCCAGTACGGGTTGTCGTGCGGCAGGTGGCTGCTGACCCGGCCGTACATGCCGAAGGTCGTCACCACCACGCCGAAGATGAACGCGAAGATCACGTTGGACATCCGGAAGTTGAGGATGTTCGCTTCCGGCCGGCCGAGCACCGCGAGGCCGTAGAAGCCGGAGAGCACGAAGAGCCCGCCGACCACCATGTTCAGGTTGGAGGCGAAGTTCCCGCCGATGACGGCCCCGCCGACCAGGATGGCGCCCACCACGATGGAGAGGATGCTCAGCGCCCCGTTGGTCGAGAGCCCGGCGATGTGGTCGCCGTGGGTGGACAGGAAACCCGGGTGGTCCAGCAGTCCGAGGATCCCGAACACGATCAGGAAGACCCCGCCGAGCCCCGCTCCGATCCGCCAGACCATGAGGAGTTTGTGGTCGACGGGCAGTTCGTCTTGCAGCTTCATGGTGACCTCCACCATGGGACGTCAGACGGCCTCCACCCACGCGGCTCCGCCCACGGAGCGGCGCACGGCCGGGCCGGTCAGCTGTAGGGATGGCTCCCCTGCATGTGGGGCACCTCGTGCATGTACAGCGAACCGCACTGCTGGCAGCAGCGCAGCCCGGTGCCCCACTCCTCCTCCGCCCGGGTCTCGGCGTCGGTGTCCATGGTGCGGCCGCAGAGGGCCGTCGCGGGTTCGGCGGCCCGGACGACGTGCCAGGACTTCGCCCCGGCCGACCGACCCTGCGGGCCGTACTCCGCACGCAGTAGATGACTCATGTACCCATGGTCGTTCGGCCGGAGCCCGGACGCTACTCGCCGGCCTATTCGCCGGTCTCCGCGTCCGCCAGGGACGCCCGGCGGACCGGGAGGGCCACCATCGAGCCGATCCGGTTGCGGCGCCCGGCCGAGCTCTCCGCGGTGAGGCGGATCGCGGTCAGATCGGTGGCGGCGTCCTCCGGCAGCGGGATCTCGCAGGCCGAGCCCGGGATCGGCACCCGGCCGAGGTGCTTGGCGAGCAGACCGCCGACGGTCTCGACGTCCTCGTCCTCCAGCTCGATGCCGAACAGCTCGCCGAGGTCCTCGACCAGCAGCCGGGCGGTGATCCGGTACGAGCCGTCGCCGAGGTCCTCGACCGGCGCGATCTCCCGGTCGTACTCGTCGGTGATCTCCCCGACGATCTCCTCCAGGACGTCCTCGATGGTGACCAGCCCGGCGGTGCCGCCGTACTCGTCGATCACGATCGCGACGTGCGAGCGGCGCTGCTGCATCTCGCGCAGCAGGTCGCCGGCCGGCTTGGAGTCCGGGACGAAGACGGCCGGCCGCATCACGTTCCCGACCTCCTCGGACTCCGCCTCCCGGTTGATGTGGGTGCGGCGGACGAGGTCCTTGAGGTAGATGATGCCGACCACGTCGTCCTCGTTGTCGCCCACCACCGGGATGCGCGAGAAACCGGAACGCAGCGCCAGGGTGAGCGCCTGACGGACGGTCTTGTGCCGCTCGATCATCACCAGGTCGGTGCGCGGCACCATCACCTCGCGGACGATGGTGTCGCCCAGCTCGAAGACGGAGTGCACCATCCGGCGCTCCTCGTCCTCGATCACGTCGTTCTTCTCGGCGAGGTCGACCAGGGCGCGCAGCTCCGCCTCGGAGGCGAACGGCCCCTCGCGGTAGCCCTTGCCGGGGGTCAGCGCGTTGCCGAGCAGGATCAGCAGCCGCGGGATCGGGCCGAGCACGCCGGCCAGCGGCAGCAGCACGAAGGAGGCCGCGGTGGCGGTGGTCAGCGGGTGCTGGCGGCCGATCGTGCGCGGCGAGACGCCGACCGCCACGAAGGAGACCAGCACCATCACGCCGAACGCCAGCAGCACGGCCTGCCAGGTGGTCTCCAGGTTCCGCACGCAGACCACGGTGACCAGGACGGCCGCCGCCATCTCGCTGGCCACCCGGATCAGGGTCGCCAGGTTGAGGTAGCGGATCGGGTCGGAGGCCAGCGTCAGCAGCCGGGCCGAGCCGCGCCGCCCGGCCCGGACCGCCTCCTCCGCACGGAACCGGGAGACCCGGGAGATGCCCGCCTCGGCGCACGCGGCCAGCCAGCCGAGGACGACCAGCAGCACGGCACCCAGGATGAAGCTCGTACTCTCACCACTCACAGGGGTCGGGCTCCGCGCTCAGTGGGTGGTGGGGGCCGGCGAGATGCCGCCGAGGCCGCGGCCGGCCCGCCAGCCGTCGAGGATCGCCTTCTGGAGGCCGAACATCTCCTCCTCCTCGTCCGGCTCCTCGTGGTCGTAGCCGAGCACGTGCAGCACGCCGTGGACGGTGAGCAGCTGCAGCTCCTCGTCCATCGAGTGCTGGGACGGGGCCGCCTTGCCCTGCTGCTCCGCGACCTCGGGGCAGAGCACGATGTCGCCGAGCAGGCCCTGCGGCAGCTCCTCGCCCTCCTTGCCGGGGCGCAGCTCGTCCATGGGGAAGGACATCACGTCGGTGGGGCCCGGGAGGTCCATCCACTGGATGTGCAGCTCCTCCATCGCCGCACCGTCCACCAGGATCACGGACAGTTCGGACTGCGGGTGGATCCGCATCTTGTCCAGTGCGTAGCGGGCGACGTCGAGGATGGCTTCCTCATCGGCGTCCCAACCGGACTCGTTGGCGATGTCGATCGACATGACGGGCTGGTTACTCAGCTTTCGGTGCGATGGGACTGGCGGGGTGCGCGCGGTGCGGCCGGCTTTCCGGGGCGCCGCTGGCCGGGCTTGCGGGAGGGCCGTGGTGCGCCCTCCTCGGCCTCCTGGAGGGCGTCCCAGCGCTCGTACGCGTCCACGATCCGGCCGACCAGCTTGTGGCGGACCACGTCGGTGCTGGTGAGGACGGAGAAGTGGATGTCGGGCACGTCGGCCAGGATCTCCTGGACGACCTTGAGACCGCTGCGGGTGCCGCCCGGGAGGTCGATCTGGCTGGTGTCGCCGGTGACGACCACCCGGGAGTTGAACCCGAGGCGGGTGAGGAACATCTTCATCTGCTCGGGCGAGGTGTTCTGGGCCTCGTCCAGGATGATGAAGGCGTCGTTGAGGGTGCGGCCGCGCATGTAGGCGAGCGGCGCGACCTCGATGGTGCCGGCCGCCATCAGGCGCGGGATGGAGTCCGGGTCCATCATGTCGTGCAGCGCGTCGTAGAGCGGGCGCAGGTACGGGTCGATCTTCTCGTAGAGGGTGCCGGGCAGGAAGCCCAGCCGCTCCCCCGCCTCGACGGCCGGGCGGGTCAGGATGATCCGGTTGACCTCCTTGGCCTGGAGGGCCTGGACGGCCTTGGCCATCGCGAGGTAGGTCTTGCCGGTACCGGCCGGGCCGAGGCCGAAGACGATCGTGTGCTTGTCGATCGCGTCGACGTAGCGCTGCTGGTTGAGGGTCTTGGGGCGGATGGTGCGGCCCCGGTTGGACAGGATGTTCGCGGTGAACACCTGGGACGGCGCCGGGCTGTCCGGGTCGTCCACGGCGCTCCGGAGCATGGCGATGGAGCGCTCCACGGAGTCCTCCGTCAGGGGTTGGCCGGTGCGCAGCACCAGCATCATCTCGTTGAAGAGCTGCTGGACGAGGGCGACCTCGGCGCGCTCTCCGGTGGCGGTCACCTCGTTGCCGCGGACGTGGATGTCGGCGGCGGGGAAGCCCCGCTCGATCACCCGGAGCAGCGAGTCCGCGGTGCCGAGCAGGGTGACCATCGGGTGCTTCTCGGGGATGACGATCCGGGCGCTGGTGCGGCCGTCGTCCGCCGGTTCGGGGCGCGACTGTCCGTTCGTACGGGTCTGCGATGTGTCACTCATAGGTCGGCGCTGGGCCTGCCTCATCCCATCCGTGTCTCGTGGGCCGCTCGGTCTCTCCGGGGCACCAGGGTACGCCGCGCACGTGATCGCTGCGGCGGGCGGCGGGGCCGCACCCGACGATGCTCCGGCAGATCGCGGGGCGGCGCGAGCGGTTTTCCGCACCGTTCACGGGCCGCCCACGGCTCCGCCCCGTCCGGTCACGGCCGGCGCCGGGGCGGGACGGGCACCCTGGCGAGGTCCTCGGCGAGCACGATGGTGCCGTCGAAGTGCTTGCGGGCGTCGGCGAGGTGCTGGCCGAGGTCCGGGTAGCGCTGCGAGAAGTGGGTCAGCACCAGGGTCTGCGCGCCGGCCTCGGCGGCGACCTTGGCGGCCTGGCCGGCGGTCAGGTGACCGTGGTCCTCGGCGAGCCGGACGTCGGCGTCGGTGAAGGTCGACTCGATGACCAGCAGGTCGGCGCCCTCGGCGAGTTCGTGGACGCCCTCGCAGAGCCGGGTGTCCATCACGAAGGCGAACTTCTGGCCGAGCCGGGGCTCGCTGACCTGGTCCAGGGTGACGCGCACGCCGTCCACCTCGATCGCGCCCCGGTGCTGGAGCCGGCCGACGTCCGGCCCGGCGATGCCGAGGGCGGCGAGGCGCTCGGGCACCAGCCGGCGGCCGTCCGGCTCGGTGAGCCGGTAGCCGAAGGACTCGACCGGGTGCGAGAGCCGGACGGCGTCCAGCGCGAAGCGGGCACCGGGGACGGGCAGCGGGCCGCGCTCCTCGATCGGGCGGGGGCGCAGCACGGCCGTCTCGTGGTAGGCGGTGGCGTACCGCAGCCGCTCGAAGTAGACCTCCCCGGACGCCGGGAAGTAGACGTCCACCGGCTGCGGGACGCGGTCCAGGTTGATCCGCTGGATCACCCCGGCGAGCCCCAGGCTGTGGTCGCCGTGGAAGTGCGTGACGGCGATCCGGGTGATCTGGGTGGCGGAGACCCCGGCGTGCAGCATCTGCCGCTGGGTGCCCTCGCCGGGGTCGAACAGCAGTCCCTCGCCGTCCCAGCGCAGCAGGTAACCGTTGTGGTTGCGGTGCCGGGTCGGCACCTGGCTGGCGGTGCCGAGGACGACGAGTTCGCGCTGGGACACGCCGGTCAGACCATGCGCTCGGTCATCGGGATCCCGCCGAGCACGTGGACGTGGGCGTGGAAGACGGTCTGGCCCGCGCCGGCGCCGGTGTTGAAGATCAGCCGGTAGTCCTTGATGCCCTCGTCCTCGGCGACCCGGCCGGCCTCGGCCAGCAGCTCGCCGGCGATCTGCGGCTCGGCGGCGGCCAGTTCGGCGGCGTTCGGGTAGTGGACGTGCGGGATGACCAGGACGTGGGTCGGGGCCTTCGGGGCGATGTCCCGGAAGGCGAGGATGCGCTCGGTCTTGCGCACCACGGTGGCCGGGATCTCGCCGGCCACGATCTTGCAGAACAGGCAGTCGGGCTGCGGCTCGCCGGCCATCGGGGTCTCCTCGCGGTGTCTCACGGTGTCGTGTCGCACGGTGTCGGTCGGGGCGTACGGCCGCATGCTAGCCGAGCCGGCCGGTCGCCTGCTGGTACTCGCGCAGGTGCTTCCAGCGGACCACGCGGACCGCGAGGACCTCGCCCTCGTCCTCGAAGTCCTCGGTGAGCAGCGAGATCGCGAGGATGACGAAGCCGATCATCCAGCGCTTGGTGAGCCGCCAGGTGTGCGGCCGGCTGACGTCCTTCTTGCGGATCACCCGGAGGGCCATGATCCCCTTGCCCACGCTGAAGCCGGTGAGCCGGGCGAGCAGCACCTGGTTGACGTAGGAGACGCCGAAACCGACGCCGAGCAGGGCGCCGAGGTAGGCACCGCCGTGGACGGTCTTCGGACCGCCGGCGGCCTTGGCCGCGACGAAGCCCAGGGCGACCGCGAGCAGGCAGTCGATGACGACGGCGGGGAAGCGCCGGAAGCCGCTAGCCTCCTTCGGCCTGGGCACGTGCCCGGCGTAGGGGTGCTGCTGCCCTTGGGGCTGCCCGCCGTAGGGGTTCCCGTGGACCGGCGGCCGGCCGTAATGCGGCTGCCCGTACCCCGGCTGGTGCCCGTACGGCTGTTGCCCGCCGTACTGCGGCTGCTGCCCGTACGGCGGTTGCCCGTACCCCGGCTGCTGCCCGTACCCCGGCTGCTGCCCGTACGGCTGTTGCCCGCCGTACTGCGGCTGCGGATAGCCCTGTGCCATGTGCTCCCCCGTGAGCTGTCGATCGGCCGACGATCGGACTTGATCAAGAACAGCCCCGCATCCTACCCAGCCCCGGCGTGGGAGGCCGTCCGGACGGCCTCCCACGCCACAGCGCTGCGCGCGGCCTCCGGCCGCTACGCCCAGGGCAGCGGCGGCGCCGTCCTGGCCGGGCTCCCGGCCAGCGCGGCCAGGGCGATCCGGACGCCCTCGGCGAGCTGCGGGTCCTCCCCCGCCGCGTGCTGGTGCGGCGCGATCGGCACCTCGACGTCCGGGTCGACGCCGTGGTTCTCCACGCCCCAGCCGTAGCCCTCCATCCAGAAGGCGTACTTGGGCTGGGTGACCAGGGTGCCGTCGACCAGGCTGTACCGGCTGTCGATGCCGATCACCCCGCCCCACGTCCGGGTGCCGACCACCGGGCCGATCTTCAGTGCCTGGATCGCGGCGTTGACGATGTCGCCGTCCGAGCCGGAGTACTCGTCGGCCAGCGCCACCACCGGCCCGCGCGGGGCGTCCGCGGGGTACGGCACCGGGCTGGCGATGTCCCGGGCGACGTCCCAGCCGACGATCCGGCGGGCCAGCTTCTCGATCACCAGCTGCGAGGTGTGGCCGCCGCGGTTCTCCCTGATGTCGACGATCACGCCCTCCTTGGCCATCTCCGACCGCAGGTCGCGGTGGATCTGTGCCCAGCCGGCCACCTGCATGTCGGGGACGTGCAGGTAGCCGAGCCGGCCGCCGGACAGCTCGCGGACGGCGGACCGGCGGCCGGCCACCCAGTCGTGGTAGCGCAGCGGCTCGTCGTCGGCGAGCGGGACGACCACCGGGTGGCGCTGGTCGGTGCCGTCCTTGCCGGCCACGGTCAGCTCGACCGGCTGCCCGGCGGTGCCGGCCAGCAGCGGCGCCGGGCCGGTGACCGGGTCGACCGGGCGGCCGTTGACGGCGAGGATCGCGTCGCCCGGGCGGACGGCGGCGCCCGGCGCGGCCAGCGGCGAGCGGGCCCGCGGGTCGGAGGACTCTCCGGGCAGGATCCGGGCGATCCGCCAGACGTCGCCGTCCTTGACCAGGTCGGCGCCGAGCTTCCCCTGGCGGCGGGCCGCCTCGGTGTGGACGCCGTGCGCGATGACGTAGGCGTGCGACGTACCCAGCTCGCCGTGCACCTCCCAGAGGAGGTCCACGAGGTCGTCCTTGGAGCCGAGCCGCTCCACCAGCGGCCGGTAGCGCGCCAGCACGCCGGCCCAGTCGACACCGGCGAGGTCCGGGCGCCAGAAGTTGTCGCGCATCAGGCGGCCGTTCTCGTCGTACATCTGCCGCCACTCGGCCTCCGGGTCGACGGTGACCCGCAGCCGGGCGAGGTCGACGTCGATCTCGTCGTCCTCACCGGCCGCCTTGTGGTCGGCGGGGACGATCCGCAGCTCGCCCTCGTCCAGGACGGCCAGCCGGGAGCCGTCGCCGCTGACCGCGAACCCGTCCAGGCCGTCGACCAGTTGCTCGGCGCGGCGCTTGCGGAAGTCGAACCGCTCCAGCGCCGGGCGCGGCCGCTCGTCCTCCAGGGAGGCCGCCTCGTCGCCGAGTTCGCCGATCAGCGGGATCCTCGTCCAGAGCACGCCGTCCTTGGCCGCCTTCAGCGAGCCGAACCGGCCGCCCTCGACCGGGAAGGGGATGATCCGGTCGGCGATGCCGTCCAGGTCGACCCGGGTGGCCGGCGGAGCGTCGGCGGCGCCCTCCTCGCCGTCCGCCTTCTTGCCCCTCGGCTCGTCCTCCTCGCCGCCGACCGGGCGACCGGCCCGCTGCGGCCCGAACGGGGACGGCGTGTCGGCGGCCAGCGTGACCAGGTAGGGGCGGCAGCCGTTGGGGAACGACAGGTCGAAGACGTGCGAGTCGTAGACCGGGTCGAAGTTGCGCACCGAGAGGAACGCCAGGTGCTTGCCGTCGGCGGTGAACGCCGGCGAGCTGTCGAAGAACCGTGCCGGGGTGACCTCGCCGACCGTCCGGGTGGCCAGGTTGGCCAGCGCGATCTGCCGCAACGAGAAGGCGCCCAGGCCCGCCGCCGGCTGCGACCAGGCCAGCCAGGCCGAGTCCGGGCTGAACGTCAGCCCGCTGACCTCGCCGTCCGTGCTGAGGGCCAGCTCGTGCACGACACCGTCGGCGAGCGTGACCAGCAGCACCCGGCCGTCGTGCGAGCCGACCGCCGCCTGCTTGCCGTCCGGCGAGACCACCAGGGCGCGGACCCGGCCGAGCTGCCCGGCGGCCAGCCGGCGGCGCTCGGCGCCCAGCACGGCCGGCGCGTACTCCAGCGCGTCGTCGCCCTCGGCGTCGGTCACCCAGAGCACGCCCTGCCCGCTGTCCTCGCCCGGCACCACCCGGGCCAGCCGGCCGCGCACGCCGGGCGTCTCGTCCAGCACCCGGGCGGGACCCTCCCGGTGGGTCAGCCAGTGCACGGTGCCGCGGACCACCACGGCGCCGGCCCGGCCGGTGCGGTCGGGCGCGGCGCTCTCCAGCCAGTGCGCGGCCGAGACCGGGCGCGGCCGGCGCCCGGCCCGCGGCCCCGCCAGCCGGACGTCCAGCCGGCGCGGCCCGGCGCCGTCCGGCCCGCCCGTGCCGTCCGGATTGTCCGGGCCGTCCAGGTTGTCCAGCAGCCAGAGGTCACCGGCCCGGTGCCAGACCACCCGGGTGCCGTCGGTGGCGGCGTTGCGGGCGTAGAAGCCCTCCGGGGAGGTGGTGTGACGGCGCAGGTCGGTGCCGTCCGGGAGGCTGGAGTACAGCTCGCCGACGCCCTCGTGGTCCGAGAGGAAGGCGATTCTGGACGCGCCCGGCCCGCCGACCCAGAGCGGGGAGTCGAGCTGTCCGTCCAACTCCTCGTGGACGCGGACGAACTCGTCGCGGCCGATCCAGAGCTTGCCGGCCTGGCCGCCCCGGTACCGCTTCCACCAGGCCGGGTCCCGGTTGTTCGCCGAGACCAGCAGCACCCTCCCCCCGCCTCCGGCCGGGGACGCCCCCGTGCCGTCCGGCTCGAACGCCAGGCCCCCGACCGGCCCGTACGGCAGCCGGACCGGCTCGCCGCCGTCCAGCGGCACGGCGTGCGCCCAGGTGCGGCGCAGGGTGGCCTGCCCGGCGGTGGTGGTGGCGATCGGGCGGCCGTCGGCCGTCCAGCCCTGTACCTGGGTCTGGTCGCTGCCCCAGTACGTCAGCCGCCGGGACGGGCCGCCGTCCACCGGCGCGAGGTGCACCTCGGGCGCGCCGTCCCGGGTGGAGGTGAAGGCGATGTACCGCCCGTCCGGGGAGAACCGCGGCCTTCGGACCGGGACGTGGTCGGCCGTCAGCCGCCAGGCCCGGCCGCCGTCCAGCGGGGCGAGCCAGACGTCGTTCTCGGCCACGAAGGTGACCAGGTCACCGTGCAGATGCGGGTGGCGCAGGTAGGCGCCGGCAGGGGTGCTCGGAGATTCGCTCACATGGTCAGCCTAGGCAGGTCCGCACACGATGCACCCGGGTTTTCCGCAACAGGCGACCCGTGTGGGGGACACCCCTCCACGCCGCCGGGGCGCGCGGCCGCGAGCCTGGCGGCTCAGCTCCAGCGGCCGGTGCGGCCCAGCAGGAGGGCGCCGGCGGCCACGCCCGCCGTCGAGGTGCGCAGCACCGACGGGCCGAGCCGGTACGGCCTGGCGCCGGCCTCGGCGAAGGCGGCCAGCTCGTCCGGGGAGACCCCGCCCTCGGGGCCGACCACCAGCACGATGTCCCCGCCCGCCGGCAGGGCGGCACCGGCCAGCGGCTCGGCGCCCTCCTCGTGCAGCACCGCGGCGAGCGCGGCACCGGCCAGGACGGGCGCCAGCTGCCTGGTGGTCACCGGATCGCGGACCTCGGGGAAGCGCAGCCGGCGGGACTGCTTACCCGCCTCGCGGGCGGTGGCCCGCCACTTGGCGAGCGCCTTGGCGCCGCGCTCGCCCTTCCACTGGGTGATGCAGCGCGAGGCGGCCCAGGGGATCACCACGTCCACGCCGACCTCGGTCATGGTCTCCACGGCCAGCTCGCCGCGGTCGCCCTTGGGCAGCGCCTGGACGACGACGATCCGCGGCGACGGCTCGGGCTCCCGCCGGACGGCGGCCACCGTCACGTCGACGGCGTCCTTGCCGTGCACCGCCGCCACCGTGCCGTCCACGCCGAGGCCCAGCCCGTCCGCGAGGGTCACCGCCTCGCCGGGCTCCAGCCGCTTCACGGCGGCGGCGTGCCGCCCCTCCGGACCGTCCAGCCGGACCACCGCGCCGGGGGCGGCGGTGGCGAGCTGCGTGGTCTCGACGACGAACACGGGCGCGGTCATGGGGTTCCCTGAGGTCTCTGTGCGGTGGAACGACGGCGCCCGGTGACCCCGTCCGGGTCACCGGGCGCCGGTGCGGTCAGCGGCCGTTGAAGGCGTCCTTCAGGCGGGAGAACAGCCCCTGCTGGCCCGGCGCGAACTGGCCCGAGGGCCGTTCCTCGCCGCGCAGCACCGCGAGGCGACGCAGCAGCTCCTCCTGCTCGGCGTCGAGCTTGGTGGGCGTCTGCACCTCGACATGCACTATCAGGTCGCCCCGGCCGCCGCCGCGCAGGTGGGTGATGCCACGGCCGTGCAGCGGGATCGACTGGCCCGACTGGGTGCCGGGCCGGATGTCGACCTCCTCCAGCCCGTCCAGGGTCTGCAGCGGCACCTGGGTGCCGAGCGAGGCGGCCGTCATCGGGATGGTGACGGTGCAGTGCAGGTCGTCGCCGCGCCGCTGGAACACCGTGTGGCTGGTCTCGGCGATCTCGACGTAGAGGTCGCCGGCGGGGCCTCCGCCGGGGCCGACCTCGCCCTCGCCGGCCAGCTGGATCCGGGTGCCGTTGTCGACACCGGCCGGGATCTTGACGGTCAGCGTGCGGCGGGCGCGGACACGGCCGTCGCCGGCGCACTCCGGGCACGGGGTCGGCACGACGGTGCCGAAGCCCTGGCACTGCGGGCAGGGGCGGGAGGTCATGACCTGGCCCAGGAAGGACCGGGTGACCTGGGAGACCTCGCCCTTGCCGCGGCACATGTCACAGGTCTGCGCGGAGGTACCGGGGGCCGCGCCCTCGCCGCTGCAGGTGGTGCAGGTGACGGCCGTGTCGACCTGGAGTTCCTTGGTGGTGCCGAAGGCGGCCTCCTCCAGGGTGATCTCCAGCCGGATCATGGCGTCCTGGCCGCGCCTCGTCCGGGAGCGCGGGCCGCGCTGGCCGGAGGCGGCGCCGAAGAAGGCGTCCATGATGTCGGAGAAGCCGAAGCCCGCCGCGCCCGCGCCGAAGCCGCCCGCACCGCCGCCGTTGGGCGACAGGGGGTCGCCGCCGAGGTCGTAGACCTGACGCTTCTGCGGATCGGAGAGCACCTCGTAGGCGGCGTTGATCTCCTTGAACCGCTCCTGCGTCTTCGGGTCCGGGTTGACGTCCGGGTGCAGTTCGCGTGCCAGGCGCCGGAACGCCTTCTTGATCTCGTCCTGCCCCGCATCCCGCCGGACGCCGAGTACCGCGTAGTAGTCCGTGGCCACCAAATGCTCCGCTTGTTCCGCCTGTTGAAGTGCTTGCGACTGGTACCACCATCGGATGTCCGATGGTGGCCGTTCCTACGACTCGGCCAGGATCTGGCCCACGTACCGTGCCACCGCTCGCACCGCCCCCATTGTGCCCGGGTAGTCCATCCGGGTCGGACCGATCACACCCAGCTTGGCCACGCTCTCGTCGCCCGAACCGTAGCCCACGGAGACGATCGAGGTGGAATTGAGCCCTTCGTACGCGTTTTCCCGGCCGATCCGGACCGTCATCCCGGCGTCGGCCGTCTCACCCAGGAGGCGGAGCAGGACGACCTGCTCCTCCAGCGCCTCCAGCACCGGCTGGATGGTGAGCGGGAAGTCGTGCCCGAAGCGGGTCAGGTTGGCCGTGCCGGCCAGCATGATCCGCTCCTCGTTCTGCTCGGCGAGCGCCTCGAAGAGCGTCGCCAGGACGGTGGTGACGGCCGGCCGGTCGGCCGCCTCGAACTGGGACGGCAGCTCGTCCAGCAGCTCCGGGACGTCGGGCAGGCGCTGCCCGACGGCCCTGGTGTTGATCTTGGCGCGCAGGTCCGCCAGGACGGTCTCGCCGACCGTGCCCGGGCAGTCCACGAGCCGCTGCTCGACCCGGCCGGTGTTGGTGATCAGGACGAGCATCACCTTGGCCGGGGCCAGCGCCACCAGTTCGATGTGGCGCACGGTGGACCGGGAGAGCGAGGGGTACTGGACCACCGCGACCTGCCGGGTGAGCTGGGCGAGCAGCCGGACCGTCCGGGCGACCACGTCGTCCAGGTCGACCGCGCCGTCCAGGAAGTGCCGGATCGCCCGCCGCTCGGGCGCGCTCATCGGCTTGACCTCGGCCAGCCGGTCGACGAACAGGCGGTACCCCTTGTCCGTGGGGATCCGCCCGGCGCTGGTGTGCGGCTGGTGGATGTAGCCGTCCTCCTCCAGCGCCGCCATGTCGTTGCGGACGGTGGCCGGGGACACGCCCAGGCTGTGCCGCTCCACGAGGGCCTTGGAACCGACCGGCTCCTCGGTGCCCACGTAGTCCTGGACGATGGCGCGAAGGACCGCGAGCTTGCGGTCGTCGAGCTGGCGGACCTCACCGGCCATGGGGCACGCACCTCCGTCTTCGCACGTTGTCCGATGTGACATGTGTCCGTGTGTCTCGCTGCGGACCCCACTGGCGGGCCCCGGCTTTGGCACTCTGAACACACGAGTGCCAGAACCGTACCTGCCAGTGTAAGGCCCGGGTCCGACGGCAGGAACGGCCCGGCCACAGTGATCCTGCTTGCAGTCCGCGGCGCGCG
The DNA here is from genome assembly GCF_045160625.1 of Kitasatospora sp. NBC_00039. Taxonomy (NCBI): domain Bacteria; kingdom Bacillati; phylum Actinomycetota; class Actinomycetes; order Kitasatosporales; family Streptomycetaceae; genus Kitasatospora; species Kitasatospora sp. NBC_00039. The sequence goes on along the minus strand of NZ_CP108289.1, from coordinate 6,029,467 downwards.
GGTGATGCCCCGCGCCCGTCCGGGTGGCAGCATCGATAGCGGACGGCGAACAGAGGAGCAGAGATGTCGACCTCGGGCCAGCACACCCGCTTCGCACCGGACCGCGGCCTGACCGGCCGGATGGTCGGGACGATGTTCGTGATCGGGCTGTTGTACGTCGGTTTCACCGGTCTGCTGATCGCACTGCTGCGCGGGGCCTGGCCGCTGATCGTGCTGATCTCGGGCGGGCTGTTCGTCGCGCAGTTCTGGTTCAGCGACAAGATCACCGAACGGGCGATGGGCGCCCACCGGGTCACCCCGGAGCAGTACCCCCAGCTGCACGGCACCGTCGACCGGCTCTGCGCACTCGCCGACATGCCCAAACCCCGGGTGGCGGTCGCCGACAACGACATGCCGAACGCCTTCGCGACCGGCCGCAACCCCCAGAACGCCGTGGTCTGCGTCACCACCGGGCTGCTGCGGCGGCTGGAGCCGGAGGAGCTGGAGGGCGTGCTCGCGCACGAGCTGTCGCACGTCGCCCACCGGGACGTCGCGGTGATGACCATCGCCGGGTTCCTCGGGGTGCTGGCCGGGGCGATGACCCGGATCGCGATGTACGGCGGCTTCATGGGCGGCGCCCGGAACAGCAACGACTCCAACGCCGCGATCGCCGCGCTGGTCATCCCGCTGGTCTCGGTCGTGGTCTACGCGATCAGCTTCCTGCTGACCCGGCTGCTCTCCCGCTACCGGGAGCTGGCCGCCGACCGGGCGGCCGCCCAGCTCACCGGCCGGCCCAGCGCGCTCGCCTCGGCACTGACCAAGGTGACCGGCCAGATCGCCGCGATCCCGACCAAGGACCTGCGCCAGGCGCAGGCGTACAACGCCTTCTACTTCGCCCCGGCGCTGAGCGCCCGGGACGCCGCCTCGCAGCTGCTCTCCACCCACCCGCCGCTGGAGCAGCGGCTGGCGCAGCTGGCGAAGATCTCGGCCCAGCTCGGCCGCTGAACCGCCTCCGGCCGCCGGGCCGCTCCGGCGAGCCGGACCACCTCCGGAAGGGACCGCCGTGGGATTCCTGGACACGCTGTTCGGCCGCACCAAGCCGGTCAGGCCCGACCTCGACCAGCTGTTCGGCGTACCGTCCGCCGCGCTGACCCTGGAGGCGGCCTCCGGCTTCCGGCCCACCGGCGTCGGATCGGTCTGCTTCGCCTCCGTCGAGGGCGGGGCATTCGGCGAGGTCGAGCGGCAGGTACGGGCGCTGCTGGACGCCGACACCGAGCGCGGCGGCGTCCCGGTGGAGGCCTCCAAGGACGCGTACGGGTACTCCTGGCTGCTCGCCCGGCACACGCCCGAGGAGCTGCCGGAGCTGGTCAACGACCTGCACGCGGTCAACAGCGAGCTGGAGGCGAACGGCTTCGGGCCGCAGTTGCTCTGCTCGCTGGTCGCCTTCCGCGACGCCGAGGGGCAGCCGCTGGCGCTGGTCTACCTGTACAAGCGCGGCACCTTCTACCCGTTCGCGCCGGTGCCGGGCGGCGGGGAGAAGCGGAACAGCCCGCTGGAGCTGCAGGTCAACGCCATGCTCGGGAACGACCTGCGGCTGGAGAAGGACCTCACCCGCTGGTTCCCGGTCTGGGGCGCGCCGGGTCTGTGACCTCGGCCGGCCGCAATCCGCCGGCCGCCGCCCGGCCGCCGCCCCCACCGACGACGTCCCGGGGCCCCTGAGGGCGACCGCCCCGGCCGCGCCGTGGCCCTGTGGGCACGGGGCGGGTGTCCCGGCGGTCGGCTCACCGTTCACGGGCCGACGCCTCCTAGACTCCGGGGAATGCGCAGCCGCCAGTACGGACCCGACCTGACCCCGCCGTGGAAGAAGCAGCAGCCCGCCCCGGAGGTGCCCGCCGAGCGCGACCTCGTGGTGGAGGAGGCGGCGACCGGATTCTGCGGGGCGGTGGTGCGCTGCGAGAAGACCGCCGAGGGCTTCACCGTCACCCTGGAGGACCGCTTCGGCAAGCACCGGGTCTTCCCCCTGGTGCCGCGCGGCTTCCTGCTGGAGGGCCGGACGGTCACCCTGGTCCGCCCCGCCGGCCCGGCGCCCGCGCGCACCCCCGGCCGGACCGCCTCCGGGTCGGTGGCCGTGCCCGGCGCCCGCGCCCGGGTGGCCCGGGAGTCCCGGATCTACGTCGAGGGCCGGCACGACGCCGAGCTGGTCGAGCGGGTCTGGGGCGACGACCTGCGGATCGAGGGCGTGGTGGTCGAGTACCTGGAGGGCATCGACGACCTGCCCGCGGTCGTCGCCGACTTCGCCCCCGGCCCGGGCCGCCGCCTCGGCGTCCTGGTCGACCACCTGCTCCCCGGCACCAAGGAGCACCGGATCGCCGCCCGGGTCACCGGCGACGCCGTCCTGGTCGTCGGCCACCCCTACATCGACGTCTGGCAGGCCGTGAAGCCGTCCAGCGTCGGCATCCCCGGCTGGCCGGACGTGCCGTACGAGGAGGTGTGGAAGGAGGGCATCTGCCGCCGCCTCGGCTGGCCGGTGGACACCCCCGCCGCCTGGAAGCGCATCCTCGCCTCGGTGGATTCCTACCGGGACCTGGAGCCGGCCCTGCTGGCGAAGGTCGAGGAGCTGATCGACTTCGTGACGCTGCCGGACTGAGCGTCCGGGCGTCGGTCCGGAACGGCGGGGCGACGGCCGGGACCGCGTCGGCGGACGTCAGTCCACCAGGTCGCGGACGACCGCGTCGGCCAGCAGACGGCCCTGCAGGGTCAGCACGGCGCGGCCGGCGGCATACGGCCCGGCGGCGAGGAGTCCGTCCTCGTGGTGGCGGGCGGCGGCCTTGAGGCCGGTGCCGGTGAGCAGGCCGAGCGGGATGCCCTCGGCGAGGCGGAGTTCGAGGAGGATGCGCTCGACCCGGCGGTCCTCGTCGGTGAGCAGTTCGCGGCCCTGGGCGGGGGTGCGCTGCTCGGCGAGGGAGCGGGCGTAGGCGGCGGGGTGCTTGGCGTTCCACCAGCGGACGCCGCCGACGTGGCTGTGTGCGCCGGGGCCGGCGCCCCACCAGTCGGCGCCGGTCCAGTACAGCTCGTTGTGGCGGCAGCGGCCCTCCGGGGTGGTGGCCCAGTTGGAGACCTCGTACCAGGAGTAGCCGGCGGCGGCGAGCGCCCGCTCGGCGATCAGGTAGCGGTCGGCGTGCACGTCGTCGTCGATCATCGGGAGCTCGCCGCGCTTGACCCGGGCGGCCAGCTTGGTGCCGTCCTCGACGATCAGCGAGTAGGCCGAGACGTGGTCGGGGCCGGCGCCGATGGCGGCGTCCAGGGAGGCCCGCCAGTCGTCGTCGGACTCGCCGGGAGTGCCGTAGATGAGGTCCAGGTTGACGTGCTCGAAGCCGGCCGCGCGGGCCTCGGCGACGCAGGCCTCGGGGCGGCCGGGGGTGTGGTGGCGGTCGAGCAGCCGGAGCACGTGCGGGCGGGCGCTCTGCATGCCGAAGGAGACCCGGTTGTAGCCGCCCGCGCGCAGCTCGGCGAGGTAGGCCGGGTCGACGGACTCGGGGTTGGCCTCGGTGGTGACCTCGGCGCCCTCGGCGAGCCCGAACTCGTCGCGGATGGCGGCGAGCATCTTCACGAGGTCGCGGGCGGGCAGCAGGGTGGGCGTGCCGCCGCCGAGGAAGACCGTCTGCACGGGCAGGTCGGCGTCGCCCAGCACCCTGCGGGCCAGCCGGATCTCCGCGACGACGTTGTCGGCGTACGTCTCCTGGGAGGCGACGGCCCCGGAGGACCGCAGCTCGGTGGCGGTGTAGGTGTTGAAGTCGCAGTAGCCGCAGCGGCTCGCGCAGTACGGCACGTGCAGGTAGAAGCCGAACGGCCGCGACCCGAGCCCGGCGAGGGCGTGTGCGGGCAGGGAACCGTCGGACGGCACGGGTTCGCCGTCGGGGAGTGCGGAGGGCATGACCCCAGTGTCCCGTACGGCCCGGGCCTGCCCGAAACGGGCGGGCGGCCCGGGGCCGTAGGGGGCGGGGAGCGGGGAGCCGCTCAGGCCTCGTTGGCGCCCGCGTACATCTCGGTGACGGCGTCGGCGTACGTCCGCTCGACCACCGGGCGCTTGATCTTCAGGCTCGGGGTGAGCTCGCCGTGCTCGATGTCCAGGTCGCGCGGGAGCAGGGTGAACTTCTTGATCGTCTGCCAGCGCTGGAGGCCGGAGTTGAGCCGCTGCACGAAGCCGTCGATCAGCTTGTGCACCTGCGGGTCGGCGACCACCTCGGCGTAGGACTTGCCGGCCAGGCCGTGCTCGGCGGCCCACGGCATGATCACCGTCTCGTCCAGGCCGATCAGCGCGGTGCAGAAGTTGCGGCCGTTGCCGATCACCAGGATGTTGCTGACGAACGGGCAGACCGCCTTGAACTTGCCCTCGACCTCGCTGGGCGCGACGTACTTGCCGCCCGAGGTCTTGAACATGTCCTTCTTGCGGTCGGTGATCCGCAGGAAGCCGTCCGCGGACAGTTCGCCGATGTCCTCGGTGTGGAACCAGCCGTCGGCCTCCAGCACCTCGGCGGTCTTCTCCGGCAGGTTGTGGTAGCCGCGCATGATGCCCGGGCCGCGCAGCAGGATCTCGCCGTCCTCGGCGATCCGGACCTCGGTGCCGGGCAGCGGACGGCCGACCGTGCCGACCCGGACGTCCTCCGCACGGTTGACGGACGAGCCGGCGCTGGTCTCGCTCAGGCCGTAGCCCTCCAGGATCGGCACCCCGGCGCCGACGAAGAAGTAGCCGATCTCGGGGGCGAGCGCGGCACTGCCGGAGACCGCGCCGCGCAGCCGCCCGCCGAAGGCGGCCCGGATCTTGGCGAACACCAGCTTGTCGGCGACCGCGTGCTGCAGCCGCAGGCCCAGCGGGGCGGTGCCGACACCGGTGGCGATCCGGTTCTCCTGGACGACCCGGGCATACTCCCGGGCGGTCTGCGCCGCCCACATGAAGATCTTGTACTTGGCGCCGCCCTCGGCCCGGGCCCTGCCGGCGATGCCGTTGTAGACCTTCTCGAAGATGCGCGGTGCCGAGGCCATGACGGTCGGCCGGATGACCGGCAGGTTGTGGATGATCCGGTCGACCCTGCCGTCCACGGCCATCACGTGGCCGGTGGCGATCTGGCCCGAGATCAGCGTCTTGCCGAAGACGTGCGACAGCGGCAGCCACATGAACTGCACGTCGTCGGCGGCCAGCAGCCCGCTGGCCTCCTGGGCCCGCCCCTCGTACGCCCAGCAGTCGTGCACCAGGCGCACGCCCTTGGGGCGGCCGGTGGTGCCGGAGGTGTAGATGAGGGTGGCCAGCTGCTCCTTGTCGAGCGCGGCGATGGTCTTCTCGACGGCGTCCGGGTGCTGCTCCAGGTACTTGGCGCCGAGCTGCTCCAGCTCGGCCAGGGTGAGCACGTTCAGCCCGCCGGTCTCGGGAGCCTCGGCGGGCGCGTCGAAGAGGACGACGGTGCGCAGCTCGGGCAGCCGGTCCACCTCGGCGACGGCCTTGGCGAGCTGGGCGGCGTTCTCGGCGAACAGGGCCCGGGAGCCGGAGTCGGAGAGGATGAACGCCGTCTCGTCGGCGTTGGTGCTCGGGTAGACGGCTGTGGTGGCCGCGCCCGCGCACATGTTGCCGAGGTCGGCGATGACCCACTCCAGCCGGGTGGAGGAGGCCAGCGCGACCCGGTCCTCGGCCTGGATGCCCAGCGACAGCAGGCCTGCGGCCACCGCGTACACCCGGGTGGCGGTCTGCGCCCAGGTCAGCGAGCGCCACTGCTCGGCGCCGGGGGCACTGTCCGCCGCGTGCTCGTCCACCGGGACGGGGAAGCGGTACGCCTCACCGGCCGGGGTGGCGGCGACCCGCTCCTGGAACAGGTGGGCGACGGAGGCGGGACGCGCGGCAACGATGTCGGCACGGCCGGAGTCGATCAGGGACTGCGCGGAACTCAACGAGGACCTCCGGGGGCGGGTGGCCGTCTGAGGGATTGTCGCGGCTCCCGTGGGGGCGGTCGCCGGGCCCCCGGTCGACCGGACTGATACCGGCGAGTAACAAGGGGGCAACCAGCAGCCTAGGGGGAAACCGGTCATTCCGTAAGAGGGCGGGGCAGCCTGGCACACCTCCGGGTGCCGGGTGCAGCCCGCCGGAGCACCCCGCAACCGGCCCGCCGCAACGCCGGGCAAAGGACTGGACAAACATCCGGGCGGCGTACCCAGAATCGCCTGTACGAGTCCACCAAAGAACGAGAATTGGGATGCGAATCCCACCGCCGACGACAAGAGTGTGCCAGTGCTGATCAGACTGCTCAGGGCCTACCTGCGCCCCTACTCCCAACCGATCACCTTGCTGGTACTGCTCCAGCTGGTCTCGACGCTCGCCCTGCTGTACCTGCCCACACTCAACGCCGACATCATCGACGACGGCGTGGTGAAGGGTGACACCGGCACCATCCTGCAGCTGGGCGGCGTGATGATCGCCGTCACCGTGGTCCAGGCGCTCTGCTCGATCGGCGCCGTCTACTACGGCGCGCGCACCGCGATGGCCGTCGGCCGGGACGTCCGGGCCGCCGTCTTCGACCGGGTGCAGAGCTTCTCCGCCCGCGAACTCGGCCAGTTCGGCGCCCCCTCGCTGATCACCCGCACCACCAACGACGTCCAGCAGGTCCAGATGCTGGTCCTGATGTCCTTCACGCTGATGGTCGCCGCGCCGATCATGTGCGTCGGCGGCATCATCATGGCGCTCAACCAGGACGTCCCGCTCTCCGCGCTGCTGCTCGCCGTCGTCCCGGTGCTCGGCACCATCGTCGTCCTGCTGGTCCGCTCGCTGCGCCCGAAGTTCCGCAGCATGCAGACGAAGATCGACACCGTGAACCGGGTCCTGCGCGAGCAGATCACCGGCATCCGGGTCATCCGCGCCTTCGTCAAGGACGACCACGAGCAGGCCCGGTTCGCCGGCGCCAACGGGGAGCTGACCGACGTCTCGCTCCGGGTCGGCCGGTTGATGTCGCTGATGTTCCCCCTCGTGATGCTGGTCGTGAACGTCTCCAGCATCGCCGTGCTCTGGTTCGGCGCCTACCGGATCGACAGCGGCGGCATGGAGATCGGCGCGCTGACCGCCTTCCTGTCCTACCTGATGCAGATCCTGATGAGCGTCATGATGGCCACCTTCATGTTCATGATGGTGCCGCGCGCCGAGGTCTGCGCCGAGCGCATCCAGGAGGTGCTGGACACCCGCTCCAGCGTCGTCCCGCCGTCCGCCCCGGTCACCGAGGTGCTGGCCCGCGGCAACCTGGAGCTGCGCGACGTCGAGTTCCGCTACCCGGGCGCCGAGGCCTCCGTGCTGCGCGGCATCGACATCACCGCCCGCCCCGGCGAGACCACCGCCGTCATCGGCTCCACCGGCAGCGGCAAGTCCACCCTGCTCGGCCTCGTCCCCCGGCTCTTCGACTCCACCTCCGGACAGGTCCTGCTGGACGGCGTCAACGTGCGCGACCTCGCCCCCGAGGCCATCGCCGAGACCGTCGGCCTCGTCCCGCAGAAGCCCTACCTGTTCACCGGCACCGTCGCCAGCAACCTGCGCTACGGCCGGCCCGACGCCACCGACGAGGAGCTCTGGCACGCCCTCGACGTCGCCCAGGCCAGGGAGTTCGTCGAGCGCCTCCCCGAAGGCCTGGACGCGCCCATCGCCCAGGGCGGCAGCAACCTCTCCGGCGGCCAGCGCCAGCGCCTCGCGATCGCCCGCGCCCTGGTCCGCAAGCCCGGCATCTACCTGTTCGACGACTCCTTCTCGGCACTCGACTACGCCACCGACGCCAGGCTCCGCAAGGCGCTCGCCCGGGAGACCTCCGACGCCACCGTGCTGATCGTCGCCCAGCGCGTCTCCACCATCCGCGACGCCGACCGGATCATCGTCCTGGACGAGGGCGCCGTCGTCGGCAGCGGCACCCACGGCGAGCTGATGGCCGGAAACCCGACGTACCGGGAGATCGTGCTCTCCCAGCTCACCGAGCAGGAGGCGGCGTGACCACCCCGCAGAAGAAGACGCCGCTGACGAAGAGCCCGGAGCAACAGGACCCGGGCCCCGCCGCGGCGAACCCCGGCGAGCCGCGCAGCGACTCGCAGTCCGCCGCCGCCCGCCGCGGCCCCGCCGGCCCCGGCCGGTTCATGGGCGGCCAGGGCACCGAGAAGTCGATGGACTTCAAGGGCTCCGGCAAGCGCGTCCTCAAGCTGCTGCGCCCGGAACGCGCCCTGCTCTCCGGCGTCCTCACGCTCGGCGTGCTCAGCATCGGCTGCGCCGTCACCGGCCCCAAGATCCTCGGCAACGCCACCGACCTGATCTTCGCCGGCGTGGTCGGCGGCAAGTTCCCGGCCGGCACCTCCAAGGAGCAGGTCGTGGACGGCCTGCGCGCCGGCGGCGACGGCAGGGTCGCCGACCTCCTCTCCTCGATCGACTTCACCCCCGGCCAGACGATGGACTTCGGGGCGATCGGCACGGTGCTGCTCTGGGTGCTGGCGATCTACGTCGCCTCCGCCGCCTTCGGCATCGTCCAGGGCCGGCTGGCCACCACCGCCATCCAGCGGGCCGGCTACCGGCTGCGCCAGGACGTCGAGGCCAAGCTCGCCCGGCTGCCGCTCAGCTACTTCGACAAGCAGCCGCGCGGCGAGGTGCTCAGCCGGGTCACCAACGACATCGACAACATCGGCCAGTCCATGCAGCAGACCATGGGCCAGGTGGTGAACTCGCTGCTCACCGTGGTCGGCGTGCTGGCCATGATGTTCTGGATCTCGCCGCTGCTCGCCGTGATCGCGCTGGTCTCGGTGCCGCTCTCGGTGGTCGTGGCGACCAAGGTCGGCAAGCGGGCACAGCCGCAGTTCGTCCAGCAGTGGAAGTCCACCGGCCAGCTGAACGCGCACATCGAGGAGATGTACACCGGGCACGCCCTGGTCAAGGTCTTCGGCCGGCAGAAGGAGTCCGCCGAGACCTTCCGCGAGCACAACGATTCGCTCTTCGAGTCCAGCTTCCGGGCCCAGTTCATCTCCGGGATCATCCAGCCCTCGATGATGCTGATCGGCAACCTCCAGTACGTGCTGGTCGCCGTGGTCGGCGGGCTCCGGGTGGCCAGCGGCGCGCTGTCCATCGGCGACGTGCAGGCCTTCATCCAGTACTCGCGGCAGTTCAGCCAGCCGCTCACCCAGGTCGCCAGCATGGCCAACCTCGTGCAGTCCGGCGTCGCCTCCGCCGAACGCGTCTTCGAGCTGCTGGACGCGCCCGAGCAGACCCCCGAGCCGGCCATGCCGGAACGCCCCGACGCCGTCCGCGGCCGGGTCGCCTTCCAGGACGTCTCCTTCCGCTACGACCCCGGCAAGCCCCTCATCGAGGACCTCTCGCTCAAGGTCGAACCGGGGCAGACAGTCGCCATCGTCGGCCCCACCGGCGCCGGCAAGACCACCATGGTCAACCTGCTGATGCGGTTCTACGAGGTCAGCGGCGGCCGGATCACCCTCGACGGGGTGGACATCGCCGCCATGTCCCGCGAGGACCTGCGCTCCGGCATCGGCATGGTCCTCCAGGACACCTGGCTGTTCGGCGGCACCATCGCCGAGAACATCGCGTACGGAGCCGACGGCGCCACCCGCGAGCAGGTCGTCGAGGCGGCCAAGGCCGCGCACGTCGACCGCTTCGTCCGCACCCTGCCGGACGGCTACGACACCCGCATCGACGACGAGGGCACCGGCGTCAGCGCCGGCGAGAAGCAGCTCATCACCATCGCCCGGGCGTTCCTCGCGCAGCCGTCGATCCTCGTCCTGGACGAGGCGACCAGCTCGGTCGACACCCGCACCGAGGTACTGATCCAGCGCGCCATGGCCCGGCTGCGCACCGGCCGCACCAGCTTCGTGATCGCCCACCGGCTCTCCACCATCCGGGACGCCGACGTGATCCTGGTGATGGAGAACGGCTCGATCGTCGAGCAGGGCACGCACGACGAGCTGATCGCCGTCGACGGCGCGTACGCGCGGCTGTACAAGGCACAGTTCTCCGAGGCGGTGGCCGAGGTCGACTGACCGGGCACGCCCGGCGAAGAGCCGGAGGGAACGCCGTGGCAGCCGGCGCCCCCTCCGGCTCTTCGCCTTCCGGGGGACGGGCCGCGGAGGCGTTCGCGGCTGCGGAGGCGGCCTGCCGGGCCCCGCGTCCCCGTCCCCGCGTCCCTGCGTGCGTGTCCCGGCGTACGTGCCCTGCGTACGTGTCCCGGCCTTCGTCCTCCGGGGGACGGGCGCTACCGTGGGGCCCGTGAGTGACGACCCGTCGGCGGCAGCCGTGTCGAGCCCGGACGCGACCCCGGACGCCTTCGAGGTGAACCGGCGCTACCTGGGCTCGGTCGCCTACCGGCTGCTCGGATCGTTCAGCGACGCCGAGGACGTACTGCAGGAGGCCTGGCTGCGGTGGCGGTCCGCCGACCAGTCGGCCGTCACCGACCCGCGGGCCTTCCTCACCACCATCGTCACCCGGCTCTGCTACGACCAGCTGGGCTCCGCCCGGGCCCGCCGGGAGGCCTACTTCGGCGAGTGGCTGCCCGAACCGGCCGTCTCCTACCAGGACTCCCCCGCCTCCCCCGCCGAGCTGGCCGAACTCGGGGAGTCGGTCTCGCTGGCACTGCTCGCCGTCCTGGAGCAGCTCACCCCGGCCGAACGCGCCGCATTCGTGCTGCACGACGTGTTCGCGGTCGGCTTCGACGAGATCGCCGCCTCACTCGACCGCTCCACCGAGGCCACCCGCCAGCTCGCCTCCCGGGCCCGGCGCCGGGTGAAGGACGGCGGCCGCCGCGCCACCGCCGACCGCTCCGAGCACCGGCAGGCGGTGGAGGCGTTCGCCGCGGCGAGCACGCGTGGCGACATCCAGGGCCTGCTCGCCGTGCTCGACCCGGAGGTCGTCTGGCACTCCGACGGCGGCGGGGTCGTCTCCGCCGGTGCCCGCCCGGTGTTCGGCGCCGACAAGGTCTCCCGGCTGGTCGCCGGCCTGGTCGCGAAGTGGTTCACCCCGGACATGGGCCTCGCGCTCGCCCTGGTCAACGGCGAGCCGGGCCTGCTCTGGCACGACGCCGACGGCGCGGTCGGCGGTGTACTGGCCTTCACCGTCGCCGACGGCCGGATCACCGAGGCGTACGTCGTGGTCAATCCCGAGAAGCTCACCCGGATCGCGCCGATCGCCGGCCCGCCCGACATCGTGTGACGCAGGTCACTGTCACGGTTGGACCGGCCGTGTCGTCCCCTTCCCGAAAACGCAGCGAGCGCTTCGTGAGGGCGCTAAGAAGGAGGCGGACGACATGACCGAGAAGCAGATCGTCGTACTGGGCGCCGGCTACGCGGGACTGAGTGCGGCGACCCGGGCGGGCGGCAAGCACAACCGGGTGACCCTGATCGCCCCGGAAACCCGCTTCCTGCACCGCGTCCGCCAGCACGAGACCGCCGCCGGCCGGCCCGCGCACCGGCCCACCGTCGCCGAGGTCGTCCGCGGCCGCGGCGTGCGGCACATCGCGGCCCGCGCCACCGCCCTCGACCTCAACGCCCGCAAGGTCTTCCTGGACACCGGCGAGGCCGTCCCCTACGACACCCTGGTCTACGCCCTCGGCAGCCGCACCGCCTGGCACGGCGTCCCCGGCGCCGCCGAGCACGCCTACCCCGTCGAGCGGGCCGCCGAACTGGGCCGGCGGCTGCGCACCGCCGGCCGCCCCGGCACCGTCGCCGTGGTCGGCGGCGGCGCCACCGGCATCGAACTGGCCTCCGAGATCGCCGAGGCCAACCCCGGCTGGAAGGTCCGGATCGTCGCCGCCGGCCAGGTCGGCGGCTGGTTCTCGGCCCGCGGCCGCCGCCACGTCCTGGACGTCATGGCCCGGCTCGGCGTCGAGGTGCACGAGCAGAGCACCGTCACCGCAGTCGACCCGGACGGCCTGGACACCACCGCCGGGCGGATCCCCGCCGACGTGGTCGCCTGGGCCGCCGCCCTGGAGCCGCACCCGCTGGCCGCCGAAGCCGGCCTGACGGTCAACGCGGCCGGCCAGGCCGTGGTCGACGGCCACCTGCGCTCGGTCTCGCACCCCGACGTCCACGTGATCGGCGACGCCGCCGAGGTCACCGTCCCCGGCACCGGCACCCTGCGGATGGCCTGCGCCACCGCCCAGCCGATGGGCCGCTACCTCGGCAAGCTGCTCACCGGGGGCACCGACAAGCCCTTCGCGTTCCGGTACGCGGTCCAGTGCCTGAGCCTCGGCCGCCGGGACGGCATGGTCCAACTGATCCACGGCGACGACTCGATGCGGCCCACCGTGCTCACCGGCCTGACCGGACGGCTGACCAAGGCGCTCATCGTCAACGGCGTGGTGTGGTCGCTGCGGTGACCCCGGCGGGCCGGGGCGCGACGCCCCGGCCCGGCCGGACATGCCGAGGGCCCGGGGCGGATCGCCCCGGGCCCTCGTGCGCCGTCGGTTACTTCTTCTCCTTCGGCGCCTCGGCGTCGGTGGACAGCGCGGCGATGAAGGCCTCCTGCGGGACCTCCACGCGGCCGACCATCTTCATCCGCTTCTTGCCTTCCTTCTGCTTCTCCAGCAGCTTGCGCTTGCGCGAGATGTCACCGCCGTAGCACTTGGCGAGGACGTCCTTGCGGATCGCGCGGACCGTCTCACGGGCGATCACCCGGGAGCCGATGGCCGCCTGGATCGGCACCTCGAACTGCTGGCGCGGGATCAGCTTCTGCAGCTTGCCGGCCATCATCACGCCGTAGTTGTAGGCCTTGTCCTTGTGCACGATCGCGGAGAACGCGTCCACCGCGTCGCCGTGCAGCAGGATGTCGACCTTCACCAGCTGGGCGCTCTGCTCGCCGATGGGCTCGTAGTCGAGCGAGGCGTAGCCGCGGGTCTTGGACTTCAGCTGGTCGAAGAAGTCGAAGACGATCTCCGCGAGGGGGAGGGTGTAGCGCAGCTCCACCCGGTCCTCGGAGAGGTAGTCCATGCCCTGGAGGTTGCCGCGGCGGGACTGGCAGAGCTCCATGATCGCGCCGACGAACTCGTTCGGCGCCAGGATGGTCCCGCGCACGACCGGCTCGAACACCTCGGCGATCTTGCCGGTCGGGAACTCGCTCGGGTTGGTGACGGTGTGCTCGGAGCCGTCCTCCATCACCACGCGGTAGACCACGTTGGGGGCGGTGGAGATCAGGTCGAGGTTGAACTCGCGCTCCAGCCGCTCCCGGATGATCTCCAGGTGCAGCAGGCCGAGGAAGCCACAGCGGTAGCCGAAGCCCAGCGCGACCGACGTCTCCGGCTCGTAGACCAGCGCGGCGTCGTTCAGCCGCAGCTTGTCCAGGGCGTCGCGGAGCAGCGGGTAGTCCGAGCCGTCCAGCGGGTAGAGGCCGGAGAACACCATCGGGCGCGGGTCCTTGTAGCCGCCCAGCGCCTCGGTCGCACCCTTGTGCATCGAGGTGATGGTGTCACCGACCTTGGACTGCCGGACGTCCTTCACACCGGTGATGATGTAGCCCACCTCGCCGACACCGAGGCCGTCGGCGACCTTCGGCTCGGGCGAGATGACGCCGATCTCCAGCAGCTCGTGGGTCGCGCCGGTCGACATCATCGCGATCCGCTCGCGCTTGGTGAGCTGACCGTCCACGACACGGACGTAGGTGACCACGCCGCGGTAGGAGTCGTACACCGAGTCGAAGATCATCGCGCGGGCCGGGGCGTCCTTGACGCCGACCGGGGCCGGGATGTTGTCGACGATGTGGTCGAGCAGGTCCTCGACGCCGAGGCCGGTCTTGGCGCTGACCTTGAGCACGTCCCCCGGGTCGCAGCCGATGATGTGCGCGATCTCCGCGGCGTACTTCTCCGGCTGGGCGGCCGGCAGGTCGATCTTGTTGAGCACCGGGATGATCGTGAGGTCGTTCTCCAGCGCCAGGTACAGGTTGGCGAGGGTCTGCGCCTCGATGCCCTGGGCGGCGTCCACCACCAGGACGGTGCCCTCGCAGGCCGCGAGGGAGCGGGACACCTCGTACGTGAAGTCCACGTGGCCCGGGGTGTCGATCATGTTGAGGATGTGCGTCGTGCCGGCGTTCGCTCCGGCGTTCGGCGCCCACGGGAGGCGGACGGCCTGCGACTTGATGGTGATGCCGCGCTCGCGCTCGATGTCCATCCGGTCGAGGTACTGGGCGCGCATCTGCCGCGGGTCGACCACACCGGTGATCTGGAGCATCCGGTCTGCGAGCGTCGACTTGCCGTGGTCGATGTGGGCGATGATGCAGAAGTTGCGGATCAGCGCCGGGTCGGTACGGCTGGGCTCTGGCACATTGCTGGGGGTCGCGGGCACCTTGGTCCGATTCTCCGTTGGTCCGGGGGCCGGGGGTGTCCTGGTCATCGCTGACCGGTTTCCCGGGGACCGGACAGTCGTCCGATCGAAATAGTTCCTCCCATACTCCCACGAGCGCGACGTGCGCCGCCGTTCGGTTCTTCCCCGGGGATCCGGCCGGGCCCTTCCGGAGGGACGGCCGGGTGTTCCCCGCGGGAGCGGGCCGCTGTTCCCCGTGGGGGCGGGCTGCTGTTCCGCGTGGGGGCGGGCCGCCGTTCCCGTGGCGGGCGATCGCCTGCCCGCGGGCGTCGGGCGGCCGTTCCCCCAGCGTCCGGGTGTGCGGCAGGATGCGGTCGCATGATCCTGGAAAGTGCGCTGCTCGACGTCGTTCCCGGCCGGGAGGAGGCCTTCCTCGCCGCCTTCGCCGAGGCCCGGCCGCTGATCGCGGCCCAGTCCGGCTTCCGCTGGCTGGAGCTGCGGCGCTGCCTGGACGAGGGCCGCGGTTCGCGGTTCCTGCTCCAGGTGGAGTGGGAGCGGCTGGAGGACCACACGGAGGGGTTCCGCCGCTCGGCCGAGTACGAGCGGTGGAGGGAGCTGCTGCACCGCTTCTACGAGCCGTTCCCCGAAGTCGAGCACTACGGGGAGCCGGTGCTCCGGGCCTGACGCGATTCGGGCCCCGCTCCGACGCGTGAGGGCTTCCGGCGGCCGTCCGGTTTGGGGTCGGCCGTACGCCCCTGGTAGCGTGGGGCGCTGCACCTGGCCTCGGCATGCCCTCTCAGCTTGTCCGACGGCCGCGCGGTGCAGCCCTCCCCCAGCCTCTCCGGCCGGGGGGACCCCCAGAACCGTTTAACACACAAGACTGAGGCTCCTTCGTGGCGAACATCAAGTCCCAGATCAAGCGCAACAAGACCAACGAGAAGGCGCGCCTGCGCAACAAGGCCGTCAAGTCCTCGCTGAAGACCGCTCTGCGCAAGGCCCGTGAGGCCGCTGCCGCCGGCGAGACCGAGAAGGCCGCCGTGCTGGCCCGCGCCGCCTCCAAGGCGCTCGACAAGGCCGTGAGCAAGGGCGTCATCCACGCCAACCAGGCCGCCAACAAGAAGTCGGCCATCACCAAGCGCGTCAACGCCGTCCAGGCCTGACGCCCCCGGGGCCCCAGGCCCCACCCACCTCGGGAGAACCGGCCCTCTACCCGGACCTCCGAGGCGAGAACCAAGACTCGCACCGCACGCGGCCTGCGTTCGCCACGCGGGTGCGGTGCACAGGCAGTACGGCAGGCGCCGCAGCAGACCTCTTCCCCGAGGCTGCTGCGGCGCCTGTCGCGTTCTGTGGTCCGACCGCTATGGTCGGTCACGGCAGTTCCGGGATCACGATCGCAGGGACCGCCGCTCGGGCGGGCGCCGAACCGCGATCACCCTCGCCGGTTCGTCCGGTCCGTCCAGTCCTTCGATCTCGGCGGGCCCGGCGGGCCCGGCGGGCCCGGAATCACGGCGTCCGACGGATTCCTTGAAAGCGTTGAAGGCTCAGGGGGGCACAACCTATGGCGACGCCACCACCATCGCCGGCCCAGAGCGGGCCGGGGTTCACCGGTTTTCCGCAGCAGCAGGCACCACCGGCGGGCGCCCCCGGGTTCGGCCCGCCGCCCGGACTGCCCACCTCGCCGGGGCTGCCGCCCACCTCCCCAGGAGTGCCGCCGGTTTCACCCGGCGCAGCGGGCGGGCCGGGCGGGACCGGCCGTCAGCGCGGGAACCTGCGGCGGAACGCCGTCTGGGCGTTCGTGGGCGCCGTCCTCGCCTCGGTCGTCTGGTCCGGCGCCGTGGCCGTCGTGCCCAGGATGGTGCAGGGCCACTCCTCCGCGCAGAGCATCCACGGGTACCACGCCATCGACAAGATCTGCGAGACGGGCAAGCTCACCGCGTTCCGGCAGAAGTACAAGATGGTGGACAACTACCCGCTGGAACACACCGGCCGCAGCGGGTCCATGGACATCATGCGGTGCTACGCCCTGATGAAACGCTCCGTCAGCGGGAGCGACACCCCTGACTACGCCACCCTCGACATCCGCGTCGAGCTGCACAAGGCCGTCGACTCCTCGCCCGAATACGCCGCCACCCGGCACTACTTCGAGCAGCAGAAGTACGAGATCGCCGACGTGCCGAACCTCGGCCAGGAGGCCTACTACGCCTACGGTGACGAGCCGACCAGCTCCGACAAGACGTACCACGACATCAACTACTACCTGCAGGTCCTGGACGGCGGGATGACGTTCTCGCTCTACTGGACCGACAACTACCAGGTCGGCAAGGACACCACGCTGGACCGCGACTCGGTCCGGCGGGCCATGCTCGACGACACCCGGGACATCCTCAAGGCGATCGGCGGGAAGTAGGCGAGGCCGTCCGCCCCGCCCGTGCTCCCGCTCCGGTCAATACGGGCGGGAGCCGGCCCGGGCGGCCCTGGCGACGGCAACCACCGCCCGCTCCAGGGCGTAGGCCGGGTCGTCGGAGCCGCCCTTCACGGCAGCGTCCGCCTGCGCGATCGCCGTCAGCGCGGTGGCCACGCCGTCACCCGTCCAACCGCGCATCTGCTGGCGGACCCGGTCGACCTTCCACGGCGGCATGCCCAGCTCGCGCGCCAGATCGGCCGGGCGCATGTTCCGCCCAGCCGTCGCCAGCCGGCCGATACTGCGCACCCCGGACGCCAGCGCGTAGGTGATGCCGGTCGGCGGCTGCCCCACGGCCAGCGCCCAGCGCAGCCGCTCCAGGGCTTCGGCCGCCCGGCCGGTGACCGCCAGGTCCGCCACCTCGAAGCCGGTCGCCTCGGCCCGGCCGCTGTAGTAGCGCGCCACCACGGTGTCGTCGATGGTGCCCTCGACGTCCGAGGTGAGCTGGCTGCACGCGGCCGCCAGCTCGCGCAGGTCGCTGCCGAGCGCGTCCAGCAGAGCCTGGCACGCCTCCGGGGTCGCCGACCGCCCGAGCGTTCGGAACTCGCCCTTCACGAAGGCCAGCCGCTCCGACGCCTTGGCGAGCTTCGCGCAGGCGACCTCGCGGCCGCCGGCCTTCCGCCCGGCGTCCAGCAGCCCCTTGCCCTTGGCGCCGCCCGCGTGCACCAGCACCATGATCACTTCGTCGGCCGGGGCCTCGATGTACGCCTTGACCTCCTTCACGGAGTCGGCGCCGAGATCCTGGGCGGCCCGGACCACGATCACCTTGCGCTCGGCGAAGAGCGAGGGCGTGGTCAGCTCGGCCAGGCTGCCAGGCTGGAGGCTCCCGGGCGCGAGATCCCGTACGTCGGTGTCGGGGTCCGCCGCCTTCGCCGCCGCCACCACCTGGGCGACCGCACGGTCCAGCAGCAGCTCCTCCTGGCCGACCGCGAGGGTCAGCGGGGCGAGCAGGTCGTCGGGTGCACTCTTCCTGGCCATC
The DNA here is from genome assembly GCF_045160625.1 of Kitasatospora sp. NBC_00039. NCBI lineage: Bacteria > Bacillati > Actinomycetota > Actinomycetes > Kitasatosporales > Streptomycetaceae > Kitasatospora > Kitasatospora sp. NBC_00039. The sequence continues at coordinate 6,011,753 of NZ_CP108289.1, read as the reverse complement.
GCCTACCAGCATCCCACGCGGTACGGACAGCCCCGCGCGGCCCGGGAGCCGGGGGTGGGCGCGGGCGCCGGGCGCGCGCCTGGAAAATGGACGGGTGACCGAACACTCCACCACCGACCAGCCGGGCGCCTTCGACCCGAACGCCCGGCAGCTCCTCGTCCTTCCCGACCGCGACGCCGCCGAGGAGGCCGCGGAGGAGCTCAGCGCCAACCACCCCGACCTCGGCGAGCTCGAAATCGTCCGGGACGCCCTGGCCGGCGAGGACGACGCCGAGGACGCCCAGTGGCTGGTTGTCGTGGAACCCCCCGAGAACGGCTGGACCCCCGCCCACCTGCGCGCGCTCGACGCCATCGCCGCCGAAGCCGACGGCTGGCGCGAGGAGAGCTGACCGTGCGCCCAGGTCGCCGGAGTGGGAAGTCGGCCTGTCCGACTTTCCCACTCCGTGCTGAGAGCCTTCCCGGTCCGCCTCAGGAGTGCCGGGCCAGGGCCCGAAGCGATGGCCTGGGAGCTCTTCTCACGCCGGCCCGGGCAGCGCCCGGGCCGGCGTGTCACCCTCGGGCCCCGCCCCACCCCCCACCCCCTCCCTCCCCACCCTGTGCCCTCCTCCCGGTGGGGAGAGCGGGGGCGGTCAGGCTGGCGGGCCGCGCGGCCCGCCAGCCGGGTGGAGGCCTCGGGAAGCGCGAAGCCCGTGCGCGGCATGGGCGTTGTGCGGGTGGACGGCCGCGGCGAGGTGGGCCGGGGTGTCACCCGTGACGGCGATGTCCCCGGCGCGATCCGTACGCAGCACCGTGGCACCGAGAGCACGCAGGTGATCGACCGTCCTGGCCGACGGGTGGCCGTACGGATTGCCCTCGCCGCAGGAGACCAACGCCAGCCGGGGGCGTAGCGCCGCGGCCAAGTCCCAGTCCTGATGCGCCGAACCGTGATGGGCCACCTTCAGGACGTCCACCGTGACCCCGCCTCCCAATCTGCCCAGCAGCGCCGACTGGGCCGGCGGTTCGAGATCGCCCAAGAGCGCCAGCCGCAACCCGCCCGCGAGGGTCACCAACAGCGCCACACTGGCGTTGTTGGCACCGGACGCATCCACCGGCAGCTCCGCTTCCGGCCAGACCACCTGCCAGGACAACCCCGGCCCGGCCGATCGCCGTTCACCGCGCCAGGCCCGCAACAGCGGGACCCCGGCAGCCGTCGCCCACCCGGACACCCGTGCCGCCTCGCCCGGCGGGTCGCTCACGTTCGTTCCCTCGATCGCCCCGACCGCACGCCCCCGCAGCACACCGGGCACACCCTCCACGTGGTCGGCATGAAAGTGCGTCAACAGCAGGAGCGGGACGCGGGTGATCCCGAGATCCCGGAGGCACCGGTCGGCCGCCTGCGGATCCGGACCGGCATCGACCACCACCGCACTGTCCGGAACCGAATCACCGTCCGTAGCCACCGGCAGCACCAGCATGTCGCCCTGCCCCACGTCGCACATGACCAGCCGCCACCCCGGGGGCGGCCAACCGGTCGCGAGCCGGGTGAGCAGGGGCGGGCGCAACAGCACGGCCAGCAGGACGAGGAGGAGCAGACCCGCGACCACCGGACGGATCCACCCGCCACGAAGGCGGCGGCCGGGTGCCCGGGAGCGCCGGGGCAGCAGGAGCGGCACCGTCCAGCACAGCGCCACGGTGGCCAGCGCGAGCGTCACCGTGCCGAGGAGGCCGCCCGGCCAGGAGAGCTGCCCGCCTGGCAGCTCGGCGCCGTACCGGGCCACCGCCGCCAGCCAGCCGGCCGGGAGGCCTGCCAGCTCTGCGAGCAGCCGGGCCGCTGCCGGGGAGAGCGGACCCAGTACGAGCGCCGCGAACCCGAGCAGCGTCGCCGGGGCCACGGCCAGCTCGGCCAGCAGGTTGCACGGGACGGCGACGAGGCTGATGTGCCCGGACAGCACCACCGTCGCGGGTGCGCAGAGCGCCTGCGCCGCGGCCGTCGCCCCGACGGCGCCCGCCAGGTGGTGCGGCCAGCCCCGTGCCCGCAGGGCCTGGGCCCAGTGCGGGCCGAGCGCCAGCAGCCCGGTGGTGGCGAGCACCGAGAGCAGGAAGCCGAAGGACCGCGCCAGGTAGGGGTCGATGAGCACCAGGAGCAGGACGGTGGCGGACAGGGCGGGCACCGCCTGGCGCGGACGGCCGGTGGCCAGCGCCAGCAGGCCGATGAGACCGGTACCGGCGGCCCGCAGAACGCTGGGCTCGGGCCGGCAGACGGTGACGAAGGCCAGCGTGACCGCCGTGCCCAGCAGCGCGGTGGTGCGCAGCGGGATCCCGAACAGGGCGGCCAGGCCTCGCCGTTCGGGAGTACCGGCCTGGCCGGGCGCCCCGATCAGGAGGCCGAGGACGATCGCGAGGTTGGCCCCGCTCACCGCGACCAGGTGTGCCATGTCGGTGGCCCGGAAGGCGTCCAGGAGGTCGCCAGGCAGCCGCGAGGTGTCTCCGACGACCAGCCCCGGGAGCAGCCCGCGCGCGTCCGGCGGGAGCCCGTCGGTCGCCGACTGCAGGCCCGCCCGCAGCCGGCCGGCGATCCGCTGCGACAGGCTGGGCGATGTGAGCTCTCGGGGCGGCCCGTGCGCGACCAGCAGCGCGGCCGACTCGTCGTCGTGGCCCTCCCCAGCGGGGCGGACGTCGGCCTCGGCGGCGACCCGGGCCGACGGAAGCAACCGCTGCCACTGCTCGATGTCCGGTCCGCGTGCCAGGACGGTCACCGGGGTTCGGGTCCTGGTCGCGCCGGCGCCCGGCCCCGGCTCGGGACCGGCCAGGACGGTGACCTGGTCCACCACGGCGTCCACGGTGAGGACGGCCTGCCCGGCGGCCGTCCCTCTGGTCCGGGAGGTGCGGGCCTTCGGGTCGCCGCTGATGGTCAGCTCCACGCCCACCTCGGGGGCGGGGCCGACGACGTGGGCCAGTGCCGGCAGCGGACCCCGGTGCAGGTCGGCAGTGTGCAGCAAGGTCGCGGCCGTGGCCGCCGCACCGGTGAGCAGCACCGCGGCCGCCGTCAGGCCTGCGCCTCGGCGCCGGCGCACGCCCGGGCGCATGAGCAGCACGACGGCGGCGAGCGCGGACGCAGCAGCCGCCGGGAGCAGCAGGGAGCGGTGGCCCGCGCCCGGACCGAGGACGGCCGCCGTGACGGACCACGCCGCGACGGCGGGCAGGAGGAGCCGAAGGTCGCTGACCGGCGGTGGAGTCGAGGACGGACGGGTGAGCGGCCGGACGGCGAGGGCCGTGGTGGCGGCGATGACGGTACCTCCCTTCGACTGGGTCGGTTGAGCGGGCCTTCAGCGGGGCCGGTTGGGCGGGTGGGGCGGCGACGGGCAGGGCGGGCGGGCCCGACAGGGCTGCCGGTCAGAGGGTGAGCATCGGCCTGATCTCCGCATAGGTGCGCTCGCCGATGCCGCTCACCTGCCGGAGCTGGTCGAGCGAGCGGAACGATCCGTGGGCCGCGCGGAACGCGATGATGCGCTGGGCGAGCGTCGGACCGACTCCGGGGAGCGTGTCGAGCTGTTCGAGGGTGGCGTGGTTCAGGCTGACCGGCTGTTTCGGCCCGGCCGGCGCAGGAGGCCCGGCACCCGCCCCCCCGGCCGGCGGGGCTGCGGACTCGCCGACGAGGATCTGCTCGCCGTCCGTCAGCACCCTTGCCAGGTTGAGGTTCTTGGTCTCCGTCTCGGGCAGCGGGCCGCCGGCCACGCGGAGGGCGTCGGCCACCCGGGAGCCGCCGGGGAGGGAGTGCACGCCGGGCGAGTGCACCCGGCCGCCGATGTCGACGACCACCACGGTGCTTGCGTCCGGACCGCCCGCACCGGGCGGAGCCGGGCCGGGGGTGGCTTCGGCCCGGCCCGGGACGCGAGCCCCCGGCTCCGCCGAGGCGACCGCCATCGCCGGCACGTCGACCGGTTGCGGCCTGGCCAGCCAGAAGTGCTGCACGCCGTAGCCGACGGCGAGCAGCAGCAGGACGGCCAGCCCCACCACGGCCCGCCGGTCGAGCATCACCGCCGGGCCCAACCGGAACGGCACACGGTCCGGCGCGTCGTCGTCCGGGCCGCCCTCGGCCACCGCGCCGGCGGCGACCGCGCCGCCCGCCACCTCACCGGCCGGCCCACCGGGCAGCACACCGAACGGCAGCTCGGAGGACGGCCCGGACGACGACGCGGCCGGCGAACCGGGCGGCTGCTCGGACAACGCCTCGATGGACGACTCTGCCGACCCACCGGCCGGCGGCCCGGTGGTCGTCGTCTCCTCGGCTCCGACCGGTCCCTCGGCCGCCGGCAACAGGGCCGCCATCCGCAGGCGGGCGGTCTCGGCCACCTCGCGGCGCTTGCGTGCGCTGATCTTCGTGCTCGTCAGGCTCGTCAGGCTCGTCATGCGGAGCACGGTAGGAGCGGCCGGACGGCCGCGTGAGAATTTCCGAAAGCCTGTGGACAACCCGGGGGCTGTGGATAAATCAGGTCACTCACACGAGGGAGGAGCGCCCTTCAGGGTTGACCACTCGCCGCCCGAAAACCGCTTCGGCTGGTCTCAGCTCGCCGTCCGAACCCACCTCAGCGCGGCGAGACCACCACGGCCAGCAGCCCCGGCCCGGCGTGCGCCCCAATCACCGCACCGACCTCGCCCACGTACAGCTCCCGCAGCCCGGGGACCCTCCCCCGCAGACGCTCCGCGAGCGGCTCGGCCCGGTCCTCGGCCGCCAGGTGGTGGACGGCGATGTCGACCTCCCGCTCCCCCGCCTGCTCGACCGCGATCTCCTCCAGCCGGGCGATCGCCCGGGAGGCCGTCCGCACCTTCTCCAGCGGCTCGATCCGCCCGCCGTCCAGGTGCAGCAGCGGCTTCACCGCCAGGGCCGACCCGAGCAGCGCCCGAGCCGCCCCGATCCGGCCGCCGCGGCGAAGGTACTCAAGGGTGTCCACATAGAAGAAACCACTGGTCAGCGCCGTACGCCGAGTGACGGCCGCGGCCACCTCGGCCGCCTCCCGCCCTGCCGCGATCGCCTCCGCCGCGGCCAGCACGCCGTACCCGAGGGCCATGCCGACCAACCGGCTGTCCACCACCTGCACCGGGACGGACGCCTCGGCGGCCGCCAGCCGCGCCGCCTCCACGGTGCCGGAGAGCTCGCCGGAGATGTGCACCGAGACGATTCCCTGCGCGCCCGCCTCGGCGGCCGCCCGGTAGGCGGCGGCGAAGGCCTCGGGGCTGGGCCGGGACGTCGTCACCCGCTGCCTGCCACGCAGCGCCTCCGCCACGTCCTTGGGGGAGATCTCCACGCCCTCGGCGAGGACCGTGTCACCGACCGCGACGCTCAGCGGGACCACGGAGATTCCGTACCGGTCGGCGGCTTCCTGCGGCAGATAGGCCGTGGAATCGGTGATGAGAGCGAGGGCGGCGGGCATGAGGCGGAGGTTACTCCGCGCCCGGCCCGGATGACAGCGCACCGACCAGGTCGAAGGCGCCCCCCGAGCAACGGACGCTGCCCCGGAGCCTCGCGCCCTCCCGGCCCTCCGACCCACACACGCCCAGGCCCGCCGCCCCCCGGGCCCACAACCGCTTGAGCCCGCCCAGGCCCGCCGCCCCCCGGCCCCGGCCCCACACCCGCTCAGCGGGCCGACGGGCCCGCCGACGGCTTCCGCAGCCGGTCCGCCAGCCGCGCCAGCGGGTCGGCCAGCCCCAGCAGCTCCTCGGCGCTCGGCCGCCCGCCCCTGCCGTCGGTCAGCCCGGCCCGCTGCACCTGCTCGCGGCCGGCGGCGGATCCCTGGGCAGGGCCCCCGTCCTCGCCGCCCCCGGCACCAGCCCCACCGGAACCCCCGACACCACCCGCCGAGCCACCGCCCGACGAGTCCCAGTGCCGCAGCGCCCCCGCCTCGCTCTCGCACTCCTGGCTGAGCCGGCTCAGCTCGTCGTCGGCGAAGCGGTGCATCCGGTCCTGGGCGGCCCAGCGCATGGTCTCGGCGGAGTGCGTGATCCGCTCGGCCCGCTCCCGCAGCTCGGGCAGCTTGGCTGCGATCCGCCCGGCGTCGGGCTCGCGCTCCAGGAGCCGCAGCTCTCCGTCCAGCTCCGCCGCGTGGGCGTCCAGCCGCCGCAGGAGGGCGAGCGACTCGCCGAGCTGGCCGTCCTGGGCGAGGCCGCTCTCCAGGACCTGGCGGGTGCCGTCGAGGGAGGTCCGCAGCGCGAGCCGGACGGCCGAGATCCGGCCCTGCGGGCCGGGCTTGGTGTACGTCTTCGCCTTGAGGGTGACGTTCTCGACCGCGCGCCGGGCGTTGGCCTCGTGCCGCTCGACCTTCTGGGCCACCGCCTTCGCCGCCTTCACGGTGCCGACCACGGCCAGCACCACCACCGTGAGCCCGAAGAGCAGGGCCAGGCCGAGCATCACGCCGAGCACGTCCATCACGAGCCACCTTCCGCCAGCCGAACCGGCCCCCACCGGACCCAACGCGGGCCGGCCCACCGAGGGTTCCACGGTAGCGGCCGGGCCGGGCCCGGGGGCAGGGCAATCGGGGCTCTGCGCCGGAGATCAGGGACAGATGGGGGATCTCCCCCAGATCCCGGCCCCCGATCCCCAACGCCCCGGCATCCCCGGCACCACCCTCACCTCAGCCCGCCTCGGCCCACCTCAGCCCCGGGGCCGCGCCGCGAGCAGCTCCCGCACCAGCCGCACCGCCTCCGGCACCTCCACGTGGTCGTCCGGCGTGGCCCCGAAGTGCGCGCCCTCCGCCGTCAGCACGCGGCAGCACCGCCGAGGACCGCACCGTCTTCGTCGCCGCCCTCCACTCGGTCACGGAGCACCCGCTCCGGGTGCGCGCGCTGCGCGGGCTGATGGCCGAGGCCCAGCTCGACCCGGCGTTCGAGGAGCCGTTCCGCGCCTGGGTGCAGAGCCGGCGGGCGGTGGCGCTGCGGATCCTCGCCCGCGGGGTCGACCGCGGCGAACTGCCCGCCACCGCCGACCTGGAGGCCGCCACCGGCGAGCTGTTCGGCCTGTTCTGGTACCGCCTGCTGGTCGGCCATGCCCCGCTGGACCCGGCCGGGGCGCCGGCCCACGTCGCCCGCCTCCTCGACGGGCTCGGGCACACCTGATCAGCCCCCGGCCCCACGGCTCCCACCGCGCCGACCGCCCCACGGCTGCCGGCCGGCACCCACCGCCCAGCAGCCCCACCCCAGCCCCAGCCCCACCCAGGAGCCCCCAAACGAACGGGCGGGCGCCCCGAAGGACGCCCGCCCACCCAGCAGCAACCGTCAGCCGGTGACGATGTTCACCAGCTTCGGCGCCCGCGCGATCACCTTGCGCACCGGCGCGTCCCCGATCGCCGCGACGACGGCCGGGTCGGCCAGGGCCAGCGCCTCCAGCTCGGCGTCGGAGATCGACGGCGCGACCTCCAGCCGGGCCTTGACCTTGCCCTTGATCTGCACGACGCAGGTCACCGCCTCGTCCACCACGTACGCCGGGTCGGCGACCGGGTAGTCGGTGTGCGCCAGCGACTCGCCGTGGCCCAGACGGCGCCACAGCTCCTCGGCGATGTGCGGGGCCAGCGGGGCGACGATCAGCACCACCTGGTCGGCCACCGAGCGCGGCGTGGAACCGCGCTTCACCAGGAAGTTGTTCAGCTCGATCGCCTTGGCCACGGCCGTGTTGAAGCGCAGCCCCGCCATGTCGCCGCGGATGCCGTCGATGGCCTTGTGCAGCGCGCGCAGCGTCGCCTCGTCCGGCTCCTCGTCGGTGACGACCAGCTCGCCCGTGGCCTCGGAGACGATGTTGCGCCACAGGCGCTGCAGGAAGCGGTACGAGCCGACGACCGCGCGGGTGTCCCAGGGGCGGGAGACGTCCAGCGGGCCCATCGACATCTCGTACAGGCGCAGCGTGTCGGCGCCGTACTCGTCGGCGATCTCGTCGGGGGCGACGGCGTTCTTCAGGGACTTGCCCATCTTGCCGGCCTCGCGCTTGACCGGCTCGCCCTGCCAGAAGTACGCGCCGTCGCGCTCCTCGACCTCGGCGGCGGGCACCGGGAAGCCGCGCTCGTCGCGGTAGACGTCCGCGGTGATCATGCCCTGGTTGAACAGCTTGTGGAACGGCTCGACCGAGGAGACGTGGCCCAGGTCGTGCAGCACCTTGTGCCAGAAGCGCGCGTACAGCAGGTGCAGTACCGCGTGCTCGGCACCGCCGACGTACAGGTCGACGCCGCCGGCCGGCTTCTGCTCGGTCGGGCCCAGCCAGTACTGCTCGTTGGCGGGGTCGACGACGCGCGAGCCGTTGGTCGGGTCGACGTAGCGCAGCTCGTACCAGCACGAACCGGCCCAGTTGGGCATGGTGTTGGTCTCGCGGCGGTAGGTCTTCGGTCCGTCGCCCAGGTCCAGCTCGACGGTGACCCAGGCCTCGTTGCGCGACAGCGGGGTCTTCGGCGAGGAGGTGGAGTCGTACGGGTCGTAGGTGTGCGGCGAGTAGTCGTCGACCTCGGGCACCTCGACGGGCAGCATCGACTCGGGCAGCGCGTGCATGACGCCGTCCTCGTCGTAGACGATCGGGAAGGGCTCGCCCCAGTACCGCTGACGGCTGAACAGCCAGTCGCGCAGGCGGTAGTTGACGGTGCCCTCGCCGATGCCGCGCTCGGCCAGCCAGGCGGTGACGGCGGCCTTGGCGTCGACCACGCTCAGGCCGTTCAGCGAGACACCGTCCGAAGTACCCTCGTCGTGCGCCGAGTTGACGATGACGGAGTCGTAGGTGTCGAACGCGTCGTCCCACTGCGCGGGGTCGTCGCCGCGGCCATCGGTCGGCCGGACGACGCAGCGCATCGGCAGCTCGAAGGCGCGGGCGAACGCGAAGTCGCGGTGGTCGTGGGCGGGGACGGCCATGATGGCGCCGGTGCCGTAGCCCATCAGCACGTAGTCGGCGATGAAGACCGGGACGGGTTCGCCGCTGACCGGGTTCACCGCGTACGCGCCGGTGAAGACGCCGGTCTTGACCTTGGCGTCGACCTGGCGCTCGACGTCGGACTTGGCGGCGGCCGCGGCACGGTAGGCGGCGACGGCCTCGGCGGGGGTGGCCGCACCGCCGGTCCACTCGTCGCGGGTGCCGGCGGGCCAGGCGGCCGGGACGATCGTGTCGACCAGGCCGTGCTCGGGGGCCAGCACCATGTAGGTGGCGCCGAACAGGGTGTCGGGGCGGGTGGTGAAGACGGTGATCTTCTCACCGTCCACGGCGAAGTCGACCCGGGCGCCCTCGGAGCGGCCGATCCAGTTGCGCTGCTGCAGCTTGATGGCCTCGGGCCAGTCCAGCAGGTCCAGGTCGTAGATCAGCCGGTCCGAGTAGGCGGTGATCCGCATCATCCACTGGCGCAGATTGGACTTGAACACCGGGAAGTTGCCGCGCTCGGACCGGCCGTCCGCGGTGACCTCCTCGTTGGCCAGCACGGTGCCCAGGCCGGGGCACCAGTTGACCGGCACCTCCTTTGAGTACGCCAGCCGGTACTCGCCCAGCAGTTCGTCACGCTCGGCGGCGGACAGCTCCGTCCAGCCGCGGCCGCCCGGCACCTCACGGGTGCCGGCCTCGAACTGCGCGATCAGCTCGGCGATCGGGCGGGCCTTGCCGGCCTCCTGGTCGTACCAGGAGTTGAAGATCTGCAGGAAGATCCACTGGGTCCAGCGGTAGTACTCCGGGTCGATCGTGGAGATCGAGCGGCGCGGGTCGTGGCCCAGGCCCAGCCGGCGCAGTTGCTGGCGCATGTTGGCGATGTTGGCCTCGGTGGAGACCCGCGGGTGCGTGCCGGTCTGCACCGCGTACTGCTCGGCGGGCAGGCCGAAGGCGTCGTAGCCCAGCGTGTGCAGCACGTTGTGGCCGGTCATCCGCTGGTACCGGGCGTAGACGTCGGTGGCGATGTAGCCCAGCGGGTGGCCGACGTGCAGACCCGCACCCGAGGGGTACGGGAACATGTCCATGATGAAGCTGTGCGGCTTCGCGGCGACGTCACCGGCGGCCGGGTCGGCCAGGTCGCCGGCCGGGTTGGGGGCGTGGAACGTCCCTTCCTTCTCCCAGATGTCCTGCCAGCGGGACTCGATCTCCGCCGCCAGGGTGGCGCTGTACCGGAACGGCTCGGTTGCGGCCTCGGCCGCGCCGGAAGCAGGGGTCGTCTCGCTCATGGTCCTTCAGGCTCCATCGATGTCAGTTGGCGAACCGCGGCCGGTGACCGGACGGGTGACCGGACGGGTGACCGGCCGCGGACGGCCGTGCCGGTGCGGCGCTTGCGGAAAAGGCGGTGGAAAACAAAAAAGCCCCTCGCAGGAGGGGATGCCACGCCGACTCCGGCAACCGCCCGTGAACGGGGCCGGTCCTGGTCAGCGCGGCCGGCTAAGGAGCAGGCGCACAGTTCGCATGGGCTCAGGGTACCGCAAGGGCATCAGGCCTCTCCCGGCAATCCCGCACGGGAGGCCACGTCGAAGTCGCGCAGCGCCCGGGCGACCCGCTCGGACTGCATGCCGGCGGCGAGCGCGCGGGCCCGGTCGGCGGTGGCGGCGGCCTCCCCGTGGCGGCCGGTGCGGCGCTGGGAGTCGGCCAGTCGGACCATCAACAGCGCCCGGGCCCGGGCCCGGCCGTCACCGAGGCCGGCCACCGCCTCGGCGAGCAGGGCCTGGGCGCGCCGGTGGTCGCCGAGGAAGAGGTGCCCCTCCCCCACCATGCCCGCGAGATCCGCCCGCACCTGCCCGTACCCGTCGGCCGCCATCGAGGCGGCCCCGGTGCCCTCGGCCGGACCCACGACCGCGCCCCTGTCCAAACCCCCCGCCCGCCCGTCCGGCCCAGCGAAGTCCTGCCCGTCCGGCCCAGCGAAGTCTTTCCCGCCCGGCCGTCCCGCGCCCACCCGCCCGTCCAGCTCCGCGAACGCGAGCTCGGCCGCCGCCCGCGCCTCCGCCGGCTCGCCCCGCCGCCCGTGCGCCCGGGCGATCCGGCCGAGTTGCAACGCCCGGTCGGCCGGGCCCAGCGCGTCCCCGGCCGCCTCCAGCGCCCCGGCGAGCGCGCCGACGGCGTCCAGCCCCCGCGCGTCCAGCCCGCGTCCGCCCGTGCTCTGGGTGGCCAGCACCACCAGGCAGCCGACCACGCCCACCCCGAGCCGGAGGTCCCCGCTGAGGTGCGCGGCCCGCAGCGCGGCGACGAACGCCCGCTGGGCGGCCGCCTCGTGCCCGAGGTCGTACGCGGCCCAGCCGGCCAGCCGGGCGAACCGGGCGGCCGTCCCGTACAGGGCGCGGCCGAGGCGCTCGTCGTACCCGCCGAGTTCCAGCAGTTTGGCGACCATGGCCAGCTCGGCCCGGGCCGGGCCGAGCACCAGCCCGCCGCCGCAGGCCCGCTCCAGCCGCTGCTTGCTCCGGTGGGAGAGCCCGAGGTCGCCCACCAGACCGGGGTCGATCCGCAGCGCGCCCTCACCGCCGCCGACCGGTGGCGGCGGGGTGGTCAGCCGCCGGGCGGCCTGGTCGAGGTCGGCGCCGCGGAAGAGGTCGGTGAGGCGGACCGGGCCGGCGTCGGTGGCCGCCTCACGCAGCGCGGTCTGGGCGGTGTCGGCGGTCCACGGGTCGGTGAGCAGGTGCGGCGAGAGGATCTTGGCGCCCCGGTTGCCGCCCATCCGGCCCCAGAGCTGTTCGTAGGTGACGGCGATGCCGAGGGCGCGGCCGAGCACCTCGCAGACGGTCTGGTCGTGCGGGCTGCGCGGGACCATGCCGCGGTCGCGCCACTTGTACGGGGCGGTGGAACTGATGGCCAGGCCGGGAGGCAGGGTGAGGTTCACCTCGCGGGCGAGCCGCTCCGGGTTCCAGCCCAGCTGGTGGAGTATCCGCGCCAACTCCTCGTTGCGCCTGCGCTCCAGATCGGCCATGGCACGACGGTAGCGGTCCCCCGGGGCCGGCTGCCGAGGCGTTCACGAAAACCGGCCGCCGCCGGAAGACCCGTGGACCCCGGCCCACGGCCGACCCACCGCAACCCCGGAGAACCATCGGGAACACCGAAGGCCGCCCCCCGAAACGGGAGGCGGCCTTCGATTCCTGTGGAGCTACGGGGAATTGAACCCCGGACCTCTTGCATGCCATGCAAGCGCTCTACCAACTGAGCTACAGCCCCTTGACCTGCGTTGTCACCGGAGGTTTTCTTCCGTTTCCCTCGGCGACATCGACTACTTTACACGGTCGAAGGGGTGCTCCACGAATCCATTGACCGGACGTACGTCCGGGAGGTTCCGCACCGCCCGGACGTACCGCTCGAAGGCCCGGCGGGCAGGTACGGGGCGCGTCCGCCGCCGGGCACGCGGGCAGGCCGGCCGGCGGATCCGCGGGCACCCCCGCACGCCCTACCCGGCCGACCGCCGGGTGCGGGCGGCGAAGACGGCCGCGGCCGCGACGGCCACCGCGATCACGCCGGTGGTCACCAGCAGCGCATGCCCCGAGTCGCGGGCCGGTGCCGGGAGGTCGGCCCCGCCGAGGAAGACCGAGCCGAGCACCGCCACCCCGACCACCTGGCCGAGCTGGATGACCGTCACCATCACGCCGCTGGCGTCCGCCGCGTCCGCCGGGGCGACGCCTCCCAGCGCCCGGGCGAACAGCGGCGCGTACGCGCAGCCCGCGACCAGCCCGAGCACGGTCATCTCCAGCAGCGCCACCGTGCCGATCTCCGCGCCGTCGCCGAGCAGGACGCCGAGCAGCAGGTAGCCGGGCGCGAGCAGGACGGTGGCGAGCACCGGCAGGACGCCGTGCAGCCGGGCGGGCAGCCGCTGCCAGCGCAGGCTGGACACCCCGAACCCGACCGCGACCGGCGCCGAGCAGAGCCCGGCCCGCAACGCGCTGTGGCCGAGCCCGGCCTGCTGGTGGAGGGCGAAGGCGAACAGGAAGCCCGCGAAGGCCGCCATGATCACGAACAGGCCGCCGGCCGCCGGGCGCAGCCCGGGTGCCCGCAGGACCCGGCCGGAGATCAGCGGCTGGCCGCCGCGCCGGGCGATCCGCCGCTCGACCACCACGAACAGGGCGAACAGGGCGGCGCTGCCGGCGAGCATCACCCAGCCCCAGACCGGCCAGCCCAGTTCGTGGCCGAGCACCAGCGGCACCACCAGCAGCCCGAGGGCCGCGCCGAGCACCACCAGGCCGGGGAGGTCGAAGCCGCGGTCGCGGTCGCCCGGCATGCTCGGCAGCAGCCGGGCTCCGACCGCCAGCAGGGCCAGCCCGATCGGCACGTTGACCAGGAACACCGGGCGCCAGCCCGTGCCGAACAGGTCGGCGCTGACCAGCACCCCGCCGAGCACCTGGCCGAGCGCCATGCCCACGGCCAGGACCGCCGAGTAGAGGCCGAGCACCCGGGTGCGGGCGGCGCCGGTGAAGGTCCGCTGGAGCAGGCTCATCACCTGGGGCACCATCAGGGCCGAGCCGGCGCCCTGGAGCAGGCGGAAGCCGATCAGCCACCCGGTGGCCGGGGCGAGGCCGCAGGCGAGCGAGGCGGCGGTGAAGGCGGCCAGGCCGAGCTGGAACAGCCGGCTGTAGCCGTAGCGGGCGCCGAGCCGGGCGCCGGTGATGAGCAGCACGGCGTACGCGATGGTGTAGCCGGCGATGACCAGTTGGAGCGCGGCGCCGGAGGCGTGCAGGTCGGTGCGGATGGTCGGGACGGCGACGTTGACGATGGAAACGTCGAGGACGGCCATGAACTGGCCGCAGAGGACGAGGGCGAGGAGCATCCCGGGCCGGGTGGCCGGGCCGGGGGTGGTGCCGCCGGCCACGCGGGGCCGGATCTGAAGGTCCGTCATGACTCCAGCATGGGGCCCGGCGGGTACTGGTGGTTAGAGCCTGCTGATCCTGGTACTGGCAGCACCTGTCTGCGCGGCGCGGTCTGCGGCACGATGGCGGGTATGACCGTTCTGGACGACCACACCGTCACCGCCCTCGAGCCGCGCCGGCAGGACCGCCGCCGAACGGAACTGGCCCGGTTCCTGAAGGCCTGCCGGGCCCGGGTCACGCCCGAGGACGTCGGCCTGCCGCCCGGCCTGCGCCGCCGGACGCCGGGGCTGCGCCGCGAGGAGGTCGCGCAGCTCGCCGGGGTGGGGGTCACCTGGTACACGTGGCTGGAGCAGGGGCGGCCGATCAACGCCAGTGAGCAGGTGCTACTGGCGGTGGCCCGGGCGCTGCGGCTGGACGCGACGGAGCGGGAGCACCTGTTCCGGCTGGCCGGGGTGGCCGCCGTTCCCCGCTCGCCGTCCGACCCGCCGGTCCTCGAACCGTCCACCCAGGTCATCCTGGACGCGCTCGCGCCGCTGCCGGCGGCGGTGTCCAACGCCCGGTTCGACGTACTGATGTACAACCGGGGGTACGAGTCGCTGTTCGGCACCGACCGGAGCGTCACCCCCAACGGCACGTTCAACAGCATCTGGTGCACGCTCTTCTCGGATCCGTGCTGCAATCCCTTCCTGAACCGGGACGAGGCGCTGCCCCGGATGGTCGCGGTGCTGCGCTCCGCGTACGGCAAGCACGTCGGCGAGCCGGTCTGGGAGGAGCACGTGCAGCAGCTCTACGCGGGCAGCGAGCTCTTCCGGGAGTTGTGGGACCGGCAGGAGGTGGCACCGCCGGCGACCTGGCTGCGGGTGTTCCGGCATCCGGAGGTCGGGGTGCTGCGGCTGAACGCCTCGTACCTGACGATGCCGGGGGTGCCCGAGACGTACATCGTGGTCTACCTGCCGGAGGGCCTGGAGGACCGGGAGCGGATCGAGCGGCTCGCCGCCCTGCCGCGCGGCGGCTGGAAGCACAGCTGCCGCCCCTGAACACCGGCGGGCACGGCAGGCGGTCCGACGCGGCCGGCAGTCCGGCACGGCCGGCGCTCCGCCGAAGCCGGCCCTCCGCCACGTCCGGTGCTCCGCCGCAGTCGGTGCTCCCCGCGGCCTGGAGATCCCCCGCGGCCGGTGGCCCGCCGCCCGCAGGTGATCGATCCCGGTGCCCGGAAACGCCGAAGGCCGCCACCCGGTGGGTGGCGGCCTTCCCGCTGTCTGTGGAGCTACGGGGAATTGAACCCCGGACCTCTTGCATGCCATGCAAGCGCTCTACCAACTGAGCTACAGCCCCGCGACACGCACGGCCCTCGCGGACCGCAGGTGCGGAGTGGAGCTACGGGGAATTGAACCCCGGACCTCTTGCATGCCATGCAAGCGCTCTACCAACTGAGCTACAGCCCCGCACTCACCGGATTTCCCGCTTCCCTTTTTCCGGGCCGCGTTCCCTCCGTGCGAACGAGGAAGACTCTAACTGGTCAGGCCCGGAACTGCGAAATCCGCCCCCGCAGGCACCGCTCCGGCGTCTCTCAGGTGTCGTCGCCGATGACCGGCTGCGGCAGGGTGCCCGCGTTGTGCTCCAGCAGGCGCCAGCCGCGCGCGCCCCGGCCCAGCACGGACCAGCAGCAGTTGGACAGGCCGCCGAAGCACTCCCAGAGCGCCGGCTCCAGGCCGAGCAGCCGCCCGAGCATGGTGCGGATGGTGCCGCCGTGGCTGACCACCACCAGGGTGCCGCTCTCCGGCAGCTTCCCGACCGCTTCGAGCACCACCGGCACCGAGCGGTCGGCGACCTCGGTGGAGAGCTCGCCCCCGCCGCGGCGCACCAGCTCGCCCTGCGCCCAGGCCTCGTACTCCTCGGGGAAGCGCTCGCGGATCTCGGCGTTGGTGAGCCCCTGCCAGGAACCGGCGTAGGTCTCGCGCAGCCCCTCGTGGTGCTGCACGTCCAGGCCGGTGACCTCCGCCAGCTCGTCGGCGGTGCGCCGGGCGCGCTGGAGGTCGGAGGAGATCAGCAGGTCGGGGCGCAGGCCGGAGAGCAGCCGGGCCGCCCGCTGGGCCTGCAGGACGCCCTGGCCGGTCAGCTCGATGTCCGTGGTGCCCTGGAAGCGCGATTCGAGGTTCCAGGAGGTCTGGCCGTGCCGCCAGAAGACGATGCGCGGGCCCCGCGCGTCCCGGCTCAGCTGTTGTCCTCGGCGGTGTAGTCCTCGGCGCCGAAGTTGTCCGCCGGGGCGGCCTCGGCCGGGGAGAGGGCGTTGCCGGCGGCGTCGGTGTCCGCGTCGGGGCGGTTGCGCGAGGCGAGCGCGTCGGCCGGCAGCGGCAGCTCGGGGCAGTCCTTCCAGAGGCGGTCCAGGGAGTAGAAGGAGCGCTCCTCGGAGTGCTGGACGTGCACCACGATGTCCAGGTAGTCGAGCAGGATCCAGCGGCCCTCGCGCTCGCCCTCGCGGCGCACCGGCTTGATGTCCAGCTGCTCGCGCAGCTGGTCCTCGATCTCCTCGGCGATCGACTTGACCTGGCGGTCGTTGTTCGCGGAGGCGATCAGGAAGGCGTCGGTGATCGACAGCACCTCGCTGACGTCGAACGCGATGATGTTGTGCGCCAGCTTGTCGGCCGCCGCCTGGGCGGCGACGGTGATGAGGTTCTGGCTGTGCTCGGTGGCGGTCACGGTGTTCTTCCGGCTCGGCTGCTTGGGGGCGAGCCCGGCGCGCGGCCGGGCATCGCCTTCCAGGATCTCACGCCGTCCGGGCGGCCCCGGAACCGTTTTCCGGGGCCGCCCGGGCCCGCCGTGCCGGGCCGGGCCGCGCTACTGGGCCTTCGGCGGCTGGTAGTCCTTGCCGAGGACGACCACCAGGTCGGCGTTCTGCGCGTCGGTGACCTTCTTGGCCGCCGTCTCCGGCAGGTTGAGGCTGATCGCCAGCGACTTCGCCGCGGCCTGCCGGGCGTCGTCGGTGTAGCGGATCTCACTGGCCGCCTGCGGCGCTGTCTTCGCCCCGCCGGGGATGAAGGTGAGGCCCGCGTTGACCACCTGGACCTGTGCGGCGGCGGCCGCCTGGTCGTTGCCGGTGGCGTCCTGGATGGCGACCCGGGCCGGGGCGTCGCCGGTGACGGCGGACTTCACCGTGCTGCCGAGGACGTCCTTGACCTGCTTGCCGGCGGTGGCGTCGTCCAGGGAGCCGTCCGGCTTGACGGTCAGCACGGTGGTGGCGAGGTGGCCGTCCTTGGCCTGCTGGGCGAGCTGGCCCAGTACCCCGGCCAGGGCGTCCTCCGGCAGGGACGGGTCCAGCACCGCGTTCATCCGGTGCACGTCGTCCTTGGCGTCCTTGAAGTCGGTGGGCATGGTGCGCACCACGGCGTCCAGCACCTGGCCGAACCGGGCCAGCTGGGTGTCCCGGTTCTCGCCGGCCGCCTGGAGGGTGGCGTAGGCGACCGCCGCCTTTCCGCTGAGCAGGGTGTTCTTGCCGGCGGCGGAGAGCAGCTTGCCGTCGGGCTTGCCGCCCTCGTGGGTCTCGGCGTTGGTGTCGACCCGGACGCCGCCGAGCTGGGCGACCAGCAGTTCCAGGTACGGGGTGTCCAGCCGCCAGGTGCCGGCCACGGGGGCGCCGAGCACGGTGGTGAGGCCGTCGCGGGCGGCGGACGGGCCGATGCTGTCCATGGCCTGGCCGACGGTGGTGACCGGCGGGTCGCTGGGGCCGGGCAGCCGCAGGGTGTCGGGCAGCAGCAGCACCGTGCCCTTGTGCCCGGCGGAGTCGTTGACCAGCAGCGCGCTGGAGACCTTGCCCTGCAGGTCGCGCAGGTGCACCACGTTGACCTGGCGGGGGCCGGCCGCCGTGGCCGCGCTCTGCTTGTCCGCGCCGGTGAACCAGAGGTAGCCGCCGGTGCCGGCCGCCGCGAGCGCCAGCACGACGCCCACGCCGACCAGCCGGTTGCGCAGCTTGCGGCGGCGCTCGGCGCGCACCTCGCTGCGTGACTCGGCGAACTTGAGCCAGTCGATGACGTCCTCGGACTCCTCCGCCTCCTCGTCGACGAAGGTGAACTCGCCGGTGGGGTAGTCGTCCTTGGGCGCCTTGCCGGCGCCGGCGGCCCTGGCCGCGCGGCTCCCGCCGACCTGCTCGGACGGCGGCTCGGGCCGGACGGGCGGCTCGGCCGCGGCCGGGCGGGGCGTGCGCGGACGCGGCGGCACCGGCGCCGCCGCCGGGACGGCCGTGGGAGCCGCGGCTGCGGGCCCGGGCTCCGGCTCGGTGACCACCGGCATCGCCCCGGTCGCGTACTGCTGCGGCTGCTCGTAGGGCTGGTAGGCCTGCTGGTACTGGTCCTGGCCCTGCCCCGGGTAGGGCGCGTACTGGTCCTGCCCGTACGGCTGCTGCACCGGCTGCCCGTACTGGTCGTACTGGTCGTACTGCTGCGCGTGCTGCTGTTCGTAACCGCCACCCTGTACCGGCTGCCCGTACGGCTGGTAGGCCTGCTGGTACTGGTCCTGGCCCTGCCCCGGGTAGGGCGCGTACTGGTCCTGCCCGTACGGCTGCTGCACCGGCTGCCCGTACTGGTCGTACTGGTCGTACTGCTGCCCGTGCTGCTGTTCGTAACCGCCACCCTGCACCGGCTGCCCGTACTGGTCGTACTGCTGCCCGTGCTGCGGGTACTGCCCGGTGGACCAGTCGTCCTGCGGTCCCCTGCGATCGCTCATCGGTCGGCCCCTCCGGGGATCAGGTCCCGTGCGGCGCGTAGAGCGCCCGCTTGTCGATGTAGCGGACCACGCCGTCCGGGACGAGGTACCAGACCGGCTCGCCCTTGGCGACCCGGTTGCGGCAGTCCGTGGAGGAGATGGCCAGCGCCGGGACCTCCACCAGGGAGACCCCGCCCACCGGAAGCCCGGCGTCCGAAAGAGTGTGCCCCGGCCGGGTGCAGCCGATGAAGTGGGCGAGCGAGAAAAGCTCCTCCGAGTCCCGCCAGGAGAGGATCTGGGCGAGCGCGTCGGCGCCGGTGATGAAGAACAGGTCGGCGTCCGGGTGCATGGCGCGCAGGTCGCGCAGGGTGTCGACGGTGAACGTCGGGCCCTCGCGGTCGATGTCGATCCGGCTGACCGAGAACTGCGGGTTCTCCGCGGTGGCGATGACCGTCATCAGGTAGCGGTCCTCGGCCGGGGTGACGTGCCGGTCGGTCTTCTGCCACGGCTGCCCGGTCGGAACGAAGATCACCTCGTCCAGGTGGAACGCGCTCGCCACCTCACTGGCGGCGACCAGGTGCCCGTGGTGGATCGGGTCGAAGGTGCCGCCCATCACGCCGAGGCGCTTCTTCACCGGTGCCGGTCCGCCGGGATTCCCGGCCTGCTCTCCCATGGCGTCACACCATACGCGACGCCCGTTACGGTGCGGGAACGCCCGGGTGCGAGCGCCCTGGAGATGCGTGAGGGAGCGGCCGGCACGCCTGCCGGACGCTCCCCGAGCGGCCCCGAATCGAGGGCCCGCGGCCCCGGACCGAGGCCGGGCGGTCCCGGAGCGCGGCTCAGCGGTCCCGGTTGAAGCGGGTGGTCACGTAGAGCAGCAGCAGCAGGATGAACAGCGCGGCGCCACCCGTCAGATACGGGTTGAGGCTCTCGTGGTTGCCCCCCTCGCCCTCGGAGGCGAGCAGGTTCAGGACGGGAAGTGCGGCGGCAGTGCTCATGGTCGGCGGACCTTCTCGGCTCGGATGACGGACCAGGGGGGTGTGCGGGCCGGTGAGGGCCCACCCGTCATCGTACGGGGGCCTGCAAGGCAACCGCTCGGCGGCCCACCGCGTCTGATCCGGTGTGAGCCGGGCCCCGGCGGCGAGGCGGGCGCCGGACGCCCGGAGAGCGCGCGGAGCGCGGGGAGGATGCCCGGTGGGGTGCTCAGTTGTTGCGGCCGGCCCGCAGCAGGATCCAGGCCAGCAGGCCGACACCGACGAACGAGGCCACCACGATGACCCGCAGGAAGAGTCCCGGGCCGTTCTCCGTGGAGATCGGGCCGGCCAGGCTGACAAGGGCGTCGGTGGACATCTGCGGGCTCCTCGGACTGCTCGGTACCGCGGCCAGGTCTGGTCTCGGCTCTCCAGGGCATTCAGGGTAAACCGGCCTCACACCCGCGCCGCCCACCGCCCCCTCGGGCCCCGGCCGCGCCGCTCCGGGCCACGTAGGGTGAGCGCGGGGACGAGTACGCAACCACGGACGTTGCACAGACAGTCGTTGCAGGCGAAGACCAGCGGGGGCCGGCCAGCGGCCGGGGCCGCCGTTCGACCAGGAGGTACTCACACCAATGACCGACATCACCGCGAAGACCCCCAGCCGGCGCCGCCAGCGCTTCCCGGAGATCTCCACCAGGGCCTGGGAGCACCCGGCGGACCGCTCCGCCCTGGTCGCGCTGCGCAAGCTGACCGGCTTCGACGACGTGCTGAAGAGGCTCGCCGGCCTGGTCTCCGAGCGCGCGATCCGGCTGATGTTCCTGGCCACCGCCGTGAAGACGTCCGAGCGGCAGTTCCCCGAGCTGTACGGGATGGTGCGCGACGCCGCCTACGTGCTGGACCTCGAGAAGGTCCCGGACCTCTACGTCAGCCAGGACCCGACGGTCAACGCGTACTGCATCGGGATCGACACCCCGATCATCGTGGTCACCAGCGGCCTGGTGGAGCTGCTGGACGAGGAGGAGCTGCGCTCCGTCATCGGCCACGAGGTCGGCCACGCGATGTCCGGCCACGCGGTCTACCGGACGATGCTGCTGATCCTCACCAACATCGCCGCGCGGATCGCCTGGGTGCCGCTCGGCAACCTGGCGATCATGGCGATCGTCACCGCACTCAAGGAGTGGTTCCGCAAGGCCGAGCTCTCCAGCGACCGCGCCGGGCTGCTCGCCGGGCAGGACCTCCAGGCGTCCATGCGGGCCCTGATGAAGCTGGCCGGCGGCCACAACCTGGCCGAGATGAACGTCGACGCCTTCCTGGAGCAGGCCGAGGAGTACGAGAAGGCCGGGGACCTGCGCGACGGCGTGCTCAAGCTGCTCCAGGTGCTGCCGCAGAGCCACCCGTTCGCCGTGGTGCGGGTCGCCAAGCTGAAGAAGTGGGCGGAGAGCGACGAGTACCGCTCGATCCTGGCCGGTGCCTACCCGCGCCGCACCGACGACGCCGACACCTCGGTCGGCGAGCAGTGGAAGGCCGCCGCCGACCACTACAGCAGCTCGGTGAAGGAGAGCAAGGACCCGCTGATGGGCCTGATCCGCGACGTCGCCGGCGGCGCGGCCACGGTCGGCGGCAAGCTCCGCGACACCTTCGCCGGCGCCGCGCGCGGCACCAACTCCGCGCCCCGCGACGGGCAGGACGGCCGCGACCAGGGCTGACGCCGCTCCGCCCGACGGCTCCCGGCTCCCCGCCGGGGGCCGTCGGCGCGTCCGGGCGCGGAACGGGACCGTTCAGCCGCCCGCCAGCACGCCGCAGACCTGCCAGGCCGGCCGGGCGTGGTTGCCCGGGTCGATCGCCGTCGGGCTGGGCGCCGGGGTGCCGTCCGGCCTGGCCAGCACCGGCTGGACGAAGGCCGCCAGCGAGCCGGTGCACGGCACCGGTCCGGCCTGCAGCACCGAGTCCACCAGCCGCAGCTGGGCGGAGGCCAGGTCGATCCGGTCGAACTGGAAGGTCAGCTGCCGCCGCACGGTCTCCAGCGTCACCGGGGCGCCGCTCGGCGCCCCGGCCGGCTTCAGGGCGTAGACGAAGGTGTGGTCGGTGGTGATCTGCAGCGTCCCGCTGTCCGCCTCGTCGATCCGCATCGCGCCCGCCACCTTCACGGTGTCGGCCGCCAGCGCGACCTGCGCCGGGTCGAAGCGGACCACCCAGCCGGTCAGCGCGTGGTGCCGGTCGTCGACCGGCCGGGCCACGCTGGTGTCGAACTGGGACTGCTCGCCGGGCGTGACGAAGACCCGCACGTCGGCGGTGGCCCCCTGGACCAGCGCCACCGGCGCCAGCGAGGAGGCGACCAGGTAGCGCTGCACGGTGTCGAGCGCCTTGGTCACCTCGACCCTGCTGAAGTGCTCGGTGGCCGCCCCCGTGGGCGTCCCGAGACCGAGCGCGCCGTCACCGTAGCCGGCCGGGAGCCCGGCGAACGGAGAGGCCGGGTCGGCGACCGGCCGGACCGTCGAAGCCGGGCTCAACGCCACCAGGCTGACGGTCAGTTGGCTGCCCTCGGGCCGCGAGGCCTGCCGGTTCGGCGCGCTGATGCCGAAGTAGACGGCGGCGGAGAAGGCCACCAGGATCAACAGCAGCAGCGCGAGCGCCTGCCGCGGCACGGTGCCCAGCGGCCCGAGCCGCACGCGCGGGCGGGTGGCCCGGCCGAAGGACCCGGCCAGCCGCTCCCGGGCGGACAGCTCCTGGATGCGGGCAGCCCGGACGAACGATTCGTCGAACACGACGGACCGGTACTCGTCCTCGTTTCCGGAACCACCGTCGGGCGCACCCTCCGGAGGCTCTCGCGGGTCACCCATGACACCAGGGTAAGACGCATCCGCACCCCGCCACGAGGGTCCCCGCGCACATTCCCGGGAACGGTCCGCGACCGCCCGCCCCGGGGCGCACCACCCCCAGAGATCAGCCCGCCGGAGCGGTGACCACGAGCGACGGCTCGGCCGGCGAGGACGCCGGGTCGGCCCCCACGCTGCTGCTGCCGGACTCGGGCCGCCGGGGCGTACCGCTGCCGGCCCCGCCCACGCCCTGGTAGACCGCCGCGACCGCCACCGCGACCAGGCTCACGCCCATGATCACGGCGAGCACCCAGGCCACCGGCCGGTGCCAGCGCTGCTGGGCGACGTAGCGCCCGCTCGGCGCCCGCACCGGGTCGTAGCCGCCCGCCCGGCCCCACCGGCGGGTCCGGCGCCCGGCCGCCCGGCCGGGGCCCGACCACGGGTCTGGGTAGAGGCGGTCGTCGTCGAGCCCGGTCGGGTACGGGCGCAGCTCCAGCGGGAGCCCGTCACCGACCGGGACGTCATAGCCCCAGCCCGCTGTCGCCGTGTCCGGCTCGAACCGGGCCTCGGCGGCGGCGAGCTGCCGCTCCTTGGCCGTCGGCTCGTGCACGGCGGCGGAGCGGACGAAGGCCTCATCGAAGACCACGGTGGCGAACTCGTCGTCCGCACCACCGTGGTCGGCGCCGTCGGGGTACGGCAAGCCCCCCACATCCTCAGCCACGGATTCAGCGTATTACCGGGCGGGCGTTTTGTCTGTGGCTCCTCGCAGTTGGTCCGTCGCACGTGTGACGGAGCCCGTCGCGAAGGGGCTCAGCCGGCGTCGGCCGCGCCGCCGACGGTCTGCGTCGCCTCGCCCCGGACATGGCCGTCACCAGTGACGATGTACTTGGTGCTGGTCAGCTCGGGCAGTCCCATGGGGCCGCGCGCGTGCAGCTTCTGGGTGGAGATGCCGATCTCGGCGCCGAAGCCGAACTCACCGCCGTCGGTGAACCGGGTCGAGGCGTTGACGGCCACCGTGGTGGCGTCGACCAGCTGGGTGAAGCGTCGGGCGGCGGCCTGCGAGGTGGTGACGATCGCCTCGGTGTGGCCCGAGGACCAGCGGCGGATGTGCGCGACGGCGGCGTCCAGCGAGGGCACCACGGCGGCGGCGAGGTCGTAGGAGAGGTACTCCGTCTCCCAGTCCTCCTCGGTGGCCGGCACCACGGTGGCGGGCGAGCCCTCGGCGGCCTTGAGCACCGCGTCGTCGCCGTGCACCGTCACCCCGGCCCCGGCCAGCGCGGCGAGCGCGAGCGGCAGGAAGGTGTCGGCGATGTCCTGGTGGACCAGCAGGGTCTCGGCGGAGTTGCAGACGCTGACCCGCTGGGCCTTGGAGTTCAGCAGGATGCCGACGGCCATCGCCGGGTCGGCCTGCGCGTCCACGTAGACGTGGCAGTTGCCGGTGCCGGTCTCGATCACGGGGACGGTCGAGCCCTCGACCACGGTGCGGATCAGCGAGGCGCCGCCGCGCGGGATCAGCACGTCCACCAGCCCGCGGGCGCGCATCAGCTCCTGCACGGAGTCCCGGCTCTCGCCGGGGACGAGCTGGATCGCGTCGGCGGGCAGGCCGGCCGAGGCCACGGCGTCGCGCAGCACGGCGATCAGCGCGGTGTTGGAGCGGTACGCGGAGGCCGAGCCGCGCAGCAGCACCGCGTTGCCGGACTTCAGGCAGAGGGCGGCGGCGTCCACGGTGACGTTCGGGCGGGCCTCGTAGATGATGCCGACGACGCCGAGCGGCACCCGGACCTGCCGGACGTCCAGACCGTTGGGCAGCGTGTAGCCGCGGACCACCTCGCCGACCGGGTCGGGCAGCCCGGCCACGTCGCGGACGTCGGACGCGATCGCGGCGATCCGCTCGTCGGTGAGGGTCAGCCGGTCGATCACCGACTCGGCGGTGCCGGCCTCGCGGGCCCGCGCGACGTCCTCGGCGTTGGCCGCGGTGATCTCGGCGCTGCGGGCCACCAGGGCGTCCGCGACCGCCAGCAGCGCGGCGTCCTTCGCCCGCCGCGGCAGCGGGGCGAGCGCGGCGGCGGCTTCCCGGGCTCGGCGCGCTACGGCGAGGACGGGGCTGTCGGCGGTGGCGAGGTCGCTGGTCATGCGCCAAGGGTAGCGACTCCGCAACCGCCGCCCTCCGGGCATTTCGCCCGGTGAGACGGAGGCCGGACGGGCCGGCGGGTCGGGGCCCGGAGGTCAGTACGGGTGGACGCCGCCCAGGTGCGGCGGCGGATCGCCGAAGCCCTCGGCGACCCGCTTGTGGTACGTCGCCCGGTCGACCACCTCCAGGCCGACGATCTCCCACGGCGGCAGCTTCGCCGTCGCCTTGTGCTCGCCCCACAGCCGCAGGGCTATCGCCGCCGCGTCGTGGAGGTCGCGGGCCTGCTCCCAGTAGCGGATCTCCGCGTGGTCGGCGGCGTAGCGGGCGGTCAGGAAGAACGAGTGGTCGTGCGCCAGCCGCTCCAGCCCGGCCCGCAGCTCGGAGAGCGGGGTGACCTGCCCGGAGACGCTCAGCACCACGTGCCAGAGCCGGGCCTGCTCGGGCACGGTGGGCGGCTCTGTCTCTCCCCGCCGGTCCGGCCGGGCGCCGCGTACCGCGCCGGGCCCGTGCGGTGGCGGACCGGCCGGCTCGGCGGCGTCGTCGCTCCCGCGTCCGCCGTCGATACCGGTCAGCCGCCGGCCCGCCGTTCCTCCGGTCAGCGCTGCCTCGCGCCTGCGTTCCACCGGCGGCCTCCTGTTCGGCGATGTCGTGTCGTCGTACCCGCCGGCCCCGGCCCGGCGCGTACGGCTGAGCCCCTCCTCGCCCGCGGCCTGGCGTGCACCCCGTGCGGAGCCGCCCGTGCCGCCCGCGGCCCGGTCAGCCGCGCAGGACGACCAGGTCGTCGCGGTGGACGACCTCCCGCTCGTACGCGGCGCCGAACTCCTGGGCCAGGTCGCGGGTGGACCGGCCGAGCAGGCGGGGCAACTCCCTCGCATCAAAGTTGACCAGTCCGCGCGCCACGATGTGGCCGTTTTCGGCAAGAAGGTCCACCGGATCGCCCGCGGCGAACTCGCCGTCGACCTTGGTGACCCCGGCCGGCAGCAGCGAGGCGCCCCCGGAGACGACCGCCTCGACCGCGCCGTCGTCCAGGTGCAGGGAGCCGCGCGGGCTGCTGGCGTGGGCCAGCCAGAGCAGCCGGTCGGAGGAGCGGCTGCCGGTGCGCAGGAACAGCGTGCCGGTGGGCCGGCCGGCCAGTGCGTCGGCGGCCTGGCTGGCGGCGGTGAGCACCACGGGGATGCCCGCGCCGGTGGCGATCCGGGCCGCCTCGACCTTGGTGACCATCCCGCCGGTGCCGACGCCGGCCTTGCCCGCGCTGCCGATCTCGATGCCGTCCAGGTCGTGCGGGCCGGTCACCTCGGAGATCCGGCTGGTGCCCGGGCGGCTCGGGTCGCCGTCGTAGAGGCCGTCCACGTCGGAGAGCAGCACCAGCAGGTCGGCCCGGACGAGGTGGGCGACCAGGGCGGCCAGCCGGTCGTTGTCCCCGAACTTGATTTCGGCGGTGGCGACGGTGTCGTTCTCGTTGACGATCGGCATGGCGCCCATCGCCAGCAGCTGGTCGAGCGTCCGGTAGGCGTTGCGGTAGTGGGCGCGGCGGCTGGCGTCCTCGGCGGTGAGCAGCACCTGGCCGACGCGGATGCCGTACCGGGCGAAGGAGGCGGTGTACCGGGCGACCAGCAGGCCCTGGCCGACGCTGGCGGCGGCCTGCTGGCGGGCGAGGTCCTTGGGCCGCCTGTCGAGGCCGAGCGGGGCGAGGCCGGCGGCGATGGCGCCGGAGGAGACCAGCACCACCTCGGGGGCGTCCGGGCGGCTGCGGATCTTGGCGAGGGCGTCGACCAGGGCGTCGACCCGGTCGGCGTCCAGGCCGCCGGCCGCCGTGGTGAGTGAGGAGGAGCCGACCTTGACGACGATCCGCCGGGCGGTCAGCACCTCCTCCCGCAGTGAGTCGTCGCTCATCTCGCTGTACGCCCTTCCGGTGTGGTGCGGGTACGACGGGCCGGAGCCCTGCCGTTATCCGCAATCTACGCGATCGGCGCACTCCGCCCGCCGGGCATTTCACCGGCTGGACCCGGCCCGGTCACGGCCTCGCCACAGAGCGTCCGGCAATCCGGCCGACTGGTATGGTCCCTGACCGAAAGCCAGATCGGGGGACGGCTTCTTGCCCGCTGTACCCATGTCTCCAATCATTCGTGGATCGGGCACCGCCGCATGGGCAGGCCGGGAACGGTTCGCGGGCGCGTGCCCAGGAGTTAGCGCACAGATGCGTTCGAACAGCATGAAGCTCACCGTCGCCGTCCTGGCGGCGGCCACCGCACTCTCGCTCGCCGCCTGCGGCCCGGACAACTCCGACGCCGCCGGCGGCGCTGCGGCCGCCACCACGCCGGCCGGTGCCGCGGCGGCCGGCGGGGCCACCGCCGGCGGGGCCGCCACCGGCGGGGCCGGCGGTACGGCCACCTCCCCTGCCGCTGCGGGCGGTGCGGCCGGTGCCGCCGGCGGGGCGACCACCGCTCCGTCCGCGGGTGCGACCGGCGCCGCGGGTGGTGCCGCCGCGGGTGGCGCGGCTGCCGGCGGCGCCGCCGGCCTGCCGAAGGCCGCCACCGCGGTCAAGGTCGGCCAGCCGGCCACCGTCGAGTACATCGACAAGACGTTCGACATGAACAACAAGCTGGAGATCACCGTCACCGGCTACGAGACGGGTTCCATCGAGGACCTCAAGGCCGCCGGCGTCAGCACCGCGGGCCTGGAGGGCCGCACCCTCGTGTACGTCAGCTACACCATCAAGAACCTCGGCGACAAGAAGCTCTCCTTCAGCGCGCCGAACTCCAAGTTCCTGGTGTTCGACCAGGAGGGCAAGCAGGGCTCCTTCGCGGGGAACTCCGCGAAGCCGCTCCCCAAGTGCGCCGCCCCCACGTTCCAGGGCGCGGGCAAGGGCATGGAGGTCAAGGGCTGTGACGTCGTGAGCCTCCCCGGCAAGGCGCCGGCCGCCCTGGTCGCCTACACGGACAACGCCGACCGGACCAAGTACCAGGCCTCCTGGTCGAAGTAACGTTTCGTCACACCGGGAACACGCCGCGGCCCCCGCCACCTCGGAAGGTGGCGGGGGCCGCGGCGTTCAGGCTCATTCGTCCTCGTCGTCGCCCTCGATGGCGGCCTGGCGGCCGCTGGAGAGCGCCTCGAAGTTGAGGAACTCGGTCTCGGCCGCGTCCCGGCCCTTCTGCTTCTCGCGGCGGCGGTCGACCGCCGGGCGCGGGTTCTCGAAGCGGTGGTCCTCACCACGGCGACCGAGCATCTCCGCACCGGCGGCCATGGTCGGCTCCCAGTCGAAGACGACGGCGTTCTCGTCCGGGCCGATGATGACGGTGTCGCCCTCGTGGGCGCCGACCTTCCAGAGCTTGTCCTCGACGCCGAGGCGGGCCAGCCGGTCGGCGAGGTAGCCGACGGCCTCGTCGTTGGAGAAGTCGGTCTGGCGGACCCAGCGCTCCGGCTTGGTGCCGCGGATGCGGAAGGCGCCGTCCTCCTCGGTGATGGTGAAGCCCTCGTCGTCCACGGCCTTGGGCCGCAGCACGATCCGGGTCGACTCCTCGACCGGCTTGGCGGCCCGCGCCTCGGCGACGATCTGTGCCATCGCGAAGCTCAGCTCGCGCAGGCCCTTGCGGGAGGCGGCGGAGACCTCGAAGACGCGGTAGCCGCGCTCCTCCAGCGAGGCGCGGGTGAGGTCGGCGATGTCCTGGCCGTCCGGCACGTCGATCTTGTTGAGCGCGACGAGGCGCGGGCGGTCGTCCAGGCCGCCGTACTCGGACAGCTCGGCCTCGATGGTCTCCAGGTCGGTCAGCGGGTCGCGGCCGGGCTCCAGGGTGGCGCAGTCCAGCACGTGCACCAGCGCCGAGCAGCGCTCGACGTGCCGCAGGAACTCCAGGCCGAGGCCGCGGCCCTGGCTGGCGCCCGGGATCAGGCCGGGGACGTCGGCGACGGTGTAGACGGTGTCGCCGGCGGTGACCACGCCCAGGTTCGGGATCAGGGTGGTGAACGGGTAGTCCGCGATCTTCGGCTTGGCCGCGGAGAGCACCGAGATCAGCGAGGACTTGCCCGCGCTCGGGTAGCCCACGAGGGCCACGTCGGCGACGGACTTGAGCTCCATGACGATGTCGCGGGCCTCGCCGGGCTCGCCGAGCAGCGCGAAGCCGGGCGCCTTGCGGCGGGCCGAGGCCAGCGCCGCGTTGCCCAGGCCGCCGCGGCCGCCGGCGGCGGCGACGAAGCTGGTGCCGTGGCCGACCAGGTCGGCGAGCACGTTGCCCTGCTTGTCCATCACCACGGTGCCGTCCGGCACCGGCAGCACGAGGTCCTGGCCGTCGGCGCCGGTGCGGTTGCCACCCGCGCCCGGCTTGCCGTTGGTCGCCTTGCGCTTGGGCGAGTGGTGGTACTCCAGCAGCGTCGTCACCTGGGCGTCCACGGTGAGGATGACGCTGCCGCCCTCCCCGCCGTTGCCGCCGTCCGGCCCCCCGAGCGGCTTGAACTTCTCCCGGTGCACGGAGGCGCAGCCGTGGCCCCCGTTACCCGCGGCGACGTACAGCTCGACGCGGTCCACGAAGGTGGTCATGGGTGTGCCTCCAGTGCGAAGAAAGTGTTGACCTGCTGTAAAGCAAGAAGGGTGGACCGGATCATTCCGGCCCACCCTTCATTGTGAGTCTTGTCGGACTCAGGCCTCGACGGCCACGATGTTGACGACCTTGCGGCCGCGACGGGTACCGAACTGCACGGCACCGGCGGTCAGCGCGAACAGGGTGTCGTCGCCGCCACGGCCGACGTTGGCGCCCGGGTGGAAGTGGGTGCCACGCTGGCGGACGATGATCTCGCCGGCGTTCACGGTCTGACCGCCGAAGCGCTTGACGCCGAGGCGCTGGGCGTTCGAGTCACGGCCGTTACGGGTAGAGCTTGCGCCCTTCTTGTGTGCCATCTCGCTATCCCCTTACTTGCTGACGGAGTCGATGCTCGTGATCCGCACAGCGGTGTGCTGCTGGCGGTGACCCTGGCGACGACGGTAGCCGGTCTTGTTCTTGTAGCGCAGGATGACGATCTTGTCGCCCTTGGTCTGGTCGACCACCTCGGCGTGAGCCTTCACGCCGGCCAGCACCCACGGGTCGGAGGTGACAGCGTCACCGTCGACGACCAGGATGGCGGAGAGCTCCACCGAGTCACCCGGCTTGGCCTCGATACGGTCGATCTCCAGCACGTCGCCGACGGCGACCTTGTGCTGGCGGCCGCCTGCGCGAACGATCGCGTACATGCGGTACCCACTTTCCTAACTCGGTCGGAGCTCCTGATGCCAGCCACCTGGGTACGGACACAGGGGCCTCTCCCCGGCATCTCTGACGAGGGCCCGGGAGGTGATGTGCTCGGGAGCAAGGCGTAGACACGCCGAGGGTCAAGAATACGGACCGGCCGCCGCAGGGGCAAACCGGACCGTACGGGACCGGGGGCGGGCGGTCGCCCGCCCCCGGTCCGCGGGCACTACTCGGCTGCCGAATCACCCTCGGCGGCCGCGGCCTTCTTGGCCGCCGCGCTGGTCCGCTTGGTGGCGGTCTTGCGGGCGGTGGTCTTCTTCGCGGCGGCCGCCGTGGTCTTCTTGGCGGCCGTCTTCTTCGCGGCGGTCTTGCGCGCGGCCCGCTTCTTCGGCGCCGGCGCCTCCTCGGCGGGCTCCTCGGCAGCGGCCTCGGCCGGAGCCTCGGTCTCGGCAGCGGCCTCGACGGGAGCCTCGGCCACCGGCTCGGCGACCGGCTCGGCCTCGGCGGGAGCCTGCGCGGGGGTCCCGGCCTCCGCCTCGGCCGGAGCCGGCGCGGGGGTCTCGGCCGGCGTCTCGGCGGCCGCGAAGGCCGCCTGCAGCGCCGCGTCGGCCCTGGCCTGGAGCACCACGATCTCGGCCTCGGCGGGCGCACCCGCCGGAGCCGTCGCCTTGCGCACCGCGCGGCGGCGGGTGCGGCCGGCGGGCGCCGCGGCGGCGGCCGGGATCTCGACCAGGCTCGGGCGGGCGGGCGCCTCGGCAGCGACCTCGGCGGCCTCGGCCTGCGGCTCGGCGACGACCTCGGCCTCCGGCACCTCGATCGCCAGCTGGCCCTCGATCTCCTCGCGCTCGAGCACCTCGGTGAGGTCCTCGGCGGCCTCCACGACCGCCTCGGCGGCGTGCGGCTCCTCCTGGCCCGCCCCGCCCTTGCCCCGGCGACGGCGCTTGCCACTGCCCGCGCCCGCCTCGCCGGCCGGAGCCGCCGGAGCGTGGACGTGGGTGCTCGGCTGCTCCATGTGGACGATCACGCCACGGCCGTTGCAGTGCACGCACGGCTCGGAGAAGGACTCCAGCAGGCCCTGGCCGACCCGCTTGCGGGTCATCTGCACCAGGCCCAGCGAAGTGACCTCGGCCACCTGGTGCTTGGTCCGGTCCCGGCCCAGGCACTCCAGCAGCCGGCGCAGCACCAGGTCGCGGTTGGACTCCAGCACCATGTCGATGAAGTCGATGACGATGATGCCGCCGAGGTCGCGCAGCCGCAGCTGGCGCACGATCTCCTCGGCCGCCTCGATGTTGTTCCGGGTGACGGTCTCTTCGAGGTTGCCGCCCTGGCCGACGAACTTGCCGGTGTTGACGTCGATGACGACCATCGCCTCGGTGCGGTCGATCACCAGCGAACCGCCGCTGGGCAGCCAGACCTTGCGGTCCAGCGCCTTCATCAGCTGCTCGTCGATCCGGTAGGTGGCGAACACGTCCACCTCGGAGGTCCACCGCTGGAGCCGCTCGGTGAGGTCCGGGGCCACGTTGGAGACGTAGTCGTGGATGGTGTTCCACGCCTCGGTGCCGGAGACGATGACCTTGGTGAAGTCCTCGTTGAAGATGTCGCGGACGACCCGGACGGTCATGTCCGGCTCGCCGTACAGCAGCGCGGGCGCGTTGCCGGTCGCGGCCTTCTTCTGGATGTCCTCCCACTGCTGCTGGAGGCGCTGGACGTCGCGGGTCAGCTCCTCCTCGGAGGCGCCCTCGGCGGCGGTGCGCACGATGACGCCCGCGTCGTCCGGGACGATCTTCTTGAGGATCTGCTTCAGACGGGCGCGCTCGTTCTCCGGCAGCTTGCGGGAGATGCCGGTCATCGAGCCCTCGGGCACGTACACCAGGTAGCGGCCGGGCAGCGAGATCTGGCTGGTCAGGCGGGCGCCCTTGTGGCCGATCGGGTCCTTGGAGACCTGCACCAGCACGGACTGGCCGGACTTCAGCACCGACTCGATCCGGCGCGGGCCGCCGTGGCCGCCCAGCGAGCCGAAGTTGACCTCACCGGCGTACAGCACCGCGTTGCGGCCCTTGCCGATGTCGACGAAGGCGGCCTCCATCGACGGCAGCACGTTCTGGACCTTGCCCAGGTAGACGTTGCCGACGTACGAGGTGGCCTGCTCCTTGTTGACGTAGTGCTCGACCAGCACGCCGTCCTCGAGGACGCCGATCTGGGTGCGCTGGCCGTTCTGGCGCACCACCATGACGCGCTCGACCGACTCGCGGCGGGCCAGGAACTCGGCCTCGGTGATGATCGGCACCCGGCGGCGGCCCAGCTCGCGGCCCTCACGGCGGCGCTGCTTCTTGGCCTCCAGGCGGGTGGAGCCCTTGATGGACTGCACCTCGTCCGGGTCGAAGGACGGCTCGGTGGAGCGGCGGCGCGGCTCGCGCACCTTCACGACCGTACGGACGCCGTCCTCGGTGGTCTCGGCGGCCTCGGTGGCGCCGGCCTCACCGCTGCGGCGGCGACGGCGGCGACGGCGGCGGGACGAGGCCAGGCCGGCGGACAGGTCGTCCTCGTCCTCCTCCTCGTCGTCGGCAGCGGCGGCGGCCGGCTCCTCCACGGGCTGCTCGGCCTCGGCGGCCTCGGCCTCGAACTCCTCGGCCTCACCGCGACGGCGGCGGCGGCCGCCCCGGCGGCGACGGCGGGACGGACGGCCGTCCTCCTCCCACTCGCCCTCGGCCTCGGGGCCGGTGGCGGCGGGCGCCTCGACGGCGGCGGGCGCCTCGACGGGGGCGGGGGCCTCGACGGCGGGCGCCTTGACCGGCTCCTCGACGACGGGGGCGGCCTGGACTGCCTGGGCCGCCGGAGCGGCGGCCTTGCGGCGGGACGGGGTCTGGACCCGCACCTGGGTGCGGGTACGACGACGACGGCCGACGCCGCTGTACTCGAACTCGTCCTCGTCCGCGGAGGCCTGCACGGCCGGGGCCGGCGCCTGGGCCGGAGCCGCCGCGGCGGCGGGCTGCGCGGCAGGCTGGGCGGGCTGCGCGGACGTGGCGGTGTAGGGGGCCGGCTCCTGGAAGACCGGGGCCTGGAAGATCGCGGTGGACGGGCGGACCGCGCGGCGGCGCACCCGCTGCGGCGGCTCGGCCTCGGCGGCGACGGGGGCCGGAGCGGGCTCCGGGGCGGCGGCCGGCTCGGGCGCGACGGCCTCGGCCTCCTCCTCGGCGCTCTCCTCCTCGGCGGCCGGCTCCTCGACCGGGGTCTCCTCGACGACCGGCGCGGCCTCGACCACACGGCGGCGGCGGGCGCGGCGGGCCGGCGCGGCCGGGGCCTCCTCGGCGGGCGCGGCCTCGACGGCGGCGGGCGCCTCCGCGGGCGCGGCGGCGGGCTCCTCGGCGGCGGCGGGCGCGCTGACCGGCGCCTCGGCACGCTTGCGGGCCCGGCGGGCCCGGACCGGCTTCTCGGCGGCCGGCTCGGCCTCGGCGGGCGCGGCCTCGGCGGCGGCGGGCGCCTCGGTGACGACGATCGGGGTGGCCTCCGGCGCCCCGGCGGGGGCCTCGGCGCGCTTGCGGGTCCGGCGGGCCCGGACCGGCTTCTCGGCGGCCGGCTCGGCCTCGGCGGGCGCGGCCTCGACGGCGGCGGGCGCCTCGGCGGCCGGCGTCTCGGCCGGGATCACCGTCTCGGCGGCCTCGGCGGCCGCCCCCTGCGGGGTGCCCGCCGGGCGGGACACCGCACGGCGACGGCGACGCGGCGGCGCGGCGGACGCGCCCTCGCCACCGGTGACGGCGGATTCGTTCTGTTCCGTTGCCGCAGACTGCTGCGGATCGGTGTTATCGAGCATGCGGGTAGATCTCCCGTCAGGCCCCCGGGCTCCGTATCCGGGCACGGCAGGGCACCGGTGGCCGGCCGGCATCGCGACGGATGCTCGGGCCGGACCCTTTCTCGGTGCCGCCGTGCGGACGCGAGGCCGCACAGGGGCTCGTAGTCTCGCTCGGCGCCCCGCCCTCGGCGGGGTGTCGAAAGTCTTCTGGTCTGACCAGTCTTCTGAGGTTTTCCCAAGCTGCGCCGTCCCCCAACCCCGGGTGGCTCCCGGACGGGGTCCTCGGGCCCACCGACCATCGGGGTCGGCGGGCCGCAAGAGGCCGGCCTGTGCTTCGACGACGCTCGCTCCCCTGGGGAGCCGCGGGGGCCTGGAGGAACAGCGGGCCCAGTGGGTACTGGCCCCGGCCTCCGCCCGCTAGGCGGACGCGGTTGCGCGCGGCTCGCCGGCCGCCACTGGGCCGGCCGGGGCCGCGGCGCGGTCGAGCGCCAGCGGGTCGGTCACCGTGCCGGTCTCCTCGTCGAGCGGCCCCTGCGCCAGCCTGGTCACCTCTGCGGGGACCGGCGGCGCCAGGTCGGCCGTCGCACGGAGACCGGACAATACGTCGTCGGGTCGTACGGCGGGTGTGGCGTGTCGTACTACCAGGCGCAGTATCGCACAGGGACGGCCGGTCCGAACATCGCGGGCCCCTTCGCCGTCCGTGTCCGCAACGCCGTCGACCTGCGGCGGGAGGATTTCCAGTGCCGCGACAGCACCGCGCGCGTCGAAGACCCGCACGCCGTTCTTGGTGAGGCGTTCGACCTCGACCCGCTCCTCGGCCAGGAAAAGACCGGCCGCGCGGACCGCCTCCTCCCGGGTGACACCGTCCAGCCGGACCTGCCACTCGGAGGCCTCCAGGCGCTCCACGAAGTTCGGCGTCCGGACCTCGACGGCGTCGATCACGTCCAGGCCGTTCGGCAGCGACTCGTCGAGCTGCGCACGCAGTTCCTCCGGGTCGCGGACCGCAGCGAGCCCGATCTCCAGGTACTCCGCCTCGCTCGCCACCCCGGTCGGAGCGGCGTTGGCGTAGGAGACCTTGGGGTGCGGGGTGAAGCCGGCCGAATAGGCCATCGGCACGGCCGACCGGCGCAGGGCGCGCTCGAAGGCGCGCTGGAAGTCGCGGTGGCTGGTGAAGCGGAGCCGGCCGCGCTTGGTGTAGCGGAGACGGATCCGCTGCACCGTCGGCGCGGGCGGCGGACCGTCGGGCGTACGGCGTGCCAGGGTCGCTCAGTCCTTAGTCAGTTGTCCCCGTCCGTCGTGGCGTTTTCGCGCCACTGTCCGGACTCTGTCACCTCAAAGGGTACGCGCCCCGCCGCCCCGCTCGCTCCGCCCCTGGTCAGCGAGCACGCGACGATCCCCGCCCGGAGGGGTCCGGGCGGGGGTCGCAGGAGGCGCGGGAACTACTTGACCACGGTCAGCGGCAGCAGCTTCTTGCCGGTCGGGCCGATCTGGATCTGGGTGTCCATCTGCAGCTAAATGGAGACACGTCCAAAACCGTTGATGGGGGTCACCGACATGGCGAAGCACACCCGCACGTCACGTGCCGCACAGCAGAAGGCGTACACGGTCGAAGCCGAGTGGACCACCGCAGATCTGGCGCTGCTGGAAGAGCTGAAGAGAGCCGAGGCCGCCCTTCCGGCGGACGCTCCCCGGGCTCTGCTCTCGGTCCGGCTGTCCGTACTGACGGAGGACACCACCTCCCCCGTCCGCCAGGAACTCGACCTTCGCCGTGAGGCACTGAACCGGGGCTGCCGCGTGGTCGGCGTCGCCAGCGACCTCAACGTCTCCGCCACGAAGGTGCCGCCGTGGAAGCGGAAGCAGCTGGGCAACTGGCTGAACAACCGGGCGCCGGAGTTCGACGTGCTCCTGTTCTGGAAGCTCGACCACTTCATCCGTCGGCTGTCAGACCTGAACACCATGATCGACTGGGCGCTGAAGTACGGGAAGAACCTGGTCTCGAAGCACGACTCGATCGACCTGACGACGGTCGTCGGCAAGATCATGGTCACATTCGTCGGCGACATCGCGGAGATCGAGGCCACCAACACGAGCACGCGCGTCGCGAGCCTCTGGGGCTACACCAAGACCCAGTCCGCCTGGCTCGTCGGCAAACCGGCCTTCGGCTACACGACGACGGAGGACGAGAACGGAAACGTCGTCCTCTCTATTGCGGCCGACGCGCACAAGGCTCTGCACTGGTGCCGACGCCTGGCCCGGCGCGGTGTCTCCGCGACCCGCATGGTCAAGCTTCTGAAGCGCGCAGGGCTCGCCAGCGACGGCCTCACCGCTACAACCCTCCTTCGCCAGCTCCGCAACCCGGCGCTGATGGGTTACCGGGTTGAAGAGGAGAAGAAGGGGGGCGCACGCCGGTCCAAAGTCGTCCGGGACAAGAACGGGAAGCCCATCCGGGTCGCCGAGGCGATCTTCACGGATGCCGAGTTCGACGAGCTGCAAGCGGACCTGGACAAGCGCAGCAAGGGGCAGCCACAGCGGCGACCGGGCGGCGCCACCATGTTCCTCGGCGTCTTCATCCGCTCCGACTGCAAGACGAACATGACCGTGCAGAGGAACCGCGTCAAGGATCGCGTGTACGAGTACCTGCGATGCCAGGGCTGCAAGGGCGGGGCCACGGATCACCCAACCCCGACGTGATCTACGCCAAGCTCGTCAGCGACGTGCTGTCCGTTCTCGGCAACGAGCCCGTACAGGTCCGGGAGTGCGCGCGAGGAGCAGAGGCCCGCGCACAGGTGGCCCAGCTCGAAGAGTCCGTCGCCTACTACATGAAGGAGCTGGAACCCGGCGGCCGATACACGAAGACCCGGTTCACCCGCGAGCAGGCGGAAGCAACACTGGACAAGCTGATCACCGAACTCGGGGAGATCGACCCAGAGACCACCGAAGACCGGTGGGTGAACGTGGCCAACGGCAAGACGTTCCAGCAGCAGTGGGAAGACGGAGGCGTCGAAGCCATGTCGGCAGACCTCCTGAGGGTTGGCGTCCGGTGCGAGGTCACCCGTACCGAGGTCAAGGGCCAGCGCGCACCTGCGGTGAAGCTGAGGCTCATGATCCCCAAGGACTACCGGGACCGCCTGATCGTCAAGGAAGACGATTTCGTCGGCAAGCTCTGAAGCCGACAGCCAGCCGGGCTAGCCCCCGACAGTGTGTCGAGAACACTCCTCTCACCCAGCAGCCGGGCGTCACGCCGGCAGAGGAATATGCGACGCTGGCCACCGCCGGACGCGACCTGGCATGGCGTGAGCGGGTCAGCCCCCGCGTCCCCCAACCCGACGAGCCGGAAGCCCTGCACCTGACTGAGACCGCCGTCCTGCTGGTCGTCCACCGCGTCACCTACGACCAGGGCGCAGGCCTCCCCCCTACCTGCTCGAAGAACTCCAGCTCGGCGCCGAGACCACCGGCCTGACCTACGACATCGAGGCCACCAAGCCCAAGCGCACCGCCCGAGCGGCCAAGGCAGCCCGCTAGGTGTATTGACCACGAGCGTTGTTGACACTGGTCAGGCTTGATCATGGCAAAGACCTCCGGTGTGGTGGAGGCGTCTAGGCTCCACCACACCGGAGGTCTTCGTGTCTCACCGCAATGCCCGGCTGACCGTGCACGGCGGACGGCTCCTGGTCGAACGCGTCCGTTCGGGATGTCACGCACGTGGCGGCCGAGATGGGGGCGTCCCGGGCACTGGTCGACCGTCCACGACCACTTCCGGCAGTGGAGAGATGCCAGCGCCATTGA
Source organism: Kitasatospora sp. NBC_00039 (assembly GCF_045160625.1). Taxonomy (NCBI): domain Bacteria; kingdom Bacillati; phylum Actinomycetota; class Actinomycetes; order Kitasatosporales; family Streptomycetaceae; genus Kitasatospora; species Kitasatospora sp. NBC_00039. The sequence goes on along the minus strand of NZ_CP108289.1, from coordinate 5,974,597 downwards.
TCACGACCCGATACGCGCCCTGCTGAAGTCACGGGGCGCGGCACGTTCGTTGAGGGGGTGCCGAGGCTCGATGGTCACCCGTGGTGGAGTCCCTCGGCGACCCGAAGGAGCTCATCATCGGCGAGCGATGCCGGGCGGCCGCTGGAAACGGTGTAGGTGTATGTCCCGTCCGACCAGATGATCGAACGAGGACCGGATGATGGTGAGCTGCTGACGAAGGTGGCAGGGTGCCCGTTCACCGAGGTCTGAGGCTGTCCCTGGACTGGCGGCTCGTCGCCGCGGGTCTGCGTGATGAGCAAGCGAGAACCTGCCCGTGATCCCTCCCCGTTCTGGAAACCGGTGGTCCAACTGGGCACGTCCACAGGCGGCGGAGTCAGGCCGGGCAGGTACGGAATGGGATCTTCATCGGGGTGGTCGTACTCAGGGGGCAGATAGCTCGGCTTTGCCAGCTCTCGGCCATCAAAGTGCACAACGGACTTTCCTGTGACTCCATCCACAAGCGCCCGGGAGGCCAGCGGCGCATTGAGATGAGTGCTGATCCGTGATACGCCACCTTCGGGACACTGATAGGTCGGCCCCTTGAACCCCTTGCGGTGCAGAAGCACGTCGACGCGATCGCCATTTTCACGCGCTACGAGGTCGGGCTCCTGCTCACACTGCCATTCGACGGTGAGCGTGATCGTCCGGCCGTCCGCACTCACCAGCATCTGGCCGGTCGCTGCGGCGTCGTAGGTGCGCCATTTCTCGGGGAGCCACCACGTCTGTAGGGCCAGTTCAAGGCCGACGACAGCCAACACTGCTATGACGATCAAGCGTGCGCGCCTTGACAGGCGTGGCATCCAGTTCGCTCGCCGCAAGGCGCCTCCTCGTAGATCAAGGCAATGCTGTCGGGTTGGCGGTCGCCAGTCAAGCGAGTCATGCCAGCACACACCGACATGCCAGGATCAATAAATCCAAACTGGACATTTGTCGCGACGCCTATATATGGCCGCCCGGTGTCCAATGTGTGAAGTTTTATGGCCAGAACACCGTGTGCAGTCGGAAGTCTTATCCGCTAGAGTCCACCAGAGATCCTGCGTGAAATCGGGCAGGCATATTAATTGGGGGGAAAGTGAATCCCGGAAGTATCCGGATGCGGGGTCGCCTCGGCCTGGCCGCAGCGGTTGCGCTGTCAATGTCGATCGCCGTAGCTGCCTCTGCCAACGCGGCAGGCCCTGACAACGAGAAGAAGCCGGTAGTTGGCGCTCCTGTGACCAGCACTGAAGTGCTTGAGCTAATGAAGAAGCAGGAGGTTCTGGACAAGGTTGTCGATCGACTGACTGGCGGACTGTCCGCGGTCGATCGGGAGAAGATTCAGGGTTTCGCGGAGGTTGAGGTCGATCCCGCCAAGAATCACATCCGCGTCCATTGGAAGGGCGCCGTTCCGGAATCAGTGCAGGGAGTTCTTCGCGATCTTCCGGCAGGCGTGACGGCTGAGGTTCTTCCCGCGAAGTACTCCAAGGCCGAGTTGCACCAGGCGCGTGCAAAGCTCTTGCATGACGGAAAGCCTCAGCAGCTGACATCTGGCATCACTGCAGCCAAGACCCGCATCACGAGCATCTCACCGGCGGTCGACGGTAGTAGTTTGATTATCGGGTACGACGAGGAACAGAGCAGCGCGCCCGCCAGCGCATTCGCTCTTTCCGAACAGCCGCCAGTGAGTACCACGAAGCGTGACGCCAAGACCCGTGAGGTCAAGGTTGCCACTGATATTGCCACGGGCGTCGAGACGCAGGTGAGCTACTCGCCAGTCGCCACCGACGCGACGCGGGGAGAAGATTCCTCGCCATGGTGGGGTGGAAGCGGGCTTCAGACCCCGGGTGGGACGATCTGTTCGAGCGGATTCGGTGTCACTCGCTCTGACGGGACGCCGCTTCTTACCACTGCATACCATTGCGGTGATGGCACTTTCCACAACTGGTACAACTTTGCGTTCGTCGGATCGACGCAAATGCAGGACAGGCTTGACGTTGACGACATTGAAGGCATCTATACGGGAAATGCCGTCGGCAATGCCGTCTACGAGGGTCCGTGGAATCAGTCGAATGACAATGCCAGGTATGTCTCCGGATGGGGGCACAATAATGTCGGTGACCTAATTTGCCAGTCTGCTGCGAACTCTGGCACGCATTGCGGCATCAAGATCGACAAAACCGACTACTCTTTCCTGGGGAATAACGGAGTCTGGCGCAAGGTTGCCGATCACGCCTATCAGACCAACCCTAATGACATAGCCGCAGTGAACGGTGATAGTGGCGGCCCCGTCTACTCCTATGATTCCGCTGGGAAGATCGTGGCGCGCGGCACCATTACGGCGCTTGACAATACGATGGACTGTGCCGGCCGAACGACTTCGGACGGTGGCTCTCGTACGCCGTGGTGCTTCAATGCCATGATGTACATCCCTATCTACCAGATCCTGCATGACAAGGGTTGGACGATTAATACAGGCTGACCCTCCGAGTACGTCTGAGCTCGACCACCGCGGCCCGTCGACGCATACCGGCGGGCCGTCTGGCGTTAGCCAGGCCCAGCACTCAAGCTGTGCTTCTTCATTTTCGACGCTTGATGGTGGGGAGTGAAGTGGTGCGGAGACGGGTGTAACACGGCCTTTCCGGGATCGCCTCATCAGCTGGGTTGTTGCCAGTCTGGGGCAGGAGCTGGTCAGACGGGCGATCTATATACCACGCTCGGAATTCGACGACTTTCCCCCTGTTCTAGCGCGGGCATCTGGGGCCGCGAAAGGGGCACGCGCTGCGCAGCCGGACCCACAGGGCTGTTCCGGCACTACGTCGAACAACCCACAAGTACCAGCGACCGACGAGCTCAGTGCGGTCCCGCTAACCCACGGCCTCGCCAATCAGTCCCCACGTCCGGACAGGAGCGCGAGGGCTGTCGCAACTTTCCTTCACTTACTCAAGGGCGGCGCATCCGCGCCGCCGGGCGGCCCCAGCCGCCCCGGCCGGGCGTGCGGCCTTGCGGCCGTTCCGGGCCGGGCGGCGGGGCCACCCAGCGAGCAGTCACCGCCCAGGAGTGAAGGCACTCAGGCTCGCACGCTGCCAGCTGGTGGTCGGGGCGGCCGCCTGAGAGAGGCTTTACGCACCTTGCCGGGCCGGGGCCCGCGTCGGGCAAGGACGGGGGCCACTCGGCCAGATTGCGGGCAGGCGGGGAGCCTGCCCGATTCGCGGGGCAGCTTACGGCCCCCCGACCATGCCCGACCCCAACCCCGCAAGGACCGGATCGACATTCGCCGTTGCGGCAGCAAGTGGGCCCGTTTCGCGACTGGTTGCTTCAGACACTCGACCAGGCGCCCAAGCCCGGCAGGCGGGTTCAGTTGGAAGACGTGACGGCCGTCAAGAACATGTTCGGCGCCTTCCAACAGATGGACATCTTCCAGGGCGGCGGCTCAGGTCGTCTCGCCCTCGCCGCCTACATGAACGAGCACGTGTACCCCCTGCTGCCGCAGGCGCATGTCGAGGACGTTCGGCACGCCTTGTGCGAGGCGGCGGCAGAGCAGACGTACCTGCTCGGCTGGATGGCGTACGACAACGGCGAGCACGGGCCGGCCCAGCGCTACCTGATCCAGTCCCTCCGCCTCGCCGAGGAGTCCGGGAACGCGGCGCTCGGCGCCCATGTGCTCGCCGGTATGGCCGACCAGGCGACGCTGCTCGGGCACCCGGACGAGGGCCGTCGCCTGGCCCAGGCCGGCCGCGCAGGACTGTCGAAGACCCCCGAGTCCGACGCCTGCCTCACCGACCTGTGGGCACTTGAAGGCCGCGCGCTGGCCAAGCTCGGCGAGAAGCGAGCAGCCGCTCAGGCCGTCATCGCGTCCGAGCAGGCGTACGCCAACGTCCAACTCGACAACGAGGCCGGATGGGCCCGGTTCATCGACCCGGCATACCTCAACGGCGAGCACGCCCACACGTTCCAGGACATCGGGGACAGTCCGAGCGGTACGCCCGCCTGTCCATCGATCACGCGAGGGCCCAGAAGCGGGCCCGGCGCGGTGCCATGTCTCAGGCAGCCCTCGCCGTCGCGCACCTCCAGCGCCGAGACCTTGAGGCAGCTCACGCCGCCGGCCTGCGAACCCTCACGCTGACCGGTCAGGTCAAGTCGTCCCGCGCCGTCGAGGCCGTACAGAGCCTTCAGCAGCAGATGGTGCCGTTCGGCCGCCACAACCTGGTAGCCGACTTCAACGAGCGGGCACGGGAGTTACTCGCCGCGTAACACCCGCACACAGTGGAGCCCTCCCCGCAAAGAATCAGGGAGGGCTCCACTTTTGCGATCAAGATCTCAGACCCACTCGATCTCACTCACACGCCCAGGGCACTCCGAGAGTCGGGCAGAGGGGTCCTCTGCCTCGTCAACCGAGCTTCCTCGGGCTTACCCGCATGGAGTACCGACAGAACCGTCTGCCGGTCTTCCTCCGTCGCATCGGCGAGAATTTGCGCCAATGTGACGAGGGTCTCACCCATGCGTGTGCCCAGCGTTTCCGCTGGTCGGCGCGTTGACCACGGCCAACGGAAGCAGCTTCTTGCCCGTCGGGCCGATTTGAATGGTCGTGTCCATCTGCGGGCAGACGCCGCAGTCGAAGCACGGGGTCCAACGGCAGTCGTCGACCTCGACCTCCTCGAGGGCGTCCTGCCAGTCCTCCCAGAGCCAGTCCTTGTCGAGGCCGCTGTCCAGGTGGTCCCAGGGCAGCACCTCCTCGTAGGTGCGCTCACGGGTGGTGTACCAGTCGACGTCGACGCCGGTGCCGGCCAGGCCCTTCTCGGCCGAGGCCATCCAGCGGTCGTACGAGAAGTGCTCGCGCCAGCCGTCGAAGCGGCCGCCGTCGTCGTAGACCGCGCGGATGACGGCGCCGATGCGGCGGTCACCGCGGGAGAGCAGGCCCTCGACGATGCCGGGCTTGCCGTCGTGGTAGCGGTAGCCGATGTTCTTGCCGTACTTGCGGTCCCCGCGGATGGAGTCGCGCAGCTTGGCCAGGCGGGCGTCGGTGGCCTCGGCGGAGAGCTGCGGGGCCCACTGGAACGGCGTGTGCGGCTTGGGCACGAACCCGCCGATGGAGACGGTGCAGCGGATGTCGTTCTGGCCGGTGACCTCGCGGCCCTTCTGGATGACGTTCTTCGCCATCTCGCCGATCTGGAGCACGTCGTCGTCGGTCTCGGTGGGCAGGCCGCACATGAAGTACAGCTTCACCTGGCGCCAGCCGTTGCCGTACGCGGTGGCGACGGTGCGGATCAGGTCCTCCTCCGACACCATCTTGTTGATCACCTTGCGCATACGCTCGCTGCCGCCCTCGGGGGCGAAGGTGAGGCCCGAGCGGCGGCCGTTGCGGCTCAGCTCGTTGGCGAGGTCGATGTTGAAGGCGTCGACGCGGGTGGACGGCAGCGACAGACCGATCTTGTCGTCGGTGTAGCGGTCGGCCAGGCCCTTGGCGATGTCACCGATCTCGGTGTGGTCGGCGCTGGACAGCGACAGCAGGCCGACCTCCTCGAAGCCGGTCGCCTTGAGGCCGCGCTCGACCATCTCGCCGATGCCGGTGATGCTTCGCTCCCGCACGGGGCGCGTGATCATGCCGGCCTGACAGAAACGGCAGCCGCGGGTGCAGCCGCGGAAGATCTCGACGGACATCCGCTCGTGCACGGTCTCGGCGAGCGGGACCAGCGGCTGCTTGGGGTAGGGCCACTCGTCGAGGTCCATGACGGTGTGCTTGGAGACCCGCCACGGCACGCCGGGCGCGTTCGGCACGACGCGGGCGATCCGGCCGTCGGCCAGGTACTCCACGTCGTAGAACCGGGGCACGTACACGCCGCCGGTGCGGGCCAGGCGCAGCAGGATCTCGTCGCGCCCGCCCGGGCGGCCCTCGGCCTTCCAGCCGCGGATCAGCTCGGTGATGTCGAGCACGGCCTGCTCGCCGTCGCCGACCACCGCGCAGTCGATGAAGTCCGCGATCGGCTCGGGGTTGAACGCCGCGTGGCCGCCGGCCAGCACGATCGGGTCCTCGTCGGTGCGGTCCTTCGCCTCCAGCGGGATGCCCGCGAGGTCGAGCGCGGCCAGCATGTTGGTGTAGCCGAGCTCGGTGGAGAACGAGAGCCCGAACACGTCAAAGGCCTTGACCGGGCGGTGGGCGTCCACGGTGAACTGCGGGACGCCGTGCTCGCGCATCAGCGCCTCGAGGTCCGGCCAGACGCTGTAGGTCCGCTCGGCCAGCACGCCCTCGCGCTCGTTGAGCACCTCGTAGAGGATCATGACGCCCTGGTTGGGCAGGCCCACCTCGTAGGCGTCGGGGTACATCAGCGCCCAGCGGACGTCGCAGGCGTCCCAGTCCTTGACGGTCGAGTTCAGCTCGCCGCCGACGTACTGGATCGGCTTCTGGACGTGCGGGAGGAGGGCCTCCAGGCGTGGGAAGACCGATTCGACAGTCATGTACTAGGAACCCTTACGACGTTGAGAGGTGTCGCGCGCATCGAATCCCGGTCGGGGGGTGCTGGGCGACGTCTGGGAGGGGTGACCCTCAAGGGTAGCCGAATCCCGGAGCCGCCCGGCCGGCCTCGCAGCGCCGCCGGCGGGATCCCGGCCCTGCTCACCGGCTGTTGACAGCCCCGGACGGACCGTGCCGTACTTGCTGGGCTCCGCCGCCAGGCCCAGCACACCATCGGGACAAGGAAGTTGACCATGCACGACGGCACCGGCACCGGTCCTCGGGCGCTCCGGACCGGAGCGCCGCGCCAGGACACCCCGGGCTACCCCACGGCGGCCCGCGCCGAGGCCGCCGCCCGCCGGCTGGCCCGGCTCCACCCGGACCGCTGCCGGCTGCGCGAGGCGGGCCGCTCCCGGGCCGGCCGCCCGCTGCTCCTGCTCTCCGTCGACGACGGCGGGCGCGCCGTCCTGGTGGTCGGCGGCCCGCACCCGAACGAGCCGGTCGGCCGGGCCGCAGCGCTGCGGCTGGCCGAGCGGCTGCTGGAGCTGGCGCCGCGCCCCGGCGTGGCCTGGCACATCCTGCTCTGCCTCGACCCGGACGGCGCGGCCCTCAACGAGGGCTGGCTGGACGGCCCGCTCACCGCCGCCCGGCACTACGAGCACTTCTACCGGCCCGCCTTCGAGGAGCAGCCGGAGCAGCTGCCGCCCGCCGGCCGGGGCCGCACCCCGATGCCGGAGAGCCTGGCGCTGACCGGCCTGATCGACGAGCTGCGCCCCGTCCTGCAGTGCTCGCTGCACGGGGTGGACTTCGGCGGCGCCTTCGTCCAGCTGACCAGGCCCGTCCCGGGCCTGCCCGCGCGGTTCGCCGCCTCGGTGGCGCGCGGCGGCCTCCCGCTGGACGTCGACTCCTACGACGCGGTGGGCTGGCACAGCCCGGCCCCGGGGGCGTACGTGATGCCGGTGCCGGGCGGCGGCTCCCGGGTGCTGCCCGACCGGCCCGAGCTCTCCACCTGGTCGTACGCCGGGCGGTACGGCGGGGTGACGGCCGTGCTGGAAGTGCCGATGTGGGCCGTCGACGCCGTCGGCGACTCCGGCCGGCACCCGGCGCCCGGCCCGGCCGTCGCGGCGGCCGCCCGTACCCTGCGTGAGCGCGCCGAGCGGCTGGGCGCGTTGCTGCCGCTCGTCCCGCCGCACGCCCGCGCGGCGGGCGGGGCGCTGCTGCGCACCGCCGAGTTCAATCTGGGGGTCTGCCCGCCGCTCGCGGACGAGTGGCTCGCCGACTGGCACGGCCGACCGCTCTCGGTCTCCCGGGTCACCGCGGCCGGGATCGCCGCCGAGCGGATCCCGCTGCGGGTCGCGTCGGTGCTGCTGCGCCTGCTCGCGGACGCCGGCGGCCCGGCGGCCCGGGCCGCCCGGGAGGAGGCCCGGGCCGTCGTCACGGCGGGCCTGGAGGGCCTGCACCGGCTCGGCACCCGCTGGGTGCCGGTGGAGACCCAGGTGACCCACCAGGTCCGGGCGGTGCGGGCCGCCGCCGACTGCCTGCTGTCCTGACGCGCAAGGGCCGGCCCGGGTCATCCCGGACCGGCCCCGTCCACCGCTTCAGGCCGCTATCGGCCGCTGACTCTGCACCGCCTGCAACAACCCGATCGCCACCCAGGTCGAGAACATCGACGACCCGCCGTACGAGACGAACGGCAGAGGGATGCCGGCCACCGGCATGATGCCCAGGCACATCCCTATGTTCTCGAACCCCTGGAAGGCGAACCAGGCGACCACCCCGGCCGCCACGATCGTCCCGTACAGGTCGGTCGCCTGCCGGGCGATCCGGCAGCCCCGCCAGAGCACCACGCCGAGCAGCACGATGATCGCCATCGCCCCGAGGAAGCCCAGCTCCTCACCGGCCACCGTGAAGACGAAGTCGGTCTGCTGCTCCGGCACGAACTGCCCGGTGGTCTGCGTCCCGTGGAACAGCCCCTTGCCGGTCAGCCCGCCCGACCCGATCGCGATCCGAGCCTGCGCGGTGTTGTAGCCCACGCCGGACGGGTCGAGCGCCGGGTTGGCGAAGGCGGCGAAGCGGTCGATCTGGTACTTGCTCAGCACCCCGAGCTTCCAGATCGCCACACAGCCGCCGACCCCGGCGAGGATCAGCCCGAACACCCACCGGTTGGCCGCGCCGGAGGCCAGCAGGATGCCCAGCACGATGACGGCCATCACCATCACCGAGCCGGCGTCCGGCATCAGCATCACGACCGCCATCGGCAGCGTCGCCCAGACCAGCCCGCGGAAGACCGCCCGGTTCGAGGGGAACTCCCGCTCCCCCGCGTCCACCTGGTCCGCCAGCACCACGGCCATCGCCAGCACGATCGCCAGCTTGGCGAACTCGGCCGGCTGGACGGAGAAGCCGCCGCCCAGCTGGATCCAGGAGTGCTGGCCGTTGATGGTCGAGCCGAGCGGGCTCAGCGTGGCCGCCAGCAGCAGGATCACACCGGCGTACAGGAACGGCACCACCGTGCGGAACCGGCGACTCCCTATCCCTATCACCAGCGCGCACAGCACCATCCCGATCACCACGTTGGTGAGGTGCCGGAAGAGGAAGTACTGCGGATCGCCGTGGGTCAGCGAGTCCCGCCCGCGGGTGGCCGACCAGACCAGCAGCGAGCTGCCCAGCGACAGCACCAGCGCGGCCAGCAGCAGTATCCAGTCGATCCGCCAGAGGGGGGAGTCCTTGGCGAGGGCCTTCGAGACCCCGCTGCGCTGCGGGGCCAGCCGCAGCTGCCGGTACGACCCGTAGGAACTCATGCGCCCGCCTCGCTTCGCCCGGCCGGGGCGTCCGCCCACGCGCGCCCTTCAACGACCCGCTCGCTCATGCCCGGCTCCTTCTCGTGCTCCGGACCGGTTCGAGCGCCGTGTCCGCCGCGGTGAACAGGGTCGTCGGGCCGGACGGCTGTGCCGGGTCCAGGAAGACCCTCGGCGAGCTGCCGGTCACGCCCGCGTCGCCCGGACCGGCCGCGGAGTACGCAGCCGGCTTGATGATGGCGGTGCCGTCCGGGTTGAACTTCGGCAGCTCGGCCTGCGGCTTGGGCAGCAGCGCCTTGCCGCCGTCGACGTTGCCCTTGTCGTCCACGCCGTACAGCGACTGGTAGATCCGCCGGATCGCATCACCGGAACCGCCGGAACCGGTGCCGCCCTGGCTTATCGTCATCACGACCGCGTAGTCGCCGCTGTAGGTGGTCAGCCACGAGGTGGTCTGCTTGCCCTCGACCTCGGCGGTGCCGGTCTTGGCGTGCAGCTCGATCTTGCCCTGCGGCCACCCGGCGCCGGTGAACTTCCACGCGGCGGTACCGCTGGTGACGACGCCCGCGGTGGCCTGGTCGATGTAGCTCAGCAGCTTCTGGTCGCCGGGGAACTTGGCGTCCTCGTGCGGGGCGATCTCGCGGACGAGATCCCCGCTCGGGCTTATCACCGCCTTGGCGACGGTCGGCCGGTAGAAGGTGCCGCCGTTGGCGAGCGCCGAGTAGATCCGGGCCATCTGGATCGGGGTGACGAGTGTGTCGCCCTGACCGATCGCGAAGTTGACCGAGTCACCGGCGCGCATCTGGTAGCCGTCGACGCAGTTCTCCCGGGCGATCTGGTCGGAGAAGGTGTTGCCGCCCTTCTCCGCCTGCTTGCACCAGGCGTCCTTGTTGTTGTCGTAGAAGGACTGCTTCCACTGCCGGTCCGGCACCCGGCCGGTGACCTCGCTGGGCAGGTCGATGCCGGTCTTGGCGCCGAGGCCGAACTGGTGGGCGGTCTTGTAGAACCAGTCCGCCGTCTCCTTCTTCGGCTTGATGCCGCCGTCCTTCATCCACTGGTCGTACGCCAGACCGTAGAAGACGGTGTCGCAGGAGACCTCCAGGGCCTTCTCCAGCGTGATCGAGCCGAAGTTCTCGCTCTCGAAGTTCTTGAACTCACGGCCGCCGATGGTCAGGCTCTTCGGGCACGGGTACGTCCCGTCCAGCGAGTAGCCGGCCTGCACGGCGGCGGTGGTGGAGATGACCTTGAAGGTCGAGCCGGGGGCCGACTGACCCTGTATGGCCCGGTTCAGCAGCGGGAAGTTGGACTCCTTGCTGGTCAGCGCCTGGTAGTCCTTGCCGGAGATGCCGCCCTGCCAGAGGTTGGGGTCGTAGGTCGGGGCGCTGGCCATCGCGACGATCCGACCGGTGTGCACGTCCATCACGACGGCGGCGCCGGAGTCGGCCTCGTAGTTGCGGTTGGTCACCTTGTCGAAGGTCTTGCGGGCGTCGTTCATCGCCTGCGCCAGGTTGTCCTCGACGACCTTCTGCACCCGGGCGTCGATGCTGGTCACCAGGTTGTTGCCGGTCTGCGGCTCGACCGCGCCGGCGGTGCCGATCACCCGGCCGAGGTTGTCGACCTCCAGCTTGGTGATGCCGGCGGTGCCGCGCAGGTCGCGGTCGTACACCGACTCCAGCCCGGCCCGGCCGATCTGGTCGGCCGGCAGGTAGCGGTCCAGGCCGCTCTTGTCGGCGGTCTTGGAGACCTCCTCGTCGGTCACCGGCGAGAGGTAGCCGAGCACCTGGGCCATGTTGGCGCCCTCGACGCCGGTGTAGTGGCGTACGGCGGTGGGCTGCGCGGTCACCCCGGGGAAGTCCTCGCGGCGCTCCATTATCTGCAGCGCCTGCTGGGTGGTCGCCTCCTTGGTGACCGGGATCGGCTGGTACGGCGACCCGTTCCAGCAGGGCTGCTGGGTCTTGGCGTCGCAGAGCCGGACCTTCTCCTGGACGTCCTTGGCCGGCATGCCGAGCACCTCGGCGAGCCGGCCCAGCACCGCCTTGCCGCCGTCCTTCTGCTGGAGCAGCGAGGTGCGGCTGACCGAGACCACCAGGCGGGTCTCGTTGCCGGCCAGGATGCGGCCGGAGGCGTCCAGGATCTCGCCGCGCACGGCCGGCTCGACCACCTCGCGGATGTGGTTGCCGGTCGCCTTGGCGGTGTAGACGCTGGCGTTGCGGATCTGCAGGTACCAGAGCCGTCCGCCGAGGGTGGCGAGCAGCGACAGCACCAGGATCTGCAGCACCACCAGACGGATCGTCACCCGCCGGGTACGGCCGGTCTCGGGGATGTTGCTCACGTCTCGTGCGCTCCAGAGTGCGGGGGTCCGGACAAGTGGGTCGGGGTCTTGCGGGCGCCGGGTGTCGCGGGCGCGGGGTGTCGCGGGCGCCGGTGTTACGGGCGCTTGGCGAAGCCGAGCGAGCGCTTCTTCTTGTAGCTCGGCCCGGACGACGCCTCACGGGTGGTGCGGTAGCGCGAGAGCGTGCCGAGCCCCGGGCCGCCCTCGTCGTCCCCGGCGGCGGCGGCCACCGGGTCCTTCCCGAAGCGGCGCCCGATCAGCATCACCGCGGGCACCACGAACGGCGCCAACAGCAGGTCGTACAGGAGGGCGGTGACCACCAGGCTGCCGAGGCCGACGTGGCGGGCGGCGGTGTCGCCGACCAGGGCGCCGACCATCGCGTACAGCAGCGTCGAGGCGACCGCCGCGACGGCCACCACCAGCAGCGCGCTGGAGACCGAGCGCTGCCGGCCGTGGTCCGGGCGGAGCAGCCCGGCGGCGTAGCCCATCAGGCAGAGCACCAGGGCGTATCGGCCGATGGCGTGGTCGGACGGCGGCGCGAGGTCGGCCAGCAGGCCGGCCGCGAAGCCGACCAGGCAGCCGCCGGTCGGCCCGTAGACCATGGCCAGGCCGACCACCACGAGCAGCAGTATGTCCGGGGTGGCGCCCGGGAGCTGGAGCCGGCCGAAGACGCTGACCTGGAGGATCAGGCCGAGCAGGACGAGGACCGCGGTGACGGGGACGCGGGCGAGGCGCATGGCTCAGTTCCCCCCGGAGGGCTTGGCGGGCGGTGCGGCGGCGGCCGGTACCGCCGGGGCGGCGGGCGCCGCGGGTGCCTGGCCCTGTGCGGCGGGCGCGGGCGGCAGGACGGCGTCGCGCGGGTCGGTGCGCGGCGGCACCACCACCACGCCGACCAGGTCGAGCCGGGTGAACTGGACGAAGGGCTCGACCAGGATGGTCTTGGTGAGCTGGCCGGGGTTGGCCTCGACCTGGACGACCTTGCCGACCGGGACGCCGGGCACGAACGGGCGGCCGCTCTGGGAGCCGAAGGTGACCAGCCGGTCGCCCTCCTTCACCTGGGCCCTGCCGTTGAGCAGGGAGACCTTCATGACGCTGGTGCCGCCGCCGGAGGCGAAGCCGATCTCGCCGGTGCCCTCCAGCCGGGCGCCGGCGCTGAAGCCGGGGTCGGAGGCGAGCAGCACGGTGGAGGTGGTCGGGGCGACGGTGGTGATCCGGCCGACCAGGCCCTGCCCGTTGATCACGGTCATGTCCCGGGTCAGGCCGTCGTCGCTGCCGGCGTCGACGGTGATGGTCCAGGAGAAGCCCTGGGCCGGGCCGATCGCGATGACCTGGGCGGCCTTGACGGTGTATCCGCCGGCGCCGGCGGTGCGCAGCAGGTCGTCGAGCTGCTTGGTGCGGGCGCCGGCCGCGTCGGAGGAGGCCAGTTTCTGGCGCAGCTCGGTGTTCTCGCGGGCGAGCTGGTCGGTGCGGCCGCTGTGGGTGGCGGCGTCGCGGAAGGCGCGGACGGTGTCGGCGACCGGGTCGACGACGGTGGCGGCGCCGCGCTCGGCCGGGCCGAGGACGCCGGCCGCGGCGCGCCGGGCGCCGCCGAGCGGGGAGCTCTCACCGCCCTTGATGTCCACGGTGATCAGTGCGAAGGCGACGGCCACCAGCAGGATGAGCAGCAGCCGGCTCTCTCGTGTGTCCCTCACGGTGCTGGTACTGCCCCTTCGTACCTGGCCGCCCACCCGGGCTGTGGGGCCCGGGCGGGGGCCGTTTCAGTTTGGCTGTCCGGTGTGACGGTCTGTCGGTTGTGCTAACGGCGCGGCTGGGCGTCGAGTACCTGCTGGAGCGCCTCGAACTCCTCGACGCACTTGCCGGAGCCGAGGGCGACCGAGTCGAGCGGGTTCTCGGCGATGTGGATCGGCATGCCGGTCTCGCGGCGCAGCCGCTCGTCCAGGCCGCGCAGCAGGGCGCCGCCGCCGGTGAGCACGATGCCGCGGTCCATGACGTCGCCGGCCAGCTCGGGCGGGCACTGGTCGAGGGTGGTCTTGACGGCGTCGATGATCGAGTTGACCGGCTCGTCGATGGCCTCGCGGACCTCTGCGGCGGAGATCACGACGGTCTTGGGCAGGCCGCTGACCAGGTCGCGGCCGCGGATCTCGGCGTGCTCGTCCTTCTCGCCCTCCAGGGCGAAGGCGGAGCCGATGCTCATCTTGATCTGCTCGGCACTGCGCTCGCCCAGGAGCAGCGAGTACTCCTTCTTGATGTGCTGGACGATGGCGTTGTCCAGCTCGTCGCCGGCGACCCGGATGGACTGCGCGGTGACGATGCCGCCGAGCGAGATGACGGCGACCTCGGTGGTGCCGCCGCCGATGTCGACGACCATGTTGCCGGTGGCCTCGTGGACGGGCAGGCCGGCGCCGATCGCGGCGGCCATCGGCTCCTCGATGATGTGCACCTGGCGCGCGCCGGCCTGCGAGGACGCCTCGATGACGGCACGGCGCTCGACTCCGGTGATGCCGGAGGGCACGCAGACCACGACCCGGGGGCGGGCCAGGTAGCGGCGGCGGTGGATCTTGAGGATGAAGTAGCGGAGCATCCGCTCGGTGATCTCGAAGTCGGCGATCACGCCGTCCTTGAGCGGGCGGATGGCGACGATGTTGCCCGGGGTGCGGCCGATCATCTTCTTGGCCTCGGCGCCGACCGCCAGGATGCCGCCGGTGTTGGTGTTGACCGCGACGACGGACGGCTCGTTGAGGACGATCCCCTTGCCCCTGACATACACCAGCGTGTTGGCGGTTCCGAGGTCGATCGCCAGGTCGCGGCCGATGAACGACAGGTTGGTTGCCATGGGGTGTAGGTGCCTTCCCGGGCTCGGAGTCATTAGCGGGGGTGGACGAGAAGCGTGCGCCCACGGCTTGGGCGGAAACCAGCTGACCAGCCGTACCGGGCCCTAGAGTCGCGTCCATCGTAGTCACGCCGGCCAGTACGGACATCGACGTGGGGCATACCGTCCATTGTCCGGAGCGTGATCGCTTCTCCGAGCATTGGGACGCCGTGTCGGCGACCCCAGTTCCCTATTTCACGATAAGAATGCCCCGGCCGGGCCAATGGTCCAGGCCGGGGCACCCGAAGGTCCCTCGGGCGTGTCGCCCGGGGCGGTGCTTACGCGTGGGCCGGGAAGAAGATCTTGATCTCGCGCTCGGCGGACTCCGGGGAGTCGGAGGCGTGGATCAGGTTCTCGCGGGTGATCGTCGCGTAGTCGCCGCGGATGGTGCCGGCGCCGGCCTCCAGCGGGTTGGTGGCCCCGGCCAGCATCCGGATGCCGGGGATGACCTCCTCGCCCTCGACGATCAGGGCGATCGACGGACCGGAGGTCATGAACTCCAGCAGCGGCTCGTAGAACGGACGGCCGACGTGCTCCGCGTAGTGCTGCTCCAGCGTCGCCCGGTCGAAGGTGCGCAGCTCGACGGCGGTGAGCTGCCAGCCGGCCTTGCGCTCGATGCGGCTGATGATCTCGCCGGCCAGGCCGCGCTTGACGGCGTCGGGCTTGAGCAGGACGAGAGTGCGCTGGGACACGGTGCGTCTCCTGGGGAATCGGTTCGGCATGCACTCGGATCGATGCGCGGAGTGCGACTACCGCAGAGGTTACCTTGCGTGAGCAGGCACGCCGCCGCCTGGTCCGGGGTCCTGCCCGGCCGACAGGACCCCGCGTCCCGTCCGGTCGATCCTGCGTCGCGCGCCCGGCAGGACCGACCGGCTGGACCTACGCCGCAGGTGCCGCCTGGGCGGCGGCGCGGGCGGCCTTGAACTCGTCGATCCTGCGGCCGTAGTGCACCGAGCACCACCAGAGGCCGGCGAAGACCACGCCCAGGCCGAACATGGTCGGCAGGACGAAGCCGCTGGCGATCAGGCCGAGCTGCAGCGCCCAGCCGATCGCCACCGCGCCGGGGCGGGTGATCATGCCGCAGAGCAGGACGCAGAGCGCCATGGCGATACCGCTGACCGTCCAGACGGTGGCGGTGGGGACGTCGGAGAGCTGCATGGCGACCAGGGCGGCGAACATGATCAGCAACGCCTCGCCGATCAGGGTCGAGGAGCAGAGCGTCCTCATCGTGACTTCCTCCCGAGGAGCAGGCGGGCCTCGCCCACCGTGATGACCGAGCCGGTGACCAGTACCCCGGCGCCACCGAGGTCGCCCTCCTCCTCGGCGAGGGTGACGGCGGCGGCGATGGCGTCGTCGAGCCGGGGCTCGACCTGGACGCGGTCCTCGCCGAAGACCTCGACGGCCAGGGCGGCCAGCGCGTCCACGTCCATCGCGCGGTGGGTGGAGTTCTGGGTGATCACGACCTCGGCCAGGATCGGCTCGAAGGCCTCCAGCAGGCCGGCCACGTCCTTGTCGCCGCTGGTGCCGATCACGCCGACGAGCCGGGTGAAGCCGAAGGCCTCGCCGATCGCGGCGACGGTGGCCTGGGCGCCGTTCGGGTTGTGCGCGGCATCCAGGAGGATCGTCGGGCTGCGGCGCACGACCTCCAGCCGGCCCGGCGAGGCGACGCCGGAGAAGGCCTGGCGGACCTTGTCGACGTCGAGCTGCCCGCCGCGCGCGCCGCCGACGCCGAAGAAGGCCTCGACGGCGGCCAGCGCCAGCGCGGCGTTCTGCGCCTGGTGGGCGCCGTGCAGCGGGACGAAGACGTCCTCGTACTCCTCGCCGCCGAGCCCACGCAGTGTCATCAGCTGGCCGCCGATGGCGACCTCACGGCGGATCACGCCGAACTCCATGCCCTCGCGGGCCACCGTGGCGTCCACCTCGACGGCGCGCCGCAGGATGGTCTGGGCGGCGTCCAGCTGCTGCTGGGCGACGACGGCGACGGAGCCGGTCTTGATGATCCCGGACTTCTCGACCGCGATCTCGCCGGTGGTCCCGCCCAGCTTGTCGGTGTGGTCCAGGCCGATCGGGGTGATCACCGCGACGGCGGCGTCGATCACGTTGGTGGCGTCCCAGGAGCCGCCCATGCCGACCTCGATCACGCCCACGTCCACCGGGGCGTCGGCGAAGGCGGCGTACGCCATGCCGGTCAGCACCTCGAAGAAGGACATCGGGACCGGCTGCTGCGTGTCGACCATCTGCACGTACGGCTCGATGTCGCGGTACACCTCGACGAACAGCTCGGGGCTGATCGGGACGCCGTCCAGGCTGATCCGCTCGGTGACGGACTCCACGTGCGGGCTGGTGTAGCGGCCGGTGCGCAGCTCGAAGGTGTTGAGCAGCTGCTCGATCATCCGGGCGGTGGAGGTCTTGCCGTTGGTGCCGGTGACGTGGATGGAGGGGAAGGACCGCTGGGGCTGGCCCAGGATGTCCATCAGCGCCTCGATCCGGTCGAGCGAGGGCTCCAGCTTGTTCTCCGGCCAGCGCTTGGAGAGCTCGGTCTCGACGTCGCGCAGGGCGTCGCCGGTGCCGGCGTCGGCGGGGCGGAGGGTGTACGGGTTCGGGTCGGCCTTGTCGCTCACGTCCACAGTCTACGGAGCCGCGGCCGACGCTCCCCACAGGGCGCCCCGAAGCCGCGGCCGAGCGAGAACGGCCACTTTGCCCTTACTTTCCGATTTAGTCCGTTTGCTATTGATTTAGCGAGTTTGATCGCAAAGAATCATCGATTCGCAAGCCCAGGAGCCGCATTACCTTTGATCACCAGGAGGACCGCCTCATGCCCGACGCCCTGCACCAGTACGTCCTGGCCTGCCAGGACGGCTTGGTCCGGGCCGCCGAGCTGCTCTCCCTGGCGCTCCTCGCCTACATGGTCTTCGTGTTCGGACGCTTCCTGCCCCTACTGGGCCGGCTCCCCGCACGCCCGGACCGGCAAGGGCGCCGCACTCAACGCCGCCTACCGGGCCATCTCCGACAGGCTGCCCGACACTGCCGACCGCTCCCGGGTGGTGATCGGCGTGTTCGACGCCGACGGGCAGCTCGACCCCGGCACCCTGGAGACGGTCTGCACCGACATGGCCATGGGCCGCCCGGACACCGGCGCCGTGCAGATCGGCGTCCGGATGCGCAATGCCGACGACGAGCGGCCGCTGCCCGGGCGCGGCCGCCTCGCCGACGCGCCGGCCCGCGCCCTGGTGCGGATGCAGGACATCGAGTCCCGGGCCAACAACGCCGGGATGCAGCCGCTGCGCCGGCGCACCGGAAGCGTCGGCCTCGGCGGCAACGGCCAGTTCGTCCGGCTCTCCGCACTGGACTCGCCCACCGCCGAGGAGGGTCGCGAGGGCCGCCCCGGCCGGAGCGGGCGCTGCTGGAGGACTGCGAGTCCGGTCTCGAACTGCGCCTGGCCGGTTGACGGTTGACGCACGTCACCGAGGTGCAGGTGTCCCAGGAGGGGCTGCGAGCTGGGCGAGTCGGCCCGCGCCTGGCTGGCCGACTCCCCCGAACGGCTCGCCCGGCTGGCGGCCGCCCCGAGCCCGCACGGGGACGGGCTCGCCTCGGCCCGGATCGCCCGGCCGACGGCGCGGCTCGCCGGGGAGCCGGCGGAGCTGCTCGCCGCCTGAGTGGCCGGCCCGGATGGCCGGTCCTCTTGACAGCCGGATTGGTCTACTCCACCTTGTGAGGCAAGTCTCCTCTCCCGACAGGGACTTGAGTTGTCGGTAGCTCCCGCACGCGCACCCATCGACACCCGGACGGCTCCCCGCGCACGCGGGACACCCGGGCCGCCCGGCCTCCCCCCACAGGAGATGGAGTCATGCCACCTGCCCGACACGCGCGCCCGCGCGCCGTCCACAGCCTGCTCGCCGGGGCCGGCGCGATCGCGCTGGGCCTGAGCGGCCTCGCCCTCGCCGGCGGCGCCGGCGCCCAGGCCGCCGACATCGACCTGATCACCAACGGCGGCTTCGAGTCCGGCAACCACCTCACCGGCTGGACCTGCTCCGCCGGCGCACCCGAGGCCGCCACCGTCCACTCCGGCTCGTTCGCGCTGCGCTCCACCCCGGGCGCCGGCGACACCGGCGAGTGCGTCCAGACCGTCTCCGTGAAACCGTCCTCGACGTACACGCTGAGCGGCTGGGTCCAGGGCTCCTACGTCTACCTTGGCGCCCGAGGCACCGGCGGGACCGACCCCAGCACCTGGACCACCTCGACCGGGTACTCCAGGCTGAGCACCACCTTCACCACCGGGGCGGGCACCACCAGCGTCACCGTCTACCTGCACGGCTGGTACGGGCAGCCGGCCTTCCTGGCCGACGACGTGTCACTGATCGGCCCGGGCGACCCGAAGCCCTCCCCCAGCTCCACCTCCCCGACCCCCACCCCGACGGCGACCACCACCGCGACCACCACCGCGACCACCACCGCGACCGCCTCGCCGACCGGAACGGCGTCCCCCACCGCCACCCCGACCGGCCGGCCGCCGGGCCTGCCCAAGCACATCCTCACCGGCTACTGGCAGAACTTCGACAACGGCGCCACCGTCCAGCGGATCAGCGACGTCCCGGCCGCCTACGACGTCATCGCGGTCTCCTTCGCGGACGCCACCAGCGCGCCCGGGGGCCTGAGCTTCACACTGGACAGCACGCTCTCCTCCCGGCTGGGCGGCTACACCGACGCCCAGTTCAAGGCCGACATCGCGGCCAAGAAGGCGGCCGGCAAGAAGGTGGTGCTCTCCATCGGGGGCCAGAACGGCACCGTCTCCGTCAACAGCTCCGCCTCCGCCACCACCTTCGCCGACACGGCCTGGGCGCTGATGCAGAGCTACGGCTTCGACGGGCTCGACATCGACCTGGAGAACGGGGTCAGCGCCACCTACCTGGGCCAGGCGCTGCACACGCTGGCGGCAAGGGCGGGCAGCGGGTTCGTCCTCACCATGGCGCCGCAGACCATCGACATGCAGTCGCCCGGGACGGAGTACTTCAAGCTGGCGCTGAACGTGAAGGACATCCTCACCATCGTCAACATGCAGTACTACAACTCCGGCACGATGCTCGGCTGCGACGGCCAGGTCTACGGGCAGGGCACCGAGAACTTCCTGACCGCGCTGGCTTGCATCCAGCTCAAGGGCGGGCTGCGGCCCGACCAGGTCGGGCTCGGCGTGCCGGCCTCCACCAGCGCGGCGGGCGGCGGCTACGTCAGCCCCGGCGTGGTCGACAACGCGCTCGACTGCCTGGCCTCCGGCACCAACTGCGGGAGCTTCAGGCCCGACACCACCTGGCCCGGGATCGGCGGGGCGATGACCTGGTCGACCAACTGGGACGCCAAGGCGGGCGGCGGGATCGCCGGCACCATCGGCTCGCACCTGCACGCGATGCCGTAACCGGCGCCCGGGGGCCGGGTACCGGGGTGTCAGACCCCCGCCCGGGCCTCGGGGATCTCCGGACAGGGGCCGCAGTGCCGGCGGCGCAGCTCGGCGGCGATCTCGGCGAGCTCGCCCTCGGGCAGGAACGGCAGCATCATGGCGACGCCCTGGAGCAGACCGCCGAGCAGGAAGGTGGTGTCGGCGGTGGCCGCCACCAGCCCGCGGACCTCGGTGACCCGGCCGCCGGCGACGGCCTCGATCAGCCGGGCCGCGTCGGCGGTCTCCTCGTCCACGTCCACCGCTCCGGTGTCGGCCGGCGCACGGCGGGCCATGGCGCGCAGCACCCGGTCGCCGACCTCGGGCGCGTACGCCTTGCGGACCGCCTCGGCGGCGATCCAGGTGAGCAGGGTGGTGACCTCGCGGTGCGCGTGTTCCTCGAAAATCCGGTCCAGCTCTTCGTCGAACGCCAACTGGTTTCCGTGCCGGAACGCGAGCAGCAGCGTCGCCGCCCGGGCTTTGGCCTCCTCGACCGCCTCAGCAGGCAGTTCGTCGGCCAACTCCTTGGTCACCACCACGCCATGCCCTCCCGTTCGGTGCCGTCGGCTCAGCGGAACTCCTGCACACCGTACACATCCCACCTGCTAACTTCCGCGAACCCGCGCGGGCAAGACCGGAATGAATTCGGGCGGAATAGGACTTCACCCGGTCCAGGATGAATATTCGCCGGAACAGAGCAATGGCCGTGCGCTATTCGGGGCAGGAACCGTGGAAAGGGCCGTCGCCACGGGGCACCGCCGCGGGCCGCCCCGGAAACGCCGAGGGGCCGCACCCCGCGTCGGCGGGATGCGGCCCCTCGGGAGCTGCGGTCCGTCAGGCCTGCGGCAGCACCGCGAGCTGAGCGGTGATCCGGGCGATGTCGGCCTCGGCGGCCTCCTGGCGGACCCGGATCTTGGCGACCACGTCGTCCGGCGCCTTGGCGAGGAACGCCTCGTTGCCGAGCTTGGCGGTGGTCTGGGCCTTCTCCTTCTCGGCGGCCGCGAGGTCCTTGGCCAGGCGCTTGCGCTCGGCCGCGACGTCGATGGTGCCGGAGAGGTCCAGCGCCACCGTGGCGCCGGCGACCGGGAGCGAGGCGGTGGCCGTGAAGCCGTCCTCGGGCAGGGTCAGGCGCAGCAGCGAGCGGATCGCGTCCTCGTGGACGGCCAGCACGGTGCCGTCCAGGCCGAGCCGGGCGGGGACCTTCTGCGCGGGCTGCAGGCCCTGGTCCGAGCGGAACCGGCGGACCTCGGTGACCACCTGCTGGAGCGTGGCGACCTCGGCCTCGGCCTCGGCGTCCCGGAAGCCGCTGTCCTTGGGCCACTCGGTGACCACCAGGGACTCGGCGCCGGTGAGCGTCGTCCACAGCGTGTCGGTGACGAACGGGACGACCGGGTGGAGCAGTCGCAGCGTGACGTCCAGGACCTCGCCCAGGATCCGGCGGGAGGCGTCGGCCTGCGCGCCGCCCTTGGCCAGGGCGGTCTTGGAGAGCTCGACGTACCAGTCGAACACCTCGTCCCAGGCGAAGTGGTAGAGCGCGTCCGAGACCTTGGCGAACTCGTAGTCGTCGTACAGCGCGTCCACCTCGGCGACGGTGGCGTTCAGCCGCGACAGGATCCAGCGGTCGACCGCGGTCAGCTCCTCCGGCGCGGGCAGCGGGCCCTCGACGGTGGCGCCGTTCATCAGCGCGAAGCGGGTCGCGTTCCAGATCTTGTTGCAGAAGTTGCGTGAGCCCTTGACCCAGTCCTCGCCGATCGGCACGTCGGCGCCGGGGTTGGCGCCACGGGCCAGGGTGAAGCGGACGGCGTCGGCGCCGTAGGCGTCCATCCAGTCCAGCGGGTCCACGGCGGTGCCGGAGGACTTCGACATCTTCTTGCCGAACTCGTCGCGGACCAGGCCGGTCAGGGCAACGGTCTTGAACGGCGCCTGACCGTCCATCGCGTACAGGCCGAACATCATCATCCGGGCGACCCAGAAGAAGATGATGTCGTGGCCGGTGAGGAGGACGTCGGTCGGGTAGAACTTCGCCAGGTCCGGGGTCTTCTCCGGCCAGCCGAGGGTGGAGAAGGGCCAGAGGCCGGAGGAGAACCAGGTGTCCAGGACGTCCGGGTCCTGGTGCCAGCCCTCACCGGTCGGCGGCTGCTCGTCGGGGCCGACGCAGACGACCTCGCCGTCCGGGCCGTACCAGACCGGGATCCGGTGGCCCCACCAGAGCTGGCGCGAGATGCACCAGTCGTACATGTTGTCGACCCAGTCGAAGTAGCGGCGCTCCAGCTCCTTCGGGTGGACCTCCACCTTGCCGTCGCGGACGGCGTCGCCGGCGGCCTGGGCCAGCGGGGCGACCTTGACCCACCACTGCAGCGACAGGCGCGGCTCGACCACGGTGTGGCAGCGCGAGCAGTGGCCGACGGCGTGCATGTACGGGCGCTTCTCGGCGACGATCCGGCCCTGCTCGCGCAGCGCGCCGACCACGGCCGAGCGGGCCTCCAGCCGGTCCAGGCCGAGGAACGGGCCGTGCACGGTGATCGCGCCGTGCTCGTCCATCACGCTCAGGTTCGGCAGGTTGTGGCGCTGGCCGATGGCGAAGTCGTTCGGGTCGTGCGCCGGCGTCACCTTGACGGCGCCGGTGCCGAACTCCGGGTCGACGTGCTCGTCGGCGACGACCGGGATCTCCCGGTCCGTCAGCGGCAGCTTGATGGTCCGGCCGACCAGGTGCCTGTAGCGCTCGTCCTCCGGGTGGACGGCGACGGCGGTGTCACCGAGCATCGTCTCGGCGCGGGTGGTGGCGACGACGATCGAGTCGTCGCCCTCCCCGTAGCGGATCGAGACCAGCTCGCCGGGGACCTCCTCGTGCTCCACCTCGATGTCGGAGAGCGCGGTGAGGCAGCGCGGGCACCAGTTGATGATGCGCTCGGCCCGGTAGATCAGGCCGTCGTCGAAGAGGCGCTTGAAGATGGTCTGGACGGCCTGCGAGAGGCCCTCGTCCATGGTGAAGCGCTCGCGGGACCAGTCGACGCCGTCGCCGAGACGGCGCATCTGGCCGAGGATCCTGCCGCCGTAGTTCTCCTTCCACTCCCAGACCTTCTCGACGAAGGCCTCGCGGCCCAGGTCGTGGCGGGAGAGGCCGGACTCGGCGAGCTGCTGCTCCACCTTGTTCTGGGTGGCGATGCCGGCGTGGTCCATGCCGGGCAGCCAGAGCGTCTCGTAGCCCTGCATGCGCTTGCGGCGGGTCAGCGCGTCCATCAGCGTGTGCTGGAAGGCGTGGCCCAGGTGCAGGGCACCGGTGACGTTCGGCGGCGGGATGACGATGGTGTACGGCGGCTTCTCGCTCTTGGCGTCGGCCGTGAAGTAACCGCGCTCCACCCAGCGCTCGTACAGCTCGCCCTCTACCTCCGCCGGGGCGTAGGTCGTCGGGAGGGTGGCTGCGTCGTCCCCGGCATGGCTGCTCACGGGGCGCTGGTTCTTGTCGGTCACGACGCACAGTTTACGTAACCGGGGACCTGGGTTACGAACCGCTTTCGGTCCGCGCGCTGCGCGCGTCCGGTCCGGACGGCCGTCGGCCCGGTGCGGTAGCGTGCCCGCACACTCGTCCGGTCCTTCGTACGGACACGGACGACTCCAGATCGCGACAGGCCGCAGGTGCGGCGGGGGAGCACAGAGGCAGATGTACGGCCAGGGTCAGCAGTATCCGCAGGGTCAGCCGCAGCCGCCCTACGGGGCACAGCCGCCGTACGGGGCGCCGCAGCCGCAGCCGCCGTACGGGGCGCAGCCGCCCTACGGCGCGCCGCAGCCGCAGTACGGCTACCCGCAGCAGGGCGCCCCCGCTCCGCAGTACGGCGCGCCCCAGCCGCAGTACGGCGCCCCGCAGCCGCCCTACGGGGTGCCGCCGCAGCAGGCCCCGTACGGCCAGCCGGGCTACCCGGTGGCGCCTGCGCCGAAGAAGGGCAAGGGCGGGCTGGTCGTCGGCCTGGTGATCGGCGCCCTGGTGCTGGGCGGTGGCGGCTTCGGCCTCTACAAGCTGCTCGGCGGGGACTCCGGCGGCAAGTACAAGATCACCGCCGCGCAGTCGCTGCCGGACGGCTACACCCAGAAGTCGGCCAAGGAGCAGGCGGCCGACCCGAGCAAGGCCGAGACGTCCAAGCTCGGCTCCGACCTGAACGTGCTGGTCGCCAGCTACGCCAAGGGCTCCGACGCGCTGGACACGATCAGCGTGATCGGCGTCTACGGCAACCTCAGCGACCCCGACAAGATCATCGAGGACTCCAAGAAGCCCAGCGAGGGCGGCAGCTGGGCCACCCCGCTGACGGACTTCCCGGCCCAGGACAGCCACAACTCCTCCGGGAAGCTCTCCTGCGGCGTCTTCAGCGTGCTCGGCGGCAAGTCCCAGTCCACCGTCTGCGTCTGGGCCGACAAGTCGACCACGGCCCGGGTCACCTTCTTCAAGTCCAGCCTCAGCGGCGCCGCTTCGACGCCGCTCACCCCGGCCCAGGCCGCCGACAAGACGCGGGCGATCCGTTCCGCGATGGTCGTCGCCAAGTAGCCGGCGCCACCGTCACACCCGCGCGCGGTCGTCACACCTGCGCCACCGTCACGCCCGCGCGGCCGCCGCGACTGCCACCCTGTCCCGGGTGGGAGTGCGCCGCGGCCGCAGGCCGGCTCCCGTCCGTCCCGCCCGTCCCGCCCCAGAAAGGGCCATCGTGACCGAGCAGAACCCCTACGGCACCCCGCCGCCGCCCGCCGGCCAGCCGTACGACGGCGCGCCCGTGCCGCCCCAGCAGCCCGGCTACGGGGCGACGCCCCCGCCACCCGCCGCCGCGCCCTACGGCGCCGTGCCGCCGCAGGGCCCGCCGCCCGGCGGCCAGCCCGGCCTCCCGGGGTACGGCGCCTACGCCCCGGTGCCGCCGCGCAAGTCCCGTAAGACGCTCTGGATCCTGCTCAGTGTCTTCGCCGTGCTGCTGGCGCTGATCGGCGGCGCCGTCGCGTACTTCGTCTTCGACGTGACGTCCAACGCGGGCACCCAGAAGATCGTCCTGCCGGCCAAGTTCAAGGACCTCTCCAAGGACGACGACAACGAGATCGCCCGGAAGATGGAGGAGGAGATCACCTCCGAGTTCGGCAAGGGCGACGGCGCCTGGCACCCGACCGGCGTGAGCGCCGTCTACCTGGACCCGTCGGACGACCCCAAGCTCATCGTGGTCGGCGGCTACGGCAAGGTGCTGCTGCCCAAGCAGGAGCTGGACGCCATGTTCAAGGGCTTCTCGGCCGGCGGCCCGACCGTCAGCAACCGGCACGCGGTCGACGCCGGCCCCAAGGGCGGCACCATGGAGTGCGCCAAGGCCACCCAGGAGGGCACCGACCTGGGCATCTGCGCCTGGGCCGACAACAGCAGCCTGATCCTGATGATGCAGGCGCCCGAGGAGGGCAAGCAGCCGGACCTCGACAAGCTGGCCGCCGACGCCCGCGACCTGCGCGCCGCCTCCGAGGTGCCGAAGTAAGTCCGGCGGCACCCCGCGGAACAGCGAAGGGCCCCCGGAGACCGTGGTCTCCGGGGGCCCTGTCACATGCGCACCGACGCCGGAGGCGCCGGCCGGGTCAGGCGCTCTTCTCGCGCCGCTCCCGCTTGATCATGTCCCGCGGGACGAGCGTGGGGATGGCGTGCTTGGAGACGACGTCCCCGGTGACCACCACGCGGGCGACGTCCTGGCGCGAGGGCACCTCGTACATCACGGACATCAGCACCTCCTCCATGATGGCCCGCAGGCCACGCGCGCCGGTGCCGCGCAGGATCGCCTGGTCGGCGATGGCCTCCAGCGCGTCGCGGGAGAACTCCAGCTCCACGCCGTCCAGTTCGAAGAGCTTGCGGTACTGCTTGACCAGCGCGTTCTTCGGCTCGGTGAGGATCTGCAGCAGCGCCTCGCGGTCCAGGTTGTGCACGCTGGTGATCACCGGGAGACGGCCGATGAACTCCGGGATCATGCCGAACTTGACCAGGTCCTCCGGCATCACCTGACGGAAGTGGTCGCTGGCGTCCAGCTCCCGCTTGGAGCGGATGTTGGCGCCGAAGCCGATGCCCTTGGCACCCGCGCGGCCCTCGATGATCCGCTCCAGGCCCGCGAACGCGCCGCCCACGATGAACAGCACGTTGGTGGTGTCGATCTGGATGAACTCCTGGTGCGGGTGCTTGCGGCCCCCCTGCGGCGGCACCGAGGCGGTGGTGCCCTCCAGGATCTTCAGCAGCGCCTGCTGCACGCCCTCGCCGGAGACGTCGCGCGTGATCGACGGGTTCTCGCTCTTGCGGGCGACCTTGTCGATCTCGTCGATGTAGATGATCCCGGTCTCGGCCTTCTTGACGTCGTAGTCGGCCGCCTGGATCAGCTTGAGCAGGATGTTCTCGACGTCCTCGCCGACGTACCCGGCCTCGGTGAGCGCGGTGGCGTCGGCGATCGCGAACGGCACGTTCAGCATCCGGGCCAGCGTCTGCGCCAGCAGCGTCTTGCCGGAGCCGGTCGGCCCGAGCAGCAGGATGTTGGACTTCGCCAGCTCGATGGCGTCCTCACGGCCGTTGCCGCCGCTGCGGCCCGCCTCGCCGGCCTGCACGCGCTTGTAGTGGTTGTAGACGGCCACCGACAGCGCCTTCTTGGCGAGGTCCTGGCCGACCACGTACTGGTCCAGGAACTCGTAGATCTCGCGCGGCTTCGGGAGCTCCTCGAAGCGCACCTCGGAGGTCTCGGCGAGCTCCTCCTCGATGATCTCGTTGCACAGGTCGATGCACTCGTCGCAGATGTACACGCCTGGGCCGGCGATCAGCTTCTTCACCTGCTTCTGCGACTTGCCGCAGAACGAGCACTTGAGCAGGTCGCCACCGTCTCCGATGCGTGCCACGAGGTGCTTCCCCTTCGCCAGGGGCCCCGCGGGGGTTCCGGGGCCTGGTGCTGTGGACCGTCAACGCCGACGGCGATCGGTCTCGCTATCCGACGGTACTCTGCCGGGCCCCTGATTCCGTCCTCTTCGCCAGGTCTGCCCTACGCCCTGGGCGAATTGATACCGAACAGATGCCGTCGCCGGTTCCGCCGATGTGCCGGGGGCGGGGCGCGCAACGGCGTGCGCGCCCCGCCCCCGGCAGGGTGCCGACCTCAGGAGGTCAGCGAGGCCTTGCGGGTGGAGATGACCAGGTCGACGAGACCGTACTCGACGGCCTCCTCGGCCGTCAGGATCTTGTCGCGCTCGATGTCGTCGCGGACCTGCTCGACGGACTTGTTCGAGTGCTTGGAGAGCATCTCCTCCAGCTGCTCGCGCATCCGGAAGATCTCCCTGGCCTGGATCTCCAGGTCGGACACCTGACCGCGGCCGGTCTCGGTGTACGGCTGGTGGATCAGGATACGGGCGTTCGGCAGCGCCATCCGCTTGCCGGGGGTGCCGGCGGCGAGCAGCACGGCCGCGGCGGAGGCCGCCTGGCCCATGCAGACCGTGGTGATGTCCGGCTTCACGTACTGCATGGTGTCGTAGATGGCCGTCAGGGCCGTGAACGAGCCGCCGGGCGAGTTGATGTACATCTGGATCTCGCGGTCCGGGTCCATGGACTCCAGGCAGAGCAGCTGGGCCATGATGTCGTTCGCGGAGACGTCGTCCACCTGCGAGCCGAGGAAGATGATGCGCTCCTCGAACAGCTTGGCGTACGGGTCGTACTCGCGGATGCCCTGCGAGGTGCGCTCGACGAAGCGCGGGACGATGTAGCGGCCCTCGGCACGCATGTCCTCGACGCGTGCCTTGGCGCTGGACAGGCTGGGGATGTTCATGGGGGTTCTAGTCCTCCGGAGCGATGGGGCTGTGGTCTCGTGGGATCCGGGGCCGAGGCTCAGGCGCCCGTGCCGCCGCCGCCCGGAACGTCCGCGGCGCTGTGCATGATCGCGTCGATCAGGCCGTACTCCAGGGCCTCCTCGGGCGTGAACCAGCGGTCGCGGTCGGAGTCCGCGGTGATCTGCTCGAAGGACTGGCCGCTGTGGAAGGCGATCAGCTCGGACATCCGCTTCTTGGTGCGGAGCAGCTGCTCGGCCTGGATGCGGATGTCGGTGGCCGAGCCGCCGAGACCGGCGGACGGCTGGTGCATGAGGATGTTGGCGTTCGGCAGCGAGAAGCGCTTGCCCTTGGCGCCGGCGGTCAGCAGGAACTGGCCCATCGACGCGGCCATGCCCATCGCGATGGTGACGACGTCGTTCTTGATGTACTGCATGGTGTCGTAGATCGCCATGCCGGCCGAGATCGAGCCGCCCGGGGAGTTGATGTAAAGGAAGATGTCCTTGTCCGGGTCCGCGGCCAGCAGGAGCAGCTGGGCGGTGATCTTGTTGGCGATGTCGTCGTCGACCTGCTGGCCGAGGAAGATGATCCGCTCGTTGAGCAGCCGGTTGTAGACCTGGTCGCCCAGGCCGCCGAGCACGTCACCAGAGGCGGCGTGCGGCGCCATCGGGCCAGGCATCTGCATCTGCGGGAACGTCACTTAGCCACCTGCTCAGTCGATTTGGACGGTCGCTCCGCGGCCGTCACGGTGTCGCACAGCTTCCGGGTATCACGTCGTGATTGTTGCTGTCCATGGACCCTAACGCGCAGGCCGGGCCGCAGAATCCCTCACGCAGAACTGTTCGCTGTGAGCGCAGGGTTCGCGGCGGGCCCCGCCCGCGACCGCGGGGAACACGGCGGGCCCGGACGCCGTGTACGGCGTCCGGGCCCGCTGCTGCGTCAGGGCGACCGGGGCGGTCAGGCCTCGGTCTTCTCCTCGGCCTCGGCCTCGGCGGCCGGGGCCTCGGCGGCGACGGTCTCGCCCGACTCGTCGGTCTCGTCGTCGTCGAAGTTGATCTCGTTGCCCTCGGTGTCGACGACCTTGGCGGCCTCGACCACCGTGGCCAGCGCCTTGCCGCGGGCGACCTCGCCGACCAGCAGCGGCACCTGGCCACCCTGGACGACCTGCTGCGCGAACTGGTCCGGGGTCAGGCCCGAGCCGGCGGCGCGGCGGATGAGGTGCTCGGTGAGCTCCTCCTGGTTAACACCCAGCTCCTCGTCGGCGACGATCTGGTCCAGGACGAACTGGGTCTTGATGCCCTTCTTCGCCTGCTCCTCGGTCTCCGCCAGGAACTCCTCCTCGGTCTTGCCCTGGGTCTCCAGGTAGGTCGCGAGGTCGAGGCCCATCGGCTCCAGCTGGTGGTGCTCGAGGTTGTGCTTGCGGGTCTCGATCTCGTCCTTGAGGAGCTTCTCCGGGAACTCGATCTCGACCAGCGCCAGCAGCGCGTCGAGCACCTTCTCCTGGGCCTGGGTGGCCTGGTCGTACTCCTTCATGCGCTCGAGGCGCTTGCGGGAGTCGCCGCGCAGCTCCTCCAGGGTGTCGAACTCGCTGGCCAGCTGGGCGAACTCGTCGTCCAGCTCGGGCAGCTCCTTCTCCTGGACGGCGGTGACGGTGACGGTGACCTCGGAGGTCTTGCCCGCCTGGGTGCCACCCTTGAGCTCGGTGTCGAAGGTCGCGGTGCCACCGGCCTCGAGGCCGACGACGGCGTCGTCGATGCCGTCGATCAGACGGCCCGAGCCGATCTCGTAGCTGACGCCGGCGGCGGTGCCGTCCTCCGGCACCTCGCCGTCGACCTTGGCCTCGAGGTCGACGACCACGATGTCGCCGGCGGCCGCGGCGCGCTCGACGTCCTTGACCGAGGAGAAGCGCTCGCGCAGCTGCTCCAGGGACTTGTCGACGTCCTCGTCGGTGACGACGATCGGGTCGACGGTGACCTCGATGGTCGAGAAGTCCGGGAGGGTGATCTCCGGGCGGATGTCCACCTCGGCGGTGAACTTCAGGTCACCACCGTCGGCGATCTTCTCGACACCCTCGATGTTGGTGATGTCGGGCTGTCCGAGAACCTCGATCTTGCCCTCGTCGACTGCCTGCGTGTAGAAGCGCGGGAGGGCGTCGTTGACGGCCTCCTCCAGCACGGCGCCACGACCGAAACGCTGGTCGATGACCCGGTTCGGGATCTTGCCCTTGCGGAAGCCCGGGACCGAGACCTGCTGGTTGATCTTCTTGTACGCCGCGTCGAGGCTGGGCTTGAGCTCCTCGAAGGGCACCTCGACGGTGAGTCGAACCCGGGTCGGGTTCAGAGTCTCGACGGCGCTCTTCACGGTTTGGTCTCCTATGGGCTTGCGGTCAGGTTGCCTCCGCCCTCCCCATGCCGCCGGCCGGGGCCGGTACGGGCGGGTCGGGCGAGACGGGCGATGGGCGGTTGGAGCTGCATCTCCCGTGGGGGGTGGACGGTGAGCGTGACTCCTCGCCCTCGTGCGGTTGACCTGGGTGGACGCCACAGGGACTACCGCCAGCGCCCCATCCTACCGGTACCACGAAAGGCGGATGCCAGGACGCCGCCGCCTGCGGTCGCTCAGGCCGCCCCGACAGGCTCCGGGGCGGCCTCCGCGGACGGCTCCCCGGTACCCCCCGCCGGTACCGGGCGCATGGTGGCGGCGGCGTCGGAATCCCGTACCAGCAAGGCGATCACGGCCGCCACGAGGGCCAGGACGGCCGCGGTGAGGAAGGCGGCGCGGTACGCGGTGAGGTTCGCCACGGGCGTACCCGAAGCGTTCACGGTGAGAGGTCCGACGGCGGTCAGCACGGTGCCGAGCACCGCGACGCCGAGCGCGGAGCCGAGCTGGCGCTGCGCGTTGTAGAGGGTGGAGGCGGCGCCGGTGGCGCGCGGGGTGATGGTGGCGAAGGCGGCGGTCTGCGAGGGCATGAAGACGTGCGACATCGCGTAGCCGGTGACGAACATGAGGGCGCGCACCGCCCAGAGGTTGCTGTCGGGCCCGATGGCGGCCATCAGGGCGAGGCAGCCGGCCACCACGGTGGCCCCGGCGACCAGGATCCGGCGCGGGCCGATCCGCGGGTAGAGGCGGGCCGCCACCTGGGAGGCGAGCATCACGCCGAGCGCCTCGGGGAACACCATGAGGCCGCTGTGCAGGGCGTCCATGCCGAGCGCGTCCTGCATCAGCAGCGGGAAGAGGTAGAGCATGCCGAGGAAGGCGGCGCCGGAGAAGAGCGAGAGCAGGTTGGTGGTGCGGAAGATGCGGTCCCGGAAGAGCCGCAGGTCGAGCATCGGCTCGGGGCGGCGCAGCTCGACCACGACCAGGACTGCCAGCGCGAGCAGGCCGCCGAGCGCCGAGGCCAGGATCCGCGCGCTCCCCCATCCCTCGGACGCGCCCTCGGAGAGCGCGTACATCGCGGCACCGAAGCCGGCCGCGGAGAGCAGGAACCCGGCCGCGTCGAACCGGCCGGCCCGCTCGGCGCGGTAGTCGGGCAGGAAGAGCAGGCCGAAGACCAGGGCGGCGATGCCGACCGGCACGTTGACGATGAAGACCCAGTGCCAGGACCAGCCGTCCACCAGCCAGCCGCCGAGCACCGGACCGGCGGCGGGCGCGACCGCGGTGGGCAGCATCAGGACGCGGGTGGCCCGCATCCGCTCCTCCTGCGGGAACGCGCGGAAGAGCATGGTCATCCCGACCGGGGTGAGCAGGCCGCCCGCCGCGCCCTGGAGGATGCGGTAGAGGGTGAGCGAGGTCATCGAGCCGGCCGCGCCGCAGAGCAGCGAGGCGACGGTGAAGAGGGTGAGGGCGGCGAGGAAGACCCGGCGGGTGCCGTAGCGGTCCCCCAGCCAGCCGGAGAGCGGGACGAAGACGGCCAGGCTGACCAGGTAGCCGACGTTGATCACGCCGACCCCGGCGGGATCGGTGCCGAAATCGCGGCCGATCGCGGGCAGCGCCACGTTGACGATCGTGGTGTCCATGATCGACATGAACAGCGAGGCGACGAAGACGACTCCGACCGCGATCTTGGGGTTCATCCTCATCGGGGCTCCAGCTTTGGGTGAAAAATCAACCACCCACCATGCCGGACCCGCTCCGAAGAAGCCAACGGAGCCCGGAGACGCCAACAGGGCCCCGCCGAGGACGAGACCCTGCCGCACTGTCGGGGTGACCGGATTCGAACCGACGGCCTTCCGCTCCCAAAGCGGACGCGCTACCAAACTGCGCCACACCCCGTGGTGCCGAGAGGAAGCGTACACGCCGGGCCCTGCCGGTTCGCCGACATATCCGAGGCCCTCACGACGAATCCGGTGTGCACGCAGCCGACCGGACCAGGTACGCTGTTCCCGACCTTCCGTCCGGCAACGGCCGGGGGATCACGCGGGCGTAGCTCAATGGTAGAGCCCTAGTCTTCCAAACTAGTCACGCGAGTTCGATTCTCGTCGCCCGCTCCAACCGTCCGGCCCCGGAGAGACGTCACCGTCCCCCCGGGGCCGTTCGCTTTCCGGGAGACACCTCTCGACGGACCGTCAGCCGGTCAGAGGCCGAGCCGTCCGGCCCGGGCGGCGGCCCGGTCGAGCAGCCGGTGGACGTCGGCCTGGCGAGTGGTCGGGCGGTCGTTGTACTCGTCCGGGGAGTTCGCCGGGCGGCCGGTGGCGTGCAGCACCTCCATCAGCTGGACCCGGGCGGTACGGACCGTCAGCGGGGTGCCGTAGCCGTGCGCGAGGACGGCGGTCTGGGCGCCGAGCAGGCAGACCCGGCCGGCCTGGTCCCACATCGCGCCCTGCAGCCAGCCGTGGGCGCCGATGTAGCGGGAGGCGAGCCGCAGGTGGTCGGCGGCGGTGACGGGCACCGGGCGGGCCGGGCGGCGCAGCGCCCGGTCCAGCAGGGTGGCCCGGGGCAGCGGGTGGCCGGCGTGCCAGGGCTGCAGGGTGGAGCCGTGCAGCGGGACGTACGGGACCGGCGTGCGCGCCGGGGCGGGCAGCGAGGCGAGGTAGGCCTCGATCTCGGCGACCAGGCCGGAGCCGTCCGGGGCGAGGAGCAGTGGCGGAGGGGGCGTCAGGTCGGTGCGGGGCATGCGGTTCTCCAGGCGGTGGCCTACGGTTGCCGCTACCCAAACTGGGGCATTCGGGACATTCTCGCGACCGGAGAGGACGGGGGCCTGGCTCCGGGGCGGTTTCCCGGCAGGGCTCCGGGCCGATAGCCTCGGCGGCGTTCGAGCGCAGTTTCGAGAACACTGCGAGCCGAGGCGGCTGCGAGCCCTAGGTGGAGGAGTACCCGTGCGTCCCCAGGACCGACTGGCCGTCATACAGCGCTGTGTGGTCCAGGAGATGGCGCGCTTCGGGCAGGTGTTCACGGTCGACGGCGAGGTGGTGCGCGGCCCGGGCACGACGGCGGTGGCCGTCCGCGAGCACCCCGGCCAGGACGGCGCCGGCCACGTCGACCTGGGCTACGTCCTCCGGCTCGGCCGCGCGGACGCGCCGGTGGTGTGGGACTGCGCGGCCGGCCTCGGCAAGACCGAGGAGGAGAAGCTCGCCAACGCGGTGCGGATGTGGGCGACCACCACGGCCTCGGCGCTGGTCGAACAGGAGCAGGGCCGGGGTGTGCACGGCGACCACGCCGACCACCCGGAACTGCCGGGCTGGCACGCCGTCCAGGGGCCGGCGGCGGTGTTCGGCTTCGGCAACGAGAGGCTGGCCGGCTGGCTCGCGGAGCACCGGGTGCTGCCCGCGCTCGCGCCCGCGCTGCTGCCGGACCTGGCCGGGGGTGGGCCGAACGGGGTGAAGCTGTTCCTCGGCGGCAAGGCGGGGGACGACGTCGCCGAGGTCCGGGTCAACGGCGAGGTGTCGGAGGCCGCCTCGGCGGCGCTGCGCGCGCTGGACTGGCCGCGTGGCGAACGCCTCTGCTGGGCCCGGCTGTTCGTACTGCTGACGGCCCGCGGGACGACGCTGCGGCCGGCCACGCCGACGGGCGCCGCGGGGCCCGCGGCGGTCCGGGCGCCGGCCGTGGCGGCGGCGCGGCCCCGGGGGCTGTTCGGGCGCTGGCGGCAGGCCAGACGGGCCGACCGGTGACAGCCGGCTTCCGCCGCACCCGCCCCGGGCCCCGGACGAGGCCCCCGGGGGTCAACTGGCGATGTTGGAAATGCTCTTGGCGATCTGGGTCAGGAAGTCCTGGATCGGCTTGGCGGCCGTGCTCTGGTTGAGCATGAAGCCGAACAGGGCGGCCAGGATGAAGTGCCCGGTCTTCAGCTGCTTGTTGCGGATGAAGATGAAGCAGATGATGCCGAACAGGACCAGCGCGGAGACGGAGAGTGCCACCCGGACTCACTTCCTCGTTTCATAGCGGGGTGCCAGCGCCTGACAGCCCCTGCGAAGCCGGACCCCGGTCTGTCCGACGGTCCCGAGGCGGAACAGCAGTTCGTCCGGCCTGTCCCGGCCGGAGGGAGAGCCCGCTGCGGCCGCACAGTGCCCGTCGTGCCGCACGTGACGCCCCCCATCCCCCGAATCCTGACCAGTCCCGCCCGGACTCAGTGTGGTCGACCGTGCCGGTTGCGTAAAGGTCTGGCTGCCAGCCGAACGCCGATATCCTGCGATGCGAGACGAGTTTCCGCCGACCGAGACCATAGCCGAGACGTTCTGACGAATCGTCGGCGGGGCCGCGCTGAGCGGCGGGGAAACGCCCGGCGGGCCGGAGCGGAAGCGGCAGGTCCGGTCCGGTGACGGCAGGTCCGAAATGGCCGAAGATCAGCTCCCCGGCTTGACAGCACCTGCCCGCGGCATGTGCCGGGCGGAAGCGGCCCGGCAGGACGGCCGGCGGGTGGTCAGTCGCGCCAGAGCAGCAGCACCGCACGGTCGTCGTTGATGTCCCGGGCGACGGTCTCGATCAGCCGGGAGGCCGCGCCGACGCCGGCGCCGGGGCCCGCGCCGGGGACCAGCCGGTCGGCCTCGCCCATCAGCCGGTCCATGCCTTCGGAGAGGTCCCGGCCGGGGGCCTCGACCATGCCGTCGGTGCAGAGCAGCAGGACGTCGCCGCGGTTCAGCCGGCCGCGCACGCCCTCGAACTTGGCGCCGTCGTAGATGCCGAGCGCCGCGCCCTCCGAGGCCTCCTTCATCTCCCAGCGCCCGGCGCCGGCCAGCCGCTGCATGCCGGGCAGGTGGCCGGCCGAGAGCAGCTCGTACTCGCCGGTGTCCAGGTCGAGCACCAGGTGGACGGCGGTCGCGAAGCCCTCCTCCCAGGACTGCCGGAGCAGGTAGCCGTTGGCGGCGGGCAGGAAGTCGTGCGCGGGCAGCGACCCGAGCAGGCCACCGAAGGCTCCGGAGAGCAGCAGGGCCCGGGAGCCGGCGTCCATGCCCTTGCCGGAGACGTCCGCGAGGACCACCTCCAGCACCCGCTGGCCGGGGCCGGTCCGGGCGGCGACGACGAAGTCACCGGAGAAGGACTGCCCGCCGGCCGGGCGCAGCGCCATGTCGGCGTGCCAGCCGTCCGGCAGCCGGGGGACGCGGCTCTGCACCCGCAGCCGCTCGCGCAGGTCGAAGAGCATGGTCGAGCCGCCCCACCAGGGGACGCCGACCCGACTGCGGAACTGGGCCAGCAGCAGGCCGCCGACCCCGGCCGCGCCGACCACCAGGGCGGCGCCGGGGGTGACGCCGTAGGTGTAGGCGTCCGGGTCAGCGCTGGCGACCCGCTGGCCGGTGTGGATCACGGACTCGGCGGAGAGGCCGAGCGCGGCCAGCGCGTACAGCACCACCAGGCTGCCCGGGCGCAGCAGCAGCGCGGCGGCCAGGATCGGCAGGACCAGCGAGGTGGGCGGGGCCCAGGCGGGGATCCAGATGTTGAGCAGGATCAGCAGCGGGACGAGCAGGGCGAGCGCGCAGAGCACCGGCCAGTCGGCGGCGCCGCCGCGGAAGTAGTCGACCCCGGCCGTGCGCAGCCTTCGGCGGACCCGGCGGAGCCTCTTGCGCAACCGGGCCGTCACGGGGTCGGACGCCGTGGCGGCGCCAGGCCTCGTCGCAGTCGTCTGGGGCGGTGTGCCCGGCGCTCTGCCAGCCATGGGGACCGACCATATCCACGGTTGCGGCCCGGCGTCGACGGCTCGGGTACGGGCGGCGCCGCCGTGGCGCGGGCGCGTCAGCGGGTTTCGGCCGATTGCGGCGGGCACCGCCCGCTGCGTCAGGAAGCCTGTGCCGGTTGGGCGTACGAACCACGCGGGCGGCGCATGCGCCCCGCACGCAGGGCGGTTCGTACGCCGGTCGGACGGGGCGGGCGCTGTGGCCGATCACACAGGGGCGCACGCCCGCACAGACGCGCCGGCCGGCCGCGCTGCGGGAGCGCGGCCGGCCGGCGGGAGGGTTCGACGGAGGTGGCTCAGCCCTGCTGCGGGTGGTGGGCCGGGATCGGCGGGAGCTCGCCGGTGGTCTCGTACTCGCTCAGCATGGCGATCCGGCGGGTGTGCCGCTCGTCGCCGCTGTACGGGGTGCTGAGGAAGATCTCCACGAACTTGGTGGCCTCGTCCTCGGTGTGCATCCGGCCGCCGATGGAGATCACGTTGGCGTTGTTGTGCTCGCGGCCGAGCGAGGCGGTCTGCTCGCTCCAGGCCAGCGCGGCACGCACACCCTTGACCTTGTTGGCGGCGATCGCCTCGCCGTTGCCCGAACCGCCGATCACGACGCCCAGCGCCTCCGGGTCGGCGGCGGTGCGCTCGGCGGCCCGCAGGCAGAACGGCGGGTAGTCGTCGAGGGCGTCGTAGATGTGCGGACCGCAGTCGACCGGCTCGTGGCCGGCCCCCTTCAGCCACTCCACGAGGTGGTTCTTCAGTTCGTATCCGGCATGGTCGGAGCCCAGGTAGACGCGCATGCCACGAGTGTGGCATGCGCGCTCACCCGGGCCGTGCAGGGGGCGGCGCCCGCCTTCAGCGGCGGCCGAGGAGCTTCCAGGCGAGCGGCAGGGCGCCGGCCGCGAGGGCCGCCTTCAGGGCGTCGCCGACCAGGTACGGGTAGAGGCCCAGCTCGGCCGCGCGGGCCAGCGGGACGTCCAGGGAGAAGGCGAGGTAGGGCACGCCGACGGCATAGATGGCGAGGCTGCCGAGAACCATGGTGACGGCGGTGTTCACCGGGGTCCGGTCGGCGCCGCGGCGGGCCAGCGCGCCGGTCAGGGCGGCCGCCACGACGAAGCCGAGCACGTAGCCGAGCGACGGCATCGACCAGCCGGAGGTGCCCTCGGCAAACCAGGGCAGGCCCGCCATGCCGGCCAGCAGGTAGAGGCCGAGCGAGGCGACGCCGCGGCGGGCGCCGAGCGCGGTGCCGACCAGCAGGGCGGCGAAGGTCTGGCCGGTGACCGGGACGGGCGAGCCGGGGACGTTCACCGAGAGCTGGGCGGCCAGGCCGGTGAGCGCGGCGCCGCCTGCCACCAGGGCGAGGTCGCGGGCCTGGGCGCCGAGCCGGGTGGATGCGGCGGGCAGCAGGTCGGCGAGGACACCGCGGCCCAGTGTCGGGGTGCTGGCGGTCGGGGTGCTGGCAGTGGCCATCGGGGATTCCTCTGATGATCAGGTGAGTGAACACCTGTGAACCTACGCGGTGATCGCCGCCGGCACCGCCGGGGAACCGGACAAAGCCCGGAAGTCGCTCCTTGTCGGGTCCGACCCACCGAGAGCGACGGAACGTGAGGGTTCCGGCCATTCTCCGTCACGATCCGGTCCGCATCCTGGGCCCGAGCCGGACATTCTTGGCACGGGCAACCGCGTCCCCGGATATTGGGCAACTCGCACCGCCATCCGAACAGTCTGGATCCCCACCCCATGGCCCGTACCTCCGCGCCCCCGGCGCCCGGGACGACCTCCCCCGCCGACACCCCGGCCGACGACGGCCGGCAGCTCTCGCACGGCCTCAAGCAGCGCCACCTCTCGATGATCGCGCTCGGCGGGGTCATCGGCGCCGGTCTCTTCGTCGGCTCCGGGGCTGGCATCGCGGCGGCCGGACCCGCCATCATCCTGGCGTTCACCCTGTCCGGCCTGCTGGTCATGCTGATCATGCGGATGCTCGGCGAGATGTCGGCCGCCCGCCCGGCCTCCGGCTCGTTCTCGGTCCACGCCGAGAAGGAGATCGGCCCCTGGGCCGGGATCACCGCCGGCTGGATGTACTGGGTGATGCTCTGCTGCGGCGTCGCCGCCGAGGCCACCGCCGCCGGGAAGATCGTCAACGGCTGGGTCCCCGGCGTCTCCGCCTGGGTCTGGGTCGGCCTCTTCATGGTCTTCTTCTGCGCCAGCAACCTGACCGCGGTGAAGAACTTCGGCGAGTTCGAGTTCTGGTTCGCCGCGATCAAGGTCGCCGCGATCATCGCCTTCCTGGTGCTCGGCTCGCTCGGCGTGGCCGGGGTGCTCGGCGACGGCTCCCCCGGCACCACCAACCTCACCGGCCAGGGCGGTTTCCTGCCCACCGGTGTCAACGGACTGATCGTCGGCCTGCTCGCCTCGGTCTTCGCCTACGGCGGCCTGGAGACCGTGACCATCGCCGCCGCCGAGTCCGACGACCCCAAGCGCAACGTCGCCAACGCGGTGCGCACCGCGGTCTGGCGGATCGCGATCTTCTACATCGGCTCGATGGCCCTGGTCGTCACCCTGGTCTCCTGGAAGGACCCGTCGGTCGTCGAGAACGGCCCGTACGTGACGGTCCTCCAGCACCTGGGCGTACCCGGTGCCGGCACCATCATGGAGACCGTGGTGCTGATCGCCCTGCTCTCCGCGATGAACGCCAACATCTACGGCTCCTCCCGGATGGCGTACTCGCTGGTCTCCCGCGGCCAGGGCCCCAAGGCGCTGGCCAAGGTCAGCGGCGGGGTGCCGCGGGCGGCCGTGCTGGCCTCCTGCCTGTTCGGCTTCGGCGCGGTGCTGGCCTCCAAGTTCTGGCCGGACACCGTCTTCACCTGGCTGATGAACACCACCGGCGTCGCCATCCTGGTGGTCTGGTTCTTCATCTGCGTCGTCCAGCTGAAGATGCGCCGCCGGCTGGAGCGCGAGGCGCCCGAGCTGCTCACCGTCCGGATGTGGGGCTACCCCTACCTGACCTGGATCGCGATGGCCGCCGTGGTCGGCATCCTCACGCTGATGACCACCACCGAGGGCAACCGGGAGCAGTTGTACGCGGCCGGCGTGCTGGTCGCCCTGCTCATCGGCGCGGGCCTGCTCAAGCAGCGCCGGGACGCCGCGCGCACCGCGTAGCGCACGCGCGAGGGCCCGGTACCGCTTCGGCGGTACCGGGCCCTCGCGTTCGCGCGGAGCCGCGCGGCGTCACTACTCGAAGGACGGGCCGGCGGTGCGGGTGCGCTTGATCTCGTAGAAGCCCGGGGTGGAGGCGACCAGCAGGGTGCCGTCCCAGAGGCGGGCGGCGGCCTCGCCGCGCGGCGTCGGGGTGACCACCGGGCCGAAGAACGCGACCTGCTCGCCGTCCACGCCCTCGACGGCGATCACCGGGGTGCCGACGTCCTCACCGACCAGGGTGATGCCCTCCTTGTGGGACAGGCGCAGGGCCTCGTCGTACACGTCCGTGCCGGCCGCGTCGGCCAGCTCGGCCGACAGGCCGGCGGCGACCAGCGCCGCCTCGATCGTCTCGCGGTTCTGCGGCAGGCCCTGGTTGTGGAACCGGGTGCCCAGCTCGGTGTAGAGCCGGCCGAGCACCTCGTCGCCGTGCTTCTCGGCGGCGGCGATGCAGACCCGGACCGCGCCCCAGGCGTTGTCCAGCAGCGTGCGGTAGTGCTCCGGCAGGTCGCGGCCCTCGTTCAGCACCGACAGGCTCATCACGTGCCACCGCACGTCCACCGGGCGCACCTGCTGGACCTCGATCAGCCAGCGGGACGTCATCCAGGCCCACGGGCAGGCCGGGTCGAACCAGAAGTCGGCGGTCTTGCGGTCAGCGGCAGTCGTCACAGCGGTGGTCTTCCTCGGAGGTGGGGCGGCAGAGAGACGGGGCGGTGCCCCGCACGGGGCTCCCCCGCTCCCAACATCCACTCGGCGCCGCTGATTCCGGGCCCACACCGCGACTTGTGCAATGGTACCGGCGCAAAGGGCGTGAAAGGATGCCCCCGCAGCACTACAGCGCAGCACCTGACCGCAGCAGCGAAAACCGCACCACCGTGCGTGCCGGACAAAGGAGTACCGCCGTGCCGGGCAAGAACCTGAGCCGCGACGAAGCCCAGCAGCGGGCCAGCATCCTGGCCGTGGACAGCTACCAGGTCCGGCTGGACGTGACCTCGGCCCCCGACCCGGCGGCCGCCACGTTCCGCTCCACCACCACCCTCGCCTTCCGCTGCGCGGAGCCCGGCGCCTCGACCTTCCTCGACCTGCTGGCCCCCTCCGTCCGCTCGGTCACCCTGAACGGGCGCGCGCTCGACCCGGCCGCCGCGTTCGACGGCGCCCGCGTCCACGTCGACGGCCTCGCCGCGGAGAACGTCCTCGTGGTCGACGCCGACTGCGCGTACAGCCGCACCGGCGAGGGCCTGCACCGCTTCACCGACCCGGTCGACGGCGAGACCTACCTCTACACCCACTACGAGCCGGCCGACGCCCGCCGGGTGTTCGCCACCTTCGAGCAGCCCGACCTGAAGGCGCCGTTCTCCTTCACCGTCACCGCCCCCGCCGCCTGGGACGTCCGCTCCAACGCCGTCCACGAGAGCGTGACCGGGGACGGCAGCGGCGACGGCGCCGCGCGCACCTGGCAGTTCGCGCCGACGCAGCCGATCTCCACCTACCTCACCGCCGTCGTGGCCGGCCCGTACCACGTGGCCGGCGACCACTACAGCCGCACCCTCGCCGACGGCACCGTGCTGGAGATCCCGCTCTCCGCGCTCTGCCGAAAGTCGCTCGCCCCCTACTTCGACGCGGACGAGATCCTCGGCGTCACCAAGGCCGGGCTCGACTTCTTCCACGAGGTGTTCGACTACCCGTACCCGTTCGGCAAGTACGACCAGGCGTTCGTCCCCGAGTACAACATCGGCGCGATGGAGAACCCGGGCTGCGTGACCTTCCGCGAGGAGTTCGTCTTCCGCTCGAAGGTCACCGAGGCCGCCTACGAGGGCCGGGCCAACGTCATCCTGCACGAGATGGCGCACATGTGGTTCGGCGACCTGGTCACCATGCGCTGGTGGGACGACCTCTGGCTGAAGGAGTCCTTCGCCGACTTCATGGGCTCCTACGGCCTGATCGGCGCCCGCACCCGCTACTCCTCGGCCTGGATCACCTTCGCCAACCAGCGCAAGGCCTGGGCCTACCGACAGGACCAGTTCCCCACCACCCACCCGATCACCGCCGACATCCGGGACCTGGAGGACGCCAAGCTCAACTTCGACGGCATCACCTACGCCAAGGGCGCCTCGGTGCTCAAGCAGCTGGTGGCGTACGTCGGTTCGGAGGCCTTCTTCGAGGGCGCCCGCCGCTACTTCAAGCAGCACGCCTTCGGCAACACGGAA
Source organism: Kitasatospora sp. NBC_00039 (assembly GCF_045160625.1). Lineage (NCBI taxonomy): Bacteria > Bacillati > Actinomycetota > Actinomycetes > Kitasatosporales > Streptomycetaceae > Kitasatospora > Kitasatospora sp. NBC_00039. The sequence continues at coordinate 5,933,434 of NZ_CP108289.1, read as the reverse complement.
CTGGGCGACCTGCTGGGCATCCTGGAGGAGACCAGCGGCCGCGACCTCACCGCCTGGGCCGCCGCCTGGCTGCAGACCGCCGGCGTCAACGCGCTCACCCCGCAGGTCACCGTCGACGCCGAGGGCCGGATCACCGAACTCGCCGTCCTCCAGGACGCCGGCAACGGCAACGTCCTGCGCCCGCACCGGATCGCGGTCGGCCTCTACGACCGGGACGCCGACGGCGCACTGGTGCGCACCGACCGGATCGAGCTGGACGTCACCGGCGCCCGCACCGTCGTCGCCGGGGCCGCCGGCCGCGCCCGGCCCGCCCTGGTGCTGCTCAACGACGACGACCTGACGTACTGCAAGATCCGTTTCGACGGCGAGTCGCTGGAGACGCTGCGCACCGGCCTCGGCGACATCCAGGACGACCTGGCCCGGGCACTCGCCTGGTCCGCCGTCTGGAACCTGACCCGGGACGGCCTGATGCCGGCCCGCGACTACGTCGCACTGGTACTGCGCTTCGCCGGCCAGGAGTCCAACATCGGCGTGCTGCAGTCGCTGCACACCCAGGCCAAGAGCGCCGTCGACCTGTACGCCGCGCCGGCCTGGCGCGGCGAGGGCGGCCGGCTGCTGGCCGACGGCGCACTGCGCGAGCTGCGCGACGCCGCCCCCGGCAGCGATCACCAGCTGGCCTGGGCGCGCTTCCTGGCGCAGACCGCCAACGGCTCCGAACACCTCGGCCTGGTCCGCGGCCTGCTCGCCGGCACCGCCCGGATCGACGGCCTGGACGTCGACCAGGAGCTGCGCTGGTCCCTCTGGCTGACGCTGGCCGCGGCCGGCCAGGCCTCCGACGAGGAGCTGGCCGGGGAGCTGAAGGCCGACAACACCGCCAGCGGCAAGCGCCAGTACACCCAGTGCCTGGCCGCCCGGCCGACCCCGGAGGCCAAGGCCGCCGCCTGGTCCGCCGTGATCGACTCGGACGAGCTGCCCAACGCCCTGGTCGAGGCGAACATCGCCGGCTTCGCCCTGCCCGCGCACCGCGACCTGACCGCGCTGTACGCGGCGCCGTACTTCAAGCTGCTGGAGCGGGTCTGGTCCGAGCGGACCATCGAGATCGCGATGCGGATCGTCGGCGGCTTCTTCCCGCACGCCCAGATCAGCGAGGCGACGCTGGCCGAGGCGGACGCCTGGCTGAGCGGCCACCCGGACGCGGCGCCCGCGCTGCGCCGGCTGGTGCTGGAGCGCCGGGACGACCTGGCGCGGGCGCTGCGGGCGCAGGCCTGCGACGGGATCTGACACCCCTGCCGAGCGGAACGGCCGGGGCCCGCCGCGAGTGATCGCTGCGGCCCCGGCCGTTTCTCCGGCCCGCGTTCCTTCGGTGGGCGCGCCTTCGGTGGGCGCGCCTTCGGTGGGCGCGCCTGCCGTCAGCCGCGCTGGAGGCCGCGGTCGATGGCAGCGACCATCGTGCCCTTGGCGTCGTCGCCGTCCAGCGCCCAGACCATCACGCCGCCCAGGTCGTTCCACCGGGCGTAGCGGGCCTTCTGGGTGACCACCTCGGGGGTGTCGTAGCTCCAGAAGGTGGTGCCGTCGTACTTCCAGCTCGCGCCGTGGTCACGGTCGGTGTAGACCTTGCCGGGCTGCGCGGCGACCTCCTTGTAGGTGAGGTCGGCGGTCGCGGCGCCGGCCGGCTGGTACAGGCCGTTCCGGTCGCCGGCCGGCACGCCCGTCCAGCCGTGGGCGTAGAACGGCACGCCGAGCACGAGCTGCTCGGAGGGCAGGCCGCGCTCGATGTAGTGCTCGACGGCCGTATCCGCGCTGCGCCGGCGCGGCTCCGGGTCGGAGTAGAGGTTGGCGTGGTGGTTGGTCGGGCCCTTGCCCTCCCACGGGCCGTGCAGGTCGTAGGTCATCAGGTTGAGGAAGTCGACCGAGCGGGACAGCTGCGGCAGCTCCAGCCGGTCCGCGACGGTCTCGTTGGCGGCGACGGCCGCGGTCAGCAGGCAGTGCGGGCCCCTGCGGCCGCTCAGCTGGTCCAGCTGGCGGCGGAACTCCTGCATCAGCAGGGTGTAGTTGCGGCCGTCCTCGGGGCGCACGACGTTGCCGGCGTCACCGCCGCCGCCCGGGTACTCCCAGTCGATGTCGATGCCGTCGAAGACGCCCGCGCCCGCGCCGGTGCCGCCCTCGGAGGAGCCGGCGAGCCTCGGCAGGTTGCCCTTGATGTACAGGTCGATGCAGGAGGAGACGAACTTCCGGCGGGAGGCGTCGGTGGCGGCCGCGTCCGTGAAGTACTTGGACCAGCTCCAGCCGCCGAGTGAGATGACCGCCTTCAGCTGCGGGTTCTTCGCCTTGAGCTTGCGCAGCTGGTTGAAGTTGCCCTTGAGCTTCTGGCCGGCGGTGTCGGCCACGCCGTCCACCGACTGCTCGGCGCCGTACGGGCGCTGGTAGTCGCTCAGGGCGTCGCCCAGGCCGGCGTCGTTGGTCTCGAAGCAGGTGCCGTCGGCGGAGACGTTGCCGAAGGCGTAGTTGATGACGGTGAGCTTTCCGGCCTGGCCGGACTCCTGCACCCGCTTCGCGGAGCTGTAGGCGCCCCACTGGGTGAAGTAGCCGACCCGCTGCCCCTTCAGCATCAAGTGGTCTGGACCAAGCTGAGACAGAGGTTTAGTCCATTTGGTCTGGACATACAAGAGGCCGGACCGCGTGGACGCGGTCCGGCCTCTTGGCGCTACTGCTCGGCTCAGCCGATCAGGCTGCGCAGCACGTACTGCAGGATGCCGCCGTTGCGGTAGTAGTCCGCCTCACCGGGGGTGTCGATGCGCACGACCGCGTCGAACTCGACATCGCCCGCCTTGACCTTGACGGTCGCCGGGGTGCGGCCCTCGTTGAGCTCGGTCACGCCGGTGAAGGAGAAGGTCTCCTCGCCGCTCAGGCCGAGGGACTCGGCGTTCTGGCCCTCCGGGAACTGCAGCGGAAGGACGCCCATGCCGATCAGGTTCGAGCGGTGGATGCGCTCGTAGGACTCGGCGATGACGGCCTTGACGCCCAGCAGCGCGGTGCCCTTGGCGGCCCAGTCGCGGGACGAGCCGGAGCCGTACTCCTTGCCGGCCAGGACGACCAGCGGGATGCCGGCGGCCTGGTAGTTCTGCGAGGCGTCGTAGATGAACGACACCGGCGCGTCGGCCTGGGTGAAGTCGCGGGTGTAGCCACCCTCGGTGCCCGGCGCGATCTGGTTGCGCAGGCGGATGTTGGCGAAGGTGCCGCGGATCATCACCTCGTGGTTGCCACGGCGCGAACCGTACGAGTTGAAGTCGCGCTTCTCGACACCGTTGGCGGTCAGGTACTGAGCCGCCGGGGTGCCCGGCTTGATGTTGCCGGCCGGGGAGATGTGGTCGGTGGTGACCGAGTCGCCCAGCTTGGCCAGGACGCGGGCGCCGGCGATGTCGGTCACCGGGCTCGGGGTCTTGGCCATGCCCTCGAAGTACGGGGGCTTGCGGACGTAGGTGGACTCGGCGTCCCACTCGAAGGTGTTGCCGGTCGGGACCGGGAGCGACTGCCAGCGGTGGTCACCGGCGAAGACGTCCTGGTAGCCCTTGTCGAACATGGCCTCGTCGATGGAGCCGGCGACGACGTCGGCGACCTCCTTCTCCGACGGCCAGATGTCGGCGAGGAAGACGTCGTTGCCGTCGGCGTCCTGACCCAGGGCGTCCTTGGTGATGTCGACGTTCATGTTGCCGGCGAGGGCGTAGGCGACCACCAGCGGCGGGGAGGCCAGGTAGTTCATCTTGACGTCGGGGTTGATCCGGCCCTCGAAGTTGCGGTTGCCGGAGAGCACCGAGACGACGGCCAGGTCGGCCTCGTTGACGGCGGCCGAGACCTCCTCGGGCAGCGGGCCCGAGTTGCCGATGCAGGTGACGCAGCCGTAGCCGACCAGGTTGAAGCCCAGCTTCTCCATGTACGGGAGCAGGCCGGCCTTCTCGTAGTAGTCCATGACGACCTTGGACCCGGGGGCCAGGGTGGTCTTGACCCAGGGCTTGACGGTCAGGCCCTTCTCCACGGCCTTCTTCGCCAGCAGGGCGGCGCCCAGCATGACGGAGGGGTTGGAGGTGTTGGTGCAGGAGGTGATCGAGGCGATCACGACCGCGCCGTTGTCGATCTGGTAGCTCGAACCGTCGGGGGCGGTGACGGTGGTCGGCTTCGAGGCCTCGGCCGAGTAGGTCGGCAGCGCCTCGGCGAACCTCTCGGCGGCCTCGGCCAGGATCACGCGGTCCTGCGGGCGCTTCGGGCCGGAGATCGACGGGACGACGGTGGAGACGTCCAGCTCCAGGTACTCGGAGTAGACCGGCTCGACCGACGGGTCGTGCCAGAGGCCCTGCTCCTTGGCGTACGCCTCGACCAGGGCGAGCTGCTGCGCGTCGCGGCCGGTGAGCTTCAGGTAGTTGATGGTCTCGGCGTCGATCGGGAAGATCGCACAGGTCGAGCCGAACTCCGGCGACATGTTGCCGATGGTGGCGCGGTTGGCCAGCGGGATCGCGGTGACGCCCTCGCCGTAGAACTCGACGAACTTGCCGACCACACCGTGCTTGCGCAGCATCTCGGTGATGGTGAGCACCAGGTCGGTGGCGGTGGTGCCGGCCGGCAGCTGGCCGTTGAGCTTGAAGCCGACCACGCGCGGGATCAGCATGGAGACCGGCTGGCCCAGCATCGCGGCCTCGGCCTCGATGCCACCGACGCCCCAGCCCAGCACGCCCAGGCCGTTGACCATGGTGGTGTGCGAGTCGGTGCCGACGCAGGTGTCCGGGTAGGCCTGGCCGCCCCGGACCATGACCGTGCGGGCCAGGTGCTCGATGTTGACCTGGTGGACGATGCCGGTGCCCGGCGGGACGACCTTGAACTCGTCGAACGCGGTCTGACCCCAGCGCAGGAACTGGTAGCGCTCCTTGTTGCGGCCGTACTCGATCTCGACGTTCTGGACGAAGGCGTCCGGCGTGCCGAACTTGTCGGCGATGACGGAGTGGTCGATGACCAGCTCGGCCGGGGCCAGCGGGTTGATCTTGGCCGGGTCGCCGCCCAGCTCCTTGACGGCCTCACGCATGGTGGCGAGGTCGACCACGCACGGCACACCGGTGAAGTCCTGCATGATCACGCGGGCCGGGGTGAACTGGATCTCCTGGCTGGGCTGCGCGGTGGCGTCCCAGTTGCCGAGGGCGCGGATGTGGTCGGCGGTGATGTTCGCGCCGTCCTCCGTGCGGAGCAGGTTCTCCAGCAGCACCTTGAGGCTGTACGGCAGCCGCTCGGAACCCTCGACGGCGGAGAGCTTGAAGATCTCGTACGACTCGTCGCCCACCTGCAGCGAGCTGCGGGCGTCGAAGCTGTTCGCGGACACGACTGACTCCTTCTAGGTGCTTCGTGCGGTATCCGGCCGCCACGGTGGTAAGGTCAGCCTTACTTAGGCCTACCTTGCCCGCACCGCCGGTGAGCGCCTCTCGGCAAGTATCTTGATGTCGAGATATATCGTAAGGGGCAGTTATCTCGATGTCGAGATAAACCATAGTGCATGGCGCTGCGGACACCACCGCAGGCATGCCCCTCAGGACTGTCCTACCGCGTGTGACCGGCCCGGCGCTCGTCGGGGGTCTCACTCCCCGCCGGGACCGCGCTTCTTGCGCTCCAGCCGGATCAGCCAGACGGCCCCCGCCACCACGGCGGCGGCCACCAGCAGCACGGCGATCAGACTGCCGTCGGAGCCGCTGGGCTCGGGGGCGATGTCGGCCAGCAGGGCGGTGGTGCCCGCAGTGATGGATGCGGTGGTCATCGGGTCTCCTCGGTCGGGGTCGGTCGGGTCGGCGTCGGGATCGGTGGTGTCGGGGTCGGCGTCGGGATCGGTGGAGTCGGGGTCGGGATCGGTGGAGTCGGGGTCGGGATCGGTGGTGTCGGGGTCGGGGTCGGTGGAGTCAGCTCCGCCGGCGGCGGGTCTGCCGGCGTCAGGTCCGCCCGGTCGGTGGGGCGGGCGGCTCGGCCCGGGTGGCCCCCAGACCGAGAACGAGCATCAGCAGCACCGGGAACTCCAGGTAGGCGTGGTAGCTGGCCAGCGCCGCGTACAGCGTCCGGCCCTGCGCGTAGTCCGACGCGAACAACACCGCCAGCAGGCCGCCCGCCACCGCGCCCAGCAGCCAGGCCCGCGCGCCGCGCAGCGCCGGCAGCCGCTGCTCGAACGCCCCGGTCGCGTCCGGCGCGTACCTCGGCAGGAACCAGACCCAGACCACGTAGTGCATCGACTGGAGGAAGGCGAAGACCGCCAGGAAGCGCAGCCCCACCCCGGGCGTCAGCCACCCCGGCGGGGTGTAGGCCACCGTCAGCTTCGCCGTCCAGCCCGACCGGCCGGCCCCCGGCGACAGCCAGCCGTCCAGCGCCCCGGCCAGCAGCAGCACCGGCACCAGCACCACCCAGCCGCACTGCAGCGCCAGGAACGCCGCCCGGCCCCGCACCAGCCGGCGCGACCACTCCCACAGGAACAGCAGCGGCACCACGTTGTGCAGATGCGCCAGCACCACGAAGTGGTACGCCGGGAACGCCAGCGAACCGGCCGTCGCCACCGCCAGTACCGCCCCGCTCCCGGCCAGCAGCAGTGGACGGCGGCGCAGCGCGAACCAGCAGGCCGCGGCCAGCAGCCCGTAAGCCAGCAGGATCTCCGCGTCCTGGGCGACCGGGTGCGGCACCAGCGAGGGAGGCACCAGGCGGCAGAACACGATGCCGGTCACCAGGACCAGCAGCAGCCGCAGCAACGGCCCGGCCAGCACGGCGGCGAACCGGCCGGCCACATAGCGCAGCTCCAGCACGTTGTGCAGCACTCCGAACGTGGCCAGGCCGAGCACCGCCAGCCCGGCCGGCGCGCGCAGCGCCAACGCCAGCGCCAGCACCGCCGTCAGGGCGAACCCGGCCAGCGGCGCGGCTCCCAGCCGGACGGCCGGGCCGACGACGGTCCGCGCGGCCGTCCCCTCCACGGTGGCGATGGCCACGTTCCCCCTCCTCGTGGCACGATCCGCGCCGTGCCCTATCCCCTGGCCCTCGCCCTCACCCTGCTGGTCGAGGTACCGCTGTACACCGCCGCCCTCACCCGGGCCGGCGCTGTCCGCCCGTCCCGTGCGGTGGCGGCCGCCGTCCTGGTCAACCTGGCGACGCACCCGCTGCTCTGGTGGTCCCTGAGCCACGGCTCCTGGTCCACCGGATCCGCCGCAGCGTACTGGACGGCCTTCGGGCTGGGCGAAGCCGCGGTCTGCGCGGTCGAGGCGGCGCTGCTGCGGCCGCTCGCCGGGCTGAGCCTGCGCGGGCCGCTGCCCTGGGCGGCCGCCGGGACGGCCAACGCGGCCTCGGTGCTGGCGGGGCTGCTCGTCGCCGCGGCGTCGTAGGCCGCGGGTCCCTCCTCGCGGGCCGTGGGCCGGCGGACTTCCCGCCGCGGCGTCGTAAGCCGCGGCTTTCTCCTCGGGGGCCGTAACGCGGCCGGCCGGCTCGGGCGTCTAACCGTGAGCAGGCGACGAACAGCCACGACGAGACGGTTTTCGGGGGCAGCGGTGATCGGTAAGGCGCGACGGGCCGTGGAGTCCGCGGAGTTCGAGACCTTCGCCTACAGCCGGGGGCACCACCTCTTCCGGACCGCCCTGCTGCTCTGCGGCGACTGGCACCTCGCCGAGGACCTCACCCAGGTCACCCTCGCCAAGCTCTACGCCGCCTGGTCCAAGGTCCGCCGCGCGGAGAACCAGGACGCCTACGCCCGCAGCGTGCTCGTCCGCAGCTACCTCTCCCACCGGCGGCTGCGGCGCAGCGGCGAACAGCCGACGCTCGGCGACCTTCCCGAGGGCATCGCCCCCGAGGACGACCCGGCCCTGCGGGTCACCCTGCTCGCCGCCCTGGCCGAACTGCCGCCCCGGGACCGGGCCGTGCTCGTCCTGCGCTACTGGGAGGACCGCAGCGTCGAGGAGACCGCGGCCGAACTCGGCGTCAGCGCCGGCGCGGTGCGCAGCCAGACGCTGCGCGCCCTCGGCCGGCTGCGCGCCGTCCTGAAGGCGCAGGGTTCGGAGCAGCTGGCCGCGTTCTGACGGGCCGCCGGAGCGTCCGCCGGCCGTGCGCGACGTCACGAAGCATTTCGACACCACTCTCAGCTGGAAGGAACCAGGAGCATGGACGAGCTGGAATGCGACGGCCGACGGCTGTCCACCACCTTCGACCGGGCGATGCGCGGGGTCGGCCCCGAGCTGGGAACGCTGGTCGCCGGCGCCGCCGAGCGCGGACGGTCGATCCGACGCCGCCGCCGGGCCGCGGTGACCGGTGCGGTCGCCGCCGTCACCGTGCTGGCCGTCGGCGGCGCGCTCGCCCTGCAGCCGGGCGGCGGCCCCCGTGCCGCCGCCGGGCCGGCGAGCGGGACCGCATCGACGTCCGCCGCTGCCGCCACCGCGTCACCCTCGCCGACCGCCGCCCCGACCACCACCAGGAAGCCCCGCCCCACCTCCACCAGGGACCCGCAGGCCGACGACGGCCCGGAGAAGCGGTACCCCGGCAACGGAGCCAACGCCGGCAGGGTCGCCCTCACCGGCCACGCGGCCGTCCTGGCCGTGGTCGAGGGTCTGCCGAAGGGCGGTACGACCGGCGGCTACGCCGGCTACCACGGTCCGGTGGGCTGGAAGGGACCGGAGACCGTCGACGTGCTGTCCGCGGGCACGCTCAGCTACGACGACGGCAAGGGCCCGGTCCAGGTGGACGTCAAGTTCGAGGGCGGGCTGGGCGCGCTGTTCCGCCCCGGGTCCAATCCGCCCGGGCCCGGGCGCGACCCGTACACCATCGGTTACGACGACCGCTACACCTGCGAGAAGGTCAACGTCTCCCGGCAGTACAGCCACTGCGAGGTGGGAAAGCTCCCCGACGGCAGCACGCTGATGCTGACCGAGCGCTCCGACGACGGCTTCCGCTCCCGCACCGCCGACCTGCTGCGCAAGGACGACAACCGGATCACCCTGACCGTCTTCTCCGGCGGCGTCCTCGGTGACCCGCGGGAGCTGCCGCTGAGCCTGGAGCAGCTGAAGGCCGCGGTGACCGGCCAGGGCCTCCAGGAGTGGATAACGCCGGAGCGGGCCGACCAGGCGGACCGGACGATCCGGCCGTTCCACGACGACACCCCCGGACGCGACGCGCCCGACCCCACCGCCCCGGCCACCGCCGGCTGAGCCGGTCGCGGCCGGCCCGGGTACGGTGGCCGGTGAGCTGACACGCTGGGACAGGCCGGGGGCCGACTGATGATCGTGGTGGACGCGTCCGCACTGGTGCTCGCGCTGGCCGACGAGGGCGAGCGCGGGGCCGCAGCCCGGGCCGAACTCGACACGGGCGGCGAGTGGGTGGCCCCCGAGCACATCGTCATCGAGGTGATGCAGTCGCTGCGCGGCCTCTACCTGGCCAAGGAACTGACCGCCGAGCGGGTCGGCGAACTCGCCGCGCAGCTGCCCGGGTTGGCCATCCGCAAGGTCGAGGTGGCGCCGCTGCTCGGCCGGATCTGGGAGCTGAAGGACAACCTCACTCCGGACGACGCCGCGTACGTCGCGGTCGCCGAGCAGTACGGGGTGCCGCTGGTCACGGCGGACCTGCGGCTGATGCGGGCGAGCGGGCCACGCTGCGAGATCCGGGGGATCCAGGGGGCCCACCGCCGGACGAGGTGACCAGGTCCACGCGGGGTGGGCCCGGCAGGGGCCATCGGGCGGAGGTGGGCCCGGCAGGGGCCATCGGGCGGAGGTGAGCCCGGCAGGGGCCATCGGGCGGAGGTGAGCCCGGCAGGGGCCATCGGGCGGAGGGGTGTCCGACAGGTGCCATCGGGCCGAGGGTGTCCGTCCGGGCCCGGCGGCGTTGAGCAGGGCGTCCGCCGCACCGCCTCGGAAGGCCCCTGCCGATGTCCGCTCCGTTCGCCGCCACCGCCCTGATCCCGCTCGCCCTGCTGGCCTCCGCCCCCGTACCGGCGTCGGCCGCTCCGGCCTCGCCCGGCACGCCGGCCGCTCCGGTCTCGGTCGTGGACGCCGACTTCGACCCGGCGACGGCATTCGTCCCGCCGGCCGCGATCAGTCACGCGCCCGACCTCGTCCCGTACGGCTCGCACGTCCGGGTGGTGGTCGACCGCACGGTGCCCGGCCGGACGGTGCTGACGCTGACCGCGGCCGGGCTCGCCGCCGGCCACGCGTTCCCGGCTCACCTGCACACCGGCTCCTGCGGGGCCGACCCGGCCGCCTCCGGCCCGCACTACCAGGACGTCGTGGACCCGGTCCGGCCGTCCACCGACCCCGCGTACGTCAACGACCGCAACGAGCTGCGGCTGAGGCTGCGCACCGACCACCGGGGCGACGGCTCCACGGGCACTGCGGTGGCCTGGCAGCCACGGCCGGGCGAGGCCCGCTCACTGGTGCTGCACGCGGGCAGCCCGGCCGGTCCGCACGCCGCGGGCGACCGGGCCGCCTGTGTGAACCTGGCGCCGTGACGAGCCCTTGCCGGACGGGGCCTGGGTTCGGGCAGGGCCTGGGGTCCGGACAGGGCCTGAGGTCCGGACAGGGCCTCGGCGCCGGCAGGGCCTAAGCACCGGCAGGGCCTAAGCGCCGAGGGTCGCGACCAGCACGGCCTTGATGGTGTGCAGGCGGTTCTCCGCCTGGTCGAACACGACGGAGTGCGCCGACTCGAAGAGCTCGTCGGTGCACTCCAGCTCGCTCATCCCGGTCTCCTCGTACATCTGCCGCCCGACCACCGTGCCGAGGTCGTGGAAGGCGGGCAGACAGTGCAGGAACTTCACGTCCGGGTTTCCGGTGGCCCGGACGGTGTCCATCGACACCTGGTACGGCTTGAGCAGCGCGATCCGCTCGGCCCAGACCTCCTTGGGTTCGCCCATGGAGACCCACACGTCGGTGTAGAGGAAATCGGCGCCGGCCACGCCCGCGGCCACGTCCTCGGTCAGGGTGATCCGGGCACCGGTGGTCCCGGCCAACTGCTGCGCCGCCTTCTGCACCTCCTCGGCGGGCCAGAGCGCGCGCGGCGCGACGATCCGGATGTCCATGCCGAGCAGGGCGCCGGTGACCAGCAGCGAGTTGCCCATGTTGGAGCGGGCGTCGCCGAGGTAGGCGAGGGCCACCTCGGTGAGCGGCTTGGCGGTGTGCTCCCGGACGGTCAGCACATCGGCGAGCATCTGGGTGGGGTGCCACTCGTCGGTCAGGCCGTTCCAGACCGGGACACCGGCGTACTCGGCCAGCTCCTCGACGATCTCCTGGCCGTGGCCCCGGTACTCGATGCCGTCGAACATCCGGCCGAGCACCCGGGCGGTGTCCTTGATCGACTCCTTGTGGCCGATCTGCGAGCCGGCAGGGTCCAGGTAGGTCGTGGTGGCGCCCTGGTCGTGGGCGGCGACCTCGAAGGCGCAGCGCGTCCGGGTGGAGGTCTTCTCGAAGATCAGCGCGATGTTCTTGCCGCGCAGCCGGGGCTGCTCGGTGCCCGCGTACTTCGCCGCCTTGAGCTGGGCGGCGAGGTCCACCAGGAAGCGGAACTCCTGGGGCGTGAAGTCGAGCTCCTTGAGGAAGTGCCTGTTCCGGAGGTTGAACGCCATGCCGGGCTCCTGGGGTGACGGGGTGGGAATCGGGAAGCGGCAATTGTATACGACACTCAGAATTTATATGCAAAGCCTTCCGGGGGCACCGGCGGCCGGGGGAAGGCCAGGGCCCCGCGGAGACTCCGCGGGGCCCTCCGCCGCACTCGCCGCACTGCCTAGAGACGCGGGTCCACCGGCTCCGACTCCAGCGCCAGCACCGCGAACACCGGCTCGTGCACCCGCCACAGCGGTTCGCCCGCCGCCAGCCGGTCCAGCGCCTCCAGGCCGAGCGCGTACTCGCGCAGCGCCAGCGAGCGCTTGTGCCCGAGGAAGCGCTGGCGCAGCTGGTCCAGGTACTGGGTGTAGTCCGGACCGTAGATGATCCGCAGGTACTCCCGGCCACGGACCTTGACGCCCGGCTGGACCAGCCCGCCCGGGCGCCCCTCCCCCGCCTTGCCGCGGACGAGCGACGCCAGCGGCTTGACCACCATGCCCTCGCCGCCGGCCCCCGTCAGCTCCTCCCACCAGGCCACGCCCGCGGCGACCGACGCCTCGTCGGCGGTGTCCACCACCAGCCGCCCGGTCCGGTGCAGCACCGGGGCGTCCCGGTGAGCAGCCAGGTCGGCCTCGGCCAGCCCGTCGATCCAGGCGAGGTGCTCGTCGTGCGGACGCACCGCCAGGTTCACCCCCTCGGCGGCCAGCACCTGGAACGGCGCCAGCCGGATCCCCGACAGGCCCTCCGTCGGCCAGCAGTACCGCCGGTACGCCTCGGTGAACGCCTGCGCGTCCGCGGCACGCTGCCGCTGGCGGGCAGTCAGCCCGGCGAGGTCCAGCCCGCGCCCGGCCCCCTGCTCCAACGCGGCCAGCACCTGCGGCAGCGCCGCGCCCGCCGCCGCGCCGACCGCGGCGTACTGGCGGCGCAGCAGCTCCGCGGCCTTCAGCGACCACGGCATCAGCTCGGCGTCCAGCAGCAGCCAGCCGGTGCCCAGCTCGTCGAAGAGCCCCGAGCGCTCGGCGGCGGCCCGCAGCCGGCCCAGGACGGCGGCGGTCAGCCCGTCGTCGCCGAGGAACGCCCGGCCGGTCCTGGTCCAGATCGCGCCCGGCCCGGCCAGGCCGAACCGCTTCTCCAGCGCCGTGTCGTCCCGGGCCACCAGCACCACCGCGCGGGAGCCCATGTGCTTCTCCTCGCAGATCACCTGCCGGACGCCGTCCTCGCGGTAGGCGGAGAAGGCCTCCTCCGGGTGTTCGAGGTAGCCGGGCCGTCGCGAGGTCGCGCTCGGCGCCATGGTCGGCGGCAGGTAGGCGAGCAGCCTCGGGTCGATCGCGAACCGGCTCATCACCTCCAGCGCGGCCGCCGCGTTCTCCTCCCGCACCGCGACCCGGCCGTGCAGCGCCGTCTCCACCACCCGGCGGCCCGCCACGTCGGCGAGGTCCAGCGGCCGGCCCTCGCGGGCACCCGGCGCGTCCGTGTGCAGCGGGCGCACCGGCGCGTACCACTCCTGCTCGGCCTCCACGCTCACCAGCTCGCGCTCCGGGTAGCGCAGCGCGGTGAGGCTGCCGCCGAAGACGCAGCCGGTGTCCAGGCAGATGGTGTTGTTGAGGAAGCTCGCCACCGGCACCGGCGTGTGCCCGTAGACCACCAGCGCCCTGCCCCGGTACTCCTCCGCCCACGGGTAGCGCACCGGCAGCCCGTACTCGTCGGTCTCGCCGGTGGTGTCCCCGTAGAGCGCGTGCGAGCGCACCCGGCCGGACGCCCGGCCGTGGTACTTCTCCGGCAGGCCCGCGTGGCAGACCACCAGGGCGCCGCCGTCCAGCAGGTAGTGGCTGACCAGGCCGCGCATGAACGCCCGGACCTCGGCGCGGAACTCCTCCGACTCCCCCGCCAGCTGGTCCAGCGACTCCTGCAGGCCGTGCGAGACGGTGACCTTCTTGCCGTCCATCGCCCGGCCGAGCTTGTTCTCGTGGTTGCCCGGCACACAGATCGCGTGCCCGGCCGCCACCATGCCCATCACCAGACGCAGCACGCCCGGCGTGTCCGGGCCGCGGTCGACGAGGTCCCCGACGAAGACGGCGGTCCGGCCCGCGGGGTGCGCGGCGTCCACCGGGCGGCCGGCGTCGTCCCTGGTGAGCGCATAGCCGAGGCGGGTGAGCAGGGTCTCCAGCTCGGAGCGGCAGCCGTGGATGTCGCCGACGACGTCGAACGGGCCGGTGAGGTGGCGCAGGTCGTTGAACCGCTTCTCCGGCACGATCTCGGCGGCCTCCACCTCCGCCTCGCCGCGCAGGATGTGCACCTTGCGGAAACCCTCGCGCTCCAGGCCGCGCAGGGAGCGGCGCAGCTCGCGGTTCTGGCGGGGGATCACGTGGGCCGGCAGCTGCCGGTCCGGGCGGGTCCTGTTCCGCTCCGCGCAGACGCCCGGCGGGACGTCCAGGACGATCGCGATCGGCAGCACGTCGTGCTCCCGGGCGATCGCGACCAGCTGCTTGCGGGCCTCCGGCTGCACGTTGGTGGCGTCCACGACGGTCAGCCGGCCGGCGGCGAGGCGCTTGCCGACGATGTAGTGCAGCACGTCGAAGGCCTCGGCGGAGGCCGACTGGTCGTTCTCGTCGTCCGCCACCAGGCCACGGCAGAAGTCGGACGAGATCACCTGGGTGGGGAGGAAGTGCTTGCGGGCGAAGCTGGACTTGCCCGCGCCGCTGGTGCCGATCAGGACGACGAGCGAGACGTCGGTGACGGGGAGACGGCGGGGGTTGGTGCCGGCCTGGGCGTCGACGGGCAGGCCGGCAGGCGGGTCGGCGGGCGCGGCCCCGGTGGGGGAGTCCGCGATGGGGGCGGCCCCGGTGGGGGCGTCCGTGGTGAGCTTCGGGGACTGTGCGTCGTCGGTCATCGGGTCTCGCCCCCTTCGGGCGTCGTGGTGGCTTCGGCGGCCGTGGCTTCAGTGGTCGTGGCGTCGGTGGTGACGGCCGTCGCGTCGGCGGTCGTGGGCTCGGGCGGCGTGCCGATGCGGAACAGGGCGAGCTGTGTCGGCGCGCCCACCTCCGGGTCCTCCGGTCCGACCGGGCGGATCACCACGGTGTAGCCGTACGCCTCCGTGACCCGCTCGGCCCAGGCACGGAACTCGGCCCGGTCCCACTCGAATCGGTGGTCGGCATGGCGGACGTGACCGGCCGGCAGGCTCTCCCAGCGGACGTTGTACTCGGCGTTCGGCGTCGTGACCACCACCGCGGCCGGGCGGGCCGCCCCGAAGACGGCGTACTCCAGGGCCGGCAACCGGGGCAGGTCCAGGTGCTCGATCACCTCGGAAAGCACCGCCGCGTCGTAGCCCTTCAGCCGCGCGTCCGTGTACGTCAGCGCGCCCTGGACCAGCTTGACCCGGGCCGCCTGGCGCTCCGTCATCCGCTCCAGCCGCAGCTTGCGCGCGGCCGCCGACAGCGCCCGGGCCGACACGTCCACGCCGAGCACCTCGGTGATCCGGGCGTCCTTGAGCAGCGCGCCCACCAGCTCGCCCTGCCCGCAGCCGAGATCGGCCACCCGGGCCGCACCGACCTCGCCCAGCGCGGCCAGGACCGCCGTGCGGCGCTGCTCGGCCAGCGAGACCTTCTTCTCCTCGCCGGGTTGCTCCTTCGCCTCCCGGCGCCCGGTGTCCTCGGCGGTGTCGTCGGTGATCTCCTCGGCGGTGTCGTCGACCGCGTTGTCGATCTCCTCGACCTCGCGGTCGTCCGCCTCCGCCAGCCGGGCCAGCTCCAGCCGCTCCATCGCCCGCCGGGTGAGCGCCCAGCGCCGGGACAGGTAGCGGCGCGCGATCAGCGCCTGCTCCGGGTGGTCCGCCAGCCAGCCCTCACCGGCGGCGAGCAGCTTGTCGACCTCGTCCGGGGCGACCCAGTAGTGCTTGGCGCCGTCCAGCACCGGCAGCAGCACGTACAACTGCTGCAGCGCGTCCGCGAGGCGGGCCTCCGCACCGGACAGCTCCAGCCGGACGTAGCGCGACTCGCCCCATTCGGGGAACGCCTCGTCCAGCGGGATCGCCGACGCCTCGACCTGCCAGCCCAGCGGCTCGAAGAGCCGGCCCGCCATCGCGACCCCGCCGCCCTCGCCGGCGCCGTTGGCCGGCACGGCAGGCAGCACGATCCGCAGGGGCCGGGGCCGCTCGGCCAGCCCGGGGCGGGCCTCGCAGACGCCCTTCATCGCCGTCCGGAACACCGTCCGCAGCGCCACCGCGAGCAGCGAGGACGCCGCGTAGGGGCGGTCGTTGACGTACTGGGCGAGCGCGAAGTCCGGCGAGCCGCCGCGCCCCTTGCCCCGGCCCCTGCGGACCAGCGCGATCGGGTCGACATCGAGCAGCAACGCGGCCGTGCAGGCCTCGTCGCCCGCCTCCGGGTAGAAGACGTGCGCCTCGCCGTGAGACGTCGAGAACTGCTGGACCTTGCCCGGGTGCTTGTGCAGCAGGAAACCCAGGTCGGTGGCCGGGCTCCCGGCGGTACCGGTGGTGGAGATCGACATGAACACCCGCCCGAGTATTGCCCAGGACGCGCCCGCCCAGCACCGGGTTTTGCCCGGTGCCCACCCCTCGCACGGCTCGGGCGCCGCCGGCCGGCCGCCGTGTCCGCCCGGTGAGCGTGTTCGGCACCGGCGGCCCGCATTCGTTAACGTGCACGATGTGACAGCAGAATCCACCTCCCTCGCAAACGGCGCCGTCGCCGCAGGTCTGGCCACCATCGCCGCCGACGGCACCATCCTCGACACCTGGTACCCCGCCCCCGCGCTGGCCGCCGAGCCCGGCCCGGCCGGCACCGTCCGCCTGACCGCCGAGCAGGCCGAGGCCGAGCTGGGCGCCGGCGCGGCCGAGGCGCTGCGCGCCGACGCGCGCCGCGGCGTCGAGGTGGTCGCCGTGCGCACCACGATCGCCTCGCTGGACGAGAAGCCGATCGACGCGCACGACGCCTACCTGCGCCTGCACCTGCTGAGCCACCGCCTGGTGCAGCCGCACGGCCAGAACCTGGACGGCCTCTTCGGTCTGCTCGCCAACGTGGCGTGGACCAGCATCGGCCCGGTGCAGGTGGACAAGGTCGAGCAGGCCCGCCTGGCGGTCCGCACCCAGGGCGGCCAGCTCGCCGTCTACGGGATCGACAAGTTCCCGCGGATGACCGACTACGTCGCCCCGTCGGGCGTGCGCATCGCCCACGCGGACCGCGTCCGCCTCGGCGCGCACCTCGCCTCCGGCACCACCGTGATGCACGAGGGCTTCGTCAACTTCAACGCCGGCACCCTCGGCACCTCCATGGTCGAGGGCCGGATCAGCGCCGGTGTCGTGGTCGGTGACCACAGCGACATCGGCGGCGGTGCGTCGATCATGGGCACCCTGTCCGGCGGCGGCAAGCAGGTCGTCTCGGTCGGCGAGCGCTGCCTGCTCGGCGCCAACGCGGGCATCGGCATCTCGCTCGGCAACGACTGCGTCGTCGAGGCCGGCCTCTACGTCACCGCCGGCACCCGGGTCACCACGCCGGACGGCAAGGTGGCCAAGGCCGTCGAGCTGTCCGGCCAGGACAACCTCCTCTTCCGCCGCAACTCCCAGACCGGCGCCGTCGAGGTCATCGCCCGCTCCGGCTCCTGGGGCGGCCTGAACGCGGAGCTGCACGCCCACAACTGACCTCCTCCTCACTCGAGGTCCCCGGGCCCCCGGCGCCGCAACGGCACCGGGGGCCCTGCGCTTCCCGGCGCCGCACCCGGCACCCCGGTGCGCCGTCACCCGGTGCGCCGCCCGCCGCCCAGGTCCTGTCCGGTCGATCGCGCGCCCGACAGGACCGGCAGGACGGGATCGGCCGAACGGGATCGGCCGAACGGGATCGGCCAGACAGGACCGGCAGGACCGGCAGGACCGGACCTAGCCGAGGCGGCAGGTAAGCGGCAAGCCCGGATCACCCGGGAGGCTTACCCTCACGGAAGTTGGACCGCATCGGGTGGTGGTCGGTGACCCGGTATCGGGCGGTTCGTTGGTTGCAGCGGCGGGGCCCCTGCCCCGGTGGCGCGGCGCCGCGCGCCGAGCCGCCGCCAGCCGCTTCACACCGCACTACCGATCCGAAGAGGTCCGCTCATGTCCGATCCCCGGTCCGAGGCATCCGCCGTGCAGCAGCACCCCGCTGCCGACGCGTCGGCGGTGCCGGCCATTCCGAAGAGCCTGCTGGAGCAGATGCAGGAACTGCTCGCCTCGGTGACCGCGGACCTCGCGGAGCTGCAGTCGTCCGGCGCCCGGGCCTCCGACCGGTCGGACGGCGGGCCGAGCCTGAACACGAGTAACGGGCTCTCCTCCTCCGAGGCCTGAGGCTTCGCCGGCGGCGAGCCGGCCGCTGCGGGCTCGGCCGGCTCCGGCCGGTTCTCCCCGGCCGCCCGACGGACCGCCTGCCCCAGCCGGGTGACGAGGTCCTTGCAGTCGGCGCCCGCGTCGACCCCGTCGATGCACGTCCAGTACAGGCTCTCGGTGTCGGCGCCGCAGGCCAGCACCACCAGCGTCTCGCCGGCGTCCCGCAGCAGTGCCCCGAGTTCGGCCAGCATCGGGGCGAGCGGGCCGAGTTCGGTGAGCCGCCCGGCCCGCCCGCCGACGCCCAGGCCCAGCAGGGCGGACGAGTCCCCCGAGGAGTGGTCGAGGCAACCGGCCGCGTGGCCGCCGGCCTCGGCCAGTTGCTGGCCGAGGCCGGCCAGGTCGCCGTCGTCCAGCTCCGCCAGACGGGCGCCCACGGCCTCGGTGAGCAGTGCTGCCTGCCGTGCCTCGGCCAGCACATCCGGTACGTTCCTGGCCTCCGCCAGGGCATGCCGGGCCGTCTTGATCAATCGCAGCGCCTCCATCGGCCGCCACCCCTTCCGCTTCCGCGAGTTCTCGCGGTGTCCGGGCGGTCACTCGACCGCGGGGACACCTGGTCACGGCGAAAGCGTGCGCCGAAGGACGGATCGGCGCAGCCAACCCCTCGAAACCTGTGGAAAACCCGGGGGTGTGGATAACTTCCGTCCCTCACAAGGGTTATTCGCCCACGTCCCGCTTGACGTCGGACGCCGCACCGCGCCCCGGACCGGCCCCCGCCCCCTGACCACGCCCGGCCTCCTGCCCGGCCGCGGGCCCCTCCACTCGCCCGGCCGCGGGCCCCTCCCCGCGTCCTGCCCCGGGAGCCGGGAAGCGCAGCTCGTTGCGCTCGATCTTGGCGGCCAGCGCGGGCAGCGGGTCCACGCCGACCGCCGTGCAGAACTGCAGCAGGTAGGCGAGGACGTCGGCCACCTCGTCCCGCACCCGGTGCGCGCTGTCCGGGTCGGACATCACCGCCGCGGCCTGCTCGGGCGTGAGCCACTGGAAGATCTCCAACAGCTCGCCGGCCTCCACGGTCAGCGCCGCCGCCAGGTTCTTCGGCGTGTGGAAGGGCTCCCAGCTGCGCGCCGCGGCGAAGTCCGTCAGCCGCTGCCGCAGGCTCTCCAGGGTCGGGTCCGCTGGGTCCGTCACTCGTTCAGTCACCCTCCAGGTCTACCGCATCCCCGGCCACGGCCCCCGCCCCCGGAACGCCCACCCCGGGCATCCCCGCCCCAGCCGCCCCGGGCGCTATCGCCCCGGCGGCCCCCGCCCCGGCAACGTCCCGCGCGCCGCCCTGGGCCGGCACCCGCGCCGTCTCGGTGCGCAGCACGGTGTGCCCGGAGCCCGGGTCCCGCCGGCACTCCACCAGCGCGACCCCGGGCGACAGCTCGCCGGCTCCGCCGAGCGCCTCCCGGGCCGCGGCCGGCTCCTGCAGCGCGCCGAGCACCCGCAGCTGGTGGCGCCCGCACATCTCGCGGGCGAGTCGCAGCAGCGAGGCGGTCTGTTCGGTGCCGAGCCCGGCCCCGAGGTCCTCGGCGAGCACGGTGAGCTGCCGGTGCGCCCAGGGCACCTCGGCGGCCGCGTCCAGGTCCAGGACCCCGGCCCCGGTGAGCAGCACCGCGGCGAAGGCGAGGTGGCGCAGCATGCCGTCGGAGGCCTGGTCGGCGCCGGTGCGGCCGCGGACGCCTTCGTCGAAGACGGCGAGGACGCGTTCGCCGGCCCCGGTGCCGCGGCGGGCGAGGTCGAGTCCGAGCAGGGGGTACGGGGCGGCGGACTGGACGACGCGGAGCAGCCGGCCGTACCGGCGGGCGCATTCGCCGCTGAGCCGGGCGACGACGGAGGAGATGTTGGCGGCGGTGCTGAGCAGCCGGGCCTGCGGGTCGGGGCGGGCCCAGTCCCGCATCAGGGCGGGCACGGGGTGGACGGGGAAGACCTCGCGCAGGGCGGTGAGCAGGTGCTCGGTGGCGGCGAGCACCTTGCGTTCGCCGGGTGAGGAGCCGGCGACGCGCAGCGGGATCTGTGCGGTGACCAGGGTGGTGTTGGGGAAGGGCGCGCGGATGTCGCCCTGCCGGGTGTCGTTGTGCCAGCTGACGTTGGTCCGGTGGTGCCTGAGGTCCTGTTCGCCGGTCTCGACCAGGGTCCGGCCGTCGAGGGTGAGCTGTTCGCGGGCGATCCGGACGGGGCCGTCGGTGCGGATGACGACGTCGAGGCCGATCGGGCCGTCGGAGGAGCGGACGGTGCAGCCGAGGATGAGGGCGTTGCGGCCGTGCGGCACGCAGCCGGCCAGGCCGCCGCGGACGGGGGTGCCGAGCGGGCCGCGCCGCCCGGGGAGGCCGTCGAGGGAGTCGGTGATCTCCTCGCCGAGGGCGAGGCGGGAGAGGACGGCGAGGGCGTCGAGGGCGTTGGACTTGCCGACGCCGGCCGGCCCGTGCAGCACGGTGAGGGGCGCGAGCGGCAGGGTGGCGCGCCGGTAGGACTTGAACGAGGTGAGCCGGAGTTCCTCGAGGGTGGGGCGCTGGGCGGGCGGCCGCCCCGGGTCCGAGGTGTGCTGGTGGGGGTGGGCCGGCACGGCGGGCCGGGTGGCGTCGCGGTTCACCCGTGGGACGTTAGCCGCCGTCGGGGCGGCAGAAACGTGCCTGCCCGGCAGATTCATCCCAACGAGGTGGGCGGTCCCCGCCGGGGGCGCCGGCCGGGAACGGCCCGCTCAGCGCCGGTAGGCGGCGATCGTCACGGAGGCGGTGACCTCGACCGGGTCGGGCAGCCCGGCGAGCCGGGCGGCCAGCCGGTCCGGGTCGGTGTGCCAGGCGCTCGGGCCCATGCCGACGACGGTGCGGACGTCGGTGGCGGAGAGCCGCATGGTGAACTCGACCTGCTGCTGCCCGGCCGGGGTGAGGTAGGGGCCGAGCTTCTCGTCGATCCGGCGCTGCTTCTCCTCGTCGACCGAGAGCAGCCCGAGCTCGGTGACGAGTTCGCGCAGGTGGTGGGCGGTGGGCGAGACCAGGAGCAGGGTGGCGCCGGGGCGCAGGACGCGGCGGATCTCGGGGCCGTTGCGCGGGGCGAAGACGTTGAGGACGAGGCCGGCGGTGGCCTCCAGCAGCGGCAGCGGGCGCCAGGCGTCGCAGACGACGGCGCCGATCCGGGGGTGGGCCTTGGCGGCGCGGCGCAGCGCGTACTTGGAGATGTCGAGGGCGGCGCCGGGCCGGCCGGGCAGAGCGTCGAGGACGTGGGCGAGGTAGTGGCCGGTGCCGGCGCCGAGGTCGGCGACGAGCCCCTCGGGCGCCGCGGCCGCGGCCGCGGCGGCGAGGGCGTCGGCGATCGGGCGGTAGTGGCCGGCCGCGAGGAAGTCACTGCGGGCGGCGACCATGTCGGCGGTGTCACCGGTGCCGGTGTGGGCGTCACCGGCGAGCAGGCTGACGTAGCCCTGCTTGGCGATGTCGAAGCTGTGCCCGCCGGGGCAGCGCAGGGTGCGCCCGTCGGGGGTGAGGGCCTGCGCGCAGTGCGGGCAGGCCAGGTAGGGCTCGATGTCCTGCAGCAACGTCCGTCTTCTCTCGCCATCCGGTCGTGCGGTCCGGCCGGAAGGGCAAGCCTAACGACCGGCGGTGCGCGGCCGCCCGTCCCGCTGGCCGGGGACGTGCGGAACGCCCGGGAGGCGCGGGGTGCCGCCACCCCGGCGGGCGGCGCGCAGGGCGAGCTCGGCGAGCGCCTCGGGGGCGCCGGCCTGGCCGCGGATGCCGGGGAAGGCGTTGACGTCGACGATGACGGGCTCGGCGGGCCCGTCGAGCAGGTCGACGCCGTAGACGTCGAGGCCGAAGACCCGGCCGACCCGCAGGGCCAGCTCGGCGCGGTCGGCGGGGAGTTCGGCGGGGCCGAACCGGCCTCCGGCGGGCCGGTCGTCGACCGCGAGTTCGGAGCGGCGGCGCTCGCAGAAGACCTGCCCGTCGACGACCCAGAGTTTCTGGTCCCAGCCGGTGTTGGCGAGGTAGGGCTGGGCGATCACGGGTTCGCCGGGCCACCGCTCGGCGAGGGCGGTCAGCCGGTCGGGGCCGTCGACGCGGGCGACGAGGTCGTGGCGGCGGCTGTGGCGGCTCTTGACCACCATCGGGTATTCGGCGTCGGCCAGTTCGGCGAGGCTCGCGGCGGTGCGGGTGGAGGCGAACGGCAGTCCGGCGCGGTGGGCGAGGTCGGCCATGGCGGTGCGGTCCTGGCAGAACGCGGTCGCGGCGGCCGAGTTGACGACGGGGGCGCCGTACTCCTCCAGGTGGCGGGCGAGCGCGAGGGCCTGCGGGGTGCGGGCCTTGAGCAGGTAGACGTCGGCGAGCGGCCCGGGGCCGAGCCGTTCGGCGGGCGGGGTGTCATCGCCGGTGGGGTCGACGGTCTCGACCTGGTGGTCGGCGGCGAGCAGGGCGGCAGTGGCGGCGGCGAGCAGCGGGTGGCCGGGGTCGGGGGTGAGCAGGCAGATCCTCATATCGCGCCACCCATGCCGCCGCTGACGAAGCCGGCACCCCCGAAGCCGCCGTCGGCCAGGCCCGCACCGCCGACGCCCACGGCGCCGACGGAACCACCGACGCCGACTCCGGCCCCCTGAGCGGGAAGCCGCAGCGGCTCCGGCGCCGACGGCACCGACACGGCCGACACCACCGACGACGGCTCCCGCACCAGCGCGGGCGCCGGCACGGAGACCGCCGTCCCGGTGCGGGCCAGCCGCAGCACGGCGCGGGAGACCCGGGCCACCGCGTCCGGCACCTGGCGGAAGCTGGGGAAGTCGTTGATGTCCACGACCACCGGCCCGTCCGGGCCGAGCAGCACGTCCACGCCGTACAGGTCGAGCCCGAACACCTCTCCCACCTGCCCGGCGATCCGCGCCACCTCGGCGGGGAGCGGCACCTGCCGCTCGCGCACACCCTGCCCGGGGTGCAGCGGCGAGCAGCGCTCGGTCGCGTACAGCTCGCCGTCGACGCAGTACACCTTGAGGTCGGTACCGGAGTTGGGCACGTAGGGCTGGGCGATCAGCAGGCCCTCGCCGGCGAGCAGGGGGCCGAGTTCGACCAGGTGGTCGGGGGTGGGGACGAGCCGCACGGCGCGGCCGGAGCTGCCGTCGGCGGGCTTGACGACGAGCGGGTACTCGGAGGCGGGGATCTCGGCCAGCCGCTCCCACCGGGCCGCCGCGTAGGTGACCGGGACGGGCAGCCCGCGGGTGCGCGCGATGACCGCGGCGAGCGCCTTGTCCCGGACGCCGCGGATGGACCGGACGTCGTTGACGGTGGTGAGGCCGACGGCGGCGGCCGCCTCCAGGAGGGTGAGGCCGGGGCCGCCGGAGACGGTCTTGAGCACCCAGGCGTCGTGGCTGCCGGCCCGGACGGCCTCGGAGATCGCCATCAGCGAGTTGCCGGGGCGCAGCACGTCCACCCGGTGTCCCCACGCGGTGAGCCGGCGCACCACGTCGAGCGGCATGCCGTCGTGCCGGTAGTGCTCCTCGACCAGAAAGCAGAGCCTCATGAGCCTGTCATCCCCCTCGCCTCGCCCACGCGGACGTCCGCCGTTCCCGTCCGGCAGAGCTGTAAAGGCCCCAGAATGCCATGGCGCCTGCATGCGAGATCGCCCGGCCTGTAAGCATTGGGCAACAATCGGGCCGAAATGCCCGGGCTCCCGGCCACGCCCGGTCCCGCCCGGTGGCGACCGGGCGGCAACCCGGCGGCGGCCGGCCGGCGAACGGCCCGGCGACCCAAATCAGTGGCAGGTCCGCGACGAGCCTGCCAAGATGCACGGCGTGACCTCTGACGATCTTGATCCCGCCCGCCGCGCCTTCCTCGACCTCCTCGCCGGGATCGAGCAGTACTACGACGCCGTGCCGCGCTCCGCGGCCCGCGTCGAGGACTTCGGCCCGCTGAGCCTGTTCGTCCGAGAGGGCGAGGGCTGGCCGTACTACGCCCGACCGGCGCTCGGGTACTCCGGCCCGGCGGCCACCGCCGAGGACGTCCGCCGGGTGCTGGCGCGCCAGCGCGAGCTGGGCGCGCCGGAGGCCTTCGAGTGGGTGGCCGAGCAGACCCCGCAGCTGCGTGCGGCGGTGGAGGAGGCCGGGCTGGCGGTGCACGAGCACCCGCTGCTGGTGCTCGGCCCGGAGGACGAGCCGGCCGGGGCGGCGCCGGCGCTGCCCGAGGGCGTGGAGGTCAGGGTCCTGGCCGCCGACGCCCCGGAGCTGGCGAGTGCGGTGGCCGTCCCGCACCTGGCGTTCGGCGAGCCGGGCACCGCCACGGGCACCGCCGGGGTGGCGGAACTGGCCGTGGCCGCCGAGAAGGTGGCGGCGGACGGCTCGCTGGCGCGGATCTCCGGGCGGATCACCGCCGGGCAGACGGTGTTCGCCGCGGCCCTCCGCGACGGTTCGGCGATCTGCGCGGGCCAGTACAACCCGGTCGGCCGGGTCTGCGAGGTGGCCGGTGTCGGCACCCTGCCGTCGGCACGCCGACAGGGGCTCGGCCTCGCGGTCACCGCGGAGCTGGTCGCGCACGCGCGGGCCAACGGCGTGCGGACGGTGTTCCTGTCCGCCGCCGACGAGGACGTCGCCCGGATCTACCGCCGGGCCGGCTTCCGCCCGTTCGCGACGGCCCTGATCGCCGAGCCCGCGACGGACGGGGCCCCCGCGGCATAACCGGTCCGACCGGCCCGACGGCGCGCCCGGCCCAGACGGCGCGCCCGGTCCGCTCCGACCGGCCGGTGCGGCGGCCTCAGTCCGAGTCCTCGTCCTCCTCACCGCTGACGCCCTCGCCCTCGGCCTCGTCCACCACCCACGCCGCCAGCCGCTCGGCGACCCCGGACACGCCGAGCCGCCCTTCGCGGATGGCCCGGGCGAGGCTGCGCACCTCACGGGCGGTGGTCGCGACCGTGCAGCCGCTGGCCACCAGGTAGGCGTAGGCGACGGCGGTGGCGAACAGCTCGTTGGTCTTCTCCAGGGCCGGCACCCGGATCAGCTGGTGCATCAGGGCGGCGGCACGGTCCTGCGGTTCGGGGTAGACGGCGATGTCGAAGATCTCGGCCTGGTGGCGGGAGACCGCCGCGAGCAGCGATCCGTAGTCGGTGACCTGCGGGTCACCGGGCGTGTACTGCTCGGCGGTCATGAGCAGCCACGAGAGGTCGACCTCCAGGTTCAACGGCGCACGTCCTGGAGGTCGGCCGCGCCACCGAACTCGGCCAGGAACGCCGTCTCGTACTCCTTCATGAACTGCGCGGCGGCGTCGACGAACGCGCGCCCGGCCTCACCCATGTCCTGCTGGACCAGGCGCTCGATGTACTGGTTCATGCTGATCCCCTGCTGCTCCGCCCGTTCCCGGGCCATCTCCGCGGTGGTGGCGTCCACCCGGACGTTCAGCTGTTTCTTGCCCATGAACCTAAAGCTAGCGCCAAAGCGCTAGCACAACAAGGGCGCACGTACGGCCCCCGCGCGCCCTTCCCGCCCCTGGGCCATGCCCCCGCCGCGCGGGCGTGAACCCCCGGAGGCCGACCCGGGCCGCCATCCCCACGCATTGGAGCGCGGCGAGCGCGGGGCGCAGTGGAGCACCGTGGATCCTTCCCGGGCGCGGCGCCCCCGCCGCCCCCTCGGCCCGGCGCCGCCTGCCGGAACAACTCTCGTGAACCGGCGCGGGGAGCCCTGCGGATCCAGCCGGAAGAGCGAGACTTGAAGAGTTCTTCACCTTCCGAGACTCTGAACTACTCCGAGCATTCCCTGGAGCGGCACCGACCGGTGTGGAGGCCGGCAATGACAGCCATGTTCGACCAGGAGCTGCGCGAGCAGCTCGCCCTGGCCCGCAAGGACCTCGCCGCCGCGCGGGCCGACGGGGACGCCGACGGCGTCCAGGCGTACGAGGGCCGCATCGCCGGGCTGCTCCGGCTCGCCGCCCAGCACGGCATCGCCCTGCCGCACAGCGCGGACGAAGAGGAACAGAACCTGCGCTGAACGGCCCACGGAGCACCCGGCAGCATCCGCACGGCCCCGCGACAGCCCGCACGACCCCGCAACACGAGCCCGCAGACAGACCGACGGCAGGGAGGCGGCCCCCGGAACCCGGGTGCCGCCTCCCTGCCGTTCAGCTGTCGTCGCGCCCGTCCCGCTACTCGCCGACCGGCTCCAGGATCGCCACGCACTCGAAGTGGTGGGTCATCGGGAACAGGTCGAAGGCCCGCAGCGAGACCGGCCGGTACCCGCCCTCGCGGAAGAACGCGAGGTCACGGGCCAGGGCCGCCGGGTCGCAGGCCACGTAGGCGATCCGGCGGGCGGAGAGGCCGGCCAGGTGGGCGACGGTCTCACGACCGGCACCGGCCCGCGGCGGGTCGAGGACGATCAGGTCGGTGGAGGTGATGCCGGTGCGCGGCAGCAGCGTCTCGACCCGGTCGCACTCGATCCGCACGTTGTCCAGCACGGCCAGGTTGTGACGGGCGTCGACCACCGCCTGCTTGGAGGACTCGATGCCGAGCACCGCGCCGTCCTCGCCGACCCGGTCGGCCAGTGCGCCGGCGAAGAGGCCGACGCCGCAGTACAGGTCGAGCGCGTTCTCGCCCCACTGCGGGTCCAGACCGTCCAGCACGGCGTCGACCAGGGTGTCCGGGGCCTCCGGGTGGATCTGCCAGAAGCCGCCGTTGCTGACCCGCCACGTCCGGCCGGCCGCGCGCTCACGCACGAAGGAGCGGCCGTGGACCTTGTGGATGTTGTCGTGCTCGTCGATCCGGGCGATCGACACCGGCTTGTCGAGCTCGACCAGCGGCAGCTGCGCGCCCGGCGACGGGGTGAGCACCACCTGGCGGTCGGAGGAACCGGCGGCGGCGATCACCTCGACGGTGGCGACGCCCGGCCAGTCGCGGGCCTCGATGCCCAGCTCGGCGACGCCCTCGGCGGCGATCAGGCAGCGGTCGATCGGCTGGATCTCGTGCGAGCGGTGCTTGCGCAGGCCGACCTTGCCGGTCTCCTGGTCCACCGCGTACTGCACGCGGGTGCGCCACGCCGGCACCTGCCCGGCCGGGAGCTTGCCGCCGACCGGCTCGACGCTGCCGTCCCAGCCGGCCTCGGCCGGAGTGAGGCCCGCCAGCTTGGCCAGCTGCTCGGTGAGCACCTGCACCTTGAGCTTGCGCTGCCCGCCGGGGGTGACGTGCTGCCAGTCGCAGCCGCCGCACTTGCCCGGCCCGGCGAACGGGCAGGGCGGGGCGATCCGGTCCTTGGCGGGCTCCAGGATCTCCACCGCGTCGGCGCGCAGGAAGCGCGACTTGGTGGTGCCCTCGGTGACCTGCACGACGACCTTCTCGCCGGGCAGCGCGTGCCGGACGAACAGCACCCGGCCCTCGTGCCGGGCCACGCAATGCCCGCCGCCGTGCGCGACGGGGCCGACCTCGACCTCGTAGCGCTCGCCGACCAGCGGGTCGCCGCCGGGGCCCCGGGGGGCCGCCTCGGCGCGCGGGGCGCGGGTGGTGCGCAGCGCCTTCGGCGGGCGGACGGCCTGCTTGCGCGGACGCTCCCCGCCCTTGGGCTTCTCCTTGGCCTTCTCCTGGCGCGGCGCGCCGGCGGCCGGCCGCTCGGCGCGAGCGGGGCGCTCCGCCCGCGCGGGGCGCTCGTCACGCTCCGGCTCCGGGGCGCGCTCCGCCGGCGCGAGCGGCGCCGTCTGCGCGGTGAAGCCGTCGCGGTCGGTGGCGGCCGGGCGGACGGGCTTGCCCCAGCGCGGCCGGGCGACCTGCCCGGGCTTGCCGGCGCCGCCCTTGCGGGCGCCCTTGGCTGAGCCCTTGCCGGAGCCGCCGGACGAACCGGACGAACCGTGGGAGCGGGACGGGGTGTTGCGGGTCACTGGGAGGAGTCCTTGCTGCTGTCAGCGGAGGCGGCGGTCGTACCGTCCGGCGTACCGGAGACCTTCGACTTTACGGCCTTCGGCGCCCGAGGCTCACCACGCCGGACGGCACCCGGCGCCGACCAGGCCTTCTGCGGCCTGCGCCGCTCGGAGGACTCCAGCTGCCAGGGTACCGAGGTCACCATGACCCCGGGCTTGAACAGCAGCCGCCCCTTGAGGCGCAGTGCGCTCTGGTTGTGCAGCAGGTGCTCGTACCAGTGGCCGACCACGTACTCCGGGATGTACACCGAGACGACGTCGCGCGGGCTGCTGCGGCGCAGGTTCTTGACGTAGTCCAGGACCGGCCCGGTGATCTCGCGGAACGGCGAGTCCAGCACCTTGAGCGGCACCTCGATGCCACGCTCGTCCCACTCCTGGCGCAGCGCCGCGGTGTCCGCCGGGTCGACGTTGACGGTGACGGCCTCCAGCGTGTGGGCGCGGGCGAGCCGCGCGTACGCGAGGGCGCGCAGGGCGGGCTTGTGCAGCTTGGAGACCAGCACGATGGCGTGCACCCGGGTGGGCAGCACCACGTCGTCCGGCTCCTCGGCGGCGACCAGTTCGTCGGAGACCCGGTCGTAGTGGCGGCGGATCGCCTTCATCATCACGAACAGCACGACCATCGCGGCGATCGCGATCCAGGCGTGGCTGATCTTGGTGGCGAGGACGACGATCAGCACGGCCATGGTCATCACCAGGCCGAAGGTGTTGATCGCCCGGCTGCGCTGCATGTGGCGGCGCTTGGCCGGGTCGGTCTCGGTGCGCAGCAGCCTTGTCCAGTGCCGGATCATGCCGGACTGGCTCATGTTGAAGGAGACGAAGACGCCGACGATGTAGAGCTGGATCAGCCGGGTGGGGTCGGCGTCGAAGGCGATGATGAACAGGATCGCGGCCAGCGCCAGCAGGATGATGCCGTTGGAGAAGGCCAGCCGGTCACCGCGGGTGTGCAGCTGACGCGGCAGGTAGCGGTCCTGGGCGAGGATCGAGCCGAGCACCGGGAAGCCGTTGAAGGCGGTGTTGGCGGCCAGCACCAGGATCAGGCCGGTCACGGCGGCGACGAAGTAGAAGCCGGGCGTGAAGTTGGAGAAGACGGCCTCGCTGATCTGGGCGAGCGCGGTCTTCTGGTGGTAGTCGCCGGGGGCGCCGCCGAGCTGCTCGACGGGGTTCTCGGCCATCTGGACGCCGGTGAGGCGGGCCAGCCAGATGATGCCCATGAACATCACCACGGCGATGGACGCCATCATCAGCAGCGTGGTCGCCGCGTTCTTGCTCTTCGGCTTGCGGAAGGCCGGCACGCCGTTGGAGATCGCCTCGACGCCGGTCAGCGCGGCACAGCCCGAGGAGAACGCCTTGAGCAGCAGGAACACCATCGCGAAGCCGGCCAGCGACTCGTTGCCGGGGGTGGCCTGGAGGTGGAAGCCGGAGCTCTCGGCGGGCATGTCCTGGCCGAGGCCGAAGTGGCGGACCACGCCGTACACCACCATGCCGAGCACGCCGATCATGAAGGCGTACGTCGGGACGGCGAAGGCGCTGCCGGACTCGCGGACCCCGCGCAGGTTCATGCCCATCAGCACGATGACCACGACCACCGAGAGGGTCAGCTCGTGGCCGCGCAGCGCGGGCACCGCGGAGACCACGTTGGCCACCCCGGAGGTGGTGGACACGGCCACGGTGAGGATGTAGTCGACCATCAGCGCGCTGGCGACCACCAGGCCGGAGTTGGCGCCGTGGTTGACGGTGGCGACCTCGTAGTCGCCACCGCCGCTCGGGTACGCGTGCACGTTCTGCCGGTACGAGGCCACCACGGCGAGCATCACGATGGCGACGACGACGCCGATCTGCCATGAGAAGTGAATGGCCGAGGCGCCCGCCAGGGAGAGCGTCAGCAGGATCTCCTCGGGCGCGTACGCGACCGAGGAGAGCGCGTCCGAGGCGAAGACGGGCAGCGCGATGCGCTTGGGGAGCAGCGTTTCCCCGAGCTTGTCGCTGCGTAGCGCACGCCCGATCAGGATGCGTTTCGGAAGGTCAGTCGGCATAGGCACGGTAAGGAATCGTAGGGGCTGTTCGCCGTGCGGTCCGACTTACGTCCCCCCCTTCGTCGCGACTGTGTTCGGTGGACCGGCTAGCGTGTCGGATACGAGCAGGCGGGCAACACTCAGGTTGTCGAGCCGCGCGACCACGAGAACGCTCGCCCCGGACGGCGGGGCGGGGAAGGATGACGAACGGTGTTTGCGCAGGTCAAGAACCCAACGGGACGGGTGAGGTAGCGCCGGTGCACATCGTCATCATGGGCTGCGGCCGCGTGGGCTCCGCCCTCGCAAGAGCACTGGAGAAACAGGGCCACTCGGTCGCCGTCGTCGACCAGGACCCGACGGCCTTCCGCCGCCTGGGCGCCGGATTCAACGGGCGCCGGGTCACGGGTGTCGGCTTCGACCAGGACACCCTGAAGGAGGCGGGCATCGAGGAGGCCGGCGCGTTCGCCGCCGTCTCCAGCGGTGACAACTCCAACATCATCGCGGCCCGGGTGGCCCGGGAGAACTTCGGCGTGGAGAACGTCGCGGCCCGGATCTACGACCCCCGCCGCGCCGAGGTCTACCAGCGCCTGGGCATCCCGACCGTGGCCACCGTCCGCTGGACGGCCGACCAGATGCTGCGCCGGCTGCTGCCGAGCGGCGCCGAGCCGCTCTGGCAGGACCCGAGCGGCACCGTCCAGCTCGCCGAGGTCGCGTATTCCCCGCGCTGGATCGGTCACCGGGTCAGCGCGCTGGAGGAGGCCTCCGACACCCGAGTGGCGTTCGTCACCCGGCTCGGCGAGGGCGTGCTGCCCACGCCCCAGATGGTGCTGCAGGAGGGCGACCTGGTGCACGTGATGCTGCGCCGGGCCGACCTGGCGGCGGTCGAGGCCGCGTTCGCGCAGGGGCCTGACGAGGAGGGTCACTGATGCGGGTCGCCATTGCCGGAGCCGGTGCCGTCGGCCGCTCGATCGCGGGCGAGCTGTTGGAGAACGGCCACGAGGTCCTGCTGATCGACAAGAACCCCAACTCCATCTCGGTGGAGCGGGTCCCCATGGCGGAGTGGCTGCTGGCCGACGCCTGTGAGATCACCTCGCTGGACGAGGCGGCGCTGCAGCGCTGCCACGTGGTGATCGCCGCGACCGGTGACGACAAGGTCAACCTGGTCGTCTCGCTGCTCGCGAAGACCGAGTACGGGGTGCCGCGGGTGGTCGCCCGGGTGAACAACCCGAAGAACGAGTGGCTCTTCAACGAGTCCTGGGGCGTCGACGTCGCCGTCTCCACCCCGCGTCTGATGTCCGCCCTGGTCGAGGAGGCCGTCAGCGTCGGCGACCTGGTCCGGCTGATGCGCTTCAGCCAGGGCAACGCCAACCTGGTCGAGCTGACCCTGGCCTCCGACACCGAGCTGGTCGGTACCCGGGTCGGCGACGTGCCGTGGCCGCCGGACACCTCGCTGGTGACCATCATCCGCGAGGGCCGGGTGCTCACCCCGGGCAAGGACGACACCCTGGAGGGCGGCGACGAGCTGCTCTTCGTGGCCGCGCAGGAGCGCGAGGAGGAGCTGGAGAACCTGCTCTCGGCATCCTCCGGCGCCCAGTAGCGGGGACGAACGCGAGAGGGCCCGCACTCGGTTTCGAGTGCGGGCCCTCTCGCGTCCCGGGCGCCGCCCTGGCGGCCCGCCAGACGGCCGTCCTAGTCGCCGGGCTCCTCGTCCAGCTGCGCCTTGATCGGCGGCGGCGCCTTCAGCAGGATCTGCCAGGTGACGTACATCGCCAGCAGCATCGGCGGGATGCCGAGGGCGACCTTGAGCCAGCCGAGCAGGTTGACGTTGTGCGTGAAGTACAGCGGGAAGAGGATCAGCGGCTTGATGCCCATGATCATCACCCAGGCCCAGGTGGCCTTGGTGTAGGCCGCCAGCCTGCCCGGGTTCTCCTTGCGCCAGGTGAACATCTCGCCGGTCACCGGGCCGAGCATCACACCGATCAACGGCCAGCGGACCAGGGCCGAGACGGCCAGGCCGATGCAGTAGCCGACGTTCCAGAGCAGGCCGGGCAGGTAGAAGTTCTCCGCCTTGCCGGTCTTCATCGAGATCCAGGCACCGATGGCGACCCCGAACACGCCGCTGAAGGCGTGCTGGACGGTCTCCCGCTTGGCCAGGCGCGCCACCACGAACAGGGCGCTCAGGCCGAGCGCGGCCCAGGCGGCCGCCGGGACCTGGTGGGTGATGTTGTAGGTGACGATGAAGACCAGGCCGGGCAGGGTCATGTCGACCATGCCGCGCACGCCGCCGAAGGCCTGCATCACGGTGTCGGCGGCCTCCTTGGAGGCGGCCGCCTGCCGGGCCGCCTCGGCCTCGGCACTGTCCCGGTCGCTCCCGGCCGGGTCGGGCTTGGCCAGGTCGAGCTGGGCGGCGGACTCGCCGCCGGGCTGATTGCTCACGCTCATTCGCTCCCGTGTCCAACCGGACGCAGCTCGTAGCGGGGGTTGAACAGCACGCGGCGCCCGCGTGCGTGGCCGATCCGGCCGCTGGCGACGAGCCGGCGGCCGGGCTCTATGCCCACGATGGAGCGACGGCCGAGCCAGACCACGTCCAGCGCCTCGGTGCCGTCGAAGAGCTCGGCCTCCAGCGCGGGCACGCCGGCCCGGGGGCGCAGGGTCACTGTGCGCAGGGTGCCGGCGACGGTGACCAGTTCACGGTCCCCGCAGCTGGCGATCGGAGTGCAGCCCGACTCCGCCGCGCTCTCCTGGCGCAGCTCCTCCGCCTGCAGCTCCTCCTGGGAGGAGGTCAGCCGGCTGAGCATACGGCGGAAGCGGCCCTGCGGCTGGTCGCTGCTGATGTCACCACTCATGTCGGAAAGGCTACCGGTATCGGGGCCGGCTGCGGCAGGTCACGAGGTCAACGGGGTACCGGGACCGGCTCACCGCCCGGCCCTGTCCCGCTCGGCCCGGTCCCGCTCAGCTCGGCCCGACGCGGCCCGACTCAGCTCGACTCAGCTCTCGAAGCGGTAACCCATGCCCGGCTCGGTGATGAAGTGCCGCGGGTGCGAGGGGTCGCGCTCCAGCTTGCGGCGCAGCTGGGCCAGGTAGACGCGCAGGTAGTTGGTCTCGGTGCGGTAGGCGGGGCCCCAGACCTCCTGGAGCAGCTGGGTCTGGCTGACCAGCCGCCCGGCGTTGCGGACCAGCACCTCCAGCAGGTGCCACTCGGTCGGGGTGAGGCGGACGTCCGTGCCGTCCCGGTTGACCTTCTTCGCGGCGAGGTCGACGGTGAAGCTGTCCGTGACCACCAGGGAGTCGTCCTCACCCGCCACCGGCTCGGCGCGGCGGACGGCGGCGCGCATCCGGGCGAGCAGCTCGTCCATGCCGAACGGCTTGGTGACGTAGTCGTCCGCGCCGGCGTCGAGCGCCTCGACCTTCTCGTCGGAGGCGTGCCGGGCGGAGAGCACGATGATCGGCACCCTGGTCCAGCCGCGCAGGCCCTTGATCACCTCGACGCCGTCCATGTCGGGCAGACCCAGGTCGAGGACGACCACGTCGGGGTGGCGGGCGGCGGCCAGCTCCAGCGCACTCGCGCCGTCGTGGGCCGCGTCGACCTCGTACTTGCGGGCCTTGAGGTTGATCACCAGCGCGCGGACGATCTGTGGTTCGTCGTCCACGACGAGGACCCGGGTCATGCGGGCTCCGCCTTTCACAGCTGTCGGAAGAGAGGTGGTCATACGTGGGAGGGGCGGTCCGTGGGTCCCGGCGGTGGAACCGGCTCGGGCGGCTCGGCCGGGCGGTCGGCGGCGGGCAGGGTGACGACCATGGTGAGGCCGCCGCCGGGGGTGTCCTCGGCGGTGACGGTGCCGTCCATCGCCTCGACGAACCCACGGGCCACGGCGAGCCCGAGGCCCACCCCGGCACCGCGCGGCGCGTCCCCGTACCGCTGGAAGGGCGCGAAGATCCGCTCCTTGGCGTCCTCGGGTACGCCCGGCCCACGGTCGACGATCCGCAGCTCGACCCGGCCGGGCCCGCCCGCCGGGACCAGCGCGTCCGCCTTGACCAGCACCTTCACCCCGGCCGGGCTGTACTTGACGGCGTTCTCGACCAGGTTGGCCAGCGAGCGCTCCAGCAGCCCGCCGTCGGCCCGGATCATCGGCAGGGTCTCCGGGACGTCCAGCCGGACGGCCTCCAGCGGGACACCGCCGAGCGCGAACGGCACCACCTCGTCCAGGTCGGTCTCCTGGATCAGCGGGGTGACGGTACCGGTCTGCAGCCGGCTCATGTCGAGCAGGTTGTTGATCAGGTGGTCGAGCCGGTCCGCGCCGGCCTCGATGCCGGCCAGCAGCTCGGCCTCGTCCGCCTCGTCCCACTCGACGTCCGCAGAGCGCAGCGAGGTGACGGAGGCCTTGATGCCGGCCAGCGGGGTGCGCAGGTCGTGCGAAACGGCGGCGAGCAGGGCGGTGCGGATCCGGTTGCCCTCGGCCTCGCGGCGGGCCGCGGCGGCCTCCCCGGCCAGCCGGCGGCGCTCCAGCAGGACGGCGGCCTGCGCGGCGAAGGCGCCGAGCAGACGGCGGTCCTCGGCGGGCAGCACCCGGCCCCGCAGCGCCAGCGCCAGGGTGTCCCCGACCGGGACGTCCACATCGGCGGTCTCCGGCCGTTCCGGCGGGTGCGGCCCGGCCACCGCGACCGGGTGCCACGGGCCGAGCGGGTCGGGCCGCTCCAGCAACACGGCGGAGTCCTGCTGGAAGGTCTCCCGGACCTGCTCCAGCAGCGCGGTCAGCACGCCGTCCCCGCCCGGCGCACCGCGCAGCACGGTGCCGGCCAGGGCACTGAGCGTCTGGGCCTCGGTCTGGCTGCGCGCGGCCTGGTGGGTGCGCCGGGCCGCGAGGTCCACCACGGAGGCGACCGCGATGCCGACGGCGGTGAATATCGCCACCGCCATGATGTTCTGCGGCTCGTCGATGGTGAAGGTGTGGATCGGCGGCGCGAAGTAGTAGTTCAGTGCCGAGGACCCGACCAGCGCGGAGGCGATCGCCGGGAAGAGCCCGCCGACCAGCGCCGCGCAGACCGTCAGCGACAGGAAGAGCAGCATGTCGGTCGAGAGCCCGAGGCCCTCCACGTGGGTGAGCAACAGGGCCAGCAGCGGCGGCCCGCCGAGGCCGATCATCCAGCCCGCGACGGCGCGCGTGCGGCCGAGGTCGGTGACCTTGCGGATCGGGATCCGGCCCAGCCCCTGGGCGGCGTGCTCGTGGGTGACGATGTGCACGTCGATGTCGCCGGACGCCCGGGTCACGGTGGTGCCGACGCCCGGGCCGTAGATGTACTGCCAGGCGGGCCGGCGGCTGGTGCCCAGGACGATCTGGGTGGCGTTGACGCCCCGCGCGAAGTCCAGCAGTCCCGCTGCCGGGTCGTCGCCGAGGACGGCGTGGAAGGAGCCGCCGAGGCTCTCCACCAGCGCCCGCTGCTCGATCAGCGTCTGCGAGGAGCCCGATCCCGGGCCGGCGAGGCCGTCCGAGCGGGAGATGTGAACGGCGAGCAGCTCGCCGCCGGAGCCGCGGGCGGCGATCCGGGCGGCGCGCCGGATCAGGGTCGCGCCCTCCGGGCCGCCGGTCAGGCCGACCACGATGCGCTCGCGGGCCTGCCAGGTGCCCTTGATGCCCTGCTCGGCCCGGTACTTCTGCAGGTACTCGTCGACCCGGTCGGCCGTCCAGAGCAGTGCCAGTTCGCGCAGCGCGGTGAGGTTCCCCGGGCGGAAGTAGTTGGCGAGGGCTGCGTCGATCTTCTCCGGCGCGTACACGTTGCCGTGCGCGAGGCGGCGGCGCAGGGCCTGCGGGTCCATGTCGACCAGCTCGATCTGGTCGGCCCGCCGCACCACCTCGTCCGGCACGGTCTCGCGCTGCCGGACCCCGGTGATGCCCTCCACCACGTCACCCAGCGACTCCAGGTGCTGGATGTTCACCGTGGAGACGACGTCGATGCCCGCCGCGAGCAGTTCCTCGACGTCCTGCCAGCGCTTGGCGTTGCGACAGCCGGGGACGTCGGTGTGCGCCAGCTCGTCCACCAGCACCGCCTGCGGCCGGCGGGCCAGCACGGCGTCCAGGTCCATCTCGGTGAAGGAGGCGCCCCGGTGGACCATCTCCCGGCGCGGCACGGTCTCCAGGCCGGTGACCAGACCCGCGGTGTGCCGGCGCCCGTGGTCCTCGACGAAGCCGACGACCACGTCGGTACCGCGCTCCAGCCGCCGGTGCGCCTCGGCGAGCATGGCGTACGTCTTGCCGACCCCGGGAGCCGCCCCGAGGTAGATCCGCAGCCTGCCGCGTCCCATGTGCACCATTCTTGATCCGGCCGGCCCGGGAGACCACCCCGGACACCTGTTCCCCTCCCTTGGAGACTACGGCGTAGCAGGCGATTCTCCACCGATCGGGGCGCTGATCAGGCAGTTTTAGCGGCATATTGACGGTCGACGAGACCCTCCGGGCCACCTCGAACACCTCTTCGGACCGCACCCGCACCACACGCCGATGGCAGCATCGTCCGCCTGCTCTCCTGTGCGGTGCCGCCCTCCGCGGGAATTCTCCGGGAAATGCAAAGAACCCCCGATCCGTGACGGATCGGGGGTTCTTTGTGAATGATTGTTCGGCGGCGTCCTACTCTCCCACAGGGTCCCCCCTGCAGTACCATCGGCGCTGTGAGGCTTAGCTTCCGGGTTCGGAATGTAACCGGGCGTTTCCCTCACGCTATGACCACCGAAACACTATGAAACTGTCAACCGCACCCATACCGTGACCAGGCATGGGGGTCGTTGTTTCAGAACAACACAGTGGACGCGAGCAACTGAGGACAAGCCCTCGGCCTATTAGTACCGGTCAACTCCACCCCTCACAGGGCTTCCATATCCGGCCTATCAACCCAGTCGTCTACTGGGAGCCTTACCCTCTCAAGGAGGTGGGAGTGCTCATCTCGAAGCAGGCTTCCCGCTTAGATGCTTTCAGCGGTTATCCCTCCCGAACGTAGCCAACCAGCCATGCCCTTGGCAGGACAACTGGCACACCAGAGGTTCGTCCGTCCCGGTCCTCTCGTACTAGGGACAGCCCTTCTCAACACTCCTACGCGCACAGCGGATAGGGACCGAACTGTCTCACGACGTTCTAAACCCAGCTCGCGTACCGCTTTAATGGGCGAACAGCCCAACCCTTGGGACCTACTCCAGCCCCAGGATGCGACGAGCCGACATCGAGGTGCCAAACCATCCCGTCGATATGGACTCTTGGGGAAGATCAGCCTGTTATCCCCGGGGTACCTTTTATCCGTTGAGCGACGGCGCTTCCACAAGCCACCGCCGGATCACTAGTCCCTACTTTCGTACCTGCTCGACCCGTCAGTCTCACAGTCAAGCTCCCTTGTGCACTTACACTCAACACCTGATTGCCAACCAGGCTGAGGGAACCTTTGGGCGCCTCCGTTACCCTTTAGGAGGCAACCGCCCCAGTTAAACTACCCACCAGACACTGTCCCTGATCCGGATCACGGACCCAGGTTAGACATCCAGCACGACCAGAGTGGTATTTCAACGACGACTCCACAACAACTGGCGTTGCTGCTTCAAAGTCTCCCACCTATCCTACACAAGCCGAACCGAACACCAATATCAAGCTATAGTAAAGGTCCCGGGGTCTTTCCGTCCTGCTGCGCGAAACGAGCATCTTTACTCGTAATGCAATTTCACCGGGCCTATGGTTGAGACAGTCGAGAAGTCGTTACGCCATTCGTGCAGGTCGGAACTTACCCGACAAGGAATTTCGCTACCTTAGGATGGTTATAGTTACCACCGCCGTTTACTGGCGCTTAAGTTCTCAGCTTCGCCCCACCGAAATGGAGCTAACCGGTCCCCTTAACGTTCCAGCACCGGGCAGGCGTCAGTCCGTATACATCGCCTTACGGCTTCGCACGGACCTGTGTTTTTAGTAAACAGTCGCTTCTCGCTGGTCTCTGCGGCCACCCCCAGCTCTGGCAGCAAGTGCCGTCACCAGGAATGGCCCCCCTTCTCCCGAAGTTACGGGGGCATTTTGCCGAGTTCCTTAACCATAGTTCACCCGAACGCCTCGGTATTCTCTACCTGACCACCTGAGTCGGTTTGGGGTACGGGCCGCCATGAAACTCGCTAGAGGCTTTTCTCGACAGCATAGGATCATCCACTTCACCACAATCGGCTCGGCATCAGGTCTCAGACTATGTGAACGGCGGATTTGCCTACCGTTCGTCCTACACCCTTACCCCGGGACAACCACCGCCCGGGCTGGACTACCTTCCTGCGTCACCCCATCGCTCACCTACTACCCCATTGGGTCACCGGCTCCACCACGTCCCTTTGTCCGAAGACTCCGGGCCGGCTTCACGGGCTTAGCATCAAGAGGTTCAGCGTTGGCGCTTCAAAGCGGGTACGGGAATATCAACCCGTTGTCCATCGACTACGCCTGTCGGCCTCGCCTTAGGTCCCGACTTACCCTGGGCAGATCAGCTTGACCCAGGAACCCTTGGTCAATCGGCGCAAGAGTTTCTCACTCTTGTATCGCTACTCATGCCTGCATTCTCACTCGTGTACCGTCCACGACTGGTTTCCACCGCCGCTTCACCCGGCACACGACGCTCCCCTACCCATCACAGCCCCCGTTGGGGGTATTGCTGCAATGACACGACTTCGGTGATGTGCTTGAGCCCCGCTACATTGTCGGCGCGGAATCACTTGACCAGTGAGCTATTACGCACTCTTTCAAGGGTGGCTGCTTCTAAGCCAACCTCCTGGTTGTCTCTGCGACTCCACATCCTTTCCCACTTAGCACACGCTTAGGGACCTTAGTCGGTGTTCTGGGCTGTTTCCCTCTCGACCATGGAGCTTATCCCCCACAGTCTCACTGCCACGCTCTCACTTACCGGCATTCGGAGTTTGGCTAAGGTCAGTAACCCGGTGAGGCCCATCGCCTATCCAGTGCTCTACCTCCGGCAAGAAACACGTGACGCTGCACCTAAATGCATTTCGGGGAGAACCAGCTATCACGGAGTTTGATTGGCCTTTCACCCCTAACCACAGGTCATCCCCCAGGTTTTCAACCCTGGTGGGTTCGGTCCTCCACGAAGTCTTACCTCCGCTTCAACCTGCCCATGGCTAGATCACTCCGCTTCGGGTCTTGGGCGTGCAACTCAAACGCCCTATTCGGACTCGCTTTCGCTACGGCTACCCCACACGGGTTAACCTCGCTACACACCGCAAACTCGCAGGCTCATTCTTCAAAAGGCACGCAGTCACGAGACACACAGCAAGCTGCATGTCCGACGCTCCCACGGCTTGTAGGCACACGGTTTCAGGTACTATTTCACTCCGCTCCCGCGGTACTTTTCACCATTCCCTCACGGTACTATCCGCTATCGGTCACCAGGGAATATTTAGGCTTAGCGGGTGGTCCCGCCAGATTCACACGGGATTTCTCGGGCCCCGTGCTACTTGGGAGTTTCTCAAACGAGCCGCACAGATTTCGTCTACGGGGGTCTTACCCTCTACGCCGGACCTTTCGCATGTCCTTCGACTATCCATACGGTTTCTGACTCGCCGACCGGCCGGCAGACCGGTCAAGAAAAATCCCACGACCCCCAAGTGGCAACCCCTGCCGGGTCTCACACCACCTGGGTTTAGCCTCATCCGGTTTCGCTCGCCACTACTCCCGGAATCACGGTTGTTTTCTCTTCCTGCGGGTACTGAGATGTTTCACTTCCCCGCGTTCCCTCCACATACCCTATGTGTTCAGGTATGGGTGACAGCCCATGACGACTGCCGGGTTTCCCCATTCGGAAACCCCCGGATCAAAGCCTGGTTGACGGCTCCCCGGGGACTATCGTGGCCTCCCACGTCCTTCATCGGTTCCTGGTGCCAAGGCATCCACCGTGCGCCCTTAAAAACTTGGCCACAGATGCTCGCGTCCACTGTGCAGTTCTCAAACAACGACCAGTCACCCACCCCCAAGACCCGAACGGATCTCTTCAGTGGGACCGGCATCTCTGAAGCAACAGCCATACGGCCGTTCCCTCAGGACCCAACAACGTGCCCGACACAAGTCAATCGCAAGCCCGTCTTCCACGCCCGGAGGCAGTACTAACAGGTGCTCTTCACTCGTGCCGAATAGTCAACGTTCCACCCATGAGCAACCGTGCAGAACATTCGCCTGCAAGCGGCATATTGCTCCTTAGAAAGGAGGTGATCCAGCCGCACCTTCCGGTACGGCTACCTTGTTACGACTTCGTCCCAATCGCTGGTCCCACCTTCGACGGCTCCTCCCCTTACGGGTTAGGCCACCGGCTTCGGGTGTTACCGACTTTCGTGACGTGACGGGCGGTGTGTACAAGGCCCGGGAACGTATTCACCGCAGCATGCTGATCTGCGATTACTAGCAACTCCAACTTCATGGGGTCGAGTTGCAGACCCCAATCCGAACTGAGGCCGGCTTTTTGGGATTCGCTCCGCCTCGCGGCATCGCAGCCCTTTGTACCGACCATTGTAGCACGTGTGCAGCCCAAGACATAAGGGGCATGATGATTTGACGTCGTCCCCACCTTCCTCCGAGTTGACCCCGGCAGTCTCCTGTGAGTCCCCATCACCCCGAAAGGCATGCTGGCAACACAGAACAAGGGTTGCGCTCGTTGCGGGACTTAACCCAACATCTCACGACACGAGCTGACGACAACCATGCACCACCTGTATACCGACCACAAGGGGGCGACTATCTCTAGCCGTTTCCGGTATATGTCAAGCCTTGGTAAGGTTCTTCGCGTTGCGTCGAATTAAGCCACATGCTCCGCTGCTTGTGCGGGCCCCCGTCAATTCCTTTGAGTTTTAGCCTTGCGGCCGTACTCCCCAGGCGGGGAACTTAATGCGTTAGCTGCGGCACCGACGACGTGGAATGTCGCCAACACCTAGTTCCCAACGTTTACGGCGTGGACTACCAGGGTATCTAATCCTGTTCGCTCCCCACGCTTTCGCTCCTCAGCGTCAGTAATGGCCCAGAGATCCGCCTTCGCCACCGGTGTTCCTCCTGATATCTGCGCATTTCACCGCTACACCAGGAATTCCGATCTCCCCTACCACACTCTAGCCTGCCCGTATCGAATGCAGACCCGGGGTTAAGCCCCGGGCTTTCACATCCGACGCGACAGGCCGCCTACGAGCTCTTTACGCCCAATAATTCCGGACAACGCTCGCACCCTACGTATTACCGCGGCTGCTGGCACGTAGTTAGCCGGTGCTTCTTCTGCAGGTACCGTCACTTGCGCTTCTTCCCTGCTGAAAGAGGTTTACAACCCGAAGGCCGTCATCCCTCACGCGGCGTCGCTGCATCAGGCTTTCGCCCATTGTGCAATATTCCCCACTGCTGCCTCCCGTAGGAGTCTGGGCCGTGTCTCAGTCCCAGTGTGGCCGGTCGCCCTCTCAGGCCGGCTACCCGTCGTCGCCTTGGTAGGCCATTACCCCACCAACAAGCTGATAGGCCGCGGGCTCATCCTGCACCGCCGGAGCTTTACACCCAGGACCATGCGGTCCCAGGTCATATCCGGTATTAGACCCCGTTTCCAGGGCTTGTCCCAGAGTGCAGGGCAGATTGCCCACGTGTTACTCACCCGTTCGCCACTGATCCACCCCGAAGGGCTTCACCGTTCGACTTGCATGTGTTAAGCACGCCGCCAGCGTTCGTCCTGAGCCAGGATCAAACTCTCCGTGAATGATTACCGGTAATCCGGTTCACACTCGCGTCGAGCGGCACGGCAACCACCGGAATAGGGTGATCCCGCGCACTGCGTCCTCGCTAGTGTTTACTTCATAAAGGAATCTCCAACCCCGATCAGAAGACCGAGGCCGGGGATGTCAACATATCTGGCGTTGACTTTTGGCACGCTGTTGAGTTCTCAAGGAACGGACACTTCCTTCGGACCGCCTTCCAGCGGGCCCTCCGGGCGCTTCGTTCTTTCGTGTTTCAAGCTTATCAGATGTTTTCCGCTCCGTTTTCCGGAGTTTCATTCACCAGATTTACTCTGGCCTTTCGGCGCTCCCAAACTCTAGCAGAGCTTTTCGGGCCGTTTTCCCGCTCCGTTCTCGAACTTCGTTCGAGAACTCCTGCAGGGGCCGTCCCGTGGGGCAACCCGGAGAACGTTACGCACCGGGCTGCCCCACGTCAAACCGACCAGCGGGGGGATCAGACCTCGACGACGACCGGCAGGATCATCGGACGGCGGCGGTAGTTGTCAGCCACCCACTTGCCGATGGTCCGGCGGACCAGCTGCTGGACCTGGCGGATCTCCAGGACGCCGTCGCCGGCCGAGCGGTCCAGCGCCTCCTGCAACTTGGCGGCCACCGGGACGAACGCGTTGTCGTCGATGCCGGAGCCGCGGGCCTGGATGGTCGGGCCGCCCACGATCTTGCCGTTGGTGGAGTCGACCACCACAAAGACCGAGATGAAGCCCTCCTCGCCGAGGATCCTGCGGTCCTTGAGCGACGCCTCGGTGATGTCGCCGACCGACGAGCCGTCGACGTAGACGTAGCCGGCCTGCACCTTGCCGACGATCCGGGCGATGCCGTTCTCCAGGTCGACGCAGACGCCGTCCTCGGCGATGACCGTGCGGTTCTTCGGCACACCGGTCGCGATGCCCAGGTCGGCGGCGGCCCGCAGGTGGCGCCATTCACCGTGGACCGGCATCAGGTTGCGGGGCTTGCAGATGTTGAAGAAGTACAGCAGCTCACCGGCCGATGCGTGGCCGGAGACGTGCACCTTGGCATTGCCCTTGTGCACGACCTTGGCGCCCCAGCGGGTCAGGCCGTTGATCACCCGGTAGACGGCGTTCTCGTTGCCCGGGATGAGCGACGACGCCAGGACGACGGTGTCGCCCTCGACGATGCGGATCTGGTGGTCGCGGTTGGCCATCCGGGACAGCGCGGCCATCGGCTCGCCCTGCGAACCGGTGCAGATCAGCACGACGTCCTTGTCCGGCAGGTCGTCCAGCTGCTTGACGTCCACGACCATGTTGCCGGGGACCTTCAGGTAGCCGAGGTCGCGCGCGATGCCCATGTTGCGGACCATCGAGCGGCCGACGAAGGCGACTTTCCTCTTGTACTCGTGCGCGGCGTCCAGCACCTGCTGGATGCGGTGCACGTGGCTGGCGAAGGAGGCGACGATGATGCGCTTGTCAGCGTTGGCGAAGACGTTTCTCAGCGCGGCCGAGATGTCCCGCTCGTGCGGGATGAAGCCGGGGACCTCGGCGTTGGTGGAGTCCACCAGCAGCAGGTCCATGCCCTCCTCGGCCAGCTTGGCGAAGGTCGGCAGGTCGGTCAGGCGGCCGTCGAGCGGCAGCTGGTCCATCTTGAAGTCACCGGTGGCGACGACCATGCCGGCGGGCGTGCGCACGGCGACGGCCAGCGCGTCCGGGATGGAGTGGTTGACCGCGATGAACTGGCAGTCGAAGGGGCCGATCCGCTCGCGGTCGCCCTCCGCAACCTCCAGCACGTACGGCCGGATGCGGTGCTCGGCCAGCTTGGCCTCGATCAGTGCGAGGGTGAGCTTCGAGCCGATCAGCGGGATGTCCGGGTTCTCCCGGAGAAGGTACGGGACGGCGCCGATGTGGTCCTCGTGCCCGTGGGTCAGGACGATGCCGTCGATCTTGTCGAGGCGGTCCCGGATGTAGCTGAAGTCCGGCAGGATCAGGTCGACGCCGGGCTGCTCGTCCTCGGGGAAGAGGACGCCGCAGTCGACGATCAGCATGCGGTCCCCGTACTCGAAGACCGTCATGTTGCGGCCGATCTCGCCGAGGCCGCCGAGCGGAGTGATGCGGAGGGCGCCCTCCTTCAGTGCGGGGGGCGCGCCGAGTTCGGGATGCGGGTGGCTCAAAAGACTCTCCTCACGACGCACGCCATATGCCCGGGGTCCTCCCCCAAGAGACATATGGCGTGCGTACTCAGTGTCGGTTTCCTACTGGGTCGGTGCTCTCGCGCCTTCGTCCGGTTCAGCGGCAGACCTCGGGAGGTCCGGCGAGCCGGGGCGCGCACGTCTGTGTCTGTTACAGGTGTACCCCGCCTGCGGCGAGATCCTTCTTCAATTGCGCGATCTCCTCGGGAGTCGCGCCGACGAGCGGCAGCCGGAGCGGGCCGGCCGGCAGGCCCTGGAGCTCCAGTGCGGCCTTGCTGAGGATGACACCCTGCGTGCGGAACATACCGCTGAAGACCGGGAGCAGGCTCTGGTGGATCGCCGTGGCCTTGGCCACATCGCCGCCCTGGAAGGCGTCGATCATGCTGCGCAGTTCGCCGGCGACCACATGCCCGACCACGCTGACCACGCCGACGGCTCCGACGGACAGCAGCGGCAGGTTGAGGATGTCGTCCCCGGAGTACCAGGCCAGGCCGGAGCGGGCGATCGCCCAGGCGGCGGCGCCGAGGTCGCCCTTGGCATCCTTGTTGGCGACGATCCGCGGGTGCTCGCCGAGCCGGACCAGCGTCTCGTGGCTCAGCGCGACGCCGCTGCGGCCGGGGATGTCGTAGAGCATGACCGGCAGGCCGGTGGCGTCGGCGATGTGCGTGGTGTGCCGGTACAGGCCCTCCTGCGGGGGCTTGCTGTAGTACGGCGTGACGACCAGCAGGCCGTGCGCTCCGGCGGCTTCCGCCTGGCGGGCCAGCTCGGCGCTGTGGTGCGTGTCGTTGGTGCCGACACCGGCCACCACGTGGGCGCGGTCCCCCACCGCCTCCACCACGGCGCGGACGAGCTCCGCCTTCTCGGCGTCGCTGGTGGTCGGGGATTCGCCGGTGGTTCCGTTGACGACGAGGCCGTCGTTGCCGGAGTCGACGAGGTGTGCGGCGAGGCGCTGGGCGCCCTCGAGGTCGAGCCCGCCGTCAGCGGTGAACGGCGTCACCATCGCGGTCAGGACCCGGCCGAAAGGCGTCTGGGGGGTGGAGGTCGGAGCCATGCGT
Source organism: Kitasatospora sp. NBC_00039 (assembly GCF_045160625.1). NCBI lineage: Bacteria > Bacillati > Actinomycetota > Actinomycetes > Kitasatosporales > Streptomycetaceae > Kitasatospora > Kitasatospora sp. NBC_00039. Next base: position 5,888,687 of record NZ_CP108289.1, on the reverse strand, counting down.
CCAAAGCTACTCGTAGGCGGTGGGGCGGTACCCAGGCCGGTCCAGGGTTCGGACAGGTGTAGCACGCGGGTGCGGCACGCGGGGCGGCGCAAAGATGGGATTCCGGTGCTGCATGCTCGGGGGTTCAAGCAGCACCGGAATCCGTGTCATGAGCGTAGGGAGCGGCCAGAAAAGCCGCAATCCAGACATGGCGGGCAAGCCGCCCAAATGCCTATCACCCCAGGTCAGGGGGCGACTCGGCCGTGCTTCTCGAAGGCCGCATGGGTGAGCGGCATGAGCCGGGCCCACTGCTCCTCCATCTGCTCGGCGACCATCTCGATCTCGCGCTGCGGGAAGGACGGCACGGCGGCGTTCTCCTTCTTGGTCCGCAGCGACAGGAAGTGCATCAGCGAGCGCGCGTTGCAGGTCGCGTACATCGAGGAGAAGAGGCCGACCGGCAGCACGGCCCGGGCCACCTCGCGGGCGACACCGGCCGCCAGCATCTCCTGGTAGCGGCCGTACGCCTCGCGGTAGGCCGCCTCCATCGCCTCGGTGACGGTCTTGTGCTGCTCCGGGGTGCCGTCGAGGAACTCGTAGCGGCCCGGGCGGCCCTCCTGGACCAGCTTGCGGTCCTCGCCGGGCACGTAGAAGACCGGCTCCAGCTGACGGTAGCGGCCGGATTCCTCGTTGTACGACCAGCCGCTGCGGTGCCGGTGGAACTCGCGGAACACGAAGATCGGCGCGCTGATGAAGAAGGTCATCGAGTTGTGCTCGAACGGCGTGCCGTGCCGGTCCCGCATCAGGAAGTTGATCAGGCCCTTGGACTTCTCCGGGTCCTGCTGGAGCGCCTCCAGGGACTGCTCCCCCGCCGTCGAGACCCGGGCCGCCCAGATGACGTCCGAGTCGGCGGCGGCGCTGCGGACCAGCTCGACGGTGACGTCGCTGCGGAACTGGGGGGCCGTGGTGTCGTCGGTCACGCGTTACTCCTCGCGGTTTCGGTGGTGCTGGTGGTGCCGGTGGTGCCGGTGGTGCTGTGCAGCCGGATCGCGTGCTGCATGGTCTTGCGGGCGCGCGGGGTGTCGCCGGCGTCGGCGTACGCCACCGCGAGGCGGAAGAAGACCCGCCAGTCGCCCGGCGACTCCTCCGCCTCCGCCCGGCGGCGGGCGAACACCTCGTCGGCCGAGGCCCGGTCGATCCGGCCGCCGGCGGTGCGCCTGAGCTCGTCCACGGGCAGACCGCCCTCGGCCTCCAGCTCGCGGGCGAGCCGCTCGCCGGCCCGGCCGAAGCGGATGGTCTGGCGCAGGAACCAGACGCCGATCAGCGGGATGACGAAGGCGCAGACGCCCATGCCGATGCCGAGCGGCTTGCCGGTGGCGATCAGCTGGACGCCCTCGCCGATGCAGACCAGGGCGACCAGCAGCAGCACGCCGGAGAGGACGAAGAAGCCGGTACGGGACGTCATGACGGGCTCACAGGTCCAGGAAGTGTTCGAGGCCCAGGGTGAGCCCGGGGGTCTCGACGACCTTGCGGACGCCGAGCAGGATGCCCGGCATGAAGCTGCTGTGGTGCAGCGAGTCGTGCCGGATGGTGAGGGTCTCGCCGGTGTCGCCGAACATCACCTGCTGGTGGGCGAGCAGGCCGCGCAGCCGGACGGCGTGCACCGGCACCCCGTCCACGTCGGCGCCGCGGGCGCCCGGCAGGCTGTGGGTGGTCGGGTCCTGCTGCGGCGGCCGGCCGGCCTCGGCGCGGGCGGCGGCGATCAGCTGGGCGGTGCGGGTGGCGGTGCCGCTGGGCGCGTCCGCCTTGCGGTCGTGGTGCAGCTCGACCACCTCGACCGACTCGAAGTACTTGGCGGCGGTCTGGGCGAACTTCATGCCGAGCACGGCGCCGATGGAGAAGTTCGGCGCGATCAGCAGGCCCAGCCCGGGTGCCTCGTCCAGCCAGCCGCGGACGGTGGCCAGCCGCTCGTCCGTCCAGCCGGTGGTGCCGGTGACCACGTGGATGCCGTGGTGCAGGCAGTGATCGAGGTTGGGCATCACCGAGTCGGGGTGGGTCAGCTCGACGACGACCTGAACCCCGGCGTCGGTGAGCTCCTCCAGCTTCGACTCGCGGCCGAGCGTGGCGACCAGCTCCAGGTCCGGGGCGGCCTCGACGGCCTTGACGGCCTCGGAGCCGATCCGGCCCCTGGCGCCGATCACGGCGACACGCAGCGTCATAGCGGAAAGTCCCTTCAGGCCAGCAGGTCGGCGAGCCTGGCGGCCCGCTTGTCGTTGATCGGGCCGATCAGCGCGAGCGACGGCCGGTACGCACCCAGCACGTCACGGGCCACCGCGTGGACGTCGTCGAGGGTCACGGCCGCTATCTTCGCCAGCATCTCGTCCACCGAGAGGTGGTGGCCGTAGCTGAGCTCGGCCTTGCCGATGCGGTTCATCAGCGAGCCGGTGTCCTCCATGCCGAGCACGGTGGAGCCGGAGATCTGGCCGATGGCCCGCCGCAGCTCCTCCTCGGTGATGCCGTCGGCGACCACCTTGGCGAGCTCGTCGCGGCAGATCCGCAGCACCTCCTCGACCCGCTTGGGCTGGCAGCCCGCGTAGATGCCGAACAGGCCGCTGTCCGCGTACGACGAGGAGTACGAGTACACCGAGTAGGCCAGGCCGCGCTTCTCCCGGACCTCTTGGAACAGCCGGGAGCTCATCCCGCCGCCGAGGGCCGCGTTGAGCACGCCCATCGCCCAGCGGCGCTCGTCGTGCCGGGGCACGCCGGGCACGCCCAGCACCAGGTGGGCCTGCTCGGTGGAGCGGTTGAGCACCTCGACCCGGCCGGCCGTGCGCAGCGCCTTGACGCCGCGGCGGGCCACCGCCGGGGCCGCCTGCGACTTGGCGAGCAGCGGCGCGAAGGCCTGCTCGACCTGCTTGACGACCTTGCGGTGGTCCAGGTTGCCGGCTGCCGCGACCACCAGGTGCTCGGGCTTGTAGCGCCGGTGGAAGAAGCCGGCGATCTGGTCCCGGGTGAGGGCCTGGACGGTCTCCTGGGTGCCGAGGATCGGCCGGCCGAGCGGACCGCTGCCGAAGATCACCTTGGCGAAGAGGTCGTGCACCACGTCGCCCGGATCGTCCTCGGCCATCGCCATCTCCTCGAGGATGACGCCGCGTTCGGCCTCGACGTCCTCGGGGCGGATCAGCGAGCCGGTGAGCATGTCGCAGACCACGTCGATGGCCAGCGGCAGGTCGGTGTCCAGCACCCGGGCGTAGTAGCAGGTGTTCTCCTTCGCGGTGAAGGCGTTCATCTCACCGCCGACCGCGTCCAGGGCCGCCGAGATGTCCAGCGCGCTGCGCCGCTCGGTGCCCTTGAAGAGCAGGTGCTCCAGGTAGTGGGTCGCCCCGTTGAGCTGCGGGGTCTCGTCGCGCGAGCCGACGCCGACCCAGATGCCGAAGGTGGCGGAGCGCACCGTCGGCAGGGTCTCGGTGACGACCCGCAGGCCGCCGGGGAGCACGGTGCGGCGCACCGTGCCGGCGCCGTCCGCGCCCTTGAGCAGGGTCCGGGTGGAGCCGGGGCGCTGCGTCGCCGCCGAGGCCTGGGCCACGGGGGTACCTCCGTAGAAAGCATGGGGGAACAACGGGATGCGGCCCGCACGCCGACGGGGGCGTGCGGGCCGCGACCGCGTTTACTGAATGGGGAGGCTAGCGGCGCTTCACTCGGAAGCGGCCTCGCCACCCTCCTCGCCCTCGACGACCGGGATCAGGGAGAGCTTGCCGCGCGGGTCGATCTCGGCGATCTCGACCTGGACCTTGGCGCCGACACCGAGGACGTCCTCGACGTTCTCGACGCGCTTGCCACCGGCCAGCTTGCGGATCTGCGAGATGTGCAGCAGGCCGTCCTTGCCCGGCATGAGCGAGACGAACGCGCCGAACGTCGTGGTCTTCACCACGGTGCCCAGGTAGCGCTCGCCGACCTCCGGCATGGTCGGGTTGGCGATCTGGTTGATCGTCGTACGGGCAGCCTCCGCCGAGGGACCGTCGACCGCACCGATGTAGATGGTGCCGTCGTCCTCGATGGTGATGTCCGCGCCGGTGTCCTCCTGGATCTGGTTGATCATCTTGCCCTTGGGGCCGATGACCTCACCGATCTTGTCCACCGGGATCTTGATGGTGATGATGCGCGGCGCGTTCGGCGACATCTCGTCGGGCGCGTCGATGGCCTCGTTCATCACGTCGAGGATGTGCAGACGGGCGTCCTTGGCCTGCTTCAGCGCGGCGGCCAGCACCGACGCCGGGATGCCGTTGAGCTTGGTGTCCAGCTGCAGCGCGGTGATGAAGTTGCGGGTACCGGCGACCTTGAAGTCCATGTCGCCGTACGCGTCCTCGGCACCCAGGATGTCGGTCAGCGCGACGTAGTGGGTCTCACCGTCGATCTCCTGCGAGATCAGGCCCATGGCGATACCGGCGACGGCGGCCTTCAGCGGCACACCGGCGTTCAGCAGCGACATGGTGGAGGCGCAGACCGAGCCCATCGAGGTGGAGCCGTTGGAGCTCAGCGCCTCGGAGACCTGGCGGATCGCGTAGGGGAACTCCTCGCGGGTCGGCAGCACGGGCAGGATCGCCCGCTCCGCCAGCGCGCCGTGGCCGATCTCGCGGCGCTTGGGCGAGCCCACGCGGCCGGTCTCGCCGACCGAGTACGGCGGGAAGTTGTAGTTGTGCATGTAGCGGCGACGCGTCTCCGGGGAGAGCGTGTCGAGCTGCTGCTCCATGCGCAGCATGTTCAGCGTGGTGACACCCAGGATCTGGGTCTCGCCGCGCTCGAACAGGGCCGAGCCGTGGACGCGCGGGATGGCCTCGACCTCGGCGGCCAGGGTGCGGATGTCGGTGACACCGCGGCCGTCGATGCGGACCTTGTCCTTGATGACGCGCTCGCGCACGACCTTCTTGGTCAGCGCGTTGTACGCGGCGCTGATCTCCTTCTCGCGACCCTCGAACTCCGGGAGGAGCTTCTCGGCGGCGATCGCCTTGACGCGGTCCAGCTCGTTGTTGCGCTCCTGCTTGCCCGGGATGGTGAGAGCCTGGGCCAGCTCGTCCTTGACCGCGGCGGTCAGGGCGGCGAGCACGTCGTCCTGGTAGTCCAGGAAGACCGGGAACTCGCCGGTCGGCTTGGCGGCCTGGGCGGCCAGCTGGGCCTGGGCGGCGCAGAGCACCTTGATGAACGGCTTGGCGGCGTCCAGACCGGCGGCGACGACGTCCTCGGTCGGGGCCTCGGCGCCGTCGGCGACCAGCTTGATGGTCTTGGTGGTGGCCTCGGCCTCGACCATCATGATCGCGACATCGCCGTCCGGCAGCACGCGGCCGGCGACGACCATGTCGAAGACGGCGTCCTCGAGCTCGCTGTGGGTCGGGAAGGCCACCCACTGGCCCTTGATCAGCGCGACGCGGACGCCGCCGATCGGGCCGGAGAACGGCAGGCCCGCCAGCTGGGTGGAGGCGGAGGCGGCGTTGATGGCCACCACGTCGTACAGGTGGTCCGGGTTGAGCGCCATCACGGTGACGACGACCTGGACCTCGTTGCGCAGGCCCTTGACGAAGGACGGGCGCAGCGGGCGGTCGATCAGGCGGCAGGTGAGGATGGCGTCCTCGGAGGGCCGGCCCTCGCGACGGAAGAACGAGCCGGGGATGCGGCCCGCGGCGTACATCCGCTCCTCGACGTCCACGGTCAGCGGGAAGAAGTCGAAGTGCTCCTTCGGCTGCTTGGACGCGCTGGTGGCCGACAGCACCATGGTGTCGTCGTCCAGGTAGGCCACGGCGGAGCCGGCGGCCTGACGGGCCAGACGGCCGGTCTCGAAGCGGATGGTACGGGTGCCGAAGGAACCGTTGTCGATGACGGCCTCGGCGTAGAACACGTTCTCTTCCACCTGGAAGATCTCCTCTTTCGTACGTCTCCGGGAGAGCGTCCCCGCGCATCGCCTGCCGGTGGCCCGGGGCCCTCTTTCACAGAGGAAGGCAGTCCGGGCCGGTCTTCGATCGAAGCCTCCGGTGGGCCCCGCTCGGTCTGCGGGGCTTCCGGCGGCCACTACCGAGGACCGGCGCCTCTCGGCTGCCAGGCCTGGACGGGCGGTCCGCGTCTGGACGCTCTCTCGGATGCGGGCGGCTTCCGTTTGAAGCCTTCGTCCCGCGGGGGGTTGGGGTCTTTCCGCCTGGGTGGCGCGGTGTCGCGCCATCACCCGGCATGCCCACAACCCTACGGTGCAATCCTCGGCCACCTGGGGAGGTGCGCGCGAGTTGTTATGCGCGGTTGTCGTGCCCGGGACGCCATGGGTCACCGGCCGCGGCATACGCGCGAGGGGCGGCTCCCCGGTGTGGGGAGCCGCCCCGAGCGGCGGTCTTAGCGGGCGCCACCGGCGGCACCGCGGCGGATGCCCAGGCGGTCGACGAGCGTACGGAAACGCTCGATGTCCTTCTTGGCCAGGTACTGCAGCAGGCGGCGACGCTGGCCGACCAGGATCAGCAGGCCACGACGCGAGTGGTGGTCGTGCTTGTGGGCCTTCAGGTGCTCGGTCAGGTCCGAGATGCGGCGGGAGAGCATGGCCACCTGGACCTCGGGGGAGCCGGTGTCGCCCTCCTTCTGGCCGAACTCGGCGATGATCTGCTTCTTGACGTCAGAGGCGAGAGCCACTGCAACTCCTTCGGGGTGATACCGAGCGGTCCTGGTCTACGGCACAGGACTCTGTGAGAACTCGGTGTCGTCTGCGAGCGCGGCCGGCGGTCTGCGACCCGCGTGGGGCGGACACACTGGTGCACTCGAAAGGCAAGCGTACCAGTGCCGTCCGTCCGGTCTGCCGCCGGGCCGCCGGACCCGGTCAGCCGGTGATGCCGCCGCGGACCAGGCTGTAGATGTCGAGCACGCCGAGCGCCAGCGGGACGAGGGCGATCAGGGTGAGGCTGTCGACCAGGTCCAGGATGCGCCCCCAGAACGGGGAGACGCCGAGCCGCGGCACCACCAGGGCGATCGCGGTGAGGATCGCGGCGCCGAACGCGATCGAGGCGGCCAGCCAGATGGTGCGCAGGTCGACCTGGGTCGTGCTGGAGGCCTTCAGGATGAACAGCGGGGTGTGCAGCGAGAGGCCGACGATCAGCAGCGACAGGCCGAGCAGGCCCGCGATGGTGAGGCTGAAGACCTGCGCGGTGTAGCGGAACAGCCGGGCGCGCAGCATGGTGGCGATGCCGAGGGTCAGCGCGAGCAGCTCGGGGAAGAGCTCGTCGGTGAAGCCGAGCACGGCGCAGGCCCCGACGATCACCGCGGCGCAGCCGCCGACCAGGCCGACCAGCACCTCGTGGCCGCGGCGGGCCTGGTGGGCGATCCGCTCGTACTGGACGGCCTCGGCGCGGCCGGCCTCCTCGTCGTAGTCGCGGCTGCGGGTACGGGCCTGGCCGGGGGCGCTGAAGCCGACGGGCAGCCGGGCGAAGCGGGCCGAGAGACCGGGCAGGAAACCGATCACGGCGGTGGCGGCGACGCCGGTGACGGCGGCGATGTGGCCGGCCGGGGTGCCGGGCAGCAGCACGGCGGCGAAGGTGGCGAGAGCGCCGGAGGCGGCCATGAAGGCGGCGGCGACGAACAGCGAGTCCTTCTCGGGCAGCAGGCCCACCAGCAGCACGGCGACGACCAGGGCGGCGACGCAGCCGGTGAGGAACTGGAGCCGGCCCGGGCCGTCCCAGGCGTGGGCGGGGGCGATGATGCCGCTGCCGCCGATCATGGCGTGCGGCAGTGCGCCGAGGCCGAGCGCGAGGGCGGCCCAGGCGTCCTGGTAGACCCGGGCGCGGACGCCGGCCAGGGCCGTCAGCATCACGGCGGTGACGCCGGAGAGGATGCCGGGCAGGCTGTGCATGTCGTGGCGCAGGTCGGAGAACCAGAGCGCGAAGCCGAGCAGGGTGAGCAGCACGGCGGCGCCGATCAGGCCGAAGGCCCGCATCAGCTCGGGGCTCCAGAACCGGCGGTCGGCCTCGACGGCGCTGGCGATGGCGTCGGCCACGTCGTCGTAGACGGCCGGCGGCAGCGACTCGGCGAAGGGACGCAGGCTCAGCAGGTCGCCGTCGCGGACCTGCTGGGCGGCGAGCGGCAACCCGCTGTCGAGCACGGTGCCGTCGCGGCGGACGAGGTGGAAGCCGGTGGGGGCACCGTCCGGCTGGGTCTGGCCGGACAGGCGCAGCACCTCGGGGTAGACGTCCGCGAGCGGAACGTCCTCGGGCAGGGCGACGTCGATCCGGCTGTCCGGGGCGACGACGGTGACCCGGCAGAAACCGGTCGTGGCGGAGGTACTCATGCCCCTACCTCGCTGACACCGATCACTCGACGCACTGGGCGCTCCCCCTTGTAGACAGTGCCGCTCTGCCGGCGGCGGTCGGTCTGGCTGCTGCGCGGCGCCGGCCGGCGGAACTGTCTCGATCCGGCCATGAGTTGGCGCGGCGTTACCCTACCCGCTCCGTTCGTGCCTGCCGATGCGCAGGGGTGAGGGGGCGGGGCCGGTGCGGGTCGCGGAGGTGCCGCGGGCCCGGGCTGAGCAGCCGGACAGGCGCCCAGTAGGATCGGCCCCTGCGCAAGGCGACGGGGGCAGGGGCCGCGTTCCTCCCCGGGTCTGCCTGCGGTCGGCGGAGCGGGGGCGGCGTCACACGGGGCGCCCTCACCCGTACGTATCCAGTTGCGTGAGGGCTGATGCCGAAGTGATTGAGCGAGCCGTTCAAGGCCGTGGGGTGTGGTGCGCACATGAGTGACCGGAGCATGGGGGTCCCCCCGGCCGGAGGCCGGGGGAGAGTCATCGGAAGGTGCGCGTCCCGCGAAGCGACCGCCGGGCGCAGCGAGGTGGGCGCATGAGCGTGATCACGGTCAAGCGACCCGCGCGGGCCTATCCGCCGGCGGTGCCGGACGAGCCGGTCGAGTTGGTCACCCCGCCGGAGCTGCCGAGGTCGGGCGGCGAGGACTGGATGATGAGCCTCCTGCCGATGCTCGGCATGGGCGGCTCGGCGGTGTTCTTCTTCTCGCCCGGCGCGCAGGCCCCGATGAAGATCATGGGCGGTCTGATGATCGTCTCGACGGTCGGCATGGCGCTGGCCCAGATCGTGCGGGCGCGCAAGGGCGGTTCGACCGCCACCGCCGACGAGCGCCGCGACTACCTGAAGTACCTGCAGCAGATGCGCCGCCAGGTCCGCCGGACCGCCGAGCGCCAGCGCGGCGCGCAGCTGTTCCTGAACCCGGAGCCGGACCAGCTCTGGTCGATCGTCGCGGACGGCCGCCGGTTGTGGGAACGCCGCACCGGGGACGCCGACTTCGCGCAGATCCGGGTCGGCCGCGGGCCGGTGCAGCTGTCGACGCCGCTGGTGGCGCCGCAGACGGCGCCGATGGAGGAGCTGGAACCGCTCGCCGCGGCGGCGATGCACACCTTCCTCAAGGCTCACGGCACCCTGCAGGACCTGCCGTTGGCGGTCTCGCTGCGCGCCTTCTACCACATCACGGTGTGCGGGGACCCGGACACCGTGTACGGCAACGTGCGGGCGATGATCGCCCAGTTGACGACGCTGCACTCGCCGGACGACCTGCTGGTGACGGTGGCCGCGGCGCCGGGTGCGGCGGAGGAGTGGGAGTGGACCAAGTGGCTCCCGCACAACCAGCACCGCAAGGAGAGCGACGGCGCGGGTTCGCGCCGGCTGATCGCGACCGGCCTCGGTGAGCTGGAGTTCCTGCTCCAGGACGAACTGGCGGGCCGCCAGCGGTTCGTGCGGGACGCGGCGCCGTCCTCGGACCAGCCGCACATCATCGTCGTCATGGACGGCGCTTCGGTGCCGCACGACTCGCTGCTGGCCGGCGCGGAGGGCGTCCAGGGCGTGACCATCGTCGAGGTGGTCCCGGGCGACCTGGACGAGCCGACCGGCCACCTGATCGTGACGGTGACGCCGGACGAGCTGGTGCTCCGCTCGGCGTCCGGCGCGACCTACTCCGGCAAGCCGGACACCCTCTCGACCTGGCAGTCCGAGGCGCTGGCCCGGCAGTTGGCGCCGTACCGGATCTCGGCCGGCGGTGACGACGAGCCGCTGCTGTCCAACCTGGACTTCACCGACCTGATGAACTCGGGCGACCCGGGCTCCTTCGAGGTGTCGCGCAGCTGGCGCACGCGGGCGCAGCACGAGAAGCTGCGGGTGCCGATCGGGGTCGGGGCCGGGGGCGAGCACGTCTACCTGGACATCAAGGAGGCCGCGCTGGAGGGCATGGGCCCGCACGGCCTGTGCGTCGGCGCGACCGGCTCCGGCAAGTCGGAGCTGCTGCGCACCCTGGTGCTGGGCCTGGCGATGACGCACTCCTCGGAGACGCTGAACTTCGTCCTGGCGGACTTCAAGGGTGGTGCGACCTTCTCCGGCATGGCGGACATGCCGCACACCTCCGCGGTGATCACCAACCTGGAGGGCGAGCTCACCCTGGTCGACCGCATGCGCGACGCGATCGACGGTGAGATGGTGCGCCGCCAGGAGCTGCTGCGTTCGGCCGGCAACTACGCCAACGTGAACGAGTACGAGCGGGCCCGTGCGGCGGGTGCGGCGCTGGACCCGCTGCCGTCGCTGGTACTGATCATCGACGAGTTCTCCGAGCTGCTCACCGCGAAGCCGGACTTCATCGACATGTTCATCCAGATCGGCCGGATCGGCCGTTCGCTGGGTGTGCACCTGCTGCTGGCCTCGCAGCGCCTGGAGGAGGGCAAGCTGCGCGGTCTGGACACCTACCTCTCGTACCGGATCGGTCTGCGCACCTTCTCGGCGGCCGAGTCGCGGGCGGCGATCGGTGTGCCGGACGCGTACCACCTGCCGCCGGTGCCGGGTGTCGGTTACCTGAAGTTCGGCACCGACGTGATGGAGCGGTTCAAGGCCGCGTACGTCTCGGGCCCGTACCGCGCGCCCGGGCAGCAGCGGTCGACCGGCGGCCGGCTGGTGACGGCACAGCCCGTGCTGTTCTCGGCGGCCGAGGTGCCGGTGGTGGAGCCGCTGGTGCAGGAGGTCGAGCCGGAGGTCGAGGAGCAGGACGACGCGCTGGTCGACACCGTGCTGGACGTGTTCGTGCAGCGGATGGTGGGCCAGGGCCCGGCCGCGCACCAGGTGTGGCTGCCGCCGCTGGACGATCCGCCGAGCATGGACGAGCTGATGCTGCCGCTGCAGGCGACGGCGGAGCGCGGGCTGACCTCGCCCGGGTCCGCCGGCCTGGGCCGGCTGAAGGTGCCGGTCGGCATCGTGGACCGGCCGCGCGAGCAGAAGCGCGACGTGCTGGAGCACGACTACTCGGGTGCGGGCGGCCACGGTCTGGTGGTGGGTGGTCCGCTGTCGGGCAAGTCGACGATGATCCGCACCACGGTGGCCGCGTTCGCGCTCACCCACACCCCGCTGGAGGCGCAGTTCTACCTGCTGGACTTCGGCGGTGGCGGTTTCCAGTCGCTCCAGGACCTGCCGCACGTCGGCGGGGTGGCCGGGCGGCTGGACGCCGAGAAGGTGCGCCGGATGATCAGCGAGGTGCACGGGGTGCTGAACCGGCGCGAGGAGCTGTTCCGGCAGACCGGGATCGACTCGATCGCGACGTACCGGGCCCGCCGGGCGGCCGGCCAGCTGCCGGACGAGCAGTTCGGCGACGTCTTCCTGGTCGTCGACGGCTGGAACACCTTCAAGCAGGAGTTCGAGATGCTGGAGGGCGTGATCGGGGACATCGCCCAGCGCGGCCTCGGTTACGGCGTCCACCTGATCGTCACGGCGACCCGGTACGCGGAGGTCCGCCCGGCCCTCAAGGACCTGCTGCAGAACCGGACCGAGCTGAAGCTCGGTGACTCGATGGAGTCCGAGGTGGACCGCCGGGTGGCGCAGAACGTGCCGGCCAGCCCCGGGCGCGGCATCACCTCGGAGCGGATGCACTTCCTGACGGGCCTGCCCCGGCTGGACGGCTCCCGCTCGGTGGACGACCTGCAGCAGGGCGTGGCCGGTCTGGTGGCGGCGGTCAACGCGGCCTGGACGGGCCCGCGCGCCCCGCAGGTCCGGATGCTGCCGACGGTGCTGGACGGGTTCGCGCTGCCGAAGGGCTTCGAGTACCCGGAGCGCGGCGTCGCGTTCGGCGTGGACGAGCTGGAGCTGGCGCCGGCGTTCGTCAACTTCGAGACCGACCCGCTGTTCATCGTCTTCGGTGACACCGAGTCCGGTAAGTCGGCGCTGCTGCGGCTGCTGGTCAAGCAGATCACCGAGCGGTACACCCCGGACCAGGCCGGCATCGTGGTCGGCGACTACCGCCGCGCGCTGCTCGGTGCGGTGCCGCAGGAGTACCTGGTGGAGTACGCGGCCGCGCAGCCGACCATGACCAGCATCGTGGAGATGCTGCGCGGGGCCTGTTCGCGCCGTCTGCCGGGCCCGGACGTGACCGCCGAGCAGCTGCGCAACCGCAGCTGGTACAGCGGCAAGGACATGTTCGTGATCGTGGACGACTACGAGCTGGTCGCGACGAGTTCGGGCAACCCGCTGGCGCCGCTCGCCGAGTTCCTGCCGTTCGCCCGCGACATCGGCCTGCGCGTGATCATCGCGCGCAGCGCGGGTGGCGCGGGGCGGTCGCTGTACGAGCCGGTGATGCAGCGGATGCGCGAGCTGGGCGGCCAGGGCGTGATCCTGTCCGGTAACAAGGACGAGGGTGCGCTGCTGGGGACGGTCAAGCCGCAGCCGCTGCCGCCGGGCCGCGGGGTGTTCGTCTCGCGCCGGGTGACCAGCGGGCAGATGGTCCAGACGGGCTGGCTGCCGTCGGCATAGTATGCGCGGCCGCCATCGGCGGTGGTCACGGAAAGTGATCGGAGGGGTCGGGTTCCCAGGAGCCCGGCCCCTTTCGCGTCCCAAGTGCCGAAACGTTACCTAGATCTTTCCGGCGTGCCGCTGCGGTTCCCGCACCCCACCGGACGGAGGCCGGGCGGCGGAAGGCCGCCTGGCGAGTCACCTTCCCGGCCGACAGCAGCCTTTGAATGAGAGCCCACAATGCTCGGTTCACCTTGGATTCAAGTGCGTTTCAGGCAAGGTAACAAGTCGGACATACGTGATAATGACCGCTCGTGATCACTGGATCGCATGTTTATGCCTTCCTTCGCAACGGATTCCGAAGCAATTCCGGCATTGACGTGCTCAATACGCCCAAGGTTCCATGGCGGCCCGGGAGCGTCAGGACCAAGACCCAGAGCAGCCAGCCAGCGGAGGCGATACCGCTCCCTCTCCAGGACCGCTCAGAGCCGATCGGAAGCCACATGACCGACACGCTTCGCCCGCCACACGCCGTAGCCCCCGCTGCGGCCACCGACGGCGCCGCCTCTCCCCAGACGCTCAAGCGCTCGATCGGCGTCGTGGGCGGCACGCTGCTCACGCTGTCCTGCGTCACCCCGGCCTCCACGCTCTTCGTGATCGTCCCGGAGCTGTTCTCCAGCATCGGCAGCGCCACCGCGCTGGCCATCGCCATCGGCTCGGTGCTCTGCATCGCCGTCGCCTTCTGTTACTCCGAGCTCGGCACCCTGATCCCCTCCGCCGGCGGCGAGTACGCGATGGTCGGCACCCTGGCCGGACGGCTCGCCGGCTGGCTGGTCTTCGTACTCTCGCTGATCGTGGTGATGATCGTCCCCTCGGTCATCGCCCTCGGCACGGCCGACTACCTCGCACCGGTGCTGCACGTCGACAAGCCGATCGCGGGCGCCGCGGTCATGCTCGCCGCCACCCTGGCCGGCCTGCTGGACCTGCGGGCCAACGCCTGGATCACCGGCATCTTCCTGGTGCTGGAGGTCATCGCCGCGGGTGTCGTCTCGGTGCTCGGCTTCGCCCACGCCAACGGCAACGCGCCCAGCATGCTGCACGGCGTGGTCGCCGGTGACGGCGGCGCCGCCACCACGGTGAGCATCGGCGCCATCGTCGGCGCGCTCGGGATCGCGCTCTTCATCACCCAGGGCTTCTCCACCGCGGTCTACCTCTCCGAGGAGCTGGAGAACCCGCGCCGCAACGTCTCGCGCACGGTGCTCTGGACGCTGGCCATCTCGGCCGCCGTCATCCTGATCCCGGTCGCCGCCATCACCATGGGCGCCCCCGACCTGGAGACCCTGAGCTCCGGCGACATCTCCGGCATGGTCACCGCCTGGAGCAACTCCGCCGTCGGCACCTTCATCAGCCTCTGCGTCGCGCTGGCCATCATCAACGCCGGCATCGTCATGGTCATCCAGAACTCGCGGGTGCTGTTCGCCTCCGCCCGCGACAAGGCCTGGCCGGAGCCGGTCAACAAGGCCTTCTCCACCCTGGGCCGGTTCGGCTCCCCGTGGGTCGCCACCCTGGCCGTGGGCCTGCCCGGCGCCGCGCTCTGCTTCGTCAAGGGCGAGCTGCTGAGCGAGATCACCGGCGTCGCCGTCACCGGGATGTACCTGCTGGTCGCGGTCGCCGCACTGCTCTCGCGCCGCAACCACCACAAGCACGCCGCCGCCTGGCGGATGCCGCTCTGGCCGGCCATCCCGGTCGTCCTGATCGTGGTGCTGGTCTACGTCATCACGCAGCTGGACACGGTGCCGCTGCTCTGGACCGGCGGCATCACCGCCGTCGCCACCCTCTACTGGCTGTTCTACCTGCGCCCCCGGCAGGCCACCCGCTGGGTGATCACCCTCCCCGAGGACCAGCAGGCCTGAGAACGGCCCGTCACGACCCCCACCCCTCCCCCACACGGCAGTGCCCCGGGCTCCCCCAGGCCCGGGGCACTGTCGTTCTCCGTGCGAGGCCCTACTTCGCGGCCTGCCACAGCGGGCTGCCGGCGATCGCCGTCAGCTGGTCGAGGGTGAGCAGCGGCTTGCCGGTCGGACCCTGGGCGACCAGGACGCGCAGGTTGCCCGGACGCAGGACGTCGGCCATCGGCATGCCCTTGGAGCTCGCCGTCCCCGGGCCGTAGAGCTTGAGCCTGCTCCCGTCGGGCAGCGCGGTCGAGCCGTCGAACAGCTGCTCCGTCGACTGGTCCGGCACCAGCTTCTGCACCCGCAGGACCAGGGATCCGGTGGCCGGCCCCTGGGCCAGCTGGACGTCGGCGAAGACCTCGTTGCCGGTGATCTTGGTCACCGTCACCCCGGCGGGCAGCAGCTTGGCCAGGATCGCCTGACGGTCCTCCAGGGTCAGGCCGCCGGCCTGCGCCGCGTAGTCGACCCCGTCGTACTGGACCGCCGCGACGATCCGGTCCCAGGACTTGTCGGTGACCACGGCCTTCAGCTGGTCCAGGGTGAACGGCGGGTTCGGACGGCTGTCCGGCGCGCCCTTCTCCTGCGGCGCGTTCCACTCGCTCAGCATGATCTCCCGGCCGTCCGGGCCGGTCAGCGTCGCGTACCACTGCTTGGTGTCGGCGCGGTTGTCCGAGTACTCGTAGCCCTGGCTGAGGACGAGCTGGGAGCCGTCCGGCAAGGTGGTGGCGGTGCAGGAGTCGACCCGGGCGAGCTTGAGGTCCGTCGGGCAGGTTTGCGGCTGCGACTGGCCCTTGCGGTGCTTCTGGATCCCGATCTGCACCAGCGACTTGCCGTGGCCGTCGTCGAAGACCAGGTCCGCCCCGGCGAGGGTGCCCGCGGCCGGGCCGTCCCCGGTGCCGCGCCCCTTGCCGTCGGACACCTGGCCCTTGGGCAGCAGCGCCTGAAGGGTGGCGAGCACCTCGTCGCCGCTGATCACGGCCTTGGAGGCGGAGGCCGACGGCGCCTGGGCGGTGGGCGCGGCGCCCGAGCCGCCCGCGGCGCCGCTGCCGGAGGCGGCCGCGGTGAGTGCCGTCCCGCTCCCGGGGCCGCCGGTGCTGCCGGAGAGGTACACCGCGCCCGTCCCGACCAGGGCCAGGGCGGCAGCGCCGCTCACCACGGCGGCGGCCGAACGGCGGCGCCAGCGACGGCGCCCGCGGGCCAGGCCGGCGGTGACCAGTGGGGCCTGCTCGGCACGGAAGCCCTCCCCCGTGCGGGTCATGGCGTAGAGAAGATCGTCTTCGAACTTGTCCTGTTCGGACATGCGTGATCACCGTTTCCTTCGGTCACGGGATGGGTCGATGGGCGGGGTGCCCGCGCGCGGCGGGCAGGGAATCCGACGGGCGGCGGACCGGTGCGCGGCAGACCCGGTGCGCGGCGGACGCCCGGCGTCCGCGGGCCGTGGGCTCAGTGGGCCGCGGGCTCAGTGGGCCGCGGGCTCAGTGGGCCGCGAGCTCGGCGAGCGAGTCGCCGAGCAGGGTTCGCAGCCGGCCGAGGGCACGGTTGGTCCGGGTGCGGACCGCGCCCGAGGAGGCGCGCATCACCTCGGCCGTCTCCTCGACGCTGCGGTCCTCCCAGTAGCGCAGCACCAGCACGGCCCGGTCCTTGGCGGGCAGCCGGCCGAGCGCGTCGAGCAGGGTCAGCCGCAGTGTGCTGTCCGCCTCGCGGCCCTCGGGCTCGGGCAGTTCGCCGGTGGGCCGCTCGCCGCTGGAGCGGCGGCGCTGCTGGGCGAGGAAGGTGCGCACCATCACGGTGTGGGCGTACGCCCCGGGGTTGTCGATGCGGTGCCGCCCGCCGGTCCACGCGCTGCGGCGCCACAGCACGTACATCCGGCTGAGGGCCTCCTGGACGAGGTCCTCGGCGTGGTGGGTGTCGCCGCTGGTGAGCAGGCAGGCGGAGCGGTAGAGGTGGCCGGTTCGGCTCGACACGAGTTCCAGGAACTCCGCGTCCTTGCTCTCACGTGTGGCACCGATCCGCCCCATCCCCCGCGCCCCCTGCTCTCGTCGTCGACATCTCTTGGATGCGGCGGGCAGGGCCGGATGTTACAGACGGGCCGGAAAAGTCTCCGGTTCAGTTCGAGGGGCGGCGGCGGTGGTCGCGCAGCACGATGCCGCCGCCGACGAGGAGCGCGACGAGCAGGGCGCCGATGCCCAGCACGTAGGTCGCGGTGCGCCCGTCGCGGTCGGCCTGGGTCTCGCCGAGGCCGACCGGCTGCGGCACGATCGGGGCGGCGGCCAGCTCGACCTGCGGGTCCTCCTGGGCGGCCTCCGGCGCCACCTCGGGCGCCTTGGTGACGGCCTTGACCGGGTCGACCACGCCCCAGCCGACGTACTCGTTGGCCTTGCGGTCGGTGCGCTGCGCGGTCTGCTCGATCCACGCGCGGACCTGCCGCGCCTTCCACTTCGGGTGGGCGCCGACCAGCAGCGCCGCCAGGCCGGAGACGTAGGGCGCGGCGAAGCTGGTGCCGTTGTCCACGCACTGGCCGCCGTGGGGAACGGTGGAGAGCATGTCGACGCCGGGCGCGGCGACGTCCACGAAGTCGCCGTACTGGGAGAAGGGGGCGCGCTCGTTGTTGCGGTCGGAGGCGCCGACGGCGAGCACGGTGGGGAACGCCGCCGGGTAGGTGTCGCCCTCCTTGCCGTCGTTGCCGGTGGAGGCGACCACCACGACGTCCTTGGCCTCGGCGGCGTCGATCGCGGCCTTCAGCTCGGGGTAACCGGCGAAGCCGGCGTCGCCGGCTCCGCGCACGTCCTGGGAGATGTTGATGACCTTGGCGCCCTGCTGGACCGCCTGGCCGATCGCGGCGGCCAGGGTGTGGACGTCCCCGCTGCCCTCCGCGTCGTTCTGGCGGATCGACAGGATGCGGGCGCTCGGGGCGAGCCCGACGAAGCCGGTCACGTCGCTGCGGGCCGCGGCGGCGACGATGCCGGCCACCTTGGTGCCGTGGCCGACCGGGTCGACCTTGCCACCGCCCTCGGGCTTCTGCCCGTCCTTCTCCTTCAGCAGCGAGCCGCCGTCGAGGACCTTGTCGGCGAGCTGCGGGTTGGTGTCGTCCACCCCGGTGTCGATGACGGCGACGGTCACGCCCGCGCCGGTGGTCCGGCCGCCCTGCCAGAGCTCGTCGAGCACCATGCGCTGGAGCGACCACGGGACGGCCATCACGTTCTGGGCGGACTTGGAGCAGTCACCGGCGGCGGCGAGGCCGGGGCCGTCCGCGTGCGCCGGGGCGGCCAGCGGGCCGCCGAGCACCGCGAGTGCCGCCGCCGTCGCGGCCGCCTTCCGGTACCTGACTACGGACACCCTGCCACCCCTCATGTCTTCCACCCCGTGGTTGCGCGTCAGGGGCGGGTGCCCGGTACCGGGCACCCGCCCCTTCGGCGGAGTCACTCATGCCCCTGACGAGGGCTCAGGCTCCGTCAGGTCCAGAGCTTCTTGTTGCTGTTCTCGGTGTTGTTGTAGCTCTCCGCCGCCTGGTCCAGGGCGGTGGCGATCTTCGCCAGCGTCTCCTGCAGGTGGGCGGCGCGCTGGTCCCACTGCGTCTGGTGGGCGCGGTAGCCCTCCTGCGCAGCACCCTGCCAGCTCTGGGCGATCTTGTTGACGCCGCTCTTGAGCTCGTCGAGCTGGTTCTTGATCGTGTTGGCGGTGTTGCGAACCTGAGTACCGGCACCTCGCACGGTCTCGAAGTTCACCATAATCTGGCCGTCGGACACAGTGTCTCCTTGTCGAGATGGCGACGTCGCCCCTCAGCCGGGGACGTCGATGACTGACCTGGCAGAAAGCAGGGATCAGGCCTTGAACGCGGTCTGCTGGTCCGCGTCGGTCTGCGAGTACTGCTTGGTCGTGATCTCGATCGCGCCCTTGATGGCCCGCAGCGACTCGTTCAGCTTGGCCGCGTCCTGGTTGAACTCGGTCTGGAGGTTGCCGTAGGCGGCAGCCGCCTGGCCCTTCCAGCCGCCCTTGACCGAGTCGACCAGCGCGTTGAGGCTCTTGATCTCGCCGTCAATCTTGCCGATGACCTCGTCCATGTGCTTGGCGAAAGCCAGCATCTCCTGAGCGGTCGTCGTGAACTGACCCATGCTCTACCGTCCCCCATGAGACAGACATTGTGTCCGGGCAGCCGTTTCCGGCCACTCCGCGCATCACGGTGTGATGTCCTGCAGCACTGTAGTCGGCGTACGCAGCTGGCCCAACACCGGGCAACTGCTAGTTACGAGACCATGACACTGTGACCAATTCCTTTACCGGGCAGGGACGGTCACGCGTTCTGCTGCTGGGCCGCGCTCTTGGAGTTGAGCGCCGGGCCGGCCGGCACCAGGTTCGACCACTGCTGCGGCACCGGAACGGGCTGAAGCCCCTGGTAGCCGAGCCGGGCCTGGTTGCCGCCGGTCTCCTCCTGCTGCGGCGGCGCGGCCGGGTCGGTGGGCTGGGCCGACGGGGTCTTGGTGGCGCTGGGGCTCGGCTGCCCGGGCGGCGCCGTCGCCGAACCGCCCTTGCCACCGGTGCTGTTGGCCGGCACCGCGTAGCGCAGACCGGTCTCGGTGATCAGGTAGTCGCTGCCGGAGCCGTCCACGCCGCTGTCCAGCGCCCGGTAGAACAGGCCCAGACCGGGCGTCACATGGGCCGAGACGGCCGCGCCGGTACCGGACTTCACCGGGTAGTCGGGGCCCGCCCAGACGCTGCGACGGGGGGTCTTGCCGTCCTCCGCCACGCCGTCGAAGGTGCTGCAGAGGACCATCTTCGCGTCCTTCTGCGCCTGCCAGTTGTTGGCGGGAGCACCGGTCCTGCTGGGCCAGTCCTTGCCGCCCTCCCCCATCAGCGGCGCGTCGCTCTTGAGCGCGGCGTGCTCCGCCGGCGTGATGTCGTCGATCCGGGGGTTCTTGTTCGCGTCCTGGTTGTACAGCGGCTGCAGCGCCGGGTTCTGACGGATCAACTCGGCCTGGAACTGGGTGATCAGGTACAGCTTGTCCTTGCCCACCACGTAGTACCGGTCGCCGGCCTTGACCAGCCGGCCGACCTTGCGGTCCTCCGCGTTCTGCAGCGCCACCGAGGAGTTGGGGGCCTTGGCGTCCGGGACCAGCCCGTCGATCTTCGGGAAGACGATGTCGCTGCCGTTCGACAGGGTGTCCAGCCACTCCTTCTTGACCGGCTGGGAGGTCGCGGTCGTCCCGAAGATGGCACCCATCAGCTGCGTCTTGGTGTCGTCCGGGTCGTTCGGGGCGATGGCGTGCTTGCGGCCCTTCGCGTCGATCAGGAAGAGCTTCAGCTTGCTCTGGCCGGCCGCCGGCTGGCCCGCGCCGGGCTGCACGGTCACCTGCTGGTCGTCCTTCTGCTCCACCAGCAGCGCCTGGTCGACGTCGAGCACCCGGTCCTTGGCCTCCAGCGCCTTGGCGTCGGCGCCGCCCGCCACGAACACCGCCTGGTTGACGGTCGCCTGCTTGTCGTCCGAGCCGGGGCGGTCACAGACCGACCACTTCATCGCCCTGCTGACGTTGTCCTTGGTCGGCAGCTTGTCCGGCGCGTACGGGATGCCGATCGTCGGGCCGTGGTTGGGGTACTTGTCGAGCACGTCGTCGGCGACCACCACCACCTTGGCGTCGGCCGCCAGCACCAGCCGCGCCGAGGCCATGTTGAGCACCTGGTGCAGCCGCTTGGTCTTGCCGTCAGGGTCCTTCAGCACCACGTAGCGGGTGGTGCTCTGCTTGCCCTGGATGATGTTCTTGCCGTCGTCCCAGCCCACCGGCGCGCTCGGCTTGAACACGCCCCAGAGCCCGAACCCGCCGACCACCAGCGCGCCCACCACCACACTCGGCAGGATCGCCTTGACCGGACGCGGCGCGTCCTCGTCACTGCCCCCGCCGCCGGGCAGCAGAAAAGCCCCGACTGTGCGCTTGCGGGCGAACGTGTAGGCGTTCAGCTCGTCCCGGCGTGATGCCATCCTCGTCGTCTCCCCTGTCCGACCGACCTGCCCCGTGAGTCCGCACCCGCCGGGCGAGAGCGACCTCGAACCCTCTACGATGCGGCAGCAGACGGTGAGTACGGTACGGGTACGGTTCGCGAACCGGCCAACCGGGCCGCGACAACTGATCAGAGAGGGCCACTCGGGGGATGCCAAGCCAGACCGCTCAAGGGCGCCGCAGCACGGCACAGGGCAGGGGGTCGCGCCGGTCCGGCCGGCGGGCACAGCACGACCCGGGCTCCGCCTCCGCGCCCCTGCCCACGCCCGCCGGCGGGCCCGGCTCCGCCGTCCCGGTGCGCGTCCACCCCCGGCCCGGGCTGCTCGGCGGCCGGCTGAGGCTCCAGCAACTCGTGCTGGTCGAGGTCGCGGTGGCCCTGGTGGCGGTCGGCTGGACCATCAGCAAGCCGATGGCCGGCGCCTTCGGCGCGGTCGCGCTGACGCTGGTCGTCCTCGCCGTGATCCCGCTGCGCGGCCGGACCATCCCCGAGCTGCTGCTGGTGCGCTCGACCCTGAAGGCCCGTCGCAAGCAGGCCCGGACCAACGTGCCGCCGGCCGGCACCGACCCGGCCCTCGCCCCCGCGCTGGAACTCGAACCCGCCCTGCGCACCTACACCCACGCCACCGAGACCGACTTCGGCGGCCGCCCGATGCGCCGCGAGACCGGCATGGTCGGCGACGGCACCTTCCTCACCTCGGTCCTGCTCGTCCAGGCCAAGGACCAGCCGCTGCGCCCGGTCCGCACCGCGCTGCCGCTGCCGCTGGACGTGGTCTGCTCGGCGCTGCAGGTGGACGACATCACCCTGGAGTCGATCCAGGTCGTCCAGCACACCCAGCCCGCTCCCGCCCCGCACCTGCCCGAGCAGTCGCTGGCCTCCCGCGCCTACCGCGAGCTGCCGGACGGCACCGCCACCCCCGGCCTCCGGCTGACCTGGGTCGCGCTCAAGCTCGACCCGGAGCGTGCCGCCACCGCCGTCCTCGCCCGCGGCGGCGGCGAGGAGGGCGCCCGCAAGGCGCTCCAGCGGGTCACCGACCAGCTGGCCGGGCGGCTCAACAGCGCCGGCTTCAACGCCACCGTGCTGGACGAGCGGGAGCTGATCGCCGCACTCGCCATCTCCAGCTGCGCCAACCCGCTCGCCGTGGCCGGACGCCAGGGCACCGGAAGCGGCGGCGGCAGCGGGCGCCGCACCCAGGAGAGCAACCGGTTCTGGCGGATCGACGACCGCTGGCACAGCACCTACTGGGTCTCCCGGTGGCCGCAGCTCAGCCGCCCCGGCGGCTCCCCCGGGCGGATCGCCGCCCCCGACCTCGTCAACCTGGTCACCGGCTCGCCGGCGCTGGCCAGCACCTTCAGCCTGACCGCCGGCCACGGCACCGGCGGCTCGGTGACGATCAGCGGCCACGTCCGGGTGACCGGGCGCAGCGAGAGCGAGGTGGTCCAGGTCGGTCGCCAGGTGGAGGCCCGGGCCCAGAGCGCCGGTCTCGGCCTGAGCCGGCTCGACCTGGAGCAGGCCCCCGGCATGCTCGCCACCCTGCCCCTGGGAGGTGTTTCCTGATGGCTTACCAGACCTATCCGGCCCCCGGCCCGCAGCCCGGCGCCGAGCAGCCCCGGGTCCGGCCGCGCATCCTGCCCGGCTTCGGGCTGCGCGGCCCGCGCCGGGAGAAGCACGTGCTGACCGTCGAGGACCTCGGCGCGCTCTCCTTCCCGGTCGGCGACGACGGCGTGCTGATCGGCGAGGACGTGCAGCAGCAGCCCGCCGTCCTCGGCCTGTTCCGGCCCAGCGCCTACGACCTCGTCCTGGTCGGCGGCGTCTGGACGGCCCAGATCATCGCGCTGCGGGCGGCCGCCACCGGCGCCCGGATCGCCGTCGAGACCGCCCGCGCACAGCTCTGGGGCCCGATGGCGCAGGCCGCGGGCGGCGGCCAGCCGTGCGTGACGATCCACCAGGTCGGCCGGCTCGGCCCGCAGGGCGCCTCGGTGAACTCGCCGGTGCTGGTCGTGCGCGACCTCGGCGTCCGCCCGCCGCGCAGCAGGCTCTCCGCCGCACCCTGGCAGACCACCCTGACCCTGCTGCCCTACCTGGGCCCGAACGCGGCCCGGGTGCTGAACGCGGCCGACCTGGTCGGTGTGCAGCGGGTCTCGCCGCAGGAGGCCGAGCTGATCGGCCGGGTGCTCTCGCTCGGCCCGCAGGACGTCACCTCGCTGCCCACCCTCGGCGACGACATGACGCTCTGGACGACCCGGATGCGCCGCCAGTACGTCCGGGCCATCGCCGGGCAGGCCGAGCAGCAGGTCCTGGGCGGTCCGCGCCGGATCGACTGACCGCGGTGCGCGCCCCCGCCGGTGCCCCGGTGCTCCCCGGCCGTGCTTCCGGCCGCGCCCCCGCCGTTGTGCCGGTACCGCCCCGGTGTCCGCCCGGATTCCCCCGGTTCCGGCCCGGTGCTCGCCCGCCGGTTGCCCGGCGAGATGAGACTCCGCCTTCAACGGGGGCTGGTACACGGCCTAGTCTTTGATGCGGCAACGGCACCGCGAACAGCGGCGGCGAACACGAGGGAGCCCTAGGTGAGCAGCGATCGGGACGGCGTCTACGTCGGCGACAACGCGGCGGAGGACGACGACGACTGGTCCGACGCGCCCGACTACTCTCCCCCGTCCTGGTACGTGCAGACGGAGGCCGCCGCGGCTCCGGCCGCGCCGGTGGCGCCCGGGCCTGCGGCCGGAGCGGCGGGCGGGCCACCGGGTGCGGCGGGCGCACCGGCGGCGGGGACCGCCGCGGCGGGGGCTGGTTCGGGGACGGCTTCGGCGGCTGCGGCCGCACCGGTGCCAGCTCCTTCTCCCGCACCCGTGCCCGCCCCTGCGCCCGTACCCGCGTCGGAGGCGGCACCGGTGGCGACGCCTGCGCCGACCCCTGTGGGCACACCCGTTCCGGTGGCCTCGCCCGAGCCTGCGCCGACCGTCCTGGCCGCGCCGCCCGTCGTTGCGGGGATGGACGGTCCTGCGGTGCCGCCGCAGGCGGTCGCCGGTCCGGCCCCCGTCCCGGGCCCGGAGAAGGCCGCGGCCCCCGCGCCCGCCACCCACGTCGAGGCGCAGCACGTCCCGTTCGCCGCGCCGTCGGCCGAGGCGGCCGCGCCGGTCCCCGGCCCCGCGCCGGTCCCAAGCCCCACGCCGGAGCAGCCGCAGGCCGCCGCGCAGTCCTGGCCGCCGGCCGCCCCCACGACGCCCCAGCAGCCCGGGCCGTACGCGGACCCGCAGCAGCAGCCGCAGCCGTACGCGGACCCGCAGCAGCCCGTGCAGCAGCCGGTCCCGCAGGTGCAGCCGCACCAGGTCCCGCAGCAGGCACACCCGTACGCCCAGCCCGTGCCGCCGCAGGACCCGCAGGCCGCCTGGGCCCAGGCCCAGCAGGCACCGGGCCCGCAGGCACCGGGCCCGCAGGCACCCGGTCCGCAGGCGCCGCCGGTCGACCCCCGGCAGGCCGGCTGGCCGCAGCCGAACACCTACCAGCAGCCCCCGCAGCAGGTGCAGCCGCAGCAGCCCCAACAGGTCCAGCCGCAGCCCCAGCAGGCCCAGCAGCCGGGTCCGGCCCAGCCGTGGCAGCAGGCGCAGCAGCAGCCCCAGCAGCAGGCTCCGGCGGCGTTCCAGCAGGCCGCAACCCCGCAGCAGACCGCGCACGGCGCCCCGCTCGGCTACACGGCCGCGGTCGAGCTCTCCTCGGACCGCCTGCTGCGCAGCCAGCCGAAGCAGCAGCGCCAGCAGCCGCGCTTCCAGTTCGGCGGCAAGGCCGCCGCGGCCGAGAAGGCCCGCAAGCTGGAGGTCATCCGCACCCCGGTGCTGAGCTGCTACCGGATCGCCGTGATCAGCCTCAAGGGCGGCGTCGGCAAGACCACGACCACCACCGCGCTCGGCGCGACCCTGGCCAGTGAGCGCCAGGACAAGGTGATCGCGATCGACGCCAACCCGGACGCGGGCACCCTCGGCCGCCGGGTCAAGCGCCAGACCGGCGCGACCATCCGCGACCTGGTGACGGCCATCCCGCACCTGCGCAGCTACATGGACATCCGCCAGTTCACCTCGCAGGACCTGCACTCGGGCCTGGAGATCCTGGCGAACGACGTCGACCCGGCCGTCTCGACGACTTTCAACGACTCGGACTACCGCCAGGTGATCGACGTGCTGGGCCGCCAGTACCCGATCATCCTGACCGACTCCGGCACCGGCCTGCTGTACAGCGCGATGCGCGGGGTGCTGGACCTCGCCGACCAGCTGATCATCGTCTCCACGCCGAGCGTGGACGGCGCCTCGTCGGCCTCCACCACGCTGGACTGGCTCTCCGCGCACGGCTACGCGGACCTGGTGCAGCGCAGCATCACGGTGGTCTCCGGGGTCCGCGAGACCAGCAAGATGATCAAGGTCGAGGACATCGTCGCGCACTTCCAGACCCGCTGCCGCGGCGTCGTCGTGGTGCCGTTCGACGAGAGCCTTGCGGCCGGTGCCGAGGTCAACCTCGACATGATGCGGCCCAAGGTCCGCGAGGCGTACTTCGATCTGGCCACCCTGGTCGGCGAGGACATCATCCGCGCCCAGCAGTCCGCCCAGCAGTCCGGCTGGCAGCAGCAGGCGCAGCAGCCCCCGCAGGCCGCCGCGCCGTACCCGGGCCAGCCCCAGCCGTACGCGGACCCGCAGCAGCAGGGCTACCCGCAGCAGGCACAGCCGCAGCCCTACCCGCAGCCGGGCCAGCCCGGCCAGGGCGGCTACCCGGCCAACCAGCCCGCGCCCGGCGCGCCATGGTCCCCGCAGCCGGGGCAGACCCCGCCGCCCCCGCCGGGCTACGGCTACCCGCAGGCCCAGCCGCAGCCGGGCACCCAGCCGCCGCAGCAGGACTGGCAGCAGCAGGCCCAGCCGCCGGCCGGCTACGGCTACCCCCAGGGCCAGCCGCAGCCCGGTGCGCAGCCGCCCGCCGGGTACGGCTACCCGCAGCCGCCCCAGTAGCAGTAGCAACGCGGAAGGGCCCGCCGGCCGTCTCGGGATCGAGACCGGCCGGCGGGCCCTTCGGTGTCCGCGGACGCGGGCGTCAGGCGGCGTCGGTGAGTTCGCGGGCCTGCTTGACGTCGTCGGCCATCCGGTCCAGCAGCGCGTCGATGGAGTCGAACTTCTCCATCCCGCGCAGGTACGCCAGGAAGTCGACGGCGACGTGCAGCCCGTAGAGGTCCAGGCCGACCCGGTCGATCGCGTAGGCCTCGACCGTGCGGGCGGTGCCGTCGAAGGTCGGGTTGGTGCCGACCGAGATCGCCGCCGGCATCCTCTCGCCGTCGGCCGTCAGCCAGCCCGCGTAGACGCCGTCGGCCGGGATCGCGCTGTGCGGCACGGTCTCCACGTTGGCGGTCGGGAAGCCCAGCTCGCGGCCGCGCTGCGCGCCGCGGACCACCACGCCCTCGACCCGGTGCGGGCGGCCCAGCACCTCGCCGGCGCCGGCCATGTCGCCGGCCGCGACCAGCCGCCGGGTCAGCGTCGACGAGAACGGCTCGCCGTCGCCGGCCGCCCCGCGCACCTCCAGGTCGAGCACCTCGACGCCGCAGTCGGCCGCCCGGCCCAGCTCGGTGAGGAGCCGGACGTCGCCGGCCGCCCGGTGCCCGAAGCGGAAGTTGGGGCCCTCGATGACCAGGCACGCGTGCAGCGCGTCCACCAGCACCTGCTGGAAGAAGGTCTCCGGGGACTCCTTCGAGAACTCGGCGGTGAACGGCAGCACCAGCACGGCGTCCACGCCGAGCGCCTCGATCAGCTCGGCTCGGCGCGGCTGCGGGGCCAGCAACGGCGGGTGGCTGCCCGGGCGGACCACCTCGCTCGGGTGCGGGTCGAAGGTGACGACGACCGAACGGACGCCGTGTTCGCGGGCGCGCTCGACCACCCGGTTGATGATCAGCTGGTGTCCGCGGTGCACACCGTCGAACGAACCGATGGTGACGACGCTGCGTCCCCAGTCACCGGGGATCTCCTCCAGGCCACGCCAGCGCTGCACCCTGACCGCTCCTTGTTCCGTACGGCGCGTACCTTCTGTACGCTCAAACGCTCAAAACCCGAACCCCTATAGCGTGCCATGCGCCTGCCCCTGCTTCGGCACCGGAAGGCGGGTTGGGCGCACCGCCGGGTACCGGGCCGGGCCGGCCGGTGTGCGAACGGTCACCTGCTCGTCCTCCCAGGCGTCCTCCTGCCCTGCACGGCGCCCGGTTTCGGGCCCTTCGCCGCGCGCCTCGCCCCGTTCGGCGTCGGCGGCGGCGTACCGCGGGTCGCGCCCGGCCGCCGCCAGCGCCCGCAGCCGGTCCAGCCCGGGCCCGCGCGGCGGCAGCGGCCAGCCGTCCTCGGGCCACTGCGCCAGCAGCCGCGCGAACTCCGCCGAGCGGACGGCGCAGCGGACCAGCAGCCCGTCCGCGTCCGGCAGTCCGGCCACCACCCGGGCCAGCACCGTCCGGGCCCGGGCCGGCCGTTCGGCCGCGCAGTGCCCGGCCAGCCGCTCCACGACGGCTCCGAGCACCTCCGGGTCGCTCTCGGCGGCCAGCAGCGTGCCGAGCAGATCACACCGCAGGGCGTCCGCCGCGGCCTGGGCCACCGGCACCGCCAGCACCTCCGCGAACGGCCGCCGCACGGCCGCCTCCCGGGCCGCCAGGGCGCTGCCGAGAAGCAGCCTCAGCTCCAACCGGGCGGCCGGCTCCTCGGCCGCCCCGTGCCGCAGCCGGCGGCCCAGGTAGTCGACGGCGACCGGGCCGGCCGACGCCGGCTGTGCCCGCAGCAGCCGGGCGGCCAGCTCGGCGCCCCGCCGGCCGGCCGGCGGGGCGGCGGCGGCCAGCACCCGCAGGATCTCGGCGACCGGGGGGCCCGGCCGCTCCAGCCGGTCGGCGAACGCGGCGACCACCGGCTCCGGGTCGCTCTCCAGCGCCGGGGCCAGCGCCCGCGCGGTGAGGAAGCCGTCCTCGCCGTGCCGGTAGACGGCGAGCGCCGTCGGCAGGTGGGCGGCCCTGGTCCGCCCGTCCCGGACCAGCAGGGCCAGGGCGGCGCCGTGCAGCCCGGGCTCCTCCTCCCGGGCCAGCAGGGTCAGCGCGGTGAACCGCAGCAGCTCCGCACCGGCACCGCGCGCGTGCGGGGCGGCCCGCAACGCGTGGACGGCGGCGGCGACATGGCGCTCGGGCCGCCGGTCGTGGCTCCAGCGGTCCACCGCCCGGCAGAGCGCGGAGGGCTCCTCGGAGGCGAGCACGGTGAGCAGCGCGTCCGCCCTCGGGTGCGCGGCGTCGGCCAGCGCCTCCGTCAACTCGTCCAGGGCCAGTGCCCGGTGGGCGTACAGCAGGTCGTGGGCGAGGTCGGCGACGGTGGTGCCGGGGCGGCCGGTCAGGCCGCGCGGGTCGTCGAACCAGCCGCAGAGCAGCGGCAGCACGCCTGCCGGGTCGGCGCGCAGCCGGCCGGCCGCGGCGGCGAGAAACGGCTGCCCGGGGCCGTCGGCGGTCACCAGGCGGCGCAGCAGCTCCAGTTCCTGCTCCGCAGGCAGGCCGAGACCGGTCCAGAAGGCCGGGCCGAAGCGGCCCAGACCGTCGGCCGGCAGCCGCTCGAACCCTCCGGCCGCCGGGGCGACTTCGGCGATCCGGACGGCCAACTGGCCAAGCAGCGCGCGGTGTTCGCCGAGGTCCGGGCTGGCCGCCAGCCCGGCCACCAGCAACCGGCCCGCCCACCAGCCCGGTTCGCTGCCCGGCGGGCGCAGGTCCAGGGCCCGCCAGATCCGGTGCAGCCAGGGATCCAGGGCGGGCGCGCCCCAGGTCTGCGCCAGCCGCCGCAGCGCGGCCGCCACCGGGCCGACCCGGTGCCGGGCCACCGAACGGGCCCCCCGCGCCGGCCTGGGCCCCTCCTGCCCGTTGGCGGGCGAGGGGGGCGTGTCCTCGGCCTCGCCGAGCAGCAGCCGCAGCGCCGCGTCGAGGTCCAGGTGCAGGCCCTGCAGCCAGTCGGAGAACTCGCCGTGGGCGAACCGGTAGCCCGGCCCGGCGGGCACGAACAGGCCCTCCGCCAGGACGGCCGTCGCCCAGCCGCCCGCCACCGGGAACAGCTCCTCGAACACCGCCCGGCCGAGCCCGCCCTGCTCCGCCCCCAGCATCCGCCGGGCCGCCTCGTGCACCCGGCCCGCCACCGCGGCCGCCAGCCGCCGCACCCGGCCGTGCGACAGCCCCGCCGGCCGCCCGGCGCCCCGCCGGTGGGCCCCCGTCCGCCGGGGCCGCCCGTCGGAGGCGAGCCGCTGGGCCACCCGCAGACAGCGCAGGTCCAGCTGCGCCGCGAACAGCTCGCCCCGGCCCGGCGGCTCGCCGCGCACCCCCTCCGCCCACAGCTCCCCGGCCAGCCGCACCGCCAACGGATGCCGGGCGTCCGCCGGCGCCGGCCACCCCGGCGGCAGCCCGTACCGGCGCCGCACCCGGTCCGCCGCCTCGGCCGGCAGCGGCCCGAGCCGGTGAACGGCGAGAGCCCTGCGACAGCGACAGCCCACGCCGTCCGGTAGGCCGCCGGACGGGCCCGCCGGCCCGCCTACGACACCACCCGGCGCATGGCGTTCCCCGGCCGCCGCCCAGGCGTCACCCCTCTGCGGGACGCACCGGCCGGCGGCCGTGGCCCCCGGCTCCACCGCTGCGCCCCCTGAACCACCGGGCGGACGGTGCTCCCCCGGCACCGCTGTCCTGCCGCCGACACCCGGCAGGCACCGGCCGGCGGCCGGGCCGCCGGCCGCCGCCCCACCGCCGACACCACCCCCCACATAGCGCTCCCCCCATGCCACGCCGTCGTCGGCCCCGTCCCCGTCCGGCGCCAGCCGCTCCCAGGCCTCCTCCCCGCAGGCCGTGACCAGCCGTGCGCCGGTGGCCGTCAGCCACTCCCCGGCCGCCCGCAGCCAGGCCGCGTCGAGCGGGACGGGCGCCTCCTCGGGCCCGTCCAGGATCACCAACAGCGGCCGCCCCGCCGCCGTGCAGAGACCGGCCACGGTGTCCGGCCCGGGCACCGGGCGGCTGCCCAGAGCGGTCGCGGCCGCCGCCAGTGCGCGCTCCACCGCGTCGGCAAGCGCGGCGGACTCCGCGCGCAGGTCGGCGCCGCGCAGCCAGAGGGTGGGCAGCGGACGGTCGCCGCCACCGCGGCGGACGGCGAGCGCGGCCAGTTCGGTGCTCCGGCCCGAGCCGGGCGCGCCGACCAGGGCGGTGACCGTCGCGGCCGGCTCGTCCCCGGGCAGGCCGTCCGGGCGGTCGACCCGGTCGGCGGCCAGGGCGCCCACCCGGTCGGGACCAGCGCCGGCGGACGCCACCTGGGCGGCGGTGAGGCGCAGGACACCCGCCAGGTTGAGCGCCGGCCCGTACGCCGGGACACCGGCGTCGTTGCGCGCCAGCACCTCGGCCAGCTCCGGCGCGCGCTCCCCCGCACCGCCCCCGTACGCGGGGGCGGCTGCGAGAGCGCCCGCCTGCTCGGGCGCGCGCACGGCCGGCGCGGCGACGCCGATCACCACGCCGCTGCGGGCGTCCAGCACGGGCGCCCCGGCGGGCACGGCCACCGCACCGCCACCGGCCGGCAGACCGAGCAGCAGCACGCCGCCGAGCAGGTGGAAGCGGTCCGGCCCCACGGCCGGCGGCGAGGGCACGTAGACCGCCCCGGTGGCGCCGAGGAGGCCGCAGGCGAGCGCCACCACCCGGCCGTCCTCCCCGCTCAGTGCGGGCAGCACCACGTCGCGGCCGGTGAGCACGCCGTCCGGGCGGGCGACGGGCAGCGGCGGCACCGGCAGCCCGCCGACGCCGTCGGTCCGCAGCAGGGCGAGGCCGTGCCCGGGCAACGGCAGGACGCTCTCCGGGCCCAGGACGCGGGTCTGCCCTCCGGGGGTGTGCAGGACGATCCGGTCGAGGCCTGCGACGCTCTCGTGGGCGGTGAGGACGGTGCCCTGCGGGTCGGCGACGAACCCCAGCCCGTGCAGCCGTCCGTCCAGGTCGCGGATCCGCAGCAGGTACCGCCCCGGATCGTGCGCCGCCTCGTCTCCGTCCAGGGTTCCCGGCATTCGCGCAGCCCTCCCCGCAGGGCCCGCCGGCCCGGGAGCGGACTCGTCGCGGCGACCTGCTCGCCGCCCGGGAGCCTGCCCGCCGTCGGCGCGTCCCGACCCCGCCCACGCCGCTCACCACCATGGTTCACCTCGCGCGCTCCCCCGTGCGGGTGAACCTCGGCGCCCGCCCGCCCATGCTCCCCGTGCGTGGCTCCGCCGCCGCGCGCCGCGGCCGTACCGGGGCAGCAGAAAGCCCCCTGCCGCCCGCAGGGGCGCCAGGGGGCTCGTACCGCGGAAGGGCTCAGCCGACGAAGACCGCGACCGGCTTCGCCTGGCCGCCCTTCTCCTCCACCAGCGCGAGGAACCGGTCGTCCGGCCCGAACACCGCGATCGGCCCGTCCACCCCCAGCCCGGGCGCCTTCAGGCGGGCGCCGTGCGAGAGCAGCTTGGCCTGCTCGGCGTCGAGGTCCCAGCGCGGGAACGCCGCCGCGGCGGCCTCCCCGATCGGCAGCACCTCCAGCCCCGCGCCGGAGTCGCCGGTGACCGCGGCCTCCAGCTGCTCCAGCGTCCGCGCCGACTCCACCCCGTACGGGCCGACCTTGGTCCGCCGCAGCGCGGTCAGGTGGCCGCCGACGCCGAGCCCGGCGCCGAGGTCACGGGCCAGCGCCCGGATGTACGTGCCGGAGGAGCACTCCACCGTGACGTCCAGGTCGAGCACCGGCGTGCCGTCCTCGGCGACGGCCTCCCGGTACGCGTGCACGGTGAAGGAGTGGATCGTGGTCGGCCGGGCCGCCAGCTCGAACTCCTCGCCCTCGCGCACCCGCGCGTACGACCGCTTGCCGTCGATCTTGATCGCACTGACCTTGGACGGCACCTGCATGATCTCGCCGGTGAGCGCGGCGATCCCGGCCTCGACGGCCTCCCGGCCCACGCCGTCCGCCGCCGTGGACGAGGTGACGTCGCCCTCCCGGTCGTCGGTGACGGTGGTCTGGCCGAGCCGGATGGTCGCCTCGTACGTCTTGGCGGTGAGCATCAGGTGCCCGAGCAGGCGGGTGGCCCGCTCCACGCCGATCACCAGCACGCCGGTGGCCATCGGGTCGAGCGTGCCGGCGTGGCCGACCTTCCGCGTCCCGGCCAGCCACCGCAGCTTGGCGACCACCCCGTGCGAGGTGATGCCCTCCGGCTTGTCGACGATGACCAGGCCGTCCGGACCGGTGCCTTTGCGCTTCATCAAGTTCTTTCTCTAAAGACGATCAACTGACGGGCCGCAGTGCGGCCCGGAACCGCTCGACCACGGCCTCCACGCCCGCCCGGGCGCTGAACCCGGCCGCGAAGGTGTGCCCGCCGCCGCCGAGTTCGGCGCAGGCGGCCGCGACGTCCACCGCACCCTTGGAGCGCGAGGAGCCCCGCAGCGTGCCGTCCGGGTCCTGCTTGAGCACCAGCGCGACCTCGGCCTCGGCCGGGCGGCGGACGATGTCGATCAGGCCCTCGATCTCCTCGACGGTGACGCTGAACAGCGCGAGGTCCTGGTACGGCACCCACGTCCACACCAGGCCCAGGCCGCCGGCCGCGGCGGGCTCGTAGACGGCCCGGTCGAGCGCGGCGGCCAGCACCTTGAGGTAGCCGAAGGAGGAGGTGTCCCACAGCTGCCGGGAGATCAGGTCGTGCCGGATGCCGGTGGCCAGCAGCCGCCCGGCGAGTTCGTGGGTCGCGGGCGTGGTGGCCCGGTACTTGAAGGAGCCGGTGTCGGTGGCGACCCCGGTGTAGAGGCAGGTGGCCAGCGGCTGGTCGAGTTCGACGCCGAGACGGCGCAGCAGCTCGTCCACCAGGACGGCGGTGGCCGGGGCGGTCGGGTCGATCAGCTGGTGGGTGCCGAAGCCCGGGTTGGAGGCGTGGTGGTCGATGACCACCAGCACGGGCGCGGCGAAGGCCTTGTCGTGCAGCAGGCCGAGCCGGCTCTCCGCGGCGACGTCGAAGCAGAGCACCAGCTCGGGGGTGTCGGGCACCTCGGAGGCCGGCACGATCAGCTCCTGACCGGGCAGGAAGGACAGCGACTCCGGCACGATCTGCGGGTCGTCACCGAAGGAGACCCGGACGTCGTGGCCGAGCCCGCGCAGGGCCAGCCCGGCCGCCAGGGCCGAGCCGAGCGCGTCGCCGTCGGGGCAGATGTGGCAGATCAGGTCGATCGAGCCGGCCCGCCCGATCTCCGCGACCACCTGCTGCCAGACCAGCTCGAAGCCGCTCTCCTCGGCGCGCGGCCCCGGAAGCACCGCGAGGGCACCCTCCACCGTGCTGGTGGAGGACGCCCCCGTGGTTGGTCCAGCTGTCGAACCGGCCGCTGCCGGCTCACCCGCCATGACTACTCGTCCTCGTCGTCACGCTCGGACGCCGGCACCTTGTACGGGTCGGCGTCGCCGGCGAAGGTCGCGCCCGCCGCGGTGGTGCGCACCGCGGCGTCGATGGCCCGGGCCCGGTCGAGCAGGTCGTCGATGTTCCGGGCGTTCTCCGGCAGGGCGTCCGCGACGAAGGTCAGCGTCGGGGTGAAACGCACCCCGATCTTGCCGACCTCGGAGCGGATCACGCCCTTGGCGCTCTCCAGCGCGGCGGCCGAGGCCTCGCGCTCGGCTTCGTCACCGAAGACGGTGTAGAAGACGGTGGCCTCGCGCAGATCGCCGGTGACCCGGGTGTCGGTGATGGTCACGAACCCCAGCCGGGGG
The DNA here is from genome assembly GCF_045160625.1 of Kitasatospora sp. NBC_00039. Classification (NCBI taxonomy): domain Bacteria; kingdom Bacillati; phylum Actinomycetota; class Actinomycetes; order Kitasatosporales; family Streptomycetaceae; genus Kitasatospora; species Kitasatospora sp. NBC_00039. Next base: position 5,855,240 of record NZ_CP108289.1, on the reverse strand, counting down.
TCCTTGATCCGCCGTTCCAGGGTCTGGGCGACGACCACCTGGATGCGGTCGGCGAGCTTGCGCGCCCTTGCGGTGTCGGTCACGTTGCCTCCTCGTGCAGTGGGCCGGGTGCCCGGGCGTACTGCCTGCCCGTCGGGGCCCATGCCCCAAAGTACCGGCCCGCGCCCAGCCTTGTGGGCGCTCTCGGTCCTGATCTGTGTGAGAACGGCGACTCGCGCCGGTCCCTTCCGCAGACCTCATTCATCGTCGTCGTTGTGGTAGCGCCTCCTGGCGGAGAGCAGCTGAACCTCGGGGCGGCCGGCGACCAACCGCTCACAGCTGTCCAGGATCTCTGTGACGTACCCGGCTTCGCCGGACACCACCGCGAGGCCGATCTCGGCCCTGCGGTGCAGCTCCTGGTTCCCGGTCTCGGCAGCGCACACGCTGTACTTGCGCTGCAGTTCGGCCACGATGGGCCGCACGATCGAACGCTTCTCCTTGAGCGAGTGGACGTCGCCCAGCAGCAGGTCGAAGGTGAGTGTTCCCACGAACATGTATGACAGGTCTCGCCGACCTGGAAGGCCTCGGGGACAGCCCTGAACCGGGCTGGTACTGCTACTCCCGGACCCTACACAGCGAGACCGGGGCCGGTCGACGGGAATTCCACCCGTCGACCGGCCCCGGACACCACTCGCTTACGCGCGCGGCTTCTCGCGCATCTCGTAGGTCTCGATGATGTCCTCGACCTTGATGTCGTTGAACGACCCCAGGGTCACACCGGCCTCGAAGCCCTCGCGGACCTCGGTCGCGTCGTCCTTGAAACGACGCAGACCCTCGATGGTGAGGCTCTCCGCCACGACCTTGCCGTCGCGGATGAGGCGGGCCTTGGCGTTGCGGCGCAGCAGGCCCTCGCGGACGATGACACCCGCGATGTTGCCGAACTTGGAGGAACGGAACACCTCGCGGATCTCCGCGGAGCCGAGGCGCACCTCCTCGTACTCGGGCTTGAGCATGCCCTTGAGGGCGTTCTCGATCTCCTCGATCGCCTGGTAGATGACCGAGTAGTACCGGACGTCCACGCCTTCCTTGTCGGCCGCGGTACGCGCACGGCCTTCGGCGCGCACGTTGAAGCCGATGATGATGGCGTCCGAACCCATCGCCAGGTTGACGTCGGACTCGGTGATCGCACCCACACCGCGGTGCAGGATGCGGAGCTCGACCTCCTCGCCCACGTCGAGCTTGACGAGGGCGTCCTCGAGGGCTTCGACCGAACCGGAGACGTCACCCTTGATGATGAGGTTGAGCTGCTCGATCTCGCCTGCGGCGATGGCCTTGTCGAGGTCCTCGAGGGACACCCGGACCCGACGCTGCGCGAAGGCGGCGTTGCGGTCGCGGGCCGAGCGCTTCTCGGCGATCTGACGCGCGGTGCGGTCCTCGTCGACGACGATGAAGCTGTCGCCGGCGCGGGGCACCGAGGTCAGACCGAGCAGCAGCACCGGGCGGGACGGGCCGGCCTCGGCGAGGCTGTTGCCGTTCTCGTCCAGCATCGCGCGGACGCGGCCGTAGGCGTCGCCGACCACGATCGAGTCGCCGACGCGGAGGGTACCGCGCTGGACCAGGACGGTCGCCATGGCGCCGCGGCCCTTGTCGAGGTGGGCCTCGATGGCAATACCCTGCGCGTCCTGCTCGGGGTTGGCCCGCAGGTCCAGCGAGGCGTCCGCGGTCAGGACCACGGCCTCCAGCAGCTGGTCGATGTTGAGGCCCTGGCGCGCGGAGATGTCGACGAACATGGTGTCGCCGCCGTACTCCTCGGCCACCAGCCCGAACTCGGTCAGCTGACCGCGGACCTTGGTCGGGTCGGCGCCCTCGACGTCGATCTTGTTGACGGCGACCACGATCGGCACACCCGCGGCCTTGGCGTGGTTCAACGCCTCGACCGTCTGCGGCATGACACCGTCGTTGGCCGCGACCACCAGGATCGCGATGTCGGTGGACTTGGCACCACGGGCACGCATGGCGGAGAACGCCTCGTGACCCGGGGTGTCCAGGAAGGTGATCGGGCGCTCTTCGCCGTTCACGATCGTGGCCACCTGGTAGGCACCGATGTGCTGGGTGATGCCACCGGCCTCGCCGGCCACCACGTTCGACTTGCGAATGGCGTCCAGCAGGCGGGTCTTACCGTGGTCGACGTGACCCATGACGGTGACGACCGGCGGGCGCGGGGCCAGCTGGTCCTCGTCGCCCTCGTCGGCGCCGAAGTCGATGTCGAACGACTCCAGCAGCTCGCGGTCCTCGTCGTCGCGGCTGACGATCTCCAGGATGAAGCCCATCTCGCCGGCCAGCAGCTCGAGGGTCGCGTCGGAGACCGACTGGGTCGCGGTGACCATCTCACCGAGGTTGAACATGACGGAGACGAGCGCGGCCGGGTTGGCGTTGATCTTCTCCGCGAAGTCCATCAGTGAGGCGCCGCTCGACAGGCGAACGGTCTGGCCGTTGCCGCGAGGCAGCATCACACCGCCGACGGACGGGGCCTGCATGGCCTCGTACTCCTGGCGCTTCGCCCGCTTCGACTTGCGACCACGGGCCGGACGGCCACCGGGGCCACGGCCGAAGGCACCCTGCGTGCCACCACGGGCACCCGGGCCGCCGGGACGGCCGCCGAAGCCACCCGGACGCGGGCCGAAGCCGCCACCGCCACCGGGGGCACCGCCACCGGGACGGGGGCCGCCGAAGCCGCCACCGGCCGGACGCGAGCCCGGACCGGCCGGACGGCCGGCGAAGCCCGGACGGGCGCCACCGGCGCCACCCGGACCACCGGGACGGCCGCCGGGGCCACCGGGGCCACGGCCGCCGGGGCCCGGACGCGGGCCCGGAGCCGGACGCTGCGGCATCATGCCGGGGTTCGGACGCGGCATGCCGGACGGGGTCGGGCCGCCGGGACGCGGACCGGCCGGACGGGGCATGCCGTCGGGACGCGGGGCACCACCCGGACGGGGGGCACCGGCACCGGGGGCACCGGGGCCACCGGCCGGACGCGGACGGTCACCACCGGGGCGCGGGGCGCCACGGTCGGCACCGGGAGCACCGGCGGGACGCGGACGGTCACCACCGGGGCGCGGGGCGCCACGGTCGCCACCCGGACGTCCACCGGCCAGGCCCTCGGGGCGCGGGCCGCGGTCGCCGCCCGGACGCGGGCGGTCACCGGCGGGAGCACCGGCACCCGGACGCGCACCCGGCGCGGCCGGACGACGGTCACCGGGACGGGCCATGCCCGTGGCACTGCCCGAGGTGAACGGGTTGTTGCCCGGACGCGGACCGGCCGGACGCGGGCCCGGACGGGCGCCGCCACCGGCGGGGCCGGCAGCCGCCGGACGAGCGGCCTGGGCGGCCGGACGCTCGGTGGGCGCCTCGGCCGGAGCCGGCGAGGAGAACTCGGCCGCCGGAGCAGCCGGAGCCGCCGGTGCGGCGGGGCGGGCCGCCGGGCGCGGGCCCGGGGTCGGCGCGCCCGCGGGGCGCGGGGCGGCAGCAGCCGGGGCGGCGGGCGCCGATCCGGCTGCGGGGGTCGGACGGGGGCCCGGCGCCGCGGCGGGGCGCGGACCCGGGGTCGGGGCACCCGGCTTGGGTGCGGCCGCACCGGCGGCGGAACCACCGGCGGGCTGGGGCGCCGCGGGCTTCCGCGGGCCAGGCTTGGCAGCGGAACCACCAGCGGTGGGGGCCACTCCCAGAGCGTCAGTCAACTTGCGCACGACCGGCGCCTCGATCGTCGAGGACGCCGAACGGACGAACTCACCGAGCTCGGTCAGCTTGGCCATGACGGCCTTGCTCTCCAAGCCAAGCTCCTTGGCGAGTTCGTAAACCCGGACCTTAGCCACTTCACTCCTGTCTATGAGTCCGGGGGGTCTCGTCCGCCGGACTGTCGCTACTTCATGGGCGTACCCATCGCGTACTCATCGCGTACTCATCGAGTGCTCATCGCAATCTCGACCTACTTCCACATCGCGAGGTACCTGACTGGTGGCACGGCGCGCGGCTGCCCGCGCACTGTGCTTGTTGCGGTGGTTCTCCGCCGCGTGGAGCGGCGGCCGTAACGGGGAGGTGCCCGCCGGGCCGGCCTGAGGAAGCTCAGGGCGCCGGGGTGTCGCCTGCCCGCTCCTCGATGTACCCGCGGAGCCGCTCGGTGTCGAGCGTGCCCTGGAGCCGGAAGGCCCGGGGGAACGCCCGGCGGCGGACCGCGAGGTCGAGGCAGGCCGGATCGGGGTGCAGGTGCGCGCCCCGGCCCGGCAGTGCGCCACGGGGATCGGGGACGCAGACGCCCTCGACCGCCGTGACACGCAACAGCTGGTGCTTGGCCGCTCGCTTGCGGCAGCCCACGCAGGTGCGTTCCGGGCGTGCTCGGACATGCGTCCGGCCAGACGAAGGCAAGTCTACCCCTCCGAAGGGACATGGCGCCGCCCCGCCGATCCGGGGTGGAACGGCGGGGGGCCTGTGACAACGGTTATGACTGGGCGAAGCCGCTCTCAGACGTCACTGGCACGGCCGCCGTTCTCGGGCCGGCCCTCCGGCTGACCCTCGCCCTGGCCCTCGCCCTGGCCCTCGGTGTCGGGCCGGATGTCGATCCGCCAGCCGGTGAGGCGGGCGGCCAGGCGGGCGTTCTGCCCTTCCTTGCCGATCGCCAGCGACAACTGGTAGTCGGGCACGATCACCCGTGCGGAGCGCTGGTTGTAGTCCACGATCTCCACGCTCGTCACCCGTGCGGGGGACAGCGCCGCGGCGACCATCTCGCGCGGGTCCTCCGACCAGTCGACGATGTCGATCTTCTCGCCGTGCAGCTCGCCCATCACCGCGCGCACCCGGCTGCCCATCGGGCCGATGCAGGCGCCCTTGGCGTTCAGCCCGGCCCGGCGCGACCAGACCGCGATCTTGGTGCGGTGGCCGGCCTCGCGGGCGATCGCCGCGATCTCCACGCTGCCGTCCGCGATCTCCGGGACCTCCAGCGCGAAGAGCTTCTTCACCAGGCTGGGGTGGGTGCGCGAGAGCGTCACCGACGCGCCGCGGACACCCCGGCGCACTGCCACCACGTAGCACTTGAGACGGGTGCCGTGCCGGTAGTCCTCGCCCGGGACCTGCTCCTGCGGCGGCAGGATGGCCTCCAGCTTGCCGATGTCGACCAGCACGTTCTTCGGGTCGTTGCCCTGCTGGACGACACCGGTGACGATGTCGCCCTCCTTGCCCGCGTACTCGCCGAACGTCTGGTCGTCGGCGGCGTCGCGCAGGCGCTGCATCATCACCTGGATGCCGATGCTGGACGCGATCCGGCCGAAGCCGCTCGGGGTGTCGTCGAACTCCTTCGGCTCGACGCCCTCGTCCAGCTCCGCCGGGTCCTCCGTCGCCCACACCGTGACGTGGCCGGACTTGCGGTCCAGCTCGACCCGGGCGCGGCGGCGCGAGCCCTCGGTGCGGTGGTACGCGGTGAGGAGGGCCGACTCGATGGACTCGACCAGCAGGTCGAAGGGGATGTTCTTCTCGTTGACCAGCGTGCGCAGGGCACTCATGTCGATGTCCACGGCTACGCCTCCTCGTCTTTCGTCACGTTCATGTTGCTGGGGCTCATGGCCTGGGCGGCCGTCCGGTCCGTGCGCAGAGCGTCACTCGGCACCGTCGTCCCCCTCGTCGGAAGCGTCGTCGTCGGCGAAGTCCGGGGTCTCGTCGAGGAGCTTCTCGTCCTTGCGGTTGAACTCCACCTGGACGCGCGCCCGGTCCACCTCGGTGTACTCCAGACGGCGCTCCTTGGGGCGACCGCGGCCCTTCACCGGCTGCACCTCGACCAGCGCGCCGTCCTCGTCCGCCTCCAGCACGCGGGCGACGATCTCCCCGCCGTCGACCAGGTGGATCTTGGCCAGCCGGCCCTCGGCCCGGCGCCAGTGGCGGGGCTCGCTCAGCGGACGCTCGGCGCCCGGCGAACCGACCTCCAGCACGTACGCGCCGGCGCCCATCACGTCGGACTCGTCCAGGGCCTCGCCGACCACGCGGCTGAACTCCGCGATGGCGTCCAGGTCCACGCCGCCGTCGGCGTCCACGTCGATCTGCACCTGCCGGCGGCTGCCCGCCTGGGTGACCTTCACGTCCTCCAGGTCCAGGCCCTCCCGGGCCGCCAAGGGCTCCAGCAACGCACGCAGCCGGTCGATGTGGGTGGTGCTCATCCGGGTGGACTCCTCGGCCGCGTCTGCTGTTGTCAGGAGGGGGACCGCGCCCCCTGGCGCCGGTACGGCACAGGCCGGGTCGCGGCAGCTCGGCCCAAAGCCTATCCGGTGAAACCGCCAACCACCGATTCCGGACGGCGCACGGCAGCCCGCGCGACACCCACTGCGAGCAAGGTCACACCGGCCCGGCCGGGCGCCGGCGGACCCAATCCACCCCCACAGAGGTGGGGATTCTGTAATCATTCACGCCAACGAGGCAGACGGGCAGGCCGTCCTCCCGTACACGCCCCGGAGTGACGACGATGCAGCCGCCCAGCCGACGGACCTTCCTGGCCCTCGGGCTGCTCCTGACGACGGGCGGCGCCCTCGCCGCGTGCACCGACTCGCACGACGACGGGCACGGCACCACCGAGGGCGAGCGGCGCCGCCCCGACCCGGACGAGCCGGTCCGGGCGCGCGCCGTCACCGCCACCGACACGCTGCTCGCCGGGTACGACGCCCTGCTGGCCGGGCCCGGTGCGGGGCAGGCCGCACAGCTCCAGCCGCTGCGGGCCGAGGTGGTCCAGCACCGGGCCGCCCTGGCGGCCGGCCTGCCGGGGGCGTCGCCGTCCGCCACCACCCCGGGCGCCGCCTCGGCCTCGGCCTCTCCCTCGGCCCCCACCTCCGCCACCGGCGGGACCACCTCGGCGGTCACCACCACCGCCGCGCTCGCCTCGCTGGAACGGCAGACCGCGCAGGCCCGGCTCGCCGACCTCGGCGCCGCCTCGCCGCAGCTGGCCCGGCTGCTCGCCTCGGTCTCCACCGCCGGGGTGCTGCACGCCGTCGCGCTCGGTGACGCCGCCCCGCCGACCGTCCCGGCCCCCGCGCCGACCGAGCCGGCCGGCGCCTCCGCGTCCGCCTCGCCGTCCGCCGCCCCGTCAGGCTCCCCGGCCGTGTCCCCGTCCGGTCCGGGCAGCGCGGCGGCCATCGGCCCCGACGCCGTCAACGCGTTCCAGGGCGCCCTGAGCGCCGAGCACGCCGCGATCTACGGCTACGGCGTCGTGGGCGCCCGGCTCCCCGACGACCAGCAGCGCACCGACGCCCGCACCGCCTACGCCGCCCACCAGACCCGGCGGGACGCCTGGCAGCGGCTGCTCGGCGGGGCCGGCGCCACCCCGAGCGCGGCCGCCGCCGGGTACCAGCTGCCGTTCGCGGTCAGCGACGCGGCCGGCGCGGGCCGGCTCGCCGCCCACATCGAGACCCGGCTCACCGCCGTCTACGCCGACCTGGTCGCCGCCGTCACCGGCACCCAGCGCACCACCGCCGCCGACGCGCTCCGTGAGTGCGCCCTGCGCGCCCGCCGCTGGGGTGCCGCCCCCACGGCCTTCCCGGGCCTTCCGGAGCCCGCCACCACCCCGGCACCCGGTACCCCCACCGCCGGCAGCCCCACCGCGGGCAGCCCCGCGCCGACCGCCGGCGCCTGACGCCGCGGCCGCACGGGAAGTCGGCCAGCCGGCCTCCCACGCCCCGCCCCCTCCCCCCGCCTCCCGCCCCCGGTGCCCCGCACCGGTACCGGCCCCGCCGGCTTCCCGCCCCCACCGCCCTGACCTGCAGATACCGCCCTCACCACGCCCCACTCCCTTGCGTCGCTGACCTGCGGTTTCGCCGCCATGGCCGACAATGGACGGGTAGCACCACGGGGGAAGCACCAACCGGAAGGCCAGCATGTCGGCAGCATCAGGGCAGATCACCGTCCCCGAGTGGCTGGCGCGAAGCGTCGGCGCGGACGAGGAGGGGCGGAGCTGGCTGGCGGAGCTGCCCGGCCTGGTCGCCGACGGGCTGGCCCGCTGGGATCTCACCCTGGAACGGGTGCTCGACCCCGGTGGCAGCCTGAGCCTGATCGGCTACGTCCACCGCGACGACCTCAGCCCCGCCGTCCTCAAGGCCGGCCTGGTCACTCCCGAGACCGCACAGGAGCACGCCGCGCTCGCCCACTGGGCCGGCCGCGGGGCCGTGCTCCTGCTGGCCGCCGACCCGGCCCGGGGGGTGCTGCTGCTGGAGCGGCTGCACGGTGACATCCCGCTGCGGTCGCTGGCCGAGCCGAAGGCGATGCTGGAGGCCACCAGCCTGCTGCACCGGCTCTGGGTGGAGCCGTCCGAGGGCCACCCGTTCCCCCCGCTCGCCGACCGGGTCGCCGCCACCGCCGAGCGGCTGCGCCGCCACGCCGAACTGCCCGGCGCCGCCGAGGTGTCCGCCCTGGTCGCCGAGGCCGTGGAGACCGCCGAGGGGCTGCTCGGCTCCGCCACCGAGGTGTTCCTGCTGCACGGCGACTTCCACCACGGCAACGTGCTGGCCGCCGACCGCGCGCCCTGGCTGGCGATCGACCCCCGGCCGCTGACCGGCGAACGCGCCTACGACCTGGCCCGGCTGGCGCTGGACCGGGCGGACACGCTGGTCGGCTCCCCGGGCGTGCCGGCCGCCGTCCGCCGCCGGCTGCACCAGCTCTCCGACGCCCTGGGCGTGGACCGGGAGCGGCTGCGCGGCTGGACGCTGGTCCGCGCCGCCGACCTCGGCCTGCGCGCGCTGGCGGCGGGCCGCCGGGAGGACGCCGAGCTCTACCTGGAGTTCGCCGGCGCGCTCTGAGGCGCCGGCGGCTCCAGCAGCGGAAGCCGGGCCCCCATGACGGCGTAGAGGCGCTCGGTGTTGGGGAAGTGCACCGCGCGCGCGAGGTCCTGGTAGCCGAGGGAGCGGTAGAGGCGCCGGGCGGGGGTCTCGGCGTCGATCGCGGAGAGGATGCTGCGGCGCAGGCCGGACCGCTCGCAGAGGGTCCGGATCAGGGCGGAGCCGATGCCCCGGCCCTGGTGGTCGGGCAGCACGTGCAGCTCGGTGATCGCGAAGACGTCGTCCAGCCACTCCCCGTACCCGTAGGCCTCCAGGTAGGGCTGGATCACGGTGCTCCACCAGTGCTCGCGGCGGTTGGGCATGCCGTACCCGAAGCCGACCAGCCGGCCGCCGCTGAGCGCGCCCAGCGCGATCACCCCGGGCTGCTGCGCGTGCCGCCCGACGATGTGCAGGCGGACCATGACCTCCTCGGGCGTCAGCCCGAACGCCACCGCCTGGACATCGAGCGCCTGCGGCGCCCACGCCGCAAGGTCGATGGCCTCGATCGTCACCCCGGTCAGCTGATCCATGACCCGGACGTTACTACCGGCGAAGGCCCGGTGCGGCCCTGGGCCCGGAACCGGCTTCCTCCACAGCGCACGCCTCAGAAAAGGACACTCATGAACGCGCCGACCTCGCGGAAGCCGACCCGGCGGTAGGCCGCGCGGGCGCGCAGGTTGTAGTCGTTGACGTAGAGCGAGACCACCGGGGCGACCTCGCGCAGGGCGATGTCGAGGACGGCGGCCATTCCGGTCTCGGAGAGCCCCTGACCGCGGTGGGCGGGGTCGACCCAGACGCCCTGGATCTGGCAGGCGCCCTCGGTGACGGCTCCGATCTCGGCCTTGAAGACCACCTGGCCGTCCTCGGCGAACCGGGCGAACGAGCGCCCGGCGGCGACCAGTTCGGCGACCCGGGCCTGGTAGAGCAGTCCGCCGTCGCCGGCCAGGGGGGAGACCCCGACCTCCTCGGTGAACATCGCCACGCAGGCCGGCATCAGCGTCTCGACCTCGGTGCGCCGTACCCGCCGCACCAGCGGGTCGGGGGCGATCTCGGCGGACGGCACGGTGGTGGCCATCAACGGCTGGTGGCCGCGGACCTCGCGGGCCGGGCCCCAGCTGCGTTCCAGCAGTGCCCAGAGGGCTGCGGTGGGCTCGGCGGGGCCGACGATCGAGGAGCACCGGCGGCCCTGGCGGCGGGCCCGTTCGGCGAAGGCCTGGACGGCCTGCGGCCCGGCGTTGACCAGCACGAGGTTGGCGCCGGCGTAACAGAGCGCGTCCAGTTCGCCGTGCTCGTCGTACCAGCCCCACATCTCGCCGCCGAGGCGCCAGGGGTCGAGGCCGACGGACTCGACCCGGGTGGCGACGAAGGCGTTGGCGACCGGGTCCCGGTGCAACACCTCCAGGGTGTCCGCGAGGTCGGGGGCCTCCAGGACGCGCGTGGTCACCAGGGCGCGGGCGGCCTGGAACGAGCTGGGGAGCATCACACCTCGATCGAGCATCGAGACAGCACCTCACTGAGACGACTCTGGCCGCACCCTACTCCGTGACCCCACCCGGCTACGGCCGCGGGGTCGTCCGCGCACGGACGACCCCGCCTCCGGAAACTACCGTCCGCTGGTCACTCCGCAGCGGTCACGGTCGGGGCACCCGACTCGACGCCCTCGGCCTGCATCTGCTCGGCGAGCTTGAGGGCCTCCTCGATCAGGGTCTCGACGATCTTCGACTCGGGGACGGTCTTGATGACCTCGCCCTTGACGAAGATCTGGCCCTTGCCGTTGCCGGAGGCGACGCCGAGATCGGCCTCGCGGGCCTCGCCCGGACCGTTGACGACGCAGCCCATGACGGCGACGCGCAGCGGCACCTCCATGCCCTCCAGGCCGGCGGTGACCTCCTCCGCGAGCTTGTAGACGTCGACCTGGGCGCGGCCGCAGGACGGGCAGGAGACGATCTCCAGGCCGCGCTCGCGCAGGCCGAGCGACTCCAGGATCTGGTTGCCGACCTTGATCTCCTCGGCCGGCGGAGCGGAGAGGGAGACCCGGATGGTGTCGCCGATGCCCTCGGCGAGCAGCGCGCCGAAGGCGACCGCGGACTTGATGGTGCCCTGGAACGCCGGGCCGGCCTCGGTGACACCGAGGTGCAGCGGGTAGTCACAGGCGGCGGCGAGCTGGCGGTACGCGTTGATCATCACGACCGGGTCGTTGTGCTTGACCGAGATCTTGATGTCGCGGAAGTCGTGCTCCTCGAACAGCGAGCACTCCCAGAGCGCGGACTCGACCAGCGCCTCGGGGGTGGCCCGGCCGTACTTCTCCAGGAGGCGCTTGTCGAGCGAGCCCGCGTTGACGCCGATCCGGATCGGGACCCCGGCGTCCCTGGCGGCCTTGGCGATCTCGCCGACCTTGTCGTCGAAGGCCTTGATGTTGCCCGGGTTGACGCGGACCGCGGCGCAGCCGGCGTCGATCGCGGCGAAGACGTACTTCGGCTGGAAGTGGATGTCCGCGATGACCGGGATCTTCGACTTCTTGGCGATGATCGGCAGCGCGTCGGCGTCGTCCTGCGACGGGCAGGCCACCCGGACGATCTGACAGCCGGAGGCGGTCAGCTCCGCGATCTGCTGCAGCGTGGCGTTGATGTCCGCCGTCACCGTGGTGGTCATGGACTGCACCGAGACGGGCGCGTCGCCGCCGACCGGAACGTTGCCGACCATGATCTGCCGGGAGAAACGGCGCTTGGCGAGCGGCTTGAGCGGCAGGGACGGAATACCGAGCGAGATCGCGGTCATGTGCGCAGGGTTCCCCGGGGTTGAGGTGAGGTCGGTCCGGCCGTTCGGGAAGGCCGGGGCCGGGCGCGCCGATGAACGCGCACCCGGCCTCCAACGGTACGGCACGGTGGTGGCCCCGGGCACACCAGCCGTACCCGCACCGTCAGCTGATCTTGACGGGGTTCACCAGGTCGGCTACCAGCACCAGCAGGGTGAAGCCGATGAAGATGCTGGCCACCACGTAGGCGAGCGGCATCAGCCGGGCCACGTCGAAGGGGCCCGGGTCGGGCCGCTTGAACAGCCGTGCGAGACGCCGGCGGACCGACTCCCAGAGCGCGCCGGCGATGTGGCCGCCGTCCAGCGGGAGCAGCGGCAGCATGTTGAACAGGAAGAGCGACAGGTTGATACCGGCCAGCAGGTTCACGAAGAACGCGATCCGCTGGCTGCCGGGGATGTCGAGGGAGAAGACCTCACCGCTGACCCGGGCGGCACCGACCATGCCGATCGGCGAGTCCGGGTCGCGGGGGGCGTCGCCGACGACCGCGTTCCACAGGCCCGGAATCTTGCCGGGCAGGGCGGCCAGCGACTTCACCCCGTTCTCGCCCATGTCGTACATCCGGTCGAGGGACTGGCCGAAGGTCTGCTGGACGATCGCGCGCTTCGGGGTGAACCCGAGGAAGCCCGCCTGCACGGTCTCGCCCTTGACCGGCAGATTGTTGCCGTCGAACTTCTGCACGGCGTTGACGGCGATCGTGGGGGTGAGCGTGAGCTGCTGCCCGTCGCGCTCGACCACGATCGGCACGACCTTGCCGGCCGACTTGCGGATGTCCGTCTGGAGCTGGTCGTAGTCGCGGATCCGGTCACCGTCGAAGGAGACGACCTTGTCGCCCTGCTTCAGGCCGACCTGGAAGGCCGGGGTCGGCGGCGCGTCGGCCGGGCAGACGTCGGTGGGCTGGCCGGCCTTGACGATGCACTGGGAGACCGAGCCGATGGTCGGCAGCGCGGTGGGCTGCCCGAAGCCCATGTTGACCGTCAGGAAGAGCCCGAACGCGAGGATCAGGTTCATGAACGGGCCGGCGAACATGACGATGACGCGTTTCCACGGCTTGCGGGTGTAGAAGAGGCGGCTCTCGTCACCCTCCTGGAGCTCCTCGTAGGAGGCCTCCCGGGCGTCCTCGATCATCGTCCGGAACGGCGAGCTGCTGCGCTTGGTGATCCGCCCGTCCTCACCGGGAGGGAACATCCCGATCATGCGGATGTACCCGCCCAGCGGGATCGCCTTGAAGCCGTACTCGGTCTCGCCCTTCTTCCGGGACCAGACCGTCGGGCCGAAGCCGACCATGTACTGCGGCACCCTGATGCCGAACAGCTTGGCCGTGGAGAGGTGGCCCAGCTCGTGCCAGGCGATCGAGATGAGCAGCCCGACCGCGAAGACCAGGATGCCGACCACCGTCAAAACCGTTGCCACAGCTGGCCCTCCGTCATGCCGCTCCGCTCGTCGTCTTGTCGTACCGCGTCGTGCCGTAGAGCGTCGTACGGCAGGGCGACCTACCGTACGACGGCCCGTCGGTCCCGCGGTACCTCTGCACTGCGGCCGGAGCCGTCAGCCCGCCGCCAGCTCGCGGGCCCGGGCGCGGGCCCAGTCCTCCGCGTGCAGGACGTCCTCGACGGTCAGAGAAGTTCCCGACGCCGGCGCCCCGTGCTCGGTCACGACCTTGGCAACAGTGTCCACGATTCCCGTGAAGGCGAGGCGGCCGTTCAGGAACGCCTCCACGCACTCCTCGTTCGCCGCGTTGAAGACGGCCGGGACGGTGCCGCCCAGCGACCCCGCCTCGCGGGCCAGCTCGACCGCCGGGAAGGCCTCGTTGTCCAGCGGGAAGAACTCCCAGGTGGCCGCCTTGGTCCAGTCGCAGCCGGGCGCCGCGTCCGGGACCCGGTCCGGCCAGCCGATGCCCAGCGCGATCGGCATCCGCATGTCCGGCGGGCTCGCCTGCGCCAGCGTCGACCCGTCCGTGAACTCCACCATCGAGTGCACGACCGACTGCGGATGGACCACGACCTCGATTCGCTCGAACGGCACGTCGTAGAGCAGGTGCGCCTCGATCACCTCCAGGCCCTTGTTGACCAGGGTGGCCGAGTTGATCGTCACCACCGGGCCCATCGCCCAGGTCGGGTGCGCCAGCGCGTCCTTCGGGGTGACGCCGGCCAACTGCTCACGCGTCCGGCTGCGGAACGGGCCGCCGCTGGCGGTGACCACCAGCTTGCGGACCTCCGCCCGGGTGCCGCCGGCCAGCGCCTGGAACAGCGCGGCGTGCTCGGAGTCCACGGGCACGATCTGCCCGGCCTTCGCCACCGCCTTCACCAGCGGACCGCCGACGATCAGCGACTCCTTGTTCGCCAGCACCAGCACCCGGCCCGCCTCCAGCGCGGCCAGAGTGGGACGCAGGCCGATCGAACCGGTGATGCCGTTCAGCACCGAGTGGCACTCCATCGCCGCCAGCTCGGTGGCCGCGTCCGGGCCCGCCAGCACGGCGGGCAGCGGCCGGCCGGCCGCCTTCGCCGCCAGCGCCTCGCGCAGCGCCGGCTCGGCCGCCGGGTCGGCGACCGCCACCGTGTGCACGCCCAGCTCCAGGGCCTGCTCGGCGAGCAGCTCCACCCGGCCGCCGGCCGCCGACAGGGCGACCACGCGGAAACGGTCCGGGTTGCGGCGCACCACGTCGATGGCCTGGGTGCCGATCGAACCGGTGGAGCCGAGGATCACCAGCTCCCGGGGAGCGGAAGGGTCCTTCACCGCGGGGGTGAAGCGCAGCTGCGGGTGGGCGAGCGAAGTCATGCGCCCATTGTGTCCTGCCCGCCGGCCTCCCCGGGACGCCCCTCCTCCGCAGGACGCCGCCGGGCGCCCCGGCTACCGTCAGAGCCATGCGTACCGTCATCGCCGGAGGCCACGGACAGATCGCGCTCAAGCTGGAAAGGCTGCTCGCCGAGCACGGCGACCGGCCCGCCGGGATCATCCGCCGCCCCGAACAGGCCGAGGCCCTCGAGGCCGCAGGCGCCGAGCCGCTACTGCTCGACCTGGAGGCCGCCACCGTCCACGAACTCGCCCCCCTGCTCACCGGCGCCGACGCGGTGGTCTTCGCCGCCGGCGCCGGACCGGGCAGCGGAGCCGACCGCAAGAACACCGTCGACCGCGACGCCGCCGTCCTGTTCGCCGACGCCGCCGAACTCGCCGGCGTCCGGCGCTACCTGATCATCTCCTCGATGGGCGCCGACGCCGGCGCCCACTACCCCGCCGACCCGGTGTTCGAGACCTACCTGCGGGCCAAGGGCGCCGCCGACGACGCCGTCCGGGCCCGCACCACGCTGGACTGGACGGTGCTGCGCCCCGGCCGGCTCACCGACGGACCGGGCACCGGTCTCGTCCGGCTCGCCCCGTCCGTCGGGCGCGGCGCGGTGGACCGGGCCGACGTGGCCGCCGTCCTGGCCGCGCTGCTGCACGAGCCGGGCACCGCGGGGCAGACCCTGGAACTGGTCTCCGGCAACGCCACCGTGGCGGAGGCCGTCGCGGCGGCCGCCGGGCACGCCTGACCGGCCCGGACGTCGGCATGCCGAGGGCCCGGCACCGCGCTGAAGCGGTGCCGGGCCCTCGGTGCGTCGACCTGTCGGTGCGCCGTCCTAGAGGTCCAGGCCGGTGAGGACCAGGACCTTCTCGACGGTGTAGTCGCCCATCGCGTACTTGACGCCCTCGCGGCCGACGCCGGAGTCCTTGACGCCGCCGTACGGCATCTGGTCGGCGCGGTAGGACGGGGCGTCACCGATGATCACGCCGCCGACCTCCAGCTCCCGCTGGGCACGGAAGGCGGTCTGCAGGTCACGGGTGAAGACGCCCGCCTGCAGGCCGAAGGCCGAGTCGTTGACGGCGGCGAAGGCCTCGTCGGTGCCGTCCACCTTGTGCAGCGACAGGACCGGGCCGAACACCTCGGCCTTGGCCAGGATCGCGTCGGCCGGCAGGTCGGCCAGCACGGTCGGGGCGTAGGTCGCACCCTCGCGGGTACCGCCGGTGAGCACCTTGGCGCCCTTGGCGACGGCGTCGTCCACCCAGGACTCCACCCGCTTGGCGGCGTTCTCGTCGACCAGCGGACCGACATCGGTCGCGTCCTCGTTGGGGTCACCGGTGACCTGGGCGCGGACCTTGGCCACGACCTTCTCCACCAGCGCGTCGTACACGGACGCGTCGGCGATCACGCGCTGCACCGAGATGCAGGACTGGCCGCCCTGGTAGTTGGCGAACATCGCGATCCGGGTGGCGGCCCAGTCCAGGTCGGCCTCGGAAGACCAGTCGGCGAGCACCACGGCGGCGGCGTTCCCGCCCAGCTCCAGGGTGGTGTGCTTGCGCGGCACCGAGTCCATGATCTGGTAGCCGACCTTGTCCGAGCCGGTGAAGGAGATCACCGGCAGACGCGGGTCCTGCACCAGGGCGGGCATCCGGTCGTTCGGCACCGGCAGAACGCTCCAGGAGCCGGCCGGCAGGTCCGTCTCGGCCAGGATCTCGCCCAGCACCATCGCCGAGAGCGGGGTGGCCGGAGCCGGCTTGAGGATGATCGGGGCGCCGACCGCGATCGCCGGGGCGACCTTGTGGGCGACCAGGTTCAGCGGGAAGTTGAACGGCGCGATGCCCAGCACCACGCCGCGCGGGAACTTGCGCACCACCGCGAAACGGCCCACGCCGCCCGGGTCGGTGTCCAGCCGCATGGTCTCGCCGTTGGTCCGGCGGGCCTCCTCGGCCGCCCAGCGGAAGACGGAGACGGCACGGCCGACCTCACCGCGGGCCCACTTGATCGGCTTGCCGTTCTCGGCAGTGATCAGCCGGGCGATCTCCTCGGTGCGCTCGGCCAGGCGCTTGGCCACGTGGTCCAGCGCGGCGGCACGCACGTGCGCGGGGGTCGCGGCGAACACCGGAAGCGCGGCGACGGCGGCGTCCAGCGCCTCCTCGACCTGGGCCTCGGTCGGCACACTGACCTTGCCGACCAGGCGGCCGTCCCAGCTGTTGTGCACCTCGAAGTCGGCGTCGCCGCTCGCCCGGCGGCCGGCCAGCCAGAATTCGTACGTGGTGGTCACCGTGGTACCGGCCCTCTCCTCGTCGTCCTCACGGCCCCACGGACGTGGAACCTGAAACCGAGGGTAGGGCGGCGGCACGCCGACCCGGATTGGCCACGGAGTAGCGTTCGCCTCCGCGCGCACTCCACAGCGTCCAGCCGGACGGGTCCCGGGGGGCCGGGGGCCGGGGGCCGGGGGCCCGCTGCCGGAGCCGGTGCTACTCCTCGCCGGAGCGGAGCGCCAGCCAGAGCTCCATCCGCACGTCCGTGTCGTCCAGCGAGCGGCCCAGCAACTCCTCGACCCGCCGCATCCGGTACCGCAGGGTGTGCCGGTGAACGCCGAGATCGGCGGCGGCGGCGTCCCACTGCCCGTGTCTGGAGAGCCAGGCCCGCAGCGAGGCCACCAGGTCACCACGCGCCGTACGGTCGTGCTCCCGCAGCGGACGCAGCAGCCCCTCCGCGAACGCCGTCACCGCGTCCTCCCCGAGCAACGGCAGCAGCGAACCCGCGCCCACCTCCTCGTGGTCCACCGACCGGCGGCCACCACGCAGCGCCACCGCCAGCGCCCGCTCGGCCTGCGCGTGCGCCGTCCCCGCCTCCTCCAGAGCGGCCGGCGCCGAGACGCCCAGCGACAGCCCCTCGTGCTCCTCCACCACACCGAGACAGGCCCGGTGCACCGAACCGTTGTCCAGCGCCAGCACCATCAGCCGCGCCCCGTGCGCACCGTCCTCCCGCGCCACCAGCAGCTTCTCGCCCACCCGGGCACCCGCCTGCTCGGCCCGGTCCCCCAGCTCGCCCAGCGCCTCCGCGGCGTCCACGCCCTGCCCGGCGCCCGCCACCATGACCCGGACCGTCCCCTCCGGCAGGCCGCCGAACAGCCCAGCCGCCACCTGCCGGGCCGTCGCCACCTCGCCCGCCAGCACCATCCGCAGCAGCGCCGCGCCCATCCGCTCCTCCGCCTGCCGCAGCTCGCGCGAGCGCTCCAGGGTGAGGGTCAGCAGCGCCACCGCCGCATTCAGCACGTACCGCTCGGTCGGGGTGATCCGGTCCTCGGTCCCCACCGCCAGGAAGCCCCGGGCCCGCCGGTCCGCCCCCAGCGACTGGACCACCACGTAGTCCTCGTCCGCCGTGTCTATCCCCGGCGAACGCCCCTGCAGCGCCGCACTCGACGGCGCCGGGCGCCGGCGCAGCCGGTCCACCTCGGCCGCCAGTCGGCCCGCCCGGCGGGCCGCCCAGTCCGGCGCCACCACCGACAGCGCACCCGACCCGTCGTACAGCGCCGCCCAACCACCCAGCCGCGCCGCCAGCCGGCGCACCACCGCCGTGGTGCCGTCCTTGCCCAGCGCCGCCCGGGTCAGCTCCTCCTGCGCCTCGAAACTGGTCGTCACCGCCTCGTACTGCTCGGCCGCCAGCGCCGCCGACACCACCTTGCTGATCGCGATGAACGGCGTCGGCTCCGGCACCCGCAACAGCGGAAGCCCGCGCTGCGCCGCCGCGTCCACCAGCGGCTGCGGCACCTCCGTGTGCGACAGCCCGACACCCAGACCCAGCCCCACCACGCCCGCGTCGGCCAGCCGGTGCACGTACGCCTGCAACTGGGCGGCGGTACGGCCCAGCTTGATACCGGTGGTGAGCAGCAGCTCACCGCCCTCGAGGAACGGCGTCGGGTCGTCCAGCTCGCTGGTGTGCACCCAGCGGACCGGCCGCTCCAGATGGTCCGCACCGGCGAGGACCGTCAGATGGAGCGAGGTGTTGCGGACGACGGAGGCGAGTGTGGGAGGCATGGCACCTTCGAGGGAACGACCTGACCGCGCCGTTGCGGCCGGGCGAGGAGAGGGCAGAGGGAGCTGGGGCTTCAGTGGCTTCTGGTTCGGGGTGGGGGTCGAGGGAGGAGTCTCTCCTCTCATTATGGACGCCCCGGACAACCGGCACTGCCGAATCCACCTCGAAGGCGAGCTTCAGCCCCGCAGATCCACCAGCAGCGGTGGCACCTGCTCACCCGACACCGCCGTCAACGACACCACGGCATGCCCCGCCGGCAACGCGTGCGCCAGATCCGACGGCGACCAGCGCAACCGCTCCACGTCCCGGGTGGTCACCGACTCGGTCTGCGCGGTCGTCCCCGACAACGCCTTCCGCCCCAACCGCCCGGCCCGCCGGAGGGCGCCGCCCTCCGTCTGTGGGACATGAGTGACGACCTTCTCGTGTATCACGTGAGTGCCCCAGGCTTCGGAGAAGAACTTTCCGTCCCAGGGCGCGATGCCAGGGAAGACCATTCGGCATCCGACGGCACCGAACAGCGGGGTCCGAAGCGCCTCCGGCAGGTCCATGAGTGTGCGCAGCAGCAGAACCGCGCCGGCGTTTGCGCCGCGCATCCGCTGCAGGCCCCGCACCGTACTCGCATCGAGTGCTGCCGACGCGTCGTCCACCACAAGACCGGCGAAGAGCGAACGATCCTCACGGACAACCGCCGCCAGAACGAACTGCCCCACCACCAGTCGGGACAGAATGCGCGCCGCCTCCGGGTGACTGCGTTCTGGCAGCTTCACCCGTACCCGCAGCGGGTGGTCAAGGGCACGCATCGCGAACGGCGGCCGACCGGAGCCGTCCGTCATGAACGCCCCCTCGAACGCCGGCCTGTCCAGCAGTGCCAGCCGGTCCGCCAGCAGTGCGCCCGGGTCGTCCGCCCTGTCCCGTTGCAGGTCACGGTGCTCAAGGTCCCGCTCGTACGTCTCCAGTCGGCCCGCCACCCGCAAGGCCTTCACCAACGCGTCCGTCACGCCCGCCTCACCCGAGAGCAGCCCCCGCAGCTCTCGCACGCCGGGGTAGCGGCCGTAGGCGGCGTGGAACGGACCCACCACCTGCTGGAGCGCCATGCGGGCGCTCTCCGCACGTGCGGTCAGCTCGTCCGGCAGCAGTGCGTCCGCCAACCGGGCGGCAGCCTCGTCCGGGTCCTGCGTGGCGCCGTAGAGGTCCAGGCCGTAGGCCGAACCCGGCTCTCCCGGCGCGATCACCACGTCATACCAGGTGTCTGGGCCGAGATCGGCGTCCGCAGCCCCGATCGCCACCACACACGCCGTCCCTGCCAGCGCCTGAAGACAGAGTGCCTCGGCGGCGGGCCGGGCCAGTCGTGCCGTCTTGCCGGTGCCCGCCGGGCCGACTGCCAGCAGTGAGGTGCCAAGCAGGGTCGGATCGAGTGCAAACCCAGTCGTCCGGTAGATCTGCGAGTTCTTCGGAACATCCTGCGTCGTCCCGAGCCGCACCTGCTGTACCAGCAGATCGTGATGCGCGGCCCGCCCCTGCAGATCCCGACTCCCCGACGGATGGCTGAATGCTGCCGCGCCGCGGGCCATCACCTGGTCCACAAACGCCGGCACGAACACGCGGTCGGCCTGGGCCGACTCCCATGCCCGCTGGATCCGCACATAGTCCACGTCCCCGACCGGTTCCCGGTCGAGTCTGCCTGCCGCCGCCTCGGCCCCACCAACACGTTGGGCAAGCCACGGGTCCGCAACCGGTACCGCCTCCGGCGGCGACATCGGCTTGACGGGTCCCGGCCCTTCATGGGTGATGGCTCGTGCGAGCACAGGGGCGATGTTCTGCCGCCAGCCCGAGCGGGTGAGGAATCGGCGGGCCACCTCCCGCCACCGGCCCGTCCGCCAGAAAACAGCCGCCGCGCAGCTGATGGTGACCAGGTTGATCAGGACCTGCACGACATCGAACTGTTCGGGAGACGTTCCGTCGAACCAACGAAGCAGGAACCCCGCCGCATACATCAACACAACGGTGCCGATGTAGTACGTCGCAATGGTTGCAACCACGTTCAAGGCAGCGCGCAGCAGCAACGGCCCGGTGGGCACCTTCGCCTCTTCGGCCTGCTCGGGGTCGACCTGCTGGTAGCCCTGGCGGTAGATGCCCGGGGGGGCTTCGGGGCGGGGGGCGGCGACCCAGGTGCGGAGGTCGAAGGCGGGTCGCGGGTGGGGCAGGGGTGTGGGGGGTCTGGTGGTGGTCCGCTCGCCGTGGCCCTGCGCCCCGTCCAGTTCCATGTACGGCCCCGCTCCCTCGCCCGCCCGGCCCGACCGTCGTCGGTGCCGCCATACCCATGCCGCCGTACCGGCGACACGCCCCCGCTCAATGTAGTGGAGCGGAGCCGGCGGGTAGTCGCACCACCCGCGCTGGCCGCCCCGGACAAGTCGGACGGCCCAGTGCTACCGAGTGGCGCATGCCTGGCCGGGGAGGGCGGCCGTAGCCTGCGAAGCACCGAGCCGAGAAGTCTGGAGAAACCCATGAGCGCCGCAACGCCGCTCCCGCAGGAGCGCCGCCTGGTCACCGCGATCCCCGGTCCGAAGTCGCAGGAGCTGCAGGCCCGCAAGCTGGGTGCGGTGGCGGCCGGCGTCGGCACCACGCTGCCGGTGTACGTGTCCCGCGCCAACGGTGGCGTGCTGGAGGACGTGGACGGCAACTCGCTGATCGACTTCGGCTCCGGCATCGCC
Source organism: Kitasatospora sp. NBC_00039 (assembly GCF_045160625.1). NCBI lineage: Bacteria > Bacillati > Actinomycetota > Actinomycetes > Kitasatosporales > Streptomycetaceae > Kitasatospora > Kitasatospora sp. NBC_00039. Next base: position 5,834,078 of record NZ_CP108289.1, on the reverse strand, counting down.
GTGACCAATGTCGGCAACAGCGCCGAGGCCGTGGTGGCCAGGGCGACCGAGCAACTGGCCGCCTTCACCCACACCTGTTTCATGGTGACCCCGTACGAGGGTTACGTGGCCGTGGCCGAGCAGCTCAACGAGCTGACCCCGGGTGACCACGACAAGCGCACCGCGCTGTTCAACTCGGGCGCCGAGGCGGTCGAGAACGCGGTGAAGATCGCCCGCGCCTACACCAAGCGCACCGCCGTCGTGGTGTTCGACCACGGTTACCACGGCCGCACCAACCTCACCATGGGCCTGACGGCGAAGAACATGCCGTACAAGCAGGGCTTCGGTCCGTTCGCCCCGGAGATCTACCGGGTGCCGGTGGCCTACCCGTACCGCTGGCTGACCGGTGCGGAGAACTGCGCCGCCGAGGCCGCCGCCCAGGCGATCGAGATCATCACCAAGCAGATCGGCGCCGACAACGTCGCCGCGATCATCATCGAGCCGATCCAGGGCGAAGGCGGCTTCATCGAGCCGGCCAAGGGCTTCATGCCGGCGATCGTGGAGTTCGCGAAGGCCAACGGCATCGTGTTCGTCGCGGACGAGATCCAGACCGGCTTCTGCCGGACCGGCCAGTGGTTCGCCTGTGACGACGAGGGCATCGTCCCGGACCTGATCACGACCGCCAAGGGCATCGCCGGCGGTCTGCCGCTGGCCGCGGTGACCGGTCGCGCCGAGATCATGGACGCCGCGCACGCCGGTGGCCTGGGCGGCACCTACGGTGGCAACCCGGTGGCGTGTGCCGCCGCGCTGGGCTCCATCGAGACCATGAAGGAGCTGGACCTCAACGGCAAGGCTCAGCGGATCGGCGAGGTCATGCTGGACCGCCTGCGGGCGATGCAGGAGAAGTTCGACATCATCGGCGACGTCCGCGGCCGCGGCGCGATGATCGCGATCGAGCTGGTGAAGCCGGGCACCAAGGAGGCGAACGCGGAGGCCACCGCGGCCATCGCCAAGGCCTGCCACGCCGAGGGCCTGGTGGTGCTGACCGCCGGTACCTACGGCAACGTGCTGCGCTTCCTGCCGCCGCTGGTCATGCCGGAGCACCTGCTGAACGAGGGCCTGGACATCCTCGAGGGCGCCTTCTCGCTCCAGGGCGTCACCACCGCCTGAGCCGGCGGCGCCCACAGGGCGACACCGGCCGCCCCACGGGGCGACCCAGACCCGCCGGAGGGATGTCCGGACAGCGCTGAACGGCCCGTGGGGACTCTCGTCCCCACGGGCCGTTCGGCTGTCGCGGCCCGGTTCGGCCGGGTTCGGCCTGGTGTGCGGGGGTGTCCGAACGGTGGCCCGGCCGGGGTGAAGATGCTGTGCGGAATCGCTGAAGCCACTCGGAGCGGCACAGCCGTTGACGTAGTGTCATGACAGATGGACAGCGAGCCTCAGCCATTGGCGGACCCGTCCGCGGCACCGCCCCCAGCGGCGGGTCCGCGTGTCGGCCGTGAGGACAACCAGGCCGTCCCGCAAGGGCCGGTGCACACCGAAGGCCGATCGACCGACCGTCCGACCCACACCCCCCGGGGCGCGCGGAACGGCGATCATCAGAGCCGCCCCGGAGCTCTCCCCCCTGCTCCGGGGCGGCTACTTCGCGTTCTCGGCCGGTTCGGTGCCTCGGCCGCGCTGCCGGTCCTGCTGGGCGTGGTGCTGGTGCTGGTGTCCTGGCAGGTGGCCGTGGACGGGCCGCTGCTGGGGCTGGACCGCTGGGCCCGGCACGCCGTCCGGGAGACCCGCCACGAGCTGCACAGCACCCTGCTCAACCACCTCGGGAAGGCGCTCTCGGACCTGGGCAGTTCGGTGCCGGCGATCCCGGTGCTGCTGGCCGGCGGGGCACTGGCCGGCTGGCGGGCCCGCCGGGCCGGGGCGCCGCGCTGGTGGCTGCCGGTGGTGGTGGCGGTGCTGACGGCCGGGCTGATCCCGCTGCTGGTGGTGCCGGCGAAGGCCTGGTTCGCCCGGCCGGGCCCGTTCGGGGTGCCGCTCGCGCCGGACCAGTGGGGCTGGTACCCGTCCGGGCACACGGCGACCGCGACCTTCTCGTACGGCGTGGCCGCGCTGCTGCTCGCCCGTACGGTGGGTGCCGCGGCCCGCCGCCGGCTGTACGCGGCGGCCGCGCTGCTGGCGGTCGGCGTCGGCCTCGGGCTGGTGTGGAGCGACTACCACTGGCTGCTGGACGTGGTGGCCGGCTGGTGCCTGGCCGGGCTGGTGCTCTGGGTGCTCGCCCGGTGGCTGCCGCCGCGCAGGGGCTAGGCTTCGGCGGGCTCGTCGTTGCGGTGGACGAGGCCGGCGTCGCCGTTGTCGCGACGCCATTCGACGACCAGTTCGTCGCGGGTGCCGAAGCGGACGAGGTGGCGGCCGACGACGTCCTCCAGGCCGGGCAGGTTCTCGGTCTCGCCCTCGACGGCGAGCAGCAGGGCGTCGGGCGCGGCCTCCAGGGTGGCGGTGCCGGCGCCGAAGGTGAGGGTGCCGCGGCCGGTCTCGTCGGACCAGTGAGCTTCGATCTTGCGGCCCATGTGGGCGGCGAGCTGCTTGGCGTAGCGGGCGGGGCGGGCGGTGGCGACGCGGGCTTCGGAACGGGGCACGGGCCCTCCAGGAATCGACGGAGGGCACTTAGGGTGCCCTCACTTGCGGCTACGTTAACCCAGATACTGAGCTTTACTCAACATTTTTTCCGGCCCCGTTCGGTCCGGTTCCACGCCCGCCCCCGCGCCCGCTTCCACGGCCCGTCCGATGGCCGGTCCGCACCGCACTCCACCGCCCGCACCGCACTCCACCGCCCGGACCGGCCGATACCCTTGGTCGGACACCTGCCGAGGAGAACCGCCCATGACCACCACGCCGACCGACGACGCGGCAGGCTCCTCCCCGGCCCCCGACGCGGCCGCCCCCCAGGAGAGCGCCGGCCCGGAGAGCGCCGACCGGGAGAGCGCCCCCCAGGACACCGCCGCCGAACTCGCCGACGCGATGACCCGGGCGATCAAGCGGATCCGGCGCCGCACCAGCGAGCGGCTGGAGCCCTACGGCATCACCCCCGGCCAGGGCCGCGCCCTGCGCACCCTCGCGCACGCACCCGGCTGCGAGCTGCCGGACCGGGCGATGCGGCTGAGCGACCTCGCGGACCGGCTGCACATCGCCCCGCGCTCGGCCACCACGGTGGTCGACGCCCTGGAGGAGGCGGGCCTGGTCGAGCGGACCCCGGACCCGGCCGACCGGCGCGCGGTGCGGATCGTGCTGACCGCGGCCGGCCACTCGGCGGTGGAGCGCATCGGACTGGTCCGGCACGAGGTGGCGCAGGAGTACTTCGGCCCGGTCAGCCCCGCCGAGCAGGACGCGTTGCTGCGGGCACTGCGCTCCGCCGAGGCCGCGTACGCGGCCGCCACGCCACCGCGGCGGGCAGCGCCCCCGGCCGCAGCGCGGTGATCCCGATCCCGGCGATCACCAGCAGCGCTGCGCAGGCGGCCGGCGGGCTGACCTTCTCCCCGAGCAGCAGCCAGGCCGAGGACATCCCGAACACCGGCACCAGCAGGGAGTAGGGCGCCACGGCGGTGGCGTCGTAGCTGCGCAGCAGGAAGCTCCAGGCGACGAAGCCGAACAGGGTGGAGACCAGCCCGACGTAGCCGATCGCGCCGACGCCCGCCGGGGTGATCTCGCGCAGCGCCTCCAGGTCGGCAGCCGGCCCCTCGACGATCAGGGAGAGCCCGAGCAGCGGCAGCGGCGGGACGGCGCTGACCCAGACCATCCAGCGCAGCGCGTCCGGCGGGGCGGCCTTGCGGGTCAGCACGTTGGAGAGCCCCCAGGCCAGGGCGGCGAGGATGACCAGGGCGAACGCGCCGGCCGGACCGCCGAGGCCGTGGTCGACGGCGCTCAGCCCGATGCCGGCGAAGGCGATCGCGAGGCCGGCCAGCCGCTGCCCGCCGGGCCGTTCACCCAGCAGGACGGCGGCGAACAGCGCGGTGAACACCGCCTGGCTCTGGAGGACCAGCGAGGAGAGCCCGGCCGGCATCCCGGCGTGCATGCCGAGGAAGAGCAGCCCGAACTTGACCACCCCGAGCACGCATCCGACCGCGAGCACCCACCGCCAGGCCACCCGGGGCGGCCCGACGAAGAAGACCGCCGGGACGGCGACCACCGCGAAGCGCAGCGCGCAGAAGAGCAGCGGCGGGAAGTTCTCCAGGCCGACGTGGATGAGCACGAAGTTGAGGCCCCAGACGGCGGCGACCAGGACGGCCAGGGCGATGTGACGCGGTCTCATGCTGCCGCCGGTGGCGGCCGGTGTTGCGGTCATGCACCGAGGATGGCCGCCGGCAACCATGTAGCACTAGCGATGAATACTGAATGCCACGCTTTAGCATTGCTGCATGATGGATTTGGGACGCCTGCGGGCGCTGCACGCGGTGGCCGTACACGGTTCGGTCGGCGGGGCGGCGGCCTCGCTCGGGTTCACCCCGTCGGCGGTCTCGCAGCAGATCGCCAAGCTGGAGCGCGAGACCCGCACGGTGCTGCTGGAGCGTCAGGGCCGGGGCGTGGTGCTGACCGACGCCGCGCGCGAGCTGGCCGCCACCGCGCAGGCGGTGCTGGGGCTGGTGGAACAGGCCGAGGTGCGGCTGGAGGAGCAGCGCGGCCAGGCGGTCGGACGGCTGCTGGTGGCCGCCTTCGCCACCGGCGCCCGGGGCCTGATGCCGGGTGCGCTCGCCGACCTGCGCGAGCGCTGCCCCGAACTGGACGTCCGGCTGCTGGAGAGCGACCCGTACCCGGCGGCCGAGCTGGTGGCCCGGGGCGAGGTGGACCTCGCGCTCGTCCAGGACTGGCCGACCGTACCGCTGCCGGTGCAGGAGGGCCTCTCCCGGCTGGAGCTCGGCACGGACCCGGTGGACCTGCTGCTGCCCGCCGCCCACCCGCTGGCCGCACTGCCCGTGGTGCCGGTGGGGCGGCTGAGCGGACTGCGCTGGATCAGCGTGCCGCCCGGCAACATCTGCCACGACTGGCTGGTGAGGACGCTGCGGGAGGCCGGTGAGGAGCCAGAGGTGTGCTACCAGGTCGGCGAGTTCGAGACCCAGATCGCGCTGATCGCGGCCGGGCTGGGCGTCGGCCTGGTACCGCGGCTGGGCCGCAACGCGCTCCCGCCGGAGGTGGTCGCCCGGCCGGTCGTGCCGGAACCCTCCCGCCGGGTGTTCGCGCTCTGGCGCACCCAGGCCTCCCGGCGCCCGGCGATCACCGCGGCGCTGACCGCGATCCGCGCCCGGTGGGCCGCGCTCGGCGGGTGAACGCGCTGCCGGCCGCACGGCCGGTCAGCTCGCGAAGCCGATCACCAGCCACATGAAGCCCACCCCGGCCAGCGTGCAGAGCAGCGTCGTGCGCGAGGGGTGCGGGCTGTGCGCCTCGGGGAGGATGTCGGAGGTCGCCAGATAGAGCAGGAAGCCGGCGAAGAACCCGAGGTAGAGGCCGAGCAGCCGCTCGGGGATGGTGAACAGCAGGGTGATCGCGGCGCCGGTCACCGGTGCGAGCGCGTCCGCCGCCAGCAGGGTCAGCGCCCGCCGCCGGTCGTTGCCGTACAGCCGCGTGATCGTGTACGTGTTGAAGCCGTCGGCGAAGTCGTGCGCGACCACGGCGATGGCGACCACCGTCCCGACGGTGGTACCGGCCTGGAAGGCGGCGCCGATCGCGAAGCCGTCCATCACGCTGTGGCCGACCAGGGCCAGCGCCGCGGTCAGCCCGATGCCCGGCGCCCCGTTGCCGCCGGACATGCGGCCGTGCGCGTGCCCGTGGACGGGCTGGTGGCCGTGGGTGTGTTCGGCGTACTCGCCCTCGTGACCGCGGTGGATGGCCACCGCCCGCTCGACGACGTGAATGGCCAGGAAGCCCGCCGCGAACATCAGCAGGGCCTGCGGCACGCCGTGGACCTCCTCGGGCGCCTGGTGCAGTGCCTCCGGCAGCAGGTCGAAGGCGACCACGCCGAGCATCAGCCCGGCCGCGAAGCCGAGCACCAGATGGCGGCGATCGCCGGTGCGCTGGGCGACGTAGCCGCCGATCAGCGTCATCAGGAACGCCCCGGCGGCGACCAGGATCGCGGTCACCGCATCTCCCCCGTACCGGGCACCCTGCCCACCCTGCCTCCCCCGTCCTGCCCGCCGCCGGGCCGACCGCCGACCGGTGCCGGACGGCCGTGCCGGCGGCCACCGTACAGCGCCACCACCCGGCCGGGCTCCGGCAGGCCGGCACCCGCGCCCACCAGCCTCACGCGCCGCCCGGGCAGCCGCCCGCCGGGCGGGCCGTCAGGGTGAGCGGCGTTCTGCCCTGCTCCTCCGCCGGTTACTCCGCGGGGGAGCCCGCCGGTTCCTCTCCCGCCCGCGACCCGGCGGCCGACGGCTCAGGGGCCTCCGGGTCCGTGGCCTCCGGGTCCGCGGGCTCCGGGTCCGCGGGCTCCGGTTCGGTGGCCGCGCCTCGGTGGCCTGCGCCTCAGTGGCCTGCGGCGAGTGGGAGTCCGAGGTGGGTGCGCGTCAGTTCGCGGACCCCGTCGCCGTCGACCAGATGGATGTGCTGGTGGCCGTCCTCGGCGGTCAGGTCGAGCGCCTCGTCGGTGAACCGCCCGGAGGTAAGCCGCAGGCCGCGTTCGGCGGACTCCTCGCGGACCGCCTCCGCCAGCGTCCTGATCTCCTCCTCCCCCACCGGCTGGGCGCCGCGGGAGGCCCAGACCACCCAGCGCCCGGGCAGCGCGCTGCCGGCCGGCCCCTCGCCGGTGGCGACCAGCCCGGCCGGTCCGCGCAACCGTACGCTCCACTGCGCCAGCCCGCCCCGGGTGAGCAGTTCGCGGACCAGCTGGGCGAACTCGTTCGCCGAGAGGTCCGACGCGGACGGCACGGCGGGCCCCGCCACGGCGGCCGGTTCGACGCCGGCCCGGGCGTACGGGCCGGGGGTGACGGCGGCGCCGAGCTGGCGCAGCCGCACCAGCGCCTCGTCCTGTTCCGCGTCGGCGTAGACGCCCTCGCCGTCGTGCTCCTCGTAGGGGGCGGCCGGCGGCAGCAGCCTGGTGCGGGCCAGGGCGTCGCGGTCGGCGTCCACGCTCACCAGGCAGAGCGGCTCCGCGCCGCCTGGCTCGCGCAGCCAGCCGTTGAGCACGACGCCGGCCAGTATCTCGTCGGTGTCGACGGCGTCGGCGGCCTGGAGGGCGCGCAGCGCCAGCCGGGCGACCAGCCGCAGGTAGTCGGTGGCCCGGTCGGCGGGCGGGCGCGGCACCGGGATGATCTCGCCGTCCGTGCCGAGCCGGTAGCCCGTCAGCGAGGGAACCAGGTCGAGCGCGGGCAGGTCGAGGTCGAGGACGGCGGTGCGGGTGAGCGGGCGGAACACCGCCCGGCAGGGGGCCGGCAGGTCCTGGGTGGCCGTCTCGGCGGCGGCCAGGGCGCGCTCCAGCAGCGACTCGACGGCAGCCGGCTCGGCGAGCCGGTAGGCCCGGCGGCACTCCTCCAGACTGTCGTTGTACTCCCGCACCGCGCGCGCCCGGGCCTGCTCGGCCTGCTCGTGGGCCCGCCTGGACTCGTCCGCGGCCGGGCTGCCGGCCTCGGCCTGCCGGGTGCGCCACTCCCGCAGGGCGCGCTGGTGGGTGAGCCGGGCCCGGGCCAGCTCGCGCTGGTAGCCGGAGTCCAGCAGGCGCCGGGACCGGCTCTCGTCGGGGGCGGCGGCGGGTGGCTCGGCGGGCGCGTAGTCCTCCCAGCGCGGCTCGGCCGCCACGGCTGCCGGTGCCGGGCCGTCGGCCGGGTAGGGCCGCGGCTCGTACCGGCGCAGCTGGCTCTCGAAGTCCATGGCCGAGACGGGCAGCGCGGCCCGGCGCAGCAGGTCGGCCAGCCGCTTGTGCTCGGCCTGGACGGTGACCGTGCGGTGGTGCGTCAGCGCGGCGGCCCGGGCGTGCGCGGCGACGGCCTCGTCCCCTCCGGCGCCGGACGGGGAGGCGGACGACGCGTCATCCGGTGGGCCGGCCGAGGCGCCGTTGGGCGGCCCGGCCTGCGTCGGCGGGCCCGGCGGACCGTCCGGTCCGTCGGGCCCGTCGGGCACGTCCACGCCGAGGTCCCGGAAGACCGAGGCCAGGAAGCCGGGTTGGGGGGCCATGACCGTGCCGTCGGAGTGGCCGTCTGCTGAGTACTGCATCGGTGGTCGTTCCCCCATACTCGTCCGGCGCCTGCCCGGGCCGGCCGGCGACCCCGCGGCCCACCCCTGCCGGCCATTGTCCACCGAACGGGCGCACCGGTCAGCCAAGCCTCTCAGTTGGTCCGGGTGTTGGTCAGGTGCAGGCCGATGTAGCCGACATAGATCCGGCCGCTGCCGGAGCAGTCGTCGAGGTAGTGCAGCCTCGGCGCCGTGCGCCCGCCGCCGATCCGCAGGTGCGCGCCCATGAACGCGCGCCGGGAGGCGTCCACACACTCCGGCACCGGCAGCATCCGCTCGCGCTTCCACTTGGTGTGGCTGAAGACCGTCCGGGACTCCCCGCGGACCGCCTTGCGGGGCGGGAAGCGGTGGCAGCCGGCCGGGGTCCGCTCGCACCACTGCTTGAAGTCGCCGCCGGCCTCGCCGCGAACGGCCGCCTCGGCGTACTCCTGAAGGGCCGTCAGGCCGTCCCAGGTGAGCCGGGCCCAGCCGGCTCCGGAGCACTGCAGTTCGTCCAGGGCGAGCGCGGCCTTCTGGTCCCCCGTGAAGGTGAGCAGCGGGAACTCTCCCAGCCTGGCCATCACTTCGGTGAAGGTGCCGGGCGCTCCGGCTGCACCCGGCGCGCCGGAGCGGCGGCCGGGCCGGCCGGGTGCGGCCGGGCCGCCGGGGCCCGCGCAGAGGCGGCCGGTCAGGGCGCGCACCTGGGCGGCGCCGCGGCGGCGCTCCCGGCGCAGGCTGTGCCGGGCCCGCTCCAGCTCGTCGGCCCTGGCCTGCTGCTCGGCCCGGTCCAGCTGCTCCTCGTGAGCGAGGGCCGCGGCGTCGTCCGGACCGGTGCCCGCGCGGGGTGCGGGCGGGGGGACCCGCAGCACGGGGACGGCGGCCAGCGGCAGGGGCAGCGGCTGTTCGGCGGCGAGCCGGCGGGGCTCGCGGGCCAGCAGGCCGGCCGCCCGGCGGAGGTCCTCCTCGATCCGGCGGCGGGCCAGCACGGGGTGGCGGGCTCCGTCGTGCCGGGAGGCCGGGTCGACCTCGGGCAGGTAGGTGCGCACCGCCCCGCCGTACACGGTGTGGTACTCCAGCGCGACGTTGAACTCCGTGCGGGCGCCCGGGTCCAGCACGTAGGCGGTGGCGAGGCCGGGCAGCTGTCCGCAGAGCGGGCGGACGACCTCGGCGACCCATGCGTCGAGCCCGCGGTCGGCCGGCACGCTGGCCACCACGGTGGGCAGCCGGCGCTCCGGGTCACAGAGCTCGTCGATGAGGGCGTCGACGTCGCCGGCGGCCAGAACCCGCGGCGCGAGCTGGACGGCTGCGGGGCCGTCGGCGGCGTCGAGCAGTGGCAGCAGGGTGCGGGCCAGCTCGGGCACCGGCACCCGGCAGGGCGTCCGCACGCCGCTGCCGGTGGTGTGCGTCTCGGCCTCCAGCCGGACCCAGGTGGGGCCCTCGACCCCGGTCGCTATCGTCAGAGTGAGCTGGTGGGTACCGTGCGGGGCCGGGGTGCGCAGCCGGCGGCGGTCGTAGCGGCCGGTGCCGGGGCCGCCGCGGAGCAGGCCTCCGTCGCGGTCGAGCAGGACCCGGCCGCCCAGCCGCAGGCGCTCGGTGGGGGCCGTGGGGGGATCGGCCGCGAGGTCGGGCCCGGGGGCGGGCCTGCCGGGATCGTGGCCGGGGGGCTCGCGGAGCACCCGCGGGGGCTCGTCGCAGCCCTCCTGTTTCAGCCAGTCGCCGAGGCGCTGGTCGGCCAGGGCGACGGCGTCGGCGTGCGGGAGAGCGGTGGTGACGGTCATCCGGTAGGGCGTCGCGGGGCCTCTCGGGCCGGGCAGATCGGCACGGGCGGGCGACGGGGAGCGGTCTGAGGTCATGCGCATACCTCCGTGGTGCGGTGGTGGGGTCTCTCGTCCTCCATCGATGGGTGGTTCGTCCGGTTCGGCCGGATCCTTGCCCAGGAAACGCCACAAGCCGGAGTGGAAGTTCCAACTCCGGGTCACGTCAATACGTTCGAGTGAATCTGCTCAAGCCGCCCGCCGCCGCGGGCCGTCATCTGCTGCGGCCACGCTCAGCCGTCGTCACGCCCGGCGCCGCTGCGACTCCACTCCGGCGCCGCCACCGGGACCGCCAGCGGGCAGCCGTCCGGGATGTCGTAGCCGGCGATCAGGACGACGGGGACGCTCCCGTGGTTGCGGCCGACGTGGACGTGGACCGGTCCCGCCTCCTCGACCAGCGAGTCCCCGGCACGGCTGACCTCGACCCGGCCGTCGTGCAGCGTCCGGGTCAGCGTCCCGGAGAGCACCACCACGTCTACCCGGCCCGGATGGTAGTGCCAGCCGGTACTGGCGCCCGGGGGCAGCGTGATGGTCTGGACGACGGGCATCTCGACTCGGCCTCCTGGTCGGCGGTGCGCCCAGGCTAGGCAGGCCCGCCGGGCCCCGAAACCGGCCGGACCCGGACTGTCCGAAAGTCTGTCCGAAAGCCGTGCGCGCGGATCCGCGGTCGAGGGAGGGCCCGGAGGCCCGGCGCGGGGACCGGCCTCAGACCGGCACCTCGACGTACGTCCGCCCCGCCGCCACCGCAACCGCGGTACCGCCGGTCGCCTCGGCCAGCCAGGTGTGGAACGCGGCCACGTCCGGCTCCGGGACCCCGACCTCGATCCGCACCCCGGTGGCCTCGTACGCGAGGTCGCTCACCGTGTACCCGGCCGCCCGCAGGTCGTTCTCCACCCGCCCGGCGCGGGTGTGGTCCGCCGTCACCGCGAGCAGTGCCACCGGCCGCCGCTCCAGCAGCCCGACCGCGTCCACCGCCTCCGACACCGCGTTCCCGTACGCCCGCACCAGGCCGCCGGCGCCGAGCTTGATCCCGCCGAAGTACCTGGTCACCACGGCCACCGTGTCGGTCAGCCCGCGCCGGCGCAGCACCTCCAGCATGGGCACCCCGGCGGTGCCGCCGGGCTCCCCGTCGTCGCTGGAGCGCTCGCGCCGCTGCTCGTCGCCGACCACGAAGGCGGTGCAGTTGTGCCGGGCGTCCCAGTACTGCTTGCGGATGCCCGCGATGAACGCCTGCGCCTCGTCCTCGTCGGTGACCCGGGCGAGGTGGCAGATGAAGCGGGACTTCTTGATCTCGGTCTCGTGGCTGCCCGCGCACCGGATGGTGAGGTACTGCCTGGGGGTCGGCTCCGGCGTGGCGGACATGGCGCGGTGGTTCTCCCGGGGGACGAGGGCGGCACAGGGGCCGGCGGGGGCTCCGGAGTGGCCCCCGGCGGCCCCGCCAGCCTAACCCTCGGTCAGCGCCCGGCCAGCGCGTCCAGCTGTGCGCGGTCCAGGCCGGTCAGCGAGGTGACCTCGGCGAGGTGGACCGCTCCGCAGTCCAGCCCGCGCAGCACGTAGCCGCTGAGCGCCCGGGCGGTCGCCGGCTCGTCCATCACGTCGCCGCCCGCCTTGGCGACGTACGCGGCCAGCCGGGCGGCGGCAGCCTCCAGGCCCTCGCGGTAGAAGGAGTAGACGGCGACGTACCGGGTCGGCAGGTGCGCCGGGTGCATGTCCCAGCCCTGGTAGTAGGCGCGGGCCAGCGAGCGGCGGACCAGGTCGTGGTGGAGCTTCCAGGCGGCGTGCACCTGCTCGGTGGAGCCGGTCGGGACGACGTTGGTCGAGCCGTCGGAGAGCCGGACGCCCGTCCCGGCGGCGGCCACCTGCATGACCGCCTTCGCGTGGTCGGCGACCGGGTGGTCCATGCTCTGGTAGGCGGCGCTGACCCCGCACGAGGCGCTGTAGTCGAAGGTCCCGTAGTGCAGGCCGGTCGCCCGGCCCTCGGCGGCCTCGATCATCCGGGAGACGGTGGCCCGGCCGTCGGGGCCGAGGATCGCCTGGGTGGTCTCGATCTGGATCTCGAAGCCGATCCGGCCGGCCGGCAGACCGGCCGAACGCTCGAAGTCCTCCAGCAGCCGGACCAGCGCGGTGACCTGCTCGGCGTAGGTGACCTTGGGCAGGGTGAGCACCAGGCCCTCGGGCAGGCCGCCGTTGGCCAGCAGGGTGGCGAGGAACAGCTCCAGGGTGCGGATGCCGCGGTCCCGGACGGCCGCCTCCATGCACTTGATCCGGATGCCGATGTACGGCGGGGCGCTGCCGTCCGCCGCCGCGGCGGCGACCAGCTCGGCGGCCCGGACGGCGGCCGCGTCCTCCTCGGCGTCGGGCCGCGGGCCGTAGCCGTCCTCGAAGTCGATCCGCAGGTCCTCGACCGGCTCCCGCTCCAGCTTGGCCCGGACCCGGGCGTGCACGTCGGCGAGCAGCGCGTCGTCGGCCACGCCGAGCGCGCGGGCCAGCTCGGCCGTGGTGCCGGCGTGGGTGTCGAAGGCCTCCAGGGCCTGGCGGCCCCAGTTGCGGACGGTGTCGGCACCGAAGGCGTCGGCCGGGACGTAGACGGTGTGCACCGGCTGCCGGGTGCCCGAGTCGCCCGGGTATCGGCGGGCCAGGTCGGCGTCGACCGGGGCGAGCAGCGCGTCCACGGCGGCGCGCGCCTCGCCGGAGAACGAGGCTCCGCCCGCCGGCCCGGTACCGTCCAGCTCGACCTGCGACATCCGCACTCCTCCGCGCCTCGCCGGTCCAGGACGGACCGATGCTTCAACAGTTTGTTGAGGCGAAGGTAACCCCGCCGCGGTCGGGCGTCAATGGCCGACCGAGCGATGGACGGGCAGGTCGCGGCCGGTCGGTCAGTCCCTCCCGGCGGCGGCGTAGCGGTCGCGCAGCTCGGGGAAGAGCTCGGCGACGTCCTTCGGGTGCACCGAGCCGTCCGGGCGGGTGCCGGCCACGCCGTACTCCTTGGTCAGCCAGTCGGCCAGGCGCTGCGGATCGGGCTGGTGGTCGAAGGTGTCGATGTAGCTGACCAGCGCCTCGTAGCAGAGCTCCGGGTCGAGCCGGGACGGCACCGGACGCGCGGCCGTGTCCTCCTGGTGGGCGGACTCGGCCGGCTCCTGGGCGCTGCCCGCCTGCTGCGCGAACTCGGCGGCCTGCTGGTACTCGGCGGCCTGGGAGTACTCCGCCTCCTGCTGGTACTCGCCGTCCTGGGCCGGCTCGGGCTCCTGCAGGACGGCCTGCGCGGCCGGCCGCGCCGCGGACCGGGCGGCAACCGGCTGGGCGGCCGGGCCCGTCGGCTGCGGAGCGGGCTGCGCGGCCGACGGTCCGTCCGGCTGCGGACCGGTCGGACGCGGCGGCTTGAACCACGGCGACGCCTGCCCGGGGACCCGGCCGCCGGGCGAGCCGTCACCCTGCGGACCGGTGGTACGGACCGGGCGCTCGGTCCAGACGTTCAGCTCCTCCCGGGGCTGCGGCGGAGCCTGCTGCTCCGCGCCGGCCGGCTCCTGCGCCGCCCGCAGCCGCACCGCGGCCAGCTTGGCGAGCATCGGCGCTGCCACCTCGGCCGGCACCGGCGCCACGGCCGACGCGCCGGCCTCGGGCTGCTGGGCCTGGGGCTGGGACTGTTCCACCTGAGGCTGCTGGAGCTGCTGGGCCTGCGCAGCCTGCCGAACCGGGGACTGCTGCGCCGAGGGCTGGAGCTGGGACTGCGGCTGCGGCTGCGCGGCCTCGGCGGTGGCGGCCGGCGGAATCGCGGCGGCCGCCGTCCGGTCGGCCCGCAGCTCCTTGGCCTCGCGGGCCTCGTCGTCCAGCCGGTCCAGCACCGCCGGGTCCAGCGGCACCCCGTACTTGGCCAGCTTCAGCGGCAGCAGCGCCTGGATCGGCGCCGAGCGGCGCCAGCCACGCCCGTACCGGAAGCGCAGCTGCGCCCGGTAGACCAGCCGGTTCTGCTCCAGCCGGACCACCTCGTCATAGGAGCGCAGCTCCCACAGCTTCATCCGCCGCCAGAGCCGGAAGGTCGGCACCGGGGAGAGCAGCCAGCGCATCACCCGGACCGACTCCATGTGCCGGTCGGCCGTGATCGCGGCGATCCGGCCGACGGCGTGCCGGGAGGCCTCGACGACGACCACGAAGAGCACCGGGATCACCGCGTGCATGCCCATCCCGAGCGGGTCGCCCCAGGAGGCGGCCGCGTTGAACGCGATGGTGGCGACGGTCAGCAGCCAGGCCGTCTGCCGCAGCAGCGGGAACGGGATCCGCAGCCAGGTCAGGACCAGGTCCAGCGCGAGCAGGACGACGATGCCCGCGTCCACGCCGATCGGGAAGGCGTAGGAGAAGGCGCCGAATCCTTTCTCCGAAGCCAGCTCCCGCACGGCGTTGTACGACCCCGCGAAGCCGATCCCCGAGATGAGGCAGGCTCCTGCCGCGACCAGCCCGAGCAAGCCACGATGGGCCTTGGTGAGCGATGGGCGTGCCATTACGTCTATCAACCCCTGCATGTCGGCTGCGGCCGTACGCTGCCCCGGCGTGCCGGTTCCCGCTTGTCGGGGCACCGGACGGCTGAGCGACCTCCGGGCTCGGCCCACCGGAGTTTACTCGTACACCTGTATCAGCGTTCCCGCAGCCCAGGGTGTCACTGCCTGCCCGCACCGGGGCCCGCGGCCGTGACCGGTCGGACCGTCAGCCGGCCCGCTCCACCGTGCCGTTGAGGTAGGCGAGCACGGCCAGCACCCGGCGGTTCGCGTCGTCCGCAGGGGCGAGTGCGAGCTTGGTGAAGATGTTGGCGATGTGCTTGGCCACCGCACCGTCGCTCACCACCAACCGGGCCGCGATAGCCGAGTTCGAGCAGCCCTCCGCCATCAGTTCCAGCACCTCCCGCTCGCGCGGCGACAGCCGCTGGAGCGGACCCGGGCGGCGCGCGGTGCTCTGCATCAGCTTGGCGATCACGTCCGGGTCCATCGCCGTCCCGCCGCCGGCCACCCGGCGGACCGCGTCGATGAACTGCTCGGCGTTGAACACCCGGTCCTTCAGCAGGTAGCCGACCCCGCCCGTCCCGTCCGCCAGCAGCTCCCGCGCGTACAACTGCTGCACGTGCTGCGACAGCACCAGGACCGGCAGGCCCGGGATCTCCCGTCGTGCCTGGAGCGCGGCCTGCAGCCCCTCGTCGGTGAGCGTCGGCGGCAGCCGCACGTCCACCACCGCGACGTCCGGACGGTGCGTCAGCAAGGCGTCCAGCAGGTCCGGACCGGTCTCGACCGCCGCCGCGATCGTGAAGCCGTGTGCTTCCAGCAGTCGGATCAGGCCTTCTCGAAGGAGGTAGAGGTCCTCGGCGAGGACAACTCGCACGGCAGCTCCAAGGTGATGGTGGTCGGACCGCCCGACGTGCTGTCGATGGCGAGGACACCGTCGAAGGTACCCAATCGACGCTCGATCCCGCGCAGGCCGGTACCCCTCGTCGGATCGGCCACGCCCACACCGTCGTCCGTCACCGTGACCCGCAGCATCCCGGCCCGGTACAGGATGTCCACCCAGACCTGCTCCGCGCCCGAGTGCTTCGCCGCGTTGGCCAGCAGCTCACAGATGCTGAAGTAGACGGCCGCCTCCACCGGCGCCGGCGGGCGGTCCGGCAGGCTCACGCACACCTCGGTCGGCAACGCGCTGTCCAACGCCAGCGCCCGGACGGCGTCGCCCAGCCCGCGCTCGGCGAGCACCGGGGGGTGAATGCCGCGGACCAGGTCGCGCAGCTCCTGCAAGGCCCGGGCCGAGGACTGCCGCGCCTCCGAGAGAAGCTCGCGCGCCGCTACCGGGTCGGTGTCCATCAGGTGCTCGATCGTGCCCAGCGTCATCCCGATCGCCACCAGTCGCGCCTGCGCACCGTCGTGCAAGTCCCGCTCGATCCGGCGGAGTTCGGCCGCCTGGTTGCCGACCGCGTCCGCCCGGGTCTCGGTCAGCTCCGCCACCCGCTTGGTCAGCTGCGCGCGCGAGGCCAGGCCGTCCCGGTCCAGCACCCGGCGCGCCAGCTCGGCGTACCCGCGCACCGCGAACGGCGCGACCAGCACACCGAGGGCCAGCAGCGCCAGCCCGAAGACGGCCGAGAGCAGAACGGAGGAACCACCGAACTCCATCGGGACGGGAGCCCGGGTCTCCAGCAGCGCCGCAACCGCGTAGGCCGCACCGCCCACCAGCAGACAGACCACCGGCGCCGCCAGCGCGAACGCCGCCACCGGGCTGACCACCAGCCAGGCGATCTCCGACCGCGTCGTCGTGTCCCGCGCCGCCCAGTGCAGCAGCTGCGCGAGCCGGGCGACGGAGCGGGACCGGTGGTACGAGTACCCCGTCCACCAGTGCCCGCGCTCGTCCGACTCCAGCACCGGCCGGGGCGCGTACTCGGCCGGCAGCCGAACCCCGTACCAGCGGACGAGCTGCGCACGCGTACGGTCGGCGACCCGGCGGACGAAGAGGCCGGCGGCCGCGAGGCCCGCACCGGCGCCCGCCACCAGGGCGATCAGGTCCCCTGGGTAGTAGGAGTGCAGGACCGAGGAGACCGCGCCACCGGTGAACAGCGTCACCAGCAGCGGCAGGGCCACCGCCGGGACGGCACCCAGCGCCAGCAGCGACAGCCGTGCCAGCCCGCGCACGCCCGACACGAAGGCCGCTTCGGCCTGGTCGCGCATGCTCGCGCCGCTCGTTCGACTCGCTGTTGTCACGGATGCTCCTGAGGCCGGTCCCGATCGTCCTGGTTCAGTGTTCCTGAGGCGGGCTGCAGGGGCACTGGCTGTCACACCCCATTTCCGGGGTGGACCTAGCACCACCCCGGTGGACCGGCGTGCGCCAAAAGCCATCGGGGCAGGCATAAACGCAAAGAACCCCCACCCGGATCCCGGGTGGGGGTTCTTTGTGAATGATTGTTCGGCGGCGTCCTACTCTCCCACAGGGTCCCCCCTGCAGTACCATCGGCGCTGTGAGGCTTAGCTTCCGGGTTCGGAATGTAACCGGGCGTTTCCCTCACGCTATGACCACCGAAACACTATGAAACTGTCGGCCGCACCCATACCGTGACCAGGCATGGGGGTCGTTGTTTCAGAACAACACAGTGGACGCGAGCAACTGAGGACAAGCCCTCGGCCTATTAGTACCGGTCAACTCCACCCCTCACAGGGCTTCCATATCCGGCCTATCAACCCAGTCGTCTACTGGGAGCCTTACCCTCTCAAGGAGGTGGGAGTGCTCATCTCGAAGCAGGCTTCCCGCTTAGATGCTTTCAGCGGTTATCCCTCCCGAACGTAGCCAACCAGCCATGCCCTTGGCAGGACAACTGGCACACCAGAGGTTCGTCCGTCCCGGTCCTCTCGTACTAGGGACAGCCCTTCTCAACACTCCTACGCGCACAGCGGATAGGGACCGAACTGTCTCACGACGTTCTAAACCCAGCTCGCGTACCGCTTTAATGGGCGAACAGCCCAACCCTTGGGACCTACTCCAGCCCCAGGATGCGACGAGCCGACATCGAGGTGCCAAACCATCCCGTCGATATGGACTCTTGGGGAAGATCAGCCTGTTATCCCCGGGGTACCTTTTATCCGTTGAGCGACGGCGCTTCCACAAGCCACCGCCGGATCACTAGTCCCTACTTTCGTACCTGCTCGACCCGTCAGTCTCACAGTCAAGCTCCCTTGTGCACTTACACTCAACACCTGATTGCCAACCAGGCTGAGGGAACCTTTGGGCGCCTCCGTTACCCTTTAGGAGGCAACCGCCCCAGTTAAACTACCCACCAGACACTGTCCCTGATCCGGATCACGGACCCAGGTTAGACATCCAGCACGACCAGAGTGGTATTTCAACGACGACTCCACAACAACTGGCGTTGCTGCTTCAAAGTCTCCCACCTATCCTACACAAGCCGAACCGAACACCAATATCAAGCTATAGTAAAGGTCCCGGGGTCTTTCCGTCCTGCTGCGCGAAACGAGCATCTTTACTCGTAATGCAATTTCACCGGGCCTATGGTTGAGACAGTCGAGAAGTCGTTACGCCATTCGTGCAGGTCGGAACTTACCCGACAAGGAATTTCGCTACCTTAGGATGGTTATAGTTACCACCGCCGTTTACTGGCGCTTAAGTTCTCAGCTTCGCCTGGACGAATCCAAGCTAACCGGTCCCCTTAACGTTCCAGCACCGGGCAGGCGTCAGTCCGTATACATCGCCTTACGGCTTCGCACGGACCTGTGTTTTTAGTAAACAGTCGCTTCTCGCTGGTCTCTGCGGCCACCCCCAGCTCTGGCAGCAAGTGCCGTCACCAGGAATGGCCCCCCTTCTCCCGAAGTTACGGGGGCATTTTGCCGAGTTCCTTAACCATAGTTCACCCGAACGCCTCGGTATTCTCTACCTGACCACCTGAGTCGGTTTGGGGTACGGGCCGCCATGAAACTCGCTAGAGGCTTTTCTCGACAGCATAGGATCATCCACTTCACCACAATCGGCTCGGCATCAGGTCTCAGACTATGTGAACGGCGGATTTGCCTACCGTTCGTCCTACACCCTTACCCCGGGACAACCACCGCCCGGGCTGGACTACCTTCCTGCGTCACCCCATCGCTCACCTACTGCAGACTTGGTCCGGCGGCTCCACCACGTCCCTTTGTCCGAAGACTCCGGGCCGGCTTCGCGGCCTTAGCATCACCTGGTTCAGCGTTGGCGCTTCAAAGCGGGTACGGGAATATCAACCCGTTGTCCATCGACTACGCCTGTCGGCCTCGCCTTAGGTCCCGACTTACCCTGGGCAGATCAGCTTGACCCAGGAACCCTTGGTCAATCGGCGCAAGAGTTTCTCACTCTTGTATCGCTACTCATGCCTGCATTCTCACTCGTGTACCGTCCACGACTGGTTTCCACCGCCGCTTCACCCGGCACACGACGCTCCCCTACCCATCACAGCCCCCGTTGGGGGTATTGCTGCAATGACACGACTTCGGTGATGTGCTTGAGCCCCGCTACATTGTCGGCGCGGAATCACTTGACCAGTGAGCTATTACGCACTCTTTCAAGGGTGGCTGCTTCTAAGCCAACCTCCTGGTTGTCTCTGCGACTCCACATCCTTTCCCACTTAGCACACGCTTAGGGACCTTAGTCGGTGTTCTGGGCTGTTTCCCTCTCGACCATGGAGCTTATCCCCCACAGTCTCACTGCCACGCTCTCACTTACCGGCATTCGGAGTTTGGCTAAGGTCAGTAACCCGGTGAGGCCCATCGCCTATCCAGTGCTCTACCTCCGGCAAGAAACACGTGACGCTGCACCTAAATGCATTTCGGGGAGAACCAGCTATCACGGAGTTTGATTGGCCTTTCACCCCTAACCACAGGTCATCCCCCAGGTTTTCAACCCTGGTGGGTTCGGTCCTCCACGAAGTCTTACCTCCGCTTCAACCTGCCCATGGCTAGATCACTCCGCTTCGGGTCTTGGGCGTGCAACTCAAACGCCCTATTCGGACTCGCTTTCGCTACGGCTACCCCACACGGGTTAACCTCGCTACACACCGCAAACTCGCAGGCTCATTCTTCAAAAGGCACGCAGTCACGAGACACACAGCAAGCTGCATGTCCGACGCTCCCACGGCTTGTAGGCACACGGTTTCAGGTACTATTTCACTCCGCTCCCGCGGTACTTTTCACCATTCCCTCACGGTACTATCCGCTATCGGTCACCAGGGAATATTTAGGCTTAGCGGGTGGTCCCGCCAGATTCACACGGGATTTCTCGGGCCCCGTGCTACTTGGGAGTTTCTCAAACGAGCCGCACAGATTTCGTCTACGGGGGTCTTACCCTCTACGCCGGACCTTTCGCATGTCCTTCGACTATCCATACGGTTTCTGACTCGCCGACCGGCCGGCAGACCGGTCAAGAAAAATCCCACGACCCCCAAGTGGCAACCCCTGCCGGGTCTCACACCACCTGGGTTTAGCCTCATCCGGTTTCGCTCGCCACTACTCCCGGAATCACGGTTGTTTTCTCTTCCTGCGGGTACTGAGATGTTTCACTTCCCCGCGTTCCCTCCACATACCCTATGTGTTCAGGTATGGGTGACAGCCCATGACGACTGCCGGGTTTCCCCATTCGGAAACCCCCGGATCAAAGCCTGGTTGACGGCTCCCCGGGGACTATCGTGGCCTCCCACGTCCTTCATCGGTTCCTGGTGCCAAGGCATCCACCGTGCGCCCTTAAAAACTTGGCCACAGATGCTCGCGTCCACTGTGCAGTTCTCAAACAACGACCAGTCACCCACCCCCAAGACCCGAACGGATCTCTTCAGTGGGACCGGCATCTCTGAAGCAACAGCCATACGGCCGTTCCCTCAGGACCCAACAACGTGCCCGACACAAGTCAATCGCAAGCCCGTCTTCCACGCCCGGAGGCAGTACTAACAGGTGCTCTTCACTCGTGCCGAATAGTCAACGTTCCACCCATGAGCAACCGTGCAGAACATTCGCCTGCAAGCGGCATATTGCTCCTTAGAAAGGAGGTGATCCAGCCGCACCTTCCGGTACGGCTACCTTGTTACGACTTCGTCCCAATCGCTGGTCCCACCTTCGACGGCTCCTCCCCTTACGGGTTAGGCCACCGGCTTCGGGTGTTACCGACTTTCGTGACGTGACGGGCGGTGTGTACAAGGCCCGGGAACGTATTCACCGCAGCATGCTGATCTGCGATTACTAGCAACTCCAACTTCATGGGGTCGAGTTGCAGACCCCAATCCGAACTGAGGCCGGCTTTTTGGGATTCGCTCCGCCTCGCGGCATCGCAGCCCTTTGTACCGACCATTGTAGCACGTGTGCAGCCCAAGACATAAGGGGCATGATGATTTGACGTCGTCCCCACCTTCCTCCGAGTTGACCCCGGCAGTCTCCTGTGAGTCCCCATCACCCCGAAAGGCATGCTGGCAACACAGAACAAGGGTTGCGCTCGTTGCGGGACTTAACCCAACATCTCACGACACGAGCTGACGACAACCATGCACCACCTGTATACCGACCACAAGGGGGCGACTATCTCTAGCCGTTTCCGGTATATGTCAAGCCTTGGTAAGGTTCTTCGCGTTGCGTCGAATTAAGCCACATGCTCCGCTGCTTGTGCGGGCCCCCGTCAATTCCTTTGAGTTTTAGCCTTGCGGCCGTACTCCCCAGGCGGGGAACTTAATGCGTTAGCTGCGGCACCGACGACGTGGAATGTCGCCAACACCTAGTTCCCAACGTTTACGGCGTGGACTACCAGGGTATCTAATCCTGTTCGCTCCCCACGCTTTCGCTCCTCAGCGTCAGTAATGGCCCAGAGATCCGCCTTCGCCACCGGTGTTCCTCCTGATATCTGCGCATTTCACCGCTACACCAGGAATTCCGATCTCCCCTACCACACTCTAGCCTGCCCGTATCGAATGCAGACCCGGGGTTAAGCCCCGGGCTTTCACATCCGACGCGACAGGCCGCCTACGAGCTCTTTACGCCCAATAATTCCGGACAACGCTCGCACCCTACGTATTACCGCGGCTGCTGGCACGTAGTTAGCCGGTGCTTCTTCTGCAGGTACCGTCACTTGCGCTTCTTCCCTGCTGAAAGAGGTTTACAACCCGAAGGCCGTCATCCCTCACGCGGCGTCGCTGCATCAGGCTTTCGCCCATTGTGCAATATTCCCCACTGCTGCCTCCCGTAGGAGTCTGGGCCGTGTCTCAGTCCCAGTGTGGCCGGTCGCCCTCTCAGGCCGGCTACCCGTCGTCGCCTTGGTAGGCCATTACCCCACCAACAAGCTGATAGGCCGCGGGCTCATCCTGCACCGCCGGAGCTTTACACCCAGGACCATGCGGTCCCAGGTCATATCCGGTATTAGACCCCGTTTCCAGGGCTTGTCCCAGAGTGCAGGGCAGATTGCCCACGTGTTACTCACCCGTTCGCCACTGATCCACCCCGAAGGGCTTCACCGTTCGACTTGCATGTGTTAAGCACGCCGCCAGCGTTCGTCCTGAGCCAGGATCAAACTCTCCGTGAATGTCTGCTCGTCAGTGCTCAATTAAGAGCGCGAGCCGCACTCGCGTCGAGCGGCACGGCAACCACCGGAATAGGGTGATCCCGCGCACTGCGTCCTCGCTAGTGTTTTACTTCAAAAGGAATCTCCAACCCCGGAACAAGTCCGAGGCCGGGGATGTCAACATATCTGGCGTTGACTTTTGGCACGCTGTTGAGTTCTCAAGGAACGGACACTTCCTTCGGACCGCCTTCCAGCGGGCCCTCCGGGCGCTTCGTTCTTTCGTGTTTCCAGCTTACCAGACGTTTTCCGCTCCGTTTCCGGCGCTTCATTCATCCAACTCGCTGGTGTCTTACGCGGCTTGACGCCCCGTCCGACGTTCCAAACTCTAGCCCACCCCCGCCTCGAAAGGCGAATCCGGCCGCAATCCATATAAACGGGCACGCCGAATAAGACCCGAGCCACGTCGCCGAAAACGGCAATACGCGACCCAGCCCGAACCGGGAAGTGGTGTCTCTAGGGATTGGCCGCCCCGGGACCGTCCGCGCCGATGCGTGTCCGGTGCTCCCTGCCGAGCGACTAGAGAACACTACGCCCATCTGGGGCGGGAGGCAAACCGTTGGCCCGGACGATCCGGGTGCAGAGCGAGCGGCCGGCCTTCACGTACTCGCCGTTGGGGTGATCGTTGGTGGTGACCCAGTGCCGGGCCGCGGCCTCGTCGCGGCCGCCGGCGAGGTGGCGGCGGATCAGGCGCTCCTCGCGCACGGCGTCGTCGGCGTCCACGTACCAGAGCTCGCGCAGCAGGCGGCGGGCGTCCGGCCAGGGGTGTTCGGCGGCGGCGAGGTAGTTGCCCTCGGTGATGACGAGCCGGGCGTGCGGGGGGACGACGTGACTGGCGGCGACGGGTTCGTCGAGCTCGCGGTCGAAGTCGGGGACGTAGATGTCCTGGAAACGGTCCGACGCGACCCGGCGCAGCAGGGCGACGTAGCCGTGGGTGTCGAACGTGGCGGGTGCGCCCTTGCGGTGGCCCAGGCCCACGCGGTCGAGCTGGGCGGCGGAGAGGTGGAAGCCGTCGAGCGGGAGGTAGGCGGCGCTGCCGGGGCCTTCACGGCGTTCGACCTCGGCCACCAGGTGCCGGGCAAGGGTGGACTTGCCGGCCCCGGGCGGGCCGGCAAGTCCGAGGATGGTGCGGGCGTTGCTGCCGGGGCCCCGAAGGAGACCGAGGGCGAGCGCCGCGAGATCGGAGGCGGTGAGGGTGTCCTCGTTCATGCGCGCACCCTACTGAGAAGGAGTGCCCTCCTGACCGGTTCCTCGTGCCGTCACCCCCGCGGGGCGAGTGCCGGGGTCTCCAGGGTGAGCGTGCCGGCGTCGGCGTCGAGGAGGGCTGGGACGCCGAGCGGGACGGTCAGGGTCGAGGGGCTGTGGCCGAAACCCAGCTCCCAGATCACGGGTATGCCGAGCGGGCCGAGCCGGTCGAGCATGACCTCCCTGACCCGCTCGGGCCGGCCGCAGCCCTCCCAGGAGCCGAGGGCGACGCCGGCGACGCCGTCGAGCGCGCCGGAGCGCAGGAGCTGGGTGATGAGGCGGTCGAGCTGGTACGGGTGCTCGTTGACGTCCTCCAGGACGAGGATGGTGCCGGCGTAGGAGGGCCGGGCAGACGGTGTGCCGCGCTCGGCGGTGATGACGTGGACGCAGCCGCCCGCCGTGATGCCGCGGGCGCGGCCCGGGACGAGGGTCTCGGCGGTGGCCGAGGTGAGGACCGTGGTGGCCTCGGGGTCGAAGAGGGTGCGGCGCAGGTGTTCGGCGGTCGGGCCGTCCTCGATGAAGGAGGCGCCCGCGCTCATCGGCCCGTACAGCGTGGCGATGCCGAGCCGCTGGGCGAAGGCCTCGTGCAGCGAGCTCACGTCGCTGAAACCGATCAGCACCTTGGGCGGTACGGCGCGCATGGCGTCCCAGTCGAGCAGGTCGACCATGCGGTGCACGCCGTAGCCGCCGCGGGCGCATATGACGGCGTCGACGGCGGGGTCGAGCCAGGCGGACTGGAGGTCGGCGGCCCGGTCGGCGTCGGTGCCTGCGAGGTGGCCGAGGGCGGGGTGGGTGTCGAGGACGTGGTCGCCGACCGTGACCTCCAGTCCCCAGGAGCGCAGGATCGCGGACCCGGCGGTGAGCCGCTCGGGGTCGATGGGGCTGCTGGGGGCGACCACGGCGATGCGGTCTCCGGGGAGGAGGCGGGGCGGACGGGTCAGGCCTCGGGCGGGCGCGGGAGTGCGCTGATCCATTGCCAGGTTCCTTACGGGAAGAGGTGATTCGTGTCCGGTCGGCGACGTCCGTGCGGCGCCGACCAGACAAGATATGCCCCGCAGGCTTCAGATCGACCCCATCACCGCCCTGACCTCGGCAAGGGTGGCGTCAGCGACGGCGTTGGCCCGTTCGGCACCCGCCCGCAGCACCTGCCGGACGTAGCCGCGGTCGGTGGCGAGTTCGGCGCGGCGGGCGCGGAGCGGGCGGAGGTGTTCGTTGACGGCCTCGGTCACCGTGCGCTTGAGCGCGGCGCCGCCGCCGTCGCCGATCTCCTCGGCGACCGCTTCCGGCGCGCGGTCCTGGCAGAGCGCGGCGAGCAGGACGAGGCTGGAGACCTCGGGGCGGGCGGCCGGGTCGTAGGTGATCCGGCGCTCGGTGTCGGTCTTGGCGCCCTTGATCAGCTGGGCGGTGGCGTCCTCGTCGGCGCAGAGCGAGACGGCGTTGCCGCGGCTCTTGCTCATCTTGCCGCCGTCGGTGCCGAGCAGCAGCGGGGCGGCGGAGAGGAGCGCCTCGGGGCGGGGGAAGACGCCGGAGCCGTCCGGGTGCGGGTAGCGCTCGTCGAAACGGCGGGCGACGGTCCGGGCGACTTCGAGGTGGGGCAGCTGGTCCTGGCCGACGGGGACGACGTCAGCCTTGCAGAAGAGGATGTCGGCAGCCTGGTGGACGGGGTAGGTGAACATCAGACCGTTCACCGCGGCCTGGCCCGAGTGGGCGGTCTCGTCCTTGACGGTGGGGTTGCGGCTCAGCTCGGCGACGCTGACCAGGCTGAGGAAGGGCAGCAGCAGCTGGTTGAGGGCGGGCACGGCGCTGTGGGTGAAGATCGTCGCCCGCTCGGGGTCGAGGCCGGCGGCGAGGTTGTCGAGGACGACGTTCTCGGTGTGCTCGGCGAGTCGGTCGGCGAGGTCGCGGTCGGTGATGACCTGGTAGTCGGCGACGACGACGAACATCTCGACGCCGAGGCGCTGGAGGCGGACCCGGTTCTGCAGGGTGCCGAAGTAGTGGCCGAGGTGGAGCGGGCCGGTGGGGCGGTCGCCGGTGAGGACGCGGTGGGCGCCCGGGTCCCGGCGGATGCGCTCGTCCAGGTCGGCGGCGGGAGCGGCGGTCGGATCGACGGCGGCAGCCACGGTGGGACCGGCGGCAGCGGAGACGAGAGCGGTCATGGGGTTTCTCCTCGGTACGGCGGTGGTGGCGGCCGTCCGGGGCTCGGGCCCGTCCCGTGGGGAAACGCAACAGGGCCGTCCATCCGGACGACCCTGGTCAGGCGTGACTGGTGGCCGTCCTAGGACGGCCACCAGGTGAGACCTGCGAAGCGCTTCATGCGCCGAGGATACCCGTCAGTCCTCCACGACGAGGGCCGGCGTGTCCTTGCGGAGCGTCTCGCCGCGGAAGAACTCCGGCCGGTGCGCGCCGTACCAGGTCATCAGGACGCCGCCGAGCAGCAGGATGCCGACGCCGATGACGAAGACCGAGCCGATGCCGTACTCCGGGTCCCAGGCGTCGGTGAGGGTCTGCAGGAAGACGGCGCTGAGCAGCACGCCGCCGAGGAGCGGGGCGACGCCCCGGAGGACGAGGTCGCGCAGGCTGCCCAGGATCGAGCAGGTCAAGGAGCTGGCCGTCGAGATCAGTCCGGAGCAGATCGACAAGGCCGACGCCGACTGGGTCTTCTACGGCGTCTACGGCACGCCCAGCTCCACCAACCAGGACGCCGTGCTCGACGGGCCGCTCTGGAAGACCCTCGGCGCGGTCACCTCCGGTCAGGCCCGGCCGGTTTCGGACGAGACCTGGTTCCTCGGACTCGGCGTCACCGCCGCCAACGCCGTCCTGGCCGACCTGAAGAACTTCGTCGCACCGGGTGCCTGAGGCGGACGGCGGAGCGGTGGTGAGGCGGCGGGTGGCGGCGGGCCGCGGCTGCGACCGCCTCGGGGAACGGCGGACGGGTGTCGTCGCCCACACCCGGCGGAAAGCGGCTTGGAGCTGATCACGGGGTGCGGGAGGATCGTCGGGACCGTACCCCGAAGGGCTCGTGCCGATGACCACGCTCGACCAGACCTCGACCGCTTCCGACTCACCGTCAGCCGGCCTGCCCTCCCCCGGCCTTCCCGTGGGCGACGTGTCCGGCGCCCGCCGACTCTCCGCCGACCTGTCCGCCGACCTGTCCGTCGCCCCGTCCGCCGACCTGTCCGCCTCCGCCGCTGCCCCGTCCGCCCCGGCCGCTGCCGTCTGCTCGATCGCGGTGGCGGCGTCGGAGTCCGTGGCGGCCGGCTGTGCTCGGGGCGACGCCGTTCCCCGGCCGCGAGCCGGCGACGGCGCGGAGGGGTCTGCCCAGGCCTCCGACGGGAGCCTCATACGGCTCCAGCCGCCGGTGCCGGCGACGGCGGACCAGGACGTGCCCGTTCTGAGGGCCGTGCAGGAGGACTCGCGGACCGCCCTGGCCAGGCGGCCCTCACCCTCGCGGCGGCTGCGCCGGATGCACCCCGAGGTGGCGTCGGCCGGCGAGGTCGCGGCCGCGGTCGCGGTCGCGGAGAAGCGTGGGGCGGCGGCTCCGGCGGTGTCTGCGGCCGTCCTGGTGGTCGAGCCCGCCCCGGCCGCACCCGTGATCGGAGCCGCGCCCGCCGGCGGCGCCGTGGCCTCGGTCGGAACCACGGCTTCGGTCGGAACCACGGCCGCGGTGGGAGTCGTGACCACGGCGGCCGAGACGCCGCTCGGCATCCTGATCGGCGGCAGCCCGAACCTCCCCGAGGTCGCCGGCCGCCCCGAGGAACGGCAGCCGGTCCGGGTGACGGCCGGGCTGGTGCGGATCGGCCGCGGCACCGCCCTGGTGGTGCTGCCCGCGTGGCGGCCCGCCATCGCCGTCTCGGTGCCGACCGAGCACCTGTTGGAGGCCACCGGCCTCGCCGTCGACCAGCTGGCCGGGGCGCAGCTGTCGGTGCTGATCAACCCGGGTGCGTTGCACGACCGGGAGCTGGACCTCCACGGCTGGCAATCCGGCCAGGCTGCCCGGCCGGGCCGGCGCGGCGGGCGGGCGCCGCTCCAGGATCCGGGCCGGCCGTCCACTGGGCCGGCGTGAACGCACCGCGGGTCCGACGTACCGAAGGGTCCGGTGTGCGGCGGGTTCTGCCCTGGTGCGCCTTCGGCGCCCTGTGGCCTCGGCGTGGTGCGGGGTCCGCCCGTGGTGCGGGGCCCGTGCGGTGCGGTATCGGCGGTCAGGCGGCCGGGGCCGGGGCGTTCGGGATGTAGCCCAGGTGGACGGGCACCGGTTCGCGTCGGTCGGTGAGCCAGCCGTCGCGGACATCGGCCAGCAACTCCGGGAGCCTGGGCGGCCAGAGGGCGTCGGCGTCCTCGTCGGCCAGCTCGGCCTGGGTCCACCAGCGCCAGTCGAGGATCCGGTCGACGGCGTGCACCGCGCTGACGTCGCCGACCGGGCCCCGGTGCGGCCCGCTGGTGAGATAGATGTGCTCGTGCTGGCGGACGGGCGTGCCGTGCCAGGTGAAGTCGTGCTCCCAGGTGCAGAGCAGCGGCCCGGGTTCGAGGTCCGTCCAGCCGGTCTCCTCCCAGAGCTCGCGACGGGCGCCGGCCCACGGTGTCTCACCCGCCTCGATGCCGCCGCCGGGCATCGTCCAGTGCACACCGACCTCGCTGTTGTCCGAGCGGAGCAGGAAGACGGAACCACTCCCGTCCAGCACCACCGTCCGGGCCGCTTGTCTGGGGGTCCGCCTCGCACGACGCAGCAGATTTCGCATCGGATCACTCTCGCAGGGCCGGTGCCGGGGCGTCGAGCGGATGGAGGGCGGGCTTGGCGGCGAGCGCTGAGTGCGGCCTGCCGATGTGGAGTCGGGGGTCATCGGTGCCGCACCGGCCGCGGGGCGAAGGGGTGTTGGCGGCGACGCGAACGTCCGGTGGCCGTACTCTGACGCCCATGCCCGCACCAGCGATCCTCTTCCCGGCCGACCCGCTCAACCCGCGCCGGCCCGACCCGCACTTCGCCTGGGAGGCCCGGACGCTGCGGGAGTTGGGCGGTGAGCAGCACCTGGTCGACCACGACGCGCTGCTCACCGGCGACGTCGCGGAGGCGGTACGCCGGGTGCCGAGGGACGCCGGCCCGCTCTGGTACCGGGGTTGGATGATCCCCTCCGCCGATTACGCCTCCTTCGCCCGCGCCCTGGCCGACCGCGGCGCCAACCTGCTGACCAGCGCTCCCGGTTACGCCTCGGCACACGAACTGCCCGGCTGGTACGCCGTGTTCGAGGGTGCGACACCGCCGAGCACCTGGATCCCGCTGGCGCCGGCGGCGGGCCGGCCCGGTCCCGAGCAGCTGGCGGCCGCCGTCGCCCGGCTGGGCGGGCGCGGGCCTGCGATCGTCAAGGACTACGTGAAGTCCCGCAAGCACGAGTGGCACGAGGCCTGCTACCTCCCGGAGCTCTCCGACCTGGCCGCCGTCGGGCGGGTGGTGGCGCGCTTCGTCGAGCTGCAGGGCGAGTACCTGGCGGGCGGTGTGGTGCTGCGCCGCTACGAGGAGTTCGCGCGGGCCGGGGGCGGGGGCGGCACCGGAGCGGTGGCGGAGCCGGGGGACGCGCCGGTGGACGCGCCGGTGGACGCGCCGGTGGACGGGCCTGGCGACGGACTGGGCGACGGACTGGGGGCAGGGCGTTCGGGTAGACCTTCGGGCGGGTCTTCGGATGCGCCGGGGCGCGGCGGGACCGGGGAACGGCCGATGGAGGCCCGGGTGTGGTGGCTGGACGGTGATCCCGTACTGGTCGGACCGCACCCGGACGCGCCCGGGCAGACCGCCGAACCCGATCTCACCGGGGTCCGGCCGCTGGTCCGGGCCCTCGGCTGCCGCTTCGTCACCACCGACCTCGCCAGCCGGGCCGACGGCTCCGGCTGGCGGGTGGTCGAGGTGGGCGACGGACAGGTCAGCGACCTGCCGCGCGGGATCGACGCCTCCGGGCTGCTCTCCTCGTTGCTCGCGGCGTGACCCGTTCGGCAGCCCCAGCGCGCGTTCAGCCTGAACGCCTGTGCAGTCCCGACGCACGCAGCCCCAGCGCGCGTAGCCTCAGCGCCCGTGCAGCCTCAGCGGCCGCTGGGCCACTGGTTCCGGCGCCGGGTGGCCGTCGGCGATGAACGCCTGCCAGAGCCGCGCGTAAACGCCGCCCTGTGCGACGAGTTCGGCGTGCGTGCCGTCCTCGACCACCTTGCCGTGGTCCAGGACCACGACACGGTCGGCGCGTTCGGCGGTGGTGAGGCGGTGGGCGATGACCAGCGTGGTGCGGCCCCCGCTGAGCCGGTCCGAGGCGTGGTTGACGGCCGCCTCGGTGGCGAGGTCGAGCGCGGCGGTGGCCTCGTCCAGGAGCAGGATGTCCGGATCGACCAGTTCGGCCCTGGCCAGCGCGATCAGCTGGCGCTGCCCGGCGGAGAGGTTCCGCCCCCGCCCGGTGACCTCGTGGTCGTAGCCGCCCGACAGCCGGACGATCATCTCGTGCGCGCCCACCGCCCGGGCCGCCGCCTCCACCTCGGCCGGCGAGGCCGAGGGCCGGCCGTACGCGATCGCCTCGCGCACCGTGCCCGCGAACAGGTACGCCTCCTGCGGCACCACGCCGAGCCGGTGGCGGTACCGCGCCAGGTCGTACCGGGTCAGGTCGACGCCGTCCACCCGGACGGTGCCGGCGGTCGCGTCGTAGAACCGGGCGACCAGCTTGACCAGGGTCGACTTGCCCGCCCCCGTCTCGCCGACCAGCGCCACCGTCTGGCCGGCGGGAATGTGCAGGCTGACGCCGGTGAGCACGGACGGGGCCCCGTCGGCGCCGCCGTTGTAGGCGAAGCTGACGTCCTCGAAGTCGATGTCGCCGCGGAGCCGCTTCTGCACCGGCACCGGATCGGCCGCCTCGGCGGTGGTGGTCGGCGTGCGCAGCAGCTCGCGGATCCGGCCCAGGCCCACCGCGGCCTGCTGGTAACCGTCGAAGACCTGCGAGAGCTGGTTGACCGGCGCGAAGAACAGGTCGATGTAGAGCAGGTAGGCGACCAGCGCGCCGACGGTGAGCGTCCCGGCCTCGACGCGCGAGGCGCCCACGATCAGCACCAGCGCGGCGGCGACGCTGGAGAGGAACTGCACGAACGGGAAGTACAGCGAGATGTAGAGCTGCGCCCGGACCCGGGCCTCGCGGTAGGCGATGCCCCGGGCGACGAAACGGTCGGTGTTGGCGTCCAGCCGGCGGAAGGCCTGGACGATCCGCATGCCGGCGACGTTCTCCTGGAGGTCGGCGTTGACCGTGCTGATCAGGTCGCGGGAGATCTCGTACTGCGTCTTGGACTTCTTGCGGAAGACCAGTGTCGCGACCACCAGCAGCGGCAGCACGGCGAAGACCACGAGGGCCAGGCCGGCATCGATGACCAGCAGGGCGCCGAAGATGCCGAGGAAGGTGAGCAGGCTGACCACGGCCGTGACCACGCCGGTCTGCAGGAAGGAGGTCAGCGAGTCCAGGTCGGTGGTCATCCGGGTCATGATCCGGCCGGACAGCTCGCGCTCGTAGTAGTCCAGGCCGAGCCGGTTGAGGTGGGCGAAGATCTTGAGGCGGAGCGTGTAGAGCACGCGCTCGCCGGTGCGGCCGCTGACCCGGTTCTCGGCGCCCTGCACCAGCCAGTCCAGCAGGACGATCGCCAGCGCGGTCAGGGCGGCGACGGCGACGCCCGACATCAGGGCCTTGCTCACGCCGTCGTCGATGCCGTGCCGGATCAGGATCGGCAGCACCAGGCCGGCGCCCGCGTCCAGGGCGACCAGCAGAAGGGCGAGGGCGAGCGGGCCGCGGAACGGGCGCAGCAGGCGGCGGAGGGAGAAGTCGGGGTCGCCCGCCTCGGCCTCGGCCCGGGAGATCGCCGGGTTGTCGGTGGCCGGCGGGAGGGCGGCGACCTGGGCCAGGAGGTCCGGGTCGGCGGCGCGGGCCGCCTTGGCCAGGGCCGGGGTCGGCAGCTCGGGGAGGGGCTGCGCCGCGGGGGTGTCCGCGGTGTCCGCGGTGGGCTCGCTTGGCCCGGTGGGGTCAGTGAGCTTGGTGAGCTTGGTGGGGTCGGCGTGCTGCGAGTCGGCGGGCTCGGTGGTGGTGCCCTCGGCCGGGGGGTTCTCGGCGAGCGGTCCGGTGAGCGCCTGGGCCGGTGATTCGAGGGTGGCCGGGGGCTTGGTCCTGCCGGCCTCGGGGTCGGAGATCAGGACCCGGTACTGGGGACATCGGACGTCGAGTTCCTCGTGCGTTCCGATGTCCAGCAGCCGGCCGTGGTCCAGCACGGCGATCCGGTCGGCCAGTTGGAGGGTGGAGCGGCGGTGGGCGATCAGCAGGGTGGTACGGCCGGTCATGACCGAGCGGAGGGCGTCGTGGATCTCCGC
Organism: Kitasatospora sp. NBC_00039; assembly: GCF_045160625.1. Lineage (NCBI taxonomy): Bacteria > Bacillati > Actinomycetota > Actinomycetes > Kitasatosporales > Streptomycetaceae > Kitasatospora > Kitasatospora sp. NBC_00039. Next base: position 5,802,395 of record NZ_CP108289.1, on the reverse strand, counting down.
CTCGATCTGCGGGTCGACCGCCGAGGTGGCGTCGTCCAGCAGCAGGATGCTCGGGTCGGTGAGGATGGCCCGGGCCAGGGCGATGCGCTGGCGCTGGCCGCCGGAGAGCGTGAGGCCCTGCTCTCCGACCTTGGTCTCATAGCCGTTGGGCAGCTCCCGGACGAACTCGTCCGCCTGCGCCGCGCGGGCCGCCGCCACGACCTGCTCGTCGGTGGCCTCGGGCCGCCCGTACGCGATGTTGGTGCGGACCGTCTCGGAGAAGAGGAAGCTCTCCTCGGGGACGATGCCGACGGCCGCCCGGACCGAGTCGAGGGTGAGATCGCGCAGGTCGTGGCCGTAGAGGCGGACCGCTCCGGCCGCCGGGTCGTAGAAGCGGGGCACCAACTGGGCCACCGTCGACTTGCCCGAGCCGGAGGCGCCGACCAGGGCCAGCGTCTCGCCGGGGGCCAGCTTCAGGCTGAGGCCGTGCAGGACGGGTGCCGGGTGCTCGGGGTCGTAGCGGAACTCGACCTGGTCGAACTCCAGCGCCGTGTCCGGCGTGCGCGGGCCGACGGTGCGCTGCGGTCCGCCGTGCGCGGCGGTTTCGGCGGTACCTGTGGCCGCTGTGGTCTCGGGGGCCGTCGCCGTCCCGATGGCCGTCGTGCGCTCGGCGGCCGTCGGGGTCCCGGCGGCCGCGATGGCCGGGGTGGCCGTCGTGATCTCGGCAGCGGGGGAAACGGTGCCGGCGGCCGAGGCCGCGTGCCCGGCGGAGAGGTGGGCGGCGGTGAGGTCGAGGGCGACCGCGTCCGGGCGCTCCTGCACCAGCGGGCGCTCGTCGATCAGCTGGAGCACCCGCTCCACGCCCGCGCGGGCCTGCTGACCCACCGTGATGACCATGGTCAGCATCCGGACCGGACCGGTCATCTGCGCCACGTAGGTGGAGAAGGCGACGAAGGTGCCGAGCGAGACCTGGCCGTCGACCGCCAGCCAGCCGCCGAACGCCAGCACCGCGACCTGGGCCAGCGCCGGGATCGCCTGCATCGCCGGGTTGTAGCGGCTGTTGAGCCGGATCGAGCGCAGCCGGGCCGCGAAGAGGTTCCGCGAGGCCGCCTCCAGCTTGCCCAGCTCCTGGGCCTCCTGGCCGAAGCCCTTGACCACCCGGACGCCGCCGATCGCCTCGTCGACCACGCCCGCGACAGCCGCCGCCTCCTGCTGCGCCGCCCAGGTGGACGGGAACAGCCGCTTGCGGCTCAGGACCGAGACCCACCAGAGGGCCGGGCCCATGACCAGCGCGACCAGTGTGAGCGGCGGTGAGAGCCAGAGCATCACGGCCAGCGACATCACGAACATCAGCAGGTAGCCGGTCATCATCGGCAGCATCGAGAGCAGGCCGTTGATCAACTGAAGGTCGGAGGTGGCACGGCCGACCACCTGGCCGGTGTCCAGCCGGTCCTGCCGGTGCCCGTCGAGCCGCCCGAGCGAGCGGAAGAGGTCGCTGCGCATGTGGTGCTGGACGTCGAGGGCGAGCTGACCGCCGTAGTAGCGACGCACCTGGGTACAGGCGAACACCAGGGCGGCCGCCGCCAGCAGCGCCACGGCCCACGGGGCCAGCGAACGGGTGTGCTGGGTGATGACGTCGTCGATGATCAGCTTGGTGACCAGCGGGACCAGCGCGGTGACGGCCATGCCGACGAGCGACGCCCCGAAGGCCAGCAGAAGGCTGCGGCGCGAGCGCCAGCAGTAGCCGACCAGCCGCCGCAGCCAGCCCTGACCGCTGCCGTCGGGGGCCTCGGCCCCACTCGGGCTGCCGCCGCCGGCGCTCTGGTTGCCGCCGGCGCTCTGCTCGCTGTCGCTGCTCCGCGTGCCGTCGGCACCGTTCGGCGCACCCCGGGTGCCGGTTCGGGGGCCGCTCGGGGAAAGCTCCACCGTAGATCCGTGAGTCTCAGGCATATTTAGGGATGCTAACCATTCCGTCGAGTGGCCGCCATGGTTTATCCGGCCAGAGCACGCCGGGCGTCCGGCCCGGCTGAGGGGCCAACAGCCCGCAGCCAGCGGTGATTCCCGGCCGGCCGTCGGCCCGCGCCCTGCTACCAGGGTGGACGATGGCGCGCCGAACGCCCACCCTCCACCGGCGCAGCGGGCCGCCCTCCTTTGGACCTAGGCCGCCTGTCGCAGCGCACCACGAGGCAGCGCACCGGATGCCCGGCGACCGGGGGGCCGGGGCAGGAGCGCCGGAGTAGGCGCAGGGGCGCCGGGAAGGGGGGCGCCGGGACATGAACGGGCGGGCCAGGCCGGGGGCGCCGGCCGATTCAGCTGCGCGCCGCGGCGTCGGCCGCCGCGGAGAAGGCGCCGTGCGCCAGGCTGTGGAGCAGGGCGGCCATGCCGTCACGCTGCAGTGCGGCCCGGTCGCCCTGGGCGGGGTTGGGGCCGGCGCTGTGCGGGGTCGAGTTGATCAGACCGAAGACGGCGTGCACGGCGGCCCGCGCAACCGGCTCGGCGTCCGGTCCGGCCAACGGCGGGTAGGCCTGCCGGACGACATCCACCCACAGCTCGACGTAGCCGCGCTGGAGCCGGCGGACGGTCCGGCGGTCCTCCTCCTTGAGGTTCAGCAGCTCACGGTCGTGCAGGGTGATGAGGTCCCGGTCGTCGAGCGCGAAGTCGACATGCCCGCCGATCAGCGCATCGAGCGCGGCGGCCGCGCCGTCGCCCCCGCCCGCCCGGCGGCGGCCCTCCTCCAGGAGACGCTCGCTGATGCCGATCAGCAGGTCGGCGAGCATCGCGTCCTTGCCGGCGAAGTGCCGGTAGAGCCCCGGCCCGCTGATGCCGACCGCCTTGCCGATCTCGTCGACCCCCACGCCCAGGAAGCCACGCGCGGCGAACAGCCGGGCAGCCTCCTTGCGGATCTGGTCACGGCGTGGGAGCGCGGAGGCGGCTGGGACGTTCGGCATGCTGCCCATCGTAGACAGTGGGGTTATCGGCCGTTAACCTGGGCCGCACGAGTTAACGCTCATTAACGTGGGGGTCGCGGGCTCATCCGGCCCTGCTGCCCACCTGGTGCCGAGGGCAAGGGAGCTCTTGGGAATGGTCATTTCCACCGCCGGTGTACCCACCGGCGTCAACGGCAGCGCGGCAGGCGGAGCCGCGGCAGGCGCGGGCGGCTCGCCGTCCGGTACGGCCTCCGGATCCGTCGCCCCGGGAGCCGCCGCTCCCGCACCCCGGCTCGGCACCGCCGTCGACCCGGGCTCGGAGGCCTTCCGGGCCAACACCGAGGCACACCGTGCGCTTGTCGCCGAACTGCGTGAGAAGCTCGGCGCGGCCGCCCTCGGCGGCGGGGCCAAGGCCCGGGCCCGGCACACCGCGCGCGGAAAGCTGCTTCCACGCGACCGCGTCGACACCCTTCTCGACCCCGCCTCCCCCTTCCTCGAACTGGCCCCGCTGGCGGCCGACGGGATGTACGACGGGGCCGCACCGGCAGCCGGCGTGATCGCGGGCATCGGCCGGGTCGCGGGGCGCGAGGTGGTCGTCGTCGCCAACGACGCCACCGTCAAGGGCGGCACGTACTACCCGATGACGGTCAAGAAGCACCTGCGCGCCCAGGAGGTCGCGCTGGAGAACCGCCTCCCCTGCATCTATCTGGTCGACTCCGGCGGCGCCTTCCTCCCGATGCAGGACGAGGTCTTCCCGGACCGCGACCACTTCGGCCGGATCTTCTACAACCAGGCCAGGCTCTCGGCCGCCGGGATCCCGCAGATCGCCGCCGTGCTCGGCTCCTGCACGGCGGGCGGCGCGTACGTCCCGGCGATGAGCGACCAGGCCGTCATCGTCCGCAACCAGGGCACGATCTTCCTCGGCGGGCCGCCGCTGGTGAAGGCCGCCACCGGTGAGGTGGTCACCGCCGAGGAACTGGGCGGCGGTGACCTCCACTCCCGCACCTCCGGGGTGACGGACCACCTGGCCGAGGACGACGCCCACGCCCTCTCCATCGTCCGCACCATCGTCGCCGGGCTCGGCCCGCGCGCACCCCGGCCGTGGCCGCTCGCCCCGGCCGAGCCGCCCGCCGTCGACCCGGCCGGCCTGTACGGGGCCGTCCCGGTCGACCCGCGCACGCCGTACGACGTGCGCGAGGTGATCGCCCGGCTCGTCGACGGCAGCCGCTTCGCCGAGTTCAAGGCCGAGTACGGCGCGACCCTGGTGACCGGGTTCGCCCGGATCCACGGCCACCAGGTCGGCATCGTCGCCAACAACGGCGTGCTCTTCGCCGAGTCCGCGCTCAAGGGCGCCCACTTCATCGAGTTGTGCGATCAGCGGGGCATCCCCCTCCTCTTCCTCCAGAACATCACCGGGTTCATGGTCGGCCGGCAGTACGAGGCGGGCGGCATCGCCAAGCACGGCGCCAAGATGGTCAACGCCGTCGCCTGCACCCGCGTCCCGAAGCTGACCGTGGTGGTCGGCGGCTCGTACGGAGCCGGCAACTACTCGATGTGCGGACGGGCCTACTCACCCCGCTTCCTCTGGATGTGGCCGGGCGCCAAGATCTCGGTGATGGGCGGCGAGCAAGCGGCATCCGTGCTGGCCACCGTCCGCCGTGACCAGCTGGAGGCGCACGGCGAAGAGTGGCCGGCCGAGGCGGAGGACGAGTTCAAGCGCCCGGTCCGCGAACAGTACGAGCGCCAGGGCAACGCCTACTACGCCACCGCGCGCCTCTGGGACGACGGGGTGATCGACCCGATGGACACCCGCACCGTCCTCGGGCTGGCGCTCACCGCCTGCGCCAACGCCCCGCTCCCGCAGCCGGGCCCGTACGGCGTCTTCCGCATGTAGCCCCGCCGGGCGTGGCTTCCGCGCGCCGGCGGCAGGCCTGCGCCGGACGTGACCGCGCCCGGCGCCGGCCGCCCCCGCGCCGCCGTCCCGTTCCACCACCTCCTTCGTACGGCTCCCCTCGACCCGGAGGAACGCCTCCCATGTTCGACACAGTTCTGGTCGCCAACCGCGGTGAGATCGCCGTCCGGGTGATCCGCACCCTGCGGCGGCTCGGCGTGCGCTCCGTCGCCGTGTTCAGCGACGCGGACGCCGACGCACCCCACGTCCGCGAGGCCGACACCGCCGTCCGGCTCGGACCGGCCGACCGCAGCGACAGCTCCGCCGCCGAGACCTACCTGCGGACCGACCAGATCCTCGCCGCCGCCCGCCGCACCGGCGCCCAGGCCGTCCACCCCGGCTACGGCTTCCTCGCCGAGAACGCCGCCTTCGCCCGCGCCTGCGCCGACGCCGGCCTGGCCTTCATCGGACCTCCTCCCTCCGCGGTCGAGCTGATGGGCGACAAGATCAACGCCAAGGAGGCCGTCCGCGCCGCCGGCGTGCCGGTCGTCCCGGGCAGCCGGGCGACCGCGCCCACCGACGGGGAACTCGTCGCGGCCGCCGAGGAGATCGGCTACCCGGTGCTGCTCAAGCCGTCCGCCGGCGGCGGCGGCAAGGGCATGCGCCTCGTGCGGGACCCCGCCGATCTGCCGACCGAGATCGCCGCCGCACGGCGGGTCGCCCGGACCGCCTTCGGCGACGACACGCTCCTGCTGGAGCGCTGGATCGACCGGCCCCGCCACATCGAGGTGCAGGTGCTGGCCGACGCCCACGGCACCACCGTCCACCTCGGCGAGCGCGAGTGCAGTCTGCAGCGCCGCCACCAGAAGCTGATCGAAGAGGCACCCTCCGTTCTGCTCAATGCCGAGACCCGCGCCGCGATGGGCGCCGCGGCCGTCCGCGCCGCGGAGTCCTGCGGCTACACCGGGGCCGGCACCGTGGAGTTCATCGTCCCCGGCATCGCCCCGGACTCCCCCGCCCCCGCCGAGGGGGTACGGGACTTCTTCTTCATGGAGATGAACACCCGTCTCCAGGTGGAGCACCCCGTCACCGAACTCGCCGTCGCCGTCACCACCCCGGCCGCCGGACCGGCCGCCGCCCAGACCGGGCGACTGGACCTGGTCGAGTGGCAGGTGCGGATCGCCTCGGGCGAAAGCCTCAGCTTCTCCCAGCCGGACATCTCCTTCCTGGGCCACGCCATCGAGGCCCGTATCTGTGCCGAGGACCCGGAGCGCGACTTCCTGCCCACCGGCGGACGCATCCTGGTCCTGGACGAGCCGCAGGGCGAAGGCATCCGGGTGGACTCCGGTGTCACCGCAGGCACCGTCATCACCAGCGCCTACGACCCCATGCTCGCCAAGGTCATCGCGTACGGGCCCGACCGCCCGACCGCGCTGCGCCGCCTCCGTGCCGCGCTGGCCGACACCCGGATCCTCGGCGTGACCACCAACACCGGCTTCCTGCGGCGACTGCTCGCACACCCCGAGGTCACCGCAGGCCGACTCGACACCGGACTGGTGGAACAGACGGCCCAGCAGCAACCCGCTCTGCTCGCCTCGCCCTACTCGCCTGCGGGCCCCGACTCCCCCGCCGCCCACCCGGCGGAGACCGCGGACATCACCGGCTCCCGGCCCGCCGAAGCTCCGACACCCACCCACCTCCTCTACTACGCGGCCGCACTGGCGCGGCAGCTGGACCTCACCCCCGCCACCGACGGCGGCGGCTGGACCGACCCCTTCTCCCTTCCCTCCGGGTGGCGCCTGGGCGGCGAAGCCGCCTGGACCACCCACCGACTCCGCGCCCCCGGCCAGGACCCGGTGTCGGTGCGCATCCGCCCGATCACTGCGAGCAACGTAGCCGAGGGCACTGACATTCCCCCGGGCGTCACTCCCGAGGTGGACATCCGACTCGGCTCCGGACCGGCCCACCGCGCCCGGGCCGTGCGGACCGGCGACCGCCTGCACCTCACCGTCGACGGCCTGCAGACGACCTTCGCCCTGACCACCGACGACGCTCCGGGCCGGCCCGGCGGGCCCCTCGGCGGCCCGGTCACCTGGCTCGGGATCGACGGCGATGCGTGGCCGGTGCACGCCTACGACCCCGTCGGCGAGAGCACCGCCGTCGGCGCCGCCCATCACGGCGGCCTCACCGCCCCGATGCCCGGCACCGTCACGGTCGTGAAGACCACGCTCGGCGAACAGGTCCGCCGGGGCCAACCCCTGCTCGTCCTGGAGGCCATGAAGATGGAACACGTGATCGCCGCCCCGCACGACGGCACCGTGAGCGAGCTGCGGGTCGCCGCCGGGGCCACCGTGGCGATGGAGGAGCTGCTGGTCGTGGTGGCCCCGGCCGAGGACGGCCCGGCGGACGGGTCGGCCGACGGCGGGGCGGCCGGCGGGGCGCTCGGCGCGGTCGCCGCCGAGGTGCGGTCATGAGCACCGCCGCCTCCCCCGCGCACGAGCCCGACGCGCTCGACCTGGGCCTGCCGGACCCCGTCCGCTCCCCGGGCCTGCCCGCGGAGGTCCGGATCCACGAGGTCGGACCGCGCGACGGACTGCAGAACGAGAGCGCACTCGTCCCCGTCGAGGTCAAGGCCGAGTTCATCGCCCGGCTCGCGGCCGCCGGGCTGCGCACCGTCGAGACGACCAGCTTCGTTCACCCGAAATGGGTACCCCAGCTCGCCGACGCCGAGGAGTTGGTGCCCCGGCTCGCCGGACTGCCGGAGCGTCACCCTGGGCTGCGCCTGCCGGTACTGGTGCCCAACGAGCGCGGGCTGGACCGCGCGCTCGCCCACCACGCCGCCGACATCGCGGTGTTCGCCAGCGCCACCGAGACCTTCGCCCGCCGCAACCTCAACCGCTCGGCGGACGAGGCGATGGCGATGTTCCGGCCGGTGGTGGAACGGGCCACGGCGGACGGGGTCCGGGTGCGCGGCTACCTCTCGATGTGCTTCGGCGACCCGTGGGAGGGCCCCGTGCCCGCCGATCAGGTCGTCGGCTTCGGCGTGCGGCTGCTGGAGATGGGCTGCACCGAGCTGAGCCTCGGCGACACCATCGGGGTGGCCACCCCGGGCCAGGTCACGGCGCTGCTGGACGGCTTCGCCAAGGCCGGCGTGCCGGTCGGCAGGCTCGCGGTGCACTTCCACGACACCTACGGCCAGGCGCTCAGCAACACGCTCGCCGCGCTCCGCAGCGGCGTCACCACGGTCGACGCCTCGGCGGGCGGCCTCGGCGGTTGCCCCTACGCCAAGAGCGCCACCGGCAACCTGGCCACCGAGGACCTGGTGTGGATGCTGCACGGCCTCGGCATCCGGACCGGCGTCGACCTCCGCGCCCTGGTCGCCACCAGTGGCTGGATGGCCGAGCGGCTCGGCCGCCCCAGCCCGTCCCGCACCGTCCAGGCACTGCTCGGCGCGAACCGGGGCTGACGCGCCGGCGGCCCGGCTCCCAGCGCCCCCTCGTAACTCCACGCGCCCCTCTGCGACTTCCGTTGTCCCCGCGACGGTCCGGCGCCGGCCGGAGCCTTGCCCGGCCGGCGCCCGCCCCGCACCACCCCTTCTCTCTCCGCGCTCCGTACGCCGGTCACACCATCCGACCGGCGCGCGGTCATCCCGATCACGCCCGCGGCCAACCGGCCGGGGCCACAGGAGGATCACCATGCTCGATCACCGGCTGAACAGCGAGTACGAGGAACTGCGGCGCACGGTCGCCGAGTTCGCCCAGGACGTCGTCGCGCCGAAGATCGGCGAGTTCTACGAGCAGGGCGAGTTCCCCTACGAGATCGTCCGGGAGATGGGGCGGATGGGCCTCTTCGGCCTGCCGTTCTCCGAGGAGTACGGGGGCATGGGCGGCGACTACTTCGCGCTCTGCCTCGCCCTGGAGGAGCTCGCCCGGGTCGATTCCTCGGTCGCGATCACCCTGGAGGCCGCGGTCTCGCTCGGCGCGATGCCGATCTACCGGTTCGGGACCGAGGAGCAGAAGCGCGAGTGGCTGCCCCGGCTGACCTCCGGCGAGATGCTCGGGGCGTTCGGCCTGACCGAGCCCGAGGGCGGCTCCGACGCCGGCGCGACCCGCACCACGGCGCGGTACGACGAGGCCACCGACGAGTGGGTCATCAACGGCACCAAGTGCTTCATCACCAACTCCGGCACCGAGATCACCGGCCTGGTCACCGTCACCGCCCTCACCGAACCGCTCGCTCGTTCGAGTGAAGAGGGCGAATTCTCCTCGCCGCAGCGCGAAATCTCTTCCATCATCGTGCCTACCGGAACCCCGGGGTTCCAGGTGTCGAAGAAGTACTCGAAGGTCGGGTGGAACGCATCCGACACCCGCGAACTGTCCTTTACCGACTGCCGCGTCCCCGCGGCCAACCTGCTGGGCGAGCGTGGCCGCGGCTACGCCCAGTTCCTGCGGATCCTCGACGAGGGCCGCATCGCGATCGCAGCCCTGGGCACCGGCCTGGCCCAGGGGTGCGTCGACCAGTCCGTCGCCTACGCCGGTACGCGCCGCGCCTTCGGCCGGCCGATCGGCGCCAACCAGGCCATCCAGTTCAAGCTCGCCGACATGGAGATGCGCGCCCACACTTCCCGCCTGGCCTGGCGGGACGCCGCCTCCCGGCTGCTGCACGGCGAAAAGTTCAAGAAGGAGGCCGCGATCGCCAAGCTGTACTCGTCCGAGGCCGCCGTCGACAACGCCCGCGAGGCGACCCAGATCCATGGTGGGTACGGCTTCATGAACGAATTCCCGGTCGCACGTTTCTGGCGCGACTGCAAGATTCTCGAAATCGGGGAGGGCACGTCCGAGGTCCAGCGCATGCTCATCGCCCGGGAGTTGGGCATTCCCTCCTGACGCCGTTCCCATCCTGAAGAGGCTAGTTCTCCGATTCTCCGGCTGCCCGGGCTGCCGACCCCTACCTCGGCCGATTCCGGGTCCGTCGGAGAATCGGAGCGGCCCACGCGCCCACGCGCCTACGCGGCGCACCGGGCTGCACAGGCGACACAGGCCACACAAGCCGCGCGAGACCGACGGCCGCGCGAGACTGGCGGGCCGCACGTCGGGCCGTCAGGGGATCACGATCACCGGGCGGTTGGCACGCCGGGCCAGCCGGCCGGAGACCGAGCCGAAGATCTTGCCGAGCAGGCCGTGGGTACTGCCGACCACGATGGCGTCGGCGGCGTACTCGCGGCCGACCTCCTCGATCTCATGGCAGATGTCGCCACCCCGCTCGACCAGGATCCATGGGACGCCGGCGAGGAAGTCCGCACAGGCAAGCTCCAGACCGAGGACCTCGGTCCGATGGTCGGGGAGGTCGACGAAGACGGGAGGTTCACAGCCGGCCCAGACCGTGGCGGGCAGGCGGTTGGCAACATGCACGATCACCAGACCGCACTGTGAGCGACGGGCCATGCCCACCGCGTAGGCGAGGGCGCGCTCGCTCGACAGGGAGCCGTCGAAACCCACCACCACACCGTGCTGGAACGCGGGATCACAGGAACGGACCGGCGTCTCCTGGAGCTCCGGCACGCCCGGCTCACTGGGCAGGCCCAGGGGCCCCGGGTGCTCGGCACCCGGACCCAGCCGGCCCGTCACCGCCGACTCCGCAGAGTCGGCCCGGTGCTGGTCCCGTCGCTGGCGGGAGCCGGGGCGACCCCGGCGCGCGATGTTGCGAACAATGCGGGAGAGAGCCCGATCGTCCCCGGCGACCGGTTCTCCCCCCGGACCACCGCCGACACGGCCGTCACCACCGACTCCACCGGCCGCTGCGCCCATGCCACGGACAACGTCCGGCTCAACCGGTCGGGAGGACTCAATACCAGCCATGGCTCAAGGCTCTTCGAGGGAGATGGGCCGACAGGAGAGGACAACGCTGCCCAGACAGCAGGGCCGCCCACGGGACGACGTCGGTCTGCGCCGAGCACCACCGTTTGTGACCTATTTCCTTTCAGAGTACGACGAGCGGGAGCCTCAGCACAGCGGCGAAGCCTCCGACCGCCATTGTTCCCGCTAACGGAGGATGCGCCCCCAGGCCGCAGTGCGCCCCCGCCCGCGAACGATTGCGCCCCCTCTGGCAACGGGAGGTTCTCTGGAGCTTGACTGAGCGGACCGGGCGACGCAACAGGCCACCGGGACACCGTGACCGGACTGTCATGGATCGACAACGATCGGTTGCCACCCGTCACTGGCCGCTGTTCCCAAGATGGGGTTGACCCGCCGGCGCTCCGGCGGCGCCGGCATCCGTTCCAGCCAATTCGCACGGGTTCGCGACGGCGTCTGGCATTTGCCAAGTGCATACGCGCGACCGCTGGCACCATGCTCGGCATGCCCCTGCTCCTGCTCGACCTCGACAACACGCTGCTCCCCAGGGATGCCGCTTTCCGGGCCTGGGCTCAGGATTTTCTGGCCGAACGAGGGCTGCCGCCCGGCGACCTCGACTGGCTCGTCACCATCGACGGCGGCGGTTACGTGCCGCGCAGCACCGTACTGTCCGCCACGCAGCGCCGCTACGGGTTGGACGACTCCCTCGAATTCCTGCTCGCGCACTACCGACGTGGCATCAACTCCCATATCCAATGCCCTTCCAGGCACGTCGAAGCGCTGCAGGCCGCGCGCGCGGCCGGGTGGACGCTCGGCATCGTGAGCAACGGCGGCACCCGGCCCCAGCTGGAGAAGATCCGCCGGACCGGGCTCGGTCCGATGGTCGACGGCTGGGTCATCTCGGAGGAGGCGGACTGCATCAAGCCGGACCCGCTGATCTTCGAGATCGCCGCGCAGCGCTGCGGCATCGCGCCCACCGGCAACTGGGCCGCGGAGACCTGGATGATCGGGGACCACGCCCCCGCCGACATCGCGGGGGCGGAGCTGGCGGGGCTGCGCAGCGTCTGGCTGCACCACGGCCGCCCCTGGGCCGAGCCGGGCTACCGGCCGACGCTCAAGGCGGCCGGCCTGCCGGAGGCCGTCGGGCTGGTCCTGTCCGCGCGCAGCGCGCCGGGGCCGCGGCCGGGAATCCGGGCGGGCGGGGCGGACCGTCGAAGGGCCGGGGGCGCGGCACCGGGGAGCCTCTGGTCCCGGAACGGGACTGTGGCGGCGCCGCCCGGCGCGCGGTCCGGCGCACAGTTCCCGCCGTCCGCCCCGGACGGCCCGCGCGCGCCTGTTCCCGTGCACGGACCGGACGGCGGCGCTCCGGGCGCGACGGCGGAGGTCGGTGTCCGAAACCGTTCCGGCGAATTTGCGGTCACCGACTTTGCGGTCACCGACGACGGTTACTCCGCCGGCACCGGGCTGCCCGGCATCGCGGACCGGTCGGGGACGGCGGACCCGTCGGGAACGCGTTCGGACCCGTCGGGAACGCGTTCGGACCGGTCCGGACTCCATCCCGACCGCCCGATCGCGACCGGCGCCCCTGCCACGACCGTCGACGCCGCCACTGTCCAAGCGGCCGCCGAACTCCCCGCCTCCGGGCACGCCACCTCCGGCCACCCTACTCGGACGAGGTTCGTCAAGCCGCAGGCGTGGTTCGGCCCGCGTCCGGCCGTGCCTGCGGTGGAAGCCGCGGCGGTCTCGCCGTGACCCGGGACCTCCGTGGCCGGGGCTCTGGCCGGCAACCGCGGGAGCGCAGCTCGCCACCAGGCCGGACCGGCCGACCGGCCGCCTGACCGGCCCACCGGCCCGTCAACGTGCCGGCCGTCGAGCTGCCGACCCGTCGCACCCCCGCCCCCAACCCCCGCCTCACACCACCCCGCCGGCCCGCCGGCCCGTCGGCCCGTCGGCCCGTCGGCCGCGGAGTCGCTACGCGTCCGAGGGGTCGGTGAGCGTCCACCAGTGGGTGCGGCCCCACTCGATGAAGCCGAGCTTGCGGTACAGCGGTTCGCCGAGTTGGGTGGCGACCAGGGTGGCCGGGCGGTCGGGATGCGCGGCGGCCAGGGCGGTCTCCAGAACGGCGCGCGCCACGCCGCGAGAGCGGTGGTCGGGGAGCGTCGCAACCCAGTACACACCGGTGGCCCGGCCGTCGTCGTAGGTGAGGCAGGCGCCGGCCGGTGCACCGTCGATGCGGCCGAGCCAGGCCCGCAGGCCCGGCTCCCGGAGGAGTTCCGCGGGCAGCATCCCGCCCCGGGTCCAGGGCTGGTGGGCCTCGATCGGGAAGCCCTCGACCACCGCGTGCTCGACCTCGGCGAAGCCGTCGGCGTCCAGCACCTCATCGACCGTCAGAGGGCCGCCGCCCTGGTCGCCGGAGCGTGGGAGCGAGCTGGGCAGGGGTGCGTCGAGCGGACCGGGTTCGCGGACCATCACGGCCATGCCCCGGCCGTGGCCGCAGCCGTGGCGCGCCATGTCCAGGCGGCCGTAAGGGTCTTCCAGGGTGAGCCGGACGGTGGACCACTCGCGCAGGAGGGCCGCCAACTCGTCTTCGAGCGGTGCGGAATCGCCGTAGGGGCGGGTGATCACAATGCGGTGGGCGTCGTCCGGCGAACGGTCGCAGCGGACGGCGGTGAACCGGGGGTCTATGAGCTGCTGCCACCCGTGCGCACGGGCTTGGGCGAGCCAGAATGCGGCGGCGTTGTCGTTGGCCTGTTCGAGCCGGCTGATGTTGTCCACGCCTGGACGGTAACGCGGGCCGCCGATCGTCGCTCTGCCGCCCCGGCACTGGCCGGATGAAGCCAGGGAGGCGCACGGTTCGACCAACGTGCGCCCTCCTGTGCACCGCCTATTTTCAGTCAATCTCACGCGGCTCACCCGGCCTTGGGCAAAGTCGCAGCCCAGACCCGCCGGCCGGGCGCGCCGAAGCCGGACGCCCCAGGACCGGTCCCGCGACAACCAGCCACCGTTACACCGGCCCCCTTCCCAGAAGGGTCGACGGGTGCCACGCTTCGTGATCGAATGCATCACGCCAAATTGCCATGTCGACATAGCGTCGGATGGTGAACTTGTCACAACGGCAACGGTCCACCCGATAGATTCGATCTTGGCTAGCAGTGCCGCACCACCACACCACACCACCGAGGGGGCTTGAGCGCCTTGAGCAGGGTGAGCAGGAGCGACGCGGGTCCTGACAGCGGCCAGGCCGTGGCCGGTATCACGGGTCGTTCCCCGAGAGCCACCGGCGCCTCGGCCATCGCTGCCAACCCCCGTTCCTCCAGCACCTCCAGCACCGCCCCGTACCCCTCGTACACCTCTGCGGCCGCCTCCGCCCCTTCCGTATCAGCGGCCTCCGCGGCATCCGGTTCCACCGGAGCGCCGGGCTTTCCGGTGACCACGGAGCAGGGTGGACGGACCGTCAGTCGACCGGCCGTCAATCCGTCTGCCGCCCACGGCGGCGGGCCGGGCGGCCACTCCGGCCAGTCGCTTCCCGGCCATCCTGGCGCTCCGGGCCACGGCCAGAACCACGGCCAGTACGGCGCTCCGAGCCACGGTCAGGGCGGCCAGGACGCGGGGTTCCCCGTCTACTCCGGCGGCCCCGCGCCCGTCTCCCTGTCCACGGGCCTGACGCCCGGGGGCATGGCGGGCGGCGGCACGGCACCCGCCGGCGCGGCCGGTCCGCTCGGACTGGGCGGGCCGGGCCACGGCCCGGCCGGTCACGGAGTCGGCGGCGGACCAGGTGCGACCGGCTCCTCGGCCGCCGTGATGGCCGCCGCGCCCCGGAAGCTGTCCGGCCGGCGGCGACGCGAGACCGTCGCCGTACTGATCTTCGGCGGCGCCCCGATCTTCGAGAGCTCGATCCCGCTCTCCGTCTTCGGCGTCGACCGCCAGGACGCCGGGGTCCCGCGCTACCGCCTGCTGGTCTGCGCCGGGGAGGAAGGGCCGCTCGCCACCACCGGCGGCCTCACGCTCTCCGCGCCGTACGGGCTGGAGGCGCTCGCCCGGGCGGGCACGATCGTGGTGCCGGCCTGGCGCTCGATCTCGCAGCCGCCGCCGGTCGAGGCGATCACCGCACTGCGCAAGGCGCACCACGAGGGCGCGCGGATCATCGGGCTCTGCACCGGCGCGTTCGTCCTCGCGGCCGCCGGCCTGCTGGACGGCCGCCCGGCGACCACGCACTGGATGTACGCGCCCACCCTGGCCAAGCGCTACCCCCGGGTCCACGTCGACCCGCGCGAACTCTTCGTCGACGACGGTGACGTACTGACCTCGGCCGGCACCGCCGCCGGTATCGACCTCTGCCTGCACGTGGTGCGCAGCGACCACGGCGCCGAGGCGGCGAACGCGCTGGCCCGCCGGCTGGTGGTGCCCAGCCGGCGCAGCGGCGGCGGACAGGCCCAGTACATCGATCAGTCTTTACCGGAGGAGATCGGCAACGACCCGTTGGCCGAGGTGGTCACCTGGGCGCTGGAGAACCTCAACCAGCAGTTCGACGTCGAGGTGCTGGCGGCCCGTGCCTACATGAGCCGCCGGACCTTCGACCGACGGTTCCGGACGCTGACCGGCAGTGCCCCGCTGCAGTGGCTGATCACCCAGCGGGTGCTCCAGGCGCAGCGGCTGCTGGAGACGTCGGAGCTGTCCGTGGACGACGTCGCCCGCCGTTGCGGGTTCCGGTCGCCGGTGGCCCTGCGCGGGCACTTCCGGCGCCAGCTCGGGGTCTCGCCGGCCGCGTACCGGACCAGCTACCGGGCCCGTCGCCCTGGGCCGGCGTCGCCGACCCAGGCTCCGTCGCACCCGGGTGACCTCCGGCTGGCCGGGGCCGCACCGCAGTCGGCGGGAGCGCATGCGGCGGCTGCCGCTGCCGCCGCGGCGGGCGGGGCGCTGCTCGGACAGCCCGGGCAGCACGGTCCGGCGGGCCAGCCGTCCACGCATCCGCTCGGGGCCGGCAACGCCGGGCACCCGGGCCAGCACGGTCCGCTGGGGCAGCACGGGCAGCCGTCCGCCCCGGGGTACCACGCGCGCGCCGCGCAGCCGTACCCGCACCAGCAGGCGTCGCACCCCGGCCAGCCGGTGGCCGGACGCGGTCCGGGACGGCCGCCGCTGGTTCCGGCGCAGGCCGGGCCGGGGGCGGGCCGTCCGCCGCGCACGGCGGAGCACGCCGCAGCGGAGGACGGTCACCCGCAGCCGGGCGCCCGCGGTCAGGGGCAGGGGCATCGCAGTACGGCCGAGCGACCGTCGGACGAGGGCGGCGGGACCGGTGCCACCGGAGTCGGCTCCGGCGGCGCGGCCGGCAGCCGGGGTCACGGTTCGGCCGCCGGCCGGATGCCGGCGCCCTCGACTTCGGGGACGCCGGAGGGCCGGGCCCGGCAGGGCCGCGCTCCGCAGGTCCGTCCGCAGGGCGGCCGCGCCGGAACCCCGGACGGCGTCCGGGAGCCGCGCGACCCGCGGACCGCTCGGGACGGCCACCAGGCGCACCTGGCCCACCCGGTGGGCCAGGCCGACCAGGCCGCAGCGGCCCGCGAGACGCACGAGCCGGACGGCCACGGCCAGGACGAGCACGCCGCGGAGGGCTGCGCCCCGGCGCCGCGCTCGGCTCCTCCGGTGCCCGCGGCGCGTGATCGCGCCGTAGGGTGAGTGGCGTGAATGACCGTTTGGTATGGATCGACTGTGAAATGACAGGCCTCGACCTCGACCGGGACGCCCTGGTCGAGGTCGCGGCGCTGGTGACGGACTCCGAGCTGAACGTCCTCGGCGAGGGCGTGGACGTCATCATCCGCCCGCCCGCCGAGGCGCTGGCGAACATGCCCGAGGTGGTGCGCACCATGCACACCTCCTCCGGCCTGCTCGACGAACTGGAGCACGGCGTCACGCTCGCCGAGGCGGAGGCGCTGGTCCTCGCGTACGTCCGCGAGCACGCGCCGGAGGCCGGGCGGACGCCGCTCTGCGGGAACTCGGTGGCGACCGACCGCGGCTTCCTGGCCCGGGACATGCCAGCCCTGGAGGGCCACCTCCACTACCGGATCGTGGACGTCTCCTCGGTCAAGGAGCTGGCCCGCCGCTGGTACCCGAGGGCGTACTACAACAGCCCGCAGAAGGGCGGTAATCACCGGGCACTCGCCGACATCCGCGAGAGCATCGACGAACTGCGGTACTACCGCGAGGCGGTGTTCGTCCCGCAGCCCGGTCCGGACTCCGACACCGCGCGGGCGATCGCCGAGAAGTACCAGGCGCCGACGGACTGACCCCCGCGCCCGGGCCCGGCGGCGGCCTCGGTCCGGGGCCGCCGGGGGGCCGGGGAGGGGCCTCCACCGCCCGGCCGGAACCCTGGCGCGAGCACCCTCTCGGATCCTGTAGAGTTCTTCCTGTCGGAACGGGAACGCGAAGAGCGGGAACGGGCCGGACAGATGGTGGGTGTAGCTCAGTTGGTAGAGCACCTGGTTGTGGTCCAGGTGGCCGCGGGTTCGAGTCCCGTCACTCACCCCAGAGCCTGAGGGGCCGATCTCTTCAAGAGATCGGCCCCTCAGGCGTTTTCGCGTTCCCTCACATCACCCCCCACCCTCAGGGGGTCCTCGGTGCCCCGACGTCTCGGTCGGGCTCTCGGCAGGAGATCTGCCGACAGGTGTGCCACCTGAAGCTACCTGCCAGTAACATTGCCGCCATGACCACACCTTCGATCGGCCAGCTGCTCGACTCCACCGTGCCGATGGCACACACCCTCAAGCTGGAGTACCTGGAGACGACGCCGGAGCGCGCCGTCCTCCGGCTGCCCGACCAGCCCGACTACCACAACCACGTCGGCGGGCCGCACGCCGGCGCGATGTTCACGCTCGCCGAGTCCGCGAGCGGCTGCATCGTGCTGGGCGCCTTCGGTGACCAGCTCTCGCGCGCGGTGCCGCTCGCGGTCAGCGCCGAGATCGCGTACAAGAAGCTGGCCATGGGCGCCGTCACCGCCACCGCGGTGCTGGGCCGTCCGGCCGCCGACATCGTCGCCGAGCTGGACAAGGGCGAGCGGCCGGAGTTCCCCGTCACCGTCGAGATCACCCGCGCCGACGGCGCTGTGACGGGCGTCATGACCGTCATCTGGACCCTGCGCCCCAACTCCTGACCGCCACGCGGGCAACCGGCCTCGGGGTCGGCGGGTCGGCGGGTCGGCGGGTCGGCGGGTCGGCGGGTCGGCATCCGGGATGATGACTGTCCGTGACGGCGGCCGTGACCTCACGGCCCGTCCGCTCGTTCTCGATTCACGTGCGAGCCAATCACGCGAGCAAGGCCCTGGGACCCGCCCGACGCGCCGTCGGCGGCGGCGCACGGCGCGCGGGCGGCCGGTGGCTGCCCCGGCCGCGTGCCGTCGCAGCGGGCGGGGCACTCCTCGCTCAGCTCTGGGGGCTGGGAGCGCCCGGTGCGTACGCGGCGACGACCGATCCGCTGCCCGGCCCGGTGAGCCGTACGGTCGGGCGGGCGCTCGGCGACGGGCAGAACGCGGACGGGCAGAACGCGGACGGGCGGGCCACCGGGGCGCAGGCCGCCCCCGGGCAGGCCACCGACGGGGAGTCAGCCGGACGTACCGCCGGAACGGGCCGGGGGGCCGGCGACTCGCCCGCACCGGGCCCGGCGGCACACGAGGGGCAGCCGCGGCACTCCCCCGGCCAGGCCTCCTCGCCGGGACTGCTCGGCCGGCTCGCCGACGCGACCGGCGCCGTTCCCGTGCCCACACCCGTCCCCGGCCTGGACGCGGCCACCGCACCGGTCGGCAGTGCGCTCCAGGACCGGATCAGGGCGGGCGACCTGCCACTGCCGGGCCAGCGGGCCTCCGTCCCGGACGCGTTCGCGATCGCCTCCGGGCTGCTCGGGACCGCCCCCGCGCAGGATCGCACCACGTCGCCACGCGCCTCCCGGACCACCGACAGCGACTCCGCCGAAGCGTCGGCGACGGCCGACCGGTCCGGGACCGCCACGGCACGGCCCGTCCCGCCCACCGCCGGGCAGCACGGACCGGCCGCTCCGCCGCCCGCGCCCGAGGACACCGGCCTGCGGGTCCGGAGCGCCGGGCAACCCGGCCCCGGCGACGCCGAGGGCACCCGGGCCACCGCGCCGGGCCGGGCCGCCCCGCACGAGGACCTCGCGCTGACCGGCGCGCTCGCCGCTCCGGCCGGCCACGGGCTCGCGGGCACCGGGACGGCCGTCCTCGCGCCGATCGCGGCGGGGCTGCTGCTCACCGGCGCCGCGATGTGCAAGCACCGGGGCCTGCCACGAGGCCACTGAGGCCACTGAGGCCGCCGAGGTCACTGAGGTCACTGCGGCCCTTCCGTCGCTTGGAGGCCGATGCCCGGGCCCCCGGCGCCGGCCACCGCCCACCGGGAGCCGTCAGTCCGCGGCGGTGATCTCCAGGGCGAGCAGCGGCAGTTCGCGGCCCGGTATCGACTCGGACGGGGTGGTGCCGATCCGGGTGGCCCCCATGGCGAGGTAGAACGGGTCGGCGTCGATGGTGAGCCGACGGAAGCCGAGGGCCGTGGCCTGCGCCCGCAGGTGCTCGACCAGGCGCCGGCCGACGCCCCGGCCGATGGTGTCGGGCTCGACGAAGAGCATGCCCAACTCACCCTGCGGGGGCGCCCCGACGAGGGTGATGAAGCCCAGCACCCGGCCACCGCCC
This sequence comes from Kitasatospora sp. NBC_00039, assembly GCF_045160625.1. Classification (NCBI taxonomy): domain Bacteria; kingdom Bacillati; phylum Actinomycetota; class Actinomycetes; order Kitasatosporales; family Streptomycetaceae; genus Kitasatospora; species Kitasatospora sp. NBC_00039. The sequence continues at coordinate 5,783,060 of NZ_CP108289.1, read as the reverse complement.
TCGGCCACCGCCGTCCGGCGCCGCTCGATCCCGGCGGCGTCCAGGGTCAGCTCCTCCCGGCAGGCCTCAAGGAACGCCGCGTCGTAGCCCCAGTACGCCTTGGACCGCAGGGCGAGCGCGCTGAGCTGCTCCGCCTCGTCCGGCCGAGCCGGTCTGATCCGCACGCCACACCCCTCCCGCCTGCTCCGTCCGTCCGGATTCCGGACGGACGGGCCCATTCTCGGCATCCGCCCGTCGCGCACCAAACGATTTACCGGGCGCACGGCGGGCGCCGGACGTCAGGTGGATGTGCGCCCTGGACGAGCCTGCCCGCCCGGGGCCGGCGGCCGTGCCACGCCCAGGGCGGAGCCCGTCGGGCGGAGCTCAGTGGAAGACCTCCGGCGGCGGGGCCGGGGAGGGTGCTGCGGTGGCGTCGGTGGCCGGGACGGCGCCGGCGGCGAAATCGGCCAGGGCCCGGCCGTGTTCGACCCGGCCGAGGGCGGCGTCGGAGGCCACCTTGCGGCCCAGTTCGGCGAGCGGGAGCGGGGCGTGGGCGGCGGCCAGGATCAGGTTGCCGAATCGCTTGCCGCGCAGCACCGCCGGATCGGCGACCAGGCAGACTTCGGGGAAGACCGCGCCGAGCGTGGCGATCTGCGAGCGGGCGAACGGCAGCGCCGAACCGTCGGCGATGTTCACCGCGTACCAGCCGCCGGGGGCCAGGGCCCTGGCGGCCAACGTGGTGAACTCGACGGTCGTGCAGTGCGCCGGCACCCGGGCCCCGGAGAAGACGTCGGCGATCACCAGGTCGACGGTGCCCTCCGGGGTCCGCTCCAGGACGCTGCGGGCGTCCGAGCCGCGTACCTTGATCTGCCAGCCGCGCTCCAACGGGAGTTCGGCACGGACGAGTTCGGTGAGCGCGGTGTCGATCTCGGCGACCTGCTGGCGGGAGCGCGGGCGGGTGGCCGCGACGTAGCGGGCCAGCGTGAGGGCGCCGCCGCCGAGGTGCAGGACGGTCAGCGGACGACCGGACGGGGCGACCAGGTCGATCAGGTGGCCGAGCCGGCGCTGGTACTCGAAGCCCAGATGGGTCGGGTCGGCGAGGTCGACCATGGACTGCGGGGCGCCGTCGATCAGCAACGACCAGGCGGAGGGGCGGTCGCGGTCGGGGCGGAGTTCGGCGAGCCCGGAGTCGACGGGGCGGGTGAGCGGGCCCTGGGCATGCGTCCGGCCACCGGGGCCGGTGGCCGCCGGCTCCGGCTCCGCCGCCGTACGGCCCCTGTCGGTGCTACGGCCGGCTCTGCTGCTTCGTCCCATACCGGCCATTATCGCCGGGCCGGCGGAGGGCTCCGCAGCTCGGCGGGGGTGGGGGAGGCCGGGGGCTCGGCGCCCGGTGTCAGAACGGGCCGAGGCCGCCGGCGGTCAATGTGCAGGCGGCCTCGCAGAGGGCCGACCGCAGGACCCAGGCGTCGGTGGGGCGGACAACGGGGTCGGGGCCCGCCGGTGGCATCACCCAGCGCGGGTCGGCGGCGGGGACGAGCAGCGCGCCCGCCGTACAGGAGCTGCCGGGCAGGTGCCACGTCTCCGCGGTGCCGGCGGGGACGAAGAAGGAGACGGCGCTGCCGTTGCGGCTCTGCAGCACCGCGCCGCAGGCCCGGCGCAGCCGCAGGATGTCGACCGCCTCCAGGCCGTGCCGCAGGGCGACCGTCACGGTGTCGCAGCCGGTGACGACCGCGCCGTCGCCGTTCGCGGCGAGGCGGCGGAGCGGCCCGCCGCCGCCGCACGGGCCGCGGCCGCCCTCGACGGGCCCGCGGCCCTGACCGCCGTCGTCGGCCGGTTCGGGCAGCAGGGCGGGGGCGGCGGCGAGCACTCCTCCGGCGACCAGGCGGTGGTACTGCGGTACTCCGGTGGCCATCATGGGCCCTCCTGTCACCTCGTCCGATCGGAAGCGCCGCCGCCCGGCGGGTGGGGGGCCACCGCTGCGGGCGGCGGGCCGGAGCGGTGGCCGGGGCTTCCTCGTACCAGGACAACGGCGAGGGCGCGTTCCAGGCCACGGGGCGCCTTACAGCAAGGCATGGCATTTCATGGCAGATCCCGGCAACCGCGACCGATTTGCCCGCAATTGACCCCACATCAGCCACAAACACGCTGTGGCCAGTCGGTGACTCCCGGTACTGTCGGTTGCGTGCCCGGTGGCCCATCCGGCCCCACCGGGCCCACCCGAAACCCGGGCCGGGCCCACACGCACCCCAGGCCCGCCGGCGCCGCACCCCTCGGCCCGCCCACGGCCGAACACCCTGCCCCCGACCCCCCGGCATCCACAAGGCGAAATCCCCGGCCGAACCCGCCGAACCCCGCCGAACCCGCCCGGTCCCACCGCAGTCCCAGCCGAGCCGAGTCCACCGTCCGCAGGATCGACACCCAGCACGACCACCCCGGTACGACCACGGAGCGCACCATGGCAGCCACCCCACCGGCCGAGCCGAACCGCCCGTCACCCAACACCGTGATGCGCGCACTGCGCGGCGACCGTTCGCCGGGCGAGTTCGCCATGGCCGTGCGCCGGGCCGCCCGCGAGATCGGCGAGCACGTCTCCTGCGACGCCCGCTACGTCGGACGGGTCGAGTCCGGCGAGATCCGTTGTCCCAACTACGCATACGAGCGGGTCTTCCGGCACATGTGGCCGGACCGCTCGCTGACCGAACTCGGGTTCTCCCCCCGCACCGCCGTCCGCCGCCGCTCAGCGGACGGCGGCGGGGAACCCGTGCCGCCCCCGTTCCACCCGCAGTTCCCGCCCCTGCCCGCCCCGCGCTCGCCGCTCTCCACCCAACTCCCGTACGCTGCCTCGCCGTATGCGGAACCACCCCCACCGGACGGGCCCCTGCTGTCGAGGCCCGCGGCGCCGCTTCGGGGGCCCGCTGGACCGCACCATTTCGACGAGGAGAACGACGACGTGCGTCGCCGTACGTTCCTGGCCGGCGGCTCCGCCGCGCTGGCCACCGTGATCGGGATCGACCCGCCGGCCGAAGCCGCCACCGCCCCACCCGCCCACACCGCGTCCTTCCCGGCCGCACCCGGCGCCGGGAAGAGCCCCGCAGGCGCGTTCATCCCGGCCCAACCGCGGCCCGGGGCAGGCCGGTTCGACGCCGGCCCCGCCCTGTTCGACCCCGGGTCCACCTTCGTGCCCGGCCGGCCCGGGCCGGTCCCGCCGCCGCGCAAGGTCGGTGCGGCCGAGGTTCTCGGCGTCGAGCAGGCCGTCCGGGAGATCCGGCTGGCCGACGACGCCCACGGCGCCGACGCCCTGTACGAACGGGCCGGGCAGTCGCTGCGCACCGCGTACGTGCTGCTCAACGAGGGCGACTACAACGCCGAGACGGAGCGAAGACTCCAGGCCGGCGCCGGCGAACTGGCCATCTCGGTGGGCTGGTTGGCGCACGACTCGAACCGGCTGGCGGACGCCCGCTCGCTCTATGCCGAGGCGCTCGCCACCGCCCGGATGGCGGGCGACGCCGCCCTGGAGGCGCACGTCTTCTGCAACAGCGCCTTCCTCGCCCGGGACGCCGGCCGTCCGCGCGAGGCGCTGCGCGCCGCGCAGGCCGGGCAGGCCGCCGCCCGGAACCTGGACTCCGACCGGCTGCTCTCCCTGCTCGCCATGCGCGAGGCCGGCGGCTGGGCGCTGCTGCAGGACCGGTCCGGCTGCGAACGGGCGCTCGCCCGGGCGTACCGGCTGTTCGACCGCGGCCCCTCCGAGGCCGACCCGGAGTGGATGTCCTTCTTCGGCGAGGCCGAGATCGCCGGGCTGCAGTCCCAGTGCTGGTCCGCCCTCGGCGACTGGGACCGCGCCAGCGAGCAGGCCGGGCTGGCCATAACGCTCCAGGAGCCGCGCTTCGTACGCAACCGCGTGCTGTACACCGCCGAACTCGCCCACGACCGGCTCGGCCGGGGGGACTTGGCCGGTGCGGCCCACCACGGCACGGCCGCCGTGGCGCTGTTCGGCGAGGTCCGCTCGGCCCGGATCAGGAGCATGCTGGCGGACACCGCCGACCGGTTGCGCCCGCACCGGGGCGTCCCGGAGGTCGGCCGGTTCCTGGTCGACTACGACCTGGCGGCGGCGGCCTGAGCCCGCACGTCCGGGCGGGACCTCCCGGCCCCAGCGCATCCGGACCAGGAACGCCCGGACCAGGAACGCCCTGGGCCTTCCCCGGCGAGTCGTCAGGGAAGGCCCAGGGCGTCAGTGGTGCAGCGGCCGTGAATCAGGCCGAGGCGCTCCATGCCTCGGCCCTTCAAACCTCAGTGCTTCAGGCCCTCCAGGTGGCCGAGGTCGTTCCAGACCTCGACCGCCGGCGCACCGTACTCCCACGAGAGGACGCAAAGCGCGGCCGTGCCGAGCTTGAAGCGCTGGGCGTACTCGGGCGGCAGGCCGAGCCAGCGGGCGGTCAGGATGCGCAGCAGGTGGCCGTGGGCGAAGAGCACCACGTCGCGGTCGGCGCAGTGCATGACGGTGGTGTCCGCTTCGGGTACACCGTGCTCGTCGTTGAGGTCGGCGAGGAAGGCGTCCACGCGGGCGGCCACGTCGGACAGCTTCTCGCCGCCGGGCACGCCGTCCCGCCAGATCAGCCAGCCGGGGTGGTCGGTGGCGCGGATGTCCTGGCCGGTCCGGCCCTCGTACTGGCCGTAGTCCCACTCCAGCAGTTCCGGCCGGTCCACGGCGCGGTCGCCGAAGCCCGCCAGGGCGCAGGTCTCCTTGGCCCGGTCGAGCGGGCTGGTGTAGACGAGGGCGTCCGGCAGGCCGTTCCAGGGCGCCTTGGCGAGGCGGGTACCGAGGGCCCGGGCCATCGCGCGGCCCTCCTCGGTCAGCGGGATGTCGGTTCGGCCGGTGTGACGGCCGGTGGCCGACCACTCGGTCTCGCCGTGGCGGACCAGCACGATTCGGGCGGGCATGGAGGCTCCTCGCAGCGGGGCGGCGGCAACGGTCGGTCTCACCATTGAGCACCGGGCTCCATGATCCCTCACCCGTGCGCCGCCCACGATCCCGGGCCGCCCACGATCCCGGGCCGTCCACGATCCCGGGCCGGGTGCCGCCCCGGGGCGGCTGCCACCCCGGACACCACCTCACCGGCCGGCCGTCAGCGACCCGCCTGCGCCAACCCGCAGCCACCAGCGCCCACCTGCACCCACCCGCGTGCCGCGAGCGCACCACCACTGACGTCCCGATACCGCCCGGAATCGTCACGCATGGCCGCGGATGGACGCCGATGGCCACGGATGGCCCGGGCCGGACCGGATTGTCGGACCCTGATGCGACACTGGGCCGCACCATGAACGTCTCGACGAACGTCCCGCCCAGCGGGCACTCTGAGCCGCTCGCCCAGCGGCTCGCCGAGCTGCGCGGTCCGGCGCCGCAGCGCAGCCTGACCGCCCGCGCCCTCGCCGCGCTCGCCGCCAATCCGGGCTGTCAGCGCCGCGCGGTGCTCGACGCCGCCGGGGTCGACAAGTCGGCCCTGGCCGCCCGGCTCGGTCGCCCCGCACCGTTCGGGCAGTCGCCGTTCGCCATCGCGCGCGGCGTGATCTTCGAGTCCCGGTTGAAGGAGGACGGCTACGCGGCCCTCCTGGAGCCGCTCCGCCGCCATCTCGGTCTCCCGGTGGAGGGCGGCGCCCCGCTCACCGTGCCCGACCTGCTGCGCCGCTCCGGCCCGGCGGTCCGGGCCGAGCGTACGACGGCCGCGCTGGCCGAGGCGGCCGCCGCCCCGGAGGCCTGGACGCTGCTGGACCACCCGCTGCTCCGGCTCGACGTGGCCGGCAGCACCGCCTACCTGGAGCCGGACGCCGTCGTGGTGCACGGCGGGCGGTGCACCGTGGTCGAGATCAAGTCGTTCCCGGTGCTCGACGGCAGCGCGGACCCGGCCAAGGTCGGTGCCGCCGCCCGTCAGGCCGCCGTCTACGTACTGGCGCTCCAGGAGACGGCCGCCGCGCTGGCCGGCCGCCCGGTGGACGCGGACCCGTACGCCGAGCAGCGGCTGCCCGGCAGCCCGTGGCTGAGCGTGCTGCTGGTCTGTCCGAAGGACTTCAGCAACCGGCCGACCGCCGTCCCGGTGGACATCCGCCGCGAGCTGGCCACCACCCGCCGCCAGCTGAGCCGGATGACCGGCATCGGCCGGCTGCTGGACGCACTGCCGCCGGGCGTCGGCTTCGACCTCGCGCCCGGCGAGGACGGCGTGCCCGCCCGTTCCGGCGAGGAGCTGGCCACGTCGGTCGAGGCGGTGCCCGCCGCGTACAGTCCGGACTGCCTCTCCGCCTGCGAGCTGGGCTTCCACTGCCGCTCCGAGGCGCGCTGCGGGGACCGGGTCGAGCAGCTGGGCCGGGGGGTTCGCGGTGAACTGGGCACCATCCGGACGGTGACCGCGGCACTGGCCGCCGCCGAGGGCACGGCCGGCACCGGTCACGGCAGCGACCACAGCACCGGAGCCGACGCGAACGACGCCGAAGCCGACGAGGCCGCGGCCCGGCTGGCCTACGCCGCCGCGCTCCGTGCCGAGGCCCTGGGGCGCACCACCGCCCCGGCGACGCCGGCCCCGCCGACCGGGCCGGCGGCACCTCCCGGTGCGGCCATGGCCCTCACCCCGGCCGCACCCGGAGGTGCCGGATGAGCCTGCTCGGCACCCTCGCCCGGCTGGAGGCCGTCCGCAGCGGCCGGGCCGAGCCCCTGGCCACCGTCCGCCACCGTTACCTCTCCGAACGTCCGATGGTGCTCGTCCCGCTGACCGCCGCGGGCGAGGCGGGCGCGCCGCTGGCCGTGATGCTCGGCACCGACCGGTCCGCGCCCCGGCTGCACTTCGTCCCGCAGCCGCTCAACCGCACGCTGCGCTTCGACTACCTGGCCGAGGTGGCCGCGGACCTGCTGCCCTACCTGGAGTCCTTCGCCACCGGGGTGGAGCAGATCGAGGGTTCCGAGAAGGACCCGGAGACCGGCGAGAAGACGCAGGTCTTCCGCGAGCTGTGCACCGACGCGCCGCAGCTGATCGTGCCGAACAGCGCAGGCGTGCACCACCTGTCCCTGATCGGCCGCTCCACCCGGTTCCGCCGCACGATCGAGGACGACGAGCCGGGCCCGTACCCGGCGCCGGCCCGGGTGCCGCTGCTCGGCCGCTGGCTGACCCACCTCACCGATCGGGCCCAGGTGCCCGGCTCCAGCCTGCTGCTGCCGATGACCGGTCTGCTCGCCCGGCACTGGGCGACCGGACAGAGCCACCTGGAGGACCAGCACCTGGCCGCCCGGCTGGCCTGGCACGCGCCGCCGCCCGGCCTGTCCGGCGCCGAGGCCGCCAAGCTGGCCGAGTCCGCCCGGGACGACCACGGCCGGCTGCTCCACCCGCCGGCCGGTCCGGCCACCGACCCGCGCTTCGACGAGCTGGTGCTGGGCCCGGCGATCGCCCGCTACGACACCGCCGCCGCAACCCTGCTGCACGATGCCGAAGGGCGGAGCGCCGCGGCCGCCGCGCAGGCGAGGGCCGCCGTCCGCACCGCCGTCGAGCAGCTGCGCACGGTGCTGGAGCAGGTGCTGCTGCCCACCTGGCACGACGTCTGGACCGGCCTGGACCTGCTCCGCACGCTGCCACCCGCCGGTCATCTGGAGGAGCGGTGGACGGGCGACCGCTGGTCCTACACCGGCCACCGGGACCGGCTGGCGGCCGGCGAGCCGCCGCAGCCCCGGCAGGACGACGCCGTGACGGCGGCCCGGAAGCTGGCGCAGCGCGAGCGCGAGCAGGCCCGGCTGGACGTCCAGGAGGCGCTGGACGACCCGCTGGCGATGGCCGAGCACCGGCTGGCCGGCGAGGCGTTCTCGGGCGTGGTGACGGAGGTGGTGCCGGACTACGACACGTCGGGCCGCTCGCCGAAGCCGCGCCCGCTGGTGACGGTCCGCACCACCGACCGGCCGCACGCCGACCTCGGCCGGGAGGCGCACCGCGTCCACGGGCCGAGCGCGCAGAAGGCGGTGATCGCGGCCGTCGACGAGGCCGAGGGCACCGTCACGCTGCGCGTGCTCTCCGGGATGGGCCGCAAGAAGGAGCCCGAGCCGGGGAGCCTGCCCGAGCCGGGCGAGCGGATCACCTTCACGCTCTTCGAGCTGACGGTCCGCCAGTCCGCGCCGTTGCCCGAGCCGGACGACACCCCGTGGACGCACGGCGGCCCGCCCGGCACCCCCGCGCCCGCCGTCGTGCCGGCCACCCCGCCGGCGGCCGGTCCGGCCGCGGCCACGGCGGCCGCCGGCGCGTCCGCAGTCTTCGAAGAGTGGGAGTGATCCGGCAGATGAGCAGCGAGCAGGCCCCCGGCGCGGCGGCCGACGCGGCGGTGGCCCGGATCCTGGAGGCCACCGTCCGCCCGGTCGTCGGCGCCCCGCGCGGCGTGGTGGTGGACTCCCCGCCCGGCGCCGGCAAGTCGACCCTGGTGGTGCGTGCCGCCCGGGAGCTGGTCGGGGCCGGCGAACGGCTGATGATCGTGGCCCAGACCAACGGCCAGGTGGACGACCTGGTGGGCCGACTGGCCGAGAAGGCACCGGATCTGACGATCGGACGCCTGCACGCGGCCGACTCCCGCCCCGGGCCCGAGGTGCTGCGTCACGCCAATGTGACGCCCTCGGACAAGGTGGCCGACCTCGCCGAGCTCGACGTGGTGATCTCGACCGCGGCGAAGTGGCAGTGGGTGAGGGCCGAGGCGCCGTGGCGGCACGCGATCGTCGACGAGGCGTACCAGATGCGCTCGGACGCGCTGCTCGCGGTGGCCCGACTGTTCGAGCGGGCCCTGTTCGTCGGGGATCCGGGCCAGCTGGACCCGTTCACGGTGGTCGGCACCGAGCAGTGGTCGGGTCTGTCGTACGACCCGTCGAGCAGTGCTGTCGTGACGTTGCTGGCGCACAACCCGCAGATCGAGCCGCACCGGCTGCCGGTCTCCTGGCGGCTGCCGGCCAGTGCGGCACCGCTGATCTCCGGCGCGTTCTACCCGTACACGCCGTTCCGCTCCGGCACCGGGCCGCAGGAGCGCCGGCTCACCGCCGCGGTGCGGCCGGACGGCACGGCCCTGGACGCCGCGATCGACCGGGCGGCCGAGCACGGCTGGGCGCTGCTGGAGCTGCCTGCCCGCCACACCGTCCGGACCGATCCGCAGGCCGTGGCCGCGGTGGCCGCCACCGTCCGGCGGCTGCTGGAACGCGGGCTGACGGCGCACTCCGAGCAGGGATCCGCGCCGCTCACGCCGAGCCGGATCGCGGTCGGAACGGCGCACCGGGACCAGGCGGCGGCGGTCCGGGCAGCGCTGGTCAAGGCCGGGGTCCCGGTCGATCCGACCGCCGGGCCGGCCGTGACGGTGGACACCGCCAACCGGCTGCAGGGGCGCGAGTACGACGTCACGGTTGTGCTGCACCCGCTCTCCGGGCGGCCGGACGCGACCGCCTTCCACCTGGAGACCGGCCGGCTCTGCGTGCTCGCCTCCCGGCACCGGCATGCCTGCATCGTGGTGGCCCGGGCCGGGATCGCCGAGCTGCTGGACGAGCATCCGTCCACCGAGCCGGTGCAGTTGGGCGTCTCGGTCAAGTTCCCCGACGGCTGGGAGGCCAATCACCAGGTACTGCACCACCTCGCCGGGCACCGCGTCCGGCTGTGAGGCGGCCGGCGCGGCCACGCCTGCGGACCACTGCCGGGACATCCGGCCCGGGCGCGCGGCCGGAGCACAGGGCCAGAGCGCAGGGCCCAAGCAGGCGGCCCAAGCAGACGGCCCAAAGCGCAGGGCCGAAGCGCACGGCCCTGAGCACAGGGCCGAAACAGAGGCCGGTGGCCGGCGGCGGGCGGTACCGGACGGCGCTGGAGTCACTCCCCCGGCGCGCGGGGAGGGAATAGCGCTCGGACTCGCACCGTTCCGTTACCCGCCATCGTCGCGAGACAATGGACGACGGCCACGACCGGGCGGCGCCGTTCCCGGCGGCCGTCGTCCGCCCCCACCGAGCACCCGGAGGTGTCCGTCCATGCCCGACTCCCACGCCCAGGCTTCCGACCCGAGCGGTTCGACCGCGCCGGCCGGTCCGGGCGCAGGCGCCGGTGAAGCGCCCGCCCCCCGGCGACGCCCCGTGCAGCTGCTGTTCGAGCCGCAGGCCGCCGAGCCGGAGTCGGAGCGCTTCTTCGACCTGGAGTCGATCGACGACCCGGCGGAGCTGCTGCGCCGCTCCACCGAGCTGGCGCTGGCGTTCCGCGCGGCCGCCGACCGGGCCACCGACTTCCAGGCGGTCGCCGCCGCGCAGCTGGCGGACACCCGCCGCTTCGACAGGCTCTCGGACGCCGAGATCGCGGAGCGGGCGGACTGGACTCCGGACTACGCGGCCAAGATGATCGAGTACGGCCGCGGCCTTCTCCAGCCCCGCCGCCACGACGGCTGACGCCCACCCCGCCGCCACGACGGCTGACGCCCACCCCGCCGTCACAACGGCTGACGCCCACCCGGCCGCGATTCCCGGGCCGGCAACCTCACCAGTGGCATATGCGCCGGGGAAGGGTACGCCGCTCCCCGCCGCGCTGTCCGGCAAACCGCCCTTTCCCTCACGATCACCCTCCGGACGCTCCACGCTGCTCTCTGTGGACATCTGGACGTATCAGTCGGTGGAGTACGTCACCGTGGCCGGGGAGGCCTGGCTGGCCTCCGCCAGTGAGTACCCGCGCAGTATGCGCGCCCTCTGGGAGTCACGCCCGTGGTCGCCCTCGGTGCTGCCCTGCGGGCGCGCCTTCGACGTGATCAGCATGCCGTCGCTGTTCGGCCGCCGGGTGCTGGACGAGCTGTGGGCCTCCGGGCCGGGCTGCGGGCCGGTCGCCGCCTACCGCGGGCGGACGCTGCTCTTCGTCCAGCCCGGCACGGCGCCCCGCCTGCGCCGGCTGCTGGCCTGGGAGGAGTGGGCCCGGGACGTGCCGCCGCTGCTCTGCCACGGCCGCGGCGACGCGGTGACGGTCCCGCCGGTGCAGCGGATGGTGAACAGCCCGGACTCCCCCGGGCTGGGCGCCGGGCGGTGGATCGTCGCGCCGGAGAGCCGGGAGCCGTGGCTGCCGGGCGCCTCGGTGGTGCTCTGGGCCTGCGTCCGGGCGACCCGTGAGCCGGTCGGCCGGGCCGAGCCGGTGGCCCTGCCGATGGCCTGAGCGACCGGGTGCGCCGGGCCGCCCCGGGCCGCGGATATTCGATTTTGGCCGGGCCGCGCCCCGCTGCTAAAGTCTTCTCTGTCAGCAGGCGCCGCTAGCTCAGTTGGTTAGAGCAGCTGACTCTTAATCAGCGGGTCCGGGGTTCGAGTCCCTGGCGGCGCACAGACAGCCGGAAGGCCCCTCGCGAGAGCGAGGGGCCTTCCGGCGTTTCCGCGTGCTCGGACCGGACACCGGCGGCCGGCCGGGGAAGGCCCCGGCCGGCCGTCGTCCGCCTCAGCGGCCGCGCAGCGCGCGGTAGCGGGCGACCAGCTCCGCGGTGGAGCTGTCCAGCGCGTCGGTGCCCTCGCCGGTCAGCAGCACCGGCTCGATCCGCTTGGCGAGCACCTTGCCGAGCTCGACGCCCCACTGGTCGAAGGAGTCGATGTTCCAGATGGCGCCCTGGACGAACACCTTGTGCTCGTAGAGCGCGACCAGCTGGCCGAGCACCGACGGGGTCAGCCGGCCGGCCAGGATGGTGGTGGTCGGGTGGTTGCCCTTGAAGGTCTTGTGCGGGACCAGCTCGGCCGGCACGCCCTCCGCCGCCACCTCCTCCGGGGTCTTGCCGAAGGCCAGCGCCTGGGTCTGGGCGAAGAAGTTGGCGAGCAGCAGGTCGTGCTGCGCCACCAGGCCGGGCAGCAGGTCGGCGACCGGCTCGGCGAAGCCGATGAAGTCGGCCGGGATGACCTTCGTCCCCTGGTGCAGCAGCTGGTAGTAGGCATGCTGGCCGTTGGTGCCGGGGGTGCCCCAGACCACCGGGCCGGTCTGCCAGCCGACCGGGTTGCCGTCGCGGTCCACCGACTTGCCGTTGGACTCCATGTCCAGCTGCTGGAGGTAGGCGGTGAACTTCGACAGGTAGTGCGAGTAGGGCAGCACAGCGTGTGCCTGGGCGTCGAAGAAGGCGCCGTACCAGACCCCGAGCAGGCCGAGCAGCAGCGGGACGTTCTCCTCCGGGGGCGCGGTGCGGAAGTGCTCGTCGACCAGGTGGAATCCGTCCAGCATCTCGCGGAAGGCGTCCGGGCCGATGGCGATCATCAGCGAGAGGCCGATCGCCGAGTCGTAGGAGTAGCGGCCGCCCACCCAGTCCCAGAACTCGAACATGTTGGCGGTGTCGATGCCGAAGTCGGCTACGCCCTCGGCGTTGGTGGAGAGCGCGACGAAGTGCTTGGCCACCGCCTCGCTGCCGGCGCCGAGGCCGGTCAGCAGCCAGTCGCGGGCGGAGACCGCGTTGGTGATCGTCTCGATCGTGGTGAAGGTCTTGGAGGCGACGATGAACAGCGTCTCGGCCGGGTCCAGGTCTCGGACGGCCTCGTGCAGGTCGGCGCCGTCGACGTTGGAGACGAAGCGGACGTCGAGGTCGCGCTGCGTGTAGGAGCGGAGCACCTCGTAGGCCATGGCGGGGCCGAGGTCGGAGCCGCCGATGCCGATGTTGACGACCGCCCTGATCCGCTTGCCGGTGTGGCCGCGCCACTGCCCGCCGCGGACCTGCTCGGCGAAGGCCGCCATCTTGTCGAGCACGGCGTGCACGGCGGGCACCACGTTCTCGCCGTCGACCTCGATGACGGCGCCGCGCGGGGCGCGCAGTGCGGTGTGCAGGACGGCGCGGTGCTCGGTGGTGTTGATCTTCTCGCCGCGGAACATGGCGTCCCGCAGCGTGGCGACGCCGGTGGCCTCGGCGAGCTCGCGCAGCAGGGTCAGCGTCTCGTCCGTGACCAGCTGCTTGGCGTAGTCCACGTGCAGGTCGCCGACCTGGAGGGTGTAGCGGCGACCGCGCTCCGGGTCGGCGGCGAACAGCTCGCGCAGGTGCGTCTCGCCCAGCTCCGCGCGGTGCTTGCCGAGGGCGGCCCACTGCGGGGTGCGGTCCAGCGGGGTACGGGCGTCGGCACGGGTCTCCGACATCGGTGGCTCCTCGATTCATCTGGGTGCAGATACCGGCAGGGCCAGGCGGGAGGGTTTCGCGAGGTCGTGCGGGTACTGGTGGTGCGCCGACTCCGTTGACGGCCTGCCCGGGACCAGCCTATGCAACGCCGGGACCACCCGCGCACATTCCGTTCGCCGACGCTCCACCGGCGCCCGCCGAGGTCACCGCCCGGGCCGCCGGCCCGTGTCCCTGCCGCGCGCCCGGCCGACGCGGTCCCGCCACCGGGGCGCCGCCGACGCGACGCCGTCCCGACGCCGCGACGGAACCTCCGGACGCCGCGTCACTTCCGTTCGGAGCGCAGGTCGAGCCCGCGCAGCACCTGGTCGACCAGCTCGGGGTCGGCGCCGAGCTCGCTGCGGGCGGCCACCATCTCGCGCCGGGAGGCGGCGATCATCTCCTGCTCGACGGCGTACGCGGCGCGCCACTGGCTGAGCCGCTGCCTCGCCTCGGCGGCGTCCTCCTCGGCGTACTTCTCCGGGCAGAGCCGGGCCAGCCGGTCGTGCTGACGGTCCCGCAGCCGGTCGGCGACCTCGGCGGGCAGCCCGTCCTGCTCCTCGAGTTCGCCGAGCCGCGTGAGCCCGGCCTTGGCGGCCCGCCACCAGAGCTGGCGCACCGCCTGTTCGTGCCGGTCCTGGCCGATGTCCAGGTGCAGCCGCTTGGCCAGCCAGGGCAGGGTGAGGCCCTGCACCAGCAGGGTGAACAGGACGACGCTGAAGGCGATGAAGACCAGCCGGCCGCGTTCGGGGAAGGCCGCGCCGGAGTCGACGGTGAGCGGGACGGCCAGGGCCAGGGCGACGGTCGCCACCCCGCGCATCCCGGACCACCAGAGCACCACGCTCTCCTGCCAGCTGATCGGGATGTCCTCCTCGGCCCCGCCGCGCAGCTGCTTGGTGAGCCAGCCGGCGGGCAGCAGCCAGAGCAGCCGGACCACCACGACGACGGCGATCACCACGGCCGCGTCGCCGAGCATGCCGGTCCACCCGTTGCCGGCCTCCTTGAGGACGGTGGCCAGCTCCAGGCCGATCAGGCCGAAGGCGACGCCGGTGATCAGGATCTCGACGATCTCCCAGAAGGCGTTGCCGACCAGCCGGTAGGAGACGGCGTCGGCGTCGGCGGCCCGCTCGGCGAGGTAGAGCCCGCAGACCACGACGGCGAGCACCCCGGAGCCGTGGATCTCCTCGGCCAGGCTGTACGCGGCGAACGGCACCAGCAGGTTGAGCGCGACCTGCTGGGTCGGGTCCTCCAGGAGGGCGGCGAGCTTGGCGTTGGCCCAGCCGAGCGCGACGCCGATGACCACGGCGAGGACCGCCGAGAGCACGAAGCGGAGCACCGCGTGGCCGGCCGAGAAGTCCCCGCCGACGACCGCGTCGATGGCCAGCGAGTAGATGACGATCGCGGTGACGTCGTTGAACAGGCCCTCGCTCTCCAGGACCGCCACCAGCCGGCGTGGCAGGCCGACGCTGCCGGCCACCGCGACCGCGGCGACCGGGTCGGGCGGGGAGACCAGCGCGCCGACGGCGATGGCGGCCGCGACCGGGAGCGCAGGCAGCAGCCAGTGCACGGCGCCGGCCACCGCCGCCGTGGTGACCACGACGAGGGCGACGGCGAGCAGCAGGATGGAGCGGATGTTGGCCCGGAAGTAGCGGACCGAGGAGCGCCGGGCGACGGCGAAGATCAGCGGTGGCAGGACGAGCGGGAGGATCAGCTCGGGGTCGAGGGAGATGTCCGGGATCTGCGGCACGATCGCCATGACGATGCCGAGCAGGGTCATCAGCACGGGTTGGGGCACGCCGGTCCTGCGCGCGAGCGGCATGGTCACCACGGAGGCGAGCAGCACCAGGAAGAGCAGGGGCAGCTGGCCCACGGGGGGTTCCTCTCGGCGACGGACGAGCGGGGCGGCCCGGACCACGCGGCGCGGGCCGCCGTTCAGGATAAATCTGACAATGCACCCAACTGCCGCAACACGCCGGACAGGCTTGACCTCAAGCGCACTTGAAGTCTGATCATCGGAGGAGCGCGCATCCGAGGACCGACCATGCGTCCGAGGACCGACTGTGCGTCCGAGGACTGACAGAGAGGCAGGCTCCGCATGAAGGCAGTCACCGTTCCCCGGTTCGGCGGTCCCGAAGTGCTGCGGGTGGCCGAGGTGCCCACCCCCAGCGCCGGGCCGGGCGAGGTACGGGTCCGGGTGTACGCGGCCGGGGTGCAGCCCGTCGACCTCGCCGTCCGGGAGGGCTGGTCGCCCCCGGGGACGCGGACCGAGCCGCCGGTGGTGCCGGGCAACGAGTTCGCCGGGGTGGTCGACCAGCTCGGTGCGGGCAGCTACGGCTGGGAGGTCGGCGACGAGGTGCTGGGCTTCCGGTTGCTGCGGAGCCACGCCGAGTTCGTCACCGTGGACACCTCCCAGCTGGTCGCCAAGCCGGCCGCGATGCCCTGGGAGCAGGCGGGTTCGCTCTCCGCCTCCGGGCAGACCGCGCACGTCGGGCTCACCGAGCTGAAGGTCGGCCCGGGCGAGACGGTGCTGGTGCACGGCGCCTCCGGCGGGGTCGGGACGGTGGCCGTCCAGCTGGCCCGTGCCTGGGGCGCCACCGTGATCGGCACGGCGAGCGAGCGCAACCACGACTACCTGCGCGAGCTGGGCGCGATCCCGGTCGGCTACGGCGAGGGACTGGTCGAGCGGGTGCGGGCGGTGGCGCCGCAGGGTGTGGACGCCGCCTTCGACGCGGCCGGGCGCGGCGCGCTGGAGGCCTCCGTCGAGCTGGTCGCCGACAGGGACCGGATCGGCACCATCGTCGACCACGCCACCGCCGAGCGGCTCGGGCTCCGCTCGCTGCGGGCGCAGCGGACGGCCGCCCGGCTGGCCGAGCTGGTCGAGCTCTGGGAGGCGGGCGGGCTGCGGCTGGAGATCGCCGACGCCTTCCCCCTGGGGCGGGCCGCCGACGCGCACCGGCTGGTCGGCACCGGGCACGTCCGGGGGAAGGTCGTCCTCACCCCGTGAGGGCCCGGCGGGCGGTCGGGCGGGCCGGCCCGATTGGAAGTTTCGGCCGCTGACCAGGTAATGTTCTCCACGTCAGCAGGCGCCGCTAGCTCAGTTGGTTAGAGCAGCTGACTCTTAATCAGCGGGTCCGGGGTTCGAGTCCCTGGCGGCGCACAGACAGCCGGAAGGCCCCTTGCGAGAGCGAGGGGCCTTCCGGCGTTCCGGCGTCCACCCGCCCGGCCGTCCAACCGGCCCGACGGCCGACCGCCTGTCCACCCGGTCGGCCCCGGCCGCCCGCTCAGTGCGAGATGGCGGCGATCAGCCCGGACGCCCCCTGCCGCTTGAGCGCCAGGGCCGTCGCGGTGCCGAGGTCCTCGGGGGTGAGCGAGCCGGCCCACTCGTGGGCGTCCAGCACCTGCTTGCCGTCCGGGGAGAAGACCCGCCCGCGCAGCGAGAGGCGGCCGTCCGGCTCGGCCTTGGCGTAGCCGGCGATCGGCGAGTTGCAGTGGCCCTGGAGGACGTGCAGGAACATCCGCTCGGCGCTCGCCTCGCGCCAGGTCAGGTGGTCGCCGAGGCCGGTCACCGCCTCGATGGTCGCGGTGTCCTCCTCGCGGCACTGCAGGGCGAGGATGCCGGCGCCGATCGGGGGGCACATCGACTCCGGCGGAAGGATCTCGCTGATCCGGGCCTCCTCGCCGATCCGCTCCAGCCCGGAGACCGCGAGCAGCAGCGCGTCGGCCTCGCCGGCCGCCAGCTTGGCGAGTCGGCTGTTGGCGTTACCGCGCATCGGCACGCAGACCAGGTGCGGGTGGGAGGCGGCGAGCTGGGCCCGGCGCCGGACCGAGGAGGTGCCGATCCGCGCCCCGGGCGGCAGCTCGTCGAGGGTGCGGCCGCCGGGGTGGACGACGGCGTCGCGGATGTCGTCGCGGCGCAGGTAGGCAGCGAAGACGGTGCCGGCCGGCAGCGGACGGTCGGCCGGCACGTCCTTGAGGCAGTGCACGGCGAGGTCCGCCTCGCCGGCGAGCAGGGCCTCGTCCACCTCCTTGGTGAAGGCACCCTTGCCGCCGAGCCGCGCGAGGTCCCCCATCCAGCGGTCCCCGGAGGTGGTCACCGGGACCACCTCCGTCCGCACCTGCGGGTGCAGGGCGGCGAGCTCGGCCCGGACCCGCTCGACCTGGGCGAGCGCCATCGGCGAGGAACGGGAGACGATACGGATCAACTCTGCGGTGGGCATGCGCCGATGATAGGCCGTCACTTCCGCGTCGGGCGCCGCGACTCAGGGCCGCCTGGCCGGGAACCCGTGGACGCGGGAGCCGGCCGCCACGACCAGCACCGGCACGAGCAGGGCGAACGCGCTCCACGGGAGGGAGCCGGCGCCGTAGCGGTCCAGCAGGATCCCGCCGACCACGCCGCCGGCGGCCATCGCGGCGTTCCAGAGTGTGACCAGCATCGCCTGCGCCGCGTCCGCCTGCTCGCCGCCGGCGTTGCCCGCCGCGGTCTGCAGGAGGGTCGGGGCGCCGCCCCAGCCGAGGCCCCAGAGAGCTGCGGCCGCGTACACCATGGCCGGGCTGTCCGACAGGACGGCCAGCACCCCGGCCGCCAGGGCGACCAGCAGGGCGGCGGCGATGGTCAGCGCGCGCAGCCTCCGGTGGATCTGCGCCCCGGTGATCCAGATGCTCAGCAGGGACGCGCCGCCGAAGACCAGCAGGACGAGGTCGGTCGAGCCGCCCATGCCGAGCCGGTCCAGGAACGGCGCGACGTACGCGTACAGGACGGTGTGGGCCAGCACGAAGACCAGGGTGACGAAGAGGACCGGCACCACGCCGGGGACGGCCAGCGCCCGCAGCACTGGCGCACGGCTCGCCGCCCGCTGCCCGGGGTGGTCGGCGACGGTGGCGGCGATCCAGCCGATCACGGTCACGGCGAGGGCCGTCATCAGCAGGAAGGCCACCCACCAGCCGAGCGCCCGCCCCAGGAAGGTCCCGGCGGGTACGCCCAGGGAGAGGGCGACCGGGATGCCCGTCATCACGATCGCGATCGCCCGGCCCTGGAGGTGCTCGGGCGCCAGCCGCCGTGCGTACCCGGCGAGCAGCGCCCAGGCCAGGCCGGCCGCCACGCCGGCGACGAACCGGGCGGCCATGGTCAGCGGGTAGGTGCCGGAGAGGGCGGTGACGGTGTTGGCGGCGGCGAACCCGGCCATCGCGGTGAGCAGCAGCCGCTTGCGCCGCCAGCCGGCGGTGGCCGAGGTGAGCGGGATGGCGGTGAGGGCCGTCCCGATCGCGTAGACGGTGACCGACTGGCCCATGGCGGACTCGCTGACGCCCAGGTCGGCGCTCATCGCGGGCAGGACGCCGGCCGGCAGGGTCTCGGTGAGGGCGGTGACGAAGACGGCGGTGGCCAGCGCCAGCAGGGCGGGCACGGGAAGTTTCCGCTGTTCCACGGCTGTTGGACGTTCGATGGTCGACATGACGGCTATGCTCGAACCCTCACACTGATGTGAAGGTCAAGCCCGGTCACGAGGTGGATTCGGATGCGCATCGGAGAACTGTCGGAGCGGACCAACACGTCCCGGAGACTGCTGCGCTACTACGAGGAACAGGGCCTCATCCTCGCCGAGCGCTGCGCCAACGGCTACCGCTCCTACGACGGTTCCTCCGTCGACCGGGTGCTGCAGATCAGGGGCCTGCTCGACGCCGGGCTGCCGACCAGGATCATCAAGCAGATCCTGCCCTGCCTGAACAAGCCCCGGGTCATCCACTTCCCGGACGCCACCCCGGAGATGATCGCCACCCTGGAGGGCGAGCTCACGGGCATGACCCGGCGGATCGAGTTCCTGACCCGCAACCGGGACGCCATCGCCGAGTACCTGGAGGTGGTCCGGGTCGGGCCGTGAGGGCCCCGGGCACCGGTCGGCGGGCCTCCGCGGGTGCCCGGTCGGCGGACACCGGCGGATGCCGGACGGCGGGGAGGGCCGTCCGGCGTCCGCCGGAGGCCGGTCAGCGGCGGAAGTAGCCGTCGAAGTTCTTCGAGAACTCCCGTCCGCCGAACTGGTCCCAGTTGATGGACCAGGTCATCAGGCCCCGCAGGTTCGGCTGGGCGCCGGCCCTGGGGACGTAGGTGCCGCAGTCGGAGAGCCTGGTGAGGCAGTCGAGGGCCCTGTTCACCCCGGCGGGGGCGACGTAGCCGTTGCCCGCGTCGGTGGTGGCCGGCATGCCGATGGCGAGCTTGTTCGCCGGCAGCGCCGGGAACACGTTGGCGGTATTGCCCGCCACCGGGAAGCCCTTGAGCAGCATGTCGGTCATCGCGACGTGGAAGTCGGCGCCGCCCATCGAGTGGTACTGGCCGTCCAGGCCCATGATGGAGCCCGAGTTGTAGTCCTGGACGTGCAGCAGGGTGAGGTCGTCGCGCAGGGCGTGGATCACCGGCAGGTAGGCGCCGGCACGCGGGTCCTGGCCGCCCCAGGGGCCGGAGCCGTAGTACTGGTAGCCGAGCTGGACGAAGAAGGTCTCCGGCGCCAGCACTCGGTCGTGCCAGTGGGGGTTCGGCCCGACCGCGCACCCTTGTTGGACTAGACCACTGAAGTGGATCCGCCGGTGCGGTGTCAATGGTCCAGACCGGTACGGCCTTGCCCCGGGGTCGCCCCGGCGCGGTGTCCGGTTGCCGGGCGTGACACCCCGTCGAACCATGGAGAGGTGACGTCACCCGGCTATCTCCGCTACCCCCACCTGCGCGGGCGCCTGCTGGCGTTCACCGCCGAGGACGACGTCTGGGTGGCGCCGCTCGACCCGGACGGCACCGTCGGCCGCGCCTGGCGGGTCAGCTGCGACCGCACCCGGGTCAGCCATCCCCGCCTCTCCCCCGACGGCCGCACCCTCGGCTGGACCGGCTGGCAGGCCCTGACCCCCGAGGTCTGGACCGCCCCCGTGGCCGGCGGCGAGGCCGTCCGGATCAGCCACTGGGGCAGCCAGGACACCCGGCTGCGCGGCTGGCTGCCCGATGGCGAACTGCTCGCCGTCACCTCCTACCACGAGCCGTTCGGCCACTACACCTGGGCACACGCCCTGCCGCCGGACGGCTCGCCCGGGCGCCGGATGCCCTGGGGGCCGGTCGGCGACGCCCAGATGAGCCGGGCGCACACCGTCCTGCTCACCGGCACCGCTCCGCACGAACCCGCCGCCTGGAAGCGCTACCGGGGAGGCGCCGTCGGGCGGCTCTGGGTGGACGGCACACAGGTCCTGGAGGGCCACCGGGGGCACCTCGCCTCCCCGATGCCGGTCACCGCCGCCGAGGGCGACCGGGTCGCCTTCCTCTCCGACCACGAGGGCATCGGCAACGTCTACTCCTGCCGCCCCGACGGCACCGACCTGCGCAGGCACACCGACCACGCCTCCTACTACGCCCGCGAGGCCGCCACCGACGGGACCCGGATCGTCTACCAGCACGCCGGCGACCTCTGGCTGCTGGAGAGCCTGGACGCGCCCGCCCCGCACCGGCTGCGCGTCCCGCTCGGCGGCGCCCGGGCCGGCCGGCGGCCGTACCAGGTGAACGCCGCCTCGCACGTCAAGGACCTCGCCTGCGACCAGACCGGCCGCGCCGGGGTGATCACCGTGCGCGGCAGCCAGTACTGGCTCACCCACCGCGACGGCCCGGCCCGGGCGCTCGCCGACACCCCGGGCGTGCGCACCCGGCTGCCGGTGGTGCTCGGGCAGACCGGCGAGGCCGGCTGGATCACCGACGCCGAGGGCGAGGACGCGGTCGAGATCGTTCCGCTGCCCGGGCACGAGCACGCCCCCGGCCGCCACGGACACCGGCTGCTCGCCGCCGCCCGGCTCGGCCGCGTCCTGGAGCTGACCGCCGCCCCCGACGGCGCCCACCTGGCCGCCGCCGCCTCCGACGGACGGCTGCTGCTGGTCGCCACCGCCGACGGGGCCGTCCGCGAACTGGCCTCTTCCGACCACGGCCCGGTCTCCGGTGCCCGCTTCTCCCCCGACTCCCGCTGGATCGCCTGGTCCCAGCCGGTGGCCGGCCGCTCACTGCGCCGGATCCGGCTCACCCGCACCGACGCGCCCTCGGCGATCACCGAGGTCACCGACGGCCGGTTCGAGGACGAGCAGCCCGTCTTCACCCGGGACGGCCGTTACCTGGCCTTCCTCTCCTGGCGCGGCTTCGACCCCGTCCACGACGTGCACACCGGCGACCTCTCCTTCCCGCTCGGCTGCCGCCCCTACCTCGTCCCGCTCGCCGCCGACACCCCGTCCCCGTTCGCCGCGCCCGCCGAGGACGGCGCCCCGCGCGGCGACGGCGGCGGCGACGGCACCGTCTACGTCGACCCGGAGGGCATCGGCGAGCGGCTGCTCCCGTTCCCCGTGATCGCCTCCAAGTACTCGGCCACCGACGCCGCCCGCAGCGGGCTGCTCTGGCTGCGCTGGCCCATCTCCGGCACCCTCGGGCAGACCTTCACCAACCCGGACGACACCTCCGGCCGCCCCTCCCTGGAGTACTTCGACCTGGCCCGGGGCACCCGCTCCACGCTGGCCGACAAGCTGGACGGCTACGCCGTCTCCGGCGACGGCGGCTCGGTCGCGGTCTACTCGGCCGGCACCCTGCGGATCGTCCCGGTCACCGCCCCCTCCGCCGGCACCACCGTGGACCTGCGCCGGATCACCCACACCGTGCACCCGGCCGCCGAGTGGCGCCAGGCGTACGGCGAGGCGGCCCGGATCGTCCGGGACCAGTTCTGGGACGCCGGGATGTGCGGGCTGGACTGGCCCGCGCTGGTCGCCCAGTACCGGCCCCTGCTGGACCGGGTGGCCGGCCCGGACGACTTCGCCGACCTGCTGCGCGAGCTCCTCGGCGAGCTCGGCACGTCGCACGCGTACGTCACCCCTGCCCGGCGTGGCGAGGGGCCCTCGCTCGCGCAGCAGCCGCTCGGGCTGCTCGGCGCCAACGCCCACCGCGCGGCCGACGGGCGCTGGCTGGTCGACCGCGTCCTGCCCGGCGAGTCCTCCGACCCGCGGGCCCGGGCCCCGCTCGCCGTCCACGGCGTCCGCGACGGCGACGAGCTGCTCGCGGTGGCCGGGCGCCCGCTGGACCCGGTCCGCGGCCCGGGTCCGCTGCTGGCCGGCACCGGCGGCACCACGGTCGAGCTCACCCTGCGCAGCGGGCCCGACGGCCCGGTCCGCCGGATCACCGTCTCCCCGCTGACCGACGAGCGGCCGATCCGCTACCAGGACTGGGTGGCCAAACGCCGCGGCCTGGTCCGGGAGTTCAGCGACGGCCGGTGCGGCTACCTGCACATCCCGGACCTCGGCGGCTCCGGCTGGGCGCAGTTCAACCGGGACCTCCGCCGGGAGCTGGACAAACCCGCGCTGGTGCTCGACGTCCGCGGCAACGCCGGCGGCAACGTCTCCGAACTGGTGCTGGAGAAGCTCACCCGGCGGGTGCTGGCCTGGGACTTCAGCCGCGGACGGCAGCCGGTGCGCTGGCCCCGGGACGCACCTCGCGGGCCGGTGGTCGCCCTCGCCGACGAGGCGACCAGCTCGGACGGGGACGTCATCATCACCGCGATCAAGCTGCTCGGGCTGGGGCCGGTGGTGGGCAACCGGACCTGGGGCGGGGTGGTCGGCATGACCGGGCGGCACACGCTCGGCGACGGGACGCAGATCTCGGTGCCGAAGAACGCCTCCTGGTTCACCGGCGGGCTCGGCTGGTCGGTGGAGAACCACGGGGCGGAGCCGGACGTGCACGTGCTGCGCACCCCGCAGGACTGGGCCCGGGGGCGGCACGTCGAGCTGGTCACGGCGGTGCGGCTCGCGCTGGACCTGCTGGAGGACGCGCCGGCCGCCGCCCCGCCACCGGACGACACCCCGCGCCCGGACCTGCGGCGGCCGCCGCTGCCACCGCGGACGTGACGAGGGGCGCGCCCTCGGTGGGCGCGCCCCTCGTGCGTCAGCACGCGGCCGGTTCAGGGTCCGGGGGTTCGGGGGCCGGCCTTCAGTCCCAGGGGTCGCCCTCGGCCGTCATGTCCTCCCGGGCCCGTTCCTCGGCCTCCCGGTCGCTGAGGCCGGCGGCCTCCTGTGCCTCGCGGGCCTTCTCGATCTCGGGGCCGAACGCGTCGGCGGCCTCGTCGTGGGCGAGGGCGGCCCGCTGGGCGGCGTCCGTCATCGCGGTGGTGTCCTGTTCGTGGCTCCCGCCGAGGGAGGACCTGGCCTCCCCGGCGTCGTCGTGCGCCCTGTGGCGGAACCTGTCGAAGATGCCCATGACTCCTCCTCCGGACGGATACCGGGCTGTCCCCACTCTCACACCGGGACGGAAGGAACGCATCCCCAGGCCACGGGCCCCGGGGTGGCGCCCCGGAGCCCGTGGCGGAGGGCTCAGCCGCTGATGCTGGCCGCGCCGGTCTCCAGGTGGCCGGTGAACCGCTGGGACCATGTGGTGTCGGCGTCCACCGTGACGGTGAAGTCGTACCAGCCGTTGTTGTACGCGACCGCGTTGAAGTAGTCGCTGACGCTGCCGCCGGCCGGCACCTGGTACGTCCAGGGGCCGTCGGTGCGGTAGTTGTTCGAGGCGATGGTGAAGGTCAGCGGGGTGGCGCCGGAGTTGGCGAGCCTGAACCAGACCGCCGGCTTGCCGGTGCCCGGCTCGACCGCGTACGAGGCGGTGACGGCCGCGTTCTTGCCCGCCTTGGTGGCGTCGCCCTTGAAACGGCGCAGGAAGCGGTTGGGGCCGACCACGGAGAGGTCGTACGGGCCGTTGCCGAAGTTGGTGCCGCAGTTGAAGAAGTCGCTCTGGTTGCCGCCCGGGTCGACGGTGTACTGCCAGGGTCCGCCGCTGCGGTAGGCGTTGGCGTAGGCCGCGAAGTGGACCGCCTTCTGCGCGGCCGTGCCCTCGTTGGCCATCGTCAGCCAGACCTTCATCACCCCGCCGGAGCCGAACTCCAGGTGGTCGAGGTTGGCGTTCGGCTGGTACGGCAGCGCGCGGGCCTGGCGGGTGCCGGACTCCTGGACGGGCAGCTTGTTGTCGACCGGGGCCGGGTTGGGCAGCGGGCCGCAGGTCGACATGCCGATCACCGCGTCGGTGTTGGGCAGCGCCGGCAGGCCGTGGACCGGGTTGGCGAAGTCGAAGAGGCCGGTGAGGTCGCCGCAGACCTTCCGGCGCCAGTCGCTGATGTTCGGGCAGGTGGCCGGCTTGCCGATGGCGGCCGTCCACTTCTCCAGGAAGCGCAGCACCGAGGTGTGGTCGAAGACCTCGGAGTTGACCCAGCCGCCGCGGGTCCACGGCGAGATGGCGATCATCGGGACGCGGAAGCCGAGGCCGATGTTGGTGCCGTTGTAGAACTCGCCCGGAGTGCCGGCCGGGGCGGCGGGCGGCGGGACGTGGTCGAAGAAGCCGTCGTTCTCGTCGTAGTTGAGGAAGAGGACGGTGGAGTTGAACACGTCCGGGTCGGCGGCGAGCGCGTCGATCACGTTGTGGACGAAGTGGGCGCCGTCGGCCGGGGTGGAGTACGGGTGCTCGGAGGAGCCCTGGTCGGGGACGATCCAGGAGACCTGCGGGAGGGTGCCGTTCAGCACGTCGGCCCTGATCGCGGCGACGATGTCGTCCGGCGTCTTCCCGGTCTTCTTGGGGACGGAGCCCATGCCCTTGACGGCGAGCGGGCTGCCGGCCGGGGCGGAGCTGAACTGGGTGAAGTAGGCGAGCGCGTTGTCGCCGTAGTTGTCGGCCGCGTTCTGGTAGACCCTCCAGCTCACGCCGGCGTTCTCCAGCGCCTCGGCGTAGGTCTGCCAGCGCAGGCCCTTCTCGTCGCCGCCGTCGTACGCCGGTCCGCCCGCGGCGCCGGCCGGGTCTATCTGGCCGGACCAGTGGTAGGTGCGATTGGGGCCGGTGGCGCTGAGGATGGAACAGAAGTAGGCGTCGCAGATGGTCCAGTTCTCGGCGAGCGCGTAGTGGAACGGGATGTCCTGGCGGGTGAGGTAGCCGAGGGTGCGGACGTTGCCCTTGGCGGCGACCCAGGAGTCCATCTTGCCGCCGTTCCACGCCCAGTGCTGATCGGACCAGCCGTGCGCGAGGTCGCCGTTGCACTGCGCCAGGCGCTCGGGGTCGGCGCCGCCGGCCGGTTTGGTGGCGCTGAACTGCCACGGGTACTGCCGGGAGAACAGGCCGTTGGGCTGGTTGAAGACGCTGTAGCCGCCCGCGATCTGGATCGCGCTGCGGTCGGCGAAGCCGCGTACGCCGCGCAGCATCCCGAAGTAGTGGTCGAAGCTGCGGTTCTCCTGCATCAGGATGACGATGTGCTGCGCGTCCGCGATGGTGCCGGTCTGCGACAGCGCCGCCGACGGCGCGGCGGCGGGAGCACCCGGCGCCGCACCCGCACCGGTGGTCCCGGCCACGGCCAGACCGGCCGCGGCCGCCCCGGACAGTGCGACGAACTTCCTACGACTCAGCTCGGCCATCAGCCCAGCCCGTCCCTTCACTGGCGATGTTGTGCAGACAAGTCGGGACCCCCGATCGCGCAGCATCCTCCACCCCGGCCGAACCTCCCCACCAGAGGGCCTCGTCAGGGTTGGCGGACTGTTCGCCCCGCCGTCACCGAGCGACGTACGGCTGAACGCCCGGGCTCAGTCCTTCACGGTGATGCCCAGAGCGTGGGCGAACTGCGGTGCCAGTTCGAGGAGTTGGGTGGAGCTGATGACGGCCCCCTTCAGCCCCTGGTGACCGTCGGGCAGGCCGAGGCGGACGGCGCCCCGCAGGTCGACCCTGCTGAGCCCGGCACCGCGCAGGCGGACCTCCTCCAGGGTGCAGCCGGGGAAGGAGACGTCGGTCAGCTTGGCCTCGCCGAAGTCCACGTCGCGCAGCAGGCAGTCCTCGAAGACGACGTCGCGCAGCACGGCGGCCCGCAGGTTGACCGCCTCCAGCTTGCAGCCGCGGAAGACCGTGCGGCGCAGCGCCGAGCCGTGCACGGCGACACCGGCCAGCACACCGCCGGTGATCGCACTGTCCTGCCACTCGGACTCGCTGAGATCACAGCCCACCCAGCGGCCGGCCTGCGCCCAGACCTCGTTGAAGCGGGCTTGGCGGAGCCTGACCCCGCTCAGTGCGACGCCGGTGAACGCGCACTCCAGGAAGGTCGCGCCGCCGGCCGACTGGTCCGTGTACTCGCCACCGTCGAAGTGCACGGTGTCGTAGCGCTCGTCGCTGCGCAGCACCCCGGTGTGCGGGGTCAGCAGGTGGGCGTAGGGCAGGTCGGCCAGGCGGTCGGGGACGGAGAGCGGCATGACGGGTGGCACCTCGCGATCGGTGGACGGGTCTCGCCCGCATGCTCGCACGCGGCACCGACAGGGCCCGGCCGCCCGGGCGGGCGGCCGGGCCGTTCCGGCTCCGGAGCGGTCGGTCAGCCGCGGGCCCAGAGGGAGTTGACCCGGCTGCGCTCGGCCGAGTTCGGGTACGGGTTGGTGCAGGAGGTGCCCGGGCCGCCACCGGACATCAGCTCGCTGCACGGGCCGGAGTAGTGGTCCGGCAGGCCGAGCACGTGCCCGGTCTCGTGGGCGGTGACCCGGGTGGAGTTGTACTGCCGGTTCTGCTGGTAGTCCAGGAAGATGTAGCCGCGGCCGTGCCCGTCGGTGCTGGCGTAGGAGCCGCGCGAGTCGTTGCCCTCGTAGTAGCGGAAGTCGGCGTTGGTGCCGGCCTGCAGCCGGACGTTGCCGACCGAGCCGTTCCAGATCTGGGCGCTCTGGGCTATCTGGTTGCGGAAGGTCGGCGCGCTGCCGGCGTCGTAGGTGACCACGACGGCCTTGAGGTACGGCGTGGCCGCCTGCTTGGCGAGCGCCGACTTCATCACGGCCTCGTAGAACGCCTGGTTGTCCGCGTCCTCGGCGGCCGAACCCGCGTAGCCGGCGGCGGCGGTGTAGCCCTGGACGGACGCGGCGGCCGGCGCGGGCGCGGCAACGGCCGCGGTGGGCAGGGCGGCCAGACCGGCCGCGAGCACCAGGCCGACGGCGGCGGAGAGCGTGCGGGACATGCGGTTCACGTGGGGGCTCCTGTTCGCGGGTGCCGCGGCCGCTCTGGGGGTGGGCCGCGGTGAACGGGTGAACGGTGGAACGGTGGTGGGACAGGCCCGGACGGTCCTCGGGTGTCGGGACCCGGCCTCGGGTGTTACGGACGGTCAGGCCTCGGGTGTTCCGGACGGTCCGGCCTCGGGTGTTCCGGACGGTCCTCAGGGCGTTCCGGACGGTCGGGGCGGCCGGGAACTGTCCCGAACGGGGCGGTGGTCAGCGCGCGGTGGCGGCCAGCCCGTTCTGCCAGAGGGAGTTGACCCGGCGCCGCTCGGCCGAGTTCGGGTACGGGTTGGTGCAGGAGGGGCCGGGGCCGCCGCCGGACATCAGCTCGCTGCACGGGCCGGAGTAGTGGTCCGGCAGGCCGAGCACGTGCCCGGTCTCGTGGGCGGTGACCCGGGTGGAGTCGTACTCCTTGTTCTGGGTGTAGTCGAGGAAGATGTAGCCGGAGCCGTGGCCGTCGGTGCTGGCGTACGAGCCGTTGCTCGGGTCGTCGCCCTCGTAGTAGGAGAAGTCGGCGTTGGAACCGGCCTGCAGCCGGACGTTGCCGACCGAGCCGTTCCAGATCTGGGCGGACCGGGCTATCTCGGACGCGAAGGACGGCGCGTTGCTGGGGTCGTAGGTGACCACAACGGCCTTGAGGAACGGCGTGGCGGCCTGCTTGGCGCGTGCCGACTTCATCACGGCCTCGAAGAAGGCCTGGTTGTCGGCCTTTCCGGCGCTCTTCTGCCCCGACGCGGGGGCCGTGTAGTGCTGCGCGGCGGCGGTGCCGGTGACCGGTGCGGCCGTCGCGGCGGTGGGCAGGGCGGCGAGGCCGGCGGCCAGGGCGAGGCCGAGGGCAGCGGAAAGGGTCCGCGGGATGCGGTTCATGTGGGGGGCTCCGATTATGCGAATGCCGCGGCCGGTGGGGGCCTGCCGCGGGGCACCGGATGATTTCCTGCCCCAGAGCTTCGGTCAGGGCGGCGGCCCGGCGGATGATGTCAACCGGCGATAGCGCGGGCCAATCTCCCCCGGGAGGCGGGGGTCGAGGCCGTCCGGGGCACGGGGCAGCTTCCTGTCATGTCCCTGGCGTCACACCCATTCGCCCGTTATGCTCCCGATGTGGAGCTCGACGTGAGACACCTCCGGGTGCTGTGCGCGATCGCCGACACCGGCAGCCTCCGCAAGGCTGCGCTGCACCTCGGCATGACCCAGCCCTCCCTCACCACCCAGCTGCACCGCATCGAACGGACCGTCGGCGGTGCGCTGTTCACCCGCGAGCAGACCGGCAGCCGGCCCACCGCGCTCGGCCACTCGGTACTGTCCCGGGCCCGGCCGGTGATCGCCGAGATGGCCGCCCTGGTCGCCGCCGCCCGGCAGGAGGCCCGGGAGGCCGCCGGCAGCGAACGCGCCCGACGGCTGCGGATCGGCAGCGTCGGCAGCCGGGCGGTGGCGGCCTGGCTGCGCCGGGTGCACGAGCGGCTGCCGGAGACGGACACCACCATCCACATCGACATCTCGGCCAACGCCCTGCTGCGGATGGTCGCCGCCGACCAGCTGGACGTCGCCTTCGTGCACGAGAGCGAGGGCTTCCCGCTGCGGGTGCCGCCGGACGCCGAGCACCGCGTCCTGATGGCCCGGGAGCCGCAGTTCGTCGCACTCGCCGCGGGCCACCCGGCCGCCGCCCGTCCGGTGGTGCACCTGGCCGACCTCGCCGAGGACACCTGGATGGTCGACCCGACCGCCGACCACGAGTACGCGGCGATGCGCCGGGTGTTCACCGAGGCCGGGCTCAACCCCCGGGTGGTGCAGGTGCGCGACAACACGACCGCCGCCGAGCTGGTCGCCTCCGGCGAGGCCGTCCGCCCCTGCCAGCCGACCTCCGCCGCCGGACCGGGCACGGTCGTCCGGCCGGTGCACGGCGACCCACTGGCCGTCCGGTTACTGCTCGCCTGGCGGCCGCGCGCGCTCAGCCCGCCCGCACTGGACGCGCTGTACGGGGAGCTGCGCGCGGCCTACCTGGATCTCGCACAGGTCAACCCGGCCTACCGGGCCTGGCTCTCCCGGCAGGACCAGGCGCTGCACCACCTGCTCGGCCACTCCCCCGAGGGGGACCCTCGCGACGGGCAGCCGCCGGGGTCCCGCCCCTCGCTCGGCCGGGAGGGTCACGCGGGCACCCCGGCCCGGGAGGGTCACGCGGCCCGGTCCGGCGAGGCCGCGCGGGCGTGCAGCGTCACGCCCAGCGCCACCACGGCCGCGCTCACCAGACCCGCCGCCAGGACACCGGAGTCGCCGGCCGCCGTGCACGCCAGCACCGCCACCGAGGCGGCCGGCAGCAGCGCCTGCTCCGCCCCGGTCTTGACGTGCCGGGCGTGCAGCAGCCAGACGGTGAACAGGTAGAGCGCGGTCGGCACGGTCACCGTCGCGGTGGCCGCCGCCTGGGAGATGTGGGCCTTGTGCACGGCCGACTCCACCGCCACCTCCAGCCCGGCGCCGATCGCCGCCGCCGAGCCGAACACCAGGTAGTGGCCGTACCCCCAGAGGAACGCCTGCCGGTTGGAGCGCAGGTGGTCGTGGACCGGCCGGGCGAAGTAGATCCACCAGGCCGAGAAACAGATCAGCAGGCCGCCGGCGGCGACCGGAAGCAGCCGGCCCAGCCCCTCGTGCTCGTCCACCGCCGACTGCACGGCGACGGTCGCCGCCGCCACCGTCTCGCCGAGCACGATCAGCGTGAACAGGCCGTACCGCTCGGCGATGTGGTGCGGGTGCCAGGGGGTCTGGGTGCGCAGCTCGGCGATCACCGGCACGGACAGCTCGGCCAGGATGCCCAGCGGGATGACGTACGACCGGACGCTGTGCGGCAGCAGCAGCACCACCACCCAGGCGATCTGGCAGACCGTGATCCCGGCCGCGTACCGCAACGCGACCGTGCGCGCCTGCCCCTCCTCGCTGGCGGCGGCGCGCAGCCACTGGGTGACCATGGCGAGGCGCATCACCACGTAGCCGACCACCGAGAGCACCAGGTCCTGGTCGGCGAACATCCTCGGCACACCGGCCGCCAGGATCAGGACGCCGGCGATCTGCACCAGCGTGGTGATCCGGTACAGGACGTCGTCGCAGTCGTACGCGGAGGCGAACCAGGTGAAGTTCATCCAGGCCCACCAGATCGCGAAGAACGCGAAGACGTAGCCGGTCAGGCCGTCACCGTAGTGGCCGTCGGCCAGGTCGTGGGCGAGCTCCCGGCCCGCCTGGCCGACCGCGACCACGAAGCAGAGGTCGAAGAAGAGCTCCAGCGGGGTGGCGACCCGGTGCGGCTCGTCCCGGCTGCGCGGGACCATCCGGCGCAGCGGGTGCCGGTCGACGGGGTGCGGGCGGTGGGCTGCGGCGGATTCGCTGGCCATGGGCGGGGTCTCCGGGCTCCGGGACGGGCGGGCTGCGCCGTCCCGCCGCATCCTGGCAGCGGCCCGGTGCGGGCGCACGCACCGGCGCGGCCGCCGTACGGCGGGGCCCGCGCCGGCAGCCCGCGCCGGAGGCCTGCGGGGCCGCCACCGGCGTGCCGCCCGGGCCGTGGCGGAGCCCGCCCAGGAGCCGCCCGCATGCCCGGTTTCGTCCGATTTGCCGTGCCGTCAGCGAGAGTTGACGCCCGGGTGCGCGAACCGGGTGACAGCTCGACGGGTTTCCGGCGCGCCCGCCGCGTACGGCACGGCGGCCCGGATCACCCCGCTAGATTCTTCCCCGGTTGGAAGCGGGCGGGTCCGGAGGGGACCCCACGACACGGGTGGCCTGCGGGCATCGCGGAAGGTCAAGGCCGGTGGCAGGAGAGCGGGGGGCGGCAGAGCCGTCCTCCCCGTGTCCGCACCACCGGCCTCGTGATCACCGCGCTGCTCGCCAGCGCCTGCCGTGCCGCCCCCGCCACCCCGGGGCCCGCCGAAGCGGACGCGGTGGCTACTTCTCCCAGCCCACCTTGG
Source organism: Kitasatospora sp. NBC_00039 (assembly GCF_045160625.1). Lineage (NCBI taxonomy): Bacteria > Bacillati > Actinomycetota > Actinomycetes > Kitasatosporales > Streptomycetaceae > Kitasatospora > Kitasatospora sp. NBC_00039. The sequence continues at coordinate 5,751,984 of NZ_CP108289.1, read as the reverse complement.
CGTAGTCGGCGCCGGCCAGGCCGAACGCACCGTAGTTGGCCAGCCCCTTGCGGACCGCCACCACGGTCGGCCGCTGGTACAGCTCGACGGTGTGGCCGAGCTCCCAGATCCTGGCGTCCGCCTGGTTGTAGAGCTTGGCGGCCTCCACCGGGTCGACCGTGCCGGCCGCCTTCTTGAGCAGCGCGTCGATCTCGGGCGTACCGAGCTTGGAGTAGTTGCCGAAGACGTTGTCGCCCTGCGGCAGCCGGAAGTTGAGCAGGCTGCTGGAGAGCGGGAACGAGTCGGTGTTGCGCCAGCTCGCGATGTCGAACTTGCCCGTGTTCACGTACTTGGTGAAGAAGTCGTTGGACGGGACCTTGTCGAGTTCGACCTTCACGCCCGCCGCCAGCCACATCGCCTGGGCGGCGGTGGCGAGGTCGAGCTGGGCCTGCGGGGTCGCGTCGTTGATGACGAAGTGCAGGGTCAGCGGCTGGCCGTCCTTGGTGCGCGGCTGGCCGCTGCCGGCCTCCTTCCAACCCGCCTCGTCCAGCGCCTTCTTGGCGGCGGCCAGGTCGAACTTGGCCCACTCGCCGGAGTTGTCCTGGTAGCCGGTCTGGTTGGGCATGAAGATGTGGTTGCCGAGCGGCTTGAACTCCACCGGCACGCCGTTGTTGGCGATCTTGATCAGCGCGGAGCGGTCCAGCGCCTTGCCGAGCGCCTGGCGCACCTTCTGGTCCGCCAGCGCACCGCCGCCGCCGAACGAGAGGTGCACCTCGTCCCACGGACTGGCGGATCGGATCACGGTGTCCTTGGCGTCCTTGAGCTGCCCGTACGCCGTCGCGGTGCCCGCCGTGGCGAGGTCGATCTCGTTGTTGAGGAACGCCTGCGTGGTCGCCGACTGCGACATCACCCGGAAGGTGATCTTGTCGGTCTTGACCTTCGCCCCCCACCAGGCCTGGTCCGGGACGAGCGTGATGGTCTGCGCCGTCTTGTCCATCGTGCCGATCTTCAGCGCCCCGGCCGTGATCGGGATCTTGTCGATCCAGCCCTTGTTGAAGTCGTCCGCGGTGCCGATCCCGGCCGCCGGGACCAGCGGGCGGAACAGGTTCTGCCAGTCCGCGTACGGCTCCGAGAAGGTCACCTTGACCTCGCTCGCGTCGGCGCCCTGCTCGACGCCGGAGATCAGCTCGTAGCCGGCGGAGTCGGCGATGTTGTAGCCGTCCTTCTTGCCGTTGCTGGCCTCCCAGTCCGCCTTGAAGTCCAGGTAGCCGAGCGGCTTGCCGTCCGACCACGTGGCCTTCGGGTTGAGCTTGTAGGTGATCACCTGCGGGGAGGTCGAGGTGACCTTGGCCTCCAGCAGGTAGTCGGTGACCGGCTTGAACGTGCCGGACTCGTCGGTGGTGAAGAGGTTCGGCTCCAGCGCTCTCATGATCTCCACGCCGTCGCCGTAGCGGCCGTCCACCTGGAACGGGTTCCACTGGGTGATCCACTGGTACAGCGGGAGCCGGACCTCGCCGCCGTCCCGCAGCTGGTCCGGCGACTTGGCGTTGATGTCGATCGAACCCTGCTTGGGGGGCTCACTCTTGGCCACGCCGTCGGCCGACCCTCCGCCGCCCGAGGTGCACGCGGTGGCCGCGAGCGCCACGGCGAGAGCGAGCGCGGCGGCCCGGCCGAAGCCGCGGGCGGATGTGCTGGAAGCGTCCATGAGGGGTCCCCCCGTGAAATGACTGGTTGTGAGAGTCGGGCGTCGCAAGGTGTGGCGAGGCTTGAGCGTGGGCAGCCAAGTCGGTGCCGGGCGGACCGAACGTAACAGCGGATCAGGACGAGTACCAGGGGGAGGAGTTCACCTCTGATCCAAACGAAACAGGCCGCAACACTGCCGCAATACCGCGGCCGTGCACCGGTGCCACACTCGTGACCTGCACCTTTCCCTCACGGCTCGAACAGGGCCACCGACCGAAGGCCACCCACCGATGCCCACCAGACGCGTCGGCCCCGCCCCCACCCCGGGCGGCCGCTGATGCTCCGCTACCTGGCGAAGCGGCTCAGTTACTACGCGATACTGCTGATCGCCGCCGTGTTCCTGGCGTACGCGCTCTCCGCCGCCGCCCTCCAGCCGCGCACCTACTTCGAGGCCAAGGTGCCGCGGCCGTCCACCGCCTCGGTCGAGCGGCAGCTCACCGACCTCAACCTGAACGACCACACACCGGTCGTCGAACGGTTCGGCCACTGGGCGGGCGGCCTGCTGCTCCACGGCGACCTCGGCCGCACCATCCACGACACCCCCGTGATGGACGACTTCCGCCGCCGGATCTGGGTCTCCCTGCGACTGCTGCTGATCGGCAGCCTGCTCGGCATGGCCCTGGGCGTCGCCGCCGGAGCCTGGAGCGCGGTGCGCCAGTACCGGATATCGGACCGGCTGCTCACCGCCTTCTCCTTCCTCCTGCTCTCCACCCCGGTCTTCCTGGTGGCGCTCTTCCTCAAGAACGGCGCCATCGCCGCCAAGGACGTCGCGGGCCACGAGGTCGTCCCGTTCACCGGCTACGAGACCCCCGGCCTGACCGGCGGCCTCGGCACCCACCTCGGCGACTGGGCGCTGCACCTGCTGCTGCCCACCCTCTCGCTGGCGCTCGGCGGCCTCGCCACCTACAGCCGCTACCAGCGCGGCACCATGCTCGACGTGCTCGGCTCCGACTACCTGCGCACCGCCGAGGCCAAGGGCCTCACCCGCAACCGCGCCCTGCTCAAACACGGGCTGCGAACGGCGGTGATCCCCATGTCGACGATGTTCGCCTACAGCTTCCTCGGCATCTTCACCGGCGCCGCCTTCACCGAGACCATCTTCGGCTGGCACGGCATGGGCGAGTGGTTCATCCAGTCCATCAACGAACAGGACGTCAACGCGGTCGTCGCCGTCAACCTGTTCGCCGCCGTCGTGGTGCTCGCCTCCGGCTTCCTCGCCGACACCCTGCACGCCGCCCTCGACCCGCGTGTGCGGTCATGACCGGAGGAGACCTGCTGTGACCACCGTCGTCGCGGAGTCCTCCGCGCCCACCCCCGACCCCGCCGCCGCTCCCGGGCCCGCCCCGGCCGTGGCCGGCCGGGGCCGGATCGTCCTCGCCCGGCTGCTCGCCGCCCGCTGGGCGGTGGCCGGCACCGTCATCGTCCTGCTGCTGTTCGCCCTCGCCTTCGGCGGCCAGTACCTGACGCCCTGGGACTACGCCGCCCCGGACTACAACGCGCTGCGCCAACCCCCCTCCGGCACCCACTGGTTCGGCACCAACGGGGTCGGCCAGGACGTCTTCGCGCAGACCGTCCGCGGCCTGCAGAAGTCGCTGGTCATCGGCCTGCTGGTGGCGCTCTTCTCGACCGTGCTGGCGTCCCTGTTCGGCGCCTGCGCCGGCTACTTCGGCGGCTGGACCGACCGGGTGCTGATGTTCGCGGTGGACCTCATGCTGGTCTTCCCCAGCTTCCTGATCATCACCATCATCTCGCCCCGGCTCAAAGGCGCCGGCTGGATCGCCTTCGTGCTGCTGCTCGCCCTCTTCAACTGGATGATCACCGCCCGGGTGGTCCGCTCGATGACCATCTCCCTGCGGGAGCGCGAGTTCGTCCGGGCCGCGCAGTTCATGGGCGTGCGACCGCTGCGGATCATCACCCGGCACATCCTGCCGAACGTCGCCTCCTTCCTCATCATCGACGCCACCATCGCCGTCGGCGGCGCCGTGATGAGCGAGACCGCGCTCTCCTACTTCGGCTTCGGTGTGAAGGCCCCCGACGTCTCGCTCGGCACCCTGCTCGCCGCCGGCACCTTCGACGCCCCGACGTTCCCCTGGCTGTTCTACTTCGCCGCCGGGCTGCTGGTGCTCTTCGTGCTGGCCGTCAACCTGATCGGGGACGGGCTGCGCGACGCCCTCGACCCCACCGCCGAGGCGGCCCGGGCCCCTCGCCGCCGCCCCCGTTTCCGGAAAGAGCGGAACCGCACGTGACCACCACCGTCGAAACCCCGCTGCCCGCGGCCCCTCTGCTGCACGTCCGCGACCTGCGGGTCGACTTCGCCGGGCCGCGCGGCACCGCCGTCCCCGCCGTCCGCGGCGTCGAGCTCACCCTGCGGCGCGGCGAGACCCTGGGCATCGTCGGCGAGTCGGGCTCCGGCAAGTCCGTCACCGCGCTGGCCGTCCTCGGCCTGCTGCCCGGCACGGCGACCGTCCACGGCTCCGTCCGGCTGGACGGCAAGGAGCTGATCGGCCTGCCCGGCCGCGAACTCGCCGCCCTCCGCGGCCGCCGGGTCGCCATGGTCTTCCAGGACCCGCTCTCCGCCTTCACCCCCGTCTACCGGATCGGCGACCAGATCGTCGAGGCCCTGCGGATCCACCAGCGCCTCGACAAGCCGGCCGCGCGCAGGCGGGCCGCCGAACTCCTCGACCTCGTCGGCATCCCGGCGCCCGACCGCGCGCTGGACAGCTTCCCGCACGAGTTCTCCGGCGGCATGCGCCAGCGCGCCATGATCGCCATGGCCATCGCCAACGACCCCGACATCCTGCTCGCCGACGAGCCCACCACCGCGCTGGACGTCACCATCCAGGCCCAGGTGCTCGACGTGCTGCGCACCGCCCAGCGGGAGACCGGCGCCGCGCTCGTCCTGGTCAGCCACGACCTCGGCGTCATCGCCGGAATGGCCGACCGGGTCGCCGTGATGTACGCGGGCCGGGTGGTGGAGACGGCCGGCGTGGACGAGCTGTTCGCCGCGCCCCGCCACCCGTACACGCTCGGGCTGATCGGCGCGGTGCCACGGCTGGACGCCCGCGGCGGGCCGCTCGTGCCGATCCCCGGCACGCCCGCGCCGATGGCCGAGCTGCCGGCCGGCTGCCCGTTCGCCGCCCGCTGCCCGCTGGTCGAGGACCGGTGCCGGACGGCGGAGCCCGGGCTCGGGGTCGCGGACGCGGGCCGGGGCGGGGGCGGGAGCCGACTCGACGGGGACTCCGACGTTGCGGGCTCCGGCGATCATCTGGCGGCGTGCGTCCGGGCCGGGGAGCTGGCCGAGCGGCGGCCGGCGCCGGCCGAGGTGTACCCCGTGCCGGTGGTGCCGCCGGCTTCGGCCGGGAGCACTGCCGGTGTGGATGCCGCCCGGGAGGAGCGCCCGCCGGTGCTCTCCGTCACCGGCCTCACCAAGACGTTCCCGCTGCTCAAGGGCACCGTCTTCAAGCGCCGGATCGGCGAGGTCTACGCCGTGGACGGCGTCGAGCTGGACCTCCGGCAGGGCGAGACCCTCGGTCTGGTCGGCGAGTCCGGCTCCGGCAAGTCCACGACGCTGTTCGAGCTGCTGCGGCTCGCCGCCCCCGAGTCCGGCCGGATCGAACTGCTCGGGCAGGACACCGCCGCACTCTCCCGGGCCGACGCCCACCGGCTCCGGGCCGAGCTGCAGATCGTCTTTCAGGACCCGATGGCCAGCCTCGACCCGCGGATGCCCGTCGGCGACATCGTCGCCGAACCGCTGCGCGCCCAGCGCGCCGCCCGCGAGGAGATCGCCCGCCGGGTGCCCGAACTGCTGCGGCAGGTCGGCCTCGACCCGGCGCACGCCGTCCGCTACCCGCACCAGTTCTCCGGCGGACAGCGACAGCGGATATCGATCGCCCGCGCGCTCGCCGTCCGGCCCAAACTGCTGGTCCTCGACGAACCGGTCTCCGCGCTGGACGTCTCCATCCAGGCCGGCGTGCTCAACCTGCTCCAGTCCCTCAAGGCGGAGCTGGGCCTCTCCTACCTCTTCGTCTCGCACGACCTCTCGGTGATCCGGCACCTCGCCGACCGGGTCAGCGTGATGTACCTCGGGCGGACCGTCGAACAGGGCGAGGTCTCCGCCGTCTTCGACCACCCCCGCCACCCCTACACCCGCGCGCTGCTCTCCGCCGTCCCCCTCCCGGACCCGGCCGCCGAACGGGCCCGCACCCGCATCCTGCTGCCCGGCGACCCGCCCTCGCCCACCGCGCGCCGCACCGGCTGCCCGTTCCGCACCCGCTGCCCCGTCTACGCCGGGCTCGACGCCGGGGCACGCATCCGCTGTGAGACCGAGGCCCCGCCGCTGACCGGCCCCGCGCCGGACGTGGACCACCGGGCGGCCTGCCACTTCCCGGAGTAGCGGCCCGCCGGCACGGTCCTCCGTGAGCAGCAGGAGCAGGCACCGCCGCGGGAAGTCGGACCGGCCGACTTCCCGCTCCGAGGGCTTCGGTCGCGGCTGCAGCTGCAGCTGTGGCTGTGGCTGTGGCTGTGTACCGGCGGCTCGGGGCCTGGTGTGCCAACGCCCGCCGACTTGGTCACGGAGCGTGTCCGGCCGGTGGCGATTCGGCGGATCGAGCCGACCCCGTGTAATGTTCTCCAGGTCAGCAGGCGCCGCTAGCTCAGTTGGTTAGAGCAGCTGACTCTTAATCAGCGGGTCCGGGGTTCGAGTCCCTGGCGGCGCACATGGCAAGGTCTCAGGCCGTCCACTCCGGTGGGCGGCCTGAGGCGTTTCCGGGCGGGTAGGTACCAGGGGTACGCGGTGTCGCTCGCCGCCCGACCGTTGGAGGTACCCGTCCGTGACTCCGCCGAACGCGCGCTCGATCCCCGAGGAGCTGTTGCTGCTCTGCGCCGATCCGGTGCGCGGCCGACTGCGCACCCCGCACTCCACCCTCCACCGGGTGATCGCGGGCGGCGTCGTCGCGGAGATGCTGATGAGCGGCGCGATCACCGTCGAGGGGCGGCGGATCACCGGGTTCCAGCCGCTGGGCGCGCATGACGAGGTCGGGGCCGGCGTGCTCGCGCGACTGGAGAAGGCGGGCAAGCGCGATCAGCGGCTCGGCCTGGACCTCGTGATCCGCCGGGTCCCGCGCAAGCCAGGGCCGGCCCCCTTCCTCGACCGGCTGACCTCCGACGGCCTGCTCGTGGTGGAGACACGCCGCTTCCTCGGCCTGCCCTACCGGCGCCATGCGGCAACGCGGCCGACCATGGGGCAGGAGATCGCCGCGCGGGTGGCCGCCACGCTCGCGCACGAGGGCGATGAGTCACCGGCGGCCGAGCGGGACCGGCAGCTGGCCGGGCTGATCGGTGCGGCGCGGCTGGAGCGCCGGCTCTACCCGGGGTCGGCGGGTGCCCCGACCCGGCGGGCCGTACGGCGGCTCACCAGGGAACTGCCGATCGCCGGGGCGGTCCGGCGGGTCATCACCTCGGACTCCGCGGCGGGCAGCGCGAGCTGAGCCGGGTTGCCCCGGGCTGTCGGGCTGCCCCGGCTGCCCCGGGGAGGGACGCGGGCGAGCGGTCGTGCCCGGGGCGCGGGGCGGCCGGCGCCTCACCGGCGAGCAGCCGGGCGCCTCGTCGGGCAGCCCGGCTCAGCACGTGTCGAGGATCGCCGAGGCCACCGCGTCCGGGCGGTCGAACATCATCAGGTGGCCGGCCGGCGCGGTGGTGCGGAAGTCGGCCCCGAGCAGCGAGGCGAGGTCCCGCTGGCTGCCCAGCCGCTCCTGGGTGCGGCGGATCCGGCACCCGTCGTCGGCGGCGAGCACGGTGACCGGCAGTTCGTCCGGCAGCGGCGCGGCGACGCGCAGCTCGGCCAGCGCGGCGGCCAGGTCCAGGTAGGCCGCGTTCTCCCGGAGCAGGGCGCGCAGGGCCCGCCCGGTCCGGTAGCAGTGCCGGACCAGCGGTGCCGGCGCGAGGTCCTCGCGGCGGACGGTGGACGCCCGGGCGACCAGCCGCCGCACGGTGGGCCCGATCAGGTACGGCACCGCGACGGCCGTGGCCGCGCCCGCGACCGTGCGGGCCGCCAGGTCACGCAGCCCCGGCGCCGGAAGCGGCCGCGGATCCGGTTCGACGCTGCCGTCCAACAGGACCAGTCCGGCCGTCCGCTCGGGGTGGAGCCGGGCGAAGGCCTCCACGTGGAACCCCGCCAGTGAATGGCCCGCCACCGTGCACGGCTCACGCAGCCCGAGCGCATCCAGCACGCCCCGGATGCGCTCCGCCTCGCCCACCAGCGTCGGGCCGGACCGGCCGGCGGCCTCCGGCGCGCTCAGCCCGTAGCCGGGACGGTCGAAGCGGACCACGGTGCGGTAAGGGGTGAGGAAGGGGACCACCAGATCCCAGTCGAACCAGCTGCTGCCGAGCCCGCCGGTGAGCAGGCAGACCGGGCCGCTGCCCTCGGTCCGGACGTGCAGGGGCGTGCCGTCGATGCGCAGGAACATCGCCGTCGAGGCCGCTCCGGCCGCCACCCCCGTGCCCGGTCGCGGCCCTGCCCCCGAGCCTGCCCCCGGCCTGGTCATCGCGGCTCCGCCTCTTCGCTGCGGGCCTCTCGTTCGCTGCGGGCTTCTCGCCCGGTCCCCCGCTCTTCCCCGGCCGGTTCCTCGCCGGCACGGACCTGGCCGGCACGGACCAGGCGCGCGGCCGGCACGGCCGACCAGAGCGCGACCAGGACCACCTCCAGCACCCAGGCCGTGTACGCCACCACGCTGAGCAGCAGCAGAGCGGCGACGACGACGGCGAGCCGAGCGTTCCGGCGACCGGGGCGGGGGCTGGACACGTTTCCACCCTAACCGGGCAGAAAAGTCCGCCCCAACCGGGTGGAAACGGGCATCCCGGCTCGGCAATGAACACTCGGCCGCCCCCGGCGGTGCGAGGCACCCCTGCGGACCGTGTATTGTTCTCCGAGTCAGCAGGCGCCGCTAGCTCAGTTGGTTAGAGCAGCTGACTCTTAATCAGCGGGTCCGGGGTTCGAGTCCCTGGCGGCGCACAGACATTGGGGAGCCTCTCGCAGCAGCGAGGGGCTCCCCGATTTTTTTGCCCATCGACGTCCGTTTTGTGTGTGATGTCGGTCTCGCTTGCCGCTCCGGTGGAGCCAACCGACCCGTTCGGCGCGTTTTGGGCTGTAAACCGGAAATGGGACAAAGGGCCCCGACCCCCGATGTCCCACGCCGTGCAGGCCGGCACGGTCCGCCCGCAGGAAAGGCCGCCGCTTTGTCCAGAAACGCCCGGAGCGGCCGCCGCGTGCCGACCGTCCGTCTCCGCCCGGTGAAGAGCCTGAAGCGTTCGTCGGAGCGCCCCGTCGGCGGCGCCGGAGGCACGAACGGTGGCGGGACCGGCGGCAGGAAGGCCCGCCACCCGAAGCGCACCGGCTGGCGCCGGCTGATCCCGACCTGGCGGCTCACCCTGCTCGGCTTCACCGCCGCCCTGCTCCTCGGCGTCGGCTTCTTCGCCCTGGGCATCACCCTGGTGAAGGTGCCGGACGCGCACGCCGCCGCGACCGCCCAGAGCAACACCTGGCTCTACCAGGACGGCTCGGTGATCGCCCGGACCGGCCAGACCAACCGGCAGAACGTCCCCCTCGACAAGGTCTCCCCCGCCGCCCAGCACGCCGCGCTCGCCGCCGAGGACCGCAACTTCTACCACGAGGGCGCCGTCAACGTGCCCGGCCTGGTCCGCGCCGCCGTCAAGACCGCCAAGGGCGAGGGCACCCAGGGCGGCTCCACGATCACCCAGCAGTACGTGAAGAACACCTACCTGAGCCAGAAGCAGTCCATCACCCGCAAGGTGAAGGAACTCTTCATAGCGATCAAGGTGGATGCCACCCAGTCCAAGGACGACGTCCTCTCCGGCTACCTCAACACCTCCTACTACGGGCGCGGCGCGTACGGCATCCAGGCCGCCGCCCAGCAGTACTTCGGCGTCGACGCGTCCGCGCTCGACCCTGCCCAGGGCGCCTACCTGGCCACCCTGCTGAACGCACCGAGCGCGTACGACGTCGCCACCGCGACCCCGGCGGGCAAGCAGAACGCGGTGAACCGCTGGAACTACGTCCTGGACGGCATGGTGAAGGAGGGCTGGCTCTCCGCCGAGGAGCGGACCGCCACCACCTTCCCCGAGGTCAGGGACCCGCAGGCCCAGCTCGGCCTCTCCGGCCAGGCCGGCTACCTGGTCAACGCCGCGACCGAGTACCTCACCAGCAACCAGATCATCGGCGAGTCCGAGCTGGCCAAGGGCGGCTACACCATCAGGCTGAGCATCGACCCGGCACGCCAGCAGGCCCTCCAGGACTCCGTCCAGGTGCAGTTGCACGACACCCTCAACCCGGACCAGCGGAAGAAGGACGCGGCCGCCCAGGCCGGCGCCGTCTCCGTCGACCCGAAGACCGGCGCCGTGGCCGCCCTCTACGGCGGGGCCGACTACACCAAGCACTACATCGACAACGCGGCGCGGCGGGACTACCAGGCCGGCTCCACCTTCAAGGCGATCGCCCTGGCGGCGGCCCTGGAGAACGACGCCAAGACCCAGTCCGGCCAGACCGTCACCCCGCGAACCGTCTACGACGGCACCAGCGGCCGCAAGGTCCGCGGCGGGAAGGGCACGCCCTACGCACCGCCGAACGAGGGCGACAAGAGCTACGGCCAGATCACCCTCCAGCAGGCCACCGACTGGTCGGTGAACTCGGCGTTCGCCCAGCTCGCCCAGGACACCGGACTGCAGAAGGTGCGGGACACCGGCATCGCGCTCGGACTGCCCAGCAGCACCCCCGGCCTCGACCCGGTACCGTCCATCCCGCTCGGCGCCGCCACCCCGAGCGTGCTCGACATGGCCGGCGTGTACGCCACGCTGGACAACGGCGGCAAGCAGATCACCCCGTGGCTGGTGCAGTCGGTGGACCGCGAGGGCGAGGCGCTCCAGCTGCCCGCCCACAAGACCACCCAGGCCATCAGCGAGGAGACCGCGCGCGAGGTGACGGCCATGCTCCAGGGCGTGGTGAGCGACCCGGGCGGCACCGGCTGGCGCGCCAAGTCCCTCGGCCGCCCGGTGGCCGGCAAGACCGGCACGACCGATGACCAGAAGTCGGTCTGGTTCGTCGGGTACACCCCCGAGCTGGTGACCTCGGTCGCCCTGTTCGGCCAGGACCCCGCCAGCGGCGCCCAGGTCAGCCTCAGCGGTACCGGCGGGATCGACGGCGCGGCGGGCGGCCAGTACCCCGCGCAGATCTGGACCAGCTACATGAAGGCCGCGCTGAAGGGCCAGCCGGTCACGGACTTCCCCTCGCCCTCGGACAAGGGCGGCTCCTGGTCGGGCGGCAGTGACACGCCGTCGGGCGGTTCGGACAGCCCCTCCACCCCGTCCGGGGCTCCCTCCGCCCCGGCCTCGCCGGACGGCGGCACGGGCTCCGGCGCCTCGCCGACCGGCTCGGGGACGTCCGGCTCCTCGGGGACGTCCGGTGGGCAGGGCGGCTCGCGCCCCGGCGGCGGGGCGACCACCGAGCCCACCCAGTCGACCGCCCCGCCCACGTCCCCGCCGACCACGCAGCCGACGACCCAACCGACCGGCAGGCCCACCCGGACGCCGACGCCGACGACCGGCCCGACCAGCGCGCCGACCACCGGCCCGACCACTGCGCCCCAGCCGACAGGCGGCACGGGCGGCGCGGGCGGGTCGGGTTCGGGCACCGGGGCGAACGTGCCTGCGGGGGCCGGGCAGTAGCGGAGCGGCCGGTCGGCGGCCGGTCGGCTGGGCCGGTCGGTCGGGGTACCGGACGGCTGCTGGTCGGGGTGCCGGGCGGCCGTTGCGCGGCGGTGGGCAGTCGTCCGTAAATCTGCCGTTGCGCACAGTTGGAGGCAGGACCAAATGCCGGAATGGCGCCTTACCGAACCGATGGCATGACTGTCACAATGCGTCGGTGTACAGCTCAAAGCCCCTGCTCGGCCGGTCCTCGGGCAGAACCCTCGGTCTCACCCTCGCCCTGGTCTCCGCCGTCTCCTTCGGAGGCTCCGGCACAGCCGCCAAACCGCTGATCGAGGCCGGCCTCTCGCCGCTGCACGTGGTCTGGCTCCGGGTGACCGGCGCCGCCGTGGTCCTGCTCCCGCTCGCCTACCGCCACCGCGGCGCGGTGCTCCGGCGGCCCGGCGTGCTGCTCGGCTTCGGCCTGCTCGCCGTGGCCGGTGTCCAGGCCTGCTACTTCGCGGCCATCTCCCGGATCCCGGTCGGCGTCGCACTGCTCATCGAATACCTCGGGCCCCCGCTGCTCATCGGTTATGTGAAGTTCGTCCAGCGCAAGCCGATCAGCCGGGGCTCGGCCATCGGCGCCGGCGTCGCCGTGGCCGGACTCGCCTGCGTGGTGGAGGTCTGGAACGGCCTGAGCTTCGACGCCCTGGGCGTCCTGTTCGCCCTCGGGGCGGCATGCTGCCAGGTCGGCTACTTCGTCCTGGCCGACGCCGGAAGCCGGGGTGACCGCCCCGTCGACCCGCTCGCCCTCAGCGCGTTCGGCCTGCTGATCGGCGCCGTCGTGCTCACCGCGTTCACCAGCCCGTGGAACGCCGACTGGGGCCTGCTCGGCGGGAACGTCGTCATGAACGGGCACTCGCTGCCCGCACTGATCCCGGCCGCCTGGATGATCCTCATCGCGACCGTGCTCGCCTATCTGACCGGTGTGATCGCCGTCCGGCACCTGTCGCCCCCGGTCGCTGGGGTGGTGGCCAACCTGGAGGCGGTCGTCGCCACCGTCCTGGCCTGGATCCTGCTCGGCGAACACCTGGGCGTGCCGCAGATGGCCGGCGGCCTGCTCGTCCTGGCCGGCGCCTTCGCGGCCCAGGCGAGCAAGCCCGCCACGGCATCCGCGGAGGTGGACGCGGCGATGGGCGCGGCAATGGGTGCGAAGATGCCTGACGCGGGCGCGGCGGCGGGAGAGGCGGGCGCGGCGGCGGGCGCAACCGCGCTGGGCGAGCGGCTCACACGGGCTGCCGCGGAGCGGGGCGTCGGAGGGCAGGACATCGCAGCGCAGAGCATCGGAGAGCACGGCGTCGGAGGGCAGGGTGTCGAGGACCGGCCCGTTGTCGACCAGGGGGTCAGTGGCCGACCCAGCCGAACCAGTCGAGGTGATTGAGCGGCCACACCACGGCCGAGACCGGCCCGACCACGTTGTCCACCGGCACGGCGCCGCCCCCCGGGCCGCGCTGGTGGTAACGCGAGTCGGCGGAGTCGCTCCGGTGGTCGCCCTCCACCCAGACGTAGCCCTGGGGCACCGTCACCGGGCCGAAGTCCAGCCCCGCGCAGGAGTCGTCCCCGGGGTGGAGGTACGGCTCGTCCACCTTGGTTCCGTTGACGGTCAGCGTGGTGCCCGAACACTGCACGGTCTGGCCGCCCGTCGCGATGACCCGCTTGACCAGGTAGTTGTCGTCCTTCGGCGGCACCAGGCCGACGAAGCTGAGCGCCGAGCCCACTGCCCGCGAGATCGGGTTGCCGTCGGTCGGCTGCGGCGGCAGCCAGTCCCCCGGGTCCTTGAACACAACCGGCTCGCCCTGCTTCGGTTCCCAGCCGGTGAGCGGGGCGAGCTTGTTCACGCCGACCCGGTCGCCGATCCGCAGCGTGTTCTCCATCGACCCGGAGGGGATGGTGAACACCTGGAACAGGCAGGTCTTGATCAGCAGCGCGACCACCAGCCCGACCGCCGCCATCGCGGGGATCTCTATCCACCACGGCCGCTGACGACGCCCCGACCGCCGGTCCTTCGATCCTCTCGGCGGCTTCGGGCCGTTCGATGACCTCGCGCCCTTGCGCGCCTTCCGGCTGCGCGCCCGCCGCGCCGCGGCACGGCCGCCGACGGGCGCATCGGAATCGCCGGGATCACCGTCGCCGGCGCCGGCGGCCCAGGCCTGGCCGGTCCCGGCATCGCCGTGCGTATCGGGCAGGTTCACCGCCATCGTCGCTGCTCCACCTCTCCGGCTGGGGGAACCTGCACGCTACGCCAACCGCGAAGCCTCGCGAAATCGGGCATTTACCCGCGCCAGACATCACGCCCTGGGTATGGGCCTCCGCCGTGCCCTCTGCGGTCGGCGAGTCCGGAGACGATCTCGAGGGTAGTCCGCCGATGCCCGGGAAGGCCCGGAATCCCCCTGAAGGCACGGGAACCCTCTGAAGGCCGGGAAGGCCCGGGAACGACCCGGAAGGCCCGAGAATGGCCCTGAATGCCTCTGAATGACCCTGAAGGCCCGGGCCGCCTGGAGGCGCCCCGGGGGGCGCCGGGGCGGATTCGTCAGCCGGCGACGTTCTGGCCGGTCACCGTATCGCTGGCGATCTTCTCGTGGTGCCGGATGACTTCAGCGATGATGAAGTTGAGGAACTTCTCCGCGAACACCGGGTCCAGGTGCGCCCCGGCAGCCAGCTCCCGCAGGCGCTTGATCTGGTCCCGTTCCCGCGCCGGGTCGGCCGGGGGAAGCTTGTGCTCGGCCTTGAGCCGACCGACCCGCTGGGTCGCCTTGAACCGCTCGGCCAGCATGTGGACCACCGCGGCGTCGATGTTGTCGATGCTCTCGCGCAGGCTGGTCAGCTCGGCCCGTACGGCATCGTCGATCCCCTTGGGCAGTCCGGCATCGGGGGTCGTGGGGTGATCCGTCATCGGGGCGGCTCCGCGGCTCTCAGATTGGTGGGCACCCAGCCGTCCGAGGCCGGGGATCAGGCCCGGGCAAATCTAACAGGGCACCCGGTCCGGATCCGCACCATTTGGCGTATCCGTCCACGATCCGGACAGCGCGTGGAGCAGCGGTCGCCTCCGGCCCCGAGCCTGCCGGTTTCCCGCCACGGCACCTCCGGGCGCTTCCTGTGATCCGCCCCCGGCCTGCCCGTAGTCTGGTGCGCGGCATGACCGGAAGTGACGACTCAGCAGTTCCTCAGTGATGGAGGTACCGATCGTGGCAACCACTCGCACCGCACGCACCGCCTGGGAAGGCAACCTGCTCGACGGCAAGGGCCAGGTGACCTTCGCCTCGTCCGGCATCGGCGAGTACCCGGTCTCCTGGCCGGCCCGGGCCGAGGAGCCGAACGGCAAGACCAGCCCGGAGGAGCTCATCGCGGCCGCTCACTCCGCGTGCTTCTCGATGGCCCTCTCGCACGGCCTCGCCGGCGCGGGCAACCCGCCCACCAAGCTCGACACCCAGGCCGATGTCACCTTCCAGCCGGGCACCGGCATCACCGGCATCCACCTCACCGTCATCGGCGAGGTGCCCGGCCTGGACGAGACCGGCTTCGTGAAGGCTGCCGAGGACGCCAAGGCGAACTGCCCGGTCAGCCAGGCCCTCACCGGAACGACCATCACCCTCACGGCCAAGCTGGCCTGACCCTCCGACGATTTCGGCGGGACCGCGACCACGGAGCGTTGCGGCCGCGCCGGACGGCGCGTTCCGGCGCTCGACAAGCGCCCTGGGGCGCACTGTGGAGCACGCGCCCCTGGTACACATCATGTGATGTGCACCAGGGGCGTCCGCATGTACCGCCACACATAATCGGAAAGC
This sequence comes from Kitasatospora sp. NBC_00039, assembly GCF_045160625.1. Classification (NCBI taxonomy): domain Bacteria; kingdom Bacillati; phylum Actinomycetota; class Actinomycetes; order Kitasatosporales; family Streptomycetaceae; genus Kitasatospora; species Kitasatospora sp. NBC_00039. Next base: position 5,736,724 of record NZ_CP108289.1, on the reverse strand, counting down.
GGGCGAATCACCCTGGCGGCGGTTACCGCGCGTTGCCGCCGCGTCCTATGATCGGCCGCAACGCCCTGTTCTTCACGCGGATCCCCGCCCGAGCGCTCCTCCGCGAGCGCTCCGCACCGGACTGCGAGGACCTCGACAGAGTGCGGGAGCCGGCCGCCGCAGTTCCGGGTGACCGGCCGGACCAGCGTCAAGCGTCAGCAGCGGACGGGAGCATGCCGTGCCGGGCCAGAACGAGGGGGCCGACGCACACCACCCAGGCGTGCGGCACGAGGAACCGCAACACCACCGCCGCCTCCGGTCTCCGATCCTCCGGCCCGCCGACGACAGCGCCACCGGCAGCGCGACCAGTGGCGGGCCCACCGACTTCGGCCCCGTCAACGGCGGCTCCGGCAAGGGCGGCTCCGGCAACGGCACTCCGGCCAACGGCGGCTCCGGCAACGGCAGTCCGGCCCACGGCGCGGCCGTCGGCACCGCTCTGGACGACACCCGCGGAAGCGCCGTCGACACCGTCGACGGAGTCGACACCGCGAACGGCGGCCCTTCTCCGGTACTGCCGAAAGCTCCGCCCGGCGCCGACGCCGGCCCCCGGGACACGGAGCGTGCGGGTGGCACGGACGGCGCCGACATCGTCCTCTGCCCGACCTGCGCGGCCCCGCTCGCCAGTGGCACGCACCGGCCCGCCGACGTGGTGGGCCTGCCACCCGGAGGGCCCGACCGGCTGCTGGCCGCACTGAGCGCGAGCGAGTCCCGGTTCCGCGCCGCCTTCTGCGACGCCGGCATCGGCATGGCCCTGATCGACCCCGAGGACCGGATCATCGAGGTCAACCCCGCCTTCGCTGCCCTGATCGGCTGCGGGGTCGGCGAACTGGTCCGCACCCCCATCCGTGAGCTCATCGACCCGGAGGGCATGCCGGACCGGCTCTTCCCCGCGCTGGTCCGCGGCGAACGCGAACGGCTCCGTGTCGAGAAGCAGCTCAGGCACCGCGAAGGCCGCACGGTCTGGAGCAAGGTGACCATCTCCCTGATCCGGGACGGCTCGGGCAGTCCGCTCTACACCCTCGCGATGGTCGAGGACATCACCGAGCAACGCCGGCTCGGCGACCGCCTGGAGTACCAGGCCCTGCACGACCCGCTGACCAGGCTTCCCAACCGGACGTTCTTCTTCGAACGGCTCGACGCCGCCTGCCTCGCGGTGACAGCCGGCCCGGTGGCCGGGAGCGGGGGCACGGTCGGCGGCCCGGGCGCGGGGGCGGACCCTCGCGGGGACTCCGGGGCGGCGGACGCGGGGGCGGGTACTCCGGCGGCGGGTGCATCCGGAGCGGGCGCATCCGGAGCGGGTACCGCCGCGGCGGACGGCCGCCGGGTGGGCGTCTGCTATCTGGACCTCGACGGCTTCGCCGCGATCAACGAGACCCTCGGACACCACATCGGCGACCAGTTGCTGATCGCCGTCGCCACCCGGCTGCGCCGCGGGTTCTCCGAACGCAGCGCCCATCTGGTGGCGCGGATGGGCGGCGACGAGTTCGCCGTCCTGGTGACCGACAGCCGGGGCAGCGAGCAGCTGACCGAGCTGGCCGCCCGGATCCTCGAAGCGCTGGAGCGCCCCTTCGACGTGGCCGGGCACCGGCTGGTGGTGACCGCCAGCGTCGGCGTCGTCGAACGCTCCGTGCACGAGACCACACCGACCGACCTGGTCAAGGACGCCGACGCCACCCTCTACTGGTCCAAGGCGGACGGCCGGGCCCGCTGGACCCTCTACGACCCGGACCGGGGCGCCCACCAGCTGACCCGCCAGCTGCTCACGACCGCACTCCGCCCGGCTCTGGAACGCGGCGAGTTCACCATCGAGTACCAGCCCCTCGTCGGCCTCGCCGACGGGGCGGTGCACGGCGCGGAGGCCCTGGTCCGCTGGCGTCACCCGCGCTACGGGACGCTCTCCCCGGACCGCTTCATCCCGCTCGCCGAGGAGTCCGGCGCGATCGTGCCGCTCGGCAAGTGGGTCCTGGAGGAGTCCTGCCGTCAGGCGCACCGCTGGCTCACCGAGTTCCCCGACACCGAGACCTTCGTGAGCGTCAACCTGGCCGCCCGCCAGATCTGGGACTCGGACGTGGTCGCCGACGTGGCCCAGGCGCTCGACAGCACCGGCCTGCCGGCCCGGCTGCTGCAGCTGGAGATCACCGAGAGCGCGTTGCTGGGCCCCGGAGGGCGACCGCTGCAGGCTCTGCAGGCCCTCGCCGACATGGGCGTCCGGATCGCGATCGACGACTTCGGCACCGGCTACTCCAATCTGGCGTACCTCTCTCGGCTGCCGGTGCACGTCCTGAAGCTGGACGGCACCTTCATCGAGGGATTCCGTGACCCGGCCCCCGCCGGCCGGCCGGAACTCCCCGCGTTCAGCTCCCGCCGGAGCGACGCCGACGAGCAGATCGTCGGCGCGATGGTGCAGCTGGCGCACACCCTCGGCCTGACCGTCACCGCCGAGGGGATCGAGAGCGCGGCCCAGGCCGAACGGCTGCGGCTGACCGGCTGCGACACCGCCCAGGGCTGGTACTTCGCCCGGCCCGGCGAGGCCGAACTCGTCGCGGCCATACTCCGGGAGAGTCGCCCGGGGGTGGACGGAGCGCCCGGCGGCGCCTGAGCGGTAGGGCGCCCCGAGGAGGAGCGATCGCCCGCCAGGCTCCGCCGACTGTGCTGCCGGTCCGGGCGTAGGGGCGGAGCGGGGGCAGGGAGGACCGGGCGCAGGGCGGACCGAACTGCCTGGTCCGCTACGCCCAGGCCGCCCCTACTCCCCGGTCAGCCCGTACGCCTGGGCGATCAGCCCGTACGAGCGATAGCGGGCCTCGTGGCCGTGGATGTGCGAGGTGACCATCAGCTCGTCCACCCCGGTCCGCTTGCGCAGCGCCTCCAGGCCGTCGGCCACCTCTCCGGGCGAGCCCAGGACGACATTGCCCAGCCAGTCGTCGACGAAGTCCGCCTCCACCGGGCTGTACGGGTAGGCCTCGGCCTCCTCCGGTGTGGGGATCGGGCCCGGATTTCCGCGCCGCAGCCGGAGCATTCCGAGCGCCGCCGAGCGGGCCAGCCTGCGGGCGGAGGCCTCGTCGTCGGCCGCGACCGCGCTCACCCCGATCAGGGCGTACGGCTCGTCGAGCACGGCCGAGGCGCGGAACGACGAGCGGTAGAGGTCGAGGGCCGGGATGGTGTTGGTGCTGCTGAAGTGGTGCGCGAAGGCGAATGGAAGGCCGAGTCGCCCAGCCAGCTGGGCACTGAAGCCGGACGAACCGAGCAGCCAGACGGGCGGACGCCCGTCGCCCTTCGGAACGGCCGTGAGCCGTGCATAGGAGTGGCCGGCCGGGAAGTCACCGTCCAGGAAGTGGGTCAGCTCGGCCAGTTGCTGGGGAAAGTCGTCGGCCCCCTCGGCCAGGCCTCGGCGCAGGGCCCGGGCGGTGGCCGGGTCGGTGCCGGGCGCGCGGCCGAGCCCGAGGTCGATACGGCCGGGGTGCAGCGCCTCCAGCAGGCCGAACTGCTCGGCGATCGCCAGTGGGGCGTGGTTGGGCAGCATCACCCCGCCCGAGCCGAGCCGGAGCGACGTGGTGTGGGCCCCGAGGTGGGCCAGCAGGACCGCCGGGGTGGAGCTGGCGACGCCGGGCATGCCGTGGTGCTCGGCGACCCAGAAGCGGTGGTAGCCCCATTCCTCCGCGCTGCGGGCCAGTGTCGTGGTCGCGGCCAGTGCCTCGGACGGGGTGTAGCCGACGCCGACGGTGGCCAGGTCCAGGATGGAGAGCGGCGCGGGGGCCGTGCCGCGGACGGTGCCACGGATCGCCGCACCGGTCTGCGGCTCGGGCCCGCGCTCCTGCTGGTCGTCGGTGGTCATGCCGTCCGCCCTTCTGGCCGCCCTGGCGGCCGCTCCTGTGGCCGTCGTGACGGCCGCCGTCGAGGCCATCTCTCCGGCGTCTTCATAGCCGTCGTGATGACCGTCGTCATGGCCGTCTTCATAGCCGTCTTGATCGCCGACTTGATCGCCGACTTGATCGCCGACTTGATCGCCGTCTTTTCGGCTGCGAACGACCGCGTCCTTGGCCGGCGGTCGCTGCTGCCGACGGACGTCAACCACGCCACCGGTCCGGGTGTTCCCGGCTCCCGGAGCCCGGTCTCCGTCGCAGCGGCCCGGCGCGGGCCATGTCGCCACGCGACGGACCGGCGCGAGCCGTGCCGCTGCACGACCGGCGAGCGACAGCCTGCCTACCGACCGTTCGGCTGACTCACAGCCAGCAGGCGGACACGCGTGGCGACTTCACGCCACCGCGGGAAGTCGCCAGCCGCAGGGCTCGCGACCGGCGACCGGCGTCCGGCAGGCTAGGGAGCAGAGCGGATCACCCAACCGGATCCGTCCTCAACAGCAAGGTCATCGGGCTGGACCAGCGCCGATCGATCCCCACGAGCCCCCGGAGCGGCACCCCGCCCCGGGGGTTCGCGCCTTTGTGAGGTCCGGCACAGCCGGGGTGCTTCATGGCATGAAAAGTCGAGGCGCTAGCGTTGTCCCCTGCAGCCATCTGCTCCCCCTGGGCAGCCTGGAGGGAGTCGGACCTTGGACATCTCAGCGGTGATCGGATCCTCATGGATCTGCGCCCTGGCGCTCTTCGCCGTACTCGGCGACGCCTTCCTCCCCTTCATCCCCAGCGGGACGCTGGTCATCCTGGCCGTGCTCAAGACGGCCCAGATAGACGGCGCGCCACTGCTACTGGGGCTCGGCGTCGCCGTGGCCTCGTTCCTCGGGGACCTGCTTCTCCTCCAGCTCGCCCGCCGTGGCGCCCCTTCGGTGCAGCGACGACTCGAACACCGCCCCAAGCTGGCCGCCAGCGTGGCCCGGGTCCAGCAGGCGTTGGACGGGCGGACCACCGGGGCGGCCGCCGCGATGGTGGTCGTCGCACGCTTCGTGCCGGCCGGGCGCACCGTCCTCGACCTGGCCATCGGCCACTCCCCCGGCCAGCCGCACCGGTTCCTCCGCTGGTCCGCCCTGGCCGCGCTGATCTGGGCCGCCTACATCGTCACGCTGGGCTGGCTCAACAGCCACTGGTTCGACACTGCCTGGCTGAGCCTCGCGGTCTCCTGCACTGCCGCCACCGCGGTCAGCACGACGATCGCCCGGATCGTTCGCCGCCACCGCCGGCTCGCCACCGCCTGACGCCCCGCCGGCTCATCTCCCGGCGGTTCATCGCCGACAGGCCGTCGACTCACCCTGCGACACACCCGAGCAATACCAGGGTGGGTGGAGCCGAGCGTCACAGGACGGCAACAGAAGGACTGTCTCCGCAGCCCCTGCGCAGGCATTCTGCGTATTGACTGTCAATGGACCTCGGCGCCTTGGTGCCCCCTGAGTCCACATGGCATGCTAAAAGCGCAATAATCATCAATTGCCCGATTTGACCGGTACGGCCCACGGACGCCATCACCACCCGGCCAGCGGCACCCAGGGGAGACCATGACCAACATCTCGCGCAGGACCGTGCTCAGTGCCACCGCCGCGACCGTGGCCCTCGGCGCAGTGACGGCGTGCTCCAGCGGCGGATCGGGTTCGGGGTCGGGCTCAGGGTCGAGTACCGCCCCCACCCCGGGCAGCAGCAGTGCAGACAACGGACCGACGGGCAGTGGCTCTCCGAGCAAGGGTGTACCCAAGGGGACTCCGATCGGCGACGGTTCCACGTCCGACACCGGCCCCCAGCCGAACCAGCCCAAGCCGGAGAAGCTCAAGCCCGGTGAGCGCCCGCCGCAGTTCGTGGTGTTCTCCTGGGACGGCGCCGGCGCCACCGACGACGGCCAGTTCCCCCGGTTCCTCAAGCTGGCCGAGGAGCACAAGGCGTCGATGACCTTCTTCCTCTCCGGGATCTACACCCTCCCGAAGGGCAAGTCCGACCTGTACCACCCGCCGAAGCACTCGGTCGGCGCGTCCGACATCCCGTACCTGTCGGACGGCGCGGTCAAGAACACGATCAAGCTGATCAGCCAGGCCTGGCTGGCCGGCCACGAGATCGGCACCCACTTCAACGGTCACTTCTGCTCGACCCGCTCGGACGGCAACGGCGTCAACAAGTGGACGCCGGAGGACTGGCAGAGCGAGATCGACCAGGCGATCGGGTTCGTCACCCAGTGGCGGACCAACACCGGCTTCACCGACGTCGACCCGCTCCCCTTCGACTACAAGAAGGAGCTCATAGGCGGCCGCACCCCGTGCCTCGAGGGGCAGAAGGCCCTGCTTCCGACCGCGGCCAAGATGGGCTGGAAGTACGACGCCAGCTCCTCCGGCGGCCAGCAGATATGGCCGCAGAAGGTGCAGGACGGCAAGGTCTGGGACTTCCCGCTGCAGAGCATCCCGTTCCCGGGGCACGCCTTCCAGGTCCTGTCGATGGACTACAACATCCTGGCCAACCAGTCGGCCGGCAGCACCAAGGGCGACCCGGCCAAGTACAACGACTGGCGCACCCAGGCCCGGGACGCCTACCTCGCCGGGTTCGACCGGGCCTACAACAGCAACCGCGCGCCGTTCTTCATCGGCAACCACTTCGAGCAGTGGAACGGCGGCATCTACATGGACGCCGTCGAGGAGACTCTCAAGACCATCGCGGGCAAGCCGGACGTCCGGCTGGTCTCCTTCCGGCAGCTGGTCGACTGGCTGGAGGTGCAGGACCAGTCCACGATCCGCAAGCTTCGCTCGCTGAACGTGGGGCAGGCGCCGACCGGCGGGTGGGAGTCCTTCCTCGGCACCGCCGGCTGAGCCGCGCGCACTGCCCCCACAGTCAGGCACGACCGTGACGCACCGGCCGGCGCAGGCGTGAGGGACCGGCCGACGAGGCCGCAACAACCAGCCCTGCCTACCGGTTCCCCGACTGCTACCCGGCCGCCGGCCCGGTGCCGAGCAGGCTCTGCACCACGGCCTCGCTGCCGGCCCGTCCCCAGAGGATCGAGTAGTGGTTGGTGTCGGGCACCAGCGACGACGCCACCACCCGGGCCTTGTCCAGGCCTGCCATCGCGATCCGCTTGTCGTCGTAGAGGCCCTGCGGCTCGTCGAGCAGGCCGCGTTCCGCCCACAGCAGTTCACCGGGGCAGGGCAGCCGGTGCACCGCGGCGGCCGCGTCCTGGTCCAGCAGGACCTGCGCGCCGTCGGTCTGAACCGCCTCCAGGACGCAGGCGGAACGCAGTTCGGGCTCGGTGCCGATCAGATCGCGCTGGGTGTAAGCATCGATCTCCTCCGACCAGTCGGCGTTGAAGGCGGGGTGCTGCTGCCAGAACGCGCGGTAGGCGGCGCGGTCGGGAAAGGTCATCGACAACCGGGCCAGGGCCGGGCCGAGCACCGCGGCCAGCGCCTCCTCCTCCCGGACGCCCTCCGGAAGCGGGAAGCTGACCGCCCCGTCGACCAGCACCACGCGGCTGACCAGCTCGGGGTGGCGCACCGCCGTCAGCGCCGTGATCCAGGCGCCCATGGAGTGCCCGACGACCGGCGTCGGCCCCAGGTCGAGCGCAGTGATCAGGGCGGCCATGTCGTCCGCGTGGCGGGCCAGGCCGTACGGTCCGCCCACGGTCCGGCTGGCCCCGCGTCCACGCAGGTCGGGCGCGAGCAGTGTGGCCCGGCCGGCGAGCCTGCGGGCGACCTCGAACCAGGCGAGGCCGTTGGCGGTGATGCCATGCACCGCCACGACGGCATGCGCCCCCGGCGCAGTGGCGGGCCAGCGGAGCACCGCCAAGTCGCCCCCGGGAACGGGGGCCGTCAGCTGCTCGGGCTGCGGAAATGACCGGCTCACGCGGGGCTACCTCCTGTGGGGCGGGCACCGGGGGCACCGGCGTGGCCGGTGGCCCGGGCCGATCGGCCGGAGCGGGCGACACGGATGCGGGCAGGCAGTCTGGCCAGGCCGCCGGGCAGCAGGTAGACCACGGCGACGAAGAGGCCGCCCAGCAGGAAGAGCGGCTGGGAGAGCGGGACACGCAGGACGGCGGGAAGGCCGGCGATGGCCTCGGAGTTGGCGAGGTCGCCGAGCCGGTGACCAGCCCAGGTGTAGATGACGCCGCCGAGCAGCGGCCCCCAGCGGGTACCGGATCCACCGAGGACGACCATGACCAGCAGTGAGAGCGTGGCGTCGGAGGTGGCGGCCTGCGGAGTGGCCCCACCGGTCAGCAGGAGGTAGACGACCCCACCCACCGCGGCGAGGGCTCCGGCGAGGACGAAGGCCATCAACTTGTAGCCGTAGGGGCGGAGTCCGAGCACCTCGACCCGGCGCTCGTTCTCCTTGATGCCCTCCCAGACCCGCCCGGCCGGGGAGCCGACGACCCAGTGGACCGCAGCCAGGGTGAGCACCAGGTATGCGATGGCAATCCAGTAGAGGTTGGCGGTGTTCTCGATGCCCAGGAAGGCGGAGGGCAGTTGGCCGGCCGGCGCCGACCGGCCCTCCTCGCCACCGGTGACGCCGCCGGGGTTGCGCTGGACGAGGATCGAACCGGCCTGCGCGAAGGCCAGGGTGACCATGGAGAACCCGATGCCGGTGACGCGGAGGCTGACCGAGCCGAGCAGCAGGGCCAGCGCGACGGCACAGGCGACGCCGAAGGGCGCCGCCGCGGCGAACGGCAGTCGGAACTCCAGCATGCCGACGTTGGTGGCGTAGAGGCCGGTCGCGAAGTAGAGCGCGTGGCCGAAGGAGAGCAGTCCGGTACGGCCGAGCAGGAGGTCGTAGCCGGTGGCGAGGGCCCCGTAGAGCAGGCACAGGGCGATGAGTTGGAGGCTTCCGGGGCTGCCGAGCGGGCCGTCGAGCAGTCCCGGGACGGGAAGCGCACTGTATGGGGCGACAAGGAGCAGGATCAGCAGAGCGATCGGCCACCAGCGTAGCGCTCGGTGCACCGCTGTCGAGCGCTCAGTGATTGATTCACCTGTTCGAGGGATGGCGCCGGCCTCGCCCGTCCGTCCAGAATGTCTCTCGGCAGGGCTGGTGTCAGTCCCCCCTGCTGAAGTGGCGGCAGTGCGGTCGGCCGCGGTGCCACCGGTGCTCGTGGTGGAGGTGTTGGTGCTCACGCGAGCCTCCCGGTGAGTCCGCGGGGTCGTACGAGGAGCAGTACGGCCAGCAGGACGACGACCGACAGGTCGCCGAGCCCTGCAGCGGTGTAGTAGTTGGCGAACTGCTGGACGAGGCCGACACAGACCGAGGCCACGGCGGCCCCGGTGACGGAACCCATACCGCCCATCACGACAACAACAAAGGCGAAGATGAGCAGGCTGGTCCCCTGGCCGGGGTTGACCGAGCCGAAGTAGAGGCCGCCGAGGGCACCGCCGAGAGCGGCGGCGGCGCCACCGAGGGCGAAGACGAGGGTGAACGCCTTGCGGACGTCTATGCCGAGCGCCGTGACCATCGCCCGGTCCTCGACGCCGGCGCGGACGATCAGCCCGTAGCGGGTACGGGCGAGGAACAACCGAAGAGCGAGCAGCAGCAGGGCCGCCGCGGCCACCAGCACGAAGCGGTTGACCGGGACGGTCGCACCGAACAGGCGCCAGGTGCCGGCGAGCAGCTCCGGCTGCGGGAAGGGCCGGGCGTCCGCGCCCCAGATGCCCATGAGGAGAGCGGGCACGGCCAGCCCGACGCCGACGGTGGCGAGGATCTGGTCGCGCGGCCGGCTGTAGAGCGGCCGGATCAGGAAGAGCTCCAGCAGGACGGCGGCGGCCGTCCCGACCAGCGTGCCGAACGGCACGGCGAGCCAGAAGGGGAAGCCGGCCTCCGTGCCGGCCCACCAGGTGGCATAGGCGCCGATGGAGAGCAGGGCGCCGTGCGCGAAGTTGAGCACGTCCATCAGACCGAAGATCAGCGAGAGACCGGAGGCCACCAGGAAGTACAGCGCACCCAGACCGAGTCCGGTACAGGTGAGGAGGACGATCGTGTCCATCAGGGGTTCACCTCCGTGGTGACAGCAGGGCCGGGTGGAGCTTGGCCGGCCGCCGGGGAGCCGGTCACCTGACGGCCGTCGACCGCGGCGCCGGCCGTCAGAGGGGCGGTCACCACGGGACCGGCTCCGGATCGGCGGCTGCCGACGCCCAGCAGGCGGCGGGCCGCCGCCTCGTCGGCCAACAGCTCGGCGGTGCCGCCCCGGTGGGCGGTGCGGCCGTCGGCCAGCACGGCGCAGGTACCGGCGAGCCGGCGAACGAGGGCGAGGTTCTGCTCGACCAGGAGAACGGGCACGGCCTCGGCCGCGCGTGCCAGCACGTCGGCCACCTCAGCCACGATCTTCGGCGCCAGGCCCTTGGTGGGCTCGTCGGCGATGATCAGCCGGTTGCGGTTGAGCAGGGTCCGGCCGATCGCCACCATCTGCTGTTGGCCGCCCGAGAGGGTTCCGGCCAACTGGTGGGCCCGCTGCTTGAGTTCGGGAAACAGTTCATGGACGAGGTGGTAGGCCGGTTCGGCGTCGTGGTCCCGCTCGGCCAGACGCAGGTTCTCGGCGACCGTGAGGCCCGCGAAGATACCGCGGTCCTCGGGGGCGTACCCGATGCCCTGACGGACCACGAGGTGTGTGGACAGAGAGGAGAGTTCGGCACCCGCGAACAGCACGCCGCCGGTACGCGGTACCAGGCCCATCACGGCCTTGACCGTGGTGGTCTTGCCCGCGCCGTTGCGTCCGAGCAGCGCGGTGACGCCGGTCGGCGCCACGTCGAAGTCGACCCCGTGCAGGATGTGCAGTCCGTTGATGACCACCCGCAGATCGCGAACGGAGAGGAGGGCCCCGTCGACAGCCGGTGCTCCGGATGGGGCACCGGGCCCGGCGGTGTCGGCGACACCCGCCGGCCCGCCGACAACAACACCGGAGGAGGTAGTGGGGAAGGCAGAGTCGGTCACAGCGCCTCGCCCAGGTAGGCCTGTTGCACAGTGGCGTCCGCCATCACTGCCTCAGGGGTGTCCAGTGCGAGCAGGGTTCCGTGGTGCATCACGGCCAGGCGGTCGGCCAGGCCGAGCAGGACATCCATGTGGTGCTCCACCATCAGTACGGTGCGGCCGAGGTCGCGGTGCACCGAGCGGATCAGCTCGGTGAGGGCCGGCACCTCCTCCGCGCTGACCCCGGCCATCGGCTCGTCCAGCAGGATCAGCCGCGGGTCGGAGACGAGCAGGACGGCGAGTTCGAGCTTGCGCTTCTCACCGTGGGAGAGCGCACTCGCCAAGGAGCCTGCCCGGTGCCGGAGTTCGGTGCGCTCCAGGGTCTCGGCCACCTGCTCCGCATAGCGGTCGGCGCGGCGCCAGATCCGGTACGAGGCCCGCGGCCCGGCCGCGGCCTGGGCGGCCAGCCGGACGTGGTCGGCCACCGTCATGCCCGGCCAGAGAGAGGAGGTCTGGAACGTACGACCGAGCCCGCGGCGCGCCCTGGCGTGAACGGCCCCGGAGGTGATGTCGGTGCCGTCGAGTTCAAGGGTGCCGTGGCTCGCCGGGTGGATACCGGAGATCAGGTTGAAGAGGGAGGTCTTGCCGGCACCGTTGGGCCCGATGAAGGCGATGAACTCGCCTTCCCCGACCGAGAAGGAGACGTCTTCGACGATCGGCACACCGCGGACGGACCAGCCGAGGCCGGTGAGCCGCAGCACCGGCGTGCCCATGGCGGACGAGGATGCGACCTTGGTGAATGACGCCGTAGCCCCGGTGGGCGGGGTCATGACCCCGGCGGGCGAGGGCGTGGCCCCGGCCGACGCGGGCGAGGGCCCAGCGGGCGAGGGCGTGCCCATGGCGGACGAAGCAGGACCGGGCATCGGGGTCAGCCCGCCATCGGGGTGACCGGGGGCGCCGCCTCGTCCGCGGTCAGCGTCTTCTCCACGGTCGGCTTGGCGGCAGCGCCGGTACCGGTCAACCGGACCTGGAACATCGGCTGGAGCAGGGCGTGGTCCTCGGCACGCACCGTGGCCCGCCCCTTCACCGCGTCGAAGCTCCAGCCCTCCAGCGCGTTGACCAGCGCCGAAGTGTCATCGGTCGAGCCGTGGTTGGCCTCGATCGCGTGCACGACCATCTGGGCGGCGGTGAAGCCGTCCGGGGTGAAGATGTCGGACTTGCCGCCCCCGGCGGTGACGGCCTCGTCCATGGCCTTCTCCACCGGGGTGCCGGCGGCACCCCCGAAGTAGTGGTCCAGGAAGGAGATCTTCTCGCCCGCCGGGCCGAAGAGCGGGTAGGAGGCGGCGAGATCCAGGCCGGTGACGACCTTGGTCTCGGCGAAGACGTCCTGCTGGTTCAGCGCCGTCCACAGGGCCGACGAGGTATCGCCGGCCCAGGCGACGAACAGCAGGTCGGGCTTGGCGGTCTTGGCCTGGGAGGCGAAGGGGGTCAGGTCGGTCGCGCTCGGCGGGGCGAGCACGGCGTCGACCGTGGCGCCCTGGGCGCCGAGCACGGCCTTGACGGCGGCCACATTGGCCTGTCCGAAGGCGTTGTCCTGAGCGAGCACGGTGACCTTCCTGCCCTTGGCGTCACCGATGAACGAGGCCGCGGTCCTGATGTCCTGGTAGGACTGGCGGCCGGAACGGAAGGTGTACTTGTTCAACCCGGTGACCTTGTCGGCGGCGGCCGGGCCGCTGATGAAGAGCACCTTGTTCTGGGCGGCGATCGGGCCGACCTGGAGGGCGACGCCCGAAGCGGTGGAGCCGGCCAGGATCTTGTGCCCCTTGCCGATGAGGTCCTTGGCGGCCGACACCGCCTTGGCCGGGTCACCCGCGTCGTCCTGCTCCTCGAACTCGATCTTGTGCCCGTCGACCGCGCCGGTGCCCTTGGTCGCGTAGTTCAGACCGGCCTTGAAGCCCTCCAGGTACTGCTTGCCGTACGCGGCCAGCGGCCCTGTCCTGGAGTACACCAGCCCGACCTTGACCGGACCCTTGGAGCCGCCACCGTCAGCCGCGGTGGTGCCCGCCGTACCGGCTTTGGCGCAGCCGGCCGCGAGGAGGGCGCAGGCCGCGATCGCGGCAAGTCTGCGGCCGGGGCCGGCAGCTGCCTTGCAGGCCGTGCCGGCAGCTCCGGCTGCGCCTGCGGTGGCACCGGAGGCGGTCCTGGTGAGGGCTGTCGAGCTGCGCATGATGACCGACTCCTGGGGTGCTGCGGGGGTGGATGCCGGAACCGTAGGTGTGGCGCGAAAGCTGCAACATGTGCCCGGTCGACGTATCAGCCCGCCCGGATATGGCTGCGCCCGCCATACCACCGCACCTGCGGCCCACCGGCGATCACCCGGTGTGGGCGGCCGCCACGGGTCGGCGTACGTGCGTGGCGTCGCCCGCCATGGCACGGGCAGGGTGCGCACGGTGACGGTGGTGGCGGGCGAGGGCACTCCCCTCCCTCCACCCACCCCCGTTCACCCACACCCCCTCACGAGGTGACCCTTTGGACAAGGTCCTGGAATCCGCCGCCGCAGCGGTCGGGGACATTCCCGACGGAGCGGTACTGGCCGTCGGCGGCTTCGGCCTCTGCGGCATCCCCAGCACCCTGATCGGCGCCCTGGCCGCCACGGACACCACCGGTCTGCGGGTGGTCTCCAACAACTGCGGGGTGGACGACCGGGGGCTCGGACTGCTGCTGCGGGCCGGGCGGATCGCCCGGATGACCTCCTCCTACGTCGGCGAGAACAAGGAGTTCGCCCGGCGGTACCTCTCCGGCGACCTGGAGGTGGAGCTGACGCCGCAGGGCACCCTCGCCGAGCGGCTGCGGGCCGGGGGCGCCGGCATCCCGGCGTTCTTCACCCCCGCCGGGGTCGGAACCCAGGTCGAGGAAGGCGGGCTGCCCTGGCGGTACGGGGCGGACGGCTCGGTGGCACTGGCCTCACCGCCGAAGGAGGTCCGGGAGTTCGGCGGCCGCCGCTACCTGCTGGAGGAGGCCATCACGGCCGACTTCGCCCTCGTCCGCGCCGAGGTGGCGGACCGGTACGGCAACTGCGTCTTCCACGCGGCCGCCCGCAACTTCAACCCGCTCTGCGCGGCGGCCGGCCGGATCACCCTGGTCGAGGCGGACCGGATCGTCGAGCCGGGCGAGCTCGGGCCCGACGCCGTCCACCTCCCCGGCGTGTACGTCGACCGGGTGGTCGCCGCCGATCCCTCGGACCGCCGCATCGAGCGTCGGACCGTTCGCACCACACCTCAGGAGGCCTGACCGCGATGACCACCAGGACGACCACCGACACCACCGAGCCGATCACCGAGCCGACCTCCGCCACGTCCGCCGAGCCGACCGCCGCCGTGTCCGCCCTGGCGCCCATCCACCCCGCAGAGGCACTCACCCCGCTCGCCGCCGGAAGCCCACCAGCCCCCCGCGACCCGCTCGACCCACGCGGCCCGCTCGACCCCCGGAACGCGCTCGCCGCGCGGGCCGCCCGCGAGCTGAGGGACGGCCAGTACGTCAACCTGGGTATCGGTCTACCGACCCTGATCCCCAATCACCTTCCGCCCGGCGTCCACGTGGTGCTGCACTCGGAGAACGGCATCCTGGGCGTCGGCCCGTACCCGGAGGACGGGGCCGAGCACCCCGATCTGATCAACGCGGGCAAGGAGACCGTGACGGTCGCCGCCGGGGCCTCGTACTTCGACTCCGCGTTCTCCTTCGGCATGATCCGGGCGGGCCGGATCGACGTCTCGGTGCTGGGGGCGATGCAGGTCTCGGCCGCCGGGGATCTCGCCAACTGGATGATCCCGGGCAAGATGGTCAAGGGCATGGGCGGAGCCATGGATCTGGTGCACGGCGCCCGCCGGCTGATCGTCGTCATGGAGCACACGGCGAAGGACGGCTCGCCGAAGATCGTCGACGAGCTCTCGCTCCCGGCGACCGGCCGACGGGTTGTCGACCGGATCGTCACCGATCTGGCGGTCATCGACGTCACACCGGCCGGGCTGCGCCTGGTGGAAACGGCCCCGGGGGTGGGATTCGAGGACGTCCGGGCGGCGACCGGGCCACGCCTTCTGCCGATCGGCTGAGAACGACCGCCCCAGCAGCACGCACGCGAAGACGAGAAGGACGGACACGCGTGCAGGGACACGCGACGTACGGACACGCCAACTACGGAGACGCGAACCACGGACGCGCAGAAGAGGCACGCGACGGCGACCCCGGCGGCGACATGCGGAGACACGAAGGTCGGACTGCCCGCGCGGCGGTCCGGCCTTCGCGCATTTATTCGACCGACTCGGAATGCCCGGACGTGAATCCACCCCCATAGCACCGTCGGCGACCCAAATGGCCGGGAACCGTCATATCTTCATGCTTGCGCAATGATCGTTTCTCAGATCGGTTGCGATCACGCCTGCGCTCCGGGAGAGTTGGGGCAGCCAAGGGTCCCACACCCCCGGAGGGGAGTCCGGAGAACGAGCGGGATCCCGCATTCGAGGCAGGCGCGCAGATACACGACAAAATCGATCGTATACGTTTTAATGATTGACTGCCCGGAAACTGCCTGGAAACGGCGCAGTTCACCGGGCGGTGTTCTGCTTCGAAAGCAAGGCTCTGGGGGGAGCGCTCGATCCCAGCGCGCACAGTTCGCAGCGCGGGACTCCAGGTCCATCGCATACCCCCGGTCGGAGCACGCACGAACGGCCGGCGCAAGCGGCCGGCCACGGGGGGAGCCACACATGATCAAGCTGTTCTCGCGACAGACGGACGCCGAAGCCGGAGCCGCCCCGGAAGCACCCACCTCGCCGACACCCACCCCGGCAATGCACGCTCCGGAGGCCGCCGCTCCGGAAGCCACGGTCGAGGACGACCTTCGCTCCGTACCGGTCCCCGAAGCCCCTTACGACTACGTCCACTTCAGTCGCCTGGCCGGCCCGGCCACCACCCCCGAAGTCACCGATCCCGCCAAGACCACCGATCCCGCCAAGACCACCGATCCGGCCAAGGCCGCTGATCCCACCACGGCCCCCGAGCCCACCGAAGCGTTCGAGCCCACCGAGACGTCCTCCCCTCCCTACCGCGTCCGGTACCGCAGCCTGCTGGGCCGCGAGCCGCACCGGATCCGGGCGGCGCTGCTCCTGCTGGCCGCGCCGCTGGTCGAGGCGGTGCTGCTCGTCTGGCTGCTGCTCCCCGGCCACTGGCCGGTCCGGCCGGGCGAGACGCACGCCTGGCTGCTGCTCGGCGACAAGGTGATGATCGGGATCATCGCGGTGGTCGAGGTGTTCCGGCTGGTCAACGTGGTCTCCAACACCCACGCCACCCTGGTCGCCCGCGACCCCGTCCCGGTCACACCCGAGGCGGGCACCCGGGTCGCGTTCATCACCACCTGCGTGCCGGGCAAGGAGCCGCCGGAGATGGTGCGCACCACGCTCACCGCCGCATTGGCCGTCCGGCACGACGGTCCGTACGACGTCTGGCTGCTCGACGAGGGAAACGATCCTGCTATGCGCGCGCTCTGTGCCGAGCTCGGTGCACGGCACTTCAGCCGGCGCGGGGTCGAACAGTGGAACCAGTCCAAGGGCCGGTTTCGCGCCAAGACCAAACACGGCAACTACAACAGCTGGCTCCAGGCCCACGGCGGCGCCTACGACTTCTGGGTCTCGGTGGACACCGACCACGTCCCGCTACCGGAGTTCTGCGAGCGGATGCTCGGCTACTTCCGCGACCCGGACGTCGCGTTCGTGGTCGGGCCGCAGGTCTACGGGAACTACCGCAGCTCGGGGTCGGCGGTCACCAAGTTCTCGGAAAGCCAGCAGTTCCTGTTCCACGCGCTGATCCAACGGGCCGGGAACCGTTACGGCGCACCGATGTTCGTCGGCACCAACAACGCCGTTCGGATCAGCGCGTTGCAGTCGATCGGCGGCCTGTACGACTCGATCACCGAGGACATGGCGACCGGACTGGAGTTCCACCGCCGCCGGAACCCGGCCACCGGCGCGCGCTGGACGTCGGTCTACACACCTGACGTGCTCGCGGTCGGCGAGGGGCCGTCGTCCTGGACCGACTTCTTCTCCCAGCAACTGCGCTGGAGCCGGGGCACCTACGAGACCCTGCTCACCCAGTACTGGCGGGCGGCGTGGCGGCTGTCGCCCGGCCGGCTGCTCAACTACACGCTGATGGTCTGCTTCTACCCGATGGCGGCCTTGACCTGGCTGCTCGGCGGCGTGTCGAGCGTGCTCTACCTGGGGTTCGGGGCATCGGGCGTCCATGTGTCGTCCGAGATCTGGATGATGCTGTACAGCGACGCGGCCGCCCTCCAGGTGCTGCTCTACACCTGGAACCGGAAGCACAACGTGAGCCCGCACGAGCCGGCCGGGTCGTCCGGAGTCGCCGGGATGGTGATGTCGGCGCTCTGCGGGCCGATCTACGCAGCATCGTTTCTGCAGGCGGCACTTCGCCTCCGCAGCCGCTTCGTGGTGACACCGAAGGGCGACTCGGCCAGCCCGGACCGGGTGGCGACGTTCCGGATCCACCTGTTCTGGGCGCTGGTGTTCGGCGGCGCGGTCACCGCGTCCTTCTTCACCGGACACGATCACGTCGCCATGCGCACCTGGGCCTGCCTGGCGTTCTTCCTCAGCGTGCTGCCGATGCTCGTGCTGGCCGCCGACGCCGTCCGGCGCAGCCGGGCCCGGCCGACGTCCACCCTCTCGGTCACCGGCGCCGCGACGACCTCAACAGCAACGGCCCCGGCACAGGCCGCCGCCGCCGTCGTCCCCGCGCAGAGCCGTACCGAACCCGCCCCGGCGCCCACCACCACACGCTGAACCGCATCCGCAGCACGAGGGGACCAACCACCGTGAAGATCCGCAACGCCGGCCGCACCAGGCGCTTCGCCCTCGGCAGCACGGTCGCGCTGACCGTCGCCGGGATGAACGCGCCGGCCGTGCTCGGCTTCGCCGACGCGCAGTACCACGACTACGTGATCAACCGCCCCGAGTACAAGGCCGAGTACGGCCACTGGCAGACCGTCGTCCTCCCCGCCGCGTTCCGGATCAACGCCATCCACGCCAGCCTGCTGCGCACCGGCAAGGTCCTGATCATCGCCGGTTCCGGCAATGACCAGCGCAACTTCGACGCGGGCAGCTTCAAGAGCGTGCTCTGGGATCCGGCCAGGAACACGTACAAGGTGGTCCCGACCCCGGCCGACATGTTCTGCGGCGGCCACACCGCCCTGCCCGACGGGCGGTTGCTGGTGGCCGGCGGCACCCAGCGGTACGAGGCGCTGGACGGCGCGGTGAAGAAGGCGGCGGGCACCATGCGGGTGCGCAACGAGAACCCGGACGCGGCCCGGACGTTCCCCGAGGGCACCGTGTTCACGGCCCCGAACGGCCGCGAGTACGTGTCGACCGCCGAGGTGACCGTCCCGGCCGCGGTCAAGACCGGCGCCGGCGACCGCACCGTCGTCAAGGCCAGCGAACAGCACGTCTTCGTGGAGGCGGTCGCGCAGGGCGCCGACTACGTCAACGACTCCCCCGCCCAGTACGCGATCAAGGGCCTGAGCGGCGCCGAGGCCCGGAACCTCTACGGCATGGCCGACCGCATGACGCTGGAGAAGCAGGACTTCCAGGGCATCCGCTCCGCCTTCGAGTTCAACCCGGACACCGAGATGTACGAGCAGGTCACCGACATGGCGTACGCCCGTTGGTACCCGACGCTCACCGGGCTGGGCGACGGGCGGGTGGTCACCGTCTCCGGGCTGGACGACACCGGACAGATCCTCAGTGGCAACGACAACGAGATCTACGACCCGGCGAACAAGACCTGGTCCAAGGCGCCCGACCGCTACTTCCCCACCTACCCCTCGATCTTCCTGACCGCCTCCGGCAAGCTCTTCTACTCCGGTTCCAACGCCGGCTACGGCCCGGCGGACAAGGGCCGCGAGCCGGGGCTCTGGGACCTCGGGGACAACAGCTTCCAGCCGGTGCCGGGGCTGCGCGACCCCGCTCTCACCGAGACTTCGTCCTCCGTACTGCTGCCGCCCGCCCAGGCGCAGAAGGTGATGGTGCTCGGCGGCGGGGGCGTCGGCGAGTCCCCGCTCTCCACCGCCCGCACCGACATCGCCGACCTCTCCGCCGCCAAGCCCGCCTTCACCCCCGGCCCGGACCTGCCGGCCGGCGGCACCCGCTACCTCAACAGCGTGATCCTGCCGGACGACACCGTGTTCACCACCGGCGGCTCCAGCGACTACCGGGGCAAGCACAAGAGCGACCTGCTCAAGGCGCAGATGTACCACCCGGACACCAACACCTTCACCACCGCGGCCGAGCCGACCGTCGGGCGGAACTACCACTCCGAGGCGCTGTTGCTGCCCGACGGCCGGGCGGTGGTCCTCGGCTCCAACCCGCTCTTCGCCGACAAGGCCGACACCGAGCCAGGCACCTTCGAGCAGCGGATCGAGATCTACACACCGCCGTACCTGTTCCACGGCGAGCGCCCGCAGTTGACCGACGCCCCGGCCACCGCGCGGCTCGGCACCGGCATCACGGTCAAGTCCCCCAAGCCGGACGGCGTGGTGACCGCCAAGCTGGTCCGGCCGAGTTCGGTCACCCACGCGACCGACGTCGAACAGCGGTCGGTGGCCCTGGACGTCGGCGCGCGCTCGGACGGCGGCGTCGCGCTCACCCTTCCCGCCAACCCGGACCTGCTCCCGCCGGGCTGGTACATGCTGTTCGTGACGGACGGCTCCGGCACCCCCTCGGTGGCCCGGTGGATCAAGGTGACGGCCTGACCGATCAGGGTGACCGCACAGCCGGCCTCCGCAGAGCGGCTATGAGCCCCCGCGTGCCAGCCCCAGGGCGTACGGCAGCCAGAACTCGCCCGCCCGGGGCTCGCCGCGGCCGCACTCGCCGTCGGACTCGCCGGGGTTCTTGATCCAGAGGTAGGCGTCGACGCCGGAGCGGCCGGTCTCGGTGGTGGGCGGTTCGCCCAGCGCACGGCCGGGCGGGTTGCACCAGGCGTCGCCGCTCAGCGGGCCGTTGCCGTTGCGGCTGGTGTCGATGACGAAGTGTTTCCCGCCCAACGCGGCGGAGAGCTCGGCGCCGTACGCCGCGTTCCGGTCGGTGCCGTAGAAGTTGGAGACGTTGACCGCGAAGCCGTCCGCCATCGCGACACCGGACTTGCGCAGGGCGTCGGACATCGTCGACGGGTCCTGTGCCCAGCCCGGGTTGCCCGCGTCCAGGTAGACGCGCACCTGCGGGCGCTTCTTCAACTCCTGTACGGCGAAGGCCAGCAGGCCGTACCTCTCGGCGGCGGCCGCCCCCTTCACCCCGCAGGCGTCCAGGGTGTGCGCGACGGCGTCCGGCTCCAGGACCACCCACGCCTTGCGGTCGCCCAGCGCCTCCGCCAGGCCGGTGATCCAGGAGCGGTAGGCCGCGGCGTCCGACGCACCGCCGGCCGAGTACTGGCCACAGTCGCGGTGCGGAATGTTGTACGCGACGAAGACCGGTGTACGGTCCACGGCGGCGGCCCGGCGGCTCACCTGCTCGACGATGCCCTTGGCCGCCTGGTCGCCGAGCCACTGCGAGGAGGGCTGGGCGGCGATCTTCAGCAGGGTGTCGGCCTCGGCCGCCCGGCCCTGGCCGCGCAGGGTGACGAGCTGCTGGGCGGCCGAGGTCTGGTCGGAGACGTAGAAGGCCTGGCCGGGCAGCTGGGCGAGCCCGGCGGCGGACGCCCCTCCGGCGGCACCGCCGACCGAACCGGTCGTCTCCCCCGAACCGGCCGAGCCCGCCGTGCCGCCCGCCCCACCGGCCCCGGTCGGCGCAGGCGCCGCCCCCGTGCCCGAACCGCCGCCCGAACCCCCGGACGCGCCACCGCCGTTGCACCCCGCGACGCCTGCCACCAACCCCAGCAGAGCCGCCCCCGCAGCCAGCCGGAATCCCGCTCCTCGCCCTACCCGGCGCACGTACCGCCCCTCCCCAGACCCGGTCCGGCGACCCGGTCGGCACCCAGCTTCGCACACCGGGTACCGACCGGCGGCCGAGGCCGGTGAACAGCTGGCAGCGGCGACGAGTAGACGAGGCATCAGCTCATCGCGAGGCCGTCAGCCCTGCTTGAGGTTCGGCACCTGCCAGTCGATCGGGTCGACGCCGAAACCGTCCAGCGCCTCGTTGATCTGCGAGAACGGCCGGCTGCCGAAGAACAGCTTGGCCGAGAGCGGCGACGGGTGGGCGCCCTGGACCACGACGTGCTTGGTGGTGTCGATCAGCGGCAGCTTCTTCTTCGCGTAGTTGCCCCAGAGCACGAAGACCACCGGCTCCTCGCGCGCGCTCACCGCCTTGATCACCGCGTCGGTGAACTTCTCCCAACCCTTGGCCTTGTGCGAGTTGGCCTCGTGCGCGCGCACGGTGAGCACCGCGTTGAGCAGCAGCACGCCCTGCTCGGCCCAGTGCTTCAGATAGCCGTTGTCCGGCGCCGGAATGCCGAGGTCGGCATCCAGCTCCTTGAAGATGTTGCGCAGCGACGGCGGCGTCTTGGTGCCCGGCAGCACGGAGAAGCTCATGCCGTGGGCCTGGCCGTCGTCGTGGTACGGGTCCTGGCCGAGGACGAGCACGCGGACCTTCTCGTACGGGGTGGCCTCCAGCGCGGAGAACTCCTGCCCGCTCGGCGGGAAGACCTGGTGCTCCGCGCGCTCGGCCGCCACGAAGGCCGCCAGCTCGGCGAAGTACGACTTCTCCGTCTCGGCGCCCAGCACCTCTCGCCAGGCCTCGGGCAGCTCCAGCCCGGCACCCGCTCCAGCCTCGCCCACGCCCGTTTCGACCGCTTCCGCCTCGACCGTGTCCGTCACGACATCAACCTCCCACCGGACGGCCGCTCACCGCCGCACCGCCCCGACCCTCGGACGCACCGCGGTCTCGCGCCGCACGCCCACTTTCCACCCCGAACGCTACACATCCCGACTGACACTTCACTCCGCCGGAGCCGCCGGGACCTTCCGGACTGCGACGTCCTCCGCGACGGTTTCCGCAACGGCTTCCGCAACGGCCGCAGCCTTCGGGACCTCCTGGGCCGCCTGGACCGCCGAAGCCGCAGAGCCCGCCGTGGCCGCCGGCCCCGCCGTGGCCACGCCGGCAGAACGGGCAGCCGCCCGCCCCACCCGCACGTGCTCGACCACGTTCAGCGCCACCAGCAGCACCGCGAGCGTCACCAGCACCACGAGCGCCGGCAGCCGCACCATCACCGGGACCAGCCCCAGCACCACCGCCGCCGCCACGATCCGCGTCGTCGACACCGCGCGGAACATCATCCACCGGGTGTACCCGAAGGTCAGCAGGTACAGCCCGCAGCCCCCGTACAGCAGCGCCACCGAGCCCGCGCCGAGCACCTGTCGCGGGTCGGCCACCGTCTCGCCGAAGCCGACCGCCACCGCGATCACCCCGGCCACCAGCGCCAGGTGCCCGTACTGGAACACCCGGCGGATCACGTCCCGGCGCGAGTCCGCCACGGTGACGGCATGCCGCATGGCGTCCGCCGCATAGACGAAGTACTGCCACCAGAGCCCGCAGGAGATGGTGAACGCCGCCGCCACCGCGCCCAGTTCGGCCGCGTCGAGCCGGGCGCCGGCGGCCGTGGCGCCGATTCCGACGATCGACTCGCCGAGCGCGACCAGCAGGAACAGCGCGAACCGCTCCGGCATGTGCGACGGGTGGTAGGCCACCTTGGCGAGGCGGTTGCGGAACAGCACCGGCCCCGACAGGTCGCAGAGCGCCGCCAGCGACCAGAGCACCATCCGCGGCCCCTCCGGCAGCAGCCCGCCCACCACCAACAGCGGTCCGCTGACCAGCACGCCCACCCCGTACGGCCCGCGCCAGACGCCCGGGACGCGGATCAGCATCACCAACAGCACCACCCGGGCCGCCCAGTACCCGGCGCCCAACAGCACACCCCGGCCCTCGTACGCGCCGGGCACGGCCAGCGCCATGAAGAGGCCGGCCAGCCCGACGCCGAGGATACCGATCCGGTCCCGCGGGGTGTCGACGTCCCGGATGTTGGCCTGCACCGTGGTGCCGACCCAGCACCAGTAGACCGGCACGAACACCACCAGGGCCTGCGCGACGCCCGCCCAGTCGTGGTGGTGGTGCAGCAGGCCGGACACCTGGGTGATCGCGAAGACGAAGACCAGGTCGAAGTAGAGCTCCGCCCACGTCACCCGCTTCTCATCGGTGAACGGCTCGGTGAACGGCTCGGTGACCGGCTCGGTGAACTGCTCGGCCATCGGTTCGGCCCTCGCTTCGGCCCTCGCTTCGGCCCTCGGTTCGGTCACCGGCTCCGTTAACGGCACGGTCACCGGTTCGGTCACCGGCTCCGTGCGCTGCCCGGCGAAGTCATCGCCGGACTCCCCCGTGGAGCCCCCGCCGGACTCCGTCGTCGTGCTCATCCGCCCCCTCCTCCGCACACGCAACAGCTAGGCACAACACGCGGGCCCCACCCCGGCCGGACGGCCAGGGCAGGGCCCGGAAACGAACAGTGGTGAGGCTAGACCAGGTCGAC
Organism: Kitasatospora sp. NBC_00039; assembly: GCF_045160625.1. NCBI lineage: Bacteria > Bacillati > Actinomycetota > Actinomycetes > Kitasatosporales > Streptomycetaceae > Kitasatospora > Kitasatospora sp. NBC_00039. The sequence continues at coordinate 5,713,322 of NZ_CP108289.1, read as the reverse complement.
CAGGTCCGCGATCGAGTTGACCACCCGGGTCGGCCGGTACGGGAAGCGCTCCACGTCCGCGGCGGCGGTCAGACCGGTGAGCACCAGGATGGTCTCCATGCCGGCCTCCATGCCCGCCACGATGTCGGTGTCCATCCGGTCGCCGATCATGACCGCGGTCTCCGAGTGGGCGCCCGCCGTGTTCAGCGCCTCGCGCATCATCAGCGGGTTGGGCTTGCCGACGAAGTACGGCTCCACGCCGGTCGCCTTGGTGATCAGCGCCGCGACTGAACCGGTGGCCGGCAGCACGCCCTCGGTCGACGGGCCGGTCTCGTCCGGGTTGGTGCAGATGAAGCGGGCACCCTGGTTGATCAGGCGGATCGCCTTGGTGAGCGCCTCGAAGCTGTAGGTGCGGGTCTCACCGAGGACGACGTAGTCCGGGTTGTTGTCGGTCAGCACGTAGCCGGCCTGGTAGAGCGCGGTGGTGAGGCCCGCCTCGCCGATCACGTACGCGGTGCCGCCCGGGCGCTGGCCCTCGAGGAACTTGGCGGTGGCCAGGGCCGAGGTCCAGATGCACTCCTCGGGCACCTCGAGGCCCATGCCGGCCAGACGGGCGCTGAGGTCGCGCGGGGTGTAGATGGAGTTGTTGGTCAGCACCAGGAACGGCTTGCCGGACTCCCGCAGCCGGCGCAGGAACTCCTCCGCGCCGGGGATCGGCGTGCCCTCGTGGATGAGGACCCCGTCCATGTCGGTCAGCCAGGACTCGATGGGCTTGCGGTCTGCCACGTGCGTGTCTCCCGAAGTCTTGCAAGGGTCGTGCTCTTGCAACGTCTAGCGATGGTCGTACGAATCCGCGGCGCACCGCCGTCACCGTTGCGCCTCCCACCGGCCGGGCCCTCCTCGGGACGCCGGACCGCCGGGGGTCCTGCTGGCTGCCCCAACGGGCCACAGCCTAATCCGCACACCAGGTCGACGGCATCATGTCCCGCCCACCGAAACGGCTCCCTTCGAAACGGCCGCCCACCGAGACGGCGGCCCTTCGCACCCGACCGGCCCGCGCCCGTCTCGACGGCTCCTTGAGCCGCCTCCAATCGCCCTGATCGCCCCTCAGCACGCCCGCACCCCCGGCCGGCGTGAACGGCACCACCTTCACCGCGCTCCCTCGCAGGAGTCCCCCGCCCTGCCCGTTCGCCGACGTCTCCCCGCCGCCGACGCCGCCGCACCCCCGGCACGCGCGCATGCTGAGACCGCGCCCTCGGGCCCTCCCGGCGAGTGCGGGGCGCAACGCACCGAAACCAGGGCCAACCGGGCGCACCGTGATTGAGTAAGCCGCATGAGCCCCTCCTCGCGCCCCACCCCTCACCACGACGGCCCCTTCCGCGTCGGCCTGATCGGCTACGGCCTGGCCGGCTCCGCCTTCCACGCCCCGCTGATCGCCACCACCCCCGGGCTCCGGCTGGACGCGGTGGTGACCGCCAACCCCGACCGCCGAGACCAGCTGCACCGGGAACACCCCGGCGCCCGTGCCGTCGACACCCCCGAGCAGCTGCTCGCCGACCCGGACGCGCTCGACCTGGTCGTCATCGCCTCTCCCAACCGCACCCACGTCCCGCTCGCCCGGGCCGCGCTGAACGCCGGGCTGGCCACCGTCGTCGACAAACCGCTGGCCGCCACCGACGCCGACGCGCTGGCGCTCTGCGAACTGGCGGAATCCCGGGGCGTCCTGCTCTCCGTCTTCCAGAACCGCCGGTGGGACGGCGACTTCCTCACCGCCGCCCGGCTGGTCCGCGGGGGCGCGCTGGGCCGGGTGCACCGCTTCGAGTCCCGGTTCGAGCGGTTCCGGCCCAAGCCCAAGGCGGGCTGGCGTGAGCTGGCCGACCCGGCCGAGGTCGGCGGCACCCTGTACGACCTGGGCAGCCACCTGGTCGACCAGGCACTCACCCTGTTCGGGCCGGTCGAGACGGTGTACGCGGAGGTCGACGTCCGCCGGGACGGCGCGGTCGTGGACGACGACTCCTTCCTCGCCCTCACCCACGTCTCCGGCACCCGCTCCCACCTGTGGACCAGCGCCATCACCCCGCTGGCCGGCCCGCGGCTGCGGGTGCTCGGCGACACCGCCGGCTACGTGAAGTCCGGCATGGACCCGCAGGAGGCCGACCTGCGCGCCGGCCACCGGCCCGACGGCACCGGCCGCGCCGGGGTCCCCTGGGGAGCCGACCAGCCCTCCCATTACGGCACCCTGGGCACCGACGAGGCCGCCGCCCCCGTCCCCACCGACCCGGGCGACTACCCCGCCTACTACGCGGGAATCGCCGCCGCCCTGGCCACCCCCGGCACCCCGCCCCCGGTCGACCCGCGCGACGCCGCCGCCACCCTCACCGTCCTGGAGGCCGCCCGCACCTCGGCCGCCACGGGTACGACCGTCCGGCTCGACTGACCCGTCCCTCCGCGGCGGCCGCGCCCCGGCCCGGCCGGTCAGATCCCGATGATCTCCACCGCCGAGCCCAGCCCCCGGAAGTCCGCGACGTTGCGCGTGTACAACGGGAGCCCGTGCGCGGAGGCGACCGCGGCGATCATCAGATCGATCCGGCGCGGGCGCGGCTGGCGCCCGGCGGCGATGGTGAGGGTGACCAGCGTCCCGTACCGGGCGGCGGCCGCCGCGTCGAACGGCAGCGGGTCGAAGTCCGCCATCGCCGCCCCCAGCACCTCCAGCCGCGCCGCCCGGGTGGCCGGGTCGCGCGCCATCGAGACGCCCTGCTGCAACTCGGCGAAGGTGATCGCGGTCAGCTCGGGCACGGCCGGCAGCTCGGCCGGGTTGAGCAGTGCCAGGTCGATGTAGACGCAGGTGTCCAGCACCCCGGCCGGCCGCCGCCGGGACGCCCTGTGCCGCTCAGCCACGCCGCCGCTCGAACGGGTCGTCGCCCTCGTCCCCCACCAGCTCCTCGGGGCCGAAGTACTCCTCGGCCTCCTTGCGCATCTGCTGGTAATCGACCCGCGGCAGTTTCACGTGGCGGGCCACCAGCTCCTCCGCCGTGAGCCTCCGCCGCCCCGCCACCGGCCGCAGCTCCGCCACCTCGACCCCGTTCCTGGTGATGTGGAAGGTCTCCCCCGCCTCCACGGCATCCATCACCGCGGCGGAGTTGTTCCGGAACTCCCGCTGGGAAATCGTCTTCATCCCTCCAAGGTAGCCCCGCGTAGCCCCTCTGGCTACGGCGCACGGACCCGCGAAAGCGCCCCTCCTGCACGGGTGGTGCGAGTGCGGACGATGATCGTTCCCGACGATCCCGACGCACGGGAACTCCGCAGGCCGTACGATCGTCGACAACGTCCGAAGCCGGTGACCGGAGCTCGAGAGGAGCACGCCGTGGGATTCGTCGCGATGCTGCTCGGGATGCTCCGGGTGCTGACCGGGGAGGTGCTCACCGAGGGTGGGACGCTCACCTCGGTGGCGGCCGCCGCAGCCGTGGTCCTGGTGGCCGGTGCGGTGGCGGGAACGCTGGCCGCCGCGCGGCTGCTCGGCGCGCGGGCGCCGGCCACCGTACGGGACGGGACACTGCGCAGGCGTGCGTTCCGGACCGCCTTCCTTCCGCAGCGCGATCCGGACGCCCGGGGCAGGCGACGCCCCAGGGCGCCGGGTGCGGCCCCGGCGGCCGCGTAACCCTCCCTCATGACGAGAGCTCCTTCCGAGAGCTCTTTCCGAGAGCCGTCGAACGCGGCCGTCCTCCGTAGATCACTAGTGTCCTGAGACGTTGAGACCCCCGGAGGGCTCGCATCACCATGTCCGTTTTCGCACTCCTCGACCCGGCCGTCGGCCTGGCTCACGATGTCGTCGCCGCCCTGGCCCAGGTCCTGCCGACCGCGCTGGCGATCGTCCTGTTCACCGTCTGCGTCCGGCTCGCCCTGCACCCGCTGGCGCGGGCGGCGGCGCGCGGGGAGAAGGCGCGGGCGCGGCTCGCGCCGAGGGTCGCCGAGCTGAACCGCAAGCACAAGGGCAAGCCGGAGAAGCTCCAGGCCGCGCTGGCCGAGTTGTACAAGGAGGAGAAGGCCTCGCCGTTCGCGGGGTGCCTGCCGATGCTGGTGCAGATCCCGTTCTTCTCGGTGATGTACCGGCTGTTCACCACCCCGAACGACCTGCTCGGCCACACCCTGTTCGGCGTCCCGCTCGGCCTGCACGTGGGCAGTGCGCAGGGCCCGGCCCAGTGGGCGGTGTTCGGGGTGCTGTACGCCGCGCTGGCGGCGGTCGCATACGTCGGCTTCCGGCGGGCCCGCCGGGCGCAGGCGCTCCAGGCGACCCCGCAGCCGGGGACGGCGTTCCTGCCGTACCTGTCGTTCGGCACGGTGCTGTTCGCCGCGCTGGTGCCGTTGGCCGCCGGGATCTACCTGGTGACGACGACCGCCTGGTCCGCCACCGAACGCGCCTGGCTGCACCGGGGCGCGCCGGTGCCGGAGGCGGTTCCGGCCCTGGTCTGAGCCGCCGGTCCGAGGCACGGGTCCCGAGCCGTGGGTTCCGAGCCCTGGGTTCCGAGCCCTGGGTTCCGAGCCCTGGGTCCGAGCCCAGCCGCGCTCGCGGGCCAGTTCCGCGAGTGCGGCCGTCAGGGCCCGGAGAGGCGCCCGGCAGCCACGACCTCGGCGGCCCGCGTGATGCGGCGGATCTCCGTCCCCGCATCCAAGACCCGGCCAGGGTCCCGGTCAAGGCAGGTCGTAGCCTGTGCTGATCGTTGCGAAGTCCGGCGGGACAGGTGGAGGAAGTCATGGTGGTCGCGGCCCCGTCGTTGACCGAGTTGCGGGAGGTCTGCCAGCCGCAGGCCAAGCTGCAGAGCCGCAATGGCGAGCACTGGGCGGGCCGCCTGTACATGCGGGCGATCTCACTGCGGACGACGCGGCAGCTGGTACGCACGTCCGTCTCGCCGAACACCCTGACCTGGATGATGGTGGTCTGCGGCGTCGGCGCCGGGGCGGCCCTGCTGATTCCGGGGCTGACGGGCGCGGTGCTGGCGGCGGTACTGTTCCAGGGCTTCCTGCTCTTCGACTGCGTCGATGGCGAGGTGGCCCGCTGGAAGCGCCAGTTCAGCACGGCGGGCGTCTACGTGGACCGGCTCGGCGCGTACCTGGCCGACGCGGCGCTGATGATCGGCGCCGGTGTGCGGGCCGCGCGGGGCGGGTCGGAGCTGTGGGTGTCGGTCGGGCTGGCGACGGCGCTGGGCGTCGTCCTGCTGAAGGCCTCGACCGACCTGGTGGACGTGGCACGGGCCCGGAGCGGGCTGGCGCCGGCCGACGAGGAGTCGACCCAGCCGCGCTCCCAGGGCATCGCCACCGCGCGCCGGCTGGCGTCCGTGTTCAAGATCCACCGGGTGACCAACGGCATCGAGGCCTCGCTGGTGCTGCTGGCGACGGCGGTGGCCGACGCGGCGGTCGGCGACATCGGCCCGACCCGGGTGGCACTCGCCGCGATCGCGGTGATCACCTGGGGCATGGTGGTCGCGCACCTCGCGTCGATCCTGTCCTCGTCCCGGCTGCGCTGAGCACCGGTTCCGGCCGAGGCCCGCGCCCGCGGACCACGGCCGGAACCCAGCCGGAGCACGGCCGGAGCGCGGCCAGAGCGTGAGGCGAAGGTCAGACCTTCTTGAAGCACAAGGTGTAGTCAGCGGCCCGCCTGCTGGAGTACTTGATCCCGTAGTCGTACGCCGACCCGCAACTCCGGTCGGGGCCGTAGAGGGTGTCGGCCATCTTGTACTGGGCCTCGGCGGACTTGCAGTCGACGATCACCGGCAGCGGCGAGCCCTGGGGGTCCTGGATCCTGACGCAGTCACCGACCTTCGGCTCGTACTTCTTGTTCTCCTCCGCCTGCGCGGAGCGCGTGGCCTCGGCCTTGGCCTTGCCGCCATTGGGATCCGTGTTGTACTTCCACACGTACCAGGCGCCGCCGCCGAAGACCGCCAGGACGATCGCGATCGAGAGCAGTGAATGCAACGGACTCCTGCGCCGCGGACCCTGGGGAGGCCGGGGCGCCGGCGGCTGTTGGCCGGCATTCGGCTGCTGAGCGACGTACGGCTGCTGTCCGTACTGGGACGGCTGGCCGTACTGCGGCTGCTGCCCGTACGGGGGCTGCTGCCCGTACGGCATCTGCGGCGGCGGTGCGTAACCGTAGCCCTGCTGGGGCGGCTGGTTCTGGTAGGGCGGCGGTGCGGACATGACTGATATCCCCGTGACGACTGCATGATGGACGGTCAACACGCTGTTGACCGATGCAGGCTACCGTCCTTCCGGAGCCCGACGATCACCAGCCCGGCCGTGATGGCGTCACACCCGCCGACGGCACCACCTGCGTCATATCGCTTGCGACGTAAGGACCTTGCGGGAGACACGGCTCTCTCACCCCGCGCCCGCGGGATCTCCCTGACACTCGCACCGACACAGGGACAGCGCCCGCGGTGGCGTTCGTCGCGCCCTCGGCGGCCATGACCCCGGCCCGCGAGGATGGGCGGCCGAGGCGTCGGGCAATCTCCGTACAGGCGAGGCCGCCGGTCAGCCCGAGTGCAATCTGCCGAAGGGCCGGACCGCCGCCCGGCGTCGCATAGCGTTCACCTCCAGTCCAATGCAACGCAATCGGTGTCCGTCATTGCGTTAGATATAGGACTGTTGCAACGATATTCGGCCTCTCACCTGCAATGATGGCGTCTGCGTGCAACGAGTACGTTGCGGGCTTCGCGAACGCAACGTAGCTTTTCCCTCGTCAGAAACAACGAGCGCAGGAGAGCACACCATGCAGAAGTTCGCCACCACCGCCCCGATCGCCGCCGTCCTGGACATCCCCGCCGGACACATCCGCCTCATCGCCGCCGACCGGGCCGACACCACCGTCGAGGTCCTGCCCGCCAATGCCGCCAAGGGCCGCGACGTCAACGCCGCCGAACAGATCACCGTCGACTACACCGCCGGCGTCCTGCGGATCGCCGCCCCCGCCGCGAAGAACCGGATCCTCGGCAACTCCGGCGCCGTCGAGATCACCGTCCAGCTGCCCGCCGGATCCCGGGTCGAGGCGAAGGCCGCCAGCGCCGAACTCCGCGGCGTCGGACGCCTCGGCGACGTCACCTTCGACGGCGCCCAGGGCACCGTCAAGCTCGACGAGACCGCGAACGCCACCCTCACCCTCCAGGCCGGCGACATCACCATCGGCCGCCTCGGCGGCACCGCCCACCTCACCACCCAGAAGGGCGACCTCCACATCACCGAGGCCACGCACGGCACCGTCGAACTGCGCACCCAGGCCGGCGACATCACCATCGGCGCCGCCCGCGCCACCACCGCCTCCCTCGACGCCGGCACCGCCCACGGCCGCATCAACAACGCCCTCAAGAACACCGACAACGACACCGCCGAACTCGCCATCCTCGCCACCACCAGCTACGGCGACATCACCGCCCGCAGCCTCTGACCCACCCACCGGTCACCCGCCACCCGCTGCCCGCTGCCCGCCACCCGCCACCCGCCACCCGCCACCCGCCACCCGCACAAGGAGCACCCACACCGTGGAACGGTCGCCGAGCACGGGCCGAAAGGGGGCCGTCCGGCCGGGCCGGCCGCCCGGCGACTGCCCCGGCGGGCGGGGGCTCCCGAGCGGGAACCGCCGGCGACCGCCACCTCTCGCGGTGACGGCCCGGCGGGACGGAGAGCGGGCGGGCTACCGCCGTGCGGTGCGGTGGAAGGTGTTGCGCGCCCAGAGGTAGCCGACGGCGGCCAGCGCGATGCACCAGGCGAGGGCAGCCATCGCGCTGCTGCCTATCTCCGTGCCCATCAGCAGGCCTCGCAGGGTCTCGATGACCGGGGTGAAGGGCTGGTACTCGGCGAACCACCCCAGTGCCGTGGGCATGGAGTCCGGCGGGACGATGGCACTGCCGATGAAGGGCAGGAACTGGAGCGGCATCGGGAGGTTGCTGGCGCTCTCCGGAGTCTTCGCGACCAAGCCGATGCCGGCGGCGAGCCAGGTCAGGGCCAGGATGACGAAGACGAGCAGGCCGGAGGCGGCGAGCCACTCCACCGGGGTCGCGTTGGGCCGGAAGCCCATCGCGAGGGCGGCGGCGAGCACGAGGACCATGCCGATCACCGTCTGGATGACGCTGCCGACCACGTGCCCGGTGAGGAAGGCCGAGGGCGAGATCGCCATCGTCCGGAAGCGGTTGACGATGCCCTCGGTCATGTCGACGCAGACGCCGACCGCCGTCACCAGTGCCCCGGACGTCGCCGCCATCAGCAGGATGCCGGGGGTGACGTAGTCGATGTAGTCGCCTCCGCCGATGCCGAGGCCGAGTGCTCCGCCGAAGGCGTAGTCGAACAGCAGCAGCATCATCACGGGCATCATCACGACCGCGAAGGTCATCGACGGGTACCGCCGTGCGTGCTTGAGGTTGCGCCGCAGCATGGTCAGGGAGTCGCTGACGGCGTAGGTCGTCGTGCTGCTCATCGGGAGGCCCCCTCGGTCAGGGTGAGGAACACGTCGTCCAGGTCGGGGGTGTGCACGGTCAGTGACTCGGCCCGGACCCCGGCGTTGTCGAGCACATCCAGGACCGCCTTCACCGTGATGACGGAGTTGTCGCCGGGGATGGAGAGGGCGAGAGCCTCCTCGTCGGCCGCGGCGTAGGTGAAGTGCGCGGCGGCCGCGGCGAGTTCGGCCGGACCGGCGAACCTCAACCGAAGGTGACCGCCCGGGATGAGCCGCTTCAGCTGCTCCGCCGTGCCCTCGGCGACGATCCGGCCATCGTCCAGGAGGGCTATCCGGTCGGCGAGTTGGTCGGCCTCCTCCAGGTACTGGGTGGTGAGGAAGACGGTGACGCCGTGGTCGGCGACCAGGCCCCGGATGATCTCCCACATCGTGCGCCGGCTGCGCGGGTCCAGGCCGGTGGTGGGCTCGTCCAGGAAGATGATCCGCGGGGCTCCGACCAGCGTCATGGCGAGGTCCAGCTTGCGTCGCATACCGCCGGAGAAGGTGACGGCCGGCCTCGTCGCCACCTCCGTGAGGTCGAACCGCCGCAACAGCTCCTCCGCCCGACTCCGCCCCTCCCGACGGCCGAGGTGGTTGAGGTCGGCCATCAGCAGCAGGTTCTCCCGGGCGGTGAGCAGGTTGTCCACCGCCGAGAACTGCCCGGTGACGCCGATCGCCGCGCGGACCGCGCCGCCCTCCCGGACGAGGTCGTGGCCGGCCACCCGTACGGCGCCGTCGTCGGCCGGGATCAGGGTGGAGAGGATCTGCACGGCGGTGGTCTTGCCGGCACCGTTCGGCCCGAGCAGAGCGAAGACCGTGCCCTCGGGGATGGTCAGATCGATGCCGCGGAGCACCGTCTTCCCGCCGTAGGACTTGGTCAACCCGGTGGCGGTGATCGCCGACGCGGTGAGCGTGGCGGAGGCGGGCGTTAAGGTCATGACGGTCACGCTTCCTTGGGTGCCGAGTGCCGAGGTTCCGAGAGGTGCCACGAGGTGCCGAGAGGTACGAAGAGGCACCGGCGGCCGGAGATGGCGGATGGTCAGGAACGCCGGATCACGATGTCGCCGAGCTGCGTCCGGCCGCGGACCTCGACGGTCTCGTTGGCCCCGCCCGGGCCCTCCGTGGATGCGAGCGTGTTGCGGACGCTGCCGAGCCGGGTGTGGACGTCGAGCCAGGCGGCCGACGCTTCGCGGATGCCGATCTCCAGGTCCCCCACGGCGGTCTGCAGGACCACCTGCCCGCGGACGACCTCGCCGATCCGGATGGCGCCGTGGGCCGACTTGATGTCGACGTCCGCGCCGGCGACGCCGACGCCGACCTGGCCGTTGGACGAGTTGACCTTGAGGTCGCCGCCGACCTCGCCGATGACCGTCTCGCCGTTGAGGTTCTTCACCGTCGCCGCGCCCAGGATGGCGCCGATCTCGACCCGGCCGGAGCCGGCGATCTCGGCGTCCCCGCGCGCGCGCTGGAGGCGGATGTCGCCGTGGTCGGTCTTCAGGCGGACGGTGGCCGCCTGCTCGACCTGGATCCGGCCGACCGAGGTCTTCAGCCGGCAGTCACCGAGCAGGCCTTCGCAGAGGAAGTCCGCGATGGGCGCGTCCCCGTTGATCTCGGATCCGGCCGGCAGCTCGATGGTGACGTCCACCGAGCCCGGCTTGCCGAAGAGGGAGCGCTTCTTAGGGCCCTTGACGACCAGGGCGCCGCCGGCGTAGCTGACCTTGGTCTGCGCCGCGGTCTTGACGTCCGCCTCCACGTCGGCGTCGGCCGGCCGCACCTCCACCACGGTATCGGTGCGCTTCCCCGCGGTGATCCGCACGGAGAGGATGTCGAATTCGAGGGTGACGTTGATCGGGTCGGGGGTGTCGAAAGAAGGCATGGCTGTCCCGTCCTCTTGGCTCTGGTGGGTGTTCCCGCCCGTCGGGCGGGTGACGTCGAGACTGGTGACGTGGGAAGGAGCGGAGCGAGAAGCGGCTACCGGACCCAGCCGGTGTAGCCCTGGCCCGTCGCCCGCCTGGTCCGGCCGACGGCGCGGACGGGCTCGCTCGGCTCCAACGCGGCGGCGGCCGCCCGGACCAGCCAGGCGTTGACCGAGAGGCCCTCCTGCCCGGCGGCCTCCTCCACCCTGGTCTTGAGATGGGCGGGCAGACGGAAGTTGATCCGGGCGGTGTTGCTGTCGTCCGCGTCCGGCGCCACGGATGGCGCCATCGATGCCGCCGCTGGCACCACCGGTGACGCCGGCGCCAGGAGCTCGCCGGACTCGTGGAACGACTCCACCGAGGGCGGCACCGTCACCACGAACTCCGGATCGAGCCCGCGGAGCCGGACGTCCACCGAGCCCGGGGCGAGGTCACGGGTGACCTCGCCCATCGCGGCGGAGAGGGCGTTGAGCAGGGTGAGCCGTGCGGCCGACTCCAGCGGCAGAGTCAGGCGCTCGGCCAGAGCGCGGGCTTCGTCCCCGCCCGCGCCCGCCGCTACCGCGAGCTCGTGCCGGAGATTGTCGACGTACGGCGTGAGGTCCATGGCCCACAGCATGGCACATCGGTGGCGCCATGAGAAGTGCCATCGTGGCGCCATCACCCGTAAGGGTGGCGCCAGACGCGGAACCGCCCCTGCCGGGCGAACCCGGCAGGGGCGTTCACCACCACCCGGCCGGCCCGGAGCCGGCGCAGGAGGACGCAGGTCAGCCGCGGTCCCACCCGGCCAGGTAGGCGTCGATCTCGCCGACGATCCGGGCCTTGCCGGGCGCGTCCAGGAAGGACGCCTCGACGGCGTTGCGCGCCAGCGCGGCGACGCCCGCCTCGTCCAGGTCCAGCAGCCGGGCCGCCACCGCGTACTCGGTGTTGAGGTCGGTGCCGAACATCGGCGGGTCGTCACTGTTGACGGTGACCAGCAGGCCCGAGTCGACCATCTGCTTGATCGGGTGCTCCTCGATCCGCTCCACCGCCCGGGTGGCGATGTTGGAGGTCGGGCAGACCTCCAGCGGGATCCGGTGCTCGCCGAGGAAGTCCAGCAGCGCCGGGTCCTTCACGGCCTGCGTGCCGTGGCCGATGCGCTCGGCGCCGAGCACCCGCAGGGCGTCCCAGACCGTCTCCGGACCGGTGGTCTCGCCGGCGTGCGGGACACTGCGCAGGCCGGCCGCGCGCGCCCGGTCGAAGTACGGCTTGAACTGCGGGCGCGGCACGCCGATCTCCGGGCCGCCGAGGCCGAAGCTGACCAGGCCTTCGGGGGCGAGGTCGACGGCGAGGCGGGCGGTCTCCTCGGCGGCGGCCAGGCCGGCCTCGCCGGGGATGTCGAAGCACCAGCGGAGCACCACGCCGAGCTCCTTCTCGGCGTGAAGCCGGGCGTCCTCGATGGCCTCCATGAAGGCGACGTCGGGGATGCCCCGGCTGACCGAGGAGTACGGGGTGACGGTCAGCTCGGCGTACCGGATGTTCTGCCGGGCCATGTCCTCGGCGACGCCGTAGGTCAGCGCGCGGACGTCCTCGGCGTCGCGGATGAGGTCGACGACGCTGAGGTAGACCTCGATGAAGTGGGCGAAGTCGGTGAAGGTGAAGTACTCGGCGAGGGCCGCCGGGTCGGTCGGCACCCTGGCCTGGCCGCGGTGGCGGGCGGCCAGCTCGGCGACGACGCGCGGCGAGGCCGAGCCGACGTGGTGGACGTGCAGCTCCGCCTTGGGCATCCCGGCGATGAACGCCTCGATGCCCCGCCCCCCGGCACGGCCCCCGGCCGTGCTCCCGGTGGGGTTTCCGCTGGGGTTTCCGATCCGACTTCCGTCCGGCTGGACCACGGTGGTGCCCTTCTTCTCTACGTTTCTACGCGTTCTCTACGTTTCTACGCGCGTATCGAGCAGTGTCCGCCAGGATAAGCACACCCGGCCGACCCCGTCCCGCCCCGGCGCGACCCGGCTCACCCCCCGAGGGCGACCGCCACGGTGTGGATGATCAGTCCGGCCAGGGCGCCGACCACGGTGCCGTTGATCCGGATGAACTGGAGGTCGCGGCCGACGTTGGCCTCGATCTTGCGGGAGGCGTCGTCCGCGTCCCAGCCTGCCACCGTCTCGGAGATCAGCGAGGTGATCTCCGCCCGGTAGGTGTCGACCAGGTACTGGGCGGCGTCCTGGAGCCAGCGGTCCACCTTGGCCTGGAGTTTCGGGTCGGTCGCCAGGCGTGCGCCGAAATCGCGCACTCCGGTGCGGATGCGCCGGCGCAGTTCGCTGTCCTCGTCCTCGGCGGCAGTCAGCACCAGGGTGCGGACGGCGGCCCAGGTGGAGGCGATCAGGTCCTGCACCTCGGAGCGGGCCAGCAGGTCGGACTTGGCCCGCTCGACCCGGGCGATGGTCTCCGGGTCGGTCTGCAGCTCGGTGGCGAAGTCGGCGAGGAAGCTGTCGACGGCGCCACGGGCCGGGTGCTCGGGGTCGTCGCGGATGTCGGAGACGAAGCGCATCAGCTCCTTGTAGACCCGCTCGCCGACCTGGTTGTCCAGGAACTTCGGCGTCCAGCCGGGGGTCTTCTGGGTGACCTTCCGGACCACTTCCTCGTGGTTCTCGGCCAGCCAGTCGTGCGCCCGGACGGCGACCAGGTCGACCACCCCGTGGTGGCCGCCGTCGGCGACCACCTTGCCGAGCATCCGGCCCATCGGCTCGGCGACCGAGGTGGCGCCGGCCCGCCTGGTCACCGCCTCGCCGACGACCGCCTGCACGTCGTCGTCGCGCAGCACCGCGAGCACCCCGCGCAGCGCGGCCGAGGCCTCCTTGGTGACCCGCTCGGCACTGCCGGGGGCGGACAGCCACTCACCGAGCCGGCGGGCGATGCCGAGCGCGGCGAGCCGGCCGCGCACCACGTGGCCGGAGAGGAAGTTGTCGCCGACGAAGTCGCCGAGCGACCGGCCGAAGGCGTCCTTCTTGGTCGGGATGATCGCGGTGTGCGGGATCGGCAGGCCGAACGGACGGCGGAACAGCGCGGTCACCGCGAACCAGTCGGCCAGGGCGCCGACCATGCCCGCCTCGGCGGCCGCCGCCACGTAGCCGGCCCAGGCGCCGGCGCCGGCCGCCTTCGCCCAGGTGGCAAGGGCGAAGACCAGGGTCGCGAAGGCCAGCAGACCGGTCGCGATGGTCTTCATCCGGCGGACGCCACGTCTCTTCTCCTCGTCGGCCGCGGTGAACCGGACGCCGGGGCCGGTCCCGCTGAAGGGTTCGTCGCTCACCCCGCCAGTCTGCCCGTTGCCCGGCGCGAGCGGAGGGCGCGCCCCGCCAACGCACGCCGGGAGTCCGCCTCCAAGGGCCCCGGCTCATCGCGGGCACGCACGCCCTGACACTCAGGCAACACGCCCCCCGGCACTGCCCTCCGCCTCACCGCGCACCCACACCTGAGCGCCCCGGCCGAACGTACGCGGCCCGGCCGACGATCCTCCTCACCCCGTCCGCCCCGCCGGGCCGCCGTCCCGGCCGGCGGCCCGCGCTGCTGCGCCCACCCGGGAGCCGCCCGGCCCCGCCCGTATCGGGCCGGAGCCCGGCGCACCCCGCCCGGGTCAGCCGATCGCGACCTCCGCGTACATCCGGGCGATCACGTCCTCGATCGCGGGCTCGCGGACCGAGAGGTCGACCAGCGGGTACCGGTCGGCGACGGCCGCGACGATCGGAGCGGCGCTCTGCTGGGCGGGGAAGGCCAGCCACTGCCGCGGTCCCTCGACCTTCACGACCCGTGCGCCGGGCACCTCGATCGGCGGCCGGTCCTCGGCGAGGTCGACCACCAGGATCCGTTCGCTCTCGCCCGCCGCGTGCAGGCCGTCCAGCCCGCCGTCGTAGACGACCCGGCCGTGGTCGATCACCATCACCCGGTCGCAGAGTTGCTCGATGTCGGTGAGGTCGTGCGTGGTGAGCAGCACGGTGGTGCCCTGTTCGCGGTTGGCCTCGCGCAGGAAGTCGCGGACCTTGCCCTTGCTGATCACGTCGAGCCCGATGGTGGGTTCGTCCAGGTAGAGCACCTGCGGGTCGTGCAGCAGCGCCGCCGCCAAGTCCCCGCGCATCCGCTGGCCGAGCGAGAGCTGGCGCACCGGCGTGTCCAACAGCGCGCCGAGGTCCAGCAGTTCGACGTAGCGTCGGAGGTTGGCGCGATATCGGTGGTCGGGGATCCGGTAGAGCCGGCGGGCGAGTTCGTAGGAGTCGCGCAGCGGCAGGTCCCACCAGAGCGTGGTGCGCTGCCCGAAGACGACGCCGATCCGGCGGGCCAGCGCGACGCGCTCCCGGGCCGGGTCGACGCCGGCGACGCGCAGCCGCCCGCCGGAGGGCACCAGGATGCCGGTGAGCATCTTGATGGTGGTGGACTTGCCGGCGCCGTTCGGGCCGATGTAGCCGACGCACTCGCCGGCCTCCACCGTGAAGCTCAGCCCGTCCACCGCGCGCACCTCGCGCTTCTCGCGCTTGAACCGGCCGGCCTTGGCGCGGACGGTGAAGGTGCGGCGGACGTCGTCGAGTTCGATCAGTGCCATGGGAGTTCTGCTTTCACGAGGGGGTGGGGGTCAGCTGCCGGTGCCGCGGTACGCGCGCAGGCCGGCCCGCCAGGCGAGGCCGGCGACGGCGCAGCAGAGCACCGCGGCGACGGGCGAGGCGTACTGGAAGGCCGCCGGCAGGCCGAGCGGATCGGGCCGATTGAGGATGCGCAGGGCGGGCAGCCAGTTGGCGAAGGCCAGCGGGACGCCGAAGACCACGCCGGCCACGAGCTCCTTGGCGAAGATCGTCGGCGGGTACTGCAGCAGGGTGGCGCCGCCGTAGGTGAGGGAGTTCTGCAGCTCACCGGCCTCGCCCCACCAGAACTGCACGGTGGCTCCGCCGATGAAGACCGCCGCGAAGATGGTGGTGCCGCAGACGAGCAGGACGGGCACCAACAGCACCCGGTCCCACGTCCAGTCGACGTCCAGCGCCGCCAGCGACCAGACCAGCACCGCCGTCGCCTGCACGGGCCGCCCGAGCCGGCGGAGGGTGAAGCGTTCGGCGCAGAGCTGGGCCAGCGCGGGGGCGGGGCGGATCAGCATGGTGTCCAGGCTGCCGGCGCGGATCCGTTCGCCGAGCGCGTCGGCCGTGCCGACCAGCAGGTTGGCGGCGCCCAGCGCGAACGCCGACGTTCCGTACAGGAAGCCGAGTTCGGGCAGGGTCCAGCCGCCGAGGGCGTGGGTGTGCTGGAACATCAGCAGGATGACGACGAAGTCCAGGAAGGTGATGACCGTGCTCGCCACGGCCATCAGGGCGAAGGAGAGCCGGTAGGACATGGTGGAGCGGTTCCACATGGCGGCCACCAGCCACCAGGAGCGGACCGCCCAGCGGACCCGCGCAGCGACGGTCTCGGACCGGACGGCGGCCGCCTCGGTGCGGACGGGGAGCGCCCCGGTGCGGACGAGGTCAGCCACCCTGGACCACCACCTTGCGGGTCGCGAGCCGCTGGACGGCGTGCCCGGCTCCGAGCAGCAGGGCCGCCCAGAGCGCCTGGAGGCCGAGGATGCCGAGCAGGCCGGTGCCGGTGTGCCGCTCCAGGAAGACGTCCGTGGGGATCTGGATCATGGCCGCGAAGGGCAGCGCCCCCGCGAGCCCGCCGAGCCAGCCGGGGAAGAGGCCGAGCGGCAGCAGCATGCCGGAGAAGAACATCGTCACCACCACCATGACCGACCGGATCCCCTCCGCGTCCTGGAGCCAGAAGCCGGTCAGCGAGACCAGGAAGCGCAGCCCGAAGCTGACCACCACCGCGAGCAGGACGGACAGCAGGAACACGGCCCAGACCGCCGGGTGGTGCGGCAGCCGGGTGTCGAAGGCGAGGCAGCCGGCGACGGTCGGCAGCACGCCGCGGGCCAGCAGCTGGAAGCCGGCCCGGCCGAGGTCGTTGGCCAGCCACCACCCCTGGAAGTCGACCGGCCGGTGGAGGTCGACCGCGATGTCCCCCTTGCGGAACCGCTCCTGGATGTCGTCCTGGAAGCCGCCGCCGAAGACCGCGACGGTGGCCAGCAGGGACTGGCTGATCCAGATGTAGGTGACGGCCTGGGAGGCGTCGTAGCCGCCGAGCCCGGGCCTGGCCTGCCAGAGGGCGAGGAAGGTGTAGGCCAGGATGAAGCCGAAGACGGTGTTGGTGACACCACCGGCCAGGGTGGCGGCCCGGTAGGTGGAGTAGCGGCGGAAGCCGCCGCGGACGACGGCGAGGTAGAGGCGGACGGTGCCGCCGACGTCCGGAGGGGGCCTGAGCTGCATCTCGGCCGGCACAGCGCTGGGCATATTGTCTCCTTATCGACAAATACGGGCAGGCGGAAGTACCCCGGAACAGCGCACCGGGCACCGGCGCGGAACACCGGCGCACGAACGCCGGCGGCAGGCACCGGCGCATGCCGGACCGGCCCCGACCGGCCCCACCCGGGGGTACCGGGCGAGCGGGCGGAGCTGTCCGAGCCGCGTACGCGAGAACTGGGTGCGCTATATGGTTTGCACCTTTCACCGTACCGCCGACGATCAGTGGACGCACCCGGTTTTTCCACCACCTGATCGCGGATCAAATAGCACATAATCGCGGCATGACCTTGAGGGCAGACCACCGCACCCGACGTCAGGCCAAACGGGCCGCCCGTCGCGAGGCGCGCCGCGCCAAGCCGTTCTGGCGCCGGCTCCTGCCCACCTGGCGGATCACGCTCGGCGCACTCACCGCCGTCCTGCTCCTCGCCGTCGGCTCCTTCGCCGTGCTCTACCTCATCGTCCCCGTCCCCGACCCCAACGCCCATGCCGTCGCCCAGAACAACATCTACCTCTACGCCGACGGCACCACCGAGATCGCCCGCACCGGCGCCGTCAACCGCACCGACGTGACGATCACCCAGATCCCGCCGGACACCCAGCACGCCGTCGTCTCCGCCGAGGACCGCACCTTCTACCGGAACGGCGGCATCGACCTGAAGGGCATGGTCCGCGCCGGCTGGAACACCCTCACCGGCAAAGGCATGCAGGGCGGCTCCACCATCACCCAGCAGTACGTCAAGAACTACTACCTGACCCAGGACCAGACCATCGAGCGCAAGGGCCGCGAACTCTTCATCGCCCTCAAGGTCGACCAGCAGCGCAGCAAGAACGAGATCCTCACCGGCTACCTCAACAGCAGCTACTTCGGCCGCAACGCCTACGGCATCCAGAGCGCCGCCCGCGCCTACTACGGCGTCGACGTCTCCCAGCTCACCCTCCCCCAGGGCGCCTACCTCGCCGCCCTGCTCCAGGCCCCCAGCATCTACGACGTCAGGACCGCCACCCCCGCCAACCGCGAGAAGGCCGTGGCCCGCTGGAACTACGCCCTCGACGGCATGGTCCAACTCGGCTTCCTGACCGCCGTCGAACGCGCCTCCATCACCTTCCCCGAGCCGATCGACCCCCAGCCCGCCACCGGCCTCGGCGGCCAGGCCGGCTACCTGGTCGGCGTCGCCGACGACTACCTCGTCTCCAGCGGCATCATCGACACCGCCACCCTCAAGGCCGGCGGCTGGCGGATCACCACCACGTTCGACAAGGACAAGCAGGACGCCTTCACCCACGCCGTCCAGCAGGAACTCACCGACGAACTCGACCCCGCCAAACGGCCCACCACCGACACCGACGTCCGCGTCGCCGGCGCCTCGGTCGAACCCGCCACCGGGCGCGTCGTCGCCGTCTACGGCGGACCCGACTACGCGAAACAGCCCTACAACGACGCGTTGCGCCAGGACAACCAGATCGGCTCCACCTTCAAGCCCATCGACCTCGCCGCCGGCCTCAACTCCGGTCGCAGCAGCGGCGACGGCCGCCCGATCACCACCGAGACCCGCTACGACGGCACCAGCGAACGCGCCGTCACCGGCGGCCCCACCCCGTACGCCCCGCCCAACGAGGACGACATCGACTACGGCGACATCACCCTGCGCCAAGCCATGGCGAAGTCCGTCAACTCGGTCTACGCGCAGGAAGGCGTCGACGCCGGGCTCGCCCACGTCCGGGAGACCGCCATCCGGCTCGGCATCCCCGACAACGTCCCCGGCATGGACCCGGCCAACACCTCGATGACCCTGGGCACCGCCACCCCCAGCGCCCTCAACCTGGCCGGCGCCTATGCCGCGTTCGCCAATCACGGCCAGGCCTACACCCCGTGGTCCGTGACCAAGCTCGAACGCGTCCACACCGGCGGCGCCATCGACGTCCCCAAGATGCCCGAGCACGTCCCGACCAGCGCGATCGACCGGGGCACCGCCGACGCCGTCACCGACGTCCTGCGCGACGTCGTCAGCCCGCGCGGCACCGGCGCCGCCGCCCTCGACCTCGGCCGCCCCGCCGCCGGCAAGACCGGCACCACCGACTCCAACCTCTCCGCCTGGTTCGCCGGCTTCACCCCCGAACTCACCACCACCGTCGGCCTCTTCCGGGAGAACCCGAAGACCCACGCCAAGGAACCGCTCTCCGGCACCGCCGGCTACACCCGGATCAACGGCGGTGCCTTCCCCACCGAGATCTGGACCGCGTACATGGCCGACGTCCTGGACGGCACCGACGTCCAGCACTTCGACCTCCAGCCCGGCCGCGGCAACGGCCGGCCGAGCACCCCGGCCACCACCGCCCCGGCCTCGCCGTCCCCCAGCGCGAGCGCCACCAGCGCACCGCCCAGCGCCCCCGCCCCCTCAGCGCCCGTACCGGTACCGGTACCGGTACCGGACGGGCCCACCCCGAGCAGCCGGCCGACCGAGACCCGGCCCACCCCCGCCCCCGAGGCACCCCACCCGACGCCCACCCCCGAGCCACCGGTCACCACCCCGACCAGCCGGCCCTCCTCGGCCAGGCCCACCCCGCCGCCGACCCCGACCCCGACCACACACCCGTCGGCCACCGGCCCGAGCACGGGCCCGAATCCGGGCCCGAATCCGGGCCCGAACCCGGCGGCCGCCACCCCACCCGCCCCGTGAGCCGAACCGCCGCCGCCGACCCGGACCGCGCGGGCGAACCGGACCGCCGGCGAGCCCGACCGTGGGTGCCCAGGACCGCCGGTGAGGCGGACAGCTGCCGCCGAGCCGGGCCGCCGGTGAGCCGCTACGCCACCAACTCCCGCTCCAGCGGCGTCCGGAACCGCGGCGTCACCCGCGCCTCCCCCAACCAGCCCGACAACCGCGCCGCCTCCCCCACGACCGCCGCCTCCGCCTCAGCCCCGACATCCGCGAACAGCCGCCACACCACCTCGCCGTCCGCACGCTGCGCCCAACCGCCCACCACCCGGCCGCACCACCAGACCGTCGGCCCCGCATTGCCCGCCCGGTCGAACAGCGCCGGGACGTCCTCCGGCCGCAGATACCACTCACGCCCGCGCCAGCCCATCACCGTCGGGTCCAGCGCCGGCAACAGCGCCGCCCACGGCTCCGGCTCCGCCACCGGCTCCACGTCCCCCGGCAGCACCAGGCCCGCCACGCCCCCCGCCAGCGCCACGTCCACCGCGCCCACGTCCGCCAGCGCCTTACGGGTGTCCGCCAGCGTCCAGCCCGTCCACCACTTCACGTCCTCGACCGTGGCCGGCCCGTACGCCGCCAGCCAGCGCCGCACCACCTCCGCCTTGGCCTCCCGCACCGGCACGTCCGGCCACTGCGGCACCCGCGCCCACGGATAGCTGCTGCTCAGCCAGGACCCGCGCGGCCGGCACCGCCGCAGATGCCCGTCCGAGGCCAGCAGTCGCAGCAACCGGCTCCCCACGCTCTGCTTCGCCTCGTACGGCTTGCCCGCAGACATCAGCATCGTCTCGCGCAAAGCCGGTACGTCCGCGCCGAGTTCACTCGTCGTCGCCTCACCGCGCCGGTCCAGCGCGGCCAGCACCGCCAGCTCCGTCTCCGCGAGGCGCCGCTCGTCCCAGCCCTCGGCGAAGTCGCGCAGGTGCTTCAGCAGCGTCGCCCGCTCCTTGACCGCGATCGCCCGCGCCGTGGACGCACTCACGTACGGCGCGAACTCCTCCGTCACCGCGAAGATCGTCCGCCGCATCGACAGCAGCTTCACCAGCGAGACGTCCTCGTACAGCGCCCGCTCGACCTCGGCCGCCGACGGCTCCGCCAGCCGCGCGCACGCCGACAGGTAGACCGTCGCCGCATCGGTGGCGTGCAGCCCGACCACGGCCTCCGTCACCTGCTCGACCCGCGCCGCCCGCCCCGAGGGCGCCAGAAGATGCCGCCGGCCCACCCGGGCCCGGCGCTGCTCGTCACCGACCGGAGGCACACTGCTGGAACGCACACCGCTGCTCATGCCGGGACCCTACTGCCGGCCACCGACAGACCGGCCCCGACATGACGCGGCGGGCCGCCACGCACCACGGCGTGACGGCCCGCCCCGGGCCGGTCAGGTCCTCACAGGTAGAGCCCGGTCGAGCCCTCCGTGTCGCCGAAGCGCATCGCGGCCACGGCGTGCAGGTCACGCTCGCGCAGCAGCACGTAGGTGGCGCCGCGGACCTCGACCTCCAGCTTGTCCTCCGGGTCGTACAGGACGCGGTCGCCCGGCTCCACCGAGCGGACGCTCTGGCCCACCGCGACGGCCTCCGCCCAGGTGCAGCGCTTGGACAGCTCCGCGGTCGCGGGGATGAGGATGCCGCCGGTCGAGCGGCGCTCGCCCTCGCTGCCCTCGGTCTTCACCAGGACGCGGTCGTGCAGCATCTTGATCGGCAGCTTCTCGCCCAGCCGGTCGTGGCGCGGCGAGTCGTGCTCCGGCGAGGCGGTCTGCGGGGTCGGTTCGTCGTTCGTACTCACGATCCCGAAGGTACCGCCCCCGGGCCCGCGGCGTGACGCTGGCCCGGAGTACGAGACCGCCGGGACGTACGAGACCGCCGGGACGTACGAGAACGCCCGGGACGTACGAGACCGCCGTACGGACAGGCGGAAGGCCGGGCACCACCGGCGCCCGGCCCCGACAACCCCGCCGTTCAGCCCTTGCGACGCTTGCGGGCGGACGCGACCAGCAGCACCAGACCGACGCCGACCAGCGCGGCCGGGACGACCCGCTCCTTGCGCGGCTGCCCCTTCTCGTCCACGAACTGCGCCTTGGCCTTCTCCACCAGCCCGCTCGCCGCCACGTACGCCCGGCCGGCCTTCTCCTCCACGGAGGCCACCGCCTTCGCCTTGACCTGCGCGGAGATGGTGCTCGGGTGGACGCGCATGGCGAGCTCGTCCAGGGTCGCCGCCAGCTGGGTGCGGGTGCGGGAGATGTCCGCCTCGATCTGGGCGGTCGTCCGCGCCGACTTGTCCTTCGTGCTCGCCTCGCCCACTCGGGCCACCCCAATTCACTGATGTTGTCCTGTGCGACTGACCCAGTTTGTCAGTTGCCACGCAGGCCCGCGCGGCCCCACCCACCATCGGAGGTAAGTTTGCCGTGGTACGACCACCCGCCCACGCACCAGGAGAGTCCCCCGTGACTGAGCGTCTCCAGCCCGGCGACACCGCGCCCGCCTTCAGCCTGCCGGACGCCGACGGCAACCAGGTGTCCCTCGCCGACCACCTCGGCCGCAAGGTGATCGTCTACTTCTACCCCGCCGCGCTCACCCCGGGCTGCACCAAGCAGGCCTGCGACTTCACCGACAACCTGGAGGTCTTCGCCGGCGCGGGCTACGACGTCATCGGCATCTCGCCGGACAAGCCGGAGAAGCTCGGCAAGTTCCGCGAGGCCGAGGACCTCAAGGTGACCCTGCTCTCCGACCCGGACCACGCCGTCCTGGAGGCCTACGCCGCGTACGGCGAGAAGCAGAACTACGGCCGCACCTACCAGGGCGTGATCCGCTCCACCGTGATCGTGGACGAGCAGGGCAAGGTCGAGCGCGCCCTCTACAACGTGAAGGCCACCGGCCACGTCGCCAAGCTGCTGCGCGACCTCAAGGTCGAGAGCGCCTGAGCGAACTGCTCCGGCAGGCGCCACCGGGGCGCGGCGGTGCGGCACCGGCCCGCCGCCGCGCCCCGGTCCCGTCCGCGGAGGCTGCCCGCCCCCGGGGCCCGGCAACGGAGCGGTGGCGGCACACCCCCCGACCGGGTGCACCGCCACCGCCGCCTCTCACCTCAGCGGACCGCTGTCATCAGCAGGTCCCGAGGTCGCTCCAGACGCCCCACGAGCCGCTCGCGCCGGGGTCGTCGCCCTTGGTCCACCACTTGTTCCGGTAGTAGTGGCCCTTCCACGACACCTTGGTGGTCGTCGCGTAGGTGGTGCCCGCGTCCCAGCTCGGCGCACCCGCGCAGGTGCCCGAGGTCGGGGTCGCGGTGGGGGTCACCGTCGGCGTCACGGTGGGCGTGACGGTCGGCGTCACCGTCGGCGTCACGGTCGGGGTCGGGGTCGGGGTCGCGGTCGGCGTGACCGTCTGCGACGGGGTCGGCGTCGCGGTGCCGCCGTCGACGGCGCCCCGGCTCAGGTCGCCCTCGAGGCCGTACAGCGTGCCCCCGACGTTGACCGTCCAGTTCGAGGGCGTCGACACCGGCAGGTAGTAGACGAAGTCCATGTCGACCGACGCGCCCGGCGCCAGCGACTGCCAGCCCGGCAGCTTCACCGACACCCGGTTGTAGGTGCCCTTGAGACCGCCCACGTTGCCCGGCCCGGGGTTGTCCTGCTTGATGACGGTCAGCCCGAAGCCCGACTGGTCCTTCGCGTTGCCCGGGGCCGAGTTGCTGTAGTCGAACTGGAACTCGGTACCGCCCGGCAGGGTCACCGTCGAGTTGTTGACGATGTGGATCTTCGGGTTGATCGGGTAGTTCGAGTCACCCAGCGCGAAGTCGGTGAACGACACGTCGATCGGCAGGGTCTGCTGCGGCAGCGCGGTCGTCGAGCGGACCGCACCGTACGGCGAGGCCGCCTTGAACTTGTCGTACATCAGCGAGGTCAGCGTCGAGCCCGGCACGTACTGGCCCTTGCCGCCGTTGGCGGTCGCGTCCCACTTGTAGTCGCCCGCGAGCTCCCAGATCATCGCGCCGCCCGCGCCCTGGTTGACGATGTAGTCCGCCTTGGCGCCCACCGACTGCTCGTCCTCGGTGGAGAGGAAGACCTTCTTGGAGTCGTTCCACAGCCACGGCGCCACCAGCGAGGAGCTGTAGTTGCGGGCGTAGGTGCCCTGCAGGGCGGTGTCGGTCACGCCGTACTCGGAGAGGTAGTCGGGCACGATGCCCTTCTCCAGGTTCTTCGCGTGCCACATCGGGTTCGAGCCGGCCGGGGACTCCTTGCCCGCGTCGTCCTTGTCGTTCCAGATGTTGTCGACACCGACCGCGCCGTCCCCGCACGCCGTCAGCCCCGAACCCACCGGGCAGGTGGTCGCCGACGCGGTGCCCCAGAGGCCGTTGGTCCCGCCGGTCACGTTCTTGAACCCGCGCGTGTAGTACGGCAGGCCGACATTGATCCGGCCGCCCGGCATCGCACCGCGGAAGTAGTGGTACGACCAGTCCGCGTTCAGGTAGCCGATCCCGCCGTACTGGCCGGTGCCGTACACGTTGGCCGCCGCCAGCTCGCCGTCCTTGCCGTCGTCGAACAGCGAGGCGTTCGGGCCGACGTACTTGTTCCAGGCGCCGTGCAGGTCGTACGACATGATGTTGACGTAGTCCAGGTACTGCGCCACCTGGAAGGTCTCCATGCCGCGCAGCAGGTAGCCGGACGACGGGGCCGCGACCGAGAGCAGGTAGTGCTTGCCGTCGGCGGCACCCGCCCGGTCCAGCTTCTCCCTCAGCGTCTTCATCAGCGCCGCGTAGCCCTTGGCGAGCGACGCGCGCTTGGAGTTGGCCAGCTGCCAGTCCAGCGGGTTGCCCGCGTCCTTCATCGAGGTCGGGTACTCGTAGTCGACGTCGACGCCGTTGAAGCCGTACTTCTTGATGAAGTCCACCGAGGAGTCGGCGAAGGTGTCGATGCCCGCCTGGTTGACGGAGCCGTCCGGGTTGACGGTCATCGAGTAGAAGCCGCCGGAGTCGACGCGCTTGCCGTCGTCGCCGAAGTACCCGCCGGTCTCGGTCCAACCACCCACCGAGATCATGGTCTTGACGTTTGGGTACTGCTTCTTGAACTTCGTCAGCAGGTTGAAGTGCCCCTTGTAGGGCAGCGACGGGTCCAGCTCGGCGCCGGGCACGCCCGGGAAGGAGATCCCGGTGGCCTCGTTCTTGTCGTCGTCGGTGCCGACGGAGATCTTGTTGTCGCCGCCGACGTGCCCGAACGCGTAGTTCAGGTGGGTGACCTTGTCCCAGGGGACGTCGCTCACCAGGTAGGGCTGGGTCCCGTCCTTGCCGGTGCGCCAGCCGGTGAAGTAGCCGATGATGCGGCGCTGGTGGTCCGCGCCCATCTTCTCGCGGCCCGCGGTGTCGTAGACGCTGCAGTACGGGACGTCCACCCCGGGAGTCCGGTACATGCCGTCGGGCCGACAGGCCGCGTTGTCGACGGTCGCGGACGCCTGCGAGGGCGCCGCGCCCAGCGTCGCCACCAGCAGGCCGGCAAGGCCGGCAGCCGCCAGCGAGGCCAGACCCGCCCGGGCGGCCGGGCTCTTGGAGTGACGGGCAGCGGTGGGACGCCGCTCCGCCGTGGATCGGATCAACACTCGGTCCTCCGGGAGAGAGTGTCGGCGCGTACCTTGTGGGGGAGCACGCACGTGGGGGAATGCAGATTGGCGCTGAAGCTATGTGGTCTGAACCACATAGGTCAATAGGTCTGTACCAATTGGCAATCAATTCCCCAACAGCGCCGGTCGAACGGCCGATACCCGACGGTCACCCACGGTCGGCCCGCGAGCCGCCCACTTGCCCGCCCCCGGCCGACTCCCGACCCGCCCCGGCCGGTTTCCGGCCGGCACCCGTTCAGCCGTCCGCATGCCGACGACTGTGCCGGGCCACCCGGACCCGCGCCCCGCAGGCCGTCGAACACCACGCCCGGCGCGCATGCTGCTGCAGGAAGAACAGGATGCAACCCGGCGCCGGACACGCCCGCACCGACCGGCGCCGACCCCCCGTCAGAAACCCCACTCCCGCCTGCGCCACCCGCCCCAGCAGCACCACCCCGTACTCCCCCGCCGCCGAACGGCGCACCCCCTCCGCGGCCGCCCCCGGCGACAGCTCCACCCACCCCGGCGCCGCCCGCACCGCCGCGTTCACCACCGCGACGTCACCCGCTTCCTCCCCCTGCTCCTCCTCGCCACCCTCCTCCTCGCCGGCACCGCCCTCATCGGCGCCCGCCTGACGGGCCGCAAGTACCCGAAGTAGTGCTGGTGAGGCCGTAACCGAACGGGACGACGACCACCCGCACACACGGGGGACGGGCGCACACACAGGCCCGAAGGGGGACGACCATGCCGGTCAAGTACACCCGTGAGCTGCTCACGACACTCGCAGCGGAGTCGAACAGCGTCAACGACATCATGCGAAGGCTCGGCGTGCCGATGGCGGGCGGCACACACAGCTACCTGAGCAAGCGGCTTCGGTTCTACGGGATCGACACCTCGCACTTCAACGAAGGCCGGCCGGACTACGGGCGCCGCCGGTACTCCCGGCAGCAGCTGGCCGAGGCAGCGGCCAACAGCGACAGCATCAACTCCGTCATGGCATACCTCGGAGTCACGCCCTACGACAGCCTGTACTCCTACCTCAAGAAGCGGCTGGCCGAATTCGGCATCGACACCTCGCACTTCACCTTCAGGGGCAACGGCCGCAACAGGATCGAGGCCATCCCCAAGGACGCGCTGGCGCAGGCCGTGGCAACGCACCGCAACTTCCGCGGCGTCATTCTCGCCCTCGGGATGACCGACTGTGGCAGCTCCCGAACACTGGTCAGGGAGAGCATCGCCTTCCACCAGCTCGACACCAGTCACTTCACGGGGCAAGCACACAACAAGGTCCGGAAGACCGGGCCGCGGCGCAAGGCCGAGGAGCTGCTCGTGCAGCGCCCGCCGGAAAGCCACCGCGTGCCGGGCGACCGCCTCCGCGCCATGCTCGTACACATCGGGCGCCCCGACATCTGCGAGATGTGCGGCGCCCCTCCGACCTGGCTCGGGCACGCCATGACCTTGGAGGTCGACCACATCAACGGCAACTGGCTCGACAACAGGCGGGAGAACCTTCGCCTCCTCTGCCCCAACTGCCACTCCATCACGCCCACCTGCTGCGGCCGGAACAGGAGCCGGGACGCGCGCGCCGAGGGCATCGCGGCGTAGCGCGACCCTCGGCCGGCAAAGGTGCGGCCTGCGGCACAGTCAGCCGGTAGGCTAGAGCCGATGTGCGCCCGTACTCCAGCTGGCTAGAGAGATGCGGTTTAGGTCCGCAGTGTCGTGGGTTCGAGTCCCACCGGGCGTACCGACTGAAATGGCCCGCCTGCCTTCAAATCGAAGGCAGGCGGGCCATCGTCGTTCCTGCCGCTCGTCAGCCCAGCAGTTCCTTCACCACCGGCACCAGCCCCCGGAAGGCCTTACCGCGGTGGCTGATGGCGTTCTTCTCGTCCGCCGTCATCTCGGCGCACGTACGGCTCTCACCCACGGGCTGGAGGATCGGGTCGTAGCCGAAGCCGCCCTCACCGGCCGGCGCGGTCCGCAGGGTGCCGAGGAGGCGGCCCTCGACCACGCGCTCGGTGCCGTCCGGCAGTGCCAGTGCCGCCGCGCAGTAGAAGTGGGCGCCGCGGTGCTCCGCGTCGATGTCGGAGAGCTGGGCGAGGAGCACGTCCAGGTTGGCGCGGTCGTCGCCGTGCTTGCCGGCCCAGCGGGCGGAGAAGATGCCGGGGGCACCGTTGAGGACGTCCACGCAGAGGCCGGAGTCGTCGGCGACGGCGGGCAGGCCGGTGGCCCGGGCGAGGGCGTGGGCCTTGAGGAGGGCGTTCTCGGCGAAGGTGACGCCGGTCTCGCGGACGTCGGGGATCTCGGGGTAGGCGTCGGCGCCGATCAGTTCGACGTCCAGGCCGGCGTCGCCGAGGATGGCACGCAGTTCGGCGATCTTGTTCTGGTTGCGGGTCGCGAGGATCAGGCGGGTCGACATGAACCCACCCTAACCGGACGTCAGCCGGTGCAGACCTGGGTGAGGTTCCCCGCGGCGTCGCCGAGCGGCTTGAGGTCGGGGACCTGCTTGCCGTTGACCGCCTGCTGGACCTTGTCGACCTGGGTGTTGAGGTCGTTGATGGCCTTGACGACGTCGGTGTTCTTGGAGTTCTTGCCGAGCTGGTCGAGGTCGTTCTTCAGCTTCTGGAGCGCCTGTCCGGCTGCGGCCGCGTCGTTGCTCGCGTTGTTGTAGGCGTTGGTGACGTCGGCGATGTCGCCGGTGATACGGACGGCGGTGTTGCCGCAGTCGAGCGCCTTCTGGGCGGCCGAGCAACTCACCACGCTGAGCGGGAGGATGGCGATCAGGCCGGCCACGGCGAGGGTGGCGGGGCGGGCGATGCTCTGGGGCATCCGGTCCTCCTGGGTGCGCGGGTTCCGTAAGGGGAGGACGCGCGGTGAGGGGTGCGCGGTTCCCGCATTCGGGTGCTGCGGGAACGGTAAGGGCTCCGGGCCCGGCCTGTACAGCGGCGGTGCCCGGAGCCCTCGGTTTTCGGAAGCGCGACCGGACCCGGTCTCAGGCCTCCAGGGCCTTGCGCTGGATCTCGTCGAGTTCGGCGCAGCCGAGGGTGCCGAGGTCGAGGAGGCGGTCGAGGAGGGCGCGGTCGAAGGGGGCGCCTTCCGCGGTGCCCTGGACCTCGACGAAGCGGCCGTCGGAGGTGCAGACGATGTTCATGTCGGTCTCGGCGCGGACGTCTTCCTCGTACCGGAGGTCGAGCATGGGGGTGCCGTCGATGATGCCTACGCTGACGGCGCCGACGCCGCCGGTGATGGGCTGGCCCTTGGCGCGGAGGATCTTCTTGTCCCGGGCCCAGGCGACGGCGTCGACGAGGGCGACGTAGGCGCCGGTGATGGCGGCGGTGCGGGTGCCGCCGTCGGCCTGGAGGACGTCGCAGTCGAGGACGATGGTGTTCTCGGCGAGGGCGCGGTGGTCGATGACGGCGCGCAGGGAGCGGCCGATGAGGCGGCTGATCTCGTGGGTGCGTCCGCCGATGCGGCCCTTGACGGCTTCGCGGTCGCCGCGGGTGTTGGTGGCGCGGGGGAGCATGGAGTACTCGGCGGTGACCCAGCCTTCGCCGCTGCCCTTGCGCCAGCGCGGGACGCCTTCGGTGACGCTGGCGGTGCACAGCACCTTGGTGTCGCCGTAGGAGATGAGGACGGAGCCTTCGGCGTGCTTGCTCCAGCCCCGCTCGATGGTGATGGGGCGGAGCTGTTCGGGGGTGCGGCCGTCGATGCGTGACATAGGAACCGAGCGTAGCCGCTTCTGCCGGGTGGTCCCGGTACGCCCCGACGGGTCCGGATCGGTGCCTGTGGGGCCGGGTGGCGGGGTGCCGCCTGGGCTGCGGGTGTTGCCCGTCCGGTGCGGCCGGGTTGCCCGGAAGTCCTCGGCCCGCCGCCCCTGGGCGGGGCCGGCGGGCCGGAGGGTGGTGAGCCGGGTGGGCTCAGCTCACATCATGTCTTCGATGTCGGCGGCGATCGGGTCGGCGTCGGTGCCGATGACGACCTGGATCGCGGTGCCCATCTTCACGACGCCGTGGGCGCCGGCGGCCTTGAGGGCGGCCTCGTCGACGAGGGAGGCGTCCTTGACCTCGGTGCGCAGGCGGGTGATGCAGCCTTCGACCTCTTCGATGTTGTCGATGCCGCCCAGACCGGCGACGATCTTCTCAGCCTTGCTGGCCATCTGTTGTTCTCCCTCTGTCTCGGCCCGTCGGCTGCTCTGCCGGGTGCCGTCCTGCGCTGTGCTCGGGTCCCCGGCCGAGGCTGGGGTGGGTGGCTGCCGGTGCTGACGCGGTTTCAGCGGCCGTCGCGCTGCACGGCAGCGCGACAAGCATCACCCGACCAGGACCGATCTGCCACGTTAGTCCACTTTTGGCCCATTCCGGCGCGCACGATCTGGATCTTCGTCCGAGGATGACGATCAGCGGGGCTTGCGCCCCGGCGCGCCCGGCCTGCGTCTCCAAGAGTGGTCTACACCAATATATGGGTACTCCGATGAACGCAGGAAGGGCCCCCGGGTGTTCCCGAGCCCCGCCCGACGGCCCAGGGGGCCAGCGGCCGGCAACTGCTCCCGGAGGGCGAAGGATGAGTTCGGCAGGCGCCACGGCCCCGCAGACCGTGTGGTGGCACACCTTCTACGGCGGACTCCAGAAGATGGGCCGCTCGCTCCAGCTGCCGGTCGCGGTGCTGCCGGCGGCCGGCATCCTCAACCGGCTCGGACAGCCCGACGTCTTCGGCAAGGACGGGCTCGGCTGGGACAACGTCGCCAAGGTCTTCGCGGCGGCGGGCGGCGCGCTGCTGGACTCCTCGCTCGGTCTTCCGATGCTTTTCTGCGTCGGCGTCGCGATCGGCATGGCGAAGAAGGCGGACGGCTCGACGGCGCTGGCGGCCGTGGTGGGGTTCCTCGTCTTCTACCAGGTGCTGCACGCCTTCCCCGAGGACTGCAAGGCGCCCACCGTCCTGGTCGGCAACCAGTGCGTGGACTACACCTCGGCGAAGGCCGCCGCCGCGACGTACCAGAACCCGGGCGTCCTGGGCGGCATCCTGATCGGCCTGATGTCGGCCTGGCTGTGGGTGCGCTTCCACCGCACCAAGCTGGTCGACTGGCTCGGCTTCTTCAACGGCCGCCGCCTGGTCCCGATGATCACCGCCCTGGTGGGCATGCTCGCCGCCTGCCTGGCCGTCTGGGCCTGGCCGCCGATCGACCGCGTGATGACCGACTTCAGCCAGAACCTGGTCGATCTGGGCTCAGGCGGCGCGGGGATCTTCGGCGTCGCCAACCGCGTGCTGCTGCTGGTCGGCATGCACCAGCTGTTGAACACCTTCGTCTGGTTCCAGTTCGGCGCGTTCACCAAGCCGGACGGCGTGATCGTGCACGGCGACATCCCGCGCTTCCTGGCCGGCGACCCGACGGCCGGCCAGTTCCAGTCCGGCTTCTTCCCCATCATGATGTTCGCCCTGCCCGCCGCCGCGCTGGCCATCGCGCACTCCGCCAAGGTGCACCGCCGCAAGGAGATCTACGGACTGATGCTCTCGGTCGGCCTGACCTCCCTCATCACGGGTGTGACCGAGCCGATCGAGTACTCCTTCGCCTACGTCGCCCCGGTGCTGTACGCGGTGCACGCCCTGCTGACCGGTGCGTCGATGGCGATCACCTGGGGTCTGGGGGTGCACGACGGGTTCAGCTTCTCGGCCGGCCTGATCGACTACGCGATCAACTGGAGCCTGGCCACCAAGCCCTGGATGATCATCCCCATCGGGCTCTGCTTCGCCGCCGTGTACTACGCGCTGTTCCGGTTCATCATCGTGAAATTCAATATGAAAACACCCGGACGCGAGGACGAGAGTCAGGTCGAGGACGTGACCAGGGCATAAATCCAGCGTCACCACGAGCCCTCCGAAAAGGCCTTCGGACCATCGGCCCGAGGGCCTTCGGCATATCCGGAACAGGCCGATGGTCCCGATACGGAAGTCCCGCCATTGGCGCGCCGGAAATTCGGCGACCCGGCCGGTCCGTGACCCGTCGCCCCGCCCCGGCACTGCGCGGGGGGCGGGGTGGTAGCCGCTCCCCGCCTGCCCGCCGGCGCGGCTCCGGCGGGGGCGCCGGGTGGGGGAAAGATCGCCGCGGCGGCACGGCGGGCCGGCCGGCAAATCCGCCGCAGCCGTTCCGCACGGGCGCGGCCACGGGTTTCTCGCGGCGAATGGGATGGCGCGGCGGAGTGCGGTGACAATCCGGCGGCGATGACCGGACGGCGGCCGGGGAGGTCGGATCCGCCCACCCTCCCCGCCCGACCGCACCGGCGGGCGGCCCGCACCCGGTCCCACCCACTCCCGACCCCGGCCGGGCCGCCCACGGACACCTCCGCCCGCCTCCGTCCGGTCTCCGCCGGACCGGCCGCACCCGCCGGCCGCCCCGCCGACCGGCCCCCGCCGGACGGCCGGCTCTTTTTGTTGCGCAAATAGCCAAAATGCCAATCGCGGCGGGTAATCATGATCGTCGATCCGCAAGTAGGTTTCGATTTCATAGCGCTTCTCACCAGCACCGCTTTCAGGGGTTCCCCCCCTTCTCCACCCGTGCTACAAAACTGGTCTACACCACGTGTGGTGTAGACCAGTTCGCGGTTCGGCCCCCTGTGCACCTACCCCCGACCGACCCGCCCTGCCGTTAGGAACCCACCCCCATGAGTCAGTCTGCGCAGGCGCCGGCGCCCGCCGCGGCTCCGGCCACGCCAAGCCCCACCAAGAAGTTCGGCCAGAACCTGCTGCAGGGCCTGCAGAAGATCGGCCGCAGCCTCCAGCTGCCCATCGCCGTTCTCCCTGCCGCCGGTCTGCTGCTGCGCCTCGGCCAGGACGACGTGTTCGGCAAGGACGGCCTCGGCTGGAACAAGGTCGCCGCGGTGTTCGCCACCGCCGGTGACGCGGTCTTCGCCAACCTGCCGCTGCTGTTCGCGGTGGGCATCGCGATCGGCTTCGCCAAGAAGGCGGACGGCTCCACCGCGCTCGCCGCGCTCGTCGGCTTCCTGGTCTACAAGAACGTGCTGACCGCGTTCCCGGTCACCGAGGCCGTGGTCGCCGACGGCAAGTACACCGCCGCCACGTACCAGAACCCGGGCGTGCTCGGCGGCATCGTGATCGGTCTGCTCTCCGCCGTGCTGTGGCAGAAGTACCACCGCACCCGGCTGGTCGACTGGCTCGGCTTCTTCAACGGCCGCCGTCTCGTCCCGATCATCATGGCCTTCGTCGGCACCGCCGTCGGTGTCCTCTTCGCCCTGACCTGGGGCCCGATCGGCGACGCCATCAAGAGCCTGAACGACACCCTGATCGGCGCCGGCGCGTTCGGTGCGGGCGCCTTCGGTCTGGTCAACCGCGGTCTGCTGCCCGTCGGCATGCACCAGTTCGTGAACTCCTACGCCTGGTTCCAGACCGGTGACTTCACCAAGCCCGACGGCACCGTCGTCCACGGTGACCTGACCCGATTCTTCGCCGGCGACCCGACCGCCGGACAGTTCATGTCGGGCTTCTTCCCGATCATGATGTTCGCCCTGCCCGCCGCGGCGTTCGCCATCGCCCACACCGCCAAGCCGCACCGCCGCAAGGCCGTCACCGGCATGATGCTGTCGCTGGCGCTGACCTCCTTCGTCACCGGTGTCACCGAGCCGATCGAGTTCGCATTCGTCTTCATCGCCCCGGCCCTGTACGTCATCCACGCGGTGCTGACCGCCGTCTCGATGGCCCTCACCTGGGCGCTCGGTGTGCACGACGGCTTCACCTTCTCCGGCGGCCTGATCGACTACGCCCTGGCCTGGAACAAGGCCACCGACCCGTGGATGATCATCCCGATCGGTATCGCGTTCGCCGCGCTCTACTACTTCCTCTTCCGCTTCGCGATCGTCAAGTTCAACCTCAAGACCCCCGGTCGCGAGGACGACGACGAGATCGAGGACGTCACCAAGGCCTGACGCCGAGGTGCGACCCGCAGCACCCCCGGCCCCGCCCCTGCCGCTCGCTCCCCCGAGCGGTAGGGCGGGGCCGTTCGCATGCCCCGCCCCTGCCGCGCCGCCCCTCGCCCCCGCTCCTCCCTCCCCGTCCCACCCCCGGGGCCCGGCAGTGAGACGACGGTTGACGAACCGGCAGGGCCGCTGGTCAACCGAAGCGGTGAACGCCCGGCGCATCCTGGTCACCCGCAGCCACATCGACTTCGGTCGCGTGTGGTCGGCGGCGTGTTGCGCCTGACCTGACCGTTCCCCCGCCGCCGCCCGACTGACGCCCCGCCGCGCCCCGGCCCCGCTTCCCGTCGCACGTGACCGCCCGCCGTCCGGGCCGCCGCCGCGTGCCCGCCCGCACCCGCGCTCACACCGCTCCCGTACGAGGAAAGCCAAGGCCTCGCCATGCCCCGCCAGTTACCGGTGCGCCGGCGGCGCCGATCACGACCGGGGCGTGGACGGCGAGGCCGAGCGGCCCGGCGTCGGCGAACGCCGGCGCGGCGGTCACCGTGGCACCGGCGACCAGCCCGGCGGTGACGACGACGGCCGGTACGACGCCGCGGATTCGGCGCAGGGCACGGTTGAGCTGCTTCTGACGCATGGGTGTTCCCCCCGGAACCTGCCCGGCCGGCGCGGACGCCTCCGGGCAGCACGACGTGGACGTACGGTGACATGGGTGGTTGCCGGCCTGACAGGCCCGGCCGTTACGAGCGGCTTCCCCGCCGCTCACTTGGACAGACGTCCGGGGGGACGGGAGGTTGCAGGTGGTTCCGAAGGTGTTTTCGTGGCCGCGAGAACCGCCGCCGACCTGCTCAGATCTCGTACACCGCGCCGGCCCGGGCGATCTCGACGGGGCCGGTGAAGGCGGCGGCGGCGTCGCGGCGGTTGTGCTCGGCGTCGGTCCACGGCGGGATGTGGGTGAGGACGAGCCGGCGGGCGCGGGCGGCGGTGGCGTGCTCGCCGGCTTCGCGGCCGTTGAGGTGGACGGCCCGGTAGGTGTCGCGGCCGTCGATGTAGGCGGCTTCGCAGAGGAAGAGGTCGGTGTCGCGGGCGAGCTCGACGAGTTCGGCGCTCTCGCCGGTGTCGCCGGAGTAGACGAGGCTGCGGCCTTCGTGTCCGACCCGGAAGGCGAACGCGTCGACGGGGTGGTTGACTTGGGCGACCTCGATCCGGAACGGGCCGAGGTCGAAGGTGCCGGGGGTGAGGGTGCGGAAGTCGAAGACCTCCTTCATCCCGGGGTTCTCCGGCATGTCGTAGGCGCGGGCGAGCCTCTCGGCGGTGCCGGCCGGGCCGTAGACGGGCATCGGGTCGGGACAGCCCTCGGCGCGGTAGTTGCGGGCGACCCAGTAGGCGCAGAGGTCGACGCAGTGGTCGGCGTGCAGGTGGCTGAGCAGGACGGCGTCGACCTCGTACAGGTCGACGTACTTCTGCAGGGCGCCGAGTGCGCCGTTGCCGAGGTCGAGCACGACGCGGTAGCCGTCGGCCTCCACGAGGTAGCTGGAGCACGGCGAGTCGGCGGACGGGAAGCTCCCCGAGCACCCCACCACGGTCAGTTTCATCCGAGCCCCTCCGCCCCGACACGTCCTGGCTGCCGCTGGTCATGACAGTGCGGGGCCGGTGAACCGGCCGGCAGCGCTGCCCTCGCGTGTGTCGAGGGTAAGGGCGGAGGGGCACTTTGCCCCCGTCTCCGTGCCGCGCTGTGGCTGGAATCACCAGAACGCCGGGGCGGCGGTTCGACGGGGGCCGGGGCGGCGGTTCAGCGGTGGCCCGGGCGCCGACGGGCCCAGGCCTTGATCGAGTCGGGGTACCAGCGGGGGTGGCCGCTGCCGTCGATGACGTCCGGGTCGGGGAGCAGGCCGTGCCGGCGGTAGTTGCGGACGGTCTCCGGCCGGACGTTGATGTGGCGGGCGATCTCGGCGTACGACCACAGGTCGGTGCTGCGGCTCACGGGGGCCTCCGGGATGTGTGGGGGCGTGCGTGGTCAGCTTTTCCGGCGCTCGGGGGCGGCTTTACCGCAGATCGGACTCTGTGGTCATTCCGTGACGAACCGGGAGCAGGGTACGGATAAATGCTCAACTGTCACGGTGGCCACAGTGGTGGGAGCGGGCGCGGTCCCGGTACGGTTCGCCGCATGACTGGCATCTGGGTGGTCCTGGCCGTGGCGGGTGTCGCGGTCCTGGCGTTGGCCGTGTCGGCCCTGCTCCGCCGGGCGCGCGGGGCGTCGGCTCCGGCACCGTCCCGTCCGGCCCCGCGCCCGCGTGAGCGGGCGTCGCGCGGGCAGGCCCCGGCACCGCAGGAGATCTGGTGGGCGCAGGTGCCGTTCGAGGACGGTCCGGGGACGAAGGACCGCCCCTGCCTGGTGCTGCGGGTGAACAGCCGCACCGCGACCGTCGCGAAGATCACCAGCAAGCACCACGCCGACCGCCCGGGGGTGCTGCCGCTGCCGCCGGGCTCGGTGGGCGACCGCCAGGGCCGGACCAGCTGGCTGGAGACGGACGAGCTGCGCGAGGTGGCGCTCGCCGACTTCCGCCGCCGGGCCGGCGTGGTGGACCGGCAGATCTGGGCCCGCGCGCAGCGGGCGATGTCGGCCGGTCAGTGAGGCGTCAGGCCCAGAGCTGGCCCTGGAGCGCCTCGACCGCGGCCTCGGTGGACTCTGCGGTGTAGATGCCGGTGGACAGGTACTTCCAGCCGCCGTCGGCGACGACGAAGACGATGTCGGCGCGCTGCCCGGCCGCGGCGGCCTTACGGCCGGCGCCGAGCGCGGCGTGCAGGATGGCGCCGGTGGAGACGCCGGCGAAGATGCCCTCCTGCTGGAGGAGTTCGCGGGTGCGGCGGACGGCGTCGGCAGAGCCGACCGAGAAGCGGGTGGTGAGCACCTCGGCGTCGTACAGCTCGGGAACGAAGCCCTCGTCGAGGTTGCGCAGGCCGTAGACCAGGTCGTCGTAGCGCGGCTCGGCGGCGACGATCTGCACGCCGGGGACCTTCTCGCGCAGGAAGCGGCCGACGCCCATCAGGGTGCCGGTGGTGCCGAGGCCGGCCACGAAGTGGGTGACGCTGGGCAGGTCGGCGAGGATCTCGGGGCCGGTGGTGGCGTAGTGGGCGCCGGCGTTGTCCGGATTGCCGTACTGGTAGAGCATGACCCAGTCGGGGTGCTCGGCGGCGATCTCCTTGGCGATCCGTACCGCGGTGTTGGAGCCGCCGGCGGCCGGGGAGGCGATGATCTCGGCGCCCCACATGCGCAGCAGTTCGCGGCGTTCCTCGCTGGTGTTCTCGGGCATCACGCAGACCATCCGGTAGCCCTTGAGCTTGGCCGCCATGGCGAGCGAGATGCCGGTGTTGCCGCTGGTGGGCTCCAGGATGGTGCAGCCGGGGGTGAGCAGTCCGGAGGCCTCGGCGCGCTCGATCATGTGCAGCGCCGGGCGGTCCTTGATGGAGCCGGTGGGGTTGCGGTCCTCCAGCTTGGCCCAGAGGGTGACCCGGCCGTCGGTGTTGCCGGGGACGGCGGCGGAGAGTCGGGGCAGGCGGACCAGCGGGGTGTTGCCGACGGCTTCGAGCGGGCTGTCGTAACGCAAGGGGGGCCTCCGGCAACGGCGGTGAGGGTCGGGAGCGGCGGCTCTCCCGCCTGCGCGGGGCGGGCGGGAGAGCGGGCGGTCAGCGGGCGCCGCCGGCCACGGCGGGCAGGATGGTGACGCTGTCGCCGTCGGCGAGGGCGGTGGAGATGCCCGCCAGGAAGCGGACGTCCTCGTCGTTGAGGTAGACGTTGACGAAGCGGCGCAGCTCGCCGCCCTCCAGCAGGCGGGCGGCGATGCCCGGGTGACGGGCGTCGAGGTCCTGGAAGAGTTCCCCGAGGTTGCTGCCGGTGCCCTCGACGGCCTTGGCGCCGTCGGTGTAGGTGCGGAGGATGGTCGGGATGCGGACCTCGATGGCCATGGGTGCGCTCCTGTGCGAGTCGTGAGGTGGGTGGGCCGCAGCGGGCGCGGCAGGGCGGGTCGGGCCCGGGGCGCAGGGCGTGCGGCGGGCCTGTGCGGGCGGCTCAGCGAGAGCGCGCGGGCGTGCCGGGACAGATCGCACTGGCGAGCCGGCACAGGTCGACGTGCAGGCGCGCCACGAGGCGGGTGCCCGGGGCCTGGGTGCTCACATCGACGGAACGCATGGGCTCATCGTATAGATTCCCGGCCTGGCTTAGACATGCCCGTCTCGCGATCCGGATGTTTCTGTTTCTGCTGTCGAGATGACACCGGCCCGCCGACAACGCGTGGGCAGTCGGCGGGCCGCGCCCAGGTGGGTGCTGGTCAGGGCTGGTAGGCCTCGACGACCTGGACGTCTTCCTCTGCGATCTCGCCGTCCACGATGCGGAACGAGCGGAACTGGAACGGGTCGTCCGGGCCGTTGCCGTCGGCGGTGGAGACCAGGACGTAGTGGGCGAACGGCTCGGAGGCGTAGCTCACGTCGGTGCGCGAGGGGTAGGCCTCGGTCGCGGTGTGCGAGTGGTAGACGATCACGGGCTCCTCGTCCCGGTCGTCCATCTCGCGGTAGAGCTTGAGCAGGTCGCCCGAGTCGAACTCGTAGAAGGTGGGCGAGCGGGCGGCGTTGAGCATCGGGATGAACCGCTCGGGCCGTCCGGTGCCGGCCGGGCCTGCCACCACGCCACAGGCCTCGTCCGGGTGGTCGGCGCGGGCGTGGGCGACGATCGCGTCGCGCAGTTCTCGGGTGATGGTCAGCAT
Source organism: Kitasatospora sp. NBC_00039 (assembly GCF_045160625.1). Classification (NCBI taxonomy): domain Bacteria; kingdom Bacillati; phylum Actinomycetota; class Actinomycetes; order Kitasatosporales; family Streptomycetaceae; genus Kitasatospora; species Kitasatospora sp. NBC_00039. The sequence goes on along the minus strand of NZ_CP108289.1, from coordinate 5,675,635 downwards.
GCGGTCAGGATAGCCACGCCCCGGCGGCTGCCCGCTGGGGCGTCCACGGCGTTGGTCCGCCGGGCCGTCAGCCGCCGTTGCGGGCGTGCAGGTGGTCGTGGGCGACGGCGTGGACGGCGGCCGGGCTGCGGCGCTTGAGCACCTGGTAGCCGATCACCAGCACGACGGCCCAGGCGGGGAAGACGTACAGCGAGATGCGGTTGTCCTTGTCCAGGGCGATCAGGACGACGACCAGGACGAGGAAGGCGAGCGCGGCCCAACTGCTCCAGAGGCCGCCGGGCGCCTTGAAGCTCGGCGGCGGGAGGTGGCCGCCCTTCCAGGACTTGCGGTAGCGGATCTGGCAGATCAGGATCATCGCCCAGGTCCAGAGGCCGCAGACGGTGGCGACCGAGGTGATGTACTCGAACGCCTTGGCGGGGACGAGGTAGTTGAGGACGACGCCGGCGCCCATCAGCAGCGAGGAGAGGGTGATCGCGGCGGCGGGGGTGCGGCGGGAGTTGAGCTTGGTGAGCTGCCCGGGGGCCTGGCCGCGCAGGGCGAGGTCGCGCAGCATCCGGCCGGTGGAGTACATGCCGGAGTTGCAGGAGGAGAGCGCGGCGGTGAGCACCACGAAGTTGATGATTCCGGCCGCGGCGGGGATGCCGACCTTGCCGAAGGCGGCGACGAACGGGCTGACGCCGGGCTGGAATTCGGTCCACGGGACGAGCGAGAGGATGATCACCAGGGCGCCGATGTAGAACAGCATGATGCGCCACGGCAGGGTGTTGATCGCGCGCGGCAGGGTCTTCTGCGGGTTCTCGCTCTCGCCTGCGGTGACGCCGACCAGTTCCACGCCGAGGTAGGCGAACATGACGATCTGCAGCGTCATCACGGTGGCGCCGATCCCCTTGGGGAAGAAGCCTCCGTCCTTCCAGAGGTTGGTGATCGACGCGGTGTCACCGGCGTCGCTGAAGCCGAGGGTGAGCACGCCGATGCCGATCAGGATCATGCCGATGATGGCGGTGACCTTGACCATGGAGAACCAGAACTCGATCTCGCCGAAGAGCTTCACCGAGATCAGGTTGGCCGCGTAGAGGATGACCAGGAACGTCAGCGCGCTGAGCCACTGCGGGATGCCGGGTGCCCAGAACTTCACGTAGACGGCGGCCGCGGTGGTTTCCGCCATGCCCGTGACCACCCAGAACAGCCAGTACGTCCAGCCCGTCACATAGCCCGCGAAGGGGCCGACGAACTCCCGGGCGTACTCGGCGAAGCTGCCGGACACCGGGCGGTAGGTGAGCAGTTCACCGAGCGCCCGCATGATCACGAAGATCGCCACGCCGGCCACCGCGTACGACAGGATCAGGCTCGGGCCGGACTTGGAGATCGCGGTGCCGGCGCCGAGGAACAGGCCGGTGCCGATGGCGCCGCCGATCGCGATCATCTGGATCTGGCGGCTGCCGAGCCCCCGCTCGTAGCCCTCCTCGTCCGGTTTGGTGCCGACCACTTCGTCGTAGAGCTTCTCGGTCATGGCACACCGTCCTGGATGGGTCTCGTGGGGTGGAGAAGTCGTACCACGCAGACTCCGGACAGCGGTGTCCATCTGAGCGATATTTGAGCATGGAGTGGTATGGTTTCGCCCGTTTTGAACGGAAAAGCCCCGACCCCTTGTCCAGCATGCGGACGTGGGGCCGGGGCTGCCCGGAACCGGGCACGATTCAGTCCGAGACCGCCTCCAGCAGCGACTCCTGGAGTGCCCCCAGCCACAGGTACGCCATCACCAGCGGCTTGCGCTCGTCGGTGTCGGGCAGGTCGTACAGACCCTGCTCGTCCTCCTCGGTGATCTCCAGTCGCACGCCCAGGGTCAGCCGCAGGTCGTTGAGCGCGCCCAGCCAGCGCGGGCAGTCACCGGCGGGCAGCTTGAGCACCCCGCCCTCGCCGCCGAGACCGTCCAGCGCCCGGACCACCTGCAGCGCGTCGTCGCGCTTGCGAGCGCGCAGGTCCAGCTCGGTGTAGCGGCGGAACTCGCCGGAGGCCGCCTTGCCCTCGGCGTCCTGGGGCTTCTCCGGATCCCGGTAGGCGTCCGGGAAGAGCCGGGCCAGCGCCGGGTCGGAGGGTGCCTCGCTCGGCCCCTCGGCGAACAGCGCGGCGAGCGGATCCCCGCCCTCACCACCCGGGCCGGGGCCGATCAGCTCCAGCATCTGCACTTCCAGGGATCGCAGGATCGAGGCCTCGACCTCGTCCAGCACGATCGCCGCACTCCCGCCGCCGCCACTCTCGAACAACCCAGCCATCTGTATCGGTCAGCCCGTCTTCGTCGTCTTCGGTGATACCCCAGGGCGCGGCCCGCGGTTCAGTCGTGCTGGAGCGTGGCCCAGAGGCCGTAGCCGTGCATCGCCTGCACGTCGCGCTCCATCTCCTCACGGGACCCGCTGGAGACCACCGCCCGACCCTTGGTGTGCACCTCCATCATCAGCTTCCGGGCCTTGTCCTTCGGGTAGCCGAAGTAGGCCTGGAAGACGTACTGGACGTAGCTCATCAGGTTGACCGGGTCGTTGTGCACGATGGTCACCCAGGGGGTGTCCGGCTCAGCCACCGGTAGGCCTTCGACCTCCGGGCGCTCGATCTCTGCGGGCGCGACACTCACCGCCGGGTCCTCCTCGCCGTTCCTCCGGGTACCTGCACCTTCAGCCCCCATGCTGCCATCCGGGGGACCTCCGGGCGATTCCGCCCCATGGCTGCGCGAACGCCCCCCACGAGAAATCGTCAATCTGACGCTAAGTGGTAGTAGCATCATCCTCATGGACGCCACTTCAGTGCGCGCGGCCGGTTCGACCGCGCTCCTCACCGACCGCTACGAGCTCACCATGCTGCAGGCCGCCCTGCAGAGCGGGGCCGCGCACCGCCGCTCCGTCTTCGAGGTGTTCACCCGCCGACTGCCCGGCGGCCGCCGCTACGGCGTCATGGCCGGGACCGGCCGGGTGCTGGACGCCGTCGAGAACTTCCGCTTCACCGCCGTGCAGCTCGACTGGCTGGCCGCACAGAACGTCGTCGACACCGACACCCTGCGCTTCCTGGCCGACTACCGGTTCACCGGCGACATCCACGGCTACCCGGAGGGCGAGGTCTACTTCCCCGGGTCGCCGCTGCTGACCGTCGAGGGCACCTTCGCCGAGGCGGTGATCCTGGAGACGGTGATCCTGTCGGTCCTCAACCACGACTCGGCGATCGCCGCCGCCGCCTCCCGGATGACCGCCGCGGCCGGCGGGCGCCCGGTGATCGAGATGGGCGCCCGGCGCGCCCACGAGCAGGCCGCCGTCTCGGCCGCCCGGGCCGCGTACGTGGCCGGCTTCTCCGCCACCTCCGACCTGGAGGCCGGGTTCACCTACGGCATCCCGACCACCGGCACCGCCGCGCACGCCTTCACACTGGTGCACGACAGCGAGCGGGACGCGTTCCGGGCGCAGATCGCCTCGATGGGCAAGGGCACCACACTGCTGGTCGACACCTTCGACCTGCGCGAGGCGGTCCGCACGGCCGTCGAGGTGGCCGGCCCCGAGCTCGGCGCGGTCCGGATCGACTCCGGCGACCTCACCCTGCTGGCGCACCGGGTCCGCCGCCAGTTGGACGAGCTCGGCGCCCACAAGACGAGGATCATCGTCACCTCGGACCTCGACGAGTACGCGATCGCCGCGCTGGCCGCCGCCCCGGTGGACGGCTACGGCGTCGGCACCAGCCTGGTCACCGGCAGCGGCCACCCGACCTGCGCGATGGTCTACAAGCTGGTCGCCCGGGCCGAGTCCGAGGACGGGCCGCTGGTCGCGGTCGCCAAGCGCGCCGCCGGCGGCAAGACCAGCATCGGCGGCCGCAAGTGGGCGGCCCGGCGGCCCGACGCGGACGGCGCGGCCGAGGCCGAGGTGGTCGGCACCGGGCCGGTCCCGGCCGAGCTGGAGCCGCACCTGATGCAGGTGCCGCTGGTGCTGGCCGGCGAGGTGGTCGGCCGGGAGCCGCTGAGCGCCGCGCGCGAGCGGCACGTCCGGGCCCGGGCGGGGCTGCCGCTGTCGGCCACCCAACTGTCCAAGGGCGACCCGGTGCTGGCGACCGAACTGCTCCTGTGACACCGCTCCGCGGCCGCCGGGCCCACGGGGGCACGGACCCGGGTGCTCCCCGGGCCTTCCGCCCCCGGGTGCCACTGCCTACAGTCGACCGTAGAGTTCCCACCGGAAGCGCACAGAACCAGCGCACCACCCCCCACAACCGAGGATGCGAGCCATGCACCGGGCACTGATCGTCGTCGACGTGCAGAACGACTTCTGCGAGGGCGGCAGTCTGGCCGTCGCCGGCGGGGCCGAGGTCGCCGCCTCGATCACCGACCTGATCGCCGAGGCCCGCCCCGGGTACCAGCACGTCCTCGCCACCCGCGACAACCACATCGACCCGGGCGACCACTTCTCGGACCACCCGGACTACGTCGACAGCTGGCCGGTGCACTGCGTGGCGGGCACCGAGGGGGTGGGCTTCCACCCCAACTTCGCGCCGTCGGTCACCTCCGGCGCCATCGAGGCCGTCTTCGACAAGGGCGCCTACGCGGCGGCGTACAGCGGCTTCGAGGGGCTGGACGAGAACAACCGCGGGCCGATCGACTGGCTGCGCGAGCGTCAGGTCACCGAGGTGGACGTGGTCGGCCTGGCCACCGACCACTGCGTCAAGGCCACCGCGCTGGACGCGGCCCGGGCGGGCTTCACCACCCGCGTCCTGCTGGACCTGACGGCGGGTGTGGCGCCGGACACCACCGCCGCCGCGCTGGAGGAGCTGCGGGCGGCCGGGGTCGAGCTGGTCGGCACCCCGACGGTGCGCGGCTGAACCCGGTCAGCCCGCACCGACCAGCATTTCCACCACGTCGGTGCCACCCTTCCGGAAAGCCTCGCACAGTTCGGCGCCGACCGCGTCCGGCTCGGCGGCCAGCCTGACACCGGAGAGGTAGACCACCCGGATCCCCAGGTACTCCATGCGGTGCTGGCCGCCGCGCACCCAGGCGGCCTCCCCCTCGCTGACGCAGCGCAGCTCCGAGTCGACCTCCACCGCCACGCCCGCCTGCGGCCAGTAGAGGTCCGGCACGGCGATGTAGGTGCCGCCGCGCATCCGCAGCTCCGGGCCGGCCAGCGGGGCGGGCAGCAGCCACTCGTCGGCGAGCTCACCGAGCCGCGCCAGCACGGCGTCCCGCTCCTCGGAGAGCAGCTCGTCCAGCGCGGCCCGCACCCGCAGGTCGGCCGCGAGCCCGGACTCGGTCAGCTCGGCGACCAGCTCCCTCACGGTGCAGCGGGCCTCGGGCCGCCCCATCCGGGAGCCGGGCCGGCCCACGGCCTCCCGCAGCACCTCGCGGACCGGCAGCGCGGCGCCCCCGCCGAACTCCGGCGCCGCGCCCTCGGCCGTCCACTCGCGCAGCGCGTCCGCCACCGCCCGGGCGACCGGCGCACAGGCCAGGCCGTGCACCGAGCGGGCCACCAACTCCCTTTCGGTGCGCCGGATCCGCACCTCCCCGGCGTCCTTGAGCCGACGCTGACGGGGCACCAGGACATCCACCCCCGTGACGGCCGGCAGCCGGGGCACCGCGGCGAAGCCGTACAGCGCCAGTGCGGCGGTGCCGGTGATCACCGCACCCTCACGGCGGCCCTCCTCACGGCCGTTCTGCGCCGCGTACAGCAGCGCGGCCCACATCCGCTGCTCCGGGGTCGGCTCGCCGGACTGCAGCAGGTAGACCCGGGGCAGCAGGCGCTGCCACGGGCCGCCGCGGCGGCAGTGCCCGCTGACGACCCGGGCCGGCACGCCCCGGGCGCGCAGCTGGCTGGCGGTGATGACGTTCTGCTGACGCTTCGCCAGTTCCTCCAGGGAAGGTGGCGGCGAGGGAATCCGGTAGCTCATGCCGACACCATCCCCAACAGCCCGGACCGGCCATCGGCCGCCTGACGCACTGTTACCCAACCGTCGCGAAACCGGGACCAGCCTGCACTAAAGTCCCCATACCCTCACCCATTCGGAGTAATGGGAGGTCACGGGATTGCCGGCCCCGGCCGAAGCCGATCAACGACCAGCGCTTCTGACCGTGAGTGACCAAGGGCATACGCCGAAGCGCCGCCGGGCGTCACTCCAGCTCCCTGGATTGCCTACCCTTAGTTCATGTCACGTGACGAGACCGCCGGCCTCCGCGCGGCCCAGCTCCGCCTCGGCCGCCTGCCCGGATACGTCCGCCGGCCGGACCCGGCCCGCCGCAGCGGCGAACAGGGCCATACGTACAAGAAGGGCTGGGAGGTCCGCTTCACGGCCCGCAGCGAGGCCGAGATAGCCGAGATCCGCGACCTCGTGGTCGCCGCCGGATTCGCCCCGGCCAGACCCTTCTTCAAGGGCCACCAGCTGATCCAGCCGGTCTACGGGATGGCCGCCGTCCAGGCCTACCTGGCCGCGAGACAGGCGGCCGAGGAACAGGCCGCCCGCGCGACCGCCGGCCGGGGGCGGAGCGGAACCGACGGGGCCGACGGCGCCGACGAGGCCTTCCGGCGGCGCGAGGAGGGCGCGGCGGAGAATGCGGCGGCAGCGGCCGGACCGGCGCGGCAGAGGGCTGTCGATTCGTTTCCCGCCCAGCTCGGGCGGAGCACCGCGACGGACGACCGACCCTCCCCCTCGGAAGCCCGGCAACTGGGCTGAATGAGCGTCATACCGGTTTCCCCAGCGGCTCCTTGCCATTGCCCCCCACTCCGTACTGCTCCGTCCGGCGGAGGCGGGCGCGGCGGGCACGAACGGGGGCCGGACGGCGGGTGCCGGACGGTTGGTGCCGTCTGGGGGCCGGACGGCGGGCGCGAGCGGGGCCGGACGGCGGGCGTCGGACGGCCCGCCTCCGCCACCCCGGAACCGCCCCTTCGCCACCCCGGACGGCAGCCCCACCCACCCCGGCGCGCCGCCGCCCGGGGGAGCGCACCACCCACCCGCGCACCCACGTCCGCGCCCGCTCCCACCCTCCGCGCGCGCGACAGGTGGCGCGGGCGCGGCTTCACGCCTCGGGTGTGGACGGGAGCCACCGGACCGCCTACGGTGGCCCATCAACCGCTCCACCGCTCCCCGCCGACCACCCTGGCTGACCGGCCATGACGCTCTCACTCTCGCGACCCTGGCAGCGCTGCGCACCACCCCCACCACCGGCCCCGCGCCACCCCGCCGCCCGTCGACCCGCACCCGGCCACCGCCGGAACCGGCCGAGCGGCGGCACGTTCCGGGCATTCAATCCGATTGGTCACCCAGAGCACCGAGCGCCTACCGTAGAGTGAGCACAGATGATCGACCGTCAGAAGCCCATCTCACTTGCCGAGAAGCCGAGATGACCAACCGTCATGACAGCACCGCCGAGCCTCCCCCGGCGCCCGGCGATCCGTCCGTCGTACCGCTGGAGTTCGCGGCGTTCTGCGAGCTGCACCGGCCGCGTTACCTCAGCTACGCCCGGGTCTGGCTGCCGGACCACGCCGAGGCGACCGGCGCCGTGCAGCAGGCCTTCACCGAAATCGCCGTCCAGTGGCGCGAGTTGCTGGGCAGCTCCAATCCGACCGCGCACGCCTGGCAGATCCTGCGCGGCACGGTCAACGAGCACACCCTGCGGGCCGACCCGCCGGCCCGGCCCAGCCACCCCGCCGACGACGACCTGGCGATCCTGCACTACATCGTCGGCCTCGCCGCCCCCGAGATCGCCGACGTCATCGGCACCGACACCGCCAGCGTGGCCGGCCGACTCCGCCGCACCATGCTCCGCGAGGCCTCCGGCTGGTGATCCCGGCCGGGCGCCCGCGCCCAACTCCCCCGCGTCGCGTACCGATCGGCAGGATCAGGCCCGCTCGCCCGTCACGTCGTACAGGTGGTGGACCGGGTCGTGGACCAGGTAGTGGGAGAACGACTCCACCGTGAAGCGCGCACCGTCACTGCGGTTGCCGGTGCGGTGCCACTGGTCGCCGGACACCTGCTCGAACGCGTCCGCGAGGACCCGCGCGGCCTCGGCCAGGTCCGCCGCGACCTCCTCCGGCTGCGCCTCCCAGTAGCGCTCGGCGGCGGCCGTCTCGTCCTGGTCCCAGTTCGGGAAGTCCGGGTTCTCCTGGTCGAGCATGAGGTTCAACCGGAAGTGGAACAGCCGGAAGACGTCCCGCACATGGCACGCGTACTCGAGGTCCGACCAGATCTCCGGGCGGGGACGGCGGCGCAGCGCCTCCTCGTCCCCGGCCAGCACGGCCACCCAGGCATCGGCGTTGTCCCGGATCAGCCCGGGGACGGCCTCGCGGGACACGGCCGCCGACTCCAGGCCGCAGTCCGGGCAGGGGCGCTCCAGGACCCACGTCCAGTCCTTGGTGTCCGGGACGATGCTGTCGGCGGGGGTGGCGGGGGCGTTCTCGGGAGTGGTCATGTGCCCAGGATGGCCGCCCCGGCACCGGGCCCACCAGCGGTCATAGCGCCAGCGGCCGCCGAAATGCTGCCAGGCTCAGCCGGCCTGCCCGACAGCGCGTGCGTCCTGCTCTTCCTGCCTGCCCTGCTCGTCCCGGGCGGCCTGCTCCTCCCGGGCGTCCTACTCGTCCCGTTCTTCCTGCTCTTCCCGCTCGAACGCCTCGCGGGCCTCCAGCAGGACGGCCAGGTGTTCGCGGCTCCACGCGCAGACCGCGTCCATCGGCCCCAGCAGCGACTGGCCCAGCGGCGTCAGCGCGTACTCCACCCTCGGTGGATTCTCGTCGTAGTCGGTCCGGGTCACCACCCCGTCGTGCTCCATCGCGCGCAACGTCTCGGCCAGCACCTTCGCCGTGATGCCCACCAGCGGCACCCGCAGTTCGGAGAAGCGTCGCGGGCCTCCCTCCAGACAGCGCATCAGCTTCCAGGTCCACTTCCTGCCGCCCAGCACCGGCATCGACTGCACCGGGCAGTCCAGGTCGAAGAAGTCCACCGACAGGGGCGCGGGCGCCAGGGATTCGAGCACGGTCTGCGACATGGCACCGACGGTAGCGGACCCGGAATCCGTGCAGGCCCCCGCCGGTACCGTTGAAGTAACCGGCACCCCCCGGTCTACCGTCACGGCAACGGTGGCGACAACGCCCCCGGCCAACGGACGGAGACCGTCATGAGCAGCACCCACGAGCAGATCGACCGCGGCATCGTCGTCTACGGCGCGGGCGGGCAGGTCGGCCGCGCCGTCGTCACCGAGGCCCGGCTGCGCGGGCTGGCGGTCACCGCCGCCGTCCGCGATCCCGAACGCCACCCGGACCTCGCCGACGAGGGCGTCACCCTCGTCCGCTGCGACGTCACCGACCCCGCCGACGTCGCCGCCGCCGCACACGGGCACGCCGCCGCCGTCTCCACCGTCTACACGCCCGACGTGCCCTCCGCGGACTTCTACCGGGCCACCGCCGACGCCCTGGTGACCGGCCTCGGCACCGCCGAGGTCCGTCGGCTGGTCCACGTCGGCGTCGCCACCACCCTGGAGACCGCGCCCGGCACCGCCGTCCACGACGACCCCGACTTCCCCGAGGCCTACCGAACCTTCTCGCTCGGCCACGCCCTCGCCCTGGACCTGCTGCGGGAGTCCGACACCTCCCTCGACTGGGTCGTCGTCACCCCGCCGCTCGACCTCGACCGCACCGCCCCCCGAACCGGCCGCTACCGGACCGGCGGCCCGCAGGTCCTCGGCGAGCGGATCGCCCAGGCCGACCTCGCGGTCGCCGTGGTCGACGAACTCACCGCCCCCGCCCACCACCGTGAGCAGATCGCCGTCGCCGAGTAGCCGGTGTGGCCTCTCGGCGGAGGTCGGGCTCCGACCTACTGGTACGGGTTACCCGTCGGCGGCACCGGAGGCTGCTGCTGCGGCGGCGGGGCATGGCCGTAGCCCTGCTGCCCCGGAGGACCGGCGGGCGGTGGTACCGGATACGGGTACCCGGCAGCACCGGGCACCGCCACGGCCGACCGCCGCTGCCGACCGCGCGCCACCACCAGCACACAGACGGCGACGAGGACCAGCCCGAACAGCACCCCTGCACCGATCAGCGTGTACGTGATCCCCTGGTTCCCCTCGGCCGCGGCAGCCGGCACCGCGGGCGGCACCCCGGAGGGGTCCTCCGCACCATCGTCCGGAGCCCCCTGCGACTCGGCCCGGCCCAGCAGCGGGTTCTCCTTCGGGCCCCCGTCAACAGCCGGGTTCGGCTCCAAAGCCTTGGCCGGGGACACGGTCCCGTAGCCGTAATGGGCGTTTGGCACCGAGGAACCGTCCGGGGGCGGAGTGGCACTCTTGATCATCCGATTGATGACCTGACCGGCGGAGAGACTGGGGTACTTCGAGCGAATGAGAGCTGCCGTGGCGGAAACATAGGCGGTGGCATCGGACGTTCCGTTGCCGACACCGTAGGCCGATGTGGACTTGGCAGTGGCCCGATAGACCTCTACACCTGGGGCGGCGATCGTGGTTTCGGGCCCGAAGGTGGATTTCTCCCACGCCTTGCCCTGTTCATCGACCGCCGCAACCGCTACCACCCCAGGGAACGCAGCTGGGTAGTCAACGGGCTTGGACTTGTCTCCGCTGTTTCCTGTGGACGCCACGACGACAACGTCCTTGGTCACGGCATACTTGATCGCATCACGCGCCTCCGGATCGGTCCTCAAGTAGCCCCCGAGGGAGATGTTGATGACCTTCGCACCGTGATCCACGGAGAATTTTACGGCCTGCGCAAAACCCGATTGCTGAGCACTGAACAATTCGTCCTTGGCCGTGACTTTAACGGGAAGGATCTTGGCCTTCGGCGCGATGCCCTTGATCCCCGCTTGCGAGCCGTGTCCGATACCCGCGATCAAACTTGCCATTCCGGTGCCGTGTCCGTCATCGTCCTTCCGACCGTCCGACGTCCCTCCGGAGAAATCAGCGCCGGGCAACACCTGACCGATGAGATCCTGATGATCCTGGTTGACGCCACTGTCAACCACGGCAACAACAACACCATCGCCTTGGCTTACCGGCCAGACCTTCGTCTCGGCTTCGAACGTCTTCAGTGGCCACTGTGAGTCTCTGATCTGATCCGCCGCCGCCGGTGATGACGCCATCCCCCACAACAAGGCTCCAGCAGTCAGCACAGCTGCCCCGCGCCCTACTCGACTGCCTGTCAAGCCTGGTCACCCCACTCAGTGAAGCGTCCCGCAGGTCACCGACCTGCGGGACGACCGGTCATCGGCCCGTCCTCCAGCGAACAGGAATCATTCCACCACGTTCGGGTTGGCCGGTTTGTCCGACGCCCAGGTCTCCTCGTCCTCGACGAGATAGTCAGGGCGCTTGCCGTCCTTCTCCTTGTCCTTCTTACGACGCTGGGAATCCCCGATCGGCATCCCCGGTCCCATGCCGGCGCCGGAGTTCGTACCCAGCTCTCCCCTGGCCCGGCCGCGGGCCCCGAGGCCGGAACCGCCTTCGGTGAAGGCCTGCTTCGCGCCTGACCCGCCGCCCGGACGCGCGCCCCCGCCGACGATGCCTCCGGTCCGCCCCGGCAGGGCGCTTCCGGGGCGAGCGGCAGCGCGGCCTCCCGTGCCGAAGCCGCCTTCATAGCCCTCGCCCACGCCGAAGGCCTTACCCCCGCGGGCGCCGGCCTTGCCGGGAGCGCCCGTCGTACGACCGAAGGCGTCCTTGTTCTGCGTCACGCCGCCCTTGCCCGGGTCGTTGCCCTGCCCTCCCTTGCCACCCAGAATCGGCCCACCGCCGGCCGGGCCGGGCCCGCCCTCGATGCCACCCTTCGGGACGCCAATGGGCGGACCGGGATTGGAAGTCGGGTTAGTGGTGTTGGTGGACAGCGGGCTGGTACCAGGCGTACTGGAGGGAGTGATCGTCGTACCGTCGATCGCGGTGCCCGGTCCGTAGTTCGTGACGGATGGAGGCTTGGGAGCCGCCTGAGCGGTGCCACCCTTGATGCCTGAATCCGTCCTCGGCGGTGTCGGCGTCGGTTTCGTCACCGCGGGCTTCGGTGCCGGACGCTCGGCGGCCTTGCCCAGCGGAGTCGCCGATCCCCCGCTGGCAGTCGGCGCCGTTCCCGTACCACCGGTGTAGCCCATACCTGCCATGACGGCACTCAGCGCCGGCGCCCCTGCGGACGGGTCGGCAGGAGTGGCGGAGACGTCTCGAACATCATCCTTGTGCTCAAGCCGCGGCGGCTTCAGCATCGGCGTGGCCACCCGGTAGTGCATCGCCAGCGTCTGCATGACCGCCGCCGCTTCGGCCTTCTTCTGCTCGGCGACGGCCGTCTTCGTGTCCTCGTCGTCGCCGCCGAAGATGGACGAGACCGTGTCACCCACGCCGTCGGTGAACTGTTCCCAGCCGCTGGGCTCTTCGGGCATGTCGCGCTTGGCCTGGGAGATGGCCTCGGACAGGTGCTTGAGCGTGTTGGCGGCGTCGTTGGCGTAGGAGGACGCGTTGTTGATGGTGGCCGCGAGCTGGAGCATGCGCTTGTGGAAGGCGTCGCTGGTGCTGCCCTCCCAGCTGACGGCGGCCTCTGTGCTGGCGCGGGTGAGGGTGGCGCGGATGGCCTTGAGGGTGTCGGCGGCGCGGCGCCAGGGGTCGCTGGCGGCCATCACCTCGCCGGGGTTGAGGGCCTGCGCCATCTTCCGGAGTTCGGCGTGGCTGTAGTCGTTGAACTTGGTGTAACCCGAGCCGCTCATCGGTGGCCGTCTCCGTTCTCCAGGGGCTTCCGGCGTGGGGCGCTCATCGCTCGGACTTTCCGCCGGTGTGCTTGGCCGGGGTGACGGTCTGGGCGTAGGCGGCGGTGCTGGTGGCGGAGGGGCTGGCGACCGACCAGCCGTCGTCGCCGAGTTTCAGCTTGCCCGAGGTGCGGTGTTCCTGCTCCTCGTAGTTGGTGGCGGTGAGTTCGGCCTTCTTCTGGGCTTCGTCCACGGCGTCCTGGAGCTGGTTGAGGACGTCGCGCAGGCCGTCCCGCATGATCTCGTAGCGGCCGTGCAGTTCGGTGGCCTCCGCGAAGGTACCGAGGGCGTTCTTGCCGACGGCGCTCTGGCCGTGTGCGGTGGTGCCGTCGGCGTGGTGCTGGAACTCGGCCAGCAGTCCGCGTACCTGGGCCGCGAAGGCCCGTAGCTGTTCGACCTCGACCTTGTAGCCGCTGCCGGCCCCGCCGGTCGATCCGGTCCCCGTTGCCACTTTCCGGCGCCTCCCCCGTGCGTCCGTCGTTCCGCTGTCCTGTACAGCCCCGAAGACACATGTCTAACACATGGTCCGGGCCGGGAGAATGGTGCTTCGGCCGAACCACGGGTGGCCTGCTGCGCCGTCAGTTCGCGGGCGTCCCCTCCTGCAGGGCGGTGAGGGTGCGGCGGCAGAGCGAGTCGGCATGGCGGGTGGTTTCGGGCAGCCGGTACTGGCGGGCGAGGGCCAGGGTGGTGTCGACGGCCTCGGCCAGGCCGATGCGGTGGCCGACGGAGACGAAGACCGGTTTGACGCCGGCCCGGGTACGGACGGCGCGACCGACCTCCTCGCCGGTGGCGGGGTCGGTGAGCGGGGTCCAGGAGCCACGGGGGGCGTCGGGTGCGCGGTGGTCGAAGGTGAACGGGGTCTTGGCGACGCCGATGGTGCGCAGACCGGTGAGCACACCGAGGTGGCTGGCGAGGCCGAGGCGGCGCGGGTGGGCAAGGCCGTAGCCGTCGCAGACGACGGTGCCGGGGGTGTGGGTGAGCCGTTCCAGGGCGCCGAGGACGGTGGGGAGTTCGCGGAAGGCGAGCAGGCCGGGGACGTAGGGGAAGGCGATCCGGTCGACGGCGGTGGTCTCTTCGACGACGGCGAGGCTGTCGAGGTCGAGCACGACGGCGGCGGCGACCACGAGGTCCCGCTCGTCGTCGTAGGCGACGTCGACGCCGGCGATCAGCCGGTCGTCCGCCGTGCCGGAAGGGGCGGGGCCGTGCGGCTGGACGAGTGGGCGGAGCCGTTCCTGTTCGGCGATCGCCTCGGTCTCGGTGGTGGGCCAGTCGGCGACGGGCACGGTGGTTCCCCCTGGATGTGTGGACGGTGCGGTCGCGATCACCGTACCGAGCGGGGCGGACGACCCCGCGGTGAGCCTGTGCGCCCCCCGTGCCCCGGACCCGGCGGGTTAGGCTGCACTTACCGAACTCCCCTACCGGGTAGGAACATTCGGTACGGCACCACCCGCCCGTTTCCCCCGACGTGCGAAGGACCGACGCCATGCCGCGCCCGACCACCGCCCAGATCTGCCTCGGTACCTTCACCGTCGTCGCCGCCACCGTGGCGCTGCTGGCCGTCTCGGGCGTCTCGGGCGTCCTGGAGGTCGCGGTGCTGGTGGGGTTCGCGCTCGCGCTCGGCACGCTGGTGACGCTGCTGTCACTGTCCACCGCCGCGCAGCGCGGGGCCCATGCACCGAAGCCGACTCCGACGCCGGGACCGGCACCCGCAGCCACTCCCGCACCGGCGCCCGCAACCGCGCCCACGCCCACGCCCGCAGGACAGGAGTACGCCCGGCAGCGCTGAGGCGCCACCGGGCGGTACCGGGCGGTGCCGGGCTCACCGGCGCTCAGACCATGGAGACCACCACGGTCGCTCAGACCGTCGAGACCACCACGGTCTTGGCGGCCTTGTCGTGGATGCACTGGCGGTACGGCTTGTCGAAGACGCCGAACAGGCCGTCGATCAGCCACCACAGGGCGGCGCAGCAGACGAGCGCCGGAAGGATGAAGACGGCGGACCTGGTCCAGGCGGCGGACGGGGTCGGCGTACTGCCGTCGATCAACATGGCTGCGCGGATCTTCATGGCCTTCTTGCCGAGGGTCTGGCCGTCCCGGCTGAGCATCAGACCGTCGTAGACCAGGTACAGCAGACAGGCGAGCCAGAACGCGCCGGCCGAGCCGGAGCGGTCGCTGAGGCTGGCGAAGGGCAGTACCAGCAGGAGTGCAACGACCTGCACCAGCACGTAGTCGATCAGCTGCGCGAGGATGCGGTTCGGCCAACTGCCGAGGGGTGGCATCCCGGGGACGGGCCCGGCGCCCGGCGTGCCGTGGCCGGTGGGGCCGTAGCCGGGCGGCGGCTGGTCGTAGGGCGACTGGCCGGGACCCTGCCCGTACGGTGGCTGCCCGTACGGCGAACCGCCGGGGGTGCCGCCGTAGTTGCCGCCGTACGCGCCGGGGCGGTCGTCGGGGCCGCTGGGCTGTGGGTTTCCGTACGGGTCCGACGGCGCACCTTCCGGCGTGCCGCCGGCCGGCTGTGGGGGCTGCTTGTCGAAGGAGGGCTTGCCGCCCCCCTCCGGCTCGGGGCCTGAGGGATTGGAGGTGCTCATTCCCCGAGTAGAACATCGCACATTCTCTGGACTTCGGATATTTAGTCCGTTTTGCCCGGCAACCTCCGTGGAGCCTGGTCAGGCCCGGACGACCCGGGTGCGGCCCGCCCGGTCGTGCCAGCCACGCCGGGCCGGGCGGTCGAAGACCGGCCAGACGAGTCCGAGCAGCAGGACCGCCGAGACGTTCCTGACCAGCCATCGGCAGAGCGAGCGGCCGAAGGTCAGCCGGACGCGGGCTGCCGAGGGGGCCGCGTCGATCACCTTGATCCGGGCCAGCCGCTTGCCGAAGGTCTGGCCGGTGCGGGCGGTCGGCAGGACCTCGTAGAGCAGGCCGACGAAGGCGAGGATGCCGACCAGGACGGCGAACTTGCCGACCACCACGCCGTCCACCAGCCAGACGTCGACCTGGCGGCGGGTGAGTGAGCTGGCCATCCGGGCCTGGTCGAGTTTGTCCTGCAGGTGGGTCTGGACGGAGCTGCCGAGCGGGATGGCTGCCGCGATGGCGACGACGGCCAGCACGACGGTGTCCACCAGCCGGGCGGCCAGCCTGCGGCCGAGGCCGGCCGGGACCGGCGGGGCGGGCCGTCGGCGGGCTGCCGGGCGCGGCGCGGACGCGGCGGACGCCGGACGCGCAGCGGGCACCGTGCGCCCGGCGGGCACCGTGCGCATCGGGCGGGTGGCGGGCACCGGGGCAGGGGCGGGCGCGTTGGCCGCGCCCTGCACCGGGACCGGCTCCGGCTCCACAACGGGTTCCGATTCGGGTTCGGGTTCGGGTGCCGACCCGGGCGCCGGCCGGGGTGCCGACCGGGGCTCCCACCCGGGCTCGGCACCCGGCGCGGGCACAGGAACGGCGGCCCGTAGGGCCACCGGCACCGGGACCGGAACGACCTCGGCGTCGGCAACCGCCGGCCCGCCCACCGGCTCGACGGCCTGTGCCGCCACCGGATCGCCCGCCTCCGCAGCCGGCTCCACCCCGGGCAGCACGCCCCAGGAGACCCAGCGCGGCGCACCGCCCGTATCCATCAGCCCCCGCTGCGCCCGCGGATCGACCTGCCAGCCGGACGGGTCCTCGCCCGTGGCGCCGGACCAGCCCTCCGCCTCACCCTCCGCGCCCGCCGGCCGGAACACCGGCCCGCCGGCCAGCTGCGGCCCGAGGGTGAACGATGCCCCGCCCGCCGTCTGGTCCAGGTACACCGGCCCGGTCTCTCCCGGCAGCGGCTCCGGCGCCCGCTCGGCGACGGCCGCCGCATCCACCCCGCCCCCCGCGTCCACCGCGCCCACCGGATCCACCGGATCCACCGGATCCACCGGATCCACCCCATCCGCCGGACTCACCCCGCCCCCCGCGCCCACCTCGGCCACCTCGGCCGCGTCGACCACCGGAGCCACCGCATCCGGAGCCACCGGCGGCGGTGCGTACCGCGCCCCGACGCCCGCACCCGCAGCCCCCGCCGCGCCGCTGCGACGGGCCACGAACCGCGGCGGCTCCAGCACCTCGCCCTCCGCCGGCGCGGGCCGGCTGCTCCCGGGCACCCAGGCCGTGCCACCCCAGTAACGGACGAAGCCGGGGACGGAGGGGTCGGGGTAGTAGCCCGGCGTGGGGCCGACGGCCGTGTCCTTGCCGCCGGCGAAGGGCCGGTCCGTCATGGGGGTCTTCTTTCCTGGCAGGGCCGATGCGGCGCACCCGGCGAGCAGTACACGCGGTGGCGGCTCGGGCGACACGGGTGGCTTCGCCGTCGGCGCGCGCGAGGGTACCGCCGGATGGGCGGACAGTCGCCGGGCAGTCACAAAGGGTAGTACCTCGGAAGCCCCGAGACTGGAACTTGGCCAATCACCGGACAGCCCTGGCCCAGCCGGGGTAAGGACGGGGGCGCACAGGGGGCGATCACGCGCCCCCGCGCCCGCTTTCACCACAGCCGGTCCGCAGCCCGCAGAAGTCCGCGAGGAAAACCCGGAAACGTGTGTAAGAACGCCCTCCGCCCGCGCTCTCCAAGGTCACAGGGCCCGAAACCGGGCACGAACCGCAGGCAGAGAGGAACCGATCATGGAGCGCCCGACGAGCGTGGTGGAGCAGGAGCTGGAGCTCAACCTGGTGCTCTCCCCCGAGCACAGCGTCCCCGTCCCGGCCCGTCTGTCCTACAGCAGCCACGACCCGTACGCCGTGCACATCACCTTCCACCTGGACACGGGCTCGCCGGTCACCTGGGTGTTCGCCCGCGAGCTGCTGGTGGAGGGCACCTTCCGCCCGTGCGGGCAGGGCGACGTGCGGATATGGCCGACCAGGTCGGGCCGGCGCAGCGTGCTCTGCATGGCGCTGAGCTCGCCGGCCGGGGACGCGCTGCTGGAGGCACCGCTGCCGGCGGTGGCCGCCTGGCTGGAGCGGGCGCACCGGCTGGTTCCGCCGGGCAGCGAGCTGGCCGTGCTGGACATGGACGGCTCGCTCGCCGAACTGCTCGCGTGAGTGCGCGCGACCTGGTCGCGCGGCGCGACTCAGGAGCCTCCGACGGCTCGGCAGACCCCGACGGCCACCCGGCAGTCCCCGGTGACCTGGCCCGCCCCGACGACTCAGCGGGCCGCGGGGGCCTGCTGACGGTCGCGCGCGGGGCCCTGGTGGCCGTCGCCCGCCCGCTGCCCGGGCAGCCGGACGAGCGGAGCGCCGGCGGCCCGCCGCCGTGCCCTTATCCGTAGCGCGGCGGCCAGCAGGAAGCAGATCCCGACCAGGGGGTAGACGGAGGTCGGGATCTGGCGGAGCGGCGAGAGGTGCAGGACGAGCGCGCCCACCGGCTTCGCGGCCCACATCGCGAAGGAGAGGAAGGCGACCAGCGTGGCCCCGAAGGCGGCGCGCCAGCGCACCTTGCGGACGGCGGCCGGACGGCCCTGCTCGACCGCCGCCTCGCAGGCGAGCAGGGCGAGCACGGGCACGCACCAGACCCAGTGGTGGGTCCAGCTGATCGGCGAGATCAGCGCGGCGGTGACGGCGGCGCAGCAGACGCCCCACGCCTCGGCGCGCGGCAGCCAGCGGGAGCTGGCGGAGGCCCAGGCGGCGACGGCGAGGCCGGCCACCGCGACCAGGCCGGCGCCCAGGGTGGCGACGGTGCCGGGATCGGCGGTGTGCAGCAGCCGGGCGAAGGCGCCGCGGAGCGACTGGTTGTCGACGATCTCGGTCTTGCCGACCCGGGTGGAGTCGTAGAGGTACTTGGTCCAGAAGCCCCAGGTGGCGTCCGGCAGCACCAGCGCACCGATCAGGAAGGTGCCGAGGAAGGTGAAGCCGGCCACGAAGGCGGCCCGGATCCGGCCGGTGAGCAGCAGGTAGACGGCGAACAGGCCGGGCGTGAGCTTGATGCCGGCGGCGATGCCGATCGCGACGCCCTTGCTGCGGCGGCCGTCCGGGCGGGTGAGGTCCCAGAGGATGAGGCAGGCCAGGGCGAGGTTGATCTGGCCGTAGCGCAGCGTGGTGAAGACGGGTTCGAGCCAGACCCCGGCGCCGGTGACCAGGATCACGCCGATGGGGCGCAGTTCCCGGCGCGGCCAGCCGACGAGCTTGAACGACAGGTGGGTGAGGACCGCGAGCAGCCCGAGGTTGCCGAGCGTGATCGCGACCCGGAGGAACGGGACCGGGAACCAGGTCGTCGGCACGAACAGCATCGCGGCGAACGGCGGGTAGGTGGCGGGCAGGTTCCACTCGGTGACGCGCAGGCCGTAGAGGTCGCGGCCGTCGGCCACTGCGGCGCCCTCGGCCCGGTAGACGATCATGTCGACCATCGAGGTGTGGACGAAGTGCCGGACCACCGCGTAGACCACGAGGGACAGCAGAGCCACGGCGGAGACGGCCAGCAGCGGTCGGCGCGGGGCCTCGCGCAGGGCCCGCAGGGGTGCGCCGAGGGCGCCCGCGAGGCGGTCCGGCCGGGGGGCGAGCGCCGGGTCGGGTGCGGTCTGCACCGGGCTGTGCTCGTCTTGCACCGCTGTCACTGTTCGCTCCGTCCACCGCTGGGCCAACCAGCGACGATACCGGATGCCCGTCGGACAGGCCCGCCGGATCCGTCACGGAAAGTAGTCGCAGGCGGGGCGAGAGCCTGCCCGCGCGCGTACGCGGGCAGGTGGGCGAACGCCCCGGCCGGCCGTGCTCCGTTGCAGGCGGATCACGGCCGGCCGGCGCCCCGGGGGAAGCTCGGGGAAGGGGCGGGGAAGGCGGGGAGGGGTCGGGGAAAGGTCCGCCGAGAGGCGGGCGGGCTCAGCCCGTGTAGGCGCCGAGGGCCCGGGTGAACTCCAGCGGCTGCTGGGCGATGCTGCTGCAGGAGGCGTCGGCATAGGCCTTGGCGCCGCCCTCGCAGGCCTTGTCGCGGGTGCCGGACCACATAGCCAGCCAGGCCAGGTGCTTGGCCCGCGCGAAGTCGGCGAGCTGCTTGGCGTCGGCCACGGTGAAGACCTCGCTGGCCACGTCGTTGACGCCGATCATCGGGGTGACGGCGACCTTGCGCCAGGCGGTGGCGTCGTCCACGCCGAGGACGCTCTTCACCTGGGCCTGGGTGGCGGTGGCGGCGGCGATGGCGTACTTGCCCATCTGCCCCTGCGGGTTCGGGGCGACGCCGTCGCCGAAGTCCATCGCCATGATGTTGACCGCGCCGATCGCGACACCGTTGTTCTTGGCGTCGGCGACCAGGTTGACGCCCTCCTGGGTCAGGCCGGAGGGCAGCGCGGGCAGGGTGAAGGAGACGTCCAGGGCCTTGCCCTTGGCGGCGGCGTTCTTCTGCAGCTGGGCGATGGCCTGAGCACGGCGGGTGTTGGCCGCGGCGTTGGCGATCGCGCCGCCCTCCACGTCGAAGTCGACCTTGGTGAGGCCGAAGGTGTCGACGGTCTTCTGGTAGACGGCCGTGAGGTCGGCCGCCGAGGAGCAGGTGAGGGCCGGCTCGCTGCCGTTGGCGCCGCCGAAGGAGACCCGGACGTCGCCGCCGACGGCCCGCAGCGCGCCGATCTGGGCGGCCACAGCGTCGGCGGCGAGGTCCGTGACGCCGCCCCACTTCGGGGTGCAGCCGCCGCCGGAGACCACGAAGGCGAGGTTGAAGTTCCTGACGCCGGTGGCCTTGGCGGTGGCGACGAGGTCGTACGGCGGGTAGAGCGAGGTGTCCACGTACGGGGCGAACCCGGCGCCCCCCGGCGCCGGGGTGGGGGTTCCGGTGGGGCTCGGGGTGGCGCTGGTGGGGGCAGCGGTGGGGCTGGGTGAGGCGGTGGTGGGCTTGGCCGTGGCGGTCGGGCTCGGCGGCGCCGTGGTGGGCTTCGCGGTCGCGGTCGGCGTCGCGGTGGGGGCCGTGGTCGGCGAGGCGGAGGGCGTGGTGGTCGGACGGCCCGAGGGGGTCGGCGCGGGGCCGTCGCCGGCCTTGCAGGAGACGTTGTCGATCAGGCAGTTGCCCGGCTCGGCCTGGGCGGCGCCGGCGCCCTGGGCGACGAAGCCGACCACCACGCTCTTGCCGGGCTCCAGACGCTTGTTCCACGACTCGGGCCTGACGGTGATGTGCTGCCCGTCGGCGCTGAAGGTGGCGTTCCAGAGCGAGTCGATCTTCGCCCCGGCCGGCAGGTCGAAGGTCAGCGTCCAGTTCTCGATCGCGCTGCCGTCCGGGTTGGTGACCAGGTACTGGCCGGTGTAGCCGGCGTCCCAGGTGCTGGTGCGGCTGTAGACGGCGCCGAGCGAGGCGGCGCTGGCCGAGGAGGCGAGGACGACGACGCCGCCGGTGACCAGCGCGGCGGCGACCGCCGAGGCCCCGATGACGACGCCCTTGCGGCTGCGCCGGCGGTGGCCTGAACGGCGGTTGGGCTGAGTCGGCATGGTGGCGTACCTCCGCGGGTGGCAACTGGGGCCGGACGGGGTCGCCGCGGCCGGGCAGGGGTCCGTGGACCCGTTGCGGGCGGCGTGCCCCGGCTCGGTCGGGTGACCGGCGCGGATGACGCTAGCGGTGCCGGATGGCCGAAACCGGCCCCCTGAGCGAGGGGTACAGCTCCCTTAGGGCCCGCTTAAGGAAGAGAGAGGGGAGGAGCGGCCCGGGAGAGGGAGACCGCCCGGAACGCGCGCGGGGGATCCGGACCGCGGGCTCACCGCCCGCCGGTGGTCACCGTTGGAACAGCGTGTTGCGGCTGCGCCGGCGGCTGGCGCGGGCCGGGGCGCCGTCGGGCCGGGCCTGGAGCCGCAGCCGGATCTCGGCGCCGCCGAGCACGGCGGAGCGGCCGAGGGCGAGGTCGCCGCCGGTGGCCTCGGCGAGCTTGCGGACGATGTCCAGGCCGAGGCCGGTGGAGCCGTCACCGCCGTGGCCCTGGCCGCGTTGGAGGGCGGACTCGGGATCGGTGAAGCCCGGGCCGGCGTCGCCGACCAGGACGATGACGGAGCTCTCGGTGGCCAGCACGTCCACCGAGAAGGCGGTGCCGACGGTGGTGTGCCGGAACACGTTGCCGAGCAGTGCGTCCACGGCCGCGGCGAGGTCGCCGCGCTGGACCGGCACCGGGACGGGCCGGTCGGCGCCGGCCAGCTGCCAGCGGCGGCCCTCGTCCTCGGCGAGCGCGGACCAGAAGCCGACCCGCTCCTGGATCACCTCGGCGGCGTCGCAGCCGACGGTGACGGCGGGCGCGGCCTCGGGGGCGCGGCGGGCCGAGCGGATGATCTGGTCGACCTCGCGTTCCAGCTGGGAGACGGCGTGGCGGGTGGCGTCGGCGGCGTCGCCCTCGCCGAGCGAGGCGGCGTTGAGCCGCAGCACGGTGAGCGGGGTGCGCAGCCGGTGCGACAGGTCGGCGGCCAACTCTCGCTCGGCGGCCAGCAGTTGGACAACACGGTCGGCCATCGCGTTGAACGCGTGGCCGGCCTCGCGCAGTTCCTCGGGGCTGCCGGCGCTCCGCGGGCCGTCGACCGGCACCCGGACGGCGAGGTTGCCGCCGCCGAGCGAGCGCGCGGCCGCGGCCAGCCGGCGGGCGGAGGCCACGATCCGCGCGCCCATCCGGTCGGCGACCAGCACCGAGATGGCCACCAGCGCGAGTGCGACCGCGGAGAGCACCAGCCAGGCGGTGGAGACGCCCCGGGTGAGGTCGCCGTCGGCGACGAACACCTCGACCACCGCGGTCCGGCCGGTGTCGACGGCGACCGGCTGGAGCAGGGCGAAGCCGCCGGGCACCTCGACGGTGAACGAGCGGCCCTGGCCGCCCGCCGTGGCCACGTCGGCGGCCAGGGCGCGGGCCTCGCCGATGGTCGCGCCGCCGTCCGGCCCGGCCATCGCCGTCGCGCCGGATGCCGTCACGCCGGGCGGTGTCGCCACGGGCAGGGTCGCGCCGGGCGGTGTCGCCACAGGCAGGGTCGCGCCGGGCGGTGTCGCCACAGGCAGGGTCGCCACGGCCGGTGTCGCGCCGGGCGGTGTCGCCACAGGCAGGGTCGCCACGGCCGGTGGCGCGCCCGGCCCGCCGGGCGGGGCGGACGGCGCCGGGGAGGCCGGCGGAGCCGGGGCGCCCGCCCCCGTCGGCAGCGGCAGGTGGACCGCCATCCGCCGCTGCGCGCCGGCGTCCGTACTGGCCACCGCGCGGGCGATGGCGTCCTGGTCGGTGGTGATGGCGAGGGCCGGTCCGAGCGCCGCCGCCTGCCGCTCGGCCGCCGTGAACGCCCGGTCCCGGGCGGTCTGTTGGACCATCAGCCCGAGCGGGATGAGGAAGGCCAGCGCGACCATGGTGGTTCCGGCCACGGCGGCCTTGATCAGGGCCCAGCGCAGCGAGTGCCCGGACCTCCTCATGTCCGGCGCTCCGCGGGGGCGGGCCCGGGCCCGGCCGGGTGCTCGGCCGCCTCCAGCCGGACGCCGACGCCGCGCACCGTGTGCAGGTAGCGGGGGTTGGAGGCGGTCTCGCCGAGCTTGCGGCGCAGCCAGGAGAGGTGGACGTCGATGGTCTGGTCGCCGCCGTAGGTCTGGCGCCACACCTCGGCCAGGATCTCCTTGCGCGGGACGACCACGCCGGGCCGGGCGGCGAGGAAGGCCAGCAGGTCGAACTCACGCCGGGTCAGGTCGAGCGGCCGGCCGTCCAGGGCGGCCTCGCGGCGCTGGAGGTCGATGGCGAGCCCGCCGACCCTGAGCACCTGGGCGACCGGTGCGGTGCCGCCGCCGAGCCGGCGCAGCACGGCGGCCATTCTGGCGCTGAGGTGTTCCCCGGAGAAAGGTTTCACCAGGTAGTCGTCGGCACCGTCGTTGAGCAGCCGGACGATCTCGGCCTCGTCGTCCCGGGCGGTGGAGATGATCACCGGCACGTTGGTCAGCCCGCGGATCATCTTCAGCGCCTCGCTGCCGTCCAGATCGGGCAGTCCGAGGTCGAGGATCACCAGGTCACAGCCGACCTGGGCGACCTCGCGCAGCGCCTCGAGCGCCGTGCCCACACTGCGGACCGCGTGGCCGGTGTCGGTCAGGTGTCGGATGAGGGCGGAGCGTACGAAGGGGTCGTCCTCGACCACGAGCACTGTTGCCATGGCCCTGCACGGTACGCCATCGGCCTCCGGTGGTCTGTACCTCGGGTGGGTCCGGACCGGCGACGCGACCGGCCGCGGGAGAGGTGCCGGGGCCGGGCCGGGGCCGTTCCGGTGCGACCCTCGCGGTCTGTGCAACTTCCCTGCTGAATAGCAGGGGTGCCCACCTGCGGTGCCCCGGAATGCGGCAGGATGTGCGGACGATGCGGAACGGACTGGTACAGCTCGGCGCCTGGGCGGCGGCCACCGGGGCGGCGGTGGCGCTGTCCTGGTTCGGCGTGCACGCGGTGCTGACCGGCGCCGCGTTCGAGCAGCCGACGGCGCTGCCGCTGCCGTCCCCGGCGTCCACCGGGGCACGGACGCCGACGCCCACCACGACGGTCGAGGCGCAGTCCGCACCCCGCTCGGAGCCGCCCGCCTCTCCGGCCTCCCCCACGTCGGCCCCGGCCTCGACGGCCGCCTCGCACAGCGTGGCCCCGCCCGCCAGTGCCCCGCCCTCCTCGCGCCGGCCCTCGCCGACCGCCACCACCACGTCCTCCGTGAGCAGCTACCCGGTGCCGGGCGGCCGGGTGGCGCTGGACCTCAAGGCGGACAGCGCCTCGTTGGTCTCCGCCACGCCGGACCCGGGCTGGCAGATGCAGGTCTGGAACGGTCCGCAGTGGCTGCGGGTGGACTTCACCAAGGGCGACCAGGCCAACTCGGTCTTCGTCGCCTGGAACGGTCACCCGCCGACCGTGGAGACCGCCGTCCGGTGACCGGCTACCACCCCGCGAACGGCACGTACCCGGGGAGGTAGGGGCCGCGGTAGCGGGAGCGGTCGACCAGGGTGTGCCGGGTGCCGCCGGGCACCCCGATCGCGGCGAGCACCACCGTCCCGTGCCGGTCCTGCACCTCGTAGGGCTCGGCGAGCGAGCCGGCGCCGCGGTCCACGGCGTAGTCGTACGCGTAGTAGACGTCGGGCACGGCCACCGCGAGGTCGACCACCCCGTCGCCGTGCCGGGCCAGGTGTCCGGCCAGCTCCCGGCCGCGCGGCCCGATCACCTGGACCAGCGAGGTGATCACGAACCTGGTCCCGGGCGCGTGCAGGACGTAGGAGACGGTCTCCGGCTCGCCGGTCTCGGGGCCGGCGTAGGCGGTACAGCGCAGCCCGAGCGCGGTGGCGTAGCGGCGGGCCGCCCGCGCGGCGTCGCCGACCGCGAAGACCACCGCGTCGGCGCGCCCCATCGGGACGAGGTCGGGTTCCTCCCGGCCCGCGGTGGGCAGCACGGGTTCGGCGGCGGTGTCGGTCATGACGGCCCTCCCGGTAGGCGTACGAGACCACGGTCTGTCCCCGGGGGCCGGTGTGGGGCCCGGCTCACGGGGTTGTGGCTGGAGGGTGGCGCCGCGCCGACCGCCGCGCAACTGTTCCGTTTCCTCCTGGTCAAGGTGTGCTCCGGGGCGGGAGAATCGGCCGCACCGCTGTACAGAATGCCCACCGGAGGACGGAGCCCGCGATGCCCCCCGCCCACTCCCCCAGTGACCCCGACTCCCCTGCCGGGCAGGCGGCTTCCGCCCCGGCGGGCGGCAGCAACGACGCGATCGACGTGCTGGACGGCCGGCTGATCCGGCTGCTCGCCGAGGAGCCGCGGATCGGGGTGCTGGAGTGTTCGCGCCGCCTCCAGGTGGCGCGGGGCACCGTGCAGGCCCGGCTGGACCGGCTCCAGTCCAAGGGGGTGATCGGCGGCTTCGGGCCGGAGGTGGACCCGGCGGCGCTGGGCTACCCGGTGACGGCCTTCGCCACGCTGGAGATCTCCCAGGGGCAGGGCTCCGACGTGCGGGCGCACCTGGCTGCGGTGCCGGAGGTGCTGGAGCTGCACACGATCACCGGTCGCGGGGACATGATGGTGCGGATCGTCGCCCGGTCCAACGCCGATCTCCAGCGGGTGATCGACCGGGTGGTCGGCTTCGACGGGATCGTCCGGTCCTCGACGGCGATCGCCCTGGAGAATCCGGTGCCGTACCGGATCCTGCCGCTGGTGGACCAGGCCGCCGCCGAATAGCCCCGCCGCACCGGCAGGGCGCACCTGCCGATACCGCACCCGCCGCGCCGACGGCTCAGCAGCCGGGGACGGCGCCGCCGGTGCGCAGTGCGTCCAGCGCGGAGACCGCCTCGCCCAGCGTGCCCACCGGGACCAGCCGCAGCCCCTGGGGCGTGTTCACCTTGGCGTCCGCGCACTCGTCCTTGGGCAGCAGGAACACCGTCGCACCGTCCCGGGCGGCGGCCTGGGTCTTCAGCGGCACACCGCCGACCGCGCCGACCATGCCCTGGTCGTCGATGGTGCCGGTGCCCGCGATCTTCAGCCCGCCGGTGAGGTCGCCGCCCTTGCCGTCGCCGGCGAGCTTGTCCACGATGCCCAGTGCCAGCATCTGGCCGGCGCTCGGGCCGCCGATGTCGCCGAGGTCGACCTTCACCTTGACCTGGGCCGGCGAGAGGTGGAGGTAGGAGAGCGCGGCCGTGGTGGCACTGTTCTGCGACTCCGCCATCTGCTGGGCGGTCACCTCCTCCGCCTTGGCGGGGTCGCCCTGCGGGTAGACCGTCTCGGTCGGCCGGATCGCCTCGTCCTGGTCGAACCAGGCCCGCAGCGAGCGCCAGAAGGTGGTCCGCTCGCCCGGGTTGGTCGCCGAGATGGTGACCATCCGCAGCTGGCCGTCGGTGGTCCGTACCGGCGCACCGGTGATGGTGATCACCGGCTTGTCCTGGTAGGTGCCGAGGGTGTCCGCGGTCACACCCGGCCACGTCAGCGTGTACGGCAGCGGGACGAAGGCGGCCACGCCGAACAGCGCGGCGATCAGCACCCCGCAGAGCGTCAGCGCGCGGGTCCGCGGCGAGGTCAGGGCCTTGGGCAGCTTGGAGTCGGACACAGAGGCATCCAAACACACCGGGGCCTACCGCAGGGCGTCGGCGACCTCCGTCGCGGCTTCCACCACCCGGGGGCCGACCCGCTCGGGGACCAGCCCGTTCAGCATCACCACGCCGACACTGCCCTCGATCCCGCTCAGCCCGACCAGCGCGGCGGCCGCGCCGCACGCCCCGGACTGCTCCTCCGCGCGGGTGATGACGAAGCCCTGCTCCGGACGGCGCTGGCTGGGGAAGCCCCGCGCCTCCAGGATCGCCCGCCCGGCGGCGCTCTCGCCCAGCGGGTGGCGCAGCCCGGTCCGGTAGGCGACGTGGAAGTCGGTCCAGCTTGGCTCGACCACGGCCACGGCCAGTGCCTCGTTGCCGTCCACCAGGGTGAGGTGGGCGGTGGCGCCGAGGTCCTCGGCCAGGCTGCGCAGGGCCGGCAGCGCCGCCTCGCGCAGCAGCGGGTGCACCCGGTGGGCCAGCCGCAGCACGCCGAGGCCGACCCGGGCCCGGCCGCCGATGTCCCGGCGGACCAGCCCGTGCTGTTCCAGGGTGGCCAGCAGCCGGTAGACGACGGTCCGGTTGACGGCGAGCCGGGCCGCCAGCTCGGTGACGGTCAGCCCGCGCTCCGAGTCGGCGAGGAGCTTGAGGACCCGGACGCCACGGTCCAAGGTCTGGGAGGTCTCTGCAGTCACGACGCGCAATTCCTTTCCGCGGCGGGTCGCCGGAACGGCGGCGCCGGTCCGGGACTCAAGGTGTCGCACGCAGGCGGGTGGCCGCGCTCGGGCCGCGGTGTGTCGTCCTTGACGTCCTGGCGGTCCTGCGGCGCCCGTCTCGCGGGGGGTTTCCCGGCGGGAGAGCGTGTGGGAAAGGTAGTGAAGGAATTGTCGCGGCGGAAGTGCTTGTCCAAAATTCGGGCATGATCATTTTCGCCCGGCGTGCCAGATGCGGGCAAATGCCCACAATTCACCGGTGGGGACCGGGCGCAGGTCCGAGCACATTCCGAAGTCCGGACAACCGGGCCCGGAGCGGCGCCGCCCGTCCGGGCGACGGTTCGGAGCAGGGTGCGCAGGACCGGCCGGGCCGGTGCACCGCGGGCCCCGCGGTGCACAGGCGGGCGGGCATCGCGAAGCCGGCCGGCCGGGGACGCGGGCACCGCGAAGCCGCCCCGGCCGGAGCCGGGGCGGCGTGCCGCGAACGGCGTGCGCAGGATCAGCCGCGCAGCAGACGGCGCCGGGGGTCCGTGCGGTCGTCGCCGGCGAGGAAGAGGGTGCCGTCGACCAGGACCGGAGGCCGGATGGCCAGCTGGCGGACCGCTACTTCGCCCATTCCCGAATGCGGTCGATCCGCGCCTTCAGCTGATTGACGGTCGCCTGCGCGGTGAGCGGGCCACCGCACTGGCGGCGCAGCTCGTTGTGGATGGTGCCGTGCGGCTGGCTGGTCCGGTGGTGCCAGGCCGCCACCAGCGCGTTCAACTCCTTGCGCAGCTCGCGCAGTTCCTGGTGGGTGACGACCGGTCGCTGCTCGGCCGGCAGCTCCAGCAGGTCGGCCTCCTCGGCCGGCTTGGCCTTGCTGCGCTGGATCTGCCGGTGCTGGCGCTTCTGCAGCAGCATCTGCACCTGGTCCGGCTCCAGCAGGCCCGGGATGCCGAGGTAGTCCTCCTCCTCCTCGCTGCCCGGGTGCGCCTGCATGCCGAACTCCATGGCGTTGTACAGCACCCGGTCGAAGACCGCGTCGGAGCCGATCGCCTCGTAGGAGAACTCGTCGCCGCCGGCGCCGTCCGGCCCGTCGTTGGCCCGCTCGGCCTCGGCGAGCAGCCGGTCCTCCTCGTCGAAGAGCCCCTCGCCCTCCTTCTTCGGCCGGTCCAGCACGTGGTCACGCTGAAGCTCCATCTCGTTGGCGAAGCCCAGCAGCGTCGGGATGGTCGGCAGGAAGACGGAGGCCGTCTCGCCGCGCTTGCGGGCGCGCACGAAACGCCCGACGGCCTGGGCGAAGAACAGCGGGGTGGAGATCGAGGTGGCGTACACGCCTACGGCCAGGCGCGGCACGTCGACGCCCTCGGACACCATCCGGACGGCGACCATCCAGCGCGAGTCGCCCGCCGCGAAGTCGGAGATCCGCTTGGAGGCCTCCGCCTCGTCGGAGAGCACCACGGTGGCCTTCTCGCCGCTGATCTCGCGCAGCATCTTGGCGTAGGAGCGGGCCGTGTTCTGGTCGGTGGCGATCACCAGGCCGCCGGCGTCCGGGATCGCCTTGCGGACCTCGCTCAGCCGGCGGTCGGCGGCCTGCAGCACGCTGGGGATCCACTCGCCCTGCGGGGCCAGCGCGGTGCGCCAGGCCTGGGCGATCAGGTCCTTGGTCATCGGCTCGCCGAGCCGCGCCTCCAGCTCGTCGCCGGACTTGGTGCGCCAGCGCATGTTGCCGCTGTAGGAGAGGAAGATCACCGGGCGGACGACGTGGTCGGCGAGCGCGTGCCCGTAGCCGTAGGTGTAGTCGGCGACCGATTTGCGGATGCCGTCGCCGCCCGCCTCGTACTGGACGAACGGGATCGGGTTGGTGTCCGAGCGGAACGGCGTACCGGTCAGTGCCAGCCGGCGGGAGGCCGGCTCGAAGGCCTCGAAGCAGGCCTCGCCCCAGGACTTGGAGTCACCGGCGTGGTGGATCTCGTCCATGATGACCAGCGTCTTGCGGGCCTCGGTGCGGTTGCGGTGCAGCATCGGGTTCACGCCGACGCCCGCGTAGGTGACCACGATGCCGTGATACTCCCGGGAG
Source organism: Kitasatospora sp. NBC_00039 (assembly GCF_045160625.1). NCBI lineage: Bacteria > Bacillati > Actinomycetota > Actinomycetes > Kitasatosporales > Streptomycetaceae > Kitasatospora > Kitasatospora sp. NBC_00039. Next base: position 5,646,198 of record NZ_CP108289.1, on the reverse strand, counting down.
AGCGGTCCGGAGGAGTAGGCCGGATCCAGCTTGATGCCTATCCGGGCGGCGGCTTCGGCCCACTGCTTCTTCAGGTGCTCGGTCGGCGCGACGACGGTGATCTGCTGCACCAGGTGGTTGTGGAGCAGATAGGAGGCCAGGGTCAGCGCGAAGGTGGTCTTGCCTGCGCCCGGGGTCGCGACCGCGAGGAAGTCGCGCGGCTGGCTCTCGATGTACTTGTCCAGCGCCCCCTGCTGCCAGGCCCGCAGCTTGCCGGCGGTGCCCCAGGGGGCCCGGCCGGGGAAGGCCGGCGACAGGTGGTGCGAGGAGGTGGACGACGCATGGCCGCCGGCCCGGACGGGCGCGTGCGGCTCCTGCGCGTCGGAGAAGAGCGGCATCGAGGAGGCGGCGGCAGTACTCACGGTCTCCGAGGGGGGATCATCGCAGGTCAGAGGCGGTTTGGCAGCCCTGACCCACGGTCGGGAGGCAATCGGACAACCCGCCCAGCCTACCCGGCCCGGCGCCGTTCGGGCGGCCAGGCCGGGCCCGCGCGCGGCCCGCGCGGCCGGAAATGGATGTGACGCGGGTCACGGCGATCGGCGGGGAAAAGCGGGTAATCGCAGCCGCCCCCGCCGACTCTCACCAAGGTGAGGCCGCCTCGTCCTCCACAGCCGTCACCGCGGCCTCACGCCACCGAGAAGGCCCCACACCACCGAGAAGGCCCCACACCACCGAGAAAGGCGCCGCGCCGTGCACACCGCCGTCGAAGAGAACGTCCAGGCCCGTCTGATCCTCTCCACCCACCGCTCCGCCCGGCTGCGGGTCACCCTCTCCTACCGCCCGGAGGACCCGCTCGCCGTCCGGATGGCCTTCCCGGCCGAGTTCTCGCTGGACGAGCCGGCCGACCGGCCCGGCCAGGACACCAGCCAGGACACCGGCACGGACGGCGACTCGGACGGCGGCCAGGACATCGTCTGGGTCTTCGCCCGCCAGCTGCTCTCGGCCGGCCTGGAGCTGCCCGCCGGCGTCGGCGATGTCCACATCCGGCCCGCGGCCGGCCGGCGCACCATGGTCGAGCTGCGCGCGCCCGAGGGCACCGCACTGCTCCAGTTCGACAGCGCCGACGTCCGCCGCTTCCTCTGGCGCAGCCGGCTGGTCGTCCCCGAGGGCGAGGAGCACCTGCACCTGGAGCCGACCGGGCCCTGGCCGAGCTCCTCGGCTAGGGCGGGTCCCGCCGGAGCCCCGACGTCCGGGGGCGTCCCGGCGCCCCGCCCCTGCCCGCCGTCGGGCCGGGGCACCTTCCGGCCGAAGGCCGGGCGAAGAAGCGGCGGCCGCCCGGCCCGGACGGATCAGGAGGAGAGCCGGCGCATGAGCCGGACGCCCTGGGCCGCCGTCAGGTGCGGCAGGTACGCCTTGCCGATCGCCCGGGTGATGCTGGGCAGCGCCGCCGGGTCCGGGTACGCCATGAACAGCGGCCGGTACTCCGGCTGGAACTTCGCCTTGAACGCGAGCAGCGAGCGGAACCCGTACACCGGCTCCAGTACCCGGCCCATCCAGTCCAGCATCCGCTCCAGGCCGGTGGGCGCCGCGTCCTTCCCGGAGCGGGCCAGCGGTGCGCCGGAGAGCGAGAGGAAGCGCGCGCCCTCCTCCTTGAAGCCCAGTGCGGCCGAGGCGATCAGGAACTCCGTCACCCCGCGGAAGCCGTCCGAGCGCCGGCGCATGAAGTCCAGCGTCCAGCCGACCGGCGCCCCGTTCTCGTACACCGGCATCCAGCTGGTCAGCCCGTGTACGGTGCGGTCGGCGTCCACGGCGATCAGCAGCCGGACCGCCGGGTCGTCCAGCTCCTCCAGACCGCCGAGGGTGAAGCCCATCTCGGGCAGGCCCTTCTCCGAGACCCACTCCTCCGAGATCGAGCGGATCTGGTCCCGCAGCGCGAGCGGCGCGTCGTGGTAGGACCACCACTCGGCGGTGATGCGCTGCTTGCCGGCCTTGTTGAGGGCGGTGCGGATGTCCTGCCACTTGCGGCCGGTGAAGGCCAGCCCGGGCAGGGCGACCACGGTGTCCTCCGCGACCTGCAGCGAGCGCCAGCCGAGCTGTCCGGCGGCGGCCCTGGTCTCCGGGGTGACGCTGTAGAAGCACGGCGTCCAGCCGCGGGCGTCGCAGTAGCGGGCGAAGCCGGCCACCGCCCGGCGGCGGGCCTCCGGTTCGCCGAACGGGTCGCCGGTGGTCAGCGCCACGGTGGAGAGCACCCGGTAGGCGACGCCCGCCCGGCCCTCCTCGTCGAACCAGTAGTGGTTGCCGTCCCAGGTGGTGACGAAGGAGAGCGTGCCACCGCCGTACGCGGTGAGCAGCGCCCGGGCACGGGCCGCGTCCGCGGCGTCCGCGTGCACCACCGGCCGCCGGAAGGCCACCAGCAGCGCGGCCAGCGCGACCACCCAGAAGGTCAGGCCGCAGTACGTCTCCAGCAGCCGGGCCCCCCGGCCGACGGCTATCGGGTAGTCGGGCAGCAGGTCGTTGTAGGCGGGCGGCAGGAACTGCGCCGGCAGCCCGGAGACCAGCCCGCGGAAGGTCGCGCCGGGCTCGAACTGCCCCGCCAGCAGGAGGCCGAGGCCCGCGTACGCGGCGGAGGCGGCCAGCATCGCACCGCCGAGCAGGGCGGCGAGCCGGCCGAGCACCGCGCGCGGCAGCCGCAGGCCGAACCGCTGCCGGGTGACCAGCAGCAGGCCGCTGGTGAGCAGCGGCAGCAGCAGCGCCTCGACGAAGTACTGCACGACGTCGCCGGAGCCCGTCCCCGTCTCGGTGTACAGCCAGACCAGCAGCGCCGCCCAGAGCAGCTCGGTGGCGACGGTGATCCGCCAGGCGAGCCGCAGGCCGCGCCGCAGCCCCTCGGCGAGGACCAGCAGCAGGGCCGGGAAGAGCGCGGCCATCAGCCGGGCCGGGGTGTCGAAGATCCGCTCGACGGCGTGCGCACGGGCGCAGTCGTGGGCGGAGAGCGCGCAGAAGTCGGCCACCTCGTCGGGGGTGAGCCGGTGGGAGAAGTAGAGCTCGGAGAAGGTGTTGAACGGCCCGGCGGCGTTGTCGTACAGCGAGGCGATCAGCGGCCCGAGGGCGGCGGCCACCAGGCAGAGCGCGACCAGCACCCGGGCCTCGGTGTGCGAGGAGCGGTGCCGGCGCAGCTGCCACCGGCCCCGGGCCAGCAGCGCGCCGGCGCCGAGGCCGAGCAGCGCGCCGGCGAACCGCTGGACGCTCTGCAGGTGGCCGACGTACAGCGTCATCACCAGGGGGACGAGCACCACCAGCAGGTGCAGCCGGCGCCGCCAGAGCACGGTGAGCCGGAATCCGAGCACCCCGGCCAGCGCGAACAGGCCGGTGGCCGGGCCGATGGCGGTCTGCCCGGAGACGGCGGCGGTCCACGGCTCGCCGGCGCGCGAGCCGGCGGCGACCACCGCGGTGCCGAGCAGGGTGCCCACCAGCTGGCCGGCGACGAGCACGCCGGCCGTCCGCAGCTGCCCGAGCCGGTTCTCGGCGGCCGGGCCGACGAGGAGCAGCAACAGGCTGGTGAAGACGTACGAGGTGGGACTGGGGCACCAGAACAGCGAGGTGAACGGGGTCCACCAGCGCCCCTCGGTGAGCGTGGGCAGGCCGACGCCGACCTGGGCCAGCAGCCCCCGGGAGGGGCCGTGGGCCAGGCTGCCGGTGGCGCCGGCGACCGCCCAGAGGACGGCGAGCAGCGTGAGGGTCAGCGGCGCGGCGCGCAGCCGGGCGGCCGGCCCTGCGGGGGCCCGCCGCCCGGGCTGCGGGCCCGGTTCCGGGGCGGCCTCCGGCACCGGGGCGGCGGGGCCGATCCGCTGGGCGGGCAGCGCCGGGGCCGTTCCGAGGCGTATCACGGGGTCAGCCCGGTCTGCTGGGCCAGCCACGGCAGTTGGTCGATGATTCCGGGCCGGAAGATCACCCAGCCGTGTCCGCCCGGCATCAGGTCGAACTTGGCCTTCATACCCGCCGCCAGTACCGCCTGGTAGACCTTCTCCTGCTGCCCGCGGAACTGCTCGTCGGTGCGTCCGACGACGATCGCGCCGGCGGTGTCCGGGAACTGCTTGCGGGCCATGACGTGCAGGGGGTCGACGGCCTCGAACGCCGCGTTGTCCCCGCCGAAGGCGGCGTCGACGGTCTCCGCCCGGGTGCCCAGCGTGGGCTCGTCCTGGCCGGACATGTCGAGGAAGGAGCCGTAGACCTCGGGGGCGTTGACCGCGAGCTGGAGGGCGCAGGTGCCGCCCATGGAGGCGCCTCCGATCGACCAGGAGCCCCGGCCCTTGGCGGCCTGGAGGTGCTGGTGCACCCAGTCCGGGACGTCCTGCGCCAGGTAGGTCTGGACCTTGGCGATCTTCGAGTCGAAGCAGAGCGTGTTGGCCCAGGTGGAGCCCAGCTGGTCGGGCATCACCACGATCGGCGCCAGGCCCTCGTGTGCGGCGGCGAAGGTGTCCAGCGCCTCGTTCACCTGGGCGGTGTTCACCCAGTCCTCGGGCACGCCGGGCTGGCCGCCCAGCAGGACCACCACGGGAAGCAGCGGCCGGGGCGAGGCCTGGTAGGCGGGCGGCAGGTAGACGTAGGCGTCGCGGGCCTTGAAGCCCGACTTGGTCCCGGGGATGGGTGTCCGGGAGACGGTGCCCTTGTCCGGCAGCCCGGGCGGGGCGTGCCAGACCTCGGACAGCGGCTTTCCGGGCGGCGCCTCCACGGTGTCGGCCTTCTTGCTGGTGGTCAGCTCCTGCGTCTTGTTGAGCCAGGGCGCGAGCATGACCCGGCCGCTGGGGTACTGGTCGAAGCCGCGGTTGACCTGCGAGGAGGACATCAGCAGGACCAGCACCGCGCCGCCGACGGCCAGCAGCTTGCCCCGGCGGGGCAGCCTCGCCGCCCGGAATCCGGCCAGGCAGCCGGCGAGCAGCGCGACGGCCGTCCACCACCGGACGTACCGCGGCAGCCCCTCCGGGAAGGGGTGCCACCAGCCGTCGACGACGGCGTCCACCAGCAGGCTGAGTGCGGCGGCAGCGAGCAGCGCGGCGGGCAGCCGGCGGCTCCACCAGGCGCGGCCGCGGGCCAGCGCCAGCAGGAGCAGGGCTCCCCAGCCGGCGGCGAGCACGGCGTACGGGATCGGGCCGTGCGTCAGCGGCCAGTCGATCGGGTTCCAGCGGACGGCGAGCGAGACGGGCGTCATATCTTCTTTCCCGGCCGGGTGGTGTCGGCCAGGAAGCCGTAGGCGACCACGTTTCCCTGGTAGCCGCGTTCCTCGCTGTACCCGCCGCCGCAGGTGATCACCCGGAGCTGGGCGTCGGCGGCCTGGCGGTACACCCGGTCGTCCGGGAAGTCCTTTCGGTCGTGCACTTCGATGGCGTAGAGCTGGTAGACGGCGGTGGCGCCGTCCTCGCGGGCGATCTCGATCCGGTCGCCGCGGTGCAGCGCCCCCAGATGGTAGAAGACGGCGGGCCCGGTCCGGTTGTCGACGTGCCCGGCGATGATCGCGGTGCCGCGCTGCCCGGGTGTGGCGCCGCCGCGGTACCAGCCGGCGAGGTTCCGGTCGGCCTCCGGGGGTGCCTGGAGGTGACCCTCGCCGTCCAGGCCGAGGCCGGTGACGGGGGCGTCGAGCTTGACGGCGGGGATCCGGATCCGGGTGGGGGCGGAGGGGCCGAGCGGTGGGACGACGGAGACCGGGGCGAAGCCGGAGAGGGCCTGGCCGGCGGCCGGGGCCGGGGGCAGTTCGAGGTGACCGCCCTGGTTCAGCAGCCATGCCCCGAGGACGAGCGCGGCGCCGACCGCCAGGGTGCCCGGCCACGGGCTCCTGTTCTGCTGGGCGCCCACCCGGCGCTCCCCTCTACTGACAACGTGCTGGTTCCTGGGAGTTCCCTGGGAACCCATTCAACCGGACCGGACCTTAAGACACATCAATACGATGGTCGTACTGACACCCCCCGATTGGCAGGGCCGGGGGCGCGAGGCGTGCTCCGAGTAGGCCGTCGACCACCCAGAGAGAGCATCGGTCACCGCGGCGACCACCTGGCTCCACCCGCATGGACATCGACAACCCCAGCCGCCAGTCCGGTTGCATCAATCGGGCGATCACTTCCGACCGTCCGTGGTGCATCGCCGACCGATCGCGACCACATGCCATGCTGACCCCGCTCAAGGTCTATCACCGCATTTGTCTGACCGGACGTGCGACCGCCCCCCTCCTCCAGGCTGTCACGCTCCGTCCGCACGCCTCACGAACGGAGTGACCATGGACGCTCTCTCCCGCCGCACCCTACTGGCCGCCGGTGCCGCGACCGCAGCCACCCTCGCGGCCGGCTGCGGCGGAACCGGCGGGCCGGGAGGCGCGCACGCGGGCACCCCGGTGCCGGTACCGGCCAGCCCGGCGGCGGACCAGGCCGCACCCACATCCGAGACCCCCAAGCCCCCCGCCACCCTGATCGGCGACGGCTCCACCTCGGACACCGGCCCGCAGCCGGGCCAGCCCACCGGCGAACCGCTGAAGCTCGGCGAGCGGCCGCCGCAGTTCGTGGTCTTCTCCTGGGACGGCGCCGGCGAACTGGACAACGGCCTCTTCCGCCGGTTCCGCAAGCTCGCGCGGGAGCACAACGCGTCGATGACCTTCTTCCTGAGCGGCCTCTACCTTCTGCCCGAGTCCAAGAAGGACCTCTACCGCCCGCCGCAGCACAAGGTCGGCGCCTCCGACATCGGCTACCTGAGCGATCAGCACATCCACGACACGCTGGAGAACCTGCACGCGGCCTGGCTGGAGGGGCACGAGATCGGCACCCACTTCAACGGGCACTTCTGCGGCGCCACCGGCGTCGGCCAGTGGTCGCCGGAGGAATGGGACAGCGAGATCCAGCAGGCGATGGACTTCGTCATGAACTGGAAGACCAACACCGGCTTCACCGACCTGCCCGCGCTGCCCTTCGACTACCGCAAGGAGCTGATCGGCAGCCGCACCCCCTGCCTGGAGGGCCAGCGCAACCTGCTGCCGACCGCCGCCCGGCGCGGCTGGAGGTACGACAGCAGCGGCAACGGCACCCAGATCTGGCCGCAGAAGATCCAGGGCGGCGCGCTCTGGGACCTCCCGCTGCAGTCCATCCCCTTCCCCGGGCACACCTTCCAGGTGCTGTCGATGGACTACAACATCATGTTCAACCAGTCCGGCAGCAACACCAAGGCCGACCCCTCGCTGCACGCGGCGTACCAGACGCAGGCCCGGGACTCCTACCTGATGGGCTTCGAGCGGGCCTACACCACCAACCGGGCGCCGTACGTCATCGGCAACCACTTCGAGCAGTGGAACGGCGGCATCTACATGAACGCCGTCGAGGACGCGCTCAGGGCCATCGCCGGCCGGCCCGACGTCCGGCTGGTCTCCTTCCGCCAGTTGGTGAACTGGCTGGACGCGCAGGACCCGGCGGTGCTGCGCAAGCTCCAGAGCCTCGCCCCCGGCCAGGCCCCGGCCGGCGACTGGGAGACCTTCCTCGGCTCCCCCGCCCCGGCGAGTGCCCCCGCCGCCGCGGCCTCCCCCGTCGCCGGGGGCAAGTGACCGTCAGCCCTTCCGCACCCGGCCGGCCACCAGCGCGCCCAGCAGCGCCACCCCGGTCATCGTCAGGAAGATCACCGCGAACGCACCGGCCGAGCCGGTGCCCTCGACGCCCTCGTGGGCGGCGGCCGTCGCGCCGCCGCCCAGCGCCGAGAACAGCACCCCCGACAGGCCGACCAGCAGGACGTTGCCGAGCGCGTCGCTCATCTGCAGCGAGGCCGAGTTGGCCCCGGCGTCCTCCGGCGCCGACAGCTTCATCATCAGCACGCTGACGCTCGCCACCGTCAGCCCCATGCCGATCCCGCCGACGCCCCAGGCCACCACCGCCGCCCAGACCGGCACCGCCGGCACCAGCACCAGCGCCGCGCCCGCGATCGCCAGCGCGGTCAGCACGAAGCCACCACGGATCATCGCCTCCCGGTACCGCTCCGCGCCCGGCCGGCCCTGCAGCCAGGAGCCCAGCGCCCAGGAGAGGCCGCCGCTGGTCAGCGTGAGCCCGGCCAGCGTCGGCGAGAGGCCGCGCTGGGTGACCATCATCAGCGGGATGAACGCCTCGGCCGCGAAGAACGCCCCCGCCGCCACCCCGCGCAGCAGGATCACCGTCGGCAGACCGCGCCCGGCGCGCAGCGTCCCGGTCGGCAGCAGCCCCAGCACCGCGGGCAGCAGCAGCGCCGCACCCACGACCGCCGGGACCAGCCCGAGCAGGTCGAGCCGCTGGCCGGCGTACTGCAGCAGGCCCGCGCCGACCGCGGCCATCGCGGCCAGCAGGGTGCGGCGGCGGTCGAAGCCGGCGCCCTTCAGCACCGGCTGCTCCCTCTCGGAGCGGCGCAGCGCGGGGCCCATCACCGCCAGCGGCAGCAGTATCAGCACCGGGACGGCGAGGAACACCCAGCGCCAGCCCAGGTGCTGGGTGACGAGGCCGGACACCACCGGGCCGACGATCGAGGGCAGCACCCAGGCCGAGGAGAAGGCAGCGAAGACGGACGGCCGCAGCCGCTCCGGGTAGGCCCGGCCGACCACGACGTACAGCGCGACGATCACCAGACCGCCGCCCAGGCCCTGGATCGCCCGGCCCCCGACGAAGACCCACATCCCGGGCGCCGCCCCGGCCACCACCAGGCCCGCGCCGAACACCGCGATACCGGTGAACAGCGGTTGCAGCGGGCCCCGCCTGTCGCACCACTGGCCGGAGACGACCAGGGCGAACAGGGTGGTGGTGAAGTAGCCGGAGAACGCGAAGGCGTACAGCCCCAGCCCGTCCAACTGACGGGCCGCCACCGGCATCGCGGTGTTGACGGCCGTCGCCTCGAAGGCGAGCAGCAGGACCACCGAGACGATGCCCAGGGTCAGCGCGCGGTAGCGGCCGCCGAGAACCCCTCCGGAGTCGGTCGTGTCGGGGGGTGTCGGGGCGGCGTCGACCGGGGTGGGGGAGGCTGTGGTCATACGAAACATCGTAAGACCCGTCCAATGGTATGACCCCTGACCCGGGTTGGTGATCGACTACTCCGAGGGACCTAGGACCGGGCCCGCCCCGGCGTCAGTGCAGCACCTTGAGGCCCACCACGCCGGAGACGATCAGCAGCAGGCAGCCGATCCGGGCCGCCGTGACCGCGTCCCCGAGCACCGCCATGCCGTACAGCGCCGTCCCGACCGCGCCGATGCCGACCCAGACCGCGTAGCCGGTGCCGATCGGGATGGACCGCATCGCGTACGCCAGCCCGCCCATGCTGAACGCCAGCGCGACGCCGAAGACGACGGTGGGGACGAGCCGGGAGAACCCCTTGGACGACTCCAGGGCCACCGCCCAGACGGTCTCCAGGACGCCGGAAAGAATCAGAACGAGCCACGCCACGACGACAGCACCTCCGCAGTCAGCAGCGGCCGGGTTGCCGCTGTGCTGCGCCGTCTTGTCGTCACCGGGTACGACGCGCTCGTCCGGGGCGGCCGGAAAACGACCACCTGCCTTCGACGGTAGCACAGCCCGCCATGCAGAATTTACAAAGGGATATTGACGTTCCCCGCCCATTCCGCCAAGATGAATTCACCAACACGGTGAACGACGACAGGAGTCGGCAATGGACAGGAAGACGGCGGCCCCCGCGGCCCTCCGCACCTGTACCCCCGCTCCCCTGTGTTGTCGCGCCTGTCGCTGCTGCCGCTGCGCCTGAGCCGCACCCGCAGTACAGCTCCACCCCATGGCCGTGTGCCCGAGTGGTTGAGGGAACCGCCTGCAAAGCGGTTTACACGGGTTCGATTCCCGTCATGGCCTCCACGAAAGAGAATTGCCGGTCGGCGCCGTTTGCGCCGACCGGCAATTCGCCGTTCCATTTTCCGGAGAATTCCCGGAGAATTCCCGGAGAAATTCCCGGGGGTGACCGGCGGGCCGCCCCCGCCGGGCCGCCCCCACCGGGTCAGCCGGTGACGGCGTCCTCGGGGCGGATCGGAAGGCGGCCGACGGGGAGCCCGGTGGCGGCGCGGACGGCGGCTGCCACGGCGGCGGGGGCGACCACGGCCGGGGCGGCGCTGACCGCCTTGGCGCCGAAGGTGGCGACCACGTCGCGCTCCTCCAGCAGGGCGGCGATCCGGACCTCGGGGGTGTCCAGGGCGGTCGGCAGGCGGTAGCCGGTGAGGGAGGTGTTCACCAGCACGCCGCCCTCGGTGCGCAGGTCCTCCAGCAGGGCCAGGCCGACGCCCTGGGCGACGCCCGCCTCGATCCGGTCCTCGATCTGGCGCGGGTTGAGCGCCCGGCCGACGTCCTGGGCCACCGTCATGTCGACGACCCGGACGGCGCCGAGCTCGATGTCCACGTCCACCACGGCCCGCATCGCGCAGAAGGCGATGGAGACGAAGGCGTCGCCCTGCCCGGCCTCGTCCAGCGGCTCGGTCGGGTGCGGGCGGCACTGCGCGGTGGCCCACAGCTCCTTGCCCTCCAGTGCCTCGGCGACGGGCATGCCGAGCACCCCGTCGTAGGAGGTGATCTTGCCGTCGGAGATCTGGAGCAGCTCGACCGACATCCCGAAGTCGGCGGCGATCGGCTGGAGCAGCTGGTGGCGGACCATCAGCGCGGCCCGCTCGACCGCGCCGCCGGAGACCCAGGTGTGCCGGCCGCGGGCGGAGGGCCCGGCGATCGACTGGTCGCTGTCGGCCGGCGCGATGTACACCTCGCTGACGCCCAGCACCGACTGCACGATCTGCCGGGCCAGGGTGGCGAAGCCCTGGCCGGAGTCGACGGCCGCGCAGATCACCGTGGCGTGGTCGCCGCTGACGCGCACCGTCGCGGTGGAGACCTCGTCCTCGCCCTCGGCGCCCAGCATGTGCACCATGCCGACCGCGTAACCGATGCCGCGCCGCACCGCCGCCGGGTCGCCGGCGCCGCCGGGCCCGCCCGGCAACAGCCACTCGGCGTCCGGGTCGTCCACCGGCAGCGGCGGCAGCGGCTCGGAGGAGACGGCCTCCAGCAGCGCGGCCACCGGCGCGGGGCAGGTGACGGCCTGTCCGGTGGGCATCGGGTCGCCGGTGGCCATCGCGTTGCGGCGGCGGATCTCCACGGGGTCGACGCCGACCCGGGCGGCCAGCTGGTCCAGCTGGGACTCGTAGGCGAAGCAGGCCTGGAGGGCGCCCTCGCCGCGCATCCGGCCGGCCGGCGGGTTGTTGGTGCGCACGGCCCAGGCGTCCACGAAGACGTTCGGGCAGACGTAGGGGCCGACCGAGAAGGCGGTGGCGGCGGCCAGCGCCTCGGCGGAGACGTCCGCGTAGGCGCCGCCGTCCAGCAGGATCTGCGCCTCGACCTTGACCAGCCGGCCCTCGGCGTCGGCGTGGTGGCGGTAGCGCAGCAGCGCGGGGTGGCGGGAGGTGTGGGTCTGGAAGGACTCCTCGCGGGTGAGCGTCATCTTCACCGGCCGGCCGGTGCGCAGTGCCAGCAGCGCCAGGGTGACCTGGAAGGAGAGGTCCTCGCGGTCCGAGGTGGCGCCGGGCACACCGGTGACGACCAGTCGGACCCGGTCCGGCTCCAGGCCCAGGCAGGTGGCGGTGCGGTCGCGGTCGCCGTGCGGGTCGGTGGAGGAGAGGTGCAGCTCGACGCCGCCGTCCGGGCGCGGCACGGCCAGGCCCGCCTCGGCGCCGAGCGGTGCCGGGTCCTGCCGGCCGACCTGGTAGAGGCCTTCGACGATGATCTCGCCGGCCGCCTCCGGGTCCCCGGTGCGCAGCGGCAGGTGGCGGAACAGGTTGCCGTCCGGGTGCAACGCCGGCGCGGTGAAGGCCTGCTCGGGGTCGGTGACCGCCTCCAGCGGCTCGTAGTCGACGGTGATCAGGCCGACGGCGAGGCGGGCGGTGTCCGGGTGGTCGGCGGCGACCGCGGCGACCGGCTCGCCGTGGTGGCGGACCACGCCAGCGGCGAGCACCGGCCGGTCGGCGACGATCGGGCCGGCCGGCGCGCCATCGGGGCCGCCGTCCGGGCCGGCCGGCAGGTCGGCGGCGGTGACCACGGCGTGCACGCCGGGCAGGGCGAGCGCGGCGGAGGTGTCGATGCCCTTGATCCGGGCGTGCGGGTGGGGCGAGCGCAGCACCGCGCCCCAGAGCAGGCCCTCGGCCCAGAGGTCGGCGGCGTACGGGTAGATGCCGAGCGCCTTGGGCAGGGCGTCGCTGCGCAGCGGGGAGCTGCCGAGCCCGAACGGCTCCGGTGCGCCGCCCTCGTCGCCGTCCTGCTGGGGTGCTGCGCCGATGTCGGTAGGCGACGTCATGATGCGTGGTCGTCCTCGGGGAGCCGGATGCCGTGGGCGGGGGTGGCGCCGTACGGGACGCCGGCGGGGGCGGTGCCCTCGGCCGGGACGCCGTGCGGGGGCGTGGGGACGTACGGCGTGCCGTGCGCGGGCGTGCCGTCGAAACCGGTGCCGTCGAAACCGGGACCGCCGTAGCCGGGACCGCCGTAGCCGGCGCCTTCGAAGGCGAGGCCCGGCAGGGCGGTGCCGTGTGCGGGGGTCGGTTCGTAGACCGGGCCGTCGTAGGGCGAGGCGGGGTCGTAGGACGGGGCGTCGGCGTAGCCGGGCTGCTGCGGGTAGCCGCCATCGGCGAAGGCGCCGGGCGGGTAGCTGCCGTGGGCCGGGGCGTGCGGGCCGCCCTCGCCCTGCCCGCCGGTCGCCTGCCCGCCTGGCCCCTGCCCACTCATCTGCGGGTAGCCGGCCTGCTCGGGGTAGCCCTGCTGCGGGTAGTAGCCCTGGCTGCCGTCGGCCTGTGCGGGGATGCCCGGGACCGGCGGGAGCACCGCGGTGTCGTAGACGCCGGCGTCGTAGCCGCCGTGGCCGTCCGGCGTGCCGTACTGCATGCCGCCGCCGACGCCCGTCCCGGCGGTTGCCCCGCCGGCCGGAGCCTCCTCGGCGGGCGGCTGCGGGACGTGCTCGATCCAGGCGTCCTCGTCGGTGTACACCGGCAGGTCGGCGGCCGGCCCGGGCTCCTCCGGCGCAGCCGGGACGGGGGCCCCGGCGGTGCGGGCGGCGGCCTCCCCGGCCGGCTCCTCGGCGGGCGCCTCGTCCGTGCCCTCGGCCTCCACCGCACGCGCGTCGGCGATGGTCTGGACCGCGGCCAGCACGCCCCGGTAGCCGGTGCAGCGGCAGAGGTTGCCGCAGAGTGCCTGCCGGGCCTCGACCTCGGTGGGCCGGTGGTTGCGCTGGAGCAGGTCGTGCACGGCCATCGCCATGCCGGGCGTGCAGTAACCGCACTGCACCGCGCCGGACTCGGCCAGCGCCTGCTGGACGTCGCTGGCGCCACCGGCGGCCGACAGGCCCTCGACGGTGTTGATCTCGCTGTCCGCGGCCAGCGCGGCGGGCACCAGGCAGCCGGCCACCAGCTGCCCGTCGACCTGCACCGAGCAGGCGCCGCACTCGCCCTGCTCGCAGCCGTCCTTGGCGCCGGCCAGGCCGAGCCGCTCGCGCAGCACGTAGAGCAGGCTCTCGCCGATCCAGGCGTCGGTGACGGGCCGTTCGAAACCGTTGACCCGCAGCGTGTACGAGGCGCAGGGGCGCAGCTCGCGACTGACCTGCGGCGCATGGTCGAACAGGCCCGCGTCGAGGGTTTCGATGGGGTCAGTGGTCACTTCAGCGCCCTTCCCAGTGCCCGTCGGGCCAGCACCGATACGGTACGCCGCAGCCGAACGGCGGCCGCGCTCGGCCCCTCGGTCACGGCCTCCCAGGCGCCCTCGGCGCCGTAGCTGTCGGGTACGCAGGCCGCGGCCACGTACTCGCCGAAGGCAGCGGTCGCGGCGGGGTCGATCTCCCGGCTGCCGTCCCAGTCGATGCAGCCCGCCACCCAGGCCTCGGCCTCCAGCGGCCGAAGCGGGACGGGGGCGACGGCGCCGACGGCGCAGCGCACGGCGCGCCGGGCGGGGTCGAGGACGAGGGCGACGGAGGCGGTGGCGCGGGCCGGGCCGCTGCGGCCGGTGGCCTTGAGGAAGACCTGCGGGGCGTGCAGCAGCGGGACGCGGACCCAGGTGAGCAGTTCGCCGGGGCGCAGCGGGTCGAGGCCGGTGAGCAGGTGGCTGACCGGGACCTCGCGGGTGGCGCCGGCCCGGGCGAGGGTGACGGTGGCCTCGAGCGCGGTGAGCACCGGGAGGGTGTCGCCGGCCGGCGCGGCGGTGGCGATGTTGCCGCCGAGGGTGCCGACGTTGCGCACCTGCGGGGGTCCGGCGGTGCGGGCGGCGTCGGCGAGGGCGGGGATGAGCGCCGCGAAGTCGGGGCGGTCCATCCGGGCGTGGGTGAGCCCCGCGCCGAGGACGGCGGTGCCGCCGTCCTCGTAGCGCCAGCCGCGCAGCTCGGTGATCCGGCCCAGGCCGATCAGGGCGGCGGGGCGCAGCCGTCCGGCGTTGACGGCCTCCATCAGGTCGGTGGCGCCGGCCACCGGTACTGCGGCCGGGGTGGCGGCCAGCGCGTCGACGGCCTCGTCGAGGGAGGCCGGCAGCATGATCGTCCGGTTCACCTGGGTCCCACCGTGCTCCACTTGCTCATCGATCGCCTGCCGCCCGCGGCCCTCGGCCGGGGTGTCCGCGTCGGCAGCCCGGCCTGGCCCGTAGGGTACGGGCGATCGGGCCGGGTTGGGCAACTCTGGCACACAATGCTCGATGATCATTTCGGGACGGGCGTACGGAACTGCCCGATTGGGACGGATACCGGGCGGTATCTGCTCCACTCCGGACCGGACTGAAGCAGATGTTCATCTGTTCTTGACGTCAGATGACCACTCAGAAGTTCCCGGATGCCACGGTCAGCCCGCCGGCAGCCCGCCTCAGACCGCCGGCGGCGGTCCGTCGAGCGGGCGGCCGGCCACGCCGGGCCGGCGCTGCCACGGGTGCGGCCCGGCCGCCGGGCGGTACTCGACGCCGAGCGCGTCCAGCACGGCGCGGTGCGTCTCCATCCGCCGCTCGAAGCCGGCGTAGTCGCGCGCGGCCGGGTCGGTGGGCAGCGCCGACCAGGCCACCTCGGCGAAGGCGGCGAGCCGGGGGAAGGCCCGGTAGTCGACGTCCCGGGCACTGTCCGCGAACTCGCTCCACAGGTTGGCCTGGGTGCCGATCACCCGGCGGGCCGCGGCCTCGCCCAGCTGCGCCGGCACCGGCTCGAAGCGGTACACGTCCTCCAGGGTGCGGACGAAGCCGACCGGGATCGGCTCCTCCGGGCCCGGCGCCTGCCGGTGGTCGAGGTAGACGTGCTGCTCGGGACACATCACCACGTCGTGCCCGGCCTCGGCGGCGGCGATCCCGCCCCCGTAGCCGCGCCAGGAGGAGACCGCCGCACCGGGGGCCAGGCCGCCCTCCAGGATCTCGTCCCAGCCGATCAGCCGGCGCCCGCGCTCGGCCAGCCAGCGGTCGAAGTGCCGGATCACATGGCTCTGCAGCTCGTCCTCGTTGGCCAGGCCCAGCTCCCGGATCCGTGCCTGGGCGGCCGCGCTGTCCTTCCACTGCTCCTTGGGGCACTCGTCGCCGCCCAGGTGGATGAACTCGGACGGGAAGAGCTCCAGCACCTCCTCCAGCACGCCCTCGAAGAAGCGCAGGGTGCCCTCGGAGGGGTTGAGCACGTGGTGACTGACGCCCCAGTCGGTCCAGACGCCCAGCGCCGCGGTGTCCACCACATCGGTGTTGCCCAGCTCCGGGTAGGCCGCGATGGCGGCCTGCGAGTGCCCCGGGAGGTCGATCTCCGGGACGACGGTGACCGCCCGCTCGGCGGCGTAGGCGACGATCTCGCGCACGTCGTCCTGGGTGTAGAAGCCGCCGTGCGGGCGGTCGTCGCGGCGCCCGCCGGCCCGGTAGCCGACCATCGAGCGCTCGCGCCAGGAGGCCCGCTCGGCCAGCTTCGGGTAGCGCTTGATCTCCACTCGCCAGCCCTGGTCGTCGGTCAGGTGCAGGTGCAGCACGTTGAGCTTGTGCGCGGAGAGCTGGTCGACGAAGCGCAGCACGTCGGCCTTGGGCAGGAAGTGCCGGGCGACGTCCAGCAGCGCGCCGCGCCAGGCGAAGCGGGGGGCGTCCTCGATGTCGGTGCCGGGGAGCACCCAGCCGCCGTCGCGCAGCGGGGCCCGGCGGTAGGCGTCGGGGCCGAGCAGCCGGCGCAGCGTCTGCGCGCCCCAGAGCGCGCCGGCCGGGCCGCCGGCGGTGATCACGGCGCGGCCGGGGCGCACCGAGAGCCGGTACGCCTCGCCGGCCAGCGACCCGTCGTGGACCAGCTCGACGCCCTCACCGGGCCGGCCCGGGGCGAGCGGCAGTCCGGTCGCGGCGGTCAGCGAGGCCCGCAGCCACCGCTCGGCGCCGGCCAGCGCGGGCCGGGCGGTGAGGGTGGTGCCGCGGGCGAGGGAGAAGTCCTGGTCCTGGAGGCGGACGGAGCTCAAGGCGGCGGGAATGAGGTCCATTCCGCCATCCTGCCCCCGTCCGCTCAATTGGCATAGACCACTTGCAAAATGGTCCGCTGTGCAAAACGGTCCGGGCCCGCGGGCTACTTGTCGTCGCCGCCCTTGCCGTCCTGCGGCTTGCCGATGCCGTCGTAGATCTCCTTGCACATCGGGCAGACCGGGTACTTCTTCGGGTCGCGCCCGGGCACCCAGACCTTGCCGCACAGCGCCACCACGGGGGATCCGGAGAGCGCGCTCTCCATGATCTTGTCCTTCTGGACGTAGTGCGCGAAGCGCTCGTGGTCGCCGTCCCCGTTGGACACCTGCGGGACGGGCTCGACCAGGGTGCCGGTGCCGAGGCCGCGCTCGGGCTCAAGAGTGCTCATGGGTGCCAAGTCTATGGGGGCTCCGGGAAAGCGGGCCAGTGTCGTGCCCGGGGCGGTCGCACGTCAGTTCAGCGTGGGGTCGTCCGGGTACGTCGCGAGCAGCGCCAGCGGGCCGCGCTGGCGGCGCAGCACTGCGCGCCAGAGCCGCTCCGGCTCCGGGCTGGAGATGTCGCCCGGCTCGCAGTCCACCAGGTACCAGGCCCCGGAGGAGACCTCCGCCTCCAGCTGGCCCGGCGACCAGCCCGCGTACCCGGCGAAGATCCGCAGGCCGCCCAGCTCCCCGGCCAGCACCTCGGGCGGCGCCTCCAGGTCCACCAGGCCGATCGCGCCGTGCACCCGCCGCCAGCCGAGCGGCTCGACGGAGCCGGGCTCTCCCGGCGCCACCGCCAGCCCGAGCGCCGAGTCCAGGGCCACCGGCCCGCCCTGGAACACCACGGCCGGCGGCCCGACCAGTCCGCCCCAGCCGTCCAGCACACTGCCCACCTCGACCGGCGTCGGTCTGTTCAGTACGACGCCGAGCGCCCCCTCGGCGTCGTGGTCGAGGAGGAGCACCACCGCCCGCGCGAAGTTCGGGTCGGTGAGCACGGGGGTCGCGACGAGCAAACGGCCGGTGTGGGACCGGCCTCCGTGCGAATGGGCCGCCGTCATGCCTCACATGATCCCGCAGAACCCCCGGAGGCGGACACCGCAACACGAAGGCCCCGTGACGGCCGCCACCGCGCCGCACGAACACCCGCACGAACACCCGTACGGACGCACCGGCGGGCGCGACACCACCCCGAGAGAGCACCATCACGGGAGAGGCTCACGGGAACCACCGGGACGCCCACTACCATCTACTGATGGTGGACGCCCTTATACGGTGCCGACTCGGTCACGCCGGGGGCCCGAACGCGCCCGTACGACCGGTCCACCGCCGGCTCCCCTCCCGGAGCCACACCCACTCCTCTGGCACCCCGGATTGCGAGAACGATGACCGACGACGTCCTGCTGGTCCACGGCGGAAACCCGCTCGAAGGCGAGATCCGCGTCCGTGGTGCGAAGAACCTGGTCCCCAAGGCCATGGTCGCCGCCCTGCTCGGGCAGGGACCCAGCAGACTGCGCAACGTCCCGGACATCCGCGACGTCAAGGTGGTCCGCGGCCTGCTCCAGCTGCACGGCGTGACGGTGCGCACCGGTGACGAGGACGGCGAGCTGATCCTCGACCCGTCCCACGTGGAGAGCGCCAACGTCGCCGACATCGACGCGCACGCCGGCTCCTCGCGGATCCCGATCCTGTTCTGCGGCCCGCTGCTGCACCGCCTCGGCCACGCCTTCATCCCCGGCCTCGGCGGCTGCGACATCGGCGGCCGCCCGGTCGACTTCCACTTCGAGGTGCTCCGCCAGTTCGGCGCCACCATCGAGAAGCACCCGCAGGGCACCTACCTCGTCGCCCCGCAGCGCCTGCGCGGCACCCGGATCGAGCTGCCCTACCCGTCGGTCGGCGCCACCGAGCAGGTCCTGCTCACCGCCGTCCTCTGCGAGGGCGTCACCGAGCTGCGCAACGCGGCCGTCGAGCCGGAGATCGTCGACCTCATCTGCATCCTGCAGAAGATGGGCGCGATCATCACCATGGGCACCGACCGCACCATTCTGATCACCGGTGTGGACGAGCTCTCCGGCTACAACCACCGCGCGCTGCCGGACCGCCTGGAGTCCGCCTCCTGGGCCTGCGCGGCGCTGGCCACCAAGGGCGACATCTACGTCCGCGGCGCCCGCCAGCTGGAGATGATGACCTTCCTCAACACCTTCCGGAAGGTCGGCGGCGCCTTCGAGGTGGACGACGAGGGCATCCGCTTCTGGCACCCGGGCGGCGAGCTCAAGGCGATCGCCCTGGAGACCGACGTGCACCCCGGCTTCCAGACCGACTGGCAGCAGCCGCTCGTGGTCGCGCTGACCCAGGCGACCGGCCTGTCCATCATCCACGAGACGGTGTACGAGTCGCGGCTCGGCTTCACCGGCGCGCTGAACCAGATGGGCGCCCACATCCAGCTCTACCGCGAGTGCCTGGGCGCCACCCCGTGCCGCTTCGGCGCCCGCAACTTCCTGCACTCCGCGGTCGTCTCCGGCCCGTCCAAGCTGATGGGCGCCGAGCTGGTCATCCCCGACCTGCGCGGCGGCTTCTCGTACCTGATCGCGGCGCTGGCGGCCGAGGGCACCTCGACCGTGCACGGCATCGACCTGATCAACCGCGGCTACGAGAACTTCATGGAGAAGCTGCGCGACCTCGGCGCCCACGTCGAGCTGCCCAGCGAGCGGCTGGTCACCGCCTGACCGGCGGCCCCGCACACGCCGAGAGGCCGGGCTCCCCGAAGGGAACCCGGCCTCTCGGCGTTCAAGGGGTTGCTCAGGCGCCCTTGGCGGCTTCCTTGAGCTTGGAGCCCGCGCTCACCTTGGCGCTGTAGCCGGCCGCGATCTGGATCGGCTCACCGGTCTGCGGGTTGCGGGCGGTGCGGGCAGCGCGGTGGGTGCGCTCGAAGGTCAGGAAACCGGGGATGGTGACCTTCTCGTCGCCCTTGGCGACGACCTCGCCGACGATCTCGGCGAAGGCGGCCAGAACGGCGTCGGCGTCCTTGCGGGTCACCTCGGCGCGCTCGGACAGCGCGGCCACCAGCTCACTGCGGTTCATGTGTACTCCTGTGGTCTGTTCGCTTGCGGTGTGCGGGGGCCCATCGGTGCTCCCTCCGGGGGGCACCCGGATAGGCCGCAGGTCCGCACACAGTGCTCATTCAGGCAATGCGTGGTCGCGGGCCGGGTTCGTGCCCCGTGCCGCGGCGCCGGTACCGTCGAAGGCCCGCCTGCCTGCCCGGATACGAATCCTGCCCCGACCGGCCCCGAGAAAGCCAATCGGGCCCCGGCTGCGCCACCCGAACAACGCCCGCCCGCCGGAGGTGTGATGCTCCGTCGGCTCCGGCGGACCGGGCGCGGGCGGCGGTCGGGACGACACGCCGGAAGACCAGGGGGACGTTCCGTACTTGTCGGACACGCCTGCCCCGTGCAGGGCTACCGTACGCCCTAGGCACGACAAGCCCAAACACGCCCCTCGCCCTTGTGTCGCAAGGGTTCGGGGCGGACTTGGGCGGGTAAGCGCGGTAATCGGTCATTTGACCGATCCGCGACACGTGCCGCGGGGCCGCCGTCAGAGCTTGACGGAGGGGAAGGACGCGGTGTCGAGGGTGCCGACGATGCCCGGGGTCGGGCGGGACGGCTCGCGGTCCTCCTGCGGGCCGGCCAGCGCGGCGTCACGGACGGCGGCGGCCACCGTCTTGGCGACGTCCTTGTGGAAGACGCTCGGGATGATGTAGTTGGCGTTCAGCTCGTCGTCAGCGACGGTGGTGGCCAGCGCACGGGCGGCGGCGATCATCATCTCGGTGTTGACCGTCCGGCTCTGGGCGTCCAGCAGGCCGCGGAAGACGCCCGGGAAGACCAGCACGTTGTTGATCTGGTTCGGGAAGTCGCTGCGGCCGGTGGCGACCACGGCGGCGGTCTGCCGGGCGATCGCCGGATCGACCTCCGGGTCCGGGTTGGCCAGCGCGAAGACGATCGCGTCCTCGGCCATGGTGGCCAGGTCGTCGCCGTCCAGCACGTTCGGGGCGGAGACGCCGATGAAGACGTCGGCGCCGGCCACGGCCTCCTTGAGGGTGCCGGTGCGGCCCGAGCGGTTGGTGTGCTCGGCGATCCAGCGCAGCGAGTCGTTGAGGTCCTCACGGCCCTGGTGGACCACGCCCCGCACGTCCGCGACGGTGGCGTGCTCGACGCCGGCCGCCAGCAGCAGCTTGAGGATCGCGGTACCGGCGGCGCCGGCACCCGACATCACCACGCGGATCTCGGAGATGTCCTTGCCGACCACCTTGAGCGCGTTGGTCAGCGCCGCCAGCACCACGATCGCGGTGCCGTGCTGGTCGTCGTGGAAGACCGGGATGTCGAGGGCCTCGCGCAGCCGGGCCTCGATCTCGAAGCAGCGCGGCGCGGAGATGTCCTCCAGGTTGATGCCGGCGAAGCCCGGGGCGATCGCCTTGACGATGGCCACGATCTCGTCGGTGTCCTGGGTGTCCAGGCAGATCGGCCAGGCGTCGATGCCCGCGAAGCGCTTGAACAGGGCCGCCTTGCCTTCCATCACCGGCAGCGCGGCCGCCGGGCCGATGTTGCCCAGGCCCAGCACCGCCGAGCCGTCGGTGACCACGGCGACGCTGTTGCGCTTGATGGTGAGGCGGCGGGCGTCCTCGGGGTTCTCGGCGATCGCCATGCAGACCCGCGCGACACCCGGGGTGTAGATCATGCTGAGGTCGTCACGGTTGCGGATCGGCAGCTTCGAGGACATCTCGATCTTGCCACCGAGGTGCATCAGGAAGGTACGGTCGGAGACCTTGCCGATCGACACGCCGTCGATCGTGCGGAGCTTCTCGACGATCTCCTCGCCGTGGGCGACGGAGGACGCGGCGACGGTCACGTCGATCCGCAGCGCCTCCAGGCCGGAGGCGGTGACGTCGAGCCCGGTGACCGAACCGCCGGAGGACTCGACGGCCGTGGTGATCGCACTGACGGCGTTGCCCCTGGCCGGGACCTCCAGCCGCACCGTGATCGAGTTGGAGACACTGGGCACCGTCGCCATCGACGTTCCTTCTTCCGTCCGGTCAGTCGCTTCAACATATTGTTGAAGGCCTTCGCCTGCGCATGCTAGACCTCGATCGTCGCATCTACCAGGCTGAAGCCAGAAATAATGTTCATTGAGTGTGCGAAGTCGACAACTTCTTGCCTCAGCGGGCCGATGCGTTACATTGGACGGGACACCGGCTCGATCCAAGCCCCCGGGCCCAACCTTCGTCCCTTCGAGGGACCACTTGCCGCGAGGCGAGCATGGCGGGTCGGTGTCATCAACGTCTGAAGGCCCCTCACCACCGGTGAGGGGCCTTCTTCGTGTGCCGCCCGTCGTGACGGGCGGTCAGCCGTCCAGCAGCGCCGGAACGCCGTCCGCGTCCGGCAGGTCGTCCGGACCGGAGAGCACGGTCAGCCGCTGGGTCGCCCGGGTCAGCGCCACGTACAGCACGCGCAGGCCCGCCTCCGACTCGCCGGCGATCCCGGTCGGGTCGGCCACCACGGTCGCGTCGTACTCCAGGCCCTTGGCCTCCAGGCTCCCCAGCGCCACCGCCCGCTCGCCCAGGCCGGCGATCCACCCGGCCGCCTCGGCCCGGCGGTCCATCGGCACGACGACCGCCACGGTGCCGTCCACCTCCGCCAGCAGCCGCTCCAGCTCCGCCCGGGCCGCCGCGCCGAAGGCCTCCGGCGACGGGTCCGTGACGGCCGCGAACCGCGGCTCCACGCCGACCCGGCGCACCGCGCTCGGCGAGGGCGTTCCCGGCGCCGCCAGCGCCAGCACCTTGGCTGCCACCTCGGCGATCTCGGCCGGGTTCCGGTAGTTGACGGTCAGTGTGTAGCGGCGGCGCGGCTTGCCGGAGAGCACCTCGTCCAGCGCGGCCTGCGCCTCCTGCGGGAACGGCCAGGAGGACTGCGCCGGGTCGCCGACGATCGTCCAGGTGGCCATCCGGGCCCGGCGGCCGATCATCCGCCACTGCATCGGGGTGAGGTCCTGCGCCTCGTCCACGATGATGTGGGCGTACTCGGTGCGCTCGACCGGCACCCTCTCGCGCTGTCTGGAGTTGCGGTCGGCGAAAGTGGTGACCTCGTCCAGGCCGCTCAGCAGGTCCACCGCGTCCACCTCGCGGACCTTCGGGCGGACCGCCTCGCCGAGCAGCACCTGGAGCTCGTCCACCAGCGCCACGTCGTGCGCCGACAGCCCGCCCTCGCCGCGCTCGGACAGGTGCCGCCAGGAGCCGGCCAGCAGCCGGGCCTCCTCCGGGGTGACGGCGCGCCGGGCGATCCGGTTGGTGTGCCGGGTCTGCTTCAGCGTGCCGAGCACCCGCCGCGGGGTCACCGCGGGCCACCAGGCGTCCAGGAAGTCCAGGAACGACGCCTCGTCCGAGACGTACTCGTCGAAGCTCTCCTTCTCCTCCTGGCGCTGCTCGCGGGCGTAGTGGTCGGCCGGCTTCGGCAGGTGCCGGGTCGCCTCCTGCCACAGGGCGTCCAGCAGCAGCCGGCGGGCACGCGGGCGGAGCAGGTTCAGCGGGGTCCCGCCGGAACCGATCACGTTGCCGCGCACGGCCTTCAGCCGGCCCGCGTCCAGCCGCAGCACCTCGCCGCGGGCGACCACCTTCAGCTCCTGCGGCGCGCCCAGCTCCAGGGCCGCCCGGGCGGCCCTGCGCAGCAGCTGCACCATCCGGGCCGAGCCCTTGACCCGGGCCGCCTCCGGGGTGTCGTAGGTGCCCGCCTCGATGCCGTCCACCAGGGAGCCGACCGCGCGGATGGCGACCTGCCCCTCCTCGCCGAGCGAGGGCAGCACGCCCTCGGTGTAGGAGACCAGCAGCGGGGTCGGGGAGACCACCAGGATGCCCCCGGCGTAGCGGCGGCGGTCCTGGTAGAGCAGGAAGGCGGCGCGGTGAAGGGCGACTGCGGTCTTGCCCGTGCCCGGGCCGCCGGTGACCAGGGTGGCCCCGGCCGCGGCGGCGCGGATGACCTCGTCCTGCTCCTTCTGGATGGACGAGACGATGTCGCGCATCGAGTGGCTGCGGGCCCGGCCGAGCGAGGCCATCAGCGCACCGTCGCCGACCACCGCCAGCTCGCGGCCGTCCAGGGTGGGGGTGAGGTCGGGGCGGAGCAGGTCGTCCTCGACGCCGATCACCTTGCGGCCCTTGGAGCGGATCACCCGGCGGCGGATGACCCGGCCCGGCTCCAGCGGGGTGGACCGGTAGAACGGCGCGGCGGCCGGCGCCCGCCAGTCGATCACCAGCGGGCCGTACTCGGCGTCCAGCACCCCGAGCCGGCCGATGTGCAGGGTCTCGGCGACGGCCGGGTCGGCCGGGTCGAGCGGGGTGTCGGAGGGGATGCCGTGCTCCTCCGGCGCGTCTGCCTGCTGGAGGTCGATGCGGCCGAAGAGGAAGTCCTCGAACTCGTTGTTGAGCCGCTGGAGGTGGGCGCCGGCCCGGTAGACCTGGGCGTCCCGCTCGGCGAGCGCGCCGGGGGTGCCGACCTGCACGCGCTTGGCGGCGTCCTCCAGGATGTACTCGGCCTCGGCGAGCTTCTCCTCCAGGCGGTGGTAGACCGTGTCGAGGTGGTGCTGTTCCCCGGCGATCTCGCGCTCGCGGACGGTCTCGGAGTCGGTGGCGGCGGTGGTGTCCGTATTGCTCTGCATGGCCTCGGTGGTAGCGGCGGGAGTCCGGCTCTGGGAAACGAGCGGACGGAAGATCCTACGCCCCCGCCGCTCCGCCGTGCCGCACCGGGACGGGAAAAACGCGAAGCGGGGGCGCAGCCGGGCGGGGAAACGCGAAGGCCGCCCTCCGCTGAGCGGTGGGCGGCCTTCGCCGTGCAACATGGGGTGGTGGAGATGCCGGGAATCGAACCCGGGTCCAGTGGAGTGGATTCAGGACTTCTCCGAGCGCAGTCCGCTGTGAGTTTCTCGGCCCTGGCAGTCACGCGGACAAGCCGCCAACAGGCCCAGCTGCTGTTTGATTTCCCATCCACCCCCGCAGCCCGGGTGGACGGTTGAGTTCCCTAGATTATGCCAGGGTCCGGGTCGGGAACTCCCCGGTCTGACACCCAAGCACTCTTAGCTGTTATTAGGCAGCGAGAGCGAACTGCTGGGAATCGCGCTTAGAGTTGGCGATTATTTTTTTGCGACAGATGGTTAACGAGATCATTGCCGCGTTCCTCGGCTCGCTTCTCCTGTTTCGACTTCCCCTGTCGAAACCGATCATCCCCATGTTTTGTTGAGAAACAGCTCGGACGGTTGCCGTCCGTGTTGCTGGCGCCATACTACGCGAGGCGACCGGCGGGGGTCCAGCGGATTAACGCCGGCGCCGCCGGGTGTCAGCCCTGGCGGCGTCGCGCCGCCGCCACCGCACGGGCAGTCTCGCGGGTGTCCTGCTTCTCGCGCAGCGTCTGCCGCTTGTCGTACAGCTTCTTGCCGATGGCGAGCGCGAGTTCGAGCTTCACCCGGCCGTCCTTGAAGTACAGCGAGAGCGGGATCAGGGTGTGGCCGGCGTCCCGGACCTTGGCCTCGATCTTGTGGATCTCCATCCTGTGCAGCAGCAGCTTGCGCTTGCGCCGCGCGGCGTGGTTGGTCCACGTCCCCTGGGTGTACTCGGGGATGAAGACGTTATCGATCCACGCCTCGTGGTTCTGGATGTAGGCGTACCCGTCGACCAGGTTGGCCCGCCCCTCGCGCAGTGACTTGACCTCGGTGCCGGTGAGCACGAGACCGCACTCGTAGGTGTCGAGGATGGTGTACTCGTGTCGCGCCTTCTTGTTCTGCGCGATCAGCTTCTGTCCGGTTTCCTTTGCCATCTGACCTTTTCTTGATCCAGCGTCGCGGAGCGACGCAGCCCTAATACCGTGCCCGCCTGCTTTCGGGCAGCGGGCAGGGCTTGTCCGCGTCTCGGCCGCCACGCCGAGAGGGAAGCCCGCCGGCTTCAGCCGTGGGGGAGGAGTCACAGCGCCGTCATTGTCGCACTCCGACGCCGGGTGGGGCAGCTCCTTAAAGGCAGCCCCTAAGCCCGGGTCCCGAGGCCCGCCAGGACCCGCAGGGCCAGCTCGCCGGCGTCCTCGGAGCCGGACGCGGGCACGTCTGGGGTCAGGCCGGTGCCCTCCGGGGAGCGGCCGGCGGGGGTGTAGTAGCGGCCGACGGTCAGCTCCAGCACCGCGCCGTCGGCGAGCCTGCTGGGCTGCTGGACGGTGCCCTTGCCGAAGGTCCGGCCGCCCACCACGACGGCCCGGCTGCGGTCCTGGAGCGCGCCGGTGAGCAGCTCGGCGGCGCTCATGGTGCCGCCGTCCACCAGCACCACCAGCGGGGTGCGCTGGTCGCCGCCGGGCGGCGCGGTCAGCTCGCGGGTGCCGCCGCGCTCCTGGTAGGAGCCGACCGGGCCGCCGTCCAGGAAGACCGCGGCGGTGCCGGCGGCCTCGTCGACCAGCCCGCCGGAGTTCCCGCGCAGGTCCAGCACCACCCCGGCGTGCGGGCCGCGCAGGGCGGCGCGCACCTGCCCGGCCACACCGCTGGTGAAGGCGCGCACGGTGATCCGCACGACGCCCTTCTCCAGGTGCTCGGCCGTGACCTGCTGACTGTCCAGCAGGGCCCGGCGCAGCCGGACCTCGCGGATGTCGCCGTCGCCGCGCTGGACGGCGAGGGTGACCTCTGAGCCGACCTGCCGCTCCCCCTCGCGCCCGCGCAGCCGGGCGACCACCTCGGTGACCGGCAGGCGGTCGGCCTGGTCCGGGCCGATCCGCAGCAGCCGGTCGCCGGCGGCGATCCCGGCCTCGGCGGCCGGCCCGGCCGGCTGCACCTGCGAGACCGCGGTGGCGCCGTCCTGCCCGCGGCCGACCGAGAGGCCCACGCCGAGGTAGCGGCCGTCCAGGCCCTGGCTGAACTCGGCGTACTCCTGCGCGCTGTAGTAGGCGCCCCAGCGGTCGCCGTTGGCGCCGATCAGGTGCTCGGCCTGCTGCTCGGAGAGCGCGGTCCCGGCCGGGTCCTGCCCGGCCGCGACGGTGGCCACGGACGCCGGGACCGCGTCCGCGGACGGGTGCGCGGGCCTGCTCGGGTCGCCCCAGGCGCCGGTCGCGGCGCCGGCCAGCAGCACGGCGCCGAACACCAGGCTGAGGGTGGCCGCCTGGCGTGCCCTGCGCGGAGTTTCTGGCATGGCATCGGAGTGTAGGCGCAGCGCGCGACGCGGCGGGCCGGAACGGCTGACGGCGAAACGCCGACGGCCCCGGACGGCGCAGTGCCGTCCGGGGCCGTCGCAGCGCCGGGGCCGGGCCGGGGCCGGGTCGGGGCCGGTGCCGGACCTTGCCGGTGCTAGACCTTCAGGTACTTCCGGAGGGTGAAGAACGCGGCGATGCCGGCCATGCCCATACCGACCACCACGAGCAGCGGTATCACCGCCAGCACCGAGCCGAGCCCGATGAAGTGGATGAACTGCACCCGGTCGGCCAGCCAGCTGTGGACGAAGAAGTGCCCGCCGAGCAGCAGTCCGGAGGCCATCACCGCGCCGAGCAGCGCGGCGAACGCGGCCTCGGCGATGAACGGCATCTGGACGTAGAAGTTCGAGGCACCGACCAGGCGCATGATGCCGGTCTCGCGCCGCCTGCTGTACGCCGACACCCGGACGGTGTTGACGATCAGCAGCAGGGCGACGAACAGCATCAGCACCATGATCACGAACGCCGCGGTCTGCAGGCCGTTCAGCAGGCCGAAGAGGTTCTCCAGGATCTT
This sequence comes from Kitasatospora sp. NBC_00039, assembly GCF_045160625.1. Taxonomy (NCBI): domain Bacteria; kingdom Bacillati; phylum Actinomycetota; class Actinomycetes; order Kitasatosporales; family Streptomycetaceae; genus Kitasatospora; species Kitasatospora sp. NBC_00039. Next base: position 5,619,044 of record NZ_CP108289.1, on the reverse strand, counting down.
CCGCTGGTCCTCGACCGACTTGACGCCCGGCTTGCCCGCGAAGGCGCTCTGGATGACGTCGTACTTGGTCGGGTCCTTGAGCTTCACCCGCCAGGACTGCGGGATGGCCTCCGGGCCGAGGACGGAGATGAGCGGGTTGTCCGGGTTCATCTCCTTCCAGTGCTTGTACGCCTCGGTGGAGTTCTCGAAGGTCGAGGACTGCACCACCGAATCCATCTTGTCCAGCTGGGACTTGATGTCGGCGATCTGCGGGTCGGTGGCCGCGCCGTTCTGGCACTGCGGCGAGTTGCGGGCGTCCGACTTCGTACAGAAGTAGATGCTCACCTCGACCTTGTCGTACCAGTACCCCTTCATGGAGTTGACCTGGTCACGGACCAGGAGGGAGGCACCGGCGAGGGCGAGGGAGAGCGCGACGCTGACGACGACCGCGATGGTCATCGTCAGGTTGCGGCGGAGACCCACACCGATCTCCGACAGGACGAACTGGGCGCGCATGCGTGTAACAACTCCAGGGTCGGTACTGCTGGTCGGGCGGGACGGGCCGGGGGCCCACGGGATCAGCGCCGGAGAGTCAGTGCTGGTACCCGTAGACGCCGCGGGCCTGGTCGCGGACCAGCAGCCCCTTGTCGAGCTCGATGACGCGCTTGCGCATCTGGTCGACGATGGCCTGGTCGTGGGTGGCCATCAGCACCGTGGTTCCGGTGCGGTTGATCCGGTCGAGCAGCTTCATGATGCCGACCGAGTTCTGCGGGTCGAGGTTGCCGGTGGGCTCGTCCGCGATCAGCAGCATCGGCCGGTTCACGAACGCCCGGGCGATCGCGACGCGCTGCTGCTCACCACCGGACAGCTCGCCCGGCATGCGGTCCTCCTTGCCGCCGAGGCCGACCAGGTCCAGCACCTCGGGGACCACCTTGTTGATGGCGCTCTTGGGCTTGCCGATCACTTCGAGGGCGAAGGCCACGTTCTGCGCGACCGTCTTGTTGGGCAGCAGGCGGAAGTCCTGGAAGACGGTGCCCAGCTGGCGGCGCATGTGCGGCACCTTCCAGTTGGACAGCTTGCCCAGGTCCTTGCCCAGCACGTGCACCTCGCCGGTGCTGGGGCGCTCCTCGCGCAGGCACAGGCGCAGGAAGGTGGACTTGCCCGAGCCGGACGAGCCGACCAGGAAGACGAACTCACCCTTCTCGATCTCCAGCGAGACGTTGTCCAGGGCGGGACGGTTCTGCTTGGGATAGGTCTTGGAGACGTTGTCGAATCTGATCACGGCTGCATCACGGAGGCCATCCTAGGCGGCGCCAGTCCTCGGTCGGTCCACCCCGGGCGCCCGGCCCGGGGGCGGGCGGCGGGAGCGGAAAGGGCCGCTCCCGGCTTGGGACCATACGCGAAGCGGCGGCCGGCCCGCAGGGGCAGCCCGTGACAGAAACCGAATCCTGGGGGACAATGACCGGTTATGCCCCGAAAACTGGGAGGCATCTCACAGCCCGGGGGCCGGAACGGCCGGAACCTGGCAGAGTGGAGGTGGCGGCCGAGGTTGGCCGCTCCCCCGCACAGGGCAAGTAGAGGAACCAAAGCCCCGTCCGGTGCGTTGGCTGTAGCAGCGAGGAGGAGATCGCATGACCTGCGACCATCTGGTGTGCGCCAACTGCAACGGCCGTGTGAGCGATGGCCGCTGCCCGGTGTGCCGCGCCAACCGTGCCCGTCTGCAGGACCAGCAGGGGCCGTTCGCCGCGCTCTCCCCCGCGATGCTGCTCGCCCTTCTGACCGGGCTGCTCGCGGTGGCGCTGATCGCCCGGCAGGCGCTGGCCTGATCCCGGCGGACGTACGGGACGGACGTACGAGAAGGCCCCGACGGATCACCGTCGGGGCCTTCTTCGTGTCACTGCCTACCGCGCGGCGGCCTCGACGCCGTGCTCGATGACCGTCGAGGCCGGTGTCCTCACGCCTGGTTCGCGGCTTCCCGCTGCTTCCTCCAGCGGATGCCCGCCTCGATGAAGCCGTCGATGTCGCCGTCCAGCACGCCCTGCGGGTTGCCGACCTCGTACTCGGTCCGGACGTCCTTGACCATCTGGTACGGGTGCAGCACGTAGGAGCGCATCTGGTTGCCCCAGGAGCTGCCGCTGTCCTTGAGCGCGTCCATCGCGGCCCGCTCCTCCTGGCGGCGCCGCTCCAGCAGCTTGGCCTGGAGGACGTTCATCGCGGACGCCTTGTTCTGGATCTGCGAGCGCTCGTTCTGGCAGGAGACCACGACACCGGTCGGGATGTGCGTGATGCGCACCGCCGAGTCGGTGGTGTTGACGCCCTGGCCGCCGGGGCCGGAGGCGCGGTACACGTCGATGCGCAGCTCGGACTCGTCGATGTCGACGTGGTCGGACTGCTCGACGACCGGGAGCACCTCGACACCGGCGAAGGAGGTCTGCCGGCGGCCCTGGTTGTCGAAGGGCGAGATACGCACCAGCCGGTGGGTGCCCTGCTCGACCGAGAGCGTGCCGTAGGCGTACGGGGCCTTGACGGTGAAGGTCGCGGACTTGATGCCGGCCTCCTCCGCGTAGGAGGTGTCGTACACCTCGGTCGGGTACCCGTGCCGCTCGGCCCAGCGCAGGTACATGCGCATCAGCTGCTCGGCGAAGTCGGCGGCGTCCACGCCACCGGCCTCGGCGCGGATGTTGATCAGCGCTTCGCGGGCGTCGTACTCGCCGGAGAGGAGCGTACGGACCTCCAGCTCCTCGACCGCCTTCTTGACGGCGCCCAGCTCGTTCTCGGCCTCCACGCGGGTGTCCGCGTCGTCCTCGGCCTCGGCGAGCTCGAAGAGGACCGCGAGGTCGTCGATGCGGCTGCGCAGGCTCTCGACCCGGCGCAGCTCGCCCTGGAGGAAGGAGAGCCGGCTGGTCACCTTCTGCGCGTTCGCGAGGTCGTCCCACAGGTCGGGGGCGGCTGCCTCCTCCTCCAGACGCGCGATGTCGGCCCGGATCTTGTCCAGGTCGAGGACGGCCTCGATCGACCCCATGGTCGTTTCGAGGTTCTTGAGCTCTTCGGAAGGATCGACGGCTGCCACGCACCCAGGGTAATGCCCCCGGGGGGGCTCCTGGCGACACCGGGTGCCTCCGGTTCCCCGACCGGGTGCCCGCCGTCCCCTACGGGGCCCGCTGCGGTGCGGAGTGGACCACCGGGCGGGGCGCCTTCCCGGCGTCGGAGGCGGTGGCGGCGAACGCCGTCCAGGCGGCGGCCGCACCGGCCAGCAGCAGGACAGTGGCCAGCAGGACGGCCAGCACCCGGCGGCGGCGCAGCAGCGCCTGGCGGTCCCGGCGGTGGGCCGTGGGGGCGGTGCGCTGGGCCCGGGACTCGGCCGCGTAGGAGGCCAGCTCCTGGGCGGAGGGGCGGCGCAGGCTGGTGTGGGTGTCCCGGGTCGAGTCCGGGGCGACGCCCGGCACCAGCGGGACGGCCGGGCCGCGGCGGCGCTTGTGGGTGCCGGGGCCGGCGTCCACCTCGGCGTAGACGGCCTCGCCGGGGGTCAGCAGCTCCTCGGCGGGGGGCCGGCCCTGCTGCGGGACGGCCAGCACCGGGAGCCCGGCCAGTGCGGGCAGCTGCTCGCGCAGCCGCGCGGCCAGCTCGGCGGCACGCAGCCGGGAGGCCGGGGCCTTGGCCAGGCACTCGGAGATGATCCGCCAGAGGCCGTCCGGCAGGCCGGGGATCGGCGGCACCTGCTCGGTGACGTGGCGGCGCAGCACCGCGCCGGTGTGGCCGCCGCCGAACGGGGTGGAGCCGGCCAGCAGCTCGTAGAGCACGGTGGCGAGGGCGTAGATGTCGACGGCCGCGCGCGGCTCCAGGCCCTCGATGATCTCGGGGGCGAGGTAGTCGGGGGTGCCGATGATCCGGGTGGCGCGGGTCCGGCGGGGGGCGTCGACCAGGCGGGCCACACCGAAGTCGGTCAGCTTGGCGCGCGGGGCACCGCCGGGGCCGGGGGCGGCGGCGAGGTCGAGCAGGACGTTCTCGGGCTTGACGTCGCGGTGGACGATCCCGGCGGCGTGCGCGGCGGCCAGGCCGTCGGCGACGTCCGCGATGACCGAGACGGCGGTCTGCGGGGCGAGTGCGCCGTCGCGCTCCAGCCGGGAGCGCAGGTCGGTGCCCTGGACCAGCTCCATGACCAGGGCGAGGTCGCTCCCGTCGACGACCATGTCGCGCACGCCGACCACCCGGGGGTGGTCGAGGCTGGTCAGCGCGGCGCGTTCCTGGACGAAGCGGCCGACCAGCACCTGGTCGGCGGCGAGGTCCTCGCGCAGCAGCTTGACCGCCACCGGGCCGTCCGGCCCCTCGCCGAGCCAGACCGTCCCGGCCGAGCCCCGGCCGATCACCTGGTGGACGGTGTAGCGGCTGCCGATCTTGCGTGCCAATGCTGCTCCGTGGGCGGCGGGAGCGCGCCGGGGGTCCGGTGCGCTCGGTGGGGCGGGACAACAGCGACCAACCTACGCGCCCGGACCCCCTCCGCGGGCCGCCTGAGGGGGTCCGTCGGGCACTGGCGGCCGAGAAATATTGCGAATTATCGACAAAGCGTCAATGTCGCTGCCAGGCCCGGCGCCTGGAGTCCGTGCCGGGCCGGGCCGTCACTTGTTCGAGTCGAGGATGCTGCTCACCCAGTCGCTCGCGCTGTTGAACCAGTCCTGGACGTTGGCCCAGTACTGCGGCAGCGGCGTGAAGTTCCACAGCGCCACCGCGGCCACGGCCAGCACCAGCAGGACCATCAGGCAGCCCTTGAGGCAGCCGAGGCCCGGGATGTACATCCGGTTGCGGCTGCGCCGGCGCGGCTCCCGGGGCTCCGGCTCCCGGCGGGCGGGCTGCGGCGGCGCCTCCCGGCGCTGCGGGGGCTCGCGGTGCTGCGGCGCCGGGGGCTCGGCCCGGCGCGGCGCGGCGGGCGGAGCGGACTGCGGCGGCGCGGCCTGGTAGCCCTGCGGCGGTCCGGCCGGCGGCTGCTGCGGGCGGCCCTGCGGCTGCCGGTACGGCTGCGGGGGCTGGTAGCCCTGCGGCGGGCGGCCGTGCTGCGGGGGCTGGTTGTAGCCGCCGGGGGCCGGCTGACCGCCCGGCCCGGCCTGGTAGGGCGGCGGGGCCACCGGCGGGCGCTGGGCGTACCCGGGCGGCGGGGCCTGCCGGTAGCCGCCCGGCGCCTGCTGCGGGTAGCCCTGCGGACCCTGCGGGCGGCCGCCGGCGTGGCCCCCCTGCCCGGCCTGGAAGGGCGGCGGGGCGACCGGTGGGGCGTCGAAGTCCTCCGGGTCGAAGTAGCCGATCTCGGTCTGCTGGTTGCGGTCCCGGGCGGCGCGCAGCTGGGTCTGCCACGGGTGCGGCGCCTCCGGCTGCGGCGGCCCGGGCGGGACGGGCGGGGAGGCCGTGGGCGGCATCAGCTGGGTGCGGTCCGCCGCGCCGTACGGGGCGGCCGGCGGCGGCTGGGTGCTCATCACCGCGGTCGCGGCGGCCGGGTCGTACTGCTGGCCGGACTGGACGGCCGGGCCGGCCGGGAGCACCTGGGTGCGGTCCTCGGCGGGTGCGCCGCCGGGAGCGGCGGGGGGCACCGCGGCCGGCTGCGGGTCCGGCAGCAGCAGCGCGCCGACCGCGAGCGCCGCGTCCACCGCCACCGGCGAGGCGTGCACCCCGACCCCGGTCGCGACCACGCGCAGCGCGCGGGCCAGCGAGACGGCACTCGGCCGCTGCGCAGGGTCCTTGCGCAGGCAGCGCTCGATCACCGTCCAGAGCGGGTCCGGCATGGTGGACGGGCGCTGCGGCTCCTGGGCCAGGTGCGCCTGGAGGATCGCCAGCGGGCCGTCGCCCTGGAACGGCTGCCGGCCGGTGACCAGCTCGTACAGCATGATGCCGGCGCCGTACACGTCCACCGCGGAGGTCTGCGGGCGGCCCTCGGCGGACTCCGGCGCGACGTAGGCCGGGGTACCGACGAACTCGTGGGTGCGGGTGATGCCCGGGGAGTCGGCGAGCCGGGCGATGCCGAAGTCGGTCAGCATCGGGTGCATCTGCTCGGTGCCGTCCACCATGGTGGAGGCGAGCAGCACGTTGGCCGGCTTGAGGTCGCGGTGGACGACGCCGTCGGCGTGGCTGGCCGCCAGCGCGTCGGCGACCTGGGCCATCAGCAGGGCGCCGGCGATCGGGCTGAACGGGCCGTTGCCGCGCAGGTAGCGGGCCAGGTCGGGGCCCTCGACCAGGTCCATCACCAGGGCCAGCAGCTCGCCCTCGACGACGAGGTCGCGGACCTTGACGATGTTGGGGTGGGTCAGCCGCAACAGCAGCGAGCGCTCGCGCAGGAAGCGCATCACCACGTCCGGGTCGGCCGCCAGCTCCTCGCGCAGCACCTTGATCGCGACCGGCTGGCCGGGCTCGGTGCCGGGCACCACGACGTCCGGGCGCACCCGTCCGCGCCAGACGGTGCCGGTGGCCCCCCGTCCGAGGGTCTCCTCAAGCAGATACTTGCTGCCGACTGGCCGCACCTGTCGCACTCCTCGCCGTGCCGCCCGCGCGGGGCGCTCCTCCGCCGGTGCGGTGAGCCTGCCGGGCCCGTGTTCCGGCCACTCTAACGGTGTCCGTTCACGTTTTTGAGGCGACCGGCGAGGGGTTCGGCGCGGCTCTTCGGGACATCCCTCGGGGGGGTCCCGGGGACCGGCGGCCGGGACCGGGCGGGCGGCGGTTGACCTGACTCCCCGTCGCCCCCACCATGGCGATGATCGCAAGATCGTCAAATCCTGTACCGTGCGCGGACTGTCGGTGACGGATGGCAGGATGACACTTGCCACTCTTGTGGCCCAATGCCGTCGCGGCGGCCCGCAGGGCGCCAGGCGCCGGCGGGCAGGCAGCACAGCCCGGGCAGCAAGCGTCGGCACCAGGCGTCAGCACCAGCAGAAGGGACCGCGGGCGAGATGCAGATCCGGCTGACCGTCCTCCGACCGCGCAGCGGACCGGCAGCCGCCGGATCCGCCATCCCCTACGTGGACGTGCTGGTCACCGCGCCCGTCGGCACCGCGCTCGGCTCCCTCGCGGGCGCCCTTGCGGGCGCCGTGGGCGTGCGCGGCCCACGGGCCGCCACCCATGTGCACCTGTACACCGGGGCGCACCGGGTGGACGAGCACACCCTGCTCGGCCACCCCCCGCTGCTCGACGGCGCCGTGCTCAGCCTCAACGAGCCCGACCCGACCGCCGACGACCCCGACGACGGCCCGGGCGCCGCCGAGCTGCGGGTGGTCGGCGGCCCCGACGCCGGCGGCGTGCACCGCCTGCACGGCCGGGAGATCCGGGTCGGCCGCTCCGGCGAGGCCGACGTCCCGCTCGACGACCCGGACGTCTCCCGGCTCCACCTCGCCCTCCACCTCGGCGAGGACGGCCGGGTCACCGTCCGCGACCTCGGCTCCACCAACGGCACCACCCTGGACGGCCGGATCGTCCCGCCCGGCCCGGCCGAGGAGGCCGTCCCGCTCGACGGCACCGGCCTGCTGCGGATCGGCGAGTCCACCCTCCAGGTCGCCGCCCCGGAGCTTCGGAACGGATCCGGGGCGCCCACCCGCTCGGCACTCCCCGACGGCCACGGCCACCTCCAGCTCGCCCCGCCCGCCCCGCTGCGACCCTCGCCCCCCGTGGTCGAACCGCCCGCCGCACCCGAGCCCGCCGCCGGCCGCACCCGCGGCCTGCTCTCGCTCCGGCTCGGCCGCGCCGCCGCGGAGCCGCCCGGCCAGGAGAGCGCCGAGCGCCACCACGCCGCCGTCCGCACCCGCCAGGCCGCCGCCCAGCGCGAGCGCTGGCCCGACCCCGCCACCCTGCTGCTCAACGCCCTCGGCCCCGGCCCCCGGCTCTGGGAGCGCGGCCCCGGCCACCCCGACGCGCTCACCCTGCGCCTCGGCACCGCCGACCGGCCGGGCGGCCCCGGCACCACCCCCGGCACCCTGCTGCCCGCCGTCCCCGTCACCCTCGACCTCCAGACCGCCGGCAGCCTCGGCCTCAGCGGCCCGCGCGAACGCCTCGACGCCCTCACCCGCGCCGTTGTCGCCCAGCTCGCCGCCCTGCACCCGCCCACCGGCCTCAGCCTCGTCGTGGTCGACGCCGACCCCGCCCGGCCGACACAGGACCGCGCCGACACGTGGGCCTGGGCACTCTGGCTGCCGCACCTGCGCCCCGCCGACGGCCAGGACTGCCGGCTGCTGATCGGGCTCGACGACGACCAGGCCACCGCCCGCCTCACCGAGCTCACCGCCCGGCTCAGCGGCCCGACCGGCCTCGGCGGCCACCCCGCCACCGTCGTCGTGGTCGACGGCCGCCCGGCCACCGAGGCCGCCCGGCAGGCGCTCGACCTGCTGCTGCGCCAGGGCCCGGCCGTCGGCATCTTCCCGGTCTGCCTCGCCGAGCAGCCCGAACTGCTGCCGCGCGGGCTCGGCGCCACCGCCCTGATCACCGGCGAGGTCGGCACCCAGCTCTCCCTCGACCGGCCCGTCGCGCGCGGCCGCGAGACCCTGCACGAGGTCTCGCTGGACGCCGTCTCCGACGCCTGGGCCGAGCGGCTGGCCCGCGTCCTCGCCCCGCTGCGCGAGGCCGTCCCGGCCGCCCGGGGCCCGCTGCCCGACGCGCTGCGCCTGCTCGACCTGCTCCAGCTCGACACCGTCACCCCCGCCAAGCTCTCCGCCCGCTGGGCGGCACACGCCGGCGGCATCGGCGCCGCCACGGCCCTGCTCGGCACCACCCGGGACGAGCTCTGCACCCTCGACCTGGCCGACCCCGAGCTCACCCTCCCCTCCCCCGACCCGGGCGGCCCGCACCTGCTCATCGGCGGCGCGCGCGGCTCCGGCAAGACCGAGCTGCTGCGCACCCTGGTCGCCTCGCTCGCCGTCTCCGAGCGGCCCGAGCGGCTGGCCGTCACGATCATCGAGGGCCGGGCGTCGGAGGACGGCCTGGACGGCTGTACCGAGCTGCCGCACGTCACCGGCCATCTGAACGCCGCCACCGACCCGCGGGCCGCGCTGCTCGCCGCGGAGTCGCTGGAGGACGAACTCGCCCTGCGTGAGCGGCTCTTCGACGGGCTGGACTTCGCCTCCTGGCACGCGGCCCGCATCCTCGACGGGGAACGGGGCCTGGAGGGGGACGACCGCCCGGCCGTCCCGGTGCCCGCCGCGGTCGGGGCGGCCGGCGCCGCACCCGTCCCCCGGATCGTCCAGCCCCGCAGCGGCGACTCCCCCCGGCCGGCCCCCGCCGCCGCACCGGTACCGGCCCGGCTGGTCGTCGTGGTGGACGACTACGACGCCCTGCTCGCCCCCACCTCCCCGGCCGGCCGCCCGCTCGCCCGGGCACTGGCCGCGGTCGCCCGCCGCGGCGGCCCGCTCGGCGTGCACCTCGCCGTCGCCACCGGCCGCCCGGAGGAGAGCGCCGGCACCGAGGTCGACGAGGCCGCCCTGCTCCGGATCGCCCTGCGCACCGACGACCCGGCCGACTCCGACCTGCTCATCCACCTCGGCGACGCGGCCGCGCTCGCCGAGGACACCCCGGGCCGCGGCTACCTGCGGCTGCCCGACGGCGGCGTCACCGCCTTCCAGACCGCCCGGATCAGCGGCCGCATCCCGCGCACCGCGACCCTGCGGCCCACCGTCGTCGCCATAGACCCGCTCCAGCTCGGTGCCCCGCCCGCCCGCCGCCCGGTCCGCGAACTGGGCAACGGGCCGACCGATCTCGCCCTGCTGGCCAGCGCCCTGCAGCGGGCCGCCGGGCGGTAGCCCCACGGCGGACCGATGGCCCCGGCCGGATCTCACCGGCCGGGGCCGTCCGCCGTCCGCCGCCCGGCCGCGCCCCCGCACGGCTTCCGAATGCTCAGGAGCAGAACGTGCCGCGGTTGACCAGGGCGAGGCCGGCGACCGTCGCACCGTCCATGGTGAACTCGTACATCCAGCCCTCGCTGCCCTGGCGGCCCTCGGCCGGCATCTCGTACTTGCCGGTCCCCTCCTTGGCGGGCTGGAGACCCTTCCCGTCGTAGGCCCGCTTGAGCTCGTCCAGCGTCGAGCCGGCGCCGATGCCCTCGGCGGTCCTCGTCCCGGCCGGGGCGACGAGTTCGCGCAGGCCCTCGGTGCCGAAGCCGACCCGGCCGGTGGTCAGGAAGGTCTTGTCCCGCGTCTCGCGCGCCGTGCCGAGGACCTTCGACTCCTCGGAGAGCCGGGCGACCTCCTTCATGTCGGCGGCGTCCTGGTCGAGCCGGGCCGCCTGGCGCTTGTAGTACTCCTGCATCTCCTTCAGCGACGCGCCCGGCGGCAGCGTCTCCGTCGGCTTCTTCTTGGCCTTGATCTCGTCCAGCTTGGCCGTCAGCGCGTCGGACTTGGCGCGGGCGTCCGCCTCGGCCGCCATCCGGACCGGGTCCGGCGCCGGGCCGCCCTTGTAGACGAAGTCGGTGCAGCCGTTGAGCAGCGACACCGGGGCCGCTTCCAGGGCGCCGGTGGCCAGCGCCGTCTCCTTGGTCATACCGGGCTTCAGACCCTTGTAGCCGCCCGCGCCGAACGGCTCCGGCGGCGGGCTCACGGCGGTGGCCGCTTCGGCGGCGTCGGTCTTGGTCCTGTTGTCGCAGGCCGCCGCGCCGGTCACGACGAGCGCGGCGGTCAGTACGGTCACCGCCAGACGCCCGGTGCGCGTCGTTCCCATGATGATCATCCCCCCTGTTTCCGCAGGCCACCGTACCGAAGCCGGATCCGTGACCCGCATCCGGCACCAGGCTGCGCTGCGAGGGAGCGGTCGGACCGCCCGAACGGTCCGTCCACCCGAACGGTCCGTCCGTCCGGAAGGTCAGTCCACCCGGAAGCCGCCGTGCCGGGCCGTCTCCTGGAGCCAGTCGAGCCAGAGCGGCCAGACCGGGCCGGCCTCCAGCTCGCGGCGGACGGCGGCGGGCGCGGTGGCGTAGCGAGCCAGGGCTTCGGTGATCTCCTCGGGGCCGACCAGCCAGGGGCCGCTCTCCGTCATCTTGAACTCGGGTATCCCCGCCATGCCGGAGACGCGGTGGGCCTGGGCGGCGCGGTCCGCGGCGTTGTGGGCGTCCCGGACGCCCTGGGGTGCGGCGTACCAGTCGGCCATGCCGGCGAACGGCCAGTCGGGGAAGTCCGGTTCGTCGGCCTCGTAGCTCATCCGGGTGCGACGCATGCCCTCACGGCAGACGCCCATCTGGTGGTGGTCGAGGGTCATCCGGTAGTCGGGCACGAGCGCTTCGTACTCCGCCCGGCAGCCCGGGGTGTGCGGGCATTCGGGGAGCCGTTCCACGCAGGTCTCGAAGCGTGCGCGGGCGGCGGCCGCCGGCTCCGGCAGCTGCTCCCACTCCAGGTCGTACTCGATGTCCAGGTCGTCCACGGGCTCCCCCTTCAGGCGGAGCAACAGAATAGGGCGGGACCGCGTCGGGTGACGCGGTCCCGCCCCATCTGACCGGAACTCAGGCTGCCCGGGCCGTCAGCGCATCGACCCCGTGCGGAGCAGGGTGCGGATGACGCGCATGGCCACCGACAGGCTGGACAGCTCGTAGTTGTCCGAACCCCTTATGTCATCGAGCGTGCTCTTGGCGCGGTTCAGCAGGGTGGCGTTGAGGTCCGCCCACGCGGTGTACCGCTCCTCGGGCGTGGCGCCCTCGGGGCCGCAGGCCAGGATGTCGGCGGTCAGGGCCGCGTGGGCCGCGAAGAGGTCCTCGCGGATGGCGGCGCGGGCCATCGACGACCAGCGGTCGATGCGCGGCAGCTCGATGATGCGGTCGAGCAGGTGGGTGATCTGGAGGCGGTCGGCGAGGTCGTAGTACAGCTCGGCGACCTCGGCGACGTCCTTGCCGGACCGGTCCGCGACCTCGGTGATGTCCAGGGTCGGGAAGGTCGAGGAGAGACCCGCGATCCGGTTGGCCAGGGCCTCCGGGACACCGGCGGCGGCCAGCTCGTCGTAGACCGACTCGAACCAGGCCAGGTCCTCACCGCGCAGCGGCTTGGGCAGCGAGCCCCAGACCTGGTTGACCCGGTCGTGGAAGAACTCGATGGTGGCGGCGATGTCGAGCGGCTGGCGGCGGTTGTTGAGCATCCACCGGGTGGCACGCTCGACGAGCCGGCGCGAGTGCAGCCGCATCTTGGTCTGGGCGCGGGCGGGGACCTGGTTGTCCAGGGCCTCGATCTCGGACCAGATCTCCTCCAGGCCGAAGACGGCCCGCGCGGCGGTGTGCGTCCGGGCGATCTCCTCGTACGTGGCGCCGGTCTCCTCCTTCAGCCGGAAGGCGAAGGTGCAGCCACCGCGGTTGATCGTGTCGTTGACGATCAGCGTGGTGATGATCTCGCGGCGCAGCGCGTGGTTGTCGATCGCGTCGGCGAACTTGGCCCGCAGCGCGCTCGGGAAGTACTCGTGCAGCGCGGCGCGGAAGAACGGGTCGTCGGGCAGCTCGGTGGCGAGCAGCTCGTCGGCCAGCGTGATCTTGGTGTAGGCGAGCAGCACCGACAGCTCGGGCTGGGAGAGGCCGCGGCCGTTCTGCTGGCGCTCGCGGATCTGCCGCTCGGTGGGCAGGAACTCCAGCGCCCGGTCGAGCCGGCCGTCGCGCTCCAGGCGGTTGATCATCCGGGAGTGGACGTTGACCATGCTGACGGCCTGGGCGACCGCGTTGGCCAGCACCACGTTCTGCGCGTAGTTGTTGCGCAGCACCAGGTGGCCGACCTCGTCGGTCATCTCGGCCAGCAGGGCGTTGCGCTGCTTGACCGTCATGTCGCCGTCGGCGACGACCTGGTTGAGCAGGATCTTGATGTTGACCTCGTGGTCCGAGGTGTCCACGCCGGCCGAGTTGTCGATGGCGTCGGTGTTGATCCAGCCGCCGGTGCCCTCGGGACCGCCGGTGGCCGCGTACTCGATGCGGCCGAGCTGGGTGCAGCCGAGGTTGCCGCCCTCGCCGATGACCCGGGCCCGGACCTGCTCGCCGTTGACCCGGATGGCGTCGTTGGCCTTGTCGCCGACCTCGGCGTTGGTCTCGGCCGAGGCCTTGATGTAGGTGCCGATGCCGCCGTTCCAGAACAGGTCGACGGGCGCCTGAAGGACGGCCTTCATCAGCTCGGCCGGGGTGAGCCGGGACTCCTCGATGCCGAGCGCGGCCCGGACCTGCGGGCTGAGCTGGATCGACTTGGCGCTGCGCGGGAAGACGCCGCCGCCCGCCGAGATCAGCGACTTGTCGTAGTCGTCCCAGGAGCTGCGGGGCTGCTCGAAGAGGCGGCGGCGCTCGGCGTACGAGGCGGCCGCGTCCGGGTTGGGGTCGAGGAAGATGTGCCGGTGGTCGAAGGCGGCGACCAGGCGGATGTGCTCGCTGAGCAGCATGCCGTTGCCGAAGACGTCACCGGACATGTCGCCGATGCCGACGACGGTGAAGTCCTGGGTCTGGGTGTCGTGGCCCAGCTCGCGGAAGTTGCGCTTGACCGACTCCCAGGCGCCGCGGGCGGTGATGCCCATGCCCTTGTGGTCGTAGCCGGCCGAGCCGCCGGAGGCGAACGCGTCGCCCAGCCAGAAGCCGTACGACTCGGCGACACCGTTGGCGATGTCGGAGAAGGTCGCGGTGCCCTTGTCGGCGGCGACGACCAGGTAGGTGTCGTCCTCGTCGTGGCGGACCACGTCGGCCGGGTGCACGACCGCGCCGCCGACCAGGTTGTCGGTGATGTCGAGCAGCGCCGAGATGAACGTCTTGTAGGACGAGATGCCCTCGGCCAGCCAGGCGTCCCGGTCCACCGACGGGTCCGGCAGCTGCTTGGCGACGAAGCCGCCCTTGGCACCGACCGGCACGATGACGGTGTTCTTCACCATCTGCGCCTTGACCAGGCCGAGGATCTCGGTCCGGAAGTCCTCACGCCGGTCGGACCAGCGCAGACCACCGCGGGCGACCTTGCCGAAGCGCAGGTGCACGCCTTCGACCTGCGGCGAGTACACCCAGATCTCGAACGCCGGGCGCGGGGCCGGAAGGTCCGGGATGGCCTTCGGGTCGAACTTCATCGACACGTAGGAGTGCCACTCGCCGGTGCCGTCGTGCTGGAAGAAGTTGGTCCGCAGGGTGGCCTTGATGAGGTGCAGGAAGGAGCGCAGGATGCGGTCCTCGTCCAGCGAGACGACCTCGTCCAGCGCGCCGGAGAGCTCCTCCACGATGCCCTCGGTCAGCTCGGCGGAGCCCTGCTGGTGGCTGGGGCTCAGCCGGGCCTCGAAGAGGTTGACCAGCAGGCGGGTGGTGTGGGTGTTGTTGCGGAGCGCGTCCTCCATGTAGTCCTGGGAGAACGTGGAGCCCGCCTGGCGCAGGTACTTGGCGTACGCGCGGAGCATCATCGTCTGGCGCCAGGTCAGCCCGGCGGTCAGCACCAGCTCGTTGAAGCCGTCGTTCTCGGCCCGGCCGGTCCAGGTGGCGGCGAACGTCTCCTGGAAGCGGTCGCGCGCCTCGTCGGTCAGCTCGACGGCCTCGCGCAGCCGCAGGCCGAAGTCGTACACCCAGGCGGTGGTGTGGTCCGAGCGGGTCAGCGCGTACGGGTGCTCGTCGAGCACCTCGACGCCCAGGCGCTGCAGGACCGGCAGGACCTCGGTGAGCGAGATCGGGCCGCCGACCCGGTAGATCTTGAAGCGGCGCTCGTCGTCGCCCGCGCCGACCGGCTGGTACAGGTTGAGGCGGAAGTCGCCCTCGCCGTGCAGCGACTCGATCTGCTTGAGGTCGGCCACGGCGGTGCGCGCGGTGAAGTCGGCGCGGTAGCCGTCCGGGAAGGCGTTGGCGTACCTGCGGGACAGCTCGGCGGCCCGCTCCTCGCCCAGCTCCAGGTGCAGCTGGTCGTTGAAGCCGTCCATCCAGAACCGGGCGGCCTCGGCGAGCTTGCCCTCGATCCGCTCGATCTCGGCGTCGGTCAGGTGCGGCAGCTCGCTGCCGGGGGTGACCCGGACGACGAAGTGCAGACGGGTCAGCACGGACTCCGTCGACCAGACCGTGTAGTCGATCGAGGCGCCGTTGAGCTCCTGCATCAGGATGTCCATCAGGCGCAGCCTGATGCGGGTGGTGTAGCGGTCGCGCGGCAGGTAGACCAGCGCGGAGAAGTAGCGCCCGTACTCGTCCTGGCGCAGGAACAGCCGCAGCCGGCGGCGCTCCTGCAGGTAGAGCACGCTGGTGGCGATCTGGAGCAGCTCGGCGGCCGGGGTCTGGAAGATCTCGTCCCGGGGGAAGGTCTCCAGGATCTGCAGCAGGTCGCGGCCGTCGTGGCTCTCGGTGGAGAAGCCGGAGCTGGCGATGACGTCCTGGACCTTGCGGCGGACGACCGGGATGCGGCTGACCGACTCGGTGTAGGCGGCGGCCGAGAAGAGGCCGAGGAAGCGGCGCTCGCCGATGACCTCGCCGTTGGCGTCGAACTTCTTCACGCCGACGTAGTCGAGGTAGGCGGGGCGGTGCACGGTGGCGCGGCTGTTGGCCTTGGTGAGGACGAGCAGCTTCTTCTCGTGCGCCTTGGCGCGGACCGGCGCGGAGAGCCGGCCGAAGGCCTCGCTCACCGGGTGGTGGTCGTCGTCGTGGCTGATCGGGTCGGAGCGCAGGATGCCGAGGCCGGTGCCGGCGACGGCCTTCAGGACCTCCTCGCCCTCGTGCTCGACCAGGTCGTACTCGCGGTAGCCGAGGAAGGTGAAGTGGTCGTCGGCGAGCCAGCGCATCAGCTCCCAGGCCTCGCCGACCTCCTGCTCGGGCAGGTGGGCCGGGGGCTCCTCGGCGAGCTCGTCGGCGAGCCGGAGCGCGGAGTCGCGCATCTTCGACCAGTCCTCGACGACCTCGCGGACGTCGCCGAGCACGCGGCGCAGGTCGGTCTCGATCGCGCGGAGGTCCTCGCGGTCGGTCTCGCGGTCGATCTCGATGTGCATCCACGACTCGACCACGGCGTCGGCGGGCCACTCGGCACCGGCGGCCTGGCTGCGGGCGCAGGCGTCGATGTCCAGGATCTCCAGCAGCTTGCCGGTGATGTCACGGCGGACGACCAGCTGGGGGTGGATCACGATGTGGATCGCGCGGTCCTGGCGGGACAGCTCGTTGGTGACCGAGTCGACCAGGAACGGCATGTCGTCGGTGACGACCTCGACCACGGTGTGGCCGCAGGACCAGCCGTTCTCCTCCACCGAGGGGGTGTGCACCCGCACCTCGGCGGTGCCCTGCGGGCGCTTGAGCCCGAGCCGGTAGTGCGAGGCGGCCGCGCCGTACACGTCGACCGGGTCGCGGTAGACCAGGTCCTCGGCCGCGGTGTGCAGGTAGTAGTGGTGCAGGTACGCGGACAGAGCGCCGTTGCTCAGGCCCTCCCCCGGCGCCGCTCCCCCCACCTGGCTGTTCTCAGCGGCTGCTGCTGCCTTCGTGAGCAGTTCGGCCTTGGCTGCGTCCAGCTTGGTCTGCATGACTTCTTGGCTCCTGTCGCGCGCCGTTGCGTGACTCGGTGGTGTGTGGATGTGCACCGCCGGGTCCACCGCAATCCTGCCGCACCGACCGACTGAAAGGCTTCCATGGCACGCATGAAACACCTCTGCAGCGGGTAGGACGAGACGTTCGGCCTGCAGCACCCGACGACGCCAGCCAGCCTAACGGGAGGATTTGAAGGTGTCAGGGGACAGGGAGGCACAATCCTGCAGGAAGATCCCTCCGTCCTGGACACCATGTCCAATCCGGCCCGTCATGTTCGCCATCAGCTGGAATGCGTTCACCCACGGCCGTACGGCGTTCACGCTGAGCCCATGTGCGGGTAGCCGTACGCGGTCGGCGGGACGAAGGTCTCCTTGATCGACCGGGCCGACGTCCAGCGCAGCAGGTTCTGCGCGGCGCCCGCCTTGTCGTTGGTGCCGGACGCCCGGCCGCCGCCGAACGGCTGCTGGCCGACCACCGCGCCGGTCGGCTTGTCGTTGATGTAGAAGTTGCCCGCCGCGAACCGCAGCTCCTCCACCGCGCGGGCGATGGCGTAGCGGTCCTGGGCGATCACCGCCCCGGTCAGGCCGTACGGCGCGCCGGAGTCGACCCGCCCGAGCACGTCGTCCCAGCGGGCGTCCTCGTAGACGTGGACGGCCAGGATCGGGCCGAAGTACTCGGTCCGGAACATCTCGTTGCGGTGGTCGGAGGAGACCAGCACGGTCGGGCGGACGAACCAGCCGATCGCGTCGTCGTACTGGCCGCCGGCCGCCAGCTCCACCGTCGGGTCGCTCTTGGCCCGCTCGATCGCGTCGCGGTTCTTCTCGAAGGCCCGGCGATCGATCAGCGCGCCCATGAAGTTGGAGAGGTCGGTGACGTCGCCGACGGCCAGTGCGTCCACCTCGGCCAGGAAGTCGTCCTTGATCTTCTGCCAGAGGCTGCGCGGCAGGTACGCGCGGGAGAGCGCCGAGCACTTCTGGCCCTGGTACTCGAAGGCGCCGCGGATCAGGGCGGTCTTCAGGATCTCCGGGTCGGCCGAGCGGTGGGCGAGCAGGAAGTCCTTGCCGCCGGTCTCGCCGACGATCCGCGGATACGTCCGGTAGCCGCCGATGTTGGCGCCGATGGTCTGCCAGAGCGACTGGAAGGTGGCGGTGGAGCCGGTGAAGTGCAGCCCGGCCAGGGCCGGGTCGGCCAACGCCACCGCGGAGAGCTGCTGCCCGTCGCCGGTCACCAGGTTGATCACCCCGGGCGGCAGGCCGGCCGCCTCCAGCAGCCGCATCAGGTGGTGGGCGGCCAGTGTCTGGGTCGGCGCCGGCTTCCAGACCACGGTGTTGCCCATCAGCGCGGGTGCGGTCGGCAGGTTGCCGGCGATCGCGGTGAAGTTGAACGGGGTGATCGCGTAGACGAAACCTTCCAGCGGGCGGTGGTCGGTGCGGTTCCACACCCCCGGCGAGGAGACCGGCTGCTCGGCCAGGATCCGGCGGGCGAAGTCCACGTTGAACCGCCAGAAGTCGATCAGCTCGCAGGCGGAGTCGATCTCGGCCTGCTGCACCGTCTTGGACTGGCCCAGCATGGTCGCCGCGTTGAGCGTCTCCCGCCAGGGCCCGGCCAGCAGGTCGGCGGCGCGCAGGAAGACCGCCGCGCGGTCGTCGAAGGAGAGCGAGCGCCACTCCCGCCCGGCCGCCAGTGCCGCGTCCACCGCCGCCCGGGCGTCCTCCCGGGTGGCGTTGCCGAGCACGCCGAGCTTGGCCGCGTGGTGGTGCGGCTGGACGACGTCGATCCGCTCACCGCCGCCGAACCGCTGCTCGCCGCCGATCGTCATCGGCAGCGGGATCTGCTCGGCGGCCAGCTCGTCCAGCCGGCGCACCAGCCGGGCCCGCTCCGGGCTGCCGGGCGCGTAGCCGTGCACCGGCTCGTTCCCCGGGACCGGGACCTGGGTGACTGCGTCGATGGGCATGGCGGCTCCGCTCGTCCTGGTGGCCCGGCCCACAGCGGCCCGGCGTCAATCCAGACTGACCAGCGGCGGGCCGGTTCGCCCGCTCAGACACGCCACGGGCGGACGTGGTTCACGCCACGCCCCGGGCGGCCGCGGGGGTCAGCCCGCCATCCGCCCGGCCAGCTCGACCGCCTCCGCCAGACTGTCCACCACCGGGACGCCGACCGGCTCCAGCTTCTCCCGGGTGTGCGAGCCGCCGGTGTACAGCACGGCCTGGGCGCCCGCGTTCAGCGCCGCCAGCGCGTCGTCCGCGGCATCGCCGATCAGCACCGTACGGGCCGGGTCGACGTGCGCGCCGAGCGCCGCCAGGTGCCGGGTCAGGTGCTCCGCCTTCTGGCCGCCGGACGGGCCGCTGCGGCCGTCGACCCGCAGGAAGCGACCGGTCAGGCGGAACGCATCGACCACCGGCAGCAGCCTCTCGTGGTCGTACATCGACAGCAGCGACTGGCTGTGCCCGGCCGCCTGCCAGCCGTCCAGCAGCTCCACGACCCCGTCGGTCAGACCGCAGGCCACGCTCAGCTCCCGGTAGCGGTCGTGGAACGCGTCGTCCAGCAGCAGCCACTCGGCCTCGGAGGGCATCCGGCCGAGCAGCCGCTGGTAGAAGCGGGGAATGGGGATCTCGTACTGCTCCCGGTACTCCTGCATGGTCATCGGCGCGATGCCGACGGTCGCGAACGCGGCGTTGCTCGCGCCGAGCACCGCCTCCATGTCATGGAAGAGCGTGCCGTTCCAGTCCCAGACGATATGAGTGCGCACGGAGGGAACGGTAACCCCGGCGGCCGACAGGCCGGTAGGACGGGGCTCACGCGGGCCGCCCGCCGGGGCCGGCGGCTCAGGCCAGCAGGGAGGGGATCTCCTGGGTGGCGAACCAGAGCAGGTCGTGGTCCTCCGCGCCGTCCACCGTGAACTGGGCGTCCTGGTCGCCCGCGTCGGCCGCCGCCACGGCGGCCACCGCCGCCTCGACGTCCGTGACCACCTCCTGGTCGGCCACGTCCGCGTGCACCGCGGCCGCCTTCGCCAGCCGCACCGGGCCGGCCAGCACCACGCGGCCCAGCGAGGCCTGGTCCTGGTACTCGTCGCCGGGGAACGGCTCGACCGCGGAGTCGGCGACGTCCAGCGCCACCACCACCCGGCGGCGCGGCGTGTCCGGATCCGCCGCCAGCAGGCGCAGCGAGGACTGGGCGGCCCGGTTGAGCGCCGCGTACTCCAGCTCCTCGATGTCGTCGCTGACGTACCACTCGCGCAGCGCGGGGGTCACGGCGTACGCCGCGGACTGCTCCAGGGCGCCGCCCGGGTGCGCCGCCGCCAGGCCGGTCAGGGTGGTGGGCACGTACACGCGCATGGGTGGCACTCTCCGGTTCGTCCAGCGGCACAGCTTCCAGCGCCCCAAGAATAAGCGCCGGGACGGCGCCCGTGATCACGCGCTCACCCCCGTCCGCGCCCCGTGCGCCGGGTACGGAGGGGGCGACCCGGCCCGACGGGCGCCACGTGCGCCGGGTACGGAGGGGGCGACCCGGCCCGACGGTCGCCGCGTGCGCCGGGTACGGCAGGCCCGGCCGCGCGCCCCTGGGGCCGCCTTCACGCCCGGGCCGCCCTACCCCCGGGGCCCCTTCCTCGCGCCTGGTCACCGGACGCCGTCCAGGGCCGCCCGGCTGGTCTGCAGCGCGCTCTCCAGCACCGCGCCGCGGCGGGCCGGGTCCATCATGTTCGGGCCCATCACCGCCAGGTCGGCCAGGGTCGGCGCGAGCAGGTGCACCCGGACGCCGCTCTCCCGCAGCACCCTGGCCTCGCGCAGCAGCTGCCGGGTCACCGCCCGGCGGTAGCGGCCGACCAGCTGGGCGAGCACCCCGCGCGGGCGGTCCCGGGCACGCCACTCGCGCAGCGCCGCCAGAGTGCCCCGGCCCGGGCCCTCGGACGACTCGGTGCGGCCTCGGGGGTCCAGCCGCAGGCCCATCGGGGCGAGCACGTAGACCTCGTCCAGGCCGCGGCCGAGCATGAGGTCCGCGTTGGTGGCCGACCAGCAGCCGCCGTCCACGTACGCCGAGCCGTCCACCCGGACCGGGGTGAACCAGCCGGGGATCGCGCAGGAGGCCATCACGGCCTCCGCGACCACCGCGGGCGGCGCGTCCGGGTCGCCGAAGACCACCCGGTGACCGCTGCGGTAGTCCACCGCGGCCACCCGCAGCGGCGAGCCGTCCGGAAAGCCGCCCGGGCCGAGCAGGCCGCGCACCAGGTCGCCGACCGGGGCCAGCGAGCCGCGGCCGTGCGGCGCCATCGCCGAGACCATGGTCAGCAGCGGGTACTCGCGCGGGTGCCGGACGGCGTCCCGGAGCAGGCCCGGCGAGCCGATTCCGGCGCGTGGCCGCGGGGGCAGGGCGCCGCCGACCGCCGTGTCGTAGTCGAAGTCCACCCCCGCGAGCGGGCCGGTGGTGACGGGCAGGCCGCGCTGGTGGTCGCGGAGCTGGTCGGCGCGGACCCCGCCGGCCAGCATCGCGCCGAGGATCGCGCCCGCCGACGTGCCGAGGACCACCTCGGCGCTGCCCGGCTGCCAGCCGACGGCCTCCTCGACGGCGCAGAGCGCGCCGACCGTCCAGGCCGCGCCGAGCATCCCGCCGCCGCCCAGCACCAGGCCGCGCCGGGGAGCGTCATCGGCGGGGCGTGGCGCCGCCGCCCTCGTCTCCGATACCCGTGTCGTCATGCCGGCCGCCTGTCGTCGTCGGGGCGGTTGTCGTCCGTGCCGGGGCTGTCGTCCGTGCCTTGGTTGTCGTCCGCTTCGGGCGCTGTCCTCCGTCTCGGGGTGCAGACGCCGGCCTCCGCGGCTTCCAGTCCGGATCCGATCGTGCGCGCCGACCGGCCGGCCGCGCAACGCCGCACCCCCGGCGCGACCACCCGTCCCGGCGTACCCGACCGTCCCCTTTCGGGCCTTCCGACCGGGCCCCGCACGTCAACCGCGTGCCCCTCAAGCAGTGCCGACGCCCTTCGCCACACTGGCCCGTTCACCCGGATAGGTGAACCTCCGGAGCGGCCGGGAGCGAGCCGGGAACCCGGTTGCCGACCCGCGCGAGGCACAACTACCAAGGACCCGTCCGTACTCGCACCACCCGCTCCGAGGAATGCCCATGACCGCCCGCCCGACCCCCACCGGCCCTGTTCCCACCGGTCCTGCCCCGGCCGGTCCTGTGCCCGGCGGCCCCGCCGACCCGCACCACGCCGCCCGAACCGGCCCGCCATCGGCCCGCCCGCACCACCCGCACCCCACCGCCCGGGCCTGCCACCGCCCGCCCGCCGGCCGGCGTCCGCGCCACCCGCGGGCCGCCTGCACCACCGCCGGCTCCTCCCCCACCGCCCCGGGCCTCCGCAGCGGGCTGAGCACCCGGTTCGCCCACCAGCTGGTCGAGGTGCTCACCGGCGCCCGGCCGTCCGGCCAGCTGATGCGCCACACCTCGCTGGACGGCTACGGCCAGCTGGCCGCCCTCGTCCGTGCGGGCACACTGCGGCGCGGCGGCGCCGCCGGCCGACCGCGGCTGGGGCCGGTGCACGACAGAGCGCCCTCCCCCGACGTGGTCGAGGCCTGCGTCCGGGTCGACCTCGGCAGCCGGCACCACATGGTGGCGTTCCGGCTGGAGCTGCGCGGACCCGCCGGGCAGTGGCAGTGCACGGCCGTGGAGGCCCGGTGAGCAGCGGGCCGGCGACCGCGCCCCCGGCTCCCGCCGCGCTCGGCCGTTGCGCCCCGGCGGCCCTCACGCCGGCCCGCTCCACCCCGGGCGTCCCCGCCCCGGCCGCCGCAACCGCCCCGGCCGCCGTCCCCGCCCCGGCCGCCGCAACGGCGCAGGGCGCCACCCCCGTACGGGAGTGGCGCCCTGCGTGGCCGCGGGCCGGGCGGACCGGCCGTGCCTCAGCTCTTGCGACGGCGGCCCTTGGCCGACTTGGCGGCCTTGCGACGCTCGGCGCGGGTGAGCCCGTCGCCCTCGTCCTCCGGCGCGAGGTCGTCGAAGTCGCCCTCGACGACACCGCCGCCGACCTCGTCCGAGGGGGCCGTGTAGTGCAGCCGCTGCGGCTTGGGGGCCTCCAGGCCCTTGGCCTTGATCTCCGGACGGGCGGCGTCCTTCTCCAGCTTGTCGAGCACCACCTCGGCGTCCTCGACCGGCACCTCCTCGACCTGCTGCTCGACCTGGACCTCCAGGTTGAACAGGTAGCCGACGGACTCCTCCTTGATGCCCTCCATCATCGCGGTGAACATGTCGAAGCCCTCGCGCTGGTACTCGACCAGCGGGTCGCGCTGCGCCATGGCCCGCAGGCCGATGCCCTCCTGGAGGTAGTCCATCTCGTAGAGGTGCTCGCGCCAGCGGCGGTCCAGCACCGAGAGGACGACCCGGCGCTCCAGCTCGCGCATGATCTCCGCGCCGAGCTGGTCCTCACGGGCGCCGTACTGCGCCTGGATGTCCTCCTGGACGACCTTGGTGAGGAACTCCGGGGTGAGCCCGGCGGTGCCGCCGGCTTCCTCCTCCAGCTCCTCCAGCTCCAGGGTGACGGGGTAGAGCTGCTTCAGAGCCGTCCAGAGCTTGTCGAGGTCCCAGTCGTCCTCGAAGCCCTCGCCGGTCGCCGCCTTGACGTACGCCTCGACGGTGTCGTCCATGAAGTGGCCGACCTGCTCCTGCAGGTCCTCGCCCTCCAGCACGCGGCGGCGCTCGCCGTAGATGACCTCGCGCTGACGGTTCAGCACCTCGTCGTACTTGAGGACGTTCTTGCGGATCTCGAAGTTCTGCTGCTCGACCTGGGTCTGCGCCGAGGCGATGGCGCGGGTGACCATCTTGGACTCGATCGGCACGTCCTCGGGCACGTTGGCCATCGAGAGCACGCGCTCGACCATGCCGGCCTTGAACAGGCGCATCAGGTCGTCGCCGAGCGACAGGTAGAAGCGGGACTCGCCCGGGTCGCCCTGACGGCCGGAGCGGCCGCGCAGCTGGTTGTCGATCCGGCGGGACTCGTGCCGCTCGGTGCCGAGGACGTAGAGGCCACCGGCCTCCTTGACCTCGTCCTGCTCCGCCTTGACGGAGGCCTTGGCCTTCTCCAGCGCGGCGGGGAACGCGGCCTCGTACTCGTCCGGGGTCTCGGTCGGGGTGATCCCGCGCTGCGCCAGCTCGGCCGCCGCGAGGTGGTCGGAGTTGCCGCCGAGCATGATGTCGGTGCCACGGCCGGCCATGTTGGTGGCGACGGTGACGGCGCCCTTGCGGCCCGCCTGCGCGACGATCTGCGCCTCGCGCTCGTGGTGCTTGGCGTTCAGCACCTCGTGCGGGATGCCGCGCTTGCGCAGCTCCTGCGACAGGTACTCGGACTTCTCCACCGACACGGTGCCGACCAGCACCGGCTGGCCCTTCTCGTGCTTCTCGGCGATGTCCTCGACCACGGCGGCGAACTTGGCCGGCTCCGACTTGTAGATCAGGTCGGGCTGGTCGATGCGCAGCGGCGTCTTGTTGGTCGGGATCGGCACCACGCCGAGCTTGTAGATCTGGTGGAACTCGGCCGCCTCGGTGGTACCGGTACCGGTCATGCCGGCCAGCTTGTCGTACAGGCGGAAGAAGTTCTGCAGGGTGATGGTGGCCAGCGTCTGGTTCTCGTTCTGGACCTCCACCCCCTCCTTGGCCTCGATGGCCTGGTGCATGCCCTCGTTGTAACGGCGGCCGGCGAGGATACGGCCGGTGTGCTCGTCGACGATCATGACCTCGCCGTTCATCACGACGTAGTCCTTGTCCGCCTTGTACAGCTCCTTCGCCTTGATGGCGTTGTTCAGGAAGCCGACCAGCGGGGTGTTCACCGACTCGTAGAGGTTGTCGATGCCGAGGTAGTCCTCGACGCGGGAGACACCCTCCTCCAGCACGCCGACGGTGCGCTTCTTCTCGTCGACCTCGTAGTCGCGGTCGATCTTCAGGCGCTGCACCAGCTTGGCGAAGTCGGCGTACCACTTGGTCGCCTGGTCGGCCGGGCCGGAGATGATCAGCGGGGTACGGGCCTCGTCGATGAGGATCGAGTCGACCTCGTCGACCACGGCGAAGTTGTGGCCGCGCTGGACGAGTTCGTCCTTCGACCAGGCCATGTTGTCGCGCAGGTAGTCGAAGCCGAACTCGTTGTTGGTGCCGTACGTGATGTCCATCCCGTACTGGCGCTTGCGCTCGGCGGGCGTCATGTTGCCCAGGATCACGCCGACTTCCAGGCCCAGGAAGCGGTGCACCCGGCCCATCCACTCCGAGTCACGCTCGGCGAGGTAGTCGTTGACGGTGATCAGGTGCACGCCCTTGCCGGTCAGCGCGTTGAGGTACGCGGGCAGGGTGCCGACCAGGGTCTTGCCCTCACCGGTGCGCATCTCGGCGACGTAGCCGTGGTGCAGCGCGGCGCCACCCATGAGCTGGACGTCGTAGTGCCGCTGGCCGAGCACGCGCTTGGCCGCCTCGCGGACGGTGGCGAACGCCTCGGGGAGGATGTCGTCCAGGGTCTCGCCGTCGGCGAGTCGCTGCTTGTACTCGTCGGTCAGCGCGCGCAGCTCGGCGTCGGTGAGGTTGACGAAGTCCTCTTCGATGGAGTTGACCTGGGCAGCAATCCGCTGCAGCTTGCGAAGGATCTTGCCTTCGCCGGCGCGCAGGATCTTGTCGAAGACGGACACTTGAGCGGGCTCCTTGCCTGTATTGGCACTGGACGACTGCACGGGGGGTCCACCCCACCGCACGGGCCATCGTATGCGAGGAGTCCAACGCCCCGGGAGGTGCGTCAGCACGCTATTCCCGTGTCACTCGTGCGAGCACATGGCCTGATAGCACCGCCCACCGGGGCAAAACGGTCAGCGCTGCGGGCAGTTGGGCGGTTTAACCGGCTAATCGGATGCTCCCATTCCTCCCTGCACGGAATAATCCGCACATGACAGAGCGACCCGACACCCCCGCCCCCGTCACCCTCGGCACCGAGCGCCTGATCCTGCGGCCGCCGCAGCAGTCCGACGTCGACGCGATCTTCGAGGCCTGCCAGGACGCGGAGATCCAGCGCTGGACGGTGGTCCCGAGCCCCTACCGGCGCGAGGACGCGGAGTACTTCGTCAACGACCTGGCCGCCAACGGCTGGCGCACCGGCGACAACCTCATCTGGTGCGTGCTCGAGCGCGAGACCGGCGCCCTGGTCGGCACCCAGGGGCTCGTCAGCTGCCCCGGGCGCCCGGGTGCCGCCGAGGTCGGCTGGTGGGCGGCCAAGGAGTTCCGCGGCCGCGGGTACACCGCCGAGGCCGCCCGCGAGGTGGCCCGCTACGGGCTCACCGAGCTGGGCCTGCGCCGGCTGGAGTGGGTGGCCTACGTGGGCAACGAGGGTTCGCGCGCGATCGCCGAGAAGGTCGGTTTCCGCTTCGAGGGCACCCTGCGTTCGTTCGCGGAGCAGCGCGGCGAGTTCCGCGACTCCTGGGTCGCCGGGCTGCTCGCCACCGACCTTGCCGGCTGAGCTCACCGACTGAGTTCACCGGCCGGGTCCGCCGACCGGCCCGCCGCCGGAGTCCCGCACCGCCCGCGCCCGCCCGCCGCGCGCATGGACGGGCGCCCGCATGGACGCGGGCGGGCGGGCAGGCAGGCGGACGCGCGTTGTCAGTGCCCCGGTCTACGCTCGCCGGCATGACCGCCTCGACTCCCGCCCCGGCCCCCGTCGCCACCCTCGGCGCCGACGACGCCCGCCGCATCGCCCTGCGCGCCCAGGGCCTGCTCGGCGCGCCGGACCGCCGCGGCGGGATCCGCGGAGTACTGCGGCACCTGGGCGCCGTCCAGCTCGACACCATCTCGGTGCTGGCCCGCTCGCACGAGCTGATCCCGTACGCGCGGCTCGGCGCCGTCGGCCGCCCGGCCGTCGAGGCGGCGTACTGGGGCTCGGGGGCGAGCTTCGAGTACTGGTCGCACGCGGCCTGCATCCTGCCGATCGAGGAGTGGCCGCTGTTCGCGTTCCGCCGCCGGCGCTACCGCGAGCGCGCGCACGTCTGGGGCAAGCAGGTGGACGAGGCCACCTACCGCTCGGTGCTGGACCAGCTGCGCGCCGAGGGGCCGCTCACCTCCACCGAGCTGGGCGGCGCCAAGAAGACGGCCGACTGGTGGGACTGGTCCGACACCAAGATCGCGGTGGAGCGGGCGCTGGCCTTCGGCGACGTGGTCTGCGCCGAGCGCCGGAGCTGGAAGCGGCTCTACTCCCTGGCCGAACAGGCCGTCCCCGCCGGGCTGTTCGAGGCCGAGCCGACCGACGAGGAGTGCCTGCGTACCCTCGTCGCGCAGTCCGGCTCCGCGCTCGGCGTGGCCACCCGGGCCGACCTGCTCGACTACCACCGGCTGCGCGCCGACCAGTTGGACGCGGTGCTGGCCGACTCCGGCCTCGTCCCGGTGGAGGTGGCCGGCTGGGGTCCGGCCGGCGCCCCCGCCGCCGCCTGGGCCGATCCGGCCGCCCTCGCCGCCCCGCCGCGCGGGCGCCACCGCACCACGCTGCTCTCCCCGTTCGACTCGCTGATCTGGGACCGCGCCCGCACCGAGCGGATCTTCGGCATGGCGCACCGGCTGGAGGCCTACACGCCCAAGCACAAGCGGGTGCACGGCTACTTCGCGATGCCCTTGCTGGCCGGCGGGCAGCTGGTCGGCCGGGTCGATCCGGCCCGTGAGGGAAGGACGCTGGTGGCCCGTCAGATCTCGCTGGACTCGGCACGGCACGTCGGGGCACTGGCGGCCGCCCTGCGCGAGGCCGCCGAGTGGGTGGGCTGCGACGCCGTCCGGGTCGAGGCGCTGCACGACGAGTCCTTGCGCCCCGCCCTGGAGAAGCTGCTCACGAGCTAGGGCCGGCGCACCCCGGGCCCACAACTGCGGCCCGTGTCACCCTATTTCGAGGATCTTCTCCCGCATCGCGTAGACCACGGCCTCCATCCGGGAGTGCAGCTGGAGCTTCTCCAGGATGTTGCGCACGTGGTTCTTCACGGTGTTCTCGCTGATGAACAGCTCCTTGGCGATCTCCCGGTTGTTCATCCCGGTGGCCACCAGCTTGAGCACCTCCAACTCCCGGTCGGTCAGCCGGGGCGCGGGCACGAGGTCCCGGTCGTCGGAGCGGCGCTGGATCATCGACTTGAACTCGGTGAGCAGCTTGGAGGCCATCGACGGGCTGATCTGGGACTGCCCGTCAGCGACCGCGCGGATCGCGGTGGCGACCTCGTCGGTGGAGATCTCCTTGAGCAGGTAGCCGGTCGCACCGGCCTTGATCGCCTCGTAGAGGTCGGCTTCCTCGTCGCTTATCGTCAGCATGATGATCTTGGTGCTGGGCACCACGTCCTTGATCGCGGTGCAGGCCTCGATCCCGCTGCGGCGGGGCATCCGGACGTCCATCAGGATGATGTCGGGCAGCAGGTCGGCCGCCTTCAGCACGGCCTCCGCGCCGTCCCCGGCCTCACCGATGACCTTGATGTCCTCCTCCTCCGCGAGCACGATCTCCAGCCCGCGGCGGAACAGCGCATGGTCGTCCACCACCAGGACGCGGATCGGCTCCCGCCTGTGCGGGGCGTACTCGGACTCGTCCCCCCGCCCGGGCGCCACCCCCGTGACCGGCCCCGTAGCGGGCCCTAGCCCGAAGTGATCCCCCATCCGCTCCTCCCCCGTCGCCGGTCGTCGTGCGCCAATCATTCCACGGCCCGGACACCCTCCGGTCACCCTCCGGCGCCGAATCCTCTGCAGCGGGTGACCCCGAGGGCACCGGAGGGACGGCCCGGGCGCGCCAGGGGCAGGTCAGGGGCAGGTCCGGGAACGCCGCCCCCACCCCGGAACGCCGGTGACCCCGGCGGCAACGGCCGCCGGGGTCACCTCTCCCAACAAAGCTCGGACGGTCAGTCCTCGTCGTCGGACCCGCCGATCGCACCGCCTGCGCCACCACCGGCCGTGGACGAGCCGTCGGCCTTCAGGTGGATGACGCCGTAGTTGTAACCGTGCCGGCGGTAGACGACGCTCGGCAGGCCGCTGTCCTTCTCCACGAAGAGGTAGAAGTCGTGGCCGACCAGTTCCATCTCGTAGAGCGCCTGGTCCAGCGCCATGGGGGCGGCCGGGTGGGTCTTCTCCCGGACCACCAGCGGGCCTTCGCCCTCCACTTCCAGGGATCCCATCATGGTCTTGCGGACGGCCCCGTTGGTCTCGCCCTCCTGCTGCGTCGTGGCGGGCAGCGCGGCCAGGGCCGCGGTCGCCTCGGCGACGCTGATGGGGGTGCGGCCGTTGCCGCCCTTGTGCACCCGGCGCCGGTCTGCGGACTTGCGCAGCTGCGCGTCGAGCTTCGCCGAAGCCAGGTCGAGCGCCGCGTACGGGTCTCCGGCGGCGGCCTCGGCCCGGATCACGGGCCCACGGGTACGGAGAGTGATCTCCACCCGCTCGGACCGGTCGGCCTGACGCGGGTTGTGCTCCTTGGACACCTCGACGTCGAGGCTGATCACCTTGCCGTCGAACTTCTGGACCTTCTCCAGCTTCTCGGCCACGTGCTCGCGGAACCTCTTGGGCACCTCGGTCTTGCGGCCCTTGACGACGATGTCCACGCAGAACTCCGATCCCTCGTGCTGACGCCGATCCGGGTGCTACCGGATCGGGCTGAGACCCAGCCGGACCAGCCCATCCACTGCCGGCCCTCCGCCCCCGCCGCGAGCGACGGAAACGACTGGCCCTCACCTCACTTCCTCCCCACCAGGGACGGTTGAAACCCCCTGGAGCCTCATCGAACACCTCACACGGGGTTTTCGCCTCCCCAGGCGGGGGAGCGGGTATGACCCGATGCCGTGGGCTGGCGGTCAAGCTGTTGCACCCTGTCTACCCTCCCGCGAGTGAAACATGGGTAAATGCCTGGACAACACCCCCCGTACGGCGCATTCTTTGCTCACTCTCCGTGCCTGCCGTCGCCAGGAGCAGCCGTGCCGCCCACCCCCAGCGCCACCCACCCGCAGACCGCCCAAGGGCCGTTCGCCAACGCACTGGCCGGGCTGCTGGACGTGCTGCTGCCGGCCCGGTGCGCCGGCTGCGGCGCCGACCGCGCTCAGCTCTGCCCGGCCTGCCTCACCGCCCTGGCCACCGCCCGCCCTGGCCCGACCGCACTGCCCTGGGTGCACGCCGCCGCCCCGTACGCCGACCCGGTCCGCCAGCTGCTGCTGGCCCACAAGGAGCGCGGCGCGCTGCGGCTGGCCGGCCCGCTCGGCGAGGCGCTCGCCCGGGCCGTGCGCTCCTCGCTCGGGCCGCGCGCCGGGCTCGCGCCGCTGCTGCTGGTCCCGATGCCCTCCGCCCGAGCCGCCGTCCGCGCCCGCGGGCACGACCCGACGCTGCGGCTGGCCGGCGCCGCCGCCCGGTCGCTGCGCCGGGCCGGGCTGGACGCCCGCGCCGCGGCACTGCTGCGGCACACCCGGCCGGTCGCCGACCAGGCCGGCCTCACCGCCGCCGAGCGCCGGCGCAACCTGCACGGCGCGCTGACCGTCCTGCCGGGCGCGAACCACCGGCTGACCGGCCGTCAGCCGGTCCTGGTGGACGACCTGGTGACCACGGGTGCCAGCCTCGCCGAGGCCGCGCGGGCCCTGGCCGCCGCCGGCCTCCCGCCGAAGGCCGCCGCCACCGTCGCGGCCGCCGTCCCGCACCTGCCCGCCGTCCCGCACCGCACCGCCGGTCCTGCGCGCCACCCGGCCCGTACGGACCCGGCCGGCCGGGCCTGGTCCAAGCCCTAGCCCGGGTAGATGAAGGAGGTCGCC
Source organism: Kitasatospora sp. NBC_00039 (assembly GCF_045160625.1). Classification (NCBI taxonomy): domain Bacteria; kingdom Bacillati; phylum Actinomycetota; class Actinomycetes; order Kitasatosporales; family Streptomycetaceae; genus Kitasatospora; species Kitasatospora sp. NBC_00039. The sequence continues at coordinate 5,588,903 of NZ_CP108289.1, read as the reverse complement.
CGCAGGTTCGGGTTGACCTCCCGCCACTGGTTGTTGGTCAGCCGGAAGATCGTGCCGGTGGAGGTCTGCCGTGCGATCACCGGCGGCACCTGGTTCGGGGACTCCGCGCGGAACTCCGAGGCCTCCGCCGAGGACATGCCCTCGCCGCCCTGCAGCGAGGCGTCGCTGCTCTGCGAGCCGTCGGTGCTGATGTAGTGCAGCTGCTGGATGCGGCCGTTCTCCTTGCCCAGCACGAGCAGCTGGTCGGTCTCCGCCCAGGACACCGAGGCGATCTCGGTGAGCAGCGGAGCGGCCGAGCGCAGCCCGGTGATCCGCGCGGTGGGCGCCTCCTTGGTGCCGCCGTGCACCACCAGGCCGAGCCAGAGCGACCGCACACCGGCCGGGTTCCTGAGGACCAGGGCGATCCGGACGCCGTCCGAGGAGACCTTGAGGTCCTGCACGACCTGCCCGTCGAGGCCGTCGACGGGCGCGGTGTACACCTTGCTGCCGCGCACCATCAGGACCCGCCGGTTCTGCGGGTCGCGGTCCACCAGCCAGAGGTCGCCGCGGCCGTCCCAGCTGGGCGAGGCGAGCGCGTCCTCGGTGCGGTCGCCGGACCGGGCCGGGGTGGCGAGCAGCGGTTCGGGCATCGTCGGCATGCTGTCCGAGAGGGCCACCGAGTAGAGCTGGTGGCCGTTGCCGCTGATCGCCGCGGCGCGTTCGCCGTCCCGTGCCACCGCGATCGGGCCGAGCGCCGGCTGCTTGTTGGGCTGGGGCTTGCCGAGCGGGCCGCGGACGGCGGTGCCGTCGGTGTCGCGGGCCTCCATCAGCACGCCGTCGTCGGCGCGCTGGAAGTACTGCCTGGCCGCGGCCGAGCCGGCCAGCGCACCGGGGCCGGTGACGGGTACGTCGAGGCTGGCGGCCTGGCAGCCGTTGCCGTGCGAGCTCTTCAGCTCCACCCGGTCCACCTGCCCCTTGCCCTGGTCGGCGAGGGTGTAGAAGAGCTGGGTGGCCATCTGCCGGCAGGCCGTCTGGTTGGCGAGGTCGGCGCCGTTGAGCACCACGTGGGCGGTGCGGCCCTCGTCGACGCTGACCCGGTCGACGGTCGCTCCGGTCGGGAAGGCGGTCCGTGCCACAGGCGAGAGCCAGTCGGACGGACCGGCGACCACGGCCTTGGCGGCCGAGGTCAGCGTGTCTATTCGGCGCCGCAGGTAGATCGGGTCGGCGATCAGCACGTCCTGGGTGCTGACCGCCGTGGTGCCGGCCGCCGACGGGTCCTGGGCCGCGTAGAAGAATCGGTCCACCTGGCGGAAGCTGTTGCGGAAGTTGGTCTGGTTGATGATCAGACCGTCGGGCAGCTTGGCGATGCGCCACTCGCCGCCCTTCTCCCGGACGAACGTGAACGGGAGGTCCACGTCCAGCTGCCCGCCCGAGAAGGTGTAGGAGTGCTTGTCGTCCACCTTGGCGACGACCTTGCCGGGGACCTGGGCGGAGTACGACGTGTCGGCGTCCGTCACGGTCTGGTTGGACCGCGGAATGGGATTGGCCTCCAGCACCTGGATGCCGGCGTCCGGGTTCCAGTGGGCGGCCGCTTCGTCGGTGAGGTACTTGCGCGCGGTGTCGTAGCTCTCGTCCGCGGTCAGCGCGTCCAGGAAGCCGGTGAGCAGGCCGTCCGGCTTGGCGCCCTTGACCGGCCCCACCGGGAAGACCCTGACCTGGAGGTTCTTGTCCGCCGAGCCCTGCGCCAGCTCGACCTTGCCGATGCCGCCGGAGTCCGGCATCGCCGCGCAGCCGCCCGCCAGCAGGGCGACCAGCACCGTGCCGGTCACCGCGGCCGTCCGCGGTTCAGTACTGCTGCTGGTCCTTCGCACGCTGCGACCCCTCCGTGTCCGTCCCGCCCGCGCCGACCGCGGCCTCCGCCGCACCCGCAAGGTCCGGCTCCGACGTCCGCTGCGCCATCGACGGCCGCCCCGGCGTCGGGTCCACCATGACCTGGGCTCCGGTGGCACCGTACCCGGCCCCCACGGTCCGCACGTCCGAGGGGTCGGAGCGCGGCCCCTCCGGCAGCCTGGGGCTGCCCAGCCCGGGGCCGATGCTCAGCACGCCGCCCAGCCCGCTGCCGAACCCGTTGCCGGCGCTCTCCGGGGTCTCCGGCACGGCCTGGTCCTCGGTGGCGGTCAGCGCGGTCGCGCCGGACGGGCGGATCGCCCGCCGGTACGGGGTCCCGTACGAGCCGAGGCCCCGGTTGTTGCGGGAGTCCTCCGGCTCCAGCCGGAACGGCGCCCGGCTGATCTCGCCGCCGCGGGTGCGCGGCAGGGTGAGCCGGAAGTGCGAGCCGCCGCCGGGTTCGCCCCAGGCCTGCAGCCAGCCGCCGTGCAGGTGCGCGTCCTCGACCGCGATGGAGAGGCCGAGCCCGGTGCCGCCGGTGGTCCGCACCCGGGACGGGTCGGCCCGCCAGAAGCGGTGGAACACCCGGGACGCCTCGCCGGGCTTGAGTCCGATGCCGTAGTCGCGCACGCCGACCGCGACCGCGCCGTCGGCCGAGCCCAGCCGGACCACGACGTCGCGGCCCTCACCGTGCTCCAGCGCGTTGACGACGAGGTTGCGCAGGATGCGCTCGATCCGGCGGGAGTCGACCTCGGCCAGGACCGGCTCGCCGTCGCCGCGGACCACCACGGCGCTGCCCTTGGCCTGGGCCAGCGGGTCGGCGGCCTCGATCACCCGGCCGACGATCTCGCGCAGGTCGACCGGCTCGGCGTCGAGGATCGCGGCGCCCGCGTCGAAGCGGCTGATCTCCAGCAGGTCGGCGAGCAGCGACTCGAAGCGGTCCAACTGGCCCTGGAGCAGCTCGGCCGAGCGGGCCGCCATCGGGTCCAGGTCCTCGCGGCTGTCGTAGATGAGGTCGGCGGCCATCCGCACGGTGGTGAGCGGGGTGCGCAGCTCGTGCGAGACGTCCGAGACGAAGCGCCGCTGCACGCGGGAGAGCTCCTCCAGCTGGCGGATCTGCGCCTGCAGTGCGTTGGCCATCCGGTTGAACGACTCACCGAGACGGGCGATGTCGTCCGTCCCGGTGACCTTCATCCGCTCCTCCAGGTGCCCGGCGGCCAGCCGCTCGGAGATCCCGGCGGCCATCCGGACCGGGGTCACCACCTGGCGCACCACGAGCCAGGCGATGCCGCCCATCATGATCACCACGAAGACGCCGGCGGTGGCCAGCGTGCCGGTGATCAGGCCGAGGGTGTCGGTCTCCTGGCCGAAGGAGAAGACGTAGTACAGCTGGTACGGGGCGCCGGTGGGCCCGGAGAACTGCATGCCGACGGCCAGACCCGGCTCGGTCCGGCCACCGCTCTCCGGGGCGCGCCGGATCACGGTCGGCTGGTCGAAGATGCCGGCCTCGGACGTCACCTTGGCACGCAGGGAGTCGGGGATGCTGCTCGGCTGGATGTCGCCGGAGTAGCGCGGCCCGAGGCCGGTCTTCTCCAGCGAGAGGTGCTGCTCGCTGTCGGGCATGATCGCGATCACCGAGTAGACGTTCTGCCCGCTGGCCGCGAGGTCGCCGACCTGCTTCAGCAGCCAGGTGCCGATCTCCTCGGTGGTCGGGTCGGCGATCGGAGCGACCTTGAGGCGCAGCTCCTTCGCCTCGTCGATCTTCTTCTGCTCGGTCTGGAAGCCGGCCCGGGCCTGGCTGCGCGCCGAGTCCCGCTTGGTGTTCAGCAGCCCGTTGCGGACCTGGGCCACCACCACGACACCCAGCACCAGCACCACGACGACCGACAGCATCAGGGTGGCCGCGACCACCCGCAGCTGGATGGAACGCCGGTACAGCGCCAGGACCCGGTTCACGGGCCGGCGCAGCTGACGGATCACGGGTGCGAGCAGGCCCGCGGGGCCGCGCCGGCCGCGGCTGCGCGTGGTCGAGCTCAGCACGTCCCCGCGCACGGCGGCGCCCCCGTCGGTCGCGGTACCCGACGGGGTCTCGTCAGCCTGGTACGTCACGTCAGCTGGGTCCGGCCTTGTAGCCGACGCCGCGGACGGTCACCACGATCTCGGGGCGCTCCGGGTCCTTCTCGATCTTGGAGCGGAGCCGCTGGACGTGCACGTTGACCAGGCGGGTGTCCGCCGCGTGGCGGTACCCCCAGACCTGCTCCAGCAGCACCTCGCGGGTGAACACCTGCCAGGGCTTGCGGGCCAGCGCGACCAGCAGGTCGAACTCCAGCGGGGTCAGCGGGATGCCCCGGCCGTCCCGCTTCACCGAGTGGCCGGCCACGTCGATCACCAGATCGCCGATGGTCAGCTGCTCGGGCGTCGGCTCCTCGGCACGACGGAGCCGGGCCCGCACCCGGGCCACCAGCTCCTTGGGCTTGAACGGCTTGGTGACGTAGTCGTCGGCCCCCGACTCCAGGCCGACCACGACGTCCACGGTGTCCGTCTTGGCGGTCAGCATGACGATCGGAATGCCCGACTCGGCCCGGATCTGCCGGCAGACATCGATGCCGTCCCGTCCGGGCAGCATCAGGTCCAGCAGGACCAGGTCGGGCTTGGTCTCCCGGAAGGCGGCTAGCGCCTTGTCCCCATCCGCGACGAAAAACGGCTCAAAACCCTCACCACGCAGCACAATACCGAGCATCTCGGCCAGTGCGGAGTCGTCATCAACGACGAGGACGCGTCCCTTCATGCATCCATCCTCTCATTACCGGATTGTGACCTGCCGCACAGCAGTCCCATTGCTCCAGAACGGCCAAGTACCCGCCCGGGCGAATTCCGGCCATACCGGGCGAATATCCCGGCCTGAACCGTCACCCGAGCCCCGCAGGCCTCCCGCCGGCCGGCCGCCGGCCTCCCGTTGCGGTTCAGCAACCGGATACCCCTGGGGCCCGTCCGACCACCATGGCACGATGGGCGCTGCGCGCGGGTGAAGATCCACCCGCCCCCGCGAACCCTGACGCCCCTCCGAGGAGCAGTGATGACCGACACCCCGGGCTGGGCCTCGCCCAGCTCGTCCGAGCCGCCCCGCGACGAGGCCCGGCCCCCGGCCGACGCATCCGCCGCCGTGCCCGGGCAGTCGGTACCACCCCACGGCGCACCCGCCGCGCACCCGGCCCGGGACGCCGGCCACGGCGGCCAGCAGCAGGGCAGCGGTCCCCAGTACGGCGGCCAGGGCCCCTACGGACAGCCCGGACAGTACGGCTGGGGCGCCCCGGCCAGCCCCAAGCCCGGCGTGATCCCGCTGCGCCCGCTCGGCCTCGGCGAGATCCTCGACGGAGCCGTCTCCACCATCCGCAAGCACTGGCGCACCACGCTCGGCCTCTCCCTCGGCGTCGCCGTGGTCCAGGAGGCCGCCGTCGTCGGCACCCAGCTGGCCGTCGACGGCGACACGGGCGACCTCACCCCCGTGGTGTCCGCCCTGGTCAGCCTGCCGGTGGCGATGCTGCTCGGCGTGGTCGCCGCCGCCCTGCTGACCATGGTCGTCAGCCGCGCCATCCTCGGCCAGACCGCCACCGTCCGCGACGCCTGGCGCGACGCCCGCCCCCGGCTGCTCCAGCTGATCGGCCTGACCCTGCTGACCGGCCTGATCGGCGCCGGCATCGTCCTGCTCGGCTTCGCCCCGCTGATCGGCTACCTGCTGGCCGGCGCGGACGAGCCCATCATCGTGGGCCTGCTGGCCGTGGTCGGCATCCTCAGCATCCCGGTCGCCTTCTGGATCTGGATCCAGCTCAGCCTGGCCGCCCCCGCCCTGATGCTGGAGAAGCAGGGCGTCCTGCCCGCCCTCTCCCGCTCCCGCCGCCTGGTCCGCGGCTCCTGGTGGCGGCTGTTCGGCATCAACATCCTCGGCCGGCTGCTGGCCGGCCTCGTCGCCGGAATGCTCAGCATCCCGTTCGCCGTCATCGGTTTGGTCCTCGGCTTCGACGACCTCTCCAACCAGCTCGACTCCGGCGAGCCGGCCACCCTGCCCGTCGCCATGCTGATCAGCAACGCGATCGCCGGCGTGATCTCCTCCACCCTCACCATCCCGTTCACCGCCACCATCGGCGTCCTGCTCTACGTCGACCAGCGGATCCGCCGCGAGGCCCTGGACATCGAGCTGGCCCGCGCCGCCGGCCTGCCCGAGTACGGCGGCACCGGCTGGAGCGACCCGGTCGGCCAGAACCCGGCGAGGCTCTGAGCCGGATGCCGAACTGGGGGGAGAAGGTGCTGGCCGCGGGCGGGGCCCCGGTCACCACCCCGCGTGACCCGGCCCGCGACGCCGTCCGCGACGAACTGCTCAAGGCCGACTACCACCGGCACGACCCGAGCCTCCAGCAGCGGGTCCTCGACTGGATCACGGAACGGATCGACGACGCGCTCAACGCCATCACCGGTGACGGCACCACCGGCACCACCGGCCTGATCCTGTTCCTGGTGGTCGCCGTCGTGATCGCGGCCTCCCTCTGGTGGCGCCTCGGCGCGCCCAAGCGGGCCGCCCGCACGGCGCTCGACGTCTTCGGCGCCGCCGCCCCGCGCAGCGCCGCCCAGTACCGGGCCGACGCCGAACAGCACGCCGCCGCCGGCCAGTGGGCCGAAGCCGTCCGCGAGCAGATGCGCGCGGTCGTCCGGGCCCTGGAGGAGCGCACCCTGCTCGACACCCGCCCCGGCCGCACCGCCGACGAGGCCGCCACCGAGGCGGGCCGCATGCTGCCCGCGCACGCCGCCGCCCTCACCACGGCCGCCCGCACCTTCGACGACATCGCGTACGGCGAGCGCACCGCCGACCAGGCCGCGTACCAGCTGCTCCGCGACCTCGACCAGGCCCTCGAACGCGCCCGCCCGGCCCTCGCCGCGGCCCCGGGAGGAGCGGCATGACCACCACCACCCCCGGCGCCTCCCCCGGCCCGGCCGCACCGCCGACGCCCACCGGAGCACCGGCCGTACCGCCCGGCGCCACCGCCACCGCCACCGCCACCGGAGCACCCTCACCCGCCGGGCCGCCCGCACCACCCGAGCCCCGCGTCAGCCCCAGCAGCCTCGCGCCCACCGGCCGCAGCCTCTGGTACCGCTCGCGCTGGTTCCTGCTCACCGCCGTCCTGGTCCTGTTCGCCGGCGCCCTCCTGGCCGCCCTGAGCCAGGACCGCCGCTACCCGCCGCTGGACCCGCGCTCCTACGACCCCTCCGGCGCCCACGCCGTGGTCGCCCTGCTCCAGCGGGAGGGCCTCAAGGTCGACATCACCACCGACCCGACCGCCCGCACCACCGGCAACGACACCCTCGTCGTCCCCGAACCCGACCTGCTCAGCCCCGAACAGCTGCGCACTATCGCCGCCGCCAAGCACGCCCGGCTGATCCTCCTCTCCCCCGGCCCGGCCGCGCTCAGCGCGCTGGCCCCGGGCGTCCGCACCTCCGACGAGGGCGGCGGCGTGCCGTACGCCGGGGTCCGCAGCACCGCCGCCCAGTGCGCGCTCACCGAGGCCGTCCGGGCCGGCACCGCCCACCTCGGCGGCCTGCTCTACACCACCGGCAGCCGCGGCGAGGGCTGCTACCCCCGCGGCCACGGCTACCCCCTGGTGGCCGTGCCGACCGGCAAGGGCACCGAGGTCGTCGTCCTCGGCAGCGGCGACTTCCTCAGCAACGAGCTGATCAAGAAGGACGGCAACGCCTCGCTCGCCCTCGGCCTGCTCGGCTCCCAGCCCAACCTGACCTGGCACCTGCCCGACTACTCCGCCCCGGTGGCCGCGGGCGGCGACAAGCGGTTCACCGACTACATCCCCGACGGCTGGCGCTGGGGCGCGTACCAGCTCGCCATCGCCGTCCTGCTGGCCGCCGTCTGGCGCGCCCGCCGGCTCGGCCCCGTCATCAGCGAGAACCTGCCCGTGGTCGTCCGCGCCGCCGAGACCACCGAGGGCCGGGCCCGCCTCTACCGCCGGGCCAAGGCCCGTGGCCGTGCCGCCGACGCCCTGCGCCGCGCCACCGTCCACCGCCTCGCCCCCGCCCTCGGCCTTCCGCTCAGCGCCGGCGCCCCCGACCCGACCGCACTCTGCGCGGCGGTCGTCGACCGCCTCCCCGACCGCCCGGCCGGAGACGTACGGACCCTCCTGTACGGCCCGCCCCCGACCGACGACGCCGCACTGCTGCGACTCGCCGACGACCTCGACGCCCTCGAAAGGCAGGTACGGAAGCCGTGACCGAACAGGCCACCGCCCAGCTCCGCATCACCCCCGGCACGGCACCCGCCACCCCCGGCACCACCGTCACCCCCGGCACCGCGGGCGACCCCCGCCAGGCGCTGACCGCCCTGCGTTCCGAGATCGCCAAGGCCGTGGTCGGCCAGGACGCCGCCGTCACCGGTCTCGTGGTCGCCCTGCTCTGCGGCGGCCACGTGCTGCTGGAAGGCGTCCCCGGCGTGGCGAAGACCCTGCTGATCCGCACCCTCTCGACGGCGCTCAGCCTGGACACCAAGCGCATCCAGTTCACCCCCGACCTGATGCCCGGCGACGTCACCGGCTCCCTCGTCTACGACGCCCGCACCGCCGAGTTCTCCTTCCAGCCCGGCCCGGTCTTCACCAACCTGCTGCTCGCCGACGAGATCAACCGCACGCCGCCGAAGACCCAGGCCGCCCTGCTGGAGGCCATGGAGGAGCACCAGGTCACCGTCGACGGCGAGCCCCGCAAGCTGCCCGTCCCGTTCCTGGTCGCCGCGACGCAGAACCCGGTCGAGTACGAGGGCACCTACCCGCTGCCCGAGGCCCAGCTCGACCGCTTCCTGCTGAAGCTGATCCTGCCGCTGCCCGACCGCGACCAGGAGTACCAGGTCCTCGCCAAGCACGCCTCCGGCTTCGACCCGCGCGACCTCGCCGCCGCCGGCGTCCGCCCGGTCGCCGGCCCCGAGCACATCGCCGCCGCCCGTGAGCAGATCGCCAAGCTCACCGTCTCGCCCGAGGTCCTCGCCTACATCGTCGACCTCTGCCGGGCCACCCGGCAGTCCCCGTCGCTCTCCATCGGCGTCTCCCCGCGCGGCGCCACCGCCCTGCTCGCTGCCTCCCGCGCCTGGGCCTGGCTGGCCGGCCGCGACTACGTCACCCCCGACGACGTCAAGGCGCTGGCCCTGCCCACCCTGCGCCACCGCGTCGCGCTCCGTGCCGAGGCCGAGATGGAGGGCGTGACCGCCGACTCCGTCATCCAGGCCGTCCTGGCCCAGACGCCCGCCCCCCGCTGACCGCCTCCACCGCCTCGCTCACGAAGGAGCGCACCGCATGGCCCTCACCGGGCGAACCGCCCTGCTCGCCGCACTCGGCGCGCTCGTCGTGGGCCTGCTCCTGCCCTCCTGGGGCGGGATCGCCGCCGTCACCGGCGCGGTCCTGCTCGCCGTCGTGACCGACCTGGTCATCGCCGCCCCGGTCCGCCGTCTGCGGATCACCCGGGGCGGCGACACCACCGTCCGGCTCGGCGAGCCCGCCTCCGTCGAACTGACCGTCACCAACCCCGCCGGCCGCCCGCTCAGAGCCCGCGTCCGCGACGCCTGGGCCCCCTCCGCCTGGCGGCCCGGCAGCGAGATCGCCGCCTCCCGGCACACCCTGAGCATCCCCGGGCACGAACGACGCCGCGTCACCACGGTGCTCACCCCGACCCGGCGCGGCGACCACCACGCCCACAAGGTGACGATCCGTTCGCTCGGCCCGCTCGGCCTGGCCGGCCGTCAGGGCTCCCACCTCGTCCCGTGGACGGTCCGTGCCCTGCCGCCGTTCAACAGCCGCAAGCACCTGCCCTCCCGGCTCGCCCGGCTGCGCGAACTCGACGGCCGCACCTCCGTCCTGACCCGTGGCCAGGGCACCGAGTTCGACTCCCTGCGCGAGTACCTGCCCGGCGACGACATCCGCTCCATCGACTGGCGCGCCAGCGCCCGCCGGCACACCGTCGCCGTCCGCACCTGGCGCCCCGAACGCGACCGGCACATCCTGGTCGTCCTCGACACCGGCCGCACCTCCGCCGGCCGGGTCGGCGACGCGCCCCGCCTGGACGCCTCGCTCGACGCCGCACTGCTGCTCACCGCGCTCGCCACCAAGGCCGGCGACCGGGTCGACCTCCTCGCCCACGACCTGCGCAAGCGCGTCTCGGTGGCCGGTCGCGCCCCCAACGAGATCCTGCCCGCCTTCACCACCGCGATGGCCACCCTCGAACCGGCGCTCTACGAGACCGACATGCGCTCGCTGGTCGCCACCGCGCTGAAGATGGCGCCGCACCGCTCACTGATCGTCCTGCTGACCGGGCTCGACGCGGCCCCCGTCGAGGACGGCCTGCTCCCGCTGCTGCCGCTCCTCACCAAGCGCCACGAGGTCGTCCTCGCCTCGGTCTCCGACCCGCACCTGGACGAGCTGGCGGCCGGCCGCGGCACCGTCGAGGCCGTGTACGGCGCGGCCGCCGCCGAACAGACCCGCGCCGACCGCCGACTCACCGCGGACCGGCTCACCCGCGCCGGCGTCACCGTCCTCGACGCCCCGCCCGCCGCCGTGGCCCCCGCCCTCGCCGACACCTACCTCGCTCTCAAGGCCGCCGGCCGCCTCTGACGGCCGGCGGCTCCGCCCGCTCCGGGCTACCGCTCTGCCTGCCGCTCCTGCCGCTCCCCGCGGCCGGTGCGCTTGCCGCCGACCGGAGCCGTGAGAAGGGCCAGTCCCAGGGCAAGGACGGCCAGCCCGCACCAGGAGGCCACCGGCAGACGCTCACCGAGGACGGTCACACCCAGGACAGCCGCCACAGCCGGCTCGGCGAGGGTCAGCGTCGTGGCCACCGAGACGCCGGTGTGCCGAAGGCCGCGTCCGAAGAGCCGGTAGGCCAGGTAGACGGTGAACACAGCCAAGTGCAGGGCCACCGCCGCGCCGCGGACGCCAGCGAGCCACTGCGCCCCGGCGGACAGCACGATCGGCAGGACGAGCAGCGCGGCGGCGCCGAACAGCACCCCCATCACCGCGTCGGAAGGATGTCCACGCGTGATGAGCCGGCCCCCGATCAGGGAGTACACGGCGTAGGACAGCCCGGCGGCCGCGGCGAGCGCGATACCGGTCAGGTCCACGGGTGTGGCACGGCCGGCCAGCCCGGGGCCCAGCACCAGCAGCGTGCAGCCCAGAACGGCGGCCGCGGTGGCACCGGCCCAGCGCGCGGCCGGCCGGCCACCCCCGGCGATCCAGGACAGCAGCCCGGCGAAGACCGGCGCGCTGCCCAGCGCGACCACGGTGGCCACGGCCACGCCGGTGCGGCCCACGGCCGGGTAGAAGGTCACCGGGTAGCCGGCCACGGCCGGTGCGCCCACGCCGAGCAGCCAACGCTCGGTTCGCGTGCAGGCCGCAGGCAGCGCGCGGGCACCCCGGGACGTCAGGAACAGCAGCAGGCCGCCGAGAGTGAGGCCGGCACAGCCGACGGCCGCCGCCGGCACACCGGCCGGGGCCAACGAGCCGGCGGTCCCGGTCGTCCCCCACAGGACGGCAGCGGTGAGGATGGGTACCGGCCCGCCCAGGAGGCCGGCGCTCTTCGTCTGCGAGGCATCGCTGGTCGGGCAGGCGGGAGTTCGGGGAGAAGTGCGGTTCGGCACAGTCGTGGTCTTCCGTCGTCGAATGCGTCAAGGACCGGATTCGAAACGGGCGCACGACAGGAACCCCTGACCACCCTGCGGGCCGGCCGGGATCCCGGGTCAAACCATCAGCATCGGCGCCCGGTCAGGCGCCGAGCGGCGGCAGAACGACGTGCCAGTAAGCGTTCACCCGACGATCGTACCTGCGGGGAGTCTGGGAAATGCAGAGAACCCCCGATCCGTGGCGGATCGGGGGTTCTCTGTGAATGATTGTTCGGCGGCGTCCTACTCTCCCACAGGGTCCCCCCTGCAGTACCATCGGCGCTGTGAGGCTTAGCTTCCGGGTTCGGAATGTAACCGGGCGTTTCCCTCACGCTATGACCACCGAAACACTATGAAACTGTCAACCGCACCACGACAGGCCATGTCATGGGGTCGTTGTTTCAGAACAACACAGTGGACGCGAGCAACTGAGGACAAGCCCTCGGCCTATTAGTACCGGTCAACTCCACCCCTCACAGGGCTTCCATATCCGGCCTATCAACCCAGTCGTCTACTGGGAGCCTTACCCTCTCAAGGAGGTGGGAGTGCTCATCTCGAAGCAGGCTTCCCGCTTAGATGCTTTCAGCGGTTATCCCTCCCGAACGTAGCCAACCAGCCATGCCCTTGGCAGGACAACTGGCACACCAGAGGTTCGTCCGTCCCGGTCCTCTCGTACTAGGGACAGCCCTTCTCAACACTCCTACGCGCACAGCGGATAGGGACCGAACTGTCTCACGACGTTCTAAACCCAGCTCGCGTACCGCTTTAATGGGCGAACAGCCCAACCCTTGGGACCTACTCCAGCCCCAGGATGCGACGAGCCGACATCGAGGTGCCAAACCATCCCGTCGATATGGACTCTTGGGGAAGATCAGCCTGTTATCCCCGGGGTACCTTTTATCCGTTGAGCGACGGCGCTTCCACAAGCCACCGCCGGATCACTAGTCCCTACTTTCGTACCTGCTCGACCCGTCAGTCTCACAGTCAAGCTCCCTTGTGCACTTACACTCAACACCTGATTGCCAACCAGGCTGAGGGAACCTTTGGGCGCCTCCGTTACCCTTTAGGAGGCAACCGCCCCAGTTAAACTACCCACCAGACACTGTCCCTGATCCGGATCACGGACCCAGGTTAGACATCCAGCACGACCAGAGTGGTATTTCAACGACGACTCCACAACAACTGGCGTTGCTGCTTCAAAGTCTCCCACCTATCCTACACAAGCCGAACCGAACACCAATATCAAGCTATAGTAAAGGTCCCGGGGTCTTTCCGTCCTGCTGCGCGAAACGAGCATCTTTACTCGTAATGCAATTTCACCGGGCCTATGGTTGAGACAGTCGAGAAGTCGTTACGCCATTCGTGCAGGTCGGAACTTACCCGACAAGGAATTTCGCTACCTTAGGATGGTTATAGTTACCACCGCCGTTTACTGGCGCTTAAGTTCTCAGCTTCGCCTGGACGAATCCAAGCTAACCGGTCCCCTTAACGTTCCAGCACCGGGCAGGCGTCAGTCCGTATACATCGCCTTACGGCTTCGCACGGACCTGTGTTTTTAGTAAACAGTCGCTTCTCGCTGGTCTCTGCGGCCACCCCCAGCTCTGGCAGCAAGTGCCGTCACCAGGAATGGCCCCCCTTCTCCCGAAGTTACGGGGGCATTTTGCCGAGTTCCTTAACCATAGTTCACCCGAACGCCTCGGTATTCTCTACCTGACCACCTGAGTCGGTTTGGGGTACGGGCCGCCATGAAACTCGCTAGAGGCTTTTCTCGACAGCATAGGATCATCCACTTCACCACAATCGGCTCGGCATCAGGTCTCAGCCTTAATGAGTGACGGATTTGCCTATCACTCGGCCTACACCCTTACCCCGGGACAACCACCGCCCGGGCTGGACTACCTTCCTGCGTCACCCCATCGCTCACCTACTACCCCATTGGGTCACCGGCTCCACCACGTCCCATTGTCCGAAGACTCCGGGCCGGCTTCACGGGCTTAGCATCAAGAGGTTCAGCGTTGGCGCTTCAAAGCGGGTACGGGAATATCAACCCGTTGTCCATCGACTACGCCTGTCGGCCTCGCCTTAGGTCCCGACTTACCCTGGGCAGATCAGCTTGACCCAGGAACCCTTGGTCAATCGGCGCAAGAGTTTCTCACTCTTGTATCGCTACTCATGCCTGCATTCTCACTCGTGTACCGTCCACGACTGGTTTCCACCGCCGCTTCACCCGGCACACGACGCTCCCCTACCCATCACAGCAGGCGTTGGCCCTTCATGCTGCAATGACACGACTTCGGTGATGTGCTTGAGCCCCGCTACATTGTCGGCGCGGAATCACTTGACCAGTGAGCTATTACGCACTCTTTCAAGGGTGGCTGCTTCTAAGCCAACCTCCTGGTTGTCTCTGCGACTCCACATCCTTTCCCACTTAGCACACGCTTAGGGACCTTAGTCGGTGTTCTGGGCTGTTTCCCTCTCGACCATGGAGCTTATCCCCCACAGTCTCACTGCCACGCTCTCACTTACCGGCATTCGGAGTTTGGCTAAGGTCAGTAACCCGGTGAGGCCCATCGCCTATCCAGTGCTCTACCTCCGGCAAGAAACACGTGACGCTGCACCTAAATGCATTTCGGGGAGAACCAGCTATCACGGAGTTTGATTGGCCTTTCACCCCTAACCACAGGTCATCCCCCAGGTTTTCAACCCTGGTGGGTTCGGTCCTCCACGAAGTCTTACCTCCGCTTCAACCTGCCCATGGCTAGATCACTCCGCTTCGGGTCTTGGGCGTGCAACTCAAACGCCCTATTCGGACTCGCTTTCGCTACGGCTACCCCACACGGGTTAACCTCGCTACACACCGCAAACTCGCAGGCTCATTCTTCAAAAGGCACGCAGTCACGAGACACACAGCAAGCTGCATGTCCGACGCTCCCACGGCTTGTAGGCACACGGTTTCAGGTACTATTTCACTCCGCTCCCGCGGTACTTTTCACCATTCCCTCACGGTACTATCCGCTATCGGTCACCAGGGAATATTTAGGCTTAGCGGGTGGTCCCGCCAGATTCACACGGGATTTCTCGGGCCCCGTGCTACTTGGGAGTTTCTCAAACGAGCCGCACAGATTTCGTCTACGGGGGTCTTACCCTCTACGCCGGACCTTTCGCATGTCCTTCGACTATCCATACGGTTTCTGACTCGCCGACCGGCCGGCAGACCGGTCAAGAAAAATCCCACGACCCCCAAGTGGCAACCCCTGCCGGGTCTCACACCACCTGGGTTTAGCCTCATCCGGTTTCGCTCGCCACTACTCCCGGAATCACGGTTGTTTTCTCTTCCTGCGGGTACTGAGATGTTTCACTTCCCCGCGTTCCCTCCACATACCCTATGTGTTCAGGTATGGGTGACAGCCCATGACGACTGCCGGGTTTCCCCATTCGGAAACCCCCGGATCAAAGCCTGGTTGACGGCTCCCCGGGGACTATCGTGGCCTCCCACGTCCTTCATCGGTTCCTGGTGCCAAGGCATCCACCGTGCGCCCTTAAAAACTTGGCCACAGATGCTCGCGTCCACTGTGCAGTTCTCAAACAACGACCAGTCACCCACCCCCAAGACCCGAACGGATCTCTTCAGTGGGACCGGCATCTCTGAAGCAACAGCCATACGGCCGTTCCCTCAGGACCCAACAACGTGCCCGACACAAGTCAATCGCAAGCCCGTCTTCCACGCCCGGAGGCAGTACTAACAGGTGCTCTTCACTCGTGCCGAATAGTCAACGTTCCACCCATGAGCAACCGTGCAGAACATTCGCCTGCAAGCGGCATATTGCTCCTTAGAAAGGAGGTGATCCAGCCGCACCTTCCGGTACGGCTACCTTGTTACGACTTCGTCCCAATCGCTGGTCCCACCTTCGACGGCTCCTCCCCTTACGGGTTAGGCCACCGGCTTCGGGTGTTACCGACTTTCGTGACGTGACGGGCGGTGTGTACAAGGCCCGGGAACGTATTCACCGCAGCATGCTGATCTGCGATTACTAGCAACTCCAACTTCATGGGGTCGAGTTGCAGACCCCAATCCGAACTGAGGCCGGCTTTTTGGGATTCGCTCCGCCTCGCGGCATCGCAGCCCTTTGTACCGACCATTGTAGCACGTGTGCAGCCCAAGACATAAGGGGCATGATGATTTGACGTCGTCCCCACCTTCCTCCGAGTTGACCCCGGCAGTCTCCTGTGAGTCCCCATCACCCCGAAAGGCATGCTGGCAACACAGAACAAGGGTTGCGCTCGTTGCGGGACTTAACCCAACATCTCACGACACGAGCTGACGACAACCATGCACCACCTGTATACCGACCACAAGGGGGCGACTATCTCTAGCCGTTTCCGGTATATGTCAAGCCTTGGTAAGGTTCTTCGCGTTGCGTCGAATTAAGCCACATGCTCCGCTGCTTGTGCGGGCCCCCGTCAATTCCTTTGAGTTTTAGCCTTGCGGCCGTACTCCCCAGGCGGGGAACTTAATGCGTTAGCTGCGGCACCGACGACGTGGAATGTCGCCAACACCTAGTTCCCAACGTTTACGGCGTGGACTACCAGGGTATCTAATCCTGTTCGCTCCCCACGCTTTCGCTCCTCAGCGTCAGTAATGGCCCAGAGATCCGCCTTCGCCACCGGTGTTCCTCCTGATATCTGCGCATTTCACCGCTACACCAGGAATTCCGATCTCCCCTACCACACTCTAGCCTGCCCGTATCGAATGCAGACCCGGGGTTAAGCCCCGGGCTTTCACATCCGACGCGACAGGCCGCCTACGAGCTCTTTACGCCCAATAATTCCGGACAACGCTCGCACCCTACGTATTACCGCGGCTGCTGGCACGTAGTTAGCCGGTGCTTCTTCTGCAGGTACCGTCACTTGCGCTTCTTCCCTGCTGAAAGAGGTTTACAACCCGAAGGCCGTCATCCCTCACGCGGCGTCGCTGCATCAGGCTTTCGCCCATTGTGCAATATTCCCCACTGCTGCCTCCCGTAGGAGTCTGGGCCGTGTCTCAGTCCCAGTGTGGCCGGTCGCCCTCTCAGGCCGGCTACCCGTCGTCGCCTTGGTAGGCCATTACCCCACCAACAAGCTGATAGGCCGCGGGCTCATCCTGCACCGCCGGAGCTTTACACCCAGGACCATGCGGTCCCAGGTCATATCCGGTATTAGACCCCGTTTCCAGGGCTTGTCCCAGAGTGCAGGGCAGATTGCCCACGTGTTACTCACCCGTTCGCCACTGATCCACCCCGAAGGGCTTCACCGTTCGACTTGCATGTGTTAAGCACGCCGCCAGCGTTCGTCCTGAGCCAGGATCAAACTCTCCGTGAATGTCTGCCCGTAATCGGGCCGCACTCGCGTCGAGCGGCACGGCAACCACCGGAATAGGGTGGCCCCGCGCACTGCGTCCTCGCTAGTGTTTTACTTCAAAAGGAATCTCCAACCCCGGTCAGAAGACCGAGGCTGGGGATGTCAACATATCTGGCGTTGACTTTTGGCACGCTGTTGAGTTCTCAAGGAACGGACACTTCCTTCGGACCGCCTTCCAGCGGGCCCTCCGGGCGCTTCGTTCTTTCGTGTTTCCAGCTTACCAGATCCTCGCGGCCGTTCTTGCCGGCGTTTGTTTCTCTGATTTCCCGCTGGGGGGATTTCCTTCGACTTCGCTCCGAAGCTTATCAAAGCTTTCGGTGTGCTCAGTTCCGGGATTTACCTCGTCGGAGGGCGCGTATTTCGTGAAACACGCTCGCCTCGATTTGGCGGTGTCGTAGACACTAGCGCCTGGATCAGGTCGTTGTCCAACCTGTCCCAACCGTTCAAACCTACTAGCCCAGCCCCACCACGTCAATGGTTTGGCTGCGATGCGAGAAGAGTACCAGGTCAGAGGCGTGTGGATCACCTCGGCTCAGGCCGCGACCGGCTGCAGGTCCGCCCGGTCGGCCGCGTCCAGGTCACCGGTCTCGCCGGCCTCGGCAGCCTTCCGGCCCAGGACGAGGGCGTACAGCAGGAATGCGATCTCGGCCAGCACGCCGATCGAGATGCGGGCCCAGGTGGGCAGGCCGGACGGGGTCACGAAGGCTTCCAGGACACCGGAGACGGCCAGCACGGTCGCGAGGCCGATTCCCATGCCGATGATCGAGCGGCCCTGTTCCGCAAGGGCCGTCGCACGGGTGCGCGGTCCGGGGTCGATGATCGTCCAGCCCAGCCGCAGACCGAGGCCACCGGCCACGAAGACGGCGGTCAGTTCCAGCAGGCCGTGCGGGATGAGCAGGCCGAGGAAGATGTCGAGCCGGCCGGCGGAGGCCATCAGCCCCACTCCGAGCCCCAGGTTGAGGACGTTGCTCCACAGCACATTGAGCACCGGGATGCCCAGCGCGATGCCGAAGAGCAGGCACTGCACCGCGATCCAGGCGTTGTTCGTCCAGACCTGGGCCGCGAACGAGCTGGCGGGGCGGTCCGAGTAGTAGGCCTCGTAGTCCCCGCCGGGCCTGGTCATCTCGCGGATCGTCTCCGGCGTGGCCAGGCTGTTCCGGACCTCGGGGTGGGTCGCCACCCACCAGGCGACGAGGGCGGTGCCGAGGAGGGAGAGAACCGCGACCGGCAGCCACCAGCGGCGCGAGCGGTAGAGCGCGGCCGGGAAGCTCACGCTGTAGTAGCGCGCGACGTCCCGCCAACCGCTGCTGCGGCTGCCGGTGACCGCGTCGCGGGCCCGGGAGACCAGGCTGGTGAGCCGGCCCTCCAACGTGGGGTCGGGAGCTGCGGCCTGGACCTTGGCCAGATGGCCGGTCACGCGCTGGTAGAGGGTGACCAGTTCGTCCGCCTCCTCACCGGTGAGCCGACGGGTCCGGGCGAGGGCGTCCAGCCGGGCCCACTCCCCCTGGTGGGTGGCGACGAAGACGTCCAGGTCCATTCGGCAGCTCCATGGTCGGCGCGGGGCGCGCGGGCAGGCGGGTGCGGACAGGTGCGCCCAGCATGCCAGGGGAAAGGAGTGCCCGGGCGCCCGGGATCTCCTTTCCCCGGCGGCCCGGGACCTCCCTTCCCGCGCGGCTACGCGGCCCCGTATGTTGACGACTGCGGATCACGGGATCGTGGGGGCCGATCCGATGGAAGCTCCCTCCCCGGATCGCGGACCATGAACCACCAACCACGAACCACCGACCATGAATCACCGACGGGAACGGACGGGTGTCTTGAGCGACCTGGTGACGGGTGAGGCGGTCGTCCTCGGCCTGCGCACGGCGAAGCTTCCGAGCCGGGCGCTGGCGATCGGGCTGGACCTGACCGTGCAGGGTGCCGCGCTCCTGGTGTGCTCCCTGACGCTGAGCTTCGTCCTGGTCGACCTCGACCCCGCCGCCCTGACCGCCCTGATGCTCGGGCTCGTGGTCTTCTTCACGGTGGCCCTGCCCGTCATGGTCGAGACCCTCACCCGCGGGCGCTCGCTCGGCAAGGCCGCCCTGGGCCTGCGGGTGGTCCGCAGCGACGGCGGTCCGGTGCGGTTCCGGCACTCGCTGGTGCGCGGGCTGGTCGGCTTCTTCGAGCTCATCATGCTGAGCGGCGTGCCGGCGGTGATCTGCTCGGTGGTGTCGTCGGACGGCAAGCGGCTCGGTGACGTCTTCGCGGGGACCCTGGTGGTCCGCGAGCGGGTGCCGGGGGGCGGCGCTGCCGTGAACCCGCTGCCGCCGGTGCCCCCGCAGCTGCTGCAGGCGATCGGCGGCGAGCTGGTGGCGCTGGACCTCTCCGCCGTGCCGGAGCCGCTCTGGCTGGCGATCCGGCAGCTGCTCGGCCGGGTCGGCCAGCTGGACCCGGCGGTGGCGCACCAGATGTCCGCGCGGCTGGCCGACGACCTGGCGGCCCGCACCGGCCACCCCGTCCCGTACGGGCTGCACCCGGCGGCCTACCTCGGCGCGGTGCTGACCGAGCGCCAGCGGCGCGAGTGGATCCGGGTCCAGGGCTACGCGTTCCAGCCGCAGGCCCAGCCCCAGCTCCACTTGCAGGCCCAGCCGCACCCTGCCCCCCACCCGCAGGCCCACCCCCAGCCGTCGGCCCCGCCCGTGGAGCAGCCGGCCGCCCCGGCCACGCAGCAGCCCACGGCCCCGCCGCAGGCCCCCGCCACCGGCTTCGCCCCGCCGGCCTGACGCAGCCCGGCCCCGCCCGACCCGGGCCGGCTCGCCACCGCCCCGGCCGGCGCTACCCGCCGAACTCCACCGGCCAGGGGTTCGGGGGCGACTCCAGTTCCTCCAGCTCCACCCCGGCCGCGGCCAGCACCACGTCCCCGGCCAGGTGCACCACCTGCTGCTCGCCCGTCTCCAGGTCCGCCACCTGGTACCGCTCGACCAGCAGCGGGCCGGAGTCCGTCTCGTGGGTGTCGATGCCTTCCAGCAGCCAGCCCTGGTCGAAGGTCCGCGGCGCCAGCACCGGCTCGCTGAACGCCACCAGCCGCACCTTCGCGCTCGCCCCCTCCCGCAGCCGCAGCAGCCGCGCAGTGGCGACCAGGAAGCCCGGCGAGCGCCCGGCGAAGCCGTGGGCCCGGTCGTGCCCCTCCACCGTGTGCTCCCCACCGGGGTCGGCCGCGTCGGTGCGCACCCAGGCCACCCCGTCGACGGCGCCGCCCCGGACCTGCCAGCCGCCCGCCCTCAGCTCCATCCGCAGCGGCCGGGCCCGCGAGTCCAGCGTCAGGTCGACCGTGCCGAGCACCTGGCCCTCGGGCCCGTACGTCTTGGAGACGTACCGCCAGCCGGCCGGGCCGGGGGCGCAGCTGAAGCGCTCCTCGCCGAGCAGCACGTGGTCATGGGTGTCGTGGAGCGAGTACCGGCCGTTGGGCATGCCCGAAAGCCTACGTGGACGATCACGGCAGTCCGGCATGCAACGTTCGGTCCGGGCGCCTGCATTAGGGGGGTGGACGGCGCCGATCGGCGCCGCCGGTACGAGGGAAAGGGGGGCAGGGATGGCGAAGACGGCACGCGAAGCGGAGTTCACCGCGTACGTGGCCTCCAGGAGCGGCTGGTTGCGCAAGGTCGCCTACTTGCTGTGCGGGGACTGGCACCGGGCGGACGACCTGGTCCAGGAGAGCATCACCAAGCTCTACGTGAACTGGCCACGGGCCGGACGGGTCGAGAACGTCGACGGCTACGCCCGCAAGGTCCTGGTCAACACGTTCCTCGCCGAGCAGCGATCACCCTGGTGGCGCCGGACGACGCGCAACGGCGTCGAGCCCGACACGGAGAGCGTGAGCATCGACCTGGATGCCTCCCTCGACCTGCGGAAGGCGCTGGCCGCCCTGCCGCCACGTCAGCGGGCCACCGTGGTGCTGCGTTACTACTGCGATCTGACGATCGACCAGGCCGCCGAGGCCTTGGGCTGCTCGTCCGGCAACGTCAAGAGCCAGACCTCGCGCGGCCTGGAGGCGCTCCGCGTCACCCTCGCCGTCCGCCCCACCACCGCCGAGAGGACGTCATGACGAACAACGAGCACCAGAACCTCACGGGGCGGCTGAACTCGCTGGCCGACGAGCCCGCCCCGCCGTCCGCCGTCGACACCGGCTGGGCCGTCGTCCGCGGCCGGGTGCGGCTGCGTCGCCGGCGCCGGGCCGTGTTCGGCGCAGCGGCCGTGGTGACGGCGGCGGTCCTGACCGGTTCGCTGATGATCCGGCCGGCCGGCGACGCCGCCACCCCGGCGGCACCGACCACACTCGTCGCCGCGAGCTCCGGCCAGGCCTCGTCCGCCCCGCGGGCGGGCACGGACCCGTTCTTCACCGAGGTGCGGTTCGGCTGGCTGCCGGAGTGGGCGAAGGGACCGGGTGGCATCGGCTACGGCTACGCCGACGCGCTGGGAGCCGATCACACGTCCGCCAAGGTGTGGACCAAGGGACAGTCGACGGCGAACCTCTCGCTGTCGCTCGCCCCGGGCACCGCCGAGCCCCCGCACGTCGGCCAGCACCCGGTGCCGGCCCCCGCGGTCGACGGGCGTTCGGCCTACTGGCTGGTCTCCGACAATCCGCTGCCGGTCGACCCGCTGACCCTGCGCTGGCTGACGGCCTCGGGCCGGTGGGCACAGCTGGACGCCTACTCGCCGAAGGAGGCGAAGCCCGAGGAGATGATGCTGCGGGTCGCGGCCGAGGCCCGGTTCGGGCGAACGGACCTCCCGCTGCCGGTCCACCTGACGGGTCTGCCGGCCGCGTTCAAGGTGACGGCGGTGTCCTTGCTGCGCCCGTCGGCCGTCATCGACGAGCCCTGGCGGATCAGCCTGGTGCTCACCGCCGAGAAGCGGCAGGTCCAGATCATGGTCCAGCCGGAGGGCGCCGAGCCCGCGATCGCTCCACCGGGCACCGACCCGCGCGAGTGCAAGGTGGAGCAGGGCGTGCGGATCTGCGCGTCGACCGCTCCCGGGGCGAACCCGACGCTGGAGGCGACCGGCGGACTCCCCGGGCTGCTGTCGACGATCGGGGCCGTGGGCGCCGACGAGAGCGCCTGGACGACCGACGTGCTCCGCTGACCGCCCCCGAACACGCCGGTGGCCGGTATCCCGCGCGGGGTACCGGCCACCGGTGCGTGTCACCGCATCAGTAGCGGTACTGGTCCGCCTTGTACGGGCCCTCGACCGGGACGCCGATGTAGTCGGCCTGGTCCTGGGTCAGCGTGGTCAGCTTCACGCCCAGCGCGTCCAGGTGCAGACGGGCGACCTTCTCGTCCAGGTGCTTCGGCAGCACGTAGACGCCGATCGGGTACTGCTCGGTCTTCGTGAACAGCTCGATCTGCGCGATCGTCTGGTTCGCGAAGGAGTTGGACATCACGAACGACGGGTGGCCGGTCGCGTTGCCCAGGTTCAGCAGACGGCCCTCGGAGAGGATGATGATCGTCCTGCCATCGGCCTTGCGCCACTCGTGGACCTGCGGCTTGACCTCGGTCTTCACCACGCCCGGCAGCTGGGCCAGGCCCGCCATGTCGATCTCGTTGTCGAAGTGACCGATGTTGCCGACGATCGCCTGGTGCTTCATCCGGGCCATGTGCGAGGCCATGATGATGTCCTTGTTGCCGGTCGTCGTGATGAAGATGTCCGCCGACTCGACGACATCCTCCAGCGTCGCGACCTGGTAACCGTCCATCGCCGCCTGCAGCGCGCAGATCGGGTCGATCTCGGTCACGATGACCCGCGCACCCTGACCGCGCAGCGACTCCGCGCAGCCCTTGCCCACGTCACCGTAGCCGGCGACGACGGCCACCTTGCCGCCGATCAGCACGTCGGTGGCCCGGTTGATGCCGTCGATCAGCGAGTGCCGGCAGCCGTACTTGTTGTCGAACTTCGACTTGGTCACCGAGTCGTTGACGTTGATCGCCGGGAACAGCAGGTTGCCGTCACGGTGCATCTCGTACAGCCGGTGGACACCGGTCGTGGTCTCCTCCGTCACGCCCTTGATCGTCGCGGCGACCTCGGTCCACTTGTTCGGCGTCTCGACCAGGGTGCGGTTCAGCAGCTCCAGGATGATCCGGAACTCGTCGTTGTCCGCGGTCGACGGGTCCGGCGCGGCACCGGCCTTCTCGAACTCGACACCCTTGTGGATCAGCAGCGTGGCGTCACCGCCGTCGTCCAGGATCATGTTCGGGGTCTGCCCGTCCGGCCAGGTCAGCGCCTGCTCGGTGCACCACCAGTACTCCTCCAGCGTCTCGCCCTTCCAGGCGAACACCGGAACACCCCGCGGGTTCTCCGCCGTGCCCTCCGGACCGACCGCGATCGCCGCGGCCGCGTGGTCCTGGGTGGAGAAGATGTTGCACGAGCACCAGCGGACCTCGGCACCCAGCGCCGTCAGGGTCTCGATCAGCACCGCCGTCTGCACCGTCATGTGCAGCGAACCGGTGATCCGCGCACCGGCCAGCGGCTGCGCCGCGGCGTACTCCGCACGGATGGACATCAGGCCGGGCATCTCGTGCTCGGCCAGCTGGATCTCCTTGCGCCCGAACGGCGCCAGGGAAAGGTCGGCAACCTTGAAGTCACCGGTGATGTCGGTCGACATGCGTCTGCTCCTCGCTGATGGGGTGGGGCATGGCCAAGGTCCTCAGGGTGCGTCACAGCACGGCGGGCCGCACGGGTGCGCGGCAACGCCGGATCGGCCGTCCGCGGTGGGACGGCTCCCTGCTGCTCGGCACATACCGTCGGAGGACCTCTCTCCCTCGACCGGCGCGCACCCTCGCGGGCACGGACCGCCGATCGACCGCCATCAGCAGCGACGTTCTGGCTCTGGTGACGAATCTACACCGACGGCCCCGCGCACCGGCCCGGTACGACCGGATTCGGCCGCCGCGCCCGGCCCGAAGGAGCCCGTGCGTGCCGGGTGTCAGTGCGCGCCCGGCACCGGACCGCCGGGGGTGGCGTACGGGTCGTCGCCCGCGGCCTCCTTCTCGGCGCTGTAGATGTCCGGCTCCAGGTAGATGACGCGGGCGATCGAGACGGCCCGCCGGACGCGCACCTCGGCGGCGTCGATCGCGGCGGCCACCTGCGCCGCGGTGTCCTCCGCGTTGACCGCGACCTTCGCGGCGACCAGCAGCTCCTCCGGGCCGAGGTGCATGGTGCGCATGTGGATGACGCGGGTGACGGTGTCGTGGTCGACCAGGGCGTCGCGGATCTCGGCCACCACCTCGGGGTGTGCGGACTCGCCGATCAGCAGCGACCTCGTCTCCAGCACCAGCACGATCGCGATGGCGATCAGCAGCACACCGATGGACAGGGTGCCGATGCCGTCCCAGACGCCGTCCCCGGTGATCGCGGTCAGGCCGACGCCGAACAGCGCCAGCACCAGGCCGATCAGCGCGCCGGTGTCCTCCAGAAGGACGACCGGCAGCTCCGGCGCCTTGGCCCGGCGGATGTAGGCGGGCCAGCCGTGCACGCCCTTGTCCTTGACGGCCTCGCGGTAGGCGGTGAAGAAGGACCAGGCCTCCAGGCCGATGGCCAGGAGCAGCACGCCGACCGGCCAGTACCAGTTGTCCAGCTCGTGCGGGTGGGCGATCTTCTCGTAGCCCTCGTAGAGGGCGAACATGCCGCCGACGCTGAACAGCACGATCGAGACCAGGAAGGCGTAGATGTAGCGCTCGCGCCCGTAGCCGAACGGGTGCTCGGGGGTGGCCATGCGCTGCGAGCGCTTGCCGCCGACCAGCAGCAGCACCTGGTTGCCCGAGTCGGCCAGCGAGTGGACGCCCTCGGCCAGCATCGAGGACGAGCCGGAGAACGCGAAGGCCACGAACTTGCCGACCGCGATGCCCAGGTTCGCGGACAGGGCCGCGACCAGGGCCTTGGTACCGCCTTCGGTGCTCATGCTCGGGTGGGTCCCTCCGCCGGGGGCCGTTCAGCCCGCGCTCAGTCGTTGTCGAGCGCATACGGTACCGGGCCTCCGTCCCCGGGCTCAGGACTGCGCTGCCGCGAGCCCGAGGTAGACGGCGGCGAAGTCGGTCAGCGCGACCAGGTCGGCGAGCGCGTGCAGCGGGTCGGGCCGGGCGCTGGCGTACTCGGTGAGCCGGACGCCGTGGGCGGCGGCCAGCCGGTGCGCCCGGGCGGCGCCGAAGCTGCGCGGGCCCTCGTCCTCGGCCGGCACCTCGGCCGGGCCCGTCTCCTCGTCGGGCGGGCCGCCCGGGGTACCGGGGACGTGCCGCAGCAGCAGCACCTGGAGGTGCAGCGGGTCCGGCTCGTCGACCCGGTCACGGAAGAAGTCCTCGGGGTCGGCGCCCGCGCCGAGCTGCCCGGTGAACATGCCGCGGTGCGCGGTGAGCACCTGCGGCAGCTGCCCGGCCAGCGCCGGACGGCCGGCCCGCTCGGCCAGCTGGGCGGCGAACCGGGCGGCGGCCGCCCCGGCCACCGGGCCCTCGGCCCAGAGCAGCGGGACGGTGCCGGCCAGCCGGGCGGCCAGGCCCTTGGCCGGGTTGGTGTACGCGGCGGCGTCCGGCCGGCAGCGGACGGCGGCCGCGTCCAGCAGGTCGGCGGTGGCGGCCGGCGCGTCGTACGGGAGCTGGGTGACGCCGAGCTTCTGGGTGAGCGCGAGCAGCGGGGTGAGGTGGGCCCAGAGCGCGGCCGGGTCCTCGGCCGGCAGGTCGGGCTCGGCGGCCGGGCCGGGCGGCGGTGTGCCGTCGTCGGGCAGGTTCGGCGGGACGTACGGCAGCGGCAGCGCGCGCACCTGGAGGGCGGCCTCCGCGAGCGGGCTGCCGGCCGGGGCGGTGACCACGATGGCGCAGCCGCGGGCGTACGCCTGCTCGGCGAGGGCGATCAGGCCCTGCTCCCCGCCGCCTGCGGAGCTGACGACCAGCAGGTCGAGCGGCCCGGCCCAGCCGGGGAGCTGCCAGGCCAGTCCGGCAGTGAAGACGGGCGGGGCGGCGGCCCGGTCGGTGCGCGGGACGTACGCGGCATCGGTGGGCCCCAGCGGGGAGACCAGGACGGCGGTGCCGGCCAGGGCGGCGAGGATCTCGGCCGCCGTCAGGGCACTGCCGTGGCCGGCGACCAGCACCGCGCGCGGGCGCCCGTCGGGGCGCAGCCGGTCGAGGCCGGCTGTGTCGGCGAGCCGCAGCGCGGTGCGCACCCGGGCACCGGCACCGGCCAGGGCGAGCAGGGCGCGGTCGTGGTCGGCGCGCTGGAGGGCGGCCGGGTCGTCGAGCAGGGTGTCGTCGAGCATGCGGCGGGCCTCCGGCTGCTGGCTGGGCGCTGAGGGCTGCGGGATCGGGGTGCGGGTGTCCGCCCCAAGGATCAGGCCGGGCGGCGGGCCTCGTCCACCAGCAGTACCGGAATGCCGTCGCGGACGGGGTAGGCGAGGCCGCAGCTCTCGGCGGTGCAGACCAGCTCGGGGTGGTCCTCGGTGCCGCCCTCGGTGAGCGCGGCCCGGCACTGCGGGCAGACCAGGATCTCCAGCAGGAAGGATTCGAGCTTCATGGCGTTCGGGCTCCCAGTCTCGGGTGGCGGGGTCGGAGGGGTGGCACGGCAATGCCCCGGCCGAGAGGAAACCCTACCGGCCGGGGCACCACGGGCGTGCGTCAGGCGCGTGCGCGAGGTCGCGTACGTCCGGGCCGCGCCCGGACCGCGTCCGTCAGGCGCGGACGATGGCGAGGACGCCGTCGCGCAGCTCGGCCATCCTCGCCGGCTCCTTGGCCTCGACGTTGAGGCGCAGCAGTGGCTCGGTGTTGGAGGCGCGCAGGTTGAACCACCAGTCCGGGCCGGCCACGGTGAGGCCGTCGAGCTCGTCCACCGTGGTGCCCTCCAGGCCGGCGTAGGCGGCGCGGACGGCGGCGGAGCGGTCGGCCTGGTCGGCGACGGTGCTGTTGATCTCGCCGGAGGCGGCGTACCGGTCGTACTCGGCGGTGAGCGCCGAGAGGGTGCCCGGCTGCCCGCCGAGGGCGGCCAGCACGTGCAGGGCGGCCAGCATGCCGGTGTCGGCGCGCCAGAAGTCGCGGAAGTAGTAGTGCGCGGAGTGCTCGCCGCCGAAGACCGCGTCGGTCTCGGCCATCTCCTGCTTGATGAAGGAGTGGCCGACCCGGGTGCGGACGGGCTTGCCGCCGAGCTCGCGGACCACCTCGGGGACGGTCCAGGAGGTGATCAGGTTGTGGATGATGGTCGGCTCGTCCTCGCCGGCGGCCCGGGCGCGGGCGATCTCGCGGGCGGCGACCAGCGCGGTGATCGCGGACGGGGAGACCGGCTCGCCGCGCTCGTCGACGACGAAGCAGCGGTCGGCGTCACCGTCGAAGGCGAGACCGATGTCGGCGCCGACCTCGCGCACCTTGGCCTGGAGGTCGACCAGGTTCTTGGGGTCGAGCGGGTTGGCCTCGTGGTTGGGGAAGGTGCCGTCCAGCTCGAAGTACATCGGGACGAGCTCGATCGGCAGGCCGTCGAAGACGGTCGGCACGGTGTGGCCGCCCATGCCGTTGCCGGCGTCGACGGCGACCTTGAGCGGGCGGATCGCGGTGAGGTCGACCAGGCCGAGCAGGTGGTCGGCGTAGCCGCGCAGGGTGTCCTGGGCGGACAGCCCGCCGGGCTTGACGTCGAGCGCCGGGACGGTGACGGTGTCGTCCTCGCCGGTCCAGGACTCGACCAGCTCGCGGATCTCGGAGAGGCCGGTGTCCTGGCCGACCGGGGCGGCGCCGGCCCGGCAGAGCTTGATGCCGTTGTACTGGGCCGGGTTGTGGCTGGCGGTGAACATCGCGCCGGGCAGGTCGAGCTTGCCGCTGGCGTAGTACAGCTGGTCGGTCGAGCAGAGGCCGATCTCGACCACGTCGGCGCCGTACGCGGCGGCGCCCTCGGCGAAGGCCCGGCTGAGCGACGGGGAGGAGGGCCGCATGTCGTGGCCGACCACGATCGCGGACGCTCCGGTGACCTGCACGAACGCGGCGCCGAAGGCGCGCGCGAGGCTCTCGTCCCACTGGTCCGGGACCACGCCTCGTACGTCGTACGCCTTCACGAGCTGCTTGAGGTCGCGCACTGCGGCTCCACCCTGGTTCTCTGTCTGATCGGCGGGCTGGTCGCCCATGGTCACGATACGTCCGAGTACGGCACCGGTCGGTGCCCGGACAGGGGGGCAGCGTACCGGGAGGCGGCGGACGGCCGGTCCGCGGCAGGGGTGGGGCGGGGCTCGAGCGGGTGGAGCGGGGCCCGGACGGGGCTGAGCGTCGGGGCTGAGTCGTCGGGCTCGGCCGTCGGGCTCAGTTGTCGGGCGAGCGCAGCACCCGCAGGTGCCCGCGGCGGCCGGCCTCGGTCGACTCGCCCTCCGGGCCGCGGCCCTGACGGGGGGTCTGCGGGCGGGCGGCCTCGCGGACGGCGTTGGCGAGCGCTTCGAGGTCGTCGCTGCTGCGGCGCAGCGGGCCGGCCTCGGCGGCGAGCCGGACGACCTCCCAGCCGCGCGGGGCGGTGAGGCGTTCGGCGTGCTCGGCGCACAGGTCGTAGCAGTGCGGCTCGGCGTAGGTCGCGAGGGGGCCGAGGACGGCGGTGGAGTCCGCGTAGACGTACGTCAGCGTCGCGACGGCCGGTCGGCCGCACGCGGTCCGCGAACAACGACGTACAGAGCTCACGAGGGTGGACGGTACAGCACTCCTCGCCGGGGAGCGAAGACCGCCTGTCCGGAGGGTGTGCCGTGTCGCGGTCGGCGCGCCTTCGACACCCCCCTCGCCGCGGTCGGCGGGCGCGTCGCGCAAGGCGCACCCCCGGTGATCTGCTCGGTCAGCTCGCTCATGCGCGCCCCCTCCGCCCCGGGCGATTCGGCGCCGGGGTGGTCCACTTCCGACCGCCCAAGGACTACCCTCGGCAGTGATATGGACAGCTCTGCACCGCAGTCATCGACGGGACCTTCGCGCCGCCCCCGGCACCGCGACCGGCACGGCCGGGGTCTGCGCGGCCCGCTGGCGCCTCCGCAGGTGCCGATCTCGCTCACCCGCTCCGAGTTGTTCGACGACTACGTGCGCGAGTCGGTGGAGCGTCTCGAACGGCGCTGGCCGCAGCTGATCGAGGTGGAGTTCGCCGTCCAGGAGGTGCCGCTGCACGAGGCGGACGGCCCGGACGCGGACGGCGGGGTGCCGCTGGGCCGGGTGTCGCCGGGGCAGCAGGGGCGCAAGAGCCAGATCGTGGTGTACCGGCGGCCGGTGGAGATCCGGGCGAAGTCGCGGGAGGACCGCGCGGCGCTGGTGCACGAGGTCCTGATCGAGCAGGTGGCGGAGCTGCTGGGGCTGTCGCCGGACGCCATCGACCCCCGCTACGACGAGGACTGACGCGGCGACGCGCAGGTGTGACGACGAAGGGGCGGTACCCGGAGGCCCGGGTACCGCCCCTTCGTCGTCGGCGGGTCAGCGCAGCACGACGCCCGGGTCCTGGGCGGCCTGCGGGACCTTGACGCTGCTGCGGTCGTCGCGCAGCGCCTGGACGGTGAACATCGGGACGTCCTTCGCGGGGATCGCGAGCATCCGGGCAGCCATGACCGGCCCGCCGGAGACGGTCTCCACGGTGAGCGCGAAGCTGCCGTTCAGCCCGCCGGGCTCGGGGGCCGGGATGGCGACCGTGCCGCCGGCCGGCAGCTGGACGTCCTTGCTGACCGGGGTGCCGCCGCCGGTGCCGGCCGAGGCGGTGACCTTGACCGTGGCGGCCTCGCCGGCGGAGGTGAGGAACAGCGTGCTGGCGCCTCCGCCCCGGTTGTCGGCCACGGTGGCGCGGGCGCCGACCGGGACGGTGCCGGCCAGCCAGGCCGCGTCGGACTTGCCGTTCTGGCCGGCGCGGTCGATCCGCAGGCCGGCCACGACCGGGGTGGGGTGCTTGGTGTCGCTGGGCGACAGCCGCAGGCCTGCCACCTCGTCGCGGGTGATCTTGCCGAGGTCGACGGCGGCCACCATGCCGGCCTTGACGTGGATCGACTCGTTGCCGGCCGGGGTGAACCAGCCGTTCTTGCCGGAGAGCTCGATCTTCAGGTCGGCGTCGTCCTCCGGCGGCGCCCAGACCACCAGGCGGGCGCCGGCGGTGTCGGCGGGCAGCCCGGGGAGCACCTGGGTGGCCGCCGGGTCCGCCGAGGCGGGCACCCAGTCGGCGCCCTTGCTGCCGTCGGCCGCGTGCAGGGCGGCGCCGACCCGGCCGGTGCGGGCCACCACGTGCACGGCGAGGTCGGCGACCTGGCCCTTGCTGATGGTCGGCAGCAGGACGGACTGCGAGCTGCCGGCGGCGACGGTGATGCTGTTGGCCGCGTCGTTCTCGATCAGGCCCTTGTCGCCGTACAGCTTGATGTCGACGACGGCGGCGGTGGCCTCGGGGTTGACGAGGCTGACGTAGTCGGTGCGGTCGCCGGCCGTGCTGGCGCCGGCGAACCAGAAGCTGGTGCCGGCCGGGGTGCAGGTGATGCCGGACAGGCCCAGCCCGCGCTGCTCGGTGACGGTGGTGGTCTGGGTGACGGTGAAACCGGGCGCGAGGGCGCCGTTGGCAACCGCGCCGGCGCCGGGCGCGGTGTCGCCGTTGGCCGCGGGGCCGGTGACCGGGGCGCCGGGCTTGGCCAGGGTCAGCCGGGCGTCGGAGGGTGCACCGCCCTTGTCGGGGGCGGGCGCGCCGGACGCGGACGGCGCCGGGGCCGGGGGCGCGGCGGCGGACGGCGTCGCCGATGGCGCGGCGGTCGGCGGGGTGGCGGGGGCGGCCGCGTCGGTGATCCAGCCGGCCCCGGTGGCCGCTCCGTCCGCGCCGGCCGTGCCGCCGGGCGGGGTGTAGGCGGTGAGGCTGGTGGAGCCCGTCAGGCCCTGGAGCGGCTGCGGGCAGACCGCGGCCGTCCGCTCGACCTGCGCCGAACTGGCGACGCCGCCCCGGTCGGCGCCGGCCGGCGCGGACGGCGGGCGGAGCTCGGCGATGCCGAACACCACGGCGAGCACGGCCGCGGCGGCCAGCAGCGACTGGGTGGTCCTCGTCCCGCCGGACGACCGGGGGGCGCCGTCGGGCCCGGGTGCCCCCGGGCCTGCGGAGAACCCGGCGGCGTCCGCCGGCACGGCGCCGGCCTGGTCCTGCGGCTTCTTCTTGAACGCGGGCTTCTTCATCGCGGGTCAGCTCCCCGATCCGTGGTGGTGCGGGTACCGGCCCGGCCCGTGGGGATGGTCGGGATCCTGCGGGTCGTGCGGGGCATTGGGGTCGTAGTAGACCTCGCCCTGCGGCTGCCCCGGCAGCCAGGGCTGCTGACCGTCCTGCTGGTAGGGGTCGTAGCCGTACTGCTGGTCCTGCGGGTACTGCTCGTAACCGGGCTGGCCGCCCTGCTGCGGGTAGGCCTGCTGCTGCGGGTAGCCGTCGGGGCCGTACCCCTGGCCGCCGTAGGGCGCGGCCACCGGCTGCTGGGCGGTGTACGGGTCGTAGCTGTACGGGTCGGCCTGCTGGTAGCCCTGGTACGGGTCGGCGTACGGTTCGCTCTCCTGGACGGCGGCGGCCGCCCGGACCGCCTCGACCGGCGGGTCGCCGGCGGGCTGCGCCGGGATCGCGCCCGGCCTCCCCTCGTACACGCCGCCGTCCCCGTCGCCGCCCTCGCCGCCCTCGCGTTCGGCCATCCGGCGGGCCCGGCGGCTGCCGGGGGCGGGCGCCTGCGCCTGGGCGGCGGCGGCCAGCGCGGCGGCGGCGACCACCTCCTCGGGCAGGTCGTCGTCCTTGTGGCTGCGGCGGCCGGGCAGGGCCAGCACCAGGAGGGTCAGGCCGAGCAGCAGCTGCGCCCAGATCCAGCCGGTGTGCAGGAAGCCGCCCTCGCGGGTGACGACCAGCTTGCCGCCGCCGGCCGGGAGCTTGAAGCCCTGTGCCCAGCCGTCGACGGTGGTGGCCTCCAGCGCGGTGCCGTCCAGGGTGGCCTTCCACTCCGGGGCGGCGGCCTCGGCGAGACGGAGCACCCGGCCCTCGGGGCCGGCCGGGACGGTGGCGTCGAGGTCGCGCTCGCCGGAGGGGACCACGACCGCCGTGGCGCCGGGGGCGGTGATCAGGGCACGGGCCGCCGGGGCGCCGTTGACCTGCCAGAGTGCGGCGCCGTCGTCCTGGTTGGCCTTGACCAGGCCGGGGGTGGTGTCCAGGACGTCCTTGAAGGCGGCGATCGCCGGCCGGTCCACCAGCACGTACGCGATGCCGTAGCCGGTGAGCGCGCCGGCCTGGTCGGCGCCGGAGCCGGCCAGCAGGCTGCCGACCACCTTGTTCAGGCCCGCGATGGTCCCGGTCTCCGGGTCCACCGTGGACTCGGCCTGGCCGAGCGTCAGGCCGGCGCCGCGCACCAGGGTGTAGCGGACGGAGCCGCCCTTCGGGTCACCGGTGACGACGAGGGTGCGGGCACGGTCGGTGGTGCCGGCCTCCTCGGCGATGAACGCGGGCACCTGGGCGGCCTGCGACCGGTGCAGCGGGCCGTCGGCGCCGGTGACGGCCCACCAGACACCGGTGCCCAGCGGGGCGAGCACGGCGGCGGCCACCACCAGGGCGGCGACCGGCTGGCGCCAGCCGAAGGCAATGCCGGCCACACGGGCGTTGGCGCCGTCGGCGCCGATCGCGGCGGCGGCGAGCAGGGCGATACCGGCGAGCAGGGAGGCCGGGCCGGCCCAGGCGGGCACGGCCGGGCCGCCGGAGGCGGGGGTCACCGAGGTACCGGCCACGGCGACCGCGAAGGCCATGGAGGCCCCGGCGGCGCCCCAG
This sequence comes from Kitasatospora sp. NBC_00039, assembly GCF_045160625.1. NCBI lineage: Bacteria > Bacillati > Actinomycetota > Actinomycetes > Kitasatosporales > Streptomycetaceae > Kitasatospora > Kitasatospora sp. NBC_00039. Next base: position 5,556,202 of record NZ_CP108289.1, on the reverse strand, counting down.
GCGGCGAGCACCGCGCGGCGGCGGTCGGCGCGCAGCAGGGCGGCCAGCGCGGCGAGCACCACGCCTGCCGAGAGCCAGACCGGCGGCACCCCGGCGCCGCCGGGGTTGACCAGCACCAGGCCGAGCGCGCTGGCGCCGCCGCCGTGCAGGCCGGGCAGGCCGGCCTCCAGCAGCAGCCGCTGCGGGTGCGAGAGCACCTGCAGCGACCAGGGCGCGAGCACCAGCACGGGCACTGCGAGGATCACCAGGACGCGCAGCCCGAGCAGGCGCAGCGCCTGCGCGCCGGAGCCGAACGCCCCGCCGCGCACCACCGCGACGGCCAGCACGGCCAGGCAGAGCGGTACGGCCAGCGCCCAGACCAGCGGGACGAACGCGGTGGCCAGGGTGAGCAGGAGGACGGCCATCCAGACGGGCCGCCAGCCGGGCCGGGCGCCCTTGGCGGCGCTCTCGGCGCGGATGCCGAGGCCGGCGGAGATGGCGGCCGCGCGGGCCAGCGGCGGCAGCAGCACGGCCAGCACGGCGGTGCCGATCCGGCCCTGGGCGAGCGCGCCGGTGGCAGCGGGCAGCAGCGCGTAGGTGGCGCTGGCCCAGGCGCGGACGAGCTTGGAGTCGAGCAGCGGCCGGGAGACCAGGTAGGCGCTGACGGCGGCGAGCGGCACCGAGAGGACGACCAGCAGGGTGACCGCGAGGTCGGCGTGGTCGAACAGCATCCAGGAGAGCACCGACAGCACGCCGAGGTACGGCGGCGCGGCGGCGGTGGAGCCGGTGCCGACGGGGTGCCAGGCGTCCGCGTACATCGACCAGAGGCCGCCGGCACCGCCGGTGGCGGGCAGCAGCGCGCCGCCGAAGAGCTCGCCGCCGCCGAACAGGCCGCGGCAGGCGACCAGGGCGAAGACCAGCAGGGCGGCGAAGAGCACCGGTGCCGGGCGCCGGGCCAGCTTCTTGATCAGCGCGAACTGCTCGACGACCAGGTCCTCGGTGTCCTCGTCGCCCGGTCCGGCCTCGACCGAGCCGTGGCGGCCGGCCCCGGAGTCGTCGGCGCCCCCTATGCCGAGGGAGCTGATCACACCCTCGACGGCGAGCCGGGCGGTCGCGCCCGGCGCGGGGAAGAGCGTCCGGTCGTCCAGCGCGTCGGCGGCCCGCAACCGGGCCCGTCGTTTGCGGGCGGCCAGCACCCGGGGCAGCCGGACCAGTTCGTGGCTCAGGCCGGCCAGTTCGTCGAAGGCCTGCTTCGGGTCCTTGCCGAGCAGGTTGGTGACGACCCGCAGCAGGGTCCCGAGCACCAGCCGGAGCAGGACGTAGGGGAAGAGCAGGCCCTTGTAGTTGGCGAGGAGGGTGAAGACGGCGCCGGCCTTGTCCACCCGGTGCGGGTGGGTGGGGCCGCAGTCGATGACGCGGCGCTCGCGGCTGGCCGCCTCGGCGTGCCGCAGCACCGCGTCGGGGGCGATGACGACGCGGTGGCCGGCGGCGTTGACCCGCCAGCAGAAGTCGGTGTCGTCGCGCATCAGCGGCAGCGCCTTGTCGAAGCCGCCGAGCTCCTCGAAGACGTCGCGGCGCACCAGCATGCCGGCGGTGGAGACGGCGAGCACCGGGCGGACCTGGTCGTGCTGGCCCTGGTCCTGCTCGCGGCGGTCCAGGCCGGTCCAGCGGCGGCCGGAGCGGGCGATGCTGACGCCGACCTCGAGCAGCTGGCGGCGGTCGTACCAGCTGCGCAGCTTGGGGCCGACGACGGCGGCGCTGGGGGTGGAGTCGGCGACCTGGAGCAGCCGGCGCAGCGCATCGGTCTGCGGTTCGCAGTCGTCGTGCAGGAGCCAGAGCCATTCGACCGGCTGGGTCTCGCGGGGGCCGCCGCGGCCGAGGTCGTCCTCGTGGCCGAGCGGGTCGCCGAAGTCGTCCCAGCCGCCGGTGACCGGGTCGTACCCGGAGGGGTCGAGCCGGTACGGCAGGTCCTCGGGCCGCAGCGGCGGGCTGTTGAAGACGGCCTCGCCGACGGCGGTGCCGAAGCCGGCCCGGCGGCCGAGAATGATCGGGCCGCCGTCCGGCATCCCGTCGGCGTGACCGAAGTCGTCGAGCGCCTTGGCGAGCAGCTGCGGGGAGTTGTCGGTGGAGCCGGTGTCGACGGCGAGCACCCGCTGGACCTGGCGGTCCTGGCCGAGCAGGCCGGCCAGGGCCTGCGGCAGCCAGCGGGCGCCGTCGTGCGAGACGATCACGGCGGTGACCAGGTGGCGCGGATAGGCGGGCGGCCTGGCAGCGGTGAAGCCGCTCTGGTGGCTGTAGACGGTCATCGAGTGCGCGGGCCCCAGTTCTCGGTGGACACAGCCGGTGAACGGCAACCGGATGGCGCACCACACTAACGGCTCCGGATGGCGCCTTTGTCCGCGGTGTCCGTGGAGAGGCTGTGGACGGCGGACGCCGGGGACGCCCATACGGGCCCGGGAACACGAAAGCGCCCCACCACCGCGGTGAGGCGCCCGTAACAGCTGTGTGGTTGTCGGAGGGTCAGCAGGGTCAGGGGCCGACCCGCTCAGACCGCGCTCTTCTTGAGCCGACGGCGCTCGCGCTCGGAGAGGCCGCCCCAGATACCGAACCGCTCGTCGTTGGCGAGGGCGTACTCCAGGCACTCGGAGCGGACCTCACAGGCGAGGCAGACCTTCTTGGCCTCGCGGGTGGAGCCGCCCTTCTCCGGGAAGAAGGACTCGGGGTCGGTCTGGGCGCACAGCGCGCGCTCCTGCCAGCCGAGTTCCTCTTCTTCCTCCTCGATGCCGTCACCGATCAACAGCTCAAAGAGCTCGCTCATGTGGCGCGCCTCCTCTGCCCCTATTTGGCGTCCCCGTGGTTGCCGTTGCCTCGTGCGGCTGACGACACGAGTGAAATTACAGTTGCGTCACTCTGGCCCAGTCAAGCCGAGCTCTGGTATTGGGGCCAGGATTCACTCCCCGGCACCAAGCCGTTACGAATAGTGTACATATTCGGACACATCAGACTTACTGCCCGGATGGCATCGAACCATTCGCAACCTGCCGCCGAGTGACGCGCAGTCACCGTCACAGGCCGGTCATCGGCCTGCCTTCCCGGCGATCTTCCCATCGAAACATAGAGGGTGATTTATCACCCCATCGGGTACTTCATGACCTAACCCGCCCGAATGCCCCAGCTCCGGACTTGACACCGGCCTCCCGCATGCGGTCTCCTTCCCCCATGTCAGAGTTGGCCAGCACCCGGAGCGGTTCCACGCTTCGCCCTGCCGCGAACTCTTGTTGTCGCCTCTGTTCCTGCTGTATCTAGGCGCCCGCGTCCCACCGCGCGCCGCCCAGGAAGCACAGAGGCCGCCCGCGATTCCCGCCCCAGGACATCCCGGATCCGGCTGATCCCCCGACGAACCAGCCGTACTCCGAGGACGACCCCGTGCGAATGACCCGCATCCGCAAGCGGAACCGCGACCGCAACAAGCCGGCCCACCGTGGCCTCGCCCCGACCGCCCCTCCCCCCGCACCCGCCCGCGCCGTTCACCCCGCGCAGACCGTGCACCCCGGTCAGGCGTGGGCCGACGGCCTGAGCGACGTCTCCATCGCCGGCGACCCGCTCGCCTTCCCGCACCTGGCCCGCACCGACCTGCCCAGCCACCCCACCACCGTCGCCGGCTACGCCAGGCTGGTCCGCGAGATCGCCGCCGACCGCGCCCGCTGGGAGCCGCTGGTCCGCTACGACGCGCTCACCCGCTGGTACTCCCGCCTGGAGACCGGCCCCGGCTACGAGGTCTGGCTGCTCAGCTGGCTGCCCGGCCAGAGCAGCGGGTTCCACGACCACGGCGTCTCCTCCGGAGTGATGACCGTCGTCCAGGGCGAGCTGATCGAGCGCTCCCTCACGCACGCGGGCGAAGGCGCCCGCACCCTCAGGCCCGGCGGGCAGCGGGTCTTCTCCTCCGGCTACCTGCACGAGGTGGTCAACGGCGCGCTGGAGCCCGCCGTCTCCGTCCACCTCTACACGCCGGGCCTGACCGAGATGAACCAGTACGGCGGCACCGCCGTCCCCGAGCAGCACCCGCAGGAGCAGGCCGAGGCCCGCTGACGGCGGGCGCGGCAGCGGCCGGTCGAGGGTCGGGCTGACGACCTGTCGGGCCGTGGCAGGATGGGCGCATGCGCATCGTGGCACTGGCAGGCGGGATCGGCGGAGCGCGTTTCCTGCGCGGACTCCGGGAGGCCATCGGTCCGGAGGACGAGATCACCGTCATCGGCAACACCGGTGACGACATCCACCTCTACGGTCTGAAGGTCTGCCCCGACCTCGACACCGTCATGTACACCCTCGGCGGCGGCATCCATGAGGAGCAGGGCTGGGGCCGGACCGACGAGACCTGGTCGATCAAGGCCGAGATGAAGGAGTACGGCGTCGGGCCCGAGTGGTTCGGGCTCGGCGACCGCGACTTCGCCACCCACCTCGTCCGCAGCCAGATGCTCACCGCCGGGTACACCCTCAGCCAGGTCACCGAAGCGCTCTGCGTGCGCTGGAAGCCGGGCGTCCGGCTGCTGCCGATGAGCGACGACCGGGTCGAGACACACGTGAAGATCACGGACGGGGACGGGACCCGGGCCGTCCACTTCCAGGAGTACTGGGTCCGGCTGCACGCCGCCGTCGACGCCGAGGCGATCATCCCGGTCGGCGCGGACACCGCCAAGCCCGCGCCCGGCGTCCTGGAGGCCATCGCCGCCGCCGACGTGATCCTCTTCCCGCCGTCCAACCCGGTCGTCTCGATCGGCACCATCCTCGCCGTCCCCGGCATCCGGGCCGCGGTCGCCGCCGCCTCCGCACCGGTGGTCGGGCTCTCCCCGATCATCGGCGGGGCGCCGGTGCGCGGCATGGCCGACAAGGTACTCGCCGCCGTCGGCGTCGAGGCCACCGCGGAGGCCGTCGCGCTGGACTACGGCTCCGCGCTGCTGGACGGCTGGCTGGTGGACACCGCCGACGAGGCCGCGGTCGCCGCCGTCGAGGCCGGCGGGATCGCCTGCCACGCCGTCCCGCTGCTGATGACGGACGTCGACACCACCGCCGAGATGGCCCGGGCCGCGCTGGCGCTCGCCGAGCAGGTCCGCGCGTGAGGCCTCGGGGCACGAGCCCTGCGTCCGGCGAGGCGGGCGCATGAGCCTGCACATCCTGCCGGTCGAGGGGCTGCCCGAGATCGACGCCGGTGCCGACCTCGCCGGGCTGATCGCCAAGGCCGCCACGTACGAGGACGGCGACATCCTGCTCGTCACCTCGAAGATCGTCAGCAAGGCGGAGGGCCGGCTGCTGCACGCCGCCGACCGCGAGGCCGCGATCGACGCCGAGACCGTCCGGGTGGTCGCCCGGCGCGGCCCGGCCCGGATCGTCGAGAACCGCAACGGCCTGGTGATGGCCGCCGCCGGCGTCGACGCCTCCAACACCGCCCCCGGCACCGTGCTGCTGCTGCCCGAGGACCCCGACGCCTCCGCCCGCGCCCTTCGGGCACACCTCCAGCAGCTCACGGGCCGCCGGCTCGCCGTCGTCGTCACCGACACCTTCGGCCGGCCCTGGCGCAACGGGCTCACCGACGTCGCCATCGGCGCCGCCGGGCTGCCCGTCCTGGAGGACCACCGGGGCCGCACCGACTCCCACGGCAACGAGCTGGCCCTCACCGTCACCGCGACGGCCGACGAACTCGCCGCCGCCGCCGACCTGGTGAAGGGCAAGGCCACCGGCACCCCGGTCGCCGTGGTCCGCGGCCTCGGCCACCTGGTCACCGCCGAGGACGGCGAGGGCACCCGGCCGCTGATCCGCCCCGCCGCCGACGACATGTTCCGGCTCGGCACCTCCGAGGCGCTGCGGCAGGCCGTCACCCTGCGACGCACCATCCGCGCCTTCGGCCCCGAACCGGTCGACCCCGGCGCCGTCCGCCGCGCCGTCGCCGCCGCCGTCACCGCGCCCGCCCCGCACCACACGACGCCCTGGCGGTTCGTGCTGCTGGAGTCGGCGGAGACCCGGACGGGGCTGCTGGACGCGATGCTCGCCGCCTGGCAGCGCGACCTGCGCGAACTCGACGGCTGGGACGACGCCAGGATCGCCCGCCGCACCGCCCGGGGCGACGTCCTGCGCGCCGCGCCGTACCTGGTGGTCCCCTGCCTGGTGATGGACGGCTCGCACGACTACCCCGACCGGCGCCGGGCCACCGCCGAACGCGAGATGTTCACCGTCGCCATCGGCGCGGCCGTGCAGAACCTCCTGGTCGCCCTCACCGGCGAGGGCTACGGCTCCGCCTGGGTCTCCTCCACCATGTTCTGCCGCGACACCGTCCGCGAGGCCCTCGACCTCCCCGCCGGATGGGACCCGATGGGCGCCATCGCCGTCGGCCGCCCGGCCGAACCCCCGCGCGAGCGCCCCGACCGCAGCGCGGACGCCTTCATCGAGGTGCGGTAGGGGCCGGAGCCGGCGACGCGTCCCGGCGGTCGCTCATCTCCCCCGGTGGTCGTTGGGGGTGAGGCGGGGGCCGTAGCGGGGGGCGTGGGTGCCGGTGGCGAGGAGGAGACGGCAGAGGCGGTGGCGGTGGGGCCGGTAGGGCTCCAGCAGCGCGAGCATCTGGGCGTCGTCGCTGCGGGGCCGGCCGGCCAGGGCCCAACCGACCAGGTTGGGCAGGTGGTAGTCGCCGACCGAGACCGCGTCCGGGTCGCCGTTGCTGCGCTGGAGGGTCTCGGCGGCCGTCCAGATCCCGATGCCCGGCACCGCGGTGAGGCGGGCGAAGGCCTCGGTGTGGTCCATCGCGGCGGCCTCCTCCAGCCGTGGGGCCAGCCGGACCGCGCGCACGACCGTCGCCGAGCGCTTCGGGTCCACGCCGGCGCGGTGCCACTCCCAGCTGGGGACGAGCGCCCAGTCGCGGGCCGACGGCGCCACCCGCATGCCCTCGGCCGGACCGGGTGCCGGCGTGCCGAAGTCGCGCAGCAGCGTCCGCCAGGCGCGGTACGCCTCGCTGGTGGTGACCTTCTGCTCCAGGATCGCCGGCACCAGTGACTCCATCACCAGCCCCGTCCGGGCCAGCCGGACCCCGGCCACCCTCCGCTGGGCGTCGCGCAGCGGGCCGGGCGGGAGCACCAGGCCGGCCGGGTCGTCCTCCGCGCCGAGCAGGACCGGCAGCTTGTCCAGCAGCCACTCCGCGCCCGGGCCCCAGGCGTTCGCCTCGACCGTGCCCTCGGCGGGGCGGGCCAGCACGCGCAGGGTGCCGATGCCGGCCGGGGTGCGGGAGGCCCGCCAGAGCGCGCCGTCGCCGGTCGTCCGGTACGCCGGGTCGGCGGGACCGCGGCGCAGCGGCAGCAGGGTGCGGGCCGCGTCCAGGGGGAAGCCGGGGCGCCAGCGGCGTACCGCGCCCTCGCTCGTCGCCGTGGGGGCTGTCACCGCCGTGCACCTCCTTCGCTCTCCGCCGACCATGGGGTTATGAACGATACGCGGCTGCCGGAGCTGTCCCCCGCGGACGAGGGCGCCGTCCGGGCGCTCTACCACCGGGTGCTGGAGGGCTGGAACCTGCGGGACGGCGCGGCCCTCGCCGGGCCGTTCGCCGAGGACGGCGAGGTGATCGGGTTCGACGGCACCCGGCACAGCGGCCGCTCGGTGATCGCCGCCGAGCTGGGGCGGATCTTCGCGGACCACGTCACTCCCGAGTACGTCGCCAAGGTCCGGCGGATCCGGGGGCTGGGGCCGGGGGTGGCCCAGCTGGACGCCGTCGCGGGGCTGGTGCCGGACGACGCCGAGGACCTCGATCCGGCGCTGAACGCCCTGCAGACGGTGATCGCGGTCAACGCGGGGACGGGCTGGCGGATCGCGCTGCTGCAGAACACCCCGGCCCGGTACGACCTGCGGCCGGACCTCGCGCGGGCACTCACCGCGGAGCTGCGGACGCTGATCGGACGCGGGCCGGGGCCGGTGTAGGGCGCGGAGCCGCCGACGGCCCGGGTCAGTGCGTCCGGAGGTACACGGCGTGGGAGCGGATGGTGGGGAGGAGGGGGTAGAGGGCGGAGCCGGGGCACTCGGTGGCGAAGGCGTCGCGGTGGCCGGAGATGGCGTCGAAGGTGACCGCCGTACCCTTGGGGTAGAGGCTGCCGTCGGAGGTGGAGGTCAGCTCGGTGGTGCCGGCCGGGTCCTGGCCGGTGAGGCCGAGTTTCCAGGCGGCCGTCCGGGCGAGGCCGTCGAGCAGGGCCGGCGGGGGGAGGTCGGTGACGTAGGTGCCGATCGCGGCGACGCCCGCCGAGTCGGTGTTGAAGCCGAGGGTGTGCGCGCCGTGCACCGGCAGGTCGGCGCCGCCGGCCCGGCCCTCGTAGACGGTGCCGCAGCGGTCGACCAGGAAGTTGTAGCCGATGTCGCGCCAGCCGTTGGTCTGCACGTGGTACTGGTAGATGGCCCTGATCACCCGGGGCGCGTCCGCGCAGTCGTACGCGGTGGCGCTGGCGGTGTGGTGGACGAAGACCTCCCGGACCGGGCCGGTGTACTCGAAGTCCGGGTCCCGAAGGGACTCGTCGGCGCCCCAGCCGGCCCGGGTGATGATGGCGGGCCGCGGGGCCTGGTGCCCGTCCGACGGCCTGGCGGGCAGCGTCCGGGCCGTGACGGGGGCGGCGCCCCCGCCGGGGTCGACCAGTTCGACCCGCAGGCCGGCCGGCAGGCCGCCGGGGCCGGGGGTGACCTCGACGGCGACACCGTCGCTGCGCCCGGTCCAGAGCGGGGCCGTCGCGCTGTGCGGCCCGGCGTCCGTCGAGGCCGTGTCCGGCCCGTCCTCGCCGTCCGCCTCCAGGGTGTGCCAGCCGGTCCAGATCCCGGTGGCGGCGTCCCTGGTGCGGACCCGGACCGAGCCGCCCGCGAGCGCGCCGCCCGGGCCGTCCCAGCCGACGCCGAGCAGCTCGAACGGTCGGGTGGTGCTCGGGGGCATGGCCCGGCCGCCCGGCAGCGGCAGGGCGGTGACGGAGCCGCCGCCGGCCGAGGCGCGGTACCGCGGGGCCGGGCCGGCCGGGGCACCGGCGGCGGCCGGCTGGAGGAGTAGCACGGCGGTGCAGCCGGCGAGGACGGCGGCGGGGAGGGCGGCGGGGAGGGCCGCCGGGAGAGAGATGCGCATAAAAGGGATGTTCACGGTAAAACGCCGTGCCCGCCACGCCGCCTCGCCCCCTCCCGGGCACCCCTCCCGGTCGCCCACCCGAAGGCCGTAGGCTGGGGCGCACCATGACTGCGCCTTTCGCTGCCGATGCCCGAACCCCCGTCGAGCTGCTGCACGCATACCTGCGAGGTGGCACTCCTTCAGTCGATCCCGCGGCCCCGCTGGTCACCTTCTACGACGACGCCACCGGCGAACGGGTGGAGCTCTCCGCCCGGACCTTCGACAACTGGGTGGCCAAGACCGCCAACCTCCTCCAGGACGAGCTGAACGCCGGCCCGGGCGACCGCGCCGCACTGCTGCTGCCCGCCCACTGGCAGAGCGCCGTCTGGCTGCTGGCCTGCTGGTCGGTCGGGGTGGCGGCGGTCCCCGGCGGTGAGCCCGCCGACGCCGACCTGGTGGTCAGCGGCCCGGACGGCCTGGAGTCCGCCCAGGCCTGCGAGGGCGAGCGGGTGGCCCTCGCGCTGCGCCCGCTCGGCGGCCGCTTCCCGCAGCGTCCGGACGGCTTCCTGGACTACGCCGCCGAGGTGCCCGGCCAGGGCGACCGGTTCGCGCCGTACTCCCCCGTCACGCCGGACGCGCCCGCGCTGGAAACCGGGGTGGACGGCCTGCCGCTGAAGCTGACCGGTGACCAGACGGTGCAGCTGGCCCGGGAGGGTGCCGCCCGGCTCGGCATCAAGACCGGCGACCGGGTGCTCTCGACCCTCTCGTTCGACGACTGGTCGGGCCTGGAGGCCGGCCTGTTGGCGCCGCTGGCGGCCGGCGCCTCGGTGGTGCTCTGCCGCAACTCGGAGGGCCTCAGCCCCGAGCAGTGGGAGAAGCGGACCGAATCCGAACGGGTGACACTGCGCCTCGGGTAACTCCCGGCCCCGGCCCGGCGGGTAGGGATCCCTGCCATGGCCGAGGACGACACCGAGCACCCCCCGACCGACAACCCCCCTCCCCGGGACACCGCCGAGGCCCCGGACACCCCGACCGCACCCGGACGACGGCGCCGGCGGTGGCTGATGATCACCGCCGGCGTCCTCGCCTTCCTGCTGGTCGCCTGCGGCGCGCTGCTCTGGATCGCCTACCGCAAGCTCGACGGGAACATCCAGACCGACTCCACCACCGACCGGCTGCTGGCCCGGCTGGAGGCCGAACGGCCCAGCCGCACCTCCGGGGCCAAGGGCGCCGAGAACATCCTGCTGATCGGCAGCGACGACCGCACCGGCACCAACGCCTCGTACGGCGAGGCCGGCGGCCAGCGCTCGGACACCACGATCCTGCTGCACCTGGCGGCGGACCGGAGGCACGCGACGGCGGTCTCCATCCCCCGCGACGTCATGGTCACCGTCCCCGCCTGCGAGAAGCCGGACGGCACCCGGAGCCGGCCCGCGCTGCTGCAGTTCAACGCGGCCTTCGAGACCGGCGGCCCGGCCTGCTCGATCCGGACCGTGGAGCAGCTGAGCGGCATCCGGATCGACCACTACGTGATCCTCGACTTCACCGGGTTCAAGTCCATGGTCGACGCCGTCGACGGGGTCGAGGTGTGCCTACCGCAGGCGATCCACGACAAGGACGCCAAGCTGGACCTCCCGGCCGGGCGGCAGACCCTGCACGGCGAGCAGGCGCTCGGCTACGTCCGGGCCCGGGAGACCCTCGGCGACGGCAGCGACACCCAGCGGATGGGCCGTCAGCAGCAGTTCCTGGCCGCGCTGATCCGCAAGGTGCAGTCGCAGGGCGTGCTGCTCAACCCGGCCCGGCTCTGGCCGGTGCTGGACGCGGCGACCTCCTCGGTCAAGGCCGACGGCGGGCTCTCCTCGCTGGGCGCGCTCTACGACCTGACCCAGGACCTGCGCGGGATCCCCTCCTCCGACGTGGTGTTCCTGACCGCGCCGCGCCGCCCGTACCGCTTCGACTCGGACCGGGACGAGTTCGTGCAGCCGCAGACCACGCAGCTGTTCACGGCGCTGCGCGACGACCGTCCGGTCGCCGTCCGCCCGCCGGGGTCCGCCGCTCCGACCACGGCGGGACCGAGCGCAGGGCCGAGCACGGGACCGACTGCGACGCCGGGCACGACCGCCGCACCGAGTGCGACTGCCGGGGCGACAGCGGCGGGCGGGGCGGACCGGGCTGCCGGGGCGTCACCCTCCGCCACGGCGCCGCCCTCCTTCGAGGGGCACACCGCCGACGTGGACTCCTGCGCGATCCATTGACCGCGGGCCGGGTCACCCTTTTGTGTACAGATCATGAGGCTGCCAGGCATTCCCCGGGAATTCCCAGGCGCCTGATTGGCTGGTGAATTGGGGTTTCCGGACATGGCGGAGATCACATCAGGAACAATTCCCCCATGCGGCTCGTCTAGTGTGTCCGGGTCGGTGCGTGGCACGCGCGCCGGCCCGTGCAGACCGGTCGGAGGGAGGGAACCCCCGTGCAGCAGGACAGGCAGGAGGTCGACCCCGCCGACCAGTGGGTGCTCGACCCCGACACCGGGCAGTACCGGCTCGACCCGGACGCGGGCATCCCCGCGCAGCACCGCCGGGCAGCCGCCCCCGAGCCGGGTTCCGCGGCCGCCGCGCCGGAGGCCGCCACCGAGCCCGGTCACCCCGGGGGCCGGGCCGGACACCGCCGCAGGGGCGCGGCCAGGCGCAACCGGCGGCGCCGGGCGCTGAAGTGGACGGCCGGAGTCGGCGCGCTGGTCCTGGTGGCCGGCTGCGGCGGCGCCTACTACGCGTACCAGCACTTCAACGACAACATCACCGCCGTCAAGGTGCAGCTGGGCAGCGACGAGGAGCGACCCAAGGCGGCCGGTGACGCGCTGAACATCCTGGTGATCGGCACCGACAGCCGGGAGGGCCTGGGCCGCGAGTACGGCGACGAGGGCAGTGCCGGGCACGCCGACACCACCCTGCTCTTCCACGTCGCCAAGGACCGCAGCAACGCGACCGTGATCAGCATTCCGCGCGATCTGATGGTGCCGGTCCCGGAGTGCGACACCGATACCGGAAAGAAGATCCCCGGCTCGGCACGGGCGATGTTCAACGAGAGCCTCGGGCAGGAGGGCCGCGATCCGGGCTGCACCTGGAAGACCGTCGAGAAGATGACGGGTATCCGGGTCGACCATTTCGTCATGGTCAACTTCGATGCCGTGAAGACGCTCTCCACCGCCGTCGGCGGAGTCGAGGTGTGCGCGGCCAAGGACATCAACGACCCGGACTCCCACCTGAAGATGACCAAGGGCCGGCACGTGGTGCAGGGCGACGAGGCGCTGGCCTTCGTCCGCACCCGGCACGCCGTCGGCCTGGGCGGGGACCTCACCCGGATCCCGCTCCAGCAGCAGTTCATCAGCTCGATGATCCGCTCGGTCAAGAGCAGCGACACCCTGACCAGCCCGACCAAGCTGTGGAAGCTCGCCGACGCCGCCACCAAGGCGCTCACCGTGGACTCCGGCATCGGCAGCGTCGACAAGCTGAAGGACCTGGCGCTGGACGTCAGCAAGGTCGACACCAAGAACATCACCTTCGCCACCGTGCCGGTGCTGGACGACCCGAAGGACGAGAACCGGCTGGTGCTGAAGCAGCCGGACGCCGGGCAGGTGTTCTCGCTGGTCGCGAACGACCGCTCGCTGACCGAGACGGCGGCCCCTGCCGCCCCGGCCGCCCCCGGGGCCACCACTCCGGAGGCCGCGGCGGCCCCGGCACCCTCGCCGACGGCCACCACCCCCGCGGTGGACGCCAAGGACGTCCGGGTGATGGTACGCAACGGCAGCGGGACGCCCGGGCAGGCGCAGCAGGCCGTCGACAAGCTCCAGGCGAAGAGCTTCTCCAAGGCCGCGACCGCCGCCAACGCACCTGCCACGCCCACCACTTCGGTCGCGTACCCGGCCGGGAAGGCCGCCGAGGCCGCCGCGCTGGCCGCCGCCCTCGGCCTGCCGGCCGATGCGGTCAGGGAGGACCCGAAGGCGGGTGCCAGGGACGCTCTGGTCCTGGTGCTCGGCAAGGACGTGCTGGCGGCGCCGGCCACCCCGAGCGCCGCGCCGACCGAGGCGCCCAAGGACCTCCAGCGCGTCCAGGCGGACGACACCGACGTCTGCGCCAAGTAGCGGCCGGGTCGTATCCGGGTCCTGGCCGGTCGGTCGCGCGCCCGGCAGGACCGGCCGGCCGAGACCTAGAGCAGCGCGAGGGTGCCGTCGGTCTCGCGGTACCGCTCGCCGGTGCGCGGGCAGCGCCAGTGGTCCGGGCCGTCCGGCTCCAGCGGCTCGCCGGCCCGGCCGACCCACTTGATCCGGCGGGCCGGGACGCCGGCCACCAGGGCGAAGTCCGGGACGTCGCGGTGCACCACGGCGCCTGCGGCGACCAGCGCCCAGCGGCCGACCGTCACCCCGGCGACGAGGACGGCGCGGCCGCCGACCGAGCAGCCCTCGCGGAGCGTCACCCCGCGGGCGTGCCAGTCGTCGCCGCGCTTCAGCTTCCCGTCGACGTCGACGGAGCGCGGGTAGAGGTCGTTGGTGAGCACGGCCGCCGGGCCGACGAACACGCCGTCCTCGACCACGGCGGGCTCGTACACCAGCGCGTGGTTCTGCAGCTTGACGCGGTCCCCGATCCGCACGCCCGGGCCGACGTAGGCGCCGCGGCCGATGATGCAGTCGGCGCCGACCACGGCGTCCTCCCGCACCTGGGCGAGGTGCCAGACGGTCGTACCGGAGCCGAGCACCGCCCGGTCGTCCACGTCCGCGGTCGGCTCGACGCGGGCACCGGCGACGGGCCCGCCCTCAACTGTCCCCATGGCGCCCGACGATAGCGTCGGCGCAGGGGGCACGAGGGCGGGTCCGCGGGATTGGCCGGATCGGGTCAGCCGACCTCGGCCACGACGTCGGTGGCGGCCGGGGCGCGGCTGCCGATCACCCGGCGCGCCAGCGAGCGCGGCGAGGTGAGGAAGCCGAAGCCCCAGCTGAGGTGCATGGTCGCGAAGGCGACCGGCAGCAGTGCCTTGGCCTTCGCCGGGAGGCCGCGGCCCACGACCACCGCGCCGCCGAGGATGCCCAGCAGGTAGGCGGCCGGAACCGCGAGGAACGCCGGGTGGACGGCCGCGCCGAGCACCAGCCCGAGGGTGACGCCCAGGAACGCGGCCGGCGGGGCGAGGTAGCGGAAGTTGACCGAGCCCCGGTGGTAGCGGGTGACCACCCGGCGCCACCGCCCGTAGTCCTTGTACTGCTTGGCCAGCGCTCGCACGGTGGGGCGCGGGCGGTAGGTGACCCGCAGCTGCGGGGTGAACCAGACCAGGCCGCCGTCCTGGCGGATGCGGTAGTTGAGCTCCCAGTCCTGGGCGCGGACGAACTCCTCGTTGTAGCCGCCGAGCCTCTCCAGCACCTCGCGCCGGAACACCCCGAGGTAGACGGTGTCCGCCGGGCCGGCCAGGCCGCCGGTGTGGAAGGCCGCGTTGCCGACACCGATCTTGGAGGTCATCGCGGCGGCGACCGCGTTCTCCCAGTCGGTCTCGCCCTCGGCGTGCATGATGCCGCCGACGTTGGCGGCCTCCATGTCGCCGAGCAGCCGGACCGCCGTGGTGATGTAGCCGGGGGTCAGCAGGCCGTGACCGTCGACGCGGACCACTATCGGGTGGCTGGACCCCCGGATCGCCGCGTTCAGGCCGGCGGGCGTGCGGCCGGTGGGGTTCTCCACGGTACGGACCCGCGGGTCCTCGGCGGTCAGCTCGGCGGCGATCTGCGCGGTGCGGTCGGTGGACGGGCCGAGGGCGATCACCACCTCCATCGGCCCGGCGTAGTCCTGTTCCAGGATGTGCCGGACGGCCGTACGCAGGTGTCGTTCCTCGTTGAGCACCGGCATGATCACGGAGACCGCCGGCAGCTCCTCAGCAGCCTTGGTGTTCATCGGGGCCAACCGTACCGGTGCCGAAGGGTCGCCGTCTTGTCCCGGTTCGGGTACCTCCGCACACCCTTCACCGGAGGAACGTTTCATCGACGAGGCCCACCGTACTCCTCACCCCCGGCGCGCCCTCACCCAGCCCGGAGCGGGCCGCCCCTACCATCCGAGAGATGCCCGTCTCCCCCCTGCACACCCCGCCCGGGCGGCGCCGCGCCTGGCCCCGCCGGCTGGCCGCCGGCATCGCCTTCAGCGTCCTCGCCACCTCCTGCGGCGGCTGGGCGGTGCTGCACGGCCTCGGCTCGATCGACCGGGTCGACGCCTTCAGCGGCGACCAGGCCCGGCCCGCCGACGACGGCTCCACCACCTTCCTGGTGATCGGCACCGACGAACGGGACGGCATCCCCGAGAGGACCCTCAAGGACGTGCTGCACGCCGGGGGCGAGTCGTGCCACTGCACCGACACCATGATGATCGTCCAGCTCGCCGGGGACGGCGCCCGGGCCAGCGTGGTCAGCATCCCGCGCGACTCGTACGTGGACATCCCCGCCCACCGGGACCAGACCACCCGCAAGGAGGTCCCGGCCGCCAAGGGCAAGATCAACGCGGCGTACGGGATGGGCGGGCCGCGGCTCACCGTCGCCACCGTCGAGCAGAACACCGGGTTGCGGATCGACCACTACCTCCAGGTCGACTTCGCCGGGTTCGTCTCCGCCGTGGACGCCGTCGGCGGGGTGAAGGTGTGCACCGCCAAGCCGCTCAAGGACGAGTACTCCGGCCTCGACCTGCCGGCCGGCACCAGCACCCTGGACGGCGCCGGGGCGCTCAAGTACGTCCGCGCCCGGCATGTGGACGCCACCTCCGACCTGGGGCGGATGCACCGGCAGCAGAAGCTCGTCGCCCAGCTGCTGCACCAGCTCACCAGTGGCGGCACCCTGCTCAACCCGGTCCGGCTGGCCCGGGTGACCGACAGCCTGCTCGGCTCGGTCAAGGCCGACAAGGACCTCACCGCGGACGACCTGATCACCCTGGGCACCCGGATGAAGGAGCTGTCGACGGGCCAGGCGGACTTCGCGACCGTGCCGCTGGCGCAGCTCGACCACCCGGTGAGCGGGTGGGGCTCGACGGTGCTCTGGGACCAGGCCGGGGCGCGGGCCCTGTTCGACGCGGTGCGGGCCGGGCGGCCGCTGGGGGACGGGACGGCGGGGACGTCGCCTTCGGCGGTTCCGGCTCGGGCGCCGGCCGGGGCTGCCGGTCCGGCCGCTGCCACCGCACCCGCCGTCGCGCCGGAGCAGGTGCACGTCCAGGTGTTCAACGCGGCCGGGGTCGTCGGGCTCGGCGCGCGGGTCGACGGCGACCTGCGACGGGCCGGCTTCGCCACCACCGGCGCGCCGTCCAACGCCCCCGCCGGGACGGCGCCCGGCCGGACGGTGGTCCGGTACGACCCGCGCTTGGCCGAGTCGGCGCGGAAGCTGGCGGCCGCCCTGCCGGGCGCGGAGCTGGCGACCGTTCCGGGGCTCGGGCCCACCCTGCAGGTTTTCGCGGGCGCGGACTACCCGGCGGCCCCGGGGGCGTCGGCGAGCGCTGGTCCCGGCGCGGGTCAGGGCGCGGATCCGAGCGCGGGTCCGAGCGGGGGGCCTGGCGCGTCCGGGCCGCCCGCGCCTCCGCCGCCCCCGGCCTCTTCGCCGCCCCCGGCCTCTTCGCCGGCTCCGGCCTCTCCGGCCGCCACGGCGGCGCCTTCCGTGCCGGTGACGGCCGAGCGGGCGACGGACATCATCTGTCCTTAGGCCCTGATCTTCCGGACAGGACCCGGCCGACGCGGGTACGCGGCAGGGGCCGGGTGCTGTCGCGCACCCGGCCCCTGCCGTCCCCCGGTCCCCCGATCCGGGGGGGTCAGTCCGTCGCGATCGCCGCGAGGACGTTCATCCGCCCGGCCCGGAAGGCCGGGACGAGGGCGGCGACCAGACCAATGACCACCGAGGCGACCAGCGTGACCGCGATCGTGCCGGTCGGCACCGCCAGCGTCGCCAGGCCCTGGTCCTTGAGGACCTGCTGCCCGGTGATTCCCCAGGCCAGGCCGAGGCCGGTGCCGAGGATCGCGCCGAACAGGGCGATCACCACGGACTCCAGCCGGATCATCCGGCGCAGCTGGCGGCGGGAGAGCCCGATCGCCCGGAGCAGGCCGATCTCGCGGGTCCGCTCGACCACCGAGAGCGCCAGGGTGTTGATCACACCGAGCACCGCGACCACGATCGCCAGGCCGAGCAGGCCGTAGATCATGTAGAGCAGGGTGTTGATCTGCTGCTGGACGAGCTCCTTGTAGCCGGCCTGGTCCCGGACCTTGAGCTGCGGGTAGTCCTTGAGCGACTCCTCCAGCGCGGCGAGCGTCTTGGCGACGTCGGCGCCGGCCGCGGCCTTGCCGTAGATCTGCACGTCGAGCGGCATCTCGGCCGCCGGAATGGCCTTGGCCACGGTGTCGATGCCCACGAACGTGGCGCCGTTGAAGAGCGAGTCGCCCTTGGACATCACCACCCCGACCGGCACGGACTGGGCCCGCCCCTGGCCGTAGTCCAGCTTGACCGTGTCGCCGACCTTGAGGCCGTAGTCCTTGGCGAGGTCCTCGCCGATCGCCAGCGAGCCCTGGTTCAGCGAGCCGGCCGCGCCGGACTTGACCGGGAGCCGGAAGTCGTCGGTGAAGTCCGCCGAGACCGCGGAGATGCCCGTGGTCACCGTCCGGCCGTCCGGCACGTTGATCTTCACCCCCCGCAGTTCCTTCTGCTCGGTGACGTGCGCCACGCCCGGGGTCTTCTTCGCCGCCTGGACCATCGCCTCGCCGATGATGCCCTGGCTGCTGGAGATGACGTAGTCGGCACCGACCGACTTGTCGATCTGCTCGTTGGTCGACTTGACCATCGAGGAGGTGAAGACGGAGGCGCCGATCACCAGCGCCAGCCCGATCATCAGCGCGGCCGCCGTGGCCCCCGTACGACGCGGGTTGCGCATCGCGTTGCGCTGGGCCAGCCTGCCGGACGGGCCGAACAGGGCCGGCAGCGCGGCGCCGAGCCCCCGCACCACCGTGGTGGCCAGCAGCGGGCCGAGGACGACGAAGCCGATCAGGGTGAGCAGCACGCCGAGGCCCAGGTACTGGCCGCCGGTTGCGGCCTTGCCGGCCTTGGCCGCCAGCACCAGCAGGCCGCCACCACCGGCGGTCAGCACGAGGCCGACGACGGTGCGGACCACGTTGGAGCGGGCCTCGGCCGGGGTGCCGTGGTCACGCAGGGCCGCGATCGGAGCGATCTTGCTAGCCCGGCGCGCGGGGATCCAGGCGGCCAGCACGGTGATCACGATGCCGACCGCGTACGCGGCGACCGGCACGTTCAGCCCGATCTGCAGATCGGTCGCGCTGAGGTTCATCCCGACGGCCTTCATCAGCTGGATGAGGCCGGTCGCCAGGCCGAGGCCGGCGCCGAGGCCCAGCGTCGAACCGAGCAGGCCGAGGATCAGCGCCTCCACCAGCACCGAGCGGTTGACCTGCTTGCGGCTGCCGCCGATGGCGCGCAGCAGGCCGATCTCACGGGTGCGCTGGGCGACCAGCATGGAGAAGGTGTTGATGATCAGGAAGCCGCCGACCAGCAGCGAGATACCGGCGAAGCCGAGCATCGCGTACTTCATGAAGTTGAGGAAGGAACCGACGCTCTTGTTGTTCTCCTCCTTCTGCTCGGCCGCGGTCTTCACCTGGTAGCCGGCGCCCAGCTTGCCGAGCGCGTCGGCCTTGAGCTGGTCGTTGGAGCGGCTGCCGTCGCCGAAGACCTCGACCGACGTGAACTCGGCCTTCCCGAGGAGGTCCTGCTGCGCCGTCGGGGTGTCCAGGAACGCGAGCGCCGCACCCGGGTTGGTGGTCTTGAAGGTGGCGATTCCGGCGAGGGTGAAGTCGTGGTTGCCGTTGGTGGCGGTGATGACGCGCACCTTGGCACCGAGGCCGAGCTTCGCCTTCTTCGCGGTGTCGGCGTCCAGCACGATCTGGTCGCCGCCCTGCGGCACGTGGCCGCTGGTGATCTCGACCGAGTTGCGCGGGGTGTCGGTCCAGTTGCCGGTCAGTGTCGGGGCGCCGCCGGTCGGGCCGATCTGCTTGTTGGTGAGCGGGTCGACCAGCACGGCGCTGCCGACGAAGACCTGGCCGAGAGCCTGCTTGACCCCGGGCGTGGCCGCGGCCTTCTGGATCACGTCGGCCGGCACGGTGGCGACCCTGCCGGCCGGCTGGTCCGGCTCGTCGCCGTCGGCCTTGGCCGGCTGGACGGATATGTCGGAGGCGGTCGAGGCGAAGAGCCTGTCGAAGGTGCTGGTGGCGGTGTTGGAGAACACCAGGGTGCCGGACACGAACGCGACCGACAGCACGACCGCGATCAGCGAGAGCACCATCCGCCCCTTGTGGGCGAAGAAGGTTCTCAGTGACGTCTTGAGCAGCATGAGTCTGTGTCCCGCCCGCTCAGCTGGTGCGCTTGCCGTCGAAACGGCGCATGCGTTCGAGGACGGAGTCGGCGGTGGGGGCGTGCATCTCGTCGACGATCACGCCGTCGGCGAGGAAGAGCACGCGGTCCGCGTAGCCGGCGGCGACCGGGTCGTGGGTGACCATGACGATGGTCTGGCCGAGCTCGTCGACCGAGCGGCGCAGGAAGGTCAGCACCTCGGCGCCGGAGCGCGAGTCGAGGTTGCCGGTGGGCTCGTCCCCGAAGATGATCTCGGGGCGGGCGGCCAGCGCCCGGGCCACCGCGACGCGCTGCTGCTGGCCGCCGGAGAGCTGGGTCGGGCGGTGCTTGAGCCGGTCGGCCAGCCCCACCGTCTCGACCACCTGGTTCAGCCAGGCGGTGTCCGGCTTGCGGCCGGCGATGTCCATCGGGAGCGTGATGTTCTCCAGCGCGTTCAGCGTCGGGAGCAGGTTGAACGCCTGGAAGATGAAGCCGATCTTGTCCCGGCGCAGCTTGGTGAGCTGCTTGTCCTTGAGGCCGGTGATCTCGGTGTCACCGATCCGGATCCGGCCCTCGGACACGGTGTCCAGGCCGGCCAGGCAGTGCATCAGGGTCGACTTGCCCGAACCCGAGGGGCCCATGATCGCGGTGAAGCGGCCGCGCTGGATGTCCACGTCCACCGCGTCCAGCGCGGTGACCCTGGTCTCGCCGGTGCCGTAGGCCTTGGTCACCTGACGGGCCGAGGCGGCGACGGCGGCCGCGCCGCCGGGAAGTTGGGGGTCGTACACGGCTGCTGCCGTCGTCACTGGATTCTCCTAAGAAGTGGGCCCACCCGTTGCCCCCCAGCCTTGCCGCTGCCACCTGTGCTGCGACAGGGTGCAGGAGAGAGTCCTCGACCGGGAGTCAGCCCCACCCTTCCGGTGGACCTGGCTGCCGACCCGACAGAACCGGACCCTCCTCGGACGGGCGGGGATGTGATCCACGTTAGGAGCGGCGGCACGATCGCTCGTCATCCGCCGGTATGAAGCGCCTCAACCGTAGTTGTACGGGGCGCGGCGCCCCTCCCCCTAGGGGTAGCCGCCATCCGGGTCGGGGTCGGCCCGTACGGGGCCGTTCCCGAAGGCCGTCAGCCGGTGAGCGCGGGCACGGCGAGCCGCTCCAGCGCGGCGGCGAAGGCCTCCACCACCGGCGTCAGCAGCACGTCCGTCTCGCGCTCGATCGCGGTGCCGCCGTCCTCCCGGACGGTGATGTGGCGGTCGAGCACGAACCAGCCCTGGGTGATGTGTCCGGCGCCCATCGAGCTGAGCACCGGGCGCAGTGCGTAGTCCACCGCCAGCACGTGCGCGGTGGAGCCGCCGGTGGCCAGCGGCAGGACGGCCTTGCCGGTCAGCGCGTACTGCGGGAGCACGTCCAGCAGGGTCTTCAGCAGGCCCGAGTACGCGGCCTTGTAGACGGGGGTGCCGATGACGATGCCGTCCGCCCGGGCGAACAGCTCCAGGGCGGCGACGATCTCGGGGTGGGAGAAGTCCGCCGAGAGCAGCGCGTGCGCGGGCAGGCTGCGCACCTCGAACGGGACGACGTGGTGGCCGCGGGCTTCGAGCTGCGCATCGACGTGGCGCAGCAGGCGGGTGGTGCGGGACGTCGCGGACGGCGAGCCGGACACGGACAGGACGGTGGCCATGGAGTTCACCTCTGGGGCGGGAAGCGGGGACGGCGCTGCGGCTGCGGGGCGCACGCTGCGCGGGCAGCGGCGGAGCAGGGTGCGGAGCGGTGCGGGAGCTGGAGAGGGTTCGACGGGCGCGCGTCAGCCACGACAGAGCGAACAGGACACACGCTGAAGGTCGACGTGCCGCCGACGCGTGAGGGTCCATCGCTGATCCATGGCAGTCATGCAAACACGCAGCGTTCCGGCCGGTCAAGGATTGTTCCGGCAGATGAACCAGGGGCGGGACGGATGGCGGGACACGGTAGTGGGACGCGGTGGTGCGCGCTGGGGGGCTCGCCCGCCGCGGCGCCGGCCGCCGGGGCCACCCCGCGCGAAGTTGCGGCGGAACGATCCGGCACGTGCATCAAAACTGCTACAAGGCGCCTGGTGGGGGCCCCGGGGGGAGTCACCGCACCCGGCGTCGGGCATCCTCTCCCACATGAACACGTGGCAGGAGGGCCGCCCGGGCGGCGGCGGGAACCCTTCCCCAGCCTTTGGCTGGGGGGACCCCCATGGCGGCGGCAGCGGCAACGGCGGCGCGTACGGACGCAGCGGGGACGGTACGGCGGCCGAACCGCCGCTGCCGGCTTCGCTGAACCCGCGCGGGCCCGGGGCCCCCGCGCAGCGGCAGCCACAGGAGTACGGGCAGCCGTCCGGCGGGCAGGCGCCGGTTCCGGCGCAGGCCCCCGGGTACGGGCCGTCCCAGGGCTACGGGCAGCCGCCGTCGCACGGGCAGCCGGGCACTCGGCCCGGGGTGCCCGCGCAGGGGCCGGGGGCACCCGGTGGCGCCGGTGGCCCCGGCGGGCCGATAGCCCCGGGCGGCACCCAGCCGCCCTCGGCCGCCAGCCCTTCGCGCTGGCCGCGGCGCCGGATCATCAAGTGGTCGGTGTTCGGTGTCCTGATCGCGATGATGGTGACCGCCGTCTCGACCTGGTTCTGGGCCGGCTCCAAGCTGAACCACGAGAACGTGCTCACCGACTACGCGGGCCGCCCCGCCGCCGGCAAGGGCACCAACTGGCTGATCGTCGGCTCCGACAGCCGCAACGGCCTGTCCGACTCGCAGGAGGAGGACCTGCACACCGGCCACGCGGGCGGCAAGCGCAGCGACTCGATGATGGTCCTGCACATCGGGGACAACGGGAACACCCTGATGAGCATCCCGCGTGACTCCTGGGTGCCGATCCCCGAGCACCCCGGCGACAACGGGAAGACCGTCAAGGCCACCACCTCGAAGATCAACTCGGCCTTCGCGGCGGGCGGCGGCAAGCTGCTCGCCCAGACCGTCGAGCAGAACACCGGCATCCGCATCGACCACTACGCCGAGATCGGCTTCGCCGGGTTCGTCGGCATCGTCGACTCGGTCGGCGGCGTGGACATGTGCATCGACCAGGACGTCAAGGACAAGGACTCCGGCCTCGACCTCAAGGCCGGCTGCCAGAACCTCACCGGCACCCAGGCGCTCGCCTTCGTCCGCCAGCGCCACCAGATGGCCGACCAGGACCTCGGCCGGATGCGCAACCAGCAGAAGTTCCTCGGCGCACTGGCCAAGCAGGCCGCCTCGCCCGCCACCCTGCTGAACCCGTTCACGTTCTACCCGCTGGTGGACTCCGGCCTCGGCACCCTGATCGTCGACGACGACGCCGGCCTGACCGACCTCGGCTCGCTCTTCCTCGCCATGAAGGACGTCAACGGCGGGGGCGGCAAGAGCATCACCGTGCCGATCGCCAACCCGGACTTCAAGACCAACACCGGCGAGTCTGCGGTCAAGTGGGACAGCGCCAAGGCCAAGCAGGTCTTCGACGCGTTCAAGAACGACACGGCCGTCCCGGACACGAAGTAACCCCCGCGACCGCACATGACGCGGCGTGACGCATTCGACACAATGGGTGGATGTCACTCGTCACCGCACTGATCTACCGCCGCCGTCACCGCCTCCTGGGCCGCCTGGTCCAGGAGGCGCTCGCGCTATACGGGATGGAGGTGCCGGCCGCCGCCGAGATCGGGCCCGGACTGACCGTCTTCCACCGCGGCTTCGGCACCGTCCTGCACCCGTACACCACGCTCGGCGCCGGCGTGACGCTCTACAACGGCGTGACGATCGGGCGGGCCGACCCGTGGGTGCCGCAGGAGCGGAGCGCGATGCGGCGGGTGGTGGTGGAGGACGGCGCGGTGCTCTGCGCGGGCGCCAAGGTGGTCTGCAAGGAGGGCGTGCTGACCGTCGGCGCGGGCACCGTCGTCGGCGCGAACGCCGTCCTCACCCGCTCGACCGGCCCCGGCGAGATCTGGGCCGGCGCTCCGGCCCGCAGGGTGGGCCTGCGTGAGGGCTCGTGGGCGGCGGCCGCAGCGGCTCCGGACGAGCTGACGCCCGGTGAGGCTCCCGGTGGGGTGGCTGCCGGCGGGGCCCCCGGCGAGGCGGATGCCGTTGGTTGATTCGGGCCTGTGCGGGTCCGCGCGCATCCGAGGCGGGGCGGGCCCCGGCCGACCTGCGCCAACCGGCCGCCTGGTCCGCTGTTCCGCGCGCACGGCCGGCCGGTCCGACTCCCCTCCTCCGGTCACCGGCTTCCTGCTACCGCGGGTGCAGCACCATGGGGAGGCGGTCCAGGGCGATGCCGAAGAGCGAACGGTAGGCGGCCAACGCCGCGGCCTCGTCGAGGAGTTCCTCGGTGCGCCCGCCGTCGGCGCCGGTGCGGATCAGACGGGTGCCGCTCAGGGTGACCCGGCCGCCGTCCGGGGCCGGCAGCGAGCAGGTGGTCGAGCGGGTGAAGTGCGAGTCCGGCGAGGTGGCCTGCCACCAGCAGGTCGGCACGAAGTCGGCCGGCTCGTACGGGCGCAGGCCGAGCCGGTACTGCGGCTCGCCGTCCATCCGCACGTCGAGCTCGTCGCCTCCGTACGGGGTGATGGTGAACTCCCCCGCTGGGTCCGGCTGTTGCCCGCGGTCGTCCAGGCGCAGCGGGAGCCGGCTGAACCGTCCGAACCCGACGTCGGCCAGCCAGGGCCCGCCGAGGTCCACCCGCAGGGCGAGGTGGTCGAACGGCGGCCCGAGGCGGTCCCCGTCGCAGACGCGCGCGCCGAGCAGGCTCACCCGGTAGCCGAGTGCGCGCAGCAGGGCCGCGAAGGAGGCGTTGAGTTCGTAGCAGAATCCGCCGCGGCGCCGGGTGACGATCTTCTCGAAAAGGTCGCCGGTTCCGAGCAGCACGGGCTCGCCGAGGTGCACGCTCAGGTTCTCGAACGGCACGGCGTCCAGATGCGCGCGCTGCAGCTGCGCCAGCGCGGCCTCGGAGGGCCGTCCGGGCCGGACCGCGCCGATCCGGGCGAGGTAGGCGTCCACCTGCGCGGCGGTCAGCCCGCCGCCGGTCGATGAAGGAAGATCCACACCACCCATTCCATCGCGCCGGACTCCGTTCGGCCATCGGTCCTTGGTCCTAGGGCACGCTTCGGGGCCCGGAAACGGCGAGGAGCAGGAAGTCGGCCGGGCCGACGTCCTGCTCCACAGCGCCTCGGGGAGGGCGGAACTACTCCACGATGCCCGAGTCGGCGATGGTGATCTTCGCCTTGGTGCGGCCGCTCTGCGAGCCGAGCGACTCGATCTTCGTCACCAGCTCCAGGTTCTCGACGACCTCGCCGAAGACGACGTGCTTGCCGTCCAGCCAGTCGGTCACGATGGTGGTGATGAAGAACTGCGAGCCGTTGGTGTTCCGGCCGGCGTTGGCCATCGAGAGCTGGCCCGGCTTGGTGTGCTTGAGCTGGAAGTTCTCGTCCGCGAACTTCTCGCCGTAGATGCTCTTGCCGCCGGTGCCGTCACCACGGGTGAAGTCGCCGCCCTGGAGCATGAAGCCCGGGATCACACGGTGGAAGGACGAGCCCTTGTAGCCGAAGCCGTGCTGGCCGGTGGCCAGCTCGCGGAAGTTCTGGGCGGTCTTCGGGACGATGTCGTCGAAGAGCTTGAAGACGATCCGGCCGGCCGGCTCGTCGTTGATGGTGATGTCGAAGTAAACGTTGGAACCCATGCAGGGATCATGGCATGCCGCCCCCCGCGACGCGCGACGACCCCGGCCTGCGGTCACAGGGCGCTACCGGCCCGGGGCAGGCGGCACCGGCGTCAGGCGGCGGCCGGCCCGGCGGCGAGCACGGGGTAGTCCGTGTACCCCTCCGCGCCGCTCGCGTACATCTGGGCGCCGCGCACCGGGTTGAGCGGCGCGCCGGTGCGCAGAGGTGTCAGGTTCAAGCCCGTCCTCGAACCCTGCGGCCCGCACCGGGGCGGCCCCCTGCGACCGGACGGCCGCCGGCCCCGCCCACCCCGGCGACGAGCGCTGCACCCCACCCGGCGCCGCCGGGAGGGGGCCCGTCGGCGCGCCCTAGGATCATCACAGAGCAACTGACCGAGGGGGAACGGGACATGGGCGCACTGAGGGTCGGGGTCTATCTGGCGCATCCGGGGCCGAGGAGCTTCAACCACGCGCTG
Organism: Kitasatospora sp. NBC_00039; assembly: GCF_045160625.1. Lineage (NCBI taxonomy): Bacteria > Bacillati > Actinomycetota > Actinomycetes > Kitasatosporales > Streptomycetaceae > Kitasatospora > Kitasatospora sp. NBC_00039. The sequence goes on along the minus strand of NZ_CP108289.1, from coordinate 5,530,566 downwards.
TTCGAGGCCGTGGCGGACGAACTGCGCGGCCACGGCTGCGAGGTGGTGGCGCACGACCTGTACGCGGAGGGGTTCCAGCCGGCACTGACCGCCGGGGAGACGGAGACCGTCGCCGCGGCCGGTGAGTCCGCCGACCCGCAACTCGCCCTGCACCGGGCCGAGGTGGCGACCCTCGACGCACTGGTCCTGGTCCACCCGAACTGGTGGGGCATGCCGCCCGCCGTCCTGGCCGGCTGGGTGCAGCGGGTCCTGGTGCCCGGGGTGGCATACAAGCTGGGCACGGCGGACGGCGAGCCGGCCGGGCTGCTCCGGGCCGGGCGGGCGCTGGTACTGAACACCTCCGACACCCCGGAGGAGCGCGAGCACGGCGAGTTCGGCGACCCACTGCAACGGATCTGGGCGGCCTGCGTCCTGCCCTACGTGGGCGTGGACGACGTGCGGCGGGTGGTCTTCCGGACCGTCACGGACTCGACGGAGGCCACCCGCGCGCAGTGGCTGCACCAGGCTCGCCGGGAGGCGGCGGCGCTGCTCGACTGAGGCCCAGGAGCGCACGCACGGACGGATATGGCCGGCGGACGGGCGTCCGGTGGCGGGTAACCGCCCCTGCCGTCCGGCGGGGGTGCGGAGATCCACATGAGCATGCTAGAACCAGCGGCGGGCACAAAACCTTGCCCGAATCACCGTGCGACCTTCACACCACCGGCCACCCCTTGGGAGACCCATGTCCGCCGCACGCACCGCCCGCACCGGCGCCGTCCGCCTGGTGCTCGCCGCCCTCTCCGCCCTGGCACTGCTGCTCTCCGGCGCCGCCACCGCGACCACCGCCTCCGCCGCCACCACCGCCGTCACCAGCCTCGACGGAGCCTGGGCGTGCGACGTCCCGGCCGGCTACGTCTACGACCAGGTGTCCATGAACCGGACCTGCAGCTCCGGTAGTTGGAACGCGCCGCAGTTCCACCTGCGCACCCCCGTCGACGGGCTGACCGCCTGTAAGAGCGCGCCCGGCTTCGTCTACGACGCCATCACCTGGGGCAGCGCCTGCAGCCAGATGCCCGGCGTGACATCCAACGCGTACCACCTGCGGACTCCGGTCGACGGCCTCACCGCCTGCATGGCCACCCCGGCCTTCACCTACGACCGGATCACCTTCACGAGCCAGTGCAGCCTCAACCAGGGCGTCCAGGCCACGACCTTCCACCTCCGCAAGCCGGCCAACGGGATCTGGGCGTGCACCATCCCCACCGGCTTCACCTACAGCCAGACCATCCAGAACACCGACTGCAGCAACATCCAGGGAAGTGTCCTGTCGACCAAGTACCTGCTGCTGGGCTGACGCCCGGCGCACCGGTGGAGCAGGAGGGCGGCGGACCGGCCTCCTGCTCCACACGCGTCCGGGCCGCCCGGACGGGCCGGGGTCAGTCCTCCGGCAGAGCGAGCTCGGCCACCTCCTGGTCGCCGCTGAACTCGCCGGTGGGGCGGAAGCCGAGGCTCGCGTAGAACCCGGCCGGCCCGTGGTCGCCCGGCACGTAGGTGACCGTCACCCGGCGCCCGCCCCGGCGGCGGATCTCCGCGCAGACCTGCTCGACGGCGAAGCGCCCGTACCCGCGGCCCTGCTCCTCGGCACCGATGTTGAGGCGCCAGAGGCCGGACTGCGGCTGGTCACCGGGCTGCTCGGGGTTGAAGCGGATGTCGAGGAACGCCATCACGAACCCGACCGGCCGGTCCCCGTCGAAGACCAGCCGGGGCCAGGCGGTGTCTCCGTGGGCGTACGCCTCGGCCAGGGACTTCACCACCGGCGACACCAGCCCCTCCTGGTCGGGCCGCACCTTCAGGGCGAGCGCGGCGTCGATGGTGGCGGGGGTGATCGGCTCCAGTCGCAGGGCCGGCGAGGGCGAAGGCGACGACGTAGACATGCCGGTCACCCTAGTGAGGGCCGGCGGCACGGTCGCCCGGTTTTCAGGGCACCGGCGCGCGGCACCGGCTTCCCGGGTGCCGCATTCAAGGTGCCGGCATCCGAGGCACCGGCACTCAGGGCGCCGGGGTGAAGACCAGGGACGCGTTGTGGCCGCCGAAGCCGAAGGAGTTGGTGAGCGCGGCGGTCAGCGCACCGCGCCGCGGGGCGCCCGCCACGACGTCCAGCTTGACCGCCGGGTCCAGGGTCTCCAGGTTCCGGGTGGCCGGCACGACGCCGTCGCGCAGTGCGAGGACGGCGGTCAGCGCGCCGACCGCACCGGCGGCCCCGAAGAGGTGGCCGGTCATCGACTTGGTCGCCGTGACGGCCGGGTGCAGGCCGATCGCCTCGGCGACCGACTCGGCCTCGACCAGATCGCCCAGCGGGGTCGAGGTGGCATGGGCGTGGACGAGACCTATGTCGCGCGGGGCGAGCCCGGCCTCGGCCACCGCCCGGCGCATCGCCCGGACCTGCCCCTCGGCCGCGGCCCCCGTGATGTGGTACGCGTCCGAGGTGACCGCCGCACCCGCGAGGGTGGCGTGCGCGCGGGCGGACCGGGCCGCGGCGAACCCGGCCCGCTCCAGGACGACGACCACCGCGCCCTCGCCGATCACGAAGCCGTCCCGGTCCACGTCGAACGGACGGGACGCCCGCCCGGGCTCGTCGTTGCGGGTCGAGTGGGCCTTGGCCTGGGCGAACCCGGCCAGCGGCAGCGGGCAGATGCATGCCTCGGCGCCACCCGCCACCACCACGTCGGCCCGGCCGAGCCGGATCAGGTCCAGGCCCATCGCGATCGCCTCGGCGCCGGACGCGCAGGCGCTCACCGGGGTGTGCGCGCCGGCCCGCGCGCCCAGGTCGATGGAGACCCAGGCGGCCGGGCCGTTCGCCATCAGCATCGGCACGGTGTGCGGGGAGACCTTCCGCACCCCGGACGCCTCCAGCACGTCGTCCTGGCCGAGCATGGTGAGCGCCCCGCCGGTACCGGTGCCGATCACCACGGCGAGGCGTTCCGGGTCCACCCCGGGTGCCCCCGCGTCGGCCCAGGCCTGCCGGGCGGCGATCAGCGCCACCTGCTCGCAGCGGTCCATCCGCCGGGCCTGCACCCGGTCCAGCACCTCGGACGGCTCGACCCTGAGCCGCCCGGCGATCCGGACCGGCAGGCCGTCGGCCCACTCCTCCTCGATCGCGCGGATGCCCGAGTCGCCGGCCAGCAGACCGGCCCAGGTCGAGGCGACGTCCCCGCCGAGCGGCGTCGTCGCGCCGAGCCCGGTGACCAGCACACCGTTGTTGTCGACACTCATCGAACGAACCCCCTGACTGTTGTGGAGATTGTGAGAGAGGCACAACTCCCCGCGTCGGGTCGACGCGGGGAGCAACGCCTCATCTGCCACCTTGCCAGGGAGGTGATGATCGATCAGGTGTGCAGGGGAACCGATTCGACCACGAAGATGTTGTGGGGTTTCTCCATGTGATCAGGCCTGGAAGTCGGTGCCCCGGCCGACCGGCTCCCAGTCCCTGAGCTCCTTCTCGGCGGCCTGGAGGTTACCGAGGACGGCGTCGACGGCGTCGTTCCCGAGCGCCAGCCGCAGCGGGGTCCGCTCGGCGTCCAGCGCGGACAGGATCGCGGCGGCCGCCCTGGCCGGGTCGCCGGGCTGCTTGCCGTCGCTCTCCGGCAGGGCCGCGCGCACCGGACCGACCACCGAGTCGTACGCGGGGATGGCGGCGGCCTGGGCGAGCGCGCCGGGACCGGCGAAGGAGGTGCGGAAGGAACCGGGCTCGACGATCAGCACCTTGACGCCGAACTGGGCGACCTCCTGCGCCAGTGCCTCGGAGAGGCCCTCCAGCGCGAACTTGGTGGCCGAGTAGGCGCCCACGCCGGGGAACGAGAAACGGCCGCCCATGCTGCTCATCTGGACGACGGCACCGGAGCCCTGGGCCCGCATGTGCGGCAGGACGGCGCGGGTGAGCGCGGCCGGGCCGAAGAAGTGCAGCTCCATCAAGTCCCGCAGCTCGCGGTCGGTGTACTCCTCGACGGCGCCGATCAGCCCGCGCCCGGCGTTGTTCACCAGGACATCGATCCGCCCGTACCAGAGCAGGGTGTCCGCCACCACGGAGGCGATCCCGGCCGCGTCGGTGACGTCCAGCCGGACCGGGACGACCCGGTCGGGGTGGGCGGCGGCCAGGGTGTCCAGCGTCTCGGGGCGGCGGGCGGCAGCCACCACGGTGTCGCCGGCGGCCAGCGCGGCCTCGGCGATCGCCTGGCCGAAGCCGGAGTTGGCGCCGGTGATCAGCCAGACCCGGCCGGCCGCGTTCTTCTCAGGGGTGGTGCTGGTCATCCGGAGTGCCTCCGTAAGCCGTTGGAAGACTTGCTAGTTGACGCACTCAGTTATGTCAGCCGGGCCCGGCCAGCGTCCAAGACAGATGCCTGGTCGCTCGATAAGGATGCTTTATGGCCCACCGCGTGATCACCATCCTTATGATCACCGGATGGAGCTGCGCCAGCTGCACTATCTGATCGCGATCGCCGACGAGGGCAACCTCGGCCGGGCCGCCGCCCGTCTGTACGTGAGCCAGCCCGCCCTCTCCTACGCCCTGCGGAACCTGGAGACCGAATTCGGAGTCCGCCTCTTCGACCGCCACTCCGGTGGGGTCACCGCCACCGCGGCCGGGCTCGACGTGGTCGTCGAGGCCCGCCGCACGGTCGCCCAGGCGGAGCAGATCACGGCTGCCGCCGAGCGGCACCGGCGGGCGGCGAGCGGGGTGCTGCGGGTGGGCTTCGAGGCCAGCGGTGCGGGCGAGTTGACGACCCGGGCGCGCGCCGAGTTCGCGCGCCGGCACGCGGGCGTACGGGTCGAGCCGAAGCGGTTCGACTGGGGCCAGGAGGCCGACGGGCTGCGCGACGGCCGGGTGGACGTCGCCTTCGTCTGGCTGCCGGCCGACCTCACCGGGCTGCACGCGGAGATCGTCCACACCGAGCCGCGGGTCGTCGGGCTGCCCGCCGGCCACCGGCTGGCCGGGCGCGCGGGCATCTCCGTCCTGGAGGTCAACGACGAGCCGCTGATGTGGACCGAGCGCGCACCCCGCGCCTGGGTCGACTGGTGGGCGGTCAACCCGCGCCCGGACGGCTCGGCGCCGCGCTGGGGGCCGACCAACGACAACGTCGAGGAGATGCTGGAACAGGTCGCCGAGGGCGCCGCCATCTGCTTCGCCCCGGCGGGCCTGGCCCGTTACTACGCCCGCCCGGACCTCGTCTGGGTCCCGCTCACCGACGTCGAGCCGCTGCGGGTCGCCCTCGCCTGGCCGGAGGGCGCGGACAACCCGCTGGTGCACGGATTCGCCGCCGTGGTCCGCGAACTGACCGGCCCGCTGAGGGAACCGGCCCCCGGCGGGTCGAAGTGACCGGGGGCCGAAACCCATGACGCAGCGCAGCGTCCGACAGCGGCCGGGTTACGGCAGGTTGCGGGCCATGACGATGCGCTGGATCTGGTTGGTGCCCTCGTAGATCTGCGTGATCTTCGCGTCCCGCATCATCCGCTCCAACGGGTAGTCCCGCGTGTACCCGTACCCACCCAGCAACTGCACCGCATCCGTCGTGATCTCCATCGCCGCGTCCGACGCGAAACACTTCGCCGCCGCCCCGAAGAACGTCAGATCCGCATCCGTCCGCTGCGACCGCGCCGCCGCCGCATACGTCAACTGCCGCGCCGCCTCCAGCTTCATCGCCATGTCCGCCAACATGAACTGCACACCCTGGAAATCACCGATCGGCTTCCCGAACTGCTTACGCTCACGCACATAGCCCTTCGCGTAGTCCAACGCCCCCTGCGCGATCCCCAACGCCTGCGCCGCGATCGTCACCCGCGTGTGGTCCAGCGTCTTCATCGCCGTCGCGAACCCCGTACCCTCCGCACCGATCATCCGGTCCGCCGGAATCCGCACATCGTCGAAGTACACCTCACGCGTCGGAGACCCCTTGATCCCCAGCTTCTTCTCCGGCGCACCGAACGACACCCCCGCATCGCCCTTCTCCACCACGAACGCCGAGATCCCCTTCGAACGCTTCTCCGGATCCGTCACCGCCATCACCGTGTAGAACTCCGACACACCCGCGTTGGTGATCCACCGCTTCACACCGTTCAACACCCAGAAGTCCCCGTCCCGCACCGCCCGGGTCTTCATCCCCGCCGCGTCCGAACCCGCATCCGGCTCCGACAGGCAGTACGAGAACATCCCCTCACCCCGGGCCAACGCCCCCAGGTACTTCGCCTTCAACTCCTGCGACCCCGACAACTGCACCGGCAGCGAACCCAGCTTGTTCACCGCCGGGATCAACGACGACGAGGCGCACACCCGCGCCACCTCCTCGATCACGATCACCGTCGCCAGAGCATCCGCCCCCGCACCACCGAACTCCTCCGGCACGTGCACCGCATGCAGGTCACTGCCCTGCAACGCCTCCAACGCCTCCTGCGGGAACCGCCCCAGCTCGTCCACCTCCGCCGCGAACGGAGCGATCTTCGCCTCGGCCAGCGAACGCACCGCCTCACGGAGCATCTCGTGCTCCTCGGAGATCCGGAAGAGATCGAAGTCCGCCCCTGCGCTGCCCGCCATGATTCCCGCCTCGTTCGTGTGATGAAGGAGTGAAGTGAGTTAACTACCGTTCAGTAGACAGATCCTAGGGCTCCGACCTGCGGCTGCCTAGGTTCAGTCGACGTCCGCCCCCAGGGTGTCGCCGGCCCGGTGCTCCTGGAAGTACTGCGGCATCCGGTCGTTGCGCATCGCCTCCCAGAGCTGGGCGGCCGGGCGCTCGGCCAGCAGGACGACGCTCTGGCCCTCCCGCGTGTCGAAGCCGCCGAACGGCGCGTTCATGAAGCGGACGTCGTCCGGCCGCAGCGAGCGCAGGCTCCAGGCGAGTCGGAAGAGGTCGCCGTTGGAGAGCCGGTCGTCCACGCTGACCACCTCGCCGACCGACTGCAGCAGGCCGCCGAGCCTGGACGGGCTGGTCAGCGTGCCCGAGTCCATGATCCGCAGCATCAGCGCGCGCAGGAAGTTCTGCTGTCGCTTGGTGCGGTCGAGGTCGCCGCCGGGCAGGCCGTAGCGCTCGCGGACGTAGAGCAGCGCCTGCGCGCCGTCCATGTGATGAGTGCCGGCCTCCCAGGCGCGGGCCTCGCCGGCCGCCTCGATGGTGCGCGCGATGGTGATGTCCACCCCGCCGACGGCGTCGGTGAGCTCGCGGAAGCCGTTCCAGTCGATGACGGCGAGGTGGTCGATCCGGATGCCGGTGAGGTCCTGCACGGTCTCGGTCATCAGCGCCGGGCCGCCCCAGGAGTACGCGGCGTTGAGCTTGGCCTGGCCGTGGCCGGGGACGGAGACCCAGGTGTCGCGGGCCAGCGAGACCAGCGAGGCGCTGCGGCGGTCGTCGGAGAGGTGCAGCAGCATCATGGTGTCGCTGCGGGCCGCGCCCGCCTGCCAGGCCGGGGCCTCGGCCCTGCTGCCGGTGGTCGGGACGTCCGAGCGGGCATCCAGGCCGACCAGCAGCAGGTTGAGGCCGCTCGACGGGACGGGCCTCGGCTGGGCGGACTCCGGCGCGGTGGGGAAGGCGTTCGGGATCCGGGTGACGGACGAGGCGTAGTGCTCGGCCGTCCAGTAGAGCGCGCCGCCGGCGCCGCCGGCCAGCACCAGCAGCACGGAGAGGGTCCAGAGCAGGACGCGGCGGGTGCGGCGGCGCCGGCCCGGCGGCTCGCGGTCGGCGTCGGGCCCGGGCGCTCCCCCGCCGTCCTCGCGCGGCTCGAAGAGGCTGAGCCCGGCCGTCTCGTCGGTGTTCTCGGGTTCGTCCGTGCGCTCGGGCTTCGGATCCATGCGCGCATTGTGCCGCCGGTCACATCTCCGGCGCGGGGGTTCCGCCGAGATCGCACCCCCGGTCCGTGCCGGGCCCCGTGCCCTGCCCGGAAACCGCGCCCCCGCGGCCGAAAACCCGGTGCCGCCGGGACGGCCTGGGCGGCACTCGTGCAGCCGGATAGCATCGGTCCTCGCACGTCATGTCCGCCCGCACCCGCCCAGGTCGAGATTCCACATAAGGGGAACCCGTGGCCCTCCGCATCTCCGTGATCGGCACCGGCTATCTCGGTGCCACCCACGCCGCCGCCATGGCGGAGTTCGGCTTCGAGGTGCTGGGGCTGGACGTCGACCCGGAGAAGATCGCCACGCTGACCGCCGGCCGGGTCCCGATGTACGAGCCGGGCCTGTCCGAGCTGCTGCTCAAGCACGTGGCGGGCCACGAGGGATCGACCGGCCGGCTGCGCTTCACCACCTCCGCCCAGGAGGCCGCCGACTTCGGCGACGTGCACTTCGTCTGCGTCAACACCCCGCAGCGCAAGGGCGAGTTCGCCGCCGACATGTCGTACGTGGACGCCGCGATCGACGCGCTCGCCCCGCACCTGACCCGCCCGGTGCTGGTGGTCGGCAAGTCGACCGTCCCGGTCGGCTCGGCGGGTCGGCTGGCCGAGCGGCTGGCCTCGCTGGCACCGGTCGGCGAGGGCGCCGAACTCGCCTGGAACCCGGAGTTCCTGCGCGAGGGCTTCGCCGTCCAGGACACCCTGCGCCCGGACCGGATCGTGGTCGGCACCCGCAGCGAGCGCGCCGAGCAGCTGCTGCGCGAGGTGTACGCGGACCCGATCGCGGCCGGAGTGCCGTTCGTGGTCACCGACTACGCGACCGCCGAGCTGGTCAAGGCCGCCGCCAACTCCTTCCTGGCCACCAAGATCTCCTTCATCAACGCCATGGCGGAGGTCTGCGAGGCGGCCGGCGCCGACGTGACCCAGCTGAGCACCGCGCTCTCCTACGACGAGCGGATCGGCGGCAAGTTCCTCAACTCCGGCCTCGGCTTCGGCGGCGGCTGCCTGCCCAAGGACATCCGCGCGTTCATGGCCCGGGCCGGCGAGCTGGGCGCCGACCAGGCGCTGACCTTCCTGCGCGAGGTCGACTCGATCAACATGCGCCGCCGCTCACGGATGGTGGAGCTGGCCCGCGAACAGTGCGGCGGCGGCTTCCTCGGCCGCCGGGTCGCCGTCCTCGGCGCCGCCTTCAAGCCGAACTCGGACGACATCCGGGACTCGCCCGCGCTCAACGTCGCCGCCCAGATCCAGCTCCAGGGCGCCCAGGTCACGGTGTACGACCCGAAGGCGATGGACAACGCCCGCAAGATGTTCCCCGGCCTGGCCTACGCCGACTCCCCGCTGGAGGCCGCCGAGGGCGCGCACGTGGTGCTGCACCTCACCGAGTGGCAGGAGTTCCGCGCCCTCGACCCGGCCGAGCTGGGCGCGGTGGTCGCCGAGCGCCGCCTGCTGGACGGCCGCAACGTCCTCGACGCCGACGCCTGGCGCGAGGCCGGCTGGACGTACCGCGCGCTCGGCCGCCCCAGCTGACGGGAGCCCCCGCCGCCGATCGCGGGGGCGGCCGGATGGCTCATCCTCGTTGGCACCGCCGCCCGGTCCGCCGCATGCTCGACGGACAGGGCATCGGCTTCCCCCGTCGCCGGAGCGGGCCGGATGAGGTGAGGGCATGGCCGCAGCGGACGCGTCGGGCGTCGTCCACGACGTGGTGACGTCGGCGCTCCCGGCCACCGTGGCCGCGCTCCTCGGCGCCGCGGGGCTCTGGTTACGCGACTGGCGTGCCCGACGGAGCGCCGCGACCAGGCGGCGGCAGCAGCTGGAGGAGGCGCAGGCCTACCTCGGCTTCCTCGGCCAGTGGTTCAGCACCTACACGGCCATCGCCCCGGGGGTGGACGCCGCCCCGGCACGGGCCTGGGCGGCCGGCTACCTGGAGGACCAGCTCCGGGCCCTGCAGACACCGGAAACCGAGGCGCCGCAGGGCGAACAGACCCCGTTCTGGAAGAGGACCAGGCTGGTCCTCCTCCTCTATCCCCTGCACTCCTTCGCCGGATCGATGGTGCGACTGCTCTTCTACGTCGCGCTGGCGCTCACCTGCGAGTTCACCTCGGCCTCCCTGGTGACCTCGGACGACTGGGCCACCAGGATCGTCCTGGCCGCGTTCTTCCTGGTGGCCGGGCTCGTGACGCTCGGCATCCTGTGGCGACTCGCCCTGGGGCTCTCACCCGGGCACGCCGTTCCCCGGATCCCCCCTGAAGGCCCCGCGCAGCGAAGAGGCCCCGTCCCGAACTGGACCGGTTCGGACCATGACCGGGCACCTCCCCCGCCGCCCTCCTCCCCGCCGCCCGGACCACCGCGCTGACCCGACCGGCCCCGGGGCCGTCCCGGACGGTCCTTAACCGAACCGGCCGGCCAGGCCGAGGCGCGGGATCTCGATGGCGGGGCACTTGTCCATCACCATCGAGAGCCCCGCGGCCCGCGTCCGCTCGTAGGCGGTCTCGTCGACCACGCCGAGCTGGAACCAGACGGCCGCGGCCCCGATCGCGGCCGCCTCGTCCGCGACCCCGCCGGCGAGGTCCGGCCGGACGAAGACGTCCACCACGTCGACCTCGAACGGGATGTCCGCGAGGGAGGCGTAACCCTTCTCGCCGTGCACGGTCTCCGCCTTCGGGTGCACGGGCACGATCCGCTTGCCGAAGCGCTGCAGCACCTCGGCGACGCCGTGGGCCGCCCGCCGCCGGTTGGACGAGAGGCCCACGACGGCCCAGGTGTCACCGAGCTCGGTAAGGATCTTCCGGACCGTCTCCGGGTCGCCGTACATGTCCTGCCTCCTCGCAGCCGAGAACCCACCCGACCCAGCGCCACCGCGGCCCCGGCCATTCCCGGCCGACGGCGGCGCAGGCCGGCGCGCCCGGCCGTCCGGATCCCGCGACCGGGTCAGGACTCCCGCGGCTCGGCGCCGTCCAGCTGCGCGATGGTGGCGATGGACGGGCCGCGGGTGGACCGGAGGTCGCGCGCGACGGCCTCGGCGTCGCGCAGCACGCGCACGGCGTTGTGCCAGGTGAGCTTCCCGAGGTCCGTCTCCGACCAGCCACGGCGGAGCAGTTCGGCGATCAGGTTGGGGTAGCCGGCCACGTCGTCCAGCCCGTCGGGGAGGAACGCGGTGCCGTCGAAGTCGCCGCCGATGCCGATGTGGTCGATGCCGGCCACCTCGCGCATGTGGTCCAGGTGGTCGGCCACGGTGGCGGGGGTGGCGACCGGGCGCGGGTTGGCCTCCTCGAAGGCGCGCTGGCAGGCCATGGCGGCCGGGGTGGTGTCGAGGTGGTCGAAGCCGTGGGCGCGCATGTTCTCGTCGGCGGCGGCGGTCCACCCGATGGCGGCCGGCAGGATGAACTTGGGCACGAAGGTGGCCATCGCGACGCCGCCGTTGGCGGGCAGCTGGGCGAGCACGTCGTCCGGGATGTTGCGCAGGTGGTCGCAGACGGCGCGCGCGGAGGAGTGCGAGAAGAGCACCGGCGCCTCGCTGACCCGCAGCGCGTCACGCATGGTGCCGGCGGAGACGTGCGAGAGGTCGACCAGCATGCCGACCCGGTTCATCTCCCGGACGACCTCCTCGCCGAACCGGGTCAGTCCGCCGGCGGCGGGCTTGTCGGTGGCGGAGTCGGCCCACGGGGTGTTGTCGTTGTGGGTGAGCGTCAGGTACCGGACGCCGAGCGCGTACAGGGCGCGCAGGGTGGCGAGCGAGCAGTCGATGGAGTGGCCGCCCTCGGCGCCCATCAGGGAGGCGATCCGGCCCTCGGCGCGGGCGGCCTCCATGTCCGCGGCGGTGGTGGCGAGCCGGAGCCGGTCGGGGAAGCGCGCGGCGAGGGCCCGGACGAAGTCGATCTGCTCCAGGGTGGCGCTGACCGCGTGGTCGCCGGCCAGCCGGGAGGGGACGTAGACGGACCAGAACTGGGCGCCGACCCCGCCCGCGGTGAGGCGGGCGAGGTCGGTGTGCAGGCGGTCGCGCTGGTCGGCGGCCAGGTCGACCGCGTCGAGGTCGTATCCGGCCTGCTCGCGCATCGCCCAGGGGAGGTCGTTGTGCCCGTCCACCACGGGGGTGTCGCGGAGGACGGCTCGGGCACGCTCCAGCAGGGCGGTGGAGTCCGACGGGGTGGAGGAGTCCAACAGCTCAGATGTCATACGAGCTGTTGTATCTGATTTGACTACTTTCCAAAGCCGAAGGAGGAGGAACCCGCCACCTTGGCCCGCAGCTTCTTCCCCTTCTCGGTGGCCTGGCTGTTCAGCTCGGCCTGGAAGTCGGTCATCCGCTCGGTCAGCTCCGGGTCGAACGCGGCCAGCATCCGCACCGCCAGCAGGCCCGCGTTGCGCGCGCCCGCCACCGAGACGGTGGCCACCGGCACGCCGGCCGGCATCTGGACGATCGACAGCAGGCTGTCCATGCCGTCCAGGTAGCGCAGCGGCACCGGCACGCCGATGACCGGCAGCGGGGTGACCGAGGCGAGCATGCCCGGCAGGTGGGCCGCGCCGCCGGCGCCGGCGATGATCGCCTTCAGCCCGCGGGTGTGGGCGTTCTCGCCGTACGCGACCATCTCGCGCGGCATCCGGTGTGCGGAGACGACGTCCACCTCGTAGGGGATCTCGAACTCGTCGAGGGCCTGGGCGGCGGCCTCCATCACGGGCCAGTCGGAGTCCGAGCCCATCACGATGCCGACGAGGGGGGTGCGCGCGTCAGCGCTCGAGTGGGGGTGCTGGCCGGGCGACGGGTGGGTCATTCGGTGATCGTTCCTCGCAGGTAGGCGGCCGCGTGGCGGGCGCGCTCGCGGACGTCGTCGAGGTCGTCCCCGAAGACGTTGACGTGGCCGACCTTGCGGCCGGGCTTCACGTCCTTCCCGTACATGTGGATCTTCAGGCCCGGGTCGCGGGCCATGCAGTGCAGGAAGGCGTGGTACATGTCCGGGTAGTCGCCGCCGAGGACGTTGACCATGACGGTCCACTTGGCGCGCGGCCGGGGGTCGCCGAGCGGCAGGTCCAGCACGGCCCGCAGGTGGTTCTCGAACTGCGAGGTGACGGCGCCGTCCTGGGTCCAGTGCCCGGAGTTGTGGGGGCGCATGGCCAGCTCGTTGACCAGGATCCGGCCGTCCCGGGCCTGGAACAGCTCGACCGCGAGGTGGCCGGTGATGTCCAGCTCGCCGGCGATCCGCAGGGCCAGCTGCTGGGCCTCGTCGGACAGGGCCGGGTCGAGGTCCGGCGCCGGGGCGGTGACCTCGGCGCAGACTCCGTTCTCCTGGAGGCTCTCCACCACCGGGTAGGCGACGGCCTGGCCGCTGGGCGAGCGGACCACGTTGGCGGCCAGCTCGCGGACGAAGTCGACCTTCTCCTCGGCCAGCACCGGGACGCCGGCCAGGAACGGCGCGTGCGCCTCCCGCTCGTCGCCGACGACCCAGACGCCCTTGCCGTCGTAGCCGCCGCGGACGGTCTTCAGCACGACCGGGTAGCCGGCGCCCTCCTGCGCGAAGGCGGTGACGTCGGCCGGGTCGGCGACGATCCGGTGACGGGGGCAGGGCACGCCGATGGAGTCGAGCCTGGCCCGCATCACGCCCTTGTCCTGGGCGTTGACCAGCGCCTCCGGGCCCGGCCGGACGGCGACGCCGTCGGCCTGCAGGGCCCGCAGGTGCTCGGTCGGCACGTGCTCGTGGTCGAAGGTGATCACGTCACAGCCGGCCGCGAAGCGGCGCAGCGTGTCGAGGTCGCGGTAGTCACCGAGAACGACATCGGAGACCACCTGCGCGGCGGAGTCCTGGGGCGTGTCGGCGAGGAGTTTGAACCTGACCCCGAGCGGGATGCCCGCCTGGTGTGCCATGCGGGCCAACTGCCCGCCGCCGATCATGCCCACCACTGGAAAATTCGCATTGCCCGGGAAAGTCACCCCGCCAGGATATCCGGGCCGGTGGGAGCCCGTGGAACCGCTCCGCCCCCGGGGGCGTCCCAGAATGCACGGGACCCTCGGGGCTGAGCCGAACGGCGGAAGCGGGTAGCCTGGGCCGCTAGGTCCTGGTACGCGTGGTCCGATCATGTGCGTGCACGCAGGGCTCAAGGGCCGACCGAGCATCCGCTCCGGGCCCCTCTTCCGCTGGTACATGGAGGCAGCCCGGTATGGCGACGACCGAAGCGTCGAACCCCTCGCTGGCGCAGAAACTGCGTGGGCTCAAGGGCGAAGTCGTGAAGTTCGGCATCGTCGGCCTGAGCGGCGTGGTGGTCAACTTCGCCCTCTTCTGGATCTGCATCAACGGGCTGGGCCTCGCCTCGGTGCGGTCGAACATCGTGGCGACGGTCATCGCGATCGCGACCAACTACCTCGGCTACCGCTACTGGCTGTACCGGGACCGCGACGCCGCCTCCCGCAAGCGGGAGATCACGCTCTTCCTGGTCTACAGCGGCATCGGCATGCTGATCGAGACCGGCGTGCTCGGCTTCTCGAGGTACGTGCTGGGCCTCGGCTCGAACTACGAGCAGCTGGGCGCCAAGGTGGTCGGCCTCGCGGTGGCCACGGTGTTCCGCTTCATCTCGTACCGGACCTGGGTGTTCACCGCGACCCCCGAGCCGGAGACCGCGGAGGAGCCCGGCAGCGAGCTGGCGGCGCAGGCCGAGCTGATGCTGGCCGCCCGGGAGATCCGGTACGCCAAGGCCGAGTAGGCCTCCCCGTCCCACTTGCCGCGCCCGCCTCCGCAAGAGGACAGTGGTGACCGAGGGCGAGCACGGCCGGCGAACGATCGAGGCCCGGGGGGTACCCAGGAGGCTCGCCATGGCGTTCGTCCAGATCATCGACTGCAAGACCGACAAGTTGGACGACCTCAACCGGCTCATGGACAGCTGGGCCGAGCAGACCAAGGGCAGGCGGACGGCCGGCCACGCGGTGGTCGCCACGGACCGCTCCGACACCAAACACGTCGTGGAGATCGTGGAGTTCGCCTCGTACGAGGAGGCCATGAAGAACTCCCACCTGCCCGAGACCGACCGGATATTCCGGGAGATGGTGGCGCTCTGCGACGAGCCGCCGACCTTCACCGACCTCGACGTGGTCCGCGACGAACAGTTCAACAAGGACACCGCGACCCGGCTCCTGGACGAAATCGCCAAGGGCAACCTCGGCATGATCGACGAGTGCATGGCCGCCGACTACCGCGACCACGACTACGCCAGTGAGGGGGACGCGGTCGGCCCGGCGGCGTTCAAGGAGCGCTGCGCCGGCTACGTCGGAGCCTTCGACTTCACCTTCGCCATCGAGAGCCAGATCGCCGAGGGCGACGAGGTCGCCACCCGGTGGACGTGGCACGCCACGCAGAAGGCCGACTTCATGGGCGTACCGTCCACCGGCAAGTCGGTCGTCGGACGCGGCACGACGACCTTCCGCTTCGCGGACGGAATGATCGCGGAAGGCTGGTGGCAGTGGGACGTCATGGGCCTGATGCGCCAGCTGGGGATGATGCCCAGCTGATCCACCGCTCGCGCCGGGCCGGTGGGCCCTGCGGCTCCGCCCCAAGAGCCGCCGGTCGCGCTTGGGGCGGCACCCCCGGCCCCTCTGGTCGTCCCTGCGGCTCCGCCCCAGACCCCCTGGTCGTCCCTGCGGCTCCGCCCCAGACCCCCCTGGTCGTCCCTGCGGCCCCGCCCCAGACCCCCCTGGTCCTCCCTGCGGCTCCGCCCCAGACCCCCCTAGTCGTCCCTGCGGCTCCGCCCCAGGAAGAGCGCGAACACCGGCGGCTGGAGCGAGAGCAGTTCGAGCCGCCCGCCGTCCGCCTCCGCCAGGTCGCGGGCGACGGCCAGGCCGATGCCGGTCGAGTTGCGGCCGCTGACCGCGCGCTCGAAGACCCGGTTGCCGAGCTCCGGCGGGACCCCGGCGCCCTGGTCCTGCACCTCTACCACCACCGACGTCCCGGACGGCCGCACCCGCAGGGTGATCATCCCGGCGCCGTGCATCAGCGAGTTCTCGATCAGGGTGGCCAGCACCTGGGCCACGGTGCCCGGGGTGCCGACCGCGGTGACCCCGCGCAGCCCCTCCAGCTGGAGCACCCGTCCGGTGCCGCGCAGCGACGGGCCCCACTCCTCGACCTGCTGCTTGACCACGTCGTCCAGGTCGAAGGCGACGGCGGTGGGGCTGCGCGGGTCGCGCTGGGTGGTGAGCAGCCGCTGGACGACGTCGGTGAGCCGCTCGACCTGCTGGAGGGCGATGGTCGCCTCCTCCTTGACGGTCTCCGGCTCCTCGGCGAGCGCGGTGATCTCCTCCAGCCGCATGGAGAGCGCGGTGAGCGGGGTGCGCAGCTGGTGGGAGGCGTCGGCGGCGAGCCGGCGTTCGGCGGTGAGCATCCGGGCGATACGTTCGGCGCTGACGTCCAGCACCTCGGCGACGCGGTCGAGCTCGGGCACCCCGTAGCGGCGGTCGCGCGGGCGGGGGTCGCCGGAGCCGAGCCGTTCGGCGGTCTCGGCGAGGTCGGTGAGCGGGCGGGCGAGCCGTTTGGCCTGCCAGACGGCGAGGGCGACGGCGGCCTGGACGGCGAGCAGGGCGACGACGCCGAGCAGCAGCAGCATGTTGGCGATCTCGTGGTCGACCGCCTCCCGGGACTGCTCGACGGTGACGGTCTCGCCGCTGGCGCCCTGCTCCACCGCCTTCAACAGGTGGTTCCCGGCCGGGCGCTCGCCACTGGAGACGGGCTCCTTGCCGGGGATGTCCACCTCGACGTACTGGCCGTCGGTGACCTGGTTGGCGAACTTGTCGCCGGTGACCGGCTCGCCCGCGGCGAGCCGGTTCTCCACCAGGGCCAGGACCCGGACGGCGGCGGCGTCCACCCGGTCCTGGGCCGAGTTGACGATGGTGCGCTTCTCGACCAGGGCGAGCGGGACGCAGAACACCGCGACCACCACCAGGACGACGCCCAGCAGCGAGTTGATCATCCGGCGTTTCACGCTGCCGCTCCCCGTGGTGGTACGTACCCCCGCGGGGGCTGGATCGTTTCGCGGCTAATTCTTCTCGAAGCGGAAGCCCACCCCGCGCACGGTGGCGATGTAGCGGGGGTTGGCCGCGTCGTCGCCGAGCTTCTTGCGCAGCCAGGAGATGTGCATGTCCAGCGTCTTGGTGGAGGTCCACCAGGTGGTGTCCCAGACCTGGCGCATGATCTCCTCGCGGGTGACCACCCGGCCGGCGTCCCGGACCAGCACCCGCAGCAGCTCGAACTCCTTGGCGGAGAGGGTGAGCTCCTCCTCGCCGAGCCAGGCGCGGTGCGACTCGATGTCGATCTTCACCCCGTGCGCGCCCGTGGTGAGCTGGTCGACGTTGCCGCGCCGGAGCAGGGCGCGGACGCGGGCCAGCAGTTCGGCGAGGCGGAAGGGCTTGGTGACGTAGTCGTCGGCTCCGGCGTCCAGGCCGACCACGGTGTCCACCTCGTCGGCGCGGGCGGTGAGCACCAGGACGGGGCAGCTCTTGCCGTCGGCGCGCAGGCGGCGGCAGACCTCGAGGCCGTCCATCTCCGGCAGGCCGAGGTCGAGGACGACGAGATCGACCTCCTCGGTGAGTCCGGCGGCCAGTGCGGTCGGACCGTCCTCGCGGACGAGCACCTCATAGCCCTCGCGTCGCAGGGCCCGGGCGAGCGGTTCGGAGATCGCCGGATCGTCCTCGGCGAGCAGCACACAGGTCATGTGGTGATGGTAGTCCGCCGGGGTATGGCCGTTTCCCCTGTGAACTAGTTCACAGAGCGTGATCGTTATACGGGGGGTGATCACCGCTCAACGGACATGTCCGGACCGCCTGTTCGGCGAAGATTCTGCTCCTCGGGCTTCAAACCGAAGGAATTCTCTCGGCGGAACCATGGATCGGCCGAGTTAGCCTGTCGCGAGCTTTACCATTGGCATACCTGATTAGCGTGTTTTGTCAGCTGATGGCGCCAAATGTCGCCACGTACAGTGGTTTGGTCCACGTCCGCCGCCACCCCCCTAGGCGGACGCTGTCAGGCAAGGAACCACTACACATGGCGTCTACGACCCTGGAGCCCGGCGTTCAGTCGGCCTCTCCCAGCGGCAAGACCTTCCTCGGGCACCCCCGGGGCCTCGCCACCCTCTTCATGAGCGAGATGTGGGAGCGCTTCAGCTACTACGGCATGCGTGCCCTGCTGGTGCTCTACATGACGGCCTCCATCGCGGAGGGCGGTCTCGGCATGAAGGCGGCCGTCGCCGCCGCCGTCTACAGCGTGTACACGGCAATGGTCTACCTGCTCGCCCTGCCGGGCGGCTGGATCGCGGACCGCTTCCTCGGCGCGCGCAAGACCGTCGCCCTCGGCGGCTCGATCATCATGATCGGCCACTTCCTGCTGGCCGTGCCGGCGAGCGTGTCGTTCTTCGTCGGCCTCGCGTTCATCGCGGTCGGCTCGGGTCTTCTCAAGGCCAACATCTCGACGATGGTCGGCCACCTCTACGACGGGCCGAACGACCCGCGCCGTGACGGTGGCTTCACCATCTTCTACATGGGCATCAACCTCGGTGCCTTCGCCGCTCCGCTGGTCATCGGCACCGTCGGCCAGAGCGTCAACTGGCACCTCGGCTTCGCCCTGGCCGGCATCGGCATGGCGCTCGGCCTGATCCAGTTCCTGCTCGGCACCCGCCACCTGAGCGCCAAGAGCGACGTGGTGACCTCGCCGATCTCGGCGGCCGAGAAGAGCGCGATCTTCAAGAAGGCCGGCCTCTGGCTGGCCGTTGCCGTGGTCTTCTACGCGGTCGTCGCGCTGACCGGTCACTTCACCATCAACTGGGCGATCTGGCCGCTGTCGATCGCGGGCATCGCGATCCCGGTCTTCGTCTTCGCCAAGGTGAAGCGCGACAAGGACCTCGACGAGACCGAGCAGTCCCGGATGAGCGGCTACATCTGGTTCTTCGTCGCCGCCGCCGTCTTCTGGATGATCTACGACCAGTCCGGCTCGACGCTGAGCATCTTCGCGGACGAGAACACCTCGTCCACGCTGTTCGGCTTCAACTTCCCGTCGACCTGGTTCCAGTCGCTGAACCCGCTCTACATCATGGCGCTGGCCCCGGTCTTCGCCTGGCTCTGGGTGGCCCTGGCCCGCAAGGCCAAGAACCCCAGCACCACCGTGAAGTTCGCCTTCGGTCTGCTGATGATCGGCGGCTCCTTCCTCGTCATGATGCTGGCGATGGCCGCCGCCACGGGCGGCACCAAGGTCACCCCGCTCTGGCTGGCCATGGTCTACCTGGTCCAGACCGTCGGTGAGCTGACCCTCTCGCCGGTCGGCCTCTCCGTCACCACCAAGCTGGCCCCGACGAAGTACGCCAGCCAGATGATGGGTGTCTGGTTCCTCGCGGTCACCGCGGGTGACTGTGTCGCGGCCATCTTCCAGCTGGTCCTCGGCGACAAGGTGGTCGGCTCCACCGGGTACTTCGCGGTCCAGGGCGTGATGGCGATCCTCGCCGGCGTGGCGCTGTGGATGTACCGCAAGAAGGTCGTCCGGCTGATGGGCGACGTCCACTGACGTCGCGCTGACGGCACACCTGCCACCGGGGCCGGTGCGGATTCCTGAGATCCGCACCGGCCCCGGCCGCGTTCGACCCGGCCGGCCGCGGCTCCGGCCGTATGTCCGGGCACGCCCGCGCCCGGCCGTGTCCACCCCGGCCGTGTCCGAGGCCCCGGCCGATTTCCCTCGCACGCCCGCGCCCGGCCGTGCGAAGGTGTCGGGATGCCGACCGACAGCCTCCCCCGCCAGCTCGCCCGCACCCGGCGCTTCACCCTGGGCACCCCCGTCCACCCGGCCGTCTCCGCCGACGGCGGCACCGTGCTCTTCCTGCGCAGCCGGGCCGGCGACGACCCGCTCTCCTGCCTCTGGGCGCTGGACACCGCCACCGGCCGGGAACGGCTGGTCGTCGATCCGTCCACGCTCGCCGGCCCCGGTGACGAACTTCCCGAGGCCGAGCGCATCCGCCGCGAACGGGCCCGGGTCCTGACCACCGGCATCACCGCGTACTCCACCGACGCCACCGGCCGGCTGGCCGCCTTCGCCCTCGGCGGCGCGCTCTGGCTCGCCGACACCACCGCCGGCACCGTCCGGCCGGTCCCCACCGCCACCGAGGTGTACGACCCGCGCCTCGACCCGGCCGGCCGCCGGATCGCCTATGCCGGCGGCGGCGCGCTGCGCGTGGTCGAGGCCGACGGCAGCGGCGACCGGGCGCTCGCCGAACCCGAACAGGAGGAGGTGACGTACGGGGTCGCCGACCACGTCGCCGCCGAGTCCATGTTCCGCACCCGGGCCCACTGGTGGTCCCCGGACGGCACCCGGCTGCTGGCCACCCGGGTCGACAACGGCCCGCTGAGCCGCCTCCACCTCGCCGACCCGGCCAACCCGCAGCAGCAGCCGCGCGTCATCCGCTACCCGCTGGCCGGCACCGCCAACGCCGACGTCTCGCTCTGGCTGCTCGGCCTGGACGGCGCCCGCACCGAGGTCCGCTGGGACCGCACGGCGTACGAGTACCTGGCCGCCGCCGGGTGGGACGGGCACGGCCCGTTCGCCGCCGTGCAGAGCCGCGACCAGCACACCGTGCTGACCCTGGCGGTCGACCCGGCCGACGGCACCACCCGGCTCCTCGCCGAGCAGCGCGACGAACGCTGGGTCGAGCTCGTCCCCGGTCTGCCGGTCCGCACCGCGGCGGGCGCGCTGGTCGGCTCCGCCGACCACGGCGACACCCGGCACCTCACCGTCGACGGCGAGCCCGTCACCCCGGCCGGGCTCCAGCTGCGCGAGGTGACCGGGACCGACGGCGAGCAGGTGCTGTTCACCGCCACCACCGAGCCCACCGAAACCCACCTCTGGCTGTACGAACCGGTCGCCGGCCTCCGGCGGCTGAGCGACGGACCGGGCCTCCACACCGGCGTGCGGCGCGGCGGCACGCTCGTCCTCACCACCCGGGAGCCCGGAGCCCCCGCCGGCCGGACCAGCGTCCGGCGCGACGGCCGCCCGCCGCTCCCCGTCGCCTCCCACGCGCAGCCGCCCGTCCTGACCGCGCGGCCCGAACTGCTCCGCCTCGGCCGGCGCGACCTGCGCGCCGCACTCTTCCTGCCCGCCGGCCACCGCCCCGGCGACGGCCCGCTGCCCGTCCTCCTCGACCCGTACGGCGGGCCCGCGCAGCAGAAGGTCACCACCGCCGGCGCCTGGTGGGACCTCGTCTCCCAGTGGTTCGCCGACCAGGGCTTCGCCGTGCTGGCCGTCGACGGCCGCGGCACCCCCGGGCGCGGCCCCCGCTGGGACAAGGAGGTGTTCGGGGACAAGGCCACACCGGCCCTGGAGGACCAGGTCGACGCCCTGCACGAGACCGCTCGCCTGCGGCCCGGGCTGCTCGACCTCGACCGGGTCGCCATCCGCGGCTGGTCCTACGGCGGCTACCTCGCCGCGCTCGCCGTCCTCCGGCGCCCGGACGTCTTCCACGCCGCCGTCGCCGGGGCGGCCCCCTCCGACCAGCGGCTCTACGACACCCACTGGCAGGAGCGCTTCCTCGGCCACCCCGACAAGCACCCCGAGCGCTACGACGCGTGCTCGCTGGTCGGCGACGCTCCCCGGCTGCGCCGCCCGCTGCTGCTCGTCCACGGCCTCGCCGACGACAACGTGTTCCCCGTCCACGCCCTGCGGCTCTCCGGCGCCCTGCTGGCCGCCGGCCGCCCGCACGAGCTCCTGCCGCTCAGCGGCACCACCCACACGCCCTCCGACGAGTCGGTGGCGGAGAACCTCCACCACCACCAGCTCGACTTCATCCGGCGCTCGCTGGGCCTGGGCCGGTGACGGACGCCCCCCGCACCCGGACCGGGGTGCGGGGGGCCGGCCCTCGGCGTCAGACCTCTCGCACGCCCGCGCGCCAGACCGCCGCCGTCAGCGGCACCCCGGGCCGGTAGGCGAGGTGGACGTGCGAGGGGGCCTCCAGCAGCTGGAGGTCGGCCCGGGCACCCACCGTCACCGTCCCGACGTCCGTCCGCCGCAGCGCGTGCGCGCCGCCTGCGGTGGCGGCCCAGACCGCCTCGTCCGGCGTCATCCCCATCTCCCGGACCGCGACCGCGATGCAGAACGCCATCGAGCTGGTGAAGCTGGAGCCCGGGTTGCAGTCGGTGGAGAGCGCGACCACGGCGCCTGCGTCGAGCAGCCGGCGCGCATCCGGGTAGGCGGCGCGCGTGGAGAACTCCGCGCCGGGCAGCAGCGTGGCCACCGTCGCCGAACCGGCCAGCGCGGCCACGTCCTCGTCCGTCAGGTGGGTGCAGTGGTCCGCGGAGGCCGCCCCCAGTTCGACGGCGAGCTGCACACCCGGCCCGTAGGAGAGCTGGTTGGCGTGCACCCGGGGGGTGAGGCCGCGCTCGATCCCGGCGGTCAGGACGGCCCGGGCCTGGTCGCCGTCGAAGGCGCCGTTCTCGCAGAACACGTCCACCCAGCGGGCGTACGGCGCGCAGGCGTCCAGCATGTCGCCGGTGACGAGGTCGACGTAGCCGGCCGGGTCGTCCGCGAACTCGGGGGCGACGACGTGGGCGCCGAGGTAGGTGGTCTCGGGGGTGTACGAGGAGGCGATCCGCAGCGCCCGGGCCTCGTCCACGACCGTCAGCCCGTAGCCGGACTTGCACTCGATCGCGGTGGTGCCCTGCCGCAGTGCCTCGCGGACGAAGCGGGCCAGGTTGGCGTCCAGCTCGGCGTCGCTCGCGGCCCGGGTGGCGGCGACCGTGGTGCGGATCCCGCCTGCGGAGTACGACTGGCCGGACATCCGGGCGTTGAACTCGGCGGTGCGGTCGCCCGCGAAGACCAGGTGGGCGTGCGAGTCGACGAAGCCCGGCAGCAGCGCCCGGCCCGCCGCGTCGAACCGCTCGTCGGCGGCGGGCGCCTCGGCCGCCGGACCGACCCAGGCGATCGTGCCGCCGTCCACCACCACGGCCGCGTCGGTGAGCAGGCCGAGCGGCCCGGTCCCGTACGCGGGGTCGTTGGTGACCAGGCTGCCGACACCGGTGATCAAGGTGCTCGGCATGCCCTGGCTCCGGGGGCTGCTCGGGGTGCTCACATGGGACCTTTCACGGACGGATGGACCCGGGGGCGGGGCGGGATCGGCCCCCGCCCCGCCCCCGGGAGTGACGGGGAGTTCAGCCGCTCAGCCTCTCGACGGCTCAGCAGCTCAGCAGCTCAGCAGCTCAGCGCGGCGATCGCGGAGTGCAGCGCGCCCGGGACGTCCGGCACCAGCTGGTGCACCCCGTCCCTGACCACGTGCCGGCCGCCGACCACCACGTGCCGCACGTCGGCGGCGGAGGCCGCGAACACCGCGATCTCGGCACCGAGCCGGGGCGGCGGTCCGGCGGTGCGCACCGAGTCCAGCGCGATCACGGTGAAGTCGGCCAGCGAACCGGCTTCGATCCGCCCCGCCTCCGGCCAGCCGAGCGAGGCGTGCCCGTCCTCGGTGCCGGCCCGCAGCAGCGCGTTGGCCGTCCAGTGGCCGCGGGTGCGGGTGCGCAGCCGCTCGTCCAGCTCCAGCGCGCGGGCCTCCTCGAACGGGTCGATGACGGCGTGGCTGTCGCTGCCGAGGGTGACCGGGCAGCCGGCCGAGGCCAGCTGGCGGGCCGGGCCGATGCCGTCCGCGAGGTCCCGTTCGGTGGTGGGGCACATGCAGATGCTGGTGGAGGTGTCGGTGAGGAGCTTGATGTCCTCGTCGGTGAGGTGGGTGGCGTGCACCGCGGAGGTGCGCGGGCCGAGTGCGCCGTGGTCGGCGAGCAGCCGGGTCGGGGTGACGCCGTGCGCGGTGAGGCAGGCGTCGTTCTCGGCGGTCTGCTCGGAGAGGTGGACGTGCAGCGGGGCCTTGCGCATCGCCGACCAGTGCGCGACGGTGCCGAGCTGCTCGGCCGGTACCGCCCGCACCGAGTGGATGGCGGCTCCGATCCGGGCGTGCTCGCGCGGCTTGAGCCCGTCGGCGCGCTCCGCCCAGGCGTCGGCGTCACCGTCGCTGAACCGGCGCTGCGGCTTGGTCGGCTCCGCGCCGAAGCCGGACGAGAGGTAGCAGGTGTCCAGCAGGGTGATCCGGATGCCGGCCCGGGCGGCGGCCTCGATCAGCGCCTCGCCCATCGCGTTCGGGTCGTCGTAGCGGACGCCGCCGGGCGCGTGGTGCAGGTAGTGGAACTCGCCCACCGCGGTGATCCCGGCAAGTGCCATCTCGGCGTAGACGGCGGTGGCCAGCGCCAGGTAGCTGTCGGGGTCGAGCGCGGTGGCGAACCGGTACATGGTGTCGCGCCACGTCCAGAAGGTGCCGGAGCCGACCTGGACGTTGCCGCGCAGCGCCCGGTGGAAGGCGTGCGAGTGGGCGTTCGCCTGGCCGGGCAGCAGCAGCCCCTCCAGCCGGACGGCGCCGGGCGGGCACGGCCCGCTGTCCGGCGTCACCTTGGCGATCCGGCCGCCGGGCCCGGTGGCGATCAGCACGTCCTGCTCGACCACCGGCCCGTTCACGTGCGGCAGCCAGGCGTACTGCGCCCAGTAGGTCACTGACACGCCAGGTCCTCCAGTACGTCGGCGAGGGCGGCGACTCCGGCCAGGCAGTCGGCCGTCTCGGCGTGTTCGGCCGGGGAGTGCGAGACGCCGCTCGGGTTACGTACGAACAGCATGGCGGTCGGGATCGCCGATGCCAGGATTCCGGCGTCGTGTCCCGCGCCCGTGGGCAGGATCGGCACACCGCCGGGGGCCCCGTCCCTGGTGAGACGACGGGCGAGCCGGTCGCGCAGCGGGCCGTCGAAGTCCACCACCGGGGTGTAGGACTCGCGGGTCAGCTCGACCCGGACACCGTCGCGCTCGCCGCGCTCGTACGCGGCCCGCTCGATCTCCTCGACCAGTGCCTTGAGCGTCACCTCGTCGGCGGCCCGGGAGTCCAGCCAGCCGCGGACCAGCGAGGCGATCGCGTTGGTGCCGTTGGGCTCGACGGCGACCTTGCCGAAGGTGGCCAGGGCGCCCGCCAGCTTCGCCTTCTTCCGCGCGGCAAGCACGGTGTTGGCGTAGGTCAGCATCGGGTCGCGGCGGTCCTCGATCCGGGTGGTGCCGGCGTGGTTGGCCTCGCCGTGGAAGTCGAACCGCCAGCGGCCGTGCGGCCAGATCGCGCTGGCCACACCGACCGGCTGGCCCTCGGCCAGCGAGCGGCCCTGCTCGACGTGGAGTTCGACGAAGGCGCCGATCCGGGCCAGCCGGTCGCCGTCCGCGCCGATCACGGCCGGATCGTAGCCGGCCTTCTCCATCGCGTCGGGCAGCCGGACGCCGTCGGCGTCGCGCAGCTCGTACGCGGCCTCCCGGCCGAGCACGCCGGCGCTGAGCCGGGAGCCGATGCAGGCCACGCCGAACCGGGCGCCCTCCTCGTCGCCGAAGTTGACGATCGCCAGCGGCCGGGTGAGGTCCGCCTTCCTGCCGCGCAGTTCGTCCAGGGCGGCGAAGGAGGAGACGACGCCGAGCGGGCCGTCGTAGGCGCCGCCGTCCGGAACGGAGTCCAGGTGCGAGCCGGTGACGACCGCGCCGCCGGCGGCCGGGTCGCCCAGCCAGGCCCACTGGTTGCCGTTGCGGTCCAGCTCGTAGGTCAGGCCGCGCTTGCGGGCCTGCTCCTCGAACCAGGCCCGGCACTCGGCGTCGGCGGAGTTCCAGGCGAAGCGGCGGTAGCCGCCGGAGGCGGCGGAGCGGCCCACGGGGAGCAGCTCCGCCCACATCTCCTCGAAGCTGTCGGAGCTCACAGCTCACCCATCGGGACGCGGACCCCGCGCTCGGCGGCGACCTCGTCGGCCCGGTCGTAGCCGGCGTCGACGTGCCGGATGACGCCCATGCCCGGGTCGTTGGTGAGCACCCGGCGGATCTTCTCGCCGGCCAGCGCGGTGCCGTCGGCCACCGTGACCTGGCCGGCGTGGATCGAGCGGCCGATGCCGACGCCGCCGCCGTGGTGGATGGAGACCCAGGACGCGCCGGAGGCGACGTTGACCATGGCGTTGAGCAGCGGCCAGTCGGCGATCGCGTCGGAGCCGTCGAGCATCGCCTCGGTCTCGCGGTACGGGGAGGCGACCGAGCCGCAGTCCAGGTGGTCGCGGCCGATGACGATCGGGGCGGACAGCTCACCGGAGGCGACCATGTCGTTGAACCGCTCGCCGGCCTTGTCCCGCTCGCCGTAACCGAGCCAGCAGATGCGCGCGGGCAGGCCCTGGAAGTGGACCTTCTCCTGGGCCATCTTGATCCAGCGGTGCAGCGACTCGTTCTCCGGGAAGAGGTCGAGCACGGCCTTGTCGGTCTTGGCGATGTCCTGCGGGTCGCCGGAGAGCGCCGCCCAGCGGAACGGGCCCTTGCCCTCGCAGAACAGCGGCCGGATGTACGCCGGGACGAAGCCGGGGAAGGCGAAGGCGCGGTCGTAGCCGGCCAGCTGGGCCTCGCCGCGGATCGAGTTGCCGTAGTCGAAGACCTCGGCGCCGGCGTCCATGAAGCCGACCATCGCCTCGACGTGCTTGGCCATCGACTCGCGCGAGCGCTGGGTGAACTCGGCGGGCTTCTCGGCCGCGTAGGTCGCCATGTCGTCGAAGGAGACGCCGATCGGCAGGTAGCTCAGCGGGTCGTGGGCGCTGGTCTGGTCGGTGACGATGTCGATCGGCGCGTCCATCGCGAGCAGCTGCGGGAAGAGCTCGGCGGCGTTGCCCAGCAGACCGATGGAGAGCGGCTGCTTCTTGTCGCGGGCGGCGGTGGCCAGCTCCAGCGCGTGGGCGAGGTTCCTGGCCTCGACGTCCAGGTAGCGGTGCTCGATCCGGCGGGCGATCCGGGACGGGTCGCAGTCGATGCAGATCGCCACGCCGCCGTTCATGGTGACGGCCAGCGGCTGGGCGCCGCCCATCCCGCCGAGGCCGGCGGTGAGGGTGATCGTCCCCGCCAGGGTGCCCTCGAACCGCTTGTTGGCGACGGCCGCGAAGGTCTCGTAGGTGCCCTGGAGGATGCCCTGGGTGCCGATGTAGATCCACGACCCGGCCGTCATCTGCCCGTACATGGTGAGCCCGAGGCTCTCCAGCCGGCGGAACTCCTCCCAGTTGGCCCAGTCGCCGACCAGGTTGGAGTTGGCGATCAGCACCCGCGGCGCCCACTCGTGCGTCTGCATGACACCGACCGGACGCCCGGACTGGACCAGCATGGTCTCGTCCTGCTTCAGCGTCTGCAGCGTGCGGACCATGGCGTCGAAGGAACGCCAGTCGCGGGCCGCCTTGCCGGTGCCGCCGTAGACCACCAGCTTCGACGGGTGCTCGGCCACCTCGGGGTCGAGGTTGTTCATCAGCATCCGCAGGGCGGCCTCCTGCTGCCACCCCTGCGTCGTCAGCGCCGTCCCGCGCGCCGCACGCACCTCACGCGGTCCGCTCGTCTGCTGCACCATGTCCGGGCCTCCCTACGGATGAATCCATTCAGACTTTGTCCGAATGAATATATCCAAACATTCGGCTCCCGACCAGACCTCGACCACATCCGATCAGCACCCGCCCCGATGACCCCCGAGCGCTACCCTGAACCCGGCGAACACCAGCCACTCGGCCCATGCGCCAGGGAGCGGAGGACACGATGGCGGCCATCAGCGTGCGACCGGGCAGACTCCGCGACGCGGCAGAGGAGATCGAACGGAGCATCGGCCTCCGCGTCCAGATCATCGGAGGAACCCTGGTGATGGCCCCACTCCTCGCGGCAAGCACGCGGGAACCGTGCGCCGGCTGAGGATCCAGCTCGAGTCGCGGCTGCCGAGCGGGCCCGGCACCTTCGAGGTGTCGTCCGTCTCCATGCCCGACAACACGGAGGACTACGCCACACCCGATCTCGTCGTCCTCCCCACCGACTGGGAGGAGGACGACGACTGGTTGGCCGACCCGCACGACGTCGCACTGGCCGTGGAGGTGGTCTCCGGCTCCGAGCGCGCCGGCGGCATCACGGCCAAGGCCGAGTGGTCGCGATCGCCGGCGTTGCCGCGCTGCTCTCGATCGATCCCCGCACGGGCCTCCGGACGCTCTACACCTACCCGCGCGACGGCGCCTACCAGGGCGTACTGCACGGCAAGTACGGCGAGCCCGTCCCGCTCGCAGCACCCCTGCCGCCGGAGCTGCGCACCGACGATCTGCCGCTGTACGCCCCGAGGCGCTGAGCGCGCGTCACGCCGCCGCGTCGCCGTCCCAGTCGATGCCGATCTCGGCGAGCCAGCGGCGGTCGTCGTCGTCCGGCGTGGCCGGGCGGGGCGGGCGGGGGATCTCCTGGACCGGGCCGAGGCCGTACTTCTCGGCGGCGGCCGTGCCGGCGTCGGGTTCGATGACGCCGACGTGGACGGCGCTCTGATCGCCCGGGTCGAGGACGACGAGCTCGGGGTCGGGCAGACGGCGCAGGGTGACGCGGCGTCCGCAGGCGGGGCAGGACCATTCGTCGGCGCCGGAGGCGAGCCGGCCGACGAACTTCATCTCGTGGATCACGCGCATGGCGGCACCCCCTGACAGGGTGATACCCGCCCTGGGCGGATCGGCAACGTGACGGTACGGTCACTTGCGCGCGCAGAAGCGCCGACACCGGGCGGGAGCGATCGGGGAGGGGCCGCAATGGGCCGCGAGTGGAGCGTCGAGGAGAGCGTCACGGTGGCGGCCGGACCGGCCGCCGCATACCGGGCCGTCAGCGAGGTGCGCCGGACGGGCGAGTGGAGCCCGGAGTGCCGCGCGGTCTGGGCCCGCCGGGGGTCGCTCCGTGCGGGCGAGCGGTTCGTCGGGTTCAACCGCCGCGGGCTCTTCGTCTGGTTCACCACCTGCCGGGTGACGGTCGCCGACCCGGACCGTGAATTCGCCTTCCGGGTCGACTCGTTCGGGATCCCGATCGCCGAGTGGGGCTACCGCTTCGCGGCGGACGGGAACGGCGGGACGACGGTCACCGAGTACTGGCGGGACCTGCGCACCGGGCGCAGCGCGCCGTTCGCCGAGCTGCTCGGCAAGGTCTTCACCGGGGTCTCCCCGGAGCGGCGGGCCGCGGCCAACCGGGCCGGCATGCGCGCCACCCTGGAGCGGCTCCGGACCGCCCTCGTCGGCTGACCGCCGGCCGCCGCCGGCCGCTCCGGGCCCCTTCTACTCCAGGAAGAGACCGCGCGCCGCCGCCGCCTGCTCGATCGCCTCCAACCGGGCCTCGGCGCCGGGGAGTTCGTCGCACATGGTCTGCAGCAGCACCCGGCCGAGCATCATCGGCGCACAGGCAGTGTCGAAGACCAGGCCGGTGCCGACGGCGGCCGGCAGCATCAGGTCGGAGAGCTTGGCCACCGGCGCGAAGGCGCTGTCGGCGACGGTGAGGACGGTCAACCCGCACTCCCGGGCCACGGCCAGGGCGTCCATCAGCTCGCGCGGGTAGCGCGGCAGCGCGAAGCAGAGCAGGGCGCTGGCGCCGGCCGCGGCGGCCTGTTCGAGCCGGTCGGCGAGCATGCTTCCGCCCTCGTCGAGCAGCCGGATGTCGGGGTGCACCTTGGCCGCGAAGTAGGCGAAGCCACGGGCCTGCGCGGAGGCGGCCCGCAGGCCGAGGACGGGCAGCGGGCGG
This sequence comes from Kitasatospora sp. NBC_00039, assembly GCF_045160625.1. Lineage (NCBI taxonomy): Bacteria > Bacillati > Actinomycetota > Actinomycetes > Kitasatosporales > Streptomycetaceae > Kitasatospora > Kitasatospora sp. NBC_00039. The sequence goes on along the minus strand of NZ_CP108289.1, from coordinate 5,501,134 downwards.
GAGGCGGCGAGGAGGCGGGCGGCGCGGGTGATCGGCTCGGGGTCGGCGAGGAGTTCGGCGAGGTGGCGCAGGTGCTCGATCTCGGCGAGGACGGCCTGCTGGTGCTCGTTGCGGACGGCGTCGGCCGGGGTCTCCGGGGCGGCCGGCTCGCCCGCGCCCAGTTCGCGCAGCTGCTTGCGCAGCGCCGGGTAGCCGTCGTAGCCGAGCGCCACCGCGAAGCGGGTGACGGAGGGCTGGCTGACGCCGGCCAGCTCGGCGACCTCGACGCTGGAGAGGAACGGGGCCTCGGTGGCGTGCCGGACCAGTGAGTGGGCGATCCGGCGTTGGGTGGGGGTGAGCCGGTGGCCCTCGAAGAGCTGGAGCAGCCGGGCGGAGGGGCCGACCGTGCCGGTGTCGTCGGTGGCGGTCATCAGCAGTACCTCCGGGTGCGAGCTGTTCGGACGACGACTGTGCAGCAGCGCGCGCCCGCTGGCAAAGACGTCTCGTACGCCGGGACGCCCGGTGAGACGTCCCGAGGGGTGGGACCGGCGCCCGGACGAGGCCCCCGGGCACGTCTCGGGGGGACCCTGATTTCCCCCTGAGTCCGCCCCGATTACCGCGCGAACCGATGGACCGGCGGCGTACCGCGGGCCCAGGCTTGGCGGCATGGACACTCGCCAGGACGAACTGCGGCGCGACCTCGACGCCACCCTGCAGGCCCGCAAAGAGCTGGGCAAGGAGTACGAGTCGGAGTTGGTCGACTCGTTCCTGGCCCGGCTCGACGCACGGATGGACGCCCGCCTCGACGCCCGGGTGGAGCGCCGGGTCTCGGAGCGGCTCGACGACTACGGGCCGGCCGAGCACCTGCGCCGCCGCCCGTTCGGCCGCTCCGGCAACCGGCTGCCGCTGGTCTCGCTGGTCCTGGGCATCCCGTTGACCGCCATCGCGACCGACGGCGGCACCAACGGCTTCACCGGCTTCATGGGCCTGGTGGTCTGCTGGACCGGCATCGTCGGGGTCAACTTCGCCGCCGTGCTGTCCGACCGCCGGGACGAGCGCCGGTCGAAGCGGTCGCGGAGCGAGTGGGACTGAGCCCACCCGCTCCACGACGGCCGCGTGGGCGTGCGTCAGGCCAGCGGCCCGGTGACCTTCTGGACCGCCTGCAGCAGCGCGCCGGAGGCGACCAGCGCGGCGGCGGCCTCCAGGTCCGGCGAGAGGAAGCGGTCGCGGCCGGCGCCGCCGACCCCGGCCTCGCGGGCCGCCGCCATGGCGGCGGCGGTGGCGGGGGCCACCGTGCCGCTGGAGTCGGCCTGCTGACGGATCTCCAGCGCACGGGAGGCGGCGGTCAGCTCGACGGCGAGGATCCGGCCGAGGTTCTCGACCGCCTGGCGCAGCTTGCGGGCGGCGGACCAGCCCATCGAGACGTGGTCCTCCTGCATCGCCGAGGACGGGATCGAGTCGACCGAGGCCGGCACCGCGAGCCGCTTGTTCTCGCTGACCAGCGCCGCCTGGGTGTACTGGGCGATCATCAGGCCGGAGTCCACGCCCGGGTCGTCGGCCAGGAAGGCCGGCAGGCCGTGCGAGCGGGCCTTGTCGAGCAGCCGGTCGGTGCGGCGCTCGGAGATCGAACCGAGGTCGGCGGCGGCGATGGCGAGGAAGTCCAGCACGTACGCGACCGGGGCGCCGTGGAAGTTGCCGTTGGACTCGACCCGGCCGTCCGGCAGCACCACCGGGTTGTCGACCGAGGCGGCCAGCTCGCGGGAGGCGACCAGTGCGGCGTGGGCCAGGGTGTCGCGGCCGGCGCCGGCGACCTGCGGGGCGCAGCGGATCGAGTAGGCGTCCTGGACGCGCGGCGCGTCGTCCTGGTGGTGGCCGGTGAGGCCGGAGTCCTTGAGGACGGCCAGCATGTTGGCGGCGGAGAGCGCCTGGCCGGGGTGCGGGCGGATCGGGGCGTGCAGCTCGGGGGCGAGCACCTTGTCGGTGCCGAGCAGCGCCTCCAGGGTCATCGCGGCGGTGATGTCGGCGGTGGTGAACAGGCGCTGGAGGTCGGAGATGGCCATCACCAGCATGCCGAGCATGCCGTCGGTGCCGTTGATGAGGGCCAGGCCCTCCTTCTCCAGCAGCTCGACCGGCTCGATGCCGGCCGCGGCGAGCAGCTCGCCGGCGGGCTTCTCGACGCCGTCGGGGCCGGTCGCCACGCCTTCGCCCATCAGCACCAGCGCGCAGTGCGAGAGCGGCGCGAGGTCGCCGGAGCAGCCGAGCGAGCCGAACTCGCGGACCACCGGGGTGATGCCGGCGTTGAGGATGGCGGCCATGGTCTGGGCGACCAGGGGGCGCACGCCGGTCCGGCCGGAGGCCAGCGTCTTCATCCGCAGGAACATCAGCGCGCGGACCACCTCGCGCTCCACCGCCGGACCCATCCCGGCGGCGTGCGAGCGCACCAGCGAGCGCTGGAGCTGGGCGCGCAGCTCGGGGCTGATGTGCCGGACGGCGAGCGCACCGAAGCCGGTGGAGACGCCGTAGACGGGGCGCGGCTCGGCGGCTAGGGCGTCGATCCGGGCGCGCGCGGCCGCCATCTCGGCGAGCGCGTCGGGGCCGATCTCGATCTTGGCGTTGCCCCGGGCGACGGCCAGCACGTCCTCCGCACTGACGTCGGCCTTGCCGACCTGGACGAGCGGCGCGTGGGGGGCCGCAGCACTGTGCATATCCATATACACCATCACATCAGGTGAATGAAGATATGACAACCGTCCTGGGCCATTCGGCCGCCACGGGCACTGCGCCGGTCAGCAGGATTTTCTGTTACCCCGGCCCGTGGCGCACGCTGTGGGGGTGACGGACGGCACGGAGGTGGCGGGGCGATGACGCGGGCGACGGCGCGACGGCGGGTGGTGCGGCTGCGGGGGGACGCGCGCAGTACGCGGCCGGACGCGCTGGCGGCGGAGGAGCCGCTGGAGATCCGGCTCGGCGGCGAGCCGCTCACCGTGACCATGCGGACCCCCGGGCAGGACTTCGACCTGGTGGCCGGCTTCCTGGTCGGCGAGGGGCTGGTGCACACGGCGGAGGAGCTCGCCGCGCTGCGCTACTGCGCCGGGACGGACGAGACCGGCGCCAACACCTACAACGTGGTGGACGCGACGCTGCGCGGCGCCGGCGCCGTCCCGCTCTCCGCCCACCGCAACCTGCTCACCACCAGCGCGTGCGGCCTCTGTGGCCGCGACACCGTGGACGCCGTCCGCACGCACGTCCGCCACCCGGTCGCGGACGACCCGCTGAGCGTCCCGCCCGCGCTGCTGTACGGGCTGCCGGACCGGCTGCGGGCCGCCCAGCGCACCTTCGAGTCGACCGGCGGGCTGCACGCGGCCGGGCTGTTCGACGGCACGACCGGCGAGCTGCTCTGCGCCCGCGAGGACGTCGGCCGGCACAACGCGGTGGACAAGGTGGTCGGCTGGGCGCTGCGCGCGGGCCGACTGCCGCTGGCCGGGCACGTCCTGCTGGTCAGTGGCCGGGCGTCGTTCGAGCTGACCCAGAAGGCCGCACTGGCGGGCATCCCGCTGCTGGCGGCCGTCTCGGCGCCGTCCTCGCTCGCGGTGGACCTGGCCGAGGAGCTGGGCCTGACCCTGGTCGGCTTCCTGCGCGGCGAGGGCGCCAACGTCTACACCCGCCCGGACCGCGTCACCGGCTGACCGCCCGGCCCTCGCCCGCCTCCACCTCCGCCCGCAGGCGCCGCAGCGACGCGGGCGTCAGCCGACGGGCGAGCACCTCCAGCGCCGCCAGCACCTCGGCCAGCTCCGCCGGGTCGTCCGTGCCGAGCGCCCGCGCCAACGCGGCATCGACGGGCGTCGCGGCCACCTCGGCCCGGCGGGCGGAGAGCTCGGGCGCGCGGCGGGCGAGCAGCCGGCGGCGGTCCCCGGGGTCGGCCCCGGTGACGATCGACCCCGCCTCCCGGAGCCGGGCGACGGCCGCGGACACCTGGCTCTGCGGCAGGCCGGTCCGCGCGGCGATCTCGCCGACGGCGCTGTCCGGATGCTCGTAGATGTCGCTCATGACGACGACGACCGCCCTGACGCCGGTGGCGTGCTTGCCGATCCCCTCGGTGGGAATGGCCTCCTCGCCGATCTTCGCCAACGTCCGGCCGAGCAGCAGCAGTTCGACTCCGTTCATGGGGCCAAGGTATCCCAGAGACGCATCGAAAGAGATCCATCTATTTTGATGCATCTACCTTGATGCATCAAAATAGATGCTTTACCGTGGAGTCCAGAAGCCGACGGCGGCCACCCGGCCGCCCCAGGGGAGGGAACCCAGCCATGACCACCGCACTGCTCACCACCGCCGGCGCCCGCATCCACTACCAGGTCCAGGGCGCCGGCCCGGTCCTGCTGATCTCCCAGAGCGGCGAGGGCAACGCCGACCGCAGTGCCGACCTGGTGTCCCGGCTGGCCGGCCGCTACACCGTGGTCACGTACGACCGGCGCGGCCTCTCCCGCAGCACCCTCGACGAGCCGGACCGCACCCCGACCGTCGCCGAGCACGCCGACGACGTCCACCGACTGCTCGCCGCCGTCACCGACCGGCCCGCCATGATGCTCGGCTGCAGCTTCGGCGGGCTCATCGGCCTCCAGCTCGCCCACGACCACCCCGGGCAGCTGAGCACCCTGATCGCCCACGAGCCGGCCGCACCGCGCCTGCTGCCGGCCGAGGAGTGCGCCGGGACCCTCGACGCGCTGGCCGGCATCCAGGAGGTGTTCCACCGGGACGGCTGGCAGGCGGCTTTGCGCGGGGTGATGGCGGCCACCGGGATCGACCCGGCCCGCCAGGAGCGCGAGCCCGAGGTGCGTCCGCAGCCGTTCGGCCCGGAGCGCGCGGCCGACTTCACAGCCTTCCTCGCCCACGACCTGACCACCCTGTGCCGGAGCACCTTCGGCGCCGCCGGGGCCGACGCGCTCGCCGCCGGGCCCACCCGGGTGGTGCCCGCCATCGGGGCGGCCACCGACCCGACGGTCTACAGCTACCGCTGCGCCGAGGTGCTGGCCGGGCGGCTCGGCACGGGCCTCACCCGCCTCCCCGGCGGCCACAACGGCAATCTGACGCACCCCCGCGCGTTCGCGGCGCGGCTCGACGAGGTGCTGACGGCCGCGGGTCAGGCCGGCTGAGCCTCCGGCGCACCGACCGGCCCCAGCGGGGAACACCCCTCGCGACTGTCAAGACGAGACGTATCGTTTCGCCATCGCGCTAGACTGGGGCCATGACCCGCAGCAGCACACCCGACCCCGCCCGCCGCAGCGAGCGCTCCCGTCAGGCCGTCCTCGCCGCCGCCGCCGAACTGGTCGCCGAGGTCGGCTTCGGCAAGCTCACCATCGAGGCGATCGCCGCCCGCGCCGGCGTGGGCAAGCAGACCATCTACCGCTGGTGGCCCTCGAAGGGCGCGGTGGTCTTCGACGCCTTCCAGGCCGCCAACGAGGACGCCTCCGGCAGCCTCGCCCTGCCCGACACCGGCGACCTCTCCGCCGACCTGCGGGCCGTCCTACGGCCGACCGCCGACCAGCTCGTGGACCCGGCCTTCGACAACACCGGCCGCGGCCTGGTCTCCGAGTACCTGCTCGACCCGGCGCTGCTCCGCGAGTACCGCGAACGCCTGATGGATCCGCTGCTGGAGGTCACCCGCGAGCGCCTGCGCGGCGCCCGCGCGGCCGGCCAGATCGACGCCGACGCCGACCTCGACCTCGCCGTCGAACTGCTCTACGGCCCGATGTACTACCGCTGGCTGCACGGCCTCGGCCCGCTCGACCACGCGTACGCGGACCGCCTCGTGGAGGCGGTCCTGCGCGCTCTCGGGGCCTCGGGGGGCGACAGCTAGCCGCGGTTGCGGCGGCGGAGCGCCACGACCACCGCGATGATCACCACAATGACCACCAGCACCACCACGACGCCGACGAGCAGGCCGATGATCTTGCTGAAGCCCTTCTTCTTCTTTTTCTTCGCCTTGTCCTTCGACCCGGCCAACCGGGTGCTGTCGTGCCGGTCGGCCGCCACCCCCACGGCCGGGGCCGCGGCCGGCGCGGCAGCCGGAGCCGCGGCCGGCGCGCCCTGGACGGCGGTGCTCACCGCGGCGGCGCGCGGCGCGGCCTGGGCCGCCGAGGCCGCCGGTGCGGTGGCGAGCGCGGCACCGCCGAGGGCGAGCACGGTAGTGAGGACGAGGCTCGTCAGACGAGCGCGCATGGTGTGAACCCCCGATCCGGCCGGCCCCCATGGCCCGCCGACCGCGGACACCATCCCACGCCCGCCCGCCCGCGCCCAACCCCCCGGCACCCTCCACACCGGACCGCGACCTGCCCGGAACCGACCGGTCACCGAACCGGCACAACCCCGCGCCCCGAGGCCTCAGCCCGGCGGCGGGGAGGCCGGGCCGGACAGGGCGACGGCGACCAGGGCGCGCATGGCGCAGGCGGCCTGGCCCAGCGGGAGCGTGGCATCGTCGGCGAAGAGCTCGACCAGCCAGCCGCCCGCCGCGTTCTGGCCGCCGGCGGCGACCATGCCGCGATAGCCGGAGACGACCAGCATGGCCTCCTCGGCCGGGTCGTTGCCCGCCGAGCCGGCCCGCAGGGCGAAGGCGTCGCCACGGACGGCCCGCCGGGTCATCGGGTAGTGCCGCAGGTCGAAGACGGCGTCCGGCGCCTCGATCTGCGCCCGCTGGGTCTCCGCCCGGCTGCTGCTGGGCCCGCTGGTCATCCGGTAGACGGCGTGCTGCGCCGTCCGCATCAGGTGCGAGCCGGGCGGGACGTAGGAGATCCACCAGCCGACCGCGTCCAGCAGCCGGGCGGAGGTCTCCGCGACGACGGCCAGCTTGCCGATGGTGTCGGCGGGGTGCACGGACCGGACCACGCCGTGCTGGTCCAGAGCGGCGAGCACGGCGGTGAGCAGCTGGCCCGGATCGGCGCTGTGCGCGGCCCCGCGGAACCGCCGCCGGTCGCCGGCCCCGGCCCGGCCGCTGCCGCGGCCCCGGGCGTCGGCCCGGTGGTGCGGGTCCGCGGCGTCGGCGAGCAGCACGGTCGGGTCGGGCGAGAGGCCGGGGCCGTGACTGCGCCCGGCGACCACGGGGTGGGCGGCGCGCGCGGCTTTGGCCCGGTACTGGGCGGCGTCGGCGAGCCGGAAGAGCCGGTCGGCGGTGGTGACCGGGCCGATGGAGTCCCCGGTGGAGGCGACCCCGCAGGCGACGCCCTCGCCCTCGGCGAGCGCGAGGGCCCGCGCGCACAGCTCCTCGGCCACGGCGGCCACCTCGTCCGCCTTCTGCCCCTCGACCAGCAGGCAGAACTCGTCGCCGCCGAGCCGGGCGGCGAGGCTGCCGGGCAGTTTGGCGGCGGCCAGCGACAGCTGGTGGGCGAAGCGTTCGAGCAGCCGGTCGCCCATCTCGTGGCCCAGCTGGTCGTTGACCCGCTTCAGGCCGTTGACGTCGCAGACCACCAGCGAGACGACGGTGTTGTCCCGGTTGTGCGCCTCCAGCGCGCTCTCCAGCCGGGCGTCCACCGCGCGCCGGTTGGCCAGGCCGGTGAGCGGGTCGGAGAAGGCGAGCTTGCGCAGGTCGGCGAGGCGCTCGGTCTGGGCGAGACCGGCCGAGATCTGGGCGGCCAGCAGGGTGGCGTAGTCGGCGTCGGCCTCGGTGAACTCGGGCTCCCCGACGGTCCTGGCGAGGTACAGCTCGCCCCAGGCCTGCCCGTGCAGCACGATCGGGGCGACCACGCAGCAGGCCCGTCCGCGTCGGCGCAGCGCTGCGGCGCGCTCCTGGCAGTACGCGCCGGCAGTGGGGTGCAAGTGCCCGGCGTGCGGCTCGGAGCTCTCGGCGCTCTGCAGCCAGGCGCGCGGGAGGCGGCCGGTGGTCCAGCGCTCCTCCAGATAGGTGACGATCTCGGGGAAGTCGGCCACCGGGTAGGACTCGTCCTCCGGCAGCTCCTCCTCCCCCGGCGCCAGCTCCCCGTGGTTGACCAGCACCCGCAGCCGGCCGGACTCGCGGTCCCAGACCGAGACCGCGGCCATGGTGGCGCCGAGCGCCTCGGTGGCACGGACGGCGGCCGCCCGGACGGCCTCCAGCGGGGTGAGGGCACCCGCCATGTCCTGGGCGAGCTCGACCACGGACTTCAGCCGCCCGTCGGTGGCGGCGGCCGGCGGCTGCGACCGGTCGTACTCGCAGCCGCGGTCCGTCATGATCGCCTCACTGCTCACCGGCTCGCCTCGCTCCCTGTGCCCGGCCCTGCTCGGCCCCCCAGGACGCGACCCGCCGGGGCCCGCACCCGCCGAGAAGCTGCACCCGTACGGCCGCTTGCACCAAGACTATGGCGGTTTCATTCGGTTATGCCCCGTTTGCCGGGAAGGATCCACGCGGCCGTACGGGTTTCAACCGTTCGGCCACGCCGGGCACGCACCGGCTTCACACCGCGGACACGCGCTACTCCGAACGCTGGCGCCGCGACAGCAGCCACGGCTCGACCAGACCGAGCCCGCGCACCGGGCGGCGCCACATCGGCTGGAGGTTGAACCGGTGCCCGGCATCCGGCCCGGGCACCGGCAGGCCGGAGGCGGGGAGTCCGGCGGAGGCCGACAGCACGTCGGCGAGGCCCGGCCCGTCCGCGTCGGCGGGGGCGACGCTGCCGTTCTGCTCCAGTGCGGTGGCGAACTCGCCGTCGATCAGCACCGCGTCCTTGGGAGCGATCGAGGTGAGCCGGCTGGCCAGGTTGACCGTGGTGCCGAAGACGTCGCCCATCCGGGAGGTGACGGTGCCGAAGGCCATGCCGACCCGCAGCGCGGGGATGGAGTCGTCCTCGGCCAGCGCCTCGACCAGGGAGAGCGCGATCTCGGCGGCGGTGGCCGGGTCCTCGGAGACGTAGAGGATCTCGTCGCCGAGGGTCTTGATCACCCGGCCGCCCTGGCCGGCGATCAGGTCGGAGCAGGTGTTCTCGAAGGTCTCGACCAGCTCGCCGAGCTCCTCCTCCTCCAGCCGGCGGGAGAGCCGGGTGAAGCCGACCAGGTCGGCGAAGCCGACGGCGAGCCGGCCGCTGGTGATCTCGGTGTCCTCGGCGGCCTGCACCACCCGGCCCGTGACGGCGGCCAGCTGCCGGCGCCAGACGTAGACCAGGAACTGCTCCAGCTCCGGCAGCAGCAGCTCGACCAGCGGGTACGCCACCTCGGCACGGGTCAGGCCGGGTTCGACGGACTGGGTGAGGTTCTCCAGGAAGGTGTCCATCTGCCAGCCGGCCAGCCGGGAGGTGGTCTGCCCGGTGGACCGCGCCACCTGGATCGCCATCGACTCGCTGAGCAGGCCCGACTCCACCAGCCCGGCCAGCCGGCGCAACGCGATCACATCGCCGTCGGTGAGCGCCCGGGACTGCCCGATGTCCGGGAAGCCCATCGCCCGCCAGAAGCGGGTGGCCAGCTCCATCGGGACGTCTGCGGCGCGCGCGGCCTGGTACGGGGTGTAGCGGCGTGGTGCGTCCAGGATCAGGCGTTCCAGGTCGAGCGCGACCGTCTGGTCGTGGCCGCCCGCCGTTCCGCCGCTGCTGCCGTCCTCTGCCACCGGTCCGTCCCCGTGCGGTTGCCGCACTTGCCTCGTGTCCTGCCTGTCCGGGCGCGCCCGCCACCCGGCGGGCAGTGGCGCGCCTCACACTGCTGCCAGGTGGAATGTTCGCACGGAATCGCGCGATCCGGGGCATCCGCCCGAGTCAAGGGGAGGTGAAGAGTCCCGCCCGGCGGGTCCCGGTCGGCCGGTCCCGCTCAGCTCGGCTCGGGGCGTACGTGCACGACGTCGCCCGCGCCGACCGCGCGCCGGGCGCCGTCGGGGGTGCGGACCACCAGCCGGCCGTCGCCGTCGACCGCCACCGCCTCGCCGAGCAGCTCGCGGTCACCGGGAAGGTGCACCCTGACCTCCCGGCCGAGGGTGGTGCAGCGGTCCGCGTACGCGCGCAGCAGGCCGCTGGCGTGCGGGTCGCCGGCGGCCGCCGTCCACTCCGTGTAGAGGCCGGCGAACTCGCGCAGCAGCGCGCGCAACAGAGTGGCCCGGTCGGTGACGGCGGCGCCGGCCAGGGCCAGCGAGGCGGCGGTGGGGACGGGCAGCTCGCTCTCCCGCAGCGAGACGTTGACGCCGAGGCCGGCGACCACCGCACCGCCGCTCAGCTCGGTCAGGATGCCGCCGAGCTTGCGCTCCGCGCCGCCGATGCCGACCTGGAGGTCGTTGGGCCACTTCAGGCCGACCTCGACCTCGGCGACCCGGCTCAGCGTGCCGGCGGCCGCGACGCCGACCAGGATCGGCAACCAACCGTACCGCTCGACGGGTACCTCGTCCGGGCGAAGCAGGACGGAGAAGAAGAGCCCGGAACGGGCCGGCGCCGTCCACTGCCGCTCCAGCCGCCCGCGCCCGGCGCTCTGCGCCTCGGCGACCAGCACGGCGCCCTGCGGCGCGCCCTCCTTGGCGCGCGCGGCCAGGTCGCTGTTGGTCGAGCCGGTCTCGGTGACGACGTCCAGCGAGGTCCAGAACCCGCCCGGAAGCACCAGGTCACGGCGGAGCGCCTCGGTGTCCAGCGGCGGCCGGTCCAGGTCGGTCCAGGGCGACGGCCCGGCGTGGCCGAAGCCGCGCAGTCCACTACGGCGGGGGGTCTCTGAGGTCATGGCGACGAGACTAGGTCCTGCCAGGTCGGTCCTGGCGGAGCAGCGCGACCGGCCCGACGGGACCCACAAGCCGTAGGCCGCCTTATCGTCCCGCAGAACGAGCGTTGACACACTGTGTCGCTGGCCATAACGGCAAACCCTGCGCGCTGGCTACGCTACTCAACGGTAGTTCGTTGCGCCGCCCTGCCCTCGTGCGCGGGCCCCCATCCTGGCCCGCGCAGTACTCGACAGGTCGCGGCCCATGGATCAGGGAGAGCCACCGGATGACCGAGGCGCCGTACGACCCCCACACCACCGCCGGCAAGCTCGCCGACCTGCGGCGCAGGATCGACGAGGCGGTGCACTCCGGGTCCGCCAAGGCCGTGGAGAAGCAGCACGCCAAGGGCAAGCTGACGGCCCGTGAGCGCGTGGTCGAGCTACTGGACGAGGACTCCTTCGTGGAGTTCGACGAGTTCGCCCGGCACCGCTCGACCAACTTCGGCCAGGAGAAGAACCGCCCCTACGGTGACGGCGTCGTCACCGGGTACGGCACCGTCGACGGCCGTCAGGTGGCCGTCTTCGCGCAGGACTTCACCGTCTTCGGCGGCTCGCTCGGCGAGGTCTTCGGCGAGAAGATCGTCAAGGTGATGGACTTCGCGCTGAAGACCGGCTGTCCGGTCATCGGCATCAACGACTCCGGCGGCGCCCGGATCCAGGAGGGCGTGGTCTCGCTCGGCCTGTACGGCGAGATCTTCCGCCGCAACGTGCACGCCTCCGGGGTCATCCCGCAGATCTCGCTGATCATGGGCCCCTGCGCGGGCGGCGCGGTCTACTCCCCCGCGATCACCGACTTCGTGGTGATGGCCGACCAGACCTCGCACATGTTCATCACCGGCCCGGACGTCATCAAGACCGTCACCGGCGAGGACGTCGGCATGGAGGAGCTGGGCGGCGCGCGCACCCACAACACCAAGTCCGGCAACGCGCACTACCTGGCCACGGACGAGAAGGAGGCGGTCGAGTACGTCAAGAGCCTGCTCTCGTACCTGCCCTCCAACAACCTCTCCGACCCGCCGGCCTTCCCGGAGGAGGCGGACCTCACCGTCACCGACGAGGACCTCGAACTCGACACCCTGGTGCCGGACTCGGCGAACCAGCCGTACGACATGCACAAGGTGATCGAGCACGTCCTCGACGACGGCGAGTTCCTGGAGACCCAGCCGCTGTACGCCGGCAACATCATCACCGGCTTCGGCCGGGTCGAGGGCCACCCGGTCGGCATCGTCGGCAACCAGCCGATGGACCTGGCCGGCTGCCTGGACATCGCCGCCAGCGAGAAGGCCGCCCGGTTCATCCGGACCTGCGACTCGTTCAACATCCCGGTGCTGACCTTCGTCGACGTGCCCGGCTTCCTGCCCGGCACCGAGCAGGAGTGGGACGGCATCATCCGCCGCGGCGCCAAGCTGATCTACGCGTACGCCGAGGCGACCGTCCCGTTGATCACCGTCATCACCCGCAAGGCCTTCGGCGGCGCGTACGACGTCATGGGCTCCAAGCACCTGGGCGCGGACCTCAACCTGGCCTGGCCGACCGCGCAGATCGCGGTGATGGGCGCACAGGGCGCGGTCAACATCCTGCACCGGCGGGAGCTGGCGGACGCGGACGACGTCGAGGCCAAGCGCGCCGAGCTGATCGCCTCCTACGAGGACACCCTGCTCAACCCCTACCTGGCCGCCGAGCGCGGGTACGTGGACGCGGTCATCGCGCCGAGCGAGACCCGCCGGCACATCATCCGCGGTCTGCGGGCGCTGCGTGGCAAGCGTGAGGTGCTGCCGCCGAAGAAGCACGGCAACATCCCCCTGTAAGCCCCTCCCCCACCAGCGGCCGTCGCGAGAGGATTGAGCCATGGCCCCGATCCATGTGCTGCACGGGCAGCCGACCCCCGAGGAGCTGGCCACCGTCCTGGCGGTGGTCCACTCCCGGGCCGCCGCCGCACAAGCCGCCGAGGCGGCCCGTGCCGGTGCCGGCCCGGACTCCCCCTGGAACGACCGCGCCCGCCGGCTGCGGGGCACTCCGCGCCCCGGCGTCAACGTCTGGCGCACCTCGGGCTGGGCCGGCTAGGGCCGGCACCGGTGCGCCGAGCAGGGGAGCCGGCCGGGCCGGCTCCCCTGCTCGGCGTCCGCTCGCACGGGCACGCCCGGATTGCCCGGAAAGCTGAGTACGGATACTCAGGCGCCACCGCGTCCCCCCGGCGCACCCTGGAGGGGTGCTCTGGTCAGACCCCCGCGACGAGCCCTCCCCCGAGGCCCGGCGGGTGCAGGAGAAACTGCGCCGCGCCGGCCCTGTGCTCGCCGCCTTCCTCCTGGTGTTCGCCGTTCTTCTGATGGTCTGAACGGACGCGCGGAGGACCCCCTACCCTGGTGGGCATGACCGACCGCCGCGCCCTCGTCCTCGCCTCCGCCTCCCCCGCCCGCCTCGGGCTGCTGCGCCAGGCGGGCCTCGACCCACGCGTGGTGGTCAGCGGTGTCGACGAGGACGCGATCACCGCCGCCACCCCCGGCGAGCTCGCGCTCGTCCTGGCCGAGGCCAAGGCGAAGGCGGTCGCCGCCGAACTGACCGGCGGCGAGCTGGTGATCGGCTGCGACTCGGTGCTGGAGCTGGACGGCCTGGCGCTCGGCAAGCCCGCCGACGCCGCCGAGGCGCTGGCCCGCTGGCAGTCGATGCGCGGCCGTTCCGGCGTGCTGCGCACCGGGCACTGCGTGATCGACACCGTCACCGGCGAGCAGTCCTCGGCCACCGCCTCCACCACCGTGCGCTTCGGCACCCCGGACGACGCGGAGGTCGCCGCCTACATCGCCTCCGGCGAACCGCTGCACGTGGCCGGCGCCTTCACCCTGGACGGCCGCTCGGCGCCGTTCGTCGAGGGGATCGACGGCGACCCGGGCAACGTCATCGGCCTCTCGCTGCCGCTGCTGCGCACCCTCCTCGCCGGGCTGGGCGTGCGCATCACCGACCTCTGGGCCTGACTCACCCGGCCGCCGGGGCCTGCTGGGCGAGGAAGGAAAGCACGTCCGGCAGCGCGCCGTCCGCGAGCAGGTCCGCGCCGTGACGGTAGCCCGGGTAGATCTTGAGCTGCTTGACCGGCGCCGCGGCGGCGGTGTGCAGCGTCCGGGCGTCCTCGGCGAACGGCGAGTCGTCCTCCTCCGCGCCGAAGAACTCCGGCACCTGCGAAGTCCGCACGGCCTTCCCGGCGTTGTCCCCGCTGTACTGTGCGGGGCCGCTGAGCGAGACCACGGCGGCGACCGGCAGCGGGGTCGGCTCGGCGGCGGCCACCAGCGAGCCGGTGCCGCCCTTGGAGGCGCCGACCAGCACCACCCTGGTGACGCCCTTGGTCCCGAGCCAGGTCAGCGCGGCCGGGAGGTCGTTCGCGGGGCTGCCCGGCACGTTGGCGGCCAGTACGGCGTACCCGGCCTTGGTGAACTCCGGCAGGTAGGGCACCCAGTCGCAGAGGGAGCCGTCGAGCTGGTGCGAGAAGACCACGGCCGTCCGGGCCGGCCCGGCGTCCGCCTGCTGGAAGTACGCCGGGCGGATGCCGGAGGAGGCCGGCAGGTCGATGCTGCCGGCCTTGGCCTGTGCCTCGGTGAGGCAGCCGTGCGTCCGGGCCGGTCCGGCCGTCGGCGAGGCGCTGCCCGGTGGGGCACCACCCGGTGCCGCGGTCGTGCCGGAACTGCCACAGCCGGCGAGGGCCAGTACCCCTATGGCGGCGGCCGCCACCCCCGACTTCCCCCTGAAGAGCCTCATCTGCCGCACGCTAGGAGGACGTTCCGCCTTCGTCAATGGCCCGGGACGGTCAACCGCCGCTAGTCTGACGGACGTTCGAACGGAGAGCGGGGAAGGGGACGGGCAGGTGACCGACGGTCTGCTCAACGTGGTGCTGGGGCTGGTCGCCAGCGCGCTCAGTGCCGGGCTCGGCTGGCTCGGCCAGAACCTGCGCCGAAGACGGCGGCTGGAACGCGTCCGCTCGTTCTTCGGCCTGCCGGCCGGCAGCGAGTGCCTGCTGGTGGTGAACCGGCACACCGCCTCGGCCAGCGGCAAGAGCGTCTCGCGCAACGACGTGTTCGCACTGATGGAGCTGGCCGCGCTGGTCAAGGAGTGCGGGGCCCAGGCCGACCTGGTCGGCCACGAGGACGTCCGCCAGGGGCTGGGCCACAAGGCCGAGTTCTGCCTCGGCGGCCCGTCCAGTAACGACCGGACGGCGGCGCACCTGGCCTCCTGGCTGCCCGGGGTGACCTTCAAGGACGTGGGCGGCAGCGCCCCCGAACTGTCGCTGGCGGTGGGGGGCGAGGAGTACCGGTACGAGCCCGGGTCCGAGCCCTCCGGCGGCCAGGCGTTCGTGCTGCTGGCCCGGCTGCACCCTTCACCCGACGGCCGGCCCGCCTTCCTGGTCGCAGGACAGACCGCGGTCTCCAACCACGCCGCCGTGCGCTACCTGGTCGCCAACCACCGGAGGCTCGCCCGCACGTACGGCGCGGGCGGCACCTTCGCCCTCGTCCTCAGGGTCGTCAACCCGAGGGCGTACGGCCCGGACGTGGTCGAGCTGGCCGCCGACGTGACGGCGAGGGCACTCGAAAGGAGTGCCTCCGCGGCCCCCGTTTCGTGAGTGTGGCCAAGGCCACCGCGTCGCCGTACCTCCCCGTCACCACCCGCGCGGGGCGGGCCGCGGCAGCCTCACCGGCCGCCACCTGGGACGACCCCGACAGGGCCGCGGACCGGTCCGCCGGACGCATCACCCTCCGTGTGGGATAGTTCACAACCTTGGGCTACTCGCCGGTACTACCGAGAAATCCATAGACTCGATCAGGTTCAAGAAGGGAGCCACAGTGCGCAAGGTGCTCATCGCCAACCGCGGAGAAATCGCCGTCCGCGTCGCCCGGGCCTGCTCGGACGCCGGTATCGCCAGCGTCGCCGTCTACGCCGAGCCGGACCGGGATGCGCTGCACGTCCGCGCGGCCGACGAGGCTTACGCGCTGGGCGGCGACACCCCCGGTACCAGCTACCTCGACATCGCGAAGGTCCTCAAGGCCGCCGCCGACTCGGGGGCGGACGCCGTCCACCCCGGTTACGGCTTCCTGTCGGAGAACGCCGACTTCGCCCAGGCCGTCATCGACGCGGGCCTGACCTGGATCGGCCCGCCGCCGCAGGCCATCCGCGACCTCGGTGACAAGGTCACCGCCCGGCACGTGGCGCAGCGCGCCGGCGCCCCGCTGGTGGCCGGTACGCCGGACCCGGTCTCGGGCGCCGACGAGGTCGTCACGTTCGCTCAGGAGCACGGCCTGCCGGTCGCCATCAAGGCGGCCTTCGGCGGCGGCGGCCGAGGTCTGAAGGTCGCCCGCACGCTGGAGGAGATCCCGGAGCTGTACGAGTCCGCGGTGCGCGAGGCGGTCGCCGCCTTCGGTCGCGGCGAGTGCTTCGTGGAGCGGTACCTGGACAACCCGCGGCACGTCGAGACCCAGTGCCTGGCCGACCAGCACGGCAACGTGGTGGTCGTCTCCACCCGTGACTGCTCGCTCCAGCGCCGGCACCAGAAGCTGGTCGAGGAGGCGCCCGCGCCGTTCCTGACCGCCGAGCAGAACGCCGAGCTGTACCGGGCGTCCAAGGCCATCCTGAAGGAGGCCGGCTACGTCGGCGCCGGGACCTGCGAGTTCCTGGTGGCCGTGGACGGCACGATCTCCTTCCTGGAGGTCAACACCCGTCTGCAGGTGGAACACCCGGTCACCGAGGAGGTCACCGGGCTCGACCTGGTCCGCGAGATGTTCCGGATCGCCGACGGCGAGGAGCTGGGCTACGGCGACCCGGAGGTGCGAGGTCACTCCTTCGAGTTCCGCATCAACGGCGAGGACCCGGGCCGTGGCTTCCTGCCCGCGCCGGGCACCGTCACGCTGTTCGCCCCGCCGTCCGGGCCGGGTGTCCGGCTGGACTCGGGTGTGGAGACCGGCTCGGTCATCGGCCCGGCCTGGGACTCCCTGCTGGCCAAGCTGATCGTCACCGGCACCACCCGCAAGCAGGCCCTGGAGCGGGCCCGGCGCGCGCTGAACGAGTTCAAGGTGGAGGGCATGGCGACCGCCATCCCGTTCCACCAGGCGGTCGTCACCGACCCGGCGTTCGCGCCGGAGGTGCACGGCGACGAGGGGCCGTTCAAGGTCTACACCCGGTGGATCGAGACCGACTTCGAGAACACCATCCCGGCGTTCGCGGGTGCGCCCGGCGAGGGCGAGGAGGCCGAAGGCCGGGAGACCGTCGTGGTCGAGGTCGGCGGCAAGCGGATCGAGGTCTCGCTGCCGTCCTCGCTGGGCGTCTCCGCGGCTCCGGCGGCGGGTGCGGCCGGTGCGGCCAAGGCCAAGCGCCGGGTCGGCACCAAGAAGGCCGGCTCCGCGGTCAGCGGTGACACCCTGGCCTCGCCGATGCAGGGCACCATCGTCAAGGTCGCCGTCGAGGAGGGCCAGGTCGTCGCGGAGGGCGAGCTGATCGTCGTCCTGGAGGCGATGAAGATGGAGCAGCCGCTGAACGCGCACAAGGCGGGCACCGTGGTCGGCCTCAAGGCCGAGGTCGGCGCGAGCGTCTCCAGCGGCGCCGCCCTCTGCGAGATCAAGGACTGACGCAGCACGAGCCCGGGGACCGACGAAGTCCCCTCGCCGGACCGGTCCGTACACCCCCGTGGTGTGCGGACCGGTTCCGTTTCCGGCCGGAGCGGCCGCCGGCGCCGCCGGGCGCCGGCTACCGCACGCGCGGGATGCCGCCCAGCTCGGCGAGCCGGGCCGGCAGCGGCCCGCCGGGGCCCGCGGGGCCGCCGTGCGCGCCCGGGCGGCGCTGGCCGGGCAGCGGGGTGCCCCCGGGCGGCGGGGCGGCCCTGCGGGCCATCGGGCCGGGCTGGGTCTGGTGCACGGGACCGCTGCCGGTGCCGTTCGCCGGGGCGTCCCCGGTGGGGGCGGCGCCGAGCGGGGCCAGGTCGATCTGCACGCCGCAGTCGGCGAGCGCGTCCAGCTCGCGCGCGGTGGCGTCGTCGGAGGTGGCGTGCTCGTCGGTGACCAACCGGGTGATGGTCTCGGTCGGCACGGTCTGGAACATGGTGTCCGCGCCGAGCTTGGTGTGGTCGGCGAGGACGATGACCTCGGCGGCCGACTGCACCAGAGCCCGGTCCACGCTCGCGGAGAGCATGTTCGTGGTCGACAGGCCGCGTTCGGCCGTCAGCCCGCTGCCGGAGATGAACGCCTTGGAGACCCGCAGCCCGTGCAGCGACTGCTCGGCCCCGCTGCCCACCAGGGCGTAGTTGGAGCCCCGCAGGGTGCCGCCGGTCATCACCACCTCCACCCGGTTGGCGTGCGCCAGCGCCTGGGCGACCAGCAGGGAGTTGGTGACCACCGTCAGCCCGGGCACCCGGGCCAGTCTGCGGGCCAGCTCCTGGGTGGTGGTACCGGCGCCGACCACCACGGCGTCACCCTCCTCCACCAGGCCCGCGGCGAGATCGGCGATGGCGCTCTTCTCGGCCGCGGAGAGGTGGGTCTTCTGCGGGTAGCCGGGTTCGCGGCTGAAGCCGCCGGGGAGCACCGCACCGCCGTGCCGGCGGTCGAGGAGCCCTTCTGCCTCCAGCGCCCGTACGTCTCGGCGCACGGTCACTTCGGAGGTCTGGACGACGCGGGCCAGTTCACGGAGCGACACGGCTCCGTTGGCGCGCACCATTTCGAGGATCAACTGGCGACGTTCTGCTGCAAACACAGAACCGACGGTAACCTGCGTGACCGTCTGCTTTCATGCGTTTGCAGCTGGTAGCCGGAATTGCTCACGCACGTGCGGCGCGTGACCGTACAATACGCGCCGTCAGCAATCCGGAACTGCGCCCGCCGTCCGGGTGACTCCCCGGGACGCGCGAAGGGCGGCCGCCGACCGGCAGCCGCCCTCAACTTCGCGTCAGGTGCTCAGTTTTCGCCCTCGGCCCGCTTCCTGATGTGGAGCTGGCGGGCGGCCTCGGCGGTCGAGCCGGAGACCGACGGATAGACGGTGAAGGCGCTGGCCACCTGTTCGACCGTCAGATTGGCGTCCACCGCGAGCGAGATCGGGTGGATCAGTTCGCTGGCGCGCGGGGCGACCACCACGCCGCCGACCACGATGCCGGTGCCCGGGCGGCAGAACAGCTTCACGAAGCCGTCCCGGATGCCCTGCATCTTGGCCCGCGGGTTGCCGCGCAGCGGCAGCTTGATCTCGACCGCGTCCATCTTGCCGCACTTCACGTCGGCGGCGGTGTAGCCGACGGTGGCGATCTCCGGGTCGGTGAAGACGTTGGAGGCCACGGTCTTCAGGTTCAGCGGCTGCACCGCGTCGCCGAGCGCGTGGTACATCGCGATCCGGCCCTGCATGGCGGCGACCGAGGCGAGCATGAAGACGCCGGTGCAGTCGCCGGCCGCGTACACGCCGGGGGCGCTGGTGCGCGAGACCCGGTCGACCTGGATCTGGCCCCAGTCGTTGAGCTTGACCCCGGCCTCCTCCAGGCCCATGTCCGCGGTGTTCGGGATCGAGCCGACCGCCATCAGGCAGTGCGTGCCCTTGATCACCGTGCCGTCGGAGAGGGTCACCTCGACGTGGTCGCCCACGCGCTTGGCGCCCTCGGCGCGGGAGCGGCTCATCACGTTCATGCCGCGGCGGCGGAAGACCTCCTCCAGCACCTCGGCGGCGTCCGGGTCCTCGCCGGGCAGCACCCGGTCGCGGCTGGAGACCAGGGTGACCTTGGAGCCGATCGCCTGGTACGCGCCGGCGAACTCGGCGCCGGTGACGCCGGAGCCGACCACGATCAGCTCGCGCGGCAGCTCGTCCAGGTCGTACACCTGGGTCCACGTCAGGATCCGCTCGCCGTCCGGCTGGGCGTCCGGCAGCTCGCGCGGGTGGGCGCCGGTGGCGATCAGCACCGCGTCGGCGCGCAGCGCCTGCACGGTGCCGTCGGGCGCGTCCACCAGCACCTCGCGGGAGCCGTCCACAGCCTGCCCGCCGGTGCCGAGCCGGCCCCGGCCGCGCAGCACGGTGACGCCGGCGCGGGTCACCGACTGGGTGATGTCGTGCGACTGCGCGATGGCCAGACGCTTCACCCGTCGGTTGACCTTGCCGAGGTCCACGCCGACCACCCTCGCCTGCTGCTCCAGCGGCGGGGTGTCGTCGGCGACGATGATGCCCAGCTCCTCGTACGAGCTGTCGAAGGTCGTCATCACCTCCGCGGTCGCGATCAGGGTCTTCGACGGCACGCAGTCCGTGAGCACCGCCGATCCGCCCAGACCGTCGCGGTCGACGACGGTCACCTCCGCGCCGAGCTGGGCGGCGACGAGCGCCGCCTCGTAGCCGCCGGGTCCGCCACCGATGATCACGATCCGAGTCACATTGCCCATTGTCCCGTACGCCGGGAGCACTGCCACGCCGGGGTCGGGGCTTCTGTGCAATCGCCCCGTGAACGTAGGCTTCCCCCCATGCCCCTTTACGCCGCGTATGCCACCAACCTCGATGCCCGGCAGATGACCCGCCGCGCGCCGCACTCCCCACTGCGCGGTACCGGGTGGCTGGACGGCTGGCGGCTCACCTTCGGTGGTGAACAGCTCGGCTGGGAGGGCTCGCTGGCCACCGTGGTCGAGGACGAGAAGGACCAGGTCTTCGTCTCGCTGTACGACGTCGCGCCGATGGACGAGGAGGGCCTCGACCGCTGGGAGGGCGTCCAGCTCGGCATCTACCGCAAGATCAAGCTGCGCGCGCACACCCTGGACGGCGACATCCCGGTCTGGACGTACGTACTCAACGACTACGAGGGCGGCCTTCCCGCCGCCCGCTACCTCGGGCTGATCGCCGACGCCGCGGAGAGCGCCGGCGCTCCGCACGACTACGTCCTGGACCTGCGCCGCCGCCCCTGCTAGGTCCTGCCGGGCCCTGTCAGGGCGTGGCCGGGGTGCGCCAGGCGACGGCCGTGGCGGCCAGCGCCCTCACCACCGCGGCCCGCCGGGCCGCCTCGGTGCGCAGCGCGTTGGCCAGCTCGACGTGCAGCCACGGCACCGCGAGGCCGGCCGCGAACCGGCCCTCGACGTTGGTGGTGCCCTCCAGCTGCCCGCACTTCTCCCGCCACGCCCGGCAGACCGCGAACCCGGCCTGCCCGAGCCCGCCGGCCGTCAGCTCGGCGGCCGGCCCGGCCTGTCCGGTGCCGCCGGAGACGACCGCGTCCTGCCCGGGCAGGCTCCCCTCGTCGAAGCCGTGCACCTGGATGCCGGGCAGCCCGCGCGCGGTGAGCGCCTCGATCACGGCGGCGAACACCGTGTCGCTGCGGTGCGCCGGGTCGGAGGAGCCGTCCGCGCCCGCCCTGCGGTGCGCCCCGGCGAGTACCAGCACCGCGCCCGGCGCGGCCCGGAAGAGGTCCACCCCGAGCAGTTCGGTACGGCTGTCGGAGACGGGGTGCGGCACCTGGACCGTCCAGTAGTCCTTCACCGTGAGGTCCAGGTAGACCCGGCCCCAGCCGCGCCCGTCCGCCGTCCCCGCCGTGTCCTCGGCGATCTCGGCCACCCGGCGCCCGCTGCCCGCCTCGGTGAACTCGTTCAGCCGGTAGCCGACCGGTGCCAGCGCGCGGCCCGCCTGCTCGGGCCGCCCGTCGAGCGCCGCCAGCACCCCGTCGGCGACGGCCCTGCGCTGGACCGCGTCCGGCACCGTGTACGGGGTGTCGGGGGCGAAGCCCGCGCTGTACGCGTCCACCCGGGCCGCCAGGTCCACCGGCTGCGGGCCGCTCGGGGCGGCCGGCCCGGCCGGGCCCGCCGCCGTCGTCGTCCGGCCGGCAGAGCCGCGGGCCGCGACGGTCAGCCCGACGGCCAGCGCCGCCAGCACCAGCAGCACCGCCACCGGCAGCACCACCGAGCGCCGGGAACCCGCGCTCTTCACGGGCAGAGTCTCCATGGGGCGAGAACCTACCTTGATTGCCTCTCTTTCCATGGTCCAAACCAATAGACACCGAAGCTTCTCTGGTTCGATATGGAAACGTGACAGCATTCGGTGAACCGACTCGTAAGCTCGTCAGGTTTTGACCAGGGCTTGACCACAGGTCGCGGCGAAGCTCCACGGGGGAGGCGGACGCGCCGCCGCCCCCGAACCGATGACGAGGCCCCCGTGAGCACGGCAAGCAACCCGCCGCGACAGCACCGCTATCGCCGCCGGGCCGACATGCCGCTACTCGGAGGCATCCGCCCGCCGATCGCCCTGCTGCTGATCCTGCTGCTGGCCGTCGCCGCGATCACCGCGCTGGCCGTCGGCGGCCTCCGCGTGGACGACACCCCGCAGGCCGTCCGCGAGTCCCACCAGTTCGCCGCCGAGGACACCGCCGCCTCGCTCCGCGCCGGACTCCACGAGAGCGCCACCGACCTGCGCCGCGCCGCCGCCCGCTACGACAGCGCACCCGCCGAGCCCGCCGCCGTCCTGACCGCGCTCGGCCAGGCGTACCAGAAGTGGCGCGGCACCGTGATCGTCCGGCCCGGCACCGGCCGGCTGCTCGCCGCCCGCGGCGAGACCGTCCCGCTGGCCGGCCTCGACCTCGCCAAGGTCACCGACACCGCGCCCGCGCCGCTGCTGGTGCCCTCCGCCGCCGGCACCCGGCTGCTGACCTTCGCCCTGGTCACCACGAAGACGGACGGCCGCGCCCTGCTGGTCGCCTCCGACAACCTGCGGCTGCCCGGCATCGCCACCCGCAAGGAGCAGACCATCCAGGTCCTCGACGCCACCGGCGCCGTCCTGGACTCCACCGGCGCCCCGCTCGCCGAACCCGACAAGCGGCTCGTCGCCACCGCCCGGGAGCACGCCTCCCTCGCCCGCCCCGTGCCCGGCGAGAGCGCCTCCGGCAGCCTGGCCGGCAGCCCCGACGACAAGGGCGTCCGCCGGGTGGCCGGCTACGCGGCCGTCGCCACCGCCGACGGGCACGACCTGGCCTCCCCGCTCGGCCTCACCGTGGTCTCCACCAGCACCATCGACGGCAGGCCCGGCAGCCTGCGCCACCCCGCCCTCGGCCTGGCCGCGGCCGGCGCGCTGCTGCTGGTCGCCCTGCTGCTGGCCTGGTTCCTGATCCGCACCCTCCAACGCCCGCTGCTCCGGCTGTTCCTGGAAGCCCGCCGGCTGACCCGCGGCGAGCTGGACCAGCCGGTCCGCGGGCCCGGGCGCGGCGAGGCCGGCCGGATCAACCGCGCCCTGGAGGAGCTGCGGCTCCAGCTGCTCGACCCGGCCCGCCCGCCGGCCGGCCCCCCGGTGGTGAAGCGCCGCCGCCCCGGCATCGCGCTGCCGCTCGCCCTGTGCGCCGTCGTCATCCTCGGCTGGTCCGGCCCGCTGCTCCTGCTCGGCGGCGCCGACACCGAGGTCCGCGTCCCCACCCAGGTGGTGGCCGGCCAGCGGGACCGAACCGACACCGCCGCCGACCGGGTCCGCCAGGCGCTCAACGAGGGCTACGCCGACCTGCGCTCCCTCGCCCCCGCACTCGCCGACGCCTCCGTCGGCCAGGCCACGACCCTGCTCCGCGCCACCCTCACCGAGCACGACCGGTACCGCTCGCTCTACGTCCTCGGCGCCGACGGCGAGCTGCTCGCCCAGGCCGGCGAGACGCCGCACCGCACCGGGCCGGACGCGCTCGGCCCGAACGGCGTCCTGCTGCTCAACACGTCCGGCAAGGAGCCGCGGATCGCCGCCCGCGCGGCACTCACCGCCGCCCCCGCCGGACCCGACGGGGACGACACCGGGACGGGCAGGGGCCCGGTGGTGGTCGGCGAGTTCAAGACCGACTTCCTGAGCGCCCTGCTCACCCGCCCCGGCCTCGGCCGGGTCTGGCTGGTCGACGACCGCCGGCGCGTCGTCGCCGCCAACGAGGGCTACAGCTCCTTCGGCGACCTCCCCGAGGGCCGGGCCAAGGCCGTCCTGGAGACCGCCGAGAAGGACGCCGCCGCCGACGTGCTCCGGACCGGCGGCGACCCGTCCCTGGTCTCCGCCGCCCCGCTCGGCGGCAACGGCACCGTCGCCAAGCTCGGCTGGTCGGTGGTCACCGCCCACCCGGTGGCCTGGCTGCACCTCGACCAGAACCGGGCCGACCGGCGCGCCGTCCTGGCCGGCATGCTCGGCCTGGCCGCCGCCACGCTCTGCCTCGGCTGGCTCTTCATCGCCGTCGGCCTGCCGCTGCGCCGGCTCGCCGCGAGCGCCGAGGCGCTGGCCGCCGGGGACCGCCGCACCGTGCTCTACCCCGTCCACCACGACGAGGTCGGCGCCGTCGCCCGCAGCCTGGAGCTGATCCGCCAGGACCTCGGGGCCGTCGCCAGGCCCCGGCCCGCCCGCGGCACACCCGCCGCCGCGTCCGCCGCCGCGCCCACCGCCACCCGCTGAGAAGGACCGCCCGAAGTGCTCTTCCTCTACCTCGTGCTGCTGGTGTGCTGCGCCGTCCTGCTGGTGGCGGGGATCGTCGAGCAGCGCCGGCACTTCGCCGCGCTGGAGCAGATCCCCGCCCGGGTGCTGGTCAACGGCATCCGCGGCAAGAGCTCGATCACCCGGCTCTGCGCGGGCGCGCTGCGCGGCGGCGGCCTGGTCACCGTCGCCAAGACCACCGGCACCGCGGCCCGGTTCATCCACCCCGACGCGACCGAGGAACCGGTCTACCGCAAGTTCGGCATCGCCAACGTGGTGGAGCAGATCGGCATCGTCCGCCGCGCCGCCACCTACCGCCCGGACGCCCTGGTGATCGAGTGCATGGCGGTCATGCCGGCGCTCCAGGAGGTCAACCAGACCAAGCTGATCCGCTCCACCATCGGTGTGCTCTGCAACGTCCGCGAGGACCACCTCGCCGAGATGGGCCCGACCCTGGACGACGTCGCCCGCTCGCTCTCCCGCTCGATGCCGGTCGGCGGCGTCTGCGTCACCGCCGAGCAGGAGCGCGCGCACATCCTGCGCGAGGAGGCGGCCAGGCGGAACTGCGAGCTGATCGTGGTCGATCCGGAGTCGGTCACCGACGAGGAGCTGCGCGGCTTCAGCTGGTTCACCTTCAAGGAGAACGTGGCCATCGCCCTCGCCGTCGCCGAACTCCTCGGTGTGGAGCGGCAGACGGCGCTGCAGGGCATGTGGCAGGCCCCGCCGGACCCGGGCGTCCTCTCGGTCGAGCGCTACAGCACCGAGGATGGCAAGGCGCTGCGGTTCGCCAACGTCTTCGCGGCCAACGACCCCGAGTCCACCCTGATGAACGTCCGCCAGCTGGAGGACCTCGGCGCGATCCACCGCCCGCTGAACGTGGTGATCAACTGCCGCCCGGACCGCGTCGAGCGCAACGGCCAGATGGGCCAGATCGTGCCGGACCTCGACCCGGACACCGTCTTCCTGATCGGCCATCCCACCAAGAGCGCCCGGGACGGCATCCCGGCCGGCTGGCCGGGGCGGGTGGTCGACCTCGGCGGTGACCGGCGCGACCCGGCGGCGCTCACCGCGGAGCTGCTGGCCGGGCTCGGACCGGACTCCTCCCTGGTGGCGATCGGCAACATCCACGGCCAGGGCGAGCTGTTCCTGGAGGAGCTGGCCCGGCTGGCCCCGGACGAGGAGCCGGACGCCCCCCGGTACGAGGAGCCGGCCCACCGGCCGTACGACGACCCCGGGCCCGCGTACACCGGGCCGGCGTACGCGGAACCCTCCTACTCGCCACCGCCGTACGTCCAGGCCGTGTACGTCCCCGAGCCGCTGCCCGACTCCTGGTTCGACCCGGCCCCCGCCCGCCCGCGCCAGCCCTTCCCGTACGGAGACCAGCAGTGATCCCCACCGAGCTCACCCCCGAGATCGCCGCCATCGGCATCGCGCTCGGCCTGGTCTTCTCACTCGTCTGCTACCTGACCACCAACCTCTCCCCCGGCGGCATGATCACCCCCGGCTGGCTGGCCCTCACCCTGGTCGAGGACGTCCAGCGGGTGGCGATCGTGATCGGCGTGACGGTGCTGACCTACCTCGCCACCCGGGTCGTCCAGAAGCTGGTGATCCTCTACGGCAAGCGGCTGTTCGCCACCGTGGTGCTGACCGGCGTCCTGCTCCAGGCCACCGTGATGCTGGTCCTCCAGCGCGAGCTGCCGACCCTGTACGCCAACCAGACGCTCGGCTTCATCGTCCCCGGCCTGATCGCGTACCAGCTGGTCCGCCAGCCGCGGGCCGCCACCCTGATGGCCACCAGCACGGTGACGCTCGCCAACTACGTCGTGCTCACCGCCGGTGTGCTGCTCGGCGCCCTCCCCGGTACCTGATCCCGCCCACTGGAAAGCAGCCCCATGCCCGTCACCCGGAAATCCCTGCTCAGCGGCGGCCTCGCCGTCACCCTGCTGGCCGCCAGCGGGTACCTCACCGTCCAGCTGCGGGACCGCGGCGGGCAGCCCGGCTCGGTCGGCGGCACCGCGCCGCTGATCGCCGCCACCGTCGCGCCGAGCCCGGCCGCCGCCCAGGGCACCGCCGCGGCGGGCGCCGGCTACCGGTACGAGCGGCTGGCCGGCCCGGACCGCACGGTGGTCCGTGACGCCCGCGGCGGCGTGGTCGCCACCCTGACCGACGGTGCCCGCACCGCCGTCCTGGCCGGCCCGAGCCGCACCTTCACCGAGCCCGGAACCACCACGGCCACGCTGGTCAGCGACAGCTGGGTCCGGCTGATGCCGCAGACCTGGAAGGCCGGCGCGGAGAACGAGGGCTGGTTCCGCACGTGGTTCCAGCAGTCGCTGGGCTCCACGGCGGACGACGTGCTGGCGATCGCCACCCAGTACCTGGCCGGCGCACCCGAGGGCAAGGACGCCAAGGGCGTGCGGATCAAGGGCGACGCCTCGTTCGGCCCGCTCAACCCGAACGGCTCGGCCGGCAACGACCTACGGCTGGAGCAGACCGACTTCCTCGACTACCTCGGCACCGCGTACACCTTCGCCGACAAGGTCACCAAGCAGCCGGACAAGACCCGCTACGGCTCCTTCGACTGCTCCGGCTTCGTCCGGATGGTCTACGGCTACCGATCCGGCTACCCACTGCTCAGCAAGGACGTGGCCGGAGCCGGCCTGCAGCGCACCGCCAACGGCCTGGCCCGGCTCGCCCCCGGCGTGCCGGTGCTGCCGCTGACCACCGCCCCCGGTTCGGACGCCACCCTGCGACCCGCCTCGATCGACCCGCTGCAACCCGGTGACCTGGTCTTCTTCGAGATCGACGCACGCACCGGCGCCCGGCTCGACCACACCGGCATCTACCTCGGCCTGGACACCGACGGCCACCCCCGCTACGTCTCCAGCCGGGAGGAGGCCAACGGCCCGACCTTCGGCGACAAGGGCGGCACCGCGCGGCTGGACGACAACGGCATGTACGCCAAGGGGCTGCGGAGCGCCAAACGGCTGTAGGTTGCTCCCGTCCGAGCGGGCGAAAAGGGGCCCGCGAGCTGTACTTTCACGCCATCCGGGTAACGATCCGGCACGTCGGGCCGCGATTTTCTACGCGCGTAGTCGTTTCCCGTCTATCCTCGGACGTGTGAACGCATCTCCTCAGTCGGTCGTCTCCGCCGACCCCTACGCCGCCGCCCAGGCCGCCGCCGCGCGCCTGCGCGAGCTGACCGGTGCCGAGCGCCACGACGTCGCCCTGGTGATGGGCTCCGGCTGGGTGCCGGCCGCCGACGCCCTGGGCGAGACCGTGGCGGAGTTCCCGGTCACCGACCTGCCGGGCTTCCCCGCCCCCGCCGTGGCCGGCCATGCCGGCACGATCCGCTCGGTGAAGATCGGCGACAAGCGCGCCCTGATCTTCCTGGGCCGCAACCACTACTACGAGGGCCACGGCGTGGCCACCGTGGTCCACGGCGTGCGCACCGCCGCCGCGGCGGGCTGCGGCATCATCGTGCTGACCAACGGCTGCGGCGGTCTGCGCGAGGGCTGGGTCCCCGGCCAGCCGGTCCTGATCAGCGACCACATCAACCTGACGGCGGACTCCCCGATCGTCGGCGCCAACTTCGTCGACCTGACGGACCTCTACTCCAAGCGCCTGCGCGACCTCTGCCGCGAGGTGGACTCCACCCTCGACGAGGCCGTCTACGTGCAGTTCCGCGGCCCGCACTACGAGACCCCGGCCGAGGTCAACATGGCCCGGGTGATCGGCGGCGAGCTGGTCGGCATGTCCACCACGCTGGAGGCCATCGCCGCCCGCGAGGCCGGCTCCGAGGTGCTCGGCATCTCCCTGGTCACCAACCTGGCGGCCGGCATCACCGGCGAGCCGCTCAACCACGCCGAGGTGCTGGAGGCCGGCAAGGCCTCCGCCGAGCGCATGGGCGCGCTGCTGGCGAAGGTCCTTGAGCGGATCTGACCCGGATCTGGTTCACAATCGTGAGCGACGGGGTCCGCGGGCGGCTGTGATCCGCTGATCACACCCGCCCGCGGGCCCCGTCCGCATGCGCACACCCACGACATCGCGGAACTTTCCAACGGAGCTGGCCATGACGCAGGCACCCACCACCGACCTCCTCGCCCGGGCCCGGACCTGGCTGGCCGAGGACCCCGACCCGCAGACCCGCGAGGAGCTGGCCGCGCTGCTGGCCGAGGCCGAGGGCCCGGACGCCGAGTCGGACAGCAAGATCGCCTGGTCCCAGCTGGCCGAGCGGTTCTCCGGCCGCCTCCAGTTCGGCACCGCCGGCCTGCGCGGCGAACTGGGCGCGGGCCCGATGCGGATGAACCGCGCCGTGGTGATCCGGGCCGCCGCCGGCCTGGTCGCCTACGTGAAGAAGCAGAACCTCGGCGACCTCGTCGTCATCGGCTACGACGCCCGGCACAAGTCGTACGACTTCGCGCGCGACACCGCCGCCGTGGTGGTCGGCGCCGGCCTTCGCGCCGCGCTGCTGCCGGCCGCCCTGCCCACCCCGGTGCTCGCCTTCGCCGTCCGCCACCTCGGCGCGGCCGCCGGCGTCACCGTCACGGCCAGCCACAACCCGCCGCAGGACAACGGCTACAAGGTCTACCTGGGCGACGGCTCGCAGATCGTCCCGCCGGCCGACGCCGGGATCGCCGCCGAGATCGACGCGATCGGCACGCTCGCCGGGGTCCCGCTCGCCGAGGACGGCTGGGACGTGGTCGGCGATGACGTCGTCGAGGCCTACCTGGCCCGCGCGGTCTCGATCGTGGACCCGCCCAGCCCGCGCGACCTCGACGTGGTCTACACCCCGATGCACGGCGTCGGGCGCGACACCCTGGTCGCCGCCTTCCGCCGGGCCGGCTTCCCCGCGCCCACCGTCGTCGCCGAGCAGGCCGAGCCCGATCCGGACTTCCCGACCGTGGCCTTCCCCAACCCGGAGGAGCCGGGGGCGATGGACCTCGCCTTCCGGACCGCCGCCTCGGTCGGCCCGGACATCGTCATCGCCAATGACCCGGACGCCGACCGCTGCGCGGTGGCGGTCCCCGCCAACGGCAACGGCAACGCCTGGCGGATGCTCCGCGGCGACGACGTCGGCGCGCTGCTCGGCGCGGCCCTGGTCGCCAAGAAGGCCGCCGGCACCTTCGCCACCACCATCGTCTCCTCCACCCTCCTCGGCCGGATCGCCGAGGCGGCCGGCCTCGGGTACGCCGAGACGCTGACCGGCTTCAAGTGGATCGCCCGCGCCGACGGCCTGCGCTACGGCTATGAGGAGGCGCTCGGCTACTGCGTGGACCCGCAGGGCGTGCGCGACAAGG
Source organism: Kitasatospora sp. NBC_00039 (assembly GCF_045160625.1). NCBI lineage: Bacteria > Bacillati > Actinomycetota > Actinomycetes > Kitasatosporales > Streptomycetaceae > Kitasatospora > Kitasatospora sp. NBC_00039. The sequence continues at coordinate 5,471,789 of NZ_CP108289.1, read as the reverse complement.
ACGGCATCACCGCCGCCCTGCTCGTCGCCGAGCTGGCCGCCACCCTCAAGCAGTCCGGACGCACCCTGACCGACCTGCTGGACGACCTGGCGCTGGAGCACGGCCTGCACGCCACCGACCAGCTCTCCGTCCGCGTCCAGGACCTCTCCCTGATCGCCGACGCGATGCGGCGCCTGCGCGAGCAGCCGCCGACCGAGCTGGCCGGCCTGAAGGTGACCCAGGCGGACGACCTGACCGCCGGCTCCGCCGACCTGCCGCCCACCGACGGCCTGCGCTACTACCTGGGCGGCGAGGCCGTCCGCTCGGCGCGGATCGTGGTCCGGCCGTCCGGCACCGAGCCCAAGCTGAAGTGCTACCTGGAGGTCGTCCTCCCGGTCGCCTCGGCCGCCGAGCTGGCGGGCGCCCGCGAGCGCGCCGCCGGTCTGCTCGCCGCGATCAAGCGCGACCTGGCCGCGGCCGCCGGCATCGACGCCTGACGCACCCCGCGTACGACGAAGGGGCCCGCCGATTCGGCGGGCCCCTTCCCGTCATCTGCCGTGGCGCTTGGCCTAGGCCGCGATCACGGTGATCAGTGCGGCCAGACCGGCCAGCGTCGGCGCGATGATCCACCAGCACCAGCGGACGGTCACCGGCCCGGCGGCGTCCGGGCGGGACGCGTTCCGCTCGGCCATGTCCTGCAGCACCCCGACCACCTGGTCGGACCAGGCCCGGTTCGGGTCCGGCGCGCCCTCGACCACCGCCGGCGCCGGGCCTCCGAAGGTCGCCCCCAGCCGGGACGCGTGACGGTCCGCCCCGCCGCGCTGCTCCATCCGGCTGGCCCGCTTGCGCTGCCGCAGCGACACCGGCACCGCCCACACCTGGTACTTCTTGTCGCCGGCCAGCAGCTCCACCGAGTACCCGGCCCGCAGCGCGTCCACCGACGCCCACGGCGCCGTGATCGTCCGCAGCGGATTGCGCACCACCAGCCGCCGGTCGTTGGCCAGCACCGCCGGCCGCAGCGTGTAGGCGATCACCGGGAAGGCGAACACCGGCACGGCCGCCAGCGACACGTACGGCGTCTTCCCCGTCCCGTTCAGCGCCGCGTCCCCGATCAGCCACCCGGCCACGGCCAACAACAGCACGCCGGAGATCACGCCGGGAATGGAGCGGTACACGCGGTCGGCGTACACGGGCTCCCCATCGGAGCCGGCCGAGCCCTGGTGGGGCTTGCCGTCGGATTCGGTCATGCCGACGATTCTGCCGCATGCCCCCCACGATCTACAGGGGTGACGGGCGGGGTACATGGGGCGCCGAGGTCTCGGTCCGGCATCGAAAAGGTCCCGCCCTAGCGCGATGTTACGCGCGTAGATATGCTGGTCTGGTGACTATGTCCACTCTTGCAGCCAATGCCCCCGGCGTTGCGGGCAGCGGTCTCCAGGACGTTGCGGCGTCCGAGGCCTCGCTCCGCCGCTTTCTGCACGGCCTGCCCGGCGTCGACCAGGTCGGCCTGGAGGCGCGTGCCGCCACTCTCGGTACCCGCTCGATCAAGACCACGGCGAAGGCGAACGCCATCGACCTGGCCATCTCGATGATCGACCTGACCACGCTCGAAGGCGCGGACACGGCCGGCAAGGTGCGCGCGCTCTGCGCGAAGGGCCGGACCCCTGACCCCACCGACCCGACCACCCCCCGCGTCGCCGCGATCTGTGTCTATCCGGACATGGTCGCCACCGCGAAGGCCGCGCTGCAGGGCACCGACATCCAGGTCGCCTCCGTCGCCACCGCCTTCCCCGCCGGGCGCGCCGCGCTCCCGGTGAAGCTGGCCGACACGGCCGACGCGGTCGCGGCCGGCGCCGACGAGATCGACATGGTGATCGACCGGGGCGCCTTCCTCTCCGGCCGCTACCTCGACGTCTTCAACGAGATCGTCGCCGTCAAGGAGGCGTGCAAGCGCCCGGACGGCACCGCCGCCCACCTCAAGGTGATCTTCGAGACCGGCGAGCTGCAGACCTACGACAACGTGCGCCGCGTCTCGTGGCTGGCGATGCTGGCCGGCGCCGACTTCATCAAGACCTCGACCGGCAAGGTCGCCGTCAACGCGACCCCGCCGGTCACCCTGCTGATGCTGGAGGCCGTCCGCGACTTCCGGGCGCAGACCGGCGTCCAGGTCGGCGTGAAGCCCGCCGGCGGCATCAAGACCACCAAGGACGCGATGAAGTACCTGGTGATGGTCAACGAGACCCTCGGCGACGACTGGCTCACCCCGCACTGGTTCCGCTTCGGCGCCTCCAGCCTGCTCAACGACCTGCTGATGCAGCGTCAGAAGCTCACCACCGGACGGTACTCCGGTCCCGACTACGTGACGGTGGACTGATCACCATGGCCAAGAAGAAGACCATCGAGGAGCCCGTGGCCCCCAAGCGCGGCGGCCTCTTCGAGTACGCCCCGGCCCCCGAGTCGCCCGCCGCCGCGGGTGACATCGCCACCTCCTACGGCCACTTCATCGGCGGCGAGTTCGTCGACTCCTCCGGCAGCGAGGCCCTGAAGACGGTCAACCCGGCCACCGAGCAGGTGCTCGCCGAGTTCGCCCAGGGCACCGACGAGGACGTCGACCGCGCGGTCGCCGCCGCCCGCAGGGCCTTCGCCGACTGGTCGGCGCTGCCGGGCAGCGAGCGCGCCAAGTACCTGTTCCGGATCGCCCGGATCATCCAGGAGCGCAGCCGCGAGCTCGCCGTGCTGGAGTCGATCGACAACGGCAAGCCGATCCGTGAGACCCGCGACGTCGACCTGCCGCTCGTCGCCGCTCACTTCTTCTACTACGCCGGCTGGGCCGACAAGCTGGACTTCGCCGGCTACGGCCCCGGCCCGAAGCCGCTCGGCGTGGCCGGCCAGGTCATCCCGTGGAACTTCCCGCTGCTGATGCTGGCGTGGAAGATCGCCCCGGCGCTGGCCACCGGCAACACGGTCGTCCTCAAGCCGGCCGAGACCACCCCGCTGACCGCGCTGCGCTTCGCCGAGATCTGCCGCCAGGCGGGCCTGCCGAAGGGCGTCGTCAACATCGTGACCGGTGACGGCCGCACCGGCGCCGCGCTCACCGCGCACCCGGACGTCAACAAGGTCGCCTTCACCGGCTCCACCCCGGTCGGCCGGGCGATCGCCAAGCAGCTGGCCGGCACCCGCAAGAAGCTCTCGCTGGAGCTCGGCGGCAAGGCAGCCAACATCGTCTTCGACGACGCGCCGATCGACCAGGCGGTCGAGGGCATCGTCAACGGCATCTTCTTCAACCAGGGCCACGTCTGCTGCGCGGGCTCGCGCCTGCTGGTCCAGGAGTCGATCCAGGACGAGCTGCTGGACGCCCTGAAGCGCCGGATGGGCACCCTGCGGGTCGGCGACCCGCTGGACAAGAACACCGACATCGGCGCCATCAACTCCGCCGAGCAGCTGGCCCGGATCACCGCGCTGACCGACGCCGGCGAGGCCGAGGGCGCCGAGCGCTGGTCGCCCGCCTGCGAGCTGCCGGGCACCGGCTTCTGGTTCAAGCCGACCATCTTCACCGGCGTCAGCCAGGCCCACCGGATCGCCCAGGAGGAGATCTTCGGCCCGGTCCTGTCGGTGCTGACCTTCCGCACCCCCGCCGAGGCGGTCGAGAAGGCCAACAACACCCCGTACGGCCTCTCCGCCGGCATCTGGACGGAGAAGGGCTCGCGGATCCTGTGGACCGCGAACCGGCTCAAGGCCGGTGTGGTCTGGGCCAACACCTTCAACAAGTTCGACCCGACCTCGCCGTTCGGCGGCTACAAGGAGTCGGGCTACGGCCGCGAGGGTGGCCGCCACGGTCTGGAGGCCTACCTCGATGTCTGATGTCGTGAGCCGTCTTGATGTCCTCAAGACCTACAAGCTGTACGTCGGCGGGAAGTTCCCGCGCTCCGAGAGCGGGCGGGTGTACGAGGTGACCGACTCCAACGGCGAGTGGCTCGCCAACGCCCCGCTGGGCACCCGCAAGGACACCCGCGACGCCGTCCTGGCCGCCCGTGCGGCGGTCAAGGGCTGGGCCGGCACCACCGCGTACAACCGCGGCCAGGTGCTCTACCGGGTCGCCGAGATGCTCCAGGGCCGACGCGAGCAGTTCGCCGCCGAGGTGGCGCTCTCCGAGGGCATCGGCCCGAAGAAGGCCGCCGCCCTGGTGGATGCGGCGATCGACCGCTGGGTCTGGTACGCGGGCTGGACGGACAAGGTCGCCCAGATCGCGGGCGGCGCCAACCCGGTCGCGGGGCCGTACTTCAACCTCTCCACCCCGGAGCCGACCGGCGTGGTCGGGATCGTCGCCCCGCAGGCCGGCTACGGGCACTCGCTGCTCGGCCTGGTCTCGGTGATCGCCCCGGCGATCGCCACCGGCAACACCGTGGTGGTCGCGGCCGCGGCCGACGCCCCGCTGCCGGCCCTGTCGCTGGGCGAGGTGCTGGCCACCTCGGACGTCCCCGGCGGCGTGGTCAACATCATCTCCGGCCGCACCGCCGACATCGCGCCCACCCTGGCCTCGCACCAGGACGTCAACGCGCTGGACCTCACCGGGGCGATCGCCTCCGACGGTCCCGGCGCGGCGGGCGCGCTGGAGGCCGCTGCCGCGGATACCCTGAAGCGGGTGGTCCGTCCGGAGCTGGACCCGTTCGCCCAGGACTGGACCAATGCTCCCGGTACCGACCGGCTACTCTCCTTCCTGGAGACGAAGACGGTCTGGCACCCGATGGGGATCTGACCGTCCCGTCGGCCACCGAGTAACAACTCCACAAGCTGGCCGTCCCCCGTGCCCTCTCCCCCCCAGGGCCCGGACGGTCATTGGACGGACCCGCGCCTCTCCCCCCCTGGCGCGGGTCCGTCGACTTTCGTCGCCGTGCACTTCCGTCTTTCGGCGCTCCCGGCCGCCCCGCCGCCCGAGCAGACTGTGATCACACCGCACACCGAGGGGGACGCACGTGGGAGAGATCGCCGGCGAGCTGATGGCGCTGTTCGCGGACGGGTTCGTCCGCCGGCTGCACCTGGCCCGGGCGCGGCGCAGGCTGGCCGCCCGCAGGGCGGTCCGGATCCCCTGCTCCGCCCGGTCCCACCGGCCCGGCTGGCCCTCCGGGCGGTACGTCAACGGCAAGCTGCGGGTCACCCCGGGCGGACCGGTCGTGGTCTTCACCGTCCGCGGCTGCGCCGCCCTCGAACTGCCCGCCGGCGGGACCTTCCAGGAGCCCGAGCCCGACACCTGGCACGACCAGGACTGGGCCGCCACCGCCTACCTGGTGCCCGGCGCCGAGGAGCCGGTCTTCCTCCAGGTGGACAGCGGCTACCTGCCGCTGCTGCACGCCGCGCTCACCGCGCCGGCCGCCGTGGCGGACTCGGCGGCCGAGGTCTGAACACGGCCCGGGAAAAGGTCCGGTCCCACTGGTTTCGGCATCCGGCCCGGATGCGTCAGACTGGTGTCTCGTGAGTGACTCCCCGCTGAACCCTGTGCCGATAGCCCGCGCCCGGGTGGTCCTGCTGTCCGGGCCCTCCGGTTCGGGGAAGTCCTCGCTGGCCGAGCGCAGCGGCCTGCCGGTGCTCCAGCTCGACGACTTCTACAAGGACGGGGACGATCCCACCCTCCCGCTGCTGCCCGACGGCGCGGTCGACTGGGACTCCCCGCTCGCCTGGCACCGCGAGCAGGCCGTCGCCGCCATCCGCCGCCTGCACGAGACCGGCCGCGCCGACGTCCCGGTGTACTCGATCCCGGACAACGGCCGCGTCTCCACCCGGGTCCTGGACCTGGCCGGCGCCCCCGCGTTCATCGCCGAGGGCATCTTCGCTGCCGAGATCACCTCCGACTGCGCCGCCGAGGGCGTGCTGGGCGACGCGCTCTGCCTGCGCAACGGCGCCCTCACCACCGCCTGGCGCCGCCTGCGCCGGGACGTCCGCGAGGGCCGCAAGTCGCTGCCGGTGCTGCTGCGCCGCGGCTGGCGGCTGATGCGGGCCGAGCGGTCGATCGTCGGGCGCCAGGTCGGCCTGGGCGCCCACCCGTGCACCGGTCCGGAGGCGGACCGGCGGATCCGCGCGGCGGCCTCGCGGGAGCTGTCGGCGGTCTGAGCGCCGTCCGCCGCCGCCCGGGCCGCCGGTCCGGACAGGCGCGGTACCGCTGCCGAACCGCGGCGGACACGAACGAACGACGGGCCCGGTGCGTCTCCCCCGCACCGGGCCCGTCGCCTTCCCGGACGGCCGTAGGGCTCCCCCGGCTGCGCCGCTCCCCCGAGCCGGCGCCACCAGTCCCTGACCGTCCTCACCCGTCCCCCGACGGGAGTCCTCTGTGTTCCTCCGTACCTACGGTCGTTACGCGACCAGCTCGCCGAACGCCCGGACGGTGTCGCCCGAGTTGTTCAGCTGCTCGTCGTCGCGCAGCCGGCGCAGCGCGCGCCAGATGCTGCTCTTGACCGTGCCGACGCTGATGCCGAGCACGTCGGCGATCTCCGGGTCGGTCTTGCCCTCGTAGTACCGCAGCACCAGCATGGTCCGCTGGTTCTCCGGCAGCTTGGCCAGCGCCTGCCAGAGCACGGCGCGCAGTTCGGTGCCGCCCATCGCGTCGGTGTCGCCGGCCGTCTCCGGCAGCTCCTCGGTCGGGTACTCGCTGACCTTGCGGCGCCGCCAGGCGGAGATGTGCAGGTTGGTCATGGTGCGGCGGAGGTAGCCCCCGACCGCGGCCTTGTCGGTGATCCGGCCCCAGGCCCGGTAGGTGCTGAAGAGCGCGCTCTGCAGCAGGTCCTCGGCCTCGTAGCGGTCACCGGTGAGGTGGTACGCCGTGGCGTACAGGGAGGCGCGGCGCTCGCGCACGTATGCGGTGAACTCCTTGGTGTGGTCCTCCGCGACGGCCGGGTGCTCCCCCTGCGCGTCTCCCTGTCCCGCCTCGGTGGTGCGGGCTGCTGCGGGGTTCAGCCGCAGCAGCGTCGCACCGGCGGCCTCGCGGCCGGCCGACTCCCCCGAGTCGGCCTTCCGCAGGCCGGTTCCCCCGATCCCCCTGGTTCCCCCATTACCCCCCAGGGCGTCCTTGCCCTCGACGCGGACGGGGAGGATCCCCCGCAGCGTGAGGGTGTTGGCGGAGTCGACCGAACTCCCCATCCGGCCGATTCCGTACAGCTCCCCCTGCCTGCCGCCGCCGCTCACCCGGCATGCAGCAGTGTTTCCACCGGTGCTGTGTGCGCACCCCCGTACGATCACGGCACCGGAGGTCTCGTCGGTCCTGACCTCGTACCGGGTCCGGTGGGTGGTCGCTGAGGAACGCGCGGTGCGGTCAGCCGGGTTGGTCCGGGCCTGAAGCATGGCGTTCATCGTGCGCCCCCTTGGTCGGTACGAGCGGATCCTGTTGCCGCCTTCCAGCCGGCCGGTTGGCCCGCTGTCCTGCGGCGACATGGAAAATCTTGCCCGCCGGTTGTGATGGCGCTGTCCGCCGACTGTCACAGGGGTGTCACAGGGGCGGGCCTTTCGTCCCGCACTCCCATCTGCCGTCACGGACGCCGGTAGCACGCATTCCGGTTCCCGGACGGCCGACGGGTGACGGGCCGGTCCGGACCGGGGGGTGATTCGGCGCCCCGGGTGAGCCAGAATGAGGCCGTGCCTTTCCTCCTACTGATCGAGGACGACGACGCCATCCGCACCGGCCTCGAACTCGCCCTCACCCGCCAGGGCCACAAAGTGGCCACCGCCGCCTCCGGCGAGGACGGTCTGAGGCTCTTCAAGGAGCAGCGGCCGGACCTGATCGTGCTGGACGTCATGCTGCCCGGAATCGACGGCTTCGAGGTCTGCCGCCGCATCCGCCGGACCGACCAGCTGCCGATCATCCTGCTCACCGCCCGGTCCGATGACATCGACGTGGTCGTCGGCCTGGAGTCCGGTGCGGACGACTACGTGGTCAAGCCGGTGCAGCCGCGCGTCCTGGACGCCCGGATCCGGGCCGTGCTGCGCCGCGGCGAGCGAGAGAGCTCGGACTCCTCCGCGTACGGCAGCGTGGTGATCGACCGCGCGGCGATGACCGTCACCAAGGACGGCGAGGACCTCCAGCTCACCCCGACCGAACTGCGGCTGCTGCTGGAGCTGAGCCGCCGGCCGGGGCAGGCGCTCTCCCGGCAGCAACTCCTGCGGCTGGTCTGGGAGCACGACTACCTGGGCGACTCCCGCCTGGTGGACGCGTGCGTGCAGCGGCTGCGGGCCAAGGTCGAGGACGTCCCCTCGGCGCCGACGCTGATCCGCACCGTGCGCGGAGTCGGCTACCGGCTGGACCCGCCCGCGTGACCGCCTCCGCCCGCCCGCTCTCCCTGATATCCCCTCCGATCTTCTGATCCTCCGGTTCGCAACGACAGGCTCCCGTGACTGACCATCAGACGACGACCCGCCGGTTCTCCTCGGGCCCGTGGCGGCGGCTGCGCTCCCTGCGGGTGCGGCTGATCGCGGTGTTCGCCGCAGTCGCGCTGCTCACCGCCGTCTCGGCCTCCGGCATCGCCTACTGGCTCAACCGGGACGCGGTCCTCAAGCGCGCCCAGGACACCGCGCTCAACGACTTCCGGGTCTCGCTCAGCCGCAACGTCTCCGAGCTGCCGTTGAACGCCACCTGCGCCGAACTGGCCCAGCTCGCCTCCAACGTCGCCAGCTCCGGGCTCAGTTACGAGGTGGTGGTCACCGACACCGCCCACCCGGAGTGCACCGCGTCCTCGGACCCGACGCGCTACACGCTCGCCAACGTCCCGGCCAAGCTGCAGGACATCGTCGCCAAGCAGCGCGACATCACCGAGAGCAACCCGTACCCGTACCACCTGTACTGGCAGCGGCAGAACCTGGAGGGCCGGCCGTACGTCATCGGCGGCACCAAGGTGGTGCCGACCGGCCCGACCGCGTACATGTTCAAGTCGCTGGAGAACGAGCGGGCCGACCTCAACACGCTCGGCTGGTCGCTGGCCATCGCCACGCTGCTGGCGCTGATCGGCTCGGCGCTGCTCGCCCAGGCCGCGTCCGCGACGGTGCTGCGCCCGGTCAAGCGCCTCGGCGAGGCCGCCCGGCAGCTCGGCGCGGGTCACCTGGACACCCGCCTGGAGGTCGAGGGGTCGGACGAACTCGCCGACCTGGCAAGGACGTTCAACCGCACCGCGGAGTCGCTCCACGAGCAGGTCGAGGAGCTGAGCGCGCGCGAGGCACAGAGCCGGCGGTTCGTCGCCGACATGTCGCACGAGCTGCGCACCCCGCTGACCGCGATGACCGCCGTCACCGACATCCTGGAGGACGAGGCCGAGTCGCTGGACCCGATGATAGAACCGGCGGTGCGGCTGGTGGTCAGCGAGACGAGGCGCCTCTCCGACCTGGTGGAGAACCTGATGGAGGTGACCCGCTTCGACGCCGGCACCGCCAAGCTGGTCGCCGACGAGGTCGACATCGCCGACCTGATCATGTCCTGCATCGACGGCCGGGCCTGGTACGACGCGGTCGAGCTGGACGCCCCGCGCGGCGTCCGGGCCGTCGTCGACCCGCGCCGGCTGGACGTCGTCTTCGCCAACCTGATCGGCAACGCCCTCAAGCACGGCGGCTCGCCGGTGCGGGTGAAGGTCCGCGAGTCGGACGACGCCATCACGGTGGAGGTGTCGGACAGCGGTCCCGGCATTCCCGAGGACGTGCTGCCGCACGTCTTCGACCGGTTCTACAAGGCCGACAAGGGGCGGGCGCGCTCGGAGGGCAGCGGGCTGGGCCTGTCGATCGCGATGGCCAACGCACAGATCCACGGGGGGACGATCACGGCCGCCAACGGGGAGGTGGGGGCGGTGTTCACACTGACGCTGCCGTTGACCCCTCCCTCCCCGCCGGCCGCCGATTCCGAGGAGAGTGCGCAGTGAGCGCCCGTCCGTTCCGTCTTCCCGCCTGCTGCGCCGTCGGCGCCGTGCTGCTGCTCGCGCTCACCACCGGCTGCGGGATCCGCCCGACCCCCGTGCCGGTGGACGCGGGCGCGCCGGCCAGCCGGACCGCCTGCCCGACCGCGCCGCAGATACCCACCGCGCTGCCCACACCCTCGCCCGCGGGGCCGACGGCGCCCGCGGCGCACGCCTCGGCGAAGGCGGGCGCGAAGCCGTCGCCCTCGCCGTCCGTCGTCTCCGCCTCGCCGGCGGACAACCCGTTCAGCGCGATGCCGACGCCGTCGGCCCCGGCCTCCGCGACCTGCCGCTGACCCTGCGGGGCCGGTTCCGGCGGCCTCGCGGGCGTGCGTCGGAATGTTCACGCCTGCCGTGGAACCGCCGCGCCACCGGCTCACGTCCTTCCCCGCGTGCAGCGAGATGGCACCAGGACACGCGACGAGCGTTCCGGCGTGCGGACCGAGACCGGGCCGGCGGCGGCCGTCCACCGTTCCCTCCGCATGGCGGGCCTCCTGGGACTCACCCTCCACCTGGTGCTGGCCGGCTGGCTCGTGCTGAGACCCCTGCCGGTCGCCTGGGTCTACGACGCCAACCTGACGCCGCTGGCCTCGCTCCGCTTCTCCACCGCCGGGCAGATCCTCGGCGAACTGCTGCTGCTGGCCCCGCTCGGCGTGCTGCTCCCGCTGGCCGGCGGCCGGATCCGGGCCCCCTGGCTGCCGTCCTTCCTCCGCACCACCGGCGCCTCGGCACTGCTGGCCACCGCGCTGGAGTTCCTCTCCTCCTGGACCCCGGGGCACGTCCTGGACGTCGACCACATCCTGTTCGCCGTCGCCGGCGTGGCCGCCACCCACCTGGCCCTGGTGCCCGCCTCCCGCTCGCTCGCCCTCCACACCACCCGACGCCCGGCGCCCGCGCCCGCGGCGCCCCCGCGCCCGGCCCCGGCCGCACCGGCCGCCGTCTACGCGGAGACGGCCTCCTCCTCCGGCCGCTGAGGGGTCACGCCCGCCCCGCCCCGTCCTCGGCCGCCCGGTCCTCGGCCGCCCGACCACCCGGCTACCGGCCGCCCGACCTCCCGGCCGTGCGGACCCGGCCGCCGACCTCGATCAGGCCGTCGGCCCGTACCGCCGTGGCGATCTGCGAGCCGCGCCCCTGGGTGATCGTCAGGTCGCGGCCCAGCTCGGCGGTCAGCAGCAGGGCGGCGGCACCGGTCGCCTCGTCCTCCTCGATCCCGTCGCCGCGGCCCGGGAAGGCCCGCGCCCGGACGGTGCCGGCCGACTCGTCCTGCCAGGCCCAGGCGTAGATCCACTCGCCCGGCGGCGGCACCTCCAGAGCGTCCACCTCCACGGCCGAGCCGTACTGCCGCGTCGTCCGCCCCGGAGCCCACTCCGGGCGCGCCGCGATCCGGGTGAACTCGCCGTCGTGGCGCACGCCGACCACGCCGGCGGCGGTGACCAGCCGGTCCGCACCGAGCAGCCAGGCCGCGCCGACGCACGGGTGGCCGGCGAAGGGGAGGCGGACGCCGGGCGTGTAGATGTCGATCGCGCCGCTCCCGGCGTCGTCCACGAAGACGGTCTCGCTGAAGCCGAGTTCGCGCGCGAACGCCAGCCGGTCCGCCTCGCCGGGGACGGCGGCGCCGTCGCGGACCACGCCGAGTTCGTTGCCGTGCGCGCCGTCGGGGCCGCAAAAGACACGAAGGACCTCATAGTCAGTCATCCGCCCACCCAACCACGGGCGTGGTGGGGATTCAGCAATGACTCCGTGACGAAAAGGCGGGGACGGATGTCGGCGCGTTCCAGTACTGTGCGCACTCGTCCCCATCAGCAGTTCTTCCTCACTCCCCACAGGAATGCCTCAGTGAATCTCGACTTCAGCGCCGAGCCCCTCTTCTCCTGGTACGTCGTCCTGCTGGCGATCAGCGGCATCGCGATGGTCGTCCTCGGCGCCATCAACCTCGGTGGCGGCCTGAGCGGCGGCTGGCGCGTCATCAACGTGCTGGCCGGTATGGCGTTCGCCGGATACGCGTACTACCTGGCGTTCGTCTTCGAGGGCGGCGAGTACCGCATGTTCTTCCAGGCGTTCATCCTGCCGCTGCTGCTGATAGCCAACGCGGTGAAGGCGCTGCTGGCCCGCAGCGCGCCGGCCCCGCAGCCGGTCCCGGCCGCGCAGTACAACCCGAACATGCCGTACAACCCGAACATGCCGTACAACCCCAACGCACAGTACGACCCGAACGCCCCGCAGCACCCCGACGCCCAGTACAACCCGTACGCCCAGTCGGCGCCCGTCCCGCCGCAGGGTGCCCCTGCCGCCCCGGTCGCCCAGCCCGGACAGCCCCAGGCCCCGCAGTACCCGGCCGGCTGACCTGCCCCGTCAGGGCGGGGAGTCTCCGCCACGCACCGCCGGGCGCGGTGTCCCGCGGAGACGCTCCGGCCGTTGTGCCGGGGTCGCGGCACGAAGCCGCAGCCCCGGCGCGCGGATCAGGGCGTGGGCCGGTGCAGGTCGCGGGGGAAGAGCGTGGTGCGGCGGACGTTGTCCGCCCCCGTCAGCCGTGCCGTCCACCGCTCCAGCCCGAGGGCGAAGCCGCCGTGCGGGGGCATGCCGTGGGCGAGGGAGCGCAGGTGGGCGGCGTACGGTTCGGCCGGCTCGCCCCGGGCCGCGAGCGCGGCGAGGTAGTCCTCGTGACGGTGCAGGCGCTGGCCGCCGGTGACCAGTTCGAGCCCGCGGAAGAGCAGGTCGAAGCTGTTGGAGTACTCCGGCCGGCCCGGCTCCGGGTGGGTGTAGAACGGCCGCGTGCGCGTCGGGTAGCCGACCACGAAGAGGGCTCGCTGCCGTGCTCGCGCAGCGCCCACTCGCTGAGCCACCGTTCGTGCGCGGGCGCGAGGTCCGGCTCGTCGGTGCCGAGCAGCCGCATCACCTCGGCGAAGTGGATCCGCGGGATCTCGGCCGGCACCGCGGGCAGCTCGACGTCCCAGGAGCTCGACGGCGCTCGCGGCGCGCGTGGCGACGGCCTCCAGCATCCCGGCAACGGCCGCGCGGAGCACGGCCATCACCTCGCGGTGGTCGGTGATGAAGCCGAGTTCGGCGTCGAGGCTGGTGTACTGCGCCAGGTGACGTGCGGTGTCGTGCGGTGTCGTGCGGTTCGGCGCGGAAGACCGGCCCGGTCTCGTAGACGCGCTCGAAGACGCCGGCCATGGCCTGCTTGAAGAACTGCGGCGACTGGGCGAGGAAGGCGGGCCGGCCGAACCAGTCGAGGGCGAAGACGTCGGCGCCGGACTCGGTCGCCGAGGAGACCACCTTCGGCGTCCGGATCTCGGTCAACCCGAGCCCGTCGAGCGCGGCGCGGTACTCCTCCCTCGACGTGTTGAGGGCGAGAGTAGGCCGGGCCCGAACCCTCGCGCAATCGGTTCCCCCCCACGCGGACTCCCGGCCCCGGGTGTGACGTCGGCCACTTCCGCGGCCCCCGTGCAGCAGGCGGCGCCCACCCGCCGTCTTGGGGGCAGGAACACGGCGAGGAGGAACCCCATGACCGACAGCGCACCCACCGGCACCACCCGGTGAGGCTACGACGGCGCACCGGCACCCCGGCCGACCCGCAGATCGGCTTCGCCGACTTCGTGCACCGGCGCTCCGCCGCCCTCTTCCGCACGGCCTACCTGCTGACCGGTGACCGCCACCTCGCCGAGGACCTGCTCCAGGAGGCGCTGGAGAAGGCCTGCCGCCACTGGAAGCGCGTCGCCGCCACCGACTCTCCGGAGGCGTACGTCCGCCGGATCGTCGTCAACCTGGCCAACGACCGCTGGCGCCGGCTCACCCGCAACGGCCTGCGCGTCGACTCCGACCTCGACGCGCTCGCCGACCCGGGCAGCGACCCGTACGGCACCGTCGACCTTCGCGACGAGCTGATCCACGCGCTGCACGCCCTCCCGATCGGGATGCGCAGCGTGGTCGTCCTCTCCTACCTGCACGACCTGGACGACCGCCAGATCGCCGACGTCCTGAACATCACCCCCGGCGCCGTGCGCTCCCAACTGGCCCGCGGACTCGCCAAACTCCGCACCGCCGCCGCCCGGCCGACCCCCGAAGGTGCGCGATGACGACCGACGACACCGACCTCTCCCCCGATCTGGAAAGGGACCTCCGCCAGGCCATGGACAGCTACGCCGGCTCCGCCCCCGCCCCCGTCTTCGACGCCCCCGCCATCCTCCGCCGCACCCGCCGCCGGCGAGGCGTCCTCGCCGGCGCGGCCTCGGCGGCGGCCGTCGCCGTCATCGCCACCGGCGCCTTCCTCCTCCACAGCCCCGGCCCCGCCCCGTCCGGCCCACTCACCCCGGCCGTGCCCGGCGTCCCCACGGCCACGGCCGCGTCCGCCCCCATGCCCACCGCCTCCGCGACCACCGGCCGGGGGGAGGCCGCCTCGGCTCCCGCCGCCTCCGCCACCGGGGGCCAGGGGCAGCCCTCCCCCGCCACGACCGCCACCCGCACGGAGCGGGTCGTCGTCCCCCCCGTCGTCGGCCTCCCCGAAGCCGACGCCGTGCGGGTCCTCGCCGCCGTCGGCCTGCACGTCGAGACCCACCTGTTCACCGACTGGAAGGTCCCCGCCGGCTCCGCCATCAACACCGAGCCCGGCGCCGGCGCCGTGGTCGCCCCGAACGCCTCCGTGACCCTCTTCCTCTCCAAGGGCAAGCCCTGAAGCCGTTCCGGCGCAGGTGGCGGGCCCACCGGCTCCCCCTCCGGCCGGGCGGGCCTCCGGGGCGCCCCCGAGGAGAACCCCTAGAACGGGTACTCCCTCCTGGTGAGGAACACCGGGGTCGGGATCGTCGTCCGGTGTGAGGATTCGGCGGCGGGCGGGGCGGAGCATGGAAGTACGCCGACCGGAGGGACCGGACCAGGCGCGAAGACCACGGAGTACGTCATGAGCCGCCTCGCCCGCCCCCGTCACAACCGCGTCATCGCCGGCGTCTGCGCCGGGATCGCCGAGCGCTTCGGCCTGACGCCCTGGACCGTCCGGATCATCTTCCTGGCCTCCTGCCTGCTGCCCGGCCCGCAGTTCCTGATCTATCTGGCGCTCTGGCTGGTGCTGCCCCAGGAGCCGTGAACCGGCGCCCGGAACGCCGAACGGGCCGTCCGCGCCCCGGGATCACCGGGTGCGCGGACGGCCCGTTCGGCCTGCGGGAGCGTCAGCCGCCAAGGCCGGGCAGCGGGAGGGCCTGGGCCAGCCCGCCGATCGGGGTCTTGCCCAGGCCCGGGACGCTCGGCACACCGGCGCGGGTAGCGTCGCCTGCCTGGCCGGCGCTCGGGCTGAGTGTGCCGAGGGTGCCGGCGACCTTGTCAGCCCCGGGCAGCTTGCTCGCGGTGTCGACGACGGCGCCGGTGACGGCGGGGTTGCTCACCGCGCCGGTGGGAAGCCCGAGGCCGCCGGCGGCGGCGGGGTCGGCGGACGCGCTGCCGACGCCGACCGCCGCGATGGCGATGCCGAGCACGGCGGTGCCGGCGGCCTTGAGACTGGCCTGCTTCATGTTCGTCCCCTTGGATCCTCGTCGGTGGCCGACATTCACGGCAGGCGGCGGGTTCCGCCGCCACGGCCGGTCGGCGATGACTGGCACACCGTAGTGATTGGATCGCACGAGGATCAAAGGCGGTTAACCCACACGAGCGGTAAGTCAGATGAACGCCAACGCCCTTACAGGACAAAGGCGTTCATCCAACCCCATCGCACGCTCTCAGGCGCCGGCGCTGAACAGCCACTCGGCCTTGAGCTCGGCGTAGCCCGGCTTGATCACGTCGTTGATCATCGCCAGCCGCTCGTCGAACGGCAGGAACGCCGACTTCATCGCGTTCACCGTGAACCACTCCATGTCGCCCAGCGTGTAGCCGAACGCCTCCACCAGGTGCCCGAACTCGAGGCTCATGCTGGTGCCGCTCATCAGCCGGTTGTCGGTGTTGACCGTCACCCGGAACTTCAGCCGGCTGAGCAGCCCGATCGGGTGCTCGGCGTACGAGGTGGCCGCCGCGGTCTGGAGGTTGGAGGTCGGGCACATCTCCAGCGGGATGCGCTTGTCGCGCACGTACGCGGCCAGCCGGCCGAGCTCGACGCTGCCGTCCTCGTTCACCGTGATGTCGTCGACGATGCGGACACCGTGGCCGAGCCGGTCGGCGCCGCAGCACTGCAGGGCCTCCCAGATCGACGGCAGGCCGAACGCCTCGCCCGCGTGGATCGTGAAGTGGTTGTTCTCGCCCTTGAGGTAGTCGAAGGCGGCCTGGTGGCGGGTGGGAGGGTAACCCGCCTCGGCGCCGGCGATGTCGAAGCCGACGACGCCCTGGTCGCGGTGGCGGTTGGCCAGCTCGGCGATCTCCTGCGAGCGCGCGGCGTGGCGCATCGCGGTGATCAGGGTGCCGATCCGGATGCGGTGGCCGGCGGCGCGGGCGTTGGCCTCGCCGAGGCGGAAGCCCTCCTGGACGGCCTCGACGACCTCGTCGAGGGTGAGGCCGGCCTCCAGGTGCTGCTCGGGGGCGTAGCGGACCTCGGCGTAGACGACGCCGTCGGCGGCCAGGTCCTCGGCGCAGTCGGCGGCGACCTTGATCAGGGCCTCGCGGGTCTGCATGACGGCGCAGGTGTGCGCGAAGGTCTCCAGGTAGCGGACCAGCGAGCCGGAGTCGGCAGCCTCGCGGAACCACTCGCCGAGTGCCTTCGGGTCCGTGGTGGGCAGGCCCTCGTAGCCGACCGCGGCGGCCAGCTCGACGATGGTCTCGGGCCGGAGCCCGCCGTCGAGGTGGTCGTGCAGGAGCACCTTCGGGGCGCGGGCGATCTGGTCGGGCGTGGGGATCCGGGGGGCGGTGCCCACGGTGGTGACGGGGATCTGGTTCTCCATTGCGGGAGTGTAGCTCCTACGCGCGTAGACAGGCCACACCCCACACGGCCGGTTCGGCCAATGTGCACCCTGAATTCCACCGAAGGGGCGAGCCGCGCCGCGCCGCCCTCGCAGGCCGAGCCGTCCGGCCCTCGCGAGCCACGCCGCCCAGCCCTTGCCGCGCCGCGCCGCCCCACCCCTCAGTCGTGCTGCAGCAACCGCCCGCGCCGGGACAGCACGAAGTCCCGGAACGCCGCCACCGGCGGGGTCATCGGCCGGCCCGCCGCCCACGCCAGACCGATCGCCCGCCTGGTCCGCGGCGCCGTCACCTCCAGCTCCACCACCCCGGGCCGCGGCACCAGCGCGGGCGGCAGCAGCGCCACCCCCAGCCCGGCCGCGACCAGCCCCCGCAGCGTCTCCGCCTCCTCCCCCTCGAACGCGATCCGCGGCACGAAGCCGGCCTCCGCGCAGAACCCGTCGGTGATCGCCCGCAGCCCGTACCCGCGCTCCAGCCCGACGAAGGGGTCGTCCGCCACCTCCGCCAGCCGGATCCGCCGCCGCCCGGCCAGCCGGTGGTCGGCCGGAACCACCAGGTGCAGCCGCTGCTCGTCCAGCGGGCGGGCCACCAGCGCCGGATCGTCGTCCGGCACCGGGGCGACCAGGCAGAGGTCCAGCTCACCGGCGCGCAGCCGCTCCAGCATCGCGCCGACGTAGTCCTGCACCAGCTGGAACCGCACCTGCGGGTGCGCCGCCCGGAAACCCCGCAGCAGCGCCGGCACCGCGTCCGTCCCCATCGTGTGCAGAAAGCCGAACGCCACCCGCCCGGCAGACGGGTCCGCCTCCGCCCGGGCCGCCTCGGCGCCGCGCTCGACCTCGGCCAGCGCCCGCTCCACCGAGGCCAGCAGCAGCCGGCCGGCCCGCGTCAGCCGGACCGTCCGCCCCTGACGGGCCAGCAGGTCCACGCCCAGCTCGGCCTCCAGCCGGGCCACCGCCCGGGACAGCGTCGGCTGCGGCATGCCCAGCACCGCGGCCGCCTGCGTCACGTGCTCCAGCCGGGCCACCGCCGCGAACTGGGCCAGCCGGGGAGCCAGTTGGACGGCCGGCAGCTCCGGGCCCAGCTCGGCCAGCCGGTGCGGGAGATCGAACCCCTCGGTACGGCCCGTTCCCTCCGTCACTCTTCCCCACCCTCACCGCGACGACCTCTGCTCATACCCTGACGCATGCATTATCGACGGATCATGCATTGGACGCATCAGCGGCGGCGGTCCTAACGTCGACGTCATGCAGCCCTCCAGTACCGGGGCATCCGTGGCCACTCCGGATGCCCTCGCCCAGCCGTCCCCACTCCCCGCCGGCACCGACGGCCGCCACCGCGACGACCGCCACCGCCCCGGGCAGCGCGCCTTCCGCCGCGCCAACCTCGCGCTCTTCGCCGCCGGTATCGCGACCTTCGTCCTCCTCTACTCCACCCAGGGCCTGCTGCCGGTCCTCTCGGCCGACCTCGACCTCACCCCCGGCCAGGCCAGCTGGACGGCCTCCGCCGCCACCCTCGGCCTCGCCCTCGCCCTGCTGCCGGCCAGCGCGCTCTCCGACCGGTACGGGCGCACCGCGGTGATGACGGCCTCCACGCTCGCCGCCTCCGCCCTCGCGCTGGCCCTGCCGTTCGCCCCGGACCTCACCACCCTGGTCGTCCTCCGCGTCCTCCAGGGCGCCGCACTCGCCGGGCTGCCCGCCACCGCGATGGCCTACCTCGCCGAGGAGGTCCACCCCAGCGCGCTCGCCTCCGCGATGGGCCTGTACGTCGCGGGCAACAGCATCGGCGGCATGGGCGGCCGGCTGGTCTCCGGCTGGGTGGCCGCCGGCTTCGGCTGGCGCTGGGGCCTCGCCGCCTCCGCCGCGCTCGCCCTGCTCGCCGCGCTGGCCTTCCGGCTGCTGATCCCCGCCGCCCGCCACTTCACCCCGGCCCCGGTGGACGCCCGCGCCCTCGCCCGCACCGTCGGCCGCCACCTGAGCAACCCGCTGCTGGTCCGGCTGTACGCGCTCGGGCTGCTCTTCATGGCCGTGTTCGGCGCGGTCTACAACACCGTCGGCTACCGCCTGATCTCCGCGCCGTTCCACCTGCCGGAGTCGGTCGCCGCCTCGATCTTCGTGGTCTACCTGGTCGGCACCGGCACCTCGGCCGCCGCCGGCCGCCTCTCCGGGCGCCTCGGCCGCCGCGGCGCGCTCTACGTCTCCATCGGCGTGACCGCCGCCGGCCTGCTGCTCTCCCTGGCCGGCTCGCTGCTCTGCGCCCTGCTCGGCCTGGTCCTGATCACCGCCGGCTTCTTCGCCGGCCACGCCACCGCCTCCTCGGCGGTCGGCCGCACCGCCACCGAGGGCCGCGCCCAGGCCTCCGCGCTCTACCTGATCGCCTACTACCTGGGCAACAGCCTGGGCGGGACCGTCGGCGCCGACGCCTACCACTCCACCGGCTGGCCCGGCGCGGCCGCCGTCGGCCTCACCGCCATGACCCTCGCCGCGGGCGTCACCCTCTACGCCACCCGGCAGGCCCACACCGCCCGCCGCAGCGTCCGGGCCGTCCACTGACGGCGCTTCACGGCGGATACCTGACGCAGGGTGTCAGGTATCCGCCGTAGTTTTCCTCTCGTCCCGCCAGACCGACCAGAGGAACCCGACATGGCCACCTTCGTCCTCGTCCCCGGCATGCTGCACGGCGCCTGGTGGTACCGGCCCCTCACCGACCGGCTGCGGGCGGCCGGGCACGAGGTCTACCCCCTGACGCTGACCGGGGTGAGCGAGCGCGGGCACCTGAACAACGCGGCGGTCAACCTGGACACCCACATCCAGGACGTGCTGGCGACACTGGAGGCCGAGCAGCTGACCGACGTGGTGCTGGTCGGGCACAGCTACGGCGGGATGGTCCTCTCCGGGGTGGCCGACCGGGCGCCGGAGCGGATCGGGGCGCTGGTGTACGCGGACGCCTTCGTGCCGCGCAGCGGCGAGTCGGCCTACCGGATCGTCAACGAGGTCTGGAAGCAGCGCTACCTGGCCGGCGCCGCGGCGGGCAACGGCTCCACCGTGGTCGGCCTGAGCCCCTTCCTCGACCCGCGTGCCACCGTCCACCCGCTGGCCAGCCTGTTCCAGCCGGTCACCCTCACCGGCGCGGCCGAGAGCGTCACCCGTCGCGTCTACATCCACGCCGAGCGCTTCGAGGACACCCCGTTCCTGGAGACCGTCGACCGTGTCCGCGACGACCCGGCGTGGACCGTGCACACCCTCCCGGTCGGCCACGACCTGATCCGCGAGGCCCCCGAGGAGTTCCTCAAGATCGCCCTCGCCGCGGCCGGATGACGAGCACCCCGGCGGTCGGCGGCCGCCGATACACTCCGGAACATGAGCATCGATCCTGCTGTGTACGCCCGGTTGCGTGAGATCGCGGATCAGCTGCCGCAGGTGCCGGGGATAGGGAAGATCGAGATCGCCGACGGCGAGATCGTCATGATGATGTCGCCCGTCAAACGGCACGAGCTAGCGGTGCTGCGGATCGCCCGGCAGCTCAACGCCCAGCTCCCGCACACGCACCCCGGGTATGTCGCCCACCCCGGCGCCGACTTGGAGGACATCGGGCTCGGTCGGCTGCGGAATCCCGATCTGATGGTGTTCCCCGAAGCGGTCCTCGACGACGACGAAGCCGCAATCCTCCCCCATGAGGTGCTTCTGGTCGTCGAGATCGTCTCCAAGTCCAACCCCGAGAACGACTACCGCGACAAGGTCCGCGACTACGCGGCCATGGGTATCCCGCTCTACCTGCTCGTGGACCCACGCAAGGGCACCGGCATCATCCACGACGAACCCGGCTACGCCCGCCGCAAGGAGTTCGTCTTCGGCGACACGATCGCCGTCGGCGCCTGGACCCTCGACACCAGCGTCCTGCGCACGTACGCCTGACCGGCCGTGCGTGCGCAGGACGGATGATCAGGCGATCCGGTCCAGCACGATCGGGTTCGGGGTGAACGCCGTACCGGCCGGGGAGACCTCGATGCCGCCGGCGAGGGCCTCGATGGCGTAGTCATAGCGCTCGGGGGTGTCGGTGTGCAGGGTCAGCAGGGGCTGGCCCGCCACCACGGTGTCGCCGGGCTTGGCGTGCATCTCGACGCCGGCGCCGGCCTGCACCGGGTCCTCCTTGCGGGCGCGGCCGGCGCCGAGGCGCCAGGCGCAGACGCCGACGGCGTACGCGTCCAGCGTGGTGAGGACGCCCGAGGCCGGGGCGGGGATGACGTGCTGCTCCCGGGCGACCGGCAGCGGGGCGTCGACGTCGCCGCCCTGGGCGGCGATCATGCGGCGCCAGTGGTCCATCGCGGAGCCGTCGCGCAGGGCGTCGGCCGGGTCCTTCCCGTGCACGCCGGCCGCGGCGAGCATCTCGCGGGCCAGGGCGAGGGTCAGCTCGACGACGTCGGCGGGGCCGCCGCCGGCCAGCACCTCGACGGACTCGCGGACCTCCAGCGCGTTGCCGGCGGTGAGGCCGAGCGGGGTCGACATGTCGGTGAGCAGGGCGACGGTGTTGACGCCGGCCGAGGTGCCGAGGCCGACCATGGTGCGGGCCAGCTCGCGGGCGTTGTCCAGGTTCTTCATGAAGGCGCCGGAGCCGACCTTGACGTCCAGGACCAGCGCGCCGGTGCCCTCGGCGATCTTCTTGGACATGATCGAGGAGGCGATCAGCGGGATCGCCTCGACCGTGCCGGTGACGTCGCGCAGCGCGTACAGCTTCTTGTCGGCGGGGGCGAGGCCGTCGCCGGCCGCACAGATCACCGCGCCGGTGTCGTGCAGCACCTGGAGCATCTCCTCGTTGGAGAGCAGGGCGCGCCAGCCGGGGATGGACTCCAGCTTGTCGAGGGTGCCGCCGGTGTGGCCGAGGCCGCGGCCGGAGAGCTGCGGGACGGACGCACCGCAGGCGGCGACGAGCGGGGCGAGCGGCAGGGTGATCTTGTCGCCGACGCCGCCGGTGGAGTGCTTGTCGCTGGTGGGCTGGGCCAGCGAGGAGAAGTCCATCCGGACGCCGGAGCGGATCATCGCGTCGGTCCAGCGGCTGATCTCGCGCAGGTTCATGCCGTTGAGCAGGATGGCCATGGCCAGGGCGGACATCTGCTCGTCGGCGACGTCGCCGCGGGTGTAGGCGTCGATGACCCAGTCGATCTGAGCGTCGCTCAGCTCTCCGCGGTCGCGCTTGGTCCTGATGACGGAGATGGCGTCCATGGCTGCTCCATTGCTACCGGAGGGGTTCGAAAGAGCTTCGGGAAGCTCTGGAAAGCTGTGAAAAGCGAAGAGTGTCGCGAGTGGGCCGGATTGCGGCCCACCCGCGACACTCTACGCGCGTAACAAAGGCAAAGACTAGAGCCGCTCCGGCCCGAACGCGTCAGGCAGGACCTCGCTCATCGGCTTCACGCCGGACGGCAGCTCGATCAGCAGTTCCGGCCCGCCGTGCTCGTACAGCAGCTGGCGGCAGCGCCCGCACGGCATCAGCAGTCGGCCGTCCCCGTCCACACAGGTGAACGCGGTCAGCCGGCCGCCGCCGCTCGCGTACAGCGCGGAGACCAGGCCGCACTCGGCGCAGAGGCCGAGCCCGTACGAGGCGTTCTCCACGTTGCAGCCGGTGACCACCCGGCCGTCGGCCACCAGGGCGGCCGCGCCCACCGGGAACTTGCTGTACGGGGCGTAGGCGTGGGTCATCGCCTCCCGCGCCGCCGCGCGCAGCGCCTCCCAGTCGACCTCCGGGGCCGCGGACGTCACTTGCCCTGACCCTTGCGGTAGATCTGGCCGTCGGCCTTCGGCGGCCGCAGCCGCTGCGAGGCCAGCGAGAGCACCACCAGGGTGATCACGTACGGCGTGGCCACGATCAGCGGACGCTGCACCTCGTCGGTGGTCGCGTACCAGACGAAGAGGCCGCCGGACACCACGAAGGTGATGACCGCGGAGGTCAGCTTCCGGCGGTAGACGTTCCAGAGCGCCAGCAGGAGCATCGCGATCGCGACGACCAGGATCAGCACGTGCACCGACCCCGGGTCGCGCAGCTGGAGGCTGTCGGTGAAGCCGAACAGGCCGGCGCCCATGGCGAGGCCGCCGGGCATCCAGTTGCCGAAGATCATCGCCGCGAGGCCGATGAAGCCTCGGCCGTTGGTCTGGCCGTCCTTGTAGAAGTGCGCCGCGACCAGCGAGAGGTACGCGCCGCCGAGGCCCGCGAAGGCACCGGAGGCGATGACCGCGAGGTACTTGTACTTGTAGACGTTGACGCCCAGCGACTCGGCCGCGGTCGGGTTCTCACCGCAGGAGCGCAGGCGCAGACCGAACACGGTGCGCCAGAGGGCGAAGTAGCTGACCACGATCAGCGCGCCGGCCAGCAGCACGACGACCGAGATGTTGGTGACCAGACCGCCGAGCACGCCGGCCACGTCGGAGACCAGGAACCAGTGGTGGCCCTCGATGTCCTTCAGACCGGAGGAGAGGCCGGGGATGGTGATGTACGGCAGCGGATCGGCCGGCGGGGACTGGTTCGCGCCGGCACCGACGGAGATGTAGTCCTTGTAGTAGATCCGGTTGACGTACGCGCAGATGCCGGGGATCAGCAGGTTGACGCCGACACCGGAGACGATGTGGTCGACGCCGAAGGTCACGGTGATGACGGCGTGCAGCAGACCGCCGAGCGCACCGCCGATCATGCCGGCCACCAGGCCGAACCAGGGGTTGACCAGGTAGCCGCCCCAGGCGCCGCAGAAGGTGCCGGCGACCATCATGCCTTCGAGGCCGATGTTGACCACGCCGGCCCGCTCGGACCAGAGACCACCCAGACCGGCCATGCCGATCGGCACGGCGGCGCTGAGCGCGGCGGTGACCTGTCCGGAGGAGGTCAGCGAGTGGTTGCCGGTGGCCATGCCCACGGCGGAGAACAGCACCAGGGCGCCCGCGATCAGCAGCAGCACCACCGGCCAGGACAACTTGCGCTTCTTCGCGGGAGCGCCCTGCGCCTTCGCGCGGGCAGCGGTGGCCGTGCTCATGCGGACACCTCCTTCTTGACGTTGGCCGCGGCCTGGGCGGCGAGTTCGGCGCCCACCTTCTGCTGCTGGCGCTTGAGGCCGTAGCGGCGCACCAGCTCGTAGGCGACGACGACGCAGATGACGATGGTGCCCTGCATGACCGGGACGATCTCGAACGGGAATCCGCCCTGGAGCGGCAGCTGCGAGCCGGTGGCGTCCAGGAAGGCGAACAGCACGGCGGCGAAGGCCATGCCGATCGGGCTGTTGCGGCCCAGCAGGGCGACCGAGATGCCGAGGAAGCCGAGGCCGCCCTGGAAGCTCTGGCCGAAGTTGTACGAGTTCTGCAGCAGCTCGGGCAGGCCGATCAGGCCGGCCAGCGCACCGGAGACCACCATCGAGGTGACGACCATGCGCTTGACGTTCACGCCGGACGCGGTGGCCGCGGTCTCCGAGCGGCCGGTGGCGCGCAGGTCGAAGCCGAAGCGGGTGCGGGTCAGGGTGAACTGGAAGGCCACGCCGACCAGGATCGCGATGAAGAGGAAGCCGTAGAGCGGCCCGCCATCGGTGTTGATCGAGAAGAAGTGGCTGGACTCCGAGACCGGGGCGGTCTGGATCGAGTTGCTGGTGCCGCTCTTCTCCGGCGCGAAGATGCCGGGGACGAGCAGCAGACCCACGATGGCGACCGCGATGGCGTTCAGCATGATGGTCGAGATGACCTCGCTGACGCCGCGGAAGACCTTCAGCAGACCGGCGATGCTCGCGTACAGGCCACCGACCAGCATGGCGGTGATCAGCAGCAGCGGGATCTGGATGAACGACGGCAGGTCGAGCCGGCTGCCGACGAACGCCGCGAAGAGTGCCGCGACCTTGTACTGGCCCTCGACACCGATGTTGAAGAGGTTCATCCGGAAGCCGAAGGCGGCGGCCGCGGCGGCCAGGTAGTACGTGGTGGACCGGTTGAGGATGGCCACCTGACCGTCCGACTTGGTGGCGTACGTGATCATCACGTTCCAGGCGTCGAACGGGTTCTTGCCCGAGGTCGCCAGGAGCACCGAACAGATCGCGACGGAGAGCAGCACGGCGAGCACCGGAGCTGCCAGGGCGAGCACGATCTTCTCGCCGTCGAACCGCTGCGCGAAGGTGCGCTTGGCGGCGGGGTTGGGACTGGTCATGTGGCTACTCCCCCGCCTGCGGGTCGGCGGTGTCGGTGGGGGTGTCGGACGGAGTGCCGTCCTCGGCTGCGGCAGCCTCGGTGCCCTCCGCGCTGAGCGCGTGGAACTGGTCCACCGCATCGGCGTCGGACTCGATGTGGCCGCGGGCCGCACCGGTCATCGCGGTACCCAGGTCCTCGGCGGTGACGGTGGCCGGGTCGGCGTCGGCGACCAGACGGCCGCGGTAGATCACCCGGATGGTGTCGGAGAGGCCGATCAGCTCGTCCAGGTCGGCCGAGATGAGCAGGACGGCCAGGCCGGCCCGCTGGGCGGCCCGGATGTGCTCCCAGATCTGCGCCTGCGCGCCGACGTCCACACCACGGGTGGGGTGGGCGGCGATCAGCAGCTTGGGGTCATGGCTCATCTCGCGGCCGATGATCAGCTTCTGCTGGTTGCCGCCGGAGAGCGACGCCGCGGTGACCTCGATGCCGGGGGTGCGGACGTCGAACTCCTCGACGATCCGCTGGGTGTCCTTGCGGGCACCGGCCGGGTCGAGCAGCACGCCCTTGGAGTTCGGGGTCTCGGTGACGTGACCGAGGATCCGGTTCTCCCAGAGCGGGGCCTCCAGCAGCAGGCCGTGCCGGTGGCGGTCCTCGGGGATGTAGCCGATGCCGGCCTCGCGGCGGGCCCGGGTGAGCGAGCCGGAGAGGTCCTTGCCGTCCAGGGTGATCGTCCCGCCGTCCAGCGGGAGCATGCCCATGATGGCCTCGACCAGTTCGGCCTGGCCGTTGCCCTCGACGCCGGCGATGCCGAGGATCTCGCCCTTGTGGATGCGCAGCGAGATGTCGTCCAGCACCACGCGCTCGATGCCCTCGGCGTCGGTCTTGGCGATCCGCAGGGCCTCGACGTCGAGCATCGCGTCGGTGGTGACGGTGGACTCGCGGCTCTCCGGGGAGGGCAGCTCGGCGCCGACCATCATCTCGGCGAGCTGGCGCGCGGTGACGTTGCCCGGGTCGGCGTCGCCGACCGTGGTGCCGCGCCGGATGACGCTGATCGCGTCCGCCACCGAGAGCACCTCGTGCAGCTTGTGCGAGATGAAGATGACGGTGACGCCCTCGGCCTTGAGCTCGCGCAGGTTGTCGAAGAGCGCGTCGACCTCCTGCGGGACCAGCACGGCGGTGGGCTCGTCGAGGATCAGGATCTTGGCGCCGCGGTAGAGCACCTTGAGGATCTCGACGCGCTGGCGGTCGGCGACGCCGAGGTCCTCGACCAGGACGTCCGGGCGCACACCCAGACCGTACTGGTCGGAGATCTCCTTGATCTTCGCCTTCGCCTTGGCGCCGATGCCGTGGAGCTTCTCGCCGCCGAGGACGACGTTCTCCCAGACGGTGAGGTTGTCGGCGAGCATGAAGTGCTGGTGCACCATGCCGATGCCGCGCGCGATCGCGTCACCCGGGGTGTTGAACTCGCACAGTTCGCCGTTGATCGCGATGGTGCCCTCGTCCGGCTTCTGCATGCCGTAGAGGATCTTCATCAGCGTCGACTTGCCGGCGCCGTTCTCACCCATGAGGGCGTGCACGGTGCCGGTGCGGACGGTGAGGTTGATGTCGTGGTTGGCCACGACGCCGGGGAAGCGCTTGGTGATGCCGCGCAGTTCGACGGCCGGTGTCGCCGTCCCCGCGCTGGGGGTACCGCCCTTGCTGAGGGCGGGGTCGGATGCGGTGATGGCGATCTCCTGGTGGTCTGGAGGCGCGTCGTTGCGCTGGAGGGCCAAGAAAAAACGGTGAGGTACAGGACGGGGCCCGGGGGTGCGCACTGAGCGCACCCTGCCGGGCCCCTCCCTGATGCTGTGTCAATCATTGCGCTGCCGGGCAGGTGGCAGCGGCAGCGACGTCCCGCTGCGTCCTTACTTGGCGGGCGCGGTCGGAACGGTGGTGGCACCCGAGGTGATCGCCTTGGCGGCCTCGTCGAGCTTGCCCTTGATGTCGTCGATCTTGCCGCCGGTGGTGGCGAGCGAGACGCCGTCGGCCTTCAGGTCGAAGTTCTTCACACCGGTGAAGGGGGAGCCCTTCTTGACCGACTCGATGTAGGCGTAGACGGCCTTGTCGACGTTCTTCACCATCGAGGTGAGGATGCTGTTCTTGTACTTCGCCAGGGCCGGCTGGGCGGCCTGGTCGGAGTCGACGCCGATGGCGTACGCACCCTGCTTGTTGGAGACGGCCTCGATGGCGCCGTTGCCGGAGGAGCCGGCGGCGGAGTAGATGACGTCCGCACCCTTGTCCAGCTGGCCCTGCGCGGCCTCCTTGCCCTTGTCGGGCGAGTTGAAGCCGGAGAAGTCCGGGGGCGTGGTCAGGTAGGTGGTCTCGATCGCGATGTTCGGGTCGACGGACTTCACACCCGCGACGTAACCGGCCTCGAACTTCTTGATCAGCTCGGACTGCACACCGCCGATGAAGCCGACGTGCTTGGCCTTCGACTTGAGGGCGGCGGCCACACCGGCCAGGTACGAGCCCTCCTGCTCCGAGAACGTCAGCGAGGTGACGTTGCTGGGCTGGGTGTCGGAGGCCGAGTCGATGATCGCGAACTTGGTGTTCGGGTTCTCCTTGGCGACCTTCTCGACCGCGGCCTGGTACACGAAGCCGACGGCGATGATCGGGTTGTACCCGGAGGTGACCAGGTTCTTGAGCCGGGTCTCCTTGTCGGCCTCGGCCTCACCGGTCTTGGCGTCGGCCTCGGTGACGGCGACGCCCAGGTCGGCCTTGGCCTTGTCGAGACCGCGGGCGGCGGAGTCGTTGAACGACTGGTCGCCACGGCCGCCGATGTCGTAGGCCATACCGACCTTCAGGCTGCCCTCGGATGCGCCCGAGGAGGCGTTGGTGTCGTTGCTCTTTGCGCCGCAAGCGGCGAGCGAGGCAATGCCCAGGGAACCCGAGAGCACAACCGCGGCGAGCTTAGTTGAACGGCGCAAGGGAGTATCTCCTTCTCACACGCACCCGATTAGCGTGGTCGGACGCCACCGTAACGCGCGTAGAACACGGTTGGGTTACGGGCCGCCGGAGCATTCGGGTTGTTATCAAACCGTGGTCTGACAACCCTCCCGGCGCCCCTCTCCCTCACGCACAGGTGATCGGAACTGGCCCGGCCCAGTTTACGTAACCGGATGTAAAGCCTGAATTCCGACAAACCGGGCGCCGGTGAGACCTACGGCCCTTCCGCCGGCGAGACCTACGCCCCTTCCGCCGGCCGCACGTCCGCCCCCGCGTCCAGCGCCAGTGCCGCGAACAGCTCCACGCCGATCCCGATCGCCCGCTCGTCCACGTCGAACCGGCCCTGGTGCAGGTCACGCACGGTGGCATCACCGGGGGCGCGGACGCCGAGGCGGGCCAGCGCACCCGGGGCGTGCTCCAGGTACCAGGAGAAGTCCTCACCACCCAGGCTCTGCTCGGTGTCCTCCACCACCTGGCGGCCGTCCTGCCCGAAGCGGGCCGTCATGGCGGCCTCCAGCTGGCCCACCGAGACCGCCTCGTTGACCACCGGCGGTACCCCGCGGTGATAGTCGAGCGTCCACTTGGCCCGGTAGGTCTCGGCCAGCTTGGCGATCAGCTCGTGCAGCAGGTCCGGCGCCTCGCGCCAGCCGTCCAGCTCCAGGCAGCGGACGGTGCCCTCCAGCTCGGCGTGCTGCGGGATCACGTTGGGCGCGGAGCCGGAGGCGATCCGGCCCCAGACCAGGCTGACTCCCCAGCGCGGGTCCATCCGGCGGCCCAGCGCGGCCGGCAGGTCCGCGGCCATCCGCGCGATCGCGGTCACCAGGTCGGTGGTCAGGTGCGGGCGGGCGGTGTGGCCGCCGGGGCCGTCCAGGTGGAGCACCAGCCGGTCGCAGGCCGAGGTGATCGCCCCGGTGCGCAGCCCGATCCGGCCGGCCTCCACCTTGGGGTCGCAGTGCACCGCGAAGATCCGGCCGACGCCGTCCATCCCGCCGGCGTTGATCACGTCCAGCGCCCCGCCCGGCATGACCTCCTCGGCCGGCTGGAAGACCAGCCGGACCGGGCGCCGCAGCTCGCCGGTGCGGGCGGCCTCCGCCAGCACCAGGGCGGTACCCAGCACCACCGAGGTGTGCACGTCGTGGCCGCAGGCGTGGGCCCGGCCGGGGACGGTCGAGCGGTAGGGCACGTCCGTCTTGGCATCGTCGATCGGCAGCGCGTCGATGTCGGCGCGGAAGGCCAGGAACTCGGTGCCGGGCGCGGTTCCGTCCGGGACGATGTCGACGGTCATGCCGGTGCCGCCGGGCAGCACCCGGGGGGCCAGACCGGCCGCCGTCAGCCGGTCGCGCAGCAGGCCGGTGGTGCGGAACTCCTGGCGGCCCAGTTCCGGGTGCCGGTGCAGATCGCGGCGGAAGGCGATCAGCTCGGGCTCCAGCGCTCTGACCCTGCCCCGCAGGTCTGCGGCGGGGCGGGAAGCGGTGAGAGTGACGGCCGGCTGGGCGGGGTCAGGACGGTTCATCTCAACAAGAGTAGGCCTGTTGGGGGGATTTGGCCCGACTTCCCCGAAAGTAGTCCCCGGATGGGCGCATAGCGGCCGAGCAGGTGGGTATGACATCTCGTTTCAGCCGCCTTCCCCGGGTTGCGTGCCCTGTGCAACGACCGCCCGCGCCGGCGGTCACGGGCGCCACGTGACAGCAGTGTGACGATCCTTCAGAACCGCTCGCTCGGCGTGTACGTCCCCCACACCTCGCGCAGCGCGTCGCAGACCTCGCCGAGCGTGGCCCGGGCGGCCAGCGCCTCCCTCATCGGGTACAGCACGTTGTCCCGCCCCTCGGCCGCCCGGCGCAGCGCGCCGAGCGCGCGGGCGACCGCCCGGGAGTCGCGCCCGGCCCGCAGCCGGGCCAGCCGCCCGGCCTGGCGGGCCTCGATCGCCGGATCCACCCGCAGCGGCTGGTACGGCTCCTCGGCGTCCAGCCGGAAGCGGTTGACGCCGACGACCGTCCGCTCGCCTGAGTCGGTCTCCTGCTGGACGCGGTAGGCGGTGCGCTCGATCTCGGCCTTCTGGTAGCCCGCCTCGATCGCGGCCACCGCACCGCCCAGGTCCTCGATCCTCGCCATCAGGGCGAGGGCGGCGGCCTCCACCCCGTCGGTCAGCGACTCCACCACGTACGAACCGGCGAAGGGGTCGACGGTGGCGGTCACGTCGGTCTCGTGGGCGAGCACCTGCTGGGTGCGCAGCGCCAGCCGGGCGGCCTTCTCGGTGGGCAGGGCGATCGCCTCGTCGAAGCTGTTGGTGTGCAACGACTGGGTGCCGCCGAGCACCGCGGCCAGGGCCTGCACCGAGACCCGGACCAGGTTGACCTCGGGCTGCTGCGCCGTCAGCTGCACCCCGGCGGTCTGGGTGTGGAAGCGGAGCATCTGCGACCGCGGGTCCTTCGCGCCGAACTCCTCGCGCATGACACGGGCCCAGATCCGGCGGGCGGCGCGGAACTTGGCCACCTCCTCCAGGAGCGTCGTGCGGGCCACGAAGAAGAAGGAGAGCCGCGGCGCGAAGTCGTCCACCGCCATGCCGGCCGCGACGGCGGTGCGCACGTACGCGATGCCGTTGGCGAGGGTGAAGGCGATCTCCTGTGCGGGGTCGGCCCCGGCCTCGGCCATGTGGTAGCCGGAGATCGAGATGGTGTTCCAGCGGGGGATCTCGGCCCGGCAGTACCGGAACACGTCGGCGACCAGCCGCAGCGAGGGCACCGGCGGGAAGATGTAGGTGCCGCGGGCGATGTACTCCTTCAGGACGTCGTTCTGCACGGTGCCGGTCAGCCGGGCCGGCGGGACGCCCTGGGCCTCGCCGACCAGTTGGTAGAGGAGCAGCAGCAGGGCCGCGGGCGCGTTGATGGTCATGGAGGTGGAGACCTCGCCCAGCGGGATGCCGTCGAACAGGACGCCCATGTCCTCGACGCTGTCGATCGCGACCCCGACCTTGCCGACCTCGCCGGACGCGATGCGGGCGTCCGAGTCGTAGCCCATCTGGGTGGGCAGGTCGAAGGCGACCGAGAGGCCGGTGCCGCCGCCCGCGATCAGCTGCCGGTAGCGGGCGTTGGACTCGGCCGCGGTGCCGAAGCCCGCGTACTGGCGCATCGTCCACGGCCGGCCGGTGTACATCGTCGGGTAGACGCCCCGGGTGTACGGGTACTCCCCCGGCCTGCCGAGGCGCTCCTGCGGGTCCCAGCCGGCCAGGGCCTCGGGGCCGTAGAGCGGTTCGACGGGGAGACCGGACTCGGTGCGGCGTGGCTCGGCTGCCATGGTGTCCTCCGCGGGGATCGGCGGGGCGGTGCGCTCGTCCCTTCGCAATCTAGGCGGTGGCGAGCGGCGCCGACACCGTTGAGATGATCGGGTGAGCGACCGAAGAGCTTCCGACCCCACGCTTCCGAGGAGTGGCAATGACCGAACAGAAGGTGGCCGTGGTCACCGGTGCGAGCAGCGGAATCGGCGCGGCGACCGCCCGCCGGCTCGCCGCCGAGGGCTTCGACGTGGTGCTGACCGCCCGCCGGACCGACCGGATCGAGGCACTGGCCAAGGAGACCGGCGGCCGGGCGTACACCCTGGACGTCACCGACCGGGCCGCCGTGGACGCCTTCGCGGCCGGGATCGGCCGGGTGGACGTCCTGGTCAACAACGCCGGCGGCGCCATCGGCGCGGAGCCGGTGGAGACCGGCGACCCGGCCGACTGGCTGGCGATGTTCCAGGTGAACGTGCTCGGCGTGCTGCACATGACCCAGGCGCTGCTGCCGGCGCTGCGGGCGAGCGGCGACGGCACCGTGCTGGTGCTCTCCTCCACCGCCGCGCTGGCCGCGTACGAGGGCGGCGGCGGCTACGTGGCAGCCAAGCACGCGGCGCACACCATCGCGGCCACGCTGCGGCTGGAGCTGTGCGGCGAGCCGATCCGGGTGATCGAGATCGCGCCGGGCATGGTGAAGTCCGAGGGCTTCGCGGTCACCCGGTTCCGGGGCGACGAGGAGAAGGCGGCCGCCGTGTACGCGGGCGTCGCCGAGCCGCTGACCTCGGAGGACGTCGCGGACACCGTCGCCTGGGCGGTCACCCGGCCCTCGCACGTCAACATCGACCTGCTGGTGGTGCGCCCGCGCGCCCAGGCCGCCAACCACAAGGTCCACCGGGCCTGACGCCGGACGCGGGCAGCGCGGGGGGCCGTGATCGGACGCGTCACCCCCCAGTGGTACATACGTGCGATGAAATCTCTCCGGGCTGCCCGCCCGCGGGTTCTGCTGACCGCCTTCGCGGCCGGCGCCCTGCTCCTCAGCTCCGCCTGCAACGACAGCGCCAAGCCCGCCCAGGACCACGCCGCGGGGACCTCCACGGCCGCGGCCGCCCCGGCGCCCACCGCGGCGCCGACGCCCACCCCCAAGCCCACCGGGGCGGACGACCCGGCGCTCAAGTCCTTCTACGGCCAGCAGATCGCCTGGGCCGCCTGCCCGGCCGACCCCCAGGCCGCGAAGTCCAAGATCGACATATCCGGGATGCTCTGCGGCAGGCTCCACGTCCCGCTCGACTACGCCAACCCGGCGACCGACGCCCTCGACATCGCGCTGATCAAGCTGCCGGCCGCCAAGCCGGACCGGAAGATCGGCTCGCTGATGGTCAACCCGGGCGGCCCGGGCGGTTCGGGTGTCGAGATGGTCAAGTACAGCCCCAAGGACTACGACGGCGCCCTGCACGACCGCTTCGACGTGATCGGCTTCGACCCCCGCGGCACCGGGGAGAGCTCGCCGGTCGTCTGCTTCGACGACCAGCAGATGGACGCCCGCAACGAGGCCGACGACCCGCTCGACCCGGCGGCCCGCAAGGCCGAGCACGTCAAGAACGCCACCGAGCACGCCGCGGCCTGCCAGGCCAGGTCCGGCCGGCTGCTGCCCTTCGTCGGCACCCGCAACACCGCCCGGGACCTGGACGTCCTGCGCGCCGCCGTCGGCGACAAGAAGCTGAACTACCTCGGCGTCTCCTACGGCACCTATCTCGGCGCGGTCTACGCCGAGGAGTTCCCGAAGAACGCCGGCCGGCTCGTCCTGGACGGCGCCGTCGACCCCGCCCAGGACCAGCTCGACCACGGCGTCGACCAGCAGGTCGGCTTCGAGAAGTCCTTCGAGCGCTTCGCCGCCGACTGCGTGGAGAACCACGCCTCCGAGTGCCCGCTCGGCAAGGACCCGGCCAAGGCGGCCAAGAAGGCGGCCGACTTCATCGACGGCCTGCACGACCACCCGATGACCGCCAAGGACGGCCGCAAGCTCGGCCGGGACCTCGCCTGGACCGGCACCACCGAGCTGCTGTACGGCGACGAGAAGACGACCTGGCAGTACCTGCGCAACGCGCTCGGCTGGGCGATGGTCGGCAACAAGCCCGACGTCCTGCTGGCCTTCGCCGACGAGTACAACGGCCGCGACGAGAAGGGCCACTACAGCCCGATGGAGGAGGCGAACGGCGCGATCCGGTGCGCCGACAACGCCGCCCCCGCCCCGAGCCCCGAGCGCGCCCAGCAGGCCGTGGCCAGGCTCCGGGCCGAGGCCCCGCTGTTCTCCAGGGGTGTCACGGTGGACGACTACAGCGAGCCCGGCTGCGCGTACTGGCCGTTCAAGACCCCGGAGAAGGCGCACGCGATCCGCGCCGAGGGCGCCGACCCGATCCTGGTCGTCGGCTCCACCGGCGACCCGGCCACCCCGTACGCCTCCGCCGAGGCGCTGGCCAAGGGCTTCGCCAACGCCACCCTGCTGACCCGGGTGGGCGAGGGCCACGGCGCGTTCGGCCGGGGCAACGCCTGCATCGACGCGGCCCTGCAGGCCTACCTCGTCGAGGGCACGCTGCCGGCGGCCGGGACGCGCTGCTCCTGAGCGCTCGGCGTCATTAGCAGACGAGGACGGGGAGGGCGCTGACACCGAGGTGTCAACGTCACAACTTGATAGCTCGATCGGATGAATTCCGCGGGCGCCCTCCCCAACTGATGACTGCTCAACTACCGTTGAGCCGCTGCCCGGCGGGCGCTGGACGCCACCCCGCAGTCTGAATACTTCACCTGCTTCACCTCCCTTTCACCGGCACCTTCCCGCCCTCACGAGGAGGACCCGCTGGCCAGCGACATCCCGTCACAGCGGCTCGATCCCAGCTCCGAGCCGACCCTCCTCGGGTTGCACCGCTTCAACGAGGCCGACGCCGGCGCCGCCGAGGAGGCCCTCCTCGCCTGCTGCGGAAGCCACCGCTGGGCCCTGCGGCTCACCGCGCACCGGCCCTACCCCGACATAGAGTCCCTGCTGGCTGCCGCCAGCGAGGCCTCCTACGACCTGCGCCCGGCCGACCTGGCCGAGGCGCTGGCGGACGAGAGCTGGATGCCGCAGCCGCTCCTCGGCATGCGCGCCCCCGGCAGCCAGGCCGCGCACACCGCGCTGCGGGCGGCCCACGCCGCCTACGAGGCCCGGTTCGGGCACGTCTTCGTGGTCTGCCTGGAGGGCGTCGCCCCCGAGGAGATGCTCGACACCGTGCTCAGCTCGATCCGCACCCGGCTGGCCAACGACCCGGACGAGGAGCGGCTGATCGCCTCGGACGAGTTGCGCCGGATCGCCCTCACCCGCCTGGAGCACCTGGTCGCCACCCACTCGGAGGCCGGAGCGCGCTGAACCGGGCTCACCTCTTCGCCTGCGCGGCGCGGAGCTTGGCCACCTGCTGCCGGACGATCCGCTCGTCCGGCACCGTGGCCGGCTCCGCGCCGACGCCCACCGTGGTGAAGACCGCCAGCGCCGGGCCGACCCGGGCCACCACCGCACGCTGGGAGAGCACCGCCGAGCCCGATTCATTCGTCAGAGTGAACCCGGTGGACGCGTCGGCTCCCCCGGGCGTGGGCGTGTCGTCCCGGGTCAGCCGGTGCCTGGTCCGCACCGCCTTCCGTGACCTGTCCGCCGGCGGCGGTGCGGTGGAGGTGAACGAGGCGCACGGACCGAACAGCTTCTCCAGGTCCGCCTGGAGCTGAGCCGCCCGCCCGGCCCGGTAGCCGAGCAGCCCTCCGTACACGCCGCCCTCCGGGTCCGCCGCCCGTGCCACGCCCAGATCGGTCTCGGCGTACGGATCCCCCGGCCCGGGCGTGGGCACGGTGCCGCCCACCGAGGCGGCCGGGGTCACCGCGTCCAGCAGCGGCTGGCAGGCGGGCACGTCGGCGGTCTCCCGTGCGCCGCCCGATCCGGTCTCGCCGTGACCGGGCTTCATCACCGTCACCGTGTAGCCGGGCCCGAGGTCGGCGTCGGCCACCGCGGACGCCCGCAGCTCGGCGGCGGACAGCTCGCGCCCGGGCCCGGCCTGGTCGGCCGAGCCGCCGACCGTGGTGCAGCCCGCCGCGAGCAGCAGGGCGCAGACGACGAAGGGAGCGGGCGGGCGGGACGGGCGGAGCGGCACGGCGGCCTCGTCAGGGTGTCGGTGCGGGAGGAGGCCGCTACGGTAGCGCAACCGGATGCTCACCCTGCGTGCCGATTTCGGGCGTGGTTCCCACCCGACTAGGCCAGTCGTGCCTGATTGATCACACCTCGGGCCCCCGGAGGCGGTTGGCGAGACGGCGTCGATAGGATGCTCGCGGCCGGTGGACCGTACCCGGCCGGGCTGACCGACACCGAAGCCGGCCGAGCCCCCAATCGCTTCCGGAGGGTTTTTCCGTGCCGGCTGGAACGTTGTACCGCGGCCGGGAAGGCATGTGGAGCTGGGTGGCTCATCGAGTCACCGGCGTCCTCATCTTCTTCTTCCTGTTCGCTCATGTCCTGGACACCGCACTGGTGCGGGTGTCGCCCGAGGCGTAC
Source organism: Kitasatospora sp. NBC_00039 (assembly GCF_045160625.1). NCBI lineage: Bacteria > Bacillati > Actinomycetota > Actinomycetes > Kitasatosporales > Streptomycetaceae > Kitasatospora > Kitasatospora sp. NBC_00039. The sequence goes on along the minus strand of NZ_CP108289.1, from coordinate 5,436,062 downwards.
GACTCCGTCATTCAGACGTACAAGACGCCACTGGTGAACCTGATGGAGTACGGCCTGGTGGCCGCCATCCTGTTCCACGCTCTCAACGGCCTGCGGGTCGTCGCCGTCGACTTCTGGTCGAAGGGCCCGAAGTTCCAGAAGCAGATGCTCTGGACCGTGGTCGGGGTGTGGGTCGTCCTGATGGCCGGCGCCTTCTACCCGATCCTTCAGCACACGCTGACCTCCTGGTTCGGGAAGTGATCTGAGACATGTCCACGGAAATCTCCGACGCCCTGGTGGTCCCCTCCGCCCAGGCGCACACCGGCAAGGGTCTCGGCACCGGCAACCCGGCGGACGAGTTCGTCATCGAGCCGGCCCGCCAGCGGACCAAGAAGACCCCGCGCCGCACCCGCACCAACTTCGAGATGCTGGCCTGGCTCTTCATGCGCCTGTCCGGCATCGTCCTCGTGGTGCTGATCCTCGGCCACCTGCTGATCATGCTGGTGCTCGACGGCGGCGTCTCGAAGATCGGCTTCGCCTTCGTGGCCGGCCGCTGGGCCTCGCCGTTCTGGCAGGGCTGGGACCTCCTGATGCTCTGGCTCGCCATGCTGCACGGCGCCAACGGCATGCGGACGGTCATCAACGACTACGCCGAGAGGGACTCCACCCGGCTCTGGCTGAAGGGCCTCATGGGCGCCGCCACGGTCTTCACCGTGCTGCTCGGCACCCTGGTCATCTTCACCTTCGACCCGAACATCTAATCGGCAGAGGCCAGAGGCGAGTTAGAACCCCCATGCAGATTCACCAGTACGACACCGTCATCGTCGGCGCCGGCGGCGCCGGCATGCGCGCGGCCATCGAGTCGACCCAGCGCAGCCGCACCGCGGTGCTCACCAAGCTCTACCCCACCCGGTCCCACACCGGCGCGGCCCAGGGCGGCATGTGCGCCGCCCTCGCCAACGTCGAGGAGGACAACTGGGAGTGGCACACCTTCGACACGGTCAAGGGTGGTGACTACCTGGTCGACCAGGACGCCGCCGAGATCATGTGCAAGGAGGCCATCGACGCCGTCCTCGACCTGGAGAAGATGGGCCTTCCCTTCTCCCGCACCGAGCAGGGCCGGATCGACCAGCGCCGCTTCGGCGGCCACTCCCGCAACCACGGCGAGGCCCCGGTCCGCCGTTCCTGCTACGCGGCCGACCGCACCGGTCACATGATCCTCCAGACGCTGTTCCAGAACTGCGTCAAGCACGGCGTCGAGTTCTTCAACGAGTTCTACGTCCTCGACCTGCTGATCAACGAGGGCAAGACGGCCGGCGTCGTCGCCTACGAGCTGGCCACCGGCGAGATCCACATCTTCCAGGCCAAGTCGGTCGTGTTCGCCTCCGGCGGCACCGGCAAGTTCTTCAAGGTCTCCTCCAACGCCCACACCCTCACCGGTGACGGCCAGGCCCTGGTCTACCGCCGCGGCCTGCCGCTGGAGGACATGGAGTTCTTCCAGTTCCACCCGACGGGCATCTGGCGCATGGGCATCCTGCTCACCGAGGGCGCCCGCGGCGAGGGCGGCATCCTGCGCAACAAGGACGGCGAGCGCTTCATGGAGCGCTACGCCCCCGTCATGAAGGACCTCGCGTCCCGTGACGTCTGCTCCCGCGCGATCTACACCGAGATCCGCGAAGGCCGCGGCTGCGGTCCGGACGGCGACCACGTCTACCTGGACCTCACCCACCTGCCGCCGGAGCAGCTGGACGCCAAGCTCCCGGACATCACGGAGTTCGCGCGCACCTACCTCGGCATCGAGCCCTACACGGACCCGATCCCGATCCAGCCCACCGCGCACTACGCCATGGGCGGCATCCCGACCAACGTCGAGGGTGAGGTCCTGCGCAACAACACCGACGTCGTCCCGGGCCTGTACGCGGCCGGCGAGGTCGCCTGCGTCTCCGTGCACGGCGCCAACCGCCTGGGCACCAACTCGCTGCTGGACATCAACGTGTTCGGCAAGCGCGCGGGCATCGCCGCCGCCGACTACGCGCAGACGGTGGACTTCACCGAGCTGCCCGAGAACCCGGCCGAGAAGGTGCAGGCGCTGGTCGACGGCCTGCGCGAGTCCACCGGCACCGAGTCGGTGGCGCAGATCCGCAAGGAGCTGCAGGAGACCATGGACACCAACGCCATGGTCTACCGCACCGGCGCCACCCTGAAGCAGGCGGTCGAGGACATCGCCGCGCTGCGCGAGCGGTACAAGAACGTCGCCATCCAGGACAAGGGCTTCCGTTACAACACGGACCTGCTGGAGGCCGTCGAGCTGGGCAACCTGCTCGACCTGGCCGAGGTGCTGGCGGTCTCCGCGCTGGCTCGCGAGGAGTCGCGCGGCGGCCACTACCGCGAGGACTTCCCGACCCGTGACGACGTGAAGTTCATGCAGCACACCATGGCGTACCAGGAGGTTGCCGAGGACGGCACCACCTCCATCCGCCTCGACTACAAGCCGGTCGTCACGACCCGCTACCAGCCGATGGAGCGTAAGTACTGATGAGCACTCCGACTGTGGAGAAGCACTCGGCCGCTCTGGACGCGGTCGAGGCGGGCGGTGTCGAGCTGATCACCGTCACCTTCCGAATCCGCCGGTTCAACCCGGAGGAGCACCCGGACCCGGTGTGGGTCGACTACCAGCTGACCCTGGACCCGAAGGAGCGCGTCCTGGACGCGCTCAACAAGATCAAGTGGGAGCAGGACGGCACCCTCACCTACCGCCGTTCCTGCGCGCACGGCATCTGCGGCTCCGACGCGATGCGGATCAACGGGCGCAACCGGCTGGCGTGCAAGACCCTGATCAAGGACGTCAACCCGGACAAGCCGATCACGATCGAGGCCATCAAGGGCCTCACGGTCCTCAAGGACCTGGTCGTGGACATGGACCCGTTCTTCCAGGCGTACAAGGACGTCATGCCGTTCCTCATCACCAAGGGGAACGACCCGACCCGCGAGCGCCTGCAGTCCGCCGAGGACCGCGAGCGCTTCGACGACACCACCAAGTGCATCCTGTGCGCCGCGTGCACGTCGTCCTGCCCGGTCTTCTGGAACGACGGCCAGTACTTCGGCCCGGCCGCGATCGTCAACGCGCACCGCTTCATCTTCGACTCGCGCGACGAGGGTGCGGAGCAGCGGCTGGAGATCCTGAACGACCGTGAGGGTGTCTGGCGCTGCCGGACCACCTTCAACTGCTCGGAGGCCTGCCCGCGTGGCATCGAGGTCACCAAGGCGATCCAGGAAGTGAAGCGGGCGCTGGTCACCCGCCGCTTCTGAACCCACCGCCGAACCGAGGGCCCGTCCGATCCTGTGATCGGACGGGCCCTCGGTCGTTCTCCGGCGGCTGCCGGTCAGCCGGCGGCCGGCTCCCGGCGGGCGGCGCGCAGGCCGCGGACGCCGACGGCACCGACGGCGATGCCGAGGAGGAAGGAGGTCACGGCGAGCAGGAGGTGGATCCAGAAGAACGCGGTGGGCTGGGAGTGGTCGCCGTCGGTGAAGGCCTGGCCGCCGGAGTCCTTCCAGAGGTTCTTGACGAAGGTGGTCCAGATGATCATGGACCAGACGCCGAAGGCGGTCAGGAACCAGGAGGTGCGGCGGCTGAGCTTCATGAGGGTCCCCAACGGGCGGTGGCGTGAAGATGCTGTGCCCTCCCAGTATGCGCAGGCGTCCGTTCGGCGTACGTCTGCCCCCTCCTGCGGAGGACGGGCCCGGAGGGGCGGACGGCGGGGGCTCCGACTGGGTACGGTCTGCGGGTGCCCAAACGTCCTAAGCTCGCACACCTGCTCGCCGTGTACGTCGCGGCCCTCCCGGTTCTCCTCGCCGCCCCGGCGGCCCTCGCGGCCCCGCACGAGCCGCCACCCCCGGCGGCCGCGATCGGCGGCGAGCGGCTGGGACTCTCCGGGGTCCAGGTGGCCCCGCTGGCCGGCGCCCCGGCACTGCCGGGGGGCCTCACCGGACAGTCCTGGATCGTCGCCGACGCGGCGTCAGGAAACGTGCTCGCGGCCAGCAACCCGCATCTGCGGCTCGCACCGGCCAGCACCCTGAAGATCCTCTTCGCGGACACCGTGCTGCCCAAGTTCGACCGCAACGCGGTGCACAAGGTCGCGGACGCGGAGATCCAGGGGATCGGCGCCGGCAGCAGCCTGGTCGGCATCAAGGAGGACCTGGAGTACAAGGTCGAGGACCTCTGGCGCGGCGTGTTCCTCAGCTCGGGCAACGACGCGGTGCACGTCCTGTCGCACATGAACGGCGGTGTCCAGCAGACCGTCGCCGAGATGCAGGCCCGCGCGGACGCGCTCCAGGCGAAGGACACCAAGGTGATCTCGCCGGACGGCTACGACATGGACGGCCAGCTCTCCTCGGCGTACGACCTGACGCTGTTCGCCCGGGCCGGGCTGCGCAACCCCGACTTCCGGATGTACTGCGCCACCCGGGACGCGCTGTTCCCCGGCGCGGTGGACAAGAACACCGGCCAGCGCGGCAGTTTCGGGATCGCCAACACCGACCGGCTGCTGGGCAAGTACCCGGGCCTGATCGGCGTGAAGAACGGTTTCACCACCGAGGCCGGCTCGACCTTCGTCGGGGCGGCCGAACGGGACGGCCGCACACTGCTGGTGACGGTGATGCACCCGTCGACATATCAGAAGGTGTACGACGAGACGGCGGCACTGCTGGACTGGGGGTTCGCGGCGGCCGACAAGGTCACGCCGGTCGGACACCTGGTGGACGAGGCCCCGGCCGGGGGCGCCGAGCCGACGCCGACCGGGCAGGCGGGCGGCACCGCCGGGGTGCCCGCGCCGCCGCCGCACCCCTCGCCCACCCCCACGCCGCAGGCCGCCGCAGCCCCTGCCGCGGCCGGGGACGGCGGCGACGACGGGCTCGGCCCGGCCGGCCGGCTGGCGGTCGCGCTCGCCCTGACGGTGGGCGGCGCCGGCGCGCTGGTCCTGCTGCGGCGGCGCGGCCGCCCGTCGTCCGGCTGACGGAGTCGTGCGGGGCCCGGTCTCACTCCTGGGACCGGGCCTCCCCCGTCCCCTCCGCCTTGCCCGCCTCCGCCTCCGCCTTGCCCGCCTCCGCCTCCGCCTCGTCGGCCGCCGCCACCATCTCCCGGGCGCGCTCGCGGGCCCGGTCACGGGCGGCGGCCGGGTCGGCCGTGGCCGTCCAGGCGACGCAGTACATCAGCAGCCGGCAGACGAAGTTGATCCAGAGCAGCAACGCCACCGGCACGCCGAACGCGCCGTAGAGGCTCTTGCCGGCGACCGAGCCGAGGTAGGAGGCGAGCAGGACCTTCAGCAGCTCGAAGCCGATCCCGCCGATCACCGCGCCCCGCAGCACGTCCCCCCGGTGCTGGCCGCGAACCCCGGGGAAGGGCGCCAGCAGGTAGGCGAAGAGCACCGTGTCGGAGGCCACCGCGATCAGCAGGCCGACGCCGGTCAGCAGGTAGCCGCCGGGCCCGCCGGTGCCCAGGCCGATCCACTCGGCGATCCGGCCGGCCAGGGTCGTCCCGGCGGCGGAGGCGGCCAGCGAGAAGAGCGAGACCAGGCCCAGCCCGCAGAGCACCACGCAGTCCCGGGCCTTGCGCAGCACCGGGTTGCCGTCGTCCTCGGGCAGCTGCCAGACGTCGCGGACCGAGGTGCGCATGGTGTCCACCCAGCCGAGGCCGGAGATCAGCAGCAGCACACCGCCGACCAGCCCGACGGCGCCCGCGTTGGCCACCAGCGAGGGCAGGTTGAGCGCGTCGGAGATGCCCGGCAGCTGGTCGGAGATCCGCTTCTGCAGCTCGGCGACCCGCGTGTCGCTGAGGGTCGCGACCGCGATCGCCAGCGCCACGGTGAGCAGCGGGAAGAGCGCGAGGAACCCGAAGAAGGTGATCGCGCCGGCCAGCCGGTTGCCGCGGGCGCCGGTGAAGTGCTCGTACGCGCGGTACGGGCGGCTGCGCAGCACCCGCGCCACGAGCGGGCCGATCACCGGGAGGCGGGTCAGGAAGTCCATCCGACCGGTTATACCGGCCGTTCGCCCGAACGGCCGTCAGACTCCCCGCGCGCCCAGGCGGTTCGGCACCTCAGCGCCTGACGAGCCGGCGGGCGCGGGCCAGGGCGCGGACGGCCTGGTAGGCGCCGTAGCGGCCGTGGCTGAGCAGCTCGGTGCGGACCCCGTCCACTCCGGCGGGCGGGCGGTAGCCGGCCGGGCGCAGCCGGGCGCAGTGCGCGGCGGCGCGGCGGAAGTACTCGCGGCGGTCGCCGGGCGGGACGCGGCCGGCCTTGGAGACGACGGTGTTGAGGTGGTGCAGCATCCGGCCGTAGACCACCGGCCGCCAGTGGCCGAGGTCGGGGCGGCGGTCCAGGAAGGCGAAGACCAGGTCGTACTGGGCGAAGACGTCGAAGTGCTTGCGGCTGGCGGTGGCGAGGATGTTGCCGCCCTCCTGGCGCTGGCGGTAGTGGACGCCGACCTGGTCGAGCAGGGTGATGCTCGCGGCGGCGAGCAGCGCCGGGTAGGTCCAGGGGGTGTCCTCGTAGAAGCCCGCGGGGAAGGTGAGGCGCTGCTCGGTGATGAAGCCCCGGCGGTAGGCCTTGTTCCAGACCACCTGGAGCAGGTCGAGCAGGTCGGGGCGGCGGTCGAGGTCGAAGACCTCCGGGGAGTCGGCACCGAAGACGTGGGCCGAGGCGGCCCGGGTGATCCGGCCGTCCGCGTAGGTGCGGGCGTAGTCGTAGACCAGGATGTCCGGGTCGCCGCCGGCCGCGAGCCGGTCGTCGACGGCCTTGAGCAGGCCGGGGGTCAGCGTGTCGTCGCTGTCCAGGAAGATCACGTACTCGCCGGTGGCGGCCTCCAGGCCGGCGTTGCGGGCCCGGCCGAGGCCGACGTTCTCCGGCAGGTGCAGCACCCGCACCCGGGGGTCGCCGGCGGCGGCCTCGTCCAGCAGGGCGCCGCAGCCGTCCGGGGAGCGGTCGTCCACCGCGATCAGTTCGAAGTCCGGGCCGCCCTGGCCGAGCACCGAGTCGAGGCACTCGGGGAGGTACTCCTGGACCTGGTAAACGGGGACGATGACGCTGAAGCGGGGCATGGGCACAGAGTAGTGGCCGCCCGCCCGGCCGGTCCGGCGAGGGCCCGCCGGGGCCCCTGCGTCCGCCGCCCGGGCGACTCCGGAGGGCCTCCGGAGCCGGACGGTAGGATCGGTGGGCACGTACGCACCGGTTCAAAGTGCGGTCAGACCCCGAACGGGCTGCCACGCTCCTTCCCAAGAAAGGCCTGCGTAGCCGATGGCTCCCCGCCTCTCCATCGTCGTTCCGATCTACAACGTCGAGCGCTACCTCGTGGAATGCCTCGACTCGATCGCCGCCCAGACGTTCACGGACTTCGAGTGCGTCATGGTCGACGACGGTTCGAAGGACGGCAGCGCGGCACTCGCCGAGGCGTATGCCGCCCAGGACTCCCGGTTCCGGCTGGTCCGCCAGGTGAACAAGGGCCTCGGCGCGGCCCGCAACACCGGCATCCGGCACATCGACCCGGAGGGCGAGTTCCTCTGCTTCGTCGACAGCGACGACTCGATGCCGCCGAGCGCGTACGAGCTGATGATCAACACGCTGGACGAGACGGGCTCGGACTTCGTCACCGGCAACGTGCTGCGATTCCGCGCGGTGGGCTACTACCAGTCCGGCGGGCACGTGAAGCCGTTCAAGGAGACCAGGCTCAAGACCCACATCACCGAGATCCCCGCGCTGGTCACCGACCGCACGGCGTGGAACAAGGTGTACCGCCGGTCCTTCTTCGACGCGGCCGGCCTGCTCTACCCCGAGGGCATCCTGTACGAGGACGCCCCGGTCAGCGTGCCGCACCACTACCTCGCCAGGAGCGTGGACGTGCTCGCCGAGCCGATCTACCACTGGCGCGAGCGCGAGGTCGGCGAGATGTCGATCACGCAGATGCGCACCAACCCCAAGGGCCTGATCGACCGCGTCGCCTCGGTGGAGCTGGTCCGCGGCTGGCTGAAGAAGCAGACCGACCCGCGCTTCGCGCAGTACCTGCACTCCTACGACGAGAACACCCTCGTCGAGGAGATCCCGATGTTCTTCTGGTCCGTCGTGGACGGCGACAAGGAGTACCGGGACGCCTACCTCAAGCACGTCAGCCGGCTGCTCCGGGCGATCGGCCCCGAGCAGGTCCGCAAGCTGCGCGCGCCGCTGCGGCTGAAGTACCACCTGACCCTGGCGGGCCGGATCGACGAGTTCGTCGAGCAGATCAAGTACGAGGGCGAGAGCAACGGCGGTGTCGCGGCCCGCGGCCTGCTGCGCCCGTACGCCGACTACCCGTTCCTGCGCGGCGGGCGCAAGAGCGTGCCGGCCGGCGTGCTCAAGCTGGACAACTCGCTGGTGATGCGCAGCAGGCTCTACGAGTCGGCCTGGGCCGGCGGCAGGCTGGAGCTGACCGGGCACGCGTACCCGGAGCAGCTGGGCGCCGCCAACAAGCTCGACATGGTCCGCACGCTGGTGCTGCGCGAGACCAAGGGCCGCCGGGTGATCGCCGTGCCGATGAAGACCCAGTACAGCCCCGAGGCCACCGCCAGCTCCAAGCACGACCTGTACAACTGCGACTGGGCCGGCTTCACCGTCTCCCTCGACCCCAAGAAGCTCAAGCACCGGGGCCAGTGGAAGGACGGCAACTGGCGCGTCCTGGTGGCCGGCGCCGGCAAGGGCGGCGTCTACAAGGGCCGGGTCTCGGCCGGGTGGAGCGACACCTCCGCGTACATCCCCGCGCAGTGGGTCGAGCCGGACGTGCGGATCGTGCCGTGGGTCCGGGACGGCCACGTCTACCTCCGGGTGGAGACCGTCCGGGCGCGGGTGACCGGCCTGGCCACGCACGACGGGCGGCTGGAGGTGTCCGGCGCGGCCCGCTCCGGCCCGGACCTCGCCGGGGCCCGGCTGAAGCTCACCCACGTCGAGTCCGACCGCGAGCTGCTCCACCCGCTGGAGCTCGCCTCCCCGGTCGGCACGCTGCAGCCGTTCTCGGCGTCCGTCTCGCTGGCCGAGCTGACCGCCGTCCGCGAGGCCTGGGCCGAGCTCGACCCGGTCGCCGCTGAGCGTGCCCGCGACCGCTGGGACACCGCCCTGCTGCTCGCGGACGGCAGCACCATGCCGTTGGCCTGGGACGACCGCAACGCCCCGGCGCAGCTGCACCTGGCGCTCAACCCGCAGGCCCCGGCCGCCGAGCGCCGTGCGCTCTACTCCAAGCCCTCCCCCGGCGGCTACCTGCAGTTCTCCGACCAGCTGCTGCAGCCGGTGGTGGACGAGGTCGCCGCCCGCGGCGCCGACGGCTTCCTGCTCAGCGGCGCCTTCCCGCTGCCCGGCAACCACCGCTGGGAGCTCGTCGTGCGCCACAACTGGCGCGAGGAGGAGCACGTCTACCCGGTGGAGATCGCCGACGGCCGGTTCCGGGCCGCGCTGCCGCCGGTGCCGACGGCCTCCTTCGCCGGGCGGGTGCCGCTCGCCCAGGGCACCTGGGACGTCTTCTTCCGCCCGGTCGGGGAGCCGGCCGAGACGATCGCCACCCGGTACGCGCTGATCTCGCCGGAGTGCTTCGGCGCCCTGCCGCTGGAGGTGGAGTCGCGCGGCAAGCGGATCGTGCTGGAGCGCCGCCACTACGACGGCCTCTCGCTGGAGTCGCACTCGGCGCTGCTGCCCGAGGAGCGCAGCGGTTACCGGCAGCGGCAGCTGCGCACCGTCGACTACCCGACGGCCCGTCGGCTGCCGGTGCGCGACACCGTGCTCTACAACGTCGCGCTCGGCGGCCTCTACGCGGACTCGCCGCGGGCGATCCACGAGGAGCTGGTCCGCCGCGGCCTGCCGCTGGAGCACCTGTGGGGCAGCGACGACCTGCAGGCCGAGCTGCCGCAGACGGCGGGCGCGATCCGGCTCTGGAGCCCCGAGTGGTTCGAGGCGCTGGCGACCGCCAAGTACATCGTCACCAGTGCGCACCTGCCCGACTTCTTCGTCCGCCGTCCCGGCCAGGTGGTCGTGCAGACCTGGCACGGCACCCCGTTGAAGCAGATCGGGTACGACTTCGAGAAGGTCTGGTTCACCGACGCCAACTACCTGAAGGGCGTCGCCAAGGAGGTCCCGAACTGGTCGATGCTGGTCGCCGGGAACACCTGGGCCGCGCCGGTGCTGCGTCGCGCGTTCGATTTCAAGGGCGAGATCCTGGAGAGCGGTTCGCCCCGCAACGACCTGCTGTTCGCGCCCGACCGGGAGAAGACCGCCGAGCAGGTCCGCGAGCGGCTCGGCCTGCCCGAGGGCAAGAAGGTCGTACTCTACGCGCCGACCTTCCGTGAGGACCGGCGCCGCCCGAACGGCGGCTACCAGATCGACCTGCGGATCGACCTGGAGGCGGCGAAGGCCGCGCTCGGCGACGACCAGGTGCTGCTGGTCCGCCGGCACAGCGTGATGTGCGGCCAGATCCCCGGAGCGGGCAACGGCTACATCTGGGACGTCGGCAGCTACCCCGACATGGCCGAGCTGCTGCTGATCGCCGACGTGCTCGTCACCGACTACTCGGCCACGCTGTTCGACTTCGCCGCGACCGGCAAGCCGGTGCTGTTCTTCACGCACGACCTGGAGCACTACCGCGACAACCTGCGCGGCTTCAGCCTCGACTTCGAGTCGGAGGCGCCCGGCCCGCTGCTGGGCACCCCGGAGGAGCTGCTCTCCGCGCTCGCCCGGGTCGACGAGGTGACCGCGGGGTACGCCGACAAGTACACGGCCTTCCGCGAGGCGTACTGCGACCTCGACGACGGCCAGGCCGCGGCCCGCGTCGTGGACGGGATGCTCCGCCAGCAGTAGTCCGCCGACAGTCAGCAGCGCCCCGGAGGCGCCCGACGCATCACGCGTCGGGCGCCTCCGGGCTTTTCTGGGAGTTATCTGGAAGGAACCTGTCCTTTACGGTCACATTGCATTCGAACTCATGTTTCGTAAGCGAATCTCTCAGCAATTCCGCCGGACAGTTCAGTTGACCCCGCATGTCATTTCGGTATGGGATATCGAATCGGCCCCGTCCGACCAGCCGCTCGGCACGAAGGCCCCCGGGCCACCGCCACGGCCCGGGATCCCCTCCCGAAGGGCCACCCACATGCCTGTCCTCACCCGGCTCGTCCTGCCGCACGCCACCCCCCGTGCGGGCGAGGGCCTGCCGCCCGGCGACGAGGACGCCGCCTTCGGCCTGCTGCGCGCCCGCTGGACCGCCCGCGGTCTCGAACTCACCGGCTTCGCCCGCCCCGACGACTTGGACACCGCCCGACCCGGCTCCGCCTGGACGTGGCTCACCCTGCACCGCGACGAGGAGGAGCCGCCCGTCCACCTGCGGTCCAGACCCCGCCGGCTGCCCGAGGTCACCGACGACAGCGCCCAGCCCGACCACAACCACGACTGGTCCGGCTTCACCGCCCTGATCGAGCCGCGCCGGCTGCGCCGCGGCGAGGAGTGGCTCCTCGGCGACTGGCGGATCGGGGCCATCCTCTTCACCCGCCCCCGCCCGACCCGGCTGCGGCGCCAGTACGGCGCTCTCGCCCCGCACTGGTGCGGCTCCGGCGAGTACCCGCCCGCCCACTGGGTCGACCACGACGTCCGGCTCCAGCCGCACTTCGCCGACGGCCGGCTGCGGCTGCTGCTCGAACGCCCCGGTGTCCGGCTCACCCACGCCGCCCCGGCCCAGGACGGCCTCGACCTGCGCGGCGCCGCCGACCACTGCCCGGCCGGCACCGTCCTGCGGCTGCGCCACCGGGAGAGCGACGCCGTCCTGCTGCGCCCGGTGGCCCGCACCGGCAACACCTTCGCCGTCCACCTGCCGAACCGGCCGTTCACCGCCGACGGGTGCGGCACCGGCGACCTGGAGCACTGGGACGCCGACCTGCTGCGCCCGGACGGCTCCGCCGAGCAGCTCACCCTGGACGAGCGCGGCGGCCCGGTGGCCGGCCAGCACCCGCTGCCCGGGCCGCACGACCGGGCGCTCCAGCTCAAGCACCTGGCCGACGGCCGGCTCCAGTTCTGCGTCCGGCGCGCCGCCGGCCACGTCGAGCGGATCGCGGTCCGGGCGGAGGGCTTCGAACTCACCGGCCGCTGCCCCGGCGCCGGGCCGCTCGAACTCGTCCTGCGCCACAGCGGCACCGGCGGCGAGGTCCGCCACCCGGTCGAACGCGGCGACGACGGCCGCTTCCGCATCCGGCTGCCCGCCACCCGCACCGGCTCGGACGGCATCGCCCTGCCGCTGCGCAAGGGCATCTGGGAGGCCACGCTGCGCCCCGCCGGCCGCAGCGGCCCGCAGCGCCCGCTGATCGCCGCCCCCGCCGTCCTCCCGGCCCTGCCGGCCGCCACCCGGGCCGGCGGCAAGCGGATCCTGCTCCAGCGCCGCTGGCACGACACCCTGCTGGTCGACTCCACGCCGGTGCTCACCGCCACCGAGCGCAGCGCCTGGGCCCAGGAGCGCCAGCGCGCCGTCGGCTACCCCGCCGCCCGACGCGAACCGCTGCGCGAGGCCGTGCTGTACGACGTCTTCGGCGGCCGTGGCTACTCCGACTCACCGCGCGCCGTCCATGCCGAACTCGCCCGCCGGGACGCCCCGTTGGAGCACCTCTGGGTGGTCGACGACGCCCAGGCCGCACTGCCCGCCGGCGTTCGCGCGGTTCGGATCTGGAGCCCCGAGTGGTACCGGGCGCTGGCCACCAGCCGCTACCTGGTCGGCAACACGCACTTCCCGGACTTCCTGGAGCGCCGCCCCGGCCAGGTGATCGTGCAGACCTGGCACGGATCGCTGCTCAAGCGGATCGCCCACGACGTCGACAACCCCTGGCTGGCCGACCACGGCTACCTGGAGGCGCTCGACCGGGAGACCCCGCAGTGGAGCCTGCTGCTCTCCCCCAGCGCCTTCGCCACCCCGATCCTGCGCCGGGCCTTCCGCTACGACGGCGAGATCCTGGAGGCCGGCTACCCGCGCGGCGACGTCCTGGCCCGGCCGGACGCCGGGCACGCCGCGACCGTCCGCCGCCGGCTCGGCATCCCGGAGGGCAAGCGGGTCGTGCTGTACGCCCCGACCTGGCGCGAGGACCAGCAGCGCGGCAACGGCGACGGCTTCCGGCTGGACCTGCGGATCGACCTCGGCCACGCCCGGCGCACCCTCGGCCGCGACCACGTGCTGCTCGTCCGCCCGCACGTGCACGTCCGCGAGCCGCTGAGCGGCGCCGGCGGCGGCTTCCTGTACGACTGCGGTGATTACCCCGACGTGCAGGAGCTGCTGCTGATCGCGGACGTGCTGGTCACCGACTACTCGTCGATCATGTTCGACTTCGCGATCACCGGCCGCCCGGTGCTCTTCTTCACCTACGACCTGGAGCACTACCGCGACACCCTGCGCGGCTTCTACTTCGACTTCGAGTCACAGGCCCCCGGGCCGCTCGTCCCCGGCTCGCCCGAACTGCTCGCCGCGCTGCGCCGCCTCGCCGACGGCGGCGCCGAGCTTCCCGCCGGGTACGAGGAGCGCTACCGCCGGTTCCGGGCCACGCACTGCGGGCTGGACGACGGCGGCGCCGCCCGCCGGGTGGTCGACCGGATGCTCCGCGCCGGCGGCGGGGGCTGAACCCGCGTCAGGAGAAGGCGTAGGCCCGCCAGGGCCGCCAGACCTCGTCGGCGTCGAACCGGGAGAGGCTGAAGCCCGGCACCGTGAACGCCGCGCGGAAGCCCCGGGCCTGCTCGTACGCCTGGTCCAGCACGTCCTCCGGCAGGCCGTGCGCCACCGTGACGTGCGGGTGGTACGGGAAGGCCAGCTCGCGGGCCAGCGGGCCGGAGCGGACGTCCGCCTCCAGCAGCCGGCACTCCTGCGCGCCCTCCTCGACCCGGACGAAGACCACCGGGGAGACGGGGCGGAAGGTGCCGCTGCCCTGCAGCAGCATCCGGAACGGCCGGTGCGCGCCGGCCACCGACGCCAGGTGCTCCTCGATCTTCGGCAGCTCCGCGGCCGCCACCTCGGTCGGCGGCAGCAGGGTGACGTGCGTGGGTATCGACCGGGCCAGCGGATCGCCGTGCCCGGCCCGCGCGTCCTGGATCGCCGAGCCGTACGGATCCGGGACGCTCACGGACACGCCGATGGTGACGACCTCCGGGAGGTCGCCACCATCGGGCAGGCTCGTCAGCTGCGTCACCGCTTGGCGGCCGGAAGGAAGCCGATCCGGTCGTACACCGTCTCCAGCGTCTGCGACGCCACCTCCCGGGCCTTCTCGGCGCCGATCGCCAGGACGCGGTCCAGCTCGGCCGGGTCGTCCAGGAAGGTGTTGGTGCGCTGCTGGAACGGCGTCACCCACTCGGTGAACAGCTCGGCCAGCTCGGTCTTCAGGGCGCCGTACATCTTGCCCTCGAAGTGCGCGACCAGCTGGTCGATCGACTGGCCGCTGAGCGCGGAGTGGATCCGCAGCAGGTTGGAGACGCCGGCCTTCTCCTCCTCGTCGTAGGAGACGACGGTGCCGGTGTCGGTGACGGCGCTCTTGAACTTCTTGGCGCTCACCTTCGGCTCGTCGAGCAGGTTCACCAGGCCCTTGGCCGAGGAGGCCGACTTGCTCATCTTGGCGCCCGGGTCCTGGAGGTCCTGGATCTTCGCCGTCTCCTTGAGGATGTACGGCTTCGGCACCGTGAAGGTGGGGCGGTAGCGGGTGTTGAAGCGCTCGGCGAGGTCGCGGGTGAGCTCCAGGTGCTGGCGCTGGTCCTCGCCGACCGGAACGGCGTCGGCCTGGTAGAGCAGGACGTCCGCGACCATGAGGACCGGGTAGGTGAACAGGCCGACCGTGGTGCTGTCGGCGCCGTGCCGGGCCGACTTGTCCTTGAACTGGGTCATCCGGGAGGCCTCGCCGAAGCCGGTGAGGCAGTTCATCACCCAGGCGAGCTGCGCGTGTTCGGGCACGTGCGACTGGACGAAGAGCGTGCAGTGGTCCGGGTCCAGGCCGGCGCCCAGCAGCTGGGCGGCGGAGATCCGGGTGTTCTCGCGCAGCTCCTTCGGGTCCTGCGCCACGGTGATCGCGTGCAGGTCGACGACCATGTAGAAGGCGTCGTTCTCCTTCTGCAGGTCGACCCACTGGCGGACCGCGCCGAGGTAGTTGCCGAGGTGGAACGAGCCGGAGGTGGGCTGGATGCCGGAGAGAACCCGGGGACGGTCCTTGACCGGACCAGTGACCGCTGCGTTGACCATGGGGGCCATTGTTCCAGTTACAGCGACCGGTCAGGAAACGTCTTCGCCTGGAGGTTCTGCCAGTGTGACCGCACTCACCCTGACCCGGGCGATCCGCCGGCCCTCCAGCTTGGCCACCGTCAGCCGGACCTCCTCGGCACCGACCGGGATCCTGACCTGGTCGCCGTCGGCCGGCAGCCGGCCCAGCGCGGCGACCAGGCAGCCGGCCACCGTCTCGTACGGCCCCTCGGGCAGGGTGACGCCGGTCTCCTCGGTGAAGTCGCCGAGGTTCAGCAGGCCGTCCAGCTCCATGCCGCCGCCGGCCAGCTGCCGGGTGGTGCTGGGCTCCTGGGAGTCGTACTCGTCGCGGATCTCGCCGATCACCTCCTCGACCAGGTCCTCCAGGGTGACGATGCCGGCGGTGCCGCCGTACTCGTCGACCACGATCGCCAGGTGGTGGCCCTCCCGGCGCATCTCGCCCATCGCCTCCAGCACCCGCTTGGTGCCCGGCAGCAGCTTGACCGGCCGGGCCAGGTCGCGGACCTTCACGGCCTGCTCGGCGCGGGCCCCGTACAGGTCGCGGACATGGACGAAGCCGGTCACCGCGTCGTAGCTGCCCTCGACCACCGGGTAGCGCGAGTGCGGCGAGGAGCTCGCCTGTTCGCGCACCTCGGCGAGCGGGCGCTCGGCGTCCAGGAAGGTCACCTCGGTGCGCGGGACCATCACCTCGCGCAGCTGGCGCTCCCCGGCGGAGAACACGTCGGCGATCAACGCCCGTTCGTCGCTGCCGAGTTCGGTGTTGGCGGCAACCAGCCCGCGCAACTCCTCGGAGCTCATCGAACCGCGCCCGGCGGCCGGGTCCCCGCCGAACAGTCGGACCATCAGGTTGGTGGAGTGGCCGAGCAGCCAGATCACCGGGCGCAGCACCACCGACATCACGTCCACCACCGGGGCGGCGAGCAGCGCGATGGAGTCGGCGCGCTGCAGGCCGATCCGCTTGGGGGTGAGCTCGCCGAGCACCAGCGAGACGTAGCTGATCACCAGGGTCAGCCCGACCAGCGAGACCGCGTCGGCGACGCCCTCGGAGAGCCCGGCCCGGACGAACACGGGGGCCAGCTTTCCCGCCAGGGTGTCCGCGCCGAAGGCCGCGGACAGGAAGCCCATGCAGGTCACCCCGACCTGGACGGCGGCCAGGAAGCGGTTCGGGTCGGCCGCCAGGTGCGCCGCGCGGGCGGCCCGCCGGGTGCCGCGTGCCTCCAGCGACCGGATCTGGCCCTCGCGCAGCGAGATCAGCGAGATCTCCGCGACGTTGAACAGGCCGCCCAGCATGATGAAGACGAGGACGAGCGCCGCGTCCTCGATGGTTTCGCTCACGGGGGGTCATCCTACGCACGCGGCCCGCCGCCTCCCGGGGAGGCGACGGGCCGGTGCGTCAGCGTGGCTTCGCTCAGATCAGGCCGAGGGCCTGGACCGCGTCGCGCTCCTCGACCAGCTCGTTGACCGAGGCGTCGATGCGGCCGCGGGAGAAGTCGGAGATCTCCAGGCCCTGGACGATCTCGAACTTGCCGTCCTTGGTGGTGACCGGGAAGGAGGAGATCAGGCCGGCCGGGACGCCGTAGGAGCCGTCGGAGACGACACCCATGGAGGTCCAGTCACCCTCGGCGGTGCCGTTGACCCAGGTGTGGACGTGGTCGATGGCGGCGTTGGCGGCGGAGGCGGCCGAGGACGCGCCACGGGCCTCGATGATCGCCGCACCGCGCTTGGCGACGGTCGGGATGAAGTCGCCCTCCAGCCAGGCCTGGTCGGCGCCGACGGCCTCGAAGGCCGGCTTGCCGGCGATCTCGGCCTGGAAGATGTCCGGGTACTGGGTGGCCGAGTGGTTGCCCCAGATGGTGACGCGCTTGATGTCGGACACGGCGGCGCCGGTCTTCAGGGCCAGCTGGCCGACGGCGCGGTTGTGGTCGAGGCGGGTCATCGCGGTGAAGCGCTCGGCCGGGACGTCCGGGGCGTTGCGCTGGGCGATCAGGGCGTTGGTGTTGGCCGGGTTGCCGACGACCAGGACCTTGATGTCGTCCGCGGCGTGGTCGTTGATGGCCTTGCCCTGCGGGCCGAAGATGCCGCCGTTGGCCTGCAGCAGGTCGCCGCGCTCCATGCCCGCGGTGCGCGGACGGGCGCCGACCAGCAGCGCGACGTTGGCGCCGTCGAAGGCCTCGTTGGCGTTGTCGGTGATCGTGATGTCGCGCAGCAGCGGGAACGCGCAGTCGACGAGCTCCATCGCGGTGCCCTCGGCGGCCTTGACGCCCTGCGGGATCTCCAGGAGGCGCAGGTTCACCGGCACGTCGGCGCCGAGCAGGTGGCCCGAGGCGATGCGGAAGAGCAGCGCGTAGCCGATCTGGCCGGCCGCTCCGGTGATGGTGACGTTGACGGGGGTGCGGGTCATTTCTACCTTCTCCAGCAAATCGCCAGGTGCCCCAGGCACACCGGCGCACTGGAGCCGAGGACGGTCTCTCGACATCGAGAGACCCGCGTCAGGTTATCGCAAAGCGAAGCGTACGCCGCGTGTGCGGTCGTGGCTGATACGTCACAGCGGACGGCCCCCGCCGGGAGTCTCCGGGCGGGGGCCGTCAGGGTCCGGTCGGCTGCGGTCCGGCCGTCAGCGGCGCGGACGCCCGATCAGCTGGCCGATGTTGTCGAGGAGCGGCATCTCCAGCCACGGGTTGGGCTGGGCCACCAGCGTCAGCAGCACGATCGACAGGCCCAGGAAGGACAGGACGATCACGTCGGTGAACCGGCTGCGCACCGCCAGCATGCCGACTTCGGGCAGGACCAGCCGGAGCAGGGCACCGAGCAGCACGCCGCCGCCGAGGATCAGCAGCCCGTACTTGAAGCCGTCCTTGAAGTCGGCGAACCAGGTCACGGCGAGCCCGGCGCCGACCACCAGCAGGACCAGCGTTATCGGCCACTGGCGCACTGGCAGGGCGTGCTCACGCCCCAGCGCCGCAGCCGAGCCCTCGGGGGGCAGGGTGCCGGTGGTCTTGACGGGCCCGCGCCGAGACCTCACCGGTCGATTGCTCATGGCTCGCCGTCCCTCCGGTGTCAGATGCCGGCGCGGCGCTCGGCCGCCTCGACGATGTTGTTCAGCAGCATGGCGCGGGTCATCGGACCGACGCCGCCGGGGTTCGGGGAGATCCAGCCGGCCACCTCGGCCACGCCCGGGTGCACGTCGCCGACGATCTTGCCCTCGCTGCGGCTGACGCCGACGTCCAGGACGGCCGCGCCGGCCTTGACGTCCTCCGGCTTGACCAGGTGCGGCACGCCCGCGGCGGCCACGACGATGTCGGCCTTGCGCAGGTGGTAGCCGAGGTCACGGGTGCCGGTGTGGCAGAGGGTGACGGTGGCGTTCTCGCTGCGCCGGGTGAGCAGCAGGCCGATCGAGCGGCCGACGGTGACGCCGCGGCCGATCACGACCACCTCGGCGCCGTCGATCTCGACGTCGTGGCGGCGCAGCAGCTCGACGATGCCGAGCGGGGTGCACGGCAGCGGGCCCTGGATGCCCAGCGCGAGGCGGCCGAGCGAGGTGGGGTGCAGGCCGTCGGCGTCCTTGTCCGGGTCCATCAGCTCCAGGACCGGGTTCTGGTCGAGGCCCTTGGGCAGCGGGAGCTGGACGATGTAGCCGGTGCAGGCCGGGTCGGCGTTGAGCTCGCGGACGACGTTCTCGACGTCCTCCTGGGTGGCGGTGGCGGGCAGTTCGCGCTGGATCGAGGCGATGCCGACCTCGGCGCAGTCCTTGTGCTTGCCGTTGACGTACCAGCGGCTGCCCGGGTCGTCGCCGACCAGGACGGTGCCGAGGCCGGGCGTGACACCCTTGGCCTTGAGGGCCGCCACGCGGGCGGCGAGTTCGGACTTGATCGCGGCCGCGGTGGCCTTGCCATCGAGAATCTGGGCAGTCATGACCCCATTCTCCCGGATCGCGGCAACCTGCTGCGCCAGCCCCGGCGCCGCCGCCACGCTCCCCGCCCTGCTCCCCGCCGCGACGGCCGTGCTCCGGTACGGAACGTGCGGGCCACGTTGCGGTTGCGCCACAGTCCGGTCCGGTGCGCGGGCGCGGCTGGACAGCACCGGGCCGTCCGGTTGACGATGAGCGGGCATTCCCTGCCGCCTCCGGCCCGGTGACGGGCCGACGGACACACACCGGCGGGGGCGTACCCGGGGGAAGAACAGAGTGAGCCGACCACACCACGCCGTGCCGCCCGACCACTACGGCCGCATGTTGCCAGGACCGCAGCCGTCGATGCTCCCGTTCACACCGTCGCCCCGACTCCCACCGTCCTCGCGGTCCTGAGCCGCGACGGCGGGCGCCCGAATCCGCGCGCCCCCGATGTCACCGCACTCCGCTATCGTCCCGTCCGTCCGGCGTGCCCCACACCGCCGGTCCGGTCCGGGTGCCCTGCCGTCCCGTCCCCTGTCCCCACATCCTGCCCGGAGGCATCGATGAGTTACCCGCCCGACCCGAACAACCCGTACGGCCAGCCGCAGCAGCCCGGTTACGGCTACCCGCAGCAGGCCCCGCCGGCCGCCGGCTACGGCTACCCCCAGCAGCCCCCGGCCCCGGGCTACGGCGTGCCGCAGCAGCAGGCGTACGGGTACGCGCCGATGCCGGGCACCATCCAGGCGAACAACGGCTACATCAACATCGCCCAGCTGGGCACGGTGAAGATCGCCACCATGGGGCAGCGGTTCGCCGCCCGGCTGATCGACGGCCTGTTCTTCGGCGCGCTGTACGCGCTCTTCACGCTGTTCGGCGTCGTCGGCGCGATGGGCGTGGCCAAGGACCAGCAGGACTGCAGCTCGAAGTTCGACTACGGCTCGTCCTACAGCGGCTCCAACTCCGCCTACTACGACTGCGTGCACCAGAACTCGCAGGCGGCGGCCGGCTGGTTCGTCACGCTGATGGTGATGTTCGGCCTGTTCATGGCGGTCGGCCTGCTCTACGAGTGGCTGCTGGTGGCCTTCACGGGCGCGACCCTCGGCAAGTTCGCCATGGGCCTGCGGGTCGTGAAGGAGAACACCGGCCAGAACCCCGGCGTGGGCGGCGGCTTCATCCGCTTCATCATCCCGAGCGTCGGCGCGCTGCTGTGCGGCATCGGCCAGCTGCTGGTCTACCTGTCCCCGTTCTTCGACAACACCGGGAAGCTGCAGGGCTGGCACGACCGTGCCGCCGGCACCGTGGTGATCAAGAAGTAGCGCCCACCGGACGCAGCAGAGCGGCCCGGCTCCCCGCGAGGGGAGCCGGGCCGCTCCGTCTGTCACACCGTCATCAGTGGAAGAAGTGCCGGGTGCCGGTGAGGTACATGGTCACGCCGGCCTCGGCGGCGGCCGCGATCACCTCTTCGTCGCGGATCGAACCACCGGGCTGGACGATGGCCCTGACGCCGGCGGCGATCAGGATCGCCGGCCCGTCCGCGAACGGGAAGAACGCGTCGGAGGCCGCGTACGAGCCCTTGGCCCGCTCGCCGGCCCGCTCGACCGCGAGCTTGCAGGAGTCGACCCGGTTGACCTGGCCCATGCCGACGCCGACCGAGGCGCCGTCCTTGGCCAGCAGGATCGCGTTGGACTTGACGGCCCGGCAGGCCCGCCAGGCGAAGGCCAGCTCGGCCAGCTCGGCCTCGCCGAGCGCCTCACCGGTGGCCAGCGTCCAGGTCGACGGGTCGTCGCCCTCGGCGTGCACCCGGTCGGTCTCCTGGAGCAGCACGCCGCCGGAGATCGGGCGCACCTCCTGGCGGTTGGCCGGCGCCTCGGGGGCGAGCAGCACGCGCAGGTTCTTCTTGCGGGCGAGCACCTCGACGGCGCCCTCCTCGTAACCCGGGGCCACCACGACCTCGGTGAAGATCGGCGCGATCTGCTCGGCCAGCTCGACGGTGACCGGGCGGTTGACCGCGATCACGCCGCCGTACGCGGAGACCGGGTCGCACTCGTGCGCCTTGCGGTGCGCCTCGGCGACGTCCGCGCCGGTCCCGATGCCGCACGGGTTGGCGTGCTTGATGATCGCGACGGCCGGCTCGGCGTGGTCGTAGGCGGCGCGGCGGGCGGCATCGGTGTCGACGTAGTTGTTGTACGACATCTCCTTGCCGTGCAGCTGCTCGGCGCCGGCCAGGCCACCGGTGCCGTCCACGTACAGCGCGGCGCCCTGGTGCGGGTTCTCGCCGTAGCGCAGCACGTTCTGCCGCTCCCAGGTGGCGCCGAGGAACTCGGGGAAGCGCTCGTCGCTGGGCGCGTAGCCGGCCTCGAACCAGGAGGCGACCGCGACGTCGTACGCGGCGGTGTGCGCGAACGCGGCGCCGGCCAGTCGCTTGCGGGTGGCCAGGTCGAAGCCGCCCTCCTGAGCGGCCTTCAGCACGTCACCGTAGCGGGCCGGGTCGACCACGACGGCGACCGACGGGTGGTTCTTGGCGGCGGCGCGGACCATGCTCGGGCCGCCGATGTCGATCTGCTCGACGCACTCGTCGGGGGTGGCGCCGGAGGCGACGGTGGCCTTGAACGGGTAGAGGTTCACGACGACCAGGTCGAAGGGCTCGACGCCCAGCTCGGCCAGCTGCGCGCGGTGCGACTCCAGGCGCAGGTCGGCGAGCACGCCGGCGTGCACGCGGGGGTGCAGCGTCTTCACGCGCCCGTCCAGGCACTCCGGGAAGCCGGTCAGCTCGGAGACCTCGGTCACCGGCACGCCGGCGGCGGCGATCCGGCCGGCGGTGGAGCCGGTGGAGACGATGGCGACCCCGGCGGCGTGCAGGCCCTGGGCCAGCTCCTCCAGACCGGTCTTGTCGTACACGCTGATCAGCGCGCGACGGATCGGACGGACGTTCTCGGAGACAGGGGGGGTGGTGGAGCTGGCACTCATGCCGGGATCCATACCTTTCGGTCCTCGATGCGGTGACCTTCGCGGGCCAGCCGGCCCACGATGTCGACGAGCAGCTTGCGCTCGACTGTCTTGATGCGCTCGTGCAGCGCTTCGCCGCCATCGGCGTGATCGGCGTCGGCGACCTCGACGACGCCCTGCGCGATGATCGGCCCGGTGTCCACACCGGCGTCGACCAGGTGGACGGTGCAGCCGGTGACCTTCACCCCGTACGCGAGCGCGTCGGTGACGCCGTGGGCGCCGGGGAAGGCGGGCAGCAGTGCGGGGTGGGTGTTGACGATCCGCCCGGAGAAGGCTTCGATGAAGCCGGGACCGAGGATCTTCATGAAGCCGGCCGTGACCACGAGGTCCGGCTCGTACGCGGCGACGGAGGCGGTCAGCGCGCCGTCCCAGCCGGCCCGGTCGGGGAAGTCCTTCACCCGGTGCACGAAGACCGGCAGGCCGGCGCGCTCGGCGCGCTCCAGGCCGGCGATCCCGTCGCGGTCGGCACCGACGGCTACGATCACGGCGCCGAAGGCCGGGTCGGCGGCAGCGTCGATCAGCGCCTGCAGGTTGGTGCCGGAGCCGGAGACCAGCACCACCAGGCGGGCCGGTCCGGGCGTGCGGGGCGGGAAGAGCTGAGCGGGGGCGGCGGCCACTGCGCGATTCTCCGTAGGTCGGGGCGCCGCCCGCTGGTACGTCCACCGGTGGTGGGGCCACTACGAACGGCAGGTCGAGCAAGGGGGAACATCAGGAGAACCCGCCGCGACGCGGGCCACGGGAACCTCTGTGAGCTGCTGACCGTCACCACGATAACGGCAGGTCGGACGGCCTCTGAAACGGCCCGGTGGCGCTACGCGCGTAGTTGAGACGGGGATCTCCTCGGCCCGCCGGAACCCGCACCCGGCCGGCCGCCCCGGTCGCAGGGGTGCCCGCGGGCGACTGCGGGATCATAGGGTGGCGCGGGCGTCCGCCCCACCGACCGAGAAGGAATGGCTGAACCATGAGCAGCGGTGACGACACCGGCGAGCGCAACCCCTTCGCGCCGCCGCCGGCGGATGCCCCGGACCAGCCGTGGCGGCCGCGCAACCCCGGGCCCGCCGAGGGCTCGGACGTGCCGGACGGTGACGGCGGCCAGGACGGGCGCCCGCACGTCCCCCCGCCGCACCCGTGGAGCCCCGGCTACCAGGGCGGCGGCTGGCACCCCCGGCCGCCGGCCCCGCAGCCGCCCAAGCTCGACCCGAGCGACCCGGCGCAGCGCAAGGCCCGCAACGCGGCCCTGGCGGGCATGGCCTCGCTGGTCTGCGCGTTCGCCGCGCTGCACTACGTCGCCCTGTTCGTCGGCGCGCTCGCCATCGTCTGGGGCGTCGGCGCGATGCGCACGCCCAAGCCGGCCGGGCCCTCCGCCGTCGTGACACCCGCCGTCACCACCGAAGCCGGCGCACCCAACCCGCTCACTCCGGCGGCGCTCGCCGGGATCCTCACCGGCGCGATGACCCTGGTCTTCGTCTCCTCGGTGATCGGGCTGAGCCTGTACTACAACGACTACGTCACCTGCGTCCGGGACTCGCTCACCACCACCGGTGCGGACAACTGCGACCGGCTGGCGCCGAAGTGGTACGTGGACATCACGACCAAGAGCGAGTAGCCGCCCCCGGCGGGTAGGGCGGGTCGGTCAGTTCGCGGGACCGGGGGCGGAGACGGCGCCGTCGGCGCCGTCCGTTGCGCCCGCCCCGCCGTCGCCGTCCGTTCCGCCCGCCCCGCCGTCGGGCGTGCCCAGCCGCAGCACCACCGCGTAGGCGCGGACGCGCAGCAGCAGTGCGGCCCGGCGCGTGCGGCCGGCGAGCGCCGTGCCGACGCGTGCGGTGCGGACGAGCGCGATGCCGGCGAGTGCGGTGCCGGCCCCGGTGGGCATGGGCGCCTCCGGCTCTTCGGTGCCGCTCCGGCCATCGGCGACGCCGCCCTCGGCGGTGCCGCCCTCGATGACGCCGCCCGCGACGACGCCCCGGCCGGTGGGCCGGGCCAACGCCCCGCCCAGCGGCCCGCCCCACGGCCGGCCGAGTGCTCGGGCCCGCACCAGCAGCGCGCCCGGCACCGCCACCGCCGCGACCCACCCCGCCGCCGCCAGGCCCGTCCACCACGGCACCGGCCCGAGCTGCGCCATCCGGCCGCCCGCCAGCGCGCCGCCGGAGAGCCAGCCGAGCACCGCGGCCGCCGCCCCGGTCAACAGCGCCGCCGCCAGCACGGCGACGCCCGTCGCCACCGGGTGCCATGGGGCGCCCGCCCCGGAGGGCCGGCCGTCCGTGGCCCGAGCGCCCGGACGCGTCGCCCCCTCGGCCGCCGCCCGGCCCAGCAGCAGGGCAGGGGCCACCCCGGCCAGCGCCGGCAGCAGACACGCCGCCAGCCGCCAGCCACCCGCGCCCGGCTCCGCCACCAGCGCGAACAGCGGGAAATCCGGCACCGGCCCCAGCACCGTCCCGCCCGGCGCCACCGCCGTCCCCTCCCCCACCGCGAACCCCGGGCCCAGCGCGTACGCCGCACCCCAGACCACCGCGTTCGGCAGCAGCGCCACACTCAGCAGCACCAACCCGGCCACCGCGGCCGGGCCCACGCCGAGCGCCGCCATCGCCTGACCGCTGCCGTCCACCGCGTCCACCACCGCCGCCACGGCCAGCACCGCCGCACCCGACGCCACCAGCCCCGCCCCGGCCGCCAGCGCCGCCATGCGGACCGCCGCCGCTCCCCCGTCGGGCCGGGCCCAGGCCGGCACCCGGGCCGGCACCCGCCACCGGGACGCCGGCCGGCGCACCCCCGAGAGTCCGTGGCCGCCCCCCGCGCGCCGCGCCGTCCGCGCACCGGCCGCCGTCGCGGCCGCGGCCAGCACCGTCACCACCAGCACGTCCGGCAGCACCCGCGCGCGGAACAGCCCGGCGCCCGAACAGTGCGCCACCACCGCCACCGCCACCGCGCAGTAGCCGCACCACACCGCCGGCGGGCCGCTCCAGCGCGGCCGCGGACCACGCCGGGCAGCCACCCGGGCGCCCGCCCGGTACAGCTGCGCCACCACCAGCAGGCCGAGCAGCAGCGGAGTGACGGTCAGCGGGGCGTCCGCGGCGCCGCGCAGCACCGGCGCGCCGTGCCCGAGCAGCCAGAGCACGCCCGCCAGCCGGACGGCGCCGGCCGCACCGTCGTCCGCGAACGGGGTCACCACCCAGAGCCCGAGCACCGGCACCGCGACCACCGCCAGGCCGAGCAGCGCCGTCCGCACCCCGGTGAGCACGTCGGCCAGGACGGGCCTGGCGCCCAGCTCCCCCGGCACTTCCACGATCGGACGGCCCATCAGCTGCGTCATGCGCCTCATGGTGCCAAGGCGACTCGCCATGCTCCGTGAAGAGGCAAACCGCCGTCGTGTCCCAGATTATTGGCTTATGCGCATTTTCAGACCCTGCCCTCTCGCCGCCCCCACTCCGGCTCGGAGCGTCTGATGGCCACGCCGCCGAAAAACGCCGAGCGCTCCACCGGCACCCCCACGACCGACGAGCCCCCGCCGCAGGGCCGTTCCGGAAAGGGCCGGGCCGGACGCGGCCGGGCCGCCAAGAACACCAAGGCGACACGGGCCGGGGCGGCCGGCGGCCCATCCGGCGGCCCATCCGGCGGCCCCTCCGGCGGCCAGGAGGAGGTGGCCCGGCTGCTCCGACAGCTGACACCACGTGAAGCCCAGGCCCTGGCCCACCTCGCGGCCGGCCGGGACCTCGCCGAGTCGGCGGCCGCGCTCGGTGTCACCCCGGCCACCGCGCGCAGCTACCAGCACCGCGCCATGCGCAAGCTCGGCACGCGGACCCGCACCGAGATCACCGCCTTCGCCGCTCTGCTGAGCCCCGCTCAGACCGCTCCCGAGGCCGTCCGAGCGGCACCCGGTACGCCGGCCCGCGGGCGGGGCCCCGCGCCGAAGACCCCGGCCGAGCCCGCCCGGGGCGGGAAGGCCGCCCCCCGGCCGGACACCGCCATGGCGCCGGCCCCAGCCCCGGGCCCGGCTCCGGCCCCGACTCCAGGCCCCGCCGACCGGCGGCGGGCCCAGCGGGACCAGGGGAAGCCGGCCCCGTCGAACGGTCATCCGAAGGCCGCTGCCACGCCCCCCACTCCAGCCCGGCGGGAGACCCCGGCGCCTACGGCAACCCCCGACGGCCGCCGCTCCCCCCGGCCCGAGGCGCCGGGCCTGCCGGACGGTCAGCCGAGGGGTGCCGAGGAGACCGCCGGGCACAGCCGCCCGCAGCGCGAGAAACCGGCCGGAGTCAACGGCCACCCCGGAGCTGCCGACGCCGCGCCCCCCGCCGCGCCCCCCGCCGCACCCCCCGGCGTCGCCACCCCCGCCGGCGGACCGCGCCGGACGCCCCAGGCCCCCTCCGGAGCTTCCGCCGAAGCCCCCTCCGCAGCACCCGCCGACCGCCGTCCGCCACAGGGCGGGAAGTCGGCCCCGCTGAACGGCCACCGGAAGGCCCCCGCCCCGGCGCCCACCCCGGCCCGCCGGCCCGGAGGCCCCGACGGCGGACCGCAGCGCACGGACCCCGGCCGGCCCGCACCCGCGCCCGCACCCGCGCCCCGGAAGGACGCCCGCCCGGAGACCGCCGACGCGGCCACCGCCCCCGCCTTCGAAGAGTTGTACGAGACCGCCCACACCCGCCTCGTGCAGCAGGTCTTCCTCCTCACCGCGTGCAAGCACCGCGCCGTGCACTGCGTCCAGCGGGCGTTCGGCGAGGCCCGGCGGCAGTGGGACGACGTGGCCGCCGAGCCCGACCCGGAGGGCTGGGTACGGGCGCGGGCCTGCGAGGCGGCGCTGTCGCCGTGGCACCGGGGCGGCCCGCGCCGGGCGCATGCCTGGCGGCTGCCGCACCGCCGGATCAAGGTCCGCCCGGCCGACGAGTCGCAGGCGGTGCTACCGGACCACGACCGGCTGACCGACCGGGACCGCGCGCTGCTCAAGGCGCTCAAACGCCTTTCCCGTCCGCAGCGCCGGGCCCTGGTGCTGCACGACGGCCTGGGGCTGCCCGCAGCCGCGGTGGCCGTCGAGGTGGAGTCCACGATGGCGGCCGCCGAGGGCCGGGTCTGGGCCGCCCGAGCGGCGCTGGCGCAATGGGTACCGGAGCTGGCCGGGCCGGACCCGACGGCGGACGGCTTCGCGGACCGGCTCAGCGGGCTGCTGCACCGGGCGGCGGTCCGCGGCTGCCCGGAGCCGCACCGCCCGCCGGTGCCGGTGCTGCGGGCCCGGTACGGACTGGCCAACGCGACCCGGACGGGGGCGGCGGCGCTGATCACGGTGGCGGTCGCCGGGGCGGCGGTGGCGACGCTGGCCGGCGGCGGACCGCGCGAGCTGTTCCGGCCCGGCGGGGTGCCGCCCGACCCGGCCGTCTGCGCTTCGGCACCGAACGACGCCGTCCCGGCGGCGCCGGGCGCCCCGCCGACGGGCATCGTGAGCCTCTGGTGCAGCACGGCCCCGGGCGTCGAAGCGGTGGTGGTCGACCCGCCGCCGCCCGGGTCCCGCCCGTGGGAGCTGCCGGCCGCCGCCCGCGCCGGGGAGGCGCTGCCCCCGCCCGGTCCGGCCGCGACGGGGCCGGTGTCCTGCACCCGCTGGTCACTGCACCCCTGCGCGACCGACCGCTGAACAGGCCCGACGCCGAACGCCCCGGGCCCCGGCAGCCCAAGTCCCGAACGGCCCGCGCCCCGACCCCCGCAAACGCGAGCGCCCCCGCCCGGAGATCCGGGCGAGGGCGCTCGACGAGCGGCTGGCGTCAGCCGATGAGCTCGCGCGCCAGGCGGGCGGTCTCGGACGGCGTCTTGCCGACCTTGACACCGGCGGCCTCGAGGGCCTCCTTCTTCGCCTGGGCGGTGCCCGAGGAGCCGGAGACGATGGCGCCGGCGTGGCCCATGGTCTTGCCCTCGGGGGCGGTGAAGCCCGCGACGTAGCCGACGACCGGCTTGGTGACGTGCTCGGCGATGTAGGCCGCGGCACGCTCCTCGGCGTCGCCGCCGATCTCACCGATCATGACGATGAGCTCGGTCTCCGGGTCCTCCTGGAACGCCTTGAGGGCGTCGATGTGGGTGGTGCCGATGACCGGGTCACCGCCGATGCCCACGGCCGAGGAGAAGCCGATGTCGCGCAGCTCGTACATGAGCTGGTAGGTCAGGGTGCCCGACTTCGAGACCAGACCGATCTTGCCGGAGGTGGTGATGTCGGCCGGGATGATGCCGGCGTTCGACTGTCCGGGGCTGATCAGGCCGGGGCAGTTCGGGCCGATGATCCGGGTCTTGTTGCCCTTCGAACCGGCGTACGCCCAGAAGGCGGCGGTGTCGTGCACCGGGACGCCCTCGGTGATGACGACGGCCAGGCCGATCTCGGCGTCGATGGCCTCGACGACGGCGTCCTTGGTGAACTTCGGCGGCACGAAGATGACGGTGACGTCGGCACCGGTCTTCTCGATGGCCTCGGCGACGGAGCCGAAGACGGGCACCTCGGTGCCGTCGACGTCGACCGTGGTGCCGGCCTTGCGCGGGTTCACACCGCCGACGATCTGGGTACCGGAGGCGAGCATGCGGCGGGTGTGCTTCATGCCCTCGGAGCCGGTCATGCCCTGGACGATGACCTTGCTGTCCTTGGTAAGGAAGATAGCCATGGTTAAGTCCCCTTCCTTACTTGGCGTTGGCCAGCTCGGCGGCGCGGTCGGCCGCACCGTCCATGGTGTCCACGCGCTGGACCAGCGGGTGGTTCGCGTCGTCGAGGATCTTGCGACCCAGCTCCGCGTTGTTGCCGTCGAGGCGGACGACGAGCGGCTTGGTGACGGCCTCGCCCTTCGACGAGAGCAGCTCCAGAGCCTGCACGATGCCGTTGGCGACGGCGTCGCACGCAGTGATGCCACCGAAGACGTTGACGAAGACCGACTTGACGTCGGGGTCGCCCAGGATGATCTCCAGGCCGTTGGCCATCACCTCGGCGGAGGCGCCGCCACCGATGTCGAGGAAGTTGGCGGGCTTGACGCCGCCGTGCTTCTCGCCCGCGTAGGCGACCACGTCGAGGGTGCTCATGACGAGACCCGCGCCGTTGCCGATGATGCCGACCTCGCCGTCGAGCTTGACGTAGTTCAGGCCCTTGGCCTTCGCCGCCGCCTCGAGCGGGTTGGCGGCGGCCTTGTCCTCGAGCGCCTCGTGCTCGGGCTGGCGGAACTCGGCGTTCTCGTCCAGGGAGACCTTGCCGTCGAGCGCGATGATCTTGCCGTCGCCGGACTTGATCAGCGGGTTGACCTCGACCAGGAGGGCGTCCTCCTTGATGAAGACGACCCAGAGCTTCTGCAGGACGTCGGCGACCTGGTCCGCGATCTCGGCCGGGAACTTCGCGGCGGCGACGATCTCGGCGGCCTTCTCCGGGGTGCAACCCTCGTTGGCGTCGACCGGGATCTTGGCGAGCGCGTCCGGGTTCTCCTCGGCGACGACCTCGATCTCCACACCGCCCTCCACGCTGGCCATGGCCAGGAAGGTGCGGTTGGTGCGGTCCAGCAGGAAGGAGACGTAGTACTCCTCCTTGATGTCCGCGGTCTGGGCCAGCATCACCTTGTGAACGGTGTGGCCCTTGATGTCCATGCCGAGGATCGCCTCGGCCTTGGCGACGGCGTCCGCCGGGTCGGCGGCGAGCTTCACGCCACCGGCCTTGCCTCGGCCACCCACCTTCACCTGAGCCTTGACGACGGCGCGGCCGCCGAAGCGCTCCGCGATGGCGGCAGCGTCTGCGGCGGTCTCGATGACATCACCGTCAAGCACGGGCACACCGTGCTTGGCGAAGAGGTCCCTCGCCTGGTACTCGAACAGGTCCACGTGTTTGTCCTTGTTCGTGGTCGCGGATTGTGTCTCTACGAGCGTGCCACGGCAGGATCTTCGCTGCGGGTCGTCGGGGCGGTGCGGGTACGCAGAAGTACGGCCTTGCGGCCCACACAGCCACGGGCGCACACGTCAATCAACACGCGCGTCACGTCCGTCTGGCAGGTTATCCCCGGACGACGGGCGTGTTTCGCCCGGGACCGGCCCGTCTTGGGTGAGAACCGTCACAGAGAGCCTGCGACCGTGTGTCGCGCGCCCTGCTCAGCGGGCGGGCGGATCCGGGGCTGCGGGCGGGCCCGGGTTCGCTCGTTCGGGTGAACCCGAGCCCGGGTTGATCACACGCCCTGCTCCGGTACCGGGATCGGCCGCTTCTCGATCGCCGCCGCCATGACGTCCGGGAAGACGTCGGGGGTGCAGGCGAACGCCGGGGCTCCGAGCGCGGCCAGCGCCGCCGCGTGCGCGTGGTCGTACGAGGGCGCGCCCTCGTCGGAGAGCGCGAGCAGCGCGATGAACTGGACGCCGGCCGCCTTCATCGCCGCCACCCGCTTGAGCATCTCGTCCCGGATGCCGCCCTCGTAGAGGTCGCTGATCAGCACCACGATCGTCTCGGACGGGCGGGTGATCCTCGACTGGCAGTAGGCGAGCGCGCGGTTGATGTCGGTGCCGCCGCCGAGCTGGGTGGCGAACAGGACGTCCACCGGGTCGGCGAGCTGCTCGGTGAGGTCGACCACCGAGGTGTCGAAGACGACGAGCCGGGTGTCCAGCGACTTCATCGAGGCGAGCACCGCGCCGAAGACCGCCGAGTGCACGACGGACGGGGCCATCGAGCCCGACTGGTCGATGCAGAGGATGACGTCCTTCTTCACCGCGCGCTGGGCCCGGGCATAGCCGACCAGCCGCTCGGGGACGACGGTGCCGTGCTCGGGCAGGTAGTTCTTCAGGTTGGCCCGGATGGTGCGGTCCCAGTCGATGTCCCGGTGACGGGGGCGGTTCACCCTGGCGCTGCGGTCCAGCGCACCGCCCAGGGTGGCCCTGGTGCGGTCGGCGAGCCGGCGCTCCAGCTCGGCGACCACCTTGCCGACCACCGCGCGGGCGGTCTCCCGGGTGGTCTCGGGCAGCGCGTGCTTGAGCGAGAGCAGGGTGCCGACCAGGTGGACGTCGGGCTCGACGGCCTCCAGCATCTCCGGCTCCAGCAGCAGCCGCTCCAGCCCGAGCCGGGTGATGGCGTCCTGCTGCATCAGCTGGACGACGGTGGACGGGAAGTACTCGCGGATGTCGCCCAGCCAGCGCGCCACCTGCGGCGCCGAGCCGCCCAGGCCGGCGCTGCGGCGGCCGGACCGCCCGGCGCGGCCCTCCTCCGGTGCCCCGCGGTAGAGCGCGGCGAGGGCGCCGTCCATCGCGGCGTCCCTGCCGCGCAGGGCGCAGCCCGTGCCGTCCGCCTCGCTGCCGAGCACCAGCCGCCAGCGGCGCAGCCGCTCCTCGGCGGCGGGGGTGGTGGTCACTGCCATCGGATGCTCCTTCACGAGGTCGGGATCGGGTGTCGCGGCCGGGGGCCGGGGCCGGGCGTCATGGTCGGGGGCCGGGGCCGGGGCCGGGACCGGGCCGGGTGCCGCGGCCGGGCCTCGGGCTCAGGTGTCGCGGCCGGGCGCCGGGCTCAGGTGTCGCGGCCGGTGGCCTGTTTCGGGATGCGCGCCGGGCCGCCGCCGGGGTGGGCCTGGCAGCCGGGCAGGCCGAGCAGGGTGGCGACCACCGGCAGGGCGGCGTCGGCGCGGCCCCGGTCGAGTGCCGGGCCAGCGCTCTCGTCCGCCGCCGGCCCGGTGCCGAACGGGCCGGCCGCGACCCGGCTGCCGATGGTGGTCCGGACACCCGCCTCCAGGGCGGAGAAGGTGCGGCGCAGCAGCGGCAGCACGTCGGTGAAGGCCTCGGCCGGCACCTCCGTCAGCCAGGCGTCGAGCAGGCCCAGCAGACGAGGGTCGTGCAGCAGCAGGGCGCCGCCGCCGGTGAGGAAGCCCTCGACCCAGCCGGCCGCGTCCGCCGGGGCGCCGGCGGCGGAGAGGACCAGGCCCATCCGGCGGCCGGCCTCCTCGGAGTCGAGCCGTCCGTCGTCCAGCAGCAGCCGGACGGCACGGCCGCGCAACACACCGGGCACGCCGGTGGCGGGGCCGCCGTCCGGCTCGCGGCGGGCGAGCGCCCGCAGGGTGGCGGCCCACCGGTCGGCGAGGCCGCCGTCCGGCGCCAGCAGGCCGATCGCGCCGTGCACCTCGTCGAGGTGACCGCGCATCACCGCCGCGCCGGCCGCGTCCAGCCCGGTGCAGGCGGGCGGCAGGCCGACGCAGATCCGGTCGGCGAGGCCGGCCGCGACCTCGCCGAGCGCGCCGTCGTCGGTGCCGCGGACGTCGCCGTAGCGCAGGGCGCGGACCAGGGCGGGCAGGGCGCCGGCGAGGTGGGCGACGTCGGTGTCCAGGGCGGCGCAGTCGGCGAGCACCCGCATCACCGCGGGCAGGGCGCTGCCGAGCCCGGCGAGCAGGCACGTCTCCACCAGCCCGGTCAGCTCGGCGAGCTCCGTCGCCGCCCGGGCCGTGCCGACGGCCTTCGCCCGGGCCGCGTCCTCGACCGTGGTGCCCCACTGGGCGGCCTCGGCGATCCGGACCGCGAACTCCGGCTGCCAGCAGAGCCGCCAGCTCTCGCGGAAGGTGCCGGTCGAGTTCACCGCGGACCGGCCGGGCACGCCCCAGTCGATGCCGAGCAGCCGCAGCCGGTGCAGCAGCCGGGAGCGGGCGGCGCCGGTCTCCTCGCGCAGGTCGAGGTCGAGCTCGCGCGGCTCCGCACCGGGCTTGAGACGCAGCGAGCGCTGGAGGCGGGTGAGGTCCCGCTGGAGCGGCACCGCCGGGGCGCCCTCCGGGACTTCGCCGAGCGCGTCGCCGATCACCAGCCGGTCCTGCACGAGGGCGAGGGCGACGTCCGAGCCGTCGCACATCACCGAGCGGACGGCGTCCAGCGTCTCGGTGAGGCCGGCCAGCGGGCGGCCGCGCATCACGGCGAGCGTGCGGGCCAGCCGGACGGCCTCGATGACGTGGGCGGAGGAGACCGGGTGGTCCTCGGCCCGGAGCAGCTCGGCGGCCCTGGTCAGCCACTTCGGCAGCGGGTCGCCCGGCTCCGCGAACAGGTGGCGGTACCAGCCCGGCGAGACGATCCCCGCGCCGTAGCCGCTCGACTGCGCGAGCCGCCGGTGCGTCCAGGGCACCCAGGTGATGTCGGTCCTGACCTTCTTCGGCAGGCCGGCCAGCAGGGCGCGGTCGTGGGCGACGGTGGGCATGCCGGCCAGCGCGGGGACGTGGAAGGCACCGCAGACCACCGCGATCCGCCGGTACCCGGCCCGCTTGGCGGCCCGGATCTGCCGGCGCATGTACGCCTCCCGCAGGTCGTCCCGCCGGGCGGTGCTGCCGGCGGCCACCCCGGCCTCGCGCAGCGCCGTCATCGCCTCGGCGACCGCGGCGAACGGGGCCAGCGCGTCGGCGCCGGGCGAACGGTGCTCGATCACGTCCTCCCACCAGCGCTCCGGGTCGTCGTGGCCGGCGGCCTCGGCGAGCAGCGCGATCGGGTCACCCGGCCGCTCATCCGCCGCCTCGCTCCCGCCGTCCGTCTCCCCCGGCTCCGCGGCGCCCTCGGCGCCCTCGGTCTCCGCGGCGAATCCGTACGCCGCCGGGAGGTCGATGAAGTGCACCGGCAGCCCGGCGTCGACGGCGTAACGGATCGCCACCCACTCCGGGGAGAACTCCGCGTACGGCCAGAACGCGGCCCGGGCCGGGTCGTCCACGGCATGGGCGAGCAGGGCGACCGGGGGCACCATCTCCTTCTCCGCCGCCAGCCCGACGATCGGATCGGCCTCCGGCGGGCCCTCGATCAGCACCACGTCCGGCTCCAGCAGCTCCAGCGCGGCCGCCACCGCGCGGGCCGAACCGGGGCCGTGGTGCCGTACGCCCAGCAGCGTCACCTCTGCGCTGATCCGATCACTCATCGCGCCCTCCCTCCTCCAACCTCGAACTGCGGTGCAATCAGCGGGCGTTCTCGCGGGCCGCGCGGTAGAAGTCCTTCCAGCCGTCGCGCTCCCGCAGCACGCCCTCGACGTACTCGCGCCACACCACCTGGTCGGCCGCCGGATCCCGGACGACGGCGCCGACCACACCGGCGGCGACGTCGCCGGCCCGCAGCACGCCGTCCCCGAAGTGCACGGCCAGCGCCATCCCGTTGGTCACCACCGATATCGCCTCCGCCGTCGACAGGGTGCCGCTCGGCGACTTCACCTTCGTCCGGCCGTCCAGCGTGATCCCGGCCCGCAGCTCGCGGAAGACGGTGACCACGCGCCGGATCTCCTCGGCGCCGCCGGGCAGTTCGGGCAGCTCCAGCGAGCGGCCGAGCTGGTCTACCCGCCGGGTGACGATGTCCACCTCCTCCTCCAGCGAGCCGGGCAGGGGCAGCACCACGGTGTTGAACCGTCGGCGCAGGGCGCTCGACAGCTCGTTCACGCCCCGGTCCCGGTCGTTGGCGGTGGCGATCAGGTTGAACCCCCGCACCGCCTGCGTCTCGCTGCCCAACTCCGGCACCGGCAGCGTCTTCTCCGACAGGATGGTGATCAGACTGTCCTGCACATCGGCCGGGATGCGGGTCAGCTCCTCGACCCGGGCGATCTTCCCGTCCGTCATCGCCCGCATCAGCGGCGACGGCACCAGGGCCTCCCGGCTCGGCCCGTTGGTGAGCAGCTGGGCGTAGTTCCACCCGTAGCGGACGGCCTCCTCCGGGGTCCCGGCCGTGCCCTGGACGAGCAGCGTGGAATCACCGCTGATCGCGGCCGCGAGGTGCTCCGACACCCACGTCTTCGCCGTCCCCGGCACGCCGAGCAACAGCAGCGCGCGGTCCGTCGCCAGCGTCGTCACGGCGACCTCGACGACCCGGCGCGGACCGATGTACTTGGGCGTGATCACCGTGCCGTCGGACAGCTCGCCGCCCAGCAGGTAGGTCGCCACGGCCCACGGGGACAGCCTCCATCGTTCGGGGCGCGGACGGTCGTCCTGCGCGGCCAGGGCGGCCAGCTCCGCCGCGAAGGCGTGCTCCGCGTGCTGCCGCAGAACGTCGGTCATAGGGGGCTCCTTCGGGCCGGCCGCCGGACACACCTGTGGCAGGCGGCGAAGTGATCGGGGGGAGCCAGGCCGGCGTCCCGGCCTGCGAGAACAAGCCTGCACCGAGCCACTGACAATCCTGACCGGACCTCAGTTCGACCACCGGGACTGTCAGTCCCTGCCCCTACCGTCGTCGCCATGGAGGAACGCTGGAGCACCGAACACGTCCTGTCCCTGGCGCCCGACGCCGCCTCGCGGAAGGCCGCGGGCAAGCTCTCCTCGCCCGCACCCTGGTCGGCCACGGGCACCGACGGCGGCGCGCTCTGGGGCGAGTGCCGGGGCAGCGGCAGGACGCCCTACCGCACGGTCGTCGAGCTGGCCACCCCCGCCTACACCTGCACCTGCCCGAGCCGGAAGTTCCCGTGCAAGCACGCCCTCGGGCTGCTCCTTCTCTGGAGCGGCACCCCCGAGGCCGTCCCGGCCGCCGAACCGGCCGACTGGGCCTCCGCGTGGCTGACGGTGCGCCAGGAGCGGGCCGAGCAGCGCGCCGCCGCGCCGGTGCCGCCCGCCGACCCGGCCGCCGCCCGCCGCCGCGCCGAGAAGCGCTCCGCCCGGGTCGCCGCCGGCGCCGCCGAGCTGCGGCTCCGGCTGGCCGACCGGATCCGCCACGGCCTGGCCGACCAGTCCACCGCCGGCCCCTGGGAGGAGGTCGCCGCCCGCATGGTCGACGCCCAGGCGCCCGGCCTCGCCGCCCGCGTCCGCGCCCTCGACACCACCCCCCAGCAGCACCTCCTGGAGGAGTACGCCATGCTCCATCTGCTCGCCACCGCCGCCACCCGGGTCGGTGAACTGCCCGCCCCGCTCGCCGCCACCGTACGCGCCCGGATCGGCTACACCACCGACACCGCCGACCTCCTCGC
This sequence comes from Kitasatospora sp. NBC_00039, assembly GCF_045160625.1. Classification (NCBI taxonomy): domain Bacteria; kingdom Bacillati; phylum Actinomycetota; class Actinomycetes; order Kitasatosporales; family Streptomycetaceae; genus Kitasatospora; species Kitasatospora sp. NBC_00039. The sequence continues at coordinate 5,400,069 of NZ_CP108289.1, read as the reverse complement.
CGGCCCCACCGTCCGCGACCGCTGGCACGTCCTCGGCAGCCGCACCTCCCCGCTGGAGGGCGGCGCCGACGACCGCCTCACCACCCGCCGCCTCTGGCTGCGCGGCGCCAAGACCGGCCGCCCCGCCCTCCTCCTCGCCTTCGGCCGCCCCGGCCAGGCCCCCGACCTCGCCCTCCCCACCGGGCACGTCCTCGAGGCCGAGCTCGCCTTCCACCCCGGCGCCCGCCCGCTGCGCGCAGCGCTGGGCACCCGCTACGGCGCCCCCGAACCCGGCCCCGCCACCCCACCGCCCGGCCTCACCGCCGCCGAAGCCGTCGCCGCCTACGGCACCGCCGTCGCCGACGACCCGTGGCTCGACGCCTGGCCGGCCGTCCTCACCGACGCCGTCCCCGTCCTCACGCCCGACGGCTGGCACCTCACCGACGGCCGGCACACCCTCCCGGTCCACCGCGCCGCCACGCCCGAATCCGCCCTGTGGCGTCTCGCCGCCGTCTCCACCGGCCGCGCCCTCACCGTCTTCGGCGAACACGGCCACCAGGGCTTCACCCCCGTCACCGCCTGGGGCCCGGACCACCGCCCGATCAACCTCACCACCCCGTAGCCCGGCGGCCCACCGCACGCCCGCACCGCCCACACCACAACCTCAGGAGACCACGTGTCCGACCCCTGGGAGTCCCTCCACACCACCGCCCTCCTCGGCACCGACCGCCGTCCCCTGCCGCAGCCCACCGGCGAGTCCCCCGCCCACCGGGCCGTCGACCGCACCGACCCGGCCACCGCGCTCCTCGAACTCGCCGCCCTGGAGACCGTCCGCCGCCGCGCCGGTGCCCTCCCCTCCCCCGTCACCGAGCCCCTCGCCGCCCCCGCTCCCGAGGACGACCGCCCCGAACTCCCCGCCCCCGCCGCCCGCCGCCTCTCCCTGCTCCTCGGCACCCGCGGCGGCGGCACCACCCTCGCCAACCTCACCGAGCTGCTCCCCCAGTGGCTCACCACCGCCCGCGCCCGCGGCTACCGCCCGCCCGCCGTCCTCGTCCCGGCGCTGCTCGACGCCGCCCGCGCCCGCAGCGAGCTGCGCCCCGACGCGGTCGCCCTGGCCGGCCCGCTCGGCCGCTGGCTCGCGCCCCGCAACCCCGACTGGCGCTTCGTGCTGCGCACCACCGCCGGGGAGCCCGCGGAAACGGCCGGCCCCGGCGACGACCGCCTCTGGCACGAAGGCCTCTTCGCCGAGCGCGTCACCCACCTGACGCTGCTGCGCCGCACCGACCCGGCCGCCGGTCTCGCCCTGCTCCGCAGCACCTGGTCCACCGAGCGCGCCGAGGACCGCCTGCTCTTCCTGGACGCACTCCAGGACGGCCTCTCCCCCGCCGACGAGCCCTTCCTGGAGGCCGCCCTCGGCGACCGCAGCAAGAACGTCCGCGCCACCGCGGCCGAGCTGCTCTCGACGCTCCCCGGCTCCACCCTGGCCGGCCGCATGGCCGAGCGCGCCCGCGCCGCCGTCCGCCTCTCCGACCGCGGCACGCACCTGCTGGTCACCCCGCCCGCCGAATGCGATCAGGCGATGCAGCGTGACGGCATACCACTCAAGTCGCCCACCGGGCGCGGCGAGCGGGCCTGGTGGTTCGGCGAGGTGATCGCCGCGGCACCACTGGCCCTCTGGCACGAGTCCACCGGCCTGACGCCGGACCGGCTCCTCGCCCTGCGGGTCGGTGACAGCATCGACGAGACCAACAGCAGCTGGGCCGACGACCTGCGCGAGGCCTGGGCCCGGGCAGCCGTCCGCCAGCAGGACGCCGACTGGGCGCGGGCGCTCCTCGGCCCGGCCCCGGCCCCATCCCCCCCGGAGAGCCGGCGGGCCCGCCCGCCGCGGACCACGGGCGCCCCCGGCAAGCTGCTCTCCGTCCTGCCGCCCGCCGAACGCGCCGCCTGGACGGCCGCGTTCATCGAGGTGCACGGCCTCGGCGAGGCCTTCCAACTGCTCGGCGCCTGCGCGGCCCCGTGGACGCCGCCGCTGTCCACCGCCGTGGTCGCCGCCCTCGCCCGGGCGGCCGCCTCCGGCGCGTACCCGTGGAGCCACAGCGGGGTGCTCGGGATGACCGAGCGTGCGCTCGCCCCCGAGACCGCCGCCGCCGTCGAGGCGCTGGTGGCCGACACCGCCCCCGCCACCGCCTGGGCCGAGACCTTCACCCGCCTCGCCGGCACCCTGCGCTTCCGCGAGGCCATGCTCGCCGAACTCGCCTCCTGACCCGCGACGCACCCGGGCCGGCACGGGAGGAGACCCGTACCGGCCCGAGAAGATGCAGGCGTACCAGGGCTTTTCTGACAATCCCTAGCTGGCGACCCGCAGGTTCGCCTCGACCCAGGCCACCACGTCCCGGGTCGGCGTGCCAGGGGTGAAGATGTCCGCGACGCCCATGGCCTTGAGCTCGACGATGTCCTCGTCCGGGATGATCCCGCCGCAGAAGACCTTGATGTCCTCCGCCTCGCGCTCCTTCAGCAGCTCCAGCACCCGCGCGCAGAGCGTCATGTGTGCGCCCGAGAGGACCGACAGCCCGATGCCGTCCGCGTCCTCCTGGATCGCGGTGTCGACGATCTGCTCGGGCGTCTGGTGCAGGCCGGTGTAGATGACCTCCATACCGGCGTCGCGCAGGGCGCGCGCGATGACCTTGGCGCCGCGGTCGTGACCGTCGAGCCCGGGCTTCGCGACTACCACACGGATCGGCCCTGACACACCCATCACTGCCTCCTGGACTTCGTCGTCCACCACCCCAGACCTCGTCGGGCACGGGCGCGGTTAACCAGCAATAACCAACCTGAGGGGAGGTTAGCGTCACCCGGCCCCCCTGGCCGTGCCGCCCCTCAAGAGGAGGGGAAAATCACAGCCCCGCCCTTGCTACCAGTCGGTATACCCCGCAATTCCCACCCACAGCCCACCAACTCGCCTCTTGACTTACGGACTTTTGTCCGCATGTCGGCGTTGCGGCTACAGTCGCGGCAGTTTTCCCCTCGTCTTTCCCCTCGCCCGACGACGTGCCGAAGGCCCACCGAGGAGGCAGCCCCCGATGGCTCCCGACGCAGCCGCCCGCCCGACCCGAGCGGAGCTGCGCCTGGCCGCCCGCGAGCAGTCGCGTGCCCAGCGGCGCGGTGCCGCCAAGGCCGCCACCAGGACGGCGCTGCTGCGCGTCGCGCTGCCGTCGGTGGCCGCGCTCGGGGTGGCCGCGGCGGCCGCCGTGACCGTCCAGGGCGAGGCCGGCCAGCAGCGCCTCGAGGCGGCCGGCCGGGTGCCGCAGCAGGCCACGGCCGCCGACGCGCCGGACAACGCGGCCGCCCGGGCCTCCGCCCAGCAGGCCCTCGCGACGGACGGTGCCGGCCAGGCCTCCCGCAGCGACGCCCGCCAGCCGCTCTCCGGCGGCCAGCCGACCGCCGAACCGACCGCCGAACCAACGGCCGAACCGGCCGCGCCCAAGGTGGTCATGCCGGTCGCCGAGCACGGCCTCGGCGAGCTGTTCGGCGAGGCCGGCACCCATTGGGCCAACCGCCACACCGGCATCGACTTCCCGGTGGACGGCGGCTCGCAGGTCATGGCCGTCGCCGACGGCACGATCCGTACGCAGTGGAACCCGTCGTACGGCTACATGACGATCCTGAAGATGGCCGACGGCACCGAGGCCTGGTACTGCCACCTGCGCTCGTACAAGATCCGCAAGGGCACCGTGAAGCAGGGCGACGTCATCGCCTTCGTCGGCAGCAGCGGCAACAGCACCGGTCCGCACCTGCACTTCGAGATCCGGCCGCCCGGCAGCGGGCCGGTCGACCCGCTGCCGTGGTTCCTCTCGAACGGACTCGACCCGCGCTGAGCGGTCAGAGCTTCTCCACCGGCGCGTACCGCAGCAGCAGCTGCTTGCGCCCCTCCGTCCCGAAGTCGACGGTGGCCTGCGCCTTGTCCCCGACGCCCGTGGTGGCCACCACCGTGCCCAGGCCGAAGGTGTCGTGGGTGACCCGGTCCCCGACCGCCAGCGCCACGACCTCCCGCTCGACCGCCGCACCGGACCGCCGCGCCGACTGCCCCCAGCCCGCCTTCGGCGAGGCGGCCGCGCCGCCGCGCGAAGCACCGCGCGAGGAGCCGCCCGAGCCGGCGGACCTCCCGCCCCAGGACGACCCCGAGGAGTACCCACGCGAGGCCGGCACCGAGGCCGCCCCCGTCCGCTTCCACTCCACCAGCGTCTCCGGGATCTCCTCCAGGAACCGCGAGGCCGGGTTGTACGAGGGCTGCCCCCAGGCGCTGCGCAGCACCGAGCGGGTCAGGTAGAGCCGCTCCCGCGCCCGGGTGAGCCCGACGTACGCGAGGCGCCGCTCCTCCTCCAGCTCCTTGACCTGGTTGAGCGCCCGCATGTGCGGGAAGATCCCGTCCTCCATGCCGGTCAGGAAGACCACCGGGAACTCCAGGCCCTTGGCGGTGTGCAGGGTCATCATCGTGATGACGCCCTGCCCCTCCTCGTCCTCGTCCGGGATCTGGTCCGAGTCGGCGACCAGCGCGACCCGCTCCAGGAAGTCGGCGAGCGAGCCGACCGGCGGTGCGCCGTCCTCGCCGGCGTCGGGCCGCTCGCCCGGGTCCTGCTCGTACTCCAGCGCCACCGAGGCGAGCTCCTGGAGGTTCTCCACCCGGGTCTCGTCCTGCGGGTCGGTCGAGGACTGGAGCTCGGCGAGGTACCCCGTCTCCTCCAGCACCGCCTCCAGCACCGCGGCCGGCCCGGCGCCCGACTCGACGACCTGCCGCAGCCCGGCCATCAGCTCGTTGAACTTCCTCACCGCGTTCGCCGAGCGCGCGGCCATCCCGTACGCCTCGTCCACCCGCCGGAGCGCCTGGGCGAAGGAGATCCGCTCGCGCGCGGCCAGTGCGTCGATCATCGCCTCGGCACGGTCGCCGATGCCGCGCTTGGGCACGTTGAGGATCCGGCGCAGCGGCACGGTGTCCTCCGGGTTGGAGAGCACCCTCAGGTACGCCAGGACGTCCCGGACCTCCTTGCGCTCGTAGAAGCGCACCCCGCCGACCACCTTGTACGGCAGGCCGACCCGGATGAACACCTCCTCGAACACGCGGGACTGCGCGTTGGTCCGGTAGAAGATGGCGACGTCGCCGGGCTTGGCGTCGCCCGCGTCGGTCAGCCGGTCGATCTCGTCGGCGATGAACTGGGCCTCGCCGTGCTCGTCGTCCGCGACGTAGCCGACCACCTTCTCGCCGTGGTCCCCGGCCGTCCAGAGCTTCTTCTCGCGGCGGCTGGTGTTCCGCTCGATGACGGCGTTGGCGGCGGTGAGGATGGTCTGCGTGGAGCGGTAGTTCTGCTCCAGCAGGATGGTGGTCGCGTTCGGGTAGTCCTCCTCGAACTGGAGGATGTTGCGGATCGTCGCGCCGCGGAAGGCGTAGATCGACTGGTCCGCGTCACCGACGACGCACAGCTCGGCGGGCGGCACCTCGGCCAGCCGCCCGGCCGCCGGGTTCACGAACTCGCCGTCCACGGTGCGCTTCGGCGCGGCGGCGACGGCGCCCCCGCTGAGCTCGCGCACCAGCATGTACTGGGCGTGGTTGGTGTCCTGGTACTCGTCGACCAGGATGTGCCGGAACCGCCGCCGGTAGTGCTCCGCGACGTCGGGGAAGGCCTGGAGCAGGTTCACCGTCGTCATGATGATGTCGTCGAAGTCGAGCGCGTTGGCCTCCCGCAGCCGCCGCTGGTAGAGGAAGTACGCCTCGGCGAGCTTCTTCTCCATCGGGTTGGCGGCCTGGTCGGCGTACGTCTCCTCGTCGATCAGCTCGTTCTTCAGGTTGCTGATCTTCGCGGTGAAGGACTTCGGCGGGAACTGCTTGGGGTCGAGGTCCAGGTCCCGGCAGACGAGCGACATCAGCCGCTGCGAGTCCGCCGAGTCGTAGATCGAGAACGACGAGGTGAAGCCGAGCAGCTTGGACTCGCGGCGCAGGATCCGCACACAGGCGCTGTGGAAGGTGGAGACCCACATCGCCCGGGCCCGCGGGCCCACCAGCTGCTCGACGCGCTCGCGCATCTCGCCGGCCGCCTTGTTGGTGAAGGTGATCGCCAGGATCTCGCCCGGCTGCACCCCGCGGGCGCCCAGCAGGTGGGCGATCCGGTGGGTCAGCACCCGCGTCTTGCCGGAGCCGGCGCCGGCCACGATGAGCAGCGGCGAACCCGCGTGCAGCACCGCCTCGCGCTGCGGGTCGTTCATCCCCTCCAGCAGCTGCGCCGGGTCCACCACCGTCCGGGCGGCGCCGTTGCGGTACCAGGAGTCCCGCTCCGTCTCGGCGGCGTGGTCGGTGTGGAACAGCCCCTCCGGGATCGCCTCCTCGTACACGTCGTACGGGACGTCGTCCTCGTACGGCGGCGGCTCCTCGTCGATGGGCGCGGCGGCGTGCGGCTGCTTCGACCCGGCGGCGGGCCCGGCGGCGGGGGCCTCGAAACCGGGGAGCGGGAGGTCGTCAAAGAGGCTACTCATGGCACTCCGAGTCTATGGCCCCCCACCGACAAGCCCGCCCGGACCGGAGGGATCCGGACCGGGCGGGCGGGTGCGCGGGGCGTCAGACCAGGCGGCGGGCGGTGGCCCAGCGGGTCAGCTCGTGCCGGTTGCTGAGCTGGAGCTTGCGCAGCACCGCCGAGACGTGGCTCTCCACCGTCTTCACCGAGATGAAGAGCTGCTTGGCGATCTCCTTGTACGCGTAGCCGCGCGCGATCAGCCGCAGCACCTCGCGCTCGCGCTGGGTCAGCCGGTCGAGGTCCTCGTCCACCGGCGGGGTGTCGGTGGCGGCGAAGGCGTCCAGCACGAAGCCGGCCAGCCGGGGCGAGAACACCGCGTCGCCGTCGGAGATCCGGAAGATCGCGTCGACCAGGTCGGTGCCGGTGATGGTCTTGGTGACGTAGCCGCGGGCACCGCCGCGGATCACGCCGATCACATCCTCGGCCGCGTCGGAGACGGAGAGCGCGAGGAACCTCACGCCCTCCCGCCGCCCGCCGCCGCCCTTGTCCGAGCCGCTCCGCGCCGCCCCGCCCGACTGCTCGCCCATCAGCCCGGCCGAGCGGCGCAGCACCTCGACCCCGCCGCCGCCGGGAAGGTGGACGTCGAGCAGCACCACGTCCGGCCTGGTCTCGGCGACCACCCGGACCGCCGACTCCACGTCGTCGGCCTCGCCGACCACGTCGATCCCGGTCACCTCGGTGCGCCCGATCTCGGCCCGGACCCCGGTACGGAACATCCGGTGGTCGTCGACCAGGACGACGCGCGCGACCCTCCCCTCGCCGTCGGCCGGGACCCCCATCGGCGCTGCCTCAGTCATTCGTTCTCTCCATCTCCAGCTCGACCTCGGTCCCGCCGTCCGGCGCGGGCCGCACCCGTGCGGTGCCGCCGTTGCGCTTCATCCGGCCGAGGATCGACTCGCGGACACCCATCCGGTCCTCCGGCACCGTGTCGGGGTCGAAGCCGGGGCCGTGGTCGCGGACGAACACCATCACCGTCTTCCCCTCCACCTCGGCGTAGACCTGGACCGGTCCCCCGCCACCGTACTTGGCCGCGTTGACCGTCGCCTCCCTCGCGGCCTGCATCTGGGCCGCGATCCGCTCGTCCATCGGGCAGTCGCCGACGATCACCAGCTCGACCGGCACCCCGTGGCGGTCCTCGACCTCGGCGACCACCGCGCGCAGGCTCTCCGCCATGGTGTCCGGCGCGGCCTCGGCGGCGGCCTCCGGGCGGTACAGCCAGAGCCGCAGCTCGCGCTCCTGGGCACGGGCGAGCCGCAGCACCTCCTTCGGGTCCTCGGCCCGGCGCTGGATCAGGGTCAGCGTGTGCAGCACCGAGTCGTGGACGTGGGCGGCGATCTCGGCGCGCTCCTGGGCGCGGATGCGGGCGGTCCGCTCGGCGCCGAGGTCCTGCCACATCCGCAGTGCGTAGGGGCCGACCAGCACCAGCACGCCGGCCAGCACCGCGAGCGAGGCCTCGATCACCGAGCCGAGCGTGGAGCCGCTGCCCTGCATCGCGAGGAAGGCGATGGTGCCGGCCACCACCAGCAGCACGCCGCCACCCACCCTGGTGTAGGCGCCGCGCCGCTTCTCGCCCTCCTCCAGGCCGAACCAGCGCTGCCAGCGCGAGTCGTCGGCCTGCCGCCAGACCAGCGCGACGCCGACGCCGATCGCCAGCAGCGGCCAGGTGTACGGCCGGGCGGTCTGCACGCCGAGCGCGTTCAGCAGGGCGATCAGGCCGATCACCACCATGACCAGCGCGGCGAGCTGCCCCAGGCCGCCCTGGCGCTTCGCGGCCGGCCGGACCGGCGCCGTCTCCATCCCCGGCACCGCGCCGGGCTCCGCGGCGGGCTCGCCCTGCAGCGCGTGCTGGAGCAGCTCCCGCAGCCGGCCGATCCGGCCGCGCCGGCCCTTGCTCAGCTCCGCGCCGGACGCGCCGGAGGCCTGCCAGGACCCGGCCGGCACGAAGGCCCCGTCGACGTATACCCAGTGCGCGCCGCCGCGCTGCGCGGGCTCGCCGATGCCGATCGGCACCACGAACCAGAACGCCGCGTACAGCAGCGCGCCGATCCCCTGCGCGAAGAAGAGCAGGACGAACGCGACCCGGACCCAGGCGACCGGCAGGCCCAGGTGCACCGCGAGACCGTGCGCGACACCGCCGAGCATCCGGCCCTGCGGGCTCCGGTAGAGCCGCCGGTACGGCGGCCGCCCGTCGCCGGGGACGGACGGGTCGGCGCCCGCCGACGGCGGGGCGTCGGGGACGAGCGGACGGGGATCGGTACCGGGGGCTGCCACGCCACCGATGGTTCCACGCGGGCGGGCCCGGACGCATCAGGGTGGAGCCCTACCCGTTCTCAGGGACAAGTCAGGGTACGGACAGGGACGGCACCGGTTGGGCGGGCGCGCCGGAGCCACCAGGATGGTGGGCATGACCGAGGACCACCGCACCCAGGAGGCCGGGCCGAGCGCCCCGCCCGAGCCGGACCGACCCCCGCTGAACCGGACCGAGCACCACCGCGTGGTCGCCGGCGTCTGCGGCGGACTGGGCCGGCACCTGGACATCGACCCGGTGGTCTTCCGCGTGGTGACGGTGGTGCTCTGCCTCTCCGGCGGACTCGGCCTCTTCCTGTACGGGCTGGCCTGGCTGATCGTCCCGACCGAGCCCGTCCCGGACGGCAAGGGCGGCAGCCGGTCGGGCCGGACCGAGCTCCAGCGGGTGCTCACCGGCCGGGTCGACGGCCAGTCGGTCGGAGCGGTGCTGCTGACCGTGATCGGCACCGGCGTCTTCTTCTCCTCGATGGGCGACGGCGACCAGCTGTTCCCGCTGCTGCTGCTCGGCGGACTGGTCTTCCTGGCCGTCCGCTACGACCCGGAGCGCCGCCACAACCGGCTGCGCGGGCGCCGGCGCGGCCGCAACCGCCACGAGGGCCCGTACGACCGGTACTTCCCCGGGTCCGGGCCGGCCACCGCCTACTCCTGGCCGCTGACGGACGAGCAGCCGCCGCCCGGTGACGACGAGTCGGCCCGCGAGCGGCACGCCCGGGAGCGGGCGGCCGGCACGGTGCCGGCCGACACCCCGCACGCGGGCCCGAGCGGCTACCTCTGGGACCCTCGCCACCCCGAGCGCAACCCGTACGGCGACACCGGCGCCGCCCCGCACGGCGCCGCGGCCCCGCCGCCCGGCGGCCCGGCCCAGCCCTGGTGGCAGCGCGCCGACCTGCCGGAGGGGGACCCGCTGCGCAAGGGCGGCCCGGCCCGCCGGGCCCGGCCACCGGTGGCGGTGCGCCACCACCGCGAGCGCTCGCCGCTCGGTCTGATCGGGCTGCTGCTGGCGGTCGGCGCGGCCAGCGCGGTCTGGGGGGCCTCCGCCCACGGCGACACCGACGTGCTGACCGGCACCGTGCTGGCGACCGCCCTGCTGGTCATCGGGCTGACGCTGCTGGTCGCCGCCAAGTTCGGCCGGGCCCGCAGGCTCGTCGTGCCGGGCCTGCTGCTCACCCTGGCGCTCGCCTTCACCCACGGCTCGTCGATCTCGGTGCACAACGCGTTCGGCGACCGCGACTGGAGTGCCGCCTCGGCCGGCGAGCTGCAGCCGCGGTACACGCTCGGGCTCGGCAACGCCCGACTGGACCTCAGCCGGATCGACCCGGCCGGCAGCACCCTGCACAGCACCGTCGAGCTCGGCGCCGGCGAGCTGACCGTCCTGGTGCCGTCGAACGTGACGGTCGACCTGGAGACGAGGATCGGCCTCGGCAACGCCGCCGTGCCGGGGCAGGACGAGGTCAGCGGCAACAGCTCCCGCACGTTCCGGCTGGCCCCGGTGAACGGTCAGGCATCCACGGGCACGCTCGACCTCAAGCTGATGGTCGGGCTCGGCAACATCAAGGTGGTCCAGTCGTGAGGAAGCACCAGCTCGATCTCTTCTCGCTGATCGCCGGGGGGTTGTTCACCGTCATCGCGGTGCTCTACCTGGTGGCGGCCGTGAACGACATCTCGGTGAACGGCCGGATCGTCATCCCGGTGACCTTCATCGTGCTGGGCCTGGGGGGCCTGATCGGGGCGGTCGCGGCGGCAGCCCGGCGCGGCCGGACGGACGCGCCGGACTGAGGCCGCGGCGTCAGCTCTGCAGCGGCCCGAGGTTCAGCTTGTCGCCGTCCTTGGTGACGCCGTACTTGGGCAGCGGCTTGGTGGCCGGGCCGTTGACCACGGCGCCGGTGGCCGCGTCGAACCGGGAGCCGTGGCAGGGGCAGTACAGCTGACCGTTCTTCGGTGCGTCGACCGAGCAGCCGGAGTGCGTGCAGACCGCGGAGAAGGCGCAGTACTGGCCGGCCTTGGGCTGGACGATGTAGACCGCGTCGCCGGTGGCCGGGTCCTTGACCTGGGCGGAGCCGCCGACCGGGACGCTCGCTGCGGCCACCGAGACGGGCGGCCCGGCGGGCGCCCTCCCGGCCGGGGCGGCGGACGGCCCGACCGCCTTCTTGTCCCGTCCGAAGGTGGCGGTCAGCGAGCCGGAGAGCAGGCCGGCGCCCCCGATCGCGACGGCCGCGATCCCGCCGTCCACCAGCGCCCGCCGGCGGGTGTGCGCCTCGCCCAGCCCGCGCTCGCGGTCCCGGGCGGCCCGCTCGGCCAGGTAGCCGTCCAGCGAGAGGTACGGGGTGCCGGCCAGCAGCAGCGGGGTCCAGGCCATCAGGTAGGCGAGGTCGTTGCCGAGGTAGTACGGCGAGACGTTCCAGCTGACGGTCAGCCAGAGGCTCAGGTTGATCAGCGCGCCGCCGAGGGCCGCGACCCGGCCCCAGAGACCGAGCAGGGTGCCGAGGCCGACCGCAAGTTCACCGAAGGCGATGGCGAGCGCGAACAGGGTGGGGGCGTCGAGGGCTGCGCCGAGCAGGAAGGAGATCGGGCTGGAGCCCTTCGCCGCCTGGGTCTGCGAGACGAAGGAGGCCGGGTCGCCCGCGCCCGCCAGGTAGTGCGTGTCTGAGAGCTTGTCGAGCGCCGCGTAGACGAAGGTGACGCCGAGGAACATCCGAAGCGGCAGCAGCGCGTACCGCGAGGCCACCGCCTTGCGCGCGGCCACCCACCCGGTACTGCCGTCCGCCGCCCCCGCGCCGGTCGTCACGGAGCCGCCGGCCACCGTGGGGCTGCTGGCCTCCGTCATCCCTCACACCTTCCTTCACGGCCCGCCAACCGCCTGACAGGTCCGGTCGCATTCTGCACGTTTGTGAGCGCTTTCGGTGGGAGATCCCACCCGGTGGGCCCCCGTCCACCGCGAACGGCCGCGCCGCCGCTCCCTTGTATACGGGAACGACGGCGCGGCCGTTCAATGCCGGTCCGGGGCCTTCTCAGGGCCGGCCGGCGGGAGTGATCACTCCCACTCGATGGTGCCCGGCGGCTTGCTGGTGCAGTCCAGCACCACGCGGTTGACGTCCTTGACCTCGTTGGTGATCCGGGTCGAGATCTTGGCCAGCACGTCGTACGGCAGGCGCGACCAGTCGGCCGTCATGGCGTCCTCGGAGGAGACCGGGCGCAGCACGATCGGGTGGCCGTAGGTGCGGCCGTCGCCCTGGACGCCGACGCTGCGGACGTCCGCGAGCAGCACGACCGGGCACTGCCAGATCTTCCGGTCCAGGCCGGCCGCGGTCAGCTCCTCGCGGGCGATCGCGTCGGCCTCGCGCAGCAGGTCCAGGCGCTCCTTGGTGACCTCGCCGACGATCCGGATACCCAGGCCCGGGCCCGGGAACGGCTGGCGCTGGACGATCTCCTCCGGCAGGCCGAGCTCCTGGCCGACCATCCGGACCTCGTCCTTGAACAGCTTGCGCAGCGGCTCGACCAGCGCGAACTGGAGGTCCTCGGGCAGGCCGCCGACGTTGTGGTGGGACTTGATGTTGGCGGTGCCGGTACCGCCGCCGGACTCCACCACGTCCGGGTACAGGGTGCCCTGGACCAGGAACTCCACCGACTCGCCGTGCTCGCCGGCCTCGGCCACGATCTCCGCCTGGGCCTGCTCGAAGACCCGGATGAACTCACGGCCGATGATCTTGCGCTTCTCCTCGGGGTCGGAGACCCCGGCGAGCGCGTTCAGGAAGCGCTCCTGCGCGTCGACGACCTTCAGCTGCACGCCGGTGGCCGCGACGAAGTCCTTCTCGACCTGCTCCGTCTCGCCCTTGCGCATCAGGCCGTGGTCGACGTAGACGCAGGTCAGCTGCTCGCCGATGGCCTTGTTGACCAGGGCGGCCGCGACCGCGGAGTCCACGCCGCCGGAGAGGCCGCAGATCGCCCGCTTGTTCCCGACCTGGGCGCGGATCAGCGCGACCTGCTCGTCCACCACGTTGCCGGTGGTCCAGGTCGGCGCGATGCCGGCGCCGCGGTAGAGGAAGTGCTCCAGGATCTGCTGGCCGTGGTCGGAGTGCAGCACCTCGGGGTGGTACTGGACGCCGTAGAGCCGGGCCTCGTCGTTCTCGAAGGCCGCGACCGGCACCACGTCGGTGGAGGCGGTGACGGTGAAGCCCTCGGGGGCGGCCGAGCAGGCGTCGCCGTGCGACATCCAGACCGAGTGCTGCGCCGGGACGCCCTCGAACAGGGTGGAGCCGGTGCGGGAGACGGTCAGCGGGGTGCGGCCGTACTCACGGGCGCCGCTGTTGTCGACGGTGCCGCCGAGCGTCTTGGCCATCAGCTGGAAGCCGTAGCACATGCCGAAGACCGGCACCCCGGCCTCGAAGATCGCGCGGTCGAGCTGCGGTGCGCCCTCCTCGTAGACCGACGAGGGACCGCCGGAGAGGATGATCGCCTTCGGGTTCTTGGCGAGCATCTCGGCGACCGGCATGCTGCTCGGCACGATCTCGCTGTAGACCCGGGCCTCACGCACCCGGCGGGCGATGAGCTGGGCGTACTGGGCACCGAAGTCGACCACCAGGACGGTGTCGGTCTCAGGTACGGACTGGACGGGAATAGCAGAGGACACGGACGGCCTTCCGGCAGCGGTACGAAAGGTGTCGCGCGCAGCGCTTCCGTCGAAGGGCGGCGGCGGGCGACGAGCGGGGGTCTGTGGTCGAGTCTACCGGGCGGGCCGGTTTCACTCGTCTGCACGTCCAGGAGACCGTGACCGCCCCGGCCGCCGGTTCGTTGCTTCTGACGACCGTACGACCGCGCCGCGCCCGCCAGGTGCGCCGCCTCCGCCCCGGCCAGGGGCGCCGCCGTACGGGCTTGCAGGACCACGCGTGGAGCTCATCCCAGTCCACCGGCGCGCGTGGCGCCACCGCTGTCCCGGCCCCGCCGGGAGCGGTGCGCCGTGGGACCGTGCGCGGGTGCAGCGGCCGGCCAGCAGGGGACAGCGACCCCGGCCGCGACTGGACCAACGAGGTGGGGTGGCTGGCCTCCGGGGACGCCCGGAGGCCGGCCGCCGCACCCCGGCGCAACCCAGGCGCACACCGTTCACCGTCCCGCGCCGCTACGCGCGTCCCCGTGCGCTCCGGCCGACACCACTACGCACCGTGATCATCGACGTGGCCTTCCCGGACCTCCCCGAGGGCCGCCGGGCGGCCCCTGGCAGACCTCCCCTGGCCGGTCCGGCCGAAAATGGACTGTGCCGAATCATGCCGAATCGGTTGCAGAGCAAGCCCTTCGTCCAGCACGATGCTGCTTGGAAGAGGTTCTCCCGGTGGCTGAAGGCCCACTGCGGAGGCCCGGCCCGGTGCCGCCGAGACCCTTGGTGGCAACGATTGTCACCTCACGCTCCGTGAGCGAAGGCCCGGCGCAGCCATGCGCGCCGGACCAGCCGCACCGCGAGCGTGCGCGCCCCGCGCGACCGGCACACCCACGCCGGTGCTGCGACGGCGCGGTCCCAGAAGCCAACCGACAGGACGGCGCTCCTCCCCCGGCGCCGTCACCCCAGCACCGGCGCAGCCCTGACGCCGCGTGCTGAACGACAAAGGGCCCCGTTCCCCCGCGGGGCCCTTTGCCCTTCTCCGGGCCGGTCGGGTCCTGGTCCGGCCTCCTCGTCCGGGCCCCGTCGGGGGCCTTGTCCGGGCCTTGTCCGGGGCCGCGCGGCGGGGTGACCGCTGCGGCGGGCGGGCGCCGGGACGACGCGAGGGGCGCGGGCCGCCGAGGCGCACGCCCCCCCGGCTCGCTACGGCTCCTTGCGCCAGACGCTCGCGTCGGCGGCATCCCCGCCGTCCCCGGGGGCGGCGGCGCCGGGGGCCGGCGGCTGCTGGTCGTGCGAGCCGATCACCTCGCTCACGCCCGCCACCTGACCCGGCACCAGCGGCCCGCCCTCGTGCACCACGCCCGCGGGCGCGGCGTCCGCGTGTGCCGTCTCCCCGGGCACCGCTCCCGCGTACGCCGCACCCTCGTACGGGCCGCCCTGCGGCGGCACCGCTCCGAGGGGGCCACCGGCCGAACCGCCGCGGACGGCCGCCAGCAGCGGCGGCACGGCCAGCGCGCCGACCGCTGCCCAGATCACGTTGGCCGCCAGCTGGGAGCCGAAGAGCAGACCGACCGAGAACTCGCGGTCGGCGCCCGTCCGCCCGCCCGAGGACCCGCTGCCCGACGTCGCCACGAAGCCGGCCACCGCCATGAGCAGGGTCAGCCCGGTCGCGTACACCACGGCAAGCCGGATCCGGTCGGCCGCGTCGAGCCGGCGGCGGTGGGCCGTCCAGCCGAGGTATGCCGTCGCGGCCAGGGCGAGCAGCAGGGTCCACCGCCAGTCGGCGGTCTCGCCGTGCAGGTCGAAGAGCGAGAACTCGTCGCGCGGGCCGCTCGACCCGTAGCCCGGGCCGTCCCCGTCGTAGCCGCCGTAGCGGCTGCTGCCGTCGCCCGCCCGCAGGGTCGCACCCGAGCCCAGGCCGAGCAGGCTCAGGCCGAGGTTCGGCAGGAAGGCCACCGAGACACCGGTCGCCCACCCCTCGTCCTGCACGGCGACCAGCACGAACCCGGCCAGCGCGCCGAGCCCGACCGACACCGCCGCCGCCCGGCCCGCGGCCAGCCCGGCCACCGCCCACCCGCGCACCGCGCGGTTGCGCCAGGCCGCCCAGCGCAGCGCGTCCGTCCCGTACACGGTGAAGGCGAGCAGCCCGGCCAGCAGCGCGCTCCAGCCGACCGCCTCCAGCCAGCCGGAGTCGGACCGGTACTCCACAGCCCCGTAGTAGTCGCTGAAGCTCGCCCCCCGGCCGTTCGACGGGGACCAGACGGCGCCGCCGACCAGGCCCACCAGCAGGGTCGCCGCGGCCACCACCAGGGCGGTGCGGACCGCCTCGCCGGCCGCCTGCGCCCGGGTCTGCTGCGCACCGGTGCGGGCCTGGCGCAGGCGCACGCCGGCCCGCAGACCGAGCCAGAGCGCGAACAGCCAGAGCGCGGTGACCGTCATCGGCACCGTCCGCACCAGGAGCGACGGGCCGCTCTCCCCCCGGAACAGCCGGCCGCTGAGGCCGAGCTTGAAGGGTGCGCCGAGAGCGGCCAGGGCCATGGCCAGGGCGGTGCCGAAGCGGTCGCCGAAGTCGGGCGAGTCGTAGAGGTAGCCGACGTTGTAGTCGCCCGGGATCGCGGCGATCAGCGCCGCCAACAGCAGCACCGCGGTCGGCGCGATCACCGCCTTCACCGCCGGCCGCCAGTCCTCGCCGGTGAGCCACCGCAGCGCGGCGGGCTGCGCGGCGGCCGCGTCGTACGGCCGGCCGGTGCCCCAACTGCCCACCGTCGGAGGGACGGTGGGCGGCGCGTACCCGGGCCGGCCGGGCGCCGCGGCCGTCGGGTACCCCGGCGCGGACGGTGGCGGCGGGGGCAGCACGGGCGGGGTGAGCGGTGTCGCGGCTGGCGGGGGCGGCGCCAGCGGCCGCCCGCAGGACGCGCAGCCGAGCGCCCCTTCCGCCGAAGCCGCGCCGCACGATGCGCAGATGGCCATGGACCGTGATCCCCCCGTGAGAACAAGCCCCTGGTCCCCCCAGGGAGCCCGTTTATCCCATCGTGCGCGGACGGCTGTCAACCGGCTCCGGCGCGTCGCGGCCCGGCCCCGGCGAAGCGTCAGGGAGCTTGCGTGCCAAGCTTCTTCGGCACCTCGGGGACGGCCAGCAGCGGCAGGCGCAGCGCACCGAAGGCCTCCTTCGGCACCGCCGGGCGCACCGGCGCCACCGACTCGACCCGCCGGTACGCCTCGCCGGGGGCCGGGCGCCGGTCGTCCTCGCCCTTGTTCGGCCACATCGACATGGCCCGCTCGGCCTGCGCGGTGATCGTCAGCGACGGGTTCACCCCGAGGTTGGCGGAGACCGCCGAGCCGTCCACCACGCTGATCCCGGGGTGGCCGAAGAGCCGGTGGTACGGGTCGACCACGCCGGTCTCGGCGGAGTCGCCGATCGGGCAGCCGCCGAGGAAGTGGGCGGTCATCGGGATGTCGAAGATCTCGCCGACGGTGCTGCCCGCGAAGCCGTTGATCTCGTCGGCCAGCGCCTGGGCGCCCTGCTCGGCGGCCGGGATCCAGGTCGGGTTGGGTGCGCCGTGCCCCTGGGTGGAGGTCAGCTGGCCCTTTCCGAGGCCCTTCTTCTTCAGCGAGACGGTGATCGAGTTGTCCAGCGACTGCATCACCAGGCCGATGATCGTCTTCTCCGACCAGCGGCGCTGGTTCATCGAGCGGGCGAAGGTCACCGGGTGCCGCACCGACGAGCCCAGGTAACGCAGCCAGCGCGGGCCCTTGCCGCCGCCCTTGACCTGCGCGATCGACAGCGCGCCCATCGCGTTGGAGCCCTTGCCGTAGCGCACCGGCTCGATGTGGGTGTTCGCGTCCGGGTGGATCGAGGAGGTGATCGCGACGCCCTTGGTGAAGTCCGTCCGGGCACCGTACCGACGGTCGGTGGTCTGCGCGCCGACCAGCGCCTCGGAGTTGGTCCGGGTCAGCTCGCCGAGCCGGCCGGAGATCCGGGGCAGGTGGCCGCCGTCGCGCATCCGGTGCAGCAGCGACTGGGTGCCGTAGGTGCCGGCCGCGACCACCACCCGGGCGGCGGTGATGGTCCGCGCCCCCGCCTTCACCGGGTCGGTGGTGGAGCGGGCGTCGGTCCGGCGGACGTCCACCTTGAAGCCCTGCGTGCCGTCGGCGCCGGTGTGCTCGCGGATCCGGGCCACCGTGGTGAGCGGGTGGATCTCGGCGCCGCCGCGCTCGGCCAGGTGGAGGTAGTTCTCGGTGAGCATGTTCTTGGCGCCGTGCCGGCAGCCGGTCATGCACTCGCCGCACTCCACGCAGGCCCGCCGCGCGGGGCCGGCGCCGCCGAAGTACGGGTCCGGGATCTCGTCGCCGGGCGCCGCCTCGGCCGCGCCCCCGGCGTCCTTGCCGTCACCGAAGAAGACCCCGACCGGCGCCATGTGGAAGGTGTCCCCGACGCCCATCTTTTCGGCCGCCGCCCGCAGATGGACGTCGGACGGGGTCATGGTCGGGTTGAGCCGGACGCCCAGCATCCGCTGCGCCTGGTCGTAGAACGGCGCCAACTCCTCCTGCCAGTCGGTGATGTGGGCCCACTGGCGGTCCTCGAAGAACGGCTTCGGCGGCACGTAGAGGGTGTTGGCGTAGTTCAGCGAGCCGCCGCCGACGCCGGCGCCCGCCAGGATCAGCACATTGGCCAGCAGGTGGATCCGCTGGATGCCGTACAGGCCGAGCCTGGGCGCCCACAGGTACTTGGCCAGGTCCCAGGAGTTCTTGGGCAGTTCGTCGCGCTCGAAGCGCCGCCCGGCCTCCAGGACGGCGACCCGGTAGCCCTTCTCGGTCAGCCGCAGCGCGGAGACCGACCCACCGAAGCCCGAGCCGATCACGACCACGTCGTAGTCGAACTCCGCCTCATCGCGGGACCCCACCATGTGCCACTGCTCCTTCGGGAAAAGAACTGACGTCGGGACGGACTGCCGTGGGCCGTCGGCTACTTGAGGCGCAGCGCCTTCAGCACCCGCAGGCCGCCGGTGAACACCGCGGCGAACTGCTTGTCGTCCAGCCCGAACGAGGGCGCGAGCGGCATCAGCCGCTGGCTGGCGACGGTCTGCGCCTCGGTGAACCGCAGGATGCCCTCGGCGCCGTGCCGCCGGCCGAGCCCGGACTCGCCCATGCCGCCCATCGGCGCGCCGACCGAGCCGTACGCTGCCGCGTAGGCCTCGTTGACGTTGACCGTGCCGGTGCGCAGCCGGGCCGCGACCGCCCGGCCGCGCCGCAGGTCCTTCGTCCAGACGCTGGAGTTGAGCCCGTACGGGGTGGAGTTGGCGGCGGCCACCGCCGCGTCCTCGGTGTCGAAGCGGTAGACCGAGACCACCGGGCCGAAGGTCTCCTCGCTGCAGACCGCCATCTCCGGGGTGACGCCGTCCAGGATGGTCGGCTCGTAGAAGAACGGGCCGAGATCCGGCCGGGACCGGCCGCCGGTGACCACGGTGGCACCGGCCTTGACCGCCTCGTCCACGTGGCGGGTGGTGGTGTCCAGCTGCCGGACGGAGACCAGCGAGCCCATGTCCGCGCCGTACGCGAGGCCGCCGCCGAGGCGCAGGGCGCGGGTCCGCTCGGCGAACTTCGCCAGGAACTCGTCCGCCACCGAGCGGTGCACCAGCAGCCGTTCGATCGAGATGCAGAGCTGGCCGGCCGAGGAGAAGCAGGCCCGGACGGCACCCTCGGCGGCCCGGTCGAGGTCGGCGTCGGCCAGCACCAGCATGGCGTTCTTGCCGCCGAGTTCGAGCGAGACGCCGACCAGCCGGGCGGCGGCGCGCTGGGCGACCTCGCGGCCGGTGCGGGTGGAGCCGGTGAACGAGACGTAGTCGGCGTGCTCGACCACGGCCGGGCCGATCACCGGGCCGTCGCCGATCACAACCTGCCAGAGGTCGGCCGGCAGCCCGGCCTCGATCAGCAGCTCGCGGGCCCAGAGCGCGGTCAGCGCGGTCTGCGTGTCCGGCTTGTTGACCACCGCGTTGCCGGCCACGAAGGCGGGCAGCGCGTCGCCGATGCACAGCTCCAGCGGGTAGTTCCACGGCGAGATGTGCCCGACCACGCCCTTGGGGCGGCGGGCCTCGATCGCCTGGGTGAGCAGCGGCAGCGCGCCGCCGCGCCGCTTGTCGCGCAGGTAGCCGTGCGCGGCGCGCCCGTAGTGCCGGGCGGCCATGGCGACGGCCAGCACCTCCTCGAAGGCGTGCAGCCGGGCCTTGCCGGTCTCGGCCTGGATCAGGTCGAGCACCTCGTCCTGGCGCTTCAGCAGCAGGTCGTGGAAGCGCAGCAGGACGGCGGCGCGACGGCGCACCGGCAGCGCGGCCCAGGCCGGCTGGGCACGACGGGCCAGCTCGAAGGCGACCTCGACGTCGGCCGGGGTGGACTGCGGCAGGCCGGCCAGCCGCTCGCCGGTCAGCGGGGCGACGGTCTCCACCAGGCTGGGCTCGCCGGTCGCGGTGATCCCGCCGGCCAGGCGGGTGACCAGCGACGACGGAACGGCCGCGGCGACCGTGCGGCCGCCTCCGGGGGCGGCGGGGTTGCGGTCCGCCGCGCCTGCACCGGGCTGCCGGAGGGCCGAGGCATCTGCTGTGAGGTCCGTCATACGGCGCAGCCTAGGCGTTCGGCGGCCGGTTCGGTACCCGTGGGTAACAAGAAACTCCGAGCGGCCCACCCGGCCGGCGGGTCACCGGCTCGGCCGGTCACCGGCTCGGCGCTTCGTGACGGCTCGGCGGCTCCGCGCTTCTCCGGGTCAGCGGGTCGGCGCTTCTCGGCGGCTCAGCGGGTCGGGGTGAAGTGGCCGAGCACCGCGTTGAACCGCTGCTCCCCCTCCGGCCAGTCCTTGTCCGTCTCCGGGCAGGACAGGTAGATGGCGTAGCCGGTCCCGTCGTCGTCGATGAACTCCGCCTCGATCGCCCGCCGCCGTCCCCCCTCCTTGGCCGCGTAGCTGAACTCCCAGACCGCGGCGTCGTGGCCGTTCACCAGGACGCTGGTCAGCTTGTGCTGGCGGTACTCCTTCAGCTTGGAGACGGTGGTCTCCATCTGCCGCATGTGGTCCAGCGGCTTGACCGACTGGCCGACGGTGACGGCGAACTGGAGGTAGTGCGTCTTGTTGTCCGGGCTGTAGAAGATCTGGTTGGCGGTGTCGGTGCTGCGCTGCCAGGCCGGGGTGGCCACCGGCAGCGGGAAGCGGAAGCCCGCCGGGTCGTCCACCCAGCGGTAGCCGGTGGGCGCGGGGTCCGCGTCGCCGGACGCGGTGGGCTGCGGCCCGCCGGTGGCGGTCGGGGTGGGGTCGGCGACCGGGGTGCCGGAGTGCCGGGTCACCAGGAAGGTCGCCCCCGCGGCCAGCACGGCGACGCCCAGCCCGATCGCGGCGATCCGCAGCACGTTGCGGCGTCCGGCCGGCCCGCGCGCGGGCGCGACGGGGTGCACCACCAGCGCGGGCCGCCCGGCGGGCGGACCCACGGCGGCTCCGGCGCCCACGGCGAGGGCTCCGGCGTCCGCCGCGGTGGCAGCCGGCGTCGCCGGCGGTGCGACCGGCCCGGGCGTCGTCTCCGGCTCGGAGTCCGGCCCCGGCCCGGACGGCGCCTCGGTCCGGTCCACTACCGGCACCGACTGGGTCGGCGTCTTCACCGGCGCGACCGGCTTGAAGCCCATGGTGTGCCCGGCCTGCACCTCGGCCAGCATCCGGGCCGCCTCGTCCGCGGTCGGCCGCTCGGCCGGGTCCTTGGCCATCAGCGCGGCCAGCACCGGCCCCAGCGCCCCCGCCCGGCGCGGCTCCGGCAGCGGATCTCCGACCACCGCGGCCAGCGTGGTCAGCGGCGACGTCCGGCGGAACGGCGACTGGCCCTCCACCGCCGCGTACAGCGTCGCCCCGAGGCCCCAGAGGTCGGAGGCCGGGCCCGGGCGGTCTCCCTGGGCGCGCTCGGGCGCCAGGTAGTCCGGCGAGCCGACCAGGTCACCGGGCCGGGTCAGCTCGGCCGAGCCCTCGTACGTGGCGATGCCGAAGTCGAGCAGGACCACCCGCCCGGTGCCGCGCTCCAGCAGCACGTTGGCCGGCTTCACGTCCCGGTGCAGCACACCCAGCTGGTGGCCCCGGTGCAGCGCTGCCAGCACCTGGCTGCCGACCTCGGCGGCGGCCCGCGGCTGCAGCGTTCCGTCCTGGCTGATCACGTCGGCCAGCGAGCGGCCGTCGACCAGCTCCATCACGATCCACGGCCGGCCGTCCTGCTCCAGCACGTCGTGCACGGTGATCACGCCGGGGTGCTTGATCCGGGCGGCCGCACTGGCCTCCCGCTTCATCCGGGCGTGCAGGATCTGCAGCTCCTCCTCCGGGAGGTGGCTGACGGTCAGCTCCTTGACGGCGACCTCGCGGTCCAGCATCCGGTCCCAGGCCCGCCAGACCGTGCCCATGCCGCCGCGGCCCAGCCGGTCGCCCAGCTCGTAGCGTCCGGCCAGCAGCCGCTCCGCCTCGGCCGCCTCCGGCCGGTCCTGCACGCTCATCGGCGACCGCTCCCCCTCATCCACCTGCCGTCACCTCGACGGAGGGCCGGTGCAGACCATTTCTCGAACAGATCCCACGCACACATTAGGCGCCCCGCCCGCACCCCGGTAATCTCCCCCGCCCGTCCGGCCGGCGGGACGGCCCCGACAGGCACCGTCAGCCTGCGAACATCAGCCCGCGAACACCGGGGCCGCCACCATCAGCCTGCGAACGTCAGCCCGCGGGCACCGGCACCGCCACCATCAACCCGCGAACGTCAGCCCGCGAACACCACGACGGCGACCACCCCGAGCACCAACAGCAGGAAGACCCCGCCCACCAGCACCGGTCCGAGCAGCGCCGGCGGCATCAACGGACGCCGGACCGGCTCCGGCCCCGCGTCCGCCGCGACCGGCTCCGGGGCCGGCCCGCCCCGGCCGCGCCGACGCGGCGTCAGCGGCACCAGCGGCCCCTCCGGCCGCAACTCCAGCGCCCGCGCCGACCGCTCCTCGTCGGCCGGCTCCGGCGCGCCCGCCAGGAGGCCTGCCAGCTCCCGCTGGACGGCCTCCGCGGTAGGCCGCAGCGCGGGGTCGGGCTGGAGCAGCCGCTCGACCAGCGGCGCCAGCGGCCCGCACACCACCGACGGCTCCCGCCGGCCGTCCCGCACCGCCGTGACCAGCTCCGGCACACCGTGGTCCGGGAACGGCGAGCGGCCGGTCACCAGCCGCTGCACCAGCACGCCCAGCGCCCAGCAGTCCCCCGCCGGGCCGCCGTCCAGCGGCCAGCGCTCCGCCACCGGACCGACCAGGGTGGCCCGCACGTCGTACCGGCGGCGCCCGCCGGGCCCGCCCAGCTCCTCGGCCAGCGCCTCCTCGGCCACCCCCGGCAGCAGTCCGCCCAGCAGCGCCGCACCGTCCTCGCAGACCAGCACCGACGCGGTGGTCAGATTGCCGTGCGCGAGCCCGTCCTCGTGCAGTGCCCGCAGCGCACCGGCCAGGTCGGCCGCCAACTCGGCCGCCCGGTACGGCGGGACCGGCCCGGCCGCGACCAGCTCGGCCAGCGGCACCCCGGCCGGCCGTTCCTCGACCGTCCAGAGCAGATCGCCCTCGACGAAGGCCCCCGCCCCCTGCAACAGCCTGGGGTGCGAAGGCGCCGCCGACCCGGCCGCCGCCACCCGGCGGACCAGCCGCTCGCCCTGCTCGGGGACCGGCTCGTCCGGATCGTGACCGCTCGTCAGCAACGCCGGCAGCTCCAGGCCGCGCAGCAGGACCGCACCCCCGGTCACCTCGTCCACGGCGGAGGCGCGCAGCGCCTCCGGACGGTCCGTCAGCCGGTAACGCCCTGCCAGCACCTGACCCGGACCCGCTCGCATGCGTGTTCCTCTCGCTCGCGCCCCAGCCTAGGGCGTGCGCATTACGCTCGGTCCCATGGACTGGACCGATCTGATCGAGGCGGCCTTCGACGTGGCCGGCAACAGCAACAGTGACACCCGGGCGCAGGCCCTGCGCACCGTCGAGGCGAACGTGACCCCCGAGGAGAGGCCGGTCGCGTCCACGGCGGGGCGCCATCCCGACCATTTCCGCAAGGGTGTCCTGGTCCTCACCACGCACCGGCTGCTGTTCCTGAAGGACGGAAAACCGCCTGTCCCGGTTCCGCTTTCCGCGGTCACCGACGCGACCGTCGCCAAGTCCCGGATCAACGGCGAGGTGCTGCTGGTGGTCGCCCTCACCGGCTCGCACCGGTTCGAGGACGTGGTGAAGGGCGAGGTGTTCGCCGAGCAGATCCGGGCCGCCGCCCGGCTGGCCCGGACCGCCGCACAGAAGGCGCCGGCCGGGCCGGGCGCCGCGCCCGCCTCCTCCGGCACCGAGCTGCTGGACCAGCTGGAACGCCTCGCCGCCCTGCGCACCGCCGGGGCGCTCACCGACGAGGAGTTCAGCCGCGCCAAGCAGCGCCTGATCGGCTGAGCCCGCCGGGAGGCCCCGGCGGGCCCTCCTACGGCGCGGGCTGGAAGGAGTCGAAGGCGGTCTGGCGGGCCTGGGCGTTCGCCGGGGCGCTCCAGTCCGCGTCGGGGGTGATCCAGTAGATCGCGTAGCCGTACTTGGCGGGCGTGCCGGTGACGAAGCCCCGGTTGAGCGAATGCGTCCGGGGGTTGCCGCTGATCCACTCCCAGTCGGCGGCGTTGGTCCACTCGCGGTAGGCGACGGCCTGCAGCTGCACGCGCTGGTAGTTGGAGACCTGGGCGCGCAGCCCGGGCTCGGACTCCTGCCAGTCGGCCACGGCACTCGCACCGGGGCTGGTGGTCCATTCGATCTTCAGGGTGCTGCCGTTGCCCTTGAAGGTGCGGCGGGTCGCCTCCGAGCCGGCCGGCTGGAGCCAGTCCGGCAGCACGACCGAGAAGCCGGCCGGGTCCTTGTACTCGTGGAAGCCGGCGGGCACGGCCGGGCCCGCCGGCGTGCCGGGAGCGGGCGTGACTGGAGCCGGCGGGGCGGCTGCCGGGGTGCTCGGCGCTGCGGCGGTCGGTGCCGGGGTCGCCGCGCCGGTGGGCGCGGTCGCCGGGGTTCCGGTCGCCGGGGCGCCGGTCGCCGCCGGGCTCGCCGGGCCGCCCGCCGGGACCGTGGCCGCCGTGCCCTCCCCCTCCGGGGAGGTGGTGGCCGCCACCGGGGCGGTGCTGCCCGCGCCCTTGGCCGGCAGGTGGTCGGAGCCGCCGACGGCCTGGATCACCGCGACCACCCCGGCGATCAGCACCAGGACCAGCACCGCGGTGACCACGGCGAGGCGCCGCCGTCCCGTGCGCGGGTCGGCACCGGCCGCCTGGGTCGCGCCCAGGGTCCACTCGCTGGTGACCGGCTTGATCGGGTCGGTGGCCGGCGCGCCGGCCCCGGCGGTGGCGGGCTTCTCCGCCGCCTCGGCGCCCTTGGCGGCCCCGGTCTCCCCGGTGACCGCGGCGTCCTTGGCCCGACTCCCGACCCGGACGGTGCCGAGCAGCCCGCCGACCGGACGCTTCCCGGCCGGCTTCCCGGCGGCCGGCGTCTGCGCGGCCTGCTTCTCCGCGGCCGGGGCCACGGCCGCTTCGCTCTTGGCCTTCGCCGCGCCCTTGCTCTCCCCCGCCGACGGCTTCACCGGCATCGCGTGCTCGGTGGTCGACTCCGCCCGTGCGGTGGCGTCGGCCACCACCCGCTTCAGCATCGACCGGGTCTGCGAGGCGTCCAGCCGCTCGCCCGGGTCCTTCTCCAGCAGTCCCTCGATCACCGGCTTGAGCGGCCCGGCGTTCAGCGGCGTGCTGAGCTCCTCGGTCATCACCGCCGTCAGGGTGGCCAGCGCCGAGCCCCGGTCGTACGGCGGCCGGCCCTCGACCATCGCGTACAGCGTGCCGCCCAGCGACCAGAGGTCGGCCGGCGGGCCGGGCTTCTGCCCGCGGGCCCGCTCGGGGGATATGTACGAGGGCGCGCCGACCAGCATCCCGGTGGAGGTCACCGAGGCGTCGCCCTCCACGCTGGCGATGCCGAAGTCGGTGAGCACCACCCGGCCGTCCTCGCCGATCAGCACGTTGGACGGCTTCACGTCGCGGTGCAGGATGCCGAGCGCGTGCGCGGCGACCAGCACGCCCAGCACGTCGAGCGCGATCTCGGCGGCCCGGGCGGGCGCCAGCGGCCCGTCCTCCTTGATCACGTCCGCCAGCGAGCGGGACTCGACCAGCTCCATGACGATCCACGGCCGGTCGTCCTCCTCGACCACGTCGAAGACGGTGACCGCCGAGCCGTGACGGATCCTCGCCGTCGCCTTGGCCTCGCGCAGCGTACGGACGATCAGCCGGTGCTTCTCGTCCTCGTCGACGCTGCCGTTCATCCGCAGTTCCTTGACCGCGACGATCCGGCCCAGCATCTCGTCCTCGGCGCGCCAGACGGTGCCCATACCGCCGCGCCCGAGCACCGCGTCCAACCGGTAGCGTCCGGCCAGGAGGCGGCCGGTGGAACCCTGCGCCTGGGTCATTCGGAACGTTCCCCCATGTGGTGCTGGCCGGTCGAGGTGACGGCGCGTCGGCCCGACGCCGGGCCCGAACGCCAAGCCTCCATCATCCCCTGTCCCCGGGGCCCGCGGCCACCCGCCCCCCGGCCACCCTGGTGACGGCCCCGCCGAACGCGGCCGCTCCGTGCCCGATCTGTGATCGAAAACTCTGTTCGGCCGGCCCGGAGCGCTGCTAACGTTCGGCCGCTCACAGTCTTTTCCGGGGGGATTCGACGCCCATGACCGCACCCGCACCCGGCGCTGACGGCCACTCGGAACGGCCGCGAACGGCCCGGCACTTCTCCGTGGCGCCCGAGCCGGAGGTACCGGAGGGCTATGTCGCCCCCGGCATGCCCGGCGCCCCGGTGACCGGCTACCGGCCGGAGCCCGAGCACGCCGACGGGCCGGCGCGCCGCCGCCGGACCGGCACCGCCGTCGCGGCGGCCGTCGTCGCGATGCTGGCCGGCGCGCTCGCGTACGGCGCCGCCCTGGCCCGGGTCGAGGGCAGCATCGGCTGGCTGGCCATCGCCCTGGCCGCCGCCGTCGCCTGGCCGCTCGGCCGGCTCGGCGGCCGCAGCCACGCGCTGCCCCCGCTGGGCGCGCTGCTGGCGGCCGGCGCGCTCTTCCTCGGCCAGCTGCTCGGCCAGACGCTGCGCCTGCACGGCCTGGCCCGCACCCCGTACGGCGAGCTGCTCGGCGACGCCCTCCGGCTCTGGCGCGCCGACCGGCACCCGCTGGACCTCGTCTTCTACGGCATCGCCGCGATCGGCGGCTTCCTGCTCACCCGCCGCACGGCCACCCCCAGCTGAGGACGCCCGGGCCGGACGCGGCAGAGCCCCCGCCGGGTGGTGATCCGGCGGGGGCCCTGGTCCGTCACGGCACGGCGGCTCAGCGGTGGTTGAGCGCCGGGTTGACCGTGACCTCGACCCGCTGGAACTCCTTGAGCTCCGTGTAGCCGGTGGTGGCCATCGCCCGGCGCAGCGCGCCGAACATGTTCATGGTGCCGTCGGGGGTGTGCGACGGACCGGTGAGGATCTCCTCGGTGGTGCCGACGGTGCCGAGGTCCACCCGCTTGCCGCGCGGCAGCTCCTCGTGCACGGCCTCCATGCCCCAGTGGAAGCCCTTGCCGGGCGCGTCGGTGGCGCGGGCCAGTGCGGCACCGATCATCACCGCGTCGGCGCCGCAGGCGACGGCCTTCGGGATGTCGCCGCTGTAGCCGACGCCGCCGTCCGCGATCACGTGCACGTAGCGGCCGCCGGACTCGTCCATGTAGTCGCGGCGGGCCGCGGCCACGTCGGCGACGGCGGTGGCCATCGGCACCTGGATGCCCAGGACGTTGCGGGTGGTGTGGGCGGCGCCGCCGCCGAAGCCGACCAGCACGCCGGCCGCGCCGGTGCGCATCAGGTGCAGCGCGGCGGTGTAGGTGGCACAGCCGCCGACGATGACCGGGACGTCCAGCTCGTAGATGAACTGCTTGAGGTTGAGCGGCTCGGCGGCGCCGGAGACGTGCTCGGCGGAGACGGTGGTGCCCCGGATGACGAAGACGTCGACGCCGGCGTCCACGACGGCCTTGGAGAACTCGGCGGTGCGCTGCGGCGAGAGCGCGGCGGCGGTGACCACACCGGAGTCGCGGACCTCCTGGATCCGCTGCTTGATCAGCTCGGCCCGGATCGGCGCGGCGTAGATCTCCTGCAGGCGGCGGGTCGCGGCGGCCTCGTCCTCCAGCGTGGCGATCTCGTCCAGCAGCGGCTGCGGGTCGTCGTAGCGGGTCCAGAGGCCTTCCAGGTTGAGCACGCCCAGGCCACCGAGGCGGCCGATGGCGATGGCCTGCTGCGGGGAGACCACGCTGTCCATGGGGGCGGCCAGGAACGGCAGCTCGAAACGGTAGGCATCGATCTGCCAGGCGATCGAGACCTCCTTCGGGTCACGCGTACGCCGGCTGGGGACGACGGCGATGTCGTCGAATGCGTACGCCCGGCGGCCGCGCTTGCCTCGCCCGATCTCGATCTCAGTCACTTCGTTCGAGCCCTTCTGGTTTGTTGCTCATGCCCGCCGGGTCACCCCGGCCGCCCCCAGTATCCCGCACCCGCCCGTCGGCGCGCCGCGACGGCCCGCCCCCCGGACACGCACGAGGGACCCACCGCTCGGAAGCGGCGGGTCCCTCGGCGGACGACGGCGTCAGCGGCTGGTGTAGTTCGGCGCCTCGACGGTCATCTGGATGTCGTGCGGGTGGCTCTCCTTGAGGCCCGCCGAGGTGATCCGGACGAAGCGGCCCTTGCTCTCCATCTCCGCGACGGTGGCGGCGCCCACGTAGCCCATGGTCTGGCGCAGGCCGCCGACCAGCTGGTACAGCACGGCCGACAGCGGGCCGCGGTACGGCACCTGGCCCTCGATGCCCTCGGCGATCAGCTTCTCGTCCGAGGTGACCTCGCCCTGGAAGTACCGGTCCTTGGAGAAGGACTTCGCCTGTCCGCGCGTCTGCATCGCGCCCAGCGAGCCCATGCCGCGGTAGGACTTGAACTGCTTGCCGTTGATGAACAGCAGTTCGCCGGGCGACTCCTCGCAGCCGGCCAGCAGCGAGCCCAGCATCACGGTGTCGGCACCGGCGGCGAGCGCCTTGCCGATGTCGCCCGAGTACTGCAGGCCGCCGTCGCCGATGACCGGCACGCCGGCCGCCTGGCAGGCGAGCGCGGCCTCGTAGATCGCGGTGACCTGCGGGACGCCGATGCCGGCGACCACACGGGTGGTGCAGATCGAGCCGGGGCCGACGCCGACCTTGACGCCGTCCACGCCGGCGTCGATCAGCGCCTGGGCGCCGTCGCGGGTGGCCACGTTGCCGCCGACCACGTCGACGCCGACGGCCGCCTTGATCTTGGCGATCCAGGCCAGCGCGTTGTGGCTGTGGCCGTGCGAGGTGTCCACGACCAGGAAGTCGACGCCCGCCTCGACCAGGGCCTGGGCCCGGTCGAACGCCTCGGCGCTGGCGCCCACGGCGGCGCCGACCAGCAGGCGGCCCTCGGCGTCCTTGGCGGCGTTCGGGTACTTCTCGGCCTTGACGAAGTCCTTGACGGTGATCAGGCCCTTGATCCGGCCCTCGTCGTCGACCAGCGGGAGCTTCTCGATCTTGTGGCGGCGGAGCAGGCCGATCGCGTCCTCGCCGGAGATGCCGACCTTGCCGGTGATCAGCGGCATCGGGGTCATGATCTCGCGGACCTGGCGGCTGCGGTCCGACTCGAAGGCCATGTCGCGGTTGGTGACGATCCCGAGCAGCTTGCCCGCCTCGTCCGCGATCGGCACGCCGCTGATCCGGAACTTGGCACAGAGCGCGTCGGCCTCGGCCAGGGTGGTCTCCGGGCCGACCGTGATCGGGTCGGTGACCATGCCGGACTCGGAGCGCTTCACCAGGTCGACCTGGTTGGCCTGGTCCTCGACGGACAGGTTGCGGTGCAGCACGCCCACGCCGCCCTGGCGGGCCATCGCGATCGCCATCCGCGACTCGGTGACCTTGTCCATCGCCGCGGAGAGCAGCGGGATGTTGACGCGCACGTTCCGGGAGACCCGCGAGGAGGTGTCGACCTGGTTCGGCAGCACCTCGGAGGCCCCGGGCAGCAGCAGCACGTCGTCGTACGTGAGCCCGAGCATCGCGAACTTCTCGGGTACGCCTGCGGCGTTGTAGGACATTTGGGGGTACCTTCCGTGGCCGGCCTATTCCGCTCGCGCCCTGAGGGTGGGGGCGCTGTCATCGCTCACTCGCTCAGGCCGCCGAAAGCTCGGTGCCGTTGGAGGAACCTCCAGGGGAACCCCGCTCGCACCCACGAAACTTTGGCAACCCGCCCAGGCGCCGATACCCCATGGTACTGGCACCACGAATGTGCACTCGTGTGCCCTTGACAACACCCGGCGCCCATGAGCCATTCCGGCGCGGGCGGGCCGGGGCCGGGATCAGGAGGATTCCTCCGCGAGCGCCCGCAGCCGGCTGAGCGCGCGGTGCTGGGCGACCCGGACGGCGCCGGGCGACATCCCGAGCACCTCGCCGGTCTCCTCCGCCGACAGCCCGGCGGCCACCCGCAGCAGCACCAGCTCGCGCTGACGGGCCGGCAGGTTGGAGAGGAGCTCCTTGGCCCAGGCGGCATCGCTGCTCAGCAGCGCCCGCTCCTCCGGGCCGAGCGCCTCGTCCGGCACCTCCGGCAGGTCGTCCTGCGGGACGACGGTCGAGCCGGGCCCGCGCATCGCGGCCCGCTGCAGGTCGGCGATCTTGTGGGCGGCGATGCCGTAGACGAAGGCCTCGAACGGCCGGCCCTGGTCCCGGTAGCGCGGCAGCGCGCAGAGCACCGCCACGCAGACCTCCTGGGCGACGTCGTCCACGTGGTGGCGGGCCCCGCCGGGCAGCCGGACCAGCCGGCCGCGGCAGTACCGCAGCGCCAGCGGGTGGACGTAGGCGAGCAGCGCGTCGATCGCCGGGCCCTCGCCGCGGACGGCGGCCGCGACCAGCTCGCCGACCAGGGGGGAGCTGCCGGTACCGAGCACCGGCGCCCGGTCGATGCCGCCCCGGACGCCCGCCTCGCCGGCGCCCGCGTCCTCACCGGCTCCGTGGCCGGGCTCACCGCCACCGGGATCCGTGTACGACGGAGTACCCGGGCCGGAGGGCTCGGCCTCCACCGGGTCCGCCTCGCCGGTAGCACCGGCAACGTCGTCACGCATCGGTCCATGGTGCCTGGTCGAACGAGAAAACGCGGCACCGCGTCCGGAGTTGTGCACCGGAACGTTATGCGGTGCGGCGCCGGGCACCGCGCCACCGCGCACCACCGGCCCCTCCTGCACCGTGCCGCCTCCCGCCCCGCCGCCGTCGGTGGTCCCGTCCGTCGCGCCGTCCACCGAGTGTCCTGCGGCTTCGTGGTCCGCCGCAGTGCCTGTCCGCTGGTCCCCGAGGTGCTCCACTACTCCATGGTGCAACCTCGGGACCGTAACGTCACACGCCCCTGCGGGAGGAACCGCGAGCAGCGCGCCGCGAGCAGCGGCGCCGCCGGTGGTCAGCGGACCAGGCCCCAGCGGAAGCCCAGGGCCACCGCGTGCGCGCGGTCCGAGGCGCCGAGCTTCTTGAACAGCCGCCGGGCGTGGGTCTTGACGGTGTCCTCGGAGAGGAACAGCTCGCGACCGATCTCGGCGTTGCTGCGGCCGTGGCTCATGCCCTCCAGCACCTGGATCTCACGCGCCGTCAGCGTCGGCGCGGCACCCATGTCCGGGCTGCGCAGCCGGCGCGGGGCGAGCCGCCAGGTCGGGTCGGCGAGGGCCTGGGTGACGGTGGCCCGCAGCTCGGCGCGCGAGGCGTCCTTGTGCAGGTACCCGCGGGCACCGGCGGCCACCGCGAGGGCCACACCGTCGAGGTCCTCGGCGACGGTGAGCATGATGATCCGCGCGCCCGGGTCGGCGGACAGCAGCCGCCGGACCGTCTCGACCCCGCCGAGGCCGGGCATCCGGACGTCCATCAGAACGAGATCGGAGCGGTCGGCCACCCAGCGGCGGAGGACCTCCTCCCCGTTCGTCGCGGTGGTGACCCGGTCGACGCCGGGTACGGTCGCGACCGCGCGGCGAAGCGCCTCGCGGGCGAGCGGGGAATCGTCGCAAACGAGAACGGAAGTCATGACCGTCGTCCTCCGCAGCTGATCCGCGTCACGTTGAGCCTCCTGGCTGGTACGAATCTCTCCGACACGGCCGATTGGCGACGGACTCCGTGCCGATCGCCTGAACTTCCCCGCGATCGTTCCCGACGTCCGGCGCCCGCTAACCGCCTCCGCACTTCCAACGACCGTCACTCGAATGAGTTACGGCTTTCAGGGCCATCTCCACCACTGTACGTGGCCGACCCGTTACCGATCAGCCGCATCGCGGTGCACACGCCGCACTTTTGTGCAGCTCGCGCGCGGTCGGCGTACGACCCGCACACCGACCCGGAGCGTCGTGCGCCCGTCGGCCACCCGAATTGCCGCGCCTGCGCCCGCGCAAGTCCATGCCCACTTTGCCCGTTTTTATAGCTTTTGTACGGTCATTGACTGTTGTGCCACTCTGTGGGTGACTTGTCCATGGAGTTGCCGTAAGTCATATTTCCAGGTGTCCACACCAGCGCATCGAAGCCTCGCCGTGCCGCACCGCCCAGCCCGCTGGTGGCCGGCTGGTGGCCGGCGAGCCTCTGAAGGGAATGAGCCATGGCAGATTTCTCCCGCCTCCCCGGCCCCAACGCCGATCTCTGGGACTGGCAGCTCTCCGCGGCCTGCCGCGGCGTGGACAGCTCGCTCTTCTTCCACCCCGAGGGCGAGCGCGGGGCCGCGCGCAGTTCGCGCGAGGCCAGCGCCAAGGAGGTCTGCATGCGCTGCCCGGTACGGACCGAGTGCGCCGCGCACGCACTGGCGGTCCGGGAGCCGTACGGCGTCTGGGGAGGCCTGACCGAGGACGAGCGCGAGGAGATGATGGGCCGCTCGCGCAACCGTCTGGTGGAGGTGCCGCTGGCCGCGCCGACGGGGCTGCAGCGCTAGGCGCTCGCCCGCGCCGCGCCGTGAAGAAACGTTTCTTCGCGGCGCTCCACGCCGCACGGCCGCCCGGCCCGGGACGAGCCGTCCACGGCCCCGTGAGCCACGGTCAGCGCCCGGCGGCCGCCGCGCCCGCCAGCCGCTCCAGCATCAGCGCCACGGCCGGCACCTCGGCGAGGTCCGGCAGGGTCAGGGCGACCACCTGCCGCACCGCCGGCGCCCCCGAGGCGGTCCGCACCGGCACCGCCGACACGCCGTCAGGGCGCACCGACTCCAGCGCCAGCCCCGGCAGTACCGCCACCCCGAGCCCGGCCGCCACCAGGCCGACCACCGCCGGGTAGTCGTCGGTCGCGAAGTCGATCCGGGGCTCGAAGCCCGCTCCCGCGCAGAGCTCCACCAGGTGCCCCCGGCACTGCGGGCAGCCGGCGATCCACTGCTCCCCGGCCAGCTCGGCCAGCTCCACCGGGCCACCGCCTCCCCGCCCGGCCAGCGGGTGCGCGGCGGGCAGGAGGCCGACCAGCGGGTCGTCCAGCAGCGGGGTGACCACCAGATCGGACCAGTCGGTGCCGGCACTGAGCTGCTGGGCCTCCAGGTTGGCCTCGGCCCGCGCCTCGCGCGGCGTGCCGTGCGCGGGCGCGGGGGCCGGCGCCGGGGCGCCGCCGGGGGCCGGCGGGTAGCGGAAGGCCAGCGCGACCTCGCACTCGCCGCCGCGCAGCATCGCCAGCGACTCCGGCGGCTCGGCCTCGACCAGCGACACGCGGACCCCCGGATGGCTGTCCCGCAGCCGGGCGACGGCGGGCGGCACCAGAGTGGAACTCGCGGTCGGGAAGGAGACCAGCCGCACCCGCCCGGCCCGCAGCCCGGCGATCGCCGCCACCTCCTCCTCGGCGGCGGAGAGCCCGGCCAGGATCCCGGTGGCATGCTTGAGCAGCACCCGCCCGGCCTCGCTCAGCTGCATGCCGCGGCCCGAGCGGACCACCAGCGGGGTGTCGACGGCCTTCTCCAGGGCCTTCATCTGCTGGCTGATGGCGGGCTGCGTACAGCCCAGCTCACGAGCGGCGGCGGAGAAGGAGCCGGTGCGGGCGACGGCACGCAGGACGCGCAGATGGCGGGCCTCGATCATGGCTCAGTTATAAGCCAAACTTTGCCGTATGCAAAATTCCACTGATAGTTGAACGGTGAAGCACGCCCGACGCCGGAGGCCCGGCCCGGCTCCCGAAGGAGCGGGACCGGGCCTCCGGTCACTGATCAGGCGTCAGTGGGAGTGGCCGTGACCACCGTGCGAGTGGCCGTTGTCGGCCTCCTCTTCCTTCTTCTCCACCACGAGGGTCTCGGTGGTGAGCAGCAGGGAGGCGATCGACGCGGCGTTCTCCAGCGCGGAGCGGGTGACCTTGACCGGGTCGATGACGCCGGCCTTCAGCAGGTCGCCGTACTCGCCGGTGGCGGCGTTGAAGCCGTGACCGGCCTCCAGCTCCGCGACCTTGTGGGTGATGACGTAACCCTCGAGGCCGGCGTTCTGGGCGATCCAGCGCAGCGGCTCGGCGAGTGCCTTGCGGACGACCGCGACACCGGTCGCCTCGTCGCCCTCCAGGCCCAGGCCGCCCTCCAGCACCTTGGCGGCGTGGACGAGCGAGGCGCCACCACCGGCGACGATGCCCTCCTCGACCGCGGCACGGGTCGCCGAGATGGCGTCCTCCAGGCGGTGCTTGCGCTCCTTCAGCTCCACCTCGGTGGCGGCGCCGACCTTGATGACGCAGACGCCGCCGGCCAGCTTGGCCAGGCGCTCCTGCAGCTTCTCGCGGTCCCAGTCGGAGTCCGTGTTGGCGATCTCGCCCTTGATCTGGGCGACGCGGCCGGCCACGGCCTCGGAGTCACCGGCACCGTCGACGACGGTGGTCTCGTCCTTGGTGATGGTCACGCGGCGGGCGGTGCCCAGCACGTCCAGACCGGCCTGGTCGAGCTTGAGGCCGACCTCCTCGGAGATGACGGTGGCACCGGTCAGGGTGGCCAGGTCGCCCAGGATCGCCTTGCGGCGGTCACCGAAGCCCGGGGCCTTGACGGCGACCGCGTTGAAGGTGCCGCGGATCTTGTTCACCACGAGGGTGGACAGCGCCTCGCCGTCGACGTCCTCGGCGATGATCAGCAGCGGCTTCGAGGCACCGCCCTGCAGGATCTTCTCCAGCAGCGGCAGCAGCTCCTGGATGGAGGAGATCTTGCCCTGGTTGATCAGGATGTACGGGTCCTCGAGGACCGCCTCCTGACGCTCCGCGTCGGTGACGAAGTACGGCGACAGGTAGCCCTTGTCGAACTGCATGCCCTCGGTGAAGTCCAGCTCCACGCCGAAGGTGTTGGACTCCTCGACGGTGATGACACCGTCCTTGCCGACCTTGTCGATCGCCTCGGCGATCAGCTCGCCGACCTGGGTGTCCTGCGCGGAGAGGGACGCGACGGCGGCGACGTCGTCCTTGCCCTCGATCTCGCGGGCGACGGACAGCAGGTGCTCGGAGACGGCGGCGACGGCCTTGTCGATGCCCTTCTTCAGAGCGGCCGGGCCGGCACCGGCGGCGACGTTGCGCAGACCCTCGTTGACCAGGGCCTGGGCCAGCACGGTGGCGGTGGTGGTGCCGTCACCCGCGACGTCGTTGGTCTTGGTGGCGACCTCCTTGACGAGCTGCGCGCCAAGGTTCTCGTACGGGTCGTCCAGCTCGACCTCACGCGCGATGGTGACACCGTCGTTGGTGATGGTCGGAGCGCCGAACTTCTTGTCGATGACGACGTTGCGGCCCTTGGGGCCGATGGTCACCTTGACGGTGTCGGCCAGCTTGTTGACACCGCGCTCCAGCGAGCGGCGGGCGTCCTCGTCGAACTGCAGGATCTTCGCCATGTTCCCTATTCCCTCGGGGCTGCGGCCGGCATGCCGGCCGCCGGACTACGTGAACCAACAACCACGCCCCGGGCCCCTGTCACTGGGACACGGATCCGGGGCGGGCTGGAACGACTGACTTCTCGGTGCTGCTTACTTCTCGATGATGGCGAGAACGTCGCGCGCCGAGAGGACGAGGTACTCCTCGCCCTGGTACTTCACCTCGGTGCCGCCGTACTTCGAGTACAGGACGATGTCACCGACGGCGACGTCGAGCGGCAGACGCTGGCCGTCCTCGAAGCGGCCCGGGCCGACGGCCAGGACGACGCCCTCCTGGGGCTTCTCCTTGGCGGTGTCCGGGATAACCAGGCCGGAGGCCGTGGTGGTCTCGGCGTCGAGCGGCTGGACCACGATGCGGTCCTCGAGCGGCTTGATGGCAACCTTGCTGCTGGTGGTCACGTCCGAGCTCCCCTTCGGAGATTACGGGGTTGTCTAACGGGTAGTGGCGAACCTGCGGGCCTGCCGTCGCGGGGGTCAGACACGCTTCTTCGCGTTAGCACTCTCCTGGTGGAGAGTGCCAAGGACGACCATAGGCCGCGGTTAGCACTCAGTCAACCAGAGTGCCAACGGCGCGCCCGTCCGCTTCGGCAGCGGGATGAGCAGCCGTACGCATGTGCGACACCGGGGGCCTCCGTTCCTCCCGCCGGTCCGGGCCTTCGCGGGCTTCCCCGGCAGGTGACCGGCGAGAATGGCGCTGTGGAGACCGAGAACCTGCAGCCCCTGCTGACCCCCGAGGGCCAAGCCCTGCTCGCCGAGCTGCGCGAGTTCGCGCCCGAGGAGGAGCTGGCGCTGGCCACCCGGCTGCGGCGGGAGCACCCGGCCGGGCTCGTGTCGGCGGCGTTCGGGCAGGCACGGCTGCGGCAGCGGGCCCGGGCCAAGTTCGGCGAGGACGCCGACCTGATGTACTTCACGCCCAACGGGGTCGAGCAGTCCACCCGGCGCAACGTCGCCGAATGGCGTGCGCGGCGCTTCGCCGAGCTGGGGGTGCGCCGGCTGGCCGACCTCTGCTGCGGGATCGGCGGGGACGTGCTGGCGCTGGCGCGGGCGGGGATCGAGGTGCTCGCGGTCGACAAGGACCCGGCGGCCTGCGCCGCCACCGCCGCCAACGCCGCCGCGCTGGGCCTGGACGGCCTGGTCGAGGTGCGCTGCGCGGACGTCGCGGAGGTCGACGTCACCGGCTTCGACGCGGTCTTCACCGACCCTGCCCGCCGCACCTCGCGCGGCCGGGTGTTCGACCCCGAGGCGTACGCCCCGCCGCTCTCCTGGGCGATCGAGGCCGGCCGGCGCACCCCGGTCGGCGCGCTGAAGGTGGCCCCCGGCATCCCGCACGAGGCCGTCCCGGCCGACGCCGAGGCCGAGTGGGTCTCCGACCACGGCGACGTCAAGGAGGCGGTGCTCTGGTTCGGCACCAGGGCGGAGCGCCCGCACCGGGCCACCCTGCTCCCCCGGCAGGCCAGCCTCGCCGGCGGCGACCTGCCCGACCCGCCGGCCGGCCCGGTCGGCCGCTACCTGTACGAGCCGGACGGCGCGGTGATCCGTGCCCACCTGGTCGCCGAGGTGGCCGGGCAGGTGAACGGCCGGCTGATCGACCCGAAGATCGCCTACCTCACCTCGGACGAGCTGGTCGCCACCCCGTACGCGCACGCCTTCGAGCTCACCGACGTACTGCCGTTCCACATCAGGAAGCTGAAGGCCCTGCTGCGCGAGCGGGCCGTCGGCACGGTGGTGATCAAGAAGCGCGGGATGGCGATCACCCCGGAGGAGCTGCGCCGCCAGCTGAAGCCGAGCGGCCCGAACTCCGTCACGGTGATCCTCAGCCGTACCGACCACGGCCCGCTGATGATGCTCGGTCAGCCGGTCACGTTCCCGTAGTGCCCGCTCAGCTGGCGGGCGCCTGGATGTAGTCCTCCAGCCGGGCCACCGCGAAGCCCTGTTCCTGGATCCGGGCCAGCATCTCGCCGAACATCTGCGTCATCGTCTCGCCCTTGAGGTCCTTCGGGCCGCGGAAGTGGGCGAGGACGATGTCGCCGGGCTTCAGCTTCTTGTCGGCGGCCTGGTACTGCATGTCGTGGATCTGCATCGACTCGCGCCAGAGCACGATCGCCCGCGGCCCGCACTGCTGCACCGAGGTGTTCAGCGCCGGCGTGTTGGCGCCGTCCCCGTACGGCGGGCGGAACAGCAGCGGCGCGGTGCCGTACTGCTGGGTGAGCGCGGCCTGGGCGTCGCAGATCTCGGACTTCTGCTTCTCCGGCGCGACCTTGCTCATCTGGGCGTGGTCCACGGTGTGGTTGTGGATGTGGTTGCCGAGCGCCTGGAGCGGTTTGAAGTAGCCGTAGTTGTCCTTGACTATGTCCCGGGTCAGGAACATCGAGACCGGCACCTTGAGCTCGGTCAGCATCTCGACGAACTTCGGGTCCTTCTCGGCGCCGTCGTCGATGGTGATGAAGACGACCTTGTCGGTGGTCTTCACCTCGCTGAACACCGGTACGGCGCCGGTCCGTTGGAGCTTGACCGGCTTGTCGGCGGGCGCCGCCGGCGCGGGCGGCAGCGGCTTGAGGTTCCACTTCGCCCAGGCCGCCGCGTCCCCGGCGGCGGGTGCCGCGGCGGGCGTGGTGGCGGCGGGGGCCCGGCCGGCCGGGGCGGGCGCCGCCGCGGACTGGGCGGCCGTCGGGGGCGGGGTGGCGACCATGGCCGCCTTTCCGGACCCGCCGCTGCTGCCGCACCCGGTGGCGGCGGCCAGCAGGGCCAGCGCCCCCACCGCGTACGTCCTCGTCCTGCTCCGCCCGTACCTCTTCACCGCGCCGCGCTCCCCGGTCCCGTCCAGCTTTCTCTCAGCTATGCACGGTAGCGGTCGGGTATTCGGTTCCCGGACAGGCTTACAAGCGGCTACTCCACATGCTCGCTGACGAAGGACCAGCGGTGCACCGGGCGGCCGACCAGTGCGGCGGGCGGCTCGGCCACCGGCACCGGCTCGCCCGTCCACCAGGTGATGAGCAGCACGCGGTCGCCCGGCGCGCCGAACAACTCGGTGCGAACCAGGCCGCCCGAGCCACGCAGCGCGGGCAGCGCGGTCTCGCGCACCCAGGCGGCCAGCTCGGCACCGCGCCCCTCGGCGGCGCGGGCCTCCCACATGGCGGCGGTCGTGGTCACTTCTCCCCGCCCAGCGCCCGGTACGCCTGGCCGTGGACGTCCCCGTGACCGGTCGGCACACCCGGCACGTGGACCTCGGTGACCGGCAGCGAGGAGTCGGCCGAGAGGTCGAAGGCGGACGGCGCACGGTCGCGCCAGACCATCTCGGAGCCCAGCGCGGCGACCATCGCGCCGTTGTCGGTGCACAGGCCCGGACGCGGCACCCGCAGCCGGATGCCGGCCTTGTCGCAGCGCTGCTGGGCCATCTCGCGCAGCCGAGAGTTGGCCGCGACCCCGCCGCCGATCATCAGATGGTCGACGCCGTTGTCCCGGCAGGCCTTGACCGCCTTGCGGGTGAGCACGTCGGTCACCGCCTCCTGGAAGGACGCCGCCACGTCGGCGATCGGCACCTCCTCGCCGGCCCGGCGCTTGGCCTCCACCCAGCGGGCGACGGCGGTCTTCAGGCCGGAGAAGGAGAAGTCGAACTCCGGGTCCTTCGGGCCGGTCAGGCCGCGCGGGAAGGCGATCGCCTTCGGGTCGCCCTCGCGGGCGGTGCGGTCGACCACCGGGCCGCCGGGGAAGCCCAGCCCGAGCACCCGGGCCACTTTGTCGAAGGCCTCGCCGGCCGCGTCGTCGATGGTCGCGCCGAGCGGGCGGACGTCACTGGTGATGTCCTCGCTGAGCAGCAGCGAGGAGTGCCCGCCGGAGACCAGCAGGGCCATCGTGGGCGAGGGCAGCCGGCCGTGCTCCAGCTGGTCCACGCAGATGTGAGAGGCGAGGTGGTTGACCCCGTACAGCGGCTTGTCCAGCGCCCAGGCGTACGCCTTGGCCGCGCTGACGCCGACCAGCAGAGCGCCCGCCAGACCGGGGCCGGCGGTGACGGCGATGCCGTCCAGGTCGCTCGCCTTGATGCCGGCGGTGTCGAGGGCGCGCTGGATGGTCGGGACCATCGCCTCCAGGTGCGCGCGGCTGGCGATCTCCGGCACCACGCCGCCGAAGCGGGCGTGGTCGTTGACGCTGGAGGCGACCGCGTCGGCGAGCAGGGTGGTGCCCCGCACGATGCCGACGCCGGTCTCGTCGCAGGAGGTCTCGATGCCGAGGACGAGCGGTTCGTCAGCCATGGCGGGTTTCCTTCAGGTCCTTCGGTTCGATGCTTGGGTGGTCGAGGCGCATCACCAGCGCGTCGACGTTGGCCGGTTGGTAGTAGCCGCGCCGGATGCCGACCGGTTCGAAGCCGAACCGCTCGTACAGCCGCTGGGCGCGCGGGTTGTCCACCCGCACCTCCAGCAGCAGCTCCGCGCAGCCGCGCCGGGCGGCCTCCCGGATCAGGTCGATGAGCAGCGCCGCGCCGAGACCGGAGCCCTGGTGGCGGTGGCCGACGGCGATGGTCTGCACGTCGCCCTCGCCGGCCACCACCATCAGGCCGGCGTAACCGGCGATCGCGCCGTCGGCGGTGGTGGCGACGGTGTAGTGGCGGGTGCCACCGGGGTGGGCCTCGGCGAGCTCGGACCAGTACATCCCGGTGGACCAGGCGTCCTCCGGGAAGAGCTCCAGCTCCAGCTCCATCACCGGGGCGATGTCCCACCAGCGCATCGGGCGCAGGGTGGCGGGGGCGGCATGCGCGGGGGCGGCATGCCCGGGGGCGGCATGCCCGGGGGCGGCCTGGTTGCCAGGGCTCGTGACGCTGGTCGGGCCGGTCAGGCTGCTCGGGCCGGTGACACCGGGCACGCCGGTCAGGCCGGTCACGCCGGGAGCACCGCCTTGTAGCCCGCCGGCACCTGGGCATCCGGGCGGCGCAGGTAGAGCGGCACGTTGGGCAGCAGCTCACGGCCCGCGGCCAGCTCGGCGGCGGCGAAGTCCGCCAGCGCACCGGCCGAGACGTGCTCGGGCCCGTGCGCACCGGGGAAGGCGTCCGGGTAGAGCAGCGCGCCGGCGCCGACCGCGCGTGGCTGCGGCGTCAGCTCGGCCGGGCGGTCCACCGCCGGGCCCTCGGTGCGGCGGCCGTCGGCGTCGTACGAGGCCCAGTAGACCTCCTTGCGGCGCGCGTCGGTGGCCACCGTGAACGGCTCGCCGGCCAAGCCGTCGGCGCGCGCCCGGTGGGCGATCGCGTCCAGGGTGCAGACGCCGTGCACCGGCACGCCGAGCGCGTGGCCGAGCGCGGCGGCGGTGACCAGGCCGACCCGCAGGCCGGTGTACGGGCCCGGGCCGACGCCCACGGCGATTCCGGTCAGCCGGTGCTTGTCGACGCCGGCCGTCCGCAGCACCCGGTCGATGGCGGGGAGGAGCAGTTCGCCGTGG
Organism: Kitasatospora sp. NBC_00039; assembly: GCF_045160625.1. NCBI lineage: Bacteria > Bacillati > Actinomycetota > Actinomycetes > Kitasatosporales > Streptomycetaceae > Kitasatospora > Kitasatospora sp. NBC_00039. Next base: position 5,359,268 of record NZ_CP108289.1, on the reverse strand, counting down.
CGCCTGGCGTCGACCTGGTCGGTCTCGGCGAGGACGGCCGTGCCGTCATGGACGGCGGCGGTGACGGCGGGGGTAGCGGTGTCGAACGCGAGCAGCAGCACGGGTCAAGGTTAGACCGGTCGGGGCGGAGGACGGCCGCCGGTCTTGCTCCGCCCGTTCCCGCTCCGCCCGTCCGCGTCTTCCTGCCCCACCCGTCCGCCCGTTCCTGCTCCGCCCGATCGACAGGGCGTCCGGGTTCGGAACACACGTCCTACGGGGTGCGAGTCCGGGCGGACGGACCTGGCACGATGGGGCCGACGGGTTTTGGGACGGCGGTGGGAGCACACGTGGCGAAGATGGGTCCTGGAGTGGTGGTCACGGGGCTGACCCTGGGGGCCCTGGCGGTGGTGAGCCTGCTGGCCTTCCAGGCCAGCGGCGCGCAGGGCCGCGCGGACGCCGCCCGGCCGAGCACCGCCGTGTCCGCGTCGTCGAGCGGACCGGCCGCCTCGGCCACCCCGACCGCTTCGGCCACCCCGACCATCCCGGCACTGCCGACCAGCTCGGGCACCGGGCTGCGCGTCGTCTACTCGGTCGGCAGCCACCACGTCTGGCTGGTCGACCCCAGGAAGAACCCGCAGGTGGTGGCCGCCTTCGCGGTCACCCCGGGCTCGGTGGAGCCGACCCCCGGCAGCTACCCGGTGTACAGCCGGACGCCCACCGCCACCGGGACGGACGGACGGCAGATCGAGCACGTGGTGCGCTTCGCCCAGCAGAACGGCGTGGTGTTCGGCTTCAGCGCGGCGGTGGACGGCGCCACCCCCACCGCCGACCCGAAGGCCAAGACCGGCGGCATCCGCAGCGGGCGGCCCGAGGGCCAGCTGCTCTGGGACTTCGCGTCGAATGGCACCAAGGTGGTCGTGATCGCCTGACCGGCGCAGGCCGCCGTGGGGCCCGCCGGTCTCACGGGAGGGATTCAGGCCGCGCGCGGGGTGCCGACCGCCGGCCCGGCCGTCTCCGATGCCGCTGCCGCCTCCGCCGCCTCGGCGCTCTCGTGGCGTTCCGGCGGAGTGGAGACCGCCTCCGCGGCCGCGCACGCGGCCAGCAGGGCTCGCATCGGCGCGCCCTGAACACTGCGGGCGGGCTCTCCGGCCCCGGTGCCGCGCGGCGCGCGCTCCGGGTCGGGGGTGGTGCTCGACATGGCGCCTCCCTAGTTAGGCAGACCTAACCGCAGCCTCCATCCCATCACGCCCGGTCCCCCGCCCGCAACACTTTGCCGACAGCCTGTCGGCAACAACCGGCGTCCGGGGAGCCCGGGCCTGTCCGTCCGGCGCGGCTCAGGCGAGCTTCTCCAGCTCCACGCCCGCCCAACGCGGGCCGATGCCGGTCAGCACCACCCGGCGCGGATCCAAGTCGTCCTGGTCCGCCGTGTCGCCGATGGCGCGCTCGATCCGGACCTCCAGCCGGTCCTCGGACAGCCGCTCGACCTTGCCCTCGCCCCACTCGACGACCACCACCGACTCCGGCAGCGAGACGTCCAGGTCGAGGTCCTCCATCTCGTCCAGGTCCCCGCCCAGCCGGTACGCGTCCACGTGCACCAGCGACGGCCCGCCCACCAGCGACGGATGCACCCGCGCGATCACGAAGGTCGGCGAGGTGACCGCCCCGCGCACCTGCAGCCCCTCCCCCAGGCCCCGGGTCAGCGTGGTCTTCCCCGCTCCCAGCTCGCCGGAGAGCAGCACGAGGTCCCCCGGCCGCAGCAGGGCGGCCAGCTCCCGGCCGAGCCGGCCCATCCGCTCGGGGGTGGCGACGGTGAGGGTGGCGTGCGAGCCCATGCGCGAATCAAGCCCTTCGGTGCGTTCCGTACAGCGGCGCACCGACCGCCGGGCGCCCCCGCTACGGTGCCACATCCCCGACCGCCCGCGCTCCGGGCCCGGTCCCGCCCCGGTTCGCCCCGGTTCACCCCCGGGTGCCGTCTGCACGCCCCGGGCCGCCGGATCATGGACAGGCCCCCTCACGGGGCGTGCGGGAGGCCGGCGCCGCCCGCGGATCCCTGTTCGGACGCTCGCGCGGGCCGCCCGTACCGCGGCGGCGGCGCTCAGGCCAGTTCGCAGACCGAGGGCGGCAGCGGGGCCGCCCGCCGGAAGTCGACCGCCTGCTTGAGCAGGGCGGCCAGACGCTGGTCGACCAGGTCGGGGCGCTCCAGCATCACCAGGTGGCCGGCGTCCTCGACCAGGACCAGTTCGGCGCCGGGCAACTGCTCGGCCATCGCCTCGCTGTGGCCGGGCGGGGTCAGCAGGTCCTTGGTGCCGGCCAGCACCAGGGTGGGGATGCCGCGCAGGGCGGCCAGCGCGGCGGACTTCTCGTGCGCGCCGAAGACCGGGTAGAACTCGGCCACCACGTCGATCGGGGTGGCGTCCAGCAGCTGCTCGGCGAACCGGACCACGCCCGGGTCGACGTCCTTCCCGCCGAACGAGAACTTCCGGTAGAAGACGGCGCTGACGTCCGCGCCGAGCCGGCGGGTCGCCTCCACCAGCTCGACCTGGCGGCCGAGCAGCTTCATCACGCCCGGCGCGACCTTCTTGAACAGCTTGGCCCCGGCGGCAGGAAGGCCGAGAGTGACGGCGTCCCAGTCACCCGCCAGGGTGCCGATGAGGGCGACCCCGGCGACCCGCTCCCGGAACAGCTCCGGGTGCTGGTCGGCCAGTGCCATCACCGTCATGCCGCCCATCGAATGGCCGACCAGGACCAGCGGCCCGGCCGGCGCGACGGCGTCGATCACGGCCTTGAGGTCCCCGCCCAGCTGGTCGATGCTCGCGGGTTCGCCGGCCAGGTACGAGCGGGAGCGCTCGGAGCGGCCGTGGCTGCGCTGGTCCCAGAAGACCAGGCGCATGCCCTCGCGGAGGGCGGCGCGCTGGAAGTGCCAGCTGTCCTGGTTGAGGCAGTAGCCGTGGCAGAAGACCACGGTCAGCGGCTCGGCGTCGGGGGAGCCGGCGGAGGCCGGGGCGGCGGCAGCGGCAGCCGCGCGGCCGGATCGGCGGCCGGCCCGGACGAGTGCGCCCGAGCGGCCGAGCAGCCCCGGCAGTCCGGTGCGGTCCACCGGGCCGTCGGGGTTGGGGTTGGGGTGGCTGGTGGCGTTGTCGTCGGCGCCGACGGTGGTCTCCGTGGCATCCGCGCGCCGACGGGTGAGCCGGCCCCGCCGGACCGGCGTGCCGCCTGCCTCGTCGTCGGCCCGCCTCGACTCCGGCCCCGGCTCCGCGTCCGATCCCGCCCCCGGCTCCGCGTCCGGCCCCGTGGGCGCGGGGCGCAGCCGGACGGGCTCGGGCCAGCCGGTGCCGTCCAGTTCGACGTACAGCTCGGTGCCGTCGGCGGTGGTCACCGTGCGGGGGCGTCCGCGCAGCGAGCCGTACGGGGCGTTGGCGTCCAGTTCGGCGCGGGCCCGGCGGCGGGTGGCCCGGCCGACCGTCAGCCGCTCGATCGCCACACCGGCGGCCGCGCCGGCCGCGACCACGCCGACCGAAATGCCGATCAGGCCGGCCCGGCTCACCCCGGACGCCGCGCCCGCGGCCTTGGCCACCGCCGCCACCGGCCCGGACCCGGCCTCCTCGCTCATGCGCGCGGGCCCTCGGCGAGCCGGTCCTGGCCGAGCGGGCCGTGGCCGAACGAACTCCGGGCGAGCCGGCCTGCCGCGAGCGGGTCCGTCGTGAGCGGGTCCGTCGTGAGCGGGTCCGTCGTGAGCGGGTCCGTCGTGAGCGGGTCCGTCGTGAGCGGGTCCGTCGTGAGCGGGTCAGCGACGAGCGGGTCCGTCGTGAGCGGGTCAGCGACGAGCCGGTCCGCAGCCAGCAGGTCCGCGACGAGCTGGTCCTCGGCGATGCCGCCGAGGTAGCGGCGCGGCACCCGGGCACCGATCCGGGTGACGATCTCGTACGAGATCGTGCCGCAGGCGCGGCCCCAGTCCTCTGCGGTCGGCTCGCCCTGCTCGCCGTTGCCGAACAGCAGCACCTCGTCGCCGACCGCGGGGGTGTCCCCGCCGAGGTCGACGACGAACTGGTCCATCGCCACCCGGCCCGCCACCGTCCGCCACTTGCCCGCGATCTGCACCGGGCCGGTGCCGCTGGCGTGCCGGGGGATGCCGTCGCCGTAGCCGACCGGGACGAGGCCCAGGGTGGTCGGCCCCGAAGTGGTGTAGTGGTGGCCGTAGCTGACCCCGTGCCCGCCGGGGACCTGCTTGACCAGAGCCAGCCGGGCGGTCAGCGCCATCACCGGGCGGAGCCCGAAGTCCGCGGGCGAGCCGACCTCCGGAACGGGCGACAGCCCGTACATCGCCAGGCCGGTGCGCACCATGTCGTAGTGCGACTGCGGGAGCAGCAAGGTGGCGGGCGAGTTGGCCAGGTGCCGGACCTCGGGGCGCAGCCCGGCCGCCTCGGCGAGGGCCAGGGCGTCGCGGTAGGAGTCCAGCTGGGCCTGGATGGAGGGGTGACCGGGCTCGTCGGCGGCCGCGAAGTGCGACCAGATGCCGACCACGGTGAGCAGGCCCTCCGCCTCGGCACGCCGGGCGGCGGCAACCAGCTCGGGCCAGTCGTGCGGCTGGCAGCCGTTGCGGCCGAGACCGGTGTCGGCCTTCAGATGCACCCGGGCCGGGACGCCGGTCGCGCGGACGGCGGCCAGCAGCTCGTCCAGCGCCCACCGGCCGGACACGGAGATGTCGATGTCGGCGAGCAACGCCTCGCGCCAGGGGCCTCCGGGCGTCCAGAGCCAGCAGAGGACGCGGGCCTGCTCGGGGCGGATGCCGGCGGCGCGCAGCGCCAGCGCCTCCTGCGGGAGCGCGGTGCCGAGCCAGCCGATCCCTGCGGCGACCGCCTCGCGGGCACACCGGACCGCGCCGTGGCCGTAGGCGTCCGCCTTGACCGTGGCCATCACCGTGGACCCGCCCACGCGCTCGCGCAGCGCGGCCAGGTTGCCGCGCAGGGCGGCCAGATCAATGGTCGCCTCGGCCCGTACGCCGTCGGTGAGGGTGGCCGTGCCGGTCGTCTTCGCAGTTGTCATCAGGGTCAGTCTCCCAGACGTCCCGGAGTCCTCGCCGAACGGCCCGTCGGCGCGGCGGCCCCCACAACCCACCCCGCTGCTCCGGACGCGCGCGAAGCGCCGCTGGTTGCACCGGCTGTCGGAGCGGGAAGTCGACCCCGCCGACTTCCCACTCCACGGCCGCCGCCCCGGCGCTCGACCCCGGGAAACCATGTAGACCGATCCATCTATTCTCGCCGGCCCCCGATCCGCGACGCCGGCGCCCTCCCACCCCGGCACACCACCCGCCCCGCGCGAAAAGTCGGCCCGGCCGACTTCCCAGTCCGCGCAAACACCCACCCCAGCCCCCAGGGGGCACCCCGGCCCTGCAGGCTCAAACTATGTAGACCGGTCGGTTCATTCGCCTGCCCGCCCCGCCGCAAGCACGCACCTCGTGCGCAGGTCACCCCCACCCCGGTGCTCACACTATGTAGACCGGTCGGTCTATTCGCTCTCCCGCTCCCACGCGCTCCCCGCCGAGGCCCGGACGTCGCGCCACACCACCGGGAGCGCCGCGGCCACCTGCAGCGCCGTGACCGGAGCCCCCGGGGCGCCCGCCGCGTGCCGGCCGGCGAGGCCGTGCAGGTAGGCGGCCACCGAGGCGGCGTCCAGGACCGGGAGGCCGGCCGCGAGCAGGGAGCCGGCCAGACCGGCCAGCACGTCCCCGCTGCCGGCGGTGGCCAGCCAGGGGGTACCGGTCGGGTTGACCCGCACCTGGCCGCCCGGGTCGGCGACCACCGTCGTGGAGCCCTTCAGCAGCACCGTCGCCCGGTACGCCGCGGCGAGCCGGCGGGCGGTCGCCAGCCGGCTCGCCGCCAGCTCGTCGGCGGCCGGCGGGGCGGTGCCGTCCACACCGGCGAGCAGCCGCGCAGCCTCGCCGGTGTGCGGGGTGAGCAGCGTGGGCGCCGTCCGCCCCGCGAGCGCTCCCGGGCCGAGGCGGCCCAGCTCGGTCAGGCCGTCCGCGTCCACCAGCACCGGCACGTCGCTCGCCAGCGCCTCCGCGAGCGCCTGCCGCGCCCCCTCGCCGCCGCCCGGGCCGACCACCCAGGCCTGCACCCGCCCGGCGCCGGCCGGTCCGCCCTCGGTGACCAGCGCCTCCGGGAACCGCCGGACCACCTCCTCGGCCGCCGTCCCGACGTAGCGCACCGCACCCGCGCCGCCGTGCAGCGCCCCGGCGACCGCGAGCAGCGCAGCCCCCGGATACGTCGCCGAACCGGCCGCCACGCCGACGACGCCGCGCCGGTACTTGTCGCTCTCCGCCCCCGGGAGGGGCAGCAGCGCCCCGGCCTCCGCGTGCTGCAAGGCCTCCACGCCGGCCGGCGGCAGGTCCAGCCCGATCCCCACCAGCTGCACCGCACCCGCGTACGCGGCGCCCGGGTCGATCAGGAGCCCCGGCTTGTACGTCCCGAAGCAGACCGTGACGTCCGCCCGCAGCGCCACGCCCGCCACCTCGCCGGTGTCGGCGTCCACCCCGCTGGGCACGTCCACGGCCACCACCACCCCGCGCCGCCGCGCCCTCGCGTACGGCTCCGCCTCGGGGCGCAGCCCGCCGCGCCCGCCGATGCCGACGATGCCGTCCAGCACCAGGTCCGCGCACGAGAAGCCGGCCAGGCCGACTTCCTGCTCCAGCACCACCCGCCCGCGCGCAGCCCGCAGCGCGGCGAGACCCCCGGCGTGGGCACGGGAGGGCGCGAGCAGCACCGCCGTCACCCCGGCCCCGCGCCGGGCCAGCGCGGCGCCGGCGTACAGCGCGTCACCACCGTTGTCGCCGCTGCCCGCGAGCACCACCACCTGGCTGCCGTAGACCCGGCCGCGACGGCGCGTCAGCAGCCGGGCGCAGGTGGCGGCGAGGCCGGTGGCGGCCCGCTGCATCAGCGTGCCCTCCGGCAGTCGGGCCATCAGTTCGGCCTCGGCGGCCCGGACCTGTTCGACACGGTGAGCGCGGCGCATCCGCAAGCCCCTAACCCTCGGCTAACCCTCGGCGATGACTACCGCCGACGCTACGCCCGCGTCATGGCTGAGCGACACGTGCCACGACCCGACGCCCAGTTCGGCCGCCCGCGCGGCCACCGTCCCCCGCACCCTCAGCTCCGGACGGCCCGAGCCGGCGCTCACCACCTCGGCGTCCGTCCAGCGCAGCCCGCCCGGCGCACCATGCGCCTTGGCCAGAGCCTCCTTCGCTGCGAACCTCGCCGCCAACGAGGCCACGCCCCGCCGCTCCCCCGACGGCAACCGCAACTCGTCCGGCGTGAACAGCCGCTCCGCCATCCCCGGCGTGCGCGCCAGCGCGGCCCCGAACCGGTCGACGCCCGCCACATCGATCCCGACCCCGATGATCACCAGCTGTTCCTCCGGCTTTGCGGGACACTTTCGAGTGACAACCACTTCGATCCCCCACCGGTGTCGGTCCGTACGCCTACCGTGTCGCTCGCAAGGCAGACAGGCGTACGGACCAGCAGGAGGGAGGAGGGCCATGGTCGCCATTCCGGCAGCCGAGGACCCCCAGGGCCAGGACGGCATCCTCCAGGCGTTCCTGGAGCTGGACACGCCGCCGGGCTTCAAGGCTGAACTGATCGAAGGGGAGATCATCGTGACCCCACCGCCGGACGGTGACCGCGAAGATGCGGTTGCCAGGTTCGGCCGCGCCGTTGCGCGACAGGCGGCCGGGGAGCTCTACGTCAGCGGGGGCAAGGGGCTGACCACTCCGAAGGGACGGTTCGTCCCGGACGCCACCGTTGCTCCCGTGGGCCATTTCCGTGCGCAGGACTCGTGGTCGTCCACGACCGGCATCGTGCTCGTCCTGGAAGTCACCTCGACCGGTCCTGTCGAGGACCGCGAGGTCAAACGGCTGGGCTACGCCGCCGCCGGTGTCCCCTGCTACCTGCTGGTCGACCGCAGCGAGAGCAAGGTGACGCTGTTCACCGAACCGAAGGACGGCGACTACACCGCCCTCACCCAGGTCGACTTGGGCAAGCTCATCGACCTCCCCGCCCCCTTCTCCTTCACGCTCGACACGGCGTCCCTGCGGAGGCCGCAGCCACCGCAGGGGCACCGTGGCGGGTACTACTCGACGGTGACCGACTTCGCCAGGTTGCGCGGCTGGTCGACCTCGTGGCCCTTGGCCGTGGCCAGCTCGCAGGCGAAGACCTGCAGCGGCACGGTGGAGACCAGCGGCTGGAGCAGCGTGGGCGTCACCGGGATGCGGATCAGGTGGTCCGCGTACGGGACGACGGCCTCGTCGCCCTCCTCCGCGATGACGATCGTGCGGGCGCCACGGGCCCGGATCTCCTGGATGTTGGAGACGATCTTGTCGTGCAGGATCGAGCGGCCGCGCGGCGAGGGCACGACCACCACGACCGGCAGCCCCTCCTCGATCAGCGCGATCGGCCCGTGCTTGAGCTCGCCCGCCGCGAAGCCCTCGGCGTGCATGTACGCCAGCTCCTTGAGCTTGAGCGCACCCTCCAGCGCGACCGGGAAGCCGACGTGCCGGCCCAGGAACAGCACCGACCGGGCGTCCGCCAGGGAGCGGGCCAGCTCGCGCACCGGCTCCATGGTCTCCAGCACCTGCTCCACCTGCTTCGGCGCGTCGCCGAGCTCGCGGATGATGGTGAAGATCTCGTCGCCCCACTTGGTGCCGCGCACCTGGCCGAGGTAGAGCGCGACCAGGTAGCAGGCCACCAGCTGGGTCAGGAACGCCTTGGTGGAGGCGACGGCGACCTCGGGCCCGGCGTGCGTGTACAGCACCGCGTCCGACTCGCGCGGGATGGTGGAGCCGTTGGTGTTGCAGATCGCCAGCACCTTGGCGCCCTGCTCGCGCGCGTGCCGCAGCGCCATCAGGGTGTCCATGGTCTCGCCGGACTGCGAGATCGCGATGACCAGCGTGCCCGGGCCCATGATCGGGTCGCGGTAGCGGAACTCGGAGGCGACCTCGACCTCGCAGGGGATGCGGGTCCAGTGCTCGATCGCGTACTTGGCGATCATGCCGGCGTGGAACGCGGTGCCACAGGCGACGATGACGACCTTGTCGACCGAGCGCAGGTCGGCGTCGGAGATCCGCAGCTCGTCCAGGGTGAGCCGGCCGTCGGTGCCGATCCGGCCGAGCAGGGTGTCGGCGACGGCCTTCGGCTGCTCGGCGATCTCCTTGAGCATGAAGTAGTCGTAGCCGCCCTTCTCGGCGGCCGAGGCGTCCCAGTCCACGTGGTACTCGCGGACGTCGGCCGGGGTGCCGTCGAAGTTGGTCACCGTGACGCCCTCGCGGCGCAGCTCGACGACCTGGTCCTGGCCGAGCTCGATCGCCTCGCGGGTGTGCGCGATGAACGCGGCGACGTCGGAGGCGAGGAAGTTCTCGCCCTCGCCGCGCCCGACCACCAGCGGCGAGTTGCGGCGGGCACCGACCACCACGTCCGGCGCGTCGGCGTGCACGGCTACGAGGGTGAAGGCGCCGTCCAGACGGCGGCAGACCACCCGCATGGCCTCCGCCAGGTCGCCCTCGTACACCTCGCCCAGCAGGTGCGCGACGACCTCGGTGTCGGTCTCGGAGCGCAGCGTGTGGCCCCGCTCGGCCAGCTCCGCCCGCAGCTGGGCGAAGTTCTCGATGATGCCGTTGTGCACCACGGCGACCCGGACGGCGTCGTCCAGGTGGGGGTGGGCATTGGCGTCCGTCGGGCCGCCGTGGGTGGCCCAGCGGGTGTGGCCGATGCCGGTGGTGCCGCCGGGAAGAGGGGCCTCGGCGAGCGACTTCTCCAGGTTGGCGAGCTTGCCGGCCCGCTTGTCGGTGGCCAGGCTCCACTGCCCGTCGGAGCCCTTCACCTGCACCGCGACACCGGCCGAGTCGTAGCCCCGGTACTCCAGTCGCTGCAGGCCTGCGATTACTACATCAAGAGCGGGCTGAGCGCCCACGTATCCAACGATTCCGCACATGCGTGCCAGCATAAGGGCGGCCAGGATGCCCTTTTCGCACGCTTCACCCCGTGCGCGTGACCGACACCACAGCCACCGTGAACGCCGCTACGGCCCACAATGGAGCATGTGCTGACCGAACTCTGTACGCGGGGCGCCGCCACGCCCGGCCCGTCCCCGTCCCCCTACGTGGACCTCAGCCGGGCCGAGTGGAGCGCGCTGCGCGAGCGTACGCCGCTGCCGCTGACCGCCGAGGAGGTGGAACGGCTGCGCGGTCTGGGCACCGCCCTCGACCTGGACGAGGTCCGCGACGTCTATCTGCCGTTGTCCCGGCTGCTGAACCTCTACATCCACGCCACGCACGAGCTGCGCGGCGCGGTGGGCACCTTCCTGGACACCCCGGACACCGAGCGCACCCGGACCCCGTTCATCATCGGCGTGGCCGGTTCGGTCGCCGTCGGCAAGTCCACCACCGCCCGTCTGCTCCAAGCGCTGCTGGCCCGCTGGCCCGAGCACCCCCGGGTCGAGCTGGTCACCACCGACGGCTTCCTGCTGCCCAACGCCGAGCTGCGCCGACGCGGTCTGATGGCGCGCAAGGGGTTCCCCGAGTCGTACGACCGGCGCGCCCTGATGCGCTTCGTGGCGGACGTGAAGGCCGGCAAGGAGCGGGTGACCGCCCCGGTCTACTCGCACCTGGTGTACGACATCGTGCAGGGCGAGCGGCTCACCGTGGAGCGCCCGGACATCCTGATCGTCGAGGGCCTGAACGTCCTCCAGCCGGCCCTGCCCGGCACCGACGGCCGGACCAGGCTCGCGGTGGCCGACTACTTCGACTTCTCGATCTACGTCGACGCCCGCACCGACGACATCGAGAGCTGGTACCTCTCCCGCTTCAAGAAGCTGCGGGACACCGCCTTCCAGGACCCGAACTCCTACTTCCGCCGCTTCACCGAGGTGCCGGAGGAGGAGGCGATGGAGTACGGCCGGCAGGTCTGGCGCACCATCAACAAGCCCAACCTGCTGGAGAACGTGCTGCCCACCCGCGGCCGCGCCACCCTGATCCTGCAGAAGGGCGCGGACCACAAGGTCCGCCGCGCCCTGCTGCGCAAGCTCTAACCGCAGCCCCAGCCCAGCCCCAGCAATCCGGAGCCCCGCGGCCTGACGGCCCGAAGGATCGACGGCCCGACAGCCTCGGCCCCGGGCAAGCCGGAAAGGCCCCCGCCGTACGAACCGGCGGGGGCCTTCGTCACGAACGGGCCGTCAGCCCAGGTGTGTCCGGACCGCCTCGGCCAGCCGCTCGGCGACGGCCTTGGCCTGCACCTGGTCGGCGGCCTCGACCATCACCCGGACCAGCGGCTCGGTGCCGGACGGGCGCAGCAGCACCCGGCCGGTGGTGCCCAGCTCGGCCTCCGCCTCGGCGACCGCGGCCGCCAGCTCCTCGCTGGTCTTCACCCGGCTCTTGTCGACGCCCTTGACGTTGATCAGCAGCTGCGGCAGCCGGGACATCACGGCGGCCAGGTCGGCCAGCGGCTGCTTGGTCGCGGCCAGCCGGGCGCCCAGCATCAGGCCGGTCAGGGTGCCGTCGCCGGTGGTGGCGTGGTCGAGCAGGATGACGTGGCCGGACTGCTCGCCGCCCAGCGCGAAGCCGTGCTCCTTCATCGCCTCCAGCACGTAGCGGTCGCCGACGGCGGTCTGCACCAGCTCGATGCCCTCGCGCTCCATCGCCAGCTTGAAGCCCAGGTTGGACATCACGGTGGCGACGGCGGTGTTGCGCCGCAGCGTGCCGGCCTCCTTCATGGCGACCGCCAGGATCGCGATGATCTGGTCGCCGTCGACCTCGTTGCCGTCCGCGTCGGCGGCCAGGCAGCGGTCGGCGTCGCCGTCGAGCGCGATGCCGAGGTCGGCCCGGTACTCCTTCATGGTGGCGCGAAGCCGGTCCAGGTGGGTGGAGCCGACGCCGTCGTTGATGTTGAGGCCCGTGGGCTCCGCCCCCAGGGTGTGGACGACCTCGGCGCCGGCCCGGGCGAAGGCCTCGGGGGCGACGTAGGCGGCCGCGCCGTGGGCGCCGTCGATGACGACCCGGACGCCGTCCAGGCGGTTCGGCAGCACGCCGATCAGGTGGGCGACGTACTTGTCGAAACCCTCGGTGTACTCACGGACCCGGCCGACGGCGGAGCCGGTCGGACGCTTCCACTCGTCACTTCCGACGGAGTACGTCCGGTAGTGGGTCTCGATGGCGTCCTCGATGCGGTCGTCCAGCTTGTGGCCGCCGCGGGCGAGGAACTTGATGCCGTTGTCCGGCATGGCGTTGTGGCTCGCGGAGAGCATCACGCCGAAGTCGGCGCCGAGCGCGCCGGTGAGGTACGCCACCGCCGGGGTGGGCAGCACGCCGACCCGCAGTACGTCGACGCCCGCGCTGGCCAGGCCGGCGATGACCGCGGCCTCCAGGAACTCGCCCGAGGCCCGCGGGTCGCGGCCGACCACCGCGACCGGCCGGTGGCCGTCGAAGGCCCCCGCCTCACCGAGTACGTGCGCCGCCGCGACCGACAGCCCGAGCGCCAGCTCGGCCGTCAGCCCCTCGTTGGCGACACCGCGTACGCCGTCCGTACCGAAGAGTCGTCCCACAGTCCCGTCCTCCATCGCCGCTGCCGGCAGTGATCCGGCAGTAAATCCGATCGAACCCCGGCCTCCGCACCGTGGCAGGGGAGCACGACGCCCCGGAGTACACGGGGTACTCCGGGGCGTGAGAGCGCAACCAGGGGTGTGCACCACCAGGGCGGCACACACCCCTCGGGCGCGACTAGCGCTTGCTGTACTGCGGCGCCTTGCGGGCCTTCTTGAGACCGGCCTTCTTGCGCTCGACGGCACGCGCGTCACGCATCAGGAAACCGGCCTTCTTGAGGGCGGCGCGGTTGTTGTCCACGTCGGCCTCGTTCAGGGCACGGGCGACGCCGAGGCGCAGCGCGTAGGCCTGACCGGAGGTGCCGCCACCCGAGATGCGGGCGACGACGTCGTAACGACCGTCGAGCTCCAGCAGCTTGAAGGGCTCGTTCACGGTCTGCTGGTGCACCTTGTTGGGGAAGTAGTTCTCCAGGGTGCGACCGTTGATCTTCCAGACGCCGGTGCCGGGAACGATGCGCACGCGGGCGATCGCCTCCTTGCGACGGCCAAGGCCGGCGCCGGGGACGGCCTCGCCGAAGCGACCGGCCAGCGACTCGGAGGTGTAGCTCTCCTCGGAGGTGTACTCGCCCTCGACGACAGTCTCGTCGAAGTCGACCTCAAGGGTTTCAGTGGTCTCGGCCACGGTGTTCCTCAGCTCTTTTCAGTGTTGGGGGGCTAGGTGGCCGGAGTTACTGCGCGACCTGGGTGATCTCGAACGGCACCGGCTGCTGGGCAGCGTGCGGGTGCTGGTCGCCCGAGTAGACCTTCAGCTTCGAGAGCATCTGGCGGCCCAGGGAGTTCTTGGGGACCATGCCCTTGATGGCCTTCTCGACGGCCTTCTCCGGGTTGTTCGCCAGGAGGTCGTCGTAACGGACCGAGCGGAGACCGCCCGGGAAACCGCTGTGGCGGTACGCCAGCTTCTGGGTCTTCTTGTTACCCGACAGGTGCACCTTGTCCGCGTTGATGATGATGACGAAGTCACCGGTGTCAACGTGCGGCGCGTAGATCGCCTTGTGCTTACCCCGGAGGAGGTTGGCGGCCTGGGAGGCCAGGCGGCCGAGCACGACGTCGGTCGCGTCGATGACGTGCCACTGACGCTGGACGTCGCCGGGCTTGGGGCTGTACGTACGCACGGTCGTAGCCTCTGCTTTTCAGTGAGTGAGTCCTGACAGGAGCACCTGGTCGAGCGCATCAGCCTGGCCGCCTTGGACGCAATTCAAGGGGGGCCGCTGGGTGGTCGACCTGGTATCTCCGGCGTACCGACCTCTCACGTGAGATAGAGCGAGCCAATACGCACAACAAGCACCCAGCCTACCGGCCCGCCCCGGGTGGGTCAAAAACGGTCAGCGATCGCGCTCGACCCGGGTGACGTCCCACACCGGCTCGGACGACTCGTAGACCCGGCCGTCGGCGCCGAACACCAGGAATCGGTCGAAGGTCCTGGCGAACCAGCGGTCGTGCGTGACGCAGAGCACCGTGCCGTCGAAGGCCTCCAGCCCGGCCTGCAGCGCCTCGGCGCTCTCCAGGTCCAGGTTGTCGGTCGGCTCGTCGAGCAGGAGGGCCGTCACACCCGAGAGTTCGAGCTTGAGGATCATCAGCCGGGCCTGCTGCCCGCCGGACAGCGACTCGAACTTCTGCTCCTCCTGCCGGTCCAGCTCGTAACGGCGCAGCGCGCCCATCGCGGCGCCGCGGCTGAGGGCGTGCTCCTCCTCGACGATCGAGCGGACCGTCCGGCCGAACAGCTCGGGATGGGCGTGGGTCTGCCGGAAGTGGCCCGGCACGACCCGGGCGCCGGTCTTCCACGTACCGGTGTGCGCGACCGTCTCGTCCCCGGCGAGCAGCCGCAGGAAGTGCGACTTGCCGGAGCCGTTGGAGCCCAGCACGCCGACCCGCTCGCCGTAGAAGACCTCCAGGTCGAACGGCTTCATCAGCCCGGTGAGCTCCAGCTGCTCCATGGTGAAGGAGCGCACGCCGGTGCGCCCGCCCTTGAGCCGCATGGTGATGCTCTGCTCGCGCGGGGGCTCCTCCGGGCGGCCGGCCTCCTCGAACTTCTTCAGCCGCGTCTGGGCGGCGGCGTAGCGGGTGGCGAGCGCATGGCTGACGGAAGCCGCCTGGCGCAGCGTGACGACCAGCTTCTTGAGCTTGGCGTGCTCCTCGTCCCAGCGCCGGCCGAGCTCCTCGAACCGCGCGAAGCGGTCCTTGCGGGCCTCGTGGAAGGAGTCGAATCCGCCGCCGTGCACCCAGACGCTGCTGCCGGCCGCGCCGGACTCGACGCTGATGATCTTCTCGGCGGTGTGCGAGAGCAGCTCGCGGTCGTGCGAGATGTACAGCACGGTCTTCGAGGTGGCCTTGATGGCCTCCTCCAGCCAGCGCTTGCCCGGCACGTCCAGGTAGTTGTCCGGCTCGTCCAGCAGCAGCACCTCTTCGGGGCCGCGCAGCAGCGCCTCCAGGACCAGGCGCTTCTGCTCCCCTCCGGAGAGGGTGTTCAGGCCGCGCCACTGGGCCTTGTCGAAGGGCATTCCGAGGGCCGCCATGGTGCAGACGTCCCAGTCGGTCTCGTAGTCGTAGCCGCCGACGTCGGCCCAGTCGGAGAGCGCCTGGGCATAGGCCATCTGCGTCTTCTCGTCGTCCTGGGCGATCATCGCCAGCTCGGCGGCGTCGACCGCGCGGGCCGCGAGCGCGATCCGCTCGGGGGCGACGGAGACCAGCAGGTCACGGACGGAGGCGTCGGCGGGCAGCGCGCCCGGCGTCTGCGACTGGTCCTCGCGGCCGGTGGTGCCGACGAACTGGCGCATCACGCCGAGTCCGCCGCTGATCGTCACCGTGCCGCCGTGCGGCTGGATGTCGCCCGCGATCATGCGCAGCAGCGTGGTCTTTCCGGCGCCGTTGGCGCCCACCAGGGCGACCGCGGCGCCCTCGCCGACCCGGAAGGACGCGTCGTCGAACAGCACCCGCCCGTCCGGCAGGTAGTACTCCAGGTGCGAAATCTCGACGTGTCCCATGAGGGAGATTGTCCCAAGTCGCGGCCGTGGGCCAAAACGGATTACGGCTGCCCCGGCAGCGTGCGGATCCGGCGGGCCAGCCGGCTGCGCTCGGCGAGCTGGTCGTCGGCCGGGTATCCGACCTCCTCCAGCGTCAGCCCGTACGGCCGGATCACGTTGACGGCGGAGTTGCGCACCCCGCCGGCCAGCACCTCGCCGGGGAACTCCACCGGCCGGTGGCCGTCACCGACCAGCAGCATCGCGCCGACCAGCGCCCGCACCATGTTGTGGCAGAAGGCGTCGGCCCGGACGGTGGCGACCGCCAGCGAGCCCTCCTGCGAGGCGTAGGCGTCCACCGGGACGCGGTCCCAGTGCAGCTCCAGCAGGGTGCGGATGGTGGTCGCGCCCTCGCGCTTCTTGCAGTAGGCGGCGAAGTCGTGCTCGCCCAACAGCAACTCGGCCGCGGCGTTCATCTTCCCGACGTCCAGCGGCCGGTCGTGCCAGAGCACGTGCCCGCGCAGCAGCGGGTCCACCCCGCCGGGGTGGTCGGCGACCCGGTAGGCGTACCGGCGCCAGATGGCGGAGAAGCGGGCGTCGAAGCCGGCCGGGGCCTCGCCGAGCCGGTAGATCCGGACGTCCCCGGGCAGCCGCCCTGCCAGCCGCCGCAGCAGCTTCTCCCGATGCTCGGCCCACAGCCCGGCCGGCAGGTCGACGTGCGCGACCTGGCCGCGGGCGTGCACTCCGGCGTCGGTGCGGCCGGCGACGGTCAGCGGGTACAGCTCGGTGCTGCGGGTGACGATCTGCAGCGCGGTCTCGATCTCCTCCTGCACCGTCCGCCGGCCGCCGCGCTGGCGGGCCCAGCCGGAGAACTCGGCGCCGTGGTAGGCGAGGTCGAGCCGGATCCGGACGTACCCGTCCGCCGGACCGTCCTTCACCGGCGGCCGCTCGGCGCAATCGTTGACCACTGCTTCTCTCCCCGGACTGCTTCTTCTACCCAAAGACGAGGAACGGGCCCGCTCCCCCACGGATGGGAGAACGGGCCCGCAACACCTGGAGGTGTCAGGCCTGCTCGGCGGCCTCGGCCTCGTCGGCCTTGGTCTCGACGGCGGCGGCGGCCTCGTCGGCCTCCTTGACGGCGCGCTTGGTGGCGCCCTCGGCCTCGCCGACGGCGGTCTGCGCGACGGTCAGCGCCTCGACCAGCTCGATCACGGCCATCGGGGCGTTGTCGCCACGACGGCCACCGATCTTGGTGATGCGGGTGTAGCCACCCGGGCGGTTCTCGTAGCGCGGCGCGATCTCGGTGAAGAGAGTGTGCAGCACGGAGATGTCGGTGATCGTCTTGCGAACCAGGCGACGGTTGTGGATGTCGCCCTTCTTCGCCTTGGTGATCAGCTTCTCCGCCAGCGGGCGCATCCGACGGGCCTTGGCCTCGGTCGTGGTGATGCGGCCGTACTGGAAGAGCTCCCGGCACAGACCGGCGAGCAGCAGCGGCTCGTGGTGCGGGCCGCCGCCGAGGCGGGCACCCTTGGTGGGACGCGGCATGGATTACTCCTTGAATCTCCGACTACGGCCGTATCAGGTACCGCAGCGGGCGTACGGGCACTGTTGCCCGTACGACTTTCGCGACGACGGGGGCGGCTCCGTGGAACCGCCCCCGCGGCCAAATCTCTTAGTACTGCTCGGTCTCCGCGTAACCCGCGTCGTCCAGGTCGTCGGCGCCGAAGGCGTCGGCGGCGGCGGTCGGGTCGAACCCGGGCGGGCTGTCCTTGAGCGCCAGGCCCATGCCGGCCAGCTTCGCCTTGACCTCGTCGATCGACTTCGCACCGAAGTTGCGGATGTCGAGCAGGTCGGCCTCGGAGCGGGCGACGAGCTCACCCACGGTGTGGATGCCCTCGCGCTTGAGGCAGTTGTACGACCGAACGGTGAGCTCCAGCTCCTCGATCGGCAGCGCCAGGTCGGCGGCCAGGGCGGCGTCCGTCGGGGACGGGCCCATGTCGATGCCCTCGGCGTCGATGTTCAGCTCGCGGGCGAGACCGAACAGCTCCACCAGGGTCTTGCCGGCCGAGGCCATGGCGTCACGCGGGCGCATGGCGGGCTTGGTCTCGACGTCGACGATCAGCTTGTCGAAGTCGGTCCGCTGCTCGACACGGGTGGCCTCGACCTTGTAGGTGACCTTCAGCACGGGGCTGTAGATCGAGTCGACCGGGATGCGGCCGATCTCCTGGCCGGAGGCCTTGTTCTGGACGGCGGAGACGTAGCCGCGGCCGCGCTCGACGGTCAGCTCCATCTCCAGCTTGCCCTTGCCGTTCAGCGTGGCAAGGACCAGCTCGGGGTTGTGGACCTCGACACCGGCCGGCGGGGCGATGTCGGCGGCGGTGACCACACCCGGGCCCTGCTTGCGCAGGTACATCACGACCGGCTCGTCGTGCTCCGAGGAGACGACAAGCTGCTTGATGTTGAGGATGAGGTCGGTCACGTCCTCCTTGACGCCCGGCACGGTGGTGAACTCGTGCAGGACACCGTCGATGCGGATGCTGGTGACAGCAGCGCCGGGGATCGACGAGAGGAGGGTGCGGCGCAGGGAGTTGCCGAGGGTGTAGCCGAAGCCCGGCTCCAGCGGCTCGATCACGAACCGCGAGCGGAATTCGTCGACGACCTCTTCGGTCAGCGAGGGACGCTGAGCGATCAGCATGTTTTCAGATCCTCCAGTTGTCTTCGGCACCCACTATTTGATGCCGAACAGAACCAGCGTACGGGCTCCCGTCCAAAACGGGAGCCCGTACGAGGTTTAAAGCAGTACCCGCGTGCCCGAAGGCGCTGCGTCAGACGCGGCGGCGCTTCGGCGGACGGCAGCCGTTGTGCGGGGTGGGGGTGACGTCCTGGATCGAGCCGACCTCCAGGCCGGTGGCCTGGAGCGAACGGATCGCGGTCTCGCGGCCGGAGCCCGGACCCTTCACGAAGACGTCAACCTTGCGCATGCCGTGCTCCTGCGCGCGACGGGCAGCGGCCTCCGCGGCCATCTGCGCGGCGAACGGGGTGGACTTGCGCGAGCCCTTGAAGCCGACGTGGCCGGCAGAGGCCCAGGAGATCACGTTGCCCGCGGGGTCGGTGATCGAAACGATGGTGTTGTTGAACGTGCTCTTGATGTGCGCGTGGCCGTGAGCGACGTTCTTCTTTTCCTTGCGGCGGATCTTCTTCGCGCCGGCAGCCTGACGACCCTTGGGGGGCATAAGTCTGTTCTCCTACTGAGGTGGTCGGTCCGCTGACCCGCGGGCCGGAGGGATGTCCGGTTACGGGACGGACTACTTCTTGCCCGGCTTCTTCTTGCCGGCAATCGCGCGACGCGGGCCCTTGCGGGTACGCGCGTTGGTGTGGGTGCGCTGACCGCGGACCGGCAGGCCACGGCGGTGACGCAGACCCTCGTAGCAGCCGATCTCGACCTTGCGGCGGATGTCGGCGGCCACCTCACGGCGGAGGTCACCCTCGACCGTGTAGTTGGCGTCGATGTACTGGCCCAGCTTGACGAGGTCTTCCTCGGAGATGTCGCGAACGCGGACATCCGGGTTGACACCGGTCTCGGCCAGGGTCTGCTGGGCGCGGGTACGGCCGATGCCGTACACGTACGTAAGGGCGATCTCGATCCGCTTCTCACGGGGGAGATCAACGCCGGCGAGGCGTGCCATTCAAGGCTCCTGTGGTTCTTCAGAGGTCTTGCGTGCTACCTACTCCGACACCTCACGGTGAGGGAGCCCCGGCCTCTGACCGGGGGCGGCAGTCCGCCCTGCGAAGGGCGGATCGGGTAGCCCGCTTATGACGTTTTCGCGTCGCGCGAAGTACTACGAGAAATGCTGGGGGGAGAGCAATCAGCCCTGGCGCTGCTTGTGGCGCAGGTTGTCGCAGATCACCATGACCCGACCGTGACGGCGGATCACCTTGCACTTGTCGCAGATCTTCTTGACGCTCGGCTTGACCTTCATGTCTCAGGTTCTCCGGGTCTAGATCTGACGTTGTTACTTGTAGCGGTAGACGATCCGGCCGCGCGTGAGGTCGTAGGGGCTGAGCTCCACGACGACCCGGTCGTCCGGCAGGATGCGGATGTAGTGCATACGCATCTTGCCGCTGATGTGCGCGAGGACCTTGTGACCGTTCTGCAGCTCGACCTTGAACATCGCGTTCGGAAGAGACTCGATCACGGTGCCCTCGATCTCAATGGCGCCTTGCTTCTTAGCCATGAACTGCGAGATCCACCTTCCGGGACCGGCTACCGTATGCGGCACGCTCGTGCGAACCTGGGTTCACCCCGACCCGCTAGGGAAGAGGGCGTGCTGAAGCACGCTACGAGTGAGCCGACGGTCCATCCTACGCCAGCCCGTGGGATGCGCCAAAACCGGGGCCGGATCGTCGACGCACGGCGTCAGCGCTGCGCGACGACCATCAGCGGCTCGACGTGCGCGGTGCAGGCGGAGCAGCGGCGGGCGGCCTCGGGGATCTCGGTCAGGCACTCGGGGCAGGGGCGCTTCGGGGTCTTCGGCTTCTTCGGCATGTACCGGGCGGTGGCCTTGGTGACCGGCAGCACGACGCAGAAGTACAGCACCGCGGCGGTCATGAAGAACGCGATCAACACGTTGAGGAACTGGCCGTACGGGAACGTGACACCGGCCACCACGGCCTTGTAGGAGCTGAAGTCGCCGGCCGCGCCGACCACCACGCCCACCAGCGGGGTGAGGAACGCCGACACGAAGCCGGTCACCACCCCGGTGAAGGCGGCACCGATGACGACACCGACCGCCATGTCGACCACGTTGCCGCGCATCATGAAGTCGCGGAATCCCTTGAGCACTGCTCTCTCCTGCCGTTCGAAGCCGCTGAAGCCACTGCCAGCCGATAAAAATAGGACGAAAGCCCTGGAGGTCCAAACCTCCAGGGCTCTGATCCTCTGTCAGACGCGGCAGTCGGCCGCCTCGGCCACTACGCCAACGGGTCCGGAGCTGCGGTGATGCCCAGCTTCGCCAGCTCGGCCCGGCCTCCGTCGAAGGCAGTCAGCACCAGCGGACCCTGCTCCGTCACGGCCACCGAGTGCTCCCAGTGCGAGGCCCAGGTGCCGTCGTTGGTCACGACGGTCCACTCGTCCTCCAGCACGGTGGTGTGCGGGGTGCCGAGCGAGACCATGGGCTCGATCGCCAGCACGGTGCCGGGGACCAGCTTGGGGCCCTTGCCGCGACCGCGCTCGACGTAGTTCAGCACGTGCGGCTCCATGTGCATCGCGGTGCCGATGCCGTGGCCGCCGTAGCCCTCGGTGATGCCCCACTTGCCCTTGGGGGGCAGCGGCTGGCGGCGGATGAAGCCCTCGATCGCCTTGGAGACGTCGACCAGGCGGTTGCCCTTCTTCATCTGGGCGATGCCGGCCCACATCGAGCCCTCGGTCACCCTGCTCAGCATCTCCACCTCGGGCCGGACCTCGCCGACCGCCACGGTGATCGCCGCATCGCCGTGCCAGCCGTCCAGGATGGCACCGCAGTCGATCGAGATGACGTCGCCCTCCTGCAGCACCCGGTCGCCGGGGATGCCGTGGACGACCTCGTTGTTCACCGAGGCGCAGATCACCCCGGGGAACCAGAGCCCGCCGTGGTGGGCGCGGAAGTTCGAGGTGGCGCCGTGGTCGGTGATGACCTTGTCGGCGACGTCGTTGAGCTCCTGGGTGGTCACCCCCGGAGCGACCGCCTCGCGGCAGGCCTTGAGCGCCTCGGCGACGACCAGCCCGGCCGCTCGCATCTTCGCGATCTGCTCGGGGGTCTTGATCTCCACCATCTGGTCACGCCTTCCTTGGGTTCCCGCCCGGTCCTTGCCGGGCGGCCGTGCACTCGTTCCACCGTACGACGCCGTACGGCCGCGCTGCCCCGGGGAAGGGGAGCGCGGCCGTACGTACGTGTCCGGAAACTCAGCTGTCCTGCTTCAGCGCCCCGATCGCGCGCTGGGTGACCTCGTCCACCTTGCCGAGGGCCGGGATCGTCGCCACCAGGCCCTGCTGGGCGTAGTAGTCGATGATCGGCTCGGTCTCCGTGTGGTAGACCTCCAGGCGCGTGCGCACCTTCTCCTCGGTGTCGTCCGAGCGCTGGTACAGCTCGCCGCCGCACTCGTCGCAGACGCCCTCGGTCTTCGGCGGGTTGTAGTCCACGTGGAACACGTGGCCGCCGTCGTTGCGGCAGAGCCGCCGGCCGGCGATGCGCCGGACGACCTCGTCCTCGGGGACCTCGAGGTCCAGCACGCCGTCCAGCGCGATGCCCTGCTCCGCGAGGAACTCGTCCAGCGCCTTGGCCTGGCCGAGGTTGCGGGGGAAGCCGTCGAGCAGGAAGCCCTTGGCGGCGTCGGGCTGGAGCATGCGGTCCTTGGCCATCCCGATGGTGACCTCATCCGGTACCAGGCGACCCGCGTCCATGTAGCTCTTGGCCTCGAGCCCCAGCGGGGTGCCCTGACCGATGTTGGCGCGGAACAGGTCGCCGGTGGAGATGTGGGGGATGGACAGGGTCTTGGCGAGCAGGTGCGCCTGAGTACCCTTCCCGGCCCCGGGAGGCCCGACGAGGACGATACGCATCAGCGGAGGAACCCTTCGTAATTGCGCTGCTGGAGCTGGCTCTCGATCTGCTTCACAGTTTCGAGTCCGACGCCGACGACGATGAGAACACTGGTGCCGCCGAACGGGAAGTTGGTCTGCTGTCCGAAGGCGACCAGGGCGATCATCGGGATCAACGCGATCAGGCCCAGGTAGAGCGAACCCGGCCACGTGATGCGGGTGAGCACGTAGTTCAGGTACTCGGCCGTCGGTCGGCCGGCCCGGATGCCCGGGATGAACCCACCATACTTCTTCATATTGTCGGCAACTTCTTCGGGGTTGAAGGAGATCGCGACGTAGAAGAAGGCGAAGAAGACGATCAGCAGGAAGTAGGTCGCCATGTAGATCGGGTGGTCACCCTTGACGAAGTTCGTCCTGATCCAGACCGCCCAGCTCGCCTGGCTGTTGGTCAGCTGGACCACAAGCGCGGGGATGTACAGCAGGGACGAGGCGAAGATGACCGGGATGACACCGGCCTGGTTCACCTTGAGCGGGATGTAGGTCGAGGTGCCGCCGAAGGCCCGCCGCCCGATCATCCGCTTCGCGTACTGGACGGGGATCCGGCGCTGGGCCTGCTCCACGAAGATGACCAGCATCACAACGATGATGCCGACCGCGACCACGGAGAGGAACTCGACCCAGCCGCCGCCGATGGTGCCGGACTTCTTGATCGCCCACATCGACGAGGGGAACTGCGCCGCGATCGAGGTGAAGATCAGCAGCGACATGCCGTTGCCGATGCCGCGGTCGGTGATCAGCTCGCCGAGCCACATGATGAAGGTGGTGCCGGCGGTCATGGTCAGCACCATGACCGCGATCCGGAACACCCCGGTGTCGGGCACGATCTGGTTGCCCACCGGGCAGTTGGAGAACAGCGCACCGCTGGAGGCCGTCGCCACGATGCCGGTGCCCTGGAGCACGGCGAGCGCGATGGTCAGGTACCGGGTGTACTGGGTGATCTTGGCGGTACCGGCCTGCCCTTCCTTCTTCAGCGCCTCGAGCCGCGGGATCACGACGGTGAGGAGCTGGAGGATGATGCTGGCCGTGATGTACGGCATGATGCCGAGCGCGAAGATCGTCAGCTGCAGGAGCGCGCCACCGCTGAACAGGTTGACGAGCCCGAAGAGGCCGGTGTTGTTGGCCTGCTTCACACAGGTGTTGACGGCCTGGAAGTCCACCCCGGGTACCGGGATGTGGGAGCCCAGCCGGAACAGCACCATGATGCCCAGCGTGAACAGCAGCTTCTTGCGCAGGTCGGGCGTCTGGAACGCCCGCGCGAACGCACTGAGCACGGTGCCTCCTGCGCCTCCCGCGCGTCGTCGGCGGGAGGGTCGGTCCTGAATGGGGAGTTTTCGGTTCGGGCCCCCGTACAGACGGCACAGGCGAGCCTACGCGCAGCCTACAAGGGAACTCCACGGACTCTAACAGTGCGCGGCCACTCGAAAGAAGCGCGTACGGCCCCTCCCCCACTCACGGGGTACGGGATGCCCGGGTTTGCCACACAAAAGAACGAGGCCCGCACCTACCGGGGAGCGGGCCGCCGGCGGCGGGAAAAGCACGAGCCCCGCACCTCCCGGAGGAGGTGCGGGGCTCGTGGGAAGTCAGCGGGCTCAGACGAGCTCGGTGACGGTACCGCCGGCGGCGGTGATCTTCTCGGCGGCGGAGCCGGAGACGGCGTCCACCGTCACCTGCAGGGCAACCGAGATCTCGCCGGTGCCGAGCACCTTGACGAGGGAGTTCTTGCGAACCGCGCCCTTGGCGACCAGGCCCTCGACGGTGACCTCGCCACCCTGCGGGTAGAGCTCGGCCAGCTTGTCGAGGTTGACAACCTGGAACGTGATCTTGAACGGGTTCTTGAAGCCCTTCAGCTTCGGCAGGCGCATGTGGAGCGGCATCTGGCCACCCTCGAAGCGCTGCGGAACCTGGTAGCGGGCCTTGGTGCCCTTGGTACCACGACCGGCGGTCTTACCCTTGGAGCCTTCACCACGACCGACACGGGTCTTGGCGGTCTTGGCACCCGGGGCGGGACGCAGGTTGTGCACCTTGATCGGCGAGTCAGCCATCTCAGTCCACCTCCTCGACCGTGACGAGGTGACGCACGGTCTGGGCCATCCCGCGGATCTCGGGACGGTCCTCCTTGACGACCACATCGTGCATGCGCTTCAGACCCAGCGAGCGCAGCGTCTCGCGGTGGTTCTGCTTGCTGCCGATGTAGGACTTGGTCTGCGTGATCTTCAGGCGAGCCATCAGGCGCTCACCCCTGCAGCACGAGCCCGCAGCAGAGCGGCGGGAGCCACGTCCTCCAGCGGCAGGCCACGACGGGCGGCGATCTCCTCGGGGCGCACGAGGCCCTTCAGAGCGGCCACGGTGGCGTGCACGATGTTGATCGCGTTGTCGGAGCCGAGCGACTTCGACAGGATGTCGTGGATACCGGCGCACTCCAGCACGGCACGCACCGGGCCACCGGCGATAACACCGGTACCGGGGGCAGCCGGCTTCAGGAGCACGACGCCGGCAGCCTTCTCGCCCTGGATCGGGTGCGGGATGGTGCCCTGGATACGGGGGACCTTGAAGAAGTTCTTCTTGGCCTCCTCAACACCCTTGGCGATGGCGGCCGGAACCTCCTTCGCCTTCCCGTAACCGACACCCACGGTGCCGTCACCGTCGCCCACCACGACCAGCGCGGTGAAGCTGAAACGACGACCACCCTTGACAACCTTGGCGACACGGTTGATCGCAACGACACGCTCGACGTAAGCGGTCTTCTCGACGGCGGGGGCGTTACCCCGGTCGTCACGCTTACGGTCGCGCCGCTCGCCACCGCCGGTGCCGCCGCCGGCGCCGCTACCGCGGCGCTGGGGTCCAGCCATTGGAATTACCTCTCTCGATTACGTCCGTCGACTGAGCCGACGAGCGGCTTAGAAGTCGAGCCCGGCCTCACGGGCAGCATCGGCCAGAGCGGCGATGCGGCCTGCGTACCGGTTGCCCGCGCGGTCGAAGACGACCGACTCGATGCCGGCGGCCTTGGCGCGCTCGGCGACCAGGCTCCCGACCTTCTTGGCCAGCTCGGTCTTGTCGCCCTCGACGCCCTTGATGGACACGTCGAGAGTGGACGCCGACGCCAGGGTGTGACCCTTGGCGTCGTCGATGACCTGGGCGACCATGTGACGGTTCGAGCGCGTCACGACGAGGCGCGGACGCACCTCGGTGCCGACGACGCGCTTGCGAACGCGGATCGCGCGGCGCTTGCGAGCGGCGCTCTTGTAGGCGTTGCCCTTGCCGATCTTGACAGAGACGCTCATCGCTTACTTACCACTCTTTCCGACCTTGCGGCGGATGACCTCGCCCGCGTACTTGACGCCCTTGGCCTTGTACGGGTCGGGCTTGCGCAGCTTGCGGATCTTTGCGGCGACCTCGCCGACCTTCTGCTTGTCGATACCGTCCACGTGGAACTTGGTGGCCGACTCGACGACGAAGGTGATGCCCTCAGGGGCCTCGACCAGGATCGGGTGGCTGTAGCCCAGCTGGAACTCCATGTTGGAGCCCTTCGCCAGAACTCGGTAGCCGACGCCGCTGATCTCCAGCGACTTGCGGTAGCCCGCGGTCACGCCGGTGATCATGTTCGCCACCAGCGTGCGGGAAAGGCCGTGCAGGGCCTTCGACAGACGCTCGTCGTTGGGGCGGGTGACGAGCAGCGTGCCGTCCTCGCCCTTGCCGATCTCGATCGGCGCGGCGACGTGGTGGGTGAGGGAGCCCTTCGGGCCCTTCACCGAGACCGCCTGGCCATCGATGGTGACGTCCACGCCGGCGGGAACCGGGATGGGCAGCCGTCCAATGCGCGACATTGCTGTACCTCCGTTTCCCGAATTACCAGACGTAGGCGAGAACTTCTCCGCCTACGCCCTTCTTGGCAGCCTGCTTGTCGGTGAGGAGACCGGAGGACGTGGAGATGATCGCCACGCCCAGGCCGCCGAGCACCTTCGGCAGGTTGGTGGACTTTGCGTAGACCCGCAGGCCCGGCTTGCTGATCCGCTTGATGCCAGCGATCGAGCGCTCACGGTTGGGGCCGAACTTGAGCTCGATGGTCAGCTTCTTGCCGACCTCGCCCTCAACGGGCTCCTCAACCTTGTAGGAGGAGATGTACCCCTCCTGCTGCAGGATCTGGGCGACGTGCGCCTTGATCTTGCTGGCCGGCATCGCCACGGTGTCGTGGTACGCCGAGTTCGCGTTACGCAGACGCGTGAGCATGTCTGCGATGGGGTCGGTCATGGTCATGATGGCCTCAGGCCTCTCTCGCCGTGGTTTCTCCGCGCCAGGTCCCCCTGCCGCACTCCGAGGAGTGCGGCAGGGGCACAGACGCAGGGGACCTGCGGCGTCGTAAGACTGGGTGCGAGCCCTCCGAAGAGGGTCGACGGCAGCTATGGAGCTCCCGCGACAGGGGGCCCGACCTCACTACCTTACGGGATTCCGTACGTAGCCCCAAAAAGGGGCGCTGTGGGATCGGGCACACCTGCTTCGCTATGGCGTTACCGCGAGGTCCTGACTACCAGGAGCTCTTGGTCACGCCCGGCAGCTCGCCGCGGTGGGCCATCTCACGGAGGCACACACGGCAGAGGCCGAACTTGCGGTACACCGAGTGCGGACGGCCGCAGCGCTGGCACCGGGTGTAGGCCCGGACGCCGAACTTCGGCTTCCGCTCGGCCTTCGCGATGAGGGACTTCTTCGCCATTGGCTCACGCCTCCTTGAACGGGAAGCCCAGAGCACGCAGGAGCGCCCGGCCCTCGTCGTCGGTCTGAGCGGTGGTCACGACGGTGATGTCCATACCGCGCTGACGGTCGACCTTGTCCTGGTCGATCTCGTGGAACATAACCTGCTCGGTCAGACCGAACGTGTAGTTGCCACGGCCGTCGAACTGCTTGGGGGAGAGACCACGGAAGTCACGGATACGCGGCAGGGCCAGCGTCACCAGACGGTCCAGGAACTCCCACATGCGGTCACCACGGAGGGTGACGTGGGTGCCGATCGGCTGGCCCTCGCGCAGCTTGAACTGCGCGATGGACTTGCGAGCCTTGGTCACGGCCGGCTTCTGACCGGTGATCGCGGTCAGGTCGCGGATCGCGCCCTCGATCAGCTTGCTGTCACGGGCGGCCTCGCCGACACCCATGTTGACGACGACCTTGACCAGGCCGGGCGTCAGCATGACGTTCTCGTACGAGAACTGCTCCTGCAGCTGACCCTTGATCTCGGAGTTGTAACGCTCCTTGAGACGGGGGGTCACCTTCTCAACAGACGTCTCAGACATCAGATGTCCTCACCGGTTCGCTTGGCAACGCGGATCTTGTTGCCCTCGTCATCGAAGCGGTAGCCCACGCGGGTGACGACCTTCTTGCCGTCCTTCTCCACGACCAGCTGGACGTTGGAGACGTGCACCGGGGCCTCGACGGTGACAATGCCACCCTGAGTGCCCGGGCCCGGCTTGGTGTGCTTCTTGACCCGGTTCACACCCTCGACCAGGACCTTGTTCTCGGCGGGCATGGCCTGGATGACCTTGCCCTGCTTGCCGCGGTCCTTGCCGGTGATGACCTGGACCAGGTCACCCTTCTTGATCTTCATGCTGTTCGCCATGGGTTAGAGCACCTCCGGCGCAAGCGAGATGATCTTCATGAACTTCTTGTCGCGCAGCTCGCGGCCCACCGGGCCGAAGATGCGGGTACCGCGGGGGTCACCGTCGGTGTTCTTGAGAACGACAGCGGCGTTCTCGTCGAACCGGATGTACGAACCGTCGGGACGACGGCGCGACTTCACGGTACGGACGACGACGCACTTGACGACGTCACCCTTCTTCACCGAACCGCCGGGGATCGCGTCCTTGACGGTGGCGACGATGACGTCCCCGATACCGGCGTAGCGGCGACCGGAGCCACCGAGAACGCGGATGCAAAGGATTTCCTTCGCGCCCGTGTTGTCGGCGACACGCAGTCGCGACTCCTGCTGGATCACAGCTTTCTCCTGATCGTCAACGAGAGCTGACGGGCCGGCCGCTGCTCACACCAGCGCCCGCAAGGGGCCTGGTGCACATACGGCCGTACCGCATCAACTTCGTTACTTGGCCTTCTCGAGGATCTCGACGACGCGCCAGCGCTTCGTCGCGGACAGCGGGCGGGTCTCCGCGAGGAGGACCCGGTCGCCGATGCCGCAGGCGTTCGCCTCGTCGTGCGCCTTCAGCTTGTTCGTACGGCGGATGACCTTGCCGTACAGCGCGTGCTTGACGCGGTCCTCGACGGCGACGACGACGGTCTTGTCCATCTTGTCGCTGACGACGAGGCCCTCACGGGTCTTGCGGAAACCGCGCGTCTCGTTGGTGTTCTCAGTCATCAGGCGTTCTCCACCGTCTCGATGCCCAGCTCGCGCTCGCGCATCAGGGTGTAGATCCGCGCGATGTCCTTACGGACGAGCTTGAGCCGTCCGTGGTTGTCGAGCTGCCCGGTCGCCGCCTGGAAGCGGAGGTTGAACAGCTCCTCCTTGGCCTCACGGAGCTTGGCAACGAGACCCTCGTTGTCCAGCTCGCGGAGGTCAGCAGCCTTGGTGCCGGCCGACATCAGCTCTCACCTGCCTCGCGCCGGATGATCCGGCACTTCATCGGGAGCTTGTGAGCTGCGCGGGTCAGCGCCTCACGAGCCACCTTCTCGTTGGGGTACGACAGCTCGAACATGACCCGACCCGGGTGCACGTTCGCGATCCACCACTCGGGCGAACCCTTACCGGAACCCATGCGGGTCTCGGCCGGCTTCTTGGTGAGCGGACGGTCCGGGTAGATGTTGATCCAGACCTTGCCGCCACGCTTGATGTGACGGGTGACGGCGATACGAGCGGACTCGATCTGCCGGTTCGTCACGTAGGCCGGGGTGACGGCCTGGATGCCGTACTCGCCGAAGGCGAGCTCGGTGCCACCCTTGGAGGCGCCACGGCGCTTCGGGTGGTGCTGCTTGCGGTGCTTGACCCGACGGGGGATCAGCATTGGGTCAGGCCTCCGTTCCGGTGTTCTCGGCAGCCGGCGTGTCGACCGTCGCCGGGGCCCCCTGAGACGCTGCGGCCTCGGCGGCGGGACGACGGCCACGGCCACCACGCTCGCCACCACGGCGCTCGCCACCGCGGGCGGGACGACCACCCTCGGGACGGGCCGGACGGTTGCCCGAGCGGGCAGCGGCGTTCTCAGCGCGGACCTCGGCGATGTTCTTGACGTCGCCCTTGTAGATCCAGACCTTCACGCCGATGCGGCCGAAGGTCGTCTTGGCCTCGAAGAAGCCGTAGTCGACGTTCGCGCGCAGGGTGTGCAGCGGCACACGGCCCTCGCGGTAGAACTCCGAACGGCTCATCTCGGCGCCGCCGAGACGACCGGAGCACTGGACCTTGATGCCCTTGGCGCCGGACTTCATGGTGCCCTGCATCGACTTGCGCATGGCACGGCGGAAGGAGACGCGGGAGGACAGCTGCTCCGCGACGCCCTGAGCCACGAGCTGGGCGTCCAGCTCGGGGTTCTTGACCTCGAGGATGTTCAGCTGGACCTGCTTGCCGGTCAGCTTCTCGAGGTCGCCGCGGATGCGGTCGGCCTCGGTGCCACGGCGGCCGATGACGATGCCGGGGCGAGCGGTGTGGATGTCAACGCGGACGCGGTCGCGGGTGCGCTCGATCTCGACCTTGGAGATGCCGGCGCGCTCCATGCCCTTCGTCATCATGCGACGAATGGCGACGTCTTCCTTGACGTAGTCCTTGTACAGCTTGTCGGCGTACCAGCGGGACTTGAAGTCCGTGCTGATGCCGAGGCGGAACCCGTGCGGGTTAACCTTCTGGCCCATTACCGGGTCCCTTCCTTGCTGCTGACGACCACGGTGATGTGGCTGGTCCGCTTGCGGATCCGGTAGGCACGGCCCTGGGCACGCGGACGGAACCGCTTCAGGGTCGGGCCCTCGTCAACGTACGCCTCGCTGATGACGAGGTCGTCCACGTTGGAGTGGTTGTAGTTGTGCGCGGCGTTGGCAATGGCGCTGTCGAGCACCTTGCCGACCGGCACGGTCGCGGCCTGCGGAGCGAAACGCAGGACCGCCTGGGCCTCCGTGGCGTTCAGGCCACGGATGAGGTCCACCACGCGGCGGGCCTTCATGGGCGTGACGCGGATGTACCGCGCCTGGGCCCTGGCTTCCATGGTTGTCCCCTTGCTGGTGTCAGTCATTGAGTCGGTAATCTCGCCGGCGACTAGCGACGCTTCGACTTGCGGTCGTCCTTGACGTGACCGCGGAAGGTACGCGTCGGCGCGAACTCGCCGAGCTTGTGGCCGACCATCGACTCGGTGACGAACACCGGGACGTGCTTACGGCCATCGTGCACCGCGATCGTGTGGCCGAGCATGGCCGGGAAGATCACGGAGCGACGGGACCAGGTCTTGATGACGTTCTGGGTACCCGCCTCGTTCTGCGCGTCCACCTTCTTGAGAAGGTGGCCGTCAATGAAGGGGCCCTTCTTGAGACTGCGCGGCATCTGACCTGCTCCTAGCGCTTCTTGTTGGTCTTGCGGCGGCGCACGATGAGGGCGTTCGAAGCCTTCTTCGGGCTACGAGTGCGACCCTCCTTCTGGCCCCACGGCGAGACCGGGTGGCGACCACCGGAGGTCTTACCCTCACCACCACCGTGCGGGTGGTCGATCGGGTTCATGGCCACACCACGCACGGTCGGGCGGACGCCCTTCCAGCGCATACGGCCGGCCTTGCCCCAGTTGATGTTCGACTGCTCGGCGTTGCCGACCTCGCCGACGGTCGCGCGGCAGCGCGCGTCGACCAGGCGGATCTCACCGGAGGGCATGCGCAGGTGCGCCATCTTGCCCTCACGCGCCAGCAGCTGAATGCCGGCACCGGCGGAGCGGGCCATCTTGGCACCGCCACCGGGACGCAGCTCCACCGCGTGGATGGTCGTACCGACCGGGATGTTGCGAAGCGGCAGGTTGTTACCCGGCTTGATGTCGGCGCCAGCGCCGTTCTCGATCCGGTCACCCTGCGCGATGCCGCGCGGCGCGATGATGTAGCGCTTCTCGCCGTCCGCGTAGTGCAGGAGCGCGATGCGCGCGGTGCGGTTCGGGTCGTACTCGATGTGCGCGACCTTGGCCGGCACGCCGTCCTTGTCGTGACGACGGAAGTCGATCACGCGGTAGGCGCGCTTGTGTCCGCCACCCTGGTGGCGAACGGTGATCCGACCGGCGTTGTTACGGCCGCCCTTGCTGTGCAGGGGGCGAACCAGCGACTTCTCCGGCGTGGACCGCGTGATCTCTACGAAGTCGGCCACGCTGGAGCCACGACGGCCCGGCGTAGTCGGCTTGTACTTGCGGATGCCCATTTGGCTCTCTCGTCCTCGTCCTTATCGACGATCACGATCTCCGTTAGGAGACCGGACCACCGAAGATGTCGATGCGGTTGCCCTCGGCCAGCGTCACGATGGCGCGCTTGGTGTCCTTGCGCTTGCCAAAGCCCGTCTTGGAGCGCTTGCGCTTGCCCTGACGGTTGATCGTGTTGACAGCCTCGACCTTGACCGAGAAGACCGCCTCGACGGCCTGCTTGATCTGGGTCTTGTTGGCGCCCGGCGACACGATGAACGTGTACTTGTTCTCGTCGAGAAGGCTGTAGCTCTTCTCGGAGATGACCGGCTTCACCAGGACGTCACGGGGGTCCGTGAACGTCTTGCTCGTAACGTCGCTCATCAGGCGGCGCTCCCTTCGAGCTCGCCCTCAGCGGCAACGGCCTTGGCGGACGCGGCCGGACCGGCCACGAAACGCTCGAAGGCGGCCTGGGTGAAGACCACATCGTCGGAGACGAGCACGTCGTAGGTGTTCAGCTGACCGGCGTCCAGGATGTGCACGTTCGGCAGGTTACGAGCGGACTTGAGGCCCAGCTCGTCCGCACGCTCGACGACCAGGAGGACGTTCTTGCGCTCGGTGATCTTGCCGAACAGGCTCTTGGCGGCCTTGGTCGACGGCGCCTCGGTCGCGGTCACGTCGGTGATGACGTGGATGCGGTTGTGGCGGGCCCGGTCGGTGAGCGCACCGCGCAGGGCGGCGGCGATCATCTTCTTCGGGGTCCGCTGCGAGTAGTCGCGCGGCACGGGACCGTGCACGACGCCACCGCCGGCGAACTGCGGCGCACGGGTCGAGCCCTGACGGGCGCGGCCGGTGCCCTTCTGGCGGTACGGCTTCTTGCCGCCGCCGCGGACCTCGCCACGAGTCTTGGTCTTGTGGGTGCCCTGACGGGCCGCAGCGAGCTGCGCCACGACGACCTGGTGCATCAGCGGAACGCTGACCTTCGCGTCGAAGATCTCGGCCGGCAGCTCGAGGCTGCCGGTCTTGTCGCCCGAGGGCGACAGGATGTCAATGGTGCTCATATCCTCACAGCCCCTTCGCCGCGGTGCGGACGAGGACGAGGCCGCCGTTCGGGCCCGGGATTGCGCCCTTGATCAGGAGCAGCCCCTTCTCCGCGTCAACGGCATGGATGGTCAGGTTCTGGGTGGTCACACGCTCGTGGCCCATCCGGCCGGCCATCCGTACGCCCTTGAACACACGACCCGGGGTGGCGCAGCCACCGATCGAGCCGGGCGAGCGGTGCTTGCGCTGCACACCGTGACCGGCGCCGAGGCCCCGGAAGTTGTGGCGCTTCATGACACCGGCGAAGCCCTTGCCCTTGGAGGTGCCGGTCACGTCGACCTTGACACCCGCCTCGAACAGCTCCGCGGTGATCTCCTGGCCGAGGGTGTACTCGGACGCGTCCGCGGTACGGAGCTCGACCAGGTGGCGACGCGGGGTGACACCGGCCTTGGCGAAGTGACCCGCGAGGGGCTTGTTCACCTTGCGGGGGTCGATCTCGCCGAAGCCGATCTGGACGGCGTCGTAGCCGGCCGGGCTGTCGGCGGTGTGGACCTGGGTCACGACATTGGGCCCAGCCTTGACGACGGTCACCGGAACGATCCGGTTGTTCTCGTCCCAGACCTGGGTCATGCCGAGCTTCTCGCCCAGGATGCCCTTAATCTGCTTAGCCATCTTCGGTGTGCCTCTCAGAGCTTGATCTCGATGTCGACACCAGCCGGCAGGTCGAGACGCATCAGCGAGTCAACCGTCTTCGGCGTGGGGTCGAGGATGTCGATCAGACGCTTGTGAGTGCGCATCTCGAAGTGCTCGCGCGAGTCCTTGTACTTGTGCGGCGAGCGGATGACGCAGTACACGTTCTTCTCAGTGGGCAGCGGCACCGGGCCCGCGACCTGCGCACCAGTGCGAATGACGGTCTCGACGATCTTCTTCGCCGAGGAGTCAATCACCTCGTGGTCGTAGGCCTTGAGCCGGATGCGGATCTTCTGTCCCGCCATGGCTACTCAGTAGTCCTTTGTGTCGTCTGCTGCTTCTACGGCCGGATTCATCCAGGTGGACTGTGTCCGGTGGTGCCCCTGGGTGGTTACCTCCGACCCCCGCGCTCGGGCGTGTCGCCCTGTCGCTTGCAAAAAATCCGACACGAGGTTTCCCTCTGCGGATTTCCCACGGGATCGGTGAGGTCTTGCACCCACCAGGCGCCGGATCGAGGCCCCGCCCACGCTTCCCGGAAGATTCCCGTACGTCCGCCCCGCAGCTGCCGCGGTGTCGACTTCACACCACTGCGTTCACACATTTCACGTGAACACATGAACGGCCATCACGGGAACGACGAGTACTTGGGACTCGCTTCCAGTCCTCCCGGCGGGAGGCGCGCAGCATCGGCACTCAACCGAGCAACTTGGACATACTGCCACATGGAGCAGCAACAAAGCCAATCGGGGCCGGTGAGGTCTCCCTCACCGGCCCCGGTCCCGCACGTGCGGACTACTTCTTCTGTTCCTTCAGCCAGGGGGCCTCCCGGCCGCAGACCGCCGGCCAGTCCTCGGTGCTCACGTTGGCGCACCAGATGAAGCCCTTGTCCGTCTCCGGCTTCCAGTCCTTCGTGATGATGTCCGCGCACTTCGCCACCGGGGAGAACTTCGGGCAGGTGCCGTCCTTCTTCTTGATGGTGTGAGCCCGCCAGGCGTCCAGGCCCATGCTGTTGGTGGACTCCGCCTGCGGCATGTAGCGGTCCACCGACCAGGAGGCGCCCATCGTCGCGAACAGCGCCATCGCGCAGATCAGGCCGGCGGCCAGCTGCCGGGTGACCCGGACCGGGATGGCCGGCCCCTCGGCGGTGCGGCCGCTGGAGCGCAGAGTCCGCTCCAGCCAGCCGGCGCCGCGCTCCAGGCCGGTCATCAGGCCCACCACGGCGAGGATCAGCAGGCAGTACATGATGATCCAGGTGGTCCGCGGGTACAGCTGGATCATCTGCGAGTGCGCCATGTGCGAGGCGAACCAGAACCGCAGCAGCCAGGCACCGGCCAGCACCGCCGCCGCCACCCGGACCACCATGCTGCGCAGGCCCAGGCCCACCCCGATGCCGACCGCCGCGATCAGCATGATCGCGAAGCCGGTCTGGCCGGCCAGCTCGCCCGACTGCGGCCAGTTGTGGTAGGTCAGCTGGCCGTTGCGGTCCGACATCCAGCCGAGCACGTACGCCGGGTCGACGTAGTTGACGATGTAGGCGTACCGGTCCGGGGTGTCGGCGCCGAGCTTCACGATCTGGTACAGCAGCGGGGAGCCGATGGCCCCGGCGGTCACCACGGTCGTGGCCAGGAACACCAGGCCCCGGCGGACGGTCTGCCGGCCGCGCCGCCACGGGAAGACGAAGAGGGTCAGCAGGAACACGCCCGGCGCCGACCACAGGTACCAGCCCGAGTACCAGAGGAAGAGCACACCGAAGACGATGCCGAAGCCCGCGCCGCGCAGCAGCAGCGACCGGGTCGACTGCTCCCCCGCCCGGCGCAGCTCGCGCAGGCAGGCCGCCAGCAGCGGCAGCAGGACGATCATCGTCACGTGGCTGTACGGGCGGATCGGGTCCAGGAACACCAGCGCGGACGGAACGGCGATGGCCAGCGCCCAGAACGGCCGCAGCATGAGCCGCCAGGCCAGGTAGCTCATCGGTCCGACCAGGGCGCTGCAGACGATCTGCAGGTCGTGCAGGGCGAAGCCGGCGCCGCCGACCCCGCCGTAACGGATCTCCGACCAGAGCGCCACCGCGGCCGGGAAGAGCGGCGGGTAGACGCCGGAGATGCCCTTGTCGTGCATCATCGACGTCGCCATGTCGACGAGCACGCTCGGGTCGCCCTCCTGGCCGCCGAGAGGCCAGGGGGTGCCGCGCAGGGCGACGACCACGCCGCCGGCGACGACGCCGGTCGCCAGGCCCGCCAGGGCCGCGCAGACCAGCCGCTGGACCAGCGCGTGCCGGCGCAGTCCGCCCCGATAGGCGGTGTAGACCAGCACCCCCAGAATCGGCAGGCCGACCATCGCCGCGTACTGCTGGATCTTGGCCAGGCCGCTGACCTGTCCGATCCGGTTCATCGGGTTCACGCTGATGTGCCGGCAGAGAAGGGTGAAGCCCAGGGCCACCACCACGCTGACCAGGACCTCACCGGCCACCAGCACCCAGCGGCGATCGATCCACCGGTCGCCGGGCGAGCCGGCCGCCGCGCCGTCGGAGCGGGTCGTGCCGCTCCCGTCGGGGGAAAGCTCCGATCCGCTGGGCCGGTCGGTTGCCAGATCGGTCATGTCGCTTCACTTCCATAGGGCTGCGGACGTCTGCTGAGCGGTGCCGGGCGGGGTTCGGCCCCTGTGGACAGTACCGCCCGGTGAAAGCGCGCCGGGACACCCCTACCGGAACCGGCGCCCCGGGTGCTTCGGCCGGCGGGGGCGGAACACTCCGGAGCCGGGGCCGGTGGGCGTATCGCACAGGTATACCCCACCTGCCAGCGAAAAGCATATACAGTTCACCGTCATATCGAGCGGGCGGCGGGGCCTCATCACGGCCGGGCCGCACCACGGGCCCGGGCGGCTACGACGCGGCCGGGCCCGACCCGCGGGAGAAGTCGGTACGGATTGTGGACATGCCACCACCATCCCTCCGGATCGCCACCGAAGTCTGCCATGCACCCCTGGCCCGGGCCAGCGTGATCAAGCGGCCGTCAGGCCGCGTTCTGCGCAGAAATCGCGTGCCGGACAGGGGCCCTGACGGCTTTCCGCCAGTTTGCGCGCACTTTGCCATCGGCCGGTCGTGGATCGCCCGCCCAGCAGCCGAACCGGCGAGAGGGGGCGTGATCACCCCCTGGCAGAATCAATCGAGCAAGTGAGCCCAGCCCCGGAGCTCCTGTCAGTCCGTCTCCAATCGGACCCACCCCGGCCACTAAGGACCCAGCAGTGACGAGCCTCCAGACCGCGTCCGTCGCGGCCGATCACCAGCGGAGCCACCTGCTGCACAGGGGCGGGGCGCGAAACGGGTGCGTCGGCGTCCGTCTCCTGGTAGCCGAGAGCCTGGTCGCCGTCGCGGCGTCACTGCTGATCACCTACCTCGCCCGGTTCATCGAACTGGACCCGATGTCCCGGATCGGGCAGGTCAGCGGCCTCGCCGCACTGCAGCTCCAGCTGCTGGTGCTGCTCGGCGTCATCCTGCTGGTCTGCATCCCGGCCATGCGCCGGTGGCCCGAAGCGCCGCTGCGGTTCGCGGCGGCGGGCGTCGCCGGGCTCGCATCCGGCGTCACCGCGTCCGGCATCTCGCTCGCGCTGCGCGACACCACCTGGCCGCTCAACGGACAGGGCGGTGACGCGGGCGCGCTGCAGGCCTGGGCCGGCGCCCTGATGGACGGCAAGCCGCTCGACGGCGCCTACCCCCCGATGTTCCCGCACCTGGTGGCCTGGACGGCCGAGTACTTCACCGGCGGCGACGTCGGCCACGCCATGAAGCTGGTCTGCCTCCTCTTCACGGCCCTGCTCGGCCCGGTCGCCTACCTGTCCTGGCGGCTGTTGCTCCCGCCGCTGTGGGCGCTGGGCATCGGCGTCACCGCGTCGCTGCCGATGATGCAGCCCTACAAGCCGTACACCAACCTCGTCCTGGTCGCCCTCGTACCGCTGCTCGGCAAGCTGATACAGGTGCTCCAGCGTTCCGCCGAACTCCCGCGCAGGCGCGCCGCGTTCCAGGGCGGCGCGCTGGGCCTGGCGATCGGCCTGCTGTTCATCCTCTACTCGGGCTGGTTCGTCTGGTCCGCGCTCGGCATCGTCGTGCTGACGGGCGCGGTGGTGCTCCGGGTCCGGCGGGACGCCGGGACCCAGGCTCTGGTGACGGCGGGCACCACCATCCTCACCACCTCCGCGGTCTTCCTCGCGGTCGCGGGCACCTATCTGGTGCGCCTGCTCTCCTCGGCCGGCTCGACCGTCGACCGGTACTGCTACTTCGACACCTACGTCGAACCCACCTACTTCGCCATGTGGCGCGACGACCTTCCGGGCTCGGAAGCCTGGAGCACCTGGCCGCTGCCGGGCGAGCTCGGCGGGGTCGGGCTCTTCTCGATCGTCCTGCTCGCCGGCCTCGGCATCGCCCTGGCCCTCGGCATCGACCGCCCGTCGGTCCTCGTCACCGCCGCGTGCGCAGCCAGTGCCCTGGTCATGCGCTACTGGTTCGCCTCCCACATGGAGCGGGACCAGGCGGTCATGCTGTACCCGCGCACCAGCGCCCAGCTGCTCCACTGCACGCTCCTGCTCACCGGCCTCGCCTGTTACCTGGCCACCCGCCGGTGGGGGGCCGGCCGCGACCGGGCCGCGCCGGCCGGTCCGGCCCGGGTGCTCCCCCGGTTCACCCCGCGCGCGGTCGCCCTCGGCGCGCTCTGCGGCCTCGGCCTGCTGTTCGGGATGGCCGGCTCGGCCACCGTCGACAAGTTCATGCCGAACCACCGGGGCGGCGAGTCGGCCACCGTCGACACGGCCGTGCCGCACCCCCAGGGCGGCGACCCGGCCACCGTCGACAAGTCCGCGCCGAACCAGCAGGGCAGCTCTCCCAGCGACCTCGCCTGGTACGCCCAGACCACCGCCAGCCCCGACGGACACTGCTCGAAGTACGCCCCGAACAACCACTGCCAGAAGCCGGTCGACCTCTCCTCCCAGCTCGACAGCCCGCCCGACCAGGGCACGCTGGGCTGCCCCACGTCCAACCCCTTCCCGGCCCGGCCCAAGGCCGCCGGCGTGGTCGGCACCGTGATGACCCTGCTGGCCGACTGACCCGCCACCCGGGAACGCGAAGAGCCCGGCCCCGCTGCCTGAGCAGCGGGGCCGGGCTCTTCTCCGTTCGTCGCCCTGCTCCGGAGGCCGGAGCAGCAGTTCGGTCCCCGGTCAGCCCTCGTGGCGCTGGCCGCCGGTGAAGGCGTGCCGCGCCAGGACCTTCACGCCGGCGCTCTGGCCCCGGCGCAGGGCGCCCGGGAGCATCGTGATGGCGTGGAAGCGCGAGGCACTGCGCACCCGGGCCGCACGCGCCGCCTTGGGCCAGCCACGGGCGTCCATCCGCTCGGCCACCGCGTTGAAGTAGCGCTCCGCCTCGGTGAAGCGGGTACCGGAGAAGGCCTGCACCGACGACTCGCTGACCGCGTGCCGGCGGTACTGGAAGACGGTGGTGGTGTTGTCCACCATCATCGACTCGCCGCGCTCCAGCAGGTCGACCACCAGCGCCAGGTCCTGGATCACCGAGTACTCGTCACGGAAGTTGACCGCGCGCAGGGCCTCGCCCCGCCAGCAGATCGACGGGAAGTACAGCCAGTTGCCGCGCAGCACGCTGGCCGCCAGCTCCTCGCCGCCCATCAGGCGCCGGCCTTTGACGTTCGGGGCGTACAGCTTCCCCTTCACGTTGTCGGCCAGGCCGTACGTGACCACACCGTCGCCGTCGATCACCTCGACGCCCGGCTGCACCATGCCCAGGTCCGGGTTGTCCTTGAGGATCGCCCGGACGGTCTCCAGGTAGTGCGGGTGCAGCAGGTCGTCGCAGCCCATGATGACCACGTGGTCGGCCGTGGAGAGCTCCACGCACTTCTGGAAGTTCTTGGTGATCCCGAGGTTCTGCTCGTTGCGCAGGTACCGCACCCGGTCGTCACCGAGCCCGGCGAACCAGCCCGGGACGTCCGGCTCCTTGCCGTCGTCGACGACGGTGAGCCGGAGGTCCGGGTCGCTCTGGCCCAGGATGCTGCGTACCGCGGCCTGCATCAGGGCCACGTCGCCGTAGTACGGCAGCATGAACTCGAAGGTGGCCATGACGGTCAGACTCCGCTGCGGTCGGCCGGGGCCGAGACCGGGAGGTCCAGGTCGAACCGCTCCTCGTTCAGCCGGGCGCCCTCGTTGATCGCCACGGTGCGGGCGAGGTCGGTGAGCTTCTTCTCCAACGAGCGGAAACGCAGGAAGGTGTTCAGCGTCAGGAAGCCCATGGCCAGGACCATCACGTACAGCACCAGGTCGGTGCCGCGGCCGACGCCCATCTTGTGCGCGATCCAGGTCACGTCGCCGGGGCGCAGGATCGCGTAGATGTTCGCGATCACGAAGACGGAGAAGGCGATGCGCTTCCAGGCCCGGGTGTTCGCTGCGTCCCAGCGCCGGATGAACATGAACGCAAGGGAGACCGCGCCCAAGATCAGAACCAGCTGGATCCAGAAGTAGTTCATCGGCGGCCACGCTCCCGAAGCGAAATGTCGAAGATGATGTTGACGCCGTTGATCAGGGACTGACCCTTGGCGCGTGAGTAGTCGGTGTAGAGAATGTCGACCGGGAGCTCCGCCACCCGGAGGTCGGCTCCGGCCAGGAAGCTGACGATCTCCGAGGCGTGGGCCATGCCGTTCATGGTGATCCGCAGCCGGCTGGCCGCCTCACGGTTGAGGACCCGCAGGCCGTTGTGCGAGTCGGTGAGCTTGAGCTTGCGCGCGGTGGGGCTGACCGTCGCGGCGGTTCGCAGGACGACCCGCTTGATCCACGGCACCTGGCCGTTCTGCTCGATGAAGCGCGAGCCGAGGACCACGTCGGCCTCGCCCGCACGGAGCACCGCGACCATCTTCTCGACGTCGGCGGTCTGGTGCTGGCCGTCCGCGTCGAAGGTCGCGAAGTACTTGGCGTCGGGCTGGGCGAGCGCGTAGGCGAGGCCGGTCTGCAGCGCCGCGCCCTGGCCGAGGTTGACCGGGTGCCGCACCAGGTGCGCACCGGTGGTCATGATGTGCTTGGCGGAGTCGTCCGCACTGCCGTCATCGACCACAACGATGTTGGGGAACGTCTTGCGCGCTCCCTCCACAACGTCAGCGATCACCTGGCCTTCGTTGTAGGCCGGGATCACCAGCCAGACATCGTCGTACTGGGACACGGGGGCTCCATGTTCGGGGTGTCGCCCGCGCTCGTGCGCGGCAATCTGTATATCGGGGGCCGATGCGGTCATTCGCCGACCACCCCGGCACTCAGGGTAGGCATAGCCTGACCCGACGTGCTCTGCGCGGAACCGGCCTGGCTCGCCGTCGAACCGGGGAAGCTGCGCCTGAGCGCCGCCAGCATACCGAGCACGGTGGCCACCGATCCGGCCGCGTAGGCCAGGATCACGCGGGTGGACACCTCGCCCGGCAGGAAGGTGACCCCGGCGAGGACCACGGTGCCGACCGCCCAGCAGAGCAGCTGGAGGTTGTGCCGTCTGAATACCATCAGCGCCTGGCCGAGCACCATCGCGAACATGTACGCCACGGTTCCGGCGGACATCCAGAAGAAGTCGAGGCAGCCGAGCACCGGCTTGGCGCCGAACAGCACCTGGATCAGCCAGGGGCCGAGAGCCACCGCCGGGATCCCGCCGAGCAGGCCCAGCAAGCCGACCACGGCGCCGATCCGGCGGAGCATGCCGGTGAAGGCCGCGCGGTCGCCGACCGCGATCGCCGCGGACAGCCCGTTGAGCAGCGAGGCCTGCAGCGAGCCGAACACGAACAGCGGGACCCGGGCCAGCACCAGCGCGTTGAGCAGCGCCGCGATCAGGGCCGAGTCCGACGGGGCGAGCAGCTTGGTGCTCACCACGGCGGCGTTCACCACGACCTGGGAGAGCAGGGTCGAGCAGATCAGCAGGCCGAGCCCGGAGCAGAGCTCGGACCAGGGGATCCGGGGCCCGGGCTTGACCACCCGCAGCAGCGCGGGCAGCGTCACCAGGGTGGCGGCGATCGGCGCGGCGGCGAGGATCAGACTGAACGCCAGGGCGGAGTGCACGCCGGCGAGGCCGCAGGCGAAGGCGAGCCCGATCCGCAGACCGCCGTCGATACCGAGCTGGGTGCCGTAGGCGCCGAAGCGGCCGAGGCCGGCCAGCACGCCGCGGGTGAGGTAGCAGACCGCCATGCCGGCGAACGCTCCGCCCAGCGCGAGCACCAGCGAGCGGTCGCCGTGGAACATCACGTCGGCGATCTTCCCGGAGCCGGCGCCCAGCGCG
Organism: Kitasatospora sp. NBC_00039; assembly: GCF_045160625.1. NCBI lineage: Bacteria > Bacillati > Actinomycetota > Actinomycetes > Kitasatosporales > Streptomycetaceae > Kitasatospora > Kitasatospora sp. NBC_00039. The sequence goes on along the minus strand of NZ_CP108289.1, from coordinate 5,317,689 downwards.
AGCAGGACGGTGCCGAGGATCGCCCCCGTCAGCAGGGTGGCCCGGCGCAGGACCGGCGTGGCGCCGTGGCCGAGGGCGGCCCGGGCCGCGACGATCCGGGTGAGCTCCTGCTCGATCGGGAAGAACACGCCGATACCGACGGACATCACGATCGTCCAGAGCAGTGAGACGTTCGCCATGTCGTCGACCGACAGGCTGTGGCCCGCCACACCGAGGTGGATGTACGAGGCGGCGCCGAGCACGACGGTGCCGCCGGCCACCGCCAGGGTTCCCGGCGGTAGCGCGGCGGCCACCTTCGTCAGCGGATTCTTCACTGAGATCTGTCGCTCTCGGTCGTCCGGGCCGCGGTGGCCAGTTCGGTGAAGACGGGCGTGCCGAGCGCCTCGGCGAGTTGTTCACGCCAGTCGGGCAGCGGGCTCAGGCCCGCGGCCGCCCAGCGCTCGTGGCCCAGCACGCTGAACGCGGGCCGGACGGCCGGGGTGACGAAGGCCGCGGAGGTGGTCGGGCGGATCCGCTCCGGGTCCAGCCCGCTCAGCCGGTACGTCTCGCGGGCCAGCCCGAACCAGGTGGTCCGGCCGCTGCCGGTGCCGTGGTAGACCCCGGCCGGGGCCTGTCCGGCGAGCGCGGCCAGGCCGAGCGCGACGAGGTGCCGCGCGAGGGCGAACGACCAGGTCGGCTGGCCCTGCTGGTCCTCGACCACGTCGAGGGTGTCGCGCTGGGTGGCGAGCCTGAGCATGGTGGCGACGAAGTTCTTGCCGTGCTCGCCGTACAGCCAGGCGGTGCGCACGACGTAGCCGTGCTCCGGGAGGAGCTCGGCCACGGCCTGCTCCCCCACCAGCTTGCTGCGACCGTAGGCGTTGACCGGGCCGGTCGGCGCGGTCTCGGCGTACGGCTCGGTGGCGTCGCCGGGCAGGACGTAGTCGGTGGAGACGTGCAGCAGCCGGGCACCGGTCTTGGCGCAGGCGGCGGCCAGGTGGCGCACGCCGGTTCCGTTGACGGCGGTGGCGGCCTCCTCGGCGCTCTCGGCGCCGTCGACGTTGGTCCAGGCCGCGCAGTTGACGACGACGTCGTGGCCCTCGACGGCGGCCAGCACGGCCGCCGCGTCGGTGATGTCGAGGTCGGCCCGGCCCAGGGCGGTGACCTCGGCGGACCCGTCGGCGGCCAGGACCGCGAGCAGGTCCTGGCCGAGCATGCCGCCCGCGCCGGTGACGAGCCAGCGGACCTGGCCGGAGGCGTTGGCGGTCACTTCTCCAGAGCCGCCTTCGTCTTCAGCGGCTCCCACCAGGCGCGGTTCTCGCGGTACCAGGCGATGGTGGCGGCGAGGCCGTCCTCGAACCGAACCTGCGGCTCGTAGCCGAGCTCCTCGCGGATCTTGCTGATGTCGATCGAGTAGCGCAGGTCGTGGCCCTTGCGGTCGGCGACGTGCTCGACCATGTCCCAGCCGGCGCCGGCGGCCTCGAGCAGCAGGCCGGTGAGCTCCTTGTTGGTGGCCTCGGTGCCGCCGCCGATGTTGTAGACCTCACCGGCGCGGCCGCCGCGCATGACCAGCTCGATGCCCCGGCAGTGGTCCGAGACGTGCAGCCAGTCGCGGACGTTGCCGCCGTCGCCGTACAGCGGCACCTTCTTGCCGTCGATCAGGTTGGTGGTGAACAGCGGGATGACCTTCTCCGGGAACTGGTAGTGCCCGTAGTTGTTGGAGCAGCGGGTCACCACGACGTCCATGCCGTGCGTGCGGTGGTATGCCAGCGCCAGCAGGTCCGAGGAGGCCTTGGAGGCCGAGTACGGGGAGTTCGGCACCAGCGGCCACTCCTCCGTCCAGGAGCCCTCGTTGATCGAGCCGTACACCTCGTCGGTGGAGATGTGCACGAAGCGGCCGACGCCGTGCTTGCGGGCGGCGTCCAGCAGGACCTGGGTGCCGACGACGTTGGTCAGCACGAAGGGGCCGGCACCCGCGATCGAGCGGTCCACGTGGGACTCGGCCGCGAAGTGGACGACGACGTCATGGCCGGGCATGACCTGGTCGACGGCGTCGACGTCGCAGATGTCACCCCGGACGAAGGAGTAGCCGCTGTGGCCCGCCACCGGCGCCAGGTTGGCCTCGACGCCCGAGTACGTGAGCTTGTCGAAGACAGTGATCTGGTCAGTGGTGTCGGCGCCCAGGAGCTGGCGGACGAATTCAGAACCGATGAAGCCGGCACCGCCGGTCACGAGGATGCGCATAGTGCGGCGTAGTCTACCGTCGCGCCGGCGCCCCCACCGACCCGGGCCTCACCGGCCGCTCCGGACTCGAATAAGGTGCACGCATGCGTGGAATCCTTCTGGCCGGCGGCACCGGCTCGCGGCTCTGGCCGCTGACCCGGGCGGTGTCGAAGCAGCTCCTCCCGGTCTTCGACAAGCCGATGATCTACTACCCCCTCTCGACCCTTGTGATGGCGGGGATCAGCGAGATCCTGATCATCACCACCCCGAACGACAGGGAGCAGTTCGAGCGCCTGCTGGGCGACGGCTCCCAGTTCGGTCTCCGCCTGGAGTACGCCGTCCAGGAACGCCCCGAGGGCATCGCCCAGGCCTTCGTGCTGGGCGCGGACTTCATCGGCGACGAGCCCGTCGCGCTGATCCTCGGCGACAACATCTTCCACGGCAGCGGCCTCGGCACCCGGCTCGCCGAGCACACCGACGCCAAGGGCGGCCGGGTCTTCGCCTACCCGGTGGCCGACCCGACCGCGTACGGCGTGGTGGAGTTCGACGAGGACGGCCAGGCCATCTCCATCGAGGAGAAGCCGACCGAGCCCAAGTCCCGTTACGCCGTTCCCGGCCTGTACTTCTACGACAACCGCGTGGTCGAGATCGCCCGCGGCCTGAAGCCCAGCGCCCGCGGCGAGCTGGAGATCACCGCCGTCAACGAGGCCTACCTCCAGGCCGGCGACCTCCACGTGACGATCCTCGACCGGGGCACCGCCTGGCTGGACACCGGCACGTTCGTCTCGATGGTGCAGGCCTCGGAGTTCGTCCGGGTCATCGAGGAGCGCCAGGGCTTCAAGATCGGCTGCATCGAGGAGGCGGTCTGGCGGGCCGGCCTGATCGACGACGCGCAGCTGCGTGAGCTCGCCGAGCCGCTGCTCAAGAGCGGCTACGGCCAGTACCTGGTGGCACTGCTGGACGAGGAGAGCGCGCGGTGAAGTTCAACGAGCTGTCCATCGAGGGCGCCTGGGAGATCACGCCCCAGCTGCACGGCGATCCCCGTGGTCTGTTCACCGAGTGGTTCCGCTTCGACAAGCTGGCCGAGGTGGTCGGCCACCCGCTGCGGCTGGCCCAGGCCAACCTCTCGGTCTCCAGCCGCGGTGTCGTGCGCGGCATCCACTTCGCCGACGTCCCGCCCGGCCAGGCCAAGTACGTGACCTGCGTGCGCGGCGCGGTGCTGGACGTCATCGTGGACCTGCGGGTCGGGTCGCCGACCTTCGGCCGCTGGGAGGGCGTGCGGCTCGACGAGGACGAGCGCAAGGCCGTCTACATCTCCGAGGGCCTGGGCCACGGATTCTGCGCGCTCAGCGACGACGCGACGCTCAGCTACCTGTGCTCCGAGACGTTCAACCCGACCGGTGAGCACGGCGTGCACCCGCTCGACCCGGACCTCGGCATCGAGTGGCCGGCCGACGCCCCGCAGCTCTCCGCGAAGGACGCCCAGGCGCCTTCGCTGGCCGAGGCCCTGGCCGGCGGCCTGCTGCCGGACTACAAGGCCGTCAAGGAGTTCACCGCGGGCCTGAGCAAGGCCCACCAGGCCTGATCCGGGACTGCCGACAAGGGCCCGGCCGCATCGACTGCGGCCGGGCCCTTGGGCTTGGGGCCTCGGACCGGCGCCGCGGCGGGCTCAGCGGCCGCGGAACACCCAGACCTTCAGCAGCAGGAACCTGGCGACCGTGGCGAGCCCGTTGGCCACCACCAGCCCGGCCACCTCGACCGGCCGGGAGGCGTCCGGTACCAGCGCGTCGAGCAGGGCGAGCGCGCCACTGCTGAGCCCGAGCCCGATCAGGAAGGCCACCGCGCCCTGGAGCTGGTGGCGAAGGGCGCCCTCGTTGCCGGTGATCCCGAAGGTGAACCGGCGGTTGGCGGCGGTGTTGGCGATCGCGCTCACGGCGAGCGCGATCAGGTTGGCCGCCTGCGCGCCGGTGAACCAGCGCGCGGCCACGTAGAGCAGCAGGTAGAAGAGGGTGCTCAGAACGCCGATGACCAGGAAGGACGGCAGCTGGCGCCGGGTGGTCCGGCCCGCCTCGGGCGGCCGGACCGGTTCGCCGGTGAAGGTCATCAGGAGTTTCCGTCCCGTTCTTCCTCGGCCGAGTCGTAGCCGATGAAGTACGCCGGGCGGGCCTGGACGGCCGAGTAGATCCGCCCGACGTACTCGCCGAGCATGCCGACGCAGCTGAGCTGGACGGCGCCGATGAAGAGCATCCCGATGAACAGCGAGGACCAGCCGGGCACCGTGGAGCCGATCGCCCACGCGACGGTCGTGTAGATCGCCAGGCAGATGCAGACCAGGAAGCTCAGCAGCCCGAGCCAGGTGGCCAGCCGCAGCGGGGTGGCCGAGAAGTTGGTGATGCTGTCGAGGGCGAGCCGCACCATCTTGGCCAGCGGGTAGTGGGTGGCGCCGGCGACCCGCTCCTCGCGGACGTAGACCACCTCCCCGCTGGGGAAGCCCAGCCACGGCACCAGCAGCCGGTAGACCGGCTGGTGCTCGGGCAGCGCCTTCAGCGCGTCCACCGCCGCCCGGCTGAGCAGCCGGTAGTCGCCGGCCTGGCTGGGCATCCGCTTGCCGACGAGCTTGCGCATCAGCCAGTAGTAGGCGCCGGCCGTGCGCCGCTTGAAGAAGCTGTCCGTCCCGCGGTCCCCGCGCACCCCGTAGACGATGTCGAGGTTCTCCTCGCGGGCGAGCTCGAGCATCTCCGGGATCTTCTCCGGCGGGTCCTGGAGATCCGCGTCGATGCTCACCACGTAGTCGCCGAACGCCCGGTGGAGGCCGGCCTTGAGCGCGGCCTGGTGCCCGGAGTTGCGGGAGAACCGGATGATCCGGAACTCGGGCCAGTCCTGCCGGATCTTCTGCATCAGCACCGGGGTGGCGTCGGTGCTGCCGTCGTCGACACCGACCACCTCGTAGTCGACCCCGAGCCCGTCCAGGATGGGACGCAGGCGCGCAACAGTCAGCGGAAGCGCCTCCTGCTCGTTGTAGATCGGCATGACGACCGACAACTGCGGTGCCCTCGACATGAGTTGGTCCCGCTTTCCACTGGTGGGGCTGGATCACGGCCGACAATAGCAGTTGGTCGTGAGCCCCCTATGAGATCGATGAGCAGGGATTGAGGGCCCTGCGGCCCCCTCGGCGGGGCCCGTCCGCACCGGCCGGGACGACGACGGGGCGCCGCCCGTCGGACGGGCGGCGCCCCGCGCTCGCGGTCATCGGCCCGGCGCTCGCGGGCCGGGCGTCGGGCTCACTGTCAGTCCCCGGGGAAGCTGCGGTTCCACGGGTGGATCCAGTTGTTGCCGGGCTTGACCACCACGGTGATCCGCGGCGCCGAACCGGTGAGGTCCTTGCGCATCCGGTCACCGGTGGCCTGGTCGGCGACCACGACGGTCATCGGCTCGCCCAGCTTCTCGGCGGCCTTCCTCACGTGGACCAGGGCAGCCTGGTACTCCGCCTCCGGACGCTCGGCCGCGCCGATGTTGACCCAGTGGGTCTCGTACAGCGGCAGCATGTCACCGCCGCGGTCCCGCAGCAGCGTGGCGATCCAGGTCGACTTGAGGTTCTTGTAGTCGTCGTTGGAGTACAGGACCATCATCGGCCCGGAGATGCCGTCGAGGTCCTCCATGACGGTGGCACCGTCGCGGGGGCCGATGTCGCTCCAGGCATCTCCCCGGCTCCAGGCCATCAGCGAGTTGTTGTGCCAGGCCGTGGGCGCGGCCTTGAACGACTCCATGCCCCACTGGACCCCGGCGAAGAGGCTGAACGCGGTCGCCACCGAGAGCACCGAGAGGACGGCGTCGCTCACCCTGCGCCCCGGCACGCTCACCCGGGCCGGCGGCGTGGTCCGCAGCAGCGGGCCGACTGCGCCCAGCGAGACCAGGGCGATCACCACGCCGGTGCCCGCAAGCTTCTCGAAGTAGTACGACACATGGCCGATCGTGTGCATCTGCCACCAGGCGAAGCCGCCGATGACCAGGCCGGAGCCGAGCACCAGCGCCAGGTGCGCCTGGCCGGTCCCGGTCCGTCGGCTGGTCGGCGCGGCCGCGGCCAGCAGCCCCAGCAGAAGGCCTCCGACCAGGATCGTCCGGTCCGCCCCGACGCTCGGGCCGCCCAGGTTGGAGGTGCTGGCCACGTCGAGCTTGGAGAGCACGGAGACCACGCTGGGCAGGCCGGCCAGGCCCAGCGTGACCACGGCGGCCAGGCCGTAGAGCAGCCAGGCCTTGCGGCGGAACCTCCGGCGGTGGGCGACGAGGGCCGCCAGGACGGCGACGCCCGCGACGGCGCCGAAGAGGTTGTAGACGTAGGTGACGGTGATCAGGCCGAGCGCGGCGACCACCACGAACTCGGGCGTCCGCATGGCGGGCCGCACCAGGAAGGCGACGGTCACGGCCACCATCAGCAGGCCGATGATCGTCGAATCGAAGCCGTGCGTGACGAGGTCGGTGTAGTTGCTCGAGAACACCAGCGCCGCGACCGACCCGCACACCGCTGCGGTGCGCCAGCCGCGCAGTCGCGGTCCGCCGATCCAGCGGGCCGCCCACACCAGGGCCGTGCCCAGCAGGGCGTAGGCGGCCAGGACGTAGAGCAGGTAGCGGTTCATGGTGTCGAGCGTCGACCCGAGGTCCGTGGACGACCGGACCAGTGCGTCGACCCAGGCCAGCAGGAAGTGCGAACCCTGCGGGTACACCGCCTCGGCCGGCGACATCATGTACGCCTTGGCGGCCTCCTGGTGAAGGAAGTTGTAACCGCCGACGTGCTCGATCCCGACGAAGTAGGAGAAGTGGTTCAGCCGGTCCTCGGCCGTGGTCAGGAATTCGAGGCGCCAGCCCGGGCCCTTGCCGACCAGCGGACGGTGCAGGTAGTGCCAGAGCCCGAAGGTGGTGCCGAGCACCAGGAGGTCCGAGGGCCGCACCCGCAGCGACAGCCGCGGCGCCCGGCGGCTCAGCCAGCCGGTCAGCGTCACAGCGGTGAAGAGGACACCCGAGGTGGGGATCGGGGAGAGCCCCCACGGCCAGAGCGAGAACAGCAGGCCGGAGACCAGCACCCCACCGACGACGATCAGGGCCGCCGCCACCAGCCGGTCGAGCAGCACACCGCCCACCCGGATCACGCAGGCGACCGCCACCACCAGCAGCGGCAGCACCAGAATGCCCAGGCCGGTGGCGATCAGCGCGGCCGGAAGGAGCCAGGAGGCCAGCAGGCCGCCGGCCAGAACGGGGAGGCTGCGGGCCGGCTTGGCGGAGGGGTCCACGGGCCCGGACGCGCTGCCCTGTTCAGGTTGCTCGGGCAAGGGAACCGTGGCCGCCATGGTACGGAGTCTTTCCATCGAGACCCTGAGTCCCCATCCCTTTATCGGGCACACGCGGGCGCCCCTCTTTACTCCGGCTAATCCAAAAGATCATAGAGCAAGAATTTTCACCCAAAGACAGAGGGCTTGGCGGAGATCAAGTGATCTCCGCCAAGCCCTCCTTGACCAGGGGTCAAGTGTCAGATCGTCAATTACTTGAGGATCTTGGTGACCTGGCCGGCGCCGACGGTACGACCACCCTCACGGATGGCGAACTTGAGGCCCTCCTCCATGGCGATCGGCTGGATCAGCACGACCGTCATGGCGGTGTTGTCGCCCGGCATGACCATCTCGGTGCCCTCGGGGAGGGTCACGACGCCGGTCACGTCCGTGGTACGGAAGTAGAACTGCGGGCGGTAGTTGTTGAAGAACGGGGTGTGACGGCCACCCTCGTCCTTCGACAGGATGTAGGACTGGGCCTCGAACTCGGTGTGCGGGGTGACCGAACCGGGCTTGATGATGACCTGGCCGCGCTCGACGTCCTCGCGCTTGATGCCACGGAGGAGCAGACCGACGTTCTCGCCGGCCTGGCCCTCGTCGAGCAGCTTGCGGAACATCTCGATGCCGGTGACCGTGGTGGTGGTCTTGGTCTCCTTGATGCCGATGATGTCGACAGTCTCGTTGACCTTGAGGATGCCACGCTCGATACGACCGGTGACGACGGTGCCACGACCGGTGATCGTGAAGACGTCCTCGATCGGCATCAGGAACGGCTGGTCCACGGCGCGGGCCGGGGTCGGGATGCTCTCGTCGACCGCGTGCATCAGGCCGAGGAGCTTCTCGCCCCACTCCTTGTCGCCCTCCAGCGCCTTCAGCGCGGAGACGCGGACGACCGGCAGGTCGTCGCCCGGGAACTCGTACTCGGAGAGGAGCTCACGGACCTCGAGCTCGACGAGCTCCAGGATCTCCTCGTCGTCCACCATGTCGGCCTTGTTCAGGGCGACGACGATGTAGGGGACGCCGACCTGGCGGGCCAGGAGGACGTGCTCCTTGGTCTGCGGCATCGGGCCGTCGGTGGCGGCGACGACGAGGATCGCACCGTCCATCTGGGCCGCACCGGTGATCATGTTCTTGATGTAGTCCGCGTGACCCGGGCAGTCAACGTGGGCGTAGTGACGCGCCTCGGTCTGGTACTCGACGTGCGCGATCGAGATGGTGATACCGCGCTGCCGCTCCTCCGGCGCCTTGTCGATCTGGTCGAACGGCGTGAAGGGGTTGATCTCCGGGTACGCGTCGTGCAGCACCTTGGTGATGGCCGCGGTAAGGGTCGTCTTACCGTGGTCAATGTGACCGATGGTGCCGATGTTGACGTGGGGCTTCGTCCGCTCGAACTTCGCCTTCGCCACTGCAGTCCTCCTGAGGACAGTTCTGTACGCCGTGCTGACGTCAGTTGGTCTTTGATCGGGTTTGGGTACGGGGTGCCGCAGCACTCCATGCCGTCCCGCGGGTGGGGGCCGGAGGCACCCGGGAGAATCCGACCGGATTCTCCCGGGTTGCCTCCTAATAGCCTAAGGGTTCGCAATCGTCCCGAATGTCGGGATGTACTGCGGCCTCGGGTAAGGGGCCGGCTGGCGCCGGTCCTTACTCGCCCTTGGCCTTGGCGATGATGTCGTCCGCCACGTTCCGCGGAACCTCGGCGTACGAGTCGAACTGCATCGAGTAGCTCGCGCGACCGGAGGTCTTGCTGCGCAGGTCACCGACGTAGCCGAACATCTCGGAGAGCGGCACCAGCGCCGAAACGACGCGGGCACCGTAACGCTCGTCCATGGACCGGATCTGGCCACGGCGAGAGTTGATGTCGCCGATCACGTCGCCCATGTAGTCCTCGGGCGTGGTGACCTCGACGGCCATCATCGGCTCCAGCAGAGCCGGGGACGCCTTGCGAGCGCCCTCCTTGAAGGCCATCGAACCAGCGATCTTGAACGCGAGCTCGGAGGAGTCGACGTCGTGCGAGGCACCGTCGAGCAGCGTCACGCGGACACCCTGGAGCGGGTAGCCGGCGAGGACACCGAACTCCATGGCCTCCTGGCAACCGGCGTCGACCGAGGGGATGTACTCCTTCGGAACGCGGCCACCGGTGACCTTGTTCACGAACTCGTAGCCCTCGCCGGACTCGATCGGCTCGATCGCGATCTGGATCTTCGCGAACTGGCCGGAGCCACCGGTCTGCTTCTTGTGCGTGAAGTCGATGCGCTCGACGGCCTTGCGGATCGTCTCGCGGTACGCGACCTGCGGCTTGCCGACGTTGGCCTCGACCTTGAACTCACGCTTCATACGGTCGACCAGCACCTCGAGGTGCAGCTCGCCCATACCCGCGATGATGGTCTGGCCGGTCTCCTCGTCGGTGTTGACCTGGAAGGACGGGTCCTCCTCGGCCAGCCGCTGAATCGCGGTGCCCAGACGCTCCTGGTCACCCTTCGACTTCGGCTCGATCGCGACGCGGATGACCGGGGCCGGGAAGTCCATGGACTCCAGGATGACCGGGTGCTTCTCGTCGCTCAGGGTCTCGCCGGTGGTGGTCTGCTTGAGACCCATGACGGCGACGATGTCACCGGCGCCCACCGACTCGATCTCCTCACGCTTGTTCGCGTGCATGCGGTAGATCTTGCCGATGCGCTCCTTGCGGCCCTTCACCGCGTTGAGGACGGCGGTGCCGGCCTCAAGGCGCCCGGAGTAGATCCGGACGAAGGTGAGCTTGCCGAGGTGCGGGTCGGACATGATCTTGAACGCCAGAGCCGCGAGCGGCTCGTCGTCCGACGCCTTGCGGGAGATCTTGACCGTGTCGTCGCCGGGCTTGGTGCCCTCGATGGACTCGATGTCCAGCGGCGACGGGAGGTAGTTGACGACCGCGTCGAGCAGGGGCTGAACGCCCTTGTTCTTGAAGGCGGTGCCGCAGAAGATCGGCGTGAAGTCCGAGTTCAGCGTGCCCTTGCGGATCGCGGCGATCAGCAGCTCCTGGGGGACGTCCTCGCCCTCCATGGCGAGCTCCATCACCTCGTCGCTGACGTTCGACACGGTGTCCAGCAGCTTCTCGCGGTACTCCGCGGCCTGGTCGGCCAGCTCGGCCGGGATGTCGACGATGTCGTACATCTCGCCCTTGGCGGCCTCGGCCGTCCAGACCAGCGCCTTCATGCGGACCAGGTCGACAACGCCCTGGAAGTCCGACTCGGCACCGATCGGGAGCTGCATCACCAGCGGGGTCGCGCCGAGGCGCTCCACGATGGTGTCGACGCAGAAGAAGAAGTTCGCGCCCGTGCGGTCCAGCTTGTTGATGAAGCAGATGCGCGGGACGCCGTAGCGGTCAGCCTGCCGCCACACGGTCTCGGACTGGGGCTCGACACCGGCGACACCGTCGAACACCGTCACGGCACCGTCGAGGACGCGCAGCGAACGCTCCACCTCGACGGTGAAGTCGACGTGACCCGGGGTGTCGATGATGTTGATCGTGTTGTCAACGCCGTCGAGCGTCCAGTGACAGGTCGTCGCGGCCGACGTGATCGTGATGCCGCGCTCCTGCTCCTGCTCCATCCAGTCCATGGTGGCAGCGCCATCGTGGACCTCACCGATCTTGTACGAGACACCGGTGTAGAACAGGATCCGCTCGGTGGTGGTGGTCTTGCCCGCGTCGATGTGCGCCATGATCCCGATGTTGCGGACCCTGGCGAGGTCAAGGGAGGTTGCAGCCATGGTGGCTCGTTCTCTCTCTGTCTAGTGACGGGGTTGGGACTACCAGCGGTAGTGCGCGAAGGCCTTGTTGGACTCGGCCATCTTGTGGGTGTCCTCGCGACGCTTCACGGAAGCGCCCAGGCCGTTGCTGGCGTCGAGGATCTCGTTCATCAGACGCTCGGTCATGGTCTTCTCGCGACGGGCGCGGGAGTAACCGACCATCCAGCGCAGCGCCAGGGTGCTGGCGCGGCCCGGACGGACCTCGACCGGAACCTGGTAGGTCGCGCCACCGACACGGCGGGACTTGACCTCGAGGGCCGGCTTGACGTTCTCCAGCGCGCGCTTCAGCGTCACGACGGGGTCGGAGCCGGTCTTCTCACGGACGCCCTCGAGGGCGCCGTAGACGATCCGCTCGGCGGTGGAGCGCTTGCCGTGCAGCAGGATCTTGTTGACCAGCTGGGTGACGACCGGGGAGCCGTAAACCGGGTCGATGATGACCGGGCGCTTCGGGGCGGGGCCCTTACGAGGCATTCTTACTTCTCCTTCTTGGCGCCGTAGCGGCTGCGAGCCTGCTTGCGGTTCTTGACACCCTGGGTGTCAAGCGAACCGCGGATGATCTTGTAGCGGACACCAGGAAGGTCCTTCACACGACCACCGCGCACCAGCACGATGGAGTGCTCCTGCAGGTTGTGGCCCTCGCCCGGGATGTAAGCGGTGACCTCGATCCCGCTGGTGAGGCGCACACGGGCGACCTTGCGAAGCGCCGAGTTCGGCTTCTTCGGGGTGGTCGTGTACACACGCGTGCAGACCCCACGACGCTGCGGGGAACCCTTCAGCGCGGGAGTCTTGTTCTTCTCGACCTTGTCCTGCCGGCCCTTTCGGACCAGCTGCTGGATCGTAGGCACCGTTTCTCCGTTTTCTGTGTGCCAAGGCTTGGTGGAACTAACCTGCGGTGTTCCCGTCGCACACGGCCCCGTGGTCGACCCACGCGGTCGGGTGTGTTGGGCTTATTCCGGTACGGAATCCCATGGGCTGCTGTACAGCGACGGCGCTCACGCGCGGCGCGCCGAAAAGGCGCTCCGGCTTGGCGCGGCGACCGGTGTGCATGCACGCACAAGGACCCGGGGACACCCCAGGCACAAGGTCAGAGCGTACCTAGCGCATCGGGCTCGGTCAAAACAAATGCAACGCCGCAGGTCGCGGCCGTCGGGACGGAGGTGCGGCCGGGTGCCGGGGAGCTCGCGTTCCCTCTACCACACTTCCGGGACGCCCGCACTCCCGACCCTACGCGTCCGCCGGTATCGCCGCGAGCGGACGGTGCCGCCCGCGCCCGGTCCGCTCGCCGCGCGAACCCGCGTCCGCCGCCACCCGCTGCGACGGCTCCTCCCGGTCGGTCACCACCACCAGCAGGGCCAGGACCACGGCCGCCGCCGTGTAGACACCCACCCAGAGCGGCCAGCCGCCGGGCGGCGCCCACATCGCGGGGTGGAGGAAGAACGATCCCGTGGTGCCGACGGTGTTGCGGCGCAGGGCCCAGACGAACGCCGCCGCGTTCGCGAGCGCGAGGGCGAACGAGGAGAGCAGCAGCAGCCGGCGCCACGGCATCCCCGGCCGCCATGACTGCCGGGCCAGGATCACGGTGGCCATGATCGGCAGACCCACCGCGAAGGGCAGCAGGTAGCGGCCCTGCCAGATCAGCCCCAGCGTGCTGGCCTGCATGGCCTGGGCGGCCACCGGGATCACGACGATGCCGGCCAGCGCGCCCACGATCGCGAGCGCCTCGCGGAAGCGGGCGAAGCAGAGCGCCAGCAGGCCCAGCATCACCACGATCCCGGTCCAGAGCAGCAGCGTCGCGGCCGGCGACGGGGCGTCCAGCCAGCCGAACAGGCCGATCATCTGGTGGACCCAGATGAGGGTGCTGTCGAAGGTCAACCGGGCCGCCTTCAGCGCGGTGAGGCTGTCCGGCGTCTCGATGACGGAGTGATCGGGATGCTGGGAGGACCAGGCCATCGCACCGACCGTGGCGGCAGCGATGGCGGTGGCCCAGAGCCAGGCCGCGCGGCGGCGCAGCACCTGGCGCAGGGCTCCGCGCTCCTGCAGCAGCAGGGCGAAGAACAGCGCGCCGGCGAACCAGATCAGGCCCAGCGGCCGGATGCTGATCAGCACGATCGCTCCGATGCCCAGCCGGCCCAGCCGGCGGGTCAGCAGGGCCGGGTCCGGAACCATGAGTATCGGCAGTCCGGCGCTCCAGGCCAGGATTCCGGCCGCGATCTCCGGGCCGCTGGGGTTGACCATGCCGGACATGAACAGGGCCATCGGAGTGGCGGAGGCCATCACGCCGAGCAGCGGGACGGAGCGGCGGCGCCACTCCGCGGCCGAGACCACCGCGCTGGCCAGCAGCGCGGCGCAGACCAGCGCCGACATCAGGCGCATCAGGTAGATCCCGCCCTCGCCGGACACCAGGAGGCCGGGCCAGCCGACGACCAGGTAGTAGGCCGGGTTGTAGCGGCCCGCAGCGGTGGTCACCTGCATCTCGGTCCCGGTGTCCTTCAGCCTCGGGGCGCAGTCGGCCGGGACCTCCGGCTGGAAGACGTAGCAGGCGTTGACGTCCTTGAGGTCCTGGTAGAACTTCGGGAGGACCACCCCGGTCTCGGCGAACTTGCCCTCGATGCCGCCGACCACGTGCGGGACCATCACCTCGCGACCCTCGATCTGGCCGCGGGCGACGGCGGCGGCCCTGATGATGTGCGCGTGCTCGTCCGGCGAGGCCCCGATCGGGGTGGACATCGACCAGGACGCGCCGAGCGCGAAGAACAGGGCGAAGGACACGGCCCAGAGCCGTCTCGGCGTCGTGGCGAGCCGGTCGGCAAGCCGCTTCAGGGCGTTCATCATCGGGTGCTGGGTCTCCGGGAGTTCAGGTCGGTCGGGACAAGCCGGGAGCCGGTCACCGGACCATGGTGGACCAAGACTGGTCGCCGTCCTTCGAGCACGTGCCGCCGGGGGCGAACTTCGGGCAGCTGCCGTCCAGCTTCTGCACGGTATGCGACACCCACGGCAGGATGCGGTAGGAGTTCTCCTTGGCCGGCATGTAGCGGTCCGCCATCGACGAAGAGACGGTACCGAACAGGAACAGCAGGGCGAACAGCGCGCCGACCACTGCGGCGCGCGGGTTCGGCAGAGCGTCACCGGAGGCCGGGCCCCCGACGGGCCCCGCGAGCCCGCCGGCCTGCACGCGGCGCCCGGCCGGCCTCAGGGACACCAGGTGCGCCACCAGGGCACAGATGACCAGACCGCAGTAGAGCAGCTGGTTGTCGGTGCGGGTGTAGAGCTGGACGGTCTGCGTCTCGTACGTGCGCGATGCGATGTACATCCGCACCAGCCAGGCGCTGGCGAACATGCAGCAGACGGTGACCACCAGCGGCCTGCCCAGGCCGAGCCAGAGCGCGGCACCCAGGCAGACGAACATCACCACGGCGAACAGCCCCAGGCCACCGAACTCGCCCGGCGGCGGCCATTCGCCCACCGTGCCCGGCATGTCGGTGCGCCACATCAGGAAGTACGCCGGGTCGGTGAAGTTGTCGAAGCGGAAGCTGGAGTCCCTGGTGTCCTGTCCCTCCGTCAGCAGGGTGAGCAGGTAGCGGCCCGCGACGGCCAGGAACGCCGCGCCGGTGACACCGACGAAGGCCAGGCCCCTGGCCCGGCCGCTCCGCCACGGGAAGTGGACCAGCGCCGCGACCACCACGCCCGCCGCGCTCCACAGGAACCAGCCCGAGTAGGTGAGGAACAACACGCCCAGGGCCGCACCGAAGCCGGCCGCCTTGAGCAGTACCGGCCGCCGGTCCGCCGTCCCGCTGCGGTGCAGCTCGACCACCACCGCGACCAGCACCGGGACCAGCAGGACCAGCACGGTCGGGCTGTACGGCTTGTAGGCGTCGATCAGCGCGAAGGCCGGCAGCACGCCGAAGGCCAGCGCGCGCACCGGGCTGAACAGCATCCGCCAGGCCAGGTACACCAGCGGGCCGAACGCGGCCGTGCCCAGGATCTGCAGGTCCTTGAAGGCGTACGCGGTGTTGCCGCCGTGGAACCACGCGGCGTAGTAGCCCAGGGTGTAGAGCGGCAGCGGCGGATAGACCGGCGAGCCGGAGGGCTGCCCGTTCGCGACCGCGTGGGCCCACTCGACGATCCGTCCGCTGTCGCCGTTGAGGCCGAACATCGGCCACGGGGTGCCGAGCAGGGCGACGACGGCGCCCGCCGCGACGAAGCCGCTCGCGAGGCCGGCCACCGCGGCGGCGGCGAAGCGGGTGACCAGGTCGAAGTGGCGGCCGGCCCGCAGTCGCAGCGCGAGGACGGTCAGCGCGAGCAGGGCCAGGCCGATCAGGGCGAACCGGAACTGGAGCGCCGCGAGGCCGCTCACCTGGGCGATCCGGTCGAGCGGGTCGAGGTCGAAGCCGCCCGCCATCAGCGGCAGCACCAGCGCCGCCAGGAAGGCGACGGCCGCCTCTGCGGCCGGCAGGAACGGTGACGCGGCCGGCGGTAAGCCGTCCGGCCGGTGCCGCCGGGCCGACACCGCCGTCCGGGCACGCGCAGCGGTCAGGGAGGGCCTGCTGGCGTCCTCGTCACTGACTGTCACTGGACTGGTCCCTCGGCTGGTCAATACCCCGGCCGGCTCTCCTGGCCACCACCTCACCGGCCGACCGCGGAAGGCGGGGGTCCCGGTGCGGGCTCCGGGGCAGTTGCTCCGGGAATCCTATGACCCGACCGTCCAGGAGTTCACGTGTGGATCGTCCATTCGGCCGGTCGCTCCCCCGCGCCGGCCGGGGCGATCCGGCCGTCGGCACGGCGGCGGGGAAGGGAGCACCTGCCGGGAGCGGCCGGCCCGGGATGCACTCCCGGCAGCCGGTCCCGGGTCACCCCGCGGCGAGCACGACCAGCATCAGCAGGGTCCAGGCCAGCGATCCGAGATAGCCGAAGATCAGGCCGACCGTGGCCATCCCGTCGCCGTCCTCGTTGCGCTCGCGGATCTGGCTCTTGGCGACGTGGCCGGTGATCACGGCGGGCAGCCCCAGCCCGAGCACGCCGAGCACCAGGGACGTCACGGCCATGCTGTTGGTCGGCCGCGCCGGGGGCAGGACGGGCGGCGGCAGGAAGGTGGGCGGCACCTGGCCGGTGAGCGACATCGGCGTCACCATCGGGCCGGACGGCAGGTCGGCCACCAGCCGGGTGAGCTCGCCGTACGTCTGCGCGGCGCTCGCCGCCTCGAAGCGCTGGCCGTACTCGTCGGCCGTGAGACGGCCCTCGGCGTACGCGGCCTTCAGCACGTCGACCGTGCGGTCCCGGTCCGTGTGCGCCGCCCGCATCTGGGACTGGTGCATCTGCGGCTGCTGCACCTGAGCGGGCGGCCACGACCTGGCGTACGGGCCGGACGGCGCCTGCGGCGGCGGGCCCCCGTACCCGGGGGTCTTCTCGCCCCACGGCTGAACCGCCATCCGCCACCTCCGACACCCGGCGCACGCTGCGCTCACTGTCTCTCATAGTGCAGGACGAACCGGGGCGCTGAGTAGTTGCCGGTTTCTTCGTTGCCATTTTTCGCGACGGGCTCCGACCCGCCTCCGTGTTCTCGCGACGGCCTCCGGCCGCCTCCGCGGACTCACCCGTTCGGCCCAGACACGCCGAAGATCGCCCGCGGCGCGACAGCCCCGTCCGGGCAGTGGCAGGCTGTCGCCCGGACCACCCCTACCACCGCAGAGAAGGCCATCATGCAGGCGTCAGCGCCGCCACCGTCCCCCGCCCCCGCGTCCGGCGCCCCCGCGGCGGTGAGCATCCAGGGGCTGTGGAAGCGCTTCGGTGACCAGGCCGCGGTGGCCGGGCTGAGCCTGGAGCTTCCGGCCGGCGCGTTCATCGGACTGGTCGGCCCGAACGGCGCCGGCAAGACCACCACCCTGTCGATGGTCACCGGGCTGCTCCGGCCCGACCAGGGAACCGTGCTGATCCACGGCGCCGACGTCTGGGGCGACCCGGTCGCGGTCAAGGCCCGGATCGGCATCCTGCCCGAGGGCCTGCGGATGTTCGAGCGGTTGAGCGGCCGCGAGCTGCTGCAGTACAACGGACGGCTGCGCGGCCTGCCCGGCGACGAGGTGGACCGCCGGGCCGAGGAGCTGCTGGCCGTCCTGGACCTGGCCGGCGACGCCGACAAGCTGGTCGCCGACTACTCCACCGGCATGCGCAAGAAGATCGGCCTGGCCGCCGCGCTGCTGCACAACCCGGACGTGCTCTTCCTCGACGAGCCCTTCGAGGGCGTCGACCCGGTGTCCGCCCAGACCATCCGCGGGGTGCTCAAGCGGTACGCCGCGGCCGGCTCCACCGTCGTGTTCTCCAGCCACGTCATGGAGCTGGTCGAGCAACTCTGCGACTGGGTCGCCGTGGTCAACGCCGGCCGGGTGATCGCCCAGGGTCCGCTGGACGCCGTCCGCGGCGAGCACAGCCTGCACGAGGCGTTCCTCGCGCTGATCGGCGTCCGCGAGGACGACGGCCAGGCGCTCGGCTGGCTCGGGGGCGGGCAGTGACCTCCCAGGCCACCGGCCTCCGCGCGGCCCGCACCGCGGTGCCCGACGGGCGGACGGTCGTCCGCGCGCTCGTCGCGCTCAAGCTCCGGCTGCTCCGCAACGGGCTGCGGCGCAGCCGCGGCCGGGCCGCCCTCTACGCCATCGGCACGGTGGTCGGCCTGCTGTTCGCCACCGGGCTGGCGGTGGCCCTCGCCTTCCTGGGCCGCTTCGACGGCGCCGGTGACGCGGCGGTGATGCTCGCCGGCGTGCTCACCCTCAGCTGGGCCGCACTGCCGCTCTTCCTGTTCTCCAGCGACGAGAGCTCCGACCCCACCCGGCTCACCATGCTGCCGCTGCGTCCCGGGCCGCTGCTGCGCGGCTCGGTGCTGGCCGCGCTGATCGGGCCCGGGCCGCTGATCGCGCTGGTGCTGCTCACCGGCGCGGCGATCGCCGGCGCCGACGGGCCCGCCTCGGCTGTGGTCGCCGTGGTCGGCGTCCCGCTGACCGTGCTCAGCCTGGTGACGCTCTCCCGCTCCGTCGCGGCGGGCAACGCCCGGCTGCTCTCCAGCCGGCGCGGCAAGGACTTCGCGATCTTCGGCGGTCTGCTCTTCGCACTGCTGGGCCAGGCCGCCAACGTCGGCTTCCAGAGCGTCTTCGGCCGGCCCGGCGACCGGCTCGATCTCAGCCCGCTGAAGCCGATCGCCTCGGTACTGCGCTGGGTGCCGCCGGTCAGCGCGCTGGACGCCTCCCGCACCGCCGGCGAGGGCCGCTACGGCCTCGCGGTGCTCCAGCTGGCGGCGGCGGCCGCGCTGCTGGCGCTGCTGCTGCGCTGGTGGCGTGGCAGCCTCCAGCAGCTGATGGTCACCGCGGACGCCTCCACCCTGGAGGTGGCGCGCGGCGTGCAGTCCTCGCGCGGCTGGGGCTTCCTGCCCGGGGGCCGGACCGGCGCGGTGATGCAGCGCCACCTCCGGTACGCCTGGCGGGAGCCGCGGGCCAAGGCCGCCGTCTTCACCAGCATCGGGATGACCCTGGTGATCTGCGTGCTGTCGGTGGTCCAGGGCTGGGCGAGCGTCTACCTGGTGTCGGCCACCGGGATGTTCCTCGGCCTGCAGATGCTCAACCTGTTCGGCATGGACGGCTCGGCGTTCTGGATGGTCGCCGCCACCCTGCTCACCCCCGCCGACGCCCGGGAGGAGCTCCGCGGGCGGGCGTTCGCGGTGCTCGCGTACGCGGTGCCGGTCACCTTCGTGCTGGGGCTGGTGCTGGCCGTCGTCACCGGCGACTGGGCCGGCCTGCCGGCGGCGCTCGGCCTGGCCTTCGGCCTGCTCGGCAGCGGCATCGCGATCGGCGCGGTGCTCAGCGTGCTGGCGCCGTACACCATGCCGGCCGACAACAACCCGATGCGCAACGCGGCCCCCGGCCAGGGTGGCCTGGTGCTGCTGAACAGCTTCGGCTCGATGTTCGGCGCCGTGCTGGTCAGCGCCCCGGTCGCCGGCTACCTCGGCTGGGCCCTGGCCACCGACGGCCCGGCCTGGCCGGTCGTCCTGCTCGGGCCGCTCTACGGCGCGCTGGTCGCCTTCCTCGGCGTCCGCCTCGCCGCCGGACGCCTGCTGGAGCGCATCCCGGAGATCCTCGCCAAGACGGTCGAACGCTGACGACGGCCCGCGCGGGCCGCCACGGAGCGCCCGGTCCCCGTCGCGGGACCGGGCGCTCCGGCATCATGGGCGGGAGGCTGTCCTGACCGCAGGGCGGGTACGAGGAGAGCGGGCTACACCGTGGGCAAGGGCAGGCAGCAGGGGCAGGCCGGGGCGGACGGGGGCGCCGGACCGCTGCTGGCGCAGGCGGTGGCCGCGGTGGTGACGGCGCCGCAGGAGCGGCTGGACCTCGCGCTGGACACCGGGGCCTCGCTGCTGGCCGCCTCGCCGGGCCAGTGGCCGGCGGTGAGCCGGGCGCTGCTGGGGTACGCGGACACCGCGGTCGGGCGGTGCTGGTCGGCGGGTTGGCGGCCGGCCGACCTGGCCCGGGTGGTGCGGCGGGAGCTGAAGCCGGTGCACCTGGCGCTCGCGGTCGACCTGATCGCCGCCGAGGGGCGGCGCCGCCCGGCGGCCGCGCCGGACCGGCGCTGGCAGGAGCAACTGCGCGAGCTGGAGACCGAGGTCTGGTGGCAGGGCGACGAGGCCTACCTCGCCGCCTTCGCGCACCGCCACCGGCTGGACCGGTTCGCGTTGGCCACGGCGGTGCTGGAGCTGCTGCGGTCCTGGGGCCGGCTGCCCCCGATCGCGCCGGTCGGCCCGGCGCCCGGCCAGGGGGTACCTCCCGGCCGGGCCGGGGGCGGGCCCGGGACGCACCGGCCGTCGTCCGACCCGGTGCCGGGTGAGCCGCGGATGCTCTCCCGGATCCGGGCGCTGCTGGCGAAGGCCGAGTCCACCGAGTACCCGGAGGAGGCCGAGGCACTGACCGCCAAGGCCCAGCAGCTGATGGCGCAGCACAGCATCGACGACGCCCTGCTCGCCGTCTCGGCCGCCGACCGCAACGCCCCGGCGTCGCTGCGGATCGGCGTGGACAACCCGTACGAGGGCCCGAAGACGATGCTGCTGGACGCGGTGGCGGCGGCCAACCGGTGCCGGGCGGTCTGGGCGAAGGAGTTCGGCTTCTGCACCATCATCGGCTTCGACGGGGACCTCGACGGCGTCGAGCTGCTCTACACCTCGCTGCTGGTGCAGGCGACACACGCGATGAACAAGGCCGGCTCGCGCCAGCACCTGGACGGCGCCTCGCGCACCAAGGCGTTCCGGCACTCCTTCCTGGTGGCGTACGCGGCCCGGATCCGCGAGCGGCTGGTCGCCGCCACCGAGCAGGCGACCAGCGACGCGGCGGCCGGCCGGCACCTGCGCGAGGACGGCACCGCGGAGCAGCTGGTACCGGACGAGCGGCTGCTGCCGGCGCTCGCGGCCCGGACCGAGGCGGTGGACCAGGAGGTCGGGCGGATGTTCCCGAAGCTGGTCTCGCAGCGGGTCCGGGTGAGCGACGGAGAGGGCTGGGCGGCCGGCCGCGCGGCCGCCGACCGGGCCGCCCTGCACGGCCGGGCCGGCGAGATCCGGTCGTAGGGCGTCCCGCCACCGGCGGGGACGGGCGGGGCGGGAGCGGCCGGGCCTGATAGAACGGACTCCGGTAGACGCGAGGGGGAACGGTGGCGGTGACGGAGTCGGGGTACCCGGACCGGGTGCGCGGGGCGCTGCTCGGCGGAGCGGTCGGGGACGCCCTGGGCTGGCCGGTGGAGTTCCAGCAGCTGTACCAGATCCGTGAGCAGCACGGCCCGGCCGGCGTGACCGGACTGCCGTCCGGCGGCCGGATCGCCGAGGTCACCGACGACACCCAGATGACGCTGTTCACCGCCGAGGGCCTGATCCGCGGCTTCGTCCGGGGCTGGTCGGGCGGCGGCGGCTCCGTCCCGGAGGCCGTCCACGGCGCCTACCGGCGCTGGCTGCTCACCCAGAGCCAGGGCGCGCCGGACCAGCATCCGCTCCCCCGCCCGTATGACGGCTGGCTGCTGCGCCAGCCGTTCCTGTACGCGCGGCGGGCGCCGGGCAACGCCTGCCTGAGCGGGATGTCGTACCACCCGGAGTTCCAGGCGCCGGCGCCGTTCGGGCAGCCGGGGCCGATCAACGCGCACTCCAAGGGCTGCGGCACGGTGATGCGTTCGGCGCCGTTCGGGCTGGCCCGGCTGGGTGCCGAGCAGTCCTTCGGGCTGGCCGCGCAGTGCGCGCAGCTCACCCACGGGCACCCGACCGGCTACCTGGCGGCGGGCGCGTTCGCGGCGCTGGTGGAGCGGCTGGCGGACGGGGTGGAGCCGTGGGCGGCGGTCGGGCAGACCGTCGACCAGACCCGGGAGTGGCCGGCGTCCAAGGAGACCGTCCAGGCGCTGGCCCGGGCGGTCCGGGTGGCTGAGGAGTCCGAGCCGTCGGCGGAGGCGGTGGAGCGGGTCGGGCTCGGCTGGATCGCCGAGGAGTGCCTGGCCATCGCGGTGTACTGCCTGCTGGCCGCCGGCTCCGAGCCCGACCCGGCCCGGGCGGCCCTGCTGCTCTCGGTGAACCACTCCGGGGACAGCGACTCCACGGGCGCGGTCTGCGGCAACCTGGTCGGCGCGGCCTACGGCGCCGCCGCCCTGCCGGCCGCCTGGACCGAGGCGGTGGAGGGCAACGAGACGCTGCTGCGGGTGGCGGACGACCTGCTGGTGCTGTTCGGCAGCCGGGAGCCGGCCCACCCGGCGCTCGGCGGCCGCTACCCGGCCTGGTGACCGGGTAGCGCTCAGGCCTGCGGGTCGGTGACCTGGCCGAGGAAGAGCGGCCGGCTCAGCGCGCCTGCGGGTCGGTGACCTGGCCGAGGAAGAGCGGCCGGCTCAGCGCGCCTGCGGGTCGGTGACCTGGCCGAGGAAGAGCGGCCGGCCGGTGGCGGTGTCCCGGATCAGGAACAGGAACGGCCGGTCGATGTGCAGCTCGACGGGGCGTTTCGGGGCCGCCGCGCCCGCCGCCTCCATCCCGACGCCGCTGCCGGCGGCGGCCACCGTGCCCTCCTCGTCCACCTCGATGGTGGCCTTCTGGACGACCGTGCCGATCTTCAGCCGCTCCTGCGCGCCGGCCCCGGGGATGCCGCCGAAGTCCGCGGCGTCGAAGGCGGCGTTGACGCCGAGCGCGCGCAGCGTCGGGGTCAGCTCGTTGGCCGTGTCGAAGTGGAAGCGCGGCAGTGTCAGGTCGACGGACTGGTCGGCGAGTTCGCCCAGGATCCGGTCCAGTTGGGCCTGGTCCAGGCCTTTGGTGAAGGCCGCGAAGCCGCCCTGCGCGGGTACCAGCAGGTCCATGGCCAGCCCGCCGTCCGCGTACGGGAGTTCGACGGCCTGCCAGGGCTCGCCGAGGATCCCGCCGGAGCCCTCGGCGTAGCGGAAGGTGCCGGTCCGGCCCATGGTGCTGACCGCGGGAGCCGAGCCGTCCAGGCGGTGGAACGGTTTGTCGGCGGTGTTCTCGGGCTTGAACGGGGTGGCCCACTTCGCCTTGAGGTAGAGCGCGTCGGTGAGTGCCAGCCGGGTGTCCTTGTTGATCGCCTTCTCGCCGAAGAGGTCCTTGATCCGGCCTTCGGTGGCCTTCTCCACGGCCGCGTTGACGCTCCTGCGGGCGCCCTCAGGGTCCTTCGTGAAGTCGGCGGTGTGCACGCCGGTGTCGAAGGCGGCGGCGAGGGTGGCCAGGTAGTCCTGGTTCAGCGGGAAGCCCTGCTGGGCCCAGAGGCCGTCGGACTGGCGAAGGGTCAGTCCGTCGGCGGGCGGGAGGCGGCGGGCGAGGGCGCCGGTGGCGAGGGCGTACTGCTGCGGGGTGAGCTCGGTGTGCAGGGCCTTGGCGAGCTCGTCGGCGGTGGCGCCGCGGGCGCCGGGCAGCACCATGGCGAGCGCGGTGGCCAGGCCGGACGGCGAGAGCACCATGTTGCGGCCGGCCTGGTCGGGCGCGGCGGTGAGGGTGTGCAGGAGGTCCAGGCCGAAGGCGTTGGTGGCGGCCGCGGTCGCGGCGACCTGGGCCGGGTCGGCGGGCGGCGACGAGGCGGGCGTGGAGGCGCGGACGACGAGGGGCTCGGCGGCGCCGGTGGAGCCGCAGCCGGTGAGGAGCAGCGGGGCGGCGAGTGCGGCGGTGACGGTCGCGGTGAGGAGCAGGACAGCCGGGCGGCGGCCGGTCCGGCGGGTTCGACTGGTCATGGCGGTTCGACGCGGCCCCCGCCCGGACGGTTCCGCCCGGCAGGCTCGTGCCGGGCGGAACGGTCCGGCACGAGCCTGCCGGGCGGCCGCCGCGAGGGGCTGCCGCTCGCGGCACCGCGCCGGCGCGTCAGTCCCAGAGCGCGCCGAGCGCGAGCAGCTCGTCCCGGTGCTCGATCCGCTCCACCCAGTCCGCCGGCCAGGCCGACGCGCCGTGGTGGGCACCGGCGAAGGCGCCGGTCAGACAGGCGATCGAGTCGGAGTCACCGGAGGAGTACGCGGCCCGGCGGACGGCGGCCACCGGGTCGTCCGGCAGCAGGAGGAAGCAGAGCAGGCCGGTGGCGAGCGCCTCCTCGGCGATCCAGCCCTCGCCGGTGGCCAGGCACGGGTCCGCCTCGGCATCCGGCCGGGCCAGCGCCGCGTCCAGCCGGTCGAGGATGCCGAGGCACTCTCCCCAGCCGCGGGCGATGAAGTGCTCCGGCGACGGGTCCTGGGCGTGCGCCGCGAGGTCGCCGAGCCAGAACTCGTCGTACCGGGTGCGGTTGGCCAGCGCGTACGCCCGCAGTACGGCGGTCAGGCCGGACGGCGGCAGGCCCTCGGCGAGCTTGCGGACGGCGTACGCGGTGAGGTCACTGGCGGCGAGCGCGGTGGGGTGGCCGTGGGTGAGCGCGGACTGCAGCTGAGCGGCCCCGGCGAGCTGGCGCGTCGTCAGCTCCTTGACCAGCCCGATCGGGGCGACCCGCATGTTGGCGCCGCAGCCCTTGGAGCCGAGGTCGCTCGCCTCCTGCCAGCGGCGGCCGTCGGAGAGCCGCTGGCAGGAGCGCATGCAGGTCATTCCGGGCGCCCTGTTGTTGTCCGGCGAGCGCCACCAGTCGACGAACTCCTCGCGCAGCGGCCGCTCCAGCCGCAGCGGGCCCAGCGGACCGCGCTCCAGGGCGGTGCGCAGGGCGCGGGCGAGGGCGAGCGCCATCTGGGTGTCGTCGGTGACCAACGCCTTGTCAGGAAGCGGCAGTTGCCGCCAGTCGGGGTCGTACGCGGCGATCATCTCGACCGTACGGAACTCGGTCAGCCGACCCAGCGCGTCCCCGATCGCCAGCCCCAGCAGTGCCCCCGTCGCCTTGCCCACGGCCCCTCCTATGCCTCGACCAGCAACTCTTTCAGCCCCCGGATCACATAGCCCGGGCGCCACTCGGGCTCGCGGACCAGCCGCAGGCCCGGCGCCCGGCGCAGCAGCGCGCCGTACGACTCGGTGAGCTCCAGTCTGGCAAGGGGGGCACCGAGGCAGAAGTGAATTCCGGCGCCGAAGGTGATGTGCGGATTGTCGGTGCGGCCGAGGTCGAGCCGGTCCGGCTCGGCGAAACGGGCCGGGTCGCGGTTGGCGGCGCCGAAGAGCAGCGCGATCTCGGAGCCGCGCGGGACGGTGACACCGCGCACCTCGACGTCCTCCAGCACCCACCGCTCGAACATCTGCAGCGGGGTGTCCCAGCGCATCAGCTCCTCGACGGCGGTGGGCAGCAGTTCGTCCACCGAGCCCCGCAGCCGGGCCAGTTCGTCCGGGTTGCGGAACAGCGCCCACCAGCCGTTGCCGGTGGTGTTGACCGTCGCCTCGTGGCCGGCGTTGAGCAGCAGCACGCAGGTGGAGACCATCTCCTGCTCGCTGAGCGCGTCCGAGCCCTCCTGGGCCTGGATCAGGGCGCTGATCAGGTCGCCGGCCGGGTCGGCCCGGCGCTCGCGGATGAGCGCGCGCAGGTAGTCGGAGAACTCGGTGCTCGCGGTGACGGCCCGACGGGCTGCCTCCTCGGTCGGGTTGAGCTCGAACATGCCGGTGATGTCGGCGGACCACGGCCGCAGCAGGTGCCGGTCCGGCTCGGGGACGCCGAGCATCTCGGCGATCACGGCGACGGGCAGCGGTTCGGCGACGGCGGCGATCAGGTCGCCGCCGCCGGCCGCGAGCAGCCCGTCGACCAGCTCGTCGGCGAGCCGCTGCACGGTCGGCCGCAGCCCCTCGACCATGCGCGGGGTGAACGCCTTGGAGACCAGCCGCCGGATCCGGGTGTGGTCCGGCGCCTCCAGGTCGAGCAGCCCGTTGTCGTTGAGCGTGTGGAACGGCTCGTGCGCCGGGTCGGGCGCGGGCCGCCCGAACTCCTCGTGGGTGAACCGGTGGGTGTACGTCCGCCCGAGCCGCCGGTCCCGCAGCAGCGCGCTGACGTCCTCGTACCGCGAGACCAGCCACTGGCCGGTCGGCTCGTGGTACGTCACCGGCGCGTGCTCGCGCAGCTCGGCGTACGCGTCGTACGGGTGGGCCACGAACGCCGCCGACCAGGGGTCGAACTTCGCCGTCGTCGTCATCGATCACTCCAGGCCGTGAGGGGGTAGCCGGGGTGATCATCGTATGCACGCGGCCTCGCAGGATTAAGGGTGTCCGGCCACCAGCTTCGCCACCAGCGCCGGGAGCGCGGTCGAGATCGGCTCGCGGATCACCTCGTCGGCGACCTCGTCGAACGGCGTGGGCTCGCCGTTCACGACGACCAGCCGGGCCCCGGACTCCCGGGCGATCTGCGGGAGCGCCGCCACCGGGTAGACCTGGAGGCTGGTGCCGACGGCGACGAAGAGGTCGCAGGCCTTGGCGATGGCGTCGGCCTGCTGGAGCACCACCGGGTCGAGGCTCTCGCCGAACATCACCGTGCGCGGCTTGAGCACGCCGCCGCACTCCCGGCAGGGCGGGTCCGGCTCGCCGGCCGCCACCCTCTCCAGGACCTCCTCCATCGGGCCGGCCGCCCGGCAGTCCACGCACTGCACCTCCCGGGCGGTGCCGTGCAGTTCGAGCACCTTGCGGGCGGGCAGGCCGGCCCGCTGGTGCAGGCCGTCGACGTTCTGGGTGAGCACCCGCACCGGCAGGCCGCTGCGCTCCAGCCCGACCAGCGCCCGGTGGCCGGCGTTGGGCTCGGCGGCGAGCGCGCCCGCGTCCCGGCGCATCAGCCAGGCGCGGCGGCGGACCTCCGGATCGGCCAGGTACGGGCCGATGGTGACCATCTCCTGGGCCTTCGGGTCACGCTGCCAGAGGCCGTTCGGGCCCCGGTAGTCGGGGATGCCCGAGTCGGTGGAGATACCGGCACCGGTCAGCACGGCGATCAGAGGGCGCTTGGCGTTCATGCCCCGGACGGTACGGGCCGGCGCTCCCTGGCCGCCACCGAAAATCCGGTGCGCCGCGTCGACCCCCGCCGTGTACCGACCCGGCCGCCGCGACCGGACACGGGGCCGCCCGGGGCAGGGGCCGTCGGCGCCCCGCCCACGCCGCCCCGGCCCGTCAGGCGACGGCCGGCTGCCGCGCCCCGCCGAAGCCGGCCAGCGGGGCCAGCGCCGCCAGGTAGAGCGCGCCGGCCACCGGGATCATCGCCAGGTCGGCCGCCGTCATCGCGGTACCGGCCAGCATCAGCACCGGGCTCCACCAGCGCAGCGTGCGCGCCCGGCCCACCGAGGCCGCGACCAGCAGCGCCAGCAGGCCGATGTAGAACAGCAGCGGGCCCACCGAGTAGAAGGCCGGCAGCACCCCGGGCCGGCTCTGGATGCTGTCGAACAACCGGTGCTGGTCCGCCTTGTCGACGGCCACCGCCCCGACGTACAGGTCGATGGCGATCTGCACCACCGAGGCCGCCAGGCCCGCGAAGGCCGCCCCCGTGGCTGCGCCGGCGGCGAGCCGGCCCGCCGTGGTGCGCGGTGCGAGCAGCCTGCGCAGGGCGGCGAGCACCGGGCCGAACAGCAGCAGCCCCACCAGCATCAGGCTGTGGCCGACCAGCCAGCCGGGGCCCGGATCCCGGGAGCCGTCCAGCAGCCGGATTCCGCCGTAGAGCGCCATCAGGGCGGGCCCGCCGACGACGGCGTACGGGGTGAGGCGGTCGGGCTTGGTGGTGGTCATGGGGGCTCCCCGGTCTGCGAGTGCGTTTCCGACACCCCAGATGCTGTCCGCCGGACCTCTCGTCGCGGATCGCCCGCACCGGCGAACCCGCCGCCTCCCCCGCGCGGGGGAGGCCCCACAGGAGTCCCCACAGGAAGTCCCCCGCAGAAGGCCCCGGACGGCCCCTAAAGAGCCCGGACGGGCCCCCGCAGGAGCCTCCGGGGGCCCGGGTGTCAGCCCTCCCCCGCGACGACCGCCCCCGCCTCGTACGCGAACACC
Source organism: Kitasatospora sp. NBC_00039 (assembly GCF_045160625.1). Taxonomy (NCBI): domain Bacteria; kingdom Bacillati; phylum Actinomycetota; class Actinomycetes; order Kitasatosporales; family Streptomycetaceae; genus Kitasatospora; species Kitasatospora sp. NBC_00039. The sequence goes on along the minus strand of NZ_CP108289.1, from coordinate 5,289,993 downwards.
ACCGCGTGCACCCGGTCCCGCAGCCCCAGCTTGCTCAGCACATTGCTGACGTGGGTCTTCACCGTGTGCTCGCTCACCACCAGCTCGGCCGCGATCTCCGCGTTGGAGAGCCCGCGCGCCAGCAGCCGCAACGTCTCCTGCTCGCGCACGGTCAGCTGCTCCAGCAGCCGGGACGGCGCCCGCACGCCCTGCGCGGACTGCGTCGCCCCGCCCGGCCGGCGGGCGGCGAACTCCCCGATCAGCCGCTTCGTCACCGACGGCGCCAGCAGCGCCTCGCCGGAGGCCACCATCCGCACCCCGTGCGCCAGGTCGTCCCGCCGGACGTCCTTCAGCAGGAACCCGCTGGCCCCCGCGTACAGCGCGTCGAAGACGTAGTCGTCGATGTCGAAGGTGGTCAGCATGATCACCTTGGTGGCCGGGTACTCCGCGCAGACCCGGCGGGCCGCCTCCAGGCCGTCCATCACCGGCATCCGGACGTCCAGCAGCAGCACGTCCGGGCCGTGCTCGCGCACCGCCGCGATCGCCTCCACGCCGTCGCAGGCCTCCGCGACCACCTCGATGTCCGGCTGCGCGTCCAGGATCATCCCGAACCCGGCCCGCACCAGCTCCTGGTCGTCCGCGACGACCACCCGTATCGGCGTCATCCGCCCACCCTCTCCGCCAGGCCCGCTGCACCCAACGGCAGCCGGGCGCTCACCAGGAAACCCCTGCCCTCCGGCCCGGGCCCGGCCTCGGCGTGCCCGCCGCAGGCCGCCGCCCGCTCCCGGATGCCGACCAGCCCCCGTCCGCCGGACCGGTCGCTCACCGTACGGTCGGCGCGCGGCCGCACCCCGTGCCCGTCGTCGGACACCACGACCTCCAGCTCCTCCCCCGCCCGGACCACCCGGACCGAGGCCGCGGCGGCACCGGAGTGCTTCACCGTGTTGGTCAGCGCCTCCTGGACGATCCGGTAGGCGGCTGCCTCCACGTCGGCCGGGAGCGGCCGGTCGGACGCGCCCAGCTCCAGCTCCACCCGCAGGCCGGCCCCGCGCACCCGCTCGGCCAGCGCGGCCAGCTCGGCCAGGCGCGGCTGCGGCGCCAGCTCCGGCGCCGCACCCTCCTCCTTCAGCACGCCGAGCACCCGCCGCAGCTGCACCATCGCGTCACGCCCCGAGTCGGCGATGGTGTCGAATGCCTTGATCGCCCGCTCCGGACTGCTGTGCACCACCAGCGGCCCCGCCTCCGCCTGGATCACCATCAGCGAGACGGCGTGCGCCAGGATGTCGTGCATCTCCCGGGCTATCCGGGCCCGCTCCTCCGCCACCGCCCGCGCCGCGTCACTGGCCGCCCGCTGCCCGGCCTCCCGCGCCCGCTCCGCCTCCACCAGCGCGAGCCGGCGCAGCTCGCGCACCAGCGAGCCGAAGACGAAGGTGCCGACGGTCAGCAGCAGGCTGAAGAACGCCCCGTTCACCGAGTGGGTGCCCAGGATGTTGGAGACGACCAGGACCGCCAGCAGCAGCCCTCGCTGCCAGTCCCGGGCCCGGTCCGCCACCGTGTAGATGGTGAGCACCGCGTACACCGGGATCTGCGGCATCACCGAATGGGCGACCACCGACACCGGGACGGACGCCAGCCCGCTGAGCGCGGCCACCAGCAGCGGCGCCCGCCGGCGCCACGGCAGCGGCAGGGCCGTGCCGAGCGTCATCAGGTAGATCCACCAGGGCCAGGCGACGTCGTCGTTGTAGACCGACCAGACCGACACCCCGAGGGAGAGCAGTGCCAGCGGCACGTCCAGCACGTACGGGTTCACCCCGGCCATCCGGCTCCGCCAGCGCGCGATCAGCCCCATCACCGCTCCTCCCCCGGGTGCGGGGAGGCCGTCCCCGCGGAGACGATCATGCCCCACCGGGAGGACCACCGGCGCGCGGCGCTCAGCCATGGGCGACCGTCACGCCCCCGGTCTCCGTCCGCGCCAGGATGCTGTGCCGCGCCCCCGGCTGCCGGGGCACCTCCACGTCGACCCCGCCGGTACCCGCGCTCGCGTCCACCGCGTAGGCCTCTCCGGCCGGCACCTTCACGCGCACCCCGCCGGTTCCCGCCCGCGCCTCCACCTTGGCCGGCGCCCCGGCGAAGGACGCCTCGATGCCGCCCGTCCCGGTCCGCAGCAGCGCCGTCGGCGAGGTCAGCCCGCTCGCCTCCACCCCGCCGGTGTCGACCGTGGCCTCCACCTCGCCCGCCAGCCCGGCCAGCTTCACCCCGCCGGTCTCGGCGGTCACCCGCACCTTGGTCCCGGCCGGAACGTCCACCTCGTAGCCGATCCCGCACTCCTCGCAGTCGTACGTCAGCGTCAGCGTGCCGTCCTTCAGCTCGTGACTGCTCCGCGGGGCCTCGCCGTGGTAGCTCTGGTGCTCGGACACCTTCACCGCGTCCCCGCCGCCTCGCACGGTGACCCCGCCGGTGTGTCCGGCGATCACCAGCTCCCGCACCGGCCCGGTCACCCCGTAGGCGACGTCCCGGCGCTGCTCGTCGTCCCAGGCGAAGCACCCCGACATCCCGAGCAGTACCGCCCCGGTGATCGCCGCCGCCCCCAGCACCCGCTTCATTTCCGGCTCCCCTCCGACGTTGTTCCTCCGACGCCGAAGAGCCTGCCCCACCACCCCCGGGCTCCGCCTCGCCCACCCGGGCGGTTTCCCGGCCTCCCCCGCACGAGGGAGCCGGGGAACGCGACGGCCCGGGGCACGCGAGGATCCCGGGAACGCCGAAGGGCCCGGAGGCTGAATGCCTCCGGGCCCTTCGATTTGTAGCGGGGACAGGATTTGAACCTGCGACCTCTGGGTTATGAGCCCAGCGAGCTACCGAGCTGCTCCACCCCGCGTCGGTAAACACGACTCTACGCGACCTCGCCCGGGAAACCTAATCGGCTTCGCTTCGACCCGGATCCACGGCGGCGCCGGCCCGGAAACGCCGCCGGGCGGCCACCCCGTGAGGGGTGACCGCCCGGCGGTAGGTGACCGTGAACTCAGCCGGTGTACGGGCCGTAGTCGTAGTCGTCCAGCGGGACGGCCTGGCCGGAGCCGGCCCCGAAGGGCGACAGGTCGTAGTCGTCGTAGCCGACGGCCGAGTACATGGCGGCCTTGGCCTCCTCGGTCGGCTCGACCCGGATGTTGCGGTAGCGGGGCAGACCCGTACCGGCCGGGATGAGCTTACCGAGGATGACGTTCTCCTTGAGGCCCAGCAGCGGGTCCGACTTGGCGTGGATCGCCGCGTCGGTGAGGACCCGGGTCGTCTCCTGGAAGGAGGCGGCCGACAGCCAGGACTCGGTGGCCAGCGAGGCCTTGGTGATACCCATCAGCTGCGGACGGCCGGAGGCGGGGTGACCGCCCTCGGAGACCACACGACGGTTCTCCTGCTCGAAGCGGCCGCGCTCGACGAGCTCGCCCGGGAGCAGCTCGGCGTCGCCCGACTCGATGATCGTCACGCGGCGGAGCATCTGCCGGATGATGATCTCGATGTGCTTGTCGTGGATCGACACACCCTGCGAGTTGTAGACCTTCTGGACCTCGGCGACCAGGTGGATCTGGACGGCACGCTGGCCCATGATCCGCAGCACGTCGTGCGGGTTGGTGGCACCCATGGTCAGCTTCTGGCCGACCTCGACCGCCTCGCCCTCGCTGACGAGCAGCTTCACACGCTTCGAGACCGGGTAGGCGATCTCGTCGGTGCCGTCGTCCGGCGTGACGACCAGCTTGCGGGTCTTCTCGGTGTCCTCGATGCGGACCCGGCCCTGCGCCTCCGAGATCGGGGCCACACCCTTGGGGGTACGGGCCTCGAAGAGCTCGACGACACGCGGCAGACCCTGGGTGATGTCGTCACCGGCCACACCACCGGTGTGGAAGGTACGCATGGTCAGCTGGGTACCGGGCTCACCGATGGACTGGGCGGCGATGATGCCGACCGCCTCACCGATGTCGACCAGCTTGCCGGTGGCCAGCGAGCGCCCGTAACACATGGCGCAGGTGCCGACGGCCGACTCACAGGTCAGGATCGAGCGGGTCTTGACCTCGCCGATGCCGTGGCGGATCAGCTCGTCGATCAGCACGTCACCGAGGTCGGTGTTGGCGGTGGCAAGGAGCTTGCCGTCCACCGTGATGTCCTCGGCGAGCATGCGGGCGTAGACGCTGGTCTCGACGTCGTCCGTCTTGCGCAGGACGCCGTTCTCGACCGTGCCGATCGCCAGCTTCAGGCCGCGCTCGGTGCCGCAGTCCTCCTCGCGGATGATGACGTCCTGCGAGACGTCGACCAGACGACGGGTGAGGTAGCCCGAGTCGGCGGTACGCAGGGCGGTGTCGGCCAGACCCTTACGGGCACCGTGGGTCGAGATGAAGTACTCGAGAACGGTGAGGCCCTCACGGAACGACGCCTTGATGGGACGGGGAATCGTCTCGTTCTTGGCGTTGGACACCAGACCACGCATACCGGCGATCTGGCGCATCTGCATCATGTTTCCACGAGCACCCGAGTCGACCATCATGAAGATGGGGTTCGTCTTCGGGAAGTTCGCGTTCATGGCCTCGGCGACCTCGTTGGTCGCCTGGGTCCAGATGCCGATGAGCTCCTGCTTGCGCTCGTCGTTGGTGATCAGGCCGCGCTCGTACTGACGCTGGACCTTCTCCGCCTTCGCCTCGTAGCCCTCGAGGATCTGGGGCTTGGTCGGCGGGACGACGACGTCGGAGATCGAGACGGTGACACCCGAGCGGGTGGCCCAGTGGAAGCCGGCCGCCTTCAGGTTGTCCAGGGTCGCCGCGACGACGACCTTGGGGTAGCGCTCCGCCAGGTCGTTGACGATCGCGGAGAGCTGCTTCTTGCCCACCTCGTAGTCGACGAACGGGTAGTCCTCGGGCAGCAGCTCGTTGAAGAGCGCGCGGCCCAGGGTGGTCTTCAGGCGGAAGGACTCGCCCTCGAACCAGCTCGACTGACCATCCTCGTCGACCGGCGGGGTCCAGCCACGGGGCGGGACGGTGCCGATCGGCAGGCGGACGTCGATGACTGCCTGGACGTCCAGCTCCTTGGCGTCGAACGCCATGACGGCCTCGGCGGTGGAGGAGAAGGAACGGCCACCGCCCTTCACCTCCTCGCGGTCCGAGGTGAGGAAGAACAGACCGAGCACCATGTCCTGGGTCGGCATGGTGACGGGGCGACCGTCGGCCGGCTTCAGGATGTTGTTCGAGGACAGCATCAGGATGCGGGCCTCGGCCTGCGCCTCCGCGGAGAGCGGCAGGTGGACGGCCATCTGGTCACCGTCGAAGTCCGCGTTGAACGCGGTGCAGACGAGCGGGTGGATCTGGATGGCCTTGCCCTCGACCAGCTGCGGCTCGAAGGCCTGGATGCCGAGGCGGTGCAGGGTGGGTGCACGGTTCAGCAGCACCGGGTGCTCGGCGATGACCTCTTCGAGGACGTCCCACACGACCGGGCGCGCGCGCTCGACCATGCGCTTGGCCGACTTGATGTTCTGCGCGTGGTTCAGGTCGACCAGGCGCTTCATCACGAACGGCTTGAAGAGCTCCAGCGCCATGGCCTTCGGCAGACCACACTGGTGCAGCTTGAGCTGCGGGCCGACGACGATGACCGAACGGGCCGAGTAGTCGACTCGCTTGCCGAGCAGGTTCTGGCGGAAACGACCCTGCTTGCCCTTCAGCATGTCGCTGAGGGACTTCAGCGGACGGTTGCCGGGGCCCGTGACCGGGCGGCCGCGACGACCGTTGTCGAACAGGGCGTCGACGGCCTCCTGGAGCATGCGCTTCTCGTTGTTCACGATGATCTCGGGGGCACCGAGGTCGAGAAGCCGCTTCAGGCGGTTGTTGCGGTTGATGACGCGGCGGTACAGGTCGTTCAGGTCGGAGGTCGCGAAGCGGCCACCGTCCAGCTGCACCATCGGACGCAGGTCCGGCGGGATGACCGGGACGCAGTCCAGCACCATGCCGTTGGGCTTGTTGGTGGTCTGCAGGAACGCGGAGACGACCTTGAGGCGCTTCAGCGCGCGGGTCTTCTTCTGGCCCTTGCCGGTGCGGATGATCTCGCGCAGGCGCTCGGACTCCTCCGCCAGGTCGAAGGTCTCGAGGCGGTCCTTGAGGGCCGCCGCGCCCATCGAGCCGGAGAAGTAGGTGCCGAAGCGGTCGCGCAGCTCGCGGTAGAGCAGCTCGTCGCCCTCGAGGTCCTGGACCTTGAGGTTCTTGAAGCGGGCCCACACCTCGTCGAGACGGTCGAGCTCGCGCTGCGCACGGTCGCGCAGCTGCTTCATCTCGCGCTCGGCGCCCTCGCGCACCTTGCGGCGCACGTCGGCCTTGGCGCCCTCGGCCTCCAGCTCGGCCAGGTCGGTCTCGGCCTTCTTGGCACGGGCCTCGAGGTCGGAGTCGCGGCGGTTCTCGATCTGCTGGCGCTCGACCGAGACGTGCGCCTCCAGGGACGGCAGGTCGCGCTGGCGGCGCTCGTCGTCGACCCAGGTGATCATGTAGGCGGCGAAGTAGATGACCTTCTCGAGGTCCTTCGGCGCCAGGTCGAGCAGGTAGCCCAGGCGGGACGGGACACCCTTGAAGTACCAGATGTGGGTGACCGGGGCGGCCAGCTCGATGTGGCCCATCCGCTCACGGCGCACCTTGGCGCGGGTCACCTCGACGCCGCAGCGCTCACAGATGATGCCCTTGAAGCGGACGCGCTTGTACTTGCCGCAGTAGCACTCCCAGTCCCGGGTCGGACCGAAGATCTTCTCGCAGAAGAGTCCGTCCTTTTCGGGCTTCAGGGTGCGGTAGTTGATGGTCTCCGGCTTCTTGACCTCGCCGTGCGACCACTGGCGGATGTCGTCGGCGGTGGCCAGGCCGATGCGGAGCTCGTCGAAGAAGTTGACGTCAAGCACTGGTCGTCAAGCCCTCTTTCGTAAGTCGAGAGTCGTTCGTGTGGTCTGAGGGGGGCCTGGGGGCGGGCCGGCTCTCAGTGGTTAAGAGCCGGCCCAGCCTCCGTCAGACCTCTTCGACGCTGCTCGGCTCGCGCCGGGACAGGTCGATGCCGAGCTCCTCGGCGGCGCGGAACACGTCCTCGTCGGAGTCCCGCATCTCGATGGACTGGCCGTCCGAGGACAGCACCTCCACGTTGAGGCAGAGCGACTGCATTTCCTTGATGAGGACCTTGAAGGACTCGGGAATGCCGGGCTCGGGGATGTTCTCGCCCTTGACGATGGCCTCGTAGACCTTCACGCGGCCGAGAACGTCGTCGGACTTGATGGTGAGCAGCTCCTGCAGCGCGTAGGCCGCGCCGTACGCCTCAAGGGCCCACACCTCCATCTCACCGAAGCGCTGACCACCGAACTGCGCCTTACCACCGAGCGGCTGCTGGGTGATCATCGAGTACGGGCCGGTCGACCGGGCGTGCAGCTTGTCGTCGACCAGGTGGTGCAGCTTGAGGATGTACATGTAGCCGACCGAGACCGGCATCGGGAACGGCTCGCCGGAGCGGCCGTCGAACAGCCGGGCCTTGCCGGTGGAGTTCACCAGGCGCTCACCGTCACGGGTGAGGGTGGTGTTGTCCAGCAGGCCGGTGATCTCGTCCTCGCGGGCGCCGTCGAAGACCGGGGTGGCGAGGTTGGTGCCGCCCTGGACGGTGTCGGCGCCGATCGCCTGCAGGCGCTGGGCCCACTCGTCGGCGAGGCCGGAGACGTCCCAGCCCTGCTTGGCGAGCCACCCGAGGTGAATCTCCAGGACCTGCCCGGGGTTCATTCGGGACGGGACGCCCAGCGGGTTGAGGATGATGTCGACCGGGGTGCCGTCCTCCAGGAACGGCATGTCCTCGACCGGCAGGATCTTGGAGATGACACCCTTGTTGCCGTGACGGCCGGCGAGCTTGTCACCATTGGTGATCTTGCGCTTCTGGGCCACGTAGACGCGGACCAGCTGGTTGACGCCCGGGGGCAGCTCGTCGCCCTCTTCGCGGTCGAAGACGCGGACGCCGATGACCTTGCCGGACTCACCGTGCGGCACCTTCAGCGAGGTGTCGCGGACCTCACGGGCCTTCTCGCCGAAGATCGCGCGGAGCAGGCGCTCCTCCGGGGTCAGCTCGGTCTCACCCTTGGGCGTGACCTTGCCGACCAGGATGTCGCCGGTGACGACGTCGGCGCCGATGCGGATGATGCCGCGCTCGTCGAGGTCGGCGAGGACCTCCTCGGAGACGTTCGGGATGTCCCGGGTGATCTCCTCGGGGCCGAGCTTGGTGTCACGGGCGTCGACCTCGTGCTCCTCGATGTGGATCGAGGAGAGGACGTCGTCCTGGACGAGGCGCTGCGACAGGATGATCGCGTCCTCGTAGTTGTGACCCTCCCACGACATGAACGCCACGAGCAGGTTCTTGCCGAGGGCCATCTCGCCCTCGTCGGTGCAGGGACCGTCGGCCAGGACCTGGCCGGCCTCGACCCGGGCGCCCTCGTCCACGAGCACCTTCTGGTTGAAGGCGGTGCCCTGGTTGGAGCGGGTGAACTTGGCGGCGCGGTACGTGGTGTACGTGCCGTCGTCGTTGGCCACGGTGACGTAGTCGGCCGAGACCTCCTGGACGACACCGGCCTTCTCGGCGGTGATGACGTCCGCGGCGTCGACGGCGCAGCGGTACTCCATGCCGGTACCGACCAGCGGAGCCTCGCTCTTCAGCAGCGGCACCGCCTGGCGCATCATGTTCGAGCCCATGAGCGCGCGGTTGGCGTCGTCGTGCTCGAGGAACGGGATCATGGCGGTCGCGACCGACACCATCTGGCGCGGCGAGACGTCCATGTAGTCGATCTCGGTGCCGGGGATGTAGTCGATCTCGCCACCACGGCGGCGGACCAGGACACGCGGCTCCGCGAAGGTCAGCTCCGCCGTCAGCGGGGCGTTGGCCTGCGCGATGACGTAGCGGTCCTCCTCGTCGGCCGTGAGGTAGTCGACCTGCTCGGTGACGACACCCTCGATGACCTTGCGGTACGGGGTCTCGATGAAGCCGAAGGCGTTGACCCGGCCGTACGAGGCCAGCGACCCGATCAGACCGATGTTCGGGCCTTCGGGGGTCTCGATCGGACACATGCGGCCGTAGTGCGAGGGGTGCACGTCACGGACCTCGAAGCCGGCGCGCTCACGGGAGAGACCGCCGGGGCCGAGCGCGGACAGACGACGCTTGTGGGTCAGGCCCGACAGCGGGTTCGTCTGGTCCATGAACTGCGACAGCTGGCTGGTGCCGAAGAACTCCTTGATGGAGGCGACGACCGGCCGGATGTTGATCAGGGTCTGCGGCGTGATCGCCTCGACGTCCTGGGTGGTCATGCGCTCGCGCACGACGCGCTCCATACGAGCCAGACCCGTACGGACCTGGTTCTGGATGAGCTCGCCGACGTTGCGCAGACGACGGTTGCCGAAGTGGTCGATGTCGTCGACCTCGACCACGATGTCGCGGCCCTCGTCGTCACGCCACTCGGTCTCGCCCGCGTGCAGCTTCACCAGGTACTTGATCGCACCGATGATGTCGGGCTCGGTGAGCACGCCGGAGTCCAGCGACTCGGCGTTGCCCAGCTTGCGGTTGACCTTGTAACGGCCGACCTTCGCGAGGTCGTAGCGCTTCGGGTTGAAGTAGAGGTTCTCCAACAGCGTCTGCGCGGCCTCACGCGTGGGCGGCTCGCCCGGGCGCAGCTTGCGGTAGATGTCCAGCAGCGCGTCGTCCTGGCCCTGGGTGTGGTCCTTCTCCAGGGTGGCGCGCATCGACTCGTACTCGCCGAACTCCTCGAGAATCATCTCGTTGGTCCAGCCGAGCGCCTTGAGCAGCACGGTGACGGACTGCTTGCGCTTGCGGTCGATGCGGACGCCGACCATGTCGCGCTTGTCGATCTCCATCTCCAGCCAGGCACCACGCGAGGGGATGACCTTGCAGGAGTAGATGTCCTTGTCGGACACCTTGTCCAGGGTGGAGTCGAAGTACACACCCGGGGAGCGGACCAGCTGCGAGACGACGACACGCTCGGTGCCGTTGATCACGAACGTGCCCTTGTGGGTCATGAGCGGGAAGTCGCCCATGAAGACCGTCTGAGACTTGATCTCACCGGTCTCGTTGTTGGTGAACTCGGCCGTGACGAAGAGCGGAGCCGCGAACGTGAAGTCGCGGTCCTTGCACTCGTCAATGGAGTTCTTCGGCGGCTCGAAACGGTGGTCGCGGAAGGTCAGCGACATCGACCCACTGAAGTCCTCGATCGGGGAGATCTCTTCGAAGATCTCCTCCAGACCGGACTTCGTGGGGACGTCCTGACCACTCTCCAGGGCCGCCTCGACCCGGGACTTCCAGGCCGCGTTGCCGAGCAGCCAGTCAAAGCTCTCGGTCTGCAGGGCCAGGAGGTTCGGGACCTCGAGGGGCTCCTTGATCTTCGCGAACGAGACGCGGAGCGGGGCGGTGGATGCGGCGGAATTGTTCGAGGCGTTGCGCGGCGCGGCCAAGAGGGGGGTCCTTCCGAGGGCTCGGAGCTCACTACGCGCGTACCGGCCGGGCCTGGAAAGGCTTGGTCCCACCTCCTCGCCACTGGCCTCTGCCGGGGGTGAAACCCGAGGTCAGAGCCGTTTTGCGGAGGCGGTGCCAGACCCCTTCAGGGCAACGCAAACTCCGGGCGACGAGTCACGGAGCAGCTAACAGGCAGCGCAAAGGGACAGTGTAGCCAAACGGCACACTGCTGTCCAGCTCTGATTCGGAAACCGAATCGGAGACTCCTCCCGGTAGCCGGCGGACGCGAACGCCCACCGGGTACTGCACTGGCCCGGACACCCCGGGCCTCCACGACTCACGTGGAGTCACTTCCCGCCGGAGACGCTGGTTATGCATCCAGCAACAAACCAACCGGGCGGACTCGCGCCTTGAGAATCGCGCGCCGCGCCTGGTTCGTCAAGGGCCCGCCTCCGGCGCGGACCTCGACCCGTCTATCGCTGCGAACCCGCCCGGCGTTACAGAAGCCGTGGTGAGAGCCACTCTCGATGACAGCGATCACCATACCCGTCCGCACCGACACTGCCGAGTGCGCTCTCGGCCACACCGGTGGATCCCCGCCGCCGGGCCCGCCCGGGGCCGGGTACGCGAAAAGGCCGGGCCGACCACCCGCAAGGGTGATCGGCCCGGCCTCAGGCAGCCTCAGCCCCCTGAGGGGCGTGGAGGCACCTCCCGGCCGTCATGGCCGGGGAGGAGTCACTTGACGGTGACCTTGGCGCCAGCGGCCTCGAGGGCAGCCTTGGCCTTCTCGGCAACGTCCTTGGCAACCTTCTCCAGGACCTTGGCACCAGCGGTGTCAACGAGGTCCTTGGCCTCCTTCAGGCCGAGGGAGGTCAGGGTGCGCACCTCCTTGATGACCTGGATCTTCTTGTCGCCGGCACCGTCGAGGATGACGTCGAACTCGTCCTGCTCCTCAGCGGCCTCGGCGGCCGGGCCGGCAACGCCGGCGGCGGCAACGGCAACCGGGGCGGCCGCGGTGACGTCGAACTTCTCCTCGAAGGCCTTCACGAAGGCAGCGAGCTCGATGAGGGTGAGCTCCTCGAACTGCGCGAGCAGCTCGTCCTGGGTCAGCTTCGCCATGATTGGCGTCCTTCCACTAATTCGGCAGGTGGTGCCGTATGTACGGGTTGGCGGGCGTACGGGCCCGCAGCGAGGCGTGAGCCTGCCGAATTACTCGGCGGCCTCGTCCTCGGCGGCGGGAGCCGGCGTACCGGCACCGCCCTGCTCGACCTTGTCGCGCAGCGCGTCCACAGTGCGGACGAGCTTCGACGGCAGGGCCTGGAAGAGCGCAGCAGCCTGGGACTGCTTGGCCTTCAGGGCGCCGGCCAGCTTGGCGAGCAGCACCTCGCGGGACTCGAGGTCCGCGAGCTTCTTGATGTCATCGGCGGACAGCGCCTTGCCGTCAAGGACACCGCCCTTGATGACGAGAGCGGGGTTCTCCTTGGCGAAGTCACGCAGAGCCTTCGCCGACTCCACCGGGTCACCGGTGACGAAGGCGACAGCCGTCGGACCGTTGAACTGGTCGTCGAGCTCCGTGATCCCGGCCTCGTTGGCAGCGATCTTGGTCAGCGTGTTCTTCACCACGGCGTACTGGGCGTTGTCACCCAGCGAGCGACGCAGGGTCTTGACCTGCTTCACCGTCAGACCGCGGTACTCGGTCAGTACGGCCGCGTTCGAGGCGCGGAACTTGTCCGCGATCTCGGCGACGGCAGCAGCCTTGTCGGGCCTAGCCATAGGCTTACGCCTCCTTCCGTGATGTCGAAGTCCGGCCGACCGCAAAAGTCGACCATTCTCGCCTCGGACCGACCGGACGGAAGGAAAGCTCCTGCAGAAAAGCAGATGAGCCCCGGTGCGCAGGCGCACGGGGCTCAGTACGACCTCGACAGGTCCACGTGCGAACACGCGGGACCCGGAAGTCCAAGCTCCAAACAATCCTGCGCGGGCTGCCTGCGCTGAAAGCGCAGATCCTTCGGTCGCCCACTCCCTTGCGGGGGCACGGCGACAACCAGCGGTCTTTGGCTTCGGCAACAGTAGCCGGACCCCGCCGTCCGGGGCAAATCGCCCAGGACCACCGCCCGCGGACGGGACGGACGGGCCGGACGGGAGTGGTCAGCGGGCCGGCTCAGCGGGCCAGCGGGGAGACGTTGCGGGTGCCCGCGTCGACGGTGTCCGCCTCGGCCGGGGCCTGGGCCGAGAGGGCGCCGGCGAACTCGGAGTAGAGCACCGAGTCGTCGGCCCGGCCGCTCTCCCCGGTGCCGGTGCGCTGGAGCTTCACCAGCTGGTCCTTGTCGTTCAGCCAGAGGTCCAGGGTCAGCGAGGCCGATCCGCCGGGGGCGAGCGCGGCGCGCAGGCCGTCCCGGCGGGCCTGGGTCAGCTGGGTCTGCGCGGCCGCGTACCGCTCGGCGTTGGTGGTGACCCGGTAGTGCTCGACCGTCGAGTCCTCGGCCTTCTCCTCGCCGACGTACTGCGCCGCCACCCCGTCCGCGGTCGCGGCGGCCAGCGCCTCGACCGGGTTGAGCAGGTCGATCAGCCCGGCGTACGGGATCTCGCGGTGGCCGTCCGGGCCCGGCGCGCCGCTGAACCGCTCCCAGTGCCGGCCGCCGAGCCGGGCCGCGGTGGCGGCGTCACCGCCCTGGTAGGCCACGGTGTCCACGACGATCAGCTGCTCGGCCTCGGCCGGGGTGGAACGTTTGACCTGGAGGGCGGTCTTCGGCAGCCAGAACAGCGGGCCGGAGCCGGCGTCCGGCCCGAGCCGGTAGCTGACCTTGGCCCGGCGCGCGGTCTGCATGGCCAGCTGGGCGGAGAGCAGGACGCCGTGCGGCGACCGGTCGGTCGGCTTGGCCGGGCCGCTCGGGGAGGCGCTGGTCGGCGTCGGCGTCCCGGAGGGCGTCGGCGGCGTGCCGCCGTTCCCGCCGCACGCCGTCAGCCCGCCTGCCAGCAGCGCGGCGGCCACCGCCGCCGCCAGCCGCTGCCGCACCGCCATGGCCCGTTCCCCTTCCGTCCCTGTTGCGCCTGTTCCGAGCCACCTTGCCACCAACTGCCCGGCCGGCCGGTGGCGCCCCCCTGGCCCGGCCCGGTGAACCCGGCGCGCTCCGCGACGCGCCGGGGTCGGAGCCGGACTCGGGGCCGGGACCGGAGGGAGAGCCCCGTGGGCTCAGCCGCCGAAGAGCTTGGAGAAGTCGGAGCTCTTGCCGACGTCGGCGAAGGCCGGCGCCTCGATCTTGGGCGCGGCGCCCAGGCCCGAGTACTTGACCGTGACGGCCTGCTGCTCGCCGTTCTTGTTGCCGTAGCCCTTGAGCTGGACGAGCTCCTGGGCGCCGTTGATCCAGAAGTCGACGGTCATCGTGTTGCCGCCCGCGGCGAGGGTCTGCTGGACGGCGGTGCGCTGGTCGTTGCCGAGCGCGCTCATCGCCTCGGTCAGCTTGGCGACGTCCTCGACCGCGCGGTAGTGCGTGGTGTCGACCCCGCCGACGGCCTCGGCCCCGACCTTGGTCGGCTTGCCGACCTGGGCCGCCACCGTGAGCTGGAGCACCGGGTTGCTCAGCTGGGTCACGGTCAGGAACATCCCGGCCATCGGGCCCACGCCCGGGTCCTGGGGGGTGACCTTGGCCCAGTGCTTGCCGCCCAGGGCGGCCGTCACGTCGGCGCCGCCACCGAGGAAGATGTCGTCGCCGACCACCCGCGTCTTGGTGGACGCCTTGCCCTTGCCGGCCACGTCGACATCGGTTCTCTTGCTCCACTGGGCCGTACCGGCCATGGAGTTGTCGGGCAGGGCCAGCTCGACGTTGCCGTTGGCGGCCTTCTGCATCACCACGGCCGAGGCGGCCAACGCGGCCTTCGGGTCGAGGCCGGAGGACTTGCCGGCGGCCGGGCCCTCCGCGGACTTGGTGTCCGTGTTGCCGTCACCGCCGCAGGCCGTCAGTCCTCCGACCAGGACGGCGGCTGTGACGACGACGGAAGCGAGGCGCAGAGCACGCATGAAGAAACCCCCAATGAGGCCCGATTGTCAGGTAATACGCAGCGGACTCTAACGGATCGTCAAAGTCCGCCTGACAACGGCCACCCCCCGAACGGCTCAGCCCGTCGCGGCAGGGGTCTCCGCAACCGGCCCGAGGTCGGAGAGGTCGGTCGTGGTGACCACCTTGGCGGTGCTGCCCTGGACGGTGGCGCGGAGCCGGAGCAGCCGGTCACCGGGGGCGACCCAGAAGTCGTAGCCGATCGCCGTGACCCCGCGCTGCCGGTAGTAGGCGAGCAGGACCGCGAGCCGGTCGGCGGAGAGCCCCTGGTCGGCGGCGAAGAAGTCGGCCACCGCCGCGGAGCCCTGGTAGTGCGCCACCGTGGTGCCGGCCAGCTGCTCGCCGCCGAGCGAGGTGAGCTTCCCGGCCAGGGCCATCGAATGCGCCGGGCCGCCGGGGTTGGCGATCAGCCCGCTCAGCCAGCCGCCCGCGTACGCCGCGCCCGGCGCCCGCGGGTCCAGCGACTCGGCGTCGGCCCGCTCGGCCCGCTTCGCCGGCGCCCCGTCGTACGCGAGGTCGAGCGCGCCGTCCCGGGCCTCGAGCCGGGCGGTGCCCAGCTCGTCGGCGACGGCCAGCTCGACCGCGTCCCGGGCGCCCCAGGAGACGGCCCCGGAGGCGGTGCGTCGCCCGGCCGGACCCTCCTCGGTGACCTGCACGCGCGTGCCACCGGAGTCGTCCAGGTTCTGCGCGGCCGAGAGCAGCACCTGCTTGGGCGGCCGGACGGTCGCGGGCGCGCCGGCCGGCGTGCGGTCCCCCGAGACGGCCAGCAGGCTGCAGGCGGTGAGACAGCCGGCGAGCAGCAGCAGGGACGCCCCCCAGACGGCGGGGCGAAGGGCGGGCGGCACGGCACACTCCGACGGTCACACGATAATTCACATGATCTGACCGGCTGAGCGTACGACGAGCCGCACCAGACGTCCTCCCCGGCCCGGTCTCGATCCGGACACGACGACCGCTCGGAGGACGACCGCCCCGGGAGCACGGCCCGGGCCGGACACGACGACGGGCCCGCACCCCCGGTGAAGGGGGTACGGGCCCGTCGTACGGACTACTGCTGCGCCCAGGACGCGGCTACCGGTGTGAGCTCGGGGCTCAGACGGCGGCCGGGTCCTCCTCGACCAGGAGGTTGCGGGTGCGGTTCGGGTCGACCAGGATGCCGGGGCCGATCGTGGTGGAGATCGCGGTCTTCTTGATGTAGCGACCCTTGGCGGCGGACGGCTTGGCGCGGAGCACCTCGTCCAGCGCGGCGGCGTAGTTCTCGACCAGCTGCTCGTCGGTGAAGGAAGCCTTACCGATGATGAAGTGCAGGTTCGAGTGCTTGTCGACGCGGAACTCGATCTTGCCGCCCTTGATGTCGTTGACAGCCTTGGCGACATCGGGGGTGACGGTGCCGGTCTTCGGGTTCGGCATCAGGCCACGGGGGCCGAGCACGCGGCCGAGGCGGCCGACCTTGCCCATGAGGTCCGGGGTGGCGACGACGGCGTCGAAGTCCAGCTTGCCCTTGGCGACCTCGTCGATGAGCTCGTCGGCACCGACGATGTCGGCGCCCGCAGCACGCGCGGCCTCGGCACGCTCGCCGGTCGCGAAGACCAGGACCCGAGCGGTCTTACCGGTGCCGTGCGGGAGGATCACGGTGCTGCGGACCATCTGGTCGGCCTTGCGCGGGTCGACGCCCAGACGCATGGCGACCTCGACGGTGCCGTCGAACTTGCTGGTGCTGGTCGCCTTGGCGAGGCGGATGGCCTCGAGGGGGGCGTAAAGGCGGTCGCGGTCGACCTGAGCGTCCGCGGCCTTCAGAGCCTTGCTGCGCTTCACTGCTGCTCCTGAGTGGGGAATGGAGTCGTGGTATGTACGGGCCGCGCAGGCCCTACCACATGGACGAGAAGGGTGATCAGCCCTCGACCGTGATGCCCATCGACCGGGCGGTGCCGGCGATGATCTTGGACGCGGCGTCCAGGTCGTTGGCGTTCAGGTCGGGGAGCTTGACCGTGGCGATCTCGCGGACCTGGGCGGCCGTGAGCTTCGCGACCTTGGTCTTGTGCGGCTCGGCGGAGCCCTTCTCCACGCCCGCGGCCTTCAGGATGAGGCGCGCGGCCGGCGGCGTCTTCGTGATGAAGGTGAAGGAACGGTCGTCGTAGACCGTGATCTCCACCGGCACGATCATGCCGCGCTGCGACTCGGTCGCAGCGTTGTAGGCCTTGCAGAACTCCATGATGTTGACGCCGTGCTGGCCCAGCGCGGGGCCGACCGGCGGCGCCGGGTTGGCCGCACCGGCGTTGATCTGGAGCTTGATAAGCCCCGTGACCTTCTTCTTCTTGGGAGGCATTTCTCTCCGGGTCCTTCCGAGAGGTGATTGCTGGTGCATGCCGAACCGGGGCGACACCCGGCCGCCAGCACACACATCGGACCAGGCTAACGCGGATGCGCCGCTGGACCAAAACGGCTTCGGGGCGGAGCCGCAGCCCCGCCCCGAAGCCGAAGCTCAGTGCTAGTTCTTCTGGATCTGGTCGAAGGAGAGCTCGACCGGGGTCTCCCGGCCGAAGATCTCGACCAGGCCCTTGACCTTCTTCGAGTCCGGGTTGATCTCGTTGATGGTCGCCTGCAGGGTGGCGAACGGGCCGTCGGTGACGGTGACGGAGTCGCCGACCTCGAAGTCGAGCACCTGGATCTCGCTCGGCTTGACCGGCGAGGGCTTGCCGGCCTCCTTGGCCGCCTGGCGCTCGACGTCGGGGGCGAGCATCTTGACGACCTCGTCCAGGGTCAGCGGGTACGGGTCGTAGGCATTGCCGACGAAGCCGGTGACACCGGGGGTGTTGCGCACGACGCCCCAGGACTCCGGGGTGAGGTCCATGCGCACCAGGACGTAGCCGGGGAGCTTGTTCTGGCGGATGGTCTTGCGGTCGCCGTTCTTGATCTGGACGACCTCCTCCTGCGGCACCTCGGCCTGGAAGATGTACTCCTCGACGTTGAGCGAGACCGCGCGCTGCTCCAGGTTCTGCTTCACCCGGTTCTCGTAGCCCGCGTAGGTGTGGATCACGTACCACTCGCCGGGCATGAAGCGCAGGTCCTCGCGGAACTTGGCGACCGGGTCGACCTCGGCCTCGACGACGGCCTCGGCCTCGTCGGCAGCCTCGTCGGCCTCGTCGGCAGCCTCCGCGGACTCCTCGGCGGCGAGCTCCTCGTCGGCCTCCACGTGCAGCGCGGCCTCCTCGGCCGGCTCGCCGGCCTCGGCCTCGTCGTACGCCTCGGCCTCGTCCTCGTCGCTGTCCGCGGCGTCCACGATCTGCTCGGCGGACTCGGCTTCGTCAGCCAGCTCGGCCGCGTCCAGCTCGGCGGCGACATCCGCCTCGCGGACGGTCTCGTCGGCGTCGTACAGGGGGGACTCAGACACGGTGGCTGCTTCTTTCCTGGAGATGGTGAAGGTGGCGCGCTCCGGGACCGCTCCGGCGCCGCTACCGCTCACGCGGGCGCCAGGAGATGCCTCGGAGACTTCAACAGTACCGAGTCAACGGTAGCGGCCTCGTACGTCCGGCGCCGACAGCTCGACCCGGACCGAAGAATCGGCCCGGGTCGGAAAGCTGTTTCAAAGGTGGGGCGGCTCGGTCAGCCGAAGACCCAGAGGCTGAGCTTCGAGAACCCGTAGTCGAGGGCTGCGACGAAAGCCATCACGACCACGACGAACACGACCACGACGGTCGTGTAGTTGACCAGCTCGCTGCGGGTGGGCCAGACGACCTTGCGCAGCTCGGCGATGATCTGGCGGTAGAACAGGGCCAGGCGGGCGAAGACGCCCTTCTTGGCCCGCTTGCCGGACTTCTTGTCGCCCGAGCGGCCTCGCTTGCGGTCGCGGCGCGACTCGCCTTCGGCCGGCGTGGTCTCGTCAGCGCCGTCGGCACCCTCGGGGTTGCCGCTCTCAGGCGTTGCGGTGGAGCCCGTGGTCTCCGTCACTCGTCCTCACCTGAATCCGGGTCCTGCCGAGCATCACCTGCGTACCCGATCGGGCACGAGCGGCCGGCTAAAGCGGTGCTGTTCGGTGCCCTCTCCGCATCAAGCCCGCTCGCTCTGTGGAGCGAACGGGCTGAATACGGATCAAGCAGCAGGGCAAGAGGGACTTGAACCCCCAACCGCCGGTTTTGGAGACCGGTGCTCTACCAATTGAGCTATTGCCCTACGGCGCCTTACGGCTCCTGTAGCGACCACCAACCTACCGCATCTCCCCCCGCTGTATGCACAGGCGGTGGAAGTCTTGGCTTCTCGGTGGCCGTCGAGCAGTGAGTGTACGTGGTCGAGGGGGGTTTGGTCGAACCTCTTCTGCGACCACCTGTGCCGACCCGCCGCCATGCATGGCAATCGGACCAGCCCGTACATGTGACTCCTCCACCCCGCAGACGGGGCGGCTTCTCACTCGGCTCCGCAGAGCGTCGTGACGGCCAAGTCCTGACCGCTGTCCTTGGACAGGTCGCTGATGCTACTACGGCGCTCCGAGATCAAAGAGACATATGGTGAAACCCCCATGCCCGGTCCGTCCCGGTTCTGCGACCATGCAGGCATGAGCGCTTCCACCCCGCAGCCCGACAGTTCCGTCCGCCCCGCCGACCGGAGGGTCTCCGCCCGGATCGGCGCGATCGCCGAGTCCGCGACCCTCGCCGTGGACGCCAAGGCCAAGGCCCTCAAGGCGGCCGGCCGTCCGGTGATCGGCTTCGGCGCCGGCGAGCCGGACTTCCCCACCCCGGACTACATCGTCGAGGCGGCCGTCGAGGCCTGCCGCGACCCGAAGAACCACCGGTACACCCCGGCCGGCGGCCTGCCCGAGCTGAAGGCCGCGATCGCCGCCAAGACGCTGCGCGACTCCGGCTACGCGGTGGACGCCTCCCAGGTCCTGGTGACCAACGGCGGCAAGCAGGCGATCTACGAGGCCTTCGCCGCGATCCTCGACCCGGGCGACGAGGTCATCGTCCCGGCCCCGTACTGGACCACCTACCCGGAGTCGATCCAGCTGGCCGGCGGCGTCCCGGTGGAGGTCGTCTCCGACGAGACCACCGGCTACAAGGTGTCGGTCGAGCAGCTGGAGGCCGCCCGCACCGAGAACACCAAGGTGGTCCTGTTCGTCTCGCCGTCCAACCCGACCGGCGCGGTGTACACCGAGGCCGAGGCCCGGGCCATCGGCGAGTGGGCGCTGGAGCACGGCCTCTGGGTGCTGACCGACGAGATCTACGAGCACCTGGTCTACGGCAACGCGACGTTCACCTCGCTGCCGGCGCTGCTGCCCGAGCTGGCCGACAAGACCATCGTCGTCAACGGCGTGGCCAAGACCTACGCGATGACCGGCTGGCGGGTGGGCTGGGTGATCGGCCCCAAGGACGTCGTCAAGGCCGCGACCAACCTGCAGTCGCACGCCACCTCGAACGTCTCCAACGTCGCGCAGCGCGCCGCGATCGCCGCCGTCAGCGGTGACCTCGCCGCCGTGCACGAGATGCGCACCGCCTTCGACCGGCGCCGCAGGACCATCGTGAAGATGCTCAACGAGATCGAGGGCGTCGTCTGCCCCGAGCCCGAGGGCGCGTTCTACGTCTACCCGTCCGTCAAGGGCCTGCTGGGCAAGGAGATCCGGGGCAAGCGCCCGCAGACCTCCGGCGAGCTGGCCGCGCTGATCCTGGACGAGGCCGAGGTCGCGGTCGTCCCCGGCGAGGCCTTCGGCACCCCGGGCTACCTGCGCCTGTCGTACGCGCTGGGCGACACCGACCTGGTCGAGGGCGTCGGCCGGATGCAGAAGCTGCTCGGCGAGGCGACCGCCTGACGGCACCCGCCCGACGCGACCGCCCCCTTCACCCCTTCGGGGGACACGAAGGGGGCGGTTCCCGTATCCGGGCCCGATGCGGCAGTATCGGCGGATGGAACGCCTGCTGATTCCGCGAGACGTCAGGGACCTCCCCAAGGCCCACCTGCACCTGCACTTCACCGGCTCGATGCGACCCGCCACCCTGCTGGAACTGGCCGACAAGCACGGCGTCCGCCTGCCGGAGGCACTCAGCTCCGGCGAGCCGCCCCGGCTGCGGGCCACCGACGAACGCGGCTGGTTCCGCTTCCAGCGCCTCTACGACACTGCCCGGTCCGTCCTGCGGGACGAGTCCGACATCCGCCGGCTGGTCCTGGAGACCGCCGAGGACGAACGCCGGGACGGCTCCCGCTGGCTGGAGATCCAGGTCGACCCGACCTCGTACGCGCCCCTGCTCGGCGGCCTGATCCCCGCGCTGGAGCTGATCCTGGACGCCGTCCGGCACGCCGCCGAGGCGACCGGTGTCGGCATCCGCGTCCTGGTCGCGGCCAACCGGATGAAGTCCCCGATGGACGCCCGGACGCTGGCCCGGCTGGCCGTCCGGTACACCGACCAGGGCGTGGTCGGCTTCGGCCTCTCCAACGACGAGCGGCGCGGCCTCGCCCGGGACTTCGACCGGGCCTTCGACATCGCCCGCAGGGGCGGGCTGCTGGCTGCCCCGCACGGCGGCGAGCTGGCCGGCCCGGAGTCCGTCCGGGACTGCCTGGACGACCTCGGCGCGGGCCGGATCGGCCACGGCGTCCGGGCGGCCGAGGACCCCCGGCTGATGCAGCGACTGGCCGACCGTCAGGTCACCTGCGAGGTCTGCCCCTCGTCCAACGTCTCGCTGGGCGTCTACGAGCGGGCCGAGGACGTCCCGCTGCGCCGGCTGTTCGACGCGGGCGTACCACTGGCGCTGGGCGCCGACGACCCGCTGCTGTTCGGCACCCGGCTGGCCGCCCAGTACGACCTGGCCCGCGATGTGCTCGGCTTCGACGACGCCGAACTCGCCGAGCTGGCCCGCCAGTCGGTGCGCGGCTCGCGCGCGCCGGAGAGCACGCAGAAGGAGCTGCTGGCGGACATCGACGCCTGGCTCGCGGACGCCCCCTAGGCACGCCCGCTAGAGCTTGACGCCCACCATGACCGGCTCGTTGACCAGCTCGACGCCGAACGCCGCCCGGACACCGTCGCGGATCTCCCGGGCCAGCGCCAGCAGGTCCTCGGCGGTGGCCGCGCCGCGGTTGGTCAGGGCCAGGGTGTGCTTGGTGGAGAGGGTGGCAGGACCGCTGCCGTAGCCCTTGCCGAAGCCCGCCTTGTCGATCAGCCAGGCGGCCGAGGTCTTGGTGCAGCCGTCCGGCGCCGGGTAGGCGGGGGCGGTGAGGTCGCGCTCGGCGGCCAGGGCGAGGAAGGCGTCGTACTGCTCGGCGGTCAGTACCGGGTTGGTGAAGAAGGATCCCGCCGACCAGGTGTCGTGATCCGCCGGGTCGAGCACCATGCCCTTGCCCGCGCGCAGCCGCAGCACGGCGTCGTAGGCCGTGCGCAGCGCGACCGGCTCGCCCTGCTCGACGCCCAGGTGCCTGGCGGTCTCGGCGTAGCGGACCGGGGTGGAGAGCCCGCCGTTGTCCGCCAGGGCGAAACGGACCCGCAGCACGACGTGGCGGTCCGGGTCGGCCTTGAAGCGGCTGTGCCGGTAGGAGAACTCGCACGCGGCGCCGGAGAGCGTCACGACCTCGCCGGCCCGGCGGTCGTAGGCGACCACCTCGGTGACGGACTGCGCCACCTCCTGGCCGTACGCGCCGACGTTCTGGACGGGCGTGGCGCCGGCCGAGCCGGGGATGCCGGCCAGGAACTCGATGCCGGCCAGGCCGTGCTCCACCGTCCGGGCCACCGCCTCGGCCCAGACCTCGCCGGCGGCCAGCTCCAGGGTGGTGCCGTCCAGCGCGAAGCCGGTGGTGGCGATGCGCAGCACCGTCCCGGCGAAGCCGGCGTCGCCGATCACCAGGTTGGAGCCGCCGCCGATGACCAGCAGCGGCTCGCCGGCGGCGTCAGCCTCGCGGACGGCGGCGACCACCTCGTCGTCGGTGGTCGCGGTCACCAGCCGGCGGGCCGGACCGCCGAGGCGGAGCGTGGTCAGCGGGGCGAGGGGGGCGTCGAGTTCTACCAGCACGCCCCCAGCGTACGGGGAGGAGCGGGGGCGGACCCTCCCCCGTACGCGTCCTCGGGGGCGGGGCCGGCCCCGCCCCCGTCGTGCGCTCAGGCCAGCCGGACGACGGCGCGGGACATGCCCAGCACCTTCTGGCCGCCGTAGGTCGCCACCAGGTCGACCTGGACCTTCCGGTCGTCCAGCAGCTTGGCCACCTTGCCGGTGACCTCGATCACGGAGCCGACCCCGTCGTTGGGCACCGGCACCGGACGGGTGAACCGCACGCCGTACTCGACCACCGCTCCCGGGTCGCCGACCCAGTCGGTGACCACCCGGATCGCCTCGGCCATGGTGAACATGCCGTGCGCGATGACGTCCGGCAGGCCCACCTCCTTGGCGAACTTCTCGTTCCAGTGGATCGGGTTGAAGTCGCCGGAGGCGCCCGCGTACTGCACCAGCGTGGCGCGCGTCACGGGGAAGGACTGCGCGGGCAGCTCGGTGCCGGCCGCGACCTCGTCGAAGCTGATCGCCATGGCGTTACTCCCCCGCCTCGTCGGCGGCCCGGGCCACCAGGGTCATGACCGACGTCACCACGTGCTCGCCGCTCGCGTCCGAGACCTCGCCGCGCACCGTGAGCACGTCGTTGCCGGCGAGCGACTTGATGTTGTCGATGGTCACGGCGACCGAGAGGCGGTCACCGGCCCGCACCGGGCGGGTGTAGGCGAACTTCTGGTCGCCGTGCACCACGCGGCTGTAGTCCAGGCCCAGCTCCGGGTCCTGGACCACCTGGGCGGCGGCCCGGAAGGTCAGCACGAAGGGGAAGGTCGGCGGGGCGATGACGTCCTGGTGGCCGAGCGCCTTGGCGGCCTCCGGGTCGGTGTACGCCGGGTTGGCGTCACCCACGGCGACCGCGAACTCGCGGATCTTCTCCCGGCCGACCTCGTACGGCTCGGTGGGCGGGTACGTCCGCCCGATGAAGGAGGGGTCGAGTGCCACGGGCAACTCCTCGAAAGTCCGGTGGATGACGAAAAAGACTCCGGGCCGCACCCAGAGAGGGTGCGGCCCGGAGTCGAAGACCTGAATCACACAGGCCCGGCGCCCTGCAACAGGGTCAGCGGGTCTCGCGGTGCGCGGTGTGCGAGTTGCAGCGGGGGCAGTGCTTCTTCATCTCAAGACGGTCCGGGTCGTTACGCCGGTTCTTCTTGGTGATGTAGTTCCGCTCCTTGCACTCCACGCAGGCCAGCGTGATCTTCGGGCGGACGTCGGTGGCAGCCACGGGAGTGCCTTCCTTGGACAATGAATAAGAACACAACAAGAGTAGCCGACCGGGAGTGCGATCTCCCGACCGACTACGCGGGGTAGCGGTGACCGGACTTGAACCGGTGACACAGCGATTATGAGCCGCTTGCTCTACCAACTGAGCTACACCGCCACAGTGATCCGGAGCACAGCCGAAGCTGACTCCTTTTCACCAGAGCCCCCATGCGGAATCGAACCGCAGACCTTCTCCTTACCATGGAGACGCTCTACCGACTGAGCTATAGGGGCGAACGAGGAAGAGATTACACGTTCCGCGCCCAGAGGTGAAATCCGTATCCCGACGCGAAGACCGCAGGTCGGCGGCGTGCACGGACGAGCGATCGAAGGCTGGGCGTTCGAACGGCCCTCCGGCGGCGCGGCCCGACCCGATACGACTATTGCCCGCCTCCCGGCGCCCCGCGCCCGCGCGCCATAGGCTCGTCGCTCATTGATCGGGACGGGCCGGGCAACTCGACGGGCCAGCGCGAGAAGGAGCCGGGCGATGGACAGCGCAGCCGCCGACGGGCCGCACTCCGGGCCCGGCCCGGCGGCCAACCCGCTCGGGCACGGCCCCGTCCTGCTGCTCACCGACGCCCGGCTCGTCGACGGCCGGGTGGTGGACGTACGGATCAGCGGCGACCGGATCCAGGCCGTCGGCACCGCCGGCAGCCTCGGCCCGCTGCCCGCCCTCCCCGGCGCCCCCACCGCCACCACCGGCGCCCGGATCGACCTCAAGGGCTATCTGCTGCTGCCGGCCCCCGCCGAGGCGCACGCCCACTACGACGTCGCCTTCGCCGCCGCCCTGCCCACCCCGCCGCCGGAGACCCCCTCCGACCTCACCCGGCGGGTCACCGAGGCCGCGCTCACCTCGCTCGGCTACGGCGCCACCGCCCAGCGCACCCACGTCCGGATCGGCGACGTGCACGGGCTGCGCAGGCTGGAGGCGGTGCTCACCGCCCGGCAGGCGCTGCGCGGCCTCGCCGAGCTCCAGGCCGTTGCCATGCCCCGGCTGCTCACCGGCCGGGCCGGGGCCGACGGCCGGGCCCAGCTGCGCGACGCGCTCAGGCTGGGCGCCACGGCGGCCGGCGGCTGCCCCGAACTCGACCCGGACCCGGCCGGCTACGTCCAGGTGCTGCTGGAGGCCGCCCGGGAGGCGGACTGCCCGGTCGACCTGCACACCACCGGCGCCGAACCGGCGCAGTTGGCCCGGCTGGCGAGCGCGCTGGCGCCGCTGCGGCCGCGGGTGGTGCTCGGCCCGTGCGGGTCGCTGGCTCGGGGCGCCCCGACGGTGCTGGCCACCAGTGGCGTCCGGGTGGTCTGTCTGCCGCAGAACGGCTGCTGCACCGGGCTGGAGGGCCGGCCGGGCGGCCTGCGGCCGGGGCTGCTGCGTGAGCTGGTGGACGCCCGGGTGCTGCTCGCGGCGGGCAGCGGCGCGCTGCGCGACCCGGCCAACCCGGTGGGGCGGGCGGATCCGCTGGAGGCCGCCTACCTGCTCGCGGCGGGCGGGGTGCTGGCTCCGGAGGCGGCGTACGACGCCGTGGCCAACCAGGCCCGGGCGGCGCTCGGGCTGCCGCCGGTCCGGGTGGACGCCGGTTTCCCGGCGGAGCTGCTTGCGGTGCGCGGGGACAGCCTGCCGGGGGCGCTCGCGGGCGGGCACAGCCGGCTGGTGGTGCACAGCGGACGGGTGGTCAGCCGGACAAGCGCGGTACGGGAGTTCGCCGACACGGTGGCGCTGGCGCTGCCCCGGCAGTCGGGCAGCGCGGGCGGGGGCTGACAAGGACGGTGATTCGGGGGCGCGCGGCTTTGGCCGCGCGCCCTCCCCCACCTTCTGGCCGCCGGGGCGGCGGAGCGGCCCCAGGCATCCCCCACTTGGAGCGGGGCCGCTCCCTCACCGCTGACGCTACCCCGCGGACGGTCCGCCCCGGCCGGCCTTGACGCCCTCCTGTCGTCCACCGGGCCCCTCCTGACGGCCTTCTGACGCCGTGCCCTCCGGAACGGGCCGTCAGGGCTCGTAGCGGTAGCCGATGCCGGGCTCGGTGATCAGGTGGCGCGGCCGGGCCGGGTCGCGTTCCAGCTTGCGGCGCAGCCCGGCCAGGTAGACCCGCAGGTAGTTGCCGTGCCCCTCCTGCGCCGGGCCCCAGACCTCGCGCAGGATCTGCCGCCCGGGCACCAGCCGGCCCGGGTTGGCGAGCAGCAGGGCGAGGATCCGCCACTCGGTCGGGGTGAGCCGGACGGGGCCGTCCGGGCCGGTCACGGTGGTCGCGGCGAGGTCCACGGCATGGTCGCCGATCACCGGCGCGGCCGGGGCGGGGGCACCCGGCAGCCGGCGCAGCACGGCACGCAGCCTGGCCAGCAGCTCCTCCATCAGGAACGGCTTGGTGAGGTAGTCGTCCGCCCCCGCGTCGAGCGCGTCCACCTTGTCGGCGGCGCCGGAGCGGCCGGAGAGCACGATGATCGGCACATCGCTGCGGCTGCGCAGGCCCCGGATGACGTCCATGCCGTCCAGGTCGGGCAGGCCGAGGTCGAGCAGGACGGCGTCGGGCGCGGTGTGCGCGGCGCGGTCCAGGGCCTCGCCGCCGCTGGCAGCCGTCCGGACGGCGTACCGGCGGGCGCTGAGGTTGATCCGCAGGGTGCGCAGCAGCGCCGGTTCGTCGTCGACGATCAGGATCTCACTCATGCGGCGCCCCTCCCGGACGGTCGTCGTGAACGGTCTGCGCGGCGGGCAGGGTGAGCAGCATGGTGGTGCCGCCGCCGGGGGTGTCCTCGACCTCCAGGCTGCCGCCCATGGCCTCGGCGAGGCCGCGGGAGAGGGCGAGGCCGAGGCCGACACCGGTGGTGTTGTCGGTGTCGCCGAGGCGCTGGAAGGGCAGGAAGACGCGGTCGCGGTCCTCCGGAGCGATGCCGGGGCCGCGGTCGATGACGCGCATCTCGACCCGGCCCTGGTGGTGGCTGGCGGTGACCAGGACGGGGGCGCCGGGGGCGTTGTGCCGCAGCGCGTTGGTGATGACGTTGGCGAGGACGCGTTCCAGCAGCGGCGGGTCGACCAGCACGGCCGGCACCGCGTCCAGGTCCAGCGGCTGGACCGGCGCGTACGGGTCGGGGAGAGTGTCCAGCGCCCGGGGCAGGATCTCGTCGAGGTGGGTCTCGGCGAGGTGGAGGGTGAGCGCGCCGGCCTGGAGGCGGCTCATGTCGAGCAGGTTGTCCACCAGCCGGGTGAGCTTGACCAGGGACTCGTCGGCGGTGGCCAGGAGTTCGGCCTGGTCCTCGGGCGAGAACTCGACGTCCGGGCTGCGCAGTGAGCCGACCGAGGCGAGGGCGGCGGCCAGCGGGGTGCGCAGGTCGTGGCTGACGGCGGCGAGCAGGGCGGTGCGCATCCGGTCCGCGGCCTTGATCGGCTCGACCTCGGCGGCGACCACGGCGAGCCGGTCGCGTTCCAGCGCGGCGGCGACGTGCGCGGCGAAGGCGGTGAGCACGCGCTGGTCGGCGGCGGGCAGCCGGCGGCCGGTGAGGACGAGAACCGCGTCGGCGCCGACGGGGATCTCGGTGGTCTCCGTCGGCTCGCCGCTCCGGACTCCCTCCTCCCGGCCGGTCCGAACGTCTCCGGCCCGGCCGTCGTCGGTCCGGCCGTCGTCGTCGCAGCGGGCCAGCACCTCGCCGCCGGTGCGTTCCAGCAGGGCGACGGAGTCCATTCCGAAGGCCGTCCGGGACTTCTCCAGCAGGGCGGGCAGCGCGTCGACGCCGCGCAGCACGCTGCCGGCGAGGGTGGAGAGGGTCTCGGCCTCGGCGGTGGCCCGGGCGGCCCGGGTGGTGAGCCGGCTCGCGTGGTCGACCACGGTGGAGACGGCCAGCGCGACGGCGGCGAAGACGACCAGCGCGACGATGTTGTTGGTCTCGCCGATGGTCAGGGTGTGGACGGGCGGGATGAAGAAGTAGTTGAGCAGCAGCGAGGCGACGACCGAGGCCAGCAGGGCGGAGGTGGCGCCGCCGAGCAGGGCGACGATCACCACGCCGAGCTGGAAGATCAGCGCGTCGGTGGTGAGGTTGACGGTGCCGTGCGCCTGCGAGAGGAGGGCGGTGAGCAGCCAGGGCAGCACCAGCCCGGCGAGGTAGCCGGCGATGGTGCGGCGCTTGGAGTGGCGGCGGCCGAGCGAGGGCAGCCGGCCGCGGCCGGTGAACTCGTGCGTGACCATGTGGACGTCGATGTCCTCGGAGGCGTCCACCGTGGTCTCGCCGATACCGGGGCCGGTGAGGAAGCGGGTGATCCGGCCGCGCCGGCTGGTGCCGAGGACGAGCTGGGTGGCGTCGTGGGCACGGGCGAAGGCGAGCAGCGCGGTGGGGATGTCGTCGCCGACGACCACGTGGTAGCTGCCGCCGAGGGTCTCGACCAGCTGCCGCTGCTGGGCGAGCGCGCCGGCGGAGGCGCCGGCCAGGCCGTCGCTGCGCGTGACGTGGACGGCGAGCAGGTCGCCGCCGGCGGTGCGGTCGGAGATCCGGGCGGCGCGGCGGATCAGTGTCTCGCCTTCCGGCCCGCCGGTGAGGGCGACCACGACGCGTTCGCGGGTCTCCCAGACGCGGTCGATGTTGTGGCTGGCCCGGTAGTCGCGCAGCCCCTCGTCGACCCGCCCGGCCACCCAGAGCAGGGCGAGCTCGCGCAGGGCCGTCAGATTGCCGACCCGGAAGTAGTTGGAGAGCGCGGCGTCCACCTTCTCCGCCCTGTAGACGTTGCCGTGGGCCATCCGGCGGCGGAGCGCCTGGGGGGCCATGTCGACCAGCTCGATCTGGTCGGCCCGGCGGACCACCTCGTCCGGGACGGTCTCGCGCTGGGGGATGCCGGTGATCTTCTGGACGACGTCGTTCAGCGATTCCAGGTGCTGGACGTTGACGGTGGTGATGACGTCGATCCCGGCGTCGAGCAGTTCCTCGACGTCCTGCCAGCGCTTGGCATGCCGGCCGCCGGGGATGTTGGTGTGCGCCAGCTCGTCCACCAGCGCGACCGTGGGCTTGCGCCGCAGCACCGCGTCGAGGTCCATCTCGTCGAACTCGGCCTCGCGGTAGGAGCGGTCGAGCCGGGGAACGGTCTCCAGGCCGGTGAGCATGGACTCGGTGTGCCGGCGCCCGTGGCACTCGATGAAGCCGACCACGACGTCCGCGCCGCGCTCCTGTCTGCGCCGGGCCTCGTCCAGCATCCGGTAGGTCTTGCCGACACCGGGGGCGGAACCGAGGTACACCCTCAGCCGGCCGCGTCGGGGGCCGGTGCCGGGGGTGAGGTCGCGGGCCATGGGCGCTGCTCTTTCGTCTTCTTCGTACGAGGGTCAGGGCGTACGTCGGCCGACCCGGGCGCGGGGTGGTGCCCCGGCCCGGGTCGGCCCGTCTCACTAATCCAGCCGGTCGGCCGTCACTTCTGCCTCCGTCATTTCTGCTGGGCCAGCGCCTTGTTGAGCAGGACGACGTTGACGCCCTCCTGGCCGAGGAAGCCGAGCGAGCGGCCCTCGGTGTACTTCTCGATGAGCTTGTTCAGCGTCTCGGGCGAGACGTTGCCGCGGGTCTTGGCGACCCGGTCGGCCTGCTCCTTGGCGTAGGCGACCGAGATGTGCGGGTCGAGGCCGGAGCCGGAGGCGGTGACCGCGTCCACCGGCACGGTCGCCGGGTCGACGCCGTCGAACGCGGCGACGGCCTTGCGGCGGTCCTCGATCGTCTTGGTGAGGTCCTCGCTGTTCGGGCCCTGGTTGGAGGCGCCGGAGCTCTTCGGATCGTGGGCGCCGGGCCGGGGCTGGAACCACTGCGGGTCCGGCAGGGCGGCCTCGTCGGCGTCGTCGGGGTTCTTCTTCGGCAGGTCGTAGTTCTGGCCCAGCAGGCTGGAGCCGATCTCCTTGCCGTCGGCGGTCTTCACGATCGAGCCGTTGGCCTTGTCGCTGACGACCGCCTGGCCGAGGCCGGTGACCAGCAGCGGGTAGGCGAGGCCGACGATCACCGTCATCACCAGCAGCATCCGCAGCGCGGTGAAGTGCGTGCGCACGGCGGTGGGCAGGGGCTTGGACATGATGCGTTCTCCTCTCTTTCAGCTCAGGCCGGGGATGAACTGGACGACGAGGTCGATCAGCTTGATCCCGACGAAGGGGACGACCAGCCCGCCGAACCCGTACACCCCGATGTTCCTGCGCAGCAGCGAACTGGCGTCGGACGGGCGGTACTTGACGCCGCGCAGGGCGAGCGGGATGAGGCCGACGATGACCAGGGCGTTGAAGATGATCGCCGAGGTGATGGCGGACTGGGGGCTGTGCAGGCCCATGACGTTGAGCTTGTCCAGGCCCGGGTAGACCGCCGCGAACATCGCCGGGATGATCGCGAAGTACTTCGCGACGTCGTTGGCGATCGAGAAGGTGGTCAGCGCGCCGCGGGTGATCAGGAGCTGCTTGCCGATCTCGACGATCTCGATCAGCTTGGTCGGGTTGGAGTCCAGGTCGACCATGTTGCCGGCCTCCTTGGCCGCCATGGTCCCGGTGTTCATCGCGACACCGACGTCGGCCTGGGCGAGGGCGGGGGCGTCGTTGGTGCCGTCACCGGTCATCGCGACCAGCTTGCCGCCGGACTGCTCCTTCTTGATCAGGGCCATCTTGTCCTCGGGGGTGGCCTCGGCGAGGAAGTCGTCCACGCCCGCCTCCTCCGCGATCGCCTTGGCGGTCAGCGGGTTGTCGCCCGTGATCATGATGGTCTTGATGCCCATCCGGCGCAGCTCGTCGAACCGCTCCCGCATGCCCTCCTTGACCACGTCCTTGAGGTGGATGACCCCCAGGACCTTGGCCTGAGCCGCACCCACCTTGGTCGCCACCACCAGCGGGGTGCCGCCGGCCGCCGAGATGCCGTCGACAAGCGCCGACACCTCCGAACC
The DNA here is from genome assembly GCF_045160625.1 of Kitasatospora sp. NBC_00039. Taxonomy (NCBI): domain Bacteria; kingdom Bacillati; phylum Actinomycetota; class Actinomycetes; order Kitasatosporales; family Streptomycetaceae; genus Kitasatospora; species Kitasatospora sp. NBC_00039. The sequence continues at coordinate 5,259,322 of NZ_CP108289.1, read as the reverse complement.
GACCGAACCACCCTGCTCCGTCACCCAGTTGGAGACGGCCGCGGCGGCGCCCTTGCGGACCTGGTGCACACCGTCGGCCTCGTCGAGGTCGACACCGGACATCCGGGTCTGCGCGGTGAACGGCACCCAGGTGGCGTGCGTCAACTCGCCCTGGGCGCGGGCCCGCAGACCGTACTCCGTCTTGGCGAGGACGACGATCGAGCGGCCCTCGGGCGTCTCGTCCGCCAGGGACGACAGCTGTGCCGCACCGGCCAGCTCGGCCTGGTCCACACCGGGAGCAGGCTGGAACTCGGCGGCCTGGCGGTTGCCGAGGGTGATGGTGCCGGTCTTGTCGAGCAGCAGGGTGTTGACGTCGCCGGCCGCCTCGACGGCCCGGCCGGACATCGCCAGCACGTTGCGCTGGACCAGCCGGTCCATGCCGGCGATGCCGATCGCGGAGAGCAGCGCGCCGATCGTGGTCGGGATGAGCGCCACGATCAGGGCGACCAGCACGATCATCGACTGCGGCGCGCCCGCGTAGGTGGCCATCGGCTGGAGGGTGACGACCGCGACCAGGAAGACGATGGTCAGCGAGGCCAGCAGGATGTTGAGCGCGATCTCGTTCGGCGTCTTCTGCCGGGCCGCGCCCTCGACCAGCGCGATCATCCGGTCGATGAACGACTTGCCCGGCTCCGAGGCGATCTTCACCACGATCCGGTCCGAGAGCACCTTGGTGCCGCCGGTCACCGCGCTGCGGTCACCACCCGACTCGCGGATCACCGGAGCCGACTCACCCGTGATCGCCGACTCGTCCACCGAGGCGACGCCCTCGACGACGTCACCGTCGCCCGGGATGATCTGCCCGGCCTCGACCACCACATGGTCGCCCAGCCGCAGCGCCGTCCCGGAGACCTCCTCCTCGGCCCGGCTCTTCGGCCAGTCGAGCAGCCGGCGGGCCATGGTGTCGGACTTGGTCTTGCGCAGGGTGTCCGCCTGCGCCTTGCCGCGGCCCTCGGCGACGGCCTCGGCCAGGTTGGCGAAGATCGTGGTCAGCCAGAGCCAGACGGTGATCGACCAGGCGAACACCGACGGATCGGCTATCGCGGCGACGGTGGTGACCACCGAGCCGACCTCGACCACGAACATCACCGGGTTCTTCACCATCACCCGGGGGTCGAGCTTCTTCACCGCGTCCGGCAGCGACGAGACGAGCAGCTTCGGGTCCAGCAGGCCGCCGGAGACTCTGTGCGGCGCCGCGGCGGGCGCCTCCGGCAGCGGGGCCGGCTTCTCGGTAAGGGTGGACGACATCAGGAGAGACCTTCCGCGATCGGCCCGAGGGCCAGGGCCGGGAAGTAGGTGAGGCCGACGACGATCAGGACGACGCCCGACAGCAGGCCCACGAACAGCGGCTTGTGGGTGGGCAGGGTGCCCGGGGTGGCGGGGACGGGCTGCTGCTGCGCGAGCGAGCCGGCCAGCGCCAGGACGAACACCATCGGCAGGAAGCGGCCGAACACCATCGCCAGACCGATCGCGGTGTCGTACCAGTCCGTGTTGACGGTGATTCCCGCGAACGCCGAACCGTTGTTGTTCGCGCCCGAGGTGAAGGCGTACAGCACCTCGGAGAAGCCGTGCGCGCCGGAGTTGAGCATCCCCGCCCGCTCGCCGGGCAGTGCCATCGCCACACCCGTGCCGACCAGCACGATCGTCGGCGTGGTCAGGATGTACAGGGAGGCGAACTTCATCTCCCGCCCGCCGAGCTTCTTGCCCAGGTACTCCGGGGTGCGGCCGACCATCAGACCGGCCACGAAGACCGCGACGATGGCCAGCACCAGCATCCCGTACAGGCCCGAACCGGTACCGCCGGGCGCGATCTCGCCCAGCATCATGTTGAACATCGTCAGCCCGCCGCCGAACGGCGAGTACGAGTCGTGGAAGGAGTTCACCGCACCGGTCGACGTCAGCGTCGTGGACGCCGCGAACAGGCCGGAGGCCGCGATGCCGAACCGCTGCTCCTTGCCCTCCATCGCCCCGCCGGCCGCCTGCATCGCCGCACCGGAGTGCTGCGCCTCGAAGAAGGTGATCAGCGCGACCGAGGCCACCCAGAACAGGCCCATCACCGCGACGATCGCGTAGCCCTGACGGTGGTCGCCCACCATCTTGCCGAAGGCTCGCGGCAGCGCGAACGGGATCAGCAGGATGAGGAAGATCTCCAGGAAGTTGCTGAGCCCGGTCGGGTTCTCGAACGGGTGCGCCGAGTTGGCGTTGAAGAAGCCGCCGCCGTTGGTCCCCAGCTCCTTGATGACCTCCTGCGAGGCCACCGGTCCGCCCGGGATCGCCTGCGGGTCGCCGGCCAGGGTCGCGACCTCGTGGAAACCGTGGAAGTTCTGCACCACGCCGGTCGCGATCAGGGCGACGGCGAAGACGACCGAGATCGGCAGCAGCAGGCGCAGGGTGATCCGGGTGAGGTCCACCCAGAAGTTGCCCAGCCGGTCCGTCCGGTTGCGGGTGAAACCACGGATGAACGCGGCCACGATCGCGATTCCGACCGCCGCCGAGACGAAGTTCTGCACCGCCAGGCCCGCCATCTGCACCAGGTGCCCCATCGCGGACTCGCCACTGTAGGACTGCCAGTTGGTGTTGGCGACGAACGAGATCGCGGTGTTCCAGGCCTGGTGGCCGGGCATCTGCTCGACCCCGAGGTTCAGCAGCAGGTGGCCCTGCAGCCGGATCAGGCCGTAGAGGAAGAGCACGGAGACGGCCGAGAAGGCCAGCACCGAGCGCAGGTAGACCGGCCAGCGCTGGTCGGCGTCGCCGTCCACGCCGATCACCCGGTAGATGCCGCGCTCGGCTCTGAGGTGCTTGGAGGTGGTGAGGATACGGGCGATGCAGTCGCCCAGGGGGCGGTAGCACAGGGCCAGGGCGCCCACCAGGGCGATGGCCTGCAGCCAGCCCGCGAGAGTGGAGCTCATGTCAGAACTTCTCCGGGTAGATCAGCGCCACGACGAGGTAGCCGACGAGGGCGACGGCCACGATGAGACCTGCGATGTTCTCGGCGGTCACAGCTTCTCCACCCCCCGCGCGATCAGGGCGATGACGGCGAACACGGCGACCGTGACACCGACGTAGATGAGATCCGACATGGGCTCCACCACAGTGGTTCGGAGGTGGCCGCGGCCGGCCCTCGACGGGCCCGGTGCGGCACCGGCGGAGGGCCGGCAGAGCCAGCAAAGCGCCCTCACGGGGCGTTACCGCCGTTCTTGACGCCCTCCATACGGCGCCCGTTCGATTGTTGACGAGGTCCATACGGGGGCGTCCCCGCGCGGGCTCCGCCTGTGTCCGGGCACGTGAAGGGCCCCGGACAGCGGTGCTGTCCGGGGCCCGGTCGGCTGCCCGTCAGGCGTTCTCGGGCGCCGGCAGCTTCTCGTACTCCGACCTCGCCGCCGGCTCGCCGCGGCGCACCGCGCCCGGGGCGCGGCGGGACGGGTGGTACGCCTTGGTGGAGGAGGTCAGCTGCCACGGCACGCTGATCACCATCACGCCGGAGGTGAACAGCAGCCGGCTCTTCAGCCAGAGCGCCGACTGGTTGTGCAGCAGGTGCTCCCACCAGTGCCCGACCACGTACTCGGGGATGAAGACCGCCACCGCCTCCCGCGGGCTGCTCCGGCGGTACTCACGGACGTACTGGACGACCGGCTTGGTGATCTCCCGGTAGGGCGAGTCCAGCACCTTCAGCGGTACCTGGACGTCCAGTTCCTCCCACTGCCGCTCCAGCTCCTGGGTGGCGTCGCTCTCCACCGCGACGGTCAGCGCCTCCAGCGAGTCCGGCCGGAACGCCTGTGCGTAGCCGAGCGCCCGCAGGGTGGGCTTGTGCAGCTTGGAGACCAGCACGATCCCGTGCACCCTGGACGGCCGCACCGACTCCTCCCGCGGGTCGTCCACCGCCAGTTCCTCGGCCACGCTGTCGTAGTGCCGGCGGATGCCGCGCATCATCACCCAGAGCACGATCGCCGCGACCACGGCCAGCCAGGCGCCCTGGGTGAACTTGGTCAGCAGCACGATCACCAGCACCAGCGCGGTGGTGACCGCGCCGAACGCGTTGATCACCCGGGAGCGCTGCGCCGAGCCGCGGACGGCCGGGTCGGTCTCGCTGCCCAGCACCCGGTTCCAGTGCTTCACCATGCCGATCTGGGAGAGCGTGAAGGAGGTGAAGACACCCAGGATGTAGAGGTGGATCAGGCTGGTGACGTCCGCGTCGTACAGCCAGAGCAGCCCGCCGGCCACCACCGCGAGCGCGATGATGCCGTTGGAGAAGGCGAGGCGGTCGCCGCGGGTGTGCATCTGCCGGGGCAGGTAGCGGTGCTCGGCCAGGATCGAGGCCAGCAGCGGGAAGCCGTTGAACGCGGTGTTGGCCGCCAGGATCAGCACCAGCGCGGTGACGGCCTGGATGAAGTAGAAGAGGAAGCTCTGGTCCCCGCCGAAGATCGCGGCCGCCAGCTGGGCGATCACGGTCTGCTGCGGCGCGGTGTGGCAGTCCCCGGGGAAGCCGGTCAGCTGGCAGGCGTCGTCGGTGATGTGCACCTTGGCCATCAGGGCCAGCGCGGTGATGCCGACGAACATGACCACGGCCGTGGTGCCCATCACGGCCATCGTGGCGGCGGCGTTCTTCGACTTGGGCGCCCGGAACGCCGGCACGCCGTTGGAGATCGCCTCGACGCCGGTCAGCGCCGTACAGCCGGAGGCGAACGCCCGCAGGCCCAGCATCAGCAGGCCGAGCCCGGCCAGGGTGTCCTTCCCGTCCACCGGCAGGATCCCGTACGAGGCGCTGGCCGCCACCGGGGTGTCCCCGAAGGCCGCCTTGATCAGGCCGGTGACCACCATCAGCACGATGCCGCCGATGAACAGGTACGTCGGCGCCGCGAAGGCCTTGCCGGACTCCCGGACCCCGCGCAGGTTCATCGCCGCCAGCAGGACGACGAAGCCGACCGCCAGCCCGACCCGGTAGTCGGCCAGCGAGGGCAGCGCCGAGATGATGTTGTCGACGCCCGAGGCCACCGACACCGCGACCGTCATCACGTAGTCGACCAGCAGTGACGCCGCCACCACCAGACCGGAGTTGGCGCCCAGGTTGCGGGACACCACCTCGTACGAGCCGCCGCCGCTCGGGTAGGCGTGCACGACCTGGCGGTACGACATCACGACGACCGCCATCAGCGCGACCACACCGGCCGCGACCCACGGGGTCAGGTACAGGAAGGCGGTGCCACCGACGGTGAGCACCAGCAGGATCTCCTGGGTCGCGTAGGCGACCGAGGAGAGCGGGTCGGAAGCGAAGATCGGCAGGGCCAGCCGCTTGGGGAGCAGCGTCTCGCCCAGCTCCTCGCTGCGCATGGCCTTGCCGATCACTAGGCGCTTGAGCGCCTGGGGCACGTTGAACACATGGGCGAGCGTAAGGGCCTGAAACGGGCTGGCAATAAGCCTCGGCGGAGTGTCCCGCGGGCCCGGCACGCCCATTGGGCGGAGTGTTTCCGCAGGTCGAAGCCGCTATGTGCGGGCCGCACCGGGCCGGTCGGGGGCGTTTCGAGGGCATTGAGCCCCCCCGTTAAGACATCGTCAAGATATGACGATCGGATCAGAGATTTGGGACATATACCATCAATTCGCCTCCGTCATCCCGGTGCGCTACATCCGCATCCGGAGTCGGCAGACCACCGCGTCGGTGCGCCCACGGCGGTGGCGTTGCCGGCCAGCGCGGACGCGTGGCCCTCGGCCGGGGCCGTGCTCACCGGCGCGTCCCGGAGCAGGCCCCGCTCGTCCGGCCCCGCCCCGGTATCCGGAGGCGCGGGCTCGGCGGTGACGGCCGGGGTGGCGACGGGGCTGGACACTGAACGGAACCTCCGCAGTCGGGCTGTTGCTCCCGATCCTGCGGGCGTCCGACCCCTCGCCCCTCTCCCCCTATGCACTCCTGACGCCCCGGCGGGCACCCTTGAGACCCCGTTGACGAGCGCGGAGAGGTGATGGACGGGGGCAGGCGGACCGTTGTCCCGGCGGGCGCCGGCTGGGAAGACGATCAGCTCGTACGGAGGACTCCCGGCGCATGCTGACACGTCCGGGACTGCTCAGCGGGGAGACTGAAAGGCCCAGCCCACCCCCTGGGGAACACTTTGCTGCCTTTAAAACGTAATTGCAAGCAATGCGCAATAATGCCCGGCCCACCCTGTACTACTCTCCGCACATGAACAGTCACCCCGGGCCACTCCTCCTCGTCGACCTCGACCACACCCTGGTCGAACGCGACGGCGCCGCGGACACCTGGACCTCCGCCTTCTGCACCACCCACGGCCTCCCCGCCGAAGCCGCCCCCACCGTCTTCGCCCTGTACGGCGCCGACCGCTCCCCCGGCGGCTTCACCCGGATCGCCGACCGCTACGGCCTCCCGCACTCCGGCCGGACCCTCTGGGACGCACACGTCGCCCAGGAGGCGGCTCGCACCCACCTGCTCCCCGGCGTCCCCGACGCCCTCGCCACCCTCCGCGAGGCCGGCTGGACCATCGGCGTCGTCACCAACGGCAGCACCGACATCCAACGCGCCAAACTCGCCCGCACCGGCCTGATCGACGCCGTCGACGCCGTCTGCGTCTCCGAGGAGGCCGGTTCCCGCAAACCCGCCCCCGAGATCTTCCGCCTCGCCGCCGCCCGCCTCGGCCGCCCGCTCACCCCCGCCGCCTGGATGGTCGGCAACAACCCCGCCACCGACATCCGCGGCGCCCACGCCGCCGGCCTCCGCTCCATCTGGATCACCCCGGCCCCCGCGCCGCTGCTCCCCCCGTCCCACCCCGTCCCCACGCACACCGCCCCCGACACCCCCGCTGCCGTCGCACTCCTCCTCGCCATCCCCTGACCCCGGCCCCGATGCCGCTGGTGCAGTGGCATCCGCCGGACGTCGAGGACGAGGTCGACCCGGGCGTCGTGGTCAGCCCGGAGCCGGCGGTCCAGCTCCTGGCCGCGGTGGCGCTCCGGGGCCGCCCCGGCCCGCGCCTCAGGGCGTTCTTCGAGTGCAGCAGCTACGGCGCGATCTGGACCAGGGCACGCGCGGCCGACCTGGCGACTCCGCTCGGCATGCGCCCGTATGACCTGCGCCACGCCCGCGTCTCGCTCCGGCTGAAGTCCGGGGTGGACGCGACCGGGGTGGCCCGGCGCTCCGGCCACAGCGCGGCCGTCCTGCTCCGGGTGTACGCCAAGTGCATCCACGGGGCTGAGGACCACGCGAACGAGCTGATCTCGCAGCGGCTCCAGCGTCGGGCCCCTACGTCCACCGGCGCCTGATTCTGGCCCGCGTCTGGTCCGTACGCCCTGGTCAGGGTTGGGGTTCGGGCGAGCCAGGGTGAGACAAACCCACCCGAAGCGGACCCGCTACTCCCCAGTGGCAAGTAAACGAAAAAGCGGTCCCTCACCTGCGTTTCCGCAGATCAGGGACCGCTTCTCTATCCTGTGGCTGGTGCAGGGTTCGAACCTGCGTAGCTTGCGCGACAGATTTACAGTCTGCTCCCTTTGGCCGCTCGGGCAACCAGCCAGGATTGGTGTCTCGCGGGGGCCTGCCCCGTTCGACTTCGTAAACGATACCCGATGCCGGGGGGTGGTTCGCCACTCGATTGGTCACGTGATGATCAAGGGGTCTGGCGTGACTGTCGGGGGCGGGGGCGGGGTGGGGCTGGATAGGCTGGGGTGGCGGACGTCCGGTGGGGCGGGCCGTGTCAGTGAAGCCACAGCATCAAGGAGACCAACACCCATGGCCGACTCCAGTTTCGACATCGTCTCGAAGGTCGAGTGGCAGGAGGTCGACAACGCGATCAACCAGACCTCCCGTGAGATCGCCACCCGCTTCGACTTCAAGAACGTCGGCGCCGAGATCAGCCGCTCCGGCGAGACGATCGAGATGAAGGCCAACGGCGAGGAGCGGGTGAAGGCCGTGCTGGACGTGCTGCAGAGCAAGTTCATCAAGCGCGGCCTGTCGCTGAAGGCCCTGGACGCCAAGGAGCCGCAGCTGTCCGGCAAGGAGTACAAGATCTTCGCGGACGTGAAGGAGGGCATCTCCCAGGACGATGCCAAGAAGGTCGCGAAGATCATCCGGGACGAGGGCCCGAAGGGCGTGAAGGCCCAGGTGCAGGGCGACGAGCTGCGGGTCAGCTCGAAGAGCCGTGACGACCTGCAGACGGTGCAGGCCCTGCTCAAGGGCAAGGACCTGGACTTCGCGCTCCAGTTCGTGAACTACCGCTGACCCCTGCGGTGCGTGCGGTGAGGCCCCGGTCCCGGGTTGGCTTTTCTAGGGGCCGGGGCCTCTCGCATCGGCGGGTCAGCCGGCGGCGGGCCGGGGGTGGGCGGCGGCGAGGCGGGCCGCGGCCGCGGCGTCCGCGAGGGACTGGGCCTGCGCCTTGAGGGAGGCGAGCTGCTCCGAGCGGCTCGGCGCGCCGGCGCCGGGGAGCGTCGGCGGGGCCGGGGCGGTCACCGGCGGTGCCGGCAGCTGGCCGAGCAGACCCTGCAGGACGGCGAGCGGCTAGCCGGCCGCCGCCCAGTGGGCGGTGCTGGAGTGGGCGGGCAGTCCGACGGCCTCGAACTCGTCGGTACAGCCGCCCTCCACGCGGGCGCCGATCCGGCGCAGGGCGCGGGATATCGGGCTGCCATCGGGCGGGAAGGGCTCGAACTCGGCGCTGGTGAGCGGGCCGAGGTCGAGGTGGCCGTCGGCCCAGACGGCGGCGCGCTGGATGCCGGTACCACCGAAGTAGTCGGCCTCCACGCAGGCGATCGGGCCGGCCTTGGACCAGGCGGCGACACGGAGCCCGAGCCCGTCCGGGAACCACGCGAAGCCGGCGGTGCCGCCCGATGCCCCGATCCCGCCGCCGAGTTGGAGGGCGGAAAGGAAGGCGGGGGTGGCCGGGATGAGGGCCAACCCCTGGGCCAGCGGGCTGAGGTGGGCGACCGGCACCTCGGCGGCGGCCACCGCGAGCAGCTCCGCCGAGCCGATCAGCGCCTGAAGTTCGTATGGCATTCAGTCATCCTGAACCACGGCACTGACACTCCGCCCGGCATTTACGATTCCGTGCCTGGAAGGGAATCGCCCGGGGCGACTCCGCCCGGAAGCCGTAGAGCAGGGTGAGGACGGTCACGTCCACCGCGTCCTCCGCCACACTCCGCTCCTCGCTCATCAACTCGTCGAAGATCTCCCCGAGTTGGCTACGGAGCCGGACCAGCCGGGCCGGGTCGAGCCGGAGCGAGAAGTCGGCGAACAGGCTGGGCGGGCCCGCCGAACCGTCCCTGGGGGTACTGAAGTCGACCCGGCCGGCCCGCGTGTGGGCGCGGAACTCGTCGCGGACCCGGTCGACCCCGGCGAGCACCGACCGCGCTGGTCTCCGCCAAGCCGGTGTCCGGCCGGGAGGGCGGGGTCCACGGCTGGGTGCCGGAGGTCCTGTCGAAGCCGCTCGGCGTCCTCACCGCCTGGTGCCGGTCCGCGATGACGATCCACTCCTCCCCGCCCTTGCTCGCGTACGTGGCCTCGACCGTCGCCCGCGTGGTCGACCCGGGCGCGATCGAGCCCATGACCAACGTCGAGGCGCTCTTCCTCCGGCACTACGCCGGTGCCCCCCGGGCGTGATTGAGCGTCAGTACCCAGTCGGATCCCCACCCACAGGATCCGCACCGAGCAGACTCCGGCCGAGCGCTGTCGACACAGGAAGGCGGGAGATCCCCGTGCCACGACCGTTCACCACCGAGGACTACACCGCCCGGCTCGCCCGGGCCACCGCCGACGCGTCCGCCGCCGGGCTCACCGGCCTGGTCGTCGCGCCCGGCCCCGACCTGCTCTACCTCAGCGACTACCAGCCCACCGCGATCACCGAGCGGCTGACCGCGCTCGTCCTCTCCGCCGGACGCGAACCCGCCCTGATCGTCCCCAAGTTGGAGCGCCCGGACGCCGAGAAGGCGGCCGGCGCCCCCGCCCTGCGGCTGGTCGACTGGACCGACGGCGAGGACCCCTACGCCACCGCCGTCCCACTGCTCGACCCGGCCGGGCGGTACGGCGTCTCCGACAACGCCTGGGCGATGCACCTGCTCGGCCTCCAGGCCGCCCTGCCCGGCACCGGCCCACCCGGACCGTGCACGTCGGCGCCGACGTGCCGGACGAGGTGCGGAAGGTGCACGACGTCGTCCGGCGCGCGCAGCAGACCGCGTTCGAGGCCGTCCGGCCCGGGGTGACCTGCCAGGAGATCGACCGGATCGCCCGACGGGTGATCACCGACGCCGGGTACGGCGAGTACTTCATCCACCGCACCGGCCACGGCATCGGCATCACCACGCACGAGCCGCCGTACCTGGCCGAGGGCGAGGAGCGGCCGCTCGTCCCCGGCATGTGCTTCTCGATCGAGCCCGGCGTCTATCTGCCCGGCAGGTTAGGGGTGCGGATCGAGGACATCGTGACAGTGACCGAGCAGGGCGGACGGCGGTTCAACAACACGCCGAACGAGCTGGGCATCGTGTCGTAGCCGACCCCTCCGACGGGCGGTCCCGACTGGGCTTTATGAGTCTTTTCTGTGCGACGGGCCGTTCGCGTGAAGAGTTCTCCAAGAATGCCTTGCTAGCTTCGACCGGCATGACCAAACTGCTCCGCCCGGCGCCGCTCCCACCCACGCGCGCCGGGCGGCTGCGTCCGGTGACCCGGCCGCAGCCCGGTGCGCGCGCCAGCGCCCTGGCCCGGCTCCGGCTGCTGGCGTGGCCGCTCTACCTCCTCGCCCTGCTCTGGTATCTGCGGACGTACGGGCTGCCGTACTCCAACGACGTGGTGTTCTGCTGGCTGATCGGCGCGCTGCTGGCCGCGGCCGTGCACAGCGGGCACGGACGGCGCGGCTTCCTGCTCGTCCTGCGGGACTGGGTCCCGGTGATGGCCGCCGTCTGGGCGTACTCGCTGCTGCGCGGCTACGGCGCGCACACTCCGTGGGCCCCGCACTGGCGGCCGCAGCTGCGCGCCGACGAGCTGCTCGGCCTCGGTGAGACCTGGACCGTCCGCCTCCAGCACGGGCTCTACACCCCCGGCTCGCCGCACTGGTACGACTACGCCGCGGTCACCGTCTACATGTCCCACTTCTTCATGGTCTTCGTGGTGCTGGCCGTGCTCTGGCGGCGCCACCACGACCGGTTCAGGCAGCTGCTCGGCTGCTACCTCGCGCTGACGTTCGCCGGCTTCGCGACGTACCTCCTCTACCCCGCCGACCCGCCGTGGCTCACCGCCCAGGAGGGGCACATGCCGGCGCTCACCCGGGTGGTGTCGGACGTCCTCACCGGGAGCGGGCTCCAGCGGGCCGGGTCGATCTTCGAGAACGGCAGCCGGTTCGCCAACGACGTCGCCGCGATGCCCTCGCTGCACTCCGCCTACCCGGCGATGCTGCTCTTCTTCTTCTGGCCGACGGCCTCCCGCGGGCTGCGGGTGCTGCTCGTCGCGTACCCGCTCGCGATGGCGTTCACCCTGGTGTACGGGGCGGAGCACTTCATCGTCGACATCTTCGCGGGCTGGGCGTACGCGGCGGCGGTGGTGTTCGGCGCGCGGTGGCTGCGGGCGCGGCGACGGGCCCGGCAGAAGGAGCTGTTGCGGGGCGGGCCGACGGCGGTGCCCGAGGCGGCCCCCGGGGTGTCGCTCCGGCCCTGACCGGCGAGGACGGGGCGAGGCGGCGGCGCGGGTCGGGGCCGGCGCGGCTCCGGCGGCCGGGCCGAGGGGCCTGGCGGCGACACCTTCGCCGGCCGAACGGCCTGCCCCGCCCTGCCCGCCCGCAGGGGCCGCCATGGCGCCGTCGGCCCCTCCCCCATGGGCCAGACTGGGGCGGTGCCCACTCCCCTGAAGCCCACCGCCGAACAGCTGCTCGGCGCCCGCGACACCACCATCCCGGACGTCGCCGCCCCCGGACTGCGGGTGCTGTTCTGCGGGATCAACCCCGGGCTCTGGTCCGGCGCCACCGGCCACCACTTCGCCCGCCCGGGCAACCGCTTCTGGCCCGCCCTGCACCGCTCCGGCTTCACCCCGCGCCAACTCCGCCCGGACGAACAGGCCGAACTGCTCGGCCTCGGTCTCGGCATCACCAACGTCGCCCCGCGCGCCACCGCCAAGGCGGACGAACTCACCGCCGACGAACTGCGCGAGGGCGGCGCCGCCCTCGCCGACCGGGTGCTGCGGCTGCGCCCGCGCGTCCTGGCCGTGCTCGGCATCGGCGCCTACCGGACGGCCTTCGGGCGGCGGACGGCGGCCGTCGGACGCCAGGAGGAGCGCATCGGGGAGACCGAGGTCTGGGTGCTGCCCAACCCGAGCGGCCTCAACGCGCACTACACACTCGACGGGCTGGCCGAGGAGTTCCGACGGCTCCGCGAGGCGGTGCGGTAGCTGCGCCGGCGTGCGCGGCCGCGCGGGGCTCAGGCGCGCAGGAACTCCAGGACGGCCAGCACCCGGCGGTGGGTCTCCTCGGCCGGGGGCAGGTCCAGCTTCATCAGGATGTTGCCGATGTGCTTGCCCACCGCCGCGTCCGACACCACCAGCTCACGGCAGATCGCCGCGTTGGACCGGCCCTCCGCCATCAGCGCCAGCACCTCGCGCTCGCGCGGGGTCAGCCGCTCCAGCGGGTCCCGGCGGCGGCGCAGCAGCTGCCGCACCACCTCCGGGTCGACCACCGTGCCGCCGGCCGCGACCGTGCCGACCGCGGCCGCGAACTCCTCCACCTGGCCGATCCGGTCCTTCAGCAGGTAGCCCACGCCCGAGCCGTCGCCGGAGTCCAACAGCTCGGCCGCGTAGGAGCGTTGCACGTACTGGCTGAGGACGAGCACCGGCAGCCGCGGGCGCCGTCCGCGCAGCGCCACGGCGGCCCGCAGGCCCTCGTCGGTCTGGCCCGGCGGCATCCGGACGTCGGTGATGACGATGTCCGGCGTGTGCTCGGCGACGGCCTCGTGCAGCGCCCCGGCGTCGCCGACGGCGGCCACCACCCGGTGGCCGAACCGGTCCAGCAGGCCGATCAGGCCCTCGCGCAGCAGCACGCCGTCCTCGGCGAGGACGATGTCCAGAGAGGTGGCCCCGGGCCGGCCCGGGCGACCCGCGGACTCACCGGAGTGGCTCACGGGCCGGCCGGGGCCGCTGGCGGACTCACCGGGGTGGCTCACAGGCTGATCGGGGTGCACGGGATCTCCACACGCAACAGGGTCGGCCCGCCGGGCGGGCTGCTCACCGCCAGTGTGCCGTCCACGACGGCGACCCGGTCGGCCAGGCCGGTCAGCCCGCTGCCGGCCGCCGGGTCGGCGCCGCCCCGGCCGTCGTCCGCGACCTCGATCGTCAACCGGCTGTCCACGTACCGGCCTTCGACGCGGGCCCGGCCGGCGCCGCTGTGCTTGGCGATGTTGGCGAGCGCCTCGGAGACGGCGAAGTAGCCGGCCGACTCGACCGGGGCCGGCAGCCGCCCGGGCAGGTCGAAGCGGGCGGCCACGGGAACGGGCGAGCGGTCGGCGGCATCCGCGCAGGCGTCCGGCAGGCCGCGGTCGGTGAGCACCTGGGGGTGGATGCCGTTGATCAACTCGCGGAGCTCGGCCAGGACTTCGCCCGCCTGACGGTGCGCCTCGGCCAGCCGGGCGGAGAGCTCGCCGCCCGGCTCCGCATCCAGCCGGGCCAGGCCGAGCGTCATCGTCAGCGCGACCAGGCGCTGCTGGGCACCGTCGTGCAGATCACGCTCGATCCGGCGCCGCTCCGCCTCGAAGGCATCCACCAACCGGGCCCGGGAGCTGACCAGTTCGCCGATCCGTCGCTCCTGCCCGCCCGGCCCCGCCACCAGCCGGACCAGCGCCGCCCGGCCCGCCGCCACCGCGGTCAGCGGGTACGCGAGCAGCGGGAACAGCAACGCCCCGCCCACCCCGAACAGGGCCGCGACGGGCAGGGAGTGGACCTGCCAGAGCTTCAGCACGTTCACCTGCTCGCCGTCCAGCAGCAGCAACGGCAGCGCGGCGAGCAGGTACCCGGGCACGGCGAGGGCGCAGCCGACCACCACCAGGTCGATCGGCCAGAGCACGAACGCGGCGAGGCCGGTGAGGCCCAGCTCGCGCCAGGTCGCCTGCTCCCGGTAACGCAGGCGCAGCCAGGCCGGGAGGCCGGGGCGGTCGGGCACGCGATGCGGGTCGGGGGCGCCCGTCGAGCAGGCGCAACAGCCGCCGCTCCCACGCCGCGTACGGCACCCCGACCAGCGCCAGCGCTGCCAGCAGCGGCAACCCGACCAGCAGCACCGCCAACACCCCGGCGACCACCGCGGCCACCAGCAGCCCGGCGCAGAGCACCAGTCCGGCCACCCCGCTCACCAGCAAATACGCCGCCGCCCGCCACGGCGCCCCCGACCGCAGGAACCCCGGCCGAAGGAACCCCGGCCGCGCCGGCTCCCCCCACAGTTCCCGCAGGTCCATCGCCCCCACCCTCCGCCCCCTGTCCGCCTCGCCGCCCACCCTAGGCAGCGGCGGGCGCGGTGTCGGTAGGGCCCGGCCTACCTTCCGGGGGGGGTGCCGCCGCACAGGAAGTCGGCCCCGGCGGCGTCCCGTGCGGCGGCAACCCCGTGACGCCCCCTACGGGTAGGGCGGGCCCCACCTCCCGGAGTGGGGCCCGGCCTGCTGACCGGGACCGGGGCCGGCCGGTTGGCTGGACGGCATGAGAATGGTGCGGATCGCGCGCAAGTCCCTGCAATCACGGTGGGTTTCACTACTCGGCGCATTCATCGCCCTCGCCCTCGGCGTCGCGATGACGGCGGTGATGCTGCTCGGGCTGGCCGCCGCCGTGGGCGCGCCCGGCGGGGAGGAGCTGGTGTCGCTCGTCGCGGCGCTCGGCACGGCCGGCGGGGTGAGCGCGTTCGTCTCGGCGTTCGTCGTCGCGTCCACCTTCTCCTACACGGTCGCGCAGCGCCGCCGTGAACTGGGCCTGCTCCGGCTGGCCGGCGCGACCCGGGCACAGGTCCGGCGGACGGTACTCGCCGAGGCGCTGGTCCTCGGCACCGCCGCCTCCGCGACCGGCTGCGCACTCGGCCGGCTCGGCGCGCCCGCCCTCGTCCGGTGGCTCGCGGACGTCGGCATGGCCCCGGCCGGCTTCGGGCTCGCCGACGGGGCGTGGCCGCTGCACGGCGCCTTCTGGACCGGCCTGCTGGTCGCCCTCGGCGGCGTCGCGGTGGCGGCCCGCCGGGCCGGCCTGGTCGGTCCGCTGGACGCGCTGCGCGCCGCCGACCTCGACTCCGGGGCGATGACCGCCGGCCGTCTGCTCTGGGGCCTCGGGCTGCTGCTCACGGCCGCCGCCCTGACCGGGGCGGCGCTCGCCGGCGACCCCGCCGACCTGCTGCACCGCAAGACCTACACCACCCGGCCGATGCTGCTGATCTCGGCCTGCGGTCTGCTCGCCCCGCTCCTCGCCCGCCCGCTGGTGCACCTGCTCACCTGGCTCCCGGTCCGGTTCACCTCGTACGCCGGCCGGTTGGTGCGCGGGAACGCCGCGGCGGCGGTCCGCCGGACGGGGGCGGTGGCCGCGCCGGTGCTGGTGTCGGTGGCGCTCACCGGCTCGCTGGCCGGGGCGCTGGACACGGTGAGCGCCGCCCGGACCGCCGAGGCCGCCGCCCGGACCGCCGCCGATCTGGTGGTGGTCCCCTCCTCCCGGCCGGGCCCGCTCGTCGAGGCCCTGCGCGCCGTCCCCGGCACCGCTGCCGTCTCTCCCACCGCGCCCACCACGCTCGCGCTGGTCGATCCGGACGGCAATGCGGTCAGGGCCGAGGCCCGGATGGCCGATCCGGCCGGACTGGCCGTGCTCGCCCGGCTGCCCGTCCGGTCCGGCTCGCCCGCCGGGCTGGGCGACGACGCCATCGTGCTCCCCGCCGAGTGGGGCCGGACGGCCGGCGAGCCGGTACCGGTGATCCGGGCCGACGGCAGCCGCACCACGCTGCGGGTGGCCGCCGTCCTGAGCGACGGCCTCGGCGACAACGGCCTCTACGTGACCGCCCGCAACGCCCCCGGCGCACGGGTCGACCGGATCGAGGTGCGCCTGGCTCCCGGCATGGACCCGGCCGGGCGGGACACCGCCACCGCACGTGTCCGCGAGGCCGCCCGGCCGTACGGCGCCACGGTGTTCACGCGGGACGACTGGCTCGCCGCCACCGCCCCCGCCAATGCCCGGATCGCGTGGCTGCGGACCGCCCTGGTGCTCGGACTCGCCCTCGTCTACACCGGGATCGCGCTCGCCAACACCCTGCTGATGGCCACCGCCGACCGCCGCCGCGAACTGGCCCTGCTCCGACTGGCGGGCGCCACCCGCGCCCAGGTGGTGCGACTGGTGACGGCCGAGTCCGTGCTGGTGGCGGCGGTCGGCTCACTCCTCGGCTGCGCGGTGGCCGCCGTCCAACTGGGCGCCATGCGTGCGGGGTTGGCCCTACTCGGGGCGCCGGCGCCGTGGACGCTGCCGTGGCGGCCGGTGGGCCTGGTGGCCGGGGGCTGCGTCCTGGTCGCGGCCGCCTGCGCCGCCCCGGCAGCTGCCTGGGCCCTGCGGCACCGTCCGGTCACGGCGGCCGCGCGCTGACCGGCCCGCCCGGCGCTGCCCTCAGACCGCCGCCCCTCTGGCAGTGCCAGCGCCCTCAGTTCACGGATCAGCGCCCGCACCGCCGCCGTCCCCGCCAGCTCCGGCGTGGTCACGTACCCGACGGAGCGGCTGGGCGGCTGCGGGCCGAGGTCGGTGACGGCCAGGCCGGGCGCGGCGCCGAGCAGGGCGTTCCGGGGCGTGATCGCCATCCCCAGCCCCTGCGAGACCAGCGAGACGGCCACCGTGTCGTCCACCTCGGCTTCGACGCCGCCTTCGACTACCACGAGGGCCCGATCGCGGACCGGCTCCACGAGGCCGCACCCGAGGGCCTCGACGTCTACTTCGACAACGTCGGCGGCGACCACCTCGAAGGCGCCATCACCGCCCTGCGCGACCACGGCCGGATCGCCTGGTGCGGCGCCGTCGCCCAGTGCAACCACCTCCGGGACCCGCCCGCCGCACCGCGCAACCTGTACGACGTGGTCGGCACGAGCCTTCGCCTGGAGGGCTTCCACGTCCGCAACCACCTCGACGCCCGCCCGGAGCTGTACGACTTCCTCGTCCCGCACCTGCGCTCGGGCGCCATCGTCCCGGACGAGACCGTCGTCCGGGGCTTCGAGAACGTCGTGGACGCCTTCATCGGCATGCTCCGCGGCACCAACACCGGCAAGATGATCGTCCAGCTCACCGACGCGCCCTGACGGCTCAGCGCCCGCCGAACTTCTCGTCCGTGAACACGACCTCACGCCCCAGCGGCATCAGCGAGATCGGGATCATCTTCAGGTTGGCCCACCCGAACGGGATCCCGATGATCGAGATGAACAGCGGGATGCTCGTGACCAGGTGCATCAGCGCCAGCCACCACCCCGCGAAGACCAGCCAGATCACGTTCCCCACGCAGGACGGCGCCCCGGCGTCCGGCTTCTCCACCGTCGTCCGCCCGAACGGCCAGATGACGAAGCCGGCGATGCGGAACGCGGCGATGCCGAACGGGATCGTGATGATGAGAACGCAGCAGACGATTCCCGCGATCACGTAGCCGATCGCCATCCAGATGCCGCAGAAGATCAACCAAATGGCGTTCAGGACGAACTCGATCACCTTCATGGTCGGCACCCTCTCACGGCCGACGGTCGGCCCCTATGACCCATCGTCCCCGCCCGCAGCCGTGTCTACGCCGTCCGGAGCCGCCCACTGGTCGGGCAACCCCTACAGCGGGGTGACCGCCTTCAGGACCAGGAGCAGCGCCACCGCCGCGTTGAGTGCGCAGAGCGCGGACGCCGCCGTGCCGATGGCGGCGACCATCGCGGCCAGGCCCGCCCGGCTGTGGGCCGGAGGCCAGTTGCGGGCGGACGGGACCGGGCCGAGGAGGGCGGCGACGCGGCGGGGGACGGGGCCGGGGGCGGCGAACGCGGCGAACCCGGGGGCCGGCGGCCGGCGGGAGGCGAGGGCGGCGCGGGCGACGGCGCGGGCGGTGACCCGCCGGTCGCCGACCGCCTGGGCCGACTCCTCGTCCGCCCAGCGCTCCGCGCTGTACGCCACCGCGTGCTGCAGGGGGCGCAGGAACGGGTTCACGCAGCCCGCGAGCTGGGTGGCCAGCAGATAGCGGTGGTGCCGGTGTGCGAGGTGGGCGCGCTCGTGGGCGAGCAGGGCGGCGCGCTCGTCGTCGGGGAGGCCGGCCAGCATGCCGGTGGAGACGACGACGCGCCCGGGCGAGCGGGAGGAGCCGGGCAGCGCGAAGGCGTACGGGACGGGGTCGGGGAGCAGGGCCACGTCGGAGGGGCCGTCCCCGGGCAGTTCGCGGCCGAGCGCGTGCCGGGCGCGGGTCCGGATCCGCAGGTGGCGGGCGGCGGTCCACAGGAGGGCGAGGAGGACGACCGTCAGCAGGCAGATCGCCGCCGTCCCGACGGTCTCGTGGTACGGCAGCGCCGCCCGCACCTCCGGGTCGGACCAGGTGTCCGGCAGGGGGTTGCCGGGGAGCTGGGCGGTGCCCACCACGCCGGTCAGGCCCAGGCAGACCGCGCTGCACAGCGCCATCACCGCGCTGATCACGGTGAGCAGCCGGGTGGCGCCGCGCGGGTGCAGGTGCTGCTCGGCGAGGCGGGCGATCGGTACCGCGGTCAGCGGCAGGATGAGCGGGAGGAAGACGAAGACGCCCACGGTTCAGCTCTCGGGGTGGGCCACAGCGGGATCGGCGGAGGCGCTCTCCAGGGCCGGAGCGTCCAGGCCGCCGTCCAGCGCCGCACTGTCCAGCAGCGTCCGCAGCAGCTCCTCGTCGTGCGGCAGCAGCGCGGTGACGAAGCTGGCCAGCACCGCGTCCCGGTCCGGCTCGCCGTCGAGCATCCGCCGCATCCGCAGCGCGGCCAGCCCCGCCGCGTCGGAGGCCGCCTGCCACAGGTAGGAGCGGCCCGAACGGCTGCGCGAGACGGCCTTCTTGGCGTGCAGCCGGGACAGGATGGTCATCACCGTGGTGTAGGCCAGGCCGCCCTCCAGGCGTTCCTGCACCCACCCCGCGGTGGCCGGGCCGGGCGCCCGCTGGAGCACGGCCAGCACCTGCGCCTCCAGCTCGCCCTGGCCGCGCCGCCGGGCCCGCGGATCCCCGGCCGCCTGGGCGTGCCTCTCCTCTGCCATGACGGCCACTCCCTCCGGATGCCGCGCCCCGCAGCCGGGCGGGGCGCGTTCTCATCCTAACGAGCGCCCGGCCGGCAGCCCCGACGAGCAGGCCCGCTGGGCAGGCCCGGCGAGCAGGCCCGGCGCGGCCCGCGGTGGAGACCCGGCTCAGCCCAGCGGCTCGCGCGCGTTCTGCCGCCGGTCCAGCTCGGCGATCTCGGGGTGGTTCAGGTCGAAGGCCGGGGATTCGGACCGGATCCGCGGCAGGGTGACGAAGTTGTGCCGCGGCGGCGGGCAGGAGGTGGCCCACTCCAGCGAACGGCCGTACCCCCACGGGTCGTCCTCCGTCACCTTCTCGCCGTACCGGGCGGTGTGCCAGACGTTGTAGAGGAACGGCAGCGTGGAGAGCCCCAGCAGGAAGGAGCCGATGCTGGAGACGGTGTTGAGCGTGGTGAACCCGTCCGAGGCCAGGTAGTCGGCGTACCGGCGCGGCATGCCCTCGGCGCCCAGCCAGTGCTGCACCAGGAAGGTGGCGTGGAAGCCGACGAAGAGGGTCCAGAAGTGGATCCGCCCGAGCCGCTCGTCGAGCATCCGTCCGGTGAACTTGGGCCACCAGAAGTGGAATCCGGCGAACATCGCGAACACCACCGTCCCGAACACCACGTAGTGGAAGTGGGCGACCACGAAGTACGAGTCGGAGACGTGGAAGTCGATCGGCGGCGCGGCCAGCAGGACGCCGGTGAGCCCGCCGAACAGGAAGGTGACCAGGAAGCCGACCGTCCAGAGCATCGGCGCCTCGAAGCTCAGCGAGCCCCGCCACATGGTGCCGATCCAGTTGAAGAACTTCACCCCGGTCGGGACGGCGATCAGCATCGTCATGATCGAGAAGAACGGCAGCAGCACCTGCCCGGTGACGAACATGTGGTGCGCCCAGACCGTGATCGACAGGCCGGTGATGGCGAGCGTCGCCGCGATCAGGCCGGAGTAGCCGAAGACCGGTTTCCGGCTGAAGACCGGGATGATCTCGGTGATGATGCCGAAGAACGGCAACGCGATGATGTAGACCTCGGGGTGCCCGAAGAACCAGAACAGGTGCTGCCAGAGCAGCGCCCCGCCGTTGGCCGCGTCGAAGACGTGCGAGCCGAACTTGCGGTCCGACTCCAGGCAGAGCAGCGCCGCCGCCAGCACCGGGAACGCGAACAGCACCAGCACGGCGGTGAGCAGGACGTTCCAGACGAAGATCGGCATCCGGAACAGCGTCATCCCCGGCGCGCGGAGGCAGACGATCGTGGTGATGAAGTTGACCGAGCCGAGGATGGTCCCGAAGCCGGAGAGGGCCAGGCCCATGATCCACAGGTCGGCACCGAGGCCCGGGCTGTGCTCGGCGCTGTTCAGCGGCGCGTAGGCGAACCAGCCGAAGTCGGCGGCGCCGTCGGGGGTGAGGAAGCCGAAGAGGGCGATCAGCGAGCCGAACAGGTACAGCCAGTAGGCGAGCGCGTTGAGCCGGGGGAAGGCCACGTCGGGGGCGCCGATCTGCAGCGGCATGATCCAGTTGGCGAAACCGGCGAACAGGGGCGTCGCGAACATCAGCAGCATGATCGTGCCGTGCATGGTGAAGAGCTGGTTGAACTCCTCGTTGCTGATCAGTTGCGTCCCGGGCCGGGCCAGTTCGATCCGCATCAGCATCGCCATCAGGCCGCCGACCAGGAAGAACAGGAACGAGGTGGTGATGTAGAGGGTGCCGATCCGCTTGTGGTCGGTGGTGGTCAGCCAGCCCACCAGGGCCTGGCCGCGCCGGCGGCGGCCGGCCGCGAGCCAGCGGTCCAGCCGGGGCGTCCGCGGCGGGTGCGGGGCCTGGTCCACGACGTCCTTCGGCAGAAGAGTCACGCTGCGCGCCTTCCGTGGTCGGGGCGGGCGGCGTCCGGGGCCGCCGGGGCGGCCGGACCGGGCCCGGACAGTGGTCGCCCCCACGACTACCAGCTGCCGGCCGCGCGACCCGGCGGCCGCGCGGGCGCGTCACCCGGACAGCCGCGGCCGGGTTGCCCGCGACTCCTGCGCGACGGACGGTCGAACCCGTACGCCCGTTCGGTCCGGTTCGGTCCGATTCGGCCCTGGAGGAGCCCCATGAGCAGCCCGTCGTCGTCCGCCCCCGACCAGCCCCCGCCCTGGCGTTCCGGCACCGGGGCACCACCACCGCCGCCATCGGTCAACCGGTTCAGCGACTGGGCGCCCGGTCTGGTGATCTTCGCCGGTGTCCTGATGCTCATCAACGGCTTCATGGAGGCGCTGCGGGGCATCATGGCGGTCGCCGACGACGACCTCTTCGTCACGACGCCGCGCTACGTCTTCCGGTTCGACCTCACCGGGTGGGGATGGATCCACATCGTCATCGGCGCACTGGTCGCGGTGGTCGGTGCCTTCGTCCTCAAGGGCTCCGACTGGGCCCGCTACGCGGGTATCTTCCTCACCGCGGTGAGCGCCGTCGAGAGCTTCCTGGCGATGCCGTACTACCCGCTCTGGTCGATCGTCGTGATCGCACTGGACGTCTTCATCATCTGGGCGCTCTGCGTCTACCGCACCGAGGACGTCGCCTTCTGACCTGCCGACCGGCCAACCGGCCGCCGCGCCCGCACCCGTCCCCGTGCCGGGGTGCGGGCGCGGCGCCGCGTCCGCGGGCCCTCTCCCGCACGGGCGGATCGCTCTCGCACCGAGGCTCGGGCGTCGCTCTCGCACCGGGGCTCGGGCGTCGCTCCCGCACCGGGGCGCGCCGGGTGATCACACACGGGCGCGCTGGGTGACCACAATGCTGAGCAGCACCACGACCGCCGTGACCGGCGCCGCCGCCGGCAGGTCCTCGGCCAGCAGCAGCACCGACCAGACCAGCGTCAGCAGCGGCTGCGCCAGCTGGAGCTGGCTGGCCCTCGGCACCCCGATCAGCGCCATCCCCCGGTACCAGACCACGAACCCGCCGAACTGCGAGACCGCCGCCGTGTAGGCCAGCCCGGCCAGCGCCTTCGCGCCCAGGTGGACGGGCTCGGCCGTCAGGGCCAGGGCGGCGGCCACCACAGTGACCGGCAGCGCCGCGACCACCGCCCAGGCGATCACCTGCCAGCCCGGCAGCTCCCGCGAGATCCGCCCGCCCTCGGCGTACCCGGCGGCGCAGATCAGCAGCGCGGCGAACAGGTAGAGGTCCGCGACGGTCGGCCGCCCGTGGCTCTGCAGCAGGGTGAAGGCCAGCACCGCCACCGCCCCGGCGAGCGCCGCCCCCCAGAAGGTCCGGGACGGCCGCCGGCCGGTGCGCAGCGCCGAGAACGCGGCGGTGGCGAGCGGCAGCACCCCGATGACGACCGCCGAGTGCGCCGTCGAGGAGGTCCGCAGCGCCAGGGTGGTGAGCAGGGGGAAGCCGAGCACGCAGCCGGCCGAGACCATCAGCAGCCCGGGCCAGTGCCGCCGCTCCGGGACGGGGACACGGGCGGCCGCCAGGCAGACCGCGGCGAGCAGTCCGGCCAGTGCGCCGCGCAGCCCGGTCGACGTCCACGGGCCGAAGCCGGTCAGGGCCCAGGCGGTGGCGGGGAAGCTGAAGGAGAAGGAGAGGACACCGAGCGCGGCCAGTGCGGCGCCGGAGCCGCCCGGGGCACCGGGAGTACCACCCGAGCCGCCGGACGTACCGGAGGCGCTGGAGGTACCGGAGGCCGACGGACCCTGCGGTGCTATCGCCGCGGACCGGATAGCGCTATCTTGTGTCGTCATGAACGAGCGTAGCAGTGTGGCCGATCTCGCCGAAAGACTGCGACGCGAGGTCGAGCGCTATCCGGAAGGACGGAAGCTGCCGTCGAGCCGAGCCCTGGTGGAGCGTCACCAGGTCAGCCCGGTGACGGTCTCCCGGGCGATGGCCGTGCTGGCCGCGGAGGGCCTGGTGGTCTCCCGGCCCGGCGCCGGGGTCTTCCGCACCGCCGCCTTCGCGGCCACCACCGCCTCACCGGCCGCCGCCCCGCCGCCGGCCCGTCCCGGCGACCTCTCCTGGCAGGAGGTCGCGCTGAGCGCCGACGCCGGCCAGCGCGACGTCGGCGCCGCGCCGCTGATCGCCACCCTCAACGTGCCGCCGCCCGACGTGATCGACCTCAACGGCGGCTACCCGCACGCCTCGCTGCTGCCGGAGCGGCTGCTGGCCGGCGCCCTCGCCCGGGCCGGACGGCGGCCCGGCGCCTGGGACCGGCCGCCGGTGGACGGGCTGACCGAGCTGCGCGGCTGGTTCGCCCGCGACATCGGCGGCAACGGCGGCCCGCTCGGCGCGGGCGACGTCCTGGTCACGGCGGGCGGGCAGAGCGCGCTCACCATCGCCCTGCGCTCGTTGGCCGCCCCGGGCGCCCCCGTCCTGGTGGAGTCGCCGACCTACCCCGGCATCCTCGCGGTCGCCCGCGCGGCCGGGCTGCGGGTGGTCCCCGTCCCGGTGGACGAGGACGGCGTCCGCACCGACCTGCTGGCCGCGGCCTTCGACGCCACCCGGGCCCGGCTCTTCGTCTGCCAGCCGTTGTTCCAGAACCCGACCGGCGCCGTGCTCTCCCCCGAACGCCGCGCCGAGGTGCTGCGGATCGCCCGGACCTCCGGCGCCTTCGTCGTCGAGGACGACTTCGCCCGCCGCCTGGTCCACGCCGACTCCCCGGCACTGCCGCGCCCGCTCGCCGCCGACGACCCGGACGGGGTGGTGGTGCACCTGCGCTCGCTGACCAAGGCCGCCTCGCCCAACCTGCGGGTCGGCGCGCTCACCGCGCGCGGCCCGGCCCTGCAACGGCTGCGGGCCACCCAGGTGGTGGACAGCTTCTTCGTGCCCCGGCCGCTCCAGGAGGCCGCCCTGGAGTTGGTCGCCGACCCGGGCTGGGCCCGGCACCTGCGCACCCTCGGCGCCGAGCTCCGGGACCGCCGCACCGTCACCGTGGCCGCGCTGCGCCGCGAGCTCCCCGGTCTGCTCGGCGCGCACCGGCCGGGCGGCTACCACCTCTGGCTGCGTCTGCCCGGCGGCACCGACGACCGGGCGCTCACCGCCGCCGCCCTGCGCGCCGGTGTCCTGGTCACCCCCGGCCAGCCCTACTACGCCGCGGAGCCGCCGGCCCCGCACCTGCGGCTGAGCTACGCCGCCGTGGACAGCACCGCCCACGCCGCCGAGGGCGTCCACCGGCTGCGGCGGGCGTACGAGGAGCTGACGGGCTGACGCGCGGAGCGCACCGGGCCAACCCGCCGGGTGGCCGGGCCTTCAGCCCCAGTGGCCGGCTTCAGCCAGGTGGCCGGGCCCGAATGCCAGGTGGCCGGACTCCGGCCCCGGTGGCCGGGCCTCAGACCCGGTAGCCGGCTTCAGCCAGGTGGCCGGGCCCGAATGCCAGGTGGCCGGACTCCGGCCCCGGTGGCCGGGCCTCAGACCCGGTAGCCGGCCATCCGCTCCAGGCGGGCGATCCGCTCCGCCATCGGCGGGTGCGTCGAGAACAGCTTCGCCCCCGCCTCGCCGGGCCGGAACGGGCTGGCGATCATCATGTGGCTGGCCGTCTGGAGCTGCGGCTCCGGCGGCAGCGGCAGTTGCCGGGTACCCGCCTCCAGCTTGCGCAGGGCGCTCGCCAGGGCCAGCGGGTCGCCGGTGATCCGGGCGCCGTCGGCGTCGGCCTGGTACTCGCGGGAGCGGCTGACGCCCAGCTGGATCAGTGAGGCG
Organism: Kitasatospora sp. NBC_00039; assembly: GCF_045160625.1. Lineage (NCBI taxonomy): Bacteria > Bacillati > Actinomycetota > Actinomycetes > Kitasatosporales > Streptomycetaceae > Kitasatospora > Kitasatospora sp. NBC_00039. The sequence continues at coordinate 5,234,432 of NZ_CP108289.1, read as the reverse complement.
GCCAACGGTCCGAGGATCATGATCGCGAGCAGTCCGAAGAGCCCGGGCCCGTCGTCGTCGTCACTGCGCCCGAACGGCACCAGCCAGGCGAAGTTCACCAGGAACATCACCACCGAGGCGAGCGCCCCGGCGACCGAGGAGATCAGGATGTCCCGGTTGTAGACGTGACTCAGCTCGTGCCCGAGCACGCCCCGCAGCTCCCGCTCGTCCAGCAGCTGCAGGATGCCGTCGGTGCAGCAGACCGCCGCATTGCGCGGGTTGCGGCCGGTCGCGAAGGCGTTCGGCGCCGGGGTGGGCGAGATGTAGAGGCGGGGCATCGGCTGGCGGGCGGAGGTGGAGAGCTCGCGGACGATCCGGTACAGCCGCGGCGCCTCGATCTCGCTGACCGGCCGGGCCCGCATGGCGCGCAGGGCGAGCTTGTCACTGTTCCAGTACGCGTAGGCGTTGGTCCCGAGGGCGACCAGCAGGGCCACCACGAAGCCGGTGCGGCCGAAGAAGCTGCCGATCACCAGGATCAGCGCCGAGAGGCCGCCGAGCAGTGCTGCGGTCCTCAGTCCGTTGTGCCGGCGGTGCACGGCAGGCCCTCCAATGGTGCGGTGGGGAAGCCCTCTCTGCCTCGTCCCTCTGCCCCGACAACGGGCGACGACGTCGGCCTTGTTCCCTTGCGACCACCGTGACACCCGCACGGCGCCCCCACCGGGGCGGGCCGGCTCTCCCCGGGCCGCCGCCGGCCGGCTCCCCGGCCGCACCGGCCGGACCCACCCGGCCGAGGCCCCGCCCGCGTCAGAACAGGGTGCCGCCCACCACCTGGAGGACCAGCTGCGGAACCACCGAGAGCACCACGGCCACGGAGGCGGTGAGCCCCAGGGTGGCGGCCAGCGAGGCCGGCAGCCGGCGCTCGGCGACGGCCGTGGCGCCCTCGGCCGGAGCGAAGAGCCGCGCCGTCCAGAGCAGGTAGTAGTACAGAGCGATGACCACATTGACGGCCATGACCACGGCCAGCCAGCCCAGCCCGGAGTCGACGGCGGCGCGGAACACCACCACCTTGCCGAACAGGCCGATCACGCCCGGCGGCAGTCCGGCCAGGCAGAGCAGGAAGAAGGCGAGCGCCAGGGCCGTCCAGCGGCGCCGGGCGAACAGGCCGCGGAAGTCGTCCACGCTGGTCCCGGCCCTGCGGCCGACCGCGGCGACCACGCCGAAGGCGCCCAGGTTCACCACGCCGTAGATCAGCGCGTACGCGGCGGTGGCGCCGAGCGGGTCGGTGCCGGTCGGCGCGTACCCGGCGGCGGCGAGCGGCACCAGCAGGTAGCCGGCCTGGCCGATCGAGGACCAGGCGAGCAGCCGCACCGCGCTGTACCGGGTGTCGAACCGCTGCCGCAGCGCGCCGACGTTGCCGACCGTCATGGTGGCGGCGGCCAGCACCGCCAGCACCAGGCCCCAGGTGTGCGCGTACGGGCGGAAGGAGATCGCGGTGACCAGCGCCAGGCCGGAGAGGCCCGCCGCCTTTCCGACCACCGAGAGGTAGCCGGCCACCGGCAGCGGGGCGCCGGTGTAGGTGTCGGGCACCCAGAAGTGGAACGGGACGGCGGCGACCTTGAAGGCGAAGCCGACCAGGGTCAGCACCGCGCCGGCCTCGGCCAGCGGCTTCAGCTGCGCGGGGGCGTGCTCCAGACCGTCGGCGACCGCGGCCAGGTGCAGACTGCCGCTCGCGGCGTAGACGAAGCCGATGCCGAGCAGCATCACGGCGGTCGCGGTGACGGAGGAGAGGAAGAACTTCAGCGCGGCCTCGGCGCCCCGGCCGTCCCGGCGCAGCGCGACCAGCGCGAAGGCCGGCAGCGAGGCCACCTCCAGGGCGATCACCAGGGTGGCGAGGTCGCGGGACGCGGGCAGCAGGGCGGCGCCGGTGGCGCTGGAGAGCAGCAGGAACCAGTACTCACCGGCGGGCAGCTTCTCGTCGTCCACGGTGTGCGCCGAGAGCAGCGCGGCGATCAGCGCGCCGCCGAGCGCGAGCAGCTGGAAGACCAGGGCGAAGTGGTCGGCGACGTACGAGCAGCCTGCCGTGGCGGAGCCGCTGGTCAGCGGGGTGTCAGTGGCTCCTGTTACGTTCTGCGCACAGAAGGTGACCCGGGGTGATCCTCCGGTGAGCGGCAGGAGTGCGATGAGCGCGAGGGCGAGTCCGGCGGCGGTGAGCCGGCCGAGCAGCTTCTTGTGGCGCGCGGGCAGGAAGAGGTCGGCGACCAGCACGGCGAGGGCGGCCAGGGCGGCGATCAGCGGGGGCGCGATCGCCACCCAGTCCACGGACTGGATCAGGCTGCCCGGGTTGGCTACGGCGAGGGAGGTCACAGTGGGCTGCCCCGTGGAGTGAGGTCCGAGTGCGGTGCCGGTCGCGGCGCCGAGCTGCGTACTGGTGCCGAGCTGCGCGCCGAGGAGCTGCGCGCCGAGCGTGGTGCCGGGCATGATCAGCCACCTCCGAGGAGGTGCTTGACGGCGGGCTCGGAGAGACCGAGCAGGAGCGCGGGCCAGAGGCCGGCGAGCAGGGTGAGGGCGGCCAGCGGAGTCCAGCTGACGGCCTCGTAGGGGCGCAGGTCGGCCGGCTCCACCGGGGCGGACTGCTTCGGGTCGCCCATGCAGACGCGCTTGACCACGATCAGCAGGTACGCGGCGGTGAGGAGGGTGCCGAGGCCGGCCAGGACCATGTAGGTGACGAAGGCGGGGCGCGAGAGGCCGTCGGCCGGGTCGAACGCGCCGAACATCGCGAGCAGCTCGCCCCAGAAGCCGGCCAGCCCGGGCAGTCCGAGGCTGGCGACGGCGGCGAAGGCGAGCAGTCCGCCGATCCGCGGTGCCCGCCCGTAGAGGGCGGCGCCGGTGCCGCCCGCGAGCGTGTCGAGGTCGGCGGTGCCGTAGCGGTCCTTGAGCGCGCCCACGACGAAGAAGAGCAGACCGGTGATCAGACCGTGCGCGATGTTGGCGAACAGCGCGCCGTTGACGCCCACCTGGGTGAGGGAGGCGATGCCCAGCAGGACGAAGCCCATGTGGCCGACGGACGAGTACGCGATCAGGCGCTTGAGGTCGCCCTTCGCCCCCGGCCGGGCCAGTGCGAGACAGGCCAGCGAGCCGTAGACGATGCCGACGGCGGCGAACGCGCCCAGGTAGGGGGCGAGCGTCGCGGTGCCGTCGGGGACGACCGGGAGGAGGACGCGGACCAGACCGTACGTACCCATCTTCAGCAGCACGCCGGCGAGCAGCACGGAGCCGACCGTCGGGGCCGCCGTGTGCGCGTCCGGGAGCCAGCTGTGCAGCGGCCAGGCGGGGGCCTTGACCGCGAGCCCGACCATGATCGCCAGCGCGGCGATCACCTGGGTGGTGTGGCTCAGGCCGTTGCCGTGCGCGGCGGCCAAGGCCTGCATGTCGAAGGTGCCCGCCTTGCTGCCGACCAGCAGGAAGCCGAGCAGCATCACCGCCGAGCCGAGCAGCGTGTACAGGATGAACCGGTTGGCGGCCGGCACCTTCGCCCCGCTGCCCCAGCGGGCGATCAGGAAGTACATCGGGATCAGCACGATCTCGAAGGCCAGGAAGAAGAGCAGGAGGTCCAGCACCGCGAAGGTAGCGAGCATCCCGACTTCGAGGAGGAGGAACAGCCCGGTGAAGGCCCGGGCCGACGGCACGTCCTCCCCGGTGGGCAGCCGCTTCTCCGAGTACAGCGCACAGAGGAAGGTCAGCAGCGAGGTCAGCACGATCAGCGGGAGCGAGATGCCGTCCACGCCGAGGTGGAACCGCACGCCGATGGCCGGGATCCAGGACACATCGGTGGTGGCCTGCATCCGGCCGGGCTCGTCGTGGTCGAAGCCGGCCGCCAGGGCGACGGTCAGCAGCAGCACCACGCCGGTGACGACGGTGTTCAGCCGCAGCACGCGCCGGTCGGCGGCGGCCGCGTCGGCGCCGAACACCGGCGCCAGGGTCAGGGCGGCGCCGGCCAGCGGCAGCACCAGGAGGGCGATGAGGACTGCGTTCATCGGGGGCTCCTACGGACTGCGGTCGGCCGGACTGCGGTCGGCTCGGTCACCGGCTGGATCGGGGGAACGGGGTACGGCATCCGGCTACACCGCCACCAGGACGGCCAGCAGGACGACGCCGGCCAGCAGCGCGCTGAGGTAGGTCTGCGCGTTGCCGGTCTGCGCGAGCCGGACGGCCCGGCCGAGCAGGTTGGTGCCCGCCCCGCTGCCCTGCACGTACGCCTCCACGACCTCGCGGTCGAGGAAGCGGACCAGTTGCGCGGCGGCGGCCACCGGGCGGACGAACAGCGCGCTGTAGAGCCGGTCGACGCCGAAGCCGTGCCGGGCCGGGCCGAACAGTGGGCCGAGCAGGGTGCGCCCGGGGTCGGCGACGATCACCTCGGCGGCCGGGGCCCCGGCCTGCTCGGGCACCCGGCCCTCCGGCGCGGGGGCGGGCCGGCCGGCGCCGAGCCGCGCCACGGCGGAGCGCCAGGCGCCGTACGCCAGCAGCGCGCCGACCACGGCGAGGCCGGTACCGATCACGGCGGTGACGGCCGAGGGCCGCAGCGAGCCGCCGTCCAGCAGCGCGGGCAGCCAGTCCGAGCGCAGGCCGGTGACGCCGAAGCACATGGTCGGGATCGCCAGCACCCAGAGCGGCCAGCGCATTGCGGGCGGCTCGGCGGTGGCCGGGTCGGCCTCGTCCACCTCGGGCGAGTAGGGCGCGTCGGCCTCGTGGTCCGGCGCCGCCGAAGAGCCGGCGACTGCGGCCGGGGCAGGGGCCGGGCTGTGGAACGCCACCAGGAACATCCGGGCCGCGTACGCCGCCGTGAGCAGCACGGTGAGCCCGGCCGAGATCAGCACGATCCAGCCGGCCGCCTCCGGGACGGCCGAGGAAGGGCCGAGCCCGTTGGTCAGCGCCTCGCCGTCGGCGGCGTGCTCGGCGGCGGTCAGCACCGCCTCCTTGCTGAAGAAGCCGGAGAACGGCGGCAGCCCGATCAGGGCGACGAGGCCGATGCCCATCGTCCAGTAGGCGTCCGGGACGCGCTTGCGCAGCCCGGGCATCCGGGACATCGCGGAGATCGAGTTGGTGTGCGCGGTGTGGATCACCACACCGGCCGCGAGGAACAGCAGCGCCTTGAACGCACCGTGGCTGACCAGGTGGAAGACGGAGGCCTCGCGGTCGCCGCTGGCCAGCGCGCCGGCCATGTAGCCGAGCTGGCCGACGGTCGAGTACGCGAGCACCCGTTTCAGGTCGTCCTGGGCGAGTGCGCAGAGCGCCGAGCCGATCATCGTCACGGCGGCCATCACCGCCAGCACCACCAGCGCCGCAGCGGAGAGCAGGAAGACCGGCAGCAGCCGGGCGACCAGGTAGATGCCGGCCGCGACCATCGTGGCGGCGTGGATCAGCGCGGAGACCGGCGTCGGGCCGGCCATCGCGTCCGGGAGCCAGGTGTGCAGCGGGAACTGCGCGCTCTTGCCGGCCACGCCGGCGAGCAGCAGCAGCGCGGTCAGCGTCGGGTGGGCGATCCGCCCGTCGCCGGCGGCCGCCAGCACGTCCGGGATCCGGAAGCTTCCGGCGTCGGCGCCGAGCAGGAAGATGCCGAACAGGAACGGCACGTCGCCGAGCTTGGTGACCAGGAAGGCCTTCAGCGAGGCCGAGCGGGCGTCCGCGGTCTCCCAGTGGTGGCCGATCAGGAAGTACGAGCAGATGCCCATGACCTCCCAGCCGACCAGCAGCACGATCAGGTCGCCCGAGTAGACGACCAGGAACATCGCCGCCGTGAAGAGCGAGACCAGCGCCGCGTACGAGGGGTAGCGCGGGTCGTCCTTGAGGTAGGAGGTCGAGTACACCTGCACGCAGGTGGCGACCAGGCCGACCAGGACGGAGATCAGCGAGCTGTAGCCGTCCAGGTAGAAGCCGAGAGTGAGCTCCGGGCCGCCGGTCGGGGTGAGCCGGGCGGAGGCCTCCAGCACCTGGCCGGTGCCCAGCTGGAGCGCGACGACCAGGGCCAGCACGGCCGAGACGGCGACCGGCACGATCGCCAGCGGCCGGGCCAGGCCGGGCACCTTCCGGCCGGTGGCCAGGGTCGCGGCCGCACCGAGCGCGGGCAGCGCGGGGACGAGGGCGGGCAGGGCGAGGTTCATGCGGCGGCCTGGCCCTTCAGCGCCTCGGCTCCGGACGGCGCCTCCTCGGCGACGGACTCGGACGGGTCGCCGAGCGCGGTGACCTTGTCCACGTCCGCGGTGCCCCGGGCCCGGAACAGCAGCAGGACGATGGCGAGCCCGAGGCCGATCTCGGCGGCGGCGATGGTGATGGTGAACAGGGTGAGCGCCTGGCCGGCGTGCAGGGAGTCCCGCAGCCAGGCGTCGAAGGCGACGAGGTTGAGGTTGACGGCGTTGAGCATCAGCTCGACGGACATCAGCACCAGGATGACGTTTCGCCGGGCGAGTACGCCGTAGACGCCGACGCCGAACAGCAGCGAGGCGAGCACAACGGGGTAGGCGAGGTGCATCAGCTCTCCTCCGGCGAGGCCGCCGCATCCGGCGAGGTCCCCGAGGCCGCCGCATCCGGCGAGGTCGTCGAGTCCGGCGAGGTCGTCCCGGCGGGGGCCGACGGCCTGGGCACGGTCGCGGCGACCGTCCCGTTGGAGCCCACCGGCTTCCCGGCCCGGATCCGCCCGGCCCGGGGCACCGGCACCCGCCGCCCGGCCCCGCGCGTCAGCACGATCGCGCCGACCAGCGCGGCCAGCAGCAGCACCGAGAGCGCCTCGAACGGCAGCACCCAGGTGCGGAACAGGCTGGCGCCGGTCACCGCCGCCGAGCCGCCGCCCGCGCCGAGGTCGATCCAGGACGTGCGGAAGGCGTCCACGACGAGCGTCACCAGGGTGCCGGCCGTGGCCAGTGCCACCACCAGGGCGACCCAGCGGTTCTTCGAGTCGGCGTCCGGTGACCGCCCGATCGGCGCCTTGGTGAGCATCAGCCCGAACAGCACCAGCACGACCACCGAGCCGAGGTAGATCAGCACCTGTACCCAGGCGATGAACTCGGCGGTGAGCAGCAGGAACTCCACCGCCAGCCCGCCGAGCGCGGCCACCAGCCAGAGCGCGGCGTGTACCAGCTGCTTGGTGGTGACGGCGACGACGGCCGAGCCGAGCACGACGATGCCGACCAGCAGGAAGACGATCTCGACCCCGGTCGGGGAGAGGAAGGAACGCGCGGCCGGCTCCAGCGAACCGGTCGCGGCCAGCAGCGTGGCGGCGCTCACTCCGGCTCACCTCCCTCGGGCGTCTCCAGGGCGGCGGCCGCGGCGGCCGCCAGCTTGTCCGCCGCCTTGCGCGCGGCGGCGATCTCCTTGGGCTCCTCGGCCCCCGGGTCCAGCGCCGGCGGCGCCGGGACGGTCCACATCCACTCGCGGAGCTTCTCCCGCTCGTGGGTCAGCTCCAGGATGTCGGTCTCCGCGTACTCGAACTCCGGCGACCAGAAGAGCGCGTCGAACGGGCACACCTCGATGCAGATCCCGCAGTACATGCAGAGCGAGAAGTCGATGGCGAACCGGTCCAGCACGTTGCGGGTGCGGGCGCGCGCGTTCGGGTCGGCGGCCGGCAGCGTCTCCTTGTGGGAGTCGATGTAGATGCACCAGTCCGGGCACTCACGGGCGCAGAGCATGCAGACCGTGCAGTTCTCCTCCAGCAGCGCGATGACCCCGCGCGAGCGCGGCGGCAGCACCGGCTGCACCTCGGGATACTGCGCGGTGATGCTCTTCTTCGTCATCGTCCGCAGAGTCACGGCCAGGCCCTTGGCCAGGCCGGCACCGGGGAAACTCATGAGATCGCCACCTTGATGATGCCGGTGAGGGCGAGCTGGACGAGTGCGAGCGGAATCAGCACGGTCCACGCGAAGCGCATCAGCTGGTCCTCGCGCAGTCGCGGGTAGGTGACCCGCAGCCAGATCACCACGAAGGCCAGCGCAAAGGTCTTCAGAACGGTCCAGAGCCAGCCGAGCTCGTCCGGCAGCGGGCCGTGCCAGCCGCCCAGGAAGAGCACCGCGGTCAGCCCGGACACCACCAGGATGCCCGCGTACTCGGAGAGCAGGAAGAACGCGAAGCGCAGACCGGAGTACTCGGTGTACGCGCCGAAGATGATCTCCGAGTCGGCCACCGGCATGTCGAACGGCGGGCGCTGCAGCTCGGCCAGGCCGGCCGTGAAGAAGACGAACGCGCCGATGATCTGCCACGGGATCCAGTACCACTGCCAGGCGTCCACGATCCCCGGCAGCGAGAGCGTCCCGGCGGCCATCGCCACCGAGGCGGCGGCGAGCACCATCGGCAGCTCGTACGACATCAGCTGGGCGGCCGTCCGCAGACCGCCGAGCAGCGAGAACTTGTTCGCCGAGGCCCAGCCGGCCATCAGCTTGCCGATCACGCCGACGCCCATCACGGCGAGCACGAAGAACAGCCCGGCGTCGATCGCCTGGCCGACGAAGCCGTCCGGGCCGACCGGGATCGCGAGCAGCACGAAGAGGTACGGCAGCAGCGAGACGGCGGGTGCCAGCTGGAAGATCCGCCGGTCGGCGCCGGCCGGGACGATCTCCTCCTTCTGCGCGAACTTCACACCGTCGGCGACCAGCTGTGCCCAGCCGTGGAAGCCACCGGCGTACATCGGGCCGAGCCGGCCCTGCATGTGCGCCATCACCTTGTGCTCGGTCTGGCCGATGACCAGGGGGAAGGTGAGGAAGACGACGAGCGTGGCGGCACAGCGCAGCAACGTGTCGAGCAGGTTCACGCGCTGTCTCCGTCCTGGCCGGCCGACTCCGCCGGCGTCTCGCTCTCCGCGTCCTTCGCGTCCTTCGCGTCCTTCTGCTCCGGCTCGCCGTGCGCTGGCTTGCCGCGCTCCGGCTCGCCCTGCGCGGACCTGCCGTGCTCCGGCTCGCCCTTCGCGGGCTCGTCGTGGGCGGGCACGGGGTGGTGCCAGGGCGCGTCCGCGGACTGCGTCCGGGTCGGCCGCTCGGGCTTCACCTCTGCGGCAGCACTCCCGGCGCTCCCGGTGCTCTCGGCGGCGGTCCCGGTGGCCGCCTGGCTGACCGAGCCATCGCCGACCGTCCTGGTCCGGCGCGGCCGGTCGGCCCGCACCGGCGGCGCAGCACTCTCCGCAGCACCGTCCGAAGCCGCGGGCGTCTCCGCCGCCTGGCTGACCGAGCCATCGCCGACCGTCCTGGTCCGCCGTGGCCGGTCGGCCCGCACCGCGGGTCCGCCCTCGGCCGGAGCGCCCGCCGCGCCGGCGGCCGCAGCACCCGCGGCCGCCCGGGGCGTCCGCGCCGCGCCCGCCGCCCGCGCACCGCGTGCGGGCCGCTCGGCGACCGGCGGCAGGGTGCCCTTGAGCGGCCCCCACTCGTTCGGGTCCGGCACACCGGGCGGCTGCATCTTGCGCCGCGCCGGCCCGTCGCCGTGGTCGGACTCGCCCGGCTCCTTGGCACCGGGCCAGGCCTTGGCGACCCGGGCGGCGAGCACGAACTCCTTGCGCAGCGGGTACCCCTCGAAGCCGTCCGGCAGCAGCAGGGTGGCCAGGTAGGGGTGCCCGGGGAAGTCGATGCCGAACATCTCGTGCGTCTCGCGCTCGTGCCAGGCGGCACCGGCGTAGACCTCGACGGCGGTCGGCAGCGCAGCCTTGTCCCGCGGCACGCGGGTGCGCACCAGCAGGTGGCGCACGCCCGGGGCGTCGGCGGAGGCCAGGTGGGCGGCCACCGAGAAGCCCTCGGCCAGCTCGTCGACGGCGCTCAGCCAGTCGAAGAACGAGAGGCCCAGCACATCCCGGGCCGCGGTGAGCGCCTCGATCCAGTGCTCGGCGGGCACGTCGACAGTGACCAGGCCGTACGCCTCGGCGCCGGTGGCCCACTCGCCGACCGACGCCGCATACTCCTCGGCCGTGGTCACGAGGCCCCTCCCTCGGCAGTGGGCCCGGCCACCAGCGGGCGGCGCAGCGCGGCGGCCGGCGCGGTGTACCGGCCGGGCAGCGACTCGGCGGCGATCTTCTCCTGGAGCTTGAGGATGCCCTGGAGCAGCGCCTCGGGCCGCGGCGGGCAGCCGGGCACGTAGACGTCGACCGGGATGATCTGGTCGACGCCCTTGGTGACCGAGTAGGAGTCCCAGTAGGGACCGCCGGAGTTGGAGCAGGCGCCGAAGGAGATGACGTACTTCGGCTCGGGCATCTGCTCGTAGAGGCGCTTCACGGCGGGCGCCATCTTGTCGGTCACCGTCCCCGAGACGATCATCAGATCGGCCTGGCGGGGGCCCGGCGCGAACGGAATGACACCCATGCGAATGAAGTCGTGCTTGGCCATGGACGCGGCGATGAACTCGATCGCACAGCAGGCCAGGCCGAAGTTGAAGCACCAGAGGCTGTAGCGGCGGCCCCAGTTGAGGACCACCTTGACCGGGTCCGGCGCGAGCCGGGCCAGCGGGCCGATGCCACGCCGCTCGACGGCGGCACCGGGGCGCGCCGGGTCCGGCAGGCCCAGCGGGACCGGGCCGCCGGAGGCACCGTGCGCGTGCGCGTGGTTGTGCGTCACGTCCATTCCAGAACGCCCTTCTTCCAGGCGTAGAGCAGTCCGACCGCGAGGAAGCCGATGAAGACGAACATCTCGACCAGCGTTCCGGCGCCGTATCCGGCGGTGGCGAAGACGGTCGCCCACGGGAACAGGTAGATCGCGTCGACCGCGAAGATCACGTACAGGAAGGCGTAGACGTAGTAGCGGACCTGGGTGTGCGCCCAGTCCTCCCCCACCGGGTCCACGCCGCACTCGTAGGCGAGGAGTTTCTCCGGCGAGTACACCACCGGCCGCAGCAGCCGGTTGGCGGTGAACGCCACGGCGACGAAGAGCACGCCGACGACGGCGAGCAGGCCCATCGCGGCATACGCGTCGAAGTAGCCGCCGCCGACCGCCGGGTCGGCCGCGACGGCAGCTGCCGGCTGCCCCTCCATGCCACTCGCCTCCACATCGGCCGTGAAACCGCCCCACAAGGCAGTTCTACGACGTTTCTTTACACGGTCATAACCATCGCCAATGCGTGAGTCTAAGTGCACGGCCGTGGAGCACCGCACCCTGCCCGATCCGCAAGACAACCGGCGGCCGGCCCGCGGACGCCGGGACGTCCCGCGCCGGCCCCGGACCGCCTCCCGGGCCCCGCCGGCGGGGCCCGCCGGCGGGGGTGGGGATAACCCCCGCCCGGGGAGACGTATCACCCCCATGGCCCCAGCGGTCCCTTTCCGGGGAAGCTTGGATCATCAGCTCGACCGACAGGGACGGTAGATCCGGATGAAACCACTGCACCGCCGCGCCGCGGACGCCATCAAGGGGCAGGACGCGCGCATGGAACGCGCCCCGCTGTACGGCGCGCGGATGTGGCGGCAGGCCGGGCAGCTGATGCTCAACCTGCCGCTGGGCATCGCGGGGTTCGTCTTCACCGTCACGACGCTCTGCGTCGGCCTCGCGCTCTCCGTCACCGTGATCGGCCTGCCGCTGCTGGCCGCCGGGCTGGCCGGCTGCCGGGGCATGGGCGGCTTCGCCCGCCGCCGGGCCCGCTCGGTGCACGGCTCCGAGCTGCGCGACCCGGAGCCGGTGCGCCGGCCCCGCCCGGGGATCACCGGCTACGCGATCGCCCACCTCACGGACGCGCTAAGCTGGCGCTCGGTCCTCTACTACGTGCTGTTGCTGCCCTGGGGCCTGCTGAGCTTCGCCGTGACCCTGATCTGCGTGATCATCGGCTGGCCGGCGCTGCCCTGGGTGGTCCGCTTCGAGTCGGCGGTCGACCGGATGCTGGTGGAGGTCCTGCTCTCCCCCGGCGTGCTCTCCGAGCGGGTGCGCGAGCTGGAGGACGACCGCGGCACGGTGGTCGACACCGCCGCCGCCGACCTGCGCCGGATCGAGCGCGACCTGCACGACGGAGCCCAGGCCCGGCTGGTGGCGCTGGCGATGGACCTCGGCCTGGCCAAGGAGCGGCTTCGGGAGACGGAGACGCCGGACGACGTGGCCGCCGCCGCCAGGATGGTCGACAACGCGCACGGCGAGGTGAAGCTCGCCCTCCAGGAGCTGCGCGACCTGGCCCGCGGCATCCACCCGGCGGTGCTCACCGACCGCGGCCTGGACGCGGCGCTCTCCGCGGTGGCCGCCCGCTGCACCGTGCCGGGCGGGGTCAAGGTGAACGTCGAGCTGAAGGCCGCGGACGGCACGGTGGAGCGCCCGGACTCGGCGGTCGAGGGCATCGCCTACTTCACGGTCAGCGAGCTGCTGACCAACGTCTCCAAGCACTCCGGCGCAAGCTCCGCCACGGTGGACGTCTGGCGCGCCGGCGACCAGCTGATGGTGCTGGTCCAGGACGACGGCAAGGGCGGCGCGGCTCCCTACCCGGGCAGCGGCCTGGGCGGGCTGGCCGAGCGGATCCGGGCGGTGGACGGGGTGTTCCTGGTGGAGAGCCCGCACGGCGGCCCGACCACCGTCACGATCGAGCTCCCCTGGCACACCCGCGCCGCCCGCCGCTGATCGTCCGCCCGAAACCGGACCCCCGGACGGCAACCGGCCGGGACCACGTCGAGGCAGTCGACGTGGTCCCGGCCGCACCCGTGCGCCGGCCGCCCGCCGACCCTTGCGCGGTGTGCGGGCGGCCGGCGCCGGTGGTCTAGGGGGTTGCCAGGGTGCCGAGGGTGACCTCGGCGGTCCTGTCCTGGCCGTCCCGGGTGTAGCTGACGGTCACCTTGCTGCCCGGGGTGAGCGAGGCCAGCGCGGTGGTGAGCGAGTTCAGCGAGTCGACCGGGGTGTCACCGACCTTGGTGATCACGTCGCCGGCCTGCATCCCCGCCGCGTCGGCCGCGCCGCCCGGGCTGACGGCCACGATGACGGCCCCGGCCGGGTGGAAGTTCTGGTCGAAGTACGTGCGGGCGGTGATCCCGAGCGCGGCCCGGCCGGAGTTGGTGACCTTGCCGTCCTTGATCAGCTGGTCCGCGATGTTGGTGATGGTGGACGCCGGGATGGCGAAGCCGATGCCGGGCGCCGCGGCTCCGTTGGTCTCCGGCTCGGTCGCGGCGAGCGTGTTGATGCCGATCACCTGGCTGTTCAGGTTGACGAGCGCGCCGCCGCTGTTGCCCGGGTTGATCGCCGCCGAGGTCTGCACCATGTTGCCGATGGTGGCTCCCGGCGAGCCGCCGCCCGTCGGCTCGGCGACGGTCCTGCCGGTGGCCGAGACGATGCCCTCGGTGACACTGCCGGAGAGCCCGAGCGGGCTGCCCATGGCGAGCGTGATCTGGCCCAGCTGGACCTTGGTGGAGTCCCCGAAGACGGCCGGCCGGAGGCCGCCCGTCAGGCTGGTCAGCTTGATCACCGCGAGGTCGGAGTCCGGGTAGCTGCCGACCAGGGTGGCGTCCAGCGGCTTGGTGCTGTTGGCCAGGGTCACGGTGAAGGTGGTGGCGGTGCCGACCACGTGGGCGTTGGTGACGATGTCGCCCTTGTTGTCGTAGACGATCCCGGAGCCGAGGCCGGTCGCGGTGGTGATCTGCACCACCGAGGGCAGCACGTCGGCGATCACCTTCTGGTACGTGTCCTGGAGCTGGTTGCCGCTCGCCGGCTGGGTGGGGGCGGACGCGGAGGCGCCCGTGGTCGCGGAGGTGGACGACGAGGAGGAGGACCCTCCGCTGCTGCACCCGGCCACCGCCAGCGCGGCCACCACGGCGACCGCCCCGGGCACCGCCGGCCGCCCGCCGAACGCCTTGGGCCCGGTGGGGCGCGGCCCGGCCGGGAGAGGGCGGGTGGGCTCCTTCTTGCGGTTCACGATGGCCGCCTCCGATTCCCTCACCAGACAGAGATCTTTGTCAGCATTTCACCGGTATGCCCGAATGGCCCCACCGACTCGCCCGGCGCCGGCCCGAAAGCTCGACCGCCTAGGATGCGGGCCATGACTTGGTTGATCACCGGCGGTGCCGGATACATCGGCGGGCACGTGGTGCAGCAGCTCCTCGACGCGGGCGAGCGGGTCGCCGTCCTGGACGACCTCAGCACCGGTGACCGCACCCGGCTGCCGCAGGGCGTGGCCCTGATCGAGGGGTCCACGCTGGACCGCGCCGTGCTGGACGAGGCGATCCGCGAGCACGCGGTCGAGGGCATCCTGCACTTCGCGGCGAAGAAGCAGGTCGGCGAGTCGGTCGAGCAGCCCTTCTTCTACTACCGCGAGAACATGATCGGTCTGCAGACCGTGCTGGAGGCGGCCGCCGAGGGTGGCGTGAAGCGCTTCCTGTTCTCCTCCTCCGCCGCCGTCTACGGCATGCCGGACGTCGACCTGGTCACCGAGTCCACCCCCTGCGACCCGATGAGCCCGTACGGCGAGACCAAGCTGGCCGGCGAGTGGCTGGTCTCGGCGGCCGGCAAGGCCCACGGCATCTCCACCGTGTCGCTGCGCTACTTCAACGTGGCCGGCGCGGCCTCGCCGGAGCTGTCCGACGCGGGCGTGTTCAACCTGATCCCGATGGTCTTCGAGCGGCTCACCGCCGGCCAGGCCCCGCGGATCTTCGGCGCCGACTACCCGACCCCCGACGGCACCTGCGTGCGCGACTTCATCCACGTCTCCGACATCGCCTCCGCCCACGTGGCGGCCGCGAAGCGGCTGGCGGCCGACCCGGCCGGCGAGACCGCGCTGATCCTCAACATCGGCCGCGGCGAGGGCGTCAGCGTCAAGGAGATGCTGGACGTGATCGGCAAGGTGACCGGGTACGACGCCACCGGCGAGGTCACCCCGCGCCGCGCCGGCGACCCCGCCCGGGTGGTGGCCTCCGCCGAGCTGATCCGCCGGGAGCTGGGCTGGACCGCCCGTCACGGCGTCGAGGAGATGGTGGCCTCGGCTTGGGAGGGCTGGTGCAGCCGCCACCCGGAGGCCCGCCGGAAGTAGCGGAGCCGACGCGCAGGGGCGGGGGCCGTCGGCCGACCCCCGCCCCTGCCGTCTCCCCCGGTCAGTGCGAGGGCACCGCCGTGCCGTAGTAGGCGTCCAGCGCGTAGACGCAGCGGTCCTTGCTGCCGACGAAGACCTTCCCGCCGACCGCCACCGGCGAGCCGGTCAGCTCGCCCTTGGTGCCGAGCTCCCAGCGCAGCTGACCGGTCGCCAGGTCCAGGGTGTGCAGCGACTGGTCCCGGCTGCCCAGGTGGACCAGGCCGTCGGCGACCGCCGGGGAGCCGACGATCTCGCCCCTCGCGGTGTACCGCCACCGCTCCCGGCCGGTGGCCGACTCGAAGGCGTACAGCACCTCGCCGCTGCCGACCAGCACCATGCCGTCCCCGACCACCACCGGCTCGGCCCCCTGCCGGTTACCGGTGACGCCGCGCCAGCGGTCCCGGCCGGTGGCCGCGTCCAGCGCGTACACCGTGCCGAGGTAGTCGGCGACGTACACCGCGTCGGCGTCCAGCGCGGGCGGGGTGAAGAGCACGACGGGCGCCTCGAAGCGCCAGCGTTCGGCACCGCTCGCCGCGTCCAGCGCGTACACCCGGGTGCCGGCCGTCACGTACAGCACCCCGGCCCGCTCGGCCGGGCGCGACGGCACGTCCTCGCCGACCGGGAAGGACCACCGCAGGCCCGCCCCGCGCGGGTCTACGCAGCGCAGCCGCCCGCCGCCGTAGTAGTACGCGGCGCCGCCCACCAGGGCCGGGCCGGACTGCGGGTTCTCGTAGTCCTGCTGGGCGTCGTCGGCGCGCCACAGCTCGGCGCCGCCGGCCGCCGAGCGCAGCTGCACCCCGCCGCCCCGGACGCCGCAGCAGAGCACGCCGTCGGCGGCGTCCAGCGAGTAGACCCAGCCGTCCAGCGAGCTGCGCCAGCGCTCCGTGCCGTCCGCGACGTCGACGGTGTAGAGGTGCGGGCCGTCGGCGGCGTGCACCCGGCCGGCGTCGACGGCGAGCGCCCAGGCGACGTCGCGGGTCTTGTAGCGGCGCTGGCCGGAGGCGATGTCGAGGGCGTGCACCTCGAAGCTGGAGACGAAGAGGGTGCCGTCGGCGATCACCGGGGTGCCCCAGACGTCGTTGGACATCCGGAACCGCCAGGGGCGCCAGCGGGCGGCCCGCACCGGCGGCGGCGTGGCCCGGCGGACCCAGTCGGTCTCGGCAGGCGCGGAGCCCGGCCCGGCCTGCTCGGCCCTGGGCCCCGGGCCTATCCGCACCGAGGCGTTGGGCAGCCGCACCTCGGCGGCGCTCTCCCCGGCGACCGGGGCGCGGTGGCGGCGGGGGGCGGCGAGCTTCTCGGTGGCGGCCTCGGTGTCCGGCCCCGGGAGCGCCGGTGCGGCGTGCACCGGCCCGGTGCTGGGCGGGGCGTGGTGCCCGACGGGGTGCCGGGTGCGCGGGTCGTCCCGGTTCGGCCGCTGCGGCGGTACCGGCGCCTGCTGCAGAACGGGCTGGGGCTGCACCGGCTGCGGGGGCACCGGCTGCGGCGGCGCAGGGGCTACCGGGGCGGGCGGGGGCTGACGGCGGCCGCGCTTGCGCTCGATCAGCTCCAGCGCGTTGGGCGGCAGCCAGTCCCCGGCCTCGCCGGAGGCGTCGTCCCGGGAGAACAGGTGCGGGGCCAGCTCGGCCTGGATCTGCGCCGGCGACGGCCGGTGCTCGGGGGACGGCCGCATGCAGGCGCGGACCAGGTCCACCAGCTCGGCCGGCAGGCCGGAGAGGTCGGGCTGCTCGCGCAGCAGCTGGAACACCGTCTCGACCGGGTTGGCACCCCGGTACGGCGGGTGGCCGGTGGCGCAGAAGACCAGCAGCGAGCCGAGCGAGAAGACGTCGCTGGCGCCGGAGACGCTGCGGCTGTCGCGGGCCTGCTCGGGAGACATGTACGCCGGGGTGCCGACCGCGACGTTGGTCATGGTGAGCCGGGTGCTGGAGACCCCGGCCGCGATGCCGAAGTCGATCACCCGCGGGCCGTCCTCGACCACCAGCACGTTGGAGGGCT
The DNA here is from genome assembly GCF_045160625.1 of Kitasatospora sp. NBC_00039. Lineage (NCBI taxonomy): Bacteria > Bacillati > Actinomycetota > Actinomycetes > Kitasatosporales > Streptomycetaceae > Kitasatospora > Kitasatospora sp. NBC_00039. Next base: position 5,217,482 of record NZ_CP108289.1, on the reverse strand, counting down.
TGAGGTCGCGGTGGACCAGCCCGGCGGCGTGGATCGACTGCAGCGCCTCGGCGATGCCCGCCACCAGCCAGCGCACCGCCCCCGCCGGCAGCGGCCCGCACTCGGTGACCAGGTCCTCCAGGGACGGCGCCGGGACGTACGCGGTGGCCAGCCAGGGCACCCGGGCGTCGGCGTCGGCGTCCACCACGGCCGCGGTGTAGAAACCGCCGACCGTCTTGGCGGCCGCGATCTCCCGGGCGAAACGGACCCGGAACAGCTCGTCCTCGGCCAGCTCCCCCCGGACGGTCTTGATGGCCACTCGCCGGCCGGACGCGGAACGCGCCAGGTAGACCAGGCCCATCCCGCCCGCGCCGAGCCGCCCCAGCACCTCGAAGGGCCCGATCCGCCTCGGATCGTGCGCCGTCAGCTGGTCCACTCCGCTGCCACCTCCCCGTTTTCCGCACCCACCACGGGGTGCCGGACCCGATTCTCCAATGCCGCCCGGCCCATCTCCAACCTCCCCCGCCCAGAGGCTCCCCGGGGGCCCGTCGCGGTCGCCGTCCGGTCAGTGCCGCCGGAACGGCCGGATTCTGACGTCCGCTCCGGCGGCGGCTTGCATCCGGCCCGCCCGGACCCACCGCGGCCGGGTCCGCACCCAACCGGAGAGCGTCACGCTCTGTCACCGGATCACCCCTCAGCGGAGGGGCCGTCACGCTGTGAGGTCATAAGCACACGGGGGGGCTTGACCGGAGCACGGTGAATATCCGTCCGAACTGGTTCACACCCCTATACCAACCCCCGGGCGGAGTAATTGTCACATCACCGAATCGCGCCAAGATCGAGCCACGGTAAGCTGACGGCATGACAGGACAAGTTCGCACCGTCGACGGTCGCGTCGCCGGGCGACGCGGACAGGAGACGCGGCAGAAGCTGCTCGACTGCCTCCGCGAGATGCTCAGCACGTCGCCCTATCGGGACGTCAAGGTCATCGACGTCGCCCGTATGGCGGGTACCTCCCCCGCGACCTTCTACCAGTACTTCCCGGATGTCGAGGGCGCTGTCCTCGAAATCGCCGAGGAAATGGCCAAGGACTCCGACACGCTCAAAGAGCTGGTGGCCGGAAAGTCCTGGGCAGGGAAGTCCGGCACGGCCACTTCGGAAGAACTGGTCGACGGATTCCTCGCCTTCTGGCGCAAGAACGACGCCATTCTCCGAGTGGTCACGCTCGGTGCTGCCGAAGGGGACAAGCGGTTCTTCAAGATCCGCATGACGGTCCTCAACGCAGTCGCCAAGCCACTTACGGATGCCGTCAAGGAACTCCAGGCGAAGGGCCAGGCCGACAAGTCGCTCGACCCGGCAGCCGTCGCCGGCTCTCTGGTCTCGCTGCTCGCTTCGGCGGCCGAGCACCAGAAGGCCTTCACCTCCTGGGGCGTCAAGGTCAAGGACCTCAAGCCCAACCTCGCTCCCCTGGTGTACCTGGGTGTCACCGGCAAGAAGCCGCCCAAGTAGACCGATCCGCCAACCCACCCATCCGCTCCGCGCGCAACCCCGGCCTCCTGTCCGGGGAACGACGGACGGCGGCCGTGTCCTCGGGGGAGGTCTGCCGGCGGTCCGCAGCGCGCCAGACATGCCGGTGGGCGGGCACCCACTGCGGGGTGCCCGCCCACCGGCATTGTTCTTTTCCGGTCGCTACCGGACGGATTCAGGACGGGTTCAGGACGGCTCAGGCGGGTTGAGGACGACCGGTGACGCCCAGGCGACGCCCAGGGACCGCTCAGGCGCCGCCCAGGGGCCCCTCAGGGGCCGCTGAAGGCCCACTCGGGGCTTCGGGGCGCCGTTCCGGGGAGAGGCCGCTCAGGGGCAGCGGACGACCTGACCGGCGTACGCCAGGCCGCCGCCGAAACCGAACAGCAGCACCGGGTCGCCGGGCGACAGCTCGCCGCGCTCGACCAGCTTGGAGAAGGCCAGCGGGATGGAGGCGGCCGAGGTGTTGCCGGACTCCACCACGTCCCGGGCGACCACCGCGTCGGGGGCACCCAGCTTGGCCGCGATCGAGTCGATGATCCGCAGGTTGGCCTGGTGCGGCACGAAGCCCTTGAGCTCCGACGGGTCGATCCCGGCCTTCTCGCAGGCCTGCCGGGCCAGCGGGGCGATCTGGGTGGTGGCCCAGCGGAACACCGACTGGCCCTGCTGGCTGATCACCGGGTCCCAGCCGGTGATCACCACGGCGTCGCCCTTCTCCGGCTCCGAGCCCCAGACCACCGGGCCGATGCCCGGCTCGGCGCCGTCCTCCTGGGCCTCCACCACCGCGGCGCCGGCACCGTCGCCGAAGATCACGCAGGTGGTCCGGTCGGTCCAGTCGAGGGTGTCCGACATCCGCTCCGCGCCGATCACCAGGGCGGTGCGGGCCGCACCGGCCCGGATCGCGTGGTCCGCGGTGGCCAGCGCGTACGAGAAGCCCGAGCAGACCGTGTTGATGTCGTAGGCGGCGGGCGCCGTCACGCCGAGGCGGGCGGCGACGGCGGCGGCCGTGTTGGGGCTGCGCTCGACCGCGGTGCAGGTGGCGACCACGACGAGGTCGATGTCGGCGGCCGTGCGGCCGCTCTTCGCCAGCGCCTTCTGGGCCGCCTCGGTGGCGAGGTCCACCAGGGTCTCGCCCTCCGCGATGTGGCGGGTCCGGATCCCCACCCGGCTGCGGATCCACTCGTCGTCGGTGTCGACCAGCACCGCCAGGTCGTCGTTGGTGAGGACCTTCGGGGGCTGGTAGTGGCCGAGTGCCACAATGCGCGAACCGCTCATACAGCCACTCAACCCGGTTACCCACTGGTCTGCGGGGCGCGACCGGCTACAGGATCCGCGCCCGGAAGCTGTAGGAGGCCCACAAGGGCCGTTGCGGCGCCTGGGCCCACCACCCCGGACGGGTGCGCCCTCAGGCGGCCAGCGAGGCCGCGTCGCCCATCACGATCACCGGGTGGGCGGCCGGATCGAGGGTCCGGATCAGCAGGGCCATCTTGTCCTCGGGGACGGAGACGCAGCCGTGCGTCGGGCCGTCGTGGTCGACATGGATCCAGATCCCGCCGCCCTTGGAGGAGCCGTTGGGGCGGCGCGGGTCGAGCGGCGAGTTGCCGGGCACCCGGTTGTAGTTGATCGCGACCACGTAGTCGAAGGAGCCGGCCAGCTGGTCGCCGAAGAAGCCCGTCCCGGAGACCACGAAGCTCGGGTCCTTGTCGTACGGGAGCTTGCTGCCCGGGTCGGCCTTGCGGCCGCCGGCGTCGGTGAGCGAGAAGACCCCGATCGGGCTGCGCAGGTCGCCCTCGTTGTGGTCGGTGGTCCAGCCGTTGTTGCCGTTGTGGCCCTGCCAGGTCTCGCCGGCCAGCCACCGGCCCTCGGGGGTGCGGGTCCAGAGGGTGACGGTGTTCTTGTTGGCGTTCTTGTCCTGGCCGGAGGCGAGCACCACCTGGGTGGTCTCGGCGGGTATCCGGGCGGTGAAGGCGGCGCCGAGCCCCGGTATCGAGGCCACCGAACCGTCCGGCCGGGCCTCGCTGCGACCGGCGGCGGGCTCCCCGGTGTGCCGGTCGTCGACGGCCTGGGCCGCGGGGGCGGCCTGGGCACCGGCGGCCGGGGACGGCTGGTCCGGGGTGGAGACGCCATCCGGGCCGGGGCCGTCGGCGGTGGTGACGCCGGGCTTGGCGGAGTCCTGGCCGACGGTGTACCAGCCGGCGGCTGCCGCGAGCAGCAGCGCGGTACCGGCGGTCACGGCCTTGCCGGTGCGCTTCTTCGGCTTGGGCTTGCGGCGGTGGCCGCGGGCGGCCGCCCGGCCGCCGACCGGAGCCGCTTCCGCGGGCGCCGCGGCCGAGGCCACGACCACCGGCTCGGGGTCGAGCCCGGGCGCGAGGTCCGGCGCCGGCTCGGCGGCGTACGACGGTCCGGGCTCCGACCAGTACGCCCGCTCGGTCTCGGCGGGGTCGGCGGGGTACGAGTGGAAGGGCTGGTCGTAGGCGTCATAGGCGTCATAGGCGCCGTGGCTGCCGTAGCCCTCGTAAGCGGCCTGGCCCTGGTAGCTCTGCGGGGCCTGCTGGTTCTCGTACCCGTAGGGCGGCTGGTTCCCGTCGGCCGTGTACGGCTGCGCCGTGCCGTACTCCGGGTAGGACGGCTGCTCGTAGACCCCGTAGGACTGCTGCGGCACCTCGTACCCCGGCTGGTACGCCGGTTCGTGCATCGGCTCGTACGGCGGGTACGTGGTGGCGCGATGGGAACCGGACATGCGGCCGATCCTGCCAAACCAACGGCCTGTTGGGAAACCCGGGGGCTGTGCGGGGCCGGTGAAGACTGGGCCGGCCCGGGTGGAAACGCCCGTCTCCCGGGCCGGGCGGCGGCCCGGGAGACGGGGGAAATCACTGGTCGGCGTGGGGCCGCGCCGGTCGGTGCCCGGTCAGAGGCGCATGGCCTGCGGGGTCTCCCGGCGCGTCAGGTCCGGGCCGTCGTACTCGCGGATGACCTCGTAGCGGGTGTTGCGCTCCACCGGGCGGAAGCCGGCGTCCCGGATCAGGCCCAGCAGGTCGTCCCGGCCGAGCTTGTTCGGGGTGCCGAAGTTGTCCGCGTCATGGGTGATCTTGTACTCGACCACCGAGCCGTCCATGTCGTCCGCACCGTGGCTCAACGCCAGCTGCGCCGTCGTGACACCGTGCATCACCCAGAACACCTTGACGTGCGGCACGTTGTCGAAGAGCAGCCGGGAGACCGCGAAGGTCTTCAACGCCTCCGCACCCGTGGCCATCTCGGTGCGCGCCATCAGCCTGTTCCGCACGACGCCGTCCTTGGAGTCGTGGAAGTCGTGCTGGTAGCGCAGCGGGATGAAGACCTGGAACCCGCCCGTCTCGTCCTGCAGCTCCCGCAGCCGCAGCACGTGGTCCACCCGGTGCCGGGGCTCCTCGATGTGGCCGTACAGCATCGTCGACGGCGTCTTGAGGCCCTTGCCGTGCGCGAGCCGGTGGATCCGCGACCAGTCCTCCCAGTGGGTGTCGTGGTCCACGATGTGCTGACGGACCTCCCAGTCGAAGATCTCCGCACCGCCACCGGTCAGCGACTCCAGCCCGGCATCGATCAGCTCGTCCAGGATCTCGTCCGCCGGCAGACCGCTGATCTTCTCGAACCAGTGGATCTCGGTCGCGGTGAACGCCTTCAACGAGACGTTCGGCAGCGCCGCCTTCAGCTCCCGCAACGACCGCGGGTAGTAACGCCACGGCAGGGTCGGGTGCAGACCGTTGACGATGTGCAGCTCCGTCAGGGAGTCCACCTCCATCGCCTTGGCCAGACGCACGGCCTCCTCGATGCGCATCGTGTACGCATCCTTCTCGCCCGGCTTGCGCTGGAACGAGCAGTACGCACAGGACGCGTTGCACACGTTCGTCATGTTGAGGTGACGGTTCACGTTGAAGTGGACGACATCGCCGTTCTTCCGCGTCCGCACATGGTGGGCCAGACCACCCAGCCAGGCCAGGTCATCGCTCTCGTAGAGCGCGATCCCGTCCTCCCGGGTCAGCCGCTCACCCGCGTAGACCTTCGCCTCCAGCTCGCGCTTCAGCCCTGCGTCCATGCGGTGCCCCGCCTCCTCCGACTTCGAATCGTTGCCGGAACGAGCGTACGCCCCTGGCGCCCGCGGCCCCGTCGCGACCCGGGCGCGGCGACCTCAGCCCGCCAGTAGCTCCGCGAGCAGGGCCGGCTCGATGTTGCCGCCGCTGACCACCGCCGCCACCGCCTGGCCGCCGGTCTCGGCCGCGCGGTGGAAGTACGCGGCCGGGGCGACCGCGCCGGAGGGCTCGGCCACCAGCCGGCCACGGCGGGCCAGCAGGGCCACGGTGGCGCGGATCTCGTCCTCGGTGACGGTGACGATGTCGTCCACGTAGGCGGTGAGGTGCTCGAAGGGCAGCTCACCGACCGAGGGGGTGCGCAGCCCGTCCGCGATCGTCCGGTAGGTGTCGGCGACCGGCCAGGAGAGCCGCTCACCGGCCCGGAGGCTGGCCTGGGCGTCGGCCGCCAGCTCGGGCTCGACGCCGACCACCCGGACGCCCGGGCGGGTGAGCTTGAGCGCGGCCGCCGTGCCGGAGATCAGGCCGCCGCCGCTGACCGGCACCAGCACGGTGTCCAGCTCGGCCGGGGCGTCCTCGGCGATCTCCAGGCCGACCGTGCCCTGGCCCGCAATGATGAACGGGTCATCGTACGGCGGCACCCAGACGTAGCCGTGCCGCTCGGCCAGCTCGCCGGGCAGGGTGTCGCGCTCCTCCGGCGAGACCAGGAGCACCTCGGCGCCGAACGCGCGGGTGGCGTCGACCTTGACCGCCGGAGAGGTGTCCGGCATCACGATCACGGCCTTGATGCCGAGCAGCCCGGCCGCGTACGCCACCGCCTGCGCGTGGTTGCCGCTGGACTGGGCGACCACGCCGCGGGCCCGCTCCTGCCCGGTGAGCGCGGCGAGCCGGTTGTAGGCCCCGCGGGTCTTGAAGGCGCCGGTCGGCTGGAGGTTCTCCGGTTTGAGCCAGAGCCGGCGCTCGCCCTGGGCCGCCCAGGGGGCGGGGACCAGCGGGGTCCGTACCGCCACCCCGGCGATCCGCTGCCGGGCCGCGCGCAGCTCCTCCAGACCGACCAGTGCCATCGTTTTACTCCCCTTCGGCCAGAGGGAGTTCGCTCACCCGGTTCTCCCACTTCGTGGAGAGTACGACGGTCGTACGGGTCCGGGCCACGCCTTTCGTCCCGGAGATCCGCTTGACCACCGACTCCAGGCCCTCCACGTCGGAGACCCGGACCTTGAGCATGTACGAGTCGTCACCGGCGATGAACCAGCAGTCCTCGACCTCGCCGAGGTCCTTCAGCCGGTGTGCGACGTCCTCGTGGTCGGCCGCGTCGGTGAGCTGAAGGCCGATCAGGGCCGTGACACCGAAGCCGAGCGAGGCCGGGTTGACCGTCGCCCGGTAGCCGGTGATGACCCCGGCCTGCTCCAGGCGGTTGATCCGGTCCGTGACGCTCGGGCCGGAGAGGCCCACCAGTCGGCCCAGCTCGGCGTAGGACGCACGGCCGTTCTCCCGGAGCGCCTGGATGAGCTGTCTGTCCACCGTGTCCATATACCGTCCGCGTCCTTCCGAACCTCACCAGACCCACAGATCATTATCCGGATTCAAAGGCGCCATGCGCGGAACAACCCGGGTATCGCAGAGAACATACTCTCCCGCTCCCGGGCTCCTCACTCCCCCTCACTCCGGCTGCGCGGTGTGGCGCGCGGCCGCGCCCAACTCACCCTCCCAGCGCCGGTACAGCGTGTGCGGTACACCGACCGCGTCCAGCACCCGTCCGGCCACGAAGTCGACCAGCTCCCGGACGGTGGAGCCGCCCGCGTAGAAACCGGGCGAGGCGGGGAGCACGACGGCGCCCTGCGCGTCCAGCTCCACCAGGTGCTTCAGCGTCACCCCGTTGAGTGGCGCCTCTCGGACGCAGACCACCAGCGGGCGGCGCTCCTTGAGGGTCACGCTGGCGACCCGCTGGAGCAGGTCCTTGCTCAGGCCGAGCGCGATCCCGGCCACCGCGCCGGTGGTCGCCGGGACCACCAGCATGCCCTTGGCCGGGTAGGAGCCGCTGGACGGGCCGGCCGCGAAATCCCCGGCGGGCCAGTAGCGGACGTCATCGAGCTGCTCCGGGCCGAAGCGGGCGTCGTCGGTGGCCAGCCAGGCGGCGAGGTCGGTGCGCCAGTGCGCGTCACGGAACGAGATGCCGGTCTCGTCCAGGATGGTGAGCCGGGCGGCCCGGCTGACGATCAGGTCCACCGGCTCCCCGGCGGCGATCAGCGCCCGGATCACGGAGGCCGCGTACGGCGTACCGGACGCGCCCGAGACCCCGACCACCCACGGCTGACGCTTGTCTGTTCCCATGGCTCCCTTTCTATACGGAGGCCACCGCAACGGCCCCATCCGCCGTCACCCCTGGGAGGATGGGCGGCATGGCAGCGACCCTCGTCGACCTCACCCATCAGGTGACCACCGCGATGCCGGTCTACCCCGGCGATCCGGCCGTCGTCCTGGAGCCCGCGCTCACCACCGCCACCGCCGGGGTGAACGTGCTGGCCCTGCACCTCGGCTCGCAGTCCGGCACCCATGTGGACGCGCCGTACCACGTGGACGTCACCTGGCCGACGCTGGACGGCCTACCGCTGGAGCGGTTCACCGGCCCGGCCGTCGTCGCCGACCTGCGCGGTCTGGAGCCGCGTGCGGAGGTGACGCCGGAGCTGCTCGCCCCGGCGCTGGAGCGGTCCGCGGAGGGCACCGTCCTGCTGCTGGCCACCGGCTGGGCCCGGCACTGGGGCACCGACGCCTACCTCGCCCACCCCAGCCTGACCGCCGGGGCGGCCGAGGCGATCGTCGCCGCCGGGGTGCGGACGGTCGGCGTGGACGCGCTGAGCGTCGACCCCACCCCCGATCCGGGCCCGGGCGACCCGGCGGTGGCCGCGCTGCTGGCCGACCTGACCGACGAGCACGACCGGCCGGCCGCCGCAGAGCCCACGCTGGCCGCGCACCGGGTGCTGCTCGGCGCGTCCGGGGGCGGCGTGATCGCCGAGAACCTGACCGACCTGCGGACGCTGCTCATGGCCCAGCAGGCCGGGCGGCCGGTGGAGGTCTCGCTCTTCCCGCTGCGGCTGGTCGCGGCCGACGGCGCGCCGGTGCGGGCCGTGGCCCGGCTGGGGTGAGCGGTCGGGCTCGACCGGGCGGGCTCGACCGCACCGGCTTGACCGGACCGGCTTGACCAAAGGGGAACTTGGTCTAGACCATCCCCGGCGGGCGCCGCTAGGCTTTCCCGCCATGGCAGAGATCATCGGAGTGATCGAGCAGCTCTGGCGCTACCCCGTGAAGTCCACCGGCGGCGAGCGGCTCGACTCCGTCGAGGTGGACGAGCGCGGCCTGGCCGGCGACCGCCTGTACGCCGTGCGCGACGGCGCGGGCAAGTTCGGCTCCGGCAAGAACACCCGGCGCTTCCGCCGGATGGACGGCCTGCTCCGCCTCTCCTCCCGGCTCGGCCACCGGCTCGACGGCCCCGAGCTGTTCGACCCGCTCGGCCGGCCGGTCGCCGACCCGGCCGCCTTCCTGCGCGCCTACCTCCAGCGCCCGGACGTCGCACTCGCCCGCGAGGACGCCGTCTCCCACCTCGACCAGCTCCCGGTCAGCGTGCTCACCACCGCCACCCTGGACTGGGTCCGCGCGGCCTGCCCGTCCACCGTCGTGGACGAGCGCCGCTTCCGCCCCAACATCCTGCTGCGCACCCCGCCCGGCACCCGGCCGTTCGTCGAGGACGACTGGTTCGGCCACGAGGCCCGCAGCGGCTCCAGCGCCGGCGCCCGGCTGGCCTTCGTCCGCTCCAGCGAGCGGTGTGTGATGACCACCGCCGCCCAGCCCGGCCTCCCGCGCGCCCCCGAGATCCTCAAGGCCGTCGCCCAGGCGCACGACAACCGCCTCGACGCCCTCGCCGAGGTGGCAACTCCCGGCCGCCTGAGCGTCGGTGACGTCCTGTCGCTGGACTGAGCACACGCGGCAGGACTCCGCCCGCCCTGCGCGGGCACCGGCGAACGTTTCCGGTCAGCCGGCCCTGATCAGGCAGAACGGGTGGCCGGCCGGGTCCGCGTAGACCCGCCAGCCACCGGCGTCGGACAGCCTGGTGGCGCCGAGGGCGAGCACCTCGCGCTCGGCGCCGTCGAGGTCCTCCACGTCGATGTCCAAATGCACCTGCTGGGGGTGCGCCGGGTCGGGCCACTGCGGCGGCCGGTGGTCGGCGACACCCTGGAAGCAGAACACCGGGCCGCCCTCGGTGTGCACGGTGGACCACGTCTCGTCCAGCGACCACCGCCGGTCCGGCCGGTCGACCTCGCCGCCCAGCAGCGCCGCGTAGAACCGGGCCAGCACGGCCGGTTCCGGGCAGTCGAGGACGGTGCACTGCAGCTTGCCGATCACGTGTTCCTCCCGGGGTCCGGCTCGTTCTCGCCCACCGTGCCATGCGGGCATCGTGCCCGCACGGCCGCCCGCCGGGCACCCGCTTTACAGCAGGGTGCCACAGTCGGGAGCATGATCGGATGATCATGGGCGCAGGGTCGCTGGAGGAGCGGGTGGCGCGGATGCGCCGGGAGCGCGGGCTGCTCACACCCGGGGAGCTGATGGACCTCGCCGACCAGGGCGTCGTCGTACTCGACCCGTTCTCGGTGATCGTCTCGCGGCGGGTCCGGCTGCACCCCGGGAACGTGCTCTACCCCGGCGTGGTCATCGAGTGCGACGAACACAGCGGCTGCCTCCTCCGGCGGGGGAACGTGCTGCACGGCGGCACCCTGATCACGGCCACCGGCGGCGGGGTCATCGTGATCGGCGCGCGGTCGGAGATCGGCGAGGGCGGTGCACGGATCAAGGCGGCCGGAACCGACAGCATCGAGCTCGGCGACGAGACCTGGCTCGGGGGCGGCGCCGAGGTGACGGGCTCCAGCCGGATCGGCTCCGGCGCTCAGGTGCTCGGGCAGGTCTCGGCCCGTTCGGTGGTCCTGGCCGCCGGCCATCCGTACGGCTACCCGGACCCGGACGGGAGGGGCGGGGTGCTCAAGGGCTTCGGCCGGGCCCAGGGCGTCCGGGTCGGGGTGGGCGAGGTCGTCAACGGCAAGGGCGACTTCGGCGACGCACCGGTCGAACGGCAGCGTGCCTACCACCCGGAGGCGCCACGGCTCGGCTAGGCCGGCCCCGCCGTCCGGTACCGGCGCCGTCTGCTGGGCTGAACGTCTCAGCCCAGCGTGCGGGTGCGCTCCCGGACGGCAGCCGGCGCCTTGGCCGGGGAGCCGGTGTCGAACGGTGGTTGGGGGTCGTACTCGGTGCAGAGCTGGATGGCCTGGGCGGTGACGTCGTCGGTGAGCAGGGCAGCCAGCCGGAGGGCCATGTCGATACCGGACGAGACACCCGCCGAGGTGATGATCCGTCCGTTCCGGACGACCCGCTCGGCGGTGTAGGTGGCGCCGTGGCTCTCCAGATCGGCGACGGCGCCCCAGTGGGTGGTGGCGGTGAGCCCCTTGAGCAGCCCGGCGGCACCGAGGACGAGGGAGCCGGTGCAGACGGACGTCGTGAACCGGGTCGTCTCGTGCACGCGGCAGATCCAGTCGAGGAACTCCGGATCACCGGCGAGCGGCCGGGTGCCGTTGCCACCGGGGACGAGCAGCACGTCGCAGGCGTCGACCTCCGAGTAACGGGTGGGAACGTCCACCGTGAGGGCTCCCAACGCGTCGCCGACCCGGCCCGGTTGCGGCGCGACGAAGCGCACCTTCGCGCCCGGCACGTACGCGAGGATCTCGTACGGGCCGATCGCGTCGAGCGGCTCGAAGCGATCGAAGAGCGGGATCACGATGTCCATGTCCCGCAGCGTAGGCACGGGTTGGATCGGCTTTCCATGCCCGGCCGCGAACTTCACGCCATCGAGTGGCCCCCCGCTCCCGCGGGAATACCAGCCGGCGGGACCGGTCAGCCCACCACGTCGAGCGCGGCCCCGACAGCGGCGCGGATCGCGTCGTGCTGCGGGCCGAGGGCGTACTGCGGGTCGCGCCAGTGGTCCTGCGGGTAGAGCCAGACCGGCATCCGGACGAGGTGGTCGGGCTCCCAGTCGAAGCGGGGCCAGACGTGGGCGTGCAGGAAGGCGTCCTTGTTGCCGAGGATCTCCAGGTTGACGCGCCGGAACGCCGGATCTGCGGCCCGGCAGGCCCGTTCGACGGCCTCGCCGAGGCGGTCCATGTCGGCGAGGTAGGCGAGCCGGCGCGGGCGCGGCAGGTCGGAGAGGCGCTCGACACCCGGTTCGTCGGTCAGCAGGATCGAGTATCCGGGCAGGAACTGGACGTCGCCGACGACGGCGAACCCGGCGTCCAACCGCCTCATGACGGTGGGGTTCTCACCGCGCAGCGCGCTGCCGATCCGGTCGGCCCGCCAGCCTGGAGTGGTCTCGTCGATCATGCGCAGATGCTACGTCCCGGCCCGCACGACCGTCCCCCGGCGGGACGTTCGTCCCTCTGCGCCACCACCCGACCCTCCTGTGACCCGGATCACGCCGGGCATGCCGATGAGTTCCGCTCACGCTCCCGGTCTTACCGGGCATGACGAACACCACCGCAGTGCTGAGCGCCCCCGCCACCCGCACCCGCACCCTGCTGACCGCCGGCGCCGCCGCGGGCCCGCTGTTCCTGGCCGTGGGCATCACCCAGGGCCTCACCCGTGAGGGCTTCGACTTCGGCCGCAACGCCATCAGTCAGCTCGCGCTCGGCGGTCTCGGCTTCATCCAGGTGGCGAGCTTCCTGGTCACCGGCGTGCTGACGATCGCGGGCGCCGTCGGCCTCCGCCGGACCCTGCGCAACAGCCCCGGCGGCACCTGGGCCCCTCGCCTGGTCGGCGTGTTCGGCGCGTCGTTCCTCGTCAGCGCCGTGTTCAAGGCCGACCCCGGCGCCGGGTTCCCGGTCGGCGCCCCGGAGGGCCGGGTCGCCGAGCTCAGCCCGCACGGCACCGTCCACATGATCGGCGGCTCGGTCGGCTTCCTCGCCCTCTGCGCCGCCTTCCTGGTGCTCGCCCGGCACTTCGCCGCCGCCGGCGAGCGCACGTGGGCCGTCGCCTCCCGCGTCGTGCCGGTCGGCGTGCTGGCCGGATTCGCCGGCTCCGGAGCCACCGTCCTGGCTTTCACCGCCGGGGCCGCCCTCGGTCTGGGCTGGCTGACTGCAACCACCGCCAAGCTGACTGCGTGACAACCACCGGATCCGGATCACCACACGACCAGGAGACCCCCACCATGAGCACCGAACCCGCCAAGGGCCCCGCAAGCTACTTCCCGTCGATCGAGAAGAAGTACGGCGAGCCGGTCTCGCACTGGCAGGAGCTGATCCGCTCCTCCCCGCTGACCAGGCACATGGAGCTGGTCGCCTGGCTCAAGAGCGAGCACGGTCTCGGCCACGGACACGCCAACGCCCTCGTCAAGCACACGCTCGACGAGGGCGGGAAGAGCTGACGTCAGATCCCGAGGCCGCGCACGACCAGGTCGACCAGTGCGAAGAAGAACAGCGAGATCCCGACGAACCCGTTCGTCTGGAAGAACGCCCGGTTCAGCTTCGACAGGTCGTTCGGCTTCACGATGGTGTGCTCGTAGACGAAGGCGCCGGCCACGACCGCCAGCCCGATCCAGAACGCGGGCCCGGCGTCGGTCAGCACCGCGTACCAGCCGAGCAGCAGCGTGGTGAGCACGTGGCAGACGCGGGCGCCCCGGATCGCCGCCGGGATGCCGAAGCGGGCCGGCACCGAGCGCACGCCGCCCGCCCGGTCGGAGGCGACGTCCTGGCAGGCGTAGATCAGGTCGAAGCCGCCGATCCAGATGCCCACCGCCGCGCCCAGGACGACCGCGTCCCAGGACCACGAGCCCGTGACGGCCAGCCAGGCGCCGACCGGGCCCATGGCCTGGGCGAGGCCCAGGATCGCCTGCGGGAAGTCCGTGAACCGCTTGCCGTACGGGTAGACCACCATCGGGACGACGGCGACCGGCGCCAGCGCGAGGCAGAGCGGGTTCAGCAGCGCGGCCGCGCCGAGGAAGACCACCAGCGCGATCGCGGAGCCGGTGTACGCGGTCTTCACCGACACGGCGCCGGTGACCAGTTCACGCCCGGCGGTGCGCGGGTTCCGGGCGTCGATCTCGCGGTCGATGATCCGGTTGGCGGCCATGGCGAAGGTGCGCAGGCCGACCATGCAGACCGTGACGATGAACAGCTCGCCCCAGTGCACCCGCTCGTCGGCGAGGAACATCGCCGTCAGCGCGGCGATGTAGGCGAAGGGCAGGGCGAAGACCGAGTGCTCGATCATCACCAGCCGCAGGAACGCCTTCACCTTGCCCGGCGGGACCTCCGGAAGCGCCGCAGCGGTGCTCATGCGCCCGCCTCGCTTCGCTCGGCAGGGGCATTCGCCCATGCGCGCCCTTCGATGTTTCGCCCGCTGCGCTCGCTCACAGCCCGTACTCCTTCCAGCGGCGGTCCACCAGCTCGGCCGTGGCCGGGTCGGAGGAGACCATCTCGGGCCAGCCGCCGTCCCGGGTGTAGCCCTCCTCGGGCAGCTTGCGGGTCGCGTCGATACCCGCCTTGCCGCCCCAGAACTGCTGGTAGGAGGCGTGGTCGAGGTGGTCGACCGGGCCCTCCACCACCGTCAGGTCGCGGCTGTAGTCCACGTTGCCGAAGGCGCGCCAGGCGACTTCCTGGTAGTTGTGCACGTCGCAGTCGGAGTCCACCACGATGATCAGCTTGGTCAGCGACATCATGTGGGCGCCCCAGATGGCGTGCATCGTCTTCTGGGCGTGCTTGGGGTACTTCTTGTCGATCGAGACGATCACGCAGTTGTGGAAGCCGCCGGCCTCGGGCAGGTCGTAGTCGACGATGTCCGGGATGATGATCTTCAGCAGTGGCAGGAAGAACCGCTCGGTGAACTTGCCCAGCGGGCCGTCCTCCGTCGGCGGGCGGCCGACCACGATGGACTGCAGGATCGGGCGGCGGCGCATCGTCACGCAGTCGATCTTCAGTGCCGGGAACGGCTCCTGCGGCGTATAGAAGCCGGTGTGGTCGCCGAACGGGCCCTCGGGCAGCATCTCGCCGGGCTCCAGCCAGCCCTCCAGCACGACCTCGGCGTCGGCCGGGACCTGGAGCGGGACGGTCTTGCAGTCGACCATCTTGACCCGCTCCCCGGCGACGAAGCCGGCGAACAGGTACTCGTCGATGTCACCCGGCAGCGGCGCGGTGGCGGCGTAGGTGACGGCCGGCGGGCAGCCGAAGGCGATCGCGACCGGCAGCCGCTCCCCGCGACGGGCGGCCACCGCGTAGTGGTTGCGGCTGTCCTTGTGGATCTGCCAGTGCATGCCGATGGTGCGCCGGTCGTGCCGCTGGAGCCGGTAGAGGCCGAGGTTGCGGATGCCGGTGTCCGGGTCCTTGGTGTGGGTCAGGCCCAGGTTGAAGAAGGAGCCGCCGTCCAGCGGCCAGGTGAAGAGGGCGGGCAGTTCGTCCAGGTTGACGTCGTCACCGGTGAGCACGACCTCCTGGACGGCGGCCTCGCCCTGCTTGACCTTGCGGGGCGGCACGTGGGCCATCGAGGCGAGCTTGCCGAAGGCGTCCCGGAAGCCGGTGAAGCCCTGCGGCAGCTCCGGCTTCAGCAGGCCGGCGATCTTCTCGGAGATGTCGTCCGGACCCTTGAGGCCGAGCGCCTTGGCGAGCCGGCGCTCGGTGCCGAAGACGTTCATCGCCAGCGGCATCGACGAGCCCTTGACGTTCTCGAACAGCAGGGCAGGGCCCTTGGCCTTCTGGACCCGGTCGACGATCTCGCCGATCTCCAGATGGGGGTCCACCTCGGCCTTGATGCGCTTGAGGTCGCCCTCCCGGTCGAGGGCCCGCAGAAAGGAGCGGAGATCGTCGTATGCCATGCCAGTCAGTATCCGCCACCCGATAGCCTGGCTCGGTCAAGGGCCCCCGTGAAGCCGCCGCCGCTTCGAGGCCGCCCGCCACCACCGCCGTCGCCGGGGGAGATCGCCGCCGTGCTGAGGATCCTGACCTTCGTCCTTCCGCTCGCCCTCTGGGTGTGGGCGTTCATCGACTGCCTGACCACGCCCGAGGAGGAGGTGAAGCACCTGCCCAAGGTGATCTGGGTGATCATCGTGCTGCTCTTCCCGCTGGTCGGCTCGATCGCCTGGCTGGTGGCCGGCAAGCAGCGCGGCGCCCTGCAGACCCGGCCGGCGGGCCGCATCGCCGGCGGGCCCGGGTACGAGCGCCCGCGTGGCGGCCGGCCGCTCGCGCCGGACGACGACCCGGAGTTCCTGGCCTCGTTGAAGAAGGACGACAACCGGCACGAGGACATGCTCAGGCAGTGGGAGGCGGACCTGCGCCGCCGCGAGGAGGAGCTGCGGGGCAAGGACGAGCCGGAGGACGGCCGCAAGAGCTGACGCACTCCCTCGGACAGCCCACCCGGGACCATCCGGGTGGGCTTCGGTGTTTTTGGCGTATCCCTACGACTGATCGGCCGCCGAGGCCGCCCCTTCCCGCCCGGCCGACCCCGCCGGAGCCTGCCCGCAGCGGCTCCGTGGGCGGCCCGCCGACGACCCCCGGCGACCGGCCTGACCTGCACGTTTCCTCATGTCCAGATCATCCGAACGGGACCCGGCGGACAGCATCGGGTAATCGAACGGACACCGTCCGCACACGGCCTCCGGGGCCGGTTTCTGTGCAGCCCTGACATCTAAACGGACGCGACCTTGTACAGAATCGACGCCGAAACCAGCGCGGGGCCCCTCGTACAGTCATAAGTGAAGAAGTGATTCGCAGCCGGGGGCAATGCAGACGTTGGCTGTCGGACAGTTCCCTCACCCTTGGAGTGGTTCGAGATGACGGTTGTGCATGAGGCGCCGGTCGGCGACGAGATCCCCGAGGTCCCGGCCGACGCCCACGGGCGGGTCGCCGAGCTGCACGAACTGCGCGAACAGGTCCGCCGCGGCCCCAGCGAGAAGGCCACCGAGGCCCAGCACGCCAAGGGCAAGCTGACCGCCCGCGAGCGCATCGACCTGCTGCTCGACGAGGGCTCGTTCCGCGAGGTGGAGCCGCTGCGCCGGCACCGCGCCACCGGCTTCGGCCTGGAGGCGAAGAAGCCCCACACCGACGGCGTGATCGTCGGCTGGGGCACCGTGCACGGGCGCACCGTGTTCACCTACGCGCACGACTTCCGGATCTTCGGCGGCGCGCTGGGCGAGGCCCACGCACAGAAGATCCACAAGATCATGGACATGGCCATCGCCGCGGGCGCGCCGCTGGTGTCGCTGAACGACGGCGCCGGCGCCCGCATCCAGGAGGGCGTGACCGCGCTCGCCGGCTACGGCGGCATCTTCCAGCGCAACACCCGCGCCTCCGGCGTCATCCCGCAGATCTCCGTGATGCTCGGCCCCTGCGCCGGCGGCGCCGCCTACTCCCCCGCGCTGACCGACTTCATCTTCATGGTCCGCGAGACCTCGCAGATGTTCATCACCGGCCCCGACGTCGTCCAGGCCGTCACCGGCGAGAAGATCACCCAGAACGGGCTCGGCGGCGCCGACGTCCATTCCGGGGTCTCCGGCGTCTCCCACTTCGCCTACGACGACGAGCAGTCCTGCATCGAGGAGGTCCGCTACCTCCTGTCGCTGCTGCCCCAGAACAACCGCGAGATGCCGCCCACCGTCGTCAACGACGACCCCGTCGAGCGCCGCAACGACTCCCTCCTCGACCTGGTGCCCGCCGACGGCAACCGCCCCTACGACATGCGCAAGGTCATCGAGGAGATCGTCGACCACGGCGAGTACCTGGAGGTCCACGAGCGCTGGGCCACCAACGTGCTCTGCGTCCTCGCCCGCATCGACGGCCACGTCACCGGCATCATCGCCAACCAGCCCCAGTCGCTGGCCGGCGTCCTGGACATCAACGCCAGCGAGAAGGCCGCCCGCTTCGTCCAGATGTGCGACGCCTTCAACATCCCGCTGGTCACCATGCTCGACGTCCCCGGCTTCCTGCCCGGCGTCGACCAGGAACACGACGGCATCATCCGCCACGGCGCCAAGCTCCTCTACGCCTACTGCAACGCCACCGTGCCCCGCATCCAGCTCATCCTGCGCAAGGCCTACGGCGGCGCCTACATCGTCATGGACTCCCGCTCCATCGGCGCCGACCTCTCCTTCGCCTGGCCCACCAACGAGATCGCCGTCATGGGCGCCGAAGGCGCCGCCAACGTGATCTTCCGACGCGACATCAACGCCGCCGAGGACCCCGAGGCCATGCGCGCCCAGAAGATCAAGGAATACAAGAGCGAACTGATGCACCCGTACTACGCGGCCGAACGCGGCCTCGTCGACGACGTCATCGACCCCGCCGAGACCCGCCAGGTCCTCGCCGCCTCGCTCGCCATGCTCCGCACCAAGCACGCCGATCTGCCCAGCCGCAAGCACGGCAACCCGCCGATGTAGCAGCGCCGTTCAGCTGACCATTCACCAGTAACGTGCCGGGGGAGAAAACCACACCATGACCGCTTCCGCCGAACCTTCCTTCCGCATCGTCCGCGGCTCGCTCTCCGACGAGGAGCTCGCAGCCCTGACCGCCGTGCTGATGGCCCGCGCCGCGGCCGCCCAGCAGGCCGCGGCCGCCGCCGCGCCGGTCGAG
Source organism: Kitasatospora sp. NBC_00039 (assembly GCF_045160625.1). NCBI lineage: Bacteria > Bacillati > Actinomycetota > Actinomycetes > Kitasatosporales > Streptomycetaceae > Kitasatospora > Kitasatospora sp. NBC_00039. The sequence goes on along the minus strand of NZ_CP108289.1, from coordinate 5,199,271 downwards.
CCGATCGCCACCTGGCACCGGCTGGAGCGCCGCCCGGCCTACTTCTCGCCGGTCAGCTGGCAGCAGGCCGCCTGACGGCTCCGCAGCACCCGACCGACGGCCGGTCACCCTTCGGGGTGGCCGGCCGTCGGCGTTACCGGCCCCGCCCGGCAGGGCCGGTCCGGCCGCAGGCGGCTCGGTAGAATACCTACTGGACGGTATGCGGCCCGCGCCCCGGCGCCTCCCCATAGGATCGGCCGCTGCCGAGCACGAGAACTTTCCAGGGAGGCTGCGATGGCCAGGCAGGCCCGGGCGCTGGCGACCCGCCAGGCGGTACTCCTCGCTGCGGCCGAGGTGTTCGACGAACGCGGCTACGCCGCCGCCACGATGTCGGAGATCCTGGAGCGGGCCGGCGTCACCAAGGGCGCGCTGTACTTCCACTTCCGCTCCAAGGAGGAGCTGGCACTGGCCGTCATCGAAGGCCAGGGGGCCTGGCTCGCGACCTGGGAGCCGACCTCCGACAGCCCGGTGCAGACCCTGATCGACCTCGGCTACGCCTTCGCGCACGCCCTGCTGGACGACCCGATGGTGCGCGGCAGCATCCGGCTGACCATCGAGCACGGCAGCTTCACCCAGCCGCAGGTCGGGGCCTACCAGGGCTGGTCGGACGCGGCGCGCGGGCTGCTGGAGCAGGCGCGCGAGGCCGGCGACCTGCACCCGGGCCTGGACGTGGCGGCCGCGGCCGGGGTGATCACCGGCGCGGTGACCGGGATCCAGCTCAGCTCGCAGGTGCTGAGCGGCCGCCGCGACCTGCTCCAGCGGATGGCCGACTTCTGGACGCTGCTGCTGCCCGGCCTCGTCCAGCCGCACGCGCTCGCCCGGCTCAGCGTGGCCGAGCGGACGCCGGGGAGTTCCTGAACCCGCGCGCGCCGGGGTCCGGCAGGACGGCAGGCGGCAGGACGTCAGGCGACAGGACGGCAGGTGCGGCAGGACGGCGGGCGGTACGGCCTCAGGTGCGGTAGGACGAGCAGCGGTCCGCCGGGACCAGGGCGGGCAGGGCGGCCGTCCACAGCGTGTGCAACGCCTCCGGCCGGAGCCGGCCGGTGTCCTCGGGCGCGAGCAGTACCAGCCCCGCCGCCAGGGTGGTGAGCAGCTCGGCGGCCTGCCGGCCGTCCACCCCGGGGCGCAGTTCGCCCGCGTCGGCGGCCCGGTCCAGCAGCCGGCGGAAGGCGGCGGTGAGGCTCTGCCAGGCGGCTCCGGCGCCGCCCCGGGCACCCTGGGCGAGCTGGACGCCGGCCCGGACCACCACGTCCTCGCGGAGCAGCCGGGCCAGCTCGTGGGAGAAGTCGATCAGGCCCTGGACGGCCGGCCCGGCGCCGCGCCGGGCCCGCAGGGCGGCCGAGCCGATCTCGCGCGCGGCCGCCGCACGGACGCCGTCGGCCAGCGCCTGCTTGGAGACGAAATGGAAGTAGAGCGCGCCCTTGCTGACCCCTGCGCGGCGGCTGATGTCGACCAGGCTGGCCGACTCGAATCCGGCTTCGGCGAACGTGTCCGCGGCCGCGAGCAGCACGGCCTGCCTGGTCCTCCCCGCACGTTCCTGCTTGACCACTGGCCCCTCCGGCCTCGGCCTCGGCGAGATCCCGGCTCGCCCGGCTGCTGTCAGGGCGCCGCCGTCGGTGGCGCGACGCCTCGCATGCGGACGGCCCGCCCGAAACCGCATGGTTGGTATCTAATCTAGCCCCTCGGTGGCCCCCGCCGTCCAGCGGGGACCGACCCCCGCCCAAGGTCTGCCCTCTCCCTGCCGGACGTTCCCGCAGCCCAGCGGCCGGGTAACGTGATCACGCCAAGTACCCGGCAGCGGTGACCCCGCTCGCAGGGCGCAAACCGGGTGGTCTGTATGTTTTGTGAAGGCCGCCCGCGCGGCCGGTCGACCGACACCCGGGAGTGGGGCCCGTCATGCCATTGATCGTAGAACCGGATGACCACGGTCCGTATCCCCACCCCGGTCCCGGCTACGACTTCCACGAGCGGACCGTCTCCCGGCATCTGGTCCACCGCTCCGCCGTCTCCGAGGTGCTCATCACCGGCTGGCAGGCGACCGGCCCCTACGACTTCCTGCTCGGCGCGCAGTGGCCCCGGCTGCACGGCTTCTACCGGCTGCCCGGCGACCGGCACCACGACCCGGTCCTGCTGGCCGAGACCGTCCGGCAGGCCGGGCTGCTGATCGGCCACGTCGGCTTCGGCGTGCCGGACGGCCACGAGTTCACGCTGGACGAGCTCTGTTACACGCTCGGCCCGGCCGGCCTGGAAGCGCTCGCCGTCACCGCCGCGCCCGCCTCGCTGATGCTGGAGGTCGGCTGCCACGACGTCCGGATGCGGCACGGCCGGCTGGCCTCGCTGCGGGTGCATGCCGAGATCCGGCGGGACGGCCGGCCGGTCGGCCATGCCTCCGGGCAGCTGCGGGTCTTCTCCCCCGTCGCCTACGCCCGGCTGCGCGGGGCCGGGAACCGGCCCGCCGGGCCCTGGCTCCCCGACGCCCCCACCGCGCCCGAGCTGGTCGGCCGCGAGCGGGCCGCCGACGTCGTCCTCGGGCCGTCGCCGGTGCCGGGCAGCTGGCTGCTGCGGGCCGACGCCCGCCACCCCGTGCTCTTCGACCGCGCCCCGGACCACGTGCCCGGGATGCTCGTACTGGAGGCCGCCCGGCAGGCCGCACAGCGGCTGCGGCACCCCGAGCGGGTCGTGCCGGTCGAGTTGGTCTCCTCGTTCAGCCGCTTCATCGAGCTGGACCGGCCCTGCCTGGTGCAGGCGGTCCGCGAACCCGGCACCGGCCTCGGCAACAGCCCCGAGCGGGTGCCGGTGCGGGTTCAGCTGGTCCAGGACGGCCGGACCGCCGCCGAGTGCCGGCTGGTCACCGCGCCGGTCGACGGCGGCGCCACCCGCCGGGAGGCCCTCGACGGCCGCCCGGCGGGGCCGGGCCGCGCTCCGGGCCTTCCGCTCGCCAGCTGACCCGCCGTCGGCCGCGTCGCGGTCCGCCGGGCTCAGGCCGCGACCAGCGCGGCCGGGCGGCCGGCGTGCATCACGCTGAGGTTGGCGGCCAGCCGGCCGGGGTCCTGGGCCAGCCAGAGCCGCAGCGCGGCGCCCAGCATGGCGCTGGCCGACCCGATCCGGACCTGGGTCACCTGGGCGATCCGGGCCGCGCCCGGGACCAGCAGGTCGGCCAGCGGGGTCGGCAGCCAGACCGTCAGGGCGCACGGCGCGGGGGCCGTGAGGGCGCCCAGCAGCCGGTAGGCGTCCGCCTGCGTGCTGAGCGTGGGGATGATGTCCAGCAGGCCGTCGGCCACGACCTCGGACACGTCGCTGCGGTGTCCCTGGGCGAGCCTGCGGAGCAGCGTGCGCTCGGCGGCGGTGATTCGGACGGTCAGCATGACCTCGTCGCACTCCATCGCGCGATTTCCTCCTCGTTCCTCCCCGTGCCGGCTCGGGTTGGCCGGCACGACTTACCCCTGTCACACCTCGGCCCGGCTTCCGATCTGCGGAGCGCCGGGCCGGTGGGTGCTTTCCTCCGGTCAGATCCCCGCGTAGGAGTGCTTTCCGGTGACGAAGATGTTCACCCCGTAGTAGTTGAACAGCCAGCAGGCGAACGCGGCCAGGGCCAGGTAGGCGGCCTTGCGTCCCTTCCAGCCGGCGGTGGCCCGGGCGTGCAGGTAGCAGGCGTAGGCGACCCAGGTGATGAAGGACCAGGTCTCCTTCGGGTCCCACTCCCAGTACTTGCCCCAGGCGGCCTCGGCCCAGATCGCGCCCGCGATGATGGTGAACGTCCAGAGCGGGAAGACCAGCGCGTTGATCCGGTACGACAGCTTGTCGAGCGTGGACGCGGCGGGCAGGCGCTGCCAGACGGACGCCGCCGTTCCGAGGGGGCCGGTGGTCAGGCCCGCCTCCATCCGCCGGTCGAAGGAGTCCTTGCCCAGGTACAGCAGCGTCGCGATGAACGCCGCGTAGAAGGCGCCGCCGCAGATGATCGCGGTGGAGACGTGGATCGCCAGCCAGTACGAGTGCAGCGCCGGGACGAGCTGCTCGGACTCGGTGTACAGCACCTGGGTGGCGATGCCGAGGGTGAGCACGACGGCCAGGGTGACCGGCAGGCCGAGCCAGCGGACGGGCTTCTTCGAGGCCAGCAGGCCGAGGTAGGCGACCGTCATGGCCAGCGCGAAGGCGCAGGAGAACTCGTACATGTTGCCCCACGGCCAGCGGGAGACCGAGAGGCCGCGGGTGAGCACGCCGCCCGCGTGCAGCAGGGCGCCCAGGACGGTGAGCGAGACCGCGATCCGGCCGGCCAGGTCGGCCCGCTCGCTGGTGCCGGCCGCACCCGGGCCGTCCACCTCGTCCTCTCCGCGCCCGCTGGTGACCACCGTCGCGCCCTCGCCCGCCAGGGCGGTGCGGGTGAGCGTGGTGGTGCCGCCACCCGCCGAGGCGACCGTGACGGTGACCTTCTTCGTGGCCTTGGGCTCGGCGGCGGCCGCGACCGTCTCGGCCAGGCTGCCCGCCTGTGCGGTCGAACGGACGGCGACGGCGCCCTTGCTACCGAAGGTCCATTCGAACATGTGGGCGAGCATGGCGATCGTGTACACGGCCATGGCCGAATAGATCAGCTTGTTGGAGAGGTCGGCCAGTTGGGGGTCGACCGCCGAGGCGAGATGCACCGTCTACTCCTTGGAGTTCTGGTCGGCAGGGACTGCGGGGTCTGCGGGTGCCGAGGCCTCGTCGGCCTCGTCGGCCCCGGGCTCGTCTGCTTGTTCATCCGGATCGTCGACCGCCGGGGCGTCGTCCTGGAGGTCCACCGCCAGCTCGGCCAGCTCCTCGGCGATCTTCGCCGACTCGCTGCGGGCCAGCCCGGCCAGCTCGACCAGGGTGCCGCCGCCGGGCAGCGCCACCGCGCGGACCCAGATCCGGCGCCGCTGCACGAACAGCGAGCCGATCAGGCCGAGGATCGCCAGCACGCCGCCGGCCAGGGCGATCTCGTTGCCCGGGCGGTGCGAGATGTTGAAGCTGGCCCACTGCTTGTAGCCCTCGAAGGTGACGGAGCCGTAGCCGTCCGGCAGCTCCCACGCCTGGCCGGGCTTCAGTCGGACCTTGGCGATCTTGCCGTCCTGCTGGAGCTGGGTCAGGTTCTTGGTGTTGAGCTGGTAGACGTTCTGCGGCAGGCCGGAGTCGGTGCCGAGGTCGCCCGCGAAGGCGTTCAGCACCAGCGCCGGGTCGGCGTCACCGGGGAAGAGCGAGCGCGGGCCGGTGTTCGCGTCGAAGGCCACCGGGGCGGTCGGCAGGAAGAAGCCGGAGAAGCCCATCTGGGTCTTCTTGCCGTCCTTCTCGCCGTAGTCGGAGACCTTGATGACGCCGGTGGAGGTCAGGTTGGCGTCCTGCGGCAGGAACGGCGTCGCCCCGGTGTAGACCACCTGGCCGGCGGCGTTCTTCACGGTGATCACGGGGGCGTAGCCGTGGCCGATCAGGTAGACCTTGCTGCCGCCGATCTCCAGCGGGTGGTTGACCTCGATCGTGCCCTTGGTCAGCTTGGAGGCGTCGCTGCCCGCGTAGTACTCGACGTTCGCGGTGAACTCGCGGGCGGCGCCGATCTGGTCGCCCTTGGTCTGGAAGCTCGACTTGAAGCTGTCCAGCTTCAGGTAGAAGGGGTCGAGGTCCTCGGTGCCGTAGAACCGCGATCCGGTGAAGTCGTCCAGCTGCGTGATGGTGTTGGAGTAGCCCTCGCCGCCCACCATCAGCTTGCCGCCGGTGCCGCTGGCCAGGCTCGCCCAGGCGAAGCCGCCGAGCAGCGCGAACAGCGACAGGTGGAAGACCAGGTTGCCGACCTCGCGCAGGTAGCCCTTCTCGGCCGCCACCGAACCGCCCGCCAGGTCGGCGCGGAACCGGCGCCTGCGCAGCAGCGCGTGCGCCGCGGCGTTCACCGCCTCGGCGTCCGCGTCGGTGCGCCAGGCCGCGTAGACCGGCATCCGGGTCAGGTTGCGCGGCGCGGCCGGCGGCGCGGCCCGCAGCACGCCGACGAACTGCCAGGTGCGCGGGACGATGCAGCCGGCCAGCGAGACGAACAGCAGGATGTAGATCGCCGAGAACCAGACCGAGCTGTAGACGTCGAACAGCTGGAGCTTCTCGTAGACCGGCGCGACCGTGGTGTGCTGCGTCTTCCAGGTCTCGACCTTGAACTGGTTCTGGCCGTTCTGCGGGATCAGCGAGCCCGGGATCGCGGCCAGCGACAACAGGAAGAGCAGGATCAGCGCGACCCGCATCGAGGTCAGCTGACGCCACATCCAGCGCAGCCAGCCGAGCACCCCCATGCCGGTGGGGCCGTCCGACTCGACCGGCGCGGTGGTCAGCCGCTCGGCCGCGTCCTCGGCCTCTGCCAGGGGCAGGTCGGTATCGGTCGTGGTCTTGCTCACGGTCAGATTCCGATCTGGAAGTCGGCGGTCCAGGACTGCAGCTCGTTCACCATCGAGTCCCAGACGCCGGTGACGAGCAGCAGACCGACCGCGACGAGCATGCCGCCGCCGATCCGCATGACGAGCGGGTAGTGCCGCTTGACCCACCCGAAGGCGCCCAGCGCCCGGCGGAAGGCCAGCGCGGCCACGACGAACGGTACGCCCAGGCCCAGGCAGTAGGCGGTCATCAGGAGGGCCGCGCGACCGGCGTCGGCTTCGTTGAGCGCCAGGTTCTGGACCGCGGACAGGGTCGGGCCGAGACAGGGGGTCCAGCCGACGCCGAAGACCACGCCCAGCATCGGCGCGCCGAGCAGTCCGACCGCCGGGCGGCGGTGCGAGCGCAGCTCACGCATGCTCAGCCCGGGCACCAGCCCCATGAAGGCGAGGCCCATCACGATGGTCAGGGCGCCGAGCACGATCGAGATGACCCGCTTGTGCTCCTGCAGCGTCGAACCGAAGTAACCGAACAGCGCGCCGCCAGAGACGAAGACGGCGGTGAAGCCGAGGATGAACAGCAGCGCCCCGGCCAACATCCGGCCGCGCCGGGCCCCGCGCGCGTCCGCGAGGTCGGCGGCCGAGAAGCCGGTGACGTACGAGAGGTAGCCGGGCACGAGCGGCAGCACGCACGGCGAGAAGAACGACGCCAGGCCGGCCACCAGCGCGATCGGCGCGGCCACCAGCAGCGCCCCACTCTGGATGGTCCCGGTGGTGTCGGCCAGCTGCGACGCGGCGCCGGCTGCCGCGCTCACTGCTTCTGCTCCGCGACCACCGGCTGGAGCATCGCTTCCAGGGCGTCGTCGACCTGGCCGCCGATGGCACGGGCCGCCAGCTTGCCGTCACGGTCGACCACCAGGGTGGTGGGCACGGACTGCGGGTTGAGGCTGCCCTTGGGGAACTTCAGCAGCTGGGTGCCGGCCGGGTCGTAGAGGCTGGGGAAGGTGACGCCCTTCTCCTGCTCGAACCGGACGGCGTTGGCCTTCTCCGGGTCCCGGGTGTTGATGCCGAGGAACTGGACGCCCTGGTCCTTGTACTTCTCCCAGATGCGCTGGAGGTCGTCCGCCTCGCCCCGGCAGGGCCCGCACCAGGAGCCCCAGACGTTGAGGACGACGACCTTGCCCCGGTAGTCCGAGAGCTTGACCGGCGTGCCCTCCAGGGTCTCGCCGGTGATGTCCGGCGCGTCCTGGCGGTGCCCGACCTCGGCCTTCGAGACGTTGTTGCCGTCGGCCTTGACGAAACCGATCTGGCCGTCACCACTGCCCGACGAGCCGGACGAGGAGCAGCCGCTGAGGGCGAGCGCGGCAGCGGCGGCCGTGACTGCGGCCGCTGCGGCGAGACGAGGACGGGGGCGCGTCGTGCCAGACATGTGAAAAGTTTCGCATGCTCTTCCGACCAGGTTCGGGGGGGTCCGACATTCCGTGTCGGACCCCCTCTGACCTGCAGCTGGACCAGACCACCCGGGCACGCCGGAGGTGACGCAGCCCATATTTAGACGGGTCTTACATCGGGCGGCGAGGCCTGCGCGCGGCCCGTCGGCGGGGCCTGCGGGGCACCGCGTCAGGCGCCGAAGCTCTTGCCCACCGGCTTGCTCTTGCCGCCCTTGCCGACCAGGTGCGCGGGCAGCAGGTCACGGGCCGGCTCGCGGTAGCCGACCGAGACGATCCTGTCGCCCTCGAACGTGAAGCTGGTCAGCGAGGCCAGCGAGCACTGCCGGTTGCGCGGGTCGTGCCAGAGCCGGCGGCGCTCCACGAAGGAACGGACGATCCAGATCGGCAGCTGGTGGCTGACGCAGACCGCCTCGTGCCCGCGAGCGGCGTCCCGGGCCGCGGCGAGCGCGCCCATCATCCGCACCGCCTGCTCGATGTACGGCTCGCCCCAGGAGGGCTTGAACGGGTTGGTCAGGTACTTCCAGTAGCCCGGGTTCCTCAGCGAACCGTCGCCGACCCCGAAGGTCTTGCCCTGGAAGATGTTGTCCGCCTCGATCAGCCGGTCGTCCGTCGCGAGGTCCAGACCGTGCGACTTGGAGATCGGCTCGGCGGTCTCCTGCGCCCGCTCCAGCGGGGACGCCACCACGTGGGTGATGTCCCGGCCGGCCAGGTCCTCGGCCACCCGGTCGGCCATCTGCCGGCCCAGCTCGGAGAGCCGGTAGCCGGGCAACCGGCCGTACAGGATGCCCTCCGGGTTGTGCACCTCACCGTGCCGCATCAGGTGGACGACGGTGATGTCCTTGGCGCTCACTTCTCAGTACTCCTGGGGCTCGGTGAAATCTAGGCCGTGGCCTCGGCGGCCGCACGGGCGGCGGCCGGCAGGGCGGCGGCGATCCGCTCGATCGCCCGCTCGTCGTGGGACGCCGAGACGAACCAGGACTCGAAGGCGGACGGCGGCAGGTAGACGCCCTGGGCGAGCATGGCATGGAAGAAGGCGTTGAAGCGGAACGCCTCCTGGGTCTTCGCCTCGTCGTAGTTGGTGACGGCGGTCTCGGTGAAGAACACCGAGAACATGTTCCCGGCGGTCTGCAGCCGGTGGGCCACGCCCTCCTTGGCCAGCGCGTCCGCGACCAGCGTGGAGACCTCGGCGGAGACCCTGTCCACCGTCGCGTACACCTCGTCGGTGCAGCCGCGCAGCTGGGCCAGGCCGGCCGCGGTGGCGACCGGGTTCCCGGAGAGGGTGCCGGCCTGGTAGACCGGGCCGGCCGGGGCCAGGTGGCCCATCACGTCGGCGCGGCCGCCGAAGGCCGCCGCCGGGAAGCCGCCGCCCATGACCTTGCCGAAGGTGAGCAGGTCCGGGGCCCAGCCCTCGACGGCCGCCTCCAGGCCGTACCAGCCGGCCTTGGAGACGCGGAAGCCCGTCATCACCTCGTCGGAGATGAACAGCGCGCCGTTCTCCTTGCAGAGCCGGGCCAGGCCGCCGTTGAAGCCGGGCAGGGGCGGGACGACGCCCATGTTGCCGGGCGAGGCCTCGGTGATCACACAGGCGATCTCGCCCGGGTACGCCTTGAACGCCTGCTCGACGGCGGCCAGGTCGTTGTACGGCAGCACGATGGTGTCGCCGGCCTGGGCGCCGGTGACGCCCGGGGTGTCCGGCAGGCCGAAGGTCGCGACGCCGGAACCGGCGGCGGCCAGCAGCGCGTCCACGTGTCCGTGGTAGCAGCCGGCGAACTTCACGATCTTCGCCCGGCCGGTGAAGCCGCGGGCCAGCCGGATCGCCGACATGGTCGCCTCGGTGCCGGAGGAGACCAGGCGGACCTGCTCGACCGGGGCCACCCGGGCGACGATCTCCTCGGCCAGCTCGACCTCGCCCTGGCCGGGCGTACCGAAGGAGGTGCCGCGGGAGACCGCCTGCTGGACGGCGTCGATGACCGCGGGGTGCGCGTGGCCGAGGATCATCGGGCCCCACGAGCACACCAGGTCGACGTACTCGCGGCCGTCGGCGTCGGTGAGGTAGGGGCCCGTGCCGGACACCATGAAGCGCGGCGTGCCGCCCACGGCACGGAAGGCGCGCACCGGGGAGTTGACGCCGCCGGGCGTGACGACCGAGGCGCGGTCGAAGAGCGACTGGGACTGGGGTGCTTCGTAGGGGTAGCTCACGGGAGACATGGTCTCAAATCGTGTCCTTCACCTCTGCATGTCGGACCTCATCATCTGGAACGATGATCCGGGGGACGAAGTCTGTACGGTTATCCGTACAACGGGGCCCCTGACTGCTCCCGCTGGACGGACCAGTCAGACTATGTACTCAGGCTTTCCACGCGGGGTGTGCAGACTCCCCGCGTGTGCAGGGGTGTGAAGAGGACTGCCGCGTGCCCCGACTGGGTACGGCGGCGCATGACGGGTAAGGAGCACGTCCGGTGGGACGCCGGACGTGCGGGGGTCTGTCGATTCCGGCGAATTCCGGTGAGGATGGTCCGAGTGTCCGAGGCGCAGGACGGCTACGACGAGGCCGCGGGTGGCTCCCGCCGGCCCGCCGAGGCCGCACGCGGGGGTACGGGAGCGGGTACGGGTCGTGGAGGTCGCGGCGGAGAGAGGCGGGGTGAGGGACGCGTGGGGGTGACCTACAAGTACTTCGGCGCACCCGACCGAGCCACCGCCGCCAGAGTCCCGACCGCGCTCGGCCCCGGCGGGCTCGGCCTCGACGCGGGCGAGCTCGGCTCGCTCGGGCGGCTCGGCGACCTGATGGAGACCAGCGGCTCCCCCAACGGCCACCTCTCCACCAAGATCAAGCCGGAGACCATGAGCGCGATGGTCCTCACCGGAATCCAGGGCGTGCCGCTGCACCAGGTCCCGCCGCTGGAGCTGGTCGTCCTGCACCCCGACTACGCCGTCGTCCAGCTCCCGCAGAACGTCGTCGAACCGCTGCGCAAGGCCGACGAGACCGAACTCGGCGCCGCCGCCTTCATCTGGTCCACCGTCCCCGACCGCCGGGGCCCGCGCGACGCCTTCGTGATCTACAGCATGCTGCACGAGTGGCAGGACTTCGCGAACCGGCTGCACGAGGCCGGCCACCAGCTGTACTGCCTGGTCTGGCCCTGACGTCCCGGCCCCCGCGCCCCCTCCGGGCCTGCGCCGCGGGGTGACCGGGGGCGCCCGACCGGGTCGCGCCAGGGACGGGCTGGCCGGCCCGAACGTGCCCGGTAACAGGTGTTCTGACGATCGGTGACATACTCCTGCCCGCACACCCGGCGTCGGCGGTTTCCACGCCGGGCCGTTCACAGGGGGATTTTCCGACGTTCATGTCATCGACTCGTATCACCATGCGCGCCACGCGGGCCACCCTCGGCGCATCCGTACTGGCACTGACCCTGCTGGCCACCTCGGCCTGCGGGCCTGACAACAGCTCCGGCGACACGACGGCCACGGGGGCCGCGACCAACGCGCCGGATCTGGGGCTGCCGGCCAATCTCGCGGATCTGAAGAAGTGGAGCTTCGACGACTGGGAGAAGTGGGCCAAGGACTACGCCCTCCCGGCCGTCGCCAAGGGCTACTGGAACCTGGACAGGATGCTGTCCGCCCAGCCGGCCGGGCAGGTGAAGCCGTCGGCGCCCCAGCCGTCCACCGCACCGGCGCAGTCCGCGCAGCCGACCACCGCCGTGCCGAAGCCGTCGACCGCCCAGACGCCGGGCGGAGCACCCACCCAGCCGGGCGACACCGGCAGCGACCCGGCGCCCCAGACCGTCACCGCGCAGGCCGTACCGCACCCGTACGCGAAGAACATGGCCGTATTCGGCAAGATCTTCTTCGACAAGCCCGGCGGCGAGAGCCTCGCGCCCGGCAAGCTGGGCCAGCACTACGTCTGCTCGGGGACCGTGGTGGCCGACCCGGCCCACCCCGGCAAGAGCAACCTGGTGTGGACCGCCGGCCACTGCGCCCACCAGGGCAAGGGCTCCACGTTCAACAGCAACATCGTCTTCATCCCCGACTTCAACAGCTCCGGCGCGGTGACCGGTGGCAAGCGGCCGACGGACCCCTCGCAGTACGCGCCGTACGGCGAGTGGGACGCGGTCAACTACGTCACCTCCCCGGTCTGGAAGGCCGAGGGCGGCGGCCCGGTGGGCCCCGCGGCGCAGTACGACTTCGCGATCCTGCGCGTCAAGCCCGAGAACGACGGTGGCAAGTCACTGGAGGAGACGATCGGCGGCGCCGTGCCGGTCTGGTTCAACGCCCCGCGCGACCAGCTGGCCGTCACCAATTACGGCTACCCGGCCGCACCGCCGTTCGACGGCATGGAGCTCAACCACTGCGAGGGCGGCAAGCCCTCCCGCTACTCGCTCGACCCCGCGCGCCCGCCGATGCTGGCCATCGGCTGCTCCATGACGGGCGGCTCCAGCGGCGGCGGCTGGCTGGCCACCAAGGACGGCAAGCCGGCCCTGGTCAGCAACGTCTCGGTCGGGTTCGAAGGTGAGCCGAAGTACCAGACCGGCCCGTACCTGGACAGTGTGGCGGCCGGCCTGTTCGACTTCATCGCCAAGAAGGGCTGACGGCACCCGGCGCACCGGCCGTCCCGCCGCCCCACGCGTGTGGGGCGGCGGGACGGCGCGCCGAACGGACGGGCCGCCGGGTCTCCCCGGCGGCCCGTCGCCGTGTGGTGTGTGACTGTCCGACCGCCTGGCTGCACGTCAGAAGATCCGCGCCTCAGAGGATCCGTGCCTCAGAGGATCCGTGCTCAGAGGATCCGTGCTCAGAGGATCCGTGCCTCAGAGCATCGGCACGGCCGGCCGGTCGGCGTCCGGGCGGGCGGGCCGCAGGACGACCGCGGTGAGCACCAGGGCCGCCGTGAGCAGGCCGGCCGCGACCGCGAAGGCGAGCCGGAAGCCGCCGGTGAGGGCATCCGCGGCGGAGTGGCCGGCCGCGGTCAGGGCGGCGCTGCGGGAGGTGGCCAGGGTGGTGAGGACGGCCACGCCGAGGGCGGCACCGACCTGCTGGGTGGTGTTGAAGAGGCCGGAGGCGGTGCCCGCGTCGGCCGTGCTCGCGCCGGACATGCCCAGCGCGGTGAGGCCGGAGAGCACCAGCCCGCCGCCACCGATCAGCAGCATGGTCGGCAGCAGGTGGACGACGTAGTCGGCGTCGGCCGGCAGCCGGGCGAGCAGCCCGAGTGCGGCGACCAGCAGCGCCAGCCCGGCGAGCAGGACGTTGCGCTCGCCGAAGCGGGCGTTCAGCCGGGCGGAGAGCAGCAGCGAGACGGCGCCGATGGCGACGGCCGCCGGGAGCATCGCCAGGCCGGTGGCGGCGGCTCCGTAGCCGAGCACGTTCTGCAGGTAGAGCGCGGCGAGGATCTGGAAGCCGAACATCCCGGAGATGGTCAGGATCTGCACGACGTTGGCGCCGGCGACGTTGCGGGAGCGGAACATCCGCAGCGGCAGCAGCGGGTGGGCGGCACGGGCCTGGCGCAGCAGGAAGGCGGCCAGCAGGGCGACGGAGAGCCCGCCGAGGCCGAGGGTGCGGGAGGAGGTCCAGCCGTGCTCGCCGGCGCCGACGACGGTGTAGATGCCGAGCATGAGGGCGGCGGTGACCAGGGCGGCGCCCAGGGCGTCGGCGCCGGCCCGCAGTCCGGGGCCGCGGTCGGAGTCGAGCACCCGGACGGCGAGCAGGGCGGCGGTGAGGCCGAGCGGCAGGTTGATCAGGAAGATCCAGTGCCAGTCGAGGGAGTCGGTGAGGACGCCGCCGAGGACCTGGCCGATCGAGGCGCCGGTCGCGCCGACGAAGCTGAAGGCGCCGATCGCACGGCCGCGCTCGCCGGGCTCGGGGAAGAGCGTGACGATCATGCCGAGGCTGACCGCGGAGGCCATCGCGCCGCCTACGCCCTGGAGGAACCGGGCCGCGATCAGCACGCCCTGGCCGGTGGCGACGGCGCAGAGCAGCGAGGCGGCGGTGAAGAGCGCGAGCCCGGCGACGAAGACCTTCTTGCGGCCGATCAGGTCGCCGAGCCGGCCGGCCAGCAGGAGCAGGCCGGCGAAGGCGATCAGATAGGCGTTCACCGTCCAGGTCAGGCCGGCGGGCGTGAAGCCGAGGTCGGCCTGGATGGCCGGCAGGGCCACGGTGACGATGGAGCCGTCCAGGACGATCATCAGCATCCCCGCGCAGAGGACCGCGAGGGCGAGCGCTCGGGAGCGGGCGGGAACCGCCGGGCCGGGGGAGGGCGCGGTCGGCGCGGCCTTGCGCGGGGCGGCCTTGCGCGGGGCGGGCGCGGTCGGGGCGTGCGTGGTCATGGTGGGTCTCCCGGTTCGTCGAGTACCGGGAATGACACTAACAGATTGTTTTGTTCGGGACTATCTTTCTCGGGAAGGTCTCGTCATCTACCCACTCAGCCCCTGGCGCGGCGGGCCCGCCGGACCGTCCGGTCGCTCTCCACCGGCTCGGCCAGATGCCCGCCCACCAGCCGCGACAGCGCCGAGACGAAGGCCGTCCGCTCCGGGCCCGGCAGCGACTCCAGCACCTCGCGGTGGACGCGGTCGGCGATCGCGGTGCCCTGCTCGACGGCCCGCTCGCCCGCCTCGGTCACCGAGATGATCCGGGCCCGGCGGTCGGTGGCGGACGGCCGGCGCTCGGCGAGGCCGGCCTTCTCCAGCTCGTCGACGGTGACGACCATGGTGGTCTTGTCCAGGTCGGCCAGTTCGGCCAGCTGGATCTGGGTACGCTCGGCCTCCATCGCATGGAAGAGCACGCAGTACGCGCGCGGGGTGATCCCGAGCTCGGTGAACGCGGCCGCCATCCTGGTCGCCAGCACGTGGCTGGCGTGGTCCAGAAGGCCGGAGAGGTCGCGGATCTGGCGCACGGGCGGGCTCGTCGTCATACGTCCGAGCGTAGCAAGGCCGTCTCCCGGCAGATGATCCCGTGAGCAACCAAATACGCCGCGCCCCGGCAGCACGCACCGACCTCCCGGAACGCGCCGGCCGACGGAACGCGCCGGCATCCCGGAAACGCGCCGATCGGCAGAACGCACCGCCGCGCGCAATGCCCGGCGCCGTGGGGCCACCCGGGCTACGGAGCGCCCGGGTGACGAGATGCCCGGGCTACGGAATGCCCAGCTCGAACAGCGCGTACCCCGCGTACCAGCCGGCCGCCAGCGACGGCACCGCGAAGAGGCCGATCAGGGCGGGCAGCCGCACCCGGCGCAGCGCGATCGCCAGGCCGATGACGAGCGGGAAGGCGGGCAGCAGGTAGCGCGAGATGTTGCTGAAGATCTGGTTGCTGCTCAGCGCGGTGAAGACGGTCAGCAGCGTGTAGACCACCAGCACCAGCGGCGGCCGGACGCGCAGCAGCAGCACCAGCAGGCCGGGCAGGGCGATCACCAGGCCGACCGCGATGAGGTCCGGCACCGGGTTGGACTGCCAGAAGGTCCAGTGCCCGGTGATCACGTCCAGGAAGGTGCGGGAGGTGGAGGCTCCCCAGTCGAAGTAGCGGTTCCAGGCACCGCGCTGGAGCTTGAAGTAGCCGCCCCAGTCGCCCATCCGGTAGCCGACCCAGGCGACGTACCAGAGCAGGCCCCAGGGGGTGATCAGCATCGCGGTCAGGGGGCGCGCGATTCCGTCCCTGCGCCGGATGAGTGCCACCAGCGCCGCGATCGAGACGGCCGCGATCAGCGCGGCCGCGGTGGGCCGGTTGAGACCGGCCGCGAGGGCCAGCAGGCCGGCGGTCACCCAGCGGCGCGTCATCACGCAGTAGCACGCCCAGGCGGAGATCGCGACGAAGAGCGAGTCCGAGTAGACCGCCCACTCCACCCCCGAGCCCGGGAAGAGACCCCAGATCACCGCGGCGGTCACGCCCGCCCGGAAGCCGCCCAGCCGCTCGGCGATCGCGAAGATCCCGGCCGCCGCGACGAAGGAGGCGACCACCGAGACGGCGATCCCGGAGCCGTACGGGCCGAGGCCGGTCACCGCGCCGACCAGCCGCATCAGCCACGGGTAGAGCGGGAAGAACGCAGCCGAGTTCTCGTGGTACGTGGCCAGCGTGCCGAAGACGTGCACCGGGACGAGCTGCGGGTTGTAGCCGTTCTCGGCGATCCGCTGGTACCAGATGCCGTCCCAGGTGCCGAGTACGTCCCAGGGCTGGGCACCGCCGCCGCGGCCGACCTCCTTCTTGAGGAAGTCCCCGGTGTGCGAGAGCAGCAGCATGAAGACGCCCAGACCGACCGCCTTCACCACCGCGTACGCGCCGATCGCGGGCGCGAAGCGGTCCACCGCGGCGGGGAACCGGCCGTGGCCCTCGGCACCGTCGGGCCGGGCGCCGGCACCGGACGGCTCCGCGCTCGCCGGCTCCGTACTCGAGGTGCTCGCTGCGGTGCTCATCGCTCGGGACTCCCTCCCCCGCTCGTGGTCGGCGCGGCCGTCGGTCGCTCAGCCGCCGAGCGAGCCTACGGCACGGGGGTTCGAGCGCCCGCGTCAACCTTCCGTGCCGGACACCCCGAAGGAGTGGAGCCGGTGCAGGGCGTCGACCAGCTCGCGGCCCCCGCGCGGAGGGTGCGGCCGTCCGGGGCGGTGAGCGGGCGGCGGGTGACCAGCCGGGCCAGCACGGCGTCGGGGTGCAGCAGCGTGCCGGCCGGGGGCAGGTTGACCAGCACGGTCTCCTCGGGGCCGCACTCCAGGAGCCCCGCGACGTCACCCCGGCGGACCAGCGCACCCTCGCGCAGCGCGTACGCCCCGGTCTCCGGAACCCGGACGGCGCGGGCCGGGGCACCGGCGTGGCGGACGGTCAGCTGCACGCCCTCCGCCCGGTCCGGGTCCGGCTTGCCGAGGGCGGGGACGCCGCGCCGCTCCAGCACGTGCCGGACCGGCGTGGGCAGCCGCCCGTCACCGCGCTCCAGCTCGGTCTCGCCCAGCAGCCAGCTGGAGCCCTGCATCCGGCAGTTGATCTCCAGGGCGAGCGCGCGGTCGTCGCGGAGCACGAACACCGCCCCGAAGACGCCCCGGTAGCCGAGGCCGGCCAGGGCCCAGCCGATCCGCTCGGTCGCGTCGAGGCAGCGGCGCACCGCGACCGGGAACAGCCGCTCGGGCGCCCCGAAGTCGCAGCCGGCGTACTGGCCGCACCCGGCGCCCGCCGCCTCGACCCCGGTCGGCTGGAGCGAGGGGCGCAGCACCTGCGGCAGCCCGTCCAGCCCGACGAAGCCGTGCACGTTGACCGCGGTGTCGCCGACGTACTCGCTGACCAGCCAGCGCTCCCGCTCGGGCAGGGCGGCCGCCTCCTCGGCGGAGCGGACCAGGTGGGTGCCGTTGCCCGCGGAGCCGCGCGGGGACTTGGCGACGTAGACCGCGCCGAAACGGTCGCGGAGCGCGCGGTGGTCGGGACGGCCGCCGACCACGGCGCCGGCCGGGGCCGGCACGCCGAGGTGGTCGAACCACTCGCGCATCGCCGTCTTGTCGACCAGGACCTCGCAGTCGGGGCAGGCGGCGGGGCAGCAGGGGGCCCGTCTGCCGTGCAGGCAGACGATGCCGATCCTGGTGAGCTGCCAGAGGGCCGGCCGGCTCGTGGGCCCGTAAACGGGCTCGGTCCCCGGAGGGCGTGCTTCCGGGGACCGACTTCGCTCTTGACCAGGGCTGGCGCTTCGCCCCCGTCCCTATCCCGCCGAGCGGACAGAGGGAGTGGACAGAGAGGGCGCTCTGCGGTCCAAGTGGCCGGAGCCGTGGCCGCGCTCGGCGCCTAGAAGGCGACGTTGGTGCAGTTGGTGTTGTACTCGATCTCGGGCGCCGGGGCGAGCAGCCCGGTGAGGGTGGCGGCCTGCGGCGCCGTGGAGCAGTTGTTGCTCTGCTCCGAGGCGCCGCCACCGCTCGCGTCGACGTTGAGGCAGTTGGTGTCGTACTCGATGTCGGGCGACAGGCCGGTCAGGGCGAGGACACCCGGGGCCGTGGAGCAGGTGTTGCTCTGCTCGACGGAGCCGCCGACGTGGTGGCTGGGGTGGCTGGGGTGGCCGCCGTCCGGGCCACAGGCGCTGGCGCCGCTCGCACCGGCGAGAATCAGCGCACCCGCAGCCGCCGTGAGGAACGCCGCCTTCTTACCAATGATCATAAGAGCCTCCACATGGGATCTACCCGCACATTCCGCGGACACCTGGCTAACGACGGCACCTGGCAAAGGTTCGGAAGCGTGCCCAGCTTCACCCGTCCGCACTACAGACTCAGGCTCCGTTGCCCCGTTGCCCCATTGCCCGGCGGAGTCAACGTCGGCCCCGGCAGCCGGTATCCGCACTCATCCCGCCGGGCCGGCGGTTCTGCCTGTGCTCAAGTCGCCTGCGGACCTTGCCGGTCCGGCTCCACGGTCGAGCGTCGCGCCCGGGCCCGGGGAACCGCCTGGCAGACCCGGCTCCGATCCGTACGCGGTGAAGTCGGTCATCCACGGGCCTTGTGCGTCGGCCCTCGGCCGGACGCAGCAGGCCGCGCCCGCGGGGGCAGGATGATCTGGCGTACGAGTTGGTGGAACGAGACGACGGCGGTGAGTGGAGGGAGCGCGGCGACGACCACGCCGGGAAATGTCCTGGAGGCGTGAATGACGCACAGGCCGGTGGCGACAGCCGAAAAGAGGACCACCACGACCCACGAATACGTGGCGCGGTGCCGCGTGAGGGTGGCGCGCAGGATCGACAGCGAGGCGACGAGCCAAGGGCCGTAGACAACCAGGGGCCACAGCTCCGCCAGGTTCCGTGAAACGCGAAGCGATGCCAGGTCCTGCAGCGGGTTATAGGAGAGCACCCATCCGAGGACGCTCACCGTGGCGACGGTCAGAGCGGCGAGAGCTGCGAACACGGTGCTGAGCGCCTGGGGCCACTGCCGCATCCTGGATACGCGGGGGCGCCGGCGACGGATGGCCCGGCGCTCGGCGGCCCGGCTGGCGTCCGGCATCTGCCCGACGTCCGGCACGGGACCGACGTCCTCCGCGGAGAACTGGATCCGGGTGAAATCCGGTGGGGGATCCCACCCGACCTCGCCCGCGCCAATGCTTTCCGGACAGTGCGGGTCTTGGCCTGCGGAATTTCCGTAGTACCAGCCGGGGTCACGGGGGACGGAGATTATCCCCGTGGCACCCTGGAATCCCTGGAATCCCTGGTAGGTCCCGAGTTCGTAAAACGACGTCGCATAGGCATTATGCCCCTGCCATGGCTGGCCATCGGCGAATGCCGGTCCGGTTGACACTTCCACTCTCACGCGGCAGATAACGCGGCAAACATGACATTGGTATTCGACTGGCGGAACGATTCACCCAGTTAGCTCAGGGCCGGCGCTCCCAGCAGAACGCCGAAGCGCCCCATGGCATCGGATTCGATCTCCTGCACCGTCCACAGAAAGTCCACCCACAGCTCGGAGCAGTACCGGAGACGAACCCGCTCCGCGCCGTACTCGAGGAAGATCTCTCCGGCACCCAGAAAATCACTTGAACTTCCCAGCGGATCCCCCTCCTCCACTCGGAACCGGCCGTCGGCGTCGGTGAACCGAAAGTCTGCGGACGCGGAGAACGAAGTTGTCGTAGTCACACCCGCATCAACGACGATAGCGTCGCCCAGGTGTGCGGCATGCGGGCGAATCTCCCTTTCGCGCCGCTCGGTTTCGAAGAACGACCGGTCGCAGCAATCCGCCGGGCCTGCGCCACCAACACATCTTCGGCCGGCGTGGCGGGCAAACAACATGCAAATGTTGGTTATCAGCGATCTTGCGCGGGGGACCCGCCGGGGTCTCCACGGCCGCGACCCGGCGCGGGGCTTGGCGGTGGCGGTGGCGGTGACGACGGCGCGTCAGTCAGCCCCGGCCAGGGTCGCGACGGACCGTCAACCGGGCCGCGGTCTCGGCCGGCCACTGCCCGCACCGGCGTCGGCGTCCGGCCGCGGGCCGCGGGCCGCGGGAGCATCTGTTGATTCCCGCACGGGACCGGACACGGCGGATCCCTCAGCCTGGGAACCCACCCGCCAGCGGCCGGGCCTCGCACGCAGCTGGTGGACCGGGCGCGAACTCGCGGCCCGGCGGGACCGGATGCCCGGATCCCGCAGTGGCCGGACGGGTCGAAGTGGCCGGGTTACGCATGGGGCTGCCGGTCGTCGTCCGTGTGACGGGAACCTGGCGAAGGAGTCGAGTCGCGGGAAGGTCACCACCGCGTTCGTCGGTCCCGACCGAGGAGACGAGTGCGCAGACTGCGGAGCAGAAGGCTCGTGTGAAGCGGGAGTCGGCCAGCCGGGACTCCCGGCAATCCTCGCGACCGCCGTCTCGGGCCGGGCTCGCACCGGCCGCATCCCGACTTTCCCGCCCCGGTTGGACGGCTTCACCGTCCGGTCCGGCCGCTCACCGCCCGGCTGCACGCGCCCTCGTCACGAGGACTGAGCTCAGGGCGACGGCAGAGTCATGCACCGCACGGGAGTTCAGCCCTTGGACGGCCCAGCCGTACCGACGCGGCGCCTGGGAGGAGAGCCTCCATCAGGACGGCACTCGGCCCCGTGCCCGTCCCACGCGGGGACGGACACGGGGCCGTCGGCGACCACTGTCCACAGAGGTCGTGGCCGGGCCGATCGCCTAGAACGCGACGTTCGTGCACTCGGTGGGGTACTCGAGCTTGGGCGCCGGCGCGAGCAGCCCGGTGAGGGTGGCAGCCTGCGGCGCCGTGGAGCAGTTGTTGCTCTGCTCCGAGGCGCCGCCACCGCTCGCGTCGACGTTGAGGCAGTTGGTGTCGTACTCGAGCTCGGGCGTCAGCGTGCCGGTCACAGCGAGGACGCCCGGGGCGGTGGAGCAGGTGTTGCTCTGCTCGACACCCTCCTGGCCGAACAGGTGGCCGAACCCGTGGGCACTGGCGCCACCCGCACCGACGAGAACCAGCGCACCCGCAGCCGCCGTCAGAAAGGCCGCCTTCTTGCCAACGTTCATTAAAGCCTCCGTGTGGGTCTTCTCCGCAGATTCCGCGGACACCGGACTAACGACGGCAACCTGAGGAGGCGTCGACACCGCACCCAACTTCACCCACCTGGCTTACTGCTGTACCCGGCCATCGCCGCCGCTCCCCGGATGAACCGTTCTGTGAACGGTCAGGCGCCGGTGCAGCGCGGCAGGATCGAGCAACGCACCGAGTTGGAGCTGATGGCGCCGTCCGAGCCGGCCACCCTCTCCTCGCCCAGCGCGAGCGCCGGCGGCTCGATCGGCAGGACGCGCAGCGTGGCCCTGGTCGCCGCAGCTCAGCCGAGGCGCCCGGCTGGCCTCTGGCCTGGCCTTATCCGGGCGCCTGCGGCGGCTGCGGTGAGGCGTCGGCCTTCGCCGATTTGCGGGCCGGTGCGGCAGGAGTTCTGCTGTAAATAGCCCCGCTTACTCGCCAGTTGCAAAGCGACGGCAGCTGCATCCCCACCTCTGGGGAGAGGGCAGAAGGGATGCACTCAGGCCCCCACCGCCAGCGCAGGCGCGCAGTCCCGGCCCGCGATGCGTCCATCCGGGCGGATGACGCGAGAGGAGGAGATGTCATGGGCATGACTCTACTTGAAGCCGTAGTCGCAGGCCGCGAGGGTGACGAGCTGGGCGGTCTCCCACTTCCCGAACGGTTCACCGCGGCGACGGTGCGGCTCAGCGACGTCGGCATGTTCCAGGGCGAAACGGACAAGGACGTCCGCAGGTCGCTCCGGATAGACGAAGTCCCCATGCCCGAGCTGGCGCCGGACGAGGCGCTGGTCGCGGTCATGGCCAGTGCCGTCAACTACAACACGGTCTGGTCGGCGATGTTCGAACCCATTCCGACCTTCCGTTTTCTCCAGCAGCTGGGACGCAGCGGCGGCTGGGACGCCCGCCACGACCTGCCTCACCACATCCTCGGATCCGATGCATCCGGAGTCGTGGTGCGGACCGGGTCGTCCGTGCGCCGTTGGAGCATCGGCGATCACGTGGTCGTCACTCCGGCATACGTCGACGGCCAGGAGCCGGCGACCCACAGTGACGGCATGCTGGGCAGCGAGCAGCGCGCATGGGGCTTCGAGACCAACTTCGGTGGTCTGGCCCACTTCGCCGTCGTGCGGGCCAGCCAGTTGCTGAGCAAGTCCCCGCTGCTCACGTGGGAAGAGGCCGCCGTCAACCCGTTGTGTGCCGCCACCGCGTACCGGATGCTCGTCAGCGACCGCGGCGCCCGGATGAAGCAGGGCGACGTCGTACTGATCTGGGGGGCGACCGGCGGCCTGGGCTCATACGCCGTGCAGTTCGTGCGCAACGGTGGTGGCATCCCGGTGGGTGTCGTGAGCTCGGCGGAGAAGGCCGACACCTTGCGAAGGCTCGGCTGCGAGGCGGTGATCGACCGCTCGGAGATCGAGCAGGGGGACCGCACGGTCCTCCAGCGTCCTGACGGCTGGAAGAAGCTCGGCTCAGCGATACGCGCGGCGGTGGGCGAGGATCCGCACATCGTTTTCGAGCACGTGGGCCGAGCGACCTTCGCGGCCTCGGTCTTCGTCGCCCGCCGTGGGGGCGCGATCGTGACCTGCGGATCCAGTACCGGATATGAGCACATGTTCGACAACCGCTACCTGTGGATGAAGCTCAAGCGGCTCATCGGCAGCCACGGCGCCAACCTGCACGAGCAGTGGGAGGTGAATCGGCTCATCAACATGGGCCGGATAGTTCCCACACTCTCGAAGACCTATGCCCTGGACGACGTTGCCTCGGCTGTCCGGAGCGTGCAGGTCAACGAGCACATCGGGAAGGTCGGGGTACTGTGCCTCGCCCCGCAGCCGGGGCTGGGCGTGACCGACCCCGTCGGCCGAGCACGAGTCGGCGAGGACCGGTTCCGTCTCTTCCAGGACGGAGACGGCGATGTGAGATCCGCGCCGACAGCCTGTCCGTAGTTCCCGCCCCTTCCAATGTCCCGGCATCGACGCCGGCCGGTGGCCTCATCCCCAGCTGTCGCCCCTGTCCCGTCCGTGCGGGCCGGGCGGTGAACCAGCCACGCCGCCCACCCCACGGGAGGTACGTCTTGTCCATCCTCAACGACGCTCGCCGTGCCGACCCGAAGCCGACGGTGATGCAGGCAGACACCCTCGGCAACCGCCTGGCCGAGGCTGCCGTGCGCAACCCGGACGCTCCTGCCTTCACCTTCGTCGACTTCGCAGCCGGCGGGACCGGGCAGGCCGCCGTGTCCACCTGGAGAGAGCTCGACCGTCAGGTGCGGGCAGCGGCGGCCGCGCTGCGCCGCGCGGGCGCCGGCGGCGAACCCGTGGCCGTCGTCGCCCCTCAGTGCCTCGAGTACGTCGTCGGCTTCCTTGCAGCGATCCGCGCGGGCGCCATCGCCGTGCCGCTCTTTCCGCCGGATCTCGCCCGCCATACCGACAAGCTCGCCGCCTCGCTGACCGACGCGAGGCCGACCCACATCCTCACGACCCGTGCCGAGCAGTCGGCCGTGGCGGCGTTCTGCGCCGCGAGCGGCATTCCGAACCGACCCCGTGTGCTGGCCGTCGAAGATCTCGTGTCCGCGCGGACCACCGAGGACGGCTCCGACGAACTGGCCGGCATCCAGCCGCGGCCCGAGGACTGCGCCTATCTCCAGTACACCTCGGGGTCGACACGGGCACCGTCCGGGGTGGAGATCACCCACGCCAACGTGGTCGCCAACGCGGGGCACCTCGTGCAGGCGTACGACATCCATCGGGACCGCAATCACATGGTCGGATGGCTGCCGCTCTACCACGACATGGGCCTGCTGCTGATGACCCTCCTGCCCGTCGTCGGCGGAGTGCACTCGGTGATCACCGATCCGCTGGCCTTCGTGCAACAGCCGGCGCGATGGCTGAGGTTGCTGTCCCGGTACCCGGGCGCCGTCACCGCCGCACCGAACTTCGCGTACGACTACTGCGCGCAGCGGGTACGCGAGGAGGACCGGGAGGGCCTCACCCTCGACAGGGTCGCTGTGATGATCAACGGCAGTGAACCGGTCCGGCCCACCACGTTGAACCGCTTCATGGCCGCCTTCGGCGACTACGGAGCCCGCCGAGTGGCGATGCGGCCCTCGTACGGTCTGGCGGAGGCGACGCTGATCGTCTCCGCCTCCCCCACCGAGGAAGAGCCGCAGGTCACCGCTTTCGACCGGGAACTGCTGGGCGGGGGCATCGCCAGAGTCGCCACGGACACCGCTTCCGTCCCCGTCACGGAACTCGTCTCCTGCGGACGGCCCCAGGGGCAGGAGGTGGCCATCGTGGACGCGGCGACATGCCGCCGGCAACCGGACGGCACGGTCGGGGAGATCTGGGTCAGCGGCCCCAACGTCGGGCGCGGCTACTGGGGCAATCCACAGAGCAGCGCGGAGACCTTCCGGGCGGTCCTGGCCGAGGACCGGTCCGCTGAGGGTGCCAGGCAGTGGCTGCGTACGGCCGACCTGGGCGTGTGGCACGACGGCCAGCTGTACATCACCGGCCGCATCAAGGACTTGATCATCATCGACGGCGTCAACCACTACCCCCAGGACATCGAACTGACCGTGCAGAACGCGCATCCGGCCATTCGCAAGGACCACGTGGCTGCCTTCGCCGTGTCCGCCGAGGCGGGTGAGGAGCTCGTCATCGTCGCCGAGTACTCCCCGCCCGCCACCGGTCCCGCGGCGGACCACCACAGCGTCACCCGCTCGGTGCGCCGAGCCGTTTCGACCGTCCACGCCCTGGCCGTACGGGACTTCGTCCTTGTTCCGCGCAACACCGTGCCCCGCACCACGAGCGGCAAGGTCGCCCGCCGCGCCAGCCATGACCGCTATCTGAACGGCGGCTGGAGCAGTGCCCGCAGGCCCGGGGCAGGATCCGAAGGGACGGCGTCATGAGGAGAGTCGAAGGCCCTGGCGGAACCACGCCGGGCGGTGCGCAATCCGACGCCCGCCCGGGTGGTGCGCCGGGGGCGGCATGGGGTGAGGCGGAGATCCGCCGACTGCTGCGGCAGCTGATCTCGGAGAGGTCCGACGTGCCCCCGGACGAGATCGACGACGACAGACCGCTGGCGGAGTACGGTCTGACGTCCCGTGACGCCGTCGCCGTCTCGGGGGAGCTGGAGAACGCGCTCGACGCGGTCCTGCCTGCCACCCTGCTGTGGGAGGACTCCACCGTCGACCGGCTGGTCCGCCGCCTCGCCCGGGGAGCGGCGGAGCCCGGAGCGCCCGAGGGGGTCGTGCCCGGCCGGGACGCGGCGCGCACGTCCGGGCCGGACGCACGTCTCCGCAGCCGGTCCGTCGCGGTCGTGGGCATCGGCTGCCGTCTGCCCGGCGGTGTCGAGGGGCCGGAGGCGTTCTGGGACTACCTGCTCGCCGGCGGCAACGCCGCACGCGAGGTGCCCGAGGACCGCTGGCAGGACTTCGAGGACGGTTCGAACGGCACGGCGGCTGCCCTCGCCCGCACCAGCCGGTGGGGCGGATTCCTGGGCGACATCGCGGGGTTCGACGCCGACTTCTTCGGGATCACGCCCCGCGAGGCAGAGCTGATGGACCCCCAGCAGCGCCTGCTGCTGGAGGTGACGTGGGAGGCACTCTGCCACGCCGGTGTCCCGCCGTCAGAGCTGCACGGCACTGCCACAGGGGTGTTCGTCGGTCTCAGCTCCCTCGACTACAGCCACCTGACCATGGCGGGCCTCGAGGGTGTGGCTGCCTGGACCAGCACCGGTGCGGCGGGGAGCATCGCCGCCAACCGCCTGTCCTACATGCTCGATCTGCACGGCCCGAGCATGACGATCGACACCGCCTGCTCCTCGTCGCTCGTCGCGGTGCACCAGGCGTGCCGGAGCCTGGCCGCCGGCGAGTGCGACACCGCCCTGGCCGCAGGGGTCAACGTCCTGCTCTCGCCGGTGATCACGGCGAACTTCGACCAGGCCGGCGCCCTGGCACCGGACGGCAGGTGCAAGGCCTTCGATGCCGCAGCCGACGGGATCGTCCGTGGTGAGGGGTGCGGCGTCGTCGTCCTGAAGCCACTGGACGACGCACGGCGGGCCGGCGACACGATCCTCGCCGTCATCCGGGGCACGGCGGTCAACTCCGACGGCCGCTCGTCCGGGATCATGGCGCCCAATCCCGCCGCTCAGGAGGCGCTGCTGCGCGATGCCCTCCGTGACGCCGACGTGGACGCGGCAGACATCGACTACGTCGAGGCGCACGGTACCGGCACACTGCTCGGCGATCCGATCGAGGCGGGCGCCCTGGGTGCCGTCCTGGGACTCGGCCGGCCGGCCGGCCGGCCGCTGCTCATCGGTTCCGTGAAGACCAACCTCGGGCACCTCGAAGGTGCGGCGGGCATCGTGGGTCTCATCAAGACGGTGCTTTCCCTGCACCACGGCACACTTCCCGCCAGTCTCCACTTCCGCACGCCCAACCCGCACATCGACTTCACGGCAAAGCGCCTACGCGTCGTCAGCGCAGCCACCGAGTGGCCCCGGGCGGGCCATCGGCCGGCGTTGGCGGGAGTGTCCGCCTTCGGATTCGGGGGCACCAACGCGCACGCCGTGCTCGAGCAGTGGTCTCCGGCCGGGTCACCGGCGCCGCAGGAGAGCGCTGCTCCGGGCGCTGGGGAAGCCCCTGCGCCGGACGCCGGCCCGCACGTCCTGGTGGTCACCGCCCGCTCAGCGGACCGGCTCGGTGACGCCGCCCGTGGTCTAGCCGGCTGGCTGACGACCGCGGCCGGCCGACAGACGCCCCTGTGCGACGTCGGGCACACCCTCGGACACGGTCGACGGGACGCCGTCAGCGCCGCCGTCGTGGGACGCGGGCACCAGGCCCTCGCGGCCGGGCTCCTCGCGCTGGCGGACGACCGGCCCTCGCCCGGCGTCGTGCGCGCTGCCGACGCCGGGGACACCGCGGCGGTCCCGGGCCGAGGACCGGTGTTCGTCTTCTCCGGATACGGCTCCCAGTGGTACGGCATGGGCCGCGGCCTTCTCGCGGATGACACCGCGTTCGCCGCAGCGGTGGACGACCTCGACGCGGCGTTCGCCGACGTGGCCGGCACGGCCCTGAGCCGCATGATCGCCCAGGGCGTGCCGACCACCGCCGTCCACGGCACCCAGTCCCTGCTGTACGGCGTTCAACTGGCACTCGCCCGTACCTGGCAGGCCTACGGCGTCGAACCCCGTGCCGTCATCGGCCACTCCATGGGGGAGGTGGCCGCAGCCGTGGTCGCCGGAACCCTTGATGCACGCGACGGACTGCGCGTGATCCTGGGCCGGTCGGCCCTGCTCGCCACCGTCGAGGGCGCCCGCGCCGGCGCCATGGCCTCCGTCGGGCTGCCCGAGGACACCCGCGCCGCAACGCTGGCGCGGTTCCCCGGCGTGGTGGTCGCCGTACACTCCTCGCCACGCCGATGCACGGTCACCGGCCCGGCGCAACCGGTGGCCAACCTGGTCGCCGAGCTGGAGGAAGCGGGCCTCGACGCCCGCCTGCTCGACGTCCACGGCGCCGGCCATTCGGCCGCCGTGGACGTCGTCCTGCCCGCCCTGCGCGAGGCCCTCACCGGCCTCCGGGGCAAGGCGCCCGCCATCGCCTGGTACGGAACGGTGTACGACGACCCACGCGACACGCCCGATCCCGATGCCGCGT
Organism: Kitasatospora sp. NBC_00039; assembly: GCF_045160625.1. Lineage (NCBI taxonomy): Bacteria > Bacillati > Actinomycetota > Actinomycetes > Kitasatosporales > Streptomycetaceae > Kitasatospora > Kitasatospora sp. NBC_00039. The sequence continues at coordinate 5,171,829 of NZ_CP108289.1, read as the reverse complement.
ACTGGTGCGCCAACCTCCGCCGCCCGGTCCGGCTGCGACACGCGGTGGCCGCGGCGGCGGCCGACGGCCACACCGTCTTCCTGGAGGTCTCACCCCACCCGATCGCCGCCCTGCCCATCCGCGAGACGCTCGACGAGGCACCCGGCGGGACAGCCCTCGTGCTGCCCACGCTGCGCCGGGACGACGACGAGTCCGTGGTCCTGCGCACCTCCCTGGCCGAGCTGCACCTGGCCGGAGCCCAACACCGGCGCGAGCTGCTGTGGCCGACCGGCCGGCGGACCGCCCTGCCCGCCGCGCCCTGGCGGCATGTACGCCACTGGGTCGACGGCGCGACGCGCAGGCGTCCGCCCCGCGCTGACGGACACCCCCTCCTCGGCCTGCGGATAGACCTCCCCGGCACCAACCGCGTGCTGTGGCAGGGCGACGCCGGCACCGGCGGGTGGAACCACATCGAACGGCACGTACACGGCACGGCGGTCCTGACGCTCGCGGCGTGCGCGCAGATCGTTCTCGCCGCGGCAACCGAGGCCACCGGCGTCCCGCCGGACGCCTTCCTGGTCCGCGATCTGACACTGGATCACCTCCTTCCGCTGTCGGACAGCACGCCGGTCACCACCGTCTGGGACCCGGCCGGCCCGGACAAGGCCGCCACCGTGAGCATCCAGACGCGGTCCCCCGCCGGGACCTGGCTGCGCCATGCCTCGGCCACGGTGGTGACCGGGCTGCCCGACGAGCCCCGCATTCCCGGCACCCGCGACGACGACCTCCCGGCCGTCGACGTCACCCTTCCCCACGCCACTGGGCCGGACACGCCACAGTCGGAGGCGCTGGGCGCGCTGCTCGATGCCGGCCTGCACGCGACCTCCCTGCCCCGGAGCACAGCCGGGGCCGCACAGCCGGAGCCGGACGGCGACCCGTCGGCCAACCCGTCCCCCGCGGCACTCCCCTTCTCGCTCGCCGCCCTGCGGGTGAGGCTCCGCACGACGCCGGGCCCGTGCCGCCTGCGCCGCCGCCTCGAGCAGGCCGCCGGAACCCGGGCCGGCGACAACGGTCAGCCACCTCCGCCCGAGCGCTGGACCGTCCGCCTGGACGACCGCGACGGCGACACCGTCATCGAGGCGCAGGGCGTGGCTCTGCGCACCCCCGAGCGGGCCGAGATACCACTGGCCCTGGCGGAAACCAGCTACGAAATCGTCTGGGACGAGGTCACCACACCCCCCGCCGCCGACCGCATTCCGGCCAACTGGCTGCTGCTCACCACCGGATCCGACGACACGTCCGGCAGGAGGAACCCGTTCGTCCCACCGCTCAGTTCGGCCCTCGAGCGCCGGGGAGCGAAGGTGGCGGTCGGACACTGCCGCAACGGCTCCACCGGACGGATCCTGGACGCCTGGCGCAAGGAGACCGCGAGTGCTCCCGGCTCGGTCGTTCTGCTCTGCACCGGGCCCGCTGACGGCTCCGGAGTCCGTGGGGCCGTCCTCGCGGCCACCGAGGTGGCCCGCCGGCTCGCCACCGTCCCCGGATCCGGCGCCGGCCCGCGCCTGTGGCTGGTGACCGAGCGGGCCGTGCCGGTGGCCGCCGGAGAGGCCTGCGATCCCGACCGCGCCTGCCTCCGGGGCCTGGTCCGCGTGCTGGCCCTGGAGCAACCCCAGCTCAGGGCCTGCGCGGTCGACGTCGACCGCGCGCCCGGTCTCGCCGACGACCTCGTCCAGGAGCTCCTCGGCGACTCCGAGGCCGACGAGGTCGCCTGGCGCGACGGCACCCGCTTCATCGCCCGCTTGGCCTCCGCCGCCCCGGACCGGGACGCCGCCGGGATCCGCTTCGCACGCCCGGACGGCGCCTACATCGTCACCGGCGGTCTCGGCGGGCTGGGACTGGCCACCGCCCGCCGGCTCGCCGAGCACGGTGCCGGCCGGCTCGTGCTGAACGGGCGCCGCCCGCCGGCCGAGGACACTCGGGCCGTCCTGGACGACCTGCGCGCCCTCGGGACGTCGGTGGAGGTCGTGCAGGGCGATATCGCCGAGCCCGACCTCGCGGCACGCCTTCTCGACGCCGCCCTGGCCGGGGGTCACGCCCTGCGCGGCGTCGCCCACGCGGCAGGGGTGCTGCACGACCGCATCATCACCGACCTGGAACCGGACGACGTCGAGACCGTGTTCCGGCCCAAGGTCGACGGCGCCCTGCGCCTGGAGGAGGCCGTCGCGGGGCACAGCCTCGACTGGTGGCTGGTGTTCAGCTCCGCCGCCGCCCTTCTCGGTTCCCCCGGCCAGGCCGCCTACGCCGCGGCCAACGCCTGGCTCGACGCGCTGGTGCAGCGCCGTCGTGCCGACGGTCTGCCCGCGACATCCATCGCCTGGGGCCCATGGGCTCGGATCGGAGGCGCCCCGAACACCGCGGCCATGGCGCTGGAACCCCTCATGCCGGCCCACGGGCTGGATGCCCTCCAACTGCTCCTCGCCGCCGGACGACCCCACACGGGCGTCGTACGGCTGGACGCCCGACGGGTCGTCGAGGCGTATCCGGGCATGGAGTCCGTCCCCTTCTTCACGAGCCTGCTGCACGACATCGCCCGCGAGACGGACCACTGGGGCGACCCCGATCAGCTGTGCGCCCTCGGCGCCCAGGCCCCGGCAGCGGTGCGCCGACGTCTCGCCCTCCGTGCGGCGGCCGTCATGGGCTATCGCACCGAGGACCTCGACAGTTCCGTCCCGCTCACCAGGCTCGGGCTCGACTCCCTGATGGCCGTTCGCATCCGGAACGCGGTCAAGCACGACTTCGGCGTTGTACTGCCGAACAAGCTGCTGATGCGCGGCGCCAGCCTCGATGACCTCACGGACGAACTTCTGAGCACACTCGACCTGCCTGGCGCACCGGAGTCGGTCGGCGTGGGCGACCGCACCTGCTCCCCGTCGCAGAGCGGCCCCGAGCCGAGCCGGACGACACTGCTCGCGAACGCCCCGGGTCCAAGCGGGCGGGCACCCCTGCCGACGACCATCGCCCCCCGGGACGCCGCCGAGCGGCTGGTCGCGGGAGTGTGGGAGCAGGTGCTCGGCCGGCGCCCCGACGGCGTTCTCCAGAACCTCCGGGCCGCAGGCGGCGACGACGCGACCGCCCGTGCCCTGGCCCTCGGTATCCACGCCCGGCTCGACGAGCCGCCACATGCCCTGACCCCGGAGCAGATCCTCGCCCGGCCTACCGTGGAGTCCATAGCCGACCTGATCCGCCCCGCTGTGAACGGTGACGGAGCGACTCCTCTGCGCGTGCTGCGCGATCCCGGCGGCACCACCACCCGCGCCCCGCTGTTCGTCTTCCACCCCGCCGGCGGACCGACGTCCGTGTACCGGCCGCTGGTGCGGCTGCTTCCCGCCGACCAGCCCGTCTACGGCTGCGAGCGCGTCGACGAGTTGGCGTCCATGGAGGAGAAGGCCAAGTACTACCTCGACCTGATGCGACGCATCCAGCCCCGGGGCCCGTACCAGCTGCTCGGCTGGTCCTTCGGTGGCTGCCAGGCGTACGAGATCGCCGTGCAACTGCGCGACCGAGGCGAGGACGCCGGCTATCTCGGCCTCATCGACACCATCCTGCCGGCAGCCCTGCCCGGCTCGGACTCGCAAGAGATCGTGCTGGAGCGGTTCAGACGGTTCGCCGACTACGTGGAGACCACGTTCGGCCATCACTTGCCGTTGCCGTACGAGGAGTTGCCGAGCATGACGGACGACGACCAGATCATGACGGTCATGCGCCTGGTTGCCGAGACCGGACTGTCCATGAGCCCGGGAATCCTGGAGCACCAGCGAACCTCGTACGTCGACGCCCGGATCGGCGAGCGCTACCGGCCGCGTCCGTATCCGGGGCACGTCACCCTCTACCGCGCCCAGGAGCCCCAGGTCATGATCACTGCGCTCGATCCCCGCTACCTCCGGGACGAGGCCGATCTGGGGTGGGCGCCACTGTGCCCCTCCCTCGAGGTCGTCCCGGTGCCGGGCGATCACCTGTCACTGATCGATCCGCCCCACATCGCGGTCATCGCGCAGCACCTTGCCCACACTCTGCACGGCGCCGCTGAGCCGGATCGATAGTGGCTCAGCGGCCGGGGGTACCGGCTCCGGCGACGTTCACACAGGTCGTGGTGTAAGTGATGTGGGGCGCGGGGACGAGCACGGGAACCACGACCGAGCCGAGGACGGGACTCGTGTCGCAGTGGTTGCTCTGGGACTCGGCCCCGTTCTCGCTGACGTTGACACAGGTGGTCTCGTGGGTGATGTCCGACGCCGGCGTCAACGGCGTAGCGACCACCACATCACCGACGAGCGGCCGCGTGCTGCACTCGTTGCTCTGCTCGACACCCTTGTGGCCCGTCAGGTGACCGATGCCGTCCGCACTGGCGCCACCCGCACCGACGAGAACCAGCGCACCCGCAGCCGCTGCCAGAAACGCCGCCTTCTTGCCAATGTCCATCTGAAGCCTCCGTAGGGAATCTCTACCGCGGACATCCGCGGACATCCGACTAACGACGGCAGCCCACGAAGGCTTCGGGAACACACACATATTCACTCGTCCGGACCACTCTGCCGAATCCGGCCGGCACCGGGTTCCGGTGAATCCTCTCCTTGGATGTCGACGGGGCCGGGATTCACCCGCCGGCTCGGAGCCGGTTTCCGGAAGTCGCGGGTGCGCCGAAGGCCGCCACCTTCTGAACCTGCCGATCTGCCCCACGCATACGGACGGACGAAGCCCCGGGACGAGAGGCTTCCAAGGGCTGCATTCCTGACCGGGGGAGCGGCGTCGCCTGTTCCCGGCCCGTCAGGGCCGGCGCACGTTCGTCGGCCTCAACGACACCGCGTTCGACCCGCCGCTGCCGGCCACCTGCGCGGGCGGTGCACCCGCTCCAAGACCGGCCGGGCCTTCCAGGTCCACGCCCACTACGACCGCCCCAGAGCCGCCCCGCCGGCAGGCTGCCGACCCGAACTGGCAGGCCGGGTACCGCCGCTGGCGGCCACCCGTCGAACGCGCCATGGCCTGGCTCGTCGTCCGGGGCAACCGCCGGGTCCCTTACCGAGGCGTCCTGAAGAACAACACCTGGCTCCACAACCTCCGCCGCCTGACCAACCTCGGGCTCACCCGCACGGGCCACACCTGGACCCTCGCCCCCGCGACCACATAGCCCAGGAGGGGCTGTCCCCAACCGGGACAGCCCCTCCATCAGCAAGATCTTCAGCAGACTTCTAGAACGCGACGTTGACGCAGTTGGTCTTGTACTCGATCTCGGGCGCCGGGGCGAGCAGCCCGGTGAGGGTGGCGGCCTCCGGCGCCGTGGAGCAGTTGTTGCTCTGCTCCGAGGCGCCGCCACCGCTCGCGTCGACGTTGAGGCAGTTGGTGTCGTACTCGAGCTCGGGCGTCAGCGTGCCGGTCAGCGCGAGGACGCCCGGGGCGGTGGAGCAGGTGTTGCTCTGCTCGACACCCTCCTGGCCGAACAGGTGGCCGAACCCGTGGGCACTGGCGCCACCCGCACCGACGAGAACCAGCGCACCCGCAGCCGCCGTCAGAAAGGCCGCCTTCTTGCCAACGTTCATTTGAAGCCTCCGTAGGGAATCTCTACCGCGGACATCCGCAGACATCCGACTAACGACGGCAGCCCGCGAAGGCTTCGGGAACGCACCAACATTCACTCGTCCGGACCACGAGTGCCGCTCGAGTGATCCGGCACCCGGTTATCGGGCCCTCGAACCCAGGGCATAATTCCGCCACCAATCCACGCAACGCAGACGCGGCCTCTGGAGGAATACTTCCAGAGACCGCATTCTTGACCGGACGTCACGCTTCGCCCCGTTCCGATCCCCCGGACGGGACGGAAGTCGGCCCGGTGGCTCAGCGACTCAGTGCGAGTGGTGCGGTCGGCCTGCGAAGTTGATGCAATTGGTGTGGTACTTGAGCGAGCTGGTCCCGACCAGCCCGGTGAGGGTGGCGGCCGCCGGGGCCGTGGAGCAGTCGTTGCTCTGCTCCGAGGCGCCGTGACCGCTCACATCGATGTTGATGCAGTTGGTGTCGTACTCGGCGTCGAGCGGGCCGGCCGAGGTGAGGATGCCCGGGGCCGTGGAGCAGGCGTTGCTCTGCTCGACCCCGCTGCCGAACAGGTCACCGATCCCGTGGGCACTGGCGCCACCCGCACCGACGAGAACCAGCGCGCCCGCAGCCGCCATCAGAAGGGCCGCCCTCTTGCCTACGTTCATCAAAAGCCTCCGTGTGGGGTTCTCCGCGAATGTCGACGGAGAATTCAGGCATACCAACGGAGGCCGTCATATCTTCGGGAGGACACCCAGCTTCACCCGTCCGGATCACGCATTGCACTCGAGTGATCGGGCTCCCGCTGCCCGTCGTCGAGCCCGCACGCGGAAGCGGCCCCTGGGAATGCTTCCAGGGGCCGCAACCTCGACCAGGAGGAGAATTCTTGCTTCGCCCGTCTCCAGCCCGCCGAACAGGACAGGAGGGGGTGGGTCAGCGACTCGTCGTCAGTGGCCGTGGTGGAAGTCGCCGGCGATGTTGACGCAGTTGGTCTTGTACTCGATCTCGGGCGCCGGGGCGAGCAGCCCGGTGAGGGTGGCGGCCTGCGGCGCCGTGGAGCAGTTGTTGCTCTGCTCCGAGGCGCCGCCACCGCTGGCGTCGACGTTGAGGCAGTCGGTGGTGTACTCGATGTCGGGCGACAGGCCGGTCAGCGCGAGGACGCCCGGGGCGGTGGAGCAGGTGTTGCTCTGCTCGACACCCTCGTGGCCGAAGAGGTGGCCGAACCCGTGGGCACTGGCGCCACCCGCACCGACGAGAACCAGCGCGCCCGCAGCCGCCGTCAGAAAGGCCGCCTTCTTGCCAACGTTCATTAAAGCCTCCGTGTGGGTCTTCTCCGCAGATTCCGCGGACACCGGACTAACGACGGCAACCTGAGGAGGCGTCGACACCGCACCCAGCTTCACCCATTCGGCAGAGCGGCCTCGACCCTGGCCCTGCACTCACGCCCGGGCATCGGGGGGGCGGGCGGGCATGAGTCGCCCTGCCCGACGGCGACCGGCCCGTGCTGACGGCGGGCCGGTCGAAGGACGATCACCACCTGGCGGGCGCCGCCCGGCCCCGGCCCGGAACCCGCCGGACACGCGACCGTGGCTGCGACGTGTTCCGGGGCCGGATCGGAGAAGGAGGCAGGCCGAGGGGCGTCCCGCTCAGTCGCGCGCCAGAAGGCGGGCGGCCTCGACCGCCCAGTAGGTCAGGATCTGCTCGGCACCGGCCCGGCGGATCGAGGTCAGCGTCTCCATGATCATCCGCTCCCGGTCGATCCAGCCGTTCGCCGCGGCGGCCTCGACCATCGCGTACTCGCCGGAGACCTGGTACGCCGCCACCGGTACCGGCGAGGCGTCGGCCACCTGCCGCAGGATGTCCAGGTACGCCATGGCCGGCTTCACCATCACCAGGTCGGCACCCTCGGCGAGGTCCTGTTCCAGCTCGCGCAGCGCCTCCCGGGCGTTGGCCGGGTCCTGCTGGTAGCTCTTGCGGTCGCCCTTCAGCGAGGAGCCGACCGCCTCCCGGAACGGGCCGAAGAACGCCGAGGCGTACTTGGCGGTGTAGGCGAGGATGCCCACGTCCTGGTGCCCGGCCTCGTCCAGGGCCCTGCGGATGACCGCGATCTGGCCGTCCATCATCCCGGACGGGCCGACCAGGTGGACACCGGCGTCGGCCTGCACCCGGGCCATCTCGGCGTAGCGCTCGAGCGTCGCGTCGTTGTCCACGCTGCCGTCGGCGGCCAGCACGCCGCAGTGACCGTGGTCGGTGTACTCGTCCAGGCAGAGGTCGGACATCACGACCAGGGAGTCGCCGACCTCGGAGACCACGTCCCGGATCGCCTGCTGGAGGATGCCGTCCGGGTTGGTGCCCTCGCTGCCGACCGCGTCCTGCACCTCCGGCACGCCGAACAGCATGACCCCGCCCAGGCCCGCCTCGGCGGCCTCGACCACGGCCTTGCGCAGGGTGTCGCGGGTGTGCTGGACCACGCCCGGCATCGACGTCACCGGCACCGGCGCGCTGACGCCCTCGCGGACGAACAGCGGCAGGATCAGCTCCGCCGGGTGCAGCCGGGTCTCGGCGACCAGCCGGCGCATCGCCGGGGTCGTGCGGAGCCGGCGGGGGCGAACGTACGGGAATTCAGCGGACACGGCTTCTCTCTCCGAACGGTTGTGCAGCGCCGGGGGCGACGGGGTTGCCGCCCCCGGCAGGAGGATTCTCAGCGGGCCTTGCGGCGCGAGCCCGGACGGCGCTCGCTGGGCCGGTAGACCGGCTCGCCCGCCGCGGTCGCGGCGTCGCGGCGCTTGGCCCCGAAGTCTGCCAGCGCCTGGGCCAGTGCGGCCGCCGACGGGGCCGGAGCCATCACGTCGACCCGCAGGCCGTGCTCCTCGGCGGTCTTCGCGGTGGCCGGGCCGATGCAGGCGATGACCGTCACGTTGTGCGGCTTGCCGGCGATGCCGACCAGGTTGCGCACGGTCGAGGACGAGGTGAAGAGCACCGCGTCGAAGCCGCCGCCCTTGATCGCCTCGCGGGTCTCGGCCGGCGGCGGCGAGGCGCGCACCGTCCGGTACGCCGTCACGTCGTCGACCTCCCAGCCCAGCTCGACCAGACCGGCCACCAGGGTCTCGGTGGCGATGTCGGCACGCGGCAGCAGCACCCGGTCGATCGGGTCGAACACCGGGTCGTACGGCGGCCAGTCCTCCAGCAGCCCGGCCGCGGACTGCTCGCCGGACGGTACGAGGTCGGGCTTCACGCCGAAGTCCACCAGCGCCTGCGCGGTGGTCTCGCCGACCGCCGCGACCTTGATCCCGGCGAACGCCCGGGCGTCCAGGCCGTACTCCTCGAACTTCTCGCGGACGGCGCGCACCGCGTTCACCGAGGTGAAGGCGATCCACTCGTAGCGGCCTGTGACCAGGCCCTTGATCGCCCGCTCCATCTGCTGCGGGGTGCGCGGCGGCTCGACCGCGATGGTCGGCACCTCCTGCGGCACCGCGCCGTACGAGCGGAGCTGCTCGGAGAGGCCGGTGGCCTGCTCCTTGGTCCGCGGCACCAGCACGTTCCAGCCGAACAGCGGCTTGGTCTCGAACCACGAGTGAGAGGCGCGGTGGGCGACCTGCTCGCCCACCACGGCTATCACCGAGGTCGCCGGGTCCACCGGGGCGGAGACCGGCGAGGGCAGCACCCGGGCCGCCTTCAGGTCCCCCGCGATGGTGGCCAGGGTGGCGGTGAAGGTGCGCTGGCGGGTGGTGGTGCCGGAGAGCGTCGCGCTGAGCGCCGACTCCGGCTTGCGGCCGTTGGAGACCAGCGCGTTGGCGGTGGCCGGCAGCTGGCCCAGGGTGGTGCGGACGACCAGCGTGGTCTCCGGCGCGCCCAGGTCCACCGGGCTGCCGGCGAGCAGCGCGGCGCCGTCCACGAACCGGACGTCGGTGCCGGCCGTGCCGCGCAGCGGGACGCCCGCGTAGGCCGGCACGCCGACCGACTGGGCGACACCCGGGATCACCTCGAACGGGATCCCGCCGCCCGCGCAGCTGAGCATCTCCTCGGCGGCGCAGCCGTCCAGGCCCGGGTCACCGTCGACGGTGCGGACCACGTGCTTGCCGGAGCGGACCGCCTCGGCGACCAGCTGGGCCAGGTCGAAGTCGGCGCCCTCGGCAGCGGGGGCGTGCACCTGCACACCGGCCGGACAGTGGCTGCGCACGGCGGCGGCCGTCAGCGGGTCGGCGACCAGGATGTCGGCCGAGGCCAGCACCTCGACGGCGCGCAGGGTCAGCAGGCCCGGGTCCCCGGGGCCCGCGCCCAGGAATGTGCACCGTCCGGCGGCGGCCGGCCCGCCCGCGAACGGGCTGTCGGCCGGGAACGGGGTGTCGGTGGCGGTGGTGGGGCTCATCGGGCTCGCTCCCCCATAAGGGCGGCCGCGCCCGCGTCGAGCAGCCGGGCGGCAAGGGCGTGGCCGAGGGCCGCCGCCTGCTGCTCGGCGGTCTCGTCGAGGACGATCGGACCGTTGGCGGACATCTTCAGCAGGGTGGCGCCGTCGACGGTGCCGACCACGCCCTCCAACCGCAGTTCGTACAGGTGGCCCCAGGTGGCCAGCGCAGCGACCGGCGCGGAGCAGCCGGCCTCCAGGGTGGCCAGCAGGGCACGCTCGGCGGCCACCGCGACCCGGGTGGGCAGGTGGTCCAGGGCCGAGAGGGCGGTGATCAGATCCGGGTCGGCGGTGGTGCACTCGATCGCGAGTGCGCCCTGGCCGGGGGCCGGGGTCATCAGCTCCGGGTCGAGGTGCTCGGTGATCTCGGCGGCGCGGCCGAGCCGGTTCAGACCGGCCGTGGCCAGCACCACCGCGTCGAGCTCGCCGGAGGCGACGAAGCCGATCCGGGTGTCCACGTTGCCGCGGATCGCGACCGTCTCCAGCTGGGCGCCGCGGGCGCGGGCCCACGCGTTCAGCTGGCCCATCCGGCGCGGCGAGCCGGTGCCGACCCGGGCGGTGTGCCCGGCGCCGGCCAGCTTCTCGACCAGCTCGTCCAGGGCCAGGCCCTCGCGCGCCACCAGGGCGTCGCGGACGTCCTCGCGCTCGGGCACCGCGGCCAGCACCAGGCCCGCGGGCTCGGCGGTGGGCAGGTCCTTCAGCGAGTGCACGGCGAAGTCGATCCGGCCCTCCAGCAGGGCGTCCCGCAGGGCGGAGACGAACACGCCGGTGCCGCCGATCTGTGCCAGCGCCTCCCGGGAGGTGTCGCCGTAGGTGGTGATCTCCACCAGCTCGACGGGGCGCCCGGTGAGCCGGGTCACCTCGCGGGCGACCATGCCCGACTGGGCCATGGCGAGCGCGCTGCGCCGGGTGCCGAGCCGCAGGGGTGCGGTGGCGGCCGGGGCCTGGTCGGTGAGCGGTTGACCATTCATGAGGTGATCGTCCCGGTGGTACTCGTGGGATGGCTGACGGTTCATCTGGCGCCCCCGCCCGAAGGCTGCTGGGTGCCGATCGGAGTGCCCGAGACCGCGTGCACGGCCGCCGGGTCGAGGTCGAACAGCTCGCGCAGCGCGTCCGCGTAGGACGCGCCGCCCGGCTCGGCGGCCAGCTGCTTCACCCGCACGGTCGGCGCGTGCAGCAGCTTGTCGACGACCCGGCGGACGGTCTGGGTGATCTCGGCGCGGGAGCGCTCGTCCAGACCGGGCAGCCGGGAGTCCAGGCGGCCCAGCTCGGCGGCCACCACGTCGGAGGCCATCGCCCGCAGCGCCACCACGGTCGGGGCGATCCGGGCGGCCCGCTGGGCGGCGCCGAAGGCGGCCACCTCGTCGGCGACGATGCCGGAGACGGCGTCCACGTCCCCGGCGCCGGGGGTGGCGGCGTGGGCGTGCGAGAGGCTCTCCAGGTCGACCAGGAGCGCGCCGGGCAGCTCGTGCACGGCGTGGTCGACGTCGCGCGGCATGGCGAGGTCGAGGAAGGCGAGCGGGGTGGCGGCACCGCGGGCGGCGACCGCCGCGGCGACGTCCTCGGCCCTGATCACCACGCCGGCCGCGCCGGTGCAGGAGATCACCAGGTCGACGTCGGCCAGCGCCTCGGGCACCTTGGCCAGCTCGACCGTCCTGGCCGCACCGGCGCCGAGGATCTCGACCAGCCGCTCGGCGCGCTCGGGCGTCCGGTTGGCGACCAGCAGGTCGGTGACACCGGAGCGGACGAGGGTGGCGGCGGCCAGCGAGCTCATCGAGCCCGCGCCGACCACCAGGGCCCGCTTGCCGGCGATCTCGCCCGCGCCGGCCGCGACCTGCTCCAGGCCGAAGGTCACCAGCGACTGGCCGGCCTTGTCGATGCCGGTCTCGCTGTGCGCCCGCTTGCCGACCCGCAGGGCCTGCTGGAACAGCTCGTTCAGGCCGCGCCCGGCGGTGTGCTCGTCCTGCGCCTTGGCCAGCGCGTCGCGCAGCTGCCCGAGGATCTGGCCCTCGCCGACCACCATCGAGTCCAGGCCGCAGGCCACCGAGAAGAGGTGGTGGACGGCGCGGTCCTCGTAGTGGACGTAGAGGTGGGAGGTCAGCTCCTCCAGGTCCACCCCGCTGTGGTGGGCCAGCAGCAGCGACAGCTCGGCGACGCCGGCGTGGAACTTGTCCACGTCCGCGTACAGCTCGATCCGGTTGCAGGTGTTCAGCAGCGCGGCCTCGGCGACGGTCGCGGTGGCCGCCGCGTCGTGCAGCAGCCTGGTCGGGACGTCACCGGTCAGGGCAGCGCGCTCCAGCACGCCGACCGGGGCGGTGCGATGACTCAGCCCTACGACGAGAAGACTCATGCCCGCCCCCTGGTGCCACAGATCTCGGTGCTCATGCCGGCATCACCGCGGAGAGCTCGCCCTCGCCGCCCTTGCCGGGCTTGTCGGCCTTCGGCGCCGCCTCGGCGTCCTTGGCCGCCGGCTCGGCGGTCGTACGGGTCTTGCCGGAGCCGCCGGCGGCACGGCGCAGCTTGGCGGCGGCCGCGCGGACCGGGCCGGGGGCGCGGTCCAGCACCGACTCGGTGCGGTCGGGCTCCTCGCCGGCCTTGCGCTGCTCGTGGAAGGCCAGGATCTGCAGCTCGATGGAGAGGTCCACCTTGCGCACGTCCACGCCGTCCGGGACGGTCAGCACGGTCGGGGCGAAGTTGAGGATGCTGGTGACGCCGGCCTCGACCAGGCGGTCGCAGACCTGCTGGGCGGCGCCGGGCGGGGTGGTGATGACGCCGATCGAGACGTGCTGGCTCTCCACGATGGACTCCAGTTCGTCCATGTGGCGCACCGGCAGGCCGGCCGCGCTGCTGCCGACCACGGCCGGGTCGGCGTCCAGCAGGGCCGCCACCCGGAATCCGCGGGAGGCGAAGCCGCCGTAGTTGGCGAGCGCGTGGCCGAGGTTCCCGATGCCGACGATGACGACCGGCCAGTCCTGGGTCAGGCCCAGCTCGCGGGAGATCTGGTAGACGAGGTACTCGACGTCGTAGCCGACACCGCGGGTGCCGTACGAGCCGAGGTAGGAGAAGTCCTTGCGCAGCTTCGCGGAGTTCACGCCCGCGGCGGCGGCCAGCTCCTCGGAGGAGACGGTCGGCACCGAGCGCTCGGAGAGCGCGGTGAGGGCCCGCAGGTACAGGGGAAGACGGGCGACGGTCGCCTCCGGGATTCCCCGGGCACGCGAGGGTCGGCGCGCGGCGCCCTGGTCGGGCGTCTGCGAACTGCTCTGTGGTGATCGGCCGATTGCCACGGTGCTCCTGTGGGTGAAGCTGGGCTTTGGCAGCCAGGCTATGCGTTTGTGAACGTGTGCACAAAGATGGTGTCCGATTTGTCCCCACACAGTGATGCGCATCACGCCGAGGACCCCATAGCACCGGTCCCTTTTCGGGCCGCCGCCGGGGGCTGTGCGCCCGGCGTCCGGACGGGGTATGGGGGCTCCCGAAGCGGCTCGGGCGGGCCCGCCGGCGACGCCTCGGGCGGCAGGTCGCGATGGCGCAGCGGAACGGGCTCACCGGACGGCCGGGAACGCGCCCGGCCCAGCCGCGGCCACGGCACCCGGGCCGCCTCGCGCAACGGCACCGCCCAGTCGTCCGGCGGACAGGACGGCGCCCCCACGCAGTGCCGCAGCAGCTCGGCGGTGGCCCGGGCGTCGCCCAGTGCGGTGTGCGCCGGGAACCGGCCCAGGCCGGCCGCCTCCGCGCAGGCCGCCAGGCCGAAGCCGCGGGCCTGCGGCAGGTGCGCGCGGGCCAGCCGCATCGTGCAGAGCAGGGGGACCGGCGGGAGCGGCACGCCGATCCGGGCGAACTCGCGGTCCAGGAAGGCGTGGTCGCAGGTCACGTGATGGCCGACCAGCACCCGGCCGGCCAGCAGCTCCAGCAGGCGCGGCGCGATCTCGCGGAACCGGGGGGCGCCCTCGACGTCGGCCTGGGCTATCCGGTGCACATGGGTCGGGCCGACCGGGCCCAGCGGGTCCAGCAGGGTGCAGAACTCGGCCTCGGGGCGCAGCGCCCCGTCCAGCAGCACCACGGCGACCTCGACCACCCGGTGCCGCCACGGGCTGCGGCCGGTCGCCTCCACGTCCACCACCGCGAACCCGCCGGCCCCGGCGGGCACGACAGAAGTCCCAGGGGTCGGGCCGGGAAGCATGGCGGCACTCCTCGCGTGCTCAGCCCCCCATGGGCGCAAACGAGTTCGATCGTAAGCCGACCAGCGGGGGGCTCCCCAGACCGATCCCGGTTTTCTTCACAACGATTCGGCGAACCGCCCCCGCCGGACGGCGGGGCGGCGGCAGGGGCGCGGGCCGCCCGGACCGGGCCCGGGCGCGTACCGCCCGACCCTCAGGCCCCCAGGGCGGCACGCAGGCGGCGCTCGTCGACCCGCCAGAAGTCGTGCTGGCGGCCGTCGATCAGGGTGACCGGGATCTGCTCCCAGTACTTCCGGTACAGCTCCTCGTCCTGTGTGATGTCCCTCTCCTCGAAGGACGCACCCAGCTCGCCGGCCACCCGGACGATCACCTCCCGGGCGTCGTCGCACAGGTGGCAGCCGGGCTTGCCGACCAGGGTCACGGTCCGCTCGGCCGGGTTCGGGCTCGGGTTCTTGTCACGTCGCAGCAGTGGGCTCACCCGGCCATTGTGCGCCCGCCCCACGCCGGCCCGGAGCCACGGGCGGGCCGCCCGGTGTTCACCGCGCGGGCACGCCGTCGTCACGGCCTCTCCCGGCCCGGCTGGCTATGCTCGGTGCCATGGCCGTGCTCCGAAGGCTCACCCAGTCAAGGCGTTCCACCACCGCGCGGACCGCCCTGGCCGGCGAGGCCGCGGCCGAGGCGGCGGAGGCAGCCCTGCAGGCCGAGCCGGCCGTCGCCGTCGCCCCGGACGCACCGGAGGAGCAGGCCCCGGCGGCCGACCGGTCGGCGAAGGCCCCCAAGGCACCCGCCGGGAACCACACCCCCGAGCGGGACGACCCGCGCGCCGCCGCCTTCTTCGACTGCGACAACACCATCCTGCGCGGCGCCGCGATCTTCTACCTCGGCGTCGGCCTCTACCGCCGGGGCTTCCTCACCCGCCGTGACATCGCCCGGTTCGCCTGGCAGCAGACCTGGTTCCGGCTGCACGGCGCCGAGGACCCGGACCACATGGCCGACGCCCAGCACACCGCGCTCGGCCTGGTCGCCGGCAAGCGGACCGCCGACCTCGAAGCCCTCTGCGAGGAGGTCTTCGAGCAGGTCGTCGCCGACAAGATCTGGCCCGGCACGCGCGCCCTGGTCCAGATGCACCTGGACGCGGGCCAGCGGGTCTGGCTGGTCACCGCCGCCCCGCTGGAGGTGGCCCGGGTCATCGCCCGCCGGCTCGGCATGACCGGTGCGCTCGGCACCGTCGCCGAGGCCGAGGGCGGTCTCTACACCGGCCGGCTGGTCGGCGAGCTGCTGCACGGGCCCGCCAAGGCGGCCGCCGTCCGGGCGCTGGCCCGCCGCGAACGGCTCGCCCTGGACCGCTGCGCCGCGTACAGCGACTCGGCCAACGACATCCCGATGCTCTCGCTGGTCGGCCACCCGTACGTGGTGAACCCGGACGGCGCGCTGCGCCGGCACGCCCGGGCTCAGGGCTGGCGGGTGCGGGACTTCCGGACCGGGCGCAAGGCGGCCCGGGTGGGCCTCCCGGCGGCGGCCGCACTGGGCGTCGTCGCGGGCGGGGCGGCCGCGGGGGTCGCCCTGCACCGCCGCCGGCGCGCCTGATCCGCGCCCGGGACCACACCCGGACCCGCCCGGACCCGCCCGGACCGCGTCCGGACGACGCCTCCGCCGTGCCGTGGCGCGCCGGGACGACGGCTTCCCCTGGGCGGGTGAACGCCCGTCAATCCGCATGCTGACCAGGCCGCTCGTACGGGCGAACTCCCGCGTGGCGCAGGGCCGTCCGAGCCGAGCGAACGAACCTGTCAGCCAGTGACCGGTTCTGATCGTTCGTCAGACGGGGAAAGTCGGGGGTTGCCGAGGCCAATGACTGGGAAACCGCTCGGCAGACCGCCGAATTGGTCACCCTGTGCGCCTGTTCGATCACGTTGAGCCGGATGAACGATGACATCTTCGGTCAGTGTCAGCCGAATATGCATGCAATGCGGATCCCAAACGACCACTTCGGCCACACGGTGTAGCTGTCATTGCACAAAGCGTTATTCTCTCCTGGATGCACGTCACCCACGCGCCCCTCCCGACCGGGCGGCGCGGGCGTGCTCTCCGCGCAGGCGGAGGTGATCCGTCCACAGTTCTGCCTCTGGGAGTCCCGTGTACCCACCCGTCCGGAACGACGCGCCTGCACCCTCCCGCCCGTCGCCCGCGCCCCTGCGCTCCCGTACCAGCCTCCGCGGCCGCCCGGCCTCCGCCCGGCAGATCTCCACCGGCCTGGAGCTGTTGCGCACCCTGCTCCGCAGCCAGCTCGCCGCCTCGCCCCAACTGGTCCCCGTCGGCGCCGCGTTCGGCTACGGCCCGCCCCAACCCGCCGGCCAGGCCCTGCGCACCACCGCCGCCGGCTCCTCCACCGGGACCGGCTCGCGCGGCCGGACCGGGGCCACCGGCACCAGCGGCCGCAGCCGGGCCAGAACGGCCCCGAGCCCCGGCTACGAGACCGAGCACAACCCGATCATGGAGCTGGTCGAGAAGGCCCAGGCCGGCGAGAGCGAGGCCTTCGGCCGCCTCTACGACCACTACGCGGACACCGTCTACCGCTACATCTACTACCGGGTGGGCAGCCGGGCCACCGCCGAGGACCTCACCAGCGAGACGTTCCTGCGCGCGCTGCGCCGGATCGGCACCTTCACCTGGCAGGGCCGGGACTTCGGCGCCTGGCTGGTGACCATCGCCCGCAACCTGGTGGCCGACCACTTCAAGTCCAGCCGGTTCCGGCTGGAGGTCACCACCGGCGAGATGCTCGACTCCAACGAGTGCGAGCGCAGCCCGGAGGAGTCGGTGCTGGAGTCGCTCTCCAACGCCGCCCTGCTGGACGCGGTGCGCCGGCTCAACCCGCAGCAGCAGGAGTGCGTCACGCTCCGCTTCCTGCAGGGGCTCTCGGTGGCCGAGACGGCCAGGATCATGGGCAAGAACGAGGGCGCCATCAAGACCCTCCAGTACCGCGCGGTGCGGACGCTGGCCCGTCTGCTGCCGCCCGACGCGCGGTGAGCGGAGCCGGACCGGGGGGCCGTGGCGGGAACACCGCCGGAGACGGCGCCGGGGACCGCCCCGGTGAGATAGCCGGGCAGCAGGCCGGGCGGACGACGGAGAGGGCGCCAGGGGTGCCGTCACCGTCGGTGCAGGCCCGACACGTCCGGGTGAACGGTCGGTCCGATGATCAGCCGTGCGTAACCGACCGCCCGCACCGCTCGTTGGCCAGCGTGCAAGCCTCCACCAGGCGTACGGTCAAGTCGAATTGCGACCTCTCACCCGATGGAGTGGCTTTGGCCCGCCGAGGCAACCGTCCGGCAGGCCGGGGTGTCGACAACGACGAAGGGAGGTGTGGCCCGTGACGGCAAACGTGCTGGAGCACCGGCGGGTGAAGGCCTTCGCCGAGGCGCTGGAGGCCCACCAGGCAGAGCAGCGCGGCGCCGCCGCTGGCGGATCGGCCAACACCGCTTCCACCGGGGCCGGTTCGGCCACCATGGCCGAACTGGTCGGCATGGCGGGTGCGCTCGGCGCGCTGCCCGGACCGGAGCTGGACGCGGAGGTCCGAACCGTCCAACGCGCCCAACTGATGGCCGCGTTCGAGCAGGCCTTCGCCGGCGGACCGGGCGCGACCGCCCCCCGCCAGCGCAGGCACCGGGCGGCCCGGATGGCGCCGCGCGGCCGTTGGAGCCGCCGGTTCGCGATCGGCGGCCTGGTCGCCGGGCTCGCCGTCGGCAGCTTCGCCGGCGCGGCCGTCGCCAGCTCCAGCGCGCTGCCCGGGGACACGCTCTACGGCATGAAGCGCGGCCTCGAAGGGCTCCGGCTGGACCTCGCGAACTCCGACAGCGAGCGCGGCGGGCTGCTGCTCGACAACGCCGCCACCCGGCTCGACGAGGCCCAGAGCCTGGTCGGCCGGACGGACGGCGCCGGCGCCGGCGCGCTCAGCCCGGGCACCGTCGATCGGGTCCGCAAGGCGCTCGACGACATGCACGCCGACGCCCTCAAGGGCCGCGACCTGCTGCGCTCGGTCTACCGGAGCAACGGCTCGCTCGACCCGATGCGCACCCTGGCCGGCTTCGCCCAGGACGAGGACGACCGCTGGAGCGACCTGCAGAGCAGGCTGCCGGTCCAGCTGATCCCCCAGGCGCACCTGGTCGACCAGCTCTTCGACGACATAAGCGAGGACGTCGCGCCCCTGCGACTGGCTGCGCCGCCCGCCAAGGGCGGCGACAAGGCCGGCAACGGGACGGGCGGCGACACGGGCTCCGGGCCCAACGGCAGCTCCCCGGCCGGCACCCCGGCCGTCGGCGGCAACGCCGCACCGGGCGCCGGGCCGGCCCAGAGCGGCGGCGCGGGCAGCGCCAACGGCGGCAAGGCCGGCACCACCGAGCGGGCACCGTCCACCGGGGCGGGCACGCCGGGCAACGGCGGCGTCGGCGCCCCGAGCAGCGTGCCCAGCAACGCCGCGGGCGCGGTGAACGGGCTGGTCGACAACCTCACCAACGGGCTCACCGGCACCAAGCCCTCGCCGAGCCCCGACCCGACGCCCGACCAGGCGGCCCCACAGCCGTCCGGGACGCCCAGCGCCGCCACCGGCGACGCACCGCCTCAGGGCGTCGAGGTGCCCGCGCTGATCCCCGGGCTGCTGCCCGGGCTGCGGGTCCTCGGCGGCTGACGCGGTCGAACACGGCTGAGGGGCCCGGCGCTGCCGCCGGGCCCCTCAGCCGTTCCGGAAAGGAATCCGGCAGGACGCCGGCAGGCTCAGAAGAACACCGAACGCCGCTGCACCAGCAGCTCGTAGAGGGTGTGCTGGATGGTCTCCCGCACCTCGTCGGCCAGGTCGAAGACCAGCATCGGGTCGTCCGCCGCCTCCACCGGGTGCCGGTCGGTGGCGATCGGCTCGCCGAACTGGATCGTCCACTTGGTCGGCAGCGGCACCGCGCCCAGCGGCCCGAGCCACGGGAAGGTCGGCGTGATCGGCACGTACGGCAGGCCCAGGAGCCGGGCCAGCGTCTTGAAGTTGCCGATCATCGGATAGGTCTCCTCCGCCCCGACGATCGAGCAGGGGACGATCGGCACCTGTGCCCGCAGGGCCGAGGCGACGAACCCGCCCCGCCCGAACCGCTGCAGCTTGTACCGGTCGGAGAACGGCTTGCCGATGCCCTTGAAGCCCTCCGGCCAGACCCCGACCAGCTCGCCGCGTTCCAGCAGCGCCTGGGCGTCCTCGTTGCAGGCCAGCGTGTGGCCGGCCTTGCGGGCCAGCTCGTTGATGCCGGGCAGGACGAACACCAGGTCGGCGGCGAGCATCCGCAGGAACCGCCCGCCGGGGTGGTGGTCGTGGATGGCGACCTGGGTCATCAGGGCGTCCAGCGGGATCGTCCCGGAGTGGTTGGCGACGATCAGCGCGCCGCCCTCGGCCGGGATGTTCTCGATCCCGCGCACCTCGATCCGGAAGTACTTCTCGGCGAGCGGACGCAGCAGCGAGAGCAGCACCTCCTCGGTCAGCTCGCGGTCGAAGCCGAACTCGTCCACCTCGTAGTCCCCGGTGACCCGGCGGCGCAGGAAGGCGAGGCCTTCGGCGGCCCGGCTCTCCCAGCCCTTGCCGAACAGCCGGGTGGCGGCCGGGCCGAGCCGCCCGGCCAGCGCCCCGCCGACGGCGTCGGCGAGCTGGTCGGCCAGGCCGGCGGGCCGGTCGGGCTCGCTCCAGCTGGGCGCGGACTCGATCGGGATGACCTTGGCCCGGCCCGGCGCATTCTCGGCTGCGGCACTCATCGCGGGTTCAGCTCCTGGGTCGGTCGGGGCGGGTGGCCGGGCCGTGCTCGCGCCCGAGCAGCGCGGCCAGCCCATCGGTGACGGCGGCGAGCCGCTCGGGCGGCAGCAGGCCGGCGGACTGCGCGGCGGCGAAGTCGGCGAACGCCTCCGGGGTGGTGTACCGGGGCCGGTAGCCGAAGGTCTCGCGCAGCCGGGTGGTGTCCACCACCCGGCCGTGGGTGAGCAGCCGCAGCTGCTCGGGCGAGAAGTCGACCATCCTGGTCTGCCGGGCCAGCCCGGCCATCCAGCTGATCGCGGGCAGCAGCAGCGGCAGCATCGGCCGGCCGAGCCGGCGGGCGCACTGGGAGAGCAGCAGCACGCCCTCCCCCGCCACGTTGAAGGTGCCGGCGTTGACGGTGCCCGGCTCGGGCTCGTCGGCCGCCCGGGAGAGGACCGCGAGCACGTCGTCCTCGTGGACGAACTGCAGCCGCGGGTCGTAGCCGAGGACGGTGGGCAGCACCGGCAGCGCGAAGTACTCGCTGAGCGGGGTGTCGGCGCCGGGGCCGACGATGTTGGCGAACCGCAGCACCGTCACCGCGACATCCGGGCGGCGCCGGGCGAAGCCGCGGACGTAGCCCTCGACCTCCACCGCGTCCTTGGCGAAGCCGCCGCCGGGCAGGTTCTTGGGCTGGGTCCGCTCGGTGAACACCGCCGGGTCGCGCGGCGCCGAGCCGTAGACGCCGGTGGTCGACTTCACGACCAGCCGCCGCACCCCGGGCGCCTTCTGGCAGGCACCGAGCAGTTGCATGGTGCCGATGACGTTGGACTCCTTGACCGACGAGCGGTTGGTGGAGCCCAGGCCGGTGGCGCTCACGGCCAGGTGGACGACGGTGTCGACGCCGTGCTCGGCGATCACCCGGGCCACCGCCGGGCGGCGCAGGTCGAGCTGGTGGAACCGGTACGGCGCGGCGGGCCCGTCCGGCTCCTCGACGGCCTGCCGGGGCGGCAGCACGTCCACGCCGACCACCAGGTCGACGCCGGGCCGGCGGCGGAGCTCGGCGGCGAAGCGGGCCCCCAGCTGGCGGGCCACGCCGGTGACGAGCACGACCTTGCCCACGGTGCTGCACCTCGTTCCTCGGCCTCCGCGGCCTGCGTGCACCGTACCGCGACACCGCGGCGGGCCGTGAAACGACACCGCCCGCCCAGACCACAGGGGTCTGGACGGGCGGTGGAAGCGCCGGGCGCGCAGGGCGCGGCGGGCGCTTACTTCTTGTTGCGGCGCTGCACGCGGGTCCGCTTCAGAAGCTTGCGGTGCTTCTTCTTGGCCATACGCTTGCGACGCTTCTTGATGACAGAGCCCACGGAACAACCCTCGCTCACTGAGACTCCCGTCCGTGAGAGACGGAGTCCATACGACTGACGGAGGGCCTAGCCTACCGTCCGTGGGCCCAGGGCAGTAATCGTGCTCCCGGTGACCGGGAAACTCGGGGGAAATCTGCGGCAAACGAGTGCGGGGCCCACCGGCTGTGAGCCCCGACCCGCCGCCTGTCCTACGCGCTCTCGAGCCGCACGTACGACTCCTTGAGGTACTCGTGCACCGCTTGCTGGGGCACCCGGAAGGACCGCCCGACCCGGATGGCCGGCAGCTCTCCGCTGTGCACCAACCGGTACACCGTCATCTTCGACACCCGCATGACCGCGGCCACCTCGGCCACAGTCAGGAAGACAACTTCCTGCAGGGGGCGTTCGCCGGAACTCATGACCATCACCCGACCCTTACCCGTGTGCAAGGCACCGGCTTCCCCTCCGGTGACTCCACCGGCACACGTGTATCCCCAGAGTAGTTATGGGTGGTACCAGTGGGAAGAGGGAGAAGCGCAGTCCTCGTACGGTGAGAGATAGGACCGTTGCAGTACGTAGTCGCTCGGCGGTCTGCCGTACCGTCCGTGCGCACCGCCCACACCCTTCACAACCGGGGGCCGTGGTTCAGGCCCCGGCCAGGGCCCTGGTCAGTGCCCCCGGTCAGGGCAGCAGGCCGTGGTGGGGCAGGACGGCGCGGCGGGCGGCCAGGATCGCCTGGTCGAGCCGGTCGGCCGGATCGTATCCCGCGTCGAAGTCCCGCCAGGCCGGGCGGGCGCCGTCGGTCATCCGCAGCGGGGCCGGGCGGCGGGTGCGCCGGTACACCTCCGCGCGCCAGGCCTCCGGGGTCTCGGCGGCAGGGTCGACGGGCCGGCCGGCCGCGGTGGCGACGAGGTGGGTCCAGGTCCGCGGGACGACGTCCACGACGGCGTACCCGCCCCCGCCGAGGGCGATCCAGCGGCCCTCGGCGTGCCGGTGGGCCAGGGTGTGCAGTTCCTCGGCGATCAGCCGCTGGGCGTCGACGGTGACGGCGAGGTGGGCGAGCGGATCCTCCAGGTGGGTGTCCGCGCCGTGCTGGGTGACCAGGACCTGCGGGCGGAAGGCGGCCAGCAGCTCGGGCACCAGGGCGTGGAAGGCGCGCAGCCAGCCGGAGTCACCCGTGCCGGCGGGCAGCGGCAGGTTGGCGGCGGTGCCGGGGGCGTCGGGGCCCCCGGTCTCGGTGGCCCAGCCGGTCTGCGGGAAGAGCGTGGCGGGGTGTTCGTGCAGCGAGACGGTGAGGACCCGGGGGTCGTCCCAGAACACCTGCTGGACGCCGTCGCCGTGGTGGACGTCCACGTCGACGTAGGCGACCCGCTCGGCGCCGAGTTCGAGCAGCCGGGCGATGGCGAGCGCGGGGTCGTTGTAGATGCAGAAGCCGGACGCCTTGCCGGGCATGGCGTGGTGCAGGCCCCCGGCGAAGTTGACGGCGTGCGAGGCCTCGCCGCGCCAGACCGCCTCGGCGGCGGCCACCGACTGGCCGGCGATCAGCGCGGAGGCGGAGTGCACGGCGGGGAAGGCCCAGTTGTCGTCGGTGCCGAGCCCGTGCCGCTGGTCCCGCTCCTCCGGGTGGGCGGCGGCGTGCTTGACCGCCTCGACGTATTCGCGGGTGTGCACCAGGTGGAGGGTGGAGTCGCCGGCCGGCGGCGCCGAGCGGACGGTCACACCCGGCCCGGTGTCCAGCCCGAGCGACTCCACGAGGCGCATGGTGAGCGCCAGCCGCTCCGGGTCCATCGGGTGGCCGGGACCGAAGTCGTAGGCGGTGACCGCCTCGTCCCAGAAGAGATGCAGGCCGCAGGGGGTGTCACGCTCGGCTTCGGGCATGGCCTCCACGGTAGTGCGTCGCGGCGGTGCGACAGCCGCCAGGGGCGTGGCCCCGGCCCGCGGGCGCGGCTACCCGCGGGCGTCCCGGCCGGCCGGCCGCGGTGCGGGGCGGCCCCGGTACCGCTCGCGGTGACGGCCGCGGTGCCCGTCCGGCCCGCCAGGCGGCAGCCGGGACAGTCGGGGTGGCCGTGCCGGGCGGCCGTGTCGCGGGTGCGCCAGTGCCGACGGCCGGGCGGGCGCGGGCCCGTGGCCTGGCCCCCACAGGCGCGCATCCTGGAGGTCTACGGCCCGTTCCACCAGCGCCTCGGCGCGCTGTTCGCCGACTACACCACGGCCGAGATCGCCGTCCTCGCGGACTGGTTCACCCGCGCCAAGGCGCTGATGCAGGAGTCACTGGACGAGATCCGCGAGCCCTGAGCCCTGAGCCCAGCACCCGGACCTCGGGCCGCGGGCCTCAGGCCTCAGGCCTCAGGCCTCAGGCCGTCGCCGGGGCGAGCACCGGGACCGGGGCGAACCGGCCGGCCAGCGGCAGGACGGCCAGCACCAGCAGCATCGGGGCGAGCAGCGCCCAGCGGTACGAGCCGGCGCCGGCGATCGCCCCGACCAGGGGCGAACCGATCAGGAAGCCCACGTAGTTGAAGAGGTTGAGCCGGGCCACGGCGGCGTCCGAGTCGGCCGGGAAGAGCCGCCCGCCGGCCGCGAAGACCTGCGGGATGATCGCGCAGATCCCGAAGCCGAGCACGGTAAACCCTGCGATCCCGGCCGCCGCACCGGGCGCGGCGGCCGCCGCCGCGAAGCCCAGCGCGGCCAGTGCGGCACCGCCGCGGACCACCGGGACGGCGCCCCAGCGCTGCACCGCGCGGTCGCCGACCGCACGGCCGAGCAGCATCGCCACCATGTAGCCGAGGTAGGAGAGCTTGGCGACGTCCTCGGGGCTGCCCAGGCCGTCGGTGAGGTACTTGACGCTGTAGTTGGAGACCGAGGCGTCGGCGATGTAGGCGAAGGCCATCGCCAGGCAGAGCGGCAGCAGCGGCCGCCACGGAATGGACCGGGCCGCGGCCTCGGCGGCCTCCCGGACGGCGTCGCCGAGTTCGGCGGGCCCGGCGGCCGAAGGCCGGGGGAGGGTGCCGGCCGCCACGGCGAGCGGGGCGATCACGGAGGCGGCCGTCCCGAACAGGACGGGCAGGCCGAGGTCGTAGTGCGAGCCGAGGCCCGCGAGGGCCGCGCCGACGATGCCGCCGAGACTGAACGCGGCATGGAAGCCGATCATGACCGAGCGGCCGTAGCGGCGCTGGAGGCCCACCCCGAGCATGTTCATACTGGCGTCCAGCGCGCCGACCAGCAGCCCGAACGCGCCCAGCGCGATGGCGAGTTGCCAGAGCGTCCCGCCGAGCCCGGCACCGGCCAGGGTGAGGCAGACGGCGGGCTGGACCACCCGCAGCACGGCCCGCGCGCCGGTCCGCTTCACCAGTTGCTCGGAGAGGATCGAGCCCACCCCGGCCAGGACCGGCACGGCGGCCAGGAAGACCGGCAGCAGCGCGTCGCTGAGCCCGTACCGGTGCTGGAGCTCGGGGATGCAGGTGACCAGCAGAGCGAACGTGACGCCCTGGAGCAGGAAGCTCGCGGCGAGCGCGGCTCTGGCCTGCCGCAGCCGAGGGGGTATCGCGGTGCTCACACGGACCTCGCTACTGGCCGGTACGACGATGTTGGCGAGAGCGTAGGCGGTGGCGGGCGATTGCGGGAGGGGTCGCGCGGGAGTTCCGGGGTCCGGTCCTGCGGGCTCAGAGCAGCGCCGGCACCTCGGCCAGGGCCGCGATCAGCCCGGTGGCACCGGCGGCGGTGAGCTTGGCCGGGTCGGTGAGCGCGGTGTAGCCGTACACGTCCATCCCGGCGGCGCGGGCGGCCAGCACGCCGTTGGGACTGTCCTCCAGCACCAGGCAGCGGGCCGGGTCGACGCCGAGCGTACGGGCGGCGTGCAGGAAGAGGTCGGGCGCGGGCTTGCCGACGCCGACGTCCTGGGCGCTGAAGATCCGCTCCTCGGCGTGGTACCCGCGCAGGCCGGTGACGTCGAGGGCGGTGCGGATCCACGCGTGGCTCGCCGAGGAGGCCAGGCAGTAGGGCACGGACCGCTGCTGAAGCTCCTTCAGCAGCGGCTCCGCGCCCCGGACGGCGGTGAGCTCGGCGTCGAACGTGGCGAACACCCGGGCGTGGAACAGGTCGTCGAAGCCGTCGGGCAGCTTCGCGCCGTCGTACCGCTCGGCGATCACGTCGTGGATCCGGTGGGCGGCGGTGCCCATGAAGTCCCGGTAGGAGTCCTCGGTCGTGGTCGGGTACCCGAGCTCGGTCAGGTACTCGGCGAGCAGCCGGTTGGAGAGCGGCTCGCTGTCCACCAGGACACCGTCGTTGTCGAAGATCACCAGGTCGTAGGCCATGCCGTCGAGCCTACTGGGCGGCTCCGGCCGCCCTACTTTCCGCCGGAGGCCAGCTCCCGGGAGCGGTCCCGGGCCGCCTCCAGGGCGCCGAGCAGGGCGGCCCGCACCCCGTGGTTCTCCAGCTCGCGGATGGCCGCGATGGTGGTGCCGGCCGGCGAGGTGACCGCCTCACGCAGCTTCACCGGGTGCTCGCCGGAGTCCCGCAGCATCACCGAGGCGCCGATCGCCGACTGCACGATCAGGTCGTGCGCCACGTGCCGTGGCAGGCCGAGCAGGATGCCCGCGTCGGTCATCGCCTCGACCAGGAAGTAGAAGTACGCCGGGCCGGAGCCGGACAGCGCGGTGGCCGCGTCCTGCTGGGCCTCCGGCAGCCGCAGCGCCTTGCCCACCGAACGGAAGATCTCCTCGGCGCGCTCCAGGTGCGCCTCGGTGGCGTGCGAGCCGCCGGAGATCACGCTCATCCCCTCGTCCACCAGGACGGGCGTGTTGGGCATCACCCGGACCACCGGGGTGCCGGCCGCCAGCCGGGCCTCGAACCAGGCGGTGGGGATGCCGGCCGCCGCCGAGATCACCAGCCGGTCCGCGCCGACGTGCGGCGCCAGCTCGTCCAGCAGGGTGCCCATGTCCTGCGGCTTCACCGCGAGGATCAGGGTGTCCGCGAGCTTGGCGGCCTCGCTGTTGCCCACCACGGCGACGCCGTACGTGGCGGCCAGCTCGGCGGCCCGCTCCGGCCGGCGGGCGGTCACCAGGACGTCCGCCGGGTCCTTCCCGGCCCGCAGCAGACCGGAGAGCAGGGCCTCCCCGATCTTGCCCGTGCCGAGGAAGGCGATCTTCTGCCCGTGCGCCGCGTTGTTTCCCATGGCCGCTCCTCACCTCGCTACTGCGGCCATCTTCGCACTGCGCCCGCTGTCCGGGCGGGACCGTCCGACCCGTGGGAAGGGAAAGTGTTCTAGGGGAGAACTCGGGGTTCTCCCCTATGGCCCCCGGCTCGGGTGCAGGCGCACCGTGGAGATGTGACTCCTCCTCTCCGGGAGCCGGAGAGGCTTCTCACGTGGCTCCGCGGAGCCTCATGACGGCCAAGCCCTGACCGCCGTCCGAGGACGGGCCACTGATTCATACGCAGGGCTGATCACGCAGGGAGAGGAAATGGCACACGGAGAGATGTCGCGACGTGAGAACCGGCAAGTCGCCGTCGCCGCCGCGACGGTGGGACCGTGGCGGACGGCCGCGGGTGTCGGTGCGGTGGTGGGGGCGACGGCCCTGGGGATCGACGCGATCTCCGGGGCCTGGTCGCTGAGCATGCTGGCCGGTCCGGCCGGCTGGGCGCTGTTCTTCTTCTTCCTGGTCGGCACGGTGGGCGGCCGGCTGCGCCGCGACACCGGAGACCGGCGGCTGCGCGCGTGGGCGGCCGAGCACCCGTGGCAGTCGGCGCTGCCGGCGGCCGGCGGACTGCTGGTGCTGAACACGCTGGCGCAGGCGTTCCTCGGCGACGCGAGCCTGTTCGGCGCGTTCTTCCTCTCGCTGCTGCCGGCCGGCGTGCTGCTGGCGGTCGCGGGCGTGGTCGGCTCGGTGAAGCAGGCCCGCGACAAGGGGTGAGGCGGCCCCGGACCGGACAAAAAGGGGCTATTCCCGCACGCCGCACACGAGTTCACCACAAGGTGCGGACCCGATCGAAGAACCGTCACACCCCGTCGGCATACTGGCGCGATGCCGATAGCCGAAGATCCAGAACCGCGCCCGTCCGAGGGCCGGAGCCCGGACGGGGCGGACCCGTCCGGGGCGGGCGGGAAGGACCCGTTCGACGACCTCGTCCTGGACGAGGAGTTCGTCAAGGGCGCTGCCGTGAAGGAGCAGTCGGGCCGCACCCGGATGCTCGCCGCCCAGTGGAAGCACACCCCTCCGGTCGACCCCGGCGGCCGCCGCTCGGTGAACGACGGCCCGGCGAAGGGGAGGCGGTTGGGCCGCGCCCCGAAGCCGGTCGACCCCTGGGGCGGCCCCCGCCCGCGCCGCCGGCTGGAGTGGCGCACGCCGCTCTACGTGGTGCTGACGATCGCCGTGCTGCTCGCGGCACTGAACCTGAACGCCCTGCGGAGCTGGTACTCCGAGCACTACGGCAGCGACAGCGGCTCCTCCGCCGCGCCGTCCGCGCCCCCGGAGACGGCGAAGCCGACCACCGCACCGCCGGCCGCCGACGCGCAGCAGCCGACCGTGGACCACCCGTGGGCCGGCTCGCCCGCCGAGGGCTGGCCGACCACGCTGGACGCCTTCGAGCTGTCGCAGGCCCCCGGCGCGATCGGGGTGTTCAGCGCCGAGCAGGTGGCCGCCCAGGTCAAGCTGGTGAAGGCGTACCTGGCGGCGGCCAACCTGGATCCGAAGGTGATCGCGGGCGGGCGGCCGGACGCGGCGCTGGCGATGCTCGAACGGGAGACCAGGGACGAGATCGAGGCCGCACTGGCCCACCCGTCGAAGGAGAACGACCCCACCGGGTCGTTCAGCCGCTTCGATCCGCGCGAGACGGTCCCGGTGACCGACACCGTCAAGCTGCAGGGCCGGATCAGCGTCGAGGGCGACGGCGAGAAGGGCGTCGTGGTGCACACAGACTTCACCTACGTCTACGCCCTGCGCCCGGGGCCGGAGGCCGCGCAGCTGGCCGCCTCCCGGCGCCCCACGACGGGCCCCCCGTCGCAGTCGGCGGCTCCTGCCCCCAAGGGCGACGGGACGGCCAAGGGCGACGGGACGGCCAAGCCGGTGGGCCTGCTGGTGCCGGCGGCCGACGTCGCCGGGGACACCTGGACCGCCCGCACCGTGGTACGGAAGATCGAGGACTTCCGGTTCTACGACCCGGGCAAGTACCGGAACGACCCGAAGAAGATCAACTTCGGCAGGAGCCGCTCGGAGTCCGGCAACTCGGCGTGCGACGTCTACGACGGCTACCTCCACCCGCAGTTCAACCAGTTCGCCCGGCCGCAGCCGAATCAGAGCGGGCCGACCAGCGACCCGTACGACCGCTCCAAGGACCTGACGGACCACGAGGACTGCGGCACGGTCAGCCGCAGCTGACCGCCGTCAGCGCTTGCGCTTGCCCCGGCCCGGCGCCTTGGCGTCGGGCCGGCCGCTACGGCCGGCCTGGCGGCGCCCGTGGGCGGCGGTGGCCCGCTCGTACCCGGCCCGCTTGACCGCCTCGCCAGGGGCCTCGGTGAGGCTGCGCAGGAAGTAGGCGAACAGCGCGCCGGCTCCGCCGATGATCCAGACCGCGCCGAGCGACTTCTCCTCGGCCATCCAGCCGGTCAGCTGGTCCCTGCCCTCGGTGAGCAGCGTCCAGTTGCGCAGCCCGGAGAGGCAGGAGCAGATCGCGAGGGCGGCGAGCAGCAGCCCGTTGACGAAGCCCCCGTTGTCGGAGAGCCGGACGCCGTCGACGGCGAGGCGCAGGACGAGGGCCACGGCAGCGGTCGCCAGCAGGGCGCCGACCGGCACGACGACCCGGCGCGTCCAGTAGTCGCTGCCACGGCCGACCCAGCTGGTGCCGAACCAGCGGATCGGCTCCGGCTCGGGGGCGCCGACGGGCTTGGGGGCGGGGGTGGGGTGCTCGGTCACACGGCCGATTATCACCCGGTGCCGCGGGAACGCGGAGGAGCCGTCCGCCGGGGCGGAACGGCTCCTCGTGGTGCGCGGTGCTGTGCGCGGGGTGTCAGGCGGGTGCGCGGTGCGTCAGCCGAGCTTGGAGACGTCGCGGACGGCGCCCTTGTCGGCCGAGGTGGCCATCGCGGCGTAGGCGCGCAGGGCCTGGCTGACCTGGCGGTCGCGGTTCTTCGGCCGGTAGCCGCCCTCGGCCTCCAGCTTCAGCCGGCGCTCGTGGAGCTCCTCGAAGGAGACCTCCAGGGAGATCTTCCGGCCGGGGATGTCGATGGCGATGATGTCGCCGTCCTCGACCAGGGCGATGGTGCCGCCCGACGCGGCCTCCGGGGAGGCGTGGCCGATCGAGAGGCCCGAGGTGCCGCCGGAGAAGCGGCCGTCGGTGACCAGCGCGCAGGCCTTGCCGAGGCCGCGGCCCTTCAGGAAGGAGGTCGGGTAGAGCATCTCCTGCATGCCGGGGCCGCCCCTGGGCCCCTCGTAACGGATGACGACGACGTCGCCCTCCTTGACCCGCTTGGTGAGGATCGCGTCGACGGCGTCCTCCTGGGACTCGACCACGACGGCCGGGCCGCTGAAGGTCCAGATCGACTCGTCCACGCCGGCGGTCTTCACGATGCAGCCGTCCTCGGCGAGGTTGCCGTACAGCACCGCGAGGCCGCCCTCGACGGAGTAGGCGTGCTCGACGCTGCGGATGCAGCCCTTGGCCGCGTCGGTGTCCAGCGACTCCCAGCGCTCGGACTGCGAGAACGCCTCGGCGGAGCGGACGCAGCCGGGGGCGGCGTGCCAGAGCTCGACGGCCTCGGCGGACGGCGAGCCGCCGCGGACGTCCCAGGTCTTCAGCCACTCCGCGAGCGAGTCGGAGTGGACGGTGTGCACGTCCTCGTTGAGCTGTCCGCCGCGGTAGAGCTCGCCGAGGATGGCGGGGATGCCGCCGGCCCGGTGCACGTCCTCCATGTAGTACGAGCCGTTGGGCGCGACCTTGGAGAGGCAGGGCACCTTGCGGGAGATGGCGTCGATGGCCCGCATGTCGAAGTCCAGCTCGGCCTCCTGGGCGGCGGCGAGCAGGTGCAGGATGGTGTTGGTCGAGCCGCCCATGGCGATGTCGAGGGCCATGGCGTTCTCGAAGGCGGCGCGGGTGGCGATCGAGCGCGGCAGGACGGAGTAGTCGTCCTGGTGGTAGTGGCGCTTGGTGATCTCGACGACGGTCCGGCCGGCCCGCTCGTACAACGCCCTGCGGGCGGTGTGGGTGGCGAGCACCGAGCCGTTGCCGGGCAGCGAGAGGCCGATCGCCTCGGTGAGGCAGTTCATCGAGTTGGCGGTGAACATGCCCGAGCAGGACCCGCAGGTCGGACAGGCGTTCTCCTCGATGATCGCGATGTCCTCGTCGGAGACGTTCTCGTTCACCGCCTGGGAGATCGCGTCGACCAGGTCGAGCTTGCGCACGGTGCCGTCGACCAGGGTGGCCTTGCCGGCCTCCATCGGACCGCCGGAGACGAAGACGGTGGGGATGTCGAGGCGCAGCGCCGCCATCAGCATGCCGGGGGTGATCTTGTCGCAGTTGGAGATGCAGATCAGGGCGTCGGCGCAGTGCGCGTTGACCATGTACTCCACGGAGTCGGCGATCAGGTCGCGCGAGGGCAGCGAGTAGAGCATGCCGCCGTGGCCCATCGCGATGCCGTCGTCCACCGCGATGGTGTTGAACTCGCGCGGGATGCCGCCCGCCTGCTTGATCGCCTCGGAGACGATCCGGCCGACCGGCTGCAGGTGGGTGTGGCCGGGGACGAACTCGGTGAAGGAGTTGGCGACCGCGATGATCGGCTTGCCGAAGTCCTCGCGGGCTACGCCGGCGGCCCGGAGAAGCGCCCGGGCGCCTGCCATGTTGCGACCGTGGGTGACCGTACGGGACTTCAGCTCGGGCACTGTGCTCCACTCCTTCGGAGGCCGGCGGCGCCGCCGGTAGGGAGGGTGCGGCGGCCGCTGTGTCTTCCGAGACTACGCCCGCCGTCCGGGCGGTGGACGCCACGTCCGCGATGCGGTCAGCCGCGCGTGCGCGCCACGGTCAGGTCCAGCACGTACGGCTCGATCACCCAGCCGTCCGGGAACTCCGCCAGCAGGGCCTCGCGCTCGACGGCGAGCAGCGGGGCGCGCTGCTCGGGGGTGAGGGAGGCGAGGTAGGAGCGGGAGGTGAGGTCGGTGAGCACGTGGTCCACCGTGACCCGGCGCTCCCAGCGCAGCACGGCGCTGTCGATCCGCAGGTCGTACGGGGCGAGGTGGCCGGCGATCTCGTTGACCGCGCCGTAGCCGTGGTACCGCTCCTGCAGGGCGACGGCGAGCCGCTCGCCCATGGCGCGCACCCAGCCGACGCTGCTGTCCTTCACGTTCCACCAGGTGGCCAGGGCGCCACCAGGCCGCAGCACGCGGATCGCCTCGGGGACGGAACGCTCCGGGTGGGTCCAGTGGAAGGCCTGGGCGTAGGTGACGAAGTCGGCCGAGTGGTCGTGGAAGGGCAGCTCGTCGCCACTGCCCTTGACCAGCGGCAGGGCCGGCGAGGAGGCCAGGAACTGGGCGCCCATGCCGTCGTTGGGCTCGACACCGACGACGTCGGCGCCGCGGCCGGCCAGCAGCCGGGTGGCGATACCGGTGCCCGCGCCGACGTCCAGCACCCGGGCGCCCTTCAGCGGACGGCCGGCCAGGCGCTCCAGCTCGTCGAACAGCTCGTCCGGGTAGGAGGGCCGCGCCCGGTCGTACTCGGCGGCCACCCCGCCGAAGGACTTGGCCAGCTCCCGGAAATCCGTCGATTCCGTCATCTCTCCCCCTCCGTACGGCAGTTCGTGGTCATCGTACCCGGGCCGGGGTGGCCAGGTGGAGCCTGGTGAAGGCGAGCGCCTCGGCGAGGTCGGCCTCGCGTTCGGCGGGGGAGGCCGAGCGCCGGGTGTTGACCTCCAGCACCACGTGGCCGTCGAAGCCGGTGCGGGCCAGGTGCTCCAGCAGCTCGGCACAGGGCTGCTTGCCGCGGCCGGGGATCAGGTGCTCGTCCTTGCCGGAGCCGCTGCCGTCGGCCAGGTGGATGTGGGCCAGCCGGCCGCCCATCCGCTCGACCATGGCGAGGGCGTCGATCCGGGAGGTGGCGGCGTGCGAGAGGTCGATGGTGAAGTGCCGGTACTCCTCCTCGGTGACGTCCCAGCCGGGGGCGTAGGCGAGCATCTCGCGGTCGCGGTAGCGCCACGGGTACATGTTCTCGACGGCGAAGCGGACGTCGGTCTCACCCGCCATCCGGTTGATGCCCTCGACGAACTCGCGGGCGTACTGGCGCTGCCAGCGGAACGGCGGGTGGACGACGACGGCGCTCGCGCCGAGCTTCTCGGCCGCGGCCCGGGCCCGGACCAGCTTGGTCCACGGGTCGGTGGTCCAGACCCGCTGGGTGATCAGCAGGCAGGGCGCGTGCACTGCCAGGATCGGCATCCGGTGGACGTCGGAGAGTCTGCGCAGCGCCTCGATGTCCTGGCTGACGGGGTCGTTCCAGACCATCACCTCGACCCCGTCGTAGCCCAGCTTGGCGGCCAGTTCGAAGGCGATGGCGGTGCCGGCCGGGTAGACGGAGGCGGTGGAGAGGGCGACCTTGGTGTCGGGGATGTGCAGGGCCGGGTGCGGGGGCAGCACCAGACGGTCGGTGGTGCGCAGCAGCGGGGCGGTCCGGCCGGCGGCCTGCCGGGCGGCCTTGACGGACTTCACCGACTGCACGGCGGCCTTGGCGGCGCCGGCGGCGCGTGCGGTCCGCGTCTCGCGGGGTGCCTGGGCGGTGGGGGCCTTGGCCGCGGGGGCCTTCCTCGCCTGCTTCCTCGCCTGCTTTTTCGCCGGCCCGGCCGGGGTGGCCTCCTCCCGGGTGGCCTCCTCCGGGGCGTCCTTCTCCCGGGTGGCCTTCTCCGGGGCGTCCTTCTCCGGGGCGTCCTGCGCGCTCTGCTGTGCGGCGCTCCGGGTGGCTTTCCGTCCGGCCTTCTCCGCAGCCTTCCGGTCGACCCCGCCGGCGGCCTTCTTCGCCGCCGCCGCGGTCTCGGCTGCGGTCGCCGCCTTGGCCGCCCGGACGCCCTTCACCACCTTGCCGAGTTTGCGGGAGCGGCCGGCCGTCCCGTCCGGACCCTCCGCGGGGCCCTCCCCGCCGGCCGGGCGCGTGCGGCGCGGGGCGTCCGGCCGCGGCTGCCCGTCCCCGGGTGCGCGGCCCTCCTGCGTCCCGTCCTCGCCCGCTGCTTGCGCCACGGGAGACAGCGTAAGCGGACCGCGCCCGGAACGGGGAGCAGGGCTCTCGGGGTCGGTCCGGACGGCCCTCAGGTGGTGAGGGCGGGACGGCGGCGGTCGGTGGGGCTGTCCATGGTGTCCAGACGGCGCAGGATGATGCCCTCGCGCAGCGCCCACGGGCAGACGTCCAGCTCGTCCAGGCCGAAGAGGTCCATCGCGGCGTCGGCGACCAGCGCGCCGGCCAGCAGCTGCTTGGCGCGGCCCTCGGAGACGCCGGGGATCTGCGCCCGTTCGGCGACGGTCATCGCGGAGAGCCGGGGCAGCCAGGCGGAGAGGTTGCTGCGGGTGAGCCGCCGGTCCGCGTAGGGGCCGGCGTCGGCGGGGGCGGCGCCGGTCATCCGGGCGAGCTGCTTGAAGGTCTTGGACGTGGCGACGGCGTGGTCCGGCGCGCCGAGCCGGGCGATCTCGCCGACCACCGCGGCCATCTCGGCCCGGATGTGGCGTCTGAGGCCGCGCAGATCCTCCGGGTCGGCGACGTCGCCGGACAGCCAGCGGCCGGTGAGGCGGCCGGCGCCGAGCGGCAGCGAGCAGGCGACGTCGGGCTGCTCGTCCAGCCCGCAGGCGATCTCCAGCGAGCCGCCGCCGATGTCGAGGTTGAGCAGCCGGCCGGAGGACCAGCCGAACCAGCGGCGGACGGCCAGGAAGGTGAGCCGGGCCTCGTCCTGCCCGGAGAGCACCCGCAGCTCGACGCCGGTCTCCTCGGCGACCCGGCGGAGCACCTCCTCGCCGTTGGCGGCCTCCCGGACGGCGGAGGTGGCGAACGGCAGGATGTCGACGACGCCCTTGTCCTCGGCGACCCGCAGCGAGGAGGCGACCATGCCGACCAGTTTGTCGACGCCTGGTCCGCTTATCGCGCCCTGCCCGTCGAGGAGTTCGGCCAGCCGCAGCTCGGCCTTGTGGGAGTAGGCGGGCAGCGGGGCGGCCCCGGGATGGGCGTCCACCACGAGGAAGTGGACCGTGTTGGAACCTACGTCGAGCACACCGAGTCGCATAACTCTCCACGCTACGCGATCCTGCCCCGGGGCAGACCTGGCACGGCGGTATCGGTGCTGGTCCGGGCCGGTCGGCCGGGAGGGCCCCGGCTCAGTGCACGCGGGCGCGTCGCGGGGCGGCCTCCGGGCTCCCGGTGCGGCAGTCGGCGTCCGCCCAACGGCGGGCCCGGGCGGGGGTGTCGGTGATCAGACCGTCGGCGTCCCGCTCGGTCATCAGCTGCCAGGACTCCTCGTCGTCCAGTGTCCAGACGTAGACCTCGCGGCCGGCCCCGTGCTCGGCGGCGATCCGGGAGGCGGTGGCCAGCGTGGCGTCGAGGGCGATGCCGTGCAGCGGCAGGCCGCCCGGGTCCTCGGCGATGCCGGCGCCCTGGATGAGGACCACCGGCAGGCCGGGGGCGGCGGCGTGGGCCTGGCGCAGGTGCTCGGCGGAGAACGAGTACAGCAAGACCCGGGCGCCGCTGCCGGCCGCGATCCCGGCGATCCGGGAGACGTCCTCGGCGCGCTGCCACTTGAGCTCCATCAGAAGCGGGACGCCGGTGCCGGCCAGCCGCCTCAGCAACTCCTCCAGGGTCGGCACCGGTTCGGCCGGGCCGGGGCCGACGGTCACCCGCAGCTCGGCGAGCTGGGCGGAGGTCAGGTCGGCGATCGCGCCCTTGCCGTTGGTGGTGCGGTCCACGGTGGCGTCGTGCATCAGCACCGGAACGCCGTCCCGGGTGGTCTGGACGTCGGTCTCCAGCCAGTCGGCGCCCTGCTGGAGGGCCTTCTCGAAGGAGGCCATGGTGTTCTCGGGGGCGTCGAGCGGCGCGCCCCGGTGGCCGATCACCACCGGCGGGGCGCAGACCGGCTGGGCGGCGGCCGGGCGGGCGCGCAGCCCGGGGTCGGAGGCGCAGGCGGCGGCCAGCACCGCGAGGGCGGCGAACACAGCCGTGCGGGCGGCGCGGGGCGACGTGGTCACGGCGGCGGGGCTCCAGCTCTGTTGCGGACGCCGCGGCGGAGGCGGGCGTTCGGAGGGAACGTCGGAGGTCGGCCAGGAATCGTCAAGATGATCCGACAACCCGACAGTACGGTCGGCTCACCTCGGGGTGCGCCCGCTCCCCGGGACGCCCCGGCCGCGGAGCACCGCAGATCACCCGGACGCACGCGCCCGCCTGCGCCGTCACAGCAGGCCGTCCCAGAGCTGCTCGACTATGACGGCCCACCAGTTCTCCGGGTCGTCGAAGACGGTCGGGTCGATCGCCGCCAACCCGCGCTGCAAGGCGTCGACGGCGGCCCCGGCGGCCAACGGGTCGAGCCCGCGCAGGCCGGGCAGCCGCTCGGCGAACAGCGCCAGGCAGCGGACGAAGGACGCCGGCCCGTCGTTGCAGTGCCGGGCGGTGGCGTAGTCGGGGTCGACCGCCCGGACGGCGCCGCAGGCGGTGTCCACCGTGATCAGCGCCCAGCCGTCCGTGCCCAGCAGCAGCTGCGGGGCCAGGGCCAGGCGCTCCCGCTCGGCCACCCGGGTGCCGCGGCCGATCTCCGCCAGGTGGCCGGCGAGCGGCGGCAGCACCGTACCGGGCCGGGTGCCGTCCGCGATCGCGTCCGGCCGGGGGTGGTGCAGCGCGAAGAAGCCCTCGACCGCCACCGGCACGCCGACCGTCAGCAGGACGCGGGCGGAGGCCTCCGGCAGGTCCGCCCGGGCGACGTCCGCCGGGTCGAACCTCTGGACGCCGCCGGCGCCGAACCGTTCCACCAGCCGGGCCGCCAGCACCCCGTCCGGCTCGGCGGGCACCGGCGGCAGAGTGCGCGGGAACGGCACCCTGTTGCGGGCCGGCGCACCCTCCCCGGGCCCCTCGGGCGCCCCGGGACCCTCGGGCGCCTCGGGCGGCAGGGCGCGGACGGCCGCCGCACGGTGGTCGAAGTACGGCCCGTACGGCAGGTCGAAGCCCACCCGGACGTCCGGCAGCTCGGCCGCCAGCGCGTACGCCCAGTAGCCGCCGGGCAGCGCGCTCAGCCGCAGGTCGGTGTGGACGGACAGCATGTGCTCGGCCCGCACGCCCTGCTCGCGCAGCCACCACCAGCCGCGCAGCGCCGGGTGCGGCAGGCCGGGCGCCGAACGCAGCGCCAGCGAGCGCACCTCGCCCAGGTCGTCCCGGTAGGTCAGCTCGGCCCGGGTGCCCCGGCCGGTGGCCGGCGGCCGGGCCGGGTCGTGGGCGCCCGCACCGAGGAAGTCCCGGTAGAGCGCGACCACCGCGTCCACCGGCACCGACGGCCAGACGGTGAACCGCCCGGTCTCCCGGTCCACCACCGCACAGGCCGCCCCCACCTCCTCGGGAGCCCGCCGCTCCCCCGTCAGCGGGTCGACCCGGGCCGGCGACGGCTCGGCCCAGACCACCCAGCCCAGCTCGAACTCGTGCGAGTGCACCCGCCGGCTCCCGGTCGAACCGTCGGCCGAAGCCCTCGGCAGCTCGCCGTTGATCCAGCGGTGGGCGGCCTCGATCGCCTGCGCGCGGGTGGTCACGTGGTGGAGCTCCTTGCATGGGCGCGAGCACGGACGGACGGACCGGACGGCGGGCACCGGAGCGCCGGTCCGGCCTCCGGCCCCCCACCGGCCACCTGCCAGGATCCCACGCGCCGCCGGCGCACCGGCCGGCCCGGCCCCCTCCCGGGGAGACGGCGCCGGGCGGACGGACGGGACGTCACGAGGCCTGGGCCGTGGCGAAGTCGGGGCGGCGGGCGGCGAGGTCGAGGGGGCGGCCGTCGGGGTCGAGGGCGATGGCCCAGAGGCCGTGGGCGGCGTCGTGCAGGGGGGCGTGGCCCTGGCGGCCGACCTGGTGGTCGAGGTAGGTCACGGTGTCCTCGTGGTTGACGGCGTTCCAGGCGTGCGGGCGGCCGAAGCCGTCCAGGGTGAGCAGCACGGCCTGGGCGCCGTGGCCGGCCCGCCGCAGCTCGCCGGCAAGCCGGCCGAAGGCCGTTCCGCCGTCGCCGAGGTCGCGGAAGGGTGCGCCGAGTTCCCGTTCGGCGCGGTCCCGCCCGCCGCGTTCGCCCGCGTCGCCCTCGGTGGGGATGCGCGGGGCCGCGCAGGTCGGGCGGCCGGTGAAGGTGTCGACGGCGGAGAGGGCGATCTCCAGGCTGTTGTTGGCCCGGCCGGGCCCGCGGTGCCCGCCGTCGTTGACGACCTCGGCCCAGCCGCCGGCCGCCGGGTCGGGGTGACGCAGCGGCAGGCCGTCGGCGTCCCGGGGCGCGCGGCGTTCGATCTCCCGCTGATGCTCGGGGTCGACGGGGCCGAGGCCGCCGGGCAGCCCGTAGGGGCGGCTGTCGGCGATGGTCCGCAGCCGGAGGACGAGCTCGTCGGGGGCGGTGCCGCGCCTCCCCCGCAGGGCGAGCTGAAGGGCCATCGCGTGGGCGGTGGCGACGGGCACGGCGGCCCAGTCGAGCCCGGTCTGGCCCTCGGCCGGGGAGCCGTCGGGGCGGCGCCGCTGGTCGCCCGGGTGGAACTCGGGGCGCCCGGTGCCGGGGCCGGCGAACGGCGGGGCGGCCGGGGGCGGCGGCACGATCAGCGGGCCAGGTGTGGTGACGGGGTGCGGGGTGCCGGTGGCGGCGCGCGGGCCGCCACCGGGCCCGGCGCCGGGCCGGGCCTCGCCGGGGGCGTGCTGCCCGGAGGCGCCGGGCGCCGCGGACCCGCCGGGCGCCGGGCTGCCCGTGCCGACCGGGACGCCGACCACTCCGGCGGGCCCGGCGGGCCCGGCCGGTACCGGCGCACCGGGGTGGGCGCCACCGGCCGGCGGACCGGCGACGCCGCCGCCGAACGGTGCCGTGCCCTGCCCGGCCGCCGGCGGGGCGGCGCTGTAGCCGCCGCCGTAACCACCGCCGTAGCCGGCCGACCCGCCGCCGAGCGGGCCGGGGCCGGTCGGACCCGCGGCCGGTCCAGCCCCGACCGGCACGTTGAACGGGCCGTTGTAGGAGGTGCCGCCGTGCGAGGCGCCGCCGGCCGACGGCGCGTCCGGCCCCGGCGTGTACGACGGGTACGAGGCGGGCGCCGACGGCGCGGGCGGGGCGAGCACGGAGTCGGTCCGCACGGTGACGGGCGCGCCGCCGCCGGAGGCGTACGAGGCCGCGGCCGGGGTGGCCGGCGCCAGGTTGTAGTCCCCCTCGGCCGGGCCGCCGCCCCCGCCGCCGTGGTGCGCCGGGGCGGCCGGCCGGTCCGGGGTGTCCGGGCGGGCGGGTGGCGGCGACCAGTCGCCGCCACCGGTCACCGGGCCGGTCCGCACCGGCGCCCGGCCGCCGTCGGCGGCGGAGGCGTCCGCGCCGGGGCCGCCCGAGGAGCCCGGCCCGCCGCCACGGCCGTGCCCGTTGCCGTCGGCTCCGGCCATGATCACCAGATCGTCCGGCCCGGCCCCGGTCACCCCCGTCCCGGGTGCCACGGGGGCGCCCGGCGCGCCGGGCAGCACTGCCCCCGGCCCGTCGGCGAGCGGGCCGCCCGGCTTGCCGTCGAGCCCGTGGCCGTTCCCCTTGCCGCCCCCCGCGAGGTCGGACAGCGGGACGACGACCTCCTTGCCGTCCTTGTCGGTCAGCACCGGCCGGCCGTCCTTGCCGAGCACCGGCCGCCCGTGCTCGTCGACCTTGACGGTGAGGTCCTCCACCCCGACCACCGGCCTGCCGTCCGCGCCCTGGACGACGAGCAGGCCGCTCGGGTCGGCGACCGGCGTGCCGTCGGCCCGGACGATGACCGGGTTGCCGAGCTCGTCCAGCACCGGCCGGCCGGTCTCGTCCAGTTTGACCGCGAGCCCGGGGACGCCGACGACCGGCTTGCCGTCCTCGCCGATCACCGGCTTGCCGTCCTTGCCGACCACCACCGCCAGGCCGGCGCCGCCCGCGCCGAGCACGCCGGGCTCGCCGAGCGCGGCGGGCAGGCCGGCGGCCAGCGGGTCGAACGCGCCGCCGGGGCCGGTGGTGTACGAGGCCGGGCGGACGCCGCCGGGGCCCCCGTCCGGCCCGAGGCGCAGCATGGCGACCACGGCGGGCTCCTTGAGCGTGCCGCTCAGCCCGTCCTTCATGGCCCGGCCTAGTTCGTCCAGCAGCCCGCCGATCTTCAGCTTCGCGGCCTCGACGGCGAGCGCCGCCGTCACCTCGGCGACCTTCTCGGTGGCGGCGTTCTGCACCCCGGTCGCGATGGCGTTGACGCCCTGCCGGAGCCCCCCGAAGACGCCGCCGGGGGCGCTGCCCCCGCTCTGGGTGGTCTGGGTGGCGGCGGCGATCGCGGCCGCGGCCTCCTTGGCCTTGGCCGCCTGCTCCTCGGCCTTCTTCAGCTCGGCGGCCAGCTCGGTGAGGGTGGCGACGATGTCGCCCTTGCAGCTGTCGACGGCCCGGGCGGCCTTGTCGAAGGCGCCGGCGATCAGGCCGGTGGCGGAGTGGGCGTCGTCCAGGTGGCCCTTGCCGCTCCCGCTGAACGCCTGCCAGTACGCCTCGAAGGCCTCCACCGCGCGGCCGGAGTTGTCCCCGGCGACGCGCTTGGCGGAGTCCCCGCCGCGCTTGCCGAGGCGCTCGGCCTCGGTGCCGAACTCGCGCCAGAGTCCGGCTGCCTTGCGCAGCCCGTCCTCGTCGGCCTGCGGCCACTGGTGACCGGTCCTGGCCAGTACCGGCGCCAGCTCCTCGGGCAGTTTCCGGGACACGTGCCTCCCCCTTCGACGTGCGGTCTTCGAACTGCGGACTTCGCCGTGCGGGCCATCGGCCGCACCGGCCGGACGGGCCGGAGGTCAGGCCGACATGTCCTTGGGGACGGTCTTTCCGCCCGCAGGGGTTGCGCCCGGCCTCCCGCCCGGCACCGCCGCGCCGGGCCCCGCCCCGCCGCCGAACCCCGTCGCGGCCGAGGTGTCCGCGTCCGCGGTCCGTTCGGCCATGGTGTGCAGCCCGGAGCCGACCTGGCCGAGCCGGCCGGCCAGCCCGCGCAGGCCGCCGAGCAGCCCGCCGTGCGCGTCCTTGTAGACGGCGGCGAACCCGCTGCCCGGCTTGTCCAGCCCCCACGGGCTGCCGAGCGCGGCGAGCGCCTGCTCCAGGGTGGCGGTCGCCTTCCCGAAGTCCTGCGAGATCTTCTCGAACTCCCGCCCCTCGCCGTGCAGTTCCCACGGCTTGATGACGAACTTGCCGCCTCCGGACCCGCCTGTGCTGCTGCCGCTGGCCATCCCCGTACCTCCCCGTAGCGGACCGGCCGCCATCCTAGGGCCGCTTCCGGGCGCTCCCGCAGCACGCCGGGGACCTCTTCACCCCGCCTTCACGCCCGCCGACGCGGCGTACCCCTGCCGTCACCCGGTGGAATCGTCGCAAATGCCCAAGCCACG
Source organism: Kitasatospora sp. NBC_00039 (assembly GCF_045160625.1). NCBI lineage: Bacteria > Bacillati > Actinomycetota > Actinomycetes > Kitasatosporales > Streptomycetaceae > Kitasatospora > Kitasatospora sp. NBC_00039. The sequence goes on along the minus strand of NZ_CP108289.1, from coordinate 5,131,047 downwards.
GGCGGTTCGCACCGGCGCCGAGGCTCTACCCTTGCCGAGTGGCAGCAGCAGACACGTCCAAGAAGAAGTCCAAGACCGGCACCACCGCGGTCGACCTCGCGATGCCCACCCTGCGTACCGAGGTCCCGCTCGACTTCCCGCGCGCCTGGGTCGAGTTCGGCGACCCCGACGACGAGGAGCAGGTCTTCCGCTGCGACCTCACCTGGCTGACCTCCCGCTGGTCGTGCATCTTCGGCCGGGGCTGCCAGGGCATCCGCGAGGGCCGGGGCGAGTCGGACGGCTGCTGCACGCTCGGCGCGCACTACTCGGACGAGGACGACGAGCAGCGCGTGGCCGGCCACGCGGCCCGGCTGACGCCCGAGCTCTGGGAGAACTTCTCGCACGGCACCGACGCCAAGGGCCGGATCAAGCCGGACGGCGGCATCACCATGCTCGACGAGGACGGCGACCGGCAGACCCGCCGGGTCAACGGCGCCTGCATCTTCGTCAACAGCCCGGGCTTCGCGGGCGGCGTCGGCTGCGCCCTGCACGCCCTCGCCCTCAAGGAGGGCAAGGAGCCGCTGGAGACCAAGCCGGACGTCTGCTGGCAGCTCCCGGTGCGCCGCACCTACGACTGGATCGACCGCCCGGACGACACCCGCTACCTCCAGGTCACCATCGGCGAGTACGACCGCCGCGGCTGGGGCCCGGGCGGCCACGACCTGCACTGGTGGTGCACCGGCAGCCCGGACGCGCACACCGGCGCGGACCCGGTGTACGTCAGCTACCGCCCCGAGCTCACCGAGCTGATGGGCAAGGCCGCGTACGACGTGCTGGCCGGCCTCTGCGAGCAGCGGATCGCCACGAAGGGCGACCGCAGGGTGGCCCCGCACCCGGCCGACCCGGCGAAGCCGAAGAAGAAGCAGCCGTAGGCGCGGGCTGCTCGGCGGCCTACTTGTCGATGTCCCCGACGACGAAGAACATCGAGCCCAGGATCGCCACCATGTCGGCGACCAGGGTGCCGGGCAGCAGCTCGGTCAGCGCCTGGATGTTGTTGAAGGACGCCGAGCGGAGCTTGAGCCGCCAGGGCGTCTTGTCGCCGCGCGACACCAGGTAGTAGCCGTTGACGCCGAGCGGGTTCTCGGTCCAGGCGTAGGTGCTGCCCTCGGGGGCCTTGAGCACCTTGGGCAGCCGCAGGTTGACCGGGCCGGGCGCCAGCGTGGCCAGCTTGTCGAGGCAGGCGTCGGCGAGGTCCAGCGCGTTGACGGTCTGCTCCAGCAGGCACTCGAAGCGGGCCAGGCAGTCGCCCTCCTCGCGGGTGACCACGGTCAGCACCGAGCGCAGCTCGTCCGAGCCGTACGCGAGGTAGGGCTCGTCGCGGCGCAGGTCGAAGTCGAGCCCGCTGGCGCGGGCGATCGGCCCGCTGACGCCGTACGCCTCGGCGTGCGCCCTGCTGAGCACGCCGACGCCGGCGGTGCGGGCGCGGAAGATCTCGTTGCCGAGGACGAGGTCCTCGAAGACCGGCAGCTGCGACCGGACGGTGGCGACCGCCGCACGGACCCGGCCGAGCCAGCCGGCCGGGAGGTCCTCCTTGAGGCCGCCGACCCGGTTGAACATGTAGTGCATCCGGCCGCCGGAGGCCTCCTCCAGGACGTGCTGGAGGTCCTCGCGGCCGGAGAAGGCGTGGAAGATCGGGGTGATCCCGCCCAGCTCCAGCGGGTAGGAGCCGAGGAACATCAGGTGGTTGAGCACCCGGTTCAGCTCGGCGAGCAGGGTGCGGATCCAGACCGCGCGCTCGGGCACCTCCATGCCGAGCATCCGCTCGACGCCCAGCACCACGCCCAGTTCGTTGGCGAAGGCGGAGAGCCAGTCGTGCCGGTTGGCCAGCATGATGATCTGCCGGTAGTCGCGGGCCTCGAAGAGCTTCTCCGCGCCGCGGTGCATGTAGCCGATCACCGGCTCGGCGGTCACGATCCGCTCGCCGTCCAGCACCAGCTTCAGGCGCAGCACGCCGTGGGTCGCGGGGTGCTGCGGGCCGATGTTGAGCACCATGTCGGTGGTGCCCGCCTCGCCCGTGAAGTTCTCGGCTCCCGCCCCGATGCCGACCGTGGTCTCCCTCATGACCCCAGAGTCTGCCATCCCGGCAGCATCCCCAGGCTCTCCGGTACCGGCATGCGGACGGTCTGCGCGAGCCAGCCGAACGCGCCCAGGCCCGCGGAGTCGGTCAGCTCGGCGCCCTCGCCCGCACCGCCGAGCGCCCGCAGGTAGGCGAGGGGGTCGGTGGAGGCCAGGGCGAGCGCCGGGCGGGCGCCGCTGACGCCGAGCGCCCGCAGGGCGTCGCGCTGCGTCGTCCACAGGCTGTGGAGACCGGGCACGGCCACCGCGTCCAGCGCCACGTGCGCGGTGACGTCGCGGGATCCGTCCGGCACCGGCGGCACCTCGCGTCCGGCCCGGAAGCCGGTCAGGGTGGCCAGCGGCGGGCGGCGGGCGGCGGTGTGCCCGTAGTCGACGGCGACGGCGAGGCCGCGCTCCAGCCCGCCGACGGCCCGCGCCCAGGCCGTGTCCCGGGGCCCGCCGAACTCCACGTACGCCCCCGGGTCGCGGACCGGCCACCAGCGGGCGGCCCAGGCGGCGTCCGCCGCGTCCACCGGCCCGCCCGGGCGCTCGGCGCCCGTCACGGTGTCCACCTCGACGTAGCGCAGCACCCCGTCCTCGTCCACCTCGCCGGCGTCCAGCGGCACGTTGTCCAGCCACTCGTTGGCGAACAGCAGCCCGGTGACCCCGCTCGGCACCTCGTCCGTCCACAGGGCTGTGGACGGCAGTGCGTCCGGCCGGTCGGCGATCTCCACGCCGTACGGCCGCAGCCGGGCCCGCACCGCGTCCGGCAGCTCGGCCAGCACGCCGGCCAGCAGCTCGCCGCGGCCCGCCCCGACGTCCACGAAGGCCAGCTCCTCCGGACGGCCGAGGGCCGCGTCAACCTCAAGCAGCAGCCGGGCCACCGCACGGGCGAACAGCGGGGAGGCGAGCACGGAGGTGCGGAAGTGCCCGGCCGGGCCCTCCGGCCTGCGGTAGAAGCCGCCGTCCGGGTCGTACAGGGCCCGTTCCATGGCGGGCTGCCACCGCATCCAAGTCATGCAGCGGGACGCTACCGGGATCCGGGCGCACCCTCCCAAACGGAGCGGGGGCTTCTCCGACCTAGGGAGTAGGACGGATCGCCCTCCCGGCGGACCTGGGCACACTGTGCGACTGCCTACGCTTGAGACGTGCAACGACTCAACGCCTGGCTCCGCCGTCACCCCATGGTGGTCGACTCCGCCTGGGCGGCGATCGTGCTGTTCTTCGGGGTGCTGCCCAGCGACGCCGGCGAGGAGGGGTGGCGCGGGGGCGTGCAGCTCGCCGTGGCGATCACCCTGCCGCTGCTGATGGTCTTCCGGCGGCGCCGGCCCGACCTCACGGTGGCCGCCGCCGTCGTCATCGGGCTCACCCAGGTCGCGCTGAACGTCGACCCGGGCTCCTCCAGCATCGCCTACCTCGTCTTCGCGTACACCGGCGCCGCCTTCGGCTCCGCCTGGATCTCCAGACTGGCCCTCGCCGCCGGCCTGGCCGCCGGACCGCTGGTCTTCTGGCAGCAGGGGCTGCTCAAGAGCACGTACCACCCGGAAACCAGGACGACCACTCTCCACCCCTACGGCGTCGGCGAGACGCTCCTCATCATGGCGCTGATGACCAGCCCCTTCATCCTCTGCTGGGCGTGGGGCCGGCTGACCCGGGTGCGCCGGGCCTACCTGGTCGAGCTGGAGGACCGCGCCGCCCGGCTGGAACGCGAGCGGGACGCCCAGGCCAAGGTGGCCGTCGCCGCCGAACGGGCGCGGATCGCCCGTGAGCTGCACGACGTGGTCGCGCACAACGTCTCCGTCATGATCGTCCAGGCCGACGGCGCCGCGTACGTCCTGGACAACTCGCCGCAGCAGGCCAAGGAGGCCCTCGGCACGATCGCCTCCACCGGGCGCCAGGCGCTGGTCGAGATGCGCCGCCTGCTGGGCGTGCTGCGGACGGCCGACACCGCCGAGGAGTACGTGCCGCAGCCGGGCGTCGAGGAGCTGCCCGAGCTGCTGGACCAGGTCCGCACGGCCGGCCTCCAGGTGGAGTTCGCCACCTCGGGCAACCTCCGCGAGCTGCCCCGCGGCGTCGAGCTGACGGTCTACCGGATCGTCCAGGAGGCGCTGACCAACGTCCGCAAGCACGGCGGCCCCGACGTGCACGCCCGGGTCGCGGTCGACTTCGGCGAGCGCGAGCTGGCCGTCCTGGTCGAGGACGACGGCCGCGGCTCCACCGACGAGCAGCTGGCCACCGGCGGCATCGACGGCCAGGGCCACGGCCTGATCGGCATGCGCGAGCGGGTCGGCATGGTCGCCGGCAGCCTCGACGTCGGGCCGCGCCCCGGCGGCGGCTTCCGGATCCGGGCCGTCCTACCGCTCAAGGCAGCCCATTGACCGGGCCGCCCCCGAACGCCCCTACCGCGCCGCCCCCGAACTAGGAGCCACCTTGACCATCCGCGTGATGCTCGTCGACGACCAGGAGCTGCTGCGCACCGGCTTCCGGATGATCCTGCAGTCGCAGGGCGACATCGAGATCGCCGCCGAGGCCGGCGACGGCGCGCAGGCCCTGGAGAAGCTGAAGCACACCGAGGTGGACGTGATCCTGATGGACGTCCGGATGCCCCGCCTGGACGGTGTGCAGACCACCCGCCGGATCTGCCTCGCCGAGGACGGCAGCCCCCTGCCGGACGCCCCGCACGTCCTCATCCTCACCACCTTCGACCTCGACGAGTACGCCTTCGCCGCGCTCAAGGCCGGGGCCAGCGGCTTCCTGCTCAAGGACGTGCCGCCGACCGAGCTGGTGGCCGCGATCCGCGCCGTGCACGGCGGCGACGCGGTGGTCGCGCCCACCACCACCCGCCGCATGATCGACCGCTTCGCCGAGGTGCTGCCCACCCCGGCCAGCGCGCCCGGCCCGGACACCCTCGGCCCGCTCACCGAGCGCGAGCGCGAGGTCTTCCTGCTGGTCGCCCAGGGCCTGTCGAACGGCGAGATCGCCGCGCGGCTGGTGCTCTCCGAGGCCACCGTGAAGACCCACGTCGGCCGGATCCTGGCCAAGCTCGGCCTGCGGGACCGGGTCCAGGCCGTCGTCCTGGCCTACGAGGCGGGTCTGATCCGGGCCGGCGCCACGGATTGAAGGCGCGCCGGGCCGCGCCCGTAGAATGGGCCGGTGCGTCCGGTACCCGAGGAGGACCGGAACGGAGAGTGAGGACCAGGGCCGAGCCGTGAGCAGTGCCGACAGTGCCGACTTCACCCCGCTCGCCGACGGTTTCGGCGACCCGGCCGACCCCGGCAACCGCCCCGCCCGGCTCGCCGTCGGCGTGGTCGGCACCGGCCGGGTCGGCCCCGCGCTCGGCGCCGCCCTCCAGCTCGCCGGGCACCGGGTGGTCGCCGCCTCCGGGGTCTCCGCCGCCTCCCGCCGACGCGCCGACGCGCTGCTGCCGGGCGTACGGATCGTCACCCCGCCGCAGGTCCTCGCCGCCGCCGACCTGGTGCTGCTCACCGTCCCCGACGACGCCCTGGCCGACCTGGTCGCCGGCCTGGCCGCGACCGGTTCGGTCCGCCCGGGCCAGCTGCTCGTGCACACCTCCGGCGCGCACGGCGTCGCCGTCCTGGAGCCCGCCACCCGGGCCGGGGCGCTGCCGCTGGCACTGCACCCCGCGATGACCTTCACCGGCACCTCCGTCGACCTCGCCCGCCTCGCCGGCTGCCCGTTCGGGGTGACCGCCCCCGAGGAGCTGCGCCCGGTCGCCGAGGCGCTGGTGGTGGAGATGGGCGGCGAGCCCGAGTGGGTGCCGGAAGACGTCCGCCCGCTCTACCACACGGCCCTCGCGCACGGCGCCAACCACCTGGTCACGCTGGTCGCGCAGGCCCTGGAGCTGCTGCGCACCGCCGGGGTCGCCGAACCCGGCCGGCTGCTCGGCCCGCTGCTCGGCGCCGCCCTGGACAACAGCCTGCGCTCCGGCGACGCGGCCCTGACCGGCCCGGTCGCCCGGGGCGACAGCGGCACCGTGCGGCGCCACCTGGCGCAGCTCAGTACGGTGTCCCCGGACATCCCGGCCGCCTACCGGGCGATGGCCCGCGCCACCGCCCAGCGGGCGCTCGCGCACGGGACGATCGACGAAGCGTCGGCGGCGGCGCTGCTGGACGTACTGAACGAGGAGAGCTGACCAATGGCACGCGGCAAGCAGCCGGGCAAGGCCCAGCGGGCACCCAAGGTCCACCGGGCCGTCGTGACGCGCACCGTCGCCGACTTCGAGGCGGCCTTCTGGCCGGACGAGCAGCCGGTGGACAACGCGGTCGTGATGACCATGGGCGCACTGCACGAGGGCCACGCCGCGCTGATCCGGGCCGCCCGCAAGCAGGTCGGCCGGGAGGGCCGGGTCGCCGTCACCGTCTTCGTCAACCCGCTGCAGTTCGGTGCGGGCGAGGACCTGGAGCGCTACCCGCGCACCCTGGACGACGACGTCAGGCTCGCCGAGGAGTCCGGTGCCGACGTGGTCTTCGCGCCGTCCGTCGACGAGGTCTACCCGAACGGCGAGCCCCAGGTGCGCCTGGCGGCCGGCCCGATGGGCGAGCGCTACGAGGGCGCCACCCGCCCCGGCCACTTCGACGGCGTGCTGACCGTGGTCGCCAAGCTGCTGCACATCACCGACCCGGACTTCGCCTTCTTCGGCGAGAAGGACGCCCAGCAGCTGGCGATCATCCAGCGGATGGTGGCCGACCTGGACTTCGACGTCGAGATCGTGGGCGTTCCGACGATCCGCGAGGAGGACGGGCTGGCGCTCTCCTCCCGCAACCGCTACCTCTCGGACGAGGACCGCGTGCACGCGGCGGCCCTCTCCAAGGCGCTGTTCGCCGGCCGCGACGTGGCCGCGCAGGGCCCGAAGGCCGTCCGCGAGGCCGCCGCGGCCGTCCTGGACGCCGCCGAGGGCGTCACCCTCGACTACCTCGCCCTGATCGACCCGCACGCCTTCACCGATGCGGCGGACGACTTCCAGGGCGAGGCGGTGCTGGCCGTCGCCGCGAAGGTGGGCTCGACCCGCCTGATCGACAACGTCCACGTCATCTGCCGCTAGGCGGATGGGCACGAAGCACAGAACCGCCCGGCAACCCGGGCGAATCCGGTAGGCAACCCCCAGGCATGCACTCACAGGAGGCGTGACCCCCAATGCTCCGCACCATGCTCAAGTCCAAGATCCACCGGGCCACCGTGACCCAGGCCGACCTGCACTACGTCGGTTCCGTCACGGTGGACGAGGACCTGCTCGACGCCGCCGACCTGCTCCCCGGCGAGCTGGTCCACATCGTCGACATCAACAACGGCGCCCGGCTGGAGACGTACACCATCGCCGGCCCGCGCGGCTCCGGCGTGATCGGCATCAACGGCGCCGCCGCCCGCCTCGTCCACCCGGGCGACCTCGTCATACTCATCGCCTACGGGCAGATGGACACCGCCGAGGCCAAGGGCTACGAGCCGAAGGTCGTCTTCGTGGACGCCGACAACCGGATCACCGGCATGGGCGGCGACCCCGCCGAGGCCGGGGAGGGCACCGGGCTGCTCCGCGGCGACCAGGCGTACGGTGACGGCAACGACGCGGCCCCGACCGCCGCGCGCTGAAGGAGCCACTGAACGCCATGTCCGTCACGCACCGCCTCGCCGCCCCCGCCCCCGGCTGGACGACCACCACCGACGTCGTCGTGGTGGGCTCCGGCGTGGCCGGCCTCACCGTCGCCCTCAACGTCCGCAAGGCCGGCCTGCGGGCCGTGGTGGTCACCAAGGCGATGCTCGACGACGGCTCCACCCGCTGGGCCCAGGGCGGCATCGCCGCCGCCCTGGGCGAGGGCGACACCCCCGGGCAGCACCTGGACGACACCCTGGTGGCGGGCGCCGGGCTCTGTGAGGAGGAGGCCGTGCGGACCCTCGTCACCGAGGGCCCGGAGGCCGTCCGCCACCTGATCGCCACCGGCGCCGCCTTCGACCGCGGCGAGGACGGCGAGATCCTGCTCACCCGCGAGGGCGGCCACCACCGGCGCCGGATCGCGCACGCGGGCGGGGACGCCACCGGCGCCGAGATATCGCGCGCGCTGGTCGCCGCCGTGCGCAGCGACCCGGGCCTGGAGCTGATCGAGCACGCCCTCGTCCTCGACCTGCTGACCGACGCCGACGGCCACGCGGCCGGCCTGACCCTGCACGTGATGGGCGAGGGCCAGCGCGACGGCGTCGGCGCCATCCGGGCCCGCGCGGTGGTGCTCGCCACCGGCGGCATGGGCCAGGTCTTCTCGGCGACCACCAACCCGGCGGTCTCAACCGGCGACGGCGTCGCGCTCGCGCTGCGGGCCGGCGCCGAGGTCACCGACCTGGAGTTCGTCCAGTTCCACCCGACCGTGCTCTGGCTCGGCCCGGAGGCCGAGGGCCAGCAGCCGCTGGTCTCCGAGGCGGTCCGCGGCGAGGGCGCGCACCTGGTCGACGCGGCCGGCACCCGGTTCATGCTCGGCCGGCACGAGCTGGCGGAGCTGGCCCCGCGCGACATCGTCGCCAAGGCGATCACCCGTCAGATGCAGCTGCAGGGCACCGACCACATGTACCTGGACGGGCGGCACTTCGGCGCCGAGATGTGGGAGCAGCGATTCCCGACCATCCTCGCCTCCTGCCGCGCGCACGGCATCGACCCGGTCACCGAGCCGATCCCGGTCGCCCCGGCCGCGCACTACGCCTCCGGCGGCATCCGCACCGACCTGCACGGCCGCACCACCGTCCCGGGCCTGTACGCCTGCGGCGAGGTGGCCTGCACCGGGGTGCACGGCGCCAACCGGCTGGCGTCCAACTCGCTGCTGGAGGGCCTGGTCTTCGCCGAGCGGATCGCCGCCGACCTGACCGGCCGGCACCGCGCGGGCGACCTGCCCGAGCGGTCGGTGGACGTCGCGGCCGCCCGCGCCGCGCACGCGGTGCCGCTGCCTGCGCCCGAGGCGCGCGCCGAGATCCAGCGGCTGATGTCGCGCGGCGCCGGCGTGCTGCGCTCGGACGCGTCGATGGCCGACACCGCCGCCGGGCTCGCCCTGCTCGCCGGGCCGGGGGCACCTCACAGCCGCCGGGCCGGGGACGCGTCCGCGGACGTCGCCGAGGAGAAGCCGGCCGACCCCCGGGTGGAGACCTGGGAGGCCGCCAACCTGCTGCTGGTCGCCACCGCCCTGGTCACGGCCGCAGCGCAGCGGGCCGAGACCCGCGGCTGCCACTGGCGCGAGGACTTCCCCGAGCGGGACGACGCCCACTGGCAGCGCCACCTGATCACCACCCTCACCGCCTCCGGCGACCTTGTCAGCACCCCTGAGGAGCAGTAGAACCATGACCCACTCCCACGAGGAACTCCCGATGGCCGGCGGCTGCGGCGACGGCTGCGCGTGCGGGGACGGCGAGGGCTACGAGACCGGCCTGGACCCGCAGCTCGCCGAGCTGCTGGAGGAGGCCGGGCTGGACCCGATCGAGGTCGAGGACATCGCCACCCTGGCGCTGGCCGAGGACCTGGCCGGCGGCGAGGACGTCACCTCGGTCGCCACCGTGCCGGCCGAGGCCGTCGCCACCGCCGACTTCACCGCCCGCGAGGCCGGCGTGGTGGCCGGCCTGCGGATCGCCGAGGCCGTCGTCTCGCTGGTCTGCGAGGAGGAGTTCGAGGTCGAGCGGCACGTCCAGGACGGCGACCGGGTCGAGGCCGGCCAGGTGCTGCTCTCCGTCCGCAGCCGCACCCGCGACCTGCTGACCGCCGAGCGCAGCGCGCTCAACCTGCTCTGCCACCTCTCCGGCATCGCCACCGCCACCCGCGCCTGGGCGGACGCCCTGGAGGGCACCGGCGCGGTGGTCCGCGACACCCGAAAGACCACCCCGGGCCTGCGGGCGCTGCAGAAGTACGCGGTCCGCTGCGGCGGCGGCGCCAACCACCGGATGGCGCTCTCCGACGCCGCCCTGGTCAAGGACAACCACGTGATCGCGGCCGGCGGCGTCGCCGAGGCGTTCCGGGCCGTCCGGGCCGCCTACCCCGACCTGCCGGTCGAGGTCGAGGTGGACACCCTGGAGCAGATCCCGCCGGTGCTGGACGCCGGGGCCGACCTCATCCTGCTGGACAACTTCACCGTCCCGCAGCTCAAGGAGGCCGTCGAGCTGGTGGCCGGCCGCGCCCGGCTGGAGGCTTCCGGCGGCCTGACCCTGGCCTCCGCGCACGAGGTCGCCCAGACTGGTGTGGACTACCTGGCCGTGGGCGCGCTCACGCACTCCTCGCCGATCCTGGACATCGGCCTCGACCTGCGCGCCTGACACCTGATCGCCCCTCACGCAGAAGGCACCCATGCTGCTCACCATCGACGTCGGCAACACCCAGACCACACTCGGCCTGTTCGACGGCGAGGAAGTGGCCGAGCACTGGCGGATCTCCACCGATCCGCGCCGCACGGCCGACGAGCTGGCGGTCCTCCTGCAGGGGCTGATGGGCTCGCACACCGCGGTCAACGAGGCCGCGGTGGAGGGCCTGGCGATCTGCTCGTCCGTCCCCTCGGTGCTCCACGAGTTCCGCGAGGTGACGCGCCGCTACTACGGTGACGTCCCCGCGGTGATCGTGGAGCCCGGGGTGAAGACGGGCGTGCACGTCCTGATGGACCACCCCAAGGAGGTCGGCGCCGACCGGATCGTCAACGCGCTGGCCGCCAACCACCTGTACGGCGGCCCGTGCATCGTGGTCGACTTCGGCACCGCCACCACCTTCGACGCGATCAACGCCCGCGGCGACTACGTCGGCGGGGCGATCGCCCCCGGCATCGAGATCTCCGTGGAGGCGCTCGGCGCGCGCGGCGCCCAGCTGCGCAAGATCGAGCTGGCCCGGCCGCGCAACGTGATCGGCAAGAACACCGTCGAGGGCATGCAGTCCGGCATCCTCTACGGCTTCGCCGGCCAGGTCGACGGCCTGGTCGACCGGATGGCCCGGGAGCTCGCCAAGGACCCGGACGACGTCCAGGTCATCGCCACCGGCGGGCTGGCCCCGCTGGTCCTCGGCGAGGCCGCCACGATCGACGTGCACGAGCCCTGGCTGACCCTGATCGGCCTGCGCCTGGTGTACGAGCGCAACCGCCCGAGCTGAGGCGCCGGGCCCTACCCGTGGGGTGACGGGGAGGCCTCGGACGTCGGCCCGACCGAGGCGGTCGGGGCGACGGCGGGGAAGGTCACCGGGCCCGACTGCGGCTTCCCGCTCTGGGCGGCGGCCGCGGACTCGATCGCCGCCCGGAGGTCGGCGACGGGGGTGCCGTTGAGGATGCCGTTGCGCAGTCGGCCGTCCTTCGGCAGCGCGTCCGCGACGCGCTTCCAGCGTGGGTCGGCGGCCACCGCGGCGAGCTGCGTCGGGCTCAGCGGAGGGTCCGCGCGGGTGATCGGGGAGCCGTTCTCCAGCGGCTTACGGTTCCACTCCCGGAGCTGCACCTGGTAGCCGTCCTTGGCGTACAGGTTTGCGGACCACATCTTGCTTCCGGCCGGCTCGTTGTCCCGCGTGCCGGCCTGGTAGACCACCAGCTCGGAGCCGTCCGCCAGGGTGCTCGCGGTGCAGGCGTCCCCGCCCAGCTGCGCGGGGCACCCGCGGTCCGCACTCACCCCGGCCAGCCGCGCGATCCAGAGCAGGTACTGCACCGCGCCGTGGCCGTCGTCCAGGGTCAGCCGGAGCTGCGGGATGTCGTTCTCCGTCCCCCGGGCCTCCCCCACCTCGGTCGCCCCGGCCGGCAGCAGTTCGGTCAGCATGGCCAGGAACTCCTGCCCGGAGACCTGTGCGGCCGAGGGATCCCCGGCGGACGCTGGGCCGGCCTTGCCGGAGCCGCCCACCGCGCCGCTCGCGGCCACGCCGCCGACCCCGATCAGCGCCAGCGCGGCGGCTCCGGCCAGCACCGACGCCCGCCTGCGGCGGCGCAGCCGGCGGCCGTACGCCCAGCCGGAGTCGACCAGCGGGGTGGTCTCGGCGTGGAACACCTCCCCCGCGCGGCTGATCGCCTCGGCGAAGTCCTGCTCGTACTGGGTGTCGGGAAGGTCCCGGTCTGCGGGCATGCTGAACCACCGTTTCAGGTCGGTCGGTCGGGTGTGTGGGGCGAGCCGGCTCAACGCCCGGCGAGCTCGCCGAGGCTGTCGCCGAGTACGGCGCGGATCCGGTCGAGCGCCCGGACCGTCCGGGTGCGGACCGCGCCCGAACTGCTGCGAAGGATCTCGGAGGTCTCCTCGACGCTGCGGTCCTCCCAGTAGCGCAGGACGAGCACCGCCCGGTCGCGCGGCGCGAGCCTGGCGAGCGCGTCGACCAGGGTCAGCCGCAACGCCGGGTCGCTCTCCCGGGCGGCGCCGTCCGGGACGGCGCCGACGGGCTGCTCGCCGCTGCTGCGGCGGCCGCGGTGCGAGAGGAAGGCGCGCACCAGCACGGTGTGCGCGTACCCCGCCGGGTTGTCGATCCGGGCGCGCGGGACGAGCCAGGAGGTGCGGTGCCACTGGGCGTAGATCCGCCCGAGGGTCTCCTGGACCAGGTCCTCCGCCAGGTGGGTGTCCCCGCCGGTGAGGAGGCAGGCGGTGCGGTACAGGTGCGGGGTGCGGGCCGCCGCGAAGGCCCGGAAGTTCTCGTCCCGGTCCCGGACCCCCGCCGTCCGAAGCTGACCTTCTCGTGCCATCTGCCGGGCTCCCCTGCCTCGTTTTCCCCTACACCTGAATGACCGGCGGCGGGCCGGGGATGTTACAGACGCCCGCAGGATCTCCGGCGCGACCGGTCCGGCCGGCAGGCCGGCACGGCGGCTGCCACCGGTCGAGGCCCGCCTGTCCCATGACCGCCGCTCGTACGGGCACCGCGCCTTCTCCGCGCGGAACGCCCCTGCCCCGGGCGCGGATCCGCAAGGGGCGACGAGGCCGGCCGAGCGCGGCGGCCCGGGCCCTTCCGCAAGGTCAAGACGGTCCTGACAGTTCATCAATACTGTTGTATACAGACCTGATTGGCCGTGGACGGTCGGCCGGATCGAGGGTGGGGGCGTGACGGAGTTCGAGGAGCCGGAGGTGACGGCCGGGGACACCCCGGCCGGGGGGCCGGAGCCGCTGGAGGACGAGTCCGGGCGGCGCGGGCTGCGGCGGCGCAGACGGCTGCTGCTGGCCGTGGTGGCGGCCGCGGTCGCCCTCTCCGGCGGCGGGCTGGCCGCCTCACTGGTGATCAAGTCGCCCGCGCAGGCGGCGGCGGAGAGCGAACCCCCGCCGGCGGACGTGCTGACCGCCCCGGTGGAGAAGCGGGTGCTGACCGACTCGGTGGTGGTCCGCGGACAGGTCAGCGCCGGCCAGTCGGTGGACGTGGCGCCGGCCGGCGGCGGGGCGGGCGGGGTCAGGCCGGTGGTGACCAAACTGCCGCTGAAGGCCGGCGACCGGGCCCAGGCCGGGCAGCCGGTGCTGGAGGTGGCCGGGCGGCCGGTGTTCGCGCTCAAGGGCGACCTCCCCGTCTACCGGGACCTCAAGCCCGGGGCCACCGGACAGGACGTCCGACAGTTCCAACAGGCCCTGGAGGAGCTCGGATTCGGCTCGGACGGCGACCCTGCGGGCACCTACGGGGCGGCGACCAAGACCGCGGTGAAGGCGTTCTACGCGGCGCACGGCTACGACCCGCTGCCGGCCTCGCCGGACGGGGACGCCCAGGTGTCGGCCGCCCAGGACGCGGTGACCGGCGGCGATCGGGCGCTGTCCGACGCCAAGGACGCTCTGAAGGCCGCCCGGAAGCGGTACGACGACGCGGTGGCCGCCCAGCGGGCCCAGCAGTCCGCCCAGGCCCCGGGCGCCGCGACGGCCATGGCAGGCGCGCCGGCCACCCCGCCGCCCGGCGGCACGGGCACGGGCTCCGCCGGCCCGGGCTCCGCCGGCGAGAGCCCGGTGGACGCCGCCCGCACCGCCGTCGACACCGCCCAGAAGCAGGTGACCCGCTCCGGCGAGGACCTCGCCAGGCTCCGGAAGAAGGCCGCCGACGTCACAGCCGCCGACGGCCCGATGGTCCCGGCCGCCGAACTGCTCTTCCTGTCCGGCTTCCCCGCCCGGGTGGACGCCGTCACCGGCCGGATCGGCGGCGAGGTCAGCGGCAGGGTGCTGACCGTCTCGGCCGGGGCCCTGGTGGTCAAGGGCACGCTGACCGTCTCCGACAAGGGCCTGGTCCACCCCGGCCAGCCGGTCGAGATCCTCTCCGAGGTGACCGGGGCCAAGGCCACCGCCAAGGTGGCGGCCGTCGCCGACGCCCCCGGCGACGGCCAGCAGTCCGCCCCCGGCAGCACCCAGGGCGGCACCGGCCAGCAGGTCGGCGGCGGTCAGGGAGGCGGGCCGGCCGGCTACCAGCTGGTCATCCAGCCGGACGCCCCGCTCGACCCGAAGCTGGCCGGCCAGGACGTCCGCCTCACCGTCCAGGCCGCCTCCTCGGCCGGCCCGGTGCTGGTCGTCCCGCTGTCGGCGGTCTCCGCGACGGCCGACGGCAAGACCGTGGTGACGGTCTACGAGAACGGGCGGCGCCGCCGGGTGGAGGTGGCCCCGGGCACCGTCGGCGGCGGCTGCGCGGAGGTCCGGCCGCTGACCGAGGGCGCGGTCGGGCCCGGCGACCAGGTGATCGTCGGCGTGAAGGACGCCTCCGGGGCGGGCGCCCCGTGAGCACCCCCGTCGTCGAGTTCCGCCAGGTCGGCCTGACCTACCCGGGGCCGCCCCCGGTCGCCGCCCTCAGGCCCTGCGACCTGGCCGTCGCCCCGGGCGAGTACGTCACGGTGATCGGGCCGTCCGGCTCCGGCAAGTCCACCTTCCTCAACCTCGCCGGCCTGCTGGACACCCCCACCACCGGCCGGTACCTGCTGGACGGCATCGACACCGGCGCACTCCCGGACGGCGACCGCACCGCGCTGCGCGGGCGCCGGATCGGCTTCGTCTTCCAGTCCTTCCACCTGCTGCCGCACCGCTCGGCGGCCGAGAACGTCGCCCTCGCCCTGCTGTACACGGCGGCCCGCGGCCGCCGGGCCGCCGCCGAGCGACGGGAGCGCGCCCGCGCGGCCCTCGTCCAGGTGGGCCTGGCCCACCGGCTGGACGCCCTGCCGACCCGGCTCTCCGGCGGCGAGCGGCAGCGGGTCGCGATCGCCCGGGCGCTGGTCGGACGGCCCTCCCTGCTGCTCTGCGACGAGCCGACCGGCAACCTGGACACCGCCACCGCGGAGTCCGTCCTCGCCCTGCTGGACGAGCTGCACGCGCGGGGCCTGACCGTCCTGCTGATCACCCACGACCCGCAGGTGGCCGCCCGCGGCCGACGGACGGTGGCGATCCGCGACGGCGTGCTGCGGGAGGTGGCCGCGGCATGAGGCTACGCCGCCGTACCCCCGTGGTCGAGCCGTCCCGGCTGCCGCTGCGCGCCCTGCTCTCCGAGGCCCTGGCCGGGCTGCTGCAGCAACCTGCCCGCTCGGCGCTGACCGGCCTCGGGACCGTCCTCGGGGTCGGCGCCTTCGTGGCCGTCCTCGGGCTGACCGCCACCGCCTCCTCCCGGATCGACTCCCGGTTCAGCGTGCTGACCGCGACCGAGGTGAACGTCGAGGACACCGGCGGGCCGCGGCCGGAGCTGACCGCGCTCTCCTTCCCCTCCGACGCCGACGCCCGGATCCAGCGGCTGAACGGGGTCGAGGCGGCCGGCGTCTACTGGCCGGTGCGCCAGGCCACCGGCGCCGTCCGGGCCGCGCCGGTCGGCCGGCAGAACGGCGGGGAGCAGGTGGCGGTGGTCGCCGCCTCGGCCGGCGTGCTGGCGGCGGCCGGGCCGCAGCTCGTCCAGGGCCGGACCTTCGACTCCTGGCACGACGGCACCGGCCGGCAGGTCGCCGTGATCGGCGCCGCGGTGGCGGCCCGGCTGGGGATCACCACGCTGGACACCCAGCCCGCGATCTTCCTGGACGGCAAGCCGTTCAGCGTCATCGGGATCGTCGGCGACGTCCGCCGCAAGGCCGACCTGCTGCTCTCCGTCACCGTGCCGCGCGGGGCCGCCGAGAGGCTCTGGGGCCCGCCCGACCGGAGCCGGGCGAAGATGGTCATCTCCACCAGGATCGGCGCGGCCCGGCAGATCGCCGACGAGGCCGCGCTCGCCCTGGACCCGGCCCACCCGGAGAACTTCAAGCCGGTGCCGCCCCCGGACCCGCGCACGCTGCGCTCCGACGTCACCTCCGACCTCGACCGGCTCTTCCTGCTGCTCGCCGGGCTCTGCCTGGTGATCGGCGCGGCCGGGATCGCCAACACCACGCTGGTGGCCGTCCTGGAGCGGACCGGCGAGATCGGCCTGCGCCGGGCGCTGGGCGCCAGGGGCCGCCACATCACCGGCCAGTTCCTCGCCGAGTCGGCCTCGCTGGGGCTGGTCGGCGGCCTGGTCGGCACCTCGTTGGGGGTGCTCACGGTGCTCGGCGTGGCGCTGGCCCGCGACTGGACCCCGGTCGTCGACCCGGCGACGGTGGCCGCCGCGCCGGTCCTCGGCCTCGCCACCGGCCTGGTGGCCGGCGTCTACCCGGCCTGGCGCGCGGCCCGGATCCAGCCGGCGGAGGCGCTGCGACGCTGACGCCGCACCGGTCCGGCGTCGGGCGGGCGGCCCCGGCCCCCGCCCGGGCCCTTCGTCCACGGGAAATCCGCGGGCATCCGGCGGGCCGAACGTGGGGCGTCGGCGCGACGTTACCGACAAATCGGATATTCCTCACGTAGTGTCAACCCATGCCTACGCCACACGGATCGCGCGGCGGCATGGCCTTCAGCGCCGACGAAGTCCGCGTGCTGCGCCGCGCCCTCGCCCAAGCCCTGCACCCTGCCGCCCCCCTCCATCTCCAGGCCCCCGACCGGTTGCCGTTCGCCGGCGCGGGCGCGGACATGTGGGCCGAGGACGTCCAGGAGGCCCTGCGCCTGACCGAGGCGATCGACGAAGCCGTCCAGGAGGGCGGCCGGCTGCGCACCTTCCTGCTCGCCGACCTCGGCCGCTACCGGGCCGCGCTGCCCGGCAGCGCCCGCGGCTACCTGGAACGCCTGGAGGAGGCGGTGACCGACGGCTACCTCCCGGGGCCCGAGGACCTCACCGCGCTGCGCGGCCTGACCCGCCAGCCCTGCGGCCAGAGCGAGCGGACCCGCCGCTCGCGGCTGGCCGGCCGCTGCCACGCGCTGGCCGAGGCCGCCGTCCGCGAACGGCTCGCCCTCACCACCGGCCAGCGCCACCTCGTCGCCGTACCGAGCCCCGCCGCACCCCCGAGCAGTCTCCCCACCCCTGTTGGAGGACGGATTCCGATGAGCAGCACCGACGCCGGCACCGAGCAGCCCGCCACCCCCGCGTCCGCGCCCCGCCCGCACCGGATGCCCACCCCGGCCGAGCTCTTCGGCCGCCGCCCCAAGCCTCCGGCCCGCCCCGCTCCCCCCGCCGCGCCGGAGGAGGAACTGGAACTCGCCACCGGCACCGGCTGACCGGGAGGGCCGAGAGGGGCGGCGGGCCGACGGCCCGCCGCCCCTCTCTCCTCGTCTCTTCGTTGCCGAACAGTGATCGTCAAAGGGCAGCCCCGATGATCACCCCACTGGTATGACTGTGTGCTGCCGGAGTACGCCTCCGGTGGGGGCGGGCTCTGCAGGAACACTCTTTCGTTCGTTTCACCGGTCACGATGCCCGTGGCCGGGCCGGACCGTGCGCGGTCCGCCATCGTTCGCTCCCTGATCCGCCGACTCGCGATCCCTGGAGCATGGATGGACCGGTCCACCCCCTACCCGCCGCGGCCCCGGGTCTGGGCACCGCCGCGCACTCTGCTGCGCCTCGCGGTCGCCGCGACCGCCCTGGCCCTCGCGGCGGTCACCGTGCCGGCGTCCGCCGCACCGGCCGTCTCCCCCGGCGACCCCGTCCCGCCCGCGGCCGTCCAGCCCGGCCGGTTCGTCCAGACGGACCTCACCAGGCTGCTGGACACCCGGGCCGCCATCGGTGTCCCGGCCGAGGGGCCGCTCGGCGGCGACAGCACCCTCCGCTTCCCGGTCGGACAGCTCGCGCCCGGTGCCACGGCAGTGGTCCTGAACGTGACGGCGACGGACACCACCGAGGACAGCTTCGTCACCGTGCACCCCGACGGCCGGCCCCGGCCCGGGACGTCCAACCTCAACTTCACCCCCGGCCAGACGGTCGCCAACCTGGTCACCGTCCCGGTGTCCAACGGGTACGTCGACGTCTACAACCACGTCGGCTCGGCCAGCCTGATCGCCGACCTGTTCGGCTACTACACGGACGACCCCGCGGCGACCGCCTCGACCTTCCAGCCCGTCACCCCGTCGCGGGCGCTGGACACCCGCATGACCGGTCCGGGCGGCACCGCGCAGCCGGTCGGCACCGACGCCACGGTCAACCTCGCGCTCGCCGGGCGCAACCGCGTCCCGGCCGCCGGGGCCACGGCCGTGGTGCTCAACGTCACCGCCACCGACACCGAGGACTCCAGCTACCTCACGGTGTACCCGCACGGCACCGCCCGGCCGGTCACCTCGAACCTCAACTTCACCGCGGGCCGGACGGTGCCCAACCTCGTCACCGTCCCGCTCGGGGCCGACGGCAGCGTCGACCTCTACAACCACGTCGGCTCGGCCGACCTGGTCGTGGACGTGTTCGGCTTCTACACCGGCGCCCCCAGCGGCTCCGGCTTCACCTCCGCCGGCCCGGCCCGGGTCCTGGACACCCGCGACCCGGGCCACCACCCGGTCGGCCCGGGCGAGATCCTGAGCTGGTCCGTCGGCGACGAGCCGGCCCTGCCCGCCGGCAAGGTGAGCGCCGTCGTGCTGAACGTGACCGCGACCGGCCCGACGGCCACCAGCCACCTCGACGTCTACCCGGGCGGGAGCCCGCGGCCGAGCAGCTCGAACCTGAACTACACGGCGGGGCAGACCGTGGCCAACACGGTGATCGTCCCCGTCGACGGCTCCGGGAACGTCAACTTCTACAACCACTCCGGCTCGGTGGACGTGGTGGTCGACGTGTTCGGCTACTTCACCGCACCGCAGGGCGGCCCGACCGGGCTGTCGATGGACTACGACAACCCGGTCGCCTGCGACCTCCCCGGCCCGGGCCGCTGGCTCCGCCCGGGCCTCTACTCGACCGGCTTCAACGCCGTCCAGGGCGCGCTGCCGGGCGCCACCGGCCCGGTGTGGACGCAGCTCGTCGTGACCGGCCCGGCCGGCACCAGGACCTACGCGGGCAAGCCGGCCGATCCCGGGACCAAGTCCACCATCGGCGTCCCGCTGCCGGACCTCCAGCAGGGCACCGCGTACAGCTGGTACGCGTACACCACGGACGGGGTCCACGCCTCCGCGGCCAGCAGGCCGTGCTACTTCCGCTACGGGAACGACCCCGGTTTCAGGATGAAGATCTCGGATCCCAGCGGGCCCGTGTACACCGGGCAGACGACCAGGATCACGTTCACCGCCACCACGGACGACATCGAACCGGGCCTGCAGGCCGCGTCGTTCCGCTACGGCCTCGGTGACGTCTACAACATGAACTCCACCGTGACCGCGACCGACGGCACCGCGACGGTCGACCTCCGCCCGAGCAGCTGGGGCTCCCAGGTCCTGTACGTCGAGGCCACGAGCGCCGACGGTACGCGGGTCTCCAGGGCGAGCACGTCGTTCTACGTGATCTGGCGCTGACCGGAAGCACACGGAAAGGGGGAGGGCGCACGGCGCCCTCCCCCTCTCGGCGCGCGCTGCGGATATCCCGTGGCGGAGCACGGTGTGTGGCTGGCTACCCTTGTGGGGTGAGCGATCAGAGCCCCCTCCCCGCGACCGACGACCTTCCCGAGCAGATGCGCGTCCGGCGCGAGAAGCTGGACCGGCTCCGGGCGGCCGGCGTCGACCCGTACCCGGTCGGCTTCCCCCGGACCAGCACCATCGCGGACCTCCGTGCCAAGCACCCGGACCTCGCTCCGGACACCGCGACCGGCGAGCGGGCCGGCATCACCGGCCGCGTGATCCTCTCCCGGACGGGCGGCAAGCTCTGCTTCGCCACCCTGCGCGACGGCAGCGGCGACCTCCAGGTGATGCTCTCCCTGGACAAGCTGGGCGAGGAGCGGCTGGCGGCCTGGAAGTCCGACATCGACCTCGGCGACCAGGTCGGCGTCGAGGGCGAGGTGATCACCTCCCGCCGCGGCGAGCTGTCGGTGATGGTGGACAACTGGGCGCTCACCGCCAAGTGCCTGCGCCCGCTGCCGGACAAGCACAAGGGCCTGACCGACCCGGAGGCCCGGGTCCGCCAGCGGTACGTCGACCTGATCGTCAACCCCGAGGCCCGCGAGATCCTGCACCTGCGCTCCAAGGTGGTCCGCTCGATCCGCCGCACCTACGAGGAGCGCGGCTACATCGAGGTCGAGACCCCGATGCTCCAGCCGGTGCACGGCGGCGCCAACGCGCGTCCGTTCAAGACGCACATCAACGCGTACGACATCGACCTCTTCATGCGGATCGCCCCCGAGCTGTACCTCAAGCGGCTGGTGGTCGGCGGCGCGGAGAAGGTCTTCGAGATCAACCGCAACTTCCGCAACGAGGGCGCGGACTCCACCCACAACCCCGAGTTCACCTCGCTGGAGTCGTACGAGGCCTACGGCGACTACGACACCCAGGCCGAGCTGATCCGGGCGACGATCATCAACGCCGCCCGGGACGCGCTGGGCACCACGGTGATCCGCGGCCTGGACCCGCACGGCGTCGAGCACGAGATCGACCTGGCCGAGCCGTGGGCCGAGGTCAGCGTCTACCCCGGCATCTCCGCCCACCTGGGCACCGAGGTCACCCCGGAGACCGGCGTCGAGGAGCTGCGCAAGCTGGCCACCGAGCACGGCATCCCCTTCGAGAAGGAGTGGGGCCACGGCCAGATCGTGCTGGAGATGGTCGAGCGCCTGCTGGAGGAGAACGCCGTCGCGCCGACCTTCATCAAGGACTACCCGACCGAGGTGTCCCCGCTCACCCGCCAGCACCGCTCGATCGCGGGCGTGGCCGAGAAGTGGGACCTGGTGATCTTCGGCACCGAGATCGGCACGGCCTACTCCGAGCTGGTCGACCCGGTCGAGCAGCGCGCCCGCCTGACCGCGCAGTCCCTGCTCGCGGCCGGCGGCGACGTCGAGGCGATGCAGGTCGACGAGGACTTCCTGCGGGCCCTGGAGTACGCGATGCCGCCCACCGGCGGCCTCGGCCTCGGGGTGGACCGCCTGATCATGCTGCTCACCGGCAAGAACATCCGGGAGACCGTGCTCTTCCCGCTGGTCAAGCCGGAGCCCAAGGCGTCCGCCGCCACCGCGGCGGAGAAGACCGAGGAGGAGTGACCTGATGGACTACGTCAGCGCGATCGTCCCGCCGCTGGTCATGGCGATCGGATTCGGCTTCCTGGTGCGGGCCATCATCCGCAGCCAGGGCGGGGCCCAGAAGGCCAAGGAGGACCTGGTCGACTGACGCCGTCAGCCGCCCGCGGACACCGGCGCGCCGCCATTCCCGATTCCCGGGGGTGGCGGCGCGCCGGTTTGGCAGCACTTCACAAGATTTGCCCCATTCACTCCCTATCCTGGCCGCACTATGGTCCGGCAACTCGGCGAACTTGAGAACGCCATCATGACCCGGGTGTGGCAGTGGAACCGACCGGTCACGGTTCGCGAGGTTCTGCTGGATCTGCAGTCGGAACGCGAAATCGCGTACACCACGGTGATGACCGTCCTGGACAAGCTCCACAGAAAGGGCTGGCTGCGCCGGGAGCGCGCCGGCCGGGCCTATCGATATGAACCGGTCTCGTCCCGCGAGGCGTACACGGCGGCTCTGATGAACGACGCCTGGGCCACCAGTGACAATCCGGCGGCCGCCCTGGTGCACTTCTTCGGCCTGATGTCGCCCGAGCAGCGGGAGGCGCTGCGGGACGCGCTGCGGGTGGCCGCTCTGTTCCCGACCGTCCCGGGCCCGCCGGATTCCGCCGGGCCCGGGACGGATACCGGGGAGACCGGGGCGGGGCCGGCGCGATAACGTCCCGCCATGGAGGTCACCATCCGCCGGGCGCGGACCACGGACGTGCGGACAGTGCGCAGGCTCATCGACGCCTACTCGCGCGACGGCATTCTGCTCGACAAGCCCACCGTCACACTCTTCGAGTCCGTCCAGGAGTTCTGGGTCGCGGAACGCGACGACAACGGGGCGGTGGTGGCCTGCGGCGCGCTGCACGTCATGTGGGAGGACCTCGCGGAGGTTCGTACGCTCGCCGTCGATCCCTCCTGCCGCGGACACGGCGTCGGACACCTGCTGCTGGAGAAGCTGCTGCAGACCGCGCGCTGGCTGGGCGTCCGTCGGATTTTCTGCTTGACGTTCGAGGTCCCCTTCTTCGCGAAACACGGTTTCGTCGAGATCGGCGAGGTCCAGGAAACCGATGATGGTACGACAGACCCGGCGGCGATCGCTACGGATGTCTATGAAGAACTTCTCCGCTCGTACGATGAAGGTGTCGCGGAGTTCCTCGACCTGGAGCGGGTGAAGCCCAACACTCTGGGCAACTCGCGCATGCTGCTGCACCTGTGAGCGGCTCCCGGCCCCCTCAGGGGTTTGTGTTTTCCGCTGAAAGGCGCTTTCCTTTCCTTAGGCAATGGGTCGTTTAGCGGAAAGGGAAGCCCGTGGCACAGAGGGTGCAGGTCATTCTTGAAGACGATCTCGACGGTGGTTCGGCGGACGAGACGGTGACGTTCGCGCTCGACGGCGTTGCCTACGAGATCGATCTGAAGAGCGCCAACGCGGACAAGCTCCGCGGTCTGCTGGCGCCGTACGTGGAGAAGGGCCGCAAGCAGAGCGGCCGGCTCGCCGGCGCCCGCCGCCCGGGCCGTGGCACGGCTCCGCGCCCGTCCGGCAGCGCTCCGGACACCGCCAAGATCCGCGCGTGGGCCAAGGAGCAGGGCCTGGAGGTCAACGACCGCGGCCGGGTGCCGAGCACCGTCCGCGAGGCCTACGACAAGGCCAACGCGGCCTGACCCCGGCGCCGCCGGATCAGGTGCGGGGCGCCGGCGCGGGCCGGCGGTGTTCCTGGCACACGCGCGGGGCGCGGAGGGATCCTCCTCCGCGCCCCGCGGCGCACGCCCGGGCGGCAGGCACCGGTCCGGGCGGCGTTCCGGGCGGCGTTCCGGGCGGCGGAACAATCACAGGCCGTGCAACGCTGTAGGGGCGAAGCGGTAACGCAGGCACCACCGGGATGGCCTACCGGCCACAGCGGCCGCAGCTGAACCACCGTCACCGCCGGCCGACTTCTCGCCAGGCGAACACCGCCACCGCGGAAACTGCGCGAGAACCACCCCGATACCGGGTATGAATGCAGGTGGACGGGGTCCTCGACCCCGCCCGGGGCAGTACGTGCGACCGGCCGGGGGCCGTTCCGGATCCGCCGAGTCCGGCGATGTTCGCCGATGGCGTAGCGGTATCTGGTGCATCCGGCCCACCTGTGGGAACACCGTCTCCCAGCATCAGGTTGGGATTGGTGTCGGCTGGTCGCGCAGCATGTCGCTCCCGTACCGGGGAGTGAATCCGTGGGCCGCGCCGCTGAGCGGGACTAGCATGCGGAAGGACAGGGCGGGGACCGACCCCGAACTGCCCGACCGCTCTGAGGAGCGATAAACGATGTTCGAGAGGTTCACCGACCGCGCGCGGCGGGTTGTCGTCCTGGCTCAGGAAGAAGCCCGGATGCTCAACCACAACTACATCGGCACCGAGCACATCCTCCTGGGTCTGATCCACGAGGGTGAGGGTGTCGCCGCTAAGGCCCTGGAGAGCCTCGGGATTTCTCTAGAGGCTGTTCGCCAGCAGGTCGAGGAGATCATCGGCCAGGGCCAGCAGGCCCCGTCCGGTCACATTCCCTTCACCCCCCGGGCGAAGAAGGTCCTGGAGCTGTCGCTCCGCGAGGCCCTGCAGCTCGGCCACAACTACATCGGCACCGAGCACATCCTGCTCGGCCTGATCCGCGAGGGCGAGGGCGTCGCCGCCCAGGTCCTGGTGAAGCTGGGCGCCGACCTCAACCGGGTGCGCCAGCAGGTCATCCAGCTGCTCTCCGGCTACCAGACCGGCGGCGGCAAGGAGTCGGCCACGGCCGGCGGGCCCGCCGAGGGCACCCCGTCGACCTCGCTGGTCCTGGACCAGTTCGGCCGCAACCTCACCCAGGCCGCCCGCGAGGCCAAGCTCGACCCGGTCATCGGGCGCGAGAAGGAGATCGAGCGGGTCATGCAGGTGCTGTCCCGCCGCACCAAGAACAACCCCGTGCTGATCGGTGAGCCCGGCGTCGGCAAGACGGCCGTGGTCGAAGGCCTGGCCCAGGCGATCGTCAAGGGCGAGGTCCCGGAGACGCTCAAGGACAAGCAGCTCTACACGCTGGACCTGGGCGCCCTGGTGGCCGGCTCGCGCTACCGCGGTGACTTCGAGGAGCGCCTGAAGAAGGTGCTCAAGGAGATCCGCACCCGCGGCGACATCATCCTGTTCATCGACGAGCTGCACACCCTGGTCGGCGCGGGCGCCGCCGAGGGCGCCATCGACGCCGCCAGCATCCTCAAGCCGATGCTGGCCCGTGGCGAGCTGCAGACCATCGGTGCCACCACGCTGGACGAGTACCGCAAGCACCTGGAGAAGGACGCCGCGCTGGAGCGCCGCTTCCAGCCGATCCAGGTCGCCGAGCCGTCGCTGCCGCACACCATCGAGATCCTCAAGGGCCTGCGCGACCGCTACGAGGCCCACCACCGGGTCTCCATCACGGACGCCGCCCTGGTCGCCGCCGCCACCCTGGCCGACCGCTACATCTCGGACCGCTTCCTGCCGGACAAGGCCATCGACCTGATCGACGAGGCCGGCTCCCGGATGCGCATCCGCCGGATGACCGCGCCGCCGGACCTGCGCGAGTTCGACGAGAAGATCGCCGACGTGCGCCGCGAGAAGGAGAGCGCGATCGACGCGCAGGACTTCGAGAAGGCCGCGTCCCTGCGCGACGACGAGAAGCAGCTCCTGCAGGCCAAGGCCAAGCGCGAGAAGGAGTGGAAGGCCGGCGACATGGACGTCGTCGCGGAGGTGGACGAGGAGCTCATCGCCGAGGTCCTGGCCACCGCCACCGGCATCCCGGTCTTCAAGCTCACCGAGGAGGAGTCCTCCCGGCTGCTGCGCATGGAGGACGAGCTGCACAAGCGCGTCATCGGCCAGAAGGACGCCATCAAGGCGCTCTCCCAGGCCATCCGGCGCACCCGTGCGGGCCTCAAGGACCCGAAGCGCCCCGGCGGCTCGTTCATCTTCGCCGGCCCGTCCGGTGTCGGTAAGACCGAGCTGTCCAAGACGCTCGCCGAGTTCCTCTTCGGCGACGAGGACGCGCTGATCTCGCTCGACATGTCCGAGTTCTCGGAGAAGCACACCGTCTCCCGGCTCTTCGGTTCGCCCCCCGGCTACGTGGGCTACGAGGAGGGCGGGCAGCTGACCGAGAAGGTGCGCCGCAAGCCGTTCTCCGTCGTCCTCTTCGACGAGGTCGAGAAGGCCCACCCGGACATCTTCAACTCGCTGCTGCAGATCCTGGAGGACGGTCGCCTGACCGACTCCCAGGGCCGCGTGGTCGACTTCAAGAACACCGTCATCATCATGACGACGAACCTCGGCACCCGGGACATCTCCAAGGGCTTCAACCTGGGCTTCGCGGCCACGGGTGACACCCAGACCGGGTACGAGCGGATGAAGGCGAAGGTCGGCGAGGAGCTCAAGCAGCACTTCCGCCCCGAGTTCCTGAACCGCGTCGACGACATCGTGGTCTTCCACCAGCTGTCCGAGGAAGACATCATCCAGATCGTCGACCTGATGATCGACAAGGTGGACGGCCGCCTCAAGGACCGCGACATGGGCCTGGAGCTCAGCGTCGAGGCCAAGAAGCTGCTGGCCAAGCGCGGCTACGACCCGATCCTGGGTGCCCGTCCGCTGCGCCGCACCATCCAGCGCGACATCGAGGACCACCTCTCCGAGAAGATCCTCTTCGGCGAGCTGCGGGCCGGCCACATCGTGGTCGTCGGTGTCGAGGGTGACGGCAAGGAGGCCAAGTTCACCTTCCGCGGTGTGGAGAAGTCCGCGGTCGCGGACACCCCGGCCGCTGTTGCCTCGCCGGGTCCGGACCTGACGAAGTAGCAACATTTAACAGATAACAGCAAACGGTCTGAGCCCCCGGCGTTCACGTCGGGGGCTCAGACCGTTTTTCGTGCTGCCACAAAAGCTGTGATCCACCCCACGATGCCGCAGGTGGGGAGCCTGATCGGGGGGTGGTGTGGGGACGATCGAACCATCCGTCATCTTTTAATACCAATGTTGTTGACAGACCGTCAGCTGATAGTGAGTCGCGGAGCATAGCGCTGTGGCCATGTCACGGTCAAGGTCTATCTTTTCCGTCCACCCTTGGATCAAATGTCGTCCACCTGTCTTTCATTGGTTTACCGGATGGCCAAGAGCCGGACCGGTTTGGGGAGGACGTCACAACGTTGAAGATGACCAGGAAAGCCGCTGCGGCCGTTTCGGCCGCCGCGGTCATAGCCGCGCTCGGCGCGGGGCTGCTCCCGGGGACGGCCTTCGCCGCCGGATCCGCCCCGGTGCCGCAGGACCCGGCCGACGCCGTTCAGGTCAGCACTGAGCACAACCTGCCGGGCCCGCTCACCGAGAAGGTCGAGGCCGAGCAGAAGGCTGCCACCGAGCAGCTGCTCGCCGGCACCGCCCAGATCGAGCAGCACGGCGGCGGCAGCAGCATCAAGCTCGGCAAGGACAAGTACGTCGAGCTGGCCCGTGAGCGCACGGACAAGATCTTCACCATCCTGGTCGACTTCAGTGACCAGGTGGACAACACCACGAAGACGCCGGACGGCAAGATCAAGTTCGGTGGCGACCCCGGCCCGCAGCACAACCAGATCGAGAAGCCCGACGCGGCGACCAACAACTCGACGCTCTGGCAGGCCGACTACAACCAGTCGCACTACCAGGACATGTACTTCAGCAAGACCCAGGACTCGCTGAAGACCTTCTACGAGAAGCAGTCCTCGGGCCGCTACTCGGTCGACGGCCAGGTCACCGACTGGGTGAAGGTGCCGTGGAACGAGGCCCGTTACGGCTCGGACTACTGCGGCTCGCACGTCTGCTCCAACGCGCAGGACCTGATCCGCGACGGCATCAACGCCTGGGTCGCCGACCAGAAGGCCAAGGGCCAGACGGACGCTCAGATCAAGTCCACCATCGCGCAGTACGACCAGTGGGACCGGTACGACTACGACCACGACGGCAACTTCAACGAGCCCGACGGTTACATCGACCACTTCCAGATCGTGCACGCCGGTGAGGACCAGTCGGCGGGCGGCGGCAAGCAGGGCGACAACGCCCTCTGGGCCCACCGCTCGTACGTCTACGGCACCCAGGCCGGCTCGACCGGTCCGTCGAACAACCTGCTCGGCGGCACCCCGGTCGGTGACACCGGCATCTGGATCGGCGACTACACCATGCAGCCCGAGAACGGCGGCCTCGGTGTCTTCGCCCACGAGTACGGTCACGACCTCGGTCTGCCGGACCTGTACGACACCTCGGGCAGCGGGATCGACAACTCGGTCGGCTTCTGGTCGCTGATGTCCTCCGGCTCCTGGCTGGGTGAGGGCAAGAACTCGATCGGCGACATGCCGAACGACCTCGACGTCTGGAGCAAGCTCAAGCTCGGCTGGCTGAAGTTCGACAAGGCCAAGGCCGGCACCGAGTCGACCCACCACATCGGCCCGGTGGAGTACAACTCCAAGCTGCCGCAGGCGCTGGTCGTCGACCTGCCGAAGAAGACCGTCACCACCACGATCAACACCCCGTTCGCGGGTGCCAACGAGTGGTGGAGCGGCAGCGCCGACGACCTGAACGTCACGCTGACCCGCGACGTCGACCTGACCGGGAAGACCTCGGGCTCGCTCTCCGCGAAGGCCTGGTACGACCTGGAGCAGGACTTCGACTACGCCTACGGCGAGGTCTCCACCGACGGTGGCGCCACGTGGAAGGCCCTGGAGGGCACCTTCAACGGCACCGCCCTCCCGCACAACGCCGCCGACAAGGCGTCGCTGAGCGGCAACTCGGGCAACAAGTGGGGCGACCTGGTCTTCCCGCTGGACGCCTACGCGGGCAAGGCCGTCAAGGTCCGCTTCCACAACACCACCGACGGCGGCCTGCACCTGAAGGGCCTGGCCCTGGACGACATCGTCGTCACCGCCGACGGCGCCACCGTCTTCACCGACGGTGCCGAGAACGGTGACAACGGCTGGGCCGCCAAGGGCTTCTCGCGCATCTCGGGCAAGTTCTCCAACGACTACGCCCAGTACTACATCGCCGAGAACCGCCAGTACATCTCGTACGACCGGACCCTCAAGACCGGCCCGTACAACTTCGGCTTCGGTGCCGCCAAGCCGAGCTGGGTGGAGCACTACCCCTACCAGGCCGGTCTGCTGATCTGGTACTGGGACGAGTCGCAGACCGACAACAACGTCACCAACCACCCGGGCCAGGGTCTGATCCTGCCGATCGACTCGCACCCGACCCCGGTCAAGTGGGCCGACGGCACCCTGATGCGCCCGCGCATCCAGGGCTACGACTCGACCTTCGGCTCGCGCAAGACCGACGGGCTGACCCTGCACAAGAACGGCGTCGAGACGATCGTCCCGAAGGCCAAGGGCGTCGACGAGTTCAGCGACCTGAAGGACTACTGGTCGAAGGACAACCCGTACAGCAGCGTCATCGTCCCGAAGACGGGCACCAGCATCGAGGTCGAGAACGAGTCCTCGAACTACCTGGAGACCTGGATCCGGGTCCGCCCGGTCGACAACTGATCGCACCGAGCAGTGACGATCAGCCTCTGACCAGGCACCGCTGATTCACCGTCCGGCCCGTCCCCGCACCCGCGGGGGCGGGCCGGACGTCTTTTCAGGTCCGTGCTCTCAGGCCCTCAGAGCGGCCTCCTCGGCAGCAGCGCGAGAAAGGCGTCCACCGCCTCCGCGATCTCCTTCTCGGTCCAGTCCAGCGCGTCGGCCGCCACCGTGACCTCGGTCATCGACAGGCCCGGCAGGCCCTGCTCCCGCCAGGAGCCGAACAGCGCCGTCCCCGCCTCCTCGGCCAGCCGCAGACCCGCCGTGTCCAGCTCCTCCGGGGCGTACGGCAGCCAGAGCTGGAACTGGTGGGTGTGCGGCGGGGCCGGGTGGATCCGGGCCCCCGGAACGACCGCGAACGAATCGGCGAGCGCCGCCGCGACGGTCTTGGCCTGCGCCACGTACCCGGGCAGCAGCGGCAGTTCGCGGTCCAGCCCGGCGAGCGCGGCCAGCGCGGCCGGCCACTGCTGGAAGAGCTGGCCGCCGTAGCGGTGCCGCCAGGCCCTGGCGGTCCGGACGAAGGCCGAGCGGCCGGCCAGCGCGGCGCCACTGATCCCGCCAAGGGTCTTGTAGAAGGAGACGTAGACCGAGTCGGCCGTGGCGGCGATCTCCGGCAGCGACCGGCCGAAGTGGACGGCCGACTCCCAGATCCGGGCCCCGTCCAGGTGCAGCGCCGCGTGGTGCTTCTCGCGGACCACCGCGGCGACCGCCTCCAGCTCGGCCCAGGACGGCAGCACGAACCCGGCCTCGCGCAGCGGCAGCTCCAGGATCATCGCGGCGTACGGCTCGTCGAACGCCTCCAGCTCGGCCACGGTCGGCAGCCTCGGCGCGACGGTGGGCCAGACGCTGCGCAGGCCGCTGAGCACGGTCAGCGCGTGGCGTTCGTGCTGCTCGGTGTGGCCGAGCGGGTGGGTCGCGACCGTCGGCAGCCCGGCGGCCTCGGCGTGGATCCGCAGCGCGACCTGCTGGGCCATGGTGCCGGTCGGGAAGAACGCCGCGTCCTCGGTGCCGAGCAGCCCGGCGACCTTCTGTTCCAGGGCGCGGACCACGCCGTCGCCGTACATGTCCGGCCGCCGGTCCAGGTCGTACACGCCCTCGGCGTCCTCGGCCAGGGCGGCGAGGTGCTCGCGCAGGCTCAGCGGCCGGGCACCGGAGAGCAGCCGTTCGCAGCCGCGCCGCGCGGCGAAGCGGCGCTCCTGGAGGCCCGGGCCGTGGCCGCCTTCGGTGGATTCGCTCCTGTTGGGATACATGCGTCGATGGTCCCGCAGCAGGGGCGCCCGGTCAGCGGTGCGAGCACGTGCCCGGGATTCGTGCCGCGGAAACGTCCGAACCCCGGCGGCGGGTGGGACTGGTCACAGGGGTCCACAGCGGTACGACCGGCGGTAGTAGAGGCGGGGAGCGGGCGTCCGGAGTGGCCCGGCCCCCGAACGGACGATCGGATCACATGATCGTTACTCCGTCAGCTTGAATCTCCGGCACGACGCCGACTACACGCCGTAGTACGTCACACCGTTTGGGACTCCGCCCGGTGACGGTTACACCTGAGTGGTCCCCCGCTCAGCACGCCCGAACGGGCTCGTTGTGCTGCCCCCGTACGTCCGTGAGGTTGAGCTTCCGATGTCTTCCGTCCCGCCCATGGGGCCGGCCCTCCGTCGCCTCGCCGCCCGCGCGGCGACCCAGGCGGCGGCCTGGCAGCCCCGGCTCGGCCACGCCGTCCGCACCCACGCCGCCCCGCTGCACGCGCTCACCGCGCCCCGGCACACCCTGCCCGGCGGCCCGCTCCGGGCCGACCGGCACCGCACCGTCACCGCGGTCGGGGCCAGCGCGGTGATACTCTCCGGCGCCCTGCTGGTCGCCACCCCGGTCAGCGCCTCGGCTCAGACGGTCACCCCCACCACCCCCGGCAGCTCGGCGTTCACCGTCGCGCAGGGCGCCGCGCCCACCCCGGCGCTGGTCCAGGTGGCGGGCCCGAGCACGTACAAGCTCCCGCACGAACAGGGCTCCGCACAGGAGTACGTGGCGGTCGCCGCCAACCTGCAGGCCCCGGAGCCGCCCGCGGCCGCCCCCTCCGCGGACCAGGCGCCTGCGTCCGCGCCCGCTCCGGCACCCGAGGCCGCGCCCGCTCCGGCACCCGAGGCCGCGCCGGCTCCGGCACCCGAGCCCGCGCCTGCCCCGGCACCCGCTCCGGCACCCGAGTGGTCCGCCCCCGTCCCGGGCGCCCCGACCAGCAACCCGTACGGGGTGGCCAACCCCGAGTACGCGGCCGGGTACCACACCGGGGTGGACTTCGCCGTCGCCCCGGGCACCCCGCTGCTCGCGGTCGGCAACGCCACCGTGGTGTCGGCCGGCTGGGACGGCGCCTACGGCAAGGAGGTCGTGCTCCGGCTCGCCGACGGGCGCTTCGCGCAGTACGCGCACATGTCGGCGATCTCGGTGAAGGCGGGCGAGCGCGTATCGGCGGCCGAGCAGATCGGCCGCTCCGGGAACACCGGCAACTCGACCGGGCCGCACCTGCACTTCGAGATCCGCTCCAGCAACCACTACGGCTCGGTGATCAACCCGATCGCGTACCTCTCCGGACACGGGGTCACCGGGTTCTGACCCGCCCGCGCACACGCCCGAGGGGCGGCCCGGAGCCGGGCCGCCCCTCGGGCGTCAGTGTCGACCGCGCCGGTCAGACCTGCGCCGCGGGGTGGTCGATCAGGGCGCCGATCTCCAGGGCGACGCGCTGCGCGGCCGCCATCGCCTCCTCCAGCGAGGCCGCCCTCACCGCGTCGTCCGGGATGTGCCCGGCGGCCTCGCCGTCGCAGGCGTCCTGCTTGAGCAGGAATAGCGCCGAGTTGATGGTGAACAGCGACATGGCGGCGCGCAGCCGGTCCTCGAAGGTGGCCTGCGGGCCGTGCACCAGGCGGACCATCGCGACCATCCGGTCCTTGAACTCCAGCCCGGCCGGCGAGTCGCGCAGTGCGGGCTGGTTCTCGTGGAAGAAGCGCAGCAGCGGTGCCCGCTCGGACATGCCGGCCGCGAACCGCCGGATCAGCTCGTCCCGCAGCTCCGGCGTCCACGGCTGCTCGGCGCCCCACGCGAGGGTCTCGTCGATCGGCGCGGCCATGCTCTCCACGATGCCGTGGACGATGTCGTCCTTGGTCTTGAAGTGGTAGTAGAGCGCGGCCTTGGTGACGCCCAGCCGGTCGGCGATCTCCCGCAGCGAGGTCTGTTCGTAGCCCTGTTCCGAGAAGAGCTCCAGCGCGACCACGATGATGCGGGCCCGGGTGTCGCTGCGGGGGCTGTGCGGAGTACCCATGGCCTGCCTCATGACTGCGTCGGTTGACTGCTGCTCGTTCTCGGGTGCCCCTCGGGCACCCCACCCCCGGGCTCATTCTCCCTGCCCAGGCCGCCGGCCGGGAAACTGGCTTGACGACCGGCTAGCGCACAACCTACCGTGCCCACGGTCAACAAACTAGCCGGGCGACAAGTAAGTGCCGTCGAAGGCCCGAACGATCGTCCGATCCTGTCCGGGAGACACCCCCATGTCACAACCCAAGGCCGACAACCCGGCGCCGGAGAAGAAGACGTCCGAGGAGGAGGAGCAGCCGCGCTCCCCCCGTGAGATCCGCCTGGTCATGGTCGGCCTGGTGGTCACCATGCTGCTCGCCATGCTCGACGGCCTGATCGTCGGCACCGCGATGCCGACCATCGTCGGCGACCTCGGCGGCGCCGAGCACCTGTCCTGGGTGGTCACCTCCTACACCCTGGCCACCGCCGCCTCCACCCCGATCTGGGGCAAGCTCGGCGACCTCTACGGCCGCAAGGGCACCTTCCTCACCTCGATCGTGATCTTCCTGGTGGGCTCGGCCCTCTCCGGCCTCTCCCAGAACATGAACGAGCTGATCGGCTTCCGGGCCCTCCAGGGCCTCGGCGCCGGCGGTCTGATGGTCGGCGTGATGTCGATCATGGGCGCGCTCGTCCCGCCGCGCGACCGCGGCAAGTACCAGGGCATGTTCGCCGCGGTGATGGCGCTCGCCACCATCGGCGGCCCGCTCGTCGGCGGCTTCATCACCGACCACCTGAGCTGGCACTGGACCTTCTACATCAACCTGCCGCTCGGCCTGGTCGCGCTCGCCGTCGTCATGGTCACCCTGAAGCTCCCGAAGGTCCGCAACAACGCCCGGATCGACTACCTCGGTGCGGTCCTGCTCACCACCGGCATCACCGCGCTCACCCTGATCACCACCTGGGGCGGCCAGCAGTACGCGTGGGGCTCCAAGCAGATCCTGGGTCTGGCCGCGCTGGCCGCCGCCACCCTGATCGCCTTCTGCTACGTCGAGCAGCGGGTCCAGGAGCCGATGCTCCCGCTCGGCCTGTTCAAGAACCTGAACTTCACCCTGGTCTCGATCATCGGCTTCGTCGTCGGCTTCGTGATGTTCGGCTCGACCGTCTTCCTGCCGCTCTACCAGCAGATCGTGCAGGGCGCCTCGGCCACCAACTCCGGCCTGCTGCTGATGCCGATGATGTTCGGCATGCTGGTCGTCTCGCTGGTGGTCGGCCAGGCGGTGACCAAGACCGGCAAGTACCGGATCTTCCCGATCATCGGAACGATCGTGATGACCGCCGGCTTGGTGCTGCTCTCCACGCTCTCCACCGACACCGGCAGCTTCGCCGCCTCCTGCTGGATGGTCGTACTCGGCGCCGGCATGGGCTTCCTGATGCAGATCACCATGCTGGTCGCGCAGAACAGCGTCGAGCTGAAGGACATGGGCGTGGCCAGCTCCACCGCCACCCTGTTCCGCACCATCGGCGGCTCCTTCGGCGTCGCGCTGTTCGGCGCGCTGTTCAACAGCCGGGTCACCGAGACCATGAAGGACCGGCTCGGCGACGCGGCCGCGAACGGCGGCGGCAAGGGCGACCCGAGCCAGCTGAGCCCGGCCGCGCTCAAGGCGCTGCCCGCCCCCGTCCAGGACGCGTACCACCACGCGGTGGCCAACGGCATGCACACCGTCTTCCTGTGGGGTGCCGCGGTCGCGGTCATCGCGGTCGCCGCCGCGCTCTTCGTGCGCGAGGTCCCGCTGCGGGGCGCCGGTGCGCCGGCGTCGGACGGCGACGGCAAGGCCACCGAGCCCAACGCCGAGGCCGTCGCCATCTGACGTCCGCGGTCCGGAAATCCCCCTTCCCCCCTCCCTCACGAGAGGGGGGAAGGGGGATTTTCCGTCATACCGGCCGGTGCACCGGAAGCCTGCCGCGACGGCCTGGCCTACCTCATACCGGCCGGTGCACCGGGAACTGCTCCGGGAACTCCGGTGCACCGGGAGCTGCTCCGGGAACTACTGCGGCAGCCGGTAGACGCCCTGCTCGACCGGCTCGACCAGGCCGTCGGCGACCAGACCGTCCAGCGCCCGGGCCCGCTGCACCGCGTCCGGCCAGACGGCGTCCAGCCGGGCCTGCTCGACCGTGCCGTGCTCGGCGCGCAGCACCGCCAGGAGCTTCCCGCGGACCTGCCGGTCCGTCCCCTCGTACGACTGGCCGCGCCGCGCCGGGCCCTCGTACGGCGGGCGGCCTGCCCGCTGCCAGGCGCAGCCGGTCAACAGCGGGCAGTCGCCGCACTCCGGGCTCCGCGCCGTACAGACCAGCGCGCCGAGCTCCATCACGGCGACCGCCCAGGTCGCCGCCGTCTCCGCGTCCTCGGGCAGCAGTGCCGTCGCCGTCCGCCGCTCGGCGGCCGTCGTGGCCTGCGCCGGGTACTCGACGCCCGTCACCGCGCGGGCGAACACCCGGCGGACGTTGGTGTCCAGCACCACGTGGCGCCGGCGGAAGGCGAAGGAGGCCACCGCGGCCGCCGTGTACTCCCCCACCCCGGGCAGCGAGAGCAGCGTCGCGTGGTCGTCCGGGACGAGGCCGCCGTGCTCCTCGGTGATCGCCACCGCGGCCGCGTGCAGGCGCAGCGCCCGCCGCGGGTAGCCGAGCCGGCCCCACATCCGGACCGCCTCGCCGGGCGCGTCGGCGGCCAGGTCGGCCGGTGTCGGCCAGCGCTCCAGCCATGCCGCGTAGGCGGGCAGCACCCGCTTCACCGGGGTCTGCTGGAGCATGAACTCGCTCACCATCACCGCCCAGGACGAGGCCTCGGGGGTCCGCCAGGGCAGCTCGCGGGCGTTGGCCTCGTACCAGCCGAGGACGGTGGAGTGCAGCACCGGCAGCGGCAGAGGCAGCGGGACGGCGGCGGGACTGGGGGCGGGGGTGACGGTGATGGCAGCCATGGCCCTTCGATCCTCCCACGCCCGTTCCGCCCACCGAAGCGGAGTCCGAAGATCCGGATCGCCGCGCGAAAACCCCCGATCAGCCTCCCTCGAACGGCGCAAATGGCGGATCATGTGAAGGAAGGGGCGAGTGTGCGGTGTTGGTGAGTCAAAGGGCACACACTGTCTCGTAGAGTTTGGGCGTGCCCTCTCTCCGTCAACCCGTGGGACCGCTGCCGGCTTCGATCTACTGGCGACGGCGCGTCGTCGTGCTCGTCGCCGTCGCCGCGGTCGTCGCCCTGATCGCCTGGCTGATGTCCGATCAGGGCGGTGGTGACGGTGGATCATCCGGCAAGGCCGCACAGGCCGTGCCGTCCCAGACCCCCGTCCAGGCGATCACGCCCGGCGCCTCCCCCAGCGGCCCCGCGAACAACTCGCGCCCCGGCAGCGGCGGGAGCGGTGGCACCAACCCGGGCGGCGGCGCGGTCTCCGGTTCCGGCGGCGGCGACGTAAGCCTCAGCACCGGCGGCACGGGCGGGGCGCCCAACCCGGCCCCCGCGACCGGCGGCGGCGCGGCGGCCGGCGGGACGGCCGCGGGCGGTGCGGCTGCGGGCGGTGGCGCGGCCGGCGGCACCGGTGGTGGCACCGGCGGCAGCGGCGGGGCTCCCGCGGTGAACACCCCCGAGGTGATGGGGCTGCCCGTCTGCGCCTCGTCGCAGGTGACGCTGGAGCTGGCCGGCGCACAGAACTCCTACCAGCCCAAGGACAAGCCGAAGCTGGCACTGACCGTCCACAACTCCTCCGGTGCCAACTGCCGGGTGGACCTGGGCCGGACCGCCTCCGCCATCACCGTGACGGCCAGCAACGGCGAGCGCATCTGGTCCTCCGGCGACTGCCCGTCCGACCGGGGCAGCACCTGGGTGCAGATCCCGGCGAACAGCAGTCTGACCGAGACCTTCACCTGGGACCGCAGCCGCAGCAAGCAGCA
The DNA here is from genome assembly GCF_045160625.1 of Kitasatospora sp. NBC_00039. Taxonomy (NCBI): domain Bacteria; kingdom Bacillati; phylum Actinomycetota; class Actinomycetes; order Kitasatosporales; family Streptomycetaceae; genus Kitasatospora; species Kitasatospora sp. NBC_00039. The sequence goes on along the minus strand of NZ_CP108289.1, from coordinate 5,094,826 downwards.
GTGCGCCACGGCCGACCCGGCGGCCGCCCCCGCCGGCAACTACCTGGTGGTCGCCGACCTCACCGGCCTCTCCGGCGGCCAGGTGTCGGCACGCTCCTCGATCCGCCTGGAGAGCTGACCGCTCCTCAACCCGCCCTCCCGAGGCCCCGGCGCGATTCCGCGCCGGGGCCTCGGTGTGCGGCGTGCTTCGGTGTGCGGCGTGCTTCGGTGTGCTTCGCGGGCGTTCGGGGGTCCGCGCGGGTGTTCGGGGGTCCGCGCGGGTGTTCGCGGGTTCGCGGGTTCGCGGGTGTTCGCGGGTGGTCGCGGGTGGGCTCGCCTCGGCCGGCGGCCGCGGCTCGGCCCTGGTGCTCCGCTGACGCCGTAGCGGTCACGGAGCGACAGGACGGCCCCCGGGGAGTGGATCCCCGGGGGCCGTCCTCGCGTGTGCCGACGGTGCGCCGGTCAGACGTACCGCTCCAGGATGGACGATTCGGCAAGGCGGGACAGGCCCTCACGGACCGAGCGGGCGCGCGTCTCGCCGACGCCCTCGACCGTCTGCAGATCGTCGATGCTGGCGGCCAGCAGCTTCTGCAGACCGCCGAAGTGCTCGACCAGCCGCTCTATCACCGTGTTGGGCAGCCGGGGGATCTTGGCCAGCAGCCGGTAGCCGCGCGGCGAGACCGCCGAGTCCAGCGACTCCGGGGAGCCCGAGTAGCCGAGCGCCTTGGCCACCGTCTGCAGGTCGAGCAGCTCGGCGTGGGTCAGCGCCTCCAGGTCGGCCAGCACCTCGGTGACCGTCCGGCCCTTCTTGGCGGCCCGCTCGGGGAAGTAGTCCCGGGCGACCAGCTCGCGCTCCGGCTCCACGCCCGCGATCAGCTCGTCCAGCTGGAGCGAGAGCAGCCGGCCGTCGATGCCGAGCTCCAGCACGTAGCCGGCGATCTCGGTGGCGATCAGCCGGACCATCTCCAGCCGCTGGGCCACGGCGGTGACGTCCCGGACCGTCACCAGGTCCTCGATCTCCAGCGCGGAGAGCGTGCCGGCCACCTCGTCCAGCCGGAGCTTGTACCGCTCCAGGGTGGCCAGCGCCTGGTTGGCCCGGGAGAGGACGGTCGTCGAGTCCTCCAGGACCCGGCGGGTGCCGTTGACGTACATCGCGATCAGCCGCATCGAGTGCGAGACCGCGACCACCGGGAACCCGGTCTGCCGGTTGACCCGCTCCGCGGTGCGGTGCCGGGTGCCGGTCTCGTCGGTGGGGATGGTGGAGTCCGGCATCAGGTGCACCCCGGCCCGGACGATCTTGGTGATGTCCTTGTCGAGCACCACGGCGCCGTCGAGCTTGCACAGCTCGCGCAGCCTGGTCGCGGTGAACTCGACGTCCAGGACGAAACCACCGGTGCAGATCGACTCGACCGTCTTGTCGAAGCCGAGCACGATGAGACCACCGGTGTTGGCCCGCAGCACCCGTTCCAGGCCGTCACGCAGCCCCGTGCCGGGCGCGATGGCGGTGAGGGAGGCCCGCAGCAGGGCCTCCTCGCGGGAGGACTTGTCCGCCCGGTCGCTGGCTGCCACGTGACTCCTCCGGTCGACCCCGTGCCGCGCGCCTCGCGCCGTGCGCCGGCCTACGGTCTGTTGCTCTGTCGCTTAGTACTGCCTTATCACCAATGAGACAGGGGAAAGTCTAACTGTGTACGGCAACGACAGGGCTTGGGTCAGTGCAGTTCGTCGGAGTCGAGCGGCTCCCACCCTTCCATCAGCTCCTCCGGGTGGGCCACGACGGGGGGTGCGGCGGCGGCCCGGCGCGGGGTGGGCGGCCCCGACGGTGCCTCACCACGCGGCTTGGCGGCGGCCCGGCGGCGGCCCGGAATGGCCCGCAGCGCCTCGCCGATGTCCGCGACCTCGACCACCTTCATGCCCGGCGGCACCTTGCCCGGGTCCGGCGGGACCAGCGCGTGGGTGAAGCCGAGCCGGTGCGCCTCCGCCAGGCGGCGCTGCACACCCGTCACCCGCCGCACCTCGCCCGCCAGGCCGACCTCGCCGATCGCCACCAGGTTGCTCGGGAGCGGGGTGTCGGAGGAGGAGCTGGCCACCGCGAGGGCGACGGCGAGGTCGGCCGAGGGCTCGCTCAGCTTCACCCCGCCGACCGTCGCGGTGTAGATGTCCTGCTTGCCGAGCTTGACTCCGCCGTGCCGCTCGACCACGGCCAGGATCATCGCGATCCGGGGCGACTCCAGGCCCGACGTCGTCCGGCGCGGGGACGGGATCTGCGAGTCCACCATCAGCGCCTGCACCTCGGCCACCAGCGGGCGGCGGCCCTCCAGCGTGACGGTCAGGCAGGTGCCCGGGACGGGCTTGTCACGCCTGGTCAGGAAGAGGCCGGACGGGTCGGCCAGGCCCGCGATGCCCTCGTCGTGCAGCTCGAAGCAGCCCACCTCGTCGGTGGCGCCGTACCGGTTCTTGACCCCCCGGATGATGCGCAGCCGGGCGTGCCGGTCCCCCTCGAAGCTCAGCACCACGTCCACCAGGTGCTCCAGCAGGCGGGGGCCGGCGATCTGGCCGTCCTTGGTGACGTGGCCGACCAGCAGGGTGGCCATGCCGCGCTCCTTGGACGCCCTGATCAGCGCACCCGCCACCTCACGGACCTGCGCCGGGCCGCCGGGCGCGCCGTCCAGCTCGGCGGAGGCGATGGTCTGCACGGAGTCCAGGATCAGCAGGCCGGGGTTGACGGCCTCGATGTGGCCGAGGACGGCGCCGAGGTCGGACTCGGCCGCGAGGTAGAGGTGCTCGGAGAGCGCGTTGATCCGGTCCGCGCGCAGCCGGACCTGGCCGGCCGACTCCTCGCCGGTGACGTAGAGCGTGCGGTGCTGCGCGGTGGCCGCCTTGGCCGCGACGTCCAGCAGCAGGGTGGACTTGCCGACGCCGGGCTCACCGGCCAGCAGGACGACCGCACCGGGGACGAGACCGCCGCCGAGCACCCGGTCGAGCTCGGGCACGCCGGTGGAGCGGGCCGTCGCGACCTGGCCGTCCACCTGGGAGATCGGGCGGGCGGGCGCACTGACCGGGCCGGCGGCCGTCGTCCGGATCGGGACGGCGCCGTACTCCTCGACCGTGCCCCAGGCGTTGCACTCCGGGCAGCGGCCGACCCATTTGGGCAGCTGGTTGCCGCACTCGGTGCAGCGGTACGCCGGGCGCGGCTTGGCGGTGGTCTTGGTGCGGGCAGCCATGCGGTCACCGTAGCGCCTGGGTCCGACAACGGGCCGTGGACAGGGGTGGACAGGGGCGGACAGGGGCGGGCGAGGGGGCGCGGGCCGGGACGCGGGGGCTCGCGTGAGGTCCACGAATGGGCGATGTTGTTACCCGAAAGAAGTACAACAGCAGGGAATAGCCCGGATGACGTGCTCCGGCTCTCTACCGTCGGACGGGTGACAACGAGTACTGAAGGGCCGCGGAGCACGGAAGGTCCGCGCGACCCCGTGCTCGCGGCGTACGAGCGGCAGGTGGACGGCCTGTTCACCTACTGCCTCTCGGTGCTGTGCGAGCACGACGCGGCCGCCGCCGCCCTGTGCGAGGTGCGGGAGCTGGCACTGCGGCACGGGGTGCGACTGGCGGAGCCCGGGATGGTGCGGGCCTGGCTGTACTCGCTGGCGCGGTACTGCTGCCTGCGGCGACTGGAGGACGGTACGGGGCCCTCCGGTGCCGGTCCGGGCCCCTCGGTGGCGGAGGCCGGGGCGGGCGTTCCGGCGGCGGAGGCGGCCCGGCGACGGCGCGAGCTGGCCTCGCTCGCCTGGCCCGAGGCGGCCGGCACCGACCCCGAGCAGCGCGAGGCGCTGGAGCTGTCGGTCCGCCACCGGCTCAGCCCGATCGAGGTGGCGGCCGTGCTGGGCGTCCCGTTCGAGACCTCCCGCGTGCTGCTCGCCTCGGCAGAGGCGGAGGTCGGCCGGACCAGGGCGGCGCTGCTGGTGCTCGGCGTCGGCAGCTGCCCCGAGCTGGACCGCCTCGGCGGGGCCGGCGCAGAGAGCTGGCGGGACTGGGTGCTCGGCCCGGCGCTGCGCCGGGAGCTGGTGCAGCACGTGGTGGAGTGCCCGACGTGCCGGGGCACGGCCGAGCGGGTGGCCGGCGAGGTGGCGGAGGGGACGGCGGGCCTCTCGGGGCTACCGGTGCTCACCGCGCCGTCGGCGCCGTCGGCGGGCGAGGCCGGCCGGGGCGGCGGGGTGTTGTTCCTGCCGCGTGCGGCCGGGGCCCCGGCGGGGCGGCGAACGGCCGTCCCCGCCCCGGTGGTCGAGCCGGGCCTGCGGTTCGACCAGGGCGGGTTCCCGCGCCACCGCGCGCCGGACGCGGGCCGTGCGGTGGCGGTGCGCCGGCGGGTGGTGACCACGGGAGTGCTGGCGGCGGTGCTGGCCGCGCCGGTCGTCGCGCTCTGGGCCGGCCATCGGGGTGGCGGCGGCGCCGGCGCGGCCGCGGCGGTCTCCTCCGTCCGGGTCGAGGACGACCAGCGGGCCGCCGGGCACCGGCCGGGCGGTTCCGGGCCGACCGACGGAGGTCCCGGGCGAGCCGGGCAGGTCGGCGGGGTGGTGGGCGCCGTAGGGGCGGCTCCGGCGGTGGCCGGGATGGAGCTGGCGTGGGCCGGGCCGGTGAGTGCAGAAACGTTGCTTCCCGGGATTCAGGGGCCCGCCATCCCTGTGCCCGCGCACGGTGCGACGCCGCTGGGCAGTCCGACGCTGGTCGCGGCACCAGCGCCGGCACCGGCGCCCGCTGCCGGTCCGGCGGCGGGCGGTGCCGGGGGCAGCGGGCCCGGAGCCGGGGTGCCCGTGCCCGCTCCTGCCGGGCTGCTCACCGTCGAGGCCGGCGAGTACGGCAACCGGACCGTGCTCACCCTCACCAACTCCGGCACCACCGAGATCCGCTGGCACGCCGAGGTGGACGCCGCCTGGCTCCGGCTCAGCCGGGACGCCGGAACGCTCGCTCCGGGCCAGCGGATCACCGTGATCGTCACCGTGGACGAGGACCTCGCCCCCGACGGGCACTGGACCGCCCGCATCGCACTGCCGCCCTCGCAGGCCGTGGTCACCCTGGAGGGAGGCCCGCACAACCGCGGCGGCTCCACCTCGGCCCCGGCCGAACCGACGACGGGCCCGGCCCCGTCGGGCACACCCTCGCCGGGCGGGACGCCCTCCGGCACGCCGACCGGCGGGCCGACCGGTACGCCGAGCTCGCCCGGCTCCCCGACCGCGACGGCCTCACCGTCGTCCGCTTCACCCTCGTCCGCCCCGCCGACGACTGCGCCGACGGCGACGGCATCGGCCTCGCCTCCGTCGTCGCCCTCGCCGTCTTCCCCGCCGGCGGGGAGCGCGTCCGCCCCTGCCGCGACCGGGTCGGTGTCACCGCACTGACCCGGTGGGGGCGGGGTGGGCCAGGCTGCGGCCGGGGTGGTTGGGGTGGCCGGGGTGAGGGTGGCGGGGTGGCCGGGCTGCGGCCGGGTGGCCGGGGCCGCTAGGCCGTCAGGCCCGAGATCGCGTCGCCGATGTACTTCACACCGAGGACGACCAGGACCACCACCATGATCGCTGCATTGTGCGCCGCCATCCACGCCTTCCACTCCCCCAGCACGCGGGCCGAACGGTCCCCGCCGAACAGGTAGACCGAAAGCGGCAGCAGCGTGCAGAGCGAGCCGATCAGTACCATCAGCGCGGCCGCGACCGCCTTGCCGCCACCGGAGGCCGTACTGGTCGCGATGGAGACGGCGCCGCCGACCGCCAGCACCAGGTTCTTGGGGTTGGCCGCCACCAGGACGGCAGCCAGCCCGGCCGCCCTGCCCGGGGTGATCCGGTCGATCGCCTGCATCCACTTCGGCGGGCCGTGGACGTGCCCCTCTCGCGGGCGGCCCTGCCACTGCTTGAGGCCCAGCAGCACGAAGAGCACGCCCAGTGCCAGCTTCAGCCACCACTCCCAGGCCGGTTTGGACGAGTCGGTGCTCAGCCCCGATCCCGCCGACACCACCACGGTGACCACCACCGTCAGCGTCACCACCCAGCCGGCCGTGAACGCCAGGCCGTTGGCCTTCCCCTTCGGGGTGGCCAGCATCAGGATCACCGCGATCAACGGCATCGGGCTGATCGCGATGCCCACGGCCGAGGCCAGCATCTGGCCGACGGCGTCGCCCATCCCTGCGTCCCTTCGTCGGTGCGCCGGCTGCCCGTCGGTGCCGGTCGGTGCCGGTGCGCGGCCCCGGCGCCCGTACCCGTGCGGTTCAGGTGCGCCGGATCGGCGGTACCCGGTAGGTGCCGTCCAGGGCGACCGGCTTCGGCTGGTAGAGCCGGATGATCGGGCGGAACCCGCCCTCCGGGGTGGGCAGCCAGTTCGCCGCCCCGGCCGGGTCGGCTGGCCGCTCGTGCTGGAGCCGGAGCGTCAGCGAGCCGTCCTCGCCGTAGACCAGGCCGGGGGTGCGGTCGCCGATCGAGTAGCGCGCGTCCGGGTTCGCCACCAGGTAGTACTCGGGCAGGCCGTACATGGTGACGGACCAGAAGGCGTCAGCCGGCGGGGGCTGGTCGAAGCGCAGCGTGTACGCGTGGGCGCCGTTCAGCGGGCGGCCGTCGGAGTCGTCGTACGTCATCGCGTACACCGCCTCGTACGCGTGGTTGCCCCAGAGGCCGGCGCGGGCGGCGGCGGCCCGGCTGAGGTAGGCGGCGCGGCGGTCGGGGATGCGCCACTCCTGGTCGTCGATCGTGCCCGGGCCGAGGAAGTCGACGTTGTAGTCGAACAGGTGCAGGGCAGTGCGCCATTCACCCGCCGGGTGGTCCTCCGGCGGCCGGGTGGCGTCCTCGACCCGTTCGCGGCCGGCCGCCATGCCCTTGAGCAGGGCGAGGGTCCAGTCGGGCGCGGCGGCCCGGTACGGCGAGGGCCCCGAGTCGAGCAGACCGAGCGGGGCGAACCGCTGCTGGTACTCCACGTCCGCCGCGGCCGGCGGGAAGGCCGCCATCCAGACCCGGAGCCGTTCGAAGAACGACAGCCGCTCGGGCACGTCCGGGTCCGGTGCGGGCAGCCCGGCGACCAGGCCGCCCGGCTCCAGCGATTCGAGCGTCAGCCCCTCCTGGAGCGCCCGGACGCGCGGCAGGTCGTCGGGGCCGGTGCAGGCGAAGCGGCCGACGATGGTGGCCACGGTGGTCGGCGAGACGATCACGTGCTCGTGGTCCGTCGGGGCGCCGTGCCAGCCGGGCGGGACGATCAGCCAGGTCTGCGCGCCGGTGCCGGTGGCCCGGCGGCCGACGTAGGCGAAGTTGTCGGTCCACGCGTCGACGAACTGCAGCACGTAGTACGCCCCGTCGGTGTCCGGCACGTGCAGCACCTGGGGGCCCTCGGAGAGGTCGAGCTGGGCGATCGAGTAGACGGTGTCGTTGTTGACGGAGACGAAGGGGTCGTCCGGCCCGGCGAGCCGGGCGGCGTGGCTGACGTGGTTGAACGGAGCCGCCGGCAGGATGCCCATGCCGCCCTCGGTGAAGCGCTCGACCATGGTGAGGTCGGAGACCAGCGGATAGCCGTAGACGTAGGCGTCGGCGGCCAGGGCCTCCAGCTCGGGCTCGGTCATCGGGATTCCTTCTCTGGTCCGGCGTGCGTGGGTACGGGTGGTGCGGGCGGGCGGTACGCGTGGGTGATGCGGGCGGGAGGTACGGGTGGCTGGCACGGGTTGCGCGGTCCGGGCAGCCCGGTGCGGGTGAGGTGGCGCGAAGGCGCGGTGGTCAGCGCGGTGTCAGGGGCGGGGGCGTCCAGCGGCCGTCGAGGACCGACTCGTCCGGGCCGTAGAGCCTGAGGACCACCGTGAAGGGGCCGTCCGGCGCGGGCAGCCAGTTGGCCGAGTGCTGGGCGTCGGCGGGGCGCTTGTGCTGGAGGTAGAGGGTGAGGCCCCCGTCCGCGTCGCGGACCAGCCCGGGGGTGCGGTCGCCGATCGAGTAGCGGTCCAGGATGTTGTCGACCAGCCGGCGCTCCGGGAGGGCGTACATGGTGGCCGACCAGAAGAACCGGGCCGGCGGCAACCCGTCCGGGCCGAACCGCACGACGTAGTCGTGGTCGGCGGCGTCGGGCGGCCGGTTGCCCTCGCTGTCGGCGAGCCAGCCGCCGTGCCAGGCCTCCTGCACGGGCAGCCCGTACAGGCTCTTCATCGCGCCGACCGCCTGCTCCAGGTAGGCGGTGCCGAGCTGCTCGCGGGTACCGCAGAGGCCGGTGGAGCCGGTGGTCTCCTCGGCCGCGCGTTCCAGCTCGGCGCGGCCGTCGGCGATACCGCGCTCGATCTCGGCGCGGACCGCGATCGGCAGCGCGGCGGGCTCGAACTCGCCGCAGCCGTCGATGCCGAGGTCGGTGAGGCGGCCGCGCAGGTCGGCCTCGGCGGGCAGTACGGGGAAGAAGCCGAGCAGGAAGTCGAGGAAGCTGAAGAACTCGATGGTGTCCAGCACCTCCTCGCGCCAGACCGGCCAGACCGGGTTCGGCACGGGAGCCGGTGCCGCCGTGCCCGCGTACTCGTGCAAGGGGCGCAGGCGGTACTGCTGCTGGATCTCCTTCAGCTCCTCGACGGCCCCGGGTGACGTGCCGCCGAGGTAGGTGCGGCCGAGCACGCCGATCAGCTGGGTGGCCGTGCGGATGACGCCGTTGATGCCCTCGGGGGCCTCGCCCCGCCAGCCGGGGCCGGCCACCAGGTAGTCGCCGGCCTCCTGGCCGGTGGCGCGGGCTCCGACGAAGCCGGCGAAGACGGTGTCGAGTTCGTGCAGCGGGAGCACGTAGTAGCGGTCCTCGGCGGGTACCGAGATCACCCACGGCTCGGCGCGGAGGTCGAGCCAGGCCCAGGAGTACGGGGTGTCGTTGTCGGGGGTGACGACGTCGGTGTCGGCCGGGGTGAAGGGCTGCGGGTAGTGCCGGAAGACGCCGAAGCCGCCGACGTACCTCGGGTCGGCGTCGTCCACCGCCTGCGCGTACATGGTGCGGTAGTTCTGCAGGATCGGATAGCCGCGGACCCACGCTTCGGCGGCGGTCGCACGGATGGTGGCCGGGTCCACGAGTGCCGGGTTGACCATGCTGTCGCTCTCCCCAGTGCCGGAGCATCGCCCAGAAGACCGGATCATTGCTCAGAAATCAGACATATAGGTACACGGGGGATGCTATGCGGACCCGATTGGATCAGCACCTCGACCGGCAGGCCCACCTGTCCGGGGTGGCTAGCCCGCCGTCTTGGGCGGTCTGCCCACCGTGCCGCGCTGCCTCCCCCCGTCCGGCGCGGCCGGCCCGTCGCCCTCTGCCGAGAGCGAACGAGCGCGTGCGGATGAAGCAGGGGAGGCAGCCTTACCGGTATGAAGATCCTTCTACTCGGTGGCTCGTCCTTCCTTGGGCGGGCCTTCGCCTCCGCTGCCCTCGACCGGGGCCACGAGGTGACCACCTTCAACCGCGGCCGCTCCCACAGCGACCTGGCCGGGGTCGAGGCCGTCCGGGGCGAGCGCGACTCCGCCGACGACCTGGCACGGCTGGTCGAGGGACGGCACTGGGACGCCGTCGTCGACACCTCGGCGCAGCAGCCCGCCCAGGCGGTGATCTCCGCCCGGCTGCTCCGCGAGCACGCCGACCACTACACCTTCGTCTCCTCCGTGCACGCCTTCTCCGACTGGCCGGCCCTGGCGGTGAACGAGGACTCGCCGCTGCACCCCTGCCCCGCCGACACCCCGCCCGACCAGCCGCCCGGCAACGCCCTCAAGGCCGGCTGCGAGCGCGCCGTGCTGGAGCACTTCGGCGCCGACCGCACCCTGATCCTCAACAGCGGGCTGCTGATAGGCCCGTACGAGAACGGGGGCCGCCTGCCCTGGTGGCTGGAGCGGATGGCCCGCGGCGGCCCGGTGCTGGCGCCGGGCGACCGGGAGCGGGCGATGCAGGTGATCGACGTCCGTGACTTCGCCGCCTTCGGCATCGAGGTGGTGACCGCCCGGCACACCGGGCGCTACATCACCACCGCTCCGACCGGGAACGTCACCTTCGGGGAGTTCCTCGCCACCTGCCGGGAGGTGGTCGGCGAGCCCTCCGACGGCCGCCCGGCCGCCGAGCTGGTCTGGGTCGAGGACGGCCCGCTGCTCGCCGAGGGCCCGGACAGTGTCCTGCCGTGGCTGGAACTCCCGCTCTGGGCGCCGGACGTGCCGGAGATGGCGGGCGTCTGGCTCGCCGACACCGCCCGGGTGCAGGCGGCCGGGCTCCGCTGCCGGCCGTTCACCGAGACCGCGCGCGACACCTGGGCGTGGCTCCAACAGCGCGGGCCCGCCGAGGACACGGACGCGGATGGCCTCAAGGGGCGCAAGGGTGCCCGGCACAAGAACGGAATCGTCCCGGCGAAGGAGCAGCGCCTGCTCGCCGCGCTCGCCTGATCCCTGCCGGGCGCGTAATCCTGGCCCGTCTGCCCCTGGTCGGCCACGCGTGGGCGGGTGGTGGGGCGTCGCGCCGGCCGACCTCCCACTCCCCCGCACGCCGTCCGGTCAGTGGGTACGGCGGGTGACCAGCTCCGCGAGGGCGAGCAGCTCGTCGGCCGCGGACGGCTCGGGCACCGCCGTGGCCAGCTGGGCGAGCGCCGTGGCCATCCGCTCGCAGGACTCCCCCTGGGCCCAACCGCGCCCGCCGGCCCCCTCGACGGCGGCCGCACAGCGGTTCAACTCCTCTGGACTGAGCAGACGTTCGAGCGCGTACAGCTCGGCCAGGGCGCGCCCGTCGGCCGTGCCGGAGCCGAGCGCCGCCACCACCGGCAGCGACTTCTTGCGCGCGACCAAGTCCGCCCCGACGGGTTTGCCGGTGACGGCCGGATCGCCCCAGATCCCGATCAGGTCGTCGATCAGCTGGAACGCCAGGCCGATCTCGCGGCCGAAGCCGTCCATCGCCTGCGCGGCCTCCTCCGAGGCGCCCGCGTACGTCGCGCCCATCGCACAGGCGGCGCCGAGCAGCGCTCCCGTCTTGGCCTCCGCCATCGCCAGGCACTCGGTGAGCGAAACGTCACTGCGCTGCTCGAAGGCGCAGTCGATCTGCTGGCCCTCGCAGAGCTCGACCACGCAGTCGGTCAACCGGCGGATCGAGCCCTGGGCAGCCGGGTGGGTGTCCTCGGCGAGCAGGCGCAGGGCCAGCGAGTGCAGCGCGTCCCCCGCGAGAATGGCCTCGGTGGTGCCGAACACCCGCCAGGCGGTGGGACGGTGGCGCCTGGTCTCATCACGGTCGATGACGTCGTCGTGGAGCAGGGTGAAGTTGTGGACCAGCTCGACGGCGGCCGCGGCGGCGGTGGCCGTGGCCGGGGTACCGCCGAGTGCTTGGGTGGCGGCCAGCACCAGCGCTGGTCTGATGGCCTTGCCGGAGGGCGCGGCCACCGGTGTGCCGTCCGCCTCCCACCAGCCGAAGTGGTAGCCGGCCACCCTGCGCATCGAGCCGGGCAGCGAGTCGACGGCGGCGCGCAGGACCGGGTCGACGAGGCCGCGGGCGCGGGCGAGCACGTCCTCCGCCTCGTGCCCCTCGCGGTGGTCGCGTTCCAACGTGAAGATTGCCATTGGGTTCCTCCCCCTGATGTGACGACGATGGGCGCCGCCCGGCCGGGGTGCGGGTGAGCCCCGGCCGGGTGGCGCGGGTCCGACCGGCCCCGGTCAGTCGCGGTGGTGCGCGACGTCGACGTTTTCCAGGACGCCCACCGCGTCGGGCACCAGAATGGCGGCGGAGTAATAGGCGCTGACGAGATAGGAAATGATGGCCTTCTCGCTGATTCCCATGAACCGGACGGAGAGGCTCGGCTGGTATTCGTCCGGAATTCCGGCCTGGTGCAGCCCGATGACGCCCTGGTTCTCCTCCCCGGTGCGCAACGCGATGATCGAGCTGGTGTGACCGCCGACGACCGGGATCTTGTTGCACGGGAAGACCGGCACCCCGCGCCAGCCGAAGACCTGCCGGCCCTGGACCTCGACGGTGTCCGGGTAGAGGCCGCGGCGGTTGCACTCCCGGCCGAAGGCGGCGATGGCCCGCGGGTGGGCGAGGAACATCTTGGTGGAGCGGCGCCGGCTCAGCAGCTCGTCCATGTCGTCCGGGGTGGGCGGGCCGGAGTGGGTCTGGATCCGCTGGTCGTACTCGGCGTTCTGCAGCAGCCCGAACTCCTCGTTGTTGACCAGCTCGAACTCCTGGCGCTCGCGCAGCGCCTCGATGGTCAGCCGGAGCTGGTGCTCGATCTGGTTCATCGGCTGGTTGTAGAGGTCGGCGACCCTGCTGTGCACCTTGAGGACCGTCTGCGCGACGCTCAGCTCGTACTCGCGCGGCTTCAGCTCGTAGTCCACGAAGGCGCCGGGCAGCTCGTACTCGCCGTGGTGGCCGGCGGAGAGGCCGATCGCCGCCTCGCCGTGCTTGTTCTGCGCCTGCTCGAAGCCGGCCAGGTAGTCCATGATCTGGAGCTGGAGCGCCTCGGAGCGGTCCGCGAGGTCCTGGAACGCGGGCCAGGCGAGCGCCAGGACGGTACCGGCGGTGGCGGCCTTCACCGTGTACGGCCAGGCGCCGTCGTCCTGCCGGAGCGCCTCGTCGCCCAGGTGGTCGCCGTCGGCGAGAGTGCCGACCACCGTCTGCTCGCCGTACTTCCCGGATCCCAGCCGGTCGAGCTTGCCGTGCGCGATGATGAAGACCTCGTCGATCGGCGCCCCGGCCGCGACCAGCACGTCACCGGCGGAGAACTCGCGTTGGACGAAGCGCCCGGCCAGCTCCTCAAGGACGGCGTCGTCCTCGAGGCCGCGCAGCACCGGTACCTCGCGCAGCGTCGGCGGGACGATCCGCACCTCGGAGCCGGTCTTCACGAAGCTCACCCGGCCGCGGCCGACCGAATAGCGCAGGCGACGGTTGACCCGGTAGGTGCCGCCGGACACCTGGACCCACGGAAGCATCCTGAGCAGCCAGCGCGGGCTGATGCCCTGCATCTGCGGCGCGGACTTGGTGGTCGTCGCGAGGTTCCGCGCGCCCGCCGTGCCGAGACTCTGCTGCTGCCGGGCCTGCGGCTCGCCGCCCGGCGCAGGAATACCGACGTTGGTTTCGGTCGACATAGGGAGCCCTTCAAATACCCGATGAAGTGTCGCCTTGCAACAATCATGGTGAGGCCATTCGGTGGGCTTCGCAATCACTCTTTCGAGTGGTCGGAATAACCGAACAAATAGGACGACTGGATCACCAGATCGATATCAGTTCGACCATTATTCGAACATCTAATAATGCCTCGCCCCGGCGGCCGCCCCGCGCTCCCTCCCCGGAGCCGCCCGCGACACCCTTCCCGCCCCTCACCCACCCCGGGTTCGCGCCCGGGCGAGGGGCCGCTAAGGTGCCACCTCAAAGGGCCACGGGGCCAGTTGACGAGTGTGGTCGGACCGGATGCCCTCCCCTCGTTCACCCCTGCCCTGGGAGCCGTCATGAGCGCCCCCGTACGTATCTGGCTCAACCGCACCTACGCCGAGAACGTGTTCTTCATCGAACAGCTGCGCGAGGCTCCGCGGCCGGTCGAGATCCACGCCACCCACGTCGACCCCGACTCCCCCGTCCTTGCCGCCGCCGACCACGCCACCCTGGAGCCGGGCGGCCTCACCCCCGACGCGTACGTCGGCTACGCCCTCGACTACTGCACCCGGCACTCCGTCGACGTCTTCCTGCCCCGCCTCCACCAGCTCGCGATATCCCTGCACCACCAGGAGTTCGAGGCGATCGGCACCGCCCTCGTCTGCCCGCCCGCCACCGCCGTCGCGGCCTTCGACAGCAAGGCGGACGGCTACGCGGCGATCGCCGCCGCCGGACTGCCCACCCCGCCCTGGTGGCAGGTCCGCACCGCCGCCGACCTGCTCGCCGCCGTCGAACGGATCGAGGCCGCCGGGCTCACCGCCTGCCTCAAGCCCTCCTCGGGCGCCGGCGGCGAGGGGTTCCGGGTCCTCACCCGCGAGCCCTTCGGCCTGCACCGGCTTTCCGGCTGGGACAGCCGGGTCCAGGTCGACCAGGTGGCCGCCGCGCTGGAGGCCGCCGCACCGGAAGGCATCATCCCCGGGGGCGCCGGCGGTCCCGCCGACCTGCTGGTGATGCCCTACCTGGAGGGCCCCGAGGTCTCGGTGGACTGCCTGGCCGACCGCGACGGCACCCTGCTCGCCGCCGTCGGCCGCAGCAAGCACCGGCGCCGCCGCAGCTTCACCACCGCCCGGCGGTACCTGGAACCCGCCCGCCGGGTGGTCGAGTCCACCGGGATGGCGTTCCTCTCCAACGTGCAGTTCCGCCACCTGGCCGGGGAACCGGTGGTCATCGACGTCAACACCCGGCCCTCGGGCGGCCTGCACCAGCTGCGCCTGTGCGGCCTCAACCTGCCATGGAGCGCGGTGCAGTTGGCGCTCGGCGAGCGGCCCGACACCGGCCGGGCCGGAGACCTCGCCCGGGACTTCACCGGAGACTTCGGCGGGGACTTCGGCGGCATCGACTACACGCTCGTCTCGGGCATCCAGCCGGTGCTGCCGCGCCAGGCCCCGTTCGCCCGCGGTCTCGCCCCGGTGGGGCTGGTCCACTGAGCACGGCGCGGACGCGCTCCGGGACCCGACCGGACTGCTACAGCGGCCCGTTCCAGTCCAGCGTGGGTTCCAGCACGCCCTCGAGGGTGAGCAGCCAGCGCTTCACGTCGATCCCGACCCGCCCGCCGCCGAAGCCGCCGATCCCGTCCGCCGCCACCACCCGGTGACACGGCACCAGCAGCGCCACGGGATTGGCGGCCATCATCTGCCCGACCGTCCGGGCCGCCAGCCCCGGCTCCGACACGTCCTCGAACACCCCGCTGCGGGAGGCCAGTTCGCCGTAGGTGATGGTCCGCCCGAAGGGCACGTCGTGCCAGAGCGTCTGCAGCACCGCGCGGTGCGGCCCGGCGCTCAGGCTCCAGTCGATCGGCAGCCCCAACTCCCGGCTGCGGCCCGCAAGGTAGGCACCGATCCGGTCCGTGACGGCGGCGATCTTCGGCTCGTCCGTGCAGCGCGGCAGCTCGCCGCCCGCGTGCCCCAGGTAGCCCGCGGCCGCCACGCCCAGCGGCGTCACCGCGATGTGCATCGGCCCGCTCGGCAGCGGCGTCTCCACGGTCAGCCACGACATCGGGCCGGGCCCGGAACGGCTGCCGGCGCCGGTGCCGGTGCCGGTACCGGACCTCGGGCCGAACCTGGGGCCGGACGCCTGCCGGGGCTGCGACTCGGACTGTGGCACGTACGGGCCCCCACCCTCCTCCGCCGGGCCGGCCGCCGGCCACGCCGGCCCCCGGAAGGCGCGCGAGGACCACCCGCCCCGCGCGCCATCGTACGGCTCCGGCCGGTCCGGCACGGCCGCGGCTAGAGCCGCCCCTTCAGCTCCGCGGCGAGCCCGCGCGACCAACGCGACAACTCGGCCCGGTCCGGCGCCCGGCCCTCGCAGAGGGCGCCGAGCTGGGCGTCGTTGATCCGGTTCGGACCGGGGATCTCCAGCAGATACGCGAGCTCCTCCAGCACCGTGGCAAGCCGCTTCCCGTCCGTGTGGTCCAGGGCGACCGCCGACTCGTGGTGGCTGATGGTAGAAGAACCGGGCATGGCCTACCTCCTCCGTTCGCCCCCGCACTCCCTCCACGGTACGACCGCCCCGGCCGCCCTGCGCGCCACTGTCGCGAGCGGGGGGAGTCCGGCTCCGCCGCGCACCCGGCCGGACACGGTGCGCGGTGCACGGAGAGCCGCCCGCGGCCCGCGTCAGGGCACCTCGGCCGGCTCTTCCGCCGCCCGTTCCCCCTCCGCCCCGCGCTCGCCGCCCATCGCGTGCTCGCTTTCCGCGGCCCCGTGCTCCCCACCCACCGCGCCACCCTGCTCCCAGCGCCGCCGCCGCACCGCCGGGACGGCCAGCACCAGGATCCCGGCCACGATCTGCCACAGCGCGCCGAACAGCAGCACCGCGGGCACCCCGGCCCGGCTCGCGATCGGCCCGGCAGCCGCCAGCCCGGCCGGCCCCAGCACGAAGGCCCCGAGCGATCCGAACGAGGCCACCCGCGCCAGTACTCCGGGCGGCACCCAGCTCTGCATGGTCGTGCTGTACAGGGTGCCGCAGACCGCCGAACCGGCCCGCGCGACCACCGCCGCCGCCGCCACCCAGGGCAGCGACGCCCCCACGGCGAGCGCGCCCGAGGGCAGCGCCCAGCCGAGCGTCGCCACCGTGGCCACCGCGAGCGGCCGACCCGGCCTGCGCCCCAGCATCAGCATCCCGGCCAGCACCGCGCCGACCCCGTACACGCCCATCACCAGGCCCCAGCCGCGCGCCCCTCCCAGGCTCCGCTGCGCGGTCAGCGGGCCGAGCACCAGGAACGGCGCCCACACCAGCAGGTTGAACAGCCCCATGTGCGCGGTGGTGATCCACAGCCACGGCCGCGAGCCGAACTCGGCCCAGCCGTCCCGCAGATCGCCGAGCAGCGAGCCGGACGGGCCCTCGACAGCCACCCTGCCCGGCAGCCGCAGCCGGGCCAGCGCGAACCCGCCAATCCCGTACGTCACCGCGTCCACCAGCAGCACCGCCGCCGGACCCTGCACGGCCGTCACGACGCCCGCCGCCGCCGGCCCCGCCACCGTCGCCACCGAACGGGCCAGCCCCAGCAGGGTGTTGGCGTCCGACAGCAGTTCCTTGCGGCGTACCAGGTCCGGCACCAGCGCGCCGAGCGCCGGCGTGAACAGCCCCTCGCCGACGCCCCAGACGGCGACCAGCACCACCATCGCCCACACCGGCGCCCGGCCCGCCACCAGGACCACGGCGAACGCGGCCTGGACCACCCCTCGCAGGACGTCCGAGCCGAGCATCACCCACCGGCTGCCCAGCCGGTCCGCGATCACGCCACCGGCCAGCAGCACCAGCACGATCGGCAGGATCCGGGCGGCCATCACCCAGCCCAGATCGGTACCGCTGCCGCCGCCTTCGAGCACCGCGAACGCCACCGCCACCGGCGCCATCGAGGAGCCGAGCAACGAGGTCGTGTAGCCGACGAAGAACCATCTGAAGTCGCGCTCGCCCAGTACGGCGAGACGGCCTCCCAGCCGCCGCCGGCGGGCCGGAATCCGCTCCGTTTCCACTGCCATGGGCGGCAAGTCTGCCCCCGCCCGGGAGCGGCGTTCAAGGGTTTCCGGCGGAAAACCTGAGCCGAACGGCATCAATATTGCCGACCGCCGCGACAGCCGCAGTAAATTCTCCCATCAACCGCCTCCCACCTGCCATTTACTGCGCTTCACCGGTACTCTCGAACAACCTTCACGACCCATATGTACTGCGGTATTTACTGCGGAAGAGAGGCTCATGTGCCCGATCAGCCACCGGTGGAGTACGCGGTCGCCGTCGAGCGTTATCTCGCCGCCTCCGAGCTCGGCGCGGGCTCCCGCCGGATCTACCGGATCGCCCTGAACACCTGGGCCTGGGCGCTCGCCGACCGCCCCGCCCCCACCGGCCCCGAACGGCGCCGTGCCCGGCCGCCCGTCCTCCCGCTCGCCCTGCTCGACCACCCCGGAGCGGCCGCCCGCCTCCAGGCCGCCGTCACCCACCGCGCCGGCGGCGCCGACCCGCGCACCCTCAACCGCGAACTCTCCACCCTGCGCGCCGCCGTGGCCTTCTGGCGCACCCGGGGCTGGATCGACACCGACCCCACCACAGCCCTGCGCCAGCGCCCCTTGCCCGTCACCGACGCCGCCCCGCTCACCCCGGACCAGCTCCGCGCCCTCTTCGCCCTCCGCGCCCCGCTGCGCGAACAGGCCCTCTGGCACCTGCTCCACGAGAGCGGCGCCACCATCGAGACCGTCCTCGCCCTCGACGCCGACGACCTCGACCTCCCCCACCGCCGCACCCGTCCGCCCGCCCCGCCACTGCACTGGGGGGCCGGGACCGCGCGCCTGCTCCCCCTCCTCCTCGCCGGCCGCACCACCGGCCCGCTCTTCCTCACCGGCCGCCGCGCCCCCGCCACCACCCCCGCCCGCGACCGCTGCCCCCACACCGGCCGCGCCCGCCTCTCCTACCGCCGCGCCGCCGAACTCTTCACCGCCCACACCCCGGCCCCCGGCTCGACCCTGCGCCAACTCCGCCCGGCACCCCCGAAAACACCACCGCCCCCGGACAACGAGCCCGGGGCCGGTGATCACGCGACCACCACCCGCTGACGGCACGGTCCGGCCCCCGCCGCACACCGCGGAACCGGGATCCGCGGGAGAACGCCGAAGGGCCCCTCCACCCGTGATGGAGGGGCCCTTCGAAGTGCTTTGGCGGAGCGTCTGCACAGAGCCCCCTGTCGGGTTCGAACCGACGACCCCCGCTTTACAAGGATTGGCGTGAGGCCCTGCCGCTGACCTGCGGTAAGCCCACCCTGGCCACCTGACCGCCGCCGGGCCGCTGGCGCCCGCGATTCACCGTCACGTACCGCCCGATCTGGCACGCCTGTGGCACAGCCCCAGCCCCAAAGCCAGCATTGGCAGACTTTACAGTCCACTGAGGCTATCGCCTGCGACCCTGGTACTGCGCCTTCCGGGCACTAGATCACCTCGGGTTGACCCTGGTGAGACTGCTCTAGCTGCTGCTCACGCATTCGCTGGTCTGCCCGTAGAGCTTCGACAGTAGTGGCGAAACCTTCCAAATTCTGTTCATCATCCCGCCCATAGGGGGAAATGCCCAGATCGATCGCAATGACATGCTGCTCCATACTATCGGCAGTTTGCTGAAGGTTAAATGCGCGCTCTCGCGGCTTAAAATACCCGACCACAGCAGTGATTACCGTAATCGTGAAGCCCAAGACAATGAGGACCCCCTTTCCCGGCTGCGGAGGGTCATACCATGCGGTAATTGCAGAGACCCCCGCAGAGCCGACAAAGACTACCCACTGCAAAAAGAGGTGAACGCGCCGATAGTAGCGAGACTCCTTGCGGAGCCTAACCACTTCGCCAGGGATCCGCTCCTTATATGACGCCCGACGATCCACCGTAGACGGCGTGAGCCTCCTCGCCTCAAGGATTCTGCGCTCCTCGGCCAACTCCAGGTCGAGCTTAAGGTCGCTCACCGGGGTCTTGCGATCCTCCCAGAATTCAAGGTCTCCATTGAATTCCAAATTCGCCAAGGCAATGAAGAGAGCCAGCAATGCTGCCAAAATGCCAGCAAATGTTCCATTAACCTCGCCTGGAATATCCCGCCCCAGCCATACAAAGAGCCCAAGCCCAGCCCACAGCAGAGCAACAAGGGCAAATAGCAGCGGGACCCCGAAAAGGCCAACCACCTGCATGCGTCGATTTCTAATTCGGTGACGAAGGTCGGCGACCTCGCGACGATGCTCAATCAGGGCATCCGTCGTATCCACACTCCCTGAAGCACTCATCGATTCCGACATCGACTTTCCACCCCCACGGACGTAAGCCTTCCCACTGTCCGGCTAATTCTGCCAGCCCGCGGGTCTCGCTGGGCGACTTTAGAGAGACTCCTCGCGTCCAGCCGTGGCGATGCTCAGTCTTCCCGGGAGCTTCCTTCGTTCTCACTCCCCCTCAGCCCGAAATAGCCTGCCACTGTCGTCCCTACTTGCGGGCGGCGGAGCGGTTTTGGCCGGTGTCCTGTCTGGTCTGGGGTCGAGCATGATCGGGGGGCCGTAAGCTGTTGCGACTCGGTCAGGGCTTTTGGGCCTGACCGCAATTTGGCCGAGTGGCCCCCCGGTCTTGCTCGACGAGGGTCCCGGTCCTGGCAGGTGGGTAAAACCGTGGAGCCGACCGTCACCAGCCACGGCCGGTAGTGACCTGCACCCATGTCCTCCCGCCTGGCGCGGCCGGCCGCCGCCGTCGCGGGGCGCAGACAGGAGCGGCGGCGAGCGGCAGGGCCGCGCGCTGGCGCGCCGCGCGCGCCCTTGAACCCGTAGAGAAGAGTTTTACGCATCCCTCCTCCCCTTCACCCACCCCTCTCACCTCCCCTCCCCCTGCTCCTGGGCCCGCTGGCCGCCTATGATCGACAAGCTCTGACCTGACGGTTCTTCACCATCCTGCGCGGGGGCCATGGATACGATCACCCAGCTTGTGACCATCGCGGCCGTGGTTCTCGGTGGGCTCACGACGTACCTGACGAACAGCTTGATGGAGCGAAGCAGGCGCAAGGACGGGTTGCGGCTCCGCTGGGACGAGAAGAAGTTAGACGCCTACGCCGACTATGTCGGGCAGGTCCGGACCACGATCCACATCTCGGTCCTCCTGTACGAAGTCCGGGAAGAGATCCGGCAGATGCCTCGTACTGAGCACGAGCTGTCGATGGAGCTGACCGAAGCTGGTGGGGATCAGGGCAAGGCCTTCGAGCGGGTCATGCTGTTGGCCGGCGACGAGGTGATCGAGGCAGCTCACGCGATCCAGGAGACCCTTGCAGCGATCGGCTGGCAGGCTCGGGGGATGGTCGCCGGCTCCCTTGCCGACTGGCGGGCGCTGCACACCGAAGCGTTCAAGGCGATCAACCGGTTCCACGAAGCCGCTCGCGCCGACCTTGGTGTCGGGGGCCGTTTTGAAGGTGACCGACACACCGCTCGTGGACTGCTGCTGCCTGGCGCCCGGGCCGCCGGCGAGTCGACCGACCGAGCCTGAACCGGGCAGCAAAACGGCCCCAGCGAACTGCCGGGGCCGGTCCTGCCGCATCACGCTCAGCCGGCGTCGATCCGCCAGTTCTCCAGCGCCAACAGCGCCTCCGCCCGGGCCTGGACGACCGCCATGCGGGCCGCTCGCTCGATCTCCTGGCTGTGCGCCGCCTGGTGGGTGCTCTGTCCGGGCCACTTCCGGTACAGGAGTCCGGTCTCCTCGATGAACCACCCGCGGCTGACCGCGTTGAGCGCCAGCAGCAGCCCGGTGTCCTCGGACGCCGGAAGTGCCATCCACCCGCCGAGTGCGAGCAGTAGATCCCGTCGCACGCACAGCGTCGCCGGGTGCACCTGGGCACGGAAGTCGTGTGCCTTCCAGTGGGCCAGCACCTCGCCGCGCTCTACCGGTCCGGCCGGCGGGTCCTGGTCGAAGCCGACCGTGCTGCCGTCCGGTAGCAGGTCGAGCACGCGGGACGTCGTCCACGCCACGTCCGGCCGGCTGGTGAGCACGGCAAGGTCCCGGGCCAGCGTCCCGGGCGGCAGCATGTCGTCGGCGTCGAGCACCTTCACGAACTGTCCGGTGGCTCGGGACAGCCCCATCGTGCGTGCCATGCCCGCCCGCCCGTGTCGGCCCTGGCCGAAGCTGATCCGGGCATCGTCCGGGACGTGCGGGGCGACGTCGTCCGTCTCGCTGTCTTCCTGGATCACCCACTGCCAGTCCCACCCGTCCGGCAGGTCCTGCTCCAGCAAGGACTTGTAGGCGTCCGCCAGATACTCGGCGCTCGGGCCGTGGACGGCCGTGATGACGGTAACGAGGTTGGTCATGCTCACCACCTGTTCAGCTTGGTTGTGTAGACCATTTCGGTACGGTCACCCGGGAGCACCACATCGGCGACCTCGACCACGCGGTCTGTCGTGTCGATGCAAGTCTTCCGGAGGAGGATCACGGACACACCCATCGGCAGGCCGAGTTCTTCGATTTCCTCCGGCGTCGGGGGCCGGGTGCGGAAGGTCTCCACGACGCGGTCCAGCTCGATCCCGACGCTGAAGAGCTGGTTCTGCGTGCCACCCGGCCACGGCTCCTGGTCCTCGCTGAGCAGGTCCGGGTTCCCCGCGATCATGTCGAGTACGAGGTAGGACCGGGCGACGTTGAACGGTGCGCGCTCCTCGCTGTAGCGAGTGCGGTAGGTGCGCTGGAGCAGGATCGTCCCCTCGGGGATGCCGAACGCGGCGGCGAGATCGGCATCCGCCGGCGTCTGCTCGTACTTGGCCGCGAACACCAGATCGTTCACGGTGAGCCCGGTGTCGTGCTCGGTGGCGCCGGTCTTCAACCGCTCCGCCTCCGACTCGCGGGCGCGGTCCTTCTCCCACTGGTGCCGCAGATTGTCGCGCGTGACCGGGGTCGGCTGCCGGCGGACGAACGTGCCCCGACCGTGCTGCTTGTCGACCAGCCCTTGCGCCTGGAGCACTCCGACCGCCTGGCGCACGGTCGGAACGCTCACCTCGTAGATGTCAGCCAGCTCAGTCTCAGCGGGGAGCCGCTCGCCCGGGGGCAGGCTTCCGTCATCGATCTGGGCCGTGAGCTTGGCCGCGATCTGCTCGTAGCGCTTCGCCATGGTGCTGGTCACCGTCCTGTCGGGGTCTCCCGCCATCCTAAGTCCTAAAGAGGTGTTGACGACTAGCTGATGAGCCGTCATAGTCATGGGGACAGCAACTCCTAATGAGGACTTGAAGACAAGATCTCATGAGGTGCTGATGACACCCGGTATCTGCCGTGGTGAGGCTGCTCCGAGGGTCGATAGCTCCCCCCGGACCAGATGAAGGAGCCCAGCTCATGCGCTTCATCCCCGTCGACACGACCGCCGCGCTGGTGATGGTCGCCCAGGCGCCCCGCCCGAAGCTCAAGGACCGCCGTACCGGCGAGATGGCTATGGACACCGAGACCGGCGCGCCGCTGGTCACCCTGGACGTCACCTTCGTGGCCAACGGCGAGGCTGACATCCTGTCCCTGACCGTCCCGCAGCCGGGCATCCCGGACGGTCTGGCGCCCGGCATGCTGGTCAGTGTCACCCGGCTCATCGCGCGGCCGTGGGAGAACGAGTTCAACGGTCAGAAGCGCTCGGGCATCGCGTTCCGCGCCGACGCCGTGACCGTCACGTCCGCTCCGGCCTTCGCCGGCGCGAGCGCCTGATCGCCATGGACGCCTTGACGACGGCGCTCATTGAGCTGGGCGTCCCCGCTGCGGCCCTCGGTTCCGGCGCCCTCTACGCGAGGGCCAAGCTCCCGCGCACCTACTGGGCGACCGTCGGTCTGCCGCTGACCGTCCACCGCATCCGGCGCGACTACGACAACGTAATGGAGGCGTGCGGCCTCACCGTCGAGCCCTCATTCTGGCGGGCGATGGCCTCCTCGGCCACCAACCGGCCGGCGCGCCCCGCGATGCCCAAGATCCGTAGCATCACTGCCAGTTCGACCGGTTTGCGGATTCGGCTCCGGCTCGCCCGTGGCCAGGAGACGGCCGACATGCTGAATGCCACCGAGCGTCTGCGGCACGCCTGGGGTGTCCACGCGGTGTACGCCTCGGAGGTGAAGCCCGGCGTGGTGGACCTGCGGGTGGTCGGCTTCGACGTGCTGCGCAACGTCCGCATGCCGCGCCGGGTCACCGCCAAGTCCGCCGGCCTGCTGCGGGTCCCGGTCGCAGTCCGGGCCGACGGCGCCGTCCACTACCGGGACTTCCGGCAGGTGCCCAACGGGCTCAACCTCGGCGCTAACCAGTCCGGCAAGTCGATGTTCACCCGGAACCTGATCCATGGCCTGGCCGCTCAGCCGGTCGCCCTGGTGGGCATCGACTGCAAGCGCGGCGTGGAACAGCGCCCATTCGCCCCGCGGCTGTCCGCCCTGGCCACCGATCCGGGCGAAGCGCTCGGCCTGCTGCTGGCGCTGCTGGTCGAGATGGACGACCGTTACGACCTGATCCGCGCCCATCAGGGTGTCCCCGGGTCGGTGGCTGCCGAGGACGTGACCGCCGATATCTGGGGCCTGCCCGCCAAGGTCCGGCCGGTGCCGATCGTGGTCCTGGTGGACGAGATCGCCGAACTCTTCCTCGCCGCCGGCAAGGCCGACGAGGAACGCCGGAACCAGATCGTCATCGCGCTCATCCGGCTCGCCCAACTCGCCCGCGCCGCAGGCATCTTCCTGGAGATCTCGGGTCAGCGCTTCGGCTCGGAGTTGGGCAAGGGTGCGACACTGCTCCGATCCCAGCTCACCGGCCGCACTGTCCACCGGGTCAACGACCTGGAGACCGCGCGCATGGGCCTCGGCGACATCTCCGAGACCGCCATGCTCGCCGCTACCCGGATCAGCCCCGACATGCCCGGAGTTGCTGTCGCCGGCGACACCTCGGGCCGCTGGTCCGAGATCCGCACGCCGTATCGCTCGCTCTCCGAAGTCGCCGACCGCTGCGCGAACTTCGTTCACCTGGTGCCGCCGCTCCCTCGCCTCGCAGCCTTCCGCCCGCAGATCGCATCGGCTGCCGCCGCGGTGAGCGTCCCGCCGATGCCCTCGGCGCCGCCGGTCTTCGCGCCGGTTCCGGCCTCCGAGTAGAGCCCCCGCCCACGGTCGGCGTGACCGCCCCGCGCCAAGTTCCTACCCCCGCCATGCCTTGAACAGGAGAACGCCCATGTCCCGCAAGCCCTCCATCTCCGAGATCGGCGCCTTCATCGGCCGACTCAAGGCCAACTCCGAGAGCGGCGCCAACCCCGGTCCGCTGCTGGCCGAGAAGGCCGACCTGTTGGAGCGCATCGCCAAGACCAACCCGGGCGACCGCGACGCCGCCGAGGTCGCCCGCGACGCCCGTGCCGCCGCCGACCGCGCCCAGCGCGACGCCCGGTGACCCCCGTGGCCGCCCGCAAGCGCCCGACGGCGCCCATGCCCGCGCCCTGCCAGCCCTGCGAGGGCACCGGTCAGATCACCGAGGCCGTCTACACCGGCCGTGGTGCGCGCCGCCGCCGGCTCGCCGAGCAGGAAGCCACGTGCCTCGACTGCCTCGGCTCCGGAATCGCGCTGGAGGTGAACCGGTGATCCGGATCCGTGTGACCTGCGACGTCGACTCCGTGGCCGCTGTGGTCGCCGACCTGTGCCGCCTCTGGGCGGTGCACGACGTCAAGGAGTACCCCGCCCGGGACCCCGGTCAGCGACGCATCTACATCACCGCGTCCCGCCGCACGACCCGCGCCAGGTAGCACCCACTCGCCGAGTCCGGGCGGCCCACCGCCGGCTCGCCCGGTCTCCGCCCTACCGAACTGGAGGTGAACCGACATGCGCCGACTCCCCAAGCTGGACGCCGTCCTGGCGCAGGCCGTGATCGCTGCCGCACTGTCCTTCGCCCACCTGCACGACCTCGCCGAGTCCGCCGGTCAGTCCGGCTGGAAGTCCTGGGCCTACCCGGTGTCCGTCGACCTGCTGCTCGTCGCCGCCTGGCGCCGACTGCGGTCCGGGGCCTCGGTCCGGCTCGCCTGGTGCTGGTTCGTCATCGCCCTGGCCGCTTCGCTCGGTGCCAACATCGGCACCGCCGGACTGCTCGACCTCGGCAATGCCCCGGCCTGGCTCCGCGTGCTCGTCGCCGGCTGGCCCGCCGCCGCGTTCCTGGGCGGCACCCTGCTGGCTCACTCGACCACCGTGCCCACGCCGGATGTCACCCCGGTTGAACCGGAGCAGGACGTCCCCGAGGCCGACGAACTGCCGCCGCTCTACTCCCCGGCCGCCGAGCCGGTGACCGAGCCGACCCAAGTGCTCCCTTCGCCGCCCGTCCCGGAGCTCGCCCCAATTCCCGTACCGGAGCCGACTCCGGAGCCCGCTCCCGCTGCGGTCCCGACCGTCCCGTCCTTCCTCCTCGATCACGCCCGGAAGGTCGCCGACGACCACCGCATCCGTACCGGCAACCCGATCGACGCCGCGACGCTCCGTACCCGGCTCGGCATCAAAGATCCGCTCGCCTCGGCCCTCGTCGCCGAACTCGTCTGAAGGAACGGCCTGATGAACATCTCGCTGCCCCTCCTCCCGGTGCTCGCGCTCGCCGCCTGGTTCATCGTGCGAAATCTCCGCCTGCGCTGGTGGGCCGTCGCCGCGCTCGTCCTCCTCGGCTTCTACCTCGCCAGCTCCTCGGCCGGCCCGCTGATCGACAAGACCACCCGCGACGGTGTCGAGGTCATCAACAAGACCGGCACCAAGTAGCCGACCAGATCGGAGAGTTCCGCATGAACATCACCCTTCTGAACCTGCCGCCGCTGGTCACGGTCGACGGCTCCGGCCTGGTCGCTGAGATCGAGGCGTACTTGGCCACGCTGCCCGCCCCGGTCCGCGTCCAAGTCCCGTACATCTCGCCGCTCGGCTCCACCGTGCAGACCTGGAACGCCGGGTACCCACTTCCGCACGTCACCCTGCTCGACCGACTCACCCGGCGCCCGGCCCGTCAGATCCCGGTGACCGCCAGCGACCACCTGCGGCTCGTCTCCCGGTACATCACCGCCGCCGGCTGGATGCAGGGCGCCATGTGGGACTCCGCCGGCCGGGTCTGCCTCCTCGGCGCCCAAGCCGCCGTCCTCGTCCACGGCTATGGCACCCCGACCACCGTCCAGACCGCCCGGGTTCAGCTCATGGAGATCCTGCACGCCACCGGTCGCCCCGTGTGCTCCCCGGACGAGTTCAACGACCGGCCCACCACCCGGCAGGCCGACATCCACCACCTGCTCGACCGCGCCGCCGCCCGCGCTCTGTCGCTCGGCCTCTGACCTCCCCGGGGACGGCCAACACGCCGCCAGCATCCCGCCGCCCCGGAGATCGCAACCCTCCGCAACCCATCACGAAGGACCGCTCATGGATCTGCCCACGATCTTTGCCGCCGGTGCGCCGCTGATCGGATGGACCACTCACAGCGCCTGGCTGAACCGCCGCCTGGCCACCGCCCGCCGCGACCCGCTCACCGGGCTCCACACCCGCGCCGGCTTCACCGCCCGCGCCCACCGACTGATCGCGAACCACCCGGACCGCGCATCGGTGCTGCTGATCGACCTGGACGACTTCAAGGCCACCAACGACACCCACGGCCACGCCGCCGGCGACGCGGTACTCACTGCCACCGCCGAACGCCTCTCCATCTGGGTCGGCCGCTCCGGCATCGCCGCCCGCCTCGGCGGGGACGAGTTCGCTGCCGTCGTCCTGGACGGCCCCGGCCGCCTGCCCGGCCTGCTCGCGGCCCTCCACCGACCGGTCGCCTACGCGGGCTTCTCGCTTCCGGTCGCCGCCTCGGTGGGCATCTGCCCCGCCGCGGAGCTGCCTGTCGTCTCGCTCACGGACGCGCTCGCCGCCGCCGACCGGGACATGTACGCGCACAAGCGCGACGGCCGTACCTCCCGCCGCCGCTGACCTCAAGACCAGCCCCGGGGCGGCAACACGCCGCCAAGCATCCCGCCGCCCCGAGGCCGCAACCCCTTCCCGAACCGAAGCCCACGAAGGAGAGCACCATCATGCCCCAGCACAGTCACGCCCCGACTCGGATCTGCCCGGACTGCTCGGGTCACGCCACGGCACACATCGCCACGGGCGTGCGCCTCCGTGACGGCTCCCGCGCCACTGTCCCGGTCAGCTGCTCGGCCTGCCACGGCGCCGGCACCCTCGTCCGCCTCCTGGCCACCGCCGCGAAGGCCGTCTGACATGGCCCTCCTCGACTGGCGCGATTCCCGCCACTGGGCCCAGAAGCCCGCCCCCTGCGGCGTCTGCGACAAGCCGACCAACCTGCGCTCCGACCGCGGCAAGCCCGTCCACAAGGTGTGCGCGGAGCAGTGGACCGAGCAGCACCAGAAGCCCGCCGACCAGTCCTAACCAGCCCCGGGCCCCGGAGTCAGCAACCGGCTCCGGGGCCCTCCCTCGCATTGGAGGTGAACTACATGACCACGACCACCGCGCCCCCGGTCGCCGACCTGCTCGGGCTCGCCCAACTCGGCACCATGCCCGCCCTCATGCGGCAGCTCTCCGGCCTCGCCGGCTGCACCTCGCCCATCCGGCTCGCCGGCTGGCGCACCGAGATCAACCAGACGACCGGGCAGGTGCTCCACCATCTGGAGTCCGCCGAGCTGCCCGCCGGGAACCTGCTCGTACGCTGCGGCAACCGCCGTGTCACCCGCTGCCCGTCCTGTGCCGAAACGTATCGCCGCGACACGTACCACCTGATCACCGCCGGACTCGTCGGTGGAAAGGGCACCCCGGAGACGGTCGCCACCCATCCCCGGGTCTTCGCTACCTTCACCGCCCCATCGTTCGGGCCCGTCCACAACCGGCCCTCCTCCGGTCGCTGCCGCTGCGGTATCGCCCACGCGGCCGACGATCCGGCGCTCGGCTCGCCGCTCGACCCGGAGACGTATGACTACGAGGGCGCCATTCTGTGGAACGCCCATGCGGGCAAGCTCTGGGCCCGCTTCTCGATCCACCTCCGCCGGGAAGTCGCCAAGCGGGCCGGGCTGACGCAGCGGGAGTTCCGCGACTTCGCCCGCATCTCCTTCGGCAAGGTCGCCGAGTACCAGAAGCGCGGCGCGATCCACTTCCACGCAGTCATCCGCCTCGACGGCCCTGAGGGTGGCACCGACCGCCCGCCGGTTTGGGCCTCCGCCGAGCTGCTGACCGACGCGATCCGCGCCGCCGTCCGCCGAACCGAGATCGCTGGTCCCCTGGTCGACGGCCGCGAGCACCGGTTCGCCTTCGGCAGGCAGCTCGACATCCGCACGATCCGCAACGCCGACTTCGCAGGACCCGTCCCGATCACCGAACGGGCCGTCGCCGCCTACATCGCCAAGTACGCCACCAAGGGCGCCGAGACCGCTACCGGCACCCTGGACCGCCCGGTGCGCCTACTCGCGGAGATCGCCCAGTACGACATCCCCGAACACTCCCGCCGGCTCATCCGAACCTGCTGGAACCTCGGCGCCCGCCCCGACCTGGCCGGTCTCCGGCTCCGCGCTTGGACGCACATGCTCGGCTTCCGGGGCCACTTCTCCACGAAGACCCGCAAGTACTCCACCACTCTCGGTGCGCTCCGCGGCGCCCGAACGGCCTGGCGTCGCGCTCAGACGCTCGAACGCCTTCATGGCCCCGATGCCCTCGCCGCTGAGGACACCACGCTCGTCCTCGCGCACTGGGTCTTCGCCGGCCACGGCCTCACCCGCGGCGAACAGTGGCTCGCCGCCGCCATCCAACCCGCACCCGGCACGGAAGGAGAACCGACCCATGACTGACCGCCTGTTGACCGCCGCACAGGTCGCCGAACGGCTCGGCACCTGGGAGACCAGCGGGGAGCGATTCCCCCGCCGACTGATCGCCGAGCGCCGGATCGCCTTCGTCAAGGTTGGCCACCACGTGCGAATCCCCGCCTCGGCCGTCGACGCGTTCATCGCCGAACGCACGGTGCAGCCGGTGACCACCCGCCGTCGGCCGCTCCGGAAGGTGGCGTGATGGCCAACTCCAGGGGCAACCGCCGGCGCTTCGGCTCGGTCCGCAAGCTCCCATCGGGCCGCTTTCAGGTCCGCTACCCCGACCCGGTCACCGGCCTGATGCGTCCGGGTGAGGAGACGTACCCCACCAAGACGGACGCCGAGGTCGCGCTGACGCTCATCGAGGCTGACATCAAGCGCGACCAGTGGACCGACCCGGACGCCGGGAAGGTCATATTCGGTGACTTCGCCGACGAGTGGTTGAGGGACAGGAAGTTGGAGGACACCACCAGGGAGCGGTACGAGGGCGTGCTCCGGCTACACATCAAGCCGACGTTCAGTGCCCGCTTCCTGTCCGAGATCACACCAGCCCGGGTCCGGACGTGGCGAACGCGCCTCCTGGAAGGGGGAGTCGGCGAGCCGACCGTGGTCAAGGCGTACCAGCTCCTCCGCAGCATCATGTCCACCGCCGTGGACGACGAGCTGATCAAGCGCAACCCGTGCCGGATCACGGGCGCCGACACCTACGACGTCCCGGAGCGCCCGGTCCTGACCATCCGCGAGGTGTACGCCCTGGCGGCGGCGATCCAGCCTCAATGGCGGGCGCTGGTGCTGCTCACCGCGTTCACCACGCTCCGGCTCGGCGAGCTGGCCGCGCTCCGCCGGCGGGATGTCAACCTGGATGCCCGAACCCTCTGGGTCCGCCGAAATCAGGCCGAGCTGAGCAACGGCAAGCTGATCACCAAGGCTCCCAAGAGCCGCGCCGGCTTCCGCCCGGTGGCCTTCCCTGACCTCATCGTCCCAGACCTGGAGCAGCACCTTGAGCGTCACGCCGCCAAGGGGCAGGACGGGCTGTTCTTCGTCGGCCCCCGGGGCGGCAAGCTCCGCCGGAGCAACTTCCGGGATGACTGGACGGCTGCCAAAGCCAAGGCCGGCGTCTCGTCGGACGTCCACTTCCACGACGTCCGGCACACTGGCAACAACCTCGCCGCGCAGAACGGGGCCAGCACCCGGGAGCTCATGACCAGGATGGGCCACAGCACCACCCGAGCCGCGCTGATCTACCAGCACATGACCAGCGACCGCGACCGTGCAATCGCCGACCGGATGGGCGATGCCGCCCGCCGCGCACTATTCGATGATCCGGCAGCAGGAGGCTCGGGAGCATCTGAGTAGCAGGATCCGTTGCGTGCAGCTGAACCAGCATCACCACCGGCCAGCCCCGTCCGCGCTGCTCCACGCGTACAGGGCTGGCCTTCCGCCGTTACAGGGGAGCCGACTTCCAGACTCATGCCTCGACATGTCAGCGACATGATCTAGGGTCTGGCCATGACGACTTCCCTCGGCCCGATGGCTCCCGGCGACATCCGCACTCGGGCACAGATCCGACAGGAATTCGGAGGAAGCCCGCAGGGTGGCATCTGCCCCTCGGGTGAAAAGAAGAGTGTCAATCTCTATTCTGACCCAAGTGTCGGGGAGAACGTCGGCTACTACGACGGATGGCTAGCAGAGAAAGATGAGCTAGGCCCTGTCTTTGAATACACCGGGGCCGGCCTGACTGGCGACCAGACATTTGAGGGCACGTTTGGGCTGGGTAACCGGGCCATCCTCCGCCACGCCGAACAAGGCCGGAAGCTAAGGGTATTCATTCGCGCGGGCACCATTAAGGGAACTGCGACAGCAACCCACCGCTACGTCGGCACTTTCAATCTTGACCAGCGTCTTCCGTACGTCTGGCGGAAGGTCCGCGGAGAAAATGGCGAGGTGCGAAGCGTAATCGTCTTCCGCCTACGCCCTGATGGTGCCTTCGAAAGCTCTGCAGCGGATGCTATCCCCGCGGCCAAGGAAACCACGGTTGACTTCGTCCAGTTTCAGCCAATCACGGCATCGATGCTGAACTCAGGGCCAGCAACCCAAGGGGCGCTATCCATTCCGGCACAACAGCCCGGAGCAAAGGGTTCTACGAAGAATCGAACCGCGCACGCATCTACCGAAGGCATCTTTGTCGTGCCCGAGGCTTTCAATACGGAGATGAGCCTCAGGGCTGCTACCGCGGCAAGCATCGCCGTTCGCCGCGAGGCTGCACTGACAAAGTCGTATTGGGCTCACTTGGAATCATATGGACACAAGGTTGGTGCATTCCAGATCAGGGTCGAGGGTTTGAGCTCGACCCTGCGCACCGACCTCTACGACGCCACCGCTCACGTCCTCTACGAAGCCAAGGGCTCCAGCTCGCGTGAGGACGTACGCATGGCTATCGGCCAGCTGCTCGACTATGGCCGCTACGTAAAGACAGACGCCCACCCGCGCGAGCCTCGGCAGGTGGTACTGCTTCCCGCAGCCCCAGACCCGGACATTCGCAATCTACTTGAGCGCCACCAGATCGGATTGGTGCACCAGTTGAGCGATGGTCGATTCACTGGCCCAGACGCACTGGCTCTGGGCTAGTCCGCCATGGGCGCTGCTCCAGACTCCAACCGGCGCTAACAGGCCGGAGCAGCGCCCATTTCCTTCTAGAAGCTCCACTTCCTGGCAGCGAATCCCAAAGGCGTCGCACCGGAGTACGGCACCAGGTCCAGGGGGTGCATCCACGCATCGGAGAAGTGGATGTTCAGATGGAGAGCCAAGGGCAACAACACATCCCGATCCGGCACCGCATCTACCTGCATGAGCGATGACCCCGGCGACGGCGACCTGTCAAGATTGCCGTTCTTGGGATCCGTCCATTGCAGATGACCTTTACCAAGGACCCACACACTGTCCGGCCATTCGATCGGGTCACGTCCCGCACACCAATCCATCAGATGGCTGCCGATCGTCTCAAGGTTCAGACTGCCAAAGGCAACGATCATCCCGGATGTCGGGAAAAAGCTAAACGTCTTGCCATAGGCAGATGTGGAGCGAGGGATGAGACCCGGAACCGGCCTGTAAGCCACTTTTCCAAGCCGGCGAACCTTGGCAATCTTCTCGCAGGCATCCACCAGCTGCGCTTTATCGAGTTTTGTCTTTACCTCAACCACGCCGTAGACGCACTCGCTAGGAATGATTCTGTAACCGTTCAGTGTCGTGAACGGCGGCGTCCCTCGATCAATCAGCACGATGTCACACTGCGGCGAAACATCCCCGGCAGAGGCCACAATCTCAGCACTGTGGACAGCCTCAACATGCGACGGCAGGTAGCCCGAGAGGAACTCGCGCACCAACGCCTCGCGTGACGTGCCAGCCTCACCGTTGTGGTTGAAGTTCCGGGACTGCTCAAAGTCGGCGTGCATCTTCTTGGCCACGGAGCCGAGGATCATGCCGAGCTTCTCTTGGGTCATGCCCGGATCCTAGGCTCCTCCGTGTGGCCGCGGTCGGCCGTTGCAGCTACTCGTCGGCCGCTTCTGGCACGCCCGTGGCACAGCCTGAGTAGCTCCGCGGCAACAACGAAGGGCCAGCACCACCGGATCACCCCGGTGAGCTGGCCCTTCTGGCGTTCCCGCCGCGGAGCCCCCTGTCGGGTTCGAACCGACGACCCCCGCTTTACAAGAGCGGTGCTCTGGCCAGCTGAGCTAAGGAGGCATGGTGACCGTCCGCGACATGGTCACGGCGGCACCGGGGGCAGTCTACCGGGCGGGGGTCGGGCGATGGTGGCATATCCGGGGGATGGACCGGGCGGGGCCCGGGCGGGGCAGGTGGGCGGGCGTGATGGAACCGATGCCGAAATCGGGTGGGCCGGGGGCTGACAAGCGGCGAAGGCGCAGGTAGCGTCGCCTGGAGTCGCCGTGTGCAGTGGTTCAGACCACTGGGCGGGCGGCGCGACATCCACCCTTTACTCGGATCGTCCGGCACGTTCCTGCCGGTGAAGGAGAGCACAGCCATGGCTTCTGTGACGTACGACAAGGCGACCCGCGTCTACCCCGGGGCCGACAAGCCCTCCGTGGACGCGCTGGACCTGGACATCGCGGACGGGGAGTTCCTCGTCCTGGTCGGCCCCTCGGGCTGCGGCAAGTCGACCAGCCTGCGCATGCTGGCGGGCCTGGAGGACGTCAACAGCGGCGCGATCCGCATCGGCGACCGCGACGTGACGCACCTGCCGCCGAAGGACCGGGACATCGCGATGGTGTTCCAGAACTACGCGCTGTACCCGCACATGACCGTCGCGGAGAACATGGGCTTCGCGCTCAAGATCGCGGGCGTCAACAAGACGGAGATCCGGGCCAAGGTCGAGGAGGCCGGGAAGATCCTGGACCTCACCGCGCTGCTGGACCGCAAGCCGAAGGCGCTCTCCGGCGGTCAGCGCCAGCGTGTCGCGATGGGCCGCGCGATCGTCCGCGAGCCGCAGGTCTTCCTGATGGACGAGCCGCTGTCGAACCTGGACGCCAAGCTCCGCGTCTCGACCCGCACCCAGATCGCCGGCCTCCAGCGCCGTCTGGGCATCACCACCGTGTACGTCACGCACGACCAGACCGAGGCGCTCACCATGGGCGACCGGGTCGCGGTGCTCAAGGACGGCCTGCTCCAGCAGGTCGACACCCCCCGCAACATGTACGACCGGCCCGCCAACCTCTTCGTGGCCGGCTTCATCGGCTCGCCCGCGATGAACCTGGTCGAGGTGCCGCTGGTCGACGGCGGCGTGAAGTTCGGCGGCTCGGTCGTCAACATCTCCCGCGAGGACCTCGCCGGCGCCGGCACCGACAAGACCGTGACCGTCGGCATCCGCCCGGAGCACTTCGAGATCGTCCCGAGCGGCGGCATCGAGGGCGTCGCCGTCACCGTCAACGTGGTCGAGGAGCTCGGCTCGGACGGCTTCGTCTACGGCACCACCAAGATCGGCGGCGAGGACAAGGACCTGGTCGTCCGCGTGCACGGCCGCCAGATCCCGGCGCGCGGCGAGACCATCCACGTCGTGCCGATCGCCGACGAGACCCACGTGTTCTCCACCAGCTCCGGTGCCCGCCTGAGCAACTGAGCGACCCGGCGCCCCCCTGCCCGAGGACGTGGGGCCCGGGCGCGGAGCAGCGCAGGACGGAGCCCCGTCGGACCATCGCGGTCCGGCGGGGCTCCGCCGTCAACCGGCCTTCGTCAACACGATGAAGGGACGAACCGGGACACCACGTCACTCGATGGTGTAACGGAGGGCGATCCGGCCCCTACCCGGCGCTACTCTCCTGAGCGTGAAGCAGCTTGTTCGCCGTATCGGCCAGACCATCGCCCTCACTCTGCCCGTCGTCCTGGTGACCACGGGCACCCTCGCCGTGACCAGGGTGCCGTGGGCTCCGCCGACGGGCCTGGACCAGCAGGTGGTGGCGGCGTCCAGCGGGGACG
Organism: Kitasatospora sp. NBC_00039; assembly: GCF_045160625.1. Classification (NCBI taxonomy): domain Bacteria; kingdom Bacillati; phylum Actinomycetota; class Actinomycetes; order Kitasatosporales; family Streptomycetaceae; genus Kitasatospora; species Kitasatospora sp. NBC_00039. Next base: position 5,060,461 of record NZ_CP108289.1, on the reverse strand, counting down.
GCGCCGGCATCGGCCGGGCGTCCACCGGCAAGGCTCCGGAGGGGCTCGACCCGCAGGACGCGCTGCGCGTCGCCCTGCTGGACGAGCTGCGCGCGCACAACCCGGGCACCGCGCTGGACCTGCTGGAGCGCTCGATGCGCGAGCAGCCGGCGCTGACGCCGTACTGCAGCACGCTCGCCACCGAGCTGGGCAAGGCGGCGGTGCGCAAGTACCAGGGGGACGCCCAGCGGGCCCGTTCCTTCGCCCGCCCGGTCTGTGACGGCTCGTTCGCCTCGGGAACCACCGGCTGACCCTCCCTGCCACTGTGGGCCGCCACCGGCGCGCGCCTATTGTGCAGGCATGACCGCTGACACCACGCCCCCGCGGGCGCCGCAGCCTCCCACGCCCCAGCAGACCGTCGTCACCCAGGCCGTCATCCTGGCCGGCGGCCAGGGCTCCCGGCTGCGGCCCTACACGGACGACCGCCCGAAGCCGCTGGTCGAGATCCCGGGGACGGGCACGCCGATCCTGGGGCACCAGCTGGCCTGGCTCGCCTCCGAGGGCGTCACCGACGCGGTGATCTCCTGCGGGCACCTGGCCGACGTACTGGAGGAGTGGCTCGACAAGGCCGACCTGCCGCTGCGGGTCCGCACCGTCGTCGAGGCCGAGCCGCTCGGACGCGGTGGCGGTCTGAAGTACGCGGCCAAGGCGCTGCCCCGGCCGGGCGAGCCCTGGTACGCCACCAACGGCGACATCTGGACCAGGTTCAGCCTGCGCGACATGGCCGCCTTCCACCACGAGCGGGGCGCCGTCGCGACCCTCGCGCTGGCCCGGCCGCGGATTCCGTGGGGTGCGGTGGAGACCGACCAGTTCGGCAACGTGCTGGACTTCATCGAGGCCCCGCCCTCGCCGTTCCTCATCAACGCCGGGCTGTACGTGTTCAGTCCGGAGTTCGCCGAGCTGCTGCCGGACGTCGGCGACCACGAGCGCACCACGTTCCCGCAGCTGGCCCGCGGCAAGCGACTGGCCGGGTACCAGCTGCCGCAGGGCGTCTACTGGCGTGCCATCGACACCGCGAAGGACCTCACCGAGGCGGCCAAGGAGCTCGCCGCGGGGGCAGGCCGCACTCCCGGCTAGACGCTCTCCCCGCGGGCCCTCAGGAGGCCGCAGGGCGGCCACCGCACGGCCATCGGCGCCCCCGCGCCCGAATTGGGGGCGGCCACCGCACGGCAATCGGCCGGGTGCTCCCCCACGGAGCACCCGGCCGATCCGTTCCCCGGCCCCTGAGGGGCCGGAGCCCCCAAGCGACCGGACGGCCCGTCAGGTCGACGTCGGCGACCCCGGTCGCGAACTGCGGGCGCCGCCGGACAGCTCGGACAGCGGCCCGCTGCCCAGCACCCCGCCCAGCAGGCCCGAACCGGAGCCGGTGCTCTGGCTGGGCTTGGGCGCCGTCCCCGAACCGCCCGGCGCTGGTGTGGTGCGCTGCGCGGAGGACGAGCCGGCCGGCGCGGCGGCCGACGGTGCCGCCGACGGCGCCGAGCCGGTACCGCCGGTCTCGGGCTTGGTCGACCGCGCCTTGCCGCTCGGGGTGGCCGTCGCGGCCTTCGACGAGGCCGAGGCCGGGGTCGGCGGCGCGGACGCACTCGGCGTCGGCGAGGCGGGCCGGGAGGGAACGGGCGAGGGCGAGGTGGACGGGCCCTGCCCGCCGGGCGCCACGGACGGCCCGCCGCTCGGCCAGACCGGCGTGCCGTAGTCGGTGGCCGGCCGGGACGGCGCGGGGTGCGGACGGCCGCCGGTGCGGACCGCGGCGCCCAGCATCGCCCCGAGGACCAGGGTCAGGCCGACCACCACCGTGGTGACCACGGCGCCACGCCGCAGCACCCGGCGGCGCAGCGCCCCCGGTGCGCCGGAGCCGTACCGGCGCCAGGCCTCCAGGTTGAGCCGCCCGTCCAGCGAGGCGTACGGCGCTCCGGCGATCAGCAGCGGACTCCAGGCCGCCAGGAAGATCAGGTCGGGCGTGTCGTAGACCGGCACGGACCGCCAGCTGACGGTGAAGAGCAGCGCGGCGGAGAGCAGCATCGCCGCCCCTGCCGCGAGCCGCTGCCAGAGGCCGAGGAGGGTCAGCACGCCCACCACGATCTCGGTGAACGACACCACCAGGCCCGAGCCCACCGGGTGCGCCATCGCGAAGGACAGCAGCGGCTCGGCGACCTTCCACGGGTGCAGCGAGGAGAGCCAGCGCATCATCGAGCCGCGCTCGCCGCCGTCGAAGTACACCGGGTCGCAGAGCTTGCTGAACCCGGCGTAGACGGAGAGCGAGCCCAGCACGGCGCGCAGCGGCAGCAGCACCAGGCCGAGGTCGACCCGGCGGCCGGGGTACCAGGGCTGCCTGCCCTCGGCGGACGCGGCCGAGACCTCGGGCAGCTCGCCGCTGGGCGTCCAGCCCTGCGGCACGCCGACCGAGCCGACGCCGGCCTCGGTGGCCGTCCCGCCGCCCTCGCGCGGCTGGCGCGGGACGGTCCGGGCGCCCGCGTACGGCGGGATCACCTGGGTGTCGTAGCCGGCCGGGTCTCCGTCGCCCATGCCGCGCCTGCCGACCCCGGCCGGCGCGGGCACGCCACTGAGCCGGACGGCGTCCAGCAGCTGGGTGGCCGCGAGGTCCCCGGGGGGCGCCTGCCCGGTCCAGGTGACGGCGGTGACCCGGCCCTTGCGGCGCGGCGCACCGGCGCCGCCGGCCCCTGCGAACGCCGGCACGGCGGAGGCGGGCACGACGACCTGCGGGGTGACCAGCGGACGTCGGATCAGGCCCTGGGTGGCGTACGGGTCGCCGAACGCGGCGCCGGTGGACAGCAGTCCGGCCGGGGCCTCGATCAGCGGCGCCACCGGGGTGCCGAGCCGGAGCCGGAAGCTCGCCTGGGTGCTGCTGAGGCGCGCGGGGTCGGACGGCACCTTGACGGTGTTGAGGCCGGGGCCCGCGTCTATCCCGGTGCTGCCGCCGCCCAGGAGGGGGCGCCGAGGTGTTCTGGTGTCCACACCCGTCTAACCGGGTGACACCCGGTTAGGACACTCTCGCGAGTGGATATCCGGCGCCCACTTGAAGTGATCATGAGTAAAGCGATCGGGCCCGGTCGGGCCCGATCGCTTTCACCCGGATTGCGGACGCGCTGCGGAAAATTCGAAAGATCGCCTGCGCCGCGCGACTCGCCTGTGCTGGGCCGAGAGCCCGCCTCAGCCGACCTTGCTGCGCAGGCGCGCGGCCTCGTACAGCACGATGCCCGCGGCGACGCCGGCGTTCAGCGACTCGGTGGCACCCGGCATCGGGATCCGCACCCGGATGTCGCAGGTCTCCGAGACGAGCCGGGACAGGCCCTTGCCCTCGCTGCCCGCGACGATCACGACCGGGCCGGACAGCGCCTCCAGGTCGCCGACCTCGGCCTCCCCGTCGGCGGCCAGACCGACCACCATCAGGCCGGCCTTCTGGTACGCCTCCAGCGCCCGGGTGAGGTTGGTGGCGCGGGCGACGGGCAGCCGCGCCGCGGCACCGGAGGAGGTCTTCCAGGCACCGGCGGTCATGCCGGCCGCCCGGCGCTCGGGGATGACCACGCCGTGCGCGCCGAAGGCGGCGGCGGAGCGGACCACGGCGCCCAGGTTGCGCGAGTCGGTGACGCCGTCCAGCGCCATGATCAGCGCGTCCTCACCGGCGTCGGCGGCGTCGGCCAGCAGGTCCTCGGGGTGCGCGTACTCGTACGGCGGGACCTGGAGCACCAGGCCCTGGTGGTTCATGCCGCCGGTCATCTGGTCCAGCTGGGGCCGCGGGGCCTCCATCAGCGGGATGCCGCGGTCGTTGGCGGCCTGGAAGGCGTCGCGGACCCGGTCGTCGGTGTCGATGAACTGCATGACGTACAGCGCCGTGGCCGGAACGCCGCCCTGCAGGGCCTCGACCACCGAGTTGCGGCCGAACACCAGCTCGGCGGCACCGGCGCCGCCGCGGCCGCCCCGGCCGCCGGCGCCGGCCCGGCGCATGCCGGCCCGGGCCTTGGCGTCCCGCTCGCGCTTCAGCGCGGCGTTGGCCTGGCGCTGCTTCGGGTGGCCCTTGCGCTCCGCGCCGGGAGGGGTCGGGCCCTTGCCCTGGAGCGCCTTCCGGCTGTGGCCGCCGGTACCGACACTCGCGCCCTTCTTCGATCCGGGGTTGCGACGGTTCCTGCGTGCACTGTTGCCGGCCATGGCTGTACTTCCTGTCTGTCCGGCATGCCCGGCCGCCCGGTGGAAACCGGAGCCGGCCGACGGCATGCGCTACGTCATGCGGGAGGGCCGCACCGGTCCGGTACGGCCCACCCTCACCCCGATCGTCAGATGGGGTTACTGGCTGTTGATCGTCCAGCGCGGGCCGGACGGGGTGTCCTCGATCGCCAGCCCGGCCACGCCGAGCTGGTCGCGGATGGCGTCCGCGGTGGCGAAGTCCTTGCGGGCCCGGGCCGCCTGCCGCTGCTCCAGCACCATCCGGACCAGCGAATCGACCACGCCGTGCAGGTCGTCACCGCGCTCCGCCCCGGCCCAGTGCGGGTCGAGCGGATCGAGACCCAACACTCCGAGCATCGCACGGACCTCGGCCAGACGCGCCACCGCGTTCTCCTTGTCGTCCGCGGTGAGGGCGCTGTTGCCCTGGCGGACGGCGGTGTGCACGATGGCCAGCGCCTGCGGAACGCCCAGGTCGTCGTCCATCGCCTCGGCGAAGGCCGGCGGCACCTCGGGCGCCGCGTCGACCGGCCCGCAGCGTTCGACGGTCCGCTGGACGAAGCCCTCGATCCGGCCGAAGCCGGCCTCGGCCTCGCGCAGCGACTCCTCGCTGTACTCGATCATCGAGCGGTAGTGCGGGGCGGCCAGGTAGTAGCGGAGCACGATCGGCCGCCAGCGCTGGACCATCTCGGAGACCAGCACCGAGTTGCCCAGCGACTTGCTCATCTTCTCACCGGCCATGGTGACCCAGGCGTTGTGCACCCAGAAGTTCGCGAAGTCGTCGCCGTACGCCTTGGACTGGGCGATCTCGTTCTCGTGGTGCGGGAAGATCAGGTCCAACCCGCCACCGTGCACGTCGAAGGCCGCGCCGAGGTACTTGTGGGCCATCGCCGAGCACTCCAGGTGCCAGCCCGGGCGGCCGCGGCCCCACGGGGTGTCCCAGCTCGGCTCACCGGGCTTGGTGGCCTTCCACATCGCGAAGTCGCGCGGGTCGCGCTTGCCGGTCTCGCCCTCGCCCGCGGGCTGGCGGAGGTCCGCCAGCTTCTGGTTGGAGAGCGCGAGGTACTCGGGGTACGACTTCACGTCGAAGTAGACGTTGCCGTCGGCCGCGTAGGCGTGCCCCTTCGCGATGAGCGTCTGCATCATCTCGATCATCTCGGGGACGTGCCCGGTCGCCCGCGGCTCGACGGTCGGCGGCAGGCAGCCCAGGGCCGAGTAGCCGTCGTTGAAGGCGCGCTCGTTCTCGTAGGCGATCTGCCACCACGGGGTGCCGAGCTGGCGCTCCTTGGCGATCACCTTGTCGTCGATGTCGGTGACGTTCCGGGCGAAGGTCACCTGGTAGCCGCGGTAGGCGAACCACCGCTGCATGATGTCGAAGTTGAGGCCGGACCGGATGTGCCCGATGTGAGGCGCCGACTGGACGGTAGCGCCGCACAGGTAGATCGAGACACAACCCGGTACAAGCGGGACGAAGTCGCGTACCTGGCGGGTGCTGGTGTCGTACAGGCGAATGCTCACAGCGTCAAGCGTAGTGGGCAGCAGGGGGTGCCCCGCGACATTCTCGAATGTCAATACCGCGGCTGCGCCGTTTCTTCTCCGTGACTTGGTGGAGGCGCCCCCTCCGTGCCGGACCGCCGGACCGGCCGCTCAGAGGTTGCCGACCACCTTGCGCGGGGCGATCCGCACGACCACCCGCACATCGTCCGGGCCGTCGAAGCGGTAGACCTTCTCGCCGCGGTACTTGTGCGCCAGCTCGTCGATCAGCTCCCGGCCGCCCTCCCGGGTGAGCGTGACCTCGCCGCGCACCTCCAGGTAGGAGTACGGGCTCTCCGGAGGGTTGACCACCAGGGAGATCCGCGGGTCCTTCAGCAGGTTGAGGTGCTTGCGGCGGCCCTCGACGGTGGAGAACAGGACGTCGTCGCCGTCCCGCTTCACCCAGACCACGGAGGACTGGGGGCTTCCGTCGGGCTGGATCGTGGAAACGACGGCGAAGCTCTTGCCGTCGATCAGGGCCTTGGCCCGGTCGGAGAGATGCGCGGTCATCGGGACCTCTTCTCGTCAAGCGGCGTACGGGAGGCCCCTGCCGAGGGGCCCGCACCGAACCGTAGCGACTCCCGCCCCGGCAGGGCGTCCTGAACACCCGTCAACCTCAGGGTGTCCCCGGAACGGACCCCTGCGCCCGGCCGGTGAGACCCAGGCCGGGCCGGGCCCCCGGCCTGGGCGGCCCCTCAGCGCCGCTCGTACACCAGGGCGGTGGCGATCGCCGCCAGGCCCTCGGCCCGGCCGGTGAGGCCCAGGCCGTCGGTGGTGGTGCCCGAGACCGAGACGGGCGCGCCGACCGCCGCCGAGAGCGCGGCCTGGGCCTCGTCCCGGCGCTTGCCGATCTTCGGCCGGACGCCGATCACCTGGACGGAGACGTTGCCGATCTCGAAGCCGGCCTCGCGCACCAGCCGGGCCGCCTCCTTGAGCAGCGTGACGCCGGAGGCGCCCGACCACTCCGGCCGGTCGGTGCCGAAGTGCGCGCCCAGGTCGCCGATCCCGGCGGCCGAGAACAGCGCGTCGCAGGAGGCGTGCGCGGCCACGTCGGCGTCCGAGTGCCCGGCCAGGCCGTACTCGGCGCCCGGCCACTCCAGCCCGGCGACCCACAGCGGCCGGCCGGCCTCGAAGGCGTGCACGTCGGTGCCGATGCCCACCCGGGGGATCAGCGGTACGGCGGGCCCGGCGGCCGTCGTCGGATCAGTAGCCATCGGATGCCCTCCGGCGGGCGAGTACGGCCTCGGCGAGCACGAGGTCCAGCGGACGGGTCACCTTGAACGCCTCTTCGTGGCCGGGCACCACCACCACCCTGCCGCCGAAGCGCTCCACCAAGCCGGCGTCATCGGTGACCGGCGGCAGGCCGCCCTCGGCCTCCTCGGTCAGCGCCTTGGCGTGCACCCCGGCCAGCGTCTCCCGGCGGAAGCCCTGGGGCGTCTGGACCGCCCGCAGGGTGGCGCGGTCGGGCGTGTCGAGCACCGGCTCGGGCCCGCCCGGGTTGGGCTCGACCCGCTTGACGGTGTCGGCCAGCGGGACGGCGGGCACCACGGCCTCGGCGCCGGACCGGACGGCGGCCGCGACCGCGTCCACCACCTCGACCGGGACGAGCGGCCGGGCCGCGTCGTGCACCAGGACGATCTCCACCTCGGGCGGGATGGCGGCGAGACCGAGCCGGACCGACTCCTGGCGGGTCGCCCCGCCGGCCACCACCCGGACGTCCTTGCCGTCCAGCCCGTGGCTGTCGAGCAGGCCGACCACCTCGGCGACCCCGTCGGCCGGCGCGGCGACCACGACCAGGCCGACCGCCCGGCTGCGGGCGAGCGCCCTGACGGCGTGCACCAGGAGCGGCACCCCGCCCAGTTCCCGCAGGGCCTTGGGGGCTCCGGGCCCCAACCGCTCACCGCGTCCCGCGGCGGGCACCACTGCTGCTGCAACTGCTGCTGCGGCGTTCAGGTTTCACTCCTTCGGCGAAGTGGGTATGGCCATGGCGTGCACGACGAGCGCGTGCACGACGGGCGTCCGGACCCCTTCCGAAAGCACCATGGTCCCCCCGCCCGCCGACCACGCACCGCGGCACACGCAGAACGCAGTACGCGCAGGAACGGTCATGCAGACCCGGGACCGGCCGGCTCGGGTGAGGGGGCGTCGTCCGGACACGCCTCAGCGCCCGAAGTGCCACTGCACCACTCCAGGACGTTTCGTCCGGGGAGCGGCGCGCCGGCATCGGGCGCTGTGAGCGGTGGGCGGCAGCCCGACTGCACTACGAGGCGAGCACCTCGTCGAGCAGCGTCTCCGCCTTGTCCTCGTTGGTGTTCTCGGCCAGCGCGAGCTCGCTGACGAGAATCTGGCGTGCCTTGGCGAGCATGCGCTTCTCGCCGGCCGACAGACCGCGCTCGCGCTCGCGACGCCAGAGATCGCGCACAACCTCGGCGACCTTGATAACGTCACCCGAGGCGAGCTTCTCCAGGTTCGCCTTGTAGCGACGGGACCAGTTGGTCGGCTCTTCGGTGTACGGTGCGCGGAGCACCTCGAAGACCCGGTCCAGACCCTCCTGGCCGACCACATCGCGCACGCCGACGAACTCCGCGTTCTCGGCGGGCACGCGGAGCGTCAGGTCTCCCTGCTGCACCTTGAGCACCAGGTAGGTCTTGTCCACACCTTTGATCTGGCGAATTTCGATGGCCTCGATCAGCGCGGCCCCGTGATGGGGGTAGACCACCGTGTCGCCAACCTTGAACGTCATGTGACAGGACCCCTTCCGTGGCTTTCCAGAATAACACGCTTTTCGGCGCACCCGAAGGGCGTTTTCGCAGGTCAGGGCGGGTCTCGGGGCTTGACAAGGACCCCCATGACGTGCTGCGACCGATGTTCGACGGGGGCTTACCGCAGGTCGGAGGCGGTTCCGGCGCCCACCGAAACCTGCGGCAACACTCCCGAAACCGCGATTGGATCTTGAGTTTTCACCGTTTATCGGGCCGTTTCCCGATCGTGATCCGATCTTGGTCGATTTTGACCTGGACACGGCGATGTGCCGCCGTACGGGCGCCCGGGACAGCTTCGGCGGGCGACACGGGGACCACCCCGTGAGGAGCGCATAAGCAAGGTCGATAATCTGAGACCCGACCACCCGCCACGTGACCTAGGAGAAGCCGCCGCCGTGAGCCGCAGCCTTCGAGTCGGCAGCATCGCCGCCATCGCCGCCCTCGCCATCGCCTCGCTGTCGTCCTGCGCGGCCGGCAACACGCCGGACACTCTGGAGATCAAGCCCGACAACGCCCAGGCGACGCTGGGCACCAACATCCGGCTGAACAACATCGTCGTCGTCACCGGCGACGAGCCCTCCGGTGAGTACACCGGTCCCGTCAACGTGACGGTGAACATCAGCAACTCCGGGAAGACGCCGATCGAGCTGCAGTCCGTCGCCGTCGGCACCAGCGCCGCCGCCCTGCTCGACGAGAAGGGCGCCCCGGTGGGCTCCCTCGTCATCCCGGCCGGCGGCACGGTGCTGCTGGGTGGCGACGGCAACCCGTCCGCCAAGGTCCCCGCCGCCACCGTGGTCGTCGGCGGCTACGCGCCCACCGAGTTCGCCTTCAAGAGCGGCGAGAAGGTCGGGACCGAGGCCGCCGTCAGCCCGAACGCGGGCCTGTACAAGGGCTGGGGCCCCGGCCCGGCGGCCGCCCCGTCCAAGCCCGCGGGCTCGCCGTCCGCCCCCGCCGCGACCACCGTCCCCGCCACCGGCGCGGCCACCCCGGGCGCCACGCCGTCCGGCGCCGCCGCTCCGGCCGGTACCGCCACGCCGGCCGCCGGGACCCACTGACCCGCGGCCGTCCAGGGCTGAACGACAGGGGGATGGCCCCTCCGGCACCTGCCGGAGGGGCCATCCCCCTGTGCTCGTGTCCGCTGCCGTGTCCGCGCGTGCGGCCCGGCCCGGGTTTACGGCTCGAACTTGTAACCGAGGCCGCGGACCGTCACCAGGTAGCGCGGCGCGCCCGGGTCCGGCTCGATCTTCGCCCGCAGGCGCTTCACGTGGACGTCCAGCGTCTTGGTGTCGCCGACGTAGTCCGCGCCCCAGACCCGGTCGATCAGCTGCATCCGGGTGAGCACCCGGCCCGCGTTGCGCAGCAGCATCTCCAGCAGGTCGAACTCCTTGAGCGGCAGGTCCACCTTGGCGCCGTCCACCGTCACCACGTGGCGGTCGACGTCCATCCGGACCGGGCCCGCCTCCAGCGCGCCCGGACCGCCGCCCTCGCCGGGGCCCTCGGTCTCGCCGCGCCGACGCAGCACCGCGCGGATCCGGGCGACCAGCTCGCGGGTGGAGTACGGCTTGGTGACGTAGTCGTCCGCACCTATCTCCAGGCCGACGACCTTGTCGATCTCGCTGTCCTTGGCGGTGACCATGATCACCGGGACGCTGGAGCGCACCCGGAGCTGGCGGCAGACCTCGGTGCCGGGCAGGCCCGGCAGCATCAGGTCGAGCAGGACGAGGTCGGCACCGTTCCGTTCGAACTGCTCGAGCGCGTCGGGGCCGGTGGCGGCGATGGCCACCTCGAAGCCCTCCTTGCGGAGCATGTACGACAGGGCGTCGCTGAACGACTCCTCGTCCTCGACCACCAGTACTCGGGTCACGATCAGGCCTCCGGGGCAAGCTGGGGGGTTGTTTCTGACAGGAGTTGCGCGGACTCCCCGGCGGGGAGCGTGTGGTCCGCGGGCGCCTGCCCGGCAGGCAGGCGCAGGGTGAAGGTGGAGCCCTGGCCCTCGACGCTCCACACCGAGACGGTGCCCCCGTGCGAGGCGGCAACGTGCTTGACGATGGAGAGACCGAGGCCGGTGCCGCCGGTCTGGCGGGAGCGGGCCGGGTCGACGCGGTAGAAGCGCTCGAACACCCGCTCGCGGTCCTTCTCGGAGATGCCGATGCCCTGGTCGGTGACCGAGATCTCGATCAGCTCGCCGTCGGCCTCGCCGAGGGCGGCGGCGCTGGAGATCCGGCGGGTCGCTATCGCCACGCGGGTGCGCGGCGGGCTGTAGTTGACCGCGTTCTCCACCAGGTTGCCCAACGCGGCGGCCAGCTGGCCCCGGTTGCCGTGCAGGTAGAGGCCGGCGATGCCGCCGGCCGCGATCAGGATCTGCTTGGCGGCCGCCTGCTGGCGGCAGCGGTCGATCGCCTCGGCGATCAGCTCGTCCACCGAGACCGGCTCCGGGTCGACCATCAGCCGGTCATCCTGGACCCGTGAGAGGTCGATGATCTCCTGGACCAGGCTGGCCAGCCTGGTCGCCTCGATCTGCATCCGGCCGGCGAAGCGCTGGACCGCCTCCGGGTCGTCGGACGCGTCGGCGACCGCCTCGGAGAGCAGCGAGAGCGCGCCGACGGGGGTCTTGAGCTCGTGGCTGACGTTGGCGACGAAGTCGCGGCGGACCGCCTCGACCCGACGGCGGTCGGTCTGGTCCTCGACCAGTACCAGGACCAGCCGGGAGCCCAACGGGGCGACCCGGACGGACACCGCGAGGGGCTCGGCGGTGCGCGCCGTGCCCGGGCGCGGCACCTCCAGCTCGACCTGGCGGATCTCGCCGTCCCGGCGGGTGGCACGGGCCAGCGCGAGCATCGGGTCGACGGCGACCGCGCCGCCGCGCACCAGGCCCATCGCGTACGCCGCCGAGCTGGCCTTGACCACCTCGTCGCCCTCGCCGAGCACGATCGCGCAGGATCGGAGCACGGAGAGTACGGTGTCGACCCCCGGGGGAAGCGGGGGCTCGTGGGTGCCTGCGCCGAGCGCCTGCTGCCGGTTCTTGCCGCTGGTTCCGCCGTGTCTGCTCCTGGCCTGTTCGCGCTCGCTCCAACGGAAGGCGATGGAGGCCGTGAGGCCGACGCCGAGCCCGGCTATGGCGCAGGCAGCGGCGGCGGCCACGTTCACGTCCATGCGGCCAGCCTAAGCGCACAGCCAGGCCACTCCCCAAGGGTCGGATCAAGGGATCGGCCGCGCGTTGCCGAGAATTCACCTTCACGTAGCTGCCGATTCACTGCACGGGTCGTGCGTGGTCGCCCGGACGGCCGAGAGTTGGCCACGCAGCCCGTGTGGGAGGGGTGGCGGACCGAACACCCGTCCGCCGGCCCCGGTGCGCGCGTACCATTCGCGCCACCAGCAGCGGTCACCCGAACGCCGTACCGACGGTCGTACGGGACGACCGGTCGGCACCGCCACCGACATAGCTACTGAGGAGAGAGCATGCGCGACGCGTACCACGAGGAACTCGACTCGATCGGCGACAGCCTGGTCGAGATGGCCCGGCTGGCCGGTTCGGCGCTGGGCCGAGCCACCACCGCACTCCTCGACGCGGACCTGGCGCTGGCGGAGAGCGTGATCGCCGCCGACGGGAAGATCAACGACCTGCACCACGAGCTGGAGAACCGGGCGATCGACCTGCTCGCCCGCCAGCAGCCGGTCGCCACCGACCTGCGCATCGTCGTCACGTCGCTGCGGATGAGCGCCGACCTGGAGCGCTGCGGCGACCTCGCCCGGCACGTGGCCAAGGTCGCGCGGCTGCGCTACCCCGACTCGGCCGTTCCGCGCGACCTGCACGCGACCGTCCTGGAGATGGGCCAGCTCGCCCAGCGGCTGGTGGCCAAGGCGGGCCTGGTGATCGCCACCAAGGACGTCGAGAAGGCGCTGGAGCTGGAGCAGGACGACGACGCGATCGACGCGCTGCACCGCGAGCTGTTCGCGCACCTGATCGACGACCGCTGGCACCACGGCATCGAGACGGCCGTCGACGTCACCCTGGTCGGCCGCTACTACGAGCGCTTCGCCGACCACGCGGTCTCGGTGGCCAAGCGCGTGGTGTACCTGGTGACCGGCGAGCACGTGGACGAGTTCGTCGCCGCCACCGAGGCCGCGGAGGCCGCCGGGAAGTGACCCGGCGGGTGGGGCGCTCACCCTGCGGGGTGAGTAAACCTCGGGCAGAGGTGGTGAGGGCGCACGGCCTTTCGGGCGCCCCACCACTGCGCGCCCGTTGACGCTCCCTCCGATCGGCGGTTTCACTCGATGCCGTAGGCACCGAAGTGTGCCCCTCACAAGGAGGGTCCAGCGCGATGAAGGCAAACCCGACTCGACCGACCCCGGCACACGACACCGTTGAGCCGCCCGCCCCGAAGCTGCTGCCCGTCCTTGCGGCCGGCTGCGGCTGCGGTCCGGGCTGCGGCTGCGGCTGCCAGTCCGGCGCCCCCTGCCAGTGCGGCGGCGTCAGCGGAGGCTGCTGCGGGCACTGAGCCCGGCGCCCGGCGGAGTTCCGGGGTGCGCGGCCGCCGTGGGAGGCGGTCGCGAACGTCGGACGACGCAACGGCGACGGCCCCACTCCCGCACACGCGGGGAGTGGGGCCGTCTCGTCTTCGGGCTACTTCTTGCCCTGGTTCTTGACCGCCTCGATGGCGGCGGCGGCGGCGTCCGCGTCGAGGTAGCGGCCGCCCTTGGCGACCGGCTTGAAGTCGGCGTCCAGCTCGTAGACCAGGGGGATGCCGGTCGGGATGTTGAGGCCGGCGATGTCCTCGTCGGAGATGCCGTCGAGGTGCTTGACCAGCGCACGCAGGCTGTTGCCGTGGGCGGTGACCAGGACGGTCTTGCCGGCGGCGAGGTCCGGGACGATGGCGTCGTACCAGTACGGGAGCATCCGGTCGACGACGTCCTTGAGGCACTCCGTGCGCGGACGCAGCTCGCTCGGGATGTCCGCGTAGCGGGCGTCACCGGCCTGCGAGTACTCGGCGTCGTCGGCCAGCACCGGCGGCGGGGTGTCGTACGAGCGGCGCCAGAGCTGGAACTGCTCCTCGCCGAACTCGGCCAGCGTCTGGGCCTTGTCCTTGCCCTGGAGGGCGCCGTAGTGGCGCTCGTTCAGACGCCAGCTGCGGCTGACCGGGATCCAGTGGCGGTCGGCCTTGTCCAGGGCGATCTGCGAGGTACGGATCGCACGGCGCAGCAGCGAGGTGTGCACCACGTCGGGGAAGAATCCCTCGGCGGCGAGGAGCTCGCCACCACGTGCGGCCTCCTTCTCGCCCTTCTCGTTGAGGTCGACGTCGACCCAACCGGTGAACAGGTTCTTCTGGTTCCACTGGCTCTCGCCGTGGCGGAGGAGGATGAGTCGGTACGTCGTGTCAGCCATGGCCCCCAGCTTAGTGGAGGCCCAAAAACCCCCTGGTTCGGACCTCCCCCCACGTGTAATGTGCGCACTGCATCTGTGCCACTTACCTGGCCGCTGTTCGGACCTGCCGGTACCGCTCAGCGGCACACCTGCCGCCCGGGAGCCCCCACATGCCCGATCTGCCCGTCTCCGCCCGAATCCGGAGAGCCGCGAGCGAGACGATGGGCGGGATGCCCCGGCAGTTCTGGTGGCTCTGGACAGGCACCCTGATCAACCGGCTCGGCGGGTTCGTCGTCACGTTCCTGGCGCTCTACCTGACGGCGGATCGGGGCTACTCGGCGTCGTACGCGGGTCTGGTCGCCTCGCTGTTCGGCCTCGGTTCGGCGATCGCGGCAGTCGGCGCCGGGGTGCTGACCGACCGGATCGGACGGCGGCCGACGCTGGTCGCCGCGCAGCTCGGTACCGCGCTGTTCACGACGGTGCTCGGCTTCACGGACGGGCAGGTGGCGATCGCCGCGGTCGCCTTCCTGGTCGGCCTCTGCAACAACGCGACGCGGCCGGCGACCTCGGCGATCATCGCGGACATCGTGCCCGCCGAGGACCGCGTCCGCGCCTACTCGCTGAACTACTGGGCGATCAACATCGGCTTCGGCCTCTCCGCGGCGGCCGCCGGCCTGATCGCCACCCATGGCTACCTGACGCTCTTCCTGCTGGACGCGCTCTCCACCCTGGTCTGCGCGGTGGTCATCTTCGTCCGGATCCCCGAGACCAAGCCGGACGCTCCGGCCGCGCAGGCAGGCGAGCCCGCGATCGGGCTCGGCACGGTGTTCCGGGACGCCCGCTTCATGGCGGTGGTGGCGCTCAACCTGCTGCTCGCCCTCGTCGCCCAGCAGGGCAGCACCACACTGGCCGTGGACATGGGCCGGGCCGGCATCACCTCCACCCAGTACGGGCTGGTGATCGGCCTCAACGGGCTGCTCATCGTGCTGCTGCAGATCCCGCTCACGCGGTGGATGGAGAACCGCAACCGGACCGCGCTGCTGGTCGCCAGCGCGCTGTTCATCGGCTGGGGCTTCGGGCTGACCGCGCTCGCCGGGTCGTCCGCCTGGTTCTACGCCTTCACCGTCGCGGTCTGGACGATCGGCGAGATCCTGAACGCGCCGACCATGATGGGCCTGGTCGCCGAGCTGTCGCCGACTCACGCCCGTGGCCGCTACCAGGGCGTGTACTCGCTCTCCTGGTCGCTCGCCTCGTTCCTCGGGCCGGCGGCCGGCGGGGTGCTGCTGGAGCGGGCCGGCGGTGGCGCCATGTGGGGCGCCTGCGCGGTCTGCGGCACGATCGCGGCGGCCGGGTACGTGGTGCTCGGGCGGCGGCCGGGCGCGGCGACGGCGGGGGTGGCCGGGGGCGCGAGCACCTCGGTGGCGCCCGGGAAGACGGACGCCGAGGCCGAGCCGGCCCCGGCGGCTTGCTGAACCCGGGGCTGCTCGGCGGGGGCCGTCGGGCGGCCGGGCGGCGGTACAACCCGACGCGGGCGGTTCGACGGCGGGGCCCCTCGACGGCGGGGCTACTCGGCGGCGGGGCTACTCGGCGACGGCCTCGGACGCGGGTGCAGCCTCGGTCTCGGGCGCGGCCCCGGTGGCCGGTCCGGCGAGGTGGGCGAAGGCGGCCAGGTTGCGGGTGGACTCCCCGCGCTTGGTCCGCCACTCCCACTCGCGCCGGATGGCGGAGGCGAAGCCCAGCTCCAGCAGGGTGTTGAACGGCTCGTCGGCGTTGTCCAGCACCGTCCCGAGCAGCCGGTCCACCACGTCCGGGGTGAGCACCTCCAGCGGCAGCCGGCCCGCCAGGTAGACGTCGCCGAGCGCGTCGATCGCGTAGGCGACGCCGTACAGCCGGGTGTTGCGCTCCAGCAGCCACCGGTAGACGGCCTCGTGGTTCTCGTCCGGGCGGCGGATCACGAAGGCGTTCACCGAGAGGGTGTGGTCGCCGGCCCGGAGCGCACAGGTGGTGCTCAGCTTGCGGGTGCCCGGGAGGGTCGCCACCAGCGTGTACGGGTCGGTGGTGGCCGGCTCCCAGGCCACCCCGGCGTCGTCCAGCGCGGTGCGCAGGAGGGTCAGGGCCTCGTCCTTGGTGCGGATTGCCATGGGGGTGACGTTACTCGGCGGTACCGGCACCCGAAAGCGGGGCGGGCTCAGGCCAGACGGCGGCGGGATCCGCCGAGACGGCCGGCCGGGCGGGCCAGGCTGCCTGCGTACACCTCGGCGGTGGTCGCCGCCGCGGTGTCCCAGCCGAACCCGGCGGCGTGCCGGGCCGCCGCCGCCCCCTGCCGGGCGAGCAGGCCCGGCTCGGTGACGTACGGCTCCAGCGCATGGGCCCAGGCCTGCGGGTCGTGGCCGCGGACCAGGGTGCCGGTCACACCGTCCCGGACCGCGACCGGCAGGCCGCCGACCGCGGCCGCCACCACCGGCGTCCCGCAGGCCTGCGCCTCCAGCGCGACCAGCCCGAAGGACTCGCTGTACGAGGGCATCACCAGCGCCGTCGCCGCGCGGTACCACTCGGCGAGCTGGGCCTGCCCGACCGGCGGGTGGAACCGGACCACGTCACAGATGCCCAGCTGGGCGGCGAGCTTGTGCAGGCTCTCCGGCTTGGCCAGCCCGGTGCCGGACGGACCGCCGACCACGGGCACCACCAGCCGCTCGCGCAGCTCCGGCTGCCGCTCCAGCAACGCAGCGACCGCACGGAGCAGCACGTCCGGCGCCTTCAGCGGCTGGATCCGGCCGGCGAAGAGCAGCACCGCGGCGTCCTGCGGCAGGCCGAGCCGGGCCCGCGCGGCGGCGCGCGCCTCCGGGCCGCCCGGGCGGAAGACGTCCAGGTTGACGCCCGGGTGGACGACGGCCAGCTGGTCCGGGCGGGCCGCGTAGTGCAGGGCCAGCTCGGCGGCCTCCTCGGTGGTGTTGGCGATCAGCCGGTCGGCTGCCTCGACCACCTGCGTCTCGCCGATCACCCGGGCGGCCGGCTCGGGGGTGTCCCCCTCGGCCAGCGCGGCGTTCTTGACCTTCGCCATGGTGTGCATGGTGTGCACCAGCGGCACGCCCCAGCGCTGGGCGGCCAGCCAGCCGACCTGGCCGGAGAGCCAGTAGTGCGAGTGGACCAGGTCGTAGTGGCCGGGGCGGTGGCCGGCCTCCGTCCGGAGCACACCGTGGGTGAAGGCACAGAGCTGGGCCGGCAGGTCCTCCTTGACCAGCCCCTCGAACGGGCCGGCGGTGACGTGCCGGACCAGGACGCCCGGGGCCAGCTCGACGGTGGGCGCGTCGTCCGAGCAGATCGCCCGGGTGAAGACCTCGACCTCGATGTCCAGCGCGGCGAGCCGCTTGGCCAGCTCCACGATGTAGACGTTCATGCCGCCGGCGTCGCCGGTGCCGGGCTGGTGCAGCGGGGAGGTGTGGACGGAGAGCATGGCTATCCGGCGCGGGCGGCGCCGGCCACCCGTGACCAGCGACTGGAGCCGGCCCCGCACGGGCGGGGTCGGCTGGGCACGGCGTACCGAACGGACGGGGTGCTGGATCACCTGGCTGAAGCCTCCTCTGTGCTGCCCGCCTCTGCAGCCCTGCTCTGTCTCCGCGGCGCTCCGCAGCCTGCCTGCCTGCCGTGCGCCGCCTGCCGTACGGTGTGTGCGCCACCGCCCACACCGCACCACCGCGTCGCGGTCGCGGCGCGGCGGTGAGCTACCCCGTCCGGGCACGCATCACCACCAGTGTGCCAACCACCGGGTGACCGACCGGCATTCCCGTCTCAGCACATGAGATGACCCCCGGCGACGGACGGGCGGCGGTACGCCGGACGCGGGCTCGCCGGCGCGGGGCGGGGCGGGGTACAGCGGGCGGGGTACAGCGGAGCGCGGTACGACGGGCCTGGGCGCGCGGGGCGTCGGAACGGACGGGCCGGGGCGGGGGCGGACGGCAGGGCGCCCGGGGGCGGCCGCGTACGCTTTTCGGCATGGCCGCCTCCTTCGACTCCGTGACCACGCCTGCCCGCGGGCGGGCGGGGCGGCCGGTGGGGACCGTCACCCGCGGCACCACCAACACCAACCGCCTCCGGCGGATGGACCGCTGGATCGCCCACACGCTGGGCCCCGCGCTGCGCTCCGCCGACCGCCCGCCGGTCGCCGTCGACCTCGGGTACGGCGCCGCGCCGTGGACGGCGGTCGAGCTGTCCGGGCGGCTGCGGGCGGTGCGGGCGGACGTCCGCGTGGTGGGGATCGAGATCGAGCCGGAGCGGGTCGCGGCCGCGCTGCCGTACGCGGAGCCGCCGCTGCTCACCTTCCGGCGCGGCGGCTTCGAGGTGCCGCTGGACGGCGGCGCGCCCGCCCAGCTGATCCGGGCCGCCAATGTGCTGCGGCAGTACGAGGAGTCGGCGGTGGCCGGGGTCTGGGAACGGCTCTGCGCCCGGCTGGCTCCGGACGGGCTGCTGGTCGAGGGGACCTGTGACGAGGTCGGACGCCGGCACGTCTGGGTCGCGCTCGGGCCGCAGGGCCCGCGGACGGTGACCTTCGCGGCCCGGCTCGGCGGGCTCGGGCAGCCGTCCGACCTGGCGGAGCGGCTGCCCAAGGCGCTGATCCACCACAACGTGCCGGGCCGGCCGGTGCACGCCTTCCTCACCGACTTCGACCGGGCCTGGGCGGCGGCCGCGCCCTACGGGGCGTTCGGGGCCCGGCAGCGCTGGGTGGCCGCCTGCACGGCGCTGGCCGGCAGCTGGCCGCTGGTGGACGCGCGCGGGCGGTGGCGGCAGGGCGAGGTCACCCTTCCGTGGACGGCGCTCGCCCCGTAGGCGCCCGGCTGGCGCCTACGGCTGCCGCGCTGCTGAGCGAGCCCGGGGATTCACTCGAACGAGTTATCGAATATCTCTGGCGTGTTGACGCCTGGTCACGCCACCATGGGGGCATCCGATCGGCGCCTCAGTCCTGCCCCTCCGACCCCTGCCCCTCCTCCTTACTTCCGCCCCTCCGACTCCATCGCCCGCCAGACCCGTTCGAATGTCCCGTACGCCTCGGGGCCGAACAGCACGAACCGCACCTCCGCCGGCTCACCCACCGCCCCCGGCACCTCCGCCACGACGGTGCCGAGCGCGATCCGGGCCGCGTCCTCCAGCGGCCACCCATACACCCCGGTCGACACCGCCGGGAAGGCCACCGTCCGCGCGCCCAGCTCCGCCGCCACCCGGAGCGACTCGCGATAGCAGGAGGCCAACTGCTCCGCCCGCACGTCGTACTCCTCCTCCCGGTAGACCGGCCCCACCGTGTGCACCACCCAGCGGGCCGGCAGCCGCCCCGCCGTGGTCGCCACCGCCTGCCCGGTGGGCAGGCCCCGGCCCCAGTGCGAGGCCCTGAGCCTGCGGCACTCCTCCAGAATCCGCGGCCCGCCCTTGCGGTGGATCGCACCGTCCACACCGCCACCACCGAGCAGAGAGGAGTTGGCGGCGTTCACGACCGCGTCCACCTGCTGTTCCGTGATGTCACCCTCGACCAGGGTGATCCGTGTCACCACCGTGTCCGCCCTTCCGGGCCCGGCCCGGCGCCTGTCGGCAGGGCCCCGGTCGTCGCCATGTCCTGTTCACCACACCACCACCGGCGTGGCACCCACACAACCGTGCCGGTCGGCCAGAGAGTTCCCCGGAGATCACGTTATGGTCGCGAGAAGTTCCCCGACGCAGGGTGCCACGCGGGCACTGCGGACGGACGCCGACCGTTACGCACTCGGGGAAAGGGAGGATCAACCGATGCCCGCAACGGGAGACGGGCGGGCACCTGGTGCCGCCGACCCGCCGGGCACCCTCGACGGTGCCCGCTCCGGCCGTACCCACAACCGGTCCGCCGCCCACAAACCGGCCGGCCCGGCCACGGCGCCTCCCCCGATACCCCACCCCCGGTCGAACGCCGCCCCCGCGTCGTCGCCCGCCCCACCCCAGGCGGCCCCGCTCCGGCTGCTGGTGATCGAGGACGACGCCTCCGACGCCCAGCTGCTCAAGGCCGCGGTGGCCGACAGCGGCGCCCCGATCGAGATCCACTGGGCCCGCGGGCTGGAGCAGGCCTCCGAACTGCTGGCCCCCGCCTCGTCCCGGCGCGGCCGGGCACGCGGCACCGACTTCAGCTGCGTCCTCCTCGACCTCGCCGCCCCCGCCGACCTGCCCCACCCCTCGGACGCCTCGGACGGCCTGGAGGGCCTGCACGAGTTGCTCCGCCGGGCCCCGCACACCGCCGTCGTGGTGCTCACCGACGCCGCCGGCGCCGAGCTGGGCGCCGCCGCGGTGGCCGCCGGCGCGCAGGACTTCCTGATCAAGCACGAGACGGACGGCCCGCTGCTCGCCCGCGCCCTGCGGTACGCCGTCGAGCGCAAGCGCGCCGACGAGTCCCAGCGCCGGCTTGTCGAGGCCGAGCTGCGCGGTCAGGAGAACGCCCGGCTCCAGCGCCACCTGCTGCCCACCCCGCTGCTGGACGGCGCCGGGCTCTCCTTCACCCGGCGATACCGCCCGGGCCGCCGCCGCGCCCTGCTCGGCGGTGACTTCTACGACGCGGTGCGCACCGACGACGGCACCGTCCACGTCGTGATCGGCGACGTCTGCGGCCACGGCCCGGACGAAGCCGCGCTCGGCGTGGCGCTCCGGATAGCGTGGCGCACCCTGGTCTTCGCCGGCCTCACCGGCGAGGCCCTGCTGACCACCCTTCAGCACGTCCTGGAGCACGAGCGGCGCAGCGACGAGATCTTCGCGACGCTCTGCATGCTGGTCATCGAGCCCGGTGACGCCGCCGGCAAACTCGACCCGCTCCGCGCCGTCGAACACGCCCGGCTCTACCTCGCCGGCCACCCCGCGCCCCTGCTGCTCAGCGCCGGCCAGAAGCCGGCGATGCTGCCGGCCGACCTCGCCGGCCCCGCACTCGGCCTGCTCCCCTGCGACGACGGCCAGGCCGTCTGGCCCGCGCACCGGGTCGAACTGCCTGCCGGCTGGCGGCTGCTGCTCTACACCGACGGCCTGATCGAGGGTCGGGTCGGGGCCGGCTCGCGCCGGCTCGGCCAGGACGGCCTGGCGGACCTCATCGGCGACCACCAGTCCGCCGGGCTGACCAGGGGCCGCCTGGTGGACAGCGCGATCGCCGAGGTCGAGGAGCTGAACGGCGGCGCGCTGACGGACGACGTCGCCGTGCTGCTGCTGGAGCGCAACCCGGTGCAGCTGATCCTGGGCTGACCGGGGCGGGGGCACATACGGAGAGCCCCGGCGCGCGGATGGTTCCGCGTGCCGGGGCTCGACGCTCGTCCTGCCTTGTCCCGCCCGTGCCTTGTGCTGCCTCGGCCCGCCCGAGTCCGTGTCTCGTCCTGCCCGTGTCCACCCGTATCAGGCCGTATCGGGCCGTATCGGGCCGTATCAGGCCGTGTCCGGGCGTGGACCGCCCGGTGGCTACCAGGGGCCGTAGGGGCCCATGTTGCGCCGGTCGCCCCGGCCGCCGCCCCGGCCGGTCAGCTCCCGGATCGCCGGGCGCACGTCGACCATGTAGACGATCGCCGCGACCAGGCCCGCCAGGGTCAGGAAGCTGGTCATGAAGTTCGCCCCGAACAGCAGGTCCAGCCCGAAGGCGATCCCCAGGACCGCCAGCCAGAACCCCTTGGTCTTCTTGTCCGCCGCCCGGTACGCGTCCTCCGGTCGGGTGGCCGCGTCGACCAGGGCGAACAGCTTGAAACCCAGGATGGCGACGGCCAGCCACCAGAACGGGTTCAGGTAGTCCAAGCCCAGGATCTGAGCCACTCCGCCCATCGCGGTCTCCTCTGCGTCTCGGCTCCGGCGTCCCGGCCGCCGCCCATCCTGGCACGGCGATCCGCCCGCCACGGTGTCAACGTCCCGAGGTCACCAGATGTGCCCCGGGCGGCCCGGACTCAACCGGGCCGTGGTGGCTCCCGGCGTTCCGCCGGCCGGCCGGCGGACTACTCGGTGCTCTTGCGGGCCCGGGGGGACTTCTTGACGGCGCGCTCGGCTGCGGGCTCCGTGGCGGCCTCCGCCCCGGGCTCGTCGTCCTCGACCAGCTCGGCGTCGACCGCCTCGGGCTCGGCCTCCACCGGCTTCGCGGAGGCGGGCTCGGCCGCCACCGGCGTGGACTCGGCGGGACGGCCCCGGTCGACGACGCCCTTGCCGCGCTCGGCCAGCTCGTCGTAGGCCTCCTTGGCCTTCACCGCCAGCTCGACCGCGCGGCCGACCTGCTGGAGCGCGAAGCTCTGCGCCTTCTCCTGGAGGATCTTGAGGTCGGTGGGCAGTGTGGTCACCGAGTCCGCGACCTTCGTCTGCGCCTCCACCAGCCGGCTCTGCGCCTCCTGGAGCCTGGCGGTGGCCTTCTCCTGCGCGCCCTTGCGGTCCGCGGCCAGCGCCTCGACCTTGCCGGGCACCTCGCGCAGCTTCTCGTAGGCGAGGTCCCCCGCGCCGGCGAGGGCGTAGAGCGGGGTCGGGTCGCTCAGGGTCTTCTTGATCTCATCCGTGATCGGCATGGCCGGTCCTCCCGTGGTCTAGGTTGCCGGGCCGGCGGTCTTCGGCCGGTCGGCGTCGGGGTCTTCGGGCACCGCGTCAGTGTCCTTGCGCGCGGCGTTCTCCTTGAGGAAGGCGTCGTAGACCGCGAGCAGCGCCTGCTTCTGCTGCTCGTTGATCAGCGGATCGGCCAGGATCGAGGCCCGCAGCTCCAGGCCCTCGCCCCGCCGTTCCTCCAGGATCCCGGCCTGGACGTACAGCGTCTCCGCCGAGATCCGCAGTGCCTTGGCGATCTGCTGGAGGATCTCCGCGCTCGGCTTGCGCAACCCTCGCTCGATCTGGCTGAGGTAGGGGTTGGACACGCCGGCGGCCTCGGCCAGCTGCCGCAACGAGTACTGCGCGTTCCGCCGTTGCTCGCGGATGTACTCGCCCAGCGAACCGACATTCAGTGAGGCCATGCGACCAGGCTGCATCACCGCGCTTGCAAATGCAAGCATGCTGCTAACAGCAGCAAACACGGCGTCGCGCGCCGACCACAGGACGGGGAACGGCCGACGGGCACGGGGCTCGTGTCGGTGGGCGAGCTCCAGGCACCGGCGCGCGGCGGGCGCGAGTGCCGCCCAGGCCGTCTCGAAGCTCTCCGTGATCCCCGTCCGGCCGAGACCAGTGAGGCCGGACCCCGGCCGGGGACTCTGCGATCGGACGGGAACGGCCGCACGAAGGCAATCGGGCGCAGGCGCTCAGGCGAGCTCGGGGACCCGGATCGGCATGAGGAGGGAGAAGGTGCCGGCCCGCCCGGCCGTCCGGATGGCCAACGGGGCGATCGGGCCGCCGATTTCGAGGACGAGCTGCTCGGGGCCGCCGGCCCGGAGGGCGTCCAGGAGGAAGTCGCGATTGACCGCCACCCGGACGTCGTCGGGGGCGGGCTCGGCGCCGTCGGAGGCGATGGTGAGCCGCCCGTCCCGGTCGAGGGTGAGCACGGTGACCTCGCAGGCGGAGCCGTGCGGACCGGAGGGCAGGCTGCGGGTGGCGCCGGCCTCGACCGCGCCGAGCAGCTCGGCGGCGGGCAGGCCGACCCGGTGGCCCGGGTCGAGCCGGACCAGCGAACGGTAGTCGGGGTAGTCGTGGTCGAGGGTGGCGCCCTCGATCCGGTGACCACCGGTCGTGACGCGGAACCGCCCGGCGCCGATGGCCAGTTCCGCCTCCTCCGCGCCGGAGCCGAGCAGCACGCGGACGGCGTCGGCCAGCGCGGTCGGGACGATCACGCCCGTCGAGGACGTCGACGGCGCGGGCACTTCGGCCAGCGCCATCCGGTACCGGTCGGTGGCGACCAGCCGCAGCAGTCCCCCGTCCAGGTCGAACAACACGCCCGACAGCATGGGTACTTCGGGGTCACTGCCGACCGCGAAGCGGACCGCGTCCAGGGCGGCGGCCAGCTCGCGGGCGGAGACGGTGAAGCCGTGCGCGGCGGGGGCGGTGGTCATGGGGTTCTCCCTCTGGTCGATCAGCGTGCGGATCAGGGAGAGCTCCCGGCGGGCGTCGGCGAGGCCGTCCTCCAGCCGCCGCAGATGCGCGTCGAGCACCCGGTGGGCCGTGCCGTCGCCAGGGGCCGCGGCGAGCACGGCCCGGATGCCGGCGAGGGGCAGGCCCACCCGCCGCAGCCGGCAGAGCAGCCGGGCGTCGGCGAGCTGGTCCGGCGCGTACCAGCGGTAGCCGGTCTGCGGGTCGACCCAGGCGGGGGCGAGGACGCCGGCGCCGTCGTAGAAGCGCAGCGCACTGACGCCGAGGCCGCTGTCGCGGGCCAGTTCACCGATGCTGCGCAGGTCGCTCTCCATGCCTGGGACTCTGGGGCCTCGACCAGGTCGAGGGTCAAGCCGCACGGCCGGACCGGCGTCGACGGTACCGGGCGGCGCGACCGTCACCACATGGTTGAACTTTGAACGAGATCGCCCTACAGTGGAGGCAACAAGTTGAAGCCTAAACAAATGGCTTCGAACCCGAGGAGGAGCCATGGGCCTTTTCAACCGCACCAAGAACGCCGTCGCCACCACCGTCATCGACACCCCCGCCGGCCCGGACCTGGGCCACCTCACCGGCGACTGGGCCATCGACACCACCCACAGCGAGGTCGGCTTCTCGGTGCGCCACGCCATGGTGACCAACGTCAAGGGCCGCTTCACCGACTACGACGGCAAGCTGCACCTGGACGGCACCACCCCGGGCAACTCGAGCGCCGAGCTGGTGATCAAGGTCGCGAGCATCGACACCAACCAGGCGCAGCGCGACGAGCACCTGCGCACCGGCGACTTCTTCGCCGCCGACGCCCACCCGGAGATCCGCTTCCGCAGCACCTCCGCCGAGCGTCTGCGCGGCGACTCGTACCGGATGAACGGCGAGCTCACGATCAAGGGCACCACCCGCCCGATCGTGCTGGACCTCGACTACACCGGCAGCGCCACCGACGCCTACGGCGCCGAGCGGGTCGGCTTCGAGGGCTCGGCCGTACTCGACCGCACCGACTGGGGCCTCACCTACAACGCCGCCCTGGAGACCGGCGGCGTGCTGATCGGCGAGAAGGTCAAGCTCAGCTTCGACATCTCCGCCGTCAAGGCGGCCTGAACCGGCCGACCACGGCCGCCGGACCGACCTTCGCACCGACGGTCGCCGTAGCGACCGCCCCGCCCACGCCCCACCCCTGCCGACCCCCGAGCGGCAGGGGTGGGGACGTCTCCGCGCACAACAACGCCCCTCGGCCGCCGAATTCCGGTCCTGCGGGATCCGCCGTCGTCCGGCGTGACGAACCGGCTGCGGCCGGGACGACCTACGCCCCCGGCAGTACCGCCCCCGCCTCCAGCAGCGCCGCGTCGGCGGCCGGCAGCCAACTGCCCGCCGGGCGCCGCAGCCACCCCTCCCGGGCGCCGAGTTCGCCGGCCGCCGCGCGCAGCGCCGTCAGTCCCGGGTGCCGCAGACCCGGGCGGTGTACCAGGCTGACCAGGCTGAGCGGCACCGGGTCGACGAGTGGCACGTTCACCACGCCGGGGATCAGCGGCCCGCTGGTGGTGGTCAGCATCGGGTCGCCGTGCCGGGTGAGGTAGCGGGCGGTCTCGTCCACCCCGACCGGCGGGACGTACGGCGCCGCCGCCGTCAGCCTGTGCTCGCGCAGCAGCCGGGTGCCGAAGTCGGCCCATTCGGTGGTGGCCGGGTTGCCGGCGCAGACGTCCACGGGGTGGCCGGCCAGCTCCGCCAGGCGCAGCACCGGTCGGCCGGCCAGCGGGTGGCCGACCGCCATCATCACCGAGACCCGCTCCAACCGCACCGGCGTCTGGACGAGTTGGCCCCGCACCCGGGCGTCCAGGCCGGCGAACCGGCCGAGCGAGGCGTCCAGGCGGTGGGCGATCAGCTCCTCGGCCGCCGCCGCCAGACCGCCGAGGAAGCGGGCCAGGATGTCGCCCTCCGGCCAGGCGGCGCGGGCGAGTTCGAGCAGCCGGTCGGAGGTCAGATCGGGGCCGTTGACGTTGCTGTTGACGTCCAGCAGCAACGGGCGGAGCTCGGCGGCCGTCACGATCTCGTCGTGCAGGGCGAGGAGCTGGCGCGCCTTCGGCAGCAACAGCAGCCCCGCCCGGGTGAGTTCGACGCTACGGGTGGTCCGGGTGAAGAGCGCGTCGCCGAGCAGCCTCTCCAGCGCGCGGACGTCCCGGCTGAGCGCCTGCTGGGCGACGTGCAGGCGTTCGGCGGCCCGGCCGAAGTGCAGGGTCTCGGCCGTCGCGACGAAACCGCGGAGCAGGCGGGGGTGCAGGTCGGAGGGCATGACGGCAGATTAACAACATCATGTTGTCAGTACGGCGAAACAGGTGTTGGACCGTGCCCGGGCCGAGACGTGAGGCTGGGAGCTCCCTCCCCCACTCTCTGCTTCGGAGTACCGTGCGCGCCTCCTACCGACGGCTCTTCGCCCTGCCCGGCACCGCCGCCTTCACCTTCGCCGGGCTGTTCGGCCGGCTCTCGATGTCGATGACGGGCGTCTCCCTGGTGGTGCTGCTCGCCGAACGACGCGGCTCGTACGCACTGGCGGGCAGCGTCTCGGCGGCCGGCCTGGTCACCGGGGCGATCGGCATGCCGCTGCTCGGCCGCCTGGTCGACCGGTACGGGCAGGCGCGCGTCGCCGTCCCGGCCACGCTGTACAACGCCGTCCCGTTCACCGGCCTGCTGGTCTGCGTCCGCTCCGGCGCGCCCGACTGGACGCTGTACGCCTGCTGGGCGGCCGGCGCGGCGGCGCCGAACCTGGGCGGCATGGCGCGGGCCCGCTGGGCACACCTCTACCGGGCCGACCCGGCCGCCCGGCACCTCGCCAACTCCTTCGAACAGGCGCTGGACGAGCTCTGCTTCATGGCCGGGCCGGTGCTCGCGATGCTGCTCTGCACGGCGGTCGCACCGGAGGCCGGCATGCTCACCGCCGGGGTGCTCGGCTCCGTCGGCGCCCTGCTCTTCGCCGCCCAGCGACGCACCGAACCCCCGCTCGCGGAGCGCCCGACGGGCAGCGGCCACGGCTCGCCGCTGCGGGTGCCGGGGCTGCGGGTGCTGGTGCTGACCTTCCTCGCCAGCGGCGTGGTCTTCGGCTCGATGGAGGTGACCACCGTGGCCTACGCCGACGCTCTCGGACAGAAGCCGGTGGCGGGCGGTCTGCTGGCGCTGGTCGCGGCCGGCTCGTGCGTGGCCGGGCTGCTCTTCGGCCTGCTCCGGCCGCGCCGGGCGGCGGGCGTCCGTTTCCTGCTCGGTGTCACCGCGATGGCCGTCCTGCTGCTCCTGCCGCTGGCCGCGGGGGTGGGCGGCGCCGGACCGGCCGTGCTCGGCGTCACGCTGTTCGTGGCCGGGACGGGCACCGCACCGACCATGGTCACCGGCATGACGCTGGTCCAGGAGCTGCTCCCGCAGAGGCAGCTGAACGAGGGCATGGCGGTCGCGGTGTCCGGCATCGTGGTCGGCATCTCGGCCGGCGCGGCCCTCGCCGGGGCGGTCGCCGAGCACGCCGCACCCGGCTCCGGCTACTGGCTGCCCGCGGGAGCCGCCGCGCTCGCCCTGCTGATCGCCCTGGCGGGCCGCCGCCACCTGCGGATACCGGGCTCTTCCACGGCCCCGGACGCCCCCCTCCCGGTGCAGGGCTCCCTCCCGGTACGGGGCACTTCATCGGCCGCGGGCGCTCCCTCGGCGTCCGAAAATTCCGAACGGGCTGTCACTGCCGCGCGCTAGCGTTCGGGCATGGAGACGGCGACCATCCGATACGTCCGTGGCGACGCCACCGCGCCCCAGGCGAAGGGCGTGAAGGTGATCGCGCACGTCTGCAACGACCTCGGCGGGTGGGGCAAGGGATTCGTGCTGGCCCTGTCGCGGCGCTGGCCGGAGCCGGAGGCGGCGTTCCGGCGCTGGCACCGGGAGCGCGCGAAGAACGACTTCGGCCTGGGAGCCGCCCAGTTGGTGCAGGTCGAGCCGTACGTCTGGGTGGCCAACCTCGTCGGGCAGCGCGGCCTCCGGACCGGCCGGTCGACGGGCGTACCGGTGCGGTACGAGGCGATCGACACCGCGCTGGCGGCGCTGGCCGAGCGGGCGCCCGCGCTCGGCGCCTCCGTCCACATGCCGCGGATCGGCTGTGGACTGGCAGGCGGGCGCTGGGAGTTGGTCGAGCCGCTGGTGACGGCCCGCCTGGTGGACCGGGGGATCCCGGTGACGGTCTACGACGTCGACTGAAGGCCCGCCGATGCCGGTGACGGCCGCACCGACGCCGCCGGCCAGGTGTACTCGTACTCGGGCAGCAGGTAGCCGCCCGGGAAGACGCCCTCCTGCTCGGCCGTCCGGCGGCCGCCCTCGCGCTCGTAGAACGCGACCGCCCGGGCGTTGTCGCGCAGCACCTCCAGGTAGAGGTCGGCGCCGGGGTGCTGCCTGGCGACATGCCCGCGCGCCGCGTCGAGCAGCGCACGGCCGATGCCTCCGCCGGTCTGCCCGGGCCGGACGTGCAGGTTGTCCAGGAGCACCCGCCCGTCCTCCTGCGGCACCAGGTAGACGAAGCCGACGACGCTCCCGGTCTGTTCGGCGATCAGCAGCTCGGGGGTGTTGGCCGGTTCGCCGTAGTCGACGGTCAGCCGCAACGCCCAGAGCTCGCGCCGCGCGGCGACCATCCCGTCACCGAGCGCCTGCTCCGGGACGATGCCGGTGTAGGCGGTGCGCCAGCTGAGGGCGTGCAGGCCGGCAACGGCCTCGGCGTCGTGCGCGGTGCCGCGGCGGATGGTGGCGTTCATGTGACGAGCTTCCCACACGCCCCAGCTTGAGCATGTTCAACTCCAGCCCCTAGAGTCATGCCCATGCTTTTGAACGCGTTCGAACCGGACGCGGGCGGAGCGGCGGTACCGGGTGCGGAGGGGGCATCCGGTGCTGTCCGTACCGACACCGGTCGGAGCTGAGCGGTCGTGTCAGGCCTGCCCTGACACCGCCAGGCAGGCGGGAGTTTGACGGCAGGCCCTAGGCTCGGAGCCGTGAACGACCTGGCAGCGACGAACGGACCCGACAGCACGAGTGGCACCGCCGGCACCGACAGCCCCGGCGACAGCCTCGCCACCGGCACCCCCGCTCCGGCGGAGCTTCCCGGCGGAAGAGCCCAGCCGAAGACGGACAAGAGTGAGGCGACCCGGGCCCTGATCCTGGAGACCGCGATGCGGCTGTTCCAGGAGCGCGGCTACGAGAAGACCACCATGCGCGCCATTGCCACCGAGGCGGGCGTCTCGGTCGGGAATGCTTACTATTATTTTTCGGCGAAGGAATTCCTGATCCAGGGATTCTACGACCGGATGACGTACGACCACGCGGCGGACGCCAGGAATCGCATGGCCCATACTCGGGATTTCGCCGAGCGGCTGGAAATCGCGCTGACCTCCTGGCTCGACACCGCCGCGCCGTACCACGAGTTCGCCGCGCAGTTCTTCCGGACGGCCGCCGACCCGACCAGCTCGCTGAGCCCGTTCTCCAACGAGTCGCACCCGGCGCGGGCGACCGCCGTGGAGCTGTTCCGCGACGTGCTGCAGGGCTCGGAACTGGCGCCGAAGCTGGACGCCGAGCTGGTCGAGCTCCTGCCGGACGTCCTCTGGCTGCACCTCATGGTCGTGGTCCTCTACTGGGTCTTCGACCGGACCGAGGACACCGAGCGGACGCGGGAATTCGTCCGCCGGTCCACCCCCATGGCGGCCCGGGTGATCAACCTCTCGCGTTATCGGGTATTCCGGCCGATTGTCCGCGACGCCAAGGGACTTATTCAGGACTTCATCCTGCCGACCATCGGGAAAACCGCCGTCAAGTAGGCGGAGCATGCGAAGCCGGGGATCGAACGGCGCCGGGCCGGCCGTCGGGGAGACGGCCGGCCCGGCACCGGTGCTTCGGGGCGCCCGACTCAGAAGCCGTCCGGGTTCCAGGAGAGCAGCGGTGTGCGCAGTACCAGGTCCACGGCGGCCGCGGCGCCGTCCCAGACCTCGGTGACCAGACCGGCCGCGGCCAGCCGGGGAGCCGTCTCGCCGCCCAGGTAGAGCGACCCGAGCGCCGAGGATTCGAGCAGGAGGTCGGGCACGTCGGTGGTGCGGGTGCAGCGGCCGGTGCCATCGGCGGCGGCCTCGATCGCCCAGCGACCGGCGGCGTAGCCGTCGCGGTCCTTGACCTCCAGCACGACCCGGCCGGGCGCGCCGTACGTCCGGGCGTTGAACGCGGCCTCGAAGTCGAGCACCCGCAGCCACATGAAGTCGGCATTCTCCGCGTACGGGGTGGCCGCGCGCGGGTCGTTGAGCAGCAGAGGCAGCGGGTCGTCCGGGCCTATGTTCTCGATCACGACCTTGCGCACCCAGTCGACCGAGAACAGGAACCGCCACAGTTCGGCGGCGGTGGCCCGGTCGAGGGCGAGGAAGTCGACCACGGTGAGCGTGCAGTTCGGGTAGCTGCCGTCCCAGGTGTCATCGACCCGGTAGACGGCCAGGCCGGTGGCGTTGCCCTCGGCGTCCCGGTGGACGGCGGCGAAGGGCTCCTTCCACTCGAAGCCCGGGACCGGGACCGCGCCGGTGTGGCGCTTCCACCACGCCTCGTCGCGGGCGAGCGCGCCGGGCTGGGTGAGCCGCCAGCGGTCGTGCAGCTCGGGGCCCACCTTGCGCAGCTCCTCCATGGTGAGGAACTCGATCCGCCCGCCGGGCACGGTGGGCAGGCCGTCGCGCAGGCCGCGGGCGCGCGTCAGGTCGACGTTCCACCCGTGGCCACGGGTGGCCGGGCCGAAGCCGAACCGGGCGTAGATGCTGTACTCGGCGGCGATCAGGACGGCGACGGGGGCGCCGCGCTCGCGGGCGGCCGCGAGGTCCCGCGACATCATCCGGCTCAGCAGGCCGCGCCGGCGGTGGGTGGTCGTCACGGTGACGGAGGTGATCGCGTTCGCCGGGACGACGGCCCCGCCGGGGACGGTCAGCTCGACGTCGAAGCTCCGGTAGGTGGCGACGAACCGGCCCTCGGCCTCGGCCCCGAGCGCCCGCCCGGGCTGCCACTGCAGCCGGCGGAACTCCAGCGCGCTCTCCGCGTGCGGGCGCAGGAACCCCAGGGAGATCGCGCGGCCCCAGGCCTCGATCTCGCTCTCGGCGATCGCCCGGATCTCTGCTCCGCCGACCGTGTCGGTCCGTTCCTCCAGCCGGCCGTGGCCCTGGTCGCCGGTCTCGCCGTACGCATCGTTGCCCATCCGCCCACGGTACGGCGGGCCCCCGGCGGCGGCATCCGATTTATTCCGCCGCTGCCCCGGGCCGGTCCAGGGGGTCGAAGACCCAGTGGTTGACCCGCAGAAGCCGGCCCGCGAAGTCCACCTCCCGCTCGCCGAGCAGCCGGAAACCGAGGGTGCGGCAGATGCCGTTGGACGGCCCGTTGGTGGTTGCCGGGTGGGCGTGCACCGGGCCCCAGCGGCCGTCCCGGGCGGCCAGGTCGAGCACGGCCCGGACGGCCGCCTTGCCGACGCCGCGGCCCTGGAACTCCGGCAGCACCATCCAGCCGATCTCGGAGACGACCTCGCCGCCCTCCTCGTTCGGCCAGAGCGTGACGCTCCCGGCCACCTCGCCCGGCGCGGCCCCGTCCGGGACGATCATCTTGATCCAGGAGCGGTCCGCCGCCGCGGCCAGCACGTCCCGCCGGACCTTGTCCGCGATGCCCTCCACCGGCAGCGGCCCGCCCAGTTCGGCCATCATCACCGGATCGCACCGCATCCGGACGTAGGCCCCGGCATCCCCCGGCTCGACGTCCCGCAGCCTCATGTCACTTCCCTTCCGGCCGGCCATCGTACGGCCGCCCTCCGACAACCGGCCCTCCGACAACCAGCCTTCCGCACGCCGGCCTTCCGCACGCCGGGCGGGACGGGCGGGACGGGCGGGACGGGCAGGACGGCGGACGGAGGGACGGCGGACGGGCATGATGGGAGCCATGTCTCCGGTCCCCGTCACCCCGCGTCCCCTGAACGCCGCCGAGCGGGCGGTGCTGGAGCACGTGCTCTCCGCCGGCTTCGACGGCGCCGCCGAACTACGGAGCCAGCTGGACCGGACCGAGGTGGTGGCCGTCTGGGGCCCGCGGTCGGTCAGCGTGGACGTCCGGGTGCGCGAGCCGGCGCCACCCGCGGCGGCGCTCCGGGGCACGAGGCCGCTGCCGGTCGACGCGATGGTGTTCGACGAGGCCGGCGAGTACGTCGGCGAGCTGCTCGTCTGGACCGAGGACGGCGCCCTGGCCGGCCTCGAATACGCCTGGGTGACCGACGAGATGCCGCTCACGCTGCCGCCGGTCACCCGGATCCGGCCGGGCGCCCCGGATTCGCGGCAGTTCTGACGGGTCGTCACCACCGGCAGGCGCCGCCACGACACCGACCCCGCCACGTTCACGACTCGACCTGCTCGCCGGCGCCTGCCCTCAACGGAACGCCTTCCAGCGCCAGGACCGTGGTCACGGCCGGGCGTAGAAGTCCGGCTTGCCCATGATCCAGAGGCTGGCCTGTTTGACCGGCATGCCCGCGCGGGGTGCCTCGATCATCTGGTCGTCGCCGATGTAGAGGCCGACGTGGTGGATGTCGGCGGCGCGGCCGGTGTCGGTCCAGAAGACGAGGTCGCCGGGGCGGAGCTGGCGGTAGCCGATCGGGGTGCTCTGGGCGTACTGGTCGGCGGCGAAGTGGTTGAGCTGCCGGCCGCCCTCGCGCCAGGCCATCATGGTGAGCCCTGAGCAGTCGTAGCCGCCGGGGCCCTCGCCGCCCCAGATGTACGGCAGGCCGATCTTGGAGCGGGCGAAGGCGACGGCGGCGGCCGCGCCCTCCGCCGACCACGGGCGGGCGGCCGTGGTCGGCGGGCCGGCCGCCACACCCCCGGCGGCCTTCGCGGCTTCGGCCCGGGCGGCCTCGGCAGCCGCTGCCTCGGCGGCGGCCCGGGCGGCGGCCTCGGCCTCGCGGGCGGCGATCGCCTCCAGCGCCTCGCGCCGCTGCCGCTCCAGCTCGACGGTGGTGTGGCGGGCGGCGGCGAGGTCGGTGAGGAGCTGTTCGCGGCGCCGGGCGGTGGTGAGGAGCTGGTTCTGCTGGGCGGCGAGCCGTGCCTCTGCCCGCTCCCGGGCCGCGCCGACCTCCGCGGCGGCCTTCTCGGCGGCCGCGGCCGCGGCGCGCGCGGCGGCCGAGGCGCGGGTCGCGGCGGCGGCGGTGGAGGTGGCCGCGTCGAGGATCTGCCGGGTGCGGTCGCTGGCCACGCCGACCACGGCGGCCCGGTCGCCGGCCTCGCGCGGACCGCGGGCGCCGATCAGGGCGTTGATGGCGGAGAGTTCGGCGGTGGTGCCCTGACGGTACGTTTCGGCGGCCAGCGCGGCGGCGTCCTCGGCGGCCGCGGCCCGGTCGGCCTCGGCGGAGGCGGCCCGGCCGATCGCGGCGGACTCCTCGGCCCGGGCCCTGGTGAGCGCGAGCTGGGCGCCGTTGTAGGCCTCGACGGCCCGTTCGGCGACCTGGCCGGCCCGGTCGAGCTCGGCCTTGGCGGCGGTGAGCCCGGCCTCGATGGCGGTGACCGAGGCGGCCCGGCGGTCGGCCTCGGCTCGTGCGTGGTCGATGTCCTCGGCGGACGGGTAGGCCTCGTCGGCCGCCGGGGCGCCCGAGGCCTGGTCCGGGTCGACCGGGGCGGCCGCGGCGACCGGGAGCTGCCCGAGCACGGCGGTGAGGGACAACAGGAGGATCGGCAGAAGCCTGCGCGCCACGAGACATCCCTTCTCAGGGTCCCGGACGGGGCCGCCGGGTGGCCGTTCGGCAGAGCGGGCTCCCGGCAAAGCACCCCATCACATGACAAATCGTTTACGCATCGCCATGCTCTCAAGCCGGGCGGCCTTCACGTCCCAGGCCCGCACGGCCACCCGGGTGACCCGTCAGATGATCTGACTGGACATCAACTCCAGCCGGGTGCGCAGGGTATACGAACTACCGTCGGATCCGGCGGGTGTGCGGCCGCAGGTGGGGGTGGCGGCCGGGCCGCGGCTCCAGGCCGGTCGGGCGGACCGCGTAGGTGCGGTTGCGGCCGGCCCGGACGGCCCGACGGCGCTGCTGGGCGCGGCGCCAGGTGCCGGGCTCGCGCGTTCCGTCGGCGGGGGTAGCCGTGCCGGAGCCGGGCGCGGCGGCGGCCGCCGAGCGGCGGTCGGCCAGCCGGGCGGAGCGCCGGGCCAGGGCGCGGGCCGCGTGCGCGTCGAGGTGGGCGGAGGCCCGGGCGGCCATCCGTTCGGCGACCCGGTGGGCGGCGGGGTGGTTGGCCGGGACCTTGTCCGGGGCGCCGGCGATCAGGTCGAAAAGCCAGGTACGGGCAACGTCCGCACGCCGGTGCAGTCGGCGCTCGCGCCGGAGCGCACGAGCCCGGCGACGCGGGCGCGTCGCGTAGCGCCAGCGCGCCCAGGGGCTGCTGGGCCGGGCCAGCCGGATCGCGCCGATCCAGGAGATGCCGGGCACCATGATGCCGAGCAGGCCGGTCCACACCTTGCCCTTGAGCAGGGCGACGATGGAGACCAGCATGTTCACCGAGATCACCGAGACCAGCCCCCACCTGGTCTCCTGACTGGGCACCACACCGAGCGGCACGTAGCCGACCAGCAGCAGCGCGGTGAAGAGGATGCCGAAGATCACCGCGTCCACCGACTTGCGGCCCTGCTCGCCCCAGTAGACGTCGTCCAGGTGCAGGATCAGCGCGAACTCGTCCAGCACCAGACCGCAGCCGATGCCGAAGAGCAGGCCGAACACGTCGATCCAGGGGTGTCCGCCGTAGGTCGCGAACACCCCGATGCCGCCGACGAGCAGGAAGCCCAGGCCGAACACCATGTGGTGGATGTGCAGGCCGCCGGGGGTGACGTTGCCCGGCCACCAGCGCACCTGGGCCCTGATCATCCGGACGCTGAACCTGATGAAGACGAAGGAGGTGATGAACCCGACCAGCAGCAGGAACAGCGGTTGCTTGTGCGCGGCGACGATGTGCTCGCGGTAGCCGTCCAGCAGTGTGGTCATGCGTCTTACCTTCGTTCCTGGTCCTGCGTCCGGCCTGCCGCGACATGGCCCGGGGGGCCGACACCGGCGCAACGAGCGTGGCATACGGTCCGGCAGCCGCCGGTGCGGGCGGGAAGCCGCCGGTGCGGGCGGGAGGCCGCGGGTGCAGCTGGGAGGGCGCGGGTGCGCGCCGCCGGCCGCGAGTGGTGTCAGAAGCCGCGGGTGCGCTTGGCCGCCCGGCGGGGGACGGCCGGCAGCTCGGCGTCGGCCGGCAGCTTCATGAAGAGCCGGGCGATCTCGCCCCCGAGGTTCACGCCGATCGCCAGCGCCAGGGCGATCGCGGCGGCCCGGGTGATCTGCACCAGGCCGCCCGCGGAGTGGCCCTGGGCGAAGGAGAGCATGCCGAGGTAGAGCGCCGAACCGGGCATCAGCGGGCCGATCGCCGCGGTCACGTACGGCAGTGCGGAGCCGTAGCGGTAGCGGGCCATCAGCTGGCCGAAGAGGCCGACCAGGCCGGCCGCCACACCGGTGGCGACGATCGGCGAGATCCCCGCGTTGTGGACCAGCACGCCGTAGCTGGACCAGCCGATGCCGCTGTTCAGGGTGACCAGGGCGAGCAGGCGGCGGTCGGTCTGCAGCAGCATCGCGAAGGCGAGCGTCAGCACCAGCGCGGCGACCATCTGGACCGGCGGGTAGTTGACCCCGGCCAGGCCCTCGTCCGGTTTGAGCTCGGCGTCGTAGCCGACCCCGAGGTAGAGGATCAGCATCACGCCGATGACGATGCCCGCCACCAGGTAGATCACTTCGAGCAGGCGGGCGGCG
Organism: Kitasatospora sp. NBC_00039; assembly: GCF_045160625.1. NCBI lineage: Bacteria > Bacillati > Actinomycetota > Actinomycetes > Kitasatosporales > Streptomycetaceae > Kitasatospora > Kitasatospora sp. NBC_00039. The sequence goes on along the minus strand of NZ_CP108289.1, from coordinate 5,024,745 downwards.
GCGGTGATGTAGAAGCCGGTCAGGCCGTCCTGGACGGCGGCGACCAGGGCCCGCCCGGGCAGCAGCGCGAACAGCCCACCGGTGATCACGACGGAGCCGCGCAGGCCCCAGTCGTTGAGGGAGAGGATGATGCCCGAGGCCGCCGCGGGCATCGCGGCCAGCACGAACTGGTAGAACTCCGGCAGGCCGCGACGGGCGATCAGCGAGGCCAACCGGTCGCCGAGGACGGCCGCGATGAAGGCGCTGGCGAAGACCAGCCAGGCCTTGTCGTCGATCCGCCCGCCGACCAGGAAGGTCGCCGCGCCGGCCAGCAGCCCGGTGTTCAGCGCGAGCAGCCAGGCCGGGTACGGGTGCCGGTTGCGGCGGATCAGGGCGAGCCGGCGGTACGCGTCGTTGACGCTGACCGTCTCCGCGGTGATGTCGGCGACCAGCTCGTACACCGCGTTGAGCCGGGTGTAGTCGGAGGTGCGGCGGCGCACCACGCGGTCCGCGGTGACCGGCGGCTCGACCAGCGAGGGCTGGTGCGAGATCCCGATCAGGGTGAAGGTGACCTGCGGCTCGCAGCGGTCCAGCCGGTAGGCGTGGGCGATGCCGAGCATGGCCGCCTCGACGTCCTCGGCGGCCTCGCCGCTGGCCAGCAGCAGTTCGCCGATCCGGAGCGTCAGGTCGAGGATGCGGGGAACGTTGCGGGCGGCGGAGGGGTGCAGTTCGCGCGGGGTGCGTTCGAAGGCCGGGCGCTCGGTCATCGGGGTGCGCAGCAGCGTGCGCATCCGGTCCGGCCAGGGCGCCTCGCCGGGGGCTCCGGGCTTCAGGGCCGGGACGGCGATGCCGGTCGGCGGGGTGTAGCCGGCCGCCTGCCACTCCTCGGGGGTGAGGGTGTCCTCGGCGACCGAACGGCGACGGTAGGCCGCCGGGATCTCGTCCGCCGGCTCCTCGGCGGCCTCGTCGGCGCGCTCCGGGCTCAGCAGGCCCTTGGTCTCGGGGACGGGCGGGGCGAGCGGGATCACGGTGGCCGGCTCGGCGGCCGGGGCGGGGTGGCCGAGCAGGCCCTCGGTGGGCGGCGCGTCGGAGGGGTGGAGCGGCTGCGCGCCGGGAGCCCGACGCGCCTGCCGGGCCCCTCTGCCGCCCCTGGCCCGCTTGCCTCCGCCCGGTCGGCCCCGCTTAGGCACTTCCGCTCCTTGCCGCCCCTGATGGCGCCGGGGTCGCCGGGCCGCCGTTCGATCTCGGGTACACCTTGCCCGATCGGACTGCCGGACGCACATGTACGCCGCGGCGGGCGCCGGGTGCGGGGGGTGCCTACCCGGCGTGGTCGCCCCGACCCGGGCCGGCTGCGATCAGAGCCCGTACCGCTCGATGACCTCCTCGTGCCGGCCGGTGTCCGTGCCCGCCGCCCTGGCCAGGTCGAGCCAGGCCAGCGGGTGCGGCCAGGCGCCGGTGAGCCGGTGCAGCAGCGCGTCGGCCTCGGCGGCGTTGGCGGTGGGCGGCACCCCGACGGCGGCGTAGACGCCGGGCAGGAAGGCGTCCTCGTCGGCCGGGTCGGTGATGGTGTAGCCGTCCCCGCTGTAGGCCCAGACCGCGTAGCCGGCCTGGGCCAGCTCCTCGCGCAGCACGGCCCAGGCCTCGTCGCCGGGCCAGCCGCCGTCCATCCAGTAGGTGGTGTAGCCGGCCGGGTCGAGCAGGGTGAGCAACCCGAACACCGGGCGCCAGCGCCGCCGCTCCTCCTCCGGCGCGTCCTCGGCGGGCGGCTCCTCCAGCAGCGCCGGGGCGAAGACCACCACGTCGCCGTGGTTGAGCGTCACGTCGTCGCCGAGCACCGGCAGGATGCGGGCGGTGGCCGGGCCGGTCCGGACGGCCGGGAGGTCGGCGGTGGCGCCGTTGGTCCGGGTGGCCCGGACGGTGACCAGCTGCCACTCCTCGTCCACCGGGCCCTCGGGCTCGTCGAACTCCAGGCCGATCAGGGCGCCGGTGGAGCGGACCACCTCCCAGTCCCGGTTGGCGGTGGCGGCGGTGATCAGGTGCCAGAGGTCGGGCTCCTGGACGGTGCGGTACTGCTCCTCCTCCGGCGTGCCCTCGGCGGGCAGCGCGTGTACCAGGAGCTCCTGGTAGAACCGCTGCGCACCCGCGTGGTCGCCCAGCTCGGTGGCCGCGGCGGCGGCCATCCGGCGGGGGCTGATCCGGCCCGGGTGCTCGGCCAGGATCGCCTCGCAGTGCTCCACCACCTCCGCCCAGCGGCCCTCGGCGGCGGCCCAGCGGGCCCGGACCCAGTGGCCGTCGGCCGGTCCGGTCGCTGCCAGGCGGTCGGCGAGGCGGCGCAGGCCCTCGTCGTCCTCGGCCTCGATCAGGGCACTGGCGAGCATGCCGCTCAGTTGCTCGCTCGCCGGATCGGCGTCCAGCCGCTCCCAGAGGAGGTCGGCGGCGGCCCGGACGTGGCCGAGGCCGCCCAGCACCGCGGCCAGGTTGAGAGCAAGGCCGGTGGAGCCGTCCTGCTCGCCCCGGTACCGGTCCAGGGCGACGGAGAGCAGGTCGGCGCCGGTCTCGGGGGGGACGCCCACGGCGGCGAGGTGCGCGAGCAGCTCGCCCGGCGGGACGGGCAGTTCGGGCACCGGCAGCGCCTCGGCGGCCGCCCGCAGCGCGGCGACCTCCGCGGCCACGCCGTCCGTGCGGCGCAGCCGGGTGAGCTTGCGCTCGCCGGTGGCGGCCAGGGTGAGCGCGACCGTGCGGGCCCCGCGGGCGAGGGCGAGCCGCCCGGCGGCCAGCAGCAGGTCGACGCAGGGGCGGTGCGAACCGGTGCCGTCGAGGTAGCCGACCCAGCCGGCCACGGTGGCGCCCAGCTCGGCGTCGTTCTCCCAGGCTCCGGCCGCGACCAGCAGCTCGACGGTCTTCGTCCAGGCCGGCCGCAGGTCGGCGTGGCGCTCGGCCTCCTCCCGGCCCGGGAGCAGTGCGAGCGCCTCCTCGGTGCGGCCGAGCGAGGCGAGCGCGCGGGCCCGCGTCAGGGCGCCCCAGCGCCGGTCGCTGTCGTCGATCTCCCGGCCGCGGGCGCGCTCGGCCTGCTCGGCGGTATCGAGCAGGGTCAGCACCTCCTCGTGCCGGCCGAGCAGGTGCAGGGTGCCGGCCCGGGCGTGGTGGAAGTGGAGCGAGAGCCGCTGGCCGGCCGCCTGCATCCGGGCGGCGGCGGTGTCCAGGTGGTCGAGCGCCTCGCCGGGGCGGCCGTCGTCCTCCAGGGCGTCGGAGTACTCCCGGGAGAGGCAGTCGAAGCAGGCCCGGGACGGCTCGATCCGCTCCAGCGTCTCGCTCAGCACGGCGAGCCGCTCGGGCACGTAGCCGGGGCCGTCGACCCGGGCGTGGCAGATCGCGAAGTCCTGCACCACGCAGACCGACTGCGGGCAGCCTGCGGTCTCCTCGCGGTGGGCGAACTCCAGCAGGTCGACCGCCTCGGGCAGAACCTGCTCGCCCTGGTGGCGCTTGTTCAGCAGGTTCTGCATCCGCCAGTGCCGCAGGTAGACCTCGACCCAGGGCAGGCCGAGCGACCGGGCGGCGGCGACGGCCTCCGGGTAGACGGCGTCGAGCTGCTCGTTGCGGCCCTCGTTGGCGTGGCCGGGGAGCTCGTAGATGGCGTCGGCCAGCCGCCGGTGGCCGGCCTCGGCCAGCTGCTCGTGGGTTTCGCGCACCCAGGCCCAGATGTCGGTACTCATGCCTCTTCCGTCTCCCCCTGCGGGTCGTGCGCCGTGCTGGTGGTCAGTGTGGCCCGGACCGCTGACGGTCCGTCCGGACCGTGGGCCGGGGCCGTCGGTTCAGCCCGCATCCGTGAGCCCGCCCGGGCTGTCCGGGACGGCGGGCAGCCCGGCCGGCACGGCGGCGGTCAGCGCGGAGACCGCGGTGCCGATGCCCGCCAGGGCCGCGGTGAGGTCGCCGCCGCCCCCGCCGGCCGAGGCCGCCGCCATGATCACCTTGAGCGAGCGGAGCAGCCCGGCGGCGGTGGCGCTGCCGGTGTGCCCGTCGCGGTAGGCGGTGAGCAGGTCCTGGACGGCCGGGCTGGCCAGGTTGAGGTAGAGCCGGGCCTTGACCTCGCCGTCGGTGCGGGCGGTGAACGCCCGGGCCAGCCGCAGCGCGGCGGACGGGATCCGGGCGTCCGCCTGGTCGTCCTCGATCCGGGCCTTGAGCTCGGCCTCCCGGTCGGGGACGAGGACCAGCGGCAGCCCGGCCGGCTCGAACCGGGCCGGGACGAGCTGCTCGCCCTGGTCCGCGAGGGCTCCGGCGAGCCAGGCGGCCTCCTCGGCGGGCAGCGGGCGCTCCGGGTCGCGGAACAGCTCGCGGTTGCCGCGCTCGCTGCCCAGCTCGACGATCCGGCAGTCCCGGAGCTGGGCGTAGCGGCGCAGGAACGGCAGCACGGCGTAGCGGTCGCCGCGCGCGATCGGCACCTGCATCGCCCGGTAGAGCATCTCCTCGAAGCCGCCGTTGCTGCCGAGCGCGACGTGCACCGCGCCTCCGCCGGCCGCCCGCAGCGCGCCGGCCGTGAGGTCTCCCTGCGAGGTGGGCACCGGGACGTCGTCGGCGAGCAGGGTGAAGAGCCGGTCGTCGCAGAGCGCGGCGCCGAGGAGGTCCTGGCCGTGCCGGGCGAGGATGCGCCGCCAGACGGCGGGCCGCAGCCGGGCGGTCTCGTAGAGGCCGTCCACGACGGCGTCGGTGAGGGCCTGCTGGAGCGCGCGGTAGTGCTCGTCGCGCTGGAGGTCCTCGCGGCTGGCGGTGGGGGTGAGCCGGCTGGACTCGACCACGCCGCCGATGAACCCGGCCCAGCCGGGCAGCAGGTCGCGGGCGTCGTCGGCGAGCAGCATGCCGCGCAGGTAGACGGCGAGGTCGCGGTTGTCGCTGCTGCCGTAGGTGCCGCCGTCCTGGACCCAGAGCAGGCCGACGGCGTCGCTGCCGCCCTCGACGGGCCGGACGGGGAAGGCGGTGAGCGGCTCGAAGCGGCGGCCGAAGGCGGTGGCGAACCGCATCCGGGCGGCGTACGGGTCTGCGTCGGAGGGGTCGCGCGCAGCGCCTCGGCCGAGGCTGGTGGTGGTCGACGGGTCGGAGGACTGCCGCCAGGGCACCGGGACGGCGTTGACGGGCTGCTCGTCGTCGCCGACGTAGACCGGGATCGGCAGCAGCACGCAGTACCGGCCGAGCACCTCGCGCAGCGCGTGCTCGTCGGCGAGGTGGGCGTGTTCGGTCTTCAGCGACAGCTCGACCACGGTGCCGGCGCCGGGCCGCGCGGCGGCCGGCTCGACGCTGTACTGCTCGCCGCCGAAGCTGCGGTAGCGGTGGCCGAGCAGCGGCTCACGGTGGGAGGTGGTGGTGACGGTGACCTCGTCGGCCACCGAGAAGGCGGAGAGGAAGCCGAGGCCGAAGGCGCCGATCAGCTCCTGGTTGCCGGTCAGTTCGCGCAGCATCCGGGTGTAGCCGGTGCCGACGGTGGCGAGGTAGGCGTGGATCTCCGGCTCGGTCAGGCCGGCGCCGGTGTCCTCGATGCTGACGGTGCGCCGGTCCGCGTCGGCTCGTACCCGGATCAGCGGCCGGTGGTCGCCGTCCGGGTCCTCCAGCAGGCGCCGGGTGTGCGAGTCGTGGGCGTTCTGGACGAGCTCGCGCAGGGCGACCAGCGGGGTGGAGTAGAGATGGGTGGCGAGGACGTTCACCAGTCCGCCGAGATCGACCTCGGTCGTACGCAGATCCTCGGCGGGCACGGGGTCGGGCGGGAGACCTTCAGACATGGGTCCTCAGTGTGCCAGTGCGACTATCCGGCGACCATTTCTTTCTGACGACGGACGTCCGGTCAACCTGGTATTGACCGCCGGGGGTGGCGGACCGGCCGTCGAGTGCTCCGTTCGGGTGCATCAACCTCCCTCCACACGGGTGGATTTGGCGCTGGGAGCGTAACGCCTCGCCGTCCCACCCGGGATCCGGATATGCCGCCTTCATGACACCATCGGGCGAATTGCCACTCATTCGGTGGAGTTCGTCCACGGCGCTGGTGAATGCTGGTCGCGCGACGTCAGGCAACGGCGCTTCGGGGCGGCCACTCCGGAAGGCGCCATTTCTCGCACTCCACCCTCCAGGGAGACCAGCGTGTCCCGTATCCGCGCAGCCGCCGCCGTCACCGCCCTCGGGGCCTTCCTCCTCGTCGGCGTCGGTGCCGCCACCGCGCACGCCGACAACGGCGCCGGTGCCGACCACCACTCCAACAGCAGCGTGGTGAGCAACACCGGCTCCGACAACGTGATCGGCAACGTCCACGGCAACGTGGCCAACACCCAGCAGACGGCCACCGGCTCCGGCGCGAGCAACCAGGACAACGGCCTCGCCGTCACCGGCAACGGCGGCGACATCGGCGCCCTCCAGGGCAACGGAAACCCCGCCGCCACGGTGTACTACCCGCACGTCCTGTACTAGGACGAGCCTTCCGAGCTCGGCCGGGTGCCCGCCCCCGCGTGCGGGGGCGGGCGGTCACGTCCGGGCGGGCACCCCCAGGACGGCCCGGCCGAGGCGGCGCAGACAGGCGCCGAGGTCGGGCCGGTCGCTGTACGGACGGTTCCGCACCCCGTCGTTGACCATCGCGAACAGCGCGTGGACCCGGATCCGGGCCTCCGCCGCGTCGCACTCCGGGCGCACCCGGCAGAGCAGGCCGACCCACGTCCGCAGGAAGTCCCGCCGGAAGTCCACCGCGGCCCGCCGGTCCGGCGCGGCCAGCCGCTCGGTCTCGCACATCATCACGCCCAGGTAGTCGCTGTTGCGCCGGGCGAACCCCACGTACGCGGCCATTCCGGCCTCCAGCGCCGCCGCCGGACCGGCCTCCGCATCGATCGCGCCCGCCACCTCGTGCCAGAGCCGCTCGCGGCTGCGCACCAGCGAGGCGGCCAGCAACTGCTGCTTGCTGTCGAAGTGCCGGTACACGCTGGGTCCCGAAATGCCGACCGCGGCGCCGAGTTGGTCGGTGCTGACGTTGTCGAACCCGCGCCGGTGGAAGAGCCTGACCGCCGCCGCGAGCAACTCATCCCGGCGCGACTGCGGCCGCAACTCCGCGACGGCGAAGGGCGGTTGCACCTCCTCGACGACGCAGGGCGGCTGCGCCTCCGCGACGGCGAACGGCGGCTGCAACTCCGCGACGGCACAGGACGGTTGCCCATCGGGAGCGGCGTCCGCCAAGGACACGGCGAGCACCGCCGCCACCAGCTCGCGCAGCAGCCGTTCGGCCCGGCGCGGCTGCGGGACGGCCGACTGGTAGGAGAGGCCCGAGCAGGCCGAGAGCGCCGACCAGCAGATCAACTCGGCATCGTGCGCCAAGAGTTCGGGCCGTTCGACGCAGAGCACGCCTGCCATCAGGGCGGCGTCGGCGCGCAGCTCACGCCGGAGCGCGGCCCGCCGGGCCGCCGGCAGCAGCCGGGCGTCGCGCTGCACCAGCGTGCCGAGCGGCCGGTGCCCGACCGCGACGGCGGCCAGCGCGGCGCCGACCTCCGCCGTGGAGCCGGCCGCCCGCAGCCCGACCGCCAGCTCGTCCAGGCCCAGCCGGACGGCCCGGTCGAGCAGTTCGGGCTTGCCGCGGAAGTGCCGGTAGAGGGCGGGCGCGGTGATGCCGACCCCGGCGGCGACCTCCGTCATCGACACCTGGTGGTACCCGCTGCGGTGGAAGCGCTCGGCGGCCACGGCCAGGATCTGCGCCTGCCGGGCCGGCGCGGGCGGCCGCCTGACCACCATGCCGTCGCCCCCCTCGCACCAGCTCTCCGTCAACGCCGACCGTAGGCTAGCAAGGATTCACTTCACCGGCCTCCGAGCCCGCCGGTAGCGGCCTCTGCCCCAGCGGGGACGCCGGCACGCCGACCCTGGACAGCCGAAGCTACCCGGGATTAACTTGTGGAGCGATCACCTGGCACCACCGAAGGGAGCGCCGCCGTGCGCCGCACCGTGTTCACCGAGGACCACGAGGCCTTCCGGGAGACCATCCGGGACTTCATCGCCAACGAGGTCGTCCCCGTCTACGAGAGCTGGGAGGCCGAGGGCCACCCGCCGCGCGACTTCTACCGTCAGCTCGGCGCGCTCGGCATCTACGGCATCGAGGTACCGGAGGAGTACGGCGGCGCCGGCGAGAGCGGCTTCAAGTACCAGGCGGTCGTCGCCGAGGAGACGGCCCGCGCGGGCGTCAGCTTCGGCTCCTCGGGGGTGCACACCGGCCTGGTGCTGCCCTACCTGCTGGAGTACGCCAACGAGGAGCAGAAGCAGCGCTGGCTGCCGGGCTTCGTCTCCGGCGACATCATGACGGCCATCGCGATGACCGAGCCGGGCGCCGGCTCCGACCTCGCCGGCATCTCCACCACGGCCAGGCTCTCCGAGGACGGCACGCACTACGTGCTCAACGGCGCCAAGACCTTCATCACCGGCGGCGTGCTCGCCGATCTGGTCCTGGTGATCTGCCGGACGTCCCCGTACGACCCGGACAACCGCCGGGCCGGTCTCTCCATCCTCTGCGTGGACACCGCCTCCGACGGCTACACCGTCGGCCGCAAGCTGCAGAAGATCGGCCTGCGCACCTCGGACACGGCCGAGTTGGCGTTCAGCGACGTCAAGGTGCCGGTGGAGAACCTCCTCGGCGAGGAGGGCAGGGCCTTCTCCTACCTGACCCACAACCTGGTGCAGGAGCGGCTGGCGATCGCCGTCGGCGCGTACGCGGCCTCGGCGGCGGCGGTCCGGTTCGCCGTCCAGTACGTCAAGGACCGCAAGGTCTTCGGCAAGGCGGTGGCCGAGTTCCAGAACACCAAGTTCACGCTGGCCGACTGCGAGGCCCAGGTGGTGGCCCAGCAGTCGATGGTCGACCGCGCACTGGAGCTCTACCAGCACGGCGAGCTGACCGTCGCGGACGCGGCGGCGGCGAAGCTGTTCTGCACCGAGTCGGCGTCCGGCGTGATCGACAAGTGCCTTCAGCTGCACGGTGGCTACGGCTACATCCTGGAGTACCCGATCGCCCGCCTCTACACCGACAACCGGGTGTTCCGGATCTACGGTGGCACGAGCGAGGTCATGCGCAGCATCATCGCCAAGTCGCTCGGACTGTAGCGGTTGTCGTCCGTCGGCGGGCCGCCCCCACGGCGGCCCGCCGTCGTCCGGTCAGTTGGGTGAGCTGTGCTCGGCACGCCAGGCCTCCCAGCCCGCCGCCGACGCGACCTTGGCCTCGTGGAGCGCCCGCTGGGCCATGGCCGTCGGCGGGGTGTCCATGCTCCGCACCCAGCCGCGGCCGGCCGTGGCCAGCGCCGCACACACCATCACCGCCCCGGCTGCGCCGAGCAGCGCGCCGATGCCCGTGAGCACCGCGCCGCCGGCCAGCAGCGAGCGGTTGACCTGGAACCCGCTGAGAAAACTCTGGTTGGTAGCCATGCATCCACCATGGGTGCAGTCGGCGGACCGCGCACGCCGAAAGACTCCGGGTGCGGGAGCCGACCGCGTCCGCGACGCTGGCGGAGGGGCCACGGGGCCCCGGCAGGCCGGCCCTGGAGGACGCATGATGGTCGATCTCGAACTGCTCGCCGTGGAGCACGCGGCCAGGGCCGCCGAGAGCCCGCACGGGCGCAGCTCCCACCTCGTGCTGCACGACGGCGTCCTGCGGCAGACCGTGATCGCGCTGACCGCGGGGACCGCACTGGACGAGCACAACGCGCCGGCCGCCGCCTCCCTCCAGGTGCTGCGCGGCCGGGTCTCGCTGACCATCGCGGGCCGGCTCCAGGAGCTGTCGGCGGGCCAGCTCCACCCCGTCCCACAGGAACGGCACGGACTGCTGGCCCACGTCGACTCGGTGGTGCTGCTGACGGCGGTCACGGCGTAGACCCGCCGATCGGCCGATCAGCCCATCGGCCACGACGGCGCAGAAGCTCCGGAAGCGCCGCAGCCACGGGAGCGCCGCAGCGACGGCACCGCAGCCACGACAGCACCGCGGCTACGACACGGCCGGCCTGAGCACGGTGTCACCGACCAGCCGCAGGCCGCGCAGGAAGTCCCGCCCGGTCGGCGCCATATCGGGCGCGGCCAGCCACTGGCCCACCAGGCCGACCAGCAGCGCCTGGTAGAACATGCCGCGGGCCAGCTCCTCCTCGGTGTCCGGCACCTCTTCGAGCCCCTGGAACAGCGCCGCGAGCCCGAGCCGGCCCTCCTTCTGGGCGCTGGCGAGCGCCTCCTGCAGCTGGGGCGCCCGCTCGGTCTGCATCATCGCCTCGAACTGGGCCGTCCAGAGGCCGCGGTGCTCGGCGAACGTCTCCTTCACCCCGTCCCAGACCGCGACGAACCGCTCCTCCGGGTCGTCGGAGATCGCGTACGCCCGCTCCACCACGGCGCCCAGCGTGCCGCCCCACTCCCCCATGGCCTCGATCAGCGCCGCGTCGAGCAGCGACTCCTTGGAGCCGAAGTGGTAGCCGATGGCGGCCAGGCTGACGCCGGAGGCATTGGCGATGTCGCGGGCGGTGGTGCGCCCGTAGCCCTTGTCGAGCAGGCAGCGCTTGGCACCGGCGAGCAGGTCTTCACGATTTCCCATGGTCCCAATGGTACGGTCAATCCAGACACGTGTCTTGCACGCATGTCTTGCACACCTATTGAACAGATGAATAAGACACATGAGTTAGACGAGTGATTTAGACGCTCGTGCTAGACAAGCGTGCAAGACGGCTCTACTGTCGTCCCCATGACCGCAACCACCGGCCGCGCAGGCCGTCGCGCATGGATCGGCCTAGCCGTCCTCCTGCTCCCGACCCTCGTCCTCACCATGGACATGGGCGTGCTCTTCTTCGCCGTCCCGTACATCTCCACCACGCTGGCGCCGAGCGGCACCGAGCAGCTGTGGATCATGGACATGTACTCGTTCCTGCTGGCCGGACTGCTGATCACGATGGGCTCGCTGGGCGACCGGATCGGCCGCCGCCGACTGCTGATGACCGGCGCCGCCGGCTTCATCGGCGCCTCCCTGCTGGCCGCCTACGCGGACGGCGCCGGCCAGCTGATAGCCGCCCGCGCCGTGCTGGGCGCCGCCGGGGCGACCGTGATGCCCTCGACGCTCGCGCTGATCCGCAACATGTTCCACGACCCCAAGCAGCGGCAGGTCGCCCTCGGCGCGTGGGGCGCCGTCCTCACCACCGGCGCCACCCTCGGGCCCGTCGTCGGCGGCCTCCTGCTCGACCACTTCTGGTGGGGCTCGGCCTTCCTGATCGCCATCCCGGTGATGGCCCTGCTCCTGGTCACCGCCCCGGTGCTGCTGCCCGAGTACCGCACCCCGCAGCGCGGCCGCTTCGACCTGCTCGGTGCCGGCCTCTCGCTGGCCGCGATCCTGCCGCTGGTCTACGGCGTCAAGACCCTCGCCGTCGACGGCTGGAGCCCGCTGGCCGCCCTGGCCCTCCCGGTCGGTCTGCTGTTCGTCGCGGCCTTCGTCCACCACCAGCGCACCGCCGCCGACCCGCTGCTCGACCTGAGCCTCTTCCGGATCCGCGCCTTCACCGGGGCGATCAGCGTCAACTCCATCGCGATGTTCGCGATGATGGGCTTCACCCTCTTCACCTCGCAGTACCTCCAGCTGGTCAAGGGCATGAGCCCGCTGACCGCCTCGCTCTGGTCGCTCGTCCCCAGCGTGGGCGTCGGCGCCGCGGTCGGCCTCGGCTCGGCGCTCGCCGGGAAGGTCCGGCCCGCGGTCATGATGGCCGGAGGCTTCCTGACCGGCGCGGCCGGCTTCGCGATGATGACCCAGGTCGGCACGGACTCCCCGCTCGCCCTCATCCTCACCGCGGCGGGCATCCTGGCCGCCGGCACCGTCGGCACCATGACCCTCACCGCCGAGATGGTGGTCTCCGCCGCCCCGGCCGAGCGGGCCGGCGCCGCCTCCGCCACCTCCGAGACGGCCGTCGAGCTCGGCAGCTCCCTCGGCATCGCCCTGCTCGGCGCGGCCGGCGCCGCCGTCTACCGCTTCCGGCTCGACGGCTCCCTGCCGGCCGGCCTCGACGGCGAGGCCCTCCACACCGCCCAGGACACCCTCGGCGGCGCGGTCACCGTCGCCGCGGGCCTGCCCGGCCGGCTCGGCGCCGAGCTGCTCGACACCGCCCGCGCCGCCTTCACCGAAGGCCTGCACGTCGCCGCCGTGGTCGGCCTGGTCTTCGCGCTCGGCGCCGCCCTCCTCGCCTACCGCCTGATGTCCCACCTCCCCGCCCGCCCGGCCGAGCCCGCCGCCTGACCCCACCCCCCTTGCGCGTCATCAGGAGCCCCCACCCCGCCCCCCGCGGGGACGGGGGCTCTCGCACACCCGCCGTGGCTTCGGCCCGCGGCATTCTGCCGGACTGGCCACGCGCGCCGACTACCCCTGGCAGGCTGCCCGCATGACGAACAGTGCTGACCACGGGCGGGTGCGGGCGAGTTACGACGTCGTCGCGGAGGAGTACCGCGAGCGGGTGGGGGGCGAGCTGGCGTTCAAGGCGGTGGACCGGGGGCTGCTCGGGGTGGTCGTGGAGGCGGCCGCGGGCGGGGTGGTGGCGGATCTGGGCTGCGGGCCGGGTCATGTGACGGGGTGGCTGGCGGAGCGCGGGGTGAAGGCCGTGGGGGTCGACCTGTCGCCGGCGATGGTGGAGCTCGCGCGGCGGGACCACCCGGAGGCGGAGTTCCGCGAGGGCGACCTGCTGCGACTGCCCGCGTCGGACGGGGAGTTCGACGCCGCGGTCGCCCTCTACTCGGTGATCCACCTCGAACCGGCCGAGCTGTCGCCCGCGTTCGCGGAGCTGCGGCGGGTGCTGCGGCCGTCCGGCACCCTGCTGGTCTCGTTCCACCTCGGCACGGAGGTCCGCCGGATGGACGAGTGGTGGGGTCACCGGGTGGACGTGGACTTCCACTTCCTGGAGCTGGAAACCGTCGCCGGCCTGCTGGCGGAGGCCGGCTTCACCGTCGATGCGCGCCTGGAGCGGGGCCCGTACCCGGAGGAGGCGCAGACCCACCGCGGCTACCTGCTGGCCCGTCGCGGCTGAGGCCCGTTCGGGGGGCCCGGCGCGATCGGCCGGAGAGGACCCTAGAGGGCTTCCGGGCGGGCGGGCGAGCCGAAGCGGGCGAGCAGGTGCCAGACCCTCTTGAGGTCCTGCGGGTCGTACCGGCCGGTGCGGGCGGCGTCGCCGAGGATGCGCGGGTCGAGGTGGCCGCCCTCGGCGAGGGTGAGGCCGAGGGCGACGAACTCGGGCCCGCGGTAGTCGGGGTGGCGGCGCAGCTCGTCGGTGGAGAGACGGACGCCGGGGTGCCACTCGACCGGGCAGGGAAGGCGGCGGGCCTGCTCCTCGACGGGGGTGCCGCGGTGGCTCGGGTCGAGGACGAGCGCCTCGACGTCCCGGTCGAGCCGGACCTCGCCGTGCACCTGCGCCTCGATGTAGTCGTCCAGGGCGTCGGCGTCGTCGGCCTCGGCGAGCGGGACGAGGCCGAACCGCTCGGCGACGCCGAAGTCGGCCGGTTCGAGGAAGCTGTCGGGGTAGCAGAAGGTGACGCGGGCCAGGGCGGGCGCGCTCAGCCGGAAGTGGGCGGAGCCGAACCGCGGCGCGGCGCCGAGCGGCTTGCGGCGGAAGTTGAGCGCCCCGTACACCGGGCGCGCCTCGGCGGGGGCGGTGTCGTAGGCGCCGCCGAAGATACGGCTCTCCCAGCGCCAGCGGTCGCCGCCGGGGTGGGCGGTGAGGCCGCCGTTGCTGGTGCCGGTGACGAACTGGGAGCGGTAGACGGCGTCGCCCGCGAGCGCATCCAGGATCGGCCGGCCGTCGGAGACCCGGTCGGGGTGGAAGTTCAGGGTGACGCGCAGGTCCGGGTCGATCGGCGGCCCGGAGGCGAGGGCCGCGACGTGGTGGAGTGCGCGTTCCCGGGCGGTGCGGGGCTCGTCGGCGCGAAGAGTTCCGGTGCGGGGCGTGCCGGTGCGGGGCGTGCCGGTGCGGGGCGTGCCGGTGCGGGGCGTGTCGGTGCGGGGCGTGTCGGTGCTCATCGGGGCAGTGTTGCGGATGGAGGCCCGCCGCCGCATCCACATTTCGTCAAGTTCGTACTGCGAATCAACATGCTTCCTGCAGCGAACCAAAAGAGAGGGAGAGGCGGTTGGCGAAGCAGTACCGGGCCACGGCTCGGCAGCCCGCCTCAGCGGGCTCCCTCGTCCAGCTCCAGGAAGACCGCCGGCCCCCCGTTGTCCCGGACGACCCGGCCGAGCAGCCCGGCGAGCGCGGCCCGGTCTCCGGCGCCCAGTCCGGCCGGGAGCCGGTCGATCCGGCGGCAGACCTCGGCGTAGAACCCCTCGACCAGCTCCGATCCGGCTCCGGTGAGCACGATCCGCACGGCCCGCCCGTCCGACCGGTCGGCCTCACGCCGGACCAGGCCGCGCCGCGCGGTGCGGTCGACCAGACCGGTCAGGCTGGACTTGGCCAGCCCGAGCACCCCGCCCAGCTCGGTCATCCCGTACGGCTGCGCCATCAGCACACAGAGCAGCTGCCCCTGCTGCGGCGTGATTCCGTACGCGCGGGCCGCCTCGGCGTACACCGCGTTCACCAGGAAAGCCGACCGCACCAGGGCGGCGACGACCCCCGTTTCCTCTCCCGCAGCCTTTGCCATCCGGCCAGAATACGGCAGCCGAATAGGCCCGCCGGGGCCCAAGGAGATCACTGTTCGCAGGACGAACCACTTCCGCATGTGACAGGCAGAGCAGATCGGGAAGGCCGCCCCCCCGGGGGCCGCGCCCGGCCGGACGGCGCAGGCGAGGAGCGACTCCCGGGCTGCACGACCGGGCACCACGGCCTAGCGTCGACGGCAACGCCGGGCGGAGCTGGAGGGCCGATGCCGTCGTCGGAACCGGGACCGGAGCCGGGCGGGGAGCAGGACGGTGGCGGCGACGAGCCGGACTACCGCTTCTCCCTGGCCAACGAGCGGACCTTCCTCGCCTGGATCCGCACCGCGCTCGGCCTGCTCGCGGGCGGGATCGCCGTGGACCAGCTCACCCCCGACGTCGCCCCCGCGCCGCTGCGGATCGCGCTGGCCGTCGTCTGCGCGCTCGGCGGCGCGCTGATCGGGGTGACGGCGTACCGGCGGTGGGCGCGGGTGGAGGCGGCGATGCGGGAGGGGGCTCCACTGCCACGGACGCAGGTCCTGTTGGTGCTCTCGGTGGGGGTGGCGGTGGTGGCCGCGGTGTTCTGTGGTCTGATCGTCGGGTACTCCCACTGAGGCCGGGGCGACCCGAGTGCACTCACTGCTGCACACAGTGGTCCAGACCACTCCCCCCGGGTCGCCCGCGCAACATCTGCATTTTGACCAGCGTTTCCCGGCCGGTGTATACGTTCGCCTCCGCGGACAGGCATACTGGCCAGGTCGGGCGCTTTGCCCTCCTGTGACTCTAGAAGAGAAAGGACCGGTGGCCAGGGATGCTGCGGAACGGTCTTGAGCCCTGGCACCTCCTGGTGGTGCTGGCTGTCGTTGTCTTGCTGTTCGGATCGAAGAAGCTGCCCGAGATGGCACGCGGCCTCGGCAAGTCCATGCGCATCCTCAAGGCGGAGACCAAGGCTCTGCGCGAGGACGACGCCCCCGCCGACGCGGCCGCCCAGGGCACGGCGCAGAACACCGCCGCCCCGCAGCAGCCGGCCGCCGAGCAGGCCCGCCCGGCCGTGACGCCGACCAACGTCACCAAGGCCACCGAGACCCCCCGGTCCACCACGGCCTGAGTCTCCCGGATCTCCGACGAAGCCCCCGCTGACCCCAGCGGGGGCTTCGTCGTGTCCGGAGCCGACGGCAGCCTCGACCGGCCGTCCCGGGCCCGGCCCCCGGCCGACGAGCCTCCGGGCCGGCGGCCGCGGGAACGGCCCGAAGGAACCGAACAGCCCGAAGGCGTCCGACCGGCCCGAAGGCGTCCGACCGGCCCGAAGGAGGAGGCGCGTTCTCACCCTGAGGGACGATCATCCCGGCCCGGCCCGACCCTAGTCTCGACAAGGTGACGGGAACACGATGGTGGGGGCTGCGGCTGCTGCGGCCCGCCCTGCTGGCATCCGGGCTCGGGTACCTGCTGCTGACGGGCCGCCCCGCGGAGCTGGGCGCGGGCGGCTGGGCGATCGGCCTCGGCGCGCTGCTGCTGGCGGCGCTCGGCGGGCGGTGGCCGCTGGCGGTCGCGCTCGGCCAGTGCGCGCTGCTGGCACTCACGGCTTCACCGGCCGCCGCCACCGTGCACGTCGAGGTCAAGGCCGGGGTCGCCGCGGCCTTCTTCGAACTGGCGCTGCGCCGCTGGGGCGCGCCGGTCGTTCAGGCCGGGGCCGCCCTGGCCCTCGTCCAGCTGGCCACCGCCGGCGCCGGGCTGCCCTGGTCGGAACTGCCCTGGCCCGAACTCCTGTGGGGCGTCCCGGGCGCGCTGTACCGGGCGGCGGTGGTCGGCGGCGTCCCGGTCCTGCTGGCCGGCTACCTCCGCTCGGCCGATCAGGCCGCCCGGACGGCCCAGGAGCGGGCCCGCGAGGCCGAGCACAGCCGCGACCTCGCCGAGTGGGGCGCCCGGATGGGCGAACGCGCCGCCATCGCCCGCGAGCTGCACGACATGGTGGCCCACCACCTGGCCTCCACCGTGCTGCGGGTCGGGGTCGCCCGGCACGTGCTCCCCGGCACCGATCCGCGGCTGGCCGCCGTCCTGGACGACGTGCACGCGAGCGCCACCACCGCCCTCGCCGACCTGCGGCGCCTGCTCGCCGCCCTGCGGGAGCCCAACGCCGAGCACCTGGCCCCGCTGCTGGCCGAGACCACCGACCTGCCGGCCGCCGTCCACGGCGTCGTCGAGCGCTCCCGGCAGGCCGGCCTGCGGATCGACGCCGACATCGGCGGACGGCTCGGCCAGCTGGACGCGATCGGCGGGCTGACGGTGCTGCGGCTGGTGCAGGAGGGCCTGGCCAACGTCGCCCGGCACGCCGACGCGGGGGCGAGGGTCCGGCTGCGGGCCACGACAGAGGTCACGACGGAGGGGGAGAGCGTGCGCTTGGAGCTGGAGAACGAGCTGTCCGAAGGCCACCGTGCCCCCGGCGGGGTCGGCGGCGGCCACGGGCTGCTCGGCATGCGCGAGCGGGTCGCGCTGGTCGGCGGGGCGGTCGAGGCCGGACCGGTGCCGGGCGGCTGGCGTCTGGCGGCCTCCTGGCCGCTGACCGCACCCGGCGCACCGGCCGTACCGGGGTCCTTCGCGAAGGCCCACGGGGGTGCCGCGTGATCGGCGTCCTGATCGTCGACGACCAGCAGCTGGTCCGGGCCGGCGTGCGGATGCTCTGCGAGTCCACCGACGACCTGGCCGTCGCCGGCGAGGCCGCGGACGGCGCGCAGGCCGTCGAACTGGCCCTGCGACTGCGCCCCGACGTCGTCCTGATGGACCTCCACATGCCCGGCACCGACGGCATCGCCGCCACCCGCGAACTGAACCGCCTGCTGCCCGCCACCCGGATCGTCGTCCTCACCACCTTCGACGACGACGACCGCCTCTACCCGGCCCTCGCCGCCGGAGCCTGCGGCTTCCTCGCCAAGGACGTCGAGCCCGCCGCCGTCCTCGACGCCGTCCGGCGGGCGGCGTCCGGCGAGAGCCCTTACAGCCCGGCCGTCCTGCGGCGGGTGGTCGCCAGGGCCGCCTCCGACTGGACCGGCGGGGACGGCCGGCGCCAGCCCGTCGGCGGCCTCACCGGGCGCGAGCACGAGGTGCTGCGGCACATCGCCGGCGGGCTCTCCAACATCGAGATCGCCGAACGGATGCACCTCGGCGTGACCACGGTGAAGACGCACGTCTCCCACCTGATGGCCAAGACCGGCAGCCCGAACCGGGTCGGGCTGGCCGTCCTGGCGATCCGGCAGGGCCTGGCCGGCTGAGACCGGCTGCCCCGGACGGAGCAGCCCGGCGGGCACGGGCCGGTGCGGCACCGGAGCCTGGGGTGGATGTCCGACGACCTGCCGCCACCGCCCCGGAACCGCATCGACATGCGGGCCTGGTGCCTGCTGCTGGGCTCGTTCACGGTGCTGATGGTCGCGTACTTCACCCTGCCGCTGCGCTTCTTCGGCGAGCATCGGCCGGTGCTCAGCTGGCTGCTCTTCGGCGTCGTCCTGACCGGCCTGAGCGCCCTGCTGCTCGCCCGGATCATCGACATCCTGAACGGCACCGGCCGCCGTCCGGGGGTCTGGCTGGTCTTCCTGATCTGCCTCTCGATGACCGTCTTCGCCGCCACCTACTACGTCCTCGGCGCCCAGCCCGACGAGTTCGTGGGGCTCAACACCCGGCTCGACGCGCTCTACTTCACCCTCGTCACCATGTCCACGGTCGGCTACGGCGACATCACCGCGTCCGGGCAGGCGCCGCGGCTGGTGGTGATGCTGCAGATCACGTACAACTTCGTCTTCATCGCGACGGCGGCCGGGGCGCTGAGCCGCCAGGTCCGCAGCGGTGTCGAGAGCCGGGTGCGGCGGCGCGACTAGCGGCCTGCCGGCGAGCGAATCAAGGGTCGCGCCCGGGAGTCACGTCCGGCCGGCCTCAGCTCCGGCTGGTGTCGATGACGCAGAAGCGGTTGCCGTCCGGGTCCGCGAGGACGACGAAGTCCGGGTCCTCCGGGTAGCTGTCCCAGTCCACGTGCCGGGCCCCGAGGGCGACCAGGCGCTCCACCTCGGCGGCCTGGTCGGCGGCGTCGGCCGCGTAGAGGTCGAGGTGGACGCGCGGGTGCTCCTGCACCGGCGACTCGCTGCGGCCGAGCGCCACCTGCACGCCGGCGCCCTTCGCGGGGACGAGGACGACCCAGCGGTCGTCGATCTCGTCGCGCGGCACGTAGTCGAGGGCGGCCGTCCAGAAGGCGACTGCGCGGCGGACGTCCTCGACGCCGAGGACGACGGAACCGATGGTCAGCATGTTTCCCACTTTCCGAGGATGCGGGCGGCCTCGCCGCCGAGGGTGGTGTCCTGCGTCAACACCGTGAGCACATCGATCCGTTCCGGAGACGGCCCGGCGCCCTGGAGGGCGGCGGGCGCATCGCCACGGACGGCGTGGTCGGCGTCGCCAGGCGCGGCCCGCCGTGCGCCGCCACCCGGTGACCGCCGCGATCAGGGCCCGGTCGACGGCCGGGTCGACGGCGTAGCGGCCGAGCGCCGTCGTGGCCTGCGGGCGGAGCCCGGAAAGGGTGAAGGGGCCCTTCTCCGCACCGCCGTGCGGAGAAGGGCCCCTTCGGGTTTCCGTGCGTGCCGTCAGCGCTGGGGACGCAGGCGGCGCACGGCGATCAGGACGCCGGCGCCGAGGGCGACGAAGGCGGCGGCGGAGGCGGCGAGGAAGCCGTTGGTGGAGCTGGAGCCGGTCTGGGCCAGCTCGGGGGTGCCGGCGGGGGCGGTGGTGGCGGGGGCCGAGGGGGTGGCGGCCGGGGCGACGGCCGGAGCCTTGGTGGCGGTCGCGGTCGGGGCGGGGGTCTTGTCCTCGACGGGCTTGGCCGGGGCGGGCTTGGTGACCGGCTTGGCGGTGGTCGTGGGCTTGGTGGTCGCGGTCGGCTTCGCGGTGGTGGTGGGCTTGGCGGCCGGGGCGTCCTGGCCACGGGTGACGTTGACGGCCTTCAGGTCGGTGGCGCCGTTGGCCTCGGCGCCGGCGCGCCAGGCGTCGGTGACGAGCTCGACCTTGGTGACGCCCTTGGGGGTGCTCGGGGCGAGCGAGTAACGGAACTTGAAGGTCATGGAGGAGCCGCTGTCCAGGCGCTGGCGCTGGGTGAAGTCGGCGTCCACCGTGCGGTAGCAGCCGCCGACCGCCGGCACGTCCTTCCAGGTGTTGGTGTAGTCCAGCCACTGGATGTGGACGTCCTGGGTGCGCAGTGCCGCGCCGCTGTCGGCGCTGTGGATGCCGAAGGTGGGCTGCATGCCCTGGGCGTCGATGCCGGTCTTGTTGGTGACCTTCACGGCGACCTCGTTCCACTTGCCGTCCGCGACGACGCTGGACTTGCCGGAGACGAAGGCGGCGTCGGGAGCAATCTCGGTGATGCCGGGGCCGCTCGCGGCGGCCTGCGGGCCGCCGAGGCGCATGTCCCCGCAGGCCCAGGAGCTTTCGGCGGTCATGAGCTGGACGGAGCCGGCGAGGACGACGGTGGCGGCGACGGTGGCGAGGCGGCGGCGGCCGGAGATCGAGCGGACGTTCTTCGCGATCAAGGACATAACGGACTTGCGCATGACGTGAATCCCCAGGGTCATGGTGCGGATGGTGTGGTGAAGACGGCCGGCTGCCCGCTGTCGTCGAGCGGTAGCGCCCCCCGGCCTTTCCTTGCCGGTCTCGCTCTCCGTGCCTTCATCCGTATAGACGTGCATCCCCGCCGGGGGTTGCAGGTGGTTTCAAAAGTTTTTTCGGAATCCTTCGACCGGCCCGGCGAGGCGTGCGGGACGCCGGTCATCACCGGGGCCGGAGACCGGCGAGGCCCCCACCCGGGCGGGCGGGGGCCTCCGCGTCAACGGCTCAGCCGGGTATGCGGTGCCGGCCGGGGGCGGGGCCGGGGTTGGCCCGGTGGCGGATCTCGGGGCCGTAGTGGCCGGCCTGGCGGGCGATCCAGGCGTATTCGTGGGTGCCGTCGGGGAGTTGGCGCAGTTCCCAGCGGCCGTGTCGGGTGATGGGGGGTGGGGGTTGCCGGTCGTCCTCGTCGTTGACTCTGAGGGCGGTGACGACGCCGAGGGCGACGGTGGCGAGGGCGAGGGCGAGGAGGGCGAGGAGGGCGGCGCCGACGAGGAAGTTCGCGGTGCCGGTTCTCATCGGCGGATGCCGATGACGCGGTGGCCGAGGTGGGCGGCGAGGGTGTGGAGGAGTTCGTGGGCCTGGTCGCGGGTGAGGGGGAGGGCGAGGTGTTCGCCGGGGGCGGCGTGGATGTCGAGGTCGACGGCGGCGCGGAGCTGGAGGGCCGCGTCGGGGACGGTTTCGACGGTGAGGTGGGCGAGGGTGGTGCGTTCGGTGTGGACGGCCTGGGTGGCCATCGGGATCAGGACTCCCACGGCTGGTCCCTTTCGGTGGCGCGGAGGAGGTGGAGGAGGTTGAGGAGGGTGGCGATGGGCGCGTGGCCGAAGTTGACGAGGATGCGGCCGTCGACGGTGCTGTGGTGGGTGGTGGCGGAGCCCCACTGGATGCCGAACCTGGCTCCGCGTTCGTGGAGTTCGCGCAGGAGGGCGGTGACGTGGGCGTCGGTGTGGTCGTGCATGCGGGGGTCGTCGGGGGAGAGCGGGATGCGGGGGCCGGTCACGCGGCGGCCTCCAGCTCGAACCAGACCGCCTTGCCGCCGTGCTTGCGCGGGTCGGTGCCGAAGCGGTGGGTGAGCGAGCGGACGAGGTGCAGGCCGCGGCCGGACAGCTCGTAGGGGTCGGCGGACTGGACCGGTTCGGGGAGGGTGGGGCTGTCGTCGGCGACCGAGACCCGCAGGGTCCGGTTCAGGAGCAGGACCACGACCAGGGGCGCGGGGCTGCCGCCGTGGCGCCAGGCGTTGACGTACAGCTCACAGAGGGCGAGTTCGGCATCCTGGATGAGGTCGTCGGGCCAGGACGCGGCGGCGAGCGCGTCACGCAGCTCGGCGCGGGCGGCGGACCAGTCGGGCGGGTTGAAGGCACACATGAGGAACCTCCGGACGAGGCTGAGTGGAATGGGTGAGGCGTTCACCGGCGGAATCGTCGCCGTGAGCCAGGCCAGGGCGGAGCTGGTTGATGCCACGCGTGGCTGCTCTGCGGTGCGCGGGCAGCAGGCGCCTACTGCCCTGGAAACAGGCGTTACTGACGATCCATCGGATCGATCTGAGACGACCATAACGCATGCCAGTATCCAAATTTCCATCCATGCGGGATTTTCCCTCTACCGTGGTAGCCCAGCCCCAGATGGACCACCGCACGACCAGCGCGGCAGACTTGGGCCTGGTCCTTTTCCTGGAAGGAAGCCATGCCTCCACGCAGCACCCCAACACTCCGCCAGCGCAGGCTTGGTGCTGAGCTCCGGCGGATGCGAGAGCAGGCCGGCTTCGGCGGCACTCAGCTCGGTCGCGTTGTCGGGATGAACCCTGCCCAGGTGACGCAGATGGAGTCAGCACGGATTGGCATCAGCGTGGAGCGCCTGCGGACGATCGCAGCAGCGTGCATGTGCGTCAATCAACCGCTGATCGATGCGCTCGCTGACATCATCACGGAGCGAGGCAGAACCGGCTGGTGGGAGTCGCACCGCGACACCCTGTCGGAAGACTTTCTCGAGGTCGCAGAGCTTGAGGATCACGCACGACGGCTCTCGACCTACACGATCACATTCGTACCCGGGCTGCTTCAGACCGGTGCCTACGCTTCCGCTGTCTTCTCCCAGGCCTACCCGCCCCTGCCCCGACACGAGGTCGATCTCAGAACGGCCTTTCGCATTCAACGGCAACGCACGGTCCGCTCCGGCGCGACACCGTACTCTGCGTTCATCCATGAGGCAGCACTGCGGATGCAGTTCAGTGGCCCCCACGTTCGTGCCGAGCAGCTCGACGCCCTCATCGAGGACTCCGAAGCTCCCGGCATCGCAATTCGAGTCCTGCCGTTCGACATCGCCGGCCTGCCGAGTCCTATCGAGAACTTCACCTACGCCGAAGGACCGATTCCCGACTTGGACACGGTGCAGACGGACACAGGCTTCGGCTGCCAACTCCTCGACGCTCCAGCCCACGTGGCGAGGTTCCGAGCCATCCTCGCTCAGATGGAGTCGACTGCCCTCTCAGTAGAGGAGTCCCGCGACTTCATCCGATCCGTGAAGAAAGAAATGGATAGTAAGCATGCCTAGCTCCGTGTGGCAGAAGTCCAGCTACTCCGCTGCACACGACGACTGTGTCGAGGTCCGTACCGCCGGCGGGCTGGTCCAACTCCGTGAGTCCGACGACGCCGACGTCATCCTCCGCACCACCCCCACCAAGTTCGCCGCACTCCTCCAAGGCATCAAGGCCGGCGAGTTCGACCACCACGCCGCCCCCACCACATGACCCAACGGCTCCTCGCTCAACCGAGCGAGGGGACCGCGGGGCTACGGCCGGCTGGCTCTGCGCCAGCGGAGAAGGCCGCCGACGACCGTGAGGAGGAGCCCGAGGACGATTAGCCGACCGCGTCCAGCAGCATCTTCGCCGCCGCCACCGCGCCGTCGGTGCGGATCGTGCCGGCCACGGCGGCAGCCCGGTCACGGACCCCGGGGGCCAGCGCCGTCCTCAGCGCGGCCGCGAGGGACTCGGTGGTCGGCGTCGGGCCGTCGTGGGCCGCGCCGATGCCCAGGTCGGCCACCCGGCCCGCCCAGTACGGCTGGTCGGCCATCTGGGGCACCACCACCTGGGGCGCGCCGGCCCGGGCGGCCGTCGTCGTCGTTCCCGCACCGCCGTGGTGCACGACGGCGGCGACCCGGCCGAACAGGGCCTGCTGGTTGACCTCCCCGACGACGAAGCAGTCGTCCCGGTCGTCGGTCAGCGCCAGTCCGGCCCAGCCGCTCCCGAGGAGCACGCGGCGGCCCTGCGCGCGGACCGCCCCGACGACCGCCTCGGCGACGTCCTCCGCGTCGCGCACCGGCATGCTGCCGAAGCCCACGTACACCGGTGCATCACCGGCCTCCAGGAACGCCTCCAGCCCGGCCGGGAGCGGGCGTTCGTCCTCCCGGATCCACGCGCCGGTCTGCACCACGTCGAGCTCCGCCGGCTCAAGCCACGGGCCCAGGACCGCGTCCGCCGCCAGCCACGGCTGCCCCGTGAAGACGTGGTCGCGGACGTTCTCCACCGGGGGCAGGCCGATCGACGCGCGGTGGGTGTTGACCGCGCCGCCGAACAGCTCGTCCATGTCCTGCGCGTTCAGCTCCCACAGCACCCGGTTGTCGGTCACGTCCGCCGGGAGCGGCTTCGTCCACGCGAGCGGCGGGTGGTGCGGCGACGGCAGGTAACTCGGGAAGTAGGAGACGAACCTGTAGGGGACGCCCAGCTTCTCGGCCACCGACCGCGCGGCGGCCGCGGCCGGGATCAGGCCCGTCGCCACCACCACGTCGACGCCCTCGGCCACCGAGGAGGCCGCGTCGTACGTCATGGCGACCATCCGGGCCGCGCGCTCCGGCATGCTCGCCGGCGGCGCCGGCTTCGCCCCGGTCACCGCGCCCTTCGTCATCTCGCGCACTGACGGGCCGATCGGCGCCAGCGGGAGGCCGAACCCGGCCAGCAGCTCCGCGAAGTCCGGCGGCGCGCACACCTGCACCTCGGCGCCGAGCGCCTGCAACTGCACCGCGAGGCCGACCATCGGCTCGATGTCCCCGCGCGACCCGTACGCCACCAGCAAAACACGCATTCAGCAACTCCGAACTTCCTTGGTTTTCGGCCTCGGTCGGAGATTCTGCGGCATCGCCGGGGCCTTGCCGCAAGGCCCCCCGTGCGCTATATGTTGAGAGTGGAAAGGCGTGGGTGTGCCGCCTTCCGACTCATCGTCCGCTGCGAACGGACTCCCCTTCTTACGATGCGGCGACGCGCCGAACGTTTCCGTCGCGGCCGATTGTCTGCGATCAGCACGCCGCAGGGCCCCACCCCTCGCCATGACTGTTCTCCACCCACCGGTGCGCGTTCCCCGGGGCGGGAGGAGTGGGTCTGGCCCCACCCCTCCCGCGCGCCGTCCCGTGGCCGGCCGCCGCTGCGTCAGCCCTGGCTGCGCTGGCGGAGTTCGATCCGGTTGCCGTCGGGGTCGAGCGCCGTGATGCGGACGCCGTAGGGGTAGTGCACCGGCCCGGGCTCGACGAACCGGACGCCGCGCGCCTGGAGCACCTTGAACTCCGCCTCCAGGTCGTCGGATTCGATGAAGACCGAACCCACGACGACCGCCCCCTCGGCCTCGACCACCGGACCCTGTCCCGAGCCGCCGGACCACAGGATGATCTCGACCGGATCGTCGCCCGCGGCGACCGTCAGGAAGCGGCCGTCGGGGCCCGGGTAGTCGATGCGCTTGTTCAGCCCGAGGCCCTCCGTGTAGAAGGCCAGGGCCCGGTCCTGGTCGGTCACGTAGACGGCCACATACATCAGGTTCTTCAACATCCGCGTCTCCCTCGCTCATTGGCGCGCCTGGTCAAAACACCGACGGACCGGAACGGGGAAGTGTGACAGCGGACGGTCGGCGATTTCCGCCCGCGGCGGCCGTCAGGCCCGGAGGAGCCCCTCCGGGAGGTAGCCGGAGCGCAGGCCCGGCTGCCAGCCGCACGCCTGGACGGCGACGGCGGCCACCGCGATCGCACCGACCGGCAGCAGGCTCCGCGGCTCCGGGTCGGGGCCGGCCTCCTCGTGGTGCCGGCGGAGGCGGTCCGCCAGGGCCTGGTCGAAGGCGGGCCGGTCGTCGTCCAGCAGTACGCGCAGCAGCCGCTGGTCGGGGGTCAGCGTGCCGGCGGCGTCCAGCCGGCGGGCGGCCTCCGCACGTGCCTCGGCGGCCGGCTTGACCAGGGGTTCGGACGCGATCCGCGACCGGGGCCAGGTGCCCGCCAGGTCGGGCAGGTACGCGCAGAGGGCGTCCATCTCGGCGAGGTCGGCCGGGTCGGAGACCGACTCCAGGCGCGAGTACGGCACCCCGTCGCGGATCGCGGGCGCGTAGTCCTCCTTGAGCAGCGGGCCGACCAGCCGAGCCGGCTCCCGGAGCAGGCCGGTGATCGCGCACATCGCGAACGCGTCCACCCACGTCCGTGCGGTGGGCGCCTCGTCCACGGCGTCCCCGAAGGCGAAGGTCTCGCTGGAGAGCCTCTGGTCGACGAGCGGGAGGACGACCTCGAAGTCGCCCTCGGGGAAGGCCCCGAGGCTCAGCACCCCGAGGCTGCACTCCGCCGCGGTCCGCAGGGCCAGCCGCGCGGGGGCGGCGTCGAGCGCGGGGTCCTCCAGGGTGCACGCGGCGGCGTGGTCGAGGAGCTCGCCGCCCATCTCGCGCATCCGCTTCAGCGAGAGGCTGTCGTAGCGCAGCCCGTGCCAGCGGCCGAAGGCCCGGCCCCTGATGTCCTCCAGAGCCGCGGCAATGCGCTCCTCGCCCACCTGGTGACGCGTCACTTCCTGCACGTCCGCTCCCCTCCCGTGATCGTCAAAGCCGGTCACGACGCTAACAGGAGGGGCCGACGAGACGAACCGTCTCGTCTTGACGATCACCCCCGAGCGGTCCATAGTGGAGCGCACGAGACGAACCGTCTCGTTCAATCAGTAGGCAGAGACCGAGAGGCCATCGCGATGACCCGAAACACCACCGACCGCGTCTGGTTCGTCACCGGCGCGTCCAGCGGCCTCGGCCTCGCCTTCACCCGCGCCGCGCTCGCCGCCGGCGACCGGGTCGTGGCCACCGCCCGCCGCACCGCCCTCCTCGACCCGACCCTCGCCGAACACCCCGGCCGGCTCGTCGTCCTCCCCCTCGACGTCACCGACCGCGAAGCCGTCGCGGCCACCGTCGACAAGGCCGCCGCCGCCTTCGGCCGCATCGACGTCGTCGTCAACAACGCCGGCATCATGACCAGCGGCACCGTCGAGGAGTTCACCGAGACCGACGCCCGCGCCCAGCTCGAAACCAACTTCTTCGGCGCCCTCTGGGTCACCCAGGCCGTCCTCCCCCACCTGCGGGCCCGGCAGAGCGGCCACATCATCCAGATCTCCAGCGTCGGCGGCATCATCGGCTTCGCCACCACCGGGCTCTACAGCGCCAGCAAGTGGGCGCTGGAAGGCATGACCGAGGCGCTCGCCCAGGAGGTCGCGCCGTTCGGCATCAAGGTCACCATCGTCGAACCCGGCGGCTACACCACCGACCTCTACACCACCATGCGCACCCAGCCCCGCCACGAGGCCTACGAGCCCCTGCACACCGCCCTCGCCGAGATGTGGGGCGACGCCGAGGACGCCGACCCGGCCAAGGCCGCCGACGCCGTCCTCGCCCTCGTCGACAGCGACCGGCCGCCCCTGCGCCTCGTCCTCGGCAGCGCCATGTACGACGTCGCCCAGGACGCCGCCGACCGGCGCAAGGCGGACTGGGCCGGCTGGGAGGCCACCAGCCGCGCCGCGGGCTGATGACCACCCGCCAGGCACCAGCGGCGGAGTGGGAAGTCGGACCGGCCGACCTCCCATTTCACAGCCGGATGGTCACCCGGTGACGCCGTGGGCGATCCGCTCGGCGTGCCGGCGCATGAGGGCGCGGTCGCCGGGGAAGCAGCTCTCCCACTCCTCGTCCAGGGGCGTCCAGGCCGCCGGTTGGCCCTCCTCCGCCACCAGGGGAACCGCCGCGTCCACGACCGCGACGTAGGACAGGCTCAGTGTGGCGGGGGCGCCGGGGTGATAGGAGCGAACGGCTGCCAGGGCCGGCCGGTGGAGCAACTCGGCGCGCAGACCGGCCTCTTCGAGGAGTTCGCGGCGGGCCGCGGCGCGGGGCGTCTCGCCCGGCTCGACCTGGCCACCCGGTGGGACCCAGCCGCGCCAACGGTGCCGCACCAGCAGGACGCGGCCGAGCTGCCGGTCGAAGACCCAGACCTCGGCACCGAGCGGGCCCGCCGGCTCCGGGCCGGCGGCTGCCAACCAGGCCTGGACGTCACCGAGTTCGGCGGCGGCAAGTCGGGCCTCGGCGGCGGCCCACTCCATTTCTTCGCGTGTCACCGGCCGACCGTACCGGGCAGGTCCGACAGGACGCACCGAAGGAGCGGGCTGCGTTCAGTCGTTCTGGTTGTGGTCGGCCGCCGCGTTGAGGGAGGTGATCAGGACGCTGAGCCGGGTGTTCCAGTTCGCGGACGTCAGAGCGTCGATGGCGTGCTTCTTCGCCATGTCCCGGACGATCTTCTGGGCGTTCTTCAACTCCTGCACCGCGTCGTCCGGTTGGCCCTGGTTGAGGCGGGCGGAGGCGTCGTCGAGGGTGTGCAGCAGGTCGAGCTGGCGGTCGCGTTCCTTGGTGATCTGGGCCTGGGCGACGGCCTGGCGCAGGGCGTTCAGCTGCGCGGCCGCGGCCTGGCCGCGCGGCGGGGTGGAGGTGGCCGACGGGGTCGGGAGGGCGGCCGGGGTGGTGGGTGCGGGGGTGGTCGCGGCGGGCGTGGGCACCGGGGCGGCCGACGCGGTCTGGGAGGGCTTGGTGGCGGCGGGAGGGGCGGCGGCCGGGGTGCCCGGGCCGTCGAAGGCGGTGAGCGCGAGCATCGCGGCGCCCGCGACCCCCACGAGGCCGAGCGCGCCGAAGACCAGCGGCTTGCGGCGGCTCTCCCGGGCGGGCGCGGGCAGCGGCTCGGCGTGGAACGGCGGCTGCGACGGGACGGCCGCCATCACCGAGGTGGCCGCCACCGGCTGCACCGGGACGGGCGGCAGGAGCTGGGTGGCCTGACCGGCCGAGGCGGTCGCGAGGAGTTCGCCGGTCGGGTCGCCGACCACCAGCCCGGGTATGCAGGAGAGCAGTTCGGACCGGGCCGCCGCCGCGTCGGCCGGCCGGTCGGCCGGGTTCTTGGCGAGCAGCCGCAGCACCGCGGCGTCCAGCGCCGCCGGCACGCCCGCCCGTCTCGCGGAGGGCGGCAGCGGCTGCTCGCTGACGTGCTTGAACGCGATCGCCACCGGGGTCTCGGCGGTGAACGGGGTGGCGCCGGTGAGCATCTCGGTCAGCACGCAGCCGACCGCGTAGAGGTCGGTGCGTCCGTCCAGCTCGGACGCCGTGGCCTGCTCGGGCGAGAGGTAGGCCGCCGTACCGAGCACCGAAGCGGTCTGGGTGAGGTTGTGGGAGGAGCCGGCCCGGGCGATGCCGAAGTCGACGACCTTCACCCCGCCGTCGTCGGTGATCATGATGTTGCCGGGCTTGATGTCGCGGTGCACCAGGCCGGCGCCGTGCGCGACGGTCAGCGCCTCGCAGACGGCCGCCGCGATGCCGACCGCCCGCTCCACCGGCAGGCCGGGCTGCTGGGCGAGCACGGTGGCCAGCGACCGGCCGTTCACCAGCTCCATGACGATGTACGGCGAGCCCTGGTCCACGCCGGAGTCGAAGACCATGACGATCCTCGGGTGCACCAGCATCGCGGCGTGCTGCGCCTCGCGGCTGAACCTCTCGGCGAAGCGCGGGTCGTCGGCGAGGCCCCCGTTGAGGACCTTGACGGCCACCTGTCGGCCCAGCACGTGGTCCACGCCCCGCCAGACGGTGGCCATGCCGCCGACGCCGAGTATCTCGACGAGTTCGTAACGCCCGTTAAGCGCCCGTCCGATCACTGGAACCGCTCCCCTCACGTGCCCTGCCCGGGGTCCCGGACCGCCTCGTGCACCTGTGCACGATAGCCCCCTGTCCCCACGGGCTCCGGCGGAGCATCGACCCCGGCGGAGACGGCCGGCACCCGCAGGCTGCCGTACCGCTGCATCCGCTGCCAGCGCAGCCGGGAGCCGGCCACCGCGGTGAAGACCGACTGGATCACCACCAGGTACATCAGCTGCCGGTAGACGAACTGCTGCAGGGGCAGGCTCCAGAGCGGGCCGAGCCGCTCCCGGTCCAGCCGGAAGGCGTAGGTGCCCATCAGCAGCTGGACCAGCAGGAAGGCGGCCCAGAGGCCGATGATCCGCGCCGGGTCGAGGAAGGCCAGCCCGTACAGCGCGAAAACGTCCACCACGGGGGCGAGGAGCGGCAGCAGCACCTGGAACATCAGGAGGTAGCCGAGACCGCGCCGGCCCAGCTTGCCGGCCTGCCCGTGCTGCCGGAGCGCGCCGCGGTGCTTCCACATCGCCTGAAGGGTGCCGTAGCACCAGCGGTAGCGCTGCCGCCAGAGCGCGCTCAGCGAGGCCGGCGCCTCCGTCCAGGCCTTCGCGCGCTCCTCGTACACGACCCGCCAGCCGTCCCGGCAGAGGGCCATGGTCAGGTCGGTGTCCTCGGCGAGTGTCTCGTCGCCGACACCGCCGGCCGCGAGCACCGCCGAGCGGCGGAAGGCGCCGACCGCGCCCGGAACGGTGGGCATGCACTCGGCGAGGTCGAAGAGCCGGCGGTCCAGGTTGAAGCCGACCACGTACTCGATGTGCTGCCAGCGGCCGAGCAGCCCGCCCCGGTTGACCACCTTGGCATTGCCGGAGACGGCGCCCACCGACGGGTCGGCGAAGGGCTGCACCAGCATCCGGACGGCGTCCGGCTCGAAGACGGTGTCGCCGTCGACCATCACCAGCAGCTCGGCGCGGGCGGCGGCGATACCGGTGTTGAGCGCGGCCGGCTTGCCCGCGTTCTCCTGCCGGATCACCCGGACGTAGGGCAGGTCCAGCGACTCCACCAGGTCGGCGGTGCCGTCGGTCGAGCCGTCGTCGACCACGATGATCTCGACCGGGTGGTCGGAGGCGAGCAGTGAGCGGACGGCTGCCTCGATGCCGGCCGACTCGTTGTAGGCGGGCACGATCACGCTGACCGGCTCGGTCACCGGCGGGCCCCACGGCCGCCGTCGGCGCAGCTTCTTGTGCCGGCGGGCGGCGACCAGGAGGGCGACCGCGCGCAGCACGCTGACCGCGCCCGCCGCGTAGAGCAGCCAGCCCAGGACGGTCAGCGTCCAGTCGCCGGTCCGCAGGACCTGGATCAGGGCGAGGCCCTGCCAGTGCTCGGCCCCGGTGGCCGGGTGGACCGGGTCGGGCAGGCCGACCGACTCGCTGACGGTGGTGAAGCGGTAGCCGAGCCCCTTCATCTGGGGCAGCAGGCCGTCCAGCGCGGCGACGGTCTGCATGCGGTCGCCGCCCGCGTCGTGCATCAGCACGATCTGGCCCTGCCGGTTGCCGGGCTCGCCGATGACCGTGTTCACGATGGACGCGATGCCCGGGCGGCGCCAGTCCTCGCTGTCCCGGGTGGTGAGCACGGTGAGGTAGCCCTCGTGGCCGGCCTGCTGGACGGCGGACCAGGCCGGGTCGTCCAGGGCGTCGGCGGTGGACGAGTAGGGCGGGCGCAGCAGTGAGCTGGTCACCCCGGCGGCACCGGCCAGGGTCAGCTGGGACTCCCGCAGCTCCAGCGAACGACGCCAGGCGGGCTGGGAACCGAGGTCGGTGTGGGTGAAGGTGTGCACACCCAGCTGGTGGCCCTCGGCGACGATCCGGCGGACCAGATCGGGGTGGGCGGCGGCCTGGGTGCCGACCACGAAGAAGGTGGCGTGCACGCCGTTGCGGCGCAGGGTGTCCAGGATCTCCGGGGTCCAGCGGGGGTCCGGGCCGTCGTCGAAGGTCAGCGCGACGGTCCCGGGCTTCGGCATGGCGGTGCGCGGCTGCGGGCCGGCTGCGTCGATCACCGGGCCGCCGGTGCGGACGGGCTCGGGGACGGCCTCCGAGCCGGCCTGGCGGGCGGCCTGGCGGGCGGCCTGGTCGGGGCGGTGGTCGTAGAGGTGCTGGGTGTAGCCCTGGATCAGCAGGGTGGCGCCGAGGGTGAGCAGCAGCGCGGTCAGCAGCAGCCAGTGGGTGCGCAGCGGGCCCTGACGGACGACGCCGCGCCGGCCGCGGCGGGCCTGCGGGGCGGGGGCGGGACGGCCTGTTCTTCGACGGCGGGAGGTGCTCACGGGGGCGCTTTCGGGAGGGGCCCGGTCCGGGGACGCCGACGGGGCCGGGTGCGCGGAGCTTCACGAAGCTCCGCGCAGGCCACGGCGGGGGTCGGGAGTCCGCCGTCAGGGCGTCGGTGAGGGCTTGCCGGGCTTGCCGCCCGCGTTGCCGGAGTTGCCCGGCGCGTCGGTGGGGCGGCCGTGACCGGGGGTGGGGGTGGCTCCCCCCGCGCTGCTGCCCCCGTTGCCGGCGCCGTTCCCGCCGTTGCCGCCCGGCGTGGCGGACGCGGAGGCGGGCGGCGGCGAGGACGGTCCGGCCTCCGGGCCGGACGGCCGCGGGGTGGCCGCCACCGGGACAGCCGTGCGGTGGTCGGCCGCCGTCGGCCGCACCGTCCCGGGCTGCACGCTGTCCGGCCCGGGCGTGCCGGTGATCGTCGGCCCCGCGGTGGGCTCCGGGTCGGCCGGTGCGGGCGCGGCGGCGCTCGGCCCGGGCGGCAGCGGCAGGAACGGCGCGCTGACGGTCGGGCCGCCGAGCACCGTGCTGGCCAGCAGCGCCAGGTAACCGGCGGCCGGGACGGCGAGCAGCAGGCCGAGCCTGCGGACCCGCCGCTGGCGGCGGCCGGAGGAGTCCACGAACACCGGGGCGACGGTGGTCTCGGCGGCCTCTTCGGAAGGAAAGGCGGCCGGGGAACCGGGCAGCGGATCCCCGGCCGCCGGCTCGTGGTCGTACAAGGTGACGGTCACGGTCGGGTCCAGGTCTGGTCTGGTGGTGCGGGGCGCGGCCCGCCCGACTGCGGGCGGGCGGGCCGCAGGGGTTGGTCCCGGCCGGGCCGGTGGCGCGTCCGGGGTGCGCCTGCCGGTCCGGCCGGGGCCGGCCGGGCGGACGGTTGGCACGGGGGAGCCGACCGGCCACCCGGAGTCTGCGGGTGGTGCTGGTACTGCGGGTACTGCCGGGTGGAGCGGGTGGTCCGGTCCGGATGGGCGGCGAGCCCGGGGGGATTCGCTCGCCGCCCATCCGGAGTTCTGGGGTTACCTCTTGGGTGAGGGGTCGGTGGACCTGTCCGTGCGGTCCGGCTTGGGGCGGACGTCGGGGAGCGTCGGTACGGCGGGCAGCGCCGGGGTGCTCGTGCTGCCCTTGGTACCGGTACCGCCGCTCTTCCCGTCGCCGCCACCGGAGCCGCCGCCGTCGCTGCTGCGGGGCTTCGGGGTGGCGCTCTGGCGGTCGTCGTCGCTCAAGCGCCGGAGCACCTCCCCGCAGTAGTCCTCCACCTTGTCCGGACCGCCGGCCGCCGCGACCAGCGCGCCGAACTGCGGGTCCGCGACCAGCAGGCGCGGGCGCTCGCCCTTGCCCGTCCGGTCGGTGAACCCGCGGCAGAGGGTGACCACCGCGTCCTGGAACTGGCCGCCCCGGGTCTCCGCCGGGGACGACGCGCCCGGCGCCGGGGGCTTCCCCGGACCGGCGGACGCGTCCGCCGACGGCGACCCACCGGTGGACGGACCGCCCAGGGCGGGGCCACCAGCGGACGGCCCGCCTGTCGACGGGCCGGCGGAGGAACGCCCCGCCGAGCTGCCCGGCGTGCCGGAGCCCGTCCCCGGAGCGGCGGACGTGCCGGTGACGGGCGGGGCGACCCGCGACCGGTCCAGCCCGCCCGACCCGCCGCCGAGTGCGGACGGCAGGTTGCCCGTGCCGGCCGCGACCGCCACACCGCCGAGCGCCGTGGCTCCGAGCACGACGGCAACGGCCTTCGTGCTGAAGGCCCTGGCCAGCGCGGCGGTTGCCATCGATCGTCTCCGGACGGGTGCGGGTGCGGCGGGTACGGCAGGAACAGGCGCGAGACGGGCCTCCCGGAACGCGGCCAGGGCGGCCTCCTCCCCGGCCAGTTCGCCCGCCGCCGCGGGGGCGGCCGCGGCGGCCAGCACGTGGGCGACCCCCGTGCCGGCGTCCGGTCCGGTGAGCGAGGCGTCCTGCCCGGCCGACGGTCCGCCCACGGCGCCGCCGAGCAGCTGCTCGGCCGTGTCGCGGTCGATCCGACGGGATCGGTTGGTGCTCATCTCATGTCCTTCAGCGTCGCGGCCCGGCGTTCTGTCACACCCTGCGGAGGAATTTTTTTCTCGTCCTTTCCGACGTGCCCCGCCACCGGTCGGGTCGGCTGCCCGGACGACCCGGCCGGCGGCTGCTGCGCCGGAATCCCCACGCCCGCCGCGACGGACTGCTCCAGCACCTTGGCCAGCCGGCGCAGCCCCCGGTGCGCGGCCATCCGCACGCTGCCGGACCTCTTGCCGAGCACCCGCGCGGCGCTCTCCGCGTCCAGCTCCATCACCACCCGCAGCAGTACCGCCTCGGCCTGGTCGCGGGGCAGCCGGGAGATCAGCGCCAGCGCGTCCGCCGTGCCGACGGAGGCCAGCGCCGCACCGGCCGTGTCGTCCCCGGCGGCCAGCTCGGAGAGGTACTCGAACGGCAGGTCGGCGACCGGTCTGCGGCGCCGGGCGCGCAGGTGGTCCAGCGCGCGGTTGCGGGCGATGGTGGCGGCCCAGCCGCGGAAGCCGTCCCCGTCGCCGGAGAAGGCGCGCAGGTCGCGGGCGATCTGCAGCCAGGCCTCGGAGGCGATGTCCTCGGCGTCCTGCGCGTCCTCGGGGCGGCCGCCGACCAGCACCCGCAGATAGCGCAGCAGGCCCGGCTGCACGCTGCGGAACAGCAGCCGGAACGCCTCCTCGTCGCCGTCCTGCGCGGCTCTCACCGCCGCCGACAGGTCGGCGGGAGCGGTCCCCGGGGACGGGGCGGACGGGGGGCCGGGCGGGGGGCCCGACGTCGGTAC
The DNA here is from genome assembly GCF_045160625.1 of Kitasatospora sp. NBC_00039. Classification (NCBI taxonomy): domain Bacteria; kingdom Bacillati; phylum Actinomycetota; class Actinomycetes; order Kitasatosporales; family Streptomycetaceae; genus Kitasatospora; species Kitasatospora sp. NBC_00039. The sequence goes on along the minus strand of NZ_CP108289.1, from coordinate 4,990,470 downwards.
CGGTCCGGACCGGCCGACGGCGCTGTCGGTGCCCGCTCCCGGGCGATCTGCACTCTGCACCCGCCACATCATGCGCCATCCGGGCGACCGGCTCCGATTCGCCCGGGCGGCTGCGGCGCCCCGTGACCGGGCCGTTCCAGGCCGTCACCGCGCTGGGCCGCCGGCAGTTCCGGACCAAGGGCGGCACCCCGCCGGGCCCAAGGTCCCGCAGGTCACCGGCCTTCGCCCGCAGCCCGGCCGGTCCCCTCCTGCCTACGTTGCAGGTGGGCGAAGCAGTCCGGACCGGCCCCGCCGGACCGACCCGCCGGGCCGCCCTCGCCGGACCGTGCGACCCCACCGCCGACAGGGCCGCGAGCCCTGGGCCTTCGACCCCGACCACGGGTGAACGCGCAGGCCGGCGGCGCTGTCATGACGCGGACCGTGACAACTGTCATGCGGATCCCGCAACGGACGACACTGCTCTGACGGAGGGTCGGCCCGGAAAACTGGAGGCACGACGCGGGCACCGCCCGCAGGCCGACCAGCCAGTCCGGGGAGGAACCCATCATGAGCCAGACCCTCAGCGCACCCGCCGCCGCCACTGCCACCACCGCCGCCACCGCCCCGGCCGGCGCCCGGGAGACCGCCAAGGCGCCGAACCCGGTCGCCGCCGGCCTCCGCCCGCTCGCCCTGGACGTCGCCGCCCCGCTGGCCGGCTACTACCTGCTGCACTCCGCGTTCGGCATGAGCGAGTTCGCCGCCCTCGCCTGGAGCGGCGCCGTCCCGGCCGCCCGGACCGCCGTCGGCCTGGTCCGCGAGCGGAAGCTCAACCTGTGGGCGTCGATGATGCTCGGCGTCAACCTCGTGGGCCTGGCGCTCACCACCATCACCGGCGACGCCCGGCTGATGCTCGCCAAGGACGGCGCGCTCAGCGGCAGCCTCGCGCTGGCGATCCTCTTCTCCGCGCTGATCGGCCGGCCGCTGATGTCGCCGATGCTGATGCCCTTCCTGACCAAGGGCGACCGGGCCCGCTCCGCCGCGTGGCAGCGGCTGGCCGACGGCCGGGCGGCCGGCTCCCGCACGTTCCGCCGCTACGAGCGCCTCTTCTCGGGGATCTGGGGCGCCGCCCTGCTGACCGAGTGCGTGGCCCGTGTGGTCGGCGCCTTCACCCTGCCGGTGTCGACCATGGCCTGGCTCTCCACCGTCTTCCTGGTGGGCGCGATCGTCGCCGGCTCGGTGCTCGGCCAGACCGCCGCCGACCCGATGGAGAAGCTGGTCCGCACCGAGGCCGCCGAGCCGACCGCCTGCTGACCTGATCATCCATGAGGAACGTTTTCCCGGAATGCTGCTGACGCCGGGTCGCACAATTCAGGAACCATCCGACCATCCCGATAGTCCTCATATAACGAGGGGGTAACGGACCCCCGCGAGAAACGGGGACCCTGATGAGCCGGACGCACACGCTGACCACCACCGAGGACCGCACGCTGGTCTGGGACGGCTGCCTCAACGTCCGCGACCTCGGCGGCCTCCGCACCACCGACGGCACCCGGACCGCCCACCGCGCGATCGTCCGGGCCGACAACCTGGACCGCCTCACCGCCGAAGGCTGGGACGCCCTCCTCGACCACGGCATACGCACCGTCGTCGACCTGCGCAACATCGAGGAGTACAAGCCGCTCCTCCCCCTCCCCGACGGCGTCGAGCTGATCCGCGTCCCCCTGGACGAACTGGCCGGCTCCGCCTGGTGGGAGACGTACGGGAGGCTGGACGGCACCCCGCTCGCCCTCCGCCCCTACCTGGACCACTGCGCGCACGCCGCCGCCGAACTGGTCACCACCATCGCCGGCGCCCGCCCCGGCGGGCTGGTCGTGCACTGCGGCGCCGGCCGCGACCGCACCGGCCTCGCCGCCCTGCTGCTGCTCGCCCTCGTGGGCGTCGAGCCCTCCGAGATCGTCGCCGACTACCTGCTCAGCGCGCCCAACGTCCGCCCGCTGTACGGAATGCTCGGCCTGCCGGACCAGCACCTCCGGATCGACGCGGTGCTCGCCGAGGCCGGCACCACCGCCGAGGCCGCCCTGCACGCCACCCTCGACGGTTTCGACCCGGCCGGGTACCTGCTCGCCGCCGGCGTCGACCCGGCCGACCTCGCCGCCGTCCGCGCCCGGCTGCTGCCCTCGTAGCCCGCCACCGGAGCCGACGGCCGGGGCCGGTCACCCGAGCCTCCGGCGGGCCGGGATCCGGCCCGGCGGACGGGCCCCAACCCGACCGACATGCCCCCGCCCGGCCAGCGGGCCCGGCCCGGCAGGCCGGATCCGCTCTGGCAGACTCCGGGCGTGATCTTCCGCACCGCCACCCGCCGGGACCTGCCCGCCGTCATCGCCCTGCTCGCCGACGAGGAGCGCGTGATCGACCCCGCCACCGTGCAGGTCGACGAGGCCTACGCCCGCGCCTTCGCCGCCGTGGAGGAGGACGCCCGCAACGAGCTGATGGTCCTGGACGAGGGCGACGGCACGGTGCTCGGCTGCCTCCAGCTCACCTACATCCCCGGGCTCGGCCGGCACGGCGAGGAGCGCGCGCTGGTCGAGGCCGTCCGTGTGCGCGCCGACCGCCGGGGCGCCGGCCTCGGGCGCGAACTGCTGACCCGGGCCGTCGGGCGGGCCCGCGACCGCGGCTGCACGCTGGTCCAGCTGACCAGCAACAAGCGCCGCAGCGAGGCACACCGCTTCTACGCCTCGCTCGGCTTCGAGCGCAGCCACGACGGGTTCAAGCTGGCTCTCTGACCCGCGGGTCGACCGACCGCCGGAAACGCGCCGGCCGCCGGGCGGCACGCCTCGGAACACAACTCGAAACATCGTCAACCAATGGTTGACGCACCTTGGGTCGACAACCTACGGTTGACGCATGGAGAACCCCATCGTCCCCCAGACCACTCCGCTGCGCCTCGACGACCTGATCGACGCGATCAAGAAGGTCCACAGCGACGCGCTCGACCAGCTCTCCGACGCGGTCATCGCCGCCGACCACCTCGGTGACCTGGCCGACCACCTGATCGGCCACTTCGTCGACCAGGCCCGCCGTTCCGGCGCCTCCTGGACCGACATCGGCCGCAGCATGGGCGTCACCAAGCAGGCCGCCCAGAAGCGCTTCGTCCCCAAGGACCCGGGCACGCCCTCCGACCTCGACCCCAGCCAGGGCTTCAGCCGGTTCACCCCCCGGGCCCGGCACGTGGTGATGGAGTCGCAGGAGGAGGCCCGCCGGGCCGGCAACACCGAGATCGGCACCGGGCATCTCGTGCTCGGCCTGCTCGCCGAGCCGGAAGGCCTGGCCGTCCGGGCGCTGGCCGCCCAGGGCTTCACCCCGGACGCCGTCCGGGCGGCGGTCACCGCGACCCTTCCGGCCGCCTCCGGCGAGACGCCCGGGCTGATCCCCTACGACGCCGAGGGCAAGAAGGTGCTGGAGCTGACCTTCCGCGAGGCGCTCAAGCTGGGGCACAACTACGTCGGCACCGAGCACATCCTGCTGGCCCTGCTGGAGCAGGAGAACGGCGCGGGCCCGCTCGCCGACCTCGGCGTGGACAAGGCCGAGGCGGAGACCTTCACCTCGGAGGCCGTCGCGGCGTACATCGCGGCGCGCGCCACCGAGCAGGGCTGAGCGACCCGCCCGGGCCCCCGGCGCGACCGGGGGCCTCGGGCCCGTCGTCAGAAGCCGGACACGTGGGTGGTGATGATCCGCACCCGCCCGTCGGCGGCCGCCTCCACCGCAGCCCGCAGCCGCAGGGACCGTGCCGGGCCGAGCAGTTCGAGTGCCTCCTCGTCGCCGGCCCAGCGGTAGTCGTCCAGTTCACCCGCCGGGACGGTCACGGGGGTGCCGTCCGGGACGGTGCCGAAGTCGAAGAGGAAGTGCTCGGCCGGGTGGTCGAGTTCGGCGGAGGGATGGGTCCAGGAGATCGCCAGCAGGTCACCGGCCGGCCGCACCAGCCCGGTCTCCTCGGTCAGCTCCCGCGCGGCGCACTCGGCCGGCCCCTCGCCGAGGTCGATGGTACCGCCCGGGAACTGCCAGTGCTCCCGGTAGCCGGCCTTAACGATCAGAACCCGCCCCGACGCGTCCCGCAGCACGCACCCGGCTGCCGCGTAGATCCGCGGCAGGGACGCCAGCCACTCTTCCTTGGACTTCAACGGCTCGGCCGTCACGGCGGTCCTCCTCCGGGGCAGGGGCAACTGCCGCCCACTGTGCCACGCATCGCTCCCGCCGGAAATCTTGCGGGAATCTCCCGGCGGGCCGATGAGCCACGCCCGCCGCGGCGGTCCAAGCTCCGTGAACACCAACCGGGAGACCCCGTCCGACCCACTGCTGACCTGCGACGTCGGCGCCCTCACCACCCCCGACCTGGCCGTCGTCGACGCGCTCGCCCGGCTCCGGCGCGCGGCCGCCCGGTACGGCGTGCGGGTGGTACTGACGAACGCGAGCGGCCCCCTGCGGGAGCTGCTCGCCTTCACCGGCCTGGCCGGCGTGCTGCCGGTCGAGCCCGGACCACCCGTCCGACCGGCACTGCCCACGCAGCCCGGGCTGCCGGTCGAGCCCGGACTACCCGTCCAGCCGGGGCGGGAGGCCGAAGAGCGGGAAGAGCACGTCGGTGTCGAGGAAGTTGGTGAGCCCGATGATCCGGCCCTCTGACACCTCCAGCACGATCAGCGCCCACGGCTCGTGGCCGCCCTCCGGGCTCGGCCGGTACTGCCCGAAGGCCGGGCTGCCGTTGGCCTCCACCGGGACCAGCCGCGAGCCCCGGCAACCGTGGCCCGGGCCGAGCATCCACTCACGGATGTCGGCGTGCCCGGTCAGCCACAGCTCGTACGGCGGCATGTTGAGCGTGACGTCCTCGTGCAGCAGCGCCGCCAGCCCGTCCATGTCGTACGCCTCGAAGGCCGAGACGTAGCGGGAGAGCAGCGCCCGGTGGTCCTCGTCCAGCGCGGGCGCCGGCCGGGCCGCCGAGGCGTCCGCGGCGAGCACCGAGCGCGCCCGCTGGAGCGCGCTGTTGACGGACGCCACGGTGACGCCGAGCAGTTCGGCGACCTCGGCGGCCCTCCAGCCGAGCACCTCGCGCAGGATCAGCACCGCCCGCTGCCGCGGCGCCAGCCGCTGGAGCGCGGCGACGAACGCCAGCCGCACCGACTCGCGCTGGGCGGCCACCTCGGCAGGGTCCCCCGTCTCGGGCAGGACCCGGCCGTCCGGCGCCGGGCCGATCCAGGTCACCTCGGGCAACTGGTTCCCGGTCGCGGTGGCGACGGTGGACGGGCCGGCCAGGTCCATCGGACGGGCCCGGCCGTTGCGGCCGTTCAGCGCGTCCAGGCAGACGTTGGTGGCGATCCGGTACAGCCAGGAGCGCAGCGCCGCCCGACCTTCGAAGCCCCGGTGGCCGCGCCAGGCGCGGATCATCGTCTCCTGCACCGCGTCCTCGGCCTCGAAGACCGAGCCGAGCATGCGGTAGCAGTAGCCGGTCAGCTCCGTCCGGTGGCGCTCCAGCTGGACCTCGACCGGCTCCTCCGTCATCAGCTCGGCCATCGCGTGCCCCCCGTGTCCGCCACACCGCCAGTGATCGGCACGAACCTACCGCAGCCCACCGACAGCGGCCCTACTCCGGCTGGTCCCCGTACTTCTGGCCGGAGCCGAAGGAGGTCGTCACGATCTCCCACATCTTCGGGAACTCGGCGCCGGAGATGCCGGTCGGGTTGATCGAGTAGACCACCTTGCGGCTGAGGTCCCTGGTGGCGAAGACGCCGCTGGTGTAGCCGGGGCGGGAGCCGGTCTTGCCCCAGACCACGACGCCGTTGGGCAGGGTGGCGCTCATCAGGCCCTTGGAGAAGCAGGCGTGACCGGCGGTCGGGCCGATCTCGCAGTTCTTGTTGCGGTGGTTGGGCACGTCCGGGACGTCGAACAGCTCGGCCTGCTGGGCGGGCGGCAGCAGCCGGCCACGGAGCAGCGCCGTCATGAACCGGTCCAGGTCGGCGGCGGAGGAGATCATGCCGCCCTCCGCCCACGGCCACGGGCTCTGCTCGGTGACGTCCACCAGCTGCCGGGGGCCCTGCGGGCCGCCGACGTCCACGGAGACCCGCGCGTGCGGACCGGTCAGGGTGAGGTCGTCGCGGTCCGGGACGACGGTGTCGCGCAGACCCAGCGGGCGGGCGATCCGGGTCTGCACCTCCCGGGCGAAGGTGTGGCCGGTGACCTTCTCGACCACCATCCCGGCGACGAAGGTGTTGATGCCGTTGTACTGCTGCGCGGTGCCCGGTGCGAAGCCCATCGGCTGCCGGACGGCGTCCGCGACCACCTGGGCGGGCGTCCAGGAGTCGGCCTTGTGCGCGGCGAACCAGCTCTCGGTGCCGTCCCCGGAGGTGAGGCCGCCACCGCCCGGCAGACCGCTGGTGTGGTCGAGCAACCGGCCGACGGTGACCGGCGGGTAGGACGCCGGGAGGAGCCCGGGCAGGTACTGCTGAACGGTGCCGTCCAGGTCGAGCTTCCGCTCGGCGGCGAGCTGGAGCACCACGGTGGCGGTGAAGACCTTGGAGATGCTGCCGATCCGGAACCGGGCGTCCGCCGGGACGTCGCCCGCCGTGCCGGCCCACCGGCCGCCCCTGCCGTCGACCCGGACCAGCGCGCCGGTGATTCCGTCGGCCGGCAGGCCGGCGAGCGTCTTCGCCAGCGCCTCGCGGTCGGGCGGACCGGCCAGGCGGACGGCGGCGTCGGCCGAACTCGCGCTGCCCGGCGCCCGGTCGGCGGCCAGGGCCGGCGTCGCAGCACCGGCCGCGACGGCCGCCAGCAGGGCACCCGAGACGGCGAGGGCGGTCCAACGGCGTTTGCGCTGAGTGGTGTTCATCGGTCTGGTCTCCAACTGTGGCTCGTCCGGCGGCTCGTGCTCTGTCCGGGAACGAGTCTGTTGGAGTGCGGCGCCGCGGCCATCCGGGACGGCCCCCCAGACGCCCCGGAGCCGACCCCGAGTCGTCCCGGGGCCGGCGCCCGGGCAGCCGTCGGGGGCGGGGGCCCGCGCTCGGCCCCCGCCCCCGACGGCTGCGTCCCGCCCGGTGCGCGGAGTGGTCCAGCGCGCGCGGTGGTTGTCCGCGCGGAGTGCTTCGGCACGCACGGTGGCCCCGTGTGCAGTCGTTCACTGCGTGCGTGGTTCACTGCGTGCGGTGGTCCAGCGCGCACGGTGATTCAGGCGTGCGGTGGTTCAGTGCGCGGAGTGCTTCTCCGCGCCGCGGTGGCGGTGGCCCTTCAGTTCGGAGTGCATCGCCGGGGCGGAGTGCATCGCCGCCACCTCGGCGTCACGGCCGCCGTGCCGGAAGGCGGAGCCGGCCCCGGCGCTGGCCGCGGGTGGCGCGTTGGTGCGCAGCCGTGGTGGCAGCGACTTGGGGCTCATCGCCATGCCCCGGCGTTCCAGCAGCTCCTGGGTGCCCCGGCGGAGCTTGTGGGTGCTGCTCGGCATCGACTTGGTCATCGTCGGCCTCCCTTCGGCGGCCACCGGACGAACGAGCGTCGGCCGGGAGGACCGCACGGGCGTTATGTCCGGATTTTAGCCGCCCTACACCTCGGCCGCCCTGCCACCTCGCCCGTTCCGGAACCTCCGGGGGTACGCCCCAGGACGCCCTCAGCCCATGACCTCGTGGACGAAGCACCAGCGCCAGTCCTCCCCCGGCTCGTACGAGCGGATCACCGGGTGGGAGCTGTTGTGGAAGTGCGCGGTGGCGTGCCGCTGCGGCGAGAAGTCGCAGCAGCCGATGTGGCCGCAGTCCAGGCAGACCCGCAGGTGGACCCAGTCCCGGCGCCCCTGGGCCAGGCAGTCGGCGCAGCCGTCGGCCGGCGGGAGGGGTTCGATGTCCCGGGGTGCCGCGGTGAGGTCTTCGCAGGCGCTCATGCACGCAGGGTAGTGACGGCCGCCCCGGCCCACCGCCCAAGACACGCCCCGCAGGTCGCACACGCCCCCGGGTCAGTCCGCGGCGGCCGGGGCGTCCTGCGCCGGGGCTCCCCCGGCCGGGGCGTCCTGCGCCGTCCAGCTCCCCAGCAGGGCCAGCTTCTGCGCGGTCGGCGAGCCGGGCGGAGCGGTGTAGACGACGAGCAACTGGTCGGGGGAGCCGTTGACGGCCAGCGTCTCGTAGCCGAAGTCGAGTTCACCGACCAGCCGATGGCGGATCAGCTTGACGCCGTGGGTCTTCTGCTTCACCTCGTGGTCCGCCCACAGCCGCCGGAACTCCTCGCTGCGCATCGACAGTTCGCCCACCAGCGCGGCCAGCCGGGCGTCCTGCGGGTGCCGGCCGGCGTCCAGCCGCAGGTAGGCGACGGTCTCGGCCGCCACCGCCTCCCACTGCGGGTAGAACTCCCGGGCGGCCGGGTCGAGGAAGGCGTGGCGGGCCGCGTTGGCCTCGCCGGACGAGCGTGCGGAGAAGCCGTTCACGGCGTCGCCGAGGTCGTTCCAGGCCAGCACGTCCATGCGGCGGCCGAGCACGAAGGCCGGTACCCCGGGCATCAGGTCCAGCAGCAGCCGGGTGCCCTCCCGCACCTGCCGGCGGCCCCGCGGCGCGGCGGACGGCCGGGCCGGACGGGCCAGCGACCGCAGGTACGCGGCCTCCACCTCGTCCAGCCCCAGCACCCGCGCCACCGCGTCCAGCACGGCGTCCGAGGCGCTGCCGCCGCGGCCCTGCTCCAGCCGGACGTAGTAGTCGACGCTGACCCCGGCGAGTTGGGCCACCTCCTCGCGGCGCAGCCCCTGCACCCGGCGGCGGCCGTGCGAGGGCAGGCCCACCTCCTCGGGCCGGATCCGGGCACGGCGCGAGCGGAGGAAGTCCCCGACGGTGTTCTCCATGCCCGGCAGCGTAGACCGGGAGGGCCGCCGTGAGGGTAGTACTGGCTTTCCCAGGTTGCGCTTTCCCAGGAAGGGCTTTCCCGGGTGCGGCGCAGCCCTGGGTGACCGGCCGCGGTGCGCGCAGAGTTGCTCCCGTCAGCCCCGACGGAACCACTCAGGAGCACCCGATGAGCTACCCCGCCCTCGCCACCCGCACCGCCGTCGTCACCGGAGCCGCCAGCGGCATGGGCGAGGCCACCGCCCGCCTGCTCGCCACCGGCGGCGCCCGGGTCGCGCTGCTGGCCCGCCGCACCGAGCGGCTGGACGCGCTGGCCGCCGAGATCACCGCCGCCGGCGGCCGGGCGATCGCCGTCACCACCGACATCACCGACCAGGCCTCGGTGGACGCCGCCGCCAAGGCCGTCCACGACGCGTACGGCCCGGTCGACCTGGTGGTCAACAACGCCGGCGTGATGCTGCCCAACCCCCTCGCCGACGGCCGGATCGACGAGTGGACCCGCATGATCGACACCAACCTCACCGGCGCGCTGCGGATCGTCCGCGCCTTCACGGCCGACCTCACCGCGGCCGCCGCCGAGGGCCGGACCGCCGACCTGGTCAACGTCTCCTCGATCGCCTCCCACGTCGTCTTCCCCGACTACGCCGTCTACGGCGCCACCAAGGCCGCACTCACCCAGCTCTCCGCCGCGCTCCGCAGCGAGCTGGGCCCGCGCGACGTCCGGGTCAGCGCGATCGAGCCCGGGCTGACCGACACCGAGCTGGGCGGGCACATCGACAACCCGGTGCTGCGCGAGCAGCTCGGCGGGATGTTCGCCGCGATCCCCGCGCTGACCTCCGACGACATCGCCGACCTGATCGGCTACACCGTCACCCGCCCCCGGCACGTCAACCTGCGCCACCTGGTCGCCCTGCCGACCCGGCAGGCCTGACGAGGGCCGTCCGCCCGGGTTCCCCGGCGGGCCCGGACGGCGCCGTGGGAGCATGCCAACCGTGGCGGTTGTAACGGGGGGAACGGACAGCGACACCGGCGGTGCCCAGGCGGGCGGCATACCGGGGCAGGCAGACCCAGGCGCTCCGCCGGACATACCGGACACCCCTCCCCCCGCGGATGCCCCCGGCTCGGACACCCGCGCCCCGGGCATCTCCCACCCCGGGGGCACCGGCCCGGCGGGCACCGACCCGGCGGGCACCGGCCGGATCCGCCAGCCGGTCGCGCTGATCCGGCTCCTCGTCGGCCTCACCGCCTTAGCCCTCACCCTGCTGCTCTCCGAGTACGCCCGTGCCACGACCAGCGGCATCGCCTCCGACGTCGCCCAGGCCGTCCTGCTGGTGCCGGTCCCGCTCCCCGCGATCGCCGGAGGGCTCTCCACCGCCGCCCTGCTGCTCGTCCCGGCGTACTCGGCGGTCCGCCGGCTCCTGAGCCCGGCGACCGACCGCAGGCGCACCCTCCAGCACCTCTGCGACGGACTGCTCGCCGCCGTCCTCGCCTACGGCGTCTCGCTCGCCCTGGACCTGTGGATCGACGGTGCCGCCCCGCGCTCACTGCTGACCGCCCTCACCCTGCCGCTGCCCGTCGACGGCCTCGCCCACTCCGGGCCCGTCTACAGCTACGCGGCCCACACCGAACCGGTCTACGGCTACCTCGCCCCGGTCCTCGCCTTCCTCACCGCCTCCGGAGCCCGCGAACTCAGGGCCCCCCGGGTCCTCCTCGCCGTCTCCGGCCTCGCCGGGCTGGCCGCCGGGTACGCCACCCCGACCGCGGTGGTGCTCGGCCTGCTGATCGGCTGGACCACCGCCCACGGCACCCGCTACGCCGTCGGCACCCCCGACCCCCGGCCCCGGCCCGCCGAGCTCCTGCGCAGCCTGCGCGGGGCGGGGCTGCGCCCGGTCGGCGCCGGCCCGGCCGGCCCCGACCGCTACCTGGTCCGCCAGGAGGCCGGCCGCCCCGACCTCGACGTCCAGCTGCTCGACCGCCAGGCCGTCACCGCCGCCCTGGTCCAGCGCGTCTGGCGCCGGCTGCGGCTGCGCACCGCCCCGCACCCGCGGGCCCTGCGCTCGCTGCGCACCGGGCTGGAGCACGAGGCCCTGGTCTCGTACGCGGCCGTCGCCGCCGGCGTCCGGACCCGCCGGATCGCCGTCACCGTCGAACTCGGCCGCGACACCGCCCTGGTCGCCTACGAGTACCTGCCCGGCCGCACCCTGGACCGGCTCTCCGACGACGAACTGACCGACACGCTGCTCACCGACGCCTGGACCCAGCTCTCGCTGCTCCAGCGCCGCGAGATCTCGCACCGCGCGCTCGTCCCCTCCTCACTGCTGGTGGACGAGACCGGCGCGGTGCACCTGGTCGACCTCGCGGACGGCGACATCGCGGCGAGCGAACTCGTCCTGCAGTGCGACATCGCCCAGCTGCTCACCACCCTCGCCCTGCGCACCGGCGCCGAGCGGGCCGTACGCAGCGCGGTGGCCGTCCTCGGCCCGGACGCCGTCGGCGCGGCCCTGCCGCTGCTCCAGCCCATCGCGCTCGCCCGCACCACCCGCAGCGCCCTCAAACGCGACGCGGCCGCCCGGCGCGCCACCGCCGGCCCGGCCGGTCCCGGGGCCGCGGCGACCCGCGCCGCCGCTCCCCCGCCACCGCCCGTCGAGCTGCTGGACGCCATCCGCGGCGAAGTCCTCCGGAGCAGGCCGCAGGCGCCGGTGCGGGCGGTCAGGCTGGAGCGGCTGCGCCCCCGCACCCTGCTGGCCGTCGGCGGCGGCGTGGTGGCCGGGTGGCTGCTGCTGCCCCAGCTCTTCGCGAGCGAGCAGAACCCGGTCGCCACCATGGCCGACGCCGACCCGCTCTGGCTGGTGCTCGCCCTGCTGGCCGCGACGGCCAGCCACTTCACGGCCGCGATGGGCTTCGTCGGCTTCGTCCCCGAGCGGCTGGACTTCCGCCACGCCGTCCTCGCCCAGCTCGCCGGGTCCTTCGTGAAACTGGTCTCGCCCGGCGGCGTCGGCGGGGTGGCCCTGAACACGCGCTTCCTCCAGCGGGCCGGCCTCCCGACCGCCCAGGCGCTGTCCAGCGTGGGCGTGGGCCAGCTCTTCAGCCTGGTGCTGCACCTGTTGCAGCTGGGTGCCTTCGTCTACCTGCTGGGCCTGGAGCCCGGCGGCTCCGAGCTGGACGCGCTGCCGGCCGTGGTCAGCGGCCTGGCCGGCGCCGCGGTGCTGCTGGCCGGGGTCTCCGCCGTGCCGGCGGCCCGGCGGTGGCTGACCGCCCGGCTGCGGCCGCTGACCTCCGAGGTGCTGCCCCGGCTGCTGGAGCTGCTGCGCAGCCCCCGGCGGCTGGCCGTGGGCATCGCCGGGCAGCTGCTGGTCTCGCTCTGCCTGGTGGCGTGCCTGTACTGCTGCGCCCGGGCGGTCGGCCGGGAGCCGGCCTTCGCCTCGGTGGCGGTGGTCTTCCTGATCGGCAACGCGGTCGGCAACGCGGCGCCGACCCCGGGCGGGGCCGGCGCCGTGGACAGCGCACTGGTGACGCTGATGGAGCACACCGCGTCGATGGAGGAGGGCGGCGCACTGGCCTCGGTCGCGCTCTTCCGCCTGCTGACACTCGTCCTGCCGGTGCTGCCGGGCTGGGCGGCGTTCGCCTGGCTCCAGCGGCGCGGCGCACTCTAGGCGCCCGCCCCGGCACGCACTCACCCCCGGTTCGTGCCCACCCCCGGCACGGCCCTACTCCCGGTACTCGTCCTCGTCGAGCTGGACGATCCGGCTCTGTTCCGCGACGTCGGCGACCTCGGTGGCCGGGTCGGCGCCGAGGGCGCGGCGCTCGGCCAGCTCGTCGTACTCGTCGCCCTCCTCGGCCTCGTCGTCAGGCTCCACCACCTCGGCGACCTCGTCCAGGTAGTCCTCGTGATTCTGCGGCATGGCATCCGTCCTCGCTGCTGGGAGGCTCCCACGGGCCCGCCCCGGGTACTCGAAGTATCCGTCCGCGGCCGCCCGGGCGCGATGCGCCGCCCGCCGCCCGGCGTGTTGCCGGGTCTGCCGCGACGGCACGGGCGGCACGGACGGCACGGGCGGCACGGTCCCGGCAGCACGGACGGCACGGACGGCACGGCCCCTTCTCCCGCGCTGCCGGGGCCCGGGCCGCCGGGGGTACGATCAGTCGCGTACCAGCAGGGCTTACCCACACCCACCCGGTGGCCCCGAAGCCTTACGAACGACGGGGAAATCATGTCCGGCTCGCACTACTTCACCGGTGCACCCGAGGTCGCCAGCGAGCGCCGTCCGATCACGGTCACCCTGCCGGACCTCACCCTGGAACTGACCACCGACGCCGGGGTGTTCTCCCGCAACCGGCTGGATCCGGGCACCCGGGTCCTGCTGGAGCACGCCCCGCCGCCGCGGGTCCGCGGCCCGATCCTGGACGTCGGCTGCGGCTACGGCCCGATCACCCTGACCTGGGCGAGCCGGCGCAAGCGGCTGCCGGTCTGGGGCGTGGACGTGAACACCCGCGCGCTGGAGCTGGTCCGGCTGAACGCGGAGTCGCTCGGGCTGGGCAATGTGCAGGCGTCGCTGCCGGAGGACGTCCCCGAGGACCTGCGGTTCGCGGCGATCTACTCCAACCCGCCGATCCGGATCGGCAAGGCCGCCCTGCGCCGGCTGCTGCACCAGTGGCTCGGCCGGCTGACCCCGGACGGCTCGGCGTTCCTGGTGGTGCAGAAGAACCTGGGCTCGGACTCGCTGCAGAAGTGGCTGAACGACCAGGGCTACCCGACCGGCCGGGTCACCTCGGTCAACGGGTTCCGGATTCTGGAAGCGCGGCCCCGCCCCGAGGGTGCGGGCCCCGAGAGTGGACGAGGTACGACGTCGTGAAGCAGCTCCGCGGGACCGAACTGAAGCGGCTGCACCGCCAGTGGAGGCGCAGCAACGAGTACCGGCTCGCGCTGATCCTGGAGAACCTCCAGTCGCCCTTCAACGTCGGCTCGGTGGTCCGGACCGCCGCCGCGATGGGCGCCGAGAAGCTGTACCTGACCGGCGACACCCCGTCGGTGCGGTCGTCCGGCGCGCAGAAGGCCGCGATGGGCACCGACAAGTACCTCAAGGTGGAGCACTTCCCCACCGTGGCCGAGGCGGTCGCCTCCGCCAAGGCGGACGGCTTCAAGGTGGTCGGCCTGGAGCTGGCGGACGAGGCGGTGCCGATGTTCGCCGCCGAGCTGACCCCGGCGGTCGCCTTCGTGCTGGGCCACGAGGACCGCGGGATCACCCCCGACGCGCTGGCCCTCTGCGACCAGGTGGTCTTCGTCCCGCAGCTGGGCCGGGTCGGCTCGCTGAACGTCTCCGCCGCCGCGACGGTGGCCTGCTACGAGGCGCGCCGCCAGGGGTACGCGATCAGCGGTACCCCGGACGGCAGCGACGCGGGCGGCCTGGACCTCGACGACGAGTGACCCTCCGGGGTGCGTGACCCCCGGGGCGGGAGGTGCCGACCGGCCCCTCCCGCCTGCCGGGCTCAGACCTCGACCAGCACCTTGCCCCGGTTGGCCTCGCGGTCCACGTAGAGGCTGCGGTAGGCCTGCGGGATCGCGTCGAAGCCCTTGTGCACGGTCTGGTGGTAGCGGATCTCGCCGCGCCGGACCAGCCCGCCGAGGTCCGCGTGCATCGCGGCCAGCTCCGGCTCGTTGAACCACTCCTGGGCGAAGATCCCGCGGATCGTGGTGCGCGGGAACATGATGTACGGCAGCAGCCGGGGCCCGGTCAGCTCGCCGTTCACCGTGGTCGCCCACTGCCAGCAGACGGCGACCTGGCTGTTCACGTTGAGCATGGTGAACACCGCGTCGGTGACCGTCCCGCCGAGGTTGTCGAAGTAGCGGTCGATGCCGTCGGGGGCGGCGAACAGCAGCGCCTCGCGGACCGTCCCGGCGTCGTCGGCCTGGTCGTACAGCACCACCTCGTCGAAGCCGAGCTCCTTCAGGTACGCGGCCTTGCCCGGCGAGGCGGTGGTGCCGACCACCCGGCCGGCGCCCGCGCGCCTGGCCAGCTGGCCGACCAGGGTGCCGATCGAGCCGGACGCGCCACTGATCACCACGGTGTCGCCGGGGCGCACGGTCATGAACTTGGTGAGCGTTCCCCAGGCCGTCATCCCGGGCGCGCCCATGATGCCGAGCCCCGTGGAGACGGGCAGCTCATCGTCGTACCAGGCCGGGTCGAGCCGCCGGTAGGCCGGGAAGACCATCGGGAAGACGCCGGTCTTCCACACCTCCTCGGCGCCGTTGTGGACGACGTGGCTGCGCCAGCCGCCGAAGCCCTGGACGAGGTCCCCGACCCGGAACGCCGCCTCCGGCCCGGCCTCCAGCACCTCCATGATCGAGTCGCCGCCCATGTGGTCGCCGATCGGCGTCTCCAGCGCGAGGCCGCTCTGGTACGGGTCGACCGAGACGTACCTCGTCCGGAAGAGCATCTCGTCCGGACGGAGGCCGATCTCGACGTCCTCGACCACCTTCCGGTAGATCCGGTTGACGTCCGGCACCCCTTCGAGGTGCTCGCAGACCACCCATTTCTCGATCTTCATGCCAGGGTCCCTGTCGGTACGGTGCTGGTGGACGGGATCTCCTCGGCCGGTCCGGCCTGTTCTTGCGGCGGCCGGCCGACCGGGAGGATCAGATGGGTGGGCGGCGGCGCGCTCAGGTCGATGTCGGCGGTGAACTCCACGCCGTCGTCGCGGCAGATGAACTGCATGACGTGCCGGCCGGCGGCGGCCGCCCGGATCAGGCCGCCGATGGTGGCCCAGACGCCGGAGAGGTAGAAGTTCCCCAGCCCGGGCAGCACCGGGCCGTTCTTCTTGATCTCCTGCTCGACGGTCTCGCTGCCCTCCACGAACGGGTTCCAGCCCGGGAAGGTGCCGTCGTAGACGCCCGTGTAGCGGACCTGGGTGAGCGGAGTGGAGACGTCGGCGACGGCGACCGCGTCCTTGAAGCCGGGGAACCGCTCGTCCAGGAAGGAGACGATGCCGTTGCGCACCCTCCGCTTGGCCGCCATGTACTCCCGGCCGTGCTTCACCGGCAGGGTGTGCAGCTCCTCGCCGCGCCGCACCCGGGAGGACTGCTCCGGGCCCTCGCGCAGCTCCCGCCAGGGGCCGATGTCGGAGAAGTAGGTGGCGAACACCACGGTGGACTCCTTGGGCGCCAGCTCCGGGTAGTGCCGGGTGCGGAACTGCACGTTCATGCTGGGGCAGCGGATGCCGGTCAGCCCGGCCGTCTCCCGCTCGCCCAGCAGGTAGGTGGTGCAGGGCTCCCCCTCCGGGAAGGGCCGGCGCAGCCCGAGGAAGAGGGAGACATACCCGGGCGACAGCTGGCCCGGCTCGTCGATCAGCGAGGTGTAGAGCCTGCGGTAGGTGTCGTTCAGGTAGCGGCCCTTGAGCAGCTTCATCACGGTGGTGTGGCCGTCGGCGGCGGAGACCACGATGTCGGCCCGGTAATCCCGGCCGTCGCTGAGCCGCACGCCCACCGCCCGGTCGTCCTCGACCAGGATCTCCTCGACCTTGGCGTTGTAGGTGATCTCGCCGCCGAGCTTCCGGTACCGCTGCTCGACCGACCGGGCCAGGGCGAGCGAGCCGCCCTCCGGCACCCCGGCGGCGTGGTTGGCGTGCGAGGCGAGCTGGAAGTAGAACGGCAGCACCGGGAAGGCCGGGTGCTTCTCGTAGAGGATGAAGTTGAACGCCTCCCGCAGCAGCGGCTCCCGGAACCGCTGCGAGTAGTCCGCCATCAGCACGGTGATCGACTTGCGGATGGTGTTGAAGTACGGGAGGAACGAGGCCAGCATCCGCCAGCGCTCGACCCGGCCCATCAGGCCGACCGGTTTGAGGAACGGGTAGACGGCCAGCGCCTTGCGGAAGGTCCGGATGCCGTTGCAGAACTCCCGGATCGGGGCCGCGTCGGCCGGGGAGATGCCCAGCAGATGGGCCTCCAGCCGGTCCGGGTCGGAGTAGAAGTAGACCGCCCGGCCGTCCCGGCCGCGGACGACGTTGAACGCGTCGAAGTGCCGCATCTCCTTGCCCTGGAGGGCGCCGAGCTCCAGCCAGATCTGGTACATCTCGTTGCCCGGGCCGTTGCCGAGCAACCAGCTGATGCACCAGTCGAAGGTGAAGTCGCTGCGGTCCCAGCCGGTGCAGGAGCCGCCGGGGATCTCGTGCATCTCGAAGATCTGGGTGCCGTACCCGTTCATCCTGGCGTAGCAGCCGGTGGAGAGGCCGCCGAGGCCGCCGCCGATGATGATCATCGACTCCCGGCGTCCTGTCGCTGTATCCCGTGCCAATTCACTGGCCTTCCTCGTCGCTCCTGGCATTTCCTGACGCTCCGTCATTGCGTCGCCGCCTCGCCGCGTCACCGCCCCGCCGTCTCGCCGCGTCACCACGTCACCGCTCCACGGCCCCGCCGCGTCACCACGTCACCGGGAGCGCCTGCAGGCCGTTGACCATGGCGTCCGCCTTCCAGTGCAGTTCGCCCTCGGGAACGGCCAGCCGCAGGCCGGGCAGCCGGTGCAGCACCGTCTCGATGGCCACCTGGAGCTCCAGCCGGGCCAGGTGCGCGCCGATGCAGTAGTGGACGCCGTGTCCGAAGCCGATGTGCGGGTTGCCCGGGCGGTCCAGCACCAGGCGCTCCGGCTCCTCGAAGACCTCCGGGTCGCGGTTGGCGGCGGCGGTGGCGATCATCACCGCGTCGCCGGCCCGGATGGTCACCCCGCCCAGCTCGACGTCGGCCGTGGCGTACCGGGGCAGGCTGAAGCCGGTGAGCAGCGGGACGTACCTCATCAGCTCCTCGACGGCCTTCGGGATCAGCTCCGGCCGCTCCTGAAGGCGGCGCAACTCCTCCGGGTTGACCAGGAGTTGGTAGAAGAAGTTGCCGATCTGGTTGGTGGTGGAGACGAAGCCGGCGATCAGGAGGTCGCAGGCGATCGAGAGCAGCTCCTCCTCGGTGATCAGGCCCTGCTCGCGGCAGGCCCGGACGAGGACGGTCAGCAGGTCCTCGCCCGGCTCGCGGCCGCGCAGGTCCAGCACCCCGGCCATGTACTCGATGAACGCCTGCCCCTCGACGGAGAGCACCTCGCCGGGGGTGACGGCGGAGAGCACCGTCTCGGCCCAGTGCCAGAGCATCCGGTGGTCCTCGGCGGGGATGCCGAGAACCTCGCAGATGATGGTGGTGGGCATCGGGATGGCGAAGTCCTCGACCAGGTCGGCCGGCCGGCCGGCGGCCACCATGGCGTCCACCAGCTCCCCGGCCAGCTCGCCGGCCCTGGCGCGCAGGCGCTCGACCCGGCGGGCACTGAACTCCCGTGCCACCAGCGAGCGCAGCCGGGTGTGCTCGGGCGGCTCGGTGGAGAAGAGGCCGGCGCCGGTGCGGGCGACCGGGCGCATCCGGGGCTGGTCCCGTCCCATCCCCGCGGCGAGACTGAAGCGCGGGTCGGCGAGCACCGCGCGCACGTCCTCGAAGCGGGTGACCAGCCAGGCGCCGTCGCCGAACGGCAGCCGGATCCGGGCCAGCGGGCGGCCGCGCAACTCGGCGTACCTCGGGTGGAGTTCGAGCCCGAGCGGTTCGAAGGGGTAGGCCAGCGGCCGGTGCTGCCGGAGCATGAGGCGGTCCGTCTCTCGTGGGGGGCTGCTGGGGGCCGGCAGGCGGGTGCCGGCGGTCTCGGAGCCCGCGGCTCCGGGACTCACGTCTTCGGGACTCGGAGCTTCGGGGCTCAGGACTCCGGGCCGCACCGCCTCGGGCCGCAGGGCCTCGGCACGGGGGGCCTCGGAGCGCACGGCTCCGGGGCGCAGGGCCTCGGCACGGGGGGCCTCAGGACGCATGGGCGGCACCTCCGGCGAGGATGTCCCTGGCCAGCCCGGCGTTGCGGGCGATGTACTCGTGGTCGAGCATCTCGGCGTGGGTGCCGAAGCCCCGGAACACCGCCGTCCCGGTCGCCGAGCTGCCGTGCCAGGCGC
The DNA here is from genome assembly GCF_045160625.1 of Kitasatospora sp. NBC_00039. NCBI lineage: Bacteria > Bacillati > Actinomycetota > Actinomycetes > Kitasatosporales > Streptomycetaceae > Kitasatospora > Kitasatospora sp. NBC_00039. The sequence goes on along the minus strand of NZ_CP108289.1, from coordinate 4,971,685 downwards.
CGCGCTCCCCGGCCGCGTAGAGGGCCACCTTGGCGTCGTCCGAGATCACGCTGACCGGCGCGGTGATCACCCCGAGGTTGGGCGTCCGGCTGCAGAACTGCAGGTACTCCCGGGCCTGTTCGCGGGTCTCCTGGGCGACGATGTCCGAGCCGGTGTGCCGCTGGAGGTGCTCGGCGAGCTCGCGCTCGAAGGCCTGGACGTGCTCGTCGCCGAGGGTGAAGGACTCCGGGATCCGGTGCGAGTCCACGATCACCACATTGGGCACCGCCCGGCCGCGCCGCTCCAGCTCCTTGGCCACCTCGAAGGCGAGGTTCCCGCCGAGCGAGTAGCCGAGCAGGGCGCAGGGCCCGTCCGGCTGGATGGTCTCGATCAGGTCGGCGTACCGGTCGACCTTGTCGTCGCCCGCGACGTAGTTGAAGGCGACCATCCGGTACTCCGGCAGGTGCGCGGCGAACTGCCGGTAGACCAGGCCGTGGCCGCCGGCCGGCGGGAAGCAGAAGACGGTCTGCTGCTGCTCCTGGTTGAACCAGAGGTACGGCTGGGCGCCCTCGATCCGGCCGGTGATGATGTGCTCCACCGTCCTGGCCATCCCGTGCAGGGTGGTGACCTTGAACAGCCGGCCGACCGGGATGCCGATGTTGAACTCGCTCTGCAGGCCGTGGATCAGCTCGATCAGCTTGATCGAGCTGCCGCCGCACTCGAAGAAGTCGTGCTGGAGGCCGGGCTCCTCGATCCCGAGCAGCGCCCGCCAGTGCTCCGCCATCCGGACCTCGTAGAGGGTGACCGGCGGTTCGGCGGCCTGCTCGGCGGCGACCGCCCGGGGGGCGGGCAGCGCGGAGACGTCCACCTTGCCGTTGGCGGTGAGCGGCAGCGCGGGCAGCTCGGTGAAGTGGGCGGGGATCATGAAGGTCGGCAGGTAGCCGGCCAGGTGGCGGCGGAGCTCGCGGCGGTCCAGCGTCCGGCCGGGGGCGGGCACGCAGTAGGCGCAGAGCACGTTCTCGCCGCTCCCGTCCGGCCGGACGGTGACCACCGCACGGTCCACCTCGGGCCATTCGGTGAGCTGGGTCTCGATCTCGCCGAGCTCGATCCGGTGGCCGCGCACCTTGATCTGGGAGTCGGCCCGGCCGAGCAGGTGCACCCCGCCGGCGGCGTCCCAGCGGGCGAGGTCCCCGGTGCGGTAGAGCCGGACCGGTTCGGTGCCGTCCTCCCCGCCGACGGGCAGGGTGACGAAGCGCCGGGCGGTCTGCTCATCGTCGCCGGCGTAGCCGAGCGCCACCCCGGAGCCGCCGATCCACAGCTCCCCCGGCACGCCGGGCGGGACGGGGCGGCCGTGCCGGTCCAGCAGGTAGAAGGCGCTGTTCGGGAACGGCCGGCCGATCGGGACCATCCGGCTGGGCTCCAGGCCGTCGGCCGGGCCCTCGAAGTACGCGCTGTCGATGGTGGCCTCCGTGAGGCCATAGGAGTTGACCAGCCTCGTCTGCGGGCCGCAGAGGGCGTGCAGCCGCTGGTACTCCTCCACCTTCCAGACGTCCGAGCCGACGACCAGCAGCCGCATGAAGTCCAGCCGCAGGCCCGACCGTTCGCAGTGGGCGATCACCGTCCGCACCACCGCCGGGACGAACTCGCCGGCGTCCACCCGCTCGGTGCGCATCACCTCGTAGAGGCGGGCGGTGTTGAACAGCAGCTCGCGGCCGACCAGCACCAGCGTGCCGCCCGAGCAGAGCGCGCGGACGACGTCCCCGGTGAAGACGTCGAAGGAGGTGCTGGCCATCTGGAGGTGGACCCTGGCCGCGCTCTCCAGCCGGTACTCGGTGCGCCAGGCCTGGTAGGCCGAGGCGAGGTTGCGGTGGGAGACCTGCACCGCCTTCGGGCGGCCGGTGGAGCCGGAGGTGTAGATGACGTACGCGGGGGCGTCGAGGTCGGCCGGCGCGTCCTCGAACTCCTCGAACTCCTCGTCCGGCCGGCCGAGTTCGGAGGGGCTCACGACCCGCACCGGCAGCCCGGCGAGCCGCTCCGGGTCGCCGATCAGCAGCCCGGCGCCGGCGTGCCCCACCATGTAGGCCAGCCGGTCGGCCGGGTGGCCCGGGTCGAGCGGCAGGTAGGCGGCGCCGGTGCGGAGGACGGCCAGCAGGGCGGTGATCAGCTCCGGCGACTTCTCCAGGCAGAGCGCCACCACCGTGCCCGGCCCGGCCCCGAGCGCCCGCAGCCGGGCGGCCGCCCGCCGGGAGCGCTCGGCCAGCTCGCCGTAGCCCAGCCGGGCGGTCGGCCCGGACTCCGCCGGGGCGGCGACGGCGGGCGCCGCCGGATCGGCCGCGGCGGCCCGCAGGATCAGCTCGTGCACCGGCTCCTCGTGCGCCACCCGCCGGTCGGCCCCGCTCCACTGCCGGAGGACCATGGCGCGCTCCTCCCGGCCGAGCGGCTCCAGCCCGGTGGCCGGGCGGTCGGGGCCGGCCACCGTCAGCGCCTCCAGCAGGTTGACGTAGTGCCCGGCGAGGCGGGCTGTCGTCTCCGGCAGGAAGAGGTCGGTGTTGTACTTGAGGACGCAGTGGAAGCGGCGCTCCGCCTCGTCCTCGTAGGCGGACAGGGTGAGGTCGAACTGCCCCTCCTCCTCGGGGAGTTCGATGTACTCCAGGTGGTAGCCGTACTTCTCGGTGGCCACCTTGTGGTGGAGCAGGATGAACATCGCCTGGAAGACCGCCGAGCGGCTCGGGTCGTGCTGGAGTCCGAGCTTCTCCACCAGCAGCACGAACGGGTACTCCTGGTTGTCCAGCCCGCCCAGCACCGTGGTGCGGACCTGCGCCAGCAGCTCGGCCACCGTGGGCGCGCCGGCCAGTGAGACGTGCAGCGGCAGCGGGTTGACGAAGTAGCCGTAGACGCCGGCGAACTCCTCGTCGGTGCGGCCGGTCACCGGGCTGCCGACGATGATGTCGTCCTGGCCCGAGTAGGCGTGCAGCAGCAGGTAGTAGGCGCTGAGCAGCACCATGAAGACGGTGACGTTGTGCTCCCGGGCGAGCGCGTGCACCCGGGCGCTCAGCTCCTCGTCCAGGACGAAGAACTCGGAGGCGCCGTTGTGCGTCTGCACCGCCGGGCGCGGCTTGTCGGTGGGCAGGCCGAGGACCGGCACCTCGGCGGGCAGGTGCGAGCGCCAGTAGTCGAGCATCCGCGGCGCTTCGCGGCCGGCCAGGAACTCGTTCTGCCGGTTGAGGAAGTCCAGGTAGCGGGCGCCGACCGGGGGCAGCCCGGGCGCCCGGCCCTGCCGCAGCCCCTCGTAGACGGCGAGCAGCTCCTCGATGAAGGTGAAGGTGGAGATCGCGTCCGAGATGATGTGGTGGACGGCCTTCATGATCACCCACCGGGCCGGGCCGCGCCGGAACAGCCGGAACCGCACCAGCGGATCCCGCTCCAGGTCGTACGGCTTGCGGTACTCCCGGACGATCAGGTCGTGGACCTCGGGCCAGGCCAGGCCCTCGACGTCGACGACACCGAAGTCCGGCTCGGCCGCGGCGCGGACGCGCTGGACGGCCCGGCCGCCGTCCAGCACGAAGTTGGCCCGCAGGCTGGGGTGGCGCTCGACCATCGCCCGGAAGGCGGCCGCCATCAGCTCGGGCTCCAGCTCCACCCGGACCTCGACCGCGCCGCCGATGTTGTAGGCGAAGCCGTCCGGGTTGAGCTGCTTGAGGAACCAGAGCGCCTTCTGGTTCTGCGTCAGCGGGTGGCTCGACTCGTCCTCGTACCGGACGATCCCGGCCCCGGCCGCGCTCGTGCCGTCCTCCTCGATCAGCTCGGCGAGGCCGGCGTGCAGCCGGTCGACCAGCTCGGCCACCGGTGCGTCGGAGAGCAGCGCCACCACCGGGAGGGCGGTGCCGAGTTCGGTGTTGAGCCGGGCCCGCAGCTCCATCGCGAGGAGCGAGTCCAGGCCGAGGCCGCTCAGGCCGGTGGTCGGCCCGATCTGCTCGGCGGGCACCCGCAGCACCGCGGCGGCCAGCACGGTGAACCGCGCGGTGAGCAGCGCCCGGCGCTCCTCCTCCCCGGCCGCCCGCAGCGCGTCCAGCAGGCTGCTCTGCCGCGGCGCCGGGGCGCTCTCCCGGGCGGCGGCGGCCAGATCGGCGACCAGCGGCGGCGGGGCCGGGTACCAGGAGAGGAAGACCGGCCAGTCGACCACGGTCGCGACCAGCAGCTGCGCGCGGTCCTGGCCGAGCACCCGCTCCAGCACGGCCATGCCGGCCTCGGGCGCGAGCGAGCTCATGCCGCGGCTGTTGCGGTAGTGGTCGATCAGGCCGAGCTCCTCGATCATGCCGGTGGCCCAGGGGCCCCAGTCGAGGCTGAGCGCGGGCAGGCCGAGCGCCCGGCGGTGGTGCGCCAGCGCGTCCAGGAAGGCGTTCCCCGCGGCGTAGTTGGTCTGGCCGGCGGTGGTCAGCAGCGAGGCGATCGAGGCGAACAGCACGAAGTGGTCGAGCGGCTCGTCGGCGAGCCGGCGGTGCAGGGCGAAGGCGCCCAGCACCTTGGGGCCGTGGACGGCGTCGAACACCTCGCGGTCCAGCTCCGGCACCAGGGTGTCGCGGACCTGCCCGGCCAGGTGGAAGACGCCCCGGATCGGCGGCGACTCCAGCGCCCGGTACTCGGCCAGCCAGGCGGCCAGCGCCGCTTCGTCGGTGACGTCCAGCGGCACCGGGACGGGCAGGGCGCCGAGCGCCTCCAGCTCGCGCAGGAAGGCGGCGTTGCGGCCGGCCGGGCTCTCCGGGTCGAGACCGCGCCACTGCTCGCGCGGCGGCAGCGGGCTGCGGCCTACCAGGATCAGCCGGCGGGCGCCGCGGCGTACCAGCGTGCGGCAGAGCAGCCGGCCGAGCGCGCCGAACGCGCCCGTCACCAGGTAGGCACCGTCCGGGCGCAGGCTCGGCGGCAGCGGTCGGGTCAGGCCCTCGGCGGGGCGCAGCCGGCTGGTCAGCCGGCGGCCGGGCCGCAGCGCGATCTCGTCCTCGTCGGCGATCCCGAACTCGCGCAGCAGCGCGGCCGCCTCGTCGGCGGGCGGGCCGGCCGGGCCGAGGTCGACGAGCTTGCCGGGGTGGCCGGGCAGCTCCTGGTGGCGCAGCACCCGGCCGACGCCCCAGGCGGGGGCGCCGAGCGGCTCGACCGGCTCGCCGGGGGCGGTGGCCTGGGCGGTGCGGGTGACGATGTGCAGCCGGGCCTCGGGGAGTTCGGCGGGCAGCACGGTGGCCAGCGCGATCAGGCTGTACGCGCCGGCGCCGGTGTGGCCGGCCACGGCGGCGTGGTCGGCGCCGGCCAGCGCGGGCCGGTCGAGGTTCCAGAGGTGCACGACGGCGGCCGGGTCGGGGGCTCCCCCGGCCCGGCGGTCGGCCAGCAGCCGGCGGAGGTCCTCGGCGGAGCCGGGCTCGACGGTGGCCGCCCGCCCGTCGGCGGCGGGGCGGTAGCCGGGGCCGGGGCGGACCAGCGTGCAGCTGCCGCCGCGGGCGGTGATCCGGGCGGCCAGCTCCTCGGCCACGCCCTGGGTGTCGGCGAACACCAGCCAGTGGTCGGGGTGTTCGGCCAGCAGGTCGGGGGTGCCAGGCTCGTCCGGCAGCTCCGTCCAGGCGGGCTCGGCGAGCCAGCCGTCGATGGTGGCGAGGCCGACGGCGGTGGCGGCCTTCTCCACGTCGGCGGCCCGAAAGCCGGTGATCCCGCCGAGCGGCACGCCGTCCTCGTCGTAGACGGCGATGTCGCCGACCAGTTCGTCCCCGCCGTCGCGGGTGACGGTGGCGTGCACCCAGAGCGGGCGCTCGCCGACGGCGTCCAGCCGGACTTCGTCGATCGCCAGCGGCAGCTTGATGCCGGTGCCGGCCGGGCCGTCCACCAGCAGCTGGGGCGTCAGCAGGGTCTGGAAGAAGGCGTCCATCAGCACCGGGTGCACCTGGTGCCCGGCGCCCTGCCCGGCGATCGCCGCCGTCGGCCGGACGGCGGCCAGCGCCTCGCCGGGGCCGATCCAGACCTCGTGGATGCCCTGGAAGGCCGGGCCGTAGTGGTAGCCCAGCCCGGCCAGGGCGGTGTAGCAGTCGGGGCCGGCAAGGTGCCGGGCGGCGCGGTCGCGGACGGCGTCGGCGTCCAGCCGGTGGCCGGGGCGGCGGCGCTGCCCGGGGCGGACGCTGCCGGCGGCGTGGACGGTGCGCTCCTGCCCGTCGCCGCGGCCGGTGGTGCTGATGGTGAAGGTGCCGTTCTCGGCGGAGAGGGTGAGCCGGACGGCGCGGCTCTCGTCGTCGGGCAGGAAGAGCGCCTTGCGCAGCTCGATGCCGGCCAGCGCGGCGTCGGTGCCGCCGGTCAGCGCGCGGACCGCCTGGACGGCCATCTCCAGGTAGCCGGCGGCGGGGAAGAGCACCTGGCCCTGGATCCGGTGGTCCCCCAGGTACGGCAGCGCCTCGGCGTCCGGCCGGGCCTCCCAGGCCGGTTCGGCGCCGTCGAGACGGCGGCCCAGCAGCGGGTGGTCCAGCCGGCCCTGCCGGACCTGCTCGACCGGCCGGGGCTCCACCCAGTGCCGCTCCCGCTTGAAGGGGTAGCGCGGCAGCGGGACGGGCCGCCCGGCGGGCTGGAGCACCGACCAGTCGACCTCGACCCCGAGGTTGTGCAGGGCTGCCAGTGAGGCGGTGAAGGCGGCCTGCTCGTCCTCCTGGCGGCGGATCGAGGCCAGGGTGCGGACCTCGGGGCGGTCGGCGTCGCCGGGGCGGGCCGCCACCGTCTCCTGGATCGAGCGGCCGAGCACCGGGTGCGGCCCGATCTCCAGGAAGAGGCTGAACCCGTCGTCGGCGAGCCGCTCCACCGCCTGCTGGAAGCGGACGCTGTCGCGAACGTTGCGCCACCAGTAGGCGGCGTCCAGCTCGGTGCCGTACGCGGTGCCCTCCTGGCCGGTCAGGTAGAGCGGCACCCGGGCGGGGCGGGCCTTGAGGTCGGCCAGCGACTCCAGCAGCTCGTCCTTGATCAGCTCCATCCGGGCGCTGTGGTACGGCACCTCGACGGTCAGCGGGCGGGCGAAGACCTGCTCGGCGGTGAGTGCGGCGGCCAGCTCCTCCAGCACCGTCTCGTCCCCCGCGAGGGTGAGCGAGCCCGGACTGTTGACCGCGGCCACCGAGACCGCGTCGCCGTACGGTCGGAGCCGGCGGAGCGCCTCGGCCTCGGAGAGCGCGACGGCCAGCATGCCGCCGGTGCCGGCCAGCTTCTGCTGGAGCCGGCTGCGGTGCACCACCACCTTGACCGCGTCGGCCAGGTCGTAGACGCCGGCCTCGTGGAAGGCGGCGACCTCGCCGGTGGAGTGGCCGACGATCGCGTCCGGGCGGACGCCGCGGCTGCGCCAGAGCGCGGCCAGGCCGACCTGGACGGCGAAGTTGGCGGGCTGGGCGAGCCAGGTCTCGGACATCCGGGAGTGCGCCTCGTCCGCGGCCAGCTCCTCGGTCAGGGACCAGCCGGTCAGCTCGGCGAGGTGCTCGGCGCAGGCCTCGACGGCCTCCCGGTAGACCGGCTCGGTCGTGAACAGCTGCCGGCCCATCGCCCACCACTGCGGGCCCATGCCGGTGAAGACCCAGGCCAGCCTGCGGTGCCGGGCCTCACGGCGCCGGCCGGTCAGCACCCTCGGGTGCGGCTCGCCGCTCAGGTAGGCGGCGAGCGCCTCGTCCAGCGACTCCCGCGAGTCGTACACCACGGAGAGCCGGGCGTCGAGGTGCTGGCGGCGGTGGGCCAGGGTGTGGCCGAGGTCGGCCGGCCGGGCCGGGGTGCCGCCGCGGACGCCGGCCAGCTCGCCCTGGATGCCGGCGGCCAGCTCGGGCAGCGCCGCCGCGTCCCGGGCGGTGAGCGGCAGGACGGTGTACCCGCCCGGCCGCCGCCCCGCCGGGGCGTTCTCCGGTGCGGCCTCGGAGGCGGCAGGGGCAGGGGCGGGGGCGGCTTCCAGCAGGACGTGGGCGTTGGTCCCGCCGAAGCCGAAGGAGTTGACGCCGGCCCGGGCCGGGCCCTCGTGCGCAGGCCAGGGGGTCGGCTCGGTCGGGATCCGGTACGGCAGCGTGGCCGGGTCGATCGCCGGGTTCAGCCGGTCCAGGTTGATGTGCGGCGGGATCAGCCGGTGCTTCAGCGCCAGCGCGGACTTGATCAGCCCGGCCAGACCGGAGGCGGACTCGGTGTGCCCGATGTTGGTCTTGACCGAGCCGACGTAGCAGGCGTCGCCGGGGCGGCGGCCGATCGCCAGCGCCCGGGCCAGCGCGTTCGCCTCGATCGGGTCGCCGACCGGGGTGGAGGTGCCGTGCGCCTCGACGTACTGCAGGCTGCCGGGCGTGATCCCGGCCTCGGCGCAGACCCGCTCGATCAACGTGACCTGGGCGTCCGGGTTGGGCACGGTGATGCCGTTGGTGCGGCCGTCCTGGTTGACCCCGCTGCCGATGATGACGGCATGGATCGGGTCGCCGTCGCGCCGGGCGTCGGAGAGCCGTTTGAGCGCGACCACGGCGACGCCCTCGGCGCGCACGTAGCCGTCCGCCGAGGCGTCGAAGGTGCGCGAACGGCCCTCCGGGGAGAGGAAGCCGCCCTTGGTCTCGGCGATCGTGTACTGCGGCGCGATGTGCAGGAGGGTGCCGCCGGCCAGCGCGAGGTCGGTCTCGCCGCGCAACAGGCTCTGGGTGGCGAGGTGGACGGCGACCAGGGAGGAACTGCAGGCGGTGTCGAGCGAGACGCTGGGGCCGCGGAAGTCGAAGCAGTGCGAGATCCGGTTCGACACCATCGTCATCATCGTGCCGGTGGCCGTGTGCGCGGCCAGGGTCTCGAAGGAGAGATCCGAGAACTGCACGATCTTGTAGTCCAGCGTGAACGCTCCGACGTAGACGCCGACTTCACGCCCAGCCAGCTCGGCCGGCTTCTGCCCGCCGTCCTCCAGCGCCTCCCAGGCCACCTCCAGCAGCTTCCGCTGCTGCGGGTCCATGTGGTCGGCCTCGCGGCCGCTGATCCCGAAGAACGCCGGGTCGAACTCGTCGAAGCCGTCGATGTAGCCGCCCCGGCCGCCCACCAGCCGGCCCGGTTTGGCCTTGTCCCGGCTGCTCAGGGAGGCCACGTCGTACCGGCTGCGCGGGGTCGGGGTGAGGCAGTCCTTGCCGTCGACCAGGTTCTGCCAGAACGACCGGTGGTCGTTGGCGCCGCCCGGCAGCCGGCAGCCGATGCCGATGATCGCGATCCGCTCCGGGCCGTCGGCATCGGCGGCGGTGGCAGGGGTGGCGGTGGCGGCAGTGGCGGCGGCGGCCGCAGGGGTGGAGGGGGCCAGGGAGTCGGCTGGGGAATCGGCTGGGGAGTCGGCCGGGGAATCAGAGGGATCGGGGACGGCGGCGAGGCGTGAATCCGTCATGGTCGAGTCCTTGTGTCGCTGCGTTCGCCCGGACGGCACGGGCGTGGGAGGCCGTGCGGGCATGGGGACGGCGGCCGTGGCCGGCTCCGGGCATGGCGGAGCCGGGCCGGCCTGAGAGACGGGCGGGCCGGTAGGGAGGGGCAGGCCGGAGGGACGGGCCGATGGAGGGACTGGGCCGATGGAGGCAGGCCGATAGGGACGGGCCGGTAGGGGACAGACCGGAGATCGGGGAGGGCGCGGACGGGTGGACTTCGGCGTGGGCCGCCGGGACAGCGGGCGGTCAGGCCGGGGAGTCGTCGGCCCGGACCGGCCGCACCGGCCGCCGCCAGGCCCGGAGATGACTGGCGATCACCTCGTCCGTCCGGGGGAACTCGGACGGACGATGCAGCCCCACCGCGGCCGGCCGGCGGCCCGGTAGCCAGGTGAAGCTGCCGAACGCGTGGTCCCAGACGGAGAGGTCGGAGCCGTAGTGCCCGGCCTCCGCCACGTCGACGCTGTGGTGCAGCCGGTGCTGCTCCGGGCCCGCGAAGACGTGGTTGAGAACACCGAGCCGGACGTCGACATTGGCGTGCACGAAATAGCCCTGGGCGACCACGAACAGGCCCACCACGAAAACCGACTCCGCCGAGAAACCCGCCAGCGCGAGCGAGAGCTGGACGGTGCCCTGCGTGACCAGCACGTCGACGATGTGGTTGACCCCGTTGTTGGCGACGTTGACCTTCCCGGGCACGTGGTGCACCCCGTGCAGCCGCCAGAGCCATGGGTTGCTGTGGCTCCAACGGTGCATCAGGTAGTTGGCCAGCGAGCCGAGCAGCAGCGCCGCCGGGATCTCCGCCCAGAGCGGCAGCGTCGGGTGGGGCGGCGCCAGCCACCCCACCGCGGCCGTCACCGGCAGCTGCGCCAGCGCCCCGCCGATCATCGTCAGAACGAAGTAGACGCCGCACCAACCCCATTCACCGAGGCTCGGCCGCCATGCAGGTTCGTACGGAATCAACCATTCCAGAGCCGTCAGACAGCCGATGGTGCCGAGCAGGAAGACCTGGCTCGTACGCCCGAGATCCCACCGCCAGCGCAGGGCCGCGACCGATATCGACACCACGGTGACCAGCAGGGTCGGATAGGCGACATGACGCAGCACGGCGCGCAGCTTCCCAGTCACGACTACCCCCTTCGCGGCCCAGCACCGACCGATCACCAAAAGCAATCATTCCGATACTAACGGTGCCCGGACGGCCATGCGAGGGATTTTAGAGAAGAATCACAAGCGTCAAAATTTGTCGGATAATAAGTAGACAAACTATCGGCCAGAGTGGCGCAGAATCCGAGCAAATACCTTTGATCATCGGATGAGCAGCCCAGCCCGTTTGACGCTCCGGATCACCGGCGCCGTCTCCAGCGCGCCGACCCCGTCCAGGCCACCCAGCCGGTCCGTCAGATAGCCGTAGAACGCCTCGATGTCCCGGCAGACCAGACCCGCCACCAGATTGGTCGGCCCGGTGGTCGCGGCGGCGAAGCCCACCTCGGGGTGGTCCGCCACCGCCTGGGCCACGGCCGTCAGGCGGCCGGGAGCCACCGTCAGCCAGCAGAACGCCTCGATATCGAAGCCGAGCCGCCGGGGCTCCACGTCCACGTCGAAATAGAGCAGTCCCGACCGGGTCAGCGCGGCCAGCCGGCGCCGAACCGTCGCCTCCGACCCCCCGGTCCGGGCCGCCAGTTCGGCGAGCGGCGTCCGCCCGTCCTCCGCCAGCGCCGCCAGCAGACCTCGGTCCAGTTCGTCCGGCACCACCGGCGCGCCCGGAACCTCCGAGGCCTCCGCGCCCTCCCCGTCCGCGGCCCGCGAGGCGCACCGCAGCCGGGCCACCTGCGCGGAGGTCAGCGCCGAGGTGCGCCCGCTCCACGCCGCCGTCCCGCCGACGAAGGTCCGCAACAGGTAGTGCGCGCTGACCGAGAGCACCCGGGGTGTCCGCGGCAGCTTGCCCAGCAGCAGCTCCTCACGGTCCGGCCGGGCCGGGGAGCGGGTGTTGCAGACGATCTCACCGCCGCCCGAGAGCAGGCTCACCCAGGACGTCTCCGGCCGGCGGGCCAGCGCCTCCGCGATCGCCGCCGCCGCGTCCGGTACGCAGCGGACCCGGGTCAGCCAGTCGACCTCGCCGAGCATCCGGGCCCTGGTCCGCCCCACCACCCGCAGGACGCCGTCGGCGCGCAGCCGGTGGTAACGGCGGGCCACCGTCTGGTCGGACACCCCGAGGACCTCGGCGATCCGCCGGTACGGCGCCCGGCCGTCCACGTGCAGGGCGTGCAGCAGCGCGCGGTCCAGATCGTCCAGCGTCACGATTTCCACCAGCAGGACGGTACCCGGTGTCGAGATCCGTCGGATCCGCACCGGTATCCGGCGCAGCATCCCACCCCGGGCCCAGAGTGGCGGAGCCCCGGCCTCCCTGGCCGGGCAACGGAACGAGGAGTACGGGGATGCGGAAGTGGTGGCCGCTGGTCGCGGTCAGCCTGGGGGTCTTCATGCTGCTGACCGACGTCAGCATCGTGATCGTGGCGCTGCCCGGCATGGGCACCGCACTGGGCATGGACTTCGCCGGCCTGCAGTGGGTGCTGGACGGCTACGCGCTCGCGCTGGCCGCCCTGATGCTCGGCCTCGGCGCGCTGGCCGACCGGCACGGGCGCCGCCGGGTCTACACCACCGGACTGGTCGTCTTCGCGCTGGCCTCGCTGGCCTGCGGACTGGCCCCGAACGGCCCGGTGCTGATCGCCGCCCGGGTGGTCCAAGCGGCCGGCGGAGCGGCGATGTTCGCCACCGCGATGGCCCTGCTCAACCTCGCCTACCGGGGCCGCGACCGCGCCGTCGCGTTCGGGGTCTGGGGCGCCGTCAGCGGTGCCGCGGCCGCCATCGGGCCGATCGCCGGCGGGGTGCTGACGGAGTACCTGGGCTGGCGGTCGATCTTCCTGGTCAACCTGCCGATCAGCGTCGCCGCCGTCGCACTCACCCTGCGCACCCTGCCGGAGTCCCGCGACCCCACCGCCCGCCGGACCGACCTGCCCGGCGCCGCCGCCTTCACCGTCGCGGCCGGTGCGCTCGTCCTGGTGCTGGTCCGGGGCGGCGCCGACGGCTGGACCTCGACGCCGGTCCTCGCCCTCGCCGCGCTCGCCGTCGCCGCCCTCGCCGCGTTCCTGCTGATCGAGGCACGCAGCCCGCACCCGCTGCTGGACCTCGCACTGTTCCGCCGCCCGACCTTCACCGGCGTGCTGCTCTGCGGCCTGGTCTACTCCGCCGCCGCGTTCTCCTACCTCCCCTACACCTCGCTCTGGCTGCAGGCGGTGCTCGGCCAGGGCCCGCTGGCCGCCGGGCTCACCATGCTGCCGATGAGCGCCGTCGCCTTCGTCGTCTCCGCCGTGGCCGGCCGCCGGCTGGCCACCCTGCCGGCCGCGATCCCGCTCGGCGGCGGCCTCGCCGTGATCGGCGCCGGCGCCCTCCTCCAGTGCACCCTGGACGGCTCCTCAGGGTGGACGGCCCTGCTGCTTGGCCTCGCCCTGACCGGCCTCGGCGTGGGCGCGGTCAGCCCCGTCCTGGCCGCAAGCGCGATGTCCGCCGTCCCGCCCGAGCGCGGTGGCATGGCCGGCGGCGCCCTCAACACCTTCCGCCAGCTGGGCCAGGCCCTCGGCATCGCCGTCTTCGGCCTGATCCTGGACGACGGGCTGCGCACCACCCTGGCCGGCCGCCCCGGCGTCCCCGACCCGGCCGCCGCCGCCCGCGCCCTGAGCACCGGCCAGACCCCGGCCGGCACCCCGGAGTCCCTGATCCGGACGGCCTTCGCCACCGCACTGGACCACACCATGCTCGTCGCGGCCCTCACCGCACTGGCAGGCGCGGCCGTGGTCGCCGCCCTGCTGCGGCCCACCGCGAACCGTCCGACCACCCCTCCCCCGCCGGCCGACCCGGAACCGGCCCCCAGGCACCACCAGGCGGCCTGAAGCCCCACTCATTGCAGACCCAAGCCCCCGCCGCGACGGCCCGAGCCGCCCCCGGCGCACACCACGAGCGCCAAAAGGCCCGGTCGGTGAACCGACCGGGCCTTCAACTCCTGAACGGCCTATGGGATTCGAACCCATGACCTACGCATTACGAGCCCGAGAGTGATCACGTTGACTGGTGTCGACATCGATCACCTGGTGATGAACCTGCAGGTCAGAGCGTTTCCCCGTGATCCACGATCTCGCCCGAACCCGGCACGTGCTGCCCCGTCCGCTCACGCACCGCTCACGCAGCTCGGCTCCAGCACAGTCAGCCGTGAGCAGTCGACGGCACAACGCCTGGGCCGCCGCCGAGCAAACGTTTGAGTCGAAGCATGCGGTCCGACCAGTGTCGATGGGGGCGGCCCGGTTAAGACTGACTGCCTTCCTCCGGTTCCTGTTCCGTGTCCAGCCGCCGCCACAGACGTTCCGCGATCTCCACCAAGGTCCCCTCCCCCGGGACCCGCCACTGCTTGGGCCCTTGGACGGCACTCCACTGCTCCCGCCACTCAGCCTGCTGCCAGATGTGGTTTACCAGTCCACTCGGCGAGTATCGCCGGCCGTCCGCCTCCCAGAGGATCGGTGCCTTGCGGTCGTTGAGCCAACTGGCCCGGCGGCGGCGCGGGTCCTGGTCGAGCCAGGCACCGATGGCCCGCTCTTCCGTGTCGCTGGCTGCATACGCCAACGGGGTACCGTCAGGGATGAGGTCATGGTCCACGAGAAGATGAATTGTCGGCGGACGCTTCGGACGCTTCTTGCTGGCTGCTGTCACGAACGCCGATAGATCAGGGGTGCCGCTCCCTGCGTCGAGCGTCAGCAAGACCGCCTGGACCAGCTGCTTGGACTTCTCCTCGCTGGCAAAGGTACTGGTGATATAGCTCTTGCTGGTGAAGAGCTTGTCGACCATGTCGATCAGGCAGGCCAGGACACTCCGCACCTGGTCGGGCACGCGCCGCAGTATCGTGTCCCAGTCACTGTCGGGCTCTTCAATCGCCTCGCTGCCGATGCGCTGGAACACCACATGGGCGGCCAGCAGCGCCCCGCTGTCCGCGATGGACGCCGCCCTCCCTGACAGTGTCGACCGGAGCTTCGTCAGCTCGTCTCGGATTTCCCGCAGGACCTGCACGGAACGCCAGATCTGGTGGGCGCTCGGTTGTTGCCCGAAGAGACGGGTATAGGCGCCGTCAGCGCCTTCCTTCCACAGAGCCTCGGTCGATCCCTTCACCCGGACTGCGAAGGTCGGATCCCGATAGGCACAGGCGAGGGCGGTGGCCGCTTCGGTGACCGAGCAGCCGGATTCGGGCGCCGGGTCCATCTCCCCGCGCCGAAATACGTACTCTCTGTCGAGGGAGAGCTTGAAGTCTTTCTGGATTTCACTCTGGACCGAGTCAATGGCGATGAAGTCCCGCCGCTCCATGTGGTTCTGAGTGTTGGTGGCCTTGGTAATGCTCTGCGCGAATCCCTCTGGCGCCCCATGGATCGAGACGATCCGTACGGAGACATAGGCTTCCGCCACCGCGTCGGGATCCTTCTCGAAGGCCCGGTTCGCTGACGTGACGGTCTGCGCCCCGTTCACGACACTTGCGTTGCGGAGGGTCAGGGAGATAGGCGCGCCGGTCGCGCGCTTCGCAAAGAACTCCCGCTCGATGGTGTCACACTGCACCGTGATGCCGTTGTGCCGGTAGAGGAAGCCGTCAGGATCCTCCAACATGCTGTCGACCAGGGTCTTATTGACTCCGGTGAGCCCGAGCGACTTGCGGACGTTCCGGTCATAGAGACGCTCACCGTTGTCCGCGTACCACTGGGCAAGCTCCGCGGCACTCACCTCACCAACGATAGCCGTGTACGGAGTTTCGCGGTCGTGCCAACCCTCGGTCATCTTCGCGGTGAGTGTGATCGGCTCCGGTTCCAGATCTTCCCGGATGGCCCGGTGGAAGTCAGCCTGATCCACCACTCTGTATTCGACAGTGCGGCCGAGACCACCGAATTCGCGGGCCGCCTCATCCAGTATGGCGCGCGTCTCGAGCGAGAGCCGGCCGTCCCCCATGAGGGCGATGACCAGGTGCACCTTGCAGGTGGGTCACGCGCGGGATGTCGAGGTCCGGGTTCTCCTCGAAGACCTCGGCCGCGAAGGCTGCCTTCTCGAACCACGGCGCGGCGGGGAGGGGGTGCCTCGCCTGGGCCTGCAGGAGCTTCGATGCGACGGCGGCCGCCGTACTGATGACCTGGTAGCTGACCTGACCGTCCCGCCCGGCATCGGCCAGCGCCTCCTCGTGCAGCGAGGTGTCGCCGATGGCGCGCTCGACGACGAAGTAGCGCCCGTCCTCCGAGCCGCTGTCGACGATCTCCGGCACCGGGTAGCCGAGGTTGGCGGCCAGCTGCTGGAACTCGGTCTCCGCCCGCAGGTCCTCACCACCGGTCCGCTTGTAGAGCAGGCCGTCGGTCGACTTCCACACCGCACCTTCGGTGGCGGTTCTGTTCTTCACGAACTCCCAGTCACTCATCCATCCATCCTTCCGTAGAGCCGAGTTGGGGTGAGGCAGATGCAGCTGTGTCGCGTGGGGTTGGGCCGGCCACCCCCGGGGGAAAGGGCGACCGGCCCGGTCACCGCCCGGCCGGTGTGCCTGCATCGGTACGGGCGGAGTCGGTGGGCGCGGGGAGTGCGGCTCGGGGAGAACCACTGGGGCGGGCGGGCGCCGTGGTGAGCGGAGTGTGGGGCCGCGGTCGGGGGCGTCCGGCACGGAGCAGGCTTGCGCGCAGTGCTGTCCGGCGTGCCGAGCGGAGGCGCTCGGGCACCGCGACGGTGGGGACGACGAGCTCCGCCCAGACCTTCTTGCCGTGGGTGGTCGGCTCGGCGCCCCAGTTTTCGGACAGGCCCTCGATCAGCAGCATCCCCCGGCCGCTGGTCAGTTCGCTGTTGCCGAAGTTCGCGGCCCCGGCCGGCATCCGACGCGACGGGTCGTAGACCTCGATGACGACCCGGCCACCGTCCGGGGAGAGGTAGATCCCGATCAGCAGCCTGCCCGGAGCGTGGACGACGGCGTTGGCGAGCAACTCCTCCGCGACCAGAGCGATGTCGCCCAGCGCCTCCCCGGCGATCCCCCAGGAGCGGGCGATGCGGACGACCGCGTCCCGGGCCGGCGGGACGTGCTCGCACTCGGTGCCGATGAGCGTGATGCGGCGCGCGAGGGCGGAGGTTGCGCTCACTCCTCACCGCCGCTGGCCTGGACCGCGTCGACGACGGTGTGGCACGGCCAGGGACCGCAGCCGTCGCTGCACTGGCCTCCCTCGGACTGGTGCCGGTCGAGCACCCTGCGGGCGTGAGGACTGGCCGTACCCGGGCACACGGCGAGCCGGCCCGAGGCCCTCGTCGCGCTGCTGGTCGTCTCTTCCACGTAGAGCGGACCGACAGCCGCGTCCGTGTCTCGTCGGAGCGTGGCGTCGCCGCTCACGATGTCCGAGGGGAGTGTCATCGGCGCTTCTCCTTCGTGGCTGGCAAAGAGTGGGCTGATATGGCGCGGTTGCGCCGAACACCTGCACGTCAGACCCGTAGCGGTGTGTAATGGGTGCTGAACGCTTGGAGACATTCAGCCCTGCCGGTGGGCCGCCCGGCCAGTGTCGGCATTCGGACAGCGCCCGCTGTCCACAAGAGACGCCCGGGGAGCCCAAATGCCGCGACCACCAAAGCCTTTGGACCCCACGCGGTCCGCGGCCCACTGGTTCGGTGCGGAGCTCCGGCACTGGCGGGAGCTCCGGAGCCTGAGCCAGGACGAACTCGGGCGGCTTGTCCACCTCAGTGGGGACCTGATCAGCAAGATCGAGCGGGCCGAACGGCCCTGCAAGCCGCACCATGCCCAGGCGTTAGACGCTGCCCTGGACACCGGCGGGGTCCTGTCGCGGAGCATGGCGCTGGCTCAGTCCGAAATGGACAACCGCTCAAGGGAAATGGACAGACGGCCCGCTGGGCCAGCTAAGGCTCCCCTGGGGGCTCTGCTCGGGGGCACGCTGGAGGAGCCACCGCCCGCTCTCGAGTGGAACGAGTCCGACCCCATGGAACGACGGAACTTCCTTGCCGTGACGAGTGCAGCGCTCGCTGCAGGCCCACTGGCCCAGCTGTTGACCTCCACCCCGGCCGCTGCCGTACCCGCAGCGGTCCGGCCCGCAGACGTCGAGCAGGTCCGCACCGCGGCGACCACACTGCGCAGCTGGGACAACCTCTACGGCGGCGCCGGCGTCGTCCGCGACACCGCGCTCGCCCAACTGCGCTGGGCTGCTGCTCTCCTGAACAGCCGCTGCCCTACTCCGCTGCGCGCCGAGCTGTTCGCCGCCGTCAGCCGCCTGGCGACCGTGGTCGGCGCCTCTGCCTTCGACGCCTTCGCTCACGACGACGCCCACCGTCTCTTCGCGTTCGCCCCTCGTGCGCCGAGGAAGTGGACAACTGGCCGCTGCGTGCCATGTCCTACAACCTGCGCTCCCGCCAGGCCACCTGGCGCGGCGATCCTGATGCCGGCCTCACGCTCGCGGAACTCGGCCTCGCCCGCGCCGACCGCCTCTCCCCTGCCGAACAGTCCATGCTCCACAATGCCCGCGCCCGAGCCCTGGCCAAGATGGGCCGAACCCAGCAGACCCTCGCCGCGATCGGGGCCTCCGACGACTCGTTCTCCTCGGTCGTCGCGGCGAACGAGGGTCCGTGGATGGCGTACTACGACAGCGCCCAGCACCACGGCGACACCGGGCACTCTCTGTTCGACCTCGCTCTCGCCGGCCATCCTCCACCGGAGGCGCTCCGACGGCTGCGGGCCGCCGTGGACGGCCACGGCGACGGCTTCGCCCGGTCCCGCGCGTTCTCCCGCACCAAGCTCGCCACGCTCCAGATGGCAGCCAGTGACCCCGAGCAAGCCCTGGCGGAGGGGCACACCGCGCTCGCCGAGGTCAGCGACCTCCGCTCACTGCGCGCCAACCACGAACTGGCCGAGCTGGGCCGGGTAGCCCACCGCCACCGCAACCTCCCCGACGTCCGAGACCTTCGAGAGCAGATCGCCGCTACGGTGGCGACGTGAGTCGTACCGAGGAATCCCACGTTCTGCTGCTGAAGGCGTGTGCCGACGCCGGACTGTCGGCGACGGGGGCCGAGCCGATACGGATCGGGGAGAACGCGCTGTGGCGGCTGCCGTCTCGGATCGTGGCGCGCATCGCTCGGCCCGGGCAGGCGGCTGCCGCCACCCGCGAACTGGCGGTCGCCCGATGGCTGCATGAGTGCGAGGTGCCTGCGGTACAGCCGCTCGATCACCTGCCTGAGCCAGTGGATGTGGACGGTCACCCGGTGACCTTCTGGCATGAGCTTCCCCCACACCGGCCAGGAACCGCCGCCGATATCGCGCCGCTCCTCCGGCGCCTCCACGAACTCCCGGTCCCAGCCATTCCGTTGGGCTCCCTCGACCCGTTCGTCCGGCTGTCCGCCAGGATCGACGGCGCGGCCACCCTCCACGATGAGCAACGGCAGTGGCTGCGTGACCACCTAGCCGAACTCGAAGCGGCATGGTCTAGCCTCCCGGCAGGAATGCCGCCAAGCGTCATCCACGGCGACGCCTGGCGCGGCAATGTCGCGGTCACGCCCACCACCGCCTACCTGCTCGACTTCGAGCGGACCTCCTTGGGGCCTCCTGAGTGGGACCTCACCGCCACGGCCGTCGGTTACGGCACCTTCGGCACCGTTTCAAACAGCGAGTACGCGGCGTTCTGCGAGGCGTACGGCACCGACGTGAGGGCCTGGGCCGGTTACCCGGTGCTGCGGGACATCCGTGAGCTTCGGGTCACCGGCTTCGCCCTCCAACACGCGGCGGCCGATCCAGCCCGCCACCGAGCAGAAGCCCACTACCGTCTCGCCTGCCTGCGAGGAAGGAACGGTCCCCGGCCATGGGGTTGGACCGCCGTCGGCTGACGCTGGCTCGGCGCCCGCTCCTTAAGCATCGCCTCGGGGAACCGGCGATATCGGTGGCCCCTTCACTGCCGATGCGGTCTTCCGCCCACTCTGACCGCCTTGGAGGAGCCAGACGTGACACAGCAAACTGCTGAGGAACGCCCAGGTGTCGCTGCCGCGATCGTGATCCGAGAGGGTCGGGTGCTGATGGTCCGGCGCCGGGTCAGCGAGGGCTGGCTCTCATGGCAGTTCCCGGCAGGCAAGATCGAGCCCGGCGAGTCACCCGAGCAAGCGGCTGTCCGCGAGACCGCGGAGGAGACGGGGCTCAGCGTGGCCGCCATCAAGGTCCTCGGCGAGCGCGTCCATCCAGAGACTGGCCGGTGGATGTCGTACATGGCTTGCGAGATCCTCAGCGGCACCGCCGCCGTCGTGGACACGAGAGAACTGGACGCGCTCGCCTGGGTGGCGCTTCAACAGATCCCCGAGTACGTGCCGTACGGGATCTTCGAGCCGGTGCAGGCATACCTGGATGAAGCGCTCAATGCCTGAGGGAACGGCTGCGGAGGCCACCAACTGGTGGCTGCCCGCAGCGCTGCCGGGGCACCCGGCACGCCGGCACGTGTCCCGAGCGACACGGCGGCGGTCTGGCGTTCACCCGGCCCAAGACGAAGGGCAGCCACCGCACGACGCCGCTGCTGCCGCCACTCCGCCGGCGCGGTCCTCAATGAGCTGGGCGTGGGCCCCTTCACCATCATGCAGATCCTCGGCCACTCCCAGATCAGCATGACCGGCCGTTACGCCAAGACGACCGCTCCGACGACCCGTGAAGCCGCCAGGCGAATGGGCAACGCGCTCTGGCTCCGACCGGCCGAAACTGAGCCCGCGAACATGCGGGCCGCTCGCGCGCGACGGCGGCGACGGATGCAGGAAAGGCAAAAGCCCCAGGTCACGGCGAGTGAGTCCTGGGGCTTCTACAGAGCCGCCTATGGGATTCGAACCCATGACCTACGCATTACGAGTGCGTTGCTCTGGCCAACTGAGCTAAGGCGGCGCCGCTGCAACGCGCGGTCGCAACGCGGGCCAGTCTACACAGGTTCGCGGGTGATCCGTAACGGGTTGCCGGGGCGGGGGGATCAGGCGGAGGAGACGGCGAGTTTCGCGGCGAAGCCGGCGAAGAGGACGGCGACGCCGCTGGTGAGACCGGCGGAGAGGCGCTTGCGGCGGCGGAAGGCGGTGGCGAGGGTGGTGCCCGCGAAGATCAGCATGGAGAGGTAGAGCAGGCTGAAGGTCTGCAGGATTCCGCCGAGGAGGGCGAAGGAGAGCGCGGGCTGCCCGTAGGAGGGGTCCACGAACTGGGTGAAGAACGAGAGGAGGAAGAGGATGGCCTTGGGGTTCAGCAGGCTGATCACCAGGGCTCGGCGGAACGGGCGCTCGGCGGGCTCCGCGGCGGGTGCGGTGGCGTCGGGGTCCGCGGTGGCGGCGGCCCGGCGTTCGCGCCAGAGCTGGCGGGCGGCGCGGAGCATACCGATACCGATCCAGAGCAGGTAGGCGGCGCCGCCGAACTTCACCACGGCGAAGACCGCCGGGTTGGCCTCCAGCAGCGAGGCGGCGCCCAGCGAGGTGAGGCTGATCAGGGTGAGGTCGCCGACGAAGACGCCGGCCGCGGCGGTGTAGCCGGTCCGGACACCCTTGCGGGCGGCGACGGACAGCACGTACAGGGAGTTGGGGCCGGGGAGGAGGATGATGACGAGGGCGCCGAGGATGTACGTCGCCAGGTCGTTGACTCCGAGCACGGTGCGCTCCGGTGAGGGGTGACAGGGGTGGCGGGCGCTCATCGTAACGTCGTACCGGCCAACAGTTGAAGCGGAAATTACCGCCCTCTCCCCCACCCCGGCACCGCGCCCTACGAACCGCAGCGCTTCCCCTGCTCCGGTGCCTCCCCGCCCAGCAGGTACCGGTTGACCGCGCCGTCCACGCAGGCATCGTGCCGGCCGTACGCGGTGTGCCCGTCGCCCTCGTAGGTCAGCAGCCGGCCGGACTCCAGCTGCCCGGCCAGCGACTGCGCCCACGCGTACGGGGTGGCCGGGTCGCGGGTGGTGCCGACGACGACGATCGGCGCGGCGCCGGCGGCGCGGATGGTGTGCGCCGCTCCGGTGGCCTTCACCGGCCAGTACGTGCAGGTCAACGCCATCCAGGCCATGTCGCGGCCGAACTGCGGCGAGGTCTGCTCGAACTGCGGCACCGCCTGCTGGACGCCGGCGGGCCCGGTGAACGGCGCGGGCAGGTCCAGGCAGTTCACCGCCATGTTGGCGAACATCAGGTTGGGGTACGAGCCGCCTGAGCCGCGTTCGTAGTACGAGTCCGACAGCTTGAGCAGGCCGGTGCCGTCGCCGCTCCTGGCGTCGGCGAGCGCGGTGCGCAGCCGGGGCCAGAGGAAGTCGGCGTACATGGCCTGGATCACGCCGGTCGTGGCCTGGGCCTCGGTCAGCCGGCGGCCGTCGGTGGTCGGCAGCGGCTGGGCGTCGATCGTCCTGAACAGGGCGGTGAGCTGCTCGCCGGCCTGCTGCTCGGTCCGGCCGAGCGGGCAGTCGTCGTGCTGGGCGCAGTCCTTGGCGAAGGCCGCCCAGGCGGTCTCGAAGCCGCCGGCCTGGGTGCGGTTGCCGGTGAGCGCGTCCAGTGACGGGTCCATCGCGCCGTCCAGCACGATCCGGCCGGTGCGGCTCGGGAAGAGCCCGGCGTAGGTGGCGCCGAGGAAGGTGCCGTACGACTTGCCGACGTAGTTGAGCTTCTCGTCGCCGAGCAGCGCGCGCAGCACGTCCATGTCGCGGGCGGTCTCGACGGTGCTCAGGTGGCCGAGCCGGTCGCCGGCCCGCTGTCGGCAGCCTTCGGCGAACTCCTTGTCGGCGGCGACCAGGGCGTCGATCTCGGCCTGGTCGTCGGGGGTGATGTCGGCGGCGGTGTACGCGTCCATCCGGTCGCCGCCGAGACAGGTCACCGGGGAGCTGCGGCCGACGCCGCGCGGGTCGACGCCGACGAGGTCGTACCGGGCGCGCACGCCGCTGTCGTACGTCCTGGCGACGGCCTCCACGTAGTCGACCGCCGAGCCGCCGGGGCCGCCGGGGTTGAGGAGCAGCGAGCCGAGCCGGCCGGCGGCGCCCGTACCGGAGCCGGCCGGGACGGCGGGGGCGCGGACGGCCGACAGGGTGAGGTCCCCGCCCGCCGGGTGGTCGTAGTCCAGCGGCACCGTGAAGGTGGTGCACTCGAAGCCTTCGTCGCACGGCTGCCAGGCGAGCCGCTGCCCGTAGTACGGCGCCAGCGCTGCGGGGACGGCCGCCGGCAGCGGCTCCAGCGGTGTGACCCCGGGGCGGGAGGCCGGCCCCGTGCCGGGGGACGAGGAGGACGAGGGCGAGCCGGGCGCGACGGTGTCCGAGGAGGAGACGTGCGGCGTGGACGAGCTGGAGCTGCACCCGCCGATCAGCAACCCGGCGGCCAGCACCGCGGCCACCGCCGCCCCGCGCCGCTCCCGTTCTGGCCTCATCCGCTCCCGCTCCGCCCTCATCTGTTCCCCTCGGCCCTCGGGTACGGGGCCGCTGCCGCTGCCGCTGCCGACGCCCGGGTACGGCGAAGCGTAGTGCCCGCCGGTGCACCGCGCAGGGCGGCTCGGCCGCAGCTCAGGACGCCTTGGCCAGCGTCTCGGCCAGGTACTGCGCCGCCTGCCGGACCAGCCGCAGCCGCTCCCGGTCCGCCGTGTAGTCCTGCACGTTGTCGGAGATCCGCACGTCGGCGCGGGCCGCCGCGCCGGTGCCGCCGCGCAGTGCGGCCTGCAGCTTGCGGGCCGCGTCCAAGCCGGCGCTGTCGGCCTTGGCCGCGGCCAGCAGCAGCTTGGGGGCGGCGTTGGCGGGGGCCTCGGCACCGGTCTGGGCCAGTGCGGCGTTGTCGTACCTGCCGGAGACCGCGGCCGCCGCGCCGTACAGGTCGGGGCGGGCCAGGGCGGCGGCCGCGGCGCAGGGTGCGCCGCCCTCGACGCCGAGCGCGCCCCAGGAGGCCGGGCCGGGCGGCAGGGTGCGGAAGGTGGCGGCGATGGTGGTGCGCAGCGCCGCGTCGTCGGCGACGGCCTGCGGAGCGGCGGCGACCAGCTCGCAGGGGTGCGCCGTGCCGTTCGGCGCCTCCGGGGCGACCAGGATGAACGGGCGGGCCTTGCCGGTCTGGACGGCGGAGCCGAGGCCCTCGAAGACGTCGGGGACTTCCACGTCGGCGGTCTTGCGCGGGGTGGCGGCGTGCATCACCACCACCGGGAAGCGTGCGTTCGGGTCCGCGGCGTACTGGGCCGGCAGCCAGACCCGGACGTTGCGCGGGTGGCCGTCCGGGCCGAGCACGGCGGACTGCAGCAGCTCGCCGCCGGCGGGGTGGCCGACGCTGTCGAAACGGCTGGCCACCGGCGCGGGGGCGGGGGTTGTGGCACCGGCCGGGGTGGCGGAGACGGTCACCGGTGCGGCCTCGGGGGTCGGCGGAGCCGCCGGCCGCGCACCTTCGGCGCCGCTGCCCACCGCGGCGTCGGAGTCGGCACCGAACTCCGCGGAACCGGAGCGCGGGTCCTGGGCCCCGAGGCCGCCGAACGTCCCCAGGGCCGTCAGCAGCGTCAGCGCCGTGACGCAGACCCCGCACACCATCGCGCCGGCCGCGCGCAGCAGCATCGGCCGCTGGTCACCGGTGAGCTCGTAGGTCTCGGCGGCCCGCAGGTCGCGCCAGCGCAGCAGGGCGCCGCGCGCGAGCCAGACACCGCCCCCGGCGGCGGCCAGCAGGGGAACGACGAGGAGCGAACGGACCATGGGACGCACCGCCTCGGGAGGAGGGCCGGACGACCGGTGGGGCCCGGCGCCGGACGGGACGCGACGGCCCCGGCGTCGGGGCGCAGTCGGCCCCAGCGTGCAAGACGACCCGGCGGTCACACGTGGGTGTGCCCGGCGCGTACGGCCCGTTCACTCGAAGGTGGGACACGCCACTAGCGCGGGAAGCCCTACCCCGGAGCCCCGTGAGTCCCCGAGCCCCCGGAGCCCCGTGAAGTCCCGTTGAGCGCCGTACAGCCCGTACAGCCCGTACAGCCCGTACAGCCCGTACAGCCCGTACAGCCCTTGGAGCCGCGCAGCCCGCCGCGAGGCGTCGCGCGCTAACCCGCCCGCAGCGCGACCGTCATCGCCTCTACGGCGAGCAGCGGGTCGACGTTGCGGTCCAACGCCTGCCGGCAGGCGAGCACCGCCTCGATCCGGCGCAGCGTGCCCTCCGGCGGACCGGCCTGCGCGACCCGGTCCAGCGCCGACCGCTGGTCCTCGTTGGACAGCGCTCCGGTCGAGCCGAGCTGCAGGGCGAGCACGTCCCGGTAGAAGCTCAGCAGGTCGAGCAGGGCGACGCCGAGCGTCTCCCGGCGGGTGCGGGTGGCACGGCTCTTCTGCCGCTTCTCCAGCTCCTTGACGGCCCCGGCCATGCCGCGCGGCGCCTTGCTGCCCTCGGCCGCGCCGTACGCGGCCTTGAGATCGTCGGTCTCCTTGGCGTCCTGGGTCTCGGCGAGCGCCTCGGCGTCGGCCTTGGCGGTGTCGACCAACCGCTGGGCGGCGGAAAGGCAGCCGCCGATGTCGGCGACCTCCAGCGGGATCCGCAGCACCTCGGCCCGGCGGGTCCGGACCTCGTCGTCGACGGCCAGCCGGCGGGAGCGCTCGATGTCCCCCTGGCCGGCGAGCGCGGCCAGCCGGGCCGTCCCCGGGTCGACGCCGTCACGGCTCACCAGCATGTCGGCGACGGCCTCGGCGGCGGGCTGGCGCAGCACCAGCAGGCGGCAGCGCGAGCGGATGGTGGGCAGGACGTCCTGGACGGAGGGCGCGCAGAGCAGCCAGACGGTGCGCGGCGAGGGCTCCTCCACGCCCTTGAGCAGGGCGTTGGCGGCGGCCTCGGTGAGCCGGTGGGCGGCGTCGACCAGGATCACCGACCAGCGGCCGCCGGTCGGGTAGCTGGAGGCGCGCAGCACCAGGTCACGCATGTCGCCGACGCCGATCGACAGGCCGTCGGTGCGCACGTACTTCACGTCCGCGTGGCTGCCCGCCAGCACGGTGTGGCAGCCGTCGCAGAACCCGCAGCCGGGCGTGCCGCCGAGCGCGAGGTCCGGGCTGGTGCACTGGAGGGCGGCGGCGAAGGCGCGGGCGGCGGTGGTCTGGCCGGCCCCGGGCGGCCCGGTGAACAGCCAGGCGTGCGTCATCAGCGAGGCGTTGCCGCCCGGCTCCGGCGCGGCCCCGCGGCCGACGGCGACCGTCGCCCCGGCCGCCCGGGCGGCGGCGGTCAGCTGCTCGACCACCCGCTCCTGGCCCACCAGGTCGTCCCAGACGGCCACTGCTGCTCCCAAGCTCGGTACGGACTGCCTCGTGCGGACCGCCCCGGCGCTCATGCCCGGCCCGGTCTCCGCTCCCCGCCGTCGAGCATACGTGCCCGGTACGACGGCGGGCGGTGCCGCCGGAGCACCGCCCCGGCCGCACCGCCCGCCGTCTTTCCCGGAGCCCGTCCTGAGCCGTCCGGCCCGGGCCGTCCCGAGGCGTCCGTCCCGGGGTTGCGAGGTGTCCGTCCTGGACCGTCCTGGCTCTTCCGCCCCGGGCCGGGTCAGCCCCGGCGCCGCCAGCGTCGGCCCTTGCCCTTGCCGCCCTGGTCGTCCGGAGCGCTCTGGCCGGCCTGACCGCCGCCGTCCACGCCGCCGTGACCGGCCGCGTCGCCGCCGTAGGCGAGGCGCGGGTCCTGCGGGCCCTGCTCGGCCGGGCCGGTGTGATCCCAGCGGGCCCACTCGTCACGCGAGCCGAGCAGGGTGTCGGTCAGGCTCGGCAGGTCGTCCATCGGGGTCTCCTCGGCCCAGGACGGCCGCGGACGCGGTTCGGGGGTCTGCTGCGTCTCCTCGACCACCGGCAGCTCCCGGGTGGTGTCGACCGGCCGTTCCGACGCGGCCTGCCCGGCCTGCCCGGCGCGGTCGTCCCGGTCGTCCCGCCACAGGCCCGGCGGCACCCGGTCGGCCGGCCCGGCCGGCTCGACCCGCGGCAGTACCTCGGTCCGGTCCGCCGCGGGCACCCGGGGCAGCACGGCCGTCTCGTCCGCCGGAGCGGCGGGAACGACCGGCAGCTTCGCCGTCGCGTCGGCCTCGCTCTTACCGGCAGCGTCCGCACCGCCCGCCTCCGCCGCCCGGACCGCCGCCCGGCGGTCCCGCTCGGAGATCTCCTGGGTGGCGTCGTCCGGGTCCTTCACCATCCGCAGCTCGGTGGTCACCGCATCGCCCGGCACCGGACGGTCAGCCCGGTCGGCCGCGCTCTCGGCCGCCGCAGCCGCCGCGGCGAGCGCCGCGGCCTGAGCCAGCCGGGCCTCCTCGGCACGCTGCAGCGCCTCCTCGGCACGCCGCCGCTGCTCCTCGCGCGCCAGCTCCCGCTGCCGCTGGAGCTCCGCCTGGGCGGCCGCCTCGTCGGCGAGCCGCTTGCGCTCGGCGGCCTCGACGGCGAGCCGGGCCTCCTCTGCGGCACGCTGCTCGGCCTCCTCCTCGGCACGCCGGCGGGCTTCCTCCTCCGCCTTGCGGCGGGCCTCCTCGGCAGCCTTGCGCGCAGCCTCGGCGGCGATGCGCTCGGCCTCCTCCTTGGCGAGGCGCTCCTTCTCCGCCTGCTCGGCCCGGAGCTGCTCCAGCAGCTCTTGCCGCTTGCGCTCGGCGGCCTCCGCCTCGGCCTTCTTCTGCGCCTCCTCGGCCGCGCGGCGCTCTGCCGCCTCGCGGGCGAGCCGCTCCTGCTCGGCGCGGGCGGCCTTCTCCTGGTCGGAGAGCGGCAGCTCGCGGTCGAGCCGGTGACGGATCGCCGTGGTCACGAAGCCGGGCTGCTGGCTGCCGTCGACGACCAGGTAGCGCGCGGGGTCGGCGGCCGCCAGGGCGAGGAAGCCGGACCGGACCCGCTGGTGGAACTCGGTCGGCTCGGACTCCAGCCGGTCCAGCGCCTCCGTGAAGCGCTCCCGGGCCCTGGTGGGGTCGACGTCCAGGACGACGGTCAGGTCGGGCACCAGCCCGCCGGTCGCCCAGCGCGAGATCCGGGCCACCTCGGTGGCGGCGAGATCACGGCCCGCGCCCTGGTAGGCGATCGAGGAGTCCATGTACCGGTCGGTGATCACCACCGCGCCGCGGGCCAGCGCCGGGCGGATGACGTTCTCGACGTGCTCGGCGCGGTCGGCGGCGTAGATCAGCGCCTCGGCGCGGTGCGACAGGCCGGTGTTGCCGACGTCCAGGACGAGCCCGCGCAGCCGCTGGCCGACCGGGCTGCCGCCGGGCTCGCGGGTGAGCACCACCTCGTGGCCCTTGCCCCGGATCCACTCGGCGAGCGCCTGGGCCTGGGTGGACTTGCCGGCGCCGTCGCCGCCCTCCAGGGCGATGAAGAAGCCGGTGCCGGTGGTGCGGTGCGGGGCCGGCCCGGCCGCGCCGCGGACGGCGTCCACCAGGTCACGGGCGAACGGGGCGGTGCCCCGCCGGTCGTCGGTCCTGAGCAGGACCACGGCGGCGAGCACCAGGGTCAGCAGGCCCGCGGTGGCGACCGCGAGGGCCGCGCCGCCGTGGATGAAGGTGAACGAGCCGGGCTCGACGGTCCCGTACTGGACGTCCCCGTAGGCGGCGGCGATCAGCGGGACGACGACCAGCGCGGCGCCCACGACGACCCGCAGCACCGCGTACAGGTGCTCGTCGACCTTCGGGAGCCGGGCCTCCTCGACCTCCTGGGCGAGCAGGGTGCGGCCGGCCGAGATCACGATGCCGGCGGCCAGGCCGGCCAGCACGGTCAGCAGCAGGACGAGGACGAAGTCCAGCACCAGGCCGGCCAGGATCAGCGCGACGCCCTCGGCCAGCAGGGCGAGCGCGAGCAGCCGGCGACGGGAGAGCGAGGGCAGGGTGGCCCGGGTGAGCCGGGCGCCGAGCGCAGGCGTGCCGGCCGCGGCGAGGACCAGCAGGCCGTAGCCGATCGGCCCGGCCCGGTGCTCGGCGGCGGTCAGCAGCGCGAGCGCGGCGACCC
Organism: Kitasatospora sp. NBC_00039; assembly: GCF_045160625.1. Classification (NCBI taxonomy): domain Bacteria; kingdom Bacillati; phylum Actinomycetota; class Actinomycetes; order Kitasatosporales; family Streptomycetaceae; genus Kitasatospora; species Kitasatospora sp. NBC_00039. The sequence continues at coordinate 4,943,328 of NZ_CP108289.1, read as the reverse complement.
CGGCCATCGAGGCGTAGGCCGCGGCGACCGCGAAGGTGAAGTACGGGGCGGAGCCGGTGCGGCCCTTGCTCAGCGCGGGCCCGGGGGTCGCATCGGTCGGGGCGCGCAGGCCCTGCAGCGGGGAGTGCGGGGCGGCGGAGACCGGACCGCCGGGCAGCTCGTGCTGGTGGATCCGGACGGCCGAGACCGCGAACAGCACGGCCGCACCGAGCGCGGCGAACGTGGTCTGGTGGGCGCGCAGCCAGTCCGAGCCGGCCGCCGCGAAAATGTTGTTGAGCAGCGTGAGCGCGACGAGCGCGGCCGCCGCGAGCGGCACGGTGGCCCAGCCGGTGCGCCGGTCCAGCGTCCGGACGGTGTCCAGGTTGGCGGCGGACGGGCGCTGCTCGGCGGCGGGCGCGAAGGGGTTGGCCGGCGGCAGCAGTGCCGGGGCGGCGGCGGCCTTGGCGATGGCCCAGACCCGCTCGGCGGCACCGGTCACGAAGACGGTGCCGAGCAGCAGGTAGGTCGCGGCGCCGGAGGGCTTGGCGCCGGAGCCCAGCCAGACGATCCACCACGGCGCGACGCCGATCAGCACGGCCCGCAGCAGATCGGCGCCGAGCATCGTCCAGCGCCGGTCGAGCTTCCCGTTGAGCAGCCCGTGCACCGGGCCGAGCAGGGCGGCGCCGACCAGGACGGTGGCGGCCAGCCGGACGGCCATGACGGCGGCGACCGCGAAGGCGAGGCTGCGCGGCAGGTCACCGAACTGCCCGCCGAGCGCGGCTGCGATCACGGTGAGCGCGAGCAGCACCAGCAGGCCGAGCCGGTCGGCGGTGCCGCCGATCAGCTGGGTGGTCCAGAGCCGGCGGTAGGGGCGCAGCCGAAGCAGCGCGCGGGCCCGCTCGCCGGGGGTACCGGCGGGCGCGACCTCGGGCAGCTCGGGCGTGCCGGCTCTGGCGGCCGCGGCGGCGCTGGGGGTGGGCTGCTCCTCGCTCGTCATACGGTCAGCGTAGCGGTCGGCGGTTGCCGCAAAAGGGTGAGCGGCCTTCCGGATCGCTGTCATTGCAGGGTTGTGACGCACCCCGCACAGCTCGTGGACCGCTCCTTCGAAGACGGCGGCCCTCCGCCGAGAGGTCAGCGGGCCCCTCCCCCGCACCGCCGGCCCCTCCTACGACGGCCGCGGGGCCCTCACGTCCACAACCGCGGGGCTCACCTCGACGGCCGCGGTCCGATACCCGAAGACCACGGGCCCACGCCTCGAAGACCGCCGGCCCCGTCCTTTCGACGACCGCGGGCCCGCGCCTCCGGAGGGGAGACGCGGGCCCGGTGCCGCCGGCGAGAGGTCAGCCCTCGTCGGTGGCGGTGGTCTTGCTCGCGGCCGTAGTCTTCTTCGCCGCCGTCTTCTTGGCGGTCGCCGTCTTGGCCGTGGTCGTCTTCTTTGCGGCGGTCTTGGCAGTGGCGGTCTTCTTCGCCGCGGTCTTGGTCGCCGTCTTCTTGGCCGCGGTGGCCTTCTTCGCCGGGGCCTTCTTCGCCGTCTTCTTCACCGGTCCGCGCGCCCGCTTCTCGGCGAGGAGCTCGTAGCCGCGCTCGGGCGTGATCGTCTCGACCTCGTCGTCCTTGCGGAGCGTGGCGTTGGTCTCGCCGTCGGTGACGTACGGTCCGAACCGGCCGTCCTTCACCACCACCGGGCGCTCGCTGACCGGGTCGGTGCCCAGCTCCTTGAGCGGCGGCGCGGCGGCGGCCCGGCCGCGCTGCTTCGGCTGCGCGTAGATGGCCAGGGCCTCCTCCAGGGTGACCGTGAACATCTGCTCCTCGCTGGTGAGCGAGCGCGAGTCGGTGCCCTTCTTGAGGTACGGGCCGTAGCGGCCGTTCTGCGCGGTGATCTCCACGCCCTCCGGGTCCGTCCCGACCACGCGCGGCAGCGACAGCAGCTTCAGCGCGTCGTCCAGGGTGACGGTGTCCAGCGCCATCGACTTCAGCAACGACGCGGTTCGCGGCTTGACGGCGTTCTTGCCGGTCTTCGGCGTGCCCTCGGGCAGGATCTCGGTGACGTACGGGCCGTACCGGCCGTCCTTGGCGACCAGCACGTTGCCGCTGACCGGGTCCTGGCCGAGCTCGAAGTCACCGCTGGGCTTGGCCAGCAGCTCCTCGGCCAGCTCGACGGTGAGCTCGTCCGGCGGCAGCTCGTCGGGGATGTCGGCGCGCTGGCCGGGCTCGCCCTCGACGGCGGAGGCGCGCTCGACGTACGGGCCGTACCGGCCGACCCGCAGGGTGATGTCGTCGCTGATCCGGAACGAGCTGATCTCCCGGGCGTCGATCGCGCCGAGGTCGGTGACCAGCTCCTTCAGGCCGCCCAGGTGGTCGCCGTCGCCGTTGCCGGCCTCGGCCGCACCGCCGGCCGCGTGGCCCTCGCCCTCACCGAAGTAGAAGCGCTTCAGCCACGGCACGGACTTCGCCTCGCCGGCCGCGATCCTGTCGAGGTCGTCCTCCATCTTCGCGGTGAAGTCGTAGTCGACCAGCCGGCCGAAGTGCTTCTCCAGCAGGTTGACCACGGCGAAGGAGAGGAACGACGGCACCAGCGCCGTCCCCTTCTTGAAGACGTAGCGGCGGCCGATGATGGTGTCGATGATCGAGGCGTACGTGGAGGGGCGGCCGATCTCCCGGTCCTCCAGCTCCTTGACCAGCGAGGCCTCGGTGTAGCGGGCCGGCGGCTTGGTGGCGTGGCCCTCGGGGGTGAGCCGGTCGGCGGCCAGCGGGTCGCCCTCGGCGACCTGCGGCAGCCGGCGCTCACGGTCGTCCAGCTCGGCGTTCGGGTCGTCGGCGCCCTCGACGTAGGCCTTGAGGAAGCCGTGGAAGGTGATGATCTTGCCGGAGGCCGAGAACTCGGCGTCCCGGCCGTCAGCCGCTTGGCCGCCGACCTTGACGGTGACCGACTGGCCGACGGCGTCCTTCATCTGGGAGGCGACGGTACGCATCCAGATCAGCTCGTACAGCCGGAAGTCGTCGCCGCTCAGGCCGGTCTCGGCGGGGGTGCGGAAGCGGTCGCCGGACGGGCGGACGGCCTCGTGCGCCTCCTGCGCGTTCTTGACCTTGCTGGCGTAGGTGCGCGGCGCGTCCGGCAGGTAGTCGGCCCCGTAGAGCTGGGTGACCTGCGCGCGGGCGGCGGCGATCGCGGTGTCCGAGAGCGTCGTCGAGTCGGTACGCATATAGGTGATGAAGCCGTTCTCGTACAGCTTCTGGGCCACCTGCATGGTCCGCTTGGCGCCGAAGCCCAGCTTGCGGCTGGCCTCCTGCTGGAGCGTGGTGGTGCGGAACGGCGCGTACGGCGAGCGGCGGTAGGGCTTGGACTCGACGCTGCGGACGCTGAACGCGGTCTGCTCCAGAGCGGCGGCCAGCGCGCGGGCGGCCTGCTCGTCCAGGTGCAGGGTGTTGGTGCTGCCGGCCTTCAGGCGGCCGTCCGAACCGAAGTCGCGGCCGCTGGCGATCCGCTTGCCGTCCACGGCGGACAGTCGCGCGCCGAAGGTCTCCGGGTTTGCGGCGTCGGCCGGGGTGCGGCCGGTGCCGAAGGTGCCGACGAGGTCCCAGTACGAGGCGCTGCGGAACGCCATCCGCTCGCGCTCGCGCTCGACCACCAGCCGGGTCGCGACGGACTGCACACGGCCCGCCGACAGCTTCGGCATGACCTTCTTCCACAGCACCGGCGAGACCTCGAAGCCGTAGAGGCGGTCGAGGATGCGGCGGGTCTCCTGGGCGTCGACCAGGCGCTGGTTCAGCTCGCGCGGGTTGGCCACGGCCTCCTGGATCGCCGACTTGGTGATCTCGTGGAACACCATCCGGTGCACCGGCACCTTGGGCTTGAGCACCTGCTGGAGGTGCCACGCGATGGCCTCGCCCTCGCGGTCCTCATCGGTGGCGAGGAAGAGCTCGTCGGACTCCGCGAGGAGCGACTTCAACTTGCTGACCTGGGACTTCTTGTCCGCGTTGACCACGTAGATGGGGGCGAAGTCGTGGTCGACGTCCACGCCGAGGCGGCGCACCTCGCCGGTGTACTTGTCCGGGACCTCGGCCGCTGTGCTGGGCAGGTCGCGGATGTGCCCGACGCTCGCCTCGACGATGTAGCCGGGGCCAAGGTAGCCCTTGATCGTCTTCGCCTTGGCCGGCGACTCGACAATGACGAGTCGCTGTCCGTGCGCGGTCTCGCTGCTCGGGGACACCTTCGCTCTTCTCTCCCGGTCGTTATGTGAGCTGGTCGGCGCTGGCAGCACGGGCTGCGCTCCGCCCGACCCCTCCACCGTCCCGGGGCTGCCGCTGTACGACGACCCCACCAGCGGAGTGTGACCGTACCCCGGCCACCCTTGTCAAACGGACGGATCCTGCTTTTTCACCGGCAAGGCCGACCGACGCCACTCGAACGGTAACCCGATGATGGAGGATCGCGCCCCGTGGAGGGGGGCTTCGGCGGGTTTCGAAGGATGGAATGACGGATTTCAAAATCTGTCAACGGAAAATCGACGCCCGGCGACGGGGCTGGTGACAGGGGGCGCGGGGGTGGTCCAGGGGTGGTCCGGGGGCACCGCTGATCCGGCCTCGGGTCGGATCCGGCCCGGCCCGGCAGCGGGCCGGGTGGCCGGACCGAGTCGGGTGGCCGGACCGAGTCGGGTGGCCGGACCGAGTCGGGTGGCCGGACCGAGTCGGGTGGCCGGATTCGGGCGCTGTGGCCGGTTCGGGAACCGGCCTCCACGACCGGTCCGCAGCTCCGTCAGTGGGCGGCGGCGACCGCGGTCAGCAGGGCGCTACCGGCGGCCAGGCAGCCTGCGCCCAGCGCCGTCCACAGCAGATCCGAGACCACGAACCGGCCGGTCTCCGCCGCCGCCAGCACCACCCGGGCCGGCCGGCGCGCGTCGTAGGAAATACGGACGGAGGTGCCGGGCGAGAAGCGCGGCGGGCGGCGCAACGGGGTGTGGCCGCGCGGCCGGGTGAGCACCACCTCGGCCCTGCGGGCCGCGCCGGGGCCGTCGATCGCGGCCGGCGCGGAGAAGGTGAGCAACGGCGCGCTGTCGAGTTCGCCGTAGGTGTCCGTCTCGGCAACCACGGTGGCCACCGCCGGTACGCCCCGGCGGCGCGCGACGTGGCGAAGGCGTACTTCGGCGGCGCACCAGAGCAGCAGCGCGCCGCCGAACAGTGCGAGCACCGCGCCGCCCACCGTCGCCGTCGTCGTCTCCACCCCTCGGCCCCCAGCTCTGTCCACAGCCTGTGGACAGAGCCTCACAGCCGGGGGCCAACGGGGGAGAGCCGTTCGGCGACCGGCAGGCGAACCAGGGGGTACGGAGGGATGAACCGGGCCGCCGGCAGCACTCGGGCCGGGCCGACCGGCGGGGTCACCCGGCCCTGACTGCCGGGGGTCACCGGGCCCTGGCTGCCGGGGGTCACCGGGCCCTGGCTGCCGGGGCGCTCAGCCGGCCGGCTGGATGAACCCCTGCTCGGTGAGCAGCCGCAGCGACTCCGGCACCCGGTCCCGCAGCACCACCCGGTCCTCGCCGAGCAGTTGCGCGATGGCGTCCACGATCTCGCCCGCCGAGAGCGTCCCGTCGCAGACCCCGGCGAACCCGGCACCCACCGTGTCCACCTTGGTGGCCCGGCGCATGCCCCGATTGTGCCGGAGGATCACGTGCTCGGGGTCCTCCGCCCCGGGCGCGCCGACCTGCTCCTGCACCACCTCGTCGGCCAGCACGTACCGGGCCGCGAGCAGCCCGGCGTCGTCGTGCGTCCGCAGGAAGTCCTGCCGGGCGAACCACTCCTCGATGTGCGGGCCGAGCGGCTGCTCGACCGGGTGCGGCCACTCCTCCACCCGGACGGTCGGCTGCTCGGCACCGCCCGCCCGCAGCGTGATCCAGCCGAAGCCGATGCCCTCGACCCGGCCCGCCTCGAACGCGTCCAGCCACTCCCCGTACCGGGCCTGGTAGTCGCCGCCGGGGCCTCGGTGGTCCCCGCCGTCGCGCAGCCACAACTCGGCGTACTGGGCGACGTCCTGGACCTCCCGCTGGACGATCCAGGCGTCCAGGCCGGTGCCAGCCACCCAGCCGGCCAGCCGCTCGTGCCAGTCCTCGCCCTTGACGTGCTGCCAGTTGGCGAGCAACTGGCAGTAGCCGCCGGGCTCCAGGTGAGAGGCGGCGGAGCGGACCAGGCTGCGGCAGAGGTCATCACCGGCCATCCCGCCGTCGCGGTAGGTGAACCGGCCCGAGGGCGAGATCACGAACGGCGGGTTGGAGACGATCAGGTCGAACCTGCGCTCACCGACCGGCTCGAAGAGGCTGCCGGCCGCGGTGTCGGTGTTCTCGAAACCGGAGAGCGCGAGGGTCAGTTCGGTGAACCGGAGTGCACGCGCGTTGAGGTCGGTGGCGGTGACGCGCTGGGCGTGGCGGGCGGCGTGCAGCGCTTGCACACCGGAGCCCGAACCGAGGTCCAGGGCGGCGCGGACGGGCCTGCGCACGGTGATGTTGGCCAGCGTGGTGGACGCGCCGCCCACCCCGAGCACCAGATCCTTGCGGGCCACGCCGTGGGCGGTCTCGCCGGAGCCGATCCCGCCCGCGCCGCCGACCGCGCAGCCCAGGTCGGAGACCACCCAGGCGTCCGAACTCGGCAGCCCGGATACCTCGTTGGCATACGGGCGGACGTCCACGGTGGCCCGCACCAGATCGCCGTCCGGGCGCAGCCAACCGTCGGCCAGGCAGTCCTCGACCGGAAGTGCGGCGGCGGCCGCCCGGTACGGCACGGGCTGCTGGAGCAGGAACAGCCGCACAAGCGTCTCCAGCGGGCTGCCCCCGCGGGTCGCGCGCAGTGCCGGCACCGCCTCGCTGCGGGCCAGCGCCGCGTACCCGGTGGGCCCGAGCAGGTCGAGGCAGCCGTCGGCGGTGAACGAGGCGGCGAGCAGCGCCTCGCGCAGCTTGGCGAGGCGGGTCGGGTCGAGAACGGGGCTACTGATCACCCCGCCATTGTCCCCCGAGCCGCGGGGCACGCCCGCCCGCGTCGGGCGCCCGACGCGGGCCGGTCCGCCGCGAGCACCGGTCCGCCCGTGGCCCGCGAGTCCGCCGCGGGCACCGGTCCGCTGGGGGCACCGCGCCCGGCATGGCGCCGACAGCGGAAGCGCCCCCGCCGGCCGAGGGCCGACAGGGGCGTGGTGGTCCGGAGCGTGGCGCGCAGCGCCCGCGTCAGCTCGCCGACGGCGCCGGGGTGGACGGGCTGGACGGGGTGGCTGAGGCGGACGGGGCCGGCGTGCCACCGGCGTCCGTGGGCGTTGCACCGGCGGCCGGGCTCGCCGGGTCCGTCGAGCCCGGCGCGGGAGTACCGGTCGCGTCGCCGGCCGCCGGGGTGCCGCCCGCGCCTGCCGAGCCGCTCGCCCCGGCGGTCGGCGCCGCGGCGGCCGCGCCCGGCTTGCAGCCCTGCTGCTTGGCCATCGCGGCACCGAGCTCGCCGCGCTGGAGCTTGGCCTGTGCCTGGGTGGAGAGCGAGGCCAGTTGCTGCACCTGGTCGGCGACGCTGCGCAGCCCGTCCGCGAACTTCGCCTGGTCGGTGTTGGACAGCCCGTCCAGCTTCTTCTGGACGTCCAGGTAACCGTCGGCCGCCTTGTTCAGCTCGGTGACGGTGTCCTTCTGCAGGGTCGCGCCGTCGTCCACCTTGGGAGCCCCGGCCGAGTCGATGGCCGTGGCGATGTCCTGGTTGGTCTTGGCCAGCCGCCCGATGTCCGCGGAGAGGCGCTTCTGCAGGTCGGCCGGGGCCTCGCCGGTCTTCACCTGCCCGGTGTCCGCGAGCGCGGTCTGCGCCTGGGCGATCGGGTCCTTGGCCGCGCCGCAGACGCTGGTCGCCCAGGACTCCAGCTGCTTGCTGTTGTCGTCGCCGCAGCCGACGGCGCCGAACGCAAGCAGCGCGCCGAGCGCGGGTACGGCCAGCAGTCGCTTGTTCACCGGGAGAAGCCTTTCGGTTTCGGTCGTCTTCGGTCGTCGAACTGCGAACCTACACGGCCGCCGACCCGCCCCCGGTTCCCCCGTCCCGCCCCCGCACCGGCTCCGGCCCGTACCCGGGTTGCCTCCGGGCCGCGCCCCGCCGCGGTACAGGCCCGGCACGGACCAGGGAGGGGCCCGGGCGCCACCCGGGGCGGAACCGATGCAGAGCCGGTGCGGAGCGGGTTCAAGGAACCCGTGCGGGCCCGGTTCGAACACGCTTCAGGCCCGGCTGACGGGCGCCTCAGGCCCGGTTCAAGCGCGCGTCAGGCCCGCTCGACCCGGATCGGATCGCCCGGCCGGACGGTACGCAAGACCTGGGCGTCGCCGTCCAGCTCGCCGAGGATGTTGCACGGGCTGGCCAGCCGGCACTCCCCGTCCCGCGAGATCGGCGTCGGACCGTACGGGAGCGCGAGGCTGTCGCCGTCCGTCCAGAACGCCACCGTGCCGGGCTCGACGACCTGCCGGGCGTCGTGCTCCCGCAGCACGCTGACCGGGGTGTCGAAATAGACCTCCTCACCCCAGGTGTTCGCCGACGAACTGATCGGCAGTGCGGCCCAGAGCAGTTCGGAGGTGGGCGTGGCCGCCAGCGTGGCGGTCGCCTGACCGGCCGGCCACCGAATGCGTATCCGCATGGGTTCCCTCTTCTACGACGGGTCCGATCACCGATCGGACCCGTCGTGCCGAGAGCAGCGAACCGCCAGGCTCAACAATTTGTCAAAGCACGCCCGGGAATTGGACCATCCGGGACCTCGGGAGCAGGGAAACGAGCGGCCTCAGGGGCCGGGGAGACGAGCGACCTCACACTCGGGAAATCCGAGGCCCGGGGTCAGACCGCCACGGCGTCGACCGAGACCGGCCAGCTCATCCTGATCAGGCCACCGCCGGAGCCGCTGGTGACCTCCAGGTCCTCGACCAGTCCGGTGATGACCGCGAGGCCCAGGGTGTCCTCGTCCGGATCGGCCCCTGCGGCCGCGCCCGGAGCCGGGACGCTGGCGGGGCCCGCCTCGTCCTCGACCTCGATGAGGAAACGCTTCTCCTGATCCGTGAGCGCCACCCGGACCGCACCGGTAACGCCACCGCGCTGGTGCAGACCGACGGCACGGGAGCACGCCTCACCCACGGCGAGCCGCACCTCGTCGAGCACCGACTCGTCGACCCCCGCTCGTCTCGCGACTGCCGCGGCGACCAGCCGGGCCGTACGCACATGCTCGGGAAGCGCACTGAATCGAAGTTCGACGGTTGCCATCTTCTCCCCCTCGGGGTGTCCGACCGGGGCCGGGCATGCGGCCCCGCGGGCCGGTCTCACCGGCCCTGAGGCGGCCGGGGCGGCCGGGGCCACGAGGGCCCCGGCGCACCCGGACGCATGGATCGGGCGGACCGGCACAGAGGCCGGCCCGGCCGCGTCAGTCGGTCGAGTTGACCGCGTCGTCCACCGAGGTGTGGATCGGGAAGACCTTGGTCAGGCCGGTGATGCGGAAGATCTTCAGGATGCGCTCCTGGTTGCACACCAGGCGCAGCGAGCCCTCGTGGGCCCGCACTCGCTTCAGACCGCCCACCAGCACGCCCAGACCGGTCGAGTCGAGGAAGTCCACGCCCTCCATGTCGACGACGAGGTGGTAGTTGCCGTCGTTGACGAGCTCGACCAACTGCTCACGCAGCTTCGGGGCGGTGTACACATCGATCTCGCCGCCAACCTCGACGACCGTGCGATCGCCGACTGTACGGGTCGACAGGGACAGGTCCACGGAACCTCCAGCACCTTGCCTTGCTACGTCATTGCGATCTTCGGCCGGACGGCCGCCACCGCATGGTCGCGAGCCCCGGGCACGCCCAGCCAACGCGTGGCAAGCCTCAGCGCTGCGACCCCCGGCCGTACGGCCGTCACGGCCACATTCAACCACCTGCGACCATGCCCGCACGATGGCTTACAACGATTCTCCGTCACGCCGGTGACACACTGGGTCCTCATGCCGCCCCGTCACAGCCTGCCCGAGGCACTGCTCACGACCCTGTCCACCACCCGGGGGCGGTCGGACCGGCTCACCCATACGGAGCACCTTCCCGCCCGAGCCGCCCGTTATTCGCCATGGCCCGACTCGATCCGGCCCGAGATCGTGACCGCCGCCCGGGAGCTCGGCGCGGGACAGCCCTGGGCCCATCAGGCGGAAGCGATGAATCTGGCCAAAAGCGGCCATTCTGTGGTGATCGCCACAGGCACCGCCTCGGGCAAGTCGCTCGGCTATCTGGCCCCGGTGCTCAGCGACCTCCTGGACGGCACCGAGGCCCGCAACGGCCGCGGCGCCACCGCGCTGTACCTGGCCCCGACCAAGGCGCTCGCCGCCGACCAGCGCCGCCGGGCCGCCGAACTCGCCCCGCCCAGGGTCCGGGCCGCCCTCTACGACGGCGACACCCCGCCCGAGGAGCGCGAGTGGGTCCGCCAGTACGCCTCGTACGTGCTCACCAACCCGGACATGCTGCACCGCGGCATCCTGCCTGCCCATGCCCGCTGGTCCTCCTTCCTCAAAACGCTGCGCTACGTGGTGGTGGACGAGTGCCACAGCTACCGGGGCGTCTTCGGCTCGCACGTCGCCCAGGTACTGCGGCGGCTGCGCCGGATCTGCGCCCGGTACGGCTCCTCGCCCACCTTCCTGCTCGCCTCGGCCACCACCGCCGACCCGGCCGCCACCGCCCACCGGCTCACCGGGGTACCGGCCGAGGCGGTCACCGAGGACGCCTCGCCGCGCGGCCCGATGCTCTTCGGCCTCTGGGAGCCGCCGCTCACGGAGAACGTCGGCGAGCACGGCGCACCCGTCCGCCGGACGGCCACCGCCGAGGCCGCCCACCTGCTGACCGACCTGGTCGAGCGGCAGACCCGCACCGTCGTCTTCGTCCGCTCCCGCCGCGCCGCCGAACTCGTCGCGCTGCAGGCCCAGGACCAGCTCGGCCGACCGCTCGCCGACCGGGTGGCCGCCTACCGCGGCGGCTACCTCGCCGACGAACGCCGGGCCCTCGAACGCGACCTGCACACCGGCCGGCTCCTCGGCCTCGCCTCCACCTCCGCTCTCGAACTCGGCGTCGACATCTCCGGCCTCGACGCCGTCCTGATGGCCGGCTACCCCGGCACCCGGGCCTCGCTCTGGCAGCAGGCCGGCCGGGCCGGGCGCGAGGCCCAGGGCGCGCTCGCCATCCTGATCGCCCGCGACGACCCGCTGGACACCTACCTGGTGCACCACCCCGAGGCCCTGTTCGCCACACCCGTCGAAGCCACCGTGCTCGACCCCGACAACCCGCACGTGCTCGCGCCGCACCTGTGCGCGGCCGCCGCCGAACTGCCGCTCACCGATGCCGACCTGGAGCTGTTCGGCCCCTCCGCCGGCCCGCTGCTGCCCGTCCTGGAACGCCGCGGACTGCTCCGCCGCCGTGGCGAGGCCTGGTACTGGACCCGCCGCGAACGGGCCGCCGACGCAGTCGACCTGCGCGGCAGCGGCGGCAGCCCGGTGCAGATCGTCGAGGCCCCGACCGGGCGGCTGCTCGGCACGGTGGACGCCTCCGCCGCCCACACCACCGTCCACACCGGAGCCGTCCACCTCCACCAGGGGCGCAGCTACCTCGTCCGGGAACTCGACCTGGAGACCTCCGTCGCGCTGGTCGAGCCGGCCGATCCGCCGTACACGACGGCCGCCCGGGACATCACCTCCATCTCCGTGCTCTCCACCGACACCACCGTCGACTGGGGCGAAGGCCGGCTCAGCTTCGGCTCGGTGGAGGTGGTCAACCAGGTGGTCGGCTACCTCCGCAAGCGGATCTCCACCGGGGAGATCATGGGCGAGACCAGGCTCGACCTGCCGCCCCGCACCCTGCGCACCCGGGCGGTCTGGTGGTCCGTCACCGAGGACCAGTTGCTCGACGCGGACATCCCGCCCGACCAGCTGCCCGGAGCCGCCCACGCCGCCGAGCACGCCTCCATCGGGCTGCTGCCGCTGTTCGCCACCTGTGACCGCTGGGACATCGGGGGCGTCTCGGTGCCTCTGCACCCCGACACCGAGCTGCCCACCGTGTTCGTCTACGACGGCCACCCCGGTGGGGCCGGGTTCGCCGAACGCGGTTTCCGGCGGGCCGTCCAGTGGCTGACGGCCACCCGGGAGGCGATCGCCGCCTGCGAGTGCGAGCGCGGGTGCCCCTCGTGCGTGCAGTCGCCCAAATGCGGCAACGGCAACGACCCGCTGGACAAGGCGGCCGCCGTCCGACTCCTGGACATCCTGCTCGCCGGCGCCCCGACAGCGCCGAGCGAAGCCGGGGCCGCGACCGGGCCGGCCCGGGAATCGGCCCAGGAGGTGGCGGAGGAAGCTCAGGAGGCGGCCCGGGAGGCGGCGGAGGAGGCGGCGGAAGCCGATGCCTCCGCCGAGACCGCAGAGGACTCATGAGCCACCCGCCGTCGCACTGAGGCCGGCATCCGCCTCGGCACCCACCGTGGCGGATGCCGAGGCGGACGTCGCGGCATCCGCCACGGCAGCCGTCGCGCGGACCGGGCCGGCGCGGGACCGTGCACGGGCCGGTCCGACCGGCAGCCGCACGGGCAGCCCACCGACCGGCACTTCGGCTACCACCTCGACGGCGTCCGCCTCCCGGTCCACCGTGCAGGAGACCACGGTGGCCGCCTGCGCGGCAGCGATCCCGGCCGCCCGCCCGCAACCGCCGTCCACGTCCAGCAGCAGCCGGTCCGCGGCCGCGAGGGCCGCCAGGTCGGCGGCGGACTCCGCCCGGTGCCGGGCGCCGGCCGCCGCACCCACCGCGAGCGTGGCCGTGAACGCTGCGCACCCGAGCACCGCGAACGCGACCAGCCACACCGTCGCGGACCCAGCGTCGGCCCCGCGCCCCGCAGCCGCCCGGGCGGTGCGGACCCGCGCCACCCTCCGCACCGCTGCGGCAAGCCCGGCCGCAGCCCGCCTCAGGGCGGCCACGGGCCACCACCGCCTCCGCCACCCGCCAGGGTGTCCTCCCGTGCCGCCACGGCCGCCGCGCCCAGCCGCACCGAGAGCAGCGAGCCGAGCCGGCCGGGCGGCGACGACGGTGCGTCCACCCTGACCCGGACGGTGTCGGCCGCCACCACGATCTGCACGTCCGCCCCGGACGGGGCCGCCGAACGGGCGATAGCGGCGGCGTCCGCCTCTCCGCGCGCGGCCGCCCTGGCACCCACGCTCGCCGCGTCCACGCAGCGGATCTGTGCGCCCGCCGCGAGCACGCCCCAGATCAGCATCACGGCGAGCAGCACCAAGGCCGGCAGGGCGACCGCCGTCTCGGCCGTGACGAAGCCCGCATCGCCCCGACGCAGGCCCCTGCGCCGCTGACCCCGACCCTGATTGGGGACCCGAACGCGGCGGCTCCCGGTGTGCCGGCGGATCGACCGAGGCCGCTCCGCCGACGGATCATCACGTCGCATGGAGCGCCCGGTCCAGGAGCTCGGTCAACCCGCCGATCATGGTCGGACTGGTCACCACCTTGTACAGCCCGGCCGCCAGGGCGCACGCCCCGAGCGTGCCGACCGCATACTCGGCCGTGGTCATGCCGGCGTCCGACCTGCCCCTGACCCGGACCGACCGCCGGGCCCGCCCGGCCACCCACAGGCCCCGGCGCCGGCACAGCTCGTACAGGCGACGGCCGGGACGCCCGTCGACGATCTCCGGTGTGATCACTACAGTCATGGAACTCTCCTCCGATGATTGATGGTTGACATCGATTTCCCAAGCGGACATTGCCCCGCACCACGCGGGCACCGCCCCGTACAGGACCGCCGCGCAGAACCGCCCGCACAGGACCGCCCGCGCGGACACCGCCCCGCCCGCACGCTCCCGCCACCGGCTCACATCGCCTGGGCGAAGCGAGTGGTGAGCCCGATGACCACCGGGACGACGCTGATCAGCACGAACGCCGGGAGGAAGCAGAGCCCCAACGGCGCCGTCGCGAGGACCCCGGCGCGGCGGACGCGGGCGTGCGCCGTACGGGCAGCCGCCGTCCGCCGGCCGTGTGCCAGACCGATCAGCGGCCCGGCCGCCGGAGCCCCGCTGAGGCTCGTCCGGACCAGACAGCGGGCCAGCGGCGCCAACGCCGGGCGCTCTCCGCCCAGCCTGGTCCAGCAGACCTCCGGCGGTGCTCCCAGAGCCAGTTCCGCCGCGATCGCCACCAGCCGGGGCCCCATGGGGGCGCCGACGCTCCGGCCGACCGCCGCCACCGCCACGGCCGGCGAGGCCGCCGAACCGAGGCAGGCCGCCAGCAGCTCCGCCGTGAGCGGAAGCTGCCGGGCGAGCTGCTCCTCCTCCAGGGCAGCCCGCCGTTCGTCCGGGGACCTCGCCTTCGGCAGCCACCGGCACAGCGCGGCGGCCAGCAGGACGCCCACCGCCAGTCCGGCACCGCCGCCCAGCGCCACGGCCGCACCGAGGCCGGCAGCGACCGCCAAGGCCGCCCGCCGGGCGCGCCCCGCGCCGTCGGATCCCGGCGCCGGGATCCGCGCACCCCACCTGCCCCGCACCGGCCCTCCCCACCGCCGGGCGGCCCGCCCGAGGGGCCGGCCCCGGGCCTGGATCCAGGCCGACCTCCGACGCCCCGCCCACCGCATCGCTCCTCGCCGCAGGAGCAATGCTCCCGCTGCCACCATCGGCGCCGCCGGCACCAGGACGCTCCAACCAGCCCCCGGCTTCATGTCGACATCACCTCGGCCCGGAACGACCCGCTCGGCCGCCCCGGCCGCGCCTTCGTGCGCGAGATGCCGCACCGCCACCGGCCATCGCCGGCCCAGACCGCACCCCCGGCCCGGAGCTCCTCCCGTTCAGCGCTCCTGGGCGCTTCCACGGCCCCTCGCGCCGCCGCCCGGACGATCCGCGCCGTCCACGCCAGGCCCAGCCCCTCCAGGGCCGCCCCGCCCGCCAGACAGGCCAGCCCGGCGGGAGTGTGGAGCAGGACGGCCACCGGCCGGGCCCCGAGCGCCACCCCGAGCAGCAGCCCGGCGGCGGGGAGCGCCGCCAGGACCGCGATCGTGGTCCGCGGCGCCGCCAGCTCCGCGGCGATCTCCTCGGCCAGCGCCTGCTCCGCGCGCAGCGCCTCGGCAACCCCGTCCAGCCCCGCTGCCAAGCCCGAACCCCCGTCGGCAGTGACCCGCCAGCAGGCGGCGATCGCCGTCGCCCCGCTGCCGCCCGGCAGCTCGGCGAGCAGTTGGAACGCCAGCGGGACGTCCCCGCCGTAGCGGCCGGCCGCCAGCCGGGCCACCGGCTCCTCGCCGATCCGGTGCAGCGCCTCGCGGTCCGCGGCAATACGCGCCGTCACCACGTGCAGCGCCTGTTCGGGTGTCGCCCCGCTCCGCAACTCCCCTGCCAGCCCGGCACAGAGCTCGACGATCGCCGCCGACCGGTGCCGGCCCGCCGCCGTCACGCTGCGCCGCTGCCGCCAGCGGCGCAGCGGAAGGTAGGCCAGTGCGGCCGCCAGCAGCGGGACGGGCGAGCCCACCCCCGGCCACGCCGCCAACCCTGCCGGGAACAGCAGCAGTTCGGGCATCAGCCAATCTGGTCTGCGGAGCGGCCACCACCTGGCATCCACCACCGCCGGGCCCCGGTGCGCGGCCGCCCTCCTGCTGCCGTCGCCTTCACCGGCCGGCAGGAGCACGTGCCGGCGAGCGCCCGCCGCCGCCCGCTGCAGCGCGTACCACCCGGCCGACGCCGCGACGCAGAGCACCATCACCCAGCACAGCAACAGCTGATCTTTCGCCACGTCAGCGACCACCCTTCTCCCCGGCCTTCCCTCGCCATGGCCCGAGCAGTGCCCAGGCGCCCGCCACACACCCGCACAGCAGCAGGACGAACAGCCCTTCCACCGCCCGTACCGCCGTCACGGCAGCCCCCCGGCGAGCGTCACCCCGCGCGCCGCCAGCAGCCGGAGCAGCCGCTCCCAGCCCTCGCCGGGGAGGGCCGTGCCGTCCGCCGCGAAGGTCACCGCCGGCGTGGTGACCGCCACGCCGTCGCGATCACCGGCCAGTGTGTGGATCTCGGCGACCCGGCGCCGTCCGGAGGCCGGCTCCCGCACCAGGTGCACCACCAGGTCGAGGGCGGCCCGGAGTTGGCTGTGCAGGGCCGGCCGGTCAAGCCCGGCGAGCGACCCCAGCGCCTCCAGCCGGACCGGCACGTCCGCCGCGGTGTTCGCGTGCACGGTGCCGCAGCCACCCTCGTGGCCGGTGTTCAACGCGGCCAGCAGGTCCGATACTTCGGCACCCCGGACCTCCCCGACGACCAGCCGGTCCGGACGCATCCGCAGGGCCTGCCGGACGAGGTCGCGCAGGGTGAGCTCGCCGAGCCCCTCCTGGTTGGGCGGGCGGCTCTGCAGCCGGACCACGTGCGGGTGGGCCGGCCGCAGCTCGGCCGAGTCCTCCACGACGACGATCCGCTCGTCCGGCCCGACCAGCCCGAGCAACGCCGCCAGGAGGGTTGTCTTCCCCGTCCCCGTCCCGCCACTGATCAGCAGGGACAGCCGCGCCCGCAGGATGCCCGCCAGCAGTTCGGCACCGGCCGCAGGCAGCGCCCCGCCGGCCACCAGCTCGTCGAGTGTGAGCGGGCGCGGCCGGCAGACCCGCAGGGAGATGTGGGTGCAGCCGGTGGCGATGGGCGGCAGCACCGCGTGCAGCCGGGTGCCGTCCGGCAGCCGCGCGTCCACCCAGGGCCGGGCATCGTCCAGCCGTCGCCCGGCCGCGGTCGCGAGCCGGTGCGCCAGCCGCCGGACCGCCTCGGCGTCCGTGAAGCGGACCCCGGCGGCCCGCCGGAGCCCGCCGCCCCGGTCGACCCAGACCTCGTCCGGGCCGTTGACCAGGACGTCCGTGACATCCGGCGCCGCCAGCAGCCGGTCCAGCGGGCCCGCACCGACCAGCTCGGCCCGCAGCGATCGCACGGTGTCGAGGACGTCGTCGCCGCCGAGCGGCGGCCGGGTGGCCCGCAGCACCGCCGCGACGGACCCGGCCGTCGGCGGCGCTCCGGACTCGGCCAGCCTGAGCCTCACGGCGTCGACCAGCGCGGCCGTACGTTCCTCCCGGGCCGTGCGCCCGTACGGGGGCGGCTCGGCCCGCGAACCCGGCTCCGGGGGCCCGCCGGTCGCCGTGACGCTCCTGAGCAGCCGGTGCTCCCGCGCACCGCCGCCCCGGTCACCGGCACCGGCACCGGCACCGGCACCGAGGCCGCCCCCGGCCGCATTGCTTGTTCTGCGCAGACGGACCATCAGTAGACACCTCCTCCGACCGCCGGAACCGGCGGCAGCACCTCGTCCAGGAAGGTTTCGCAGAAGCGCGCCAGCGGGCCGTTCTCACGGATCCCGGGCGGCACGCCCTGCTCGACGTCGGCGGCCAGCCCGGGCTCCGCCCCCAGCTCTCCGGCGAGCCGCAGCCGCAGCCCCCGCGCGATCCGGTGGGCCGGGAGCCCGAACGGCCGCATCGGGCGCACCACCATCCGGACGTCGTCGAGCCGCATCCGCACGGACGCCGCGACCCGGTCGGCGGCGGCCACCGCTCTCAGCTCGGCGGGCACCACCAGCAGCGCCGTGTCGGACTGCTCCAACGCCTGCCCGGCCGCCGGATCGAGGTGGCGCGGCACGTCCACCACGACCAGGCCACCGCGCCGACGGGCGGCTGCCAGCACGCTGCGCATGGCCTCGGGCGGTACGGCGAGCGTGTCACCGCGGTCCCAGGACAGGCAGGACAGCGTGGTCAGCCGTTTCATCACCGGCAGCGCCTTGGCCAGCTCGGCGCCGCTGACCCGGCCGCGTGAACCCGCCAGGTCGGGCCAACGCAGGCCGCCGGCCGTCTCGCCGCCGAGCAGGATGTCGAGCCCGCCGCCCAGCGGGTCGCCGTCGACGAGTATGGTCCGCCGGCCCGTGCGCGCGGCCGTGACCGCGAGCGCGCAGGCCAGGGTGGAGGCACCGGCTCCGCCCCGGCCGCCGAGTACCGCGACGGTGAGCGCCGGCGTGCCGACACCCTCCGCCGCGTCGGCGATCCGGTCGAGCAGCCAGGCCTCGGCGTCCGGCAGGAACAGCACGTGCTCAGCTCCGAGTTGGACGGCTCTGACCCAGACCCCGGGGTCGTCGAGGTCCAGCCCGAGCAGCAGCACCCCGGTGCGCCGGGGGAGCCCGGCGCACCGCTCGGCCTGGTCGTCGCCGACCAGCACGAGCGACGAGCCCTCCCAGAGCCCGCGCGGCGGCGGGGAACCCCGGATCAGCCGGGGTTCCGTCCCGGCCGCCGCGCAGAGCCGCAGCAGGTGCTCGGCCAGGCTCTCGTCCTCGGTGACCACGAGCGGGCCGGCGGCCTCCGGCCCGTGGGTCGAGGCATGGCCGGTGATCGGTGTCGACATGGCGGTCTCCCCTCTGCGGCGTCCGTCCGCGTAGGGCGGTACGGGCGCACGTCCGGACAGGTCCGGCAGGCGGCCGACCGGGGGCGCCCTGCTCGGGGCCCGGCAACCGCTGCCGTCCATCACGGTGGGGGGTGATCCTGATTCCGTCAGCCCGGTTCCGAAT
The DNA here is from genome assembly GCF_045160625.1 of Kitasatospora sp. NBC_00039. Classification (NCBI taxonomy): domain Bacteria; kingdom Bacillati; phylum Actinomycetota; class Actinomycetes; order Kitasatosporales; family Streptomycetaceae; genus Kitasatospora; species Kitasatospora sp. NBC_00039. Next base: position 4,924,816 of record NZ_CP108289.1, on the reverse strand, counting down.
GCCTGTGGACAACTCGGGCCTGTGGATAACTACGTTCACCCGGACGGGGGGCTATTGAGCAAAGAATTGACGAAACGGCCTCACCGAGAAGACCCGGCACAGCTCGCACGAGGCACGGCCGGCCCTCGGGCAAGGTCCGCAATGATGGTCCCCGGGCCATCTCCGCCATCTCTCCGGAGTCTCGTGACGGATCTCTTCGGGGATCTCACCGTGGGCGTTTCCGGGCCTCCACGGACCTCGCGCGGACCCTGGGCAGCGATGAGCAGCCGGCAACACAGAGTGACGAAACCAGACGGGTGGGGCCGCGCCCCGACACCCCCTGTAGACGCCCGGCAGAGCCGGTGCGGATTCCTCCGCAGAAGCCGTTCAAGCCCTGAAAATGGCCCCGGACGTGCGACGACCCCCGCCGGGGGGGAGAGCGGGGGTCGTCTATCCACAGCCCGACTCGGGGGGGAGGAGCCGGACCGGGTTAGCACGGTCGCGAACGATCCGTGACTTCCATGGTGTACCCGAGCGGCCAGAAACACAAACCCGCACGCCCACGAGTACGCCGAATGGCGGGCTCTTTTGTGGCGCCCTCTATCCTCGGTTCCCGTGGACACCACCGAGAACGCCGACGAGTACGCCGACAAGTCCCCGGGCTCCACCGCCGAGCCCGCCGCGTCGGCCGAGAGCGCCGCCCCGACGCCTCCGGCCGCCCGCCCGCGCCCGGCCGGCCCCAGGACGGCGGCCTTCTTCGATCTCGACAAGACCATCATCGCCAAGTCGAGCGCCCTCGCCTTCAGCCGGCCGTTCTACCAGGGCGGTCTGATCAACCGTCGGGCCGTACTGCGCAGTGCCTACGCCCAGTTCGTCTTCCTGGTCGGCGGCGCGGACCACGACCAGATGGAGAGGATGCGCGAGTACCTCTCCGCGCTCACCCGGGGCTGGAACGTCCAGCAGGTCCGCGAGATCGTCGCCGAGACCCTGCACAACCTCATCGACCCGATCATCTACGACGAGGCTGCCTCCCTGATCGAGCAGCACCATGCGGCCGGCCGCGACGTGGTGATCGTCAGCAGCTCCGGCTCCGAGGTGGTCGAGCCGATCGGCGCGCTGCTCGGCGCGGACCATGTGATCGCCACGCGGCTGAAGATCGAGGACGGCTGCTACACCGGCGAGATCGACTACTACGCCTACGCCGAGAACAAGGCGGCCGCCATCCGGGAGTTGGCCGAGTCCGAGGGGTACGACCTCTCCGAGTGCTACGCCTACAGCGACTCCTCCACCGACCTGCCGCTGCTGGAGGCGGTTGGTCACCCTTCCGCCGTCAACCCGGACCGCGCCCTGCGCAAGGAGGCGGTGGCGCGCGAGTGGCCGGTGCTGGTCTTCGACCGACCGGTGGAACTGCGGCGGCGGCTCCCGGAGTTCTCCGCACCGAGCCGCTCGGTGCTGACCGCGGTGGCGATCGGCACGGCGGTGCTGACCGCCGGAGTGATCTGGTACGCGGCGCGGCGGCGCCGCCCTGCGGCCTGAGCGACCGACCGTCCCGCCCGGGCGGGCTCCGCCCCGGCGCCCGAACGGCATCCCGCCCCAGTTGCAGGCCCCGGGAGCACAACAAGCCCAACCAGTACGGTTTGGGACAAAAGGGGCAAAAGCCGAAGACTTCTCGTTTCGGGTTCCCCTTTCGCCCGAAACGCGATACAAATGAAGCACGGCCCGCGAGACCCGGTCAGGACCCGAAGAGGTCAAACCGACAACGCAGTTCAGGCCCCACGGACCGCGTACAGATAACCGAGCACCCACATGCAGCCGACCCGCTGTCGGGCCGCCGCACCAGACGAACGGGCAGGATCCCCGTCTGATGGGCACTTCCGGTGCATGCATGGTCACCCGGTACCTGTACCAGCGGCGGCACCCGGCAGGATCAGGTGCCGCCGCATCTCGCTGTTCGGACCCGGGATCTCGCCGTTCGTGGCGGCGCGGCCTCGGGACCTCGCCGTTCGGGCCGGCCCGGGCAGAGTCCGGTCCGGCGGCAGGCCCCGGCGGGCAGGCCGGGGCCGGGCCTCCCGAGCCCCGGTCAGACCATGCCGCGCTGCATCGCCTCGCAGACCGCCGTGCTCTCCCGCACGCCGAGCCGCAGTGCCCGGCCGCAGTGCCCGATCCAGGCCGCCAGCCCCTCCTCCGTCCCCGCCAGGTAGCCGGCCAGCGCCCGCCGGTAGGCGTCCGTGCCGAGCTCCGCGAGCCCGACCTCGGCCGGGCAGATCGACTTCGGGTCGAGCCCCTCCGCGAGCAGCACGATCCGCTGCGCGGCCCGCGCGATCACGCCGTTGTGCGAGCCGAACGGCCGCAGCGCGAGCAGCTCCCCGTGCACCACCGAAGCCACCACCAGGGCCGGCGTCCCCACGCCCTGGCCCTCCGCGCGGGCGACCAGCAGCCGGGAGAGCTGGTCGAGCCGAGCGGCGACCTCCTCGGCCCCGGGGGCCGGCGGCAGGGCGGGCACCGGCTCGCCGGCCGCAGGGTCGGCCTCGACGCTCTCCACCGGCTTGAGCTCCAGCGGGAAGAGCTCCTCGGCGACCTCACCGGCCTGCCGCGGCCGCCCGGCGGCGGCGTCGGCGTCGCCGACCGCCAGCAGGTGCAGCCGGGCCAGCACCTGGAGCGGCGAGTGCCGCCAGACGCTCAGCAGCTGGCCGGATTCGGCGGCGATCCGCAGGGCGGCGCCGACCGTACGCGACTCGTGGTCGGCGCTGAAGTCACTGCGGCGCCGGACCTCCTCCAGCGGCCAGTCCGCCCCGGCCAGCGCCGCCGACGCACGGGCGCCGCGCAGCGCGGATTCGGAGGTGACCTCGGCCGCGCGGCGGCGCATCACCCGGTGCCCGTAGAGGCGGTCGACGGCCTTGCGCACCTCGGCCACCGCGTCGGGCACCCCGGGGAGCTGGGTCAGCGGGGCGAGGGGATCTGTTCCAGTGCTCACCTACCCGAGAGTAATGAAAGAAGGGCCCCTCCCGGAACAGCAACCCCGGATCACCCGTTAGAGGCAATCCTCACTCCCCTCCGCCGGGGAGCCCGAAACCCCGGATACCATGAGCGCTATCGGAGACGATAACGATTTCCAATTCTGGAGATCGTCGACATCGGCGCAGGGCGGAAGCGGCACGGAAGGGCGACGCGGAAGCAGCGCGACGAGACATCGATCAAGCGGCCCCGCGCATGGGCCCCAGAGCGAGAGCCGGAGTCCCAGATGAAGATCGCGTTCGTCGGCAAGGGCGGCAGCGGCAAGACCACGCTGTCCGCACTGTTCATCCGCCACCTGGCCGCCGCGGGCCGCCCGGTCATCGCCGTCGACGCCGACATCAACCAGCACCTCGGCCCCGCCCTTGGACTGACGGACGCCCAGGCCGCGGAGCTGCCCTCGCTCGGCGCCCACCTGCCCGAGATCAAGGAGTACCTGCGCGGCAGCAACCCGCTGATCCGGTCCGCCGAGGAGATGATCAAGACCACGCCGCCCGGCCGCGGTTCACGGCTGCTCCGGATCGTCGAGGAGAACCCGGTGTACGCGGCCTGCGCCCGGCCGATCGCGCTGGACGAGGGGTCGGTCCGCCTGCTGGCCACCGGTGCCTTCACCGAGGAGGACCTCGGCGTCGCCTGCTACCACTCCAAGGTCGGCGCGGTCGAGCTGCTGCTCAACCACCTGGTCGACGGCCCGGACGAGTACGTCGTCACCGACATGACGGCGGGCTCCGACTCCTTCGCCTCCGGGCTGTTCACCCGGTTCGACGTGACCTTCCTGGTCGCCGAGCCGACCCGCAAGGGCGTCTCGGTGTACCGCCAGTACAAGGACTACGCGCGCGACTTCGGCGTCGAGCTCCGGGTGATCGGCAACAAGGTGCAGGGCCGCGACGACCTGGAGTTCCTCCACCGTGAGGTCGGCGAGGACCTGCTGACCACCTTCGGCCACTCCGACTGGGTGCGCCGGCTGGAGCAGGGCGCGGAACCGCCGCTGCGGGCGCTGGAGGCGGGCAACCGCGCAGTGCTGGAGCAGCTGCGCAGCGAGGCCGACGCCGCCCACGACCGGCGGGACGCCCCCCGCTACACCGAACAGGCCGTCCTTTTCCACCTCCGCAATGCCGAGAGCTGGGCCAACTCCAAGGTCGGCATCGACCTCGCCACCCAGGTGGACCACGGGTTCGTGCTCGGCGGCGAGCAGCACGCCACGGCCGGTGCGCACTGACGCACACAGCACGAACCGCCTGACGACACGCGTGGCCCGACCACACGACCGAAGACGGCGCGCGGGGCACCGAACGGGCTGTGGCCTTCCTCCATTCGGAGGGAGGCCACAGCCCGTTCTCGCACGCCTCGGCCGGGCCCCAGCCGGGCCCCGCCCACCCTGTCCGGGCGTCAGCAGATTCCCGTCAGTTCGACTACCACCCAATGGGGTGAATCCAGGGGTTCAGCGCTACCGCCCGGGATGACGCTGTGCAAAGCTTTCATTACCCTCGGTTTACCGAGTCTTGATGGTCCTCCCCGAGGCATGGCCGACCAATGCCTCTCCCATGCCCCTCCGAGGCCCACTGATGGTCCACGGCCCGGCCGGTGACACCCGCGCTCCCCGCCGCGCCCACGCCCATCCCGCCACACCGTCGCGACCCACGACAGCCGATCCGGCTCCCCCGAGCCCCAACCGGACTCACCACCGGACCTGACTGCGTTCGTTCCCCCGGAAAGACGGGAAGACAATGACCCTCGACATCTCCAGCGCACCCATCGCCTCCGACACCAACGACCACGCCCCACCGGGCCCGAACTCCCGCACCCGCTGGGTGCAGGACCTCTCCGCCTCCCTGGTGGTCTTCCTGATCGCCGTGCCGTTCTCCCTCGGGATCGCCCTGGCCACCGGCGCCCCGCTCACCGCGGGCCTCGCCGCGGCAGCCGTCGGAGGCATCGTGGTCGGCCTCTTCGGCGGCACCCCCCTCCAGGTGAGCGGCCCCTCGGCCGCGCTGACCGTGATCACCGCCGGGCTGATCACCCAGTACGGCTGGCAGGCCACCTGCGCCATCACGCTCGGCGCCGGGCTGCTCCAACTCCTGCTCGGCGTCCGGCGGGTGGCCCGCACCGCGCTCGCCGTCTCGCCCGCCATCGTGCACGGCATGCTGGCCGGAGTCGGCCTGACCATCGCGATCGCGCAGCTGCACGTCGTCCTCGGCGGCTCCCCGCAGAGCTCTGCGCTGGCCAACCTGCTCGCCCTGCCCGGCCAGTTGGCGGGGCCGCACCCGCCCGCGCTGGCCGTCGGCACGGTCACCGCGGTCGTGCTGCTCGGCTGGCCCCGGCTCGGCCGACTCCCGGGCCGGGCCGGGGAGTTCGGCGGCCGACTGGCCAAGGTGCCGGGCCCGCTGGTGGCCGTCGCCGCCGCCACCGCGCTCGCCATGACCCTCGGCCTGCACCTCGCCCGGGTCGAACTGCCCGCCTGGCAGCCGCACGACCTCGTCCCCGACCTGCCCCACGGGCCGCTCGCCGCGGTCCTGGCCGCCGTGCTGACCGTCACCGCCGTGGCGAGCGTCGAGTCGCTGCTCTCCGCCGTCGCGGTCGACCGGATGTCGCACCGCACCGGGGACCTCGACCGTGAGCTGCGCGGCCAGGGCGTCGCCAACATGGTCAGCGGCCTGCTCGGCGGGCTGCCGATCGCCGGTGGCGCGGTACGCAGCACGGCCAACGTCCGGGCCGGGGCGCAGAGTCGCTGGGCCTCGGTCCTGCACGGCGTCTGGGTGCTCGCCGCGGCCCTGGCGCTCACCGGCGGGCTGCGCAAGATCCCGCTCTCCGCACTCGCCGCCCTGGTCCTGGTCGTCGGCCTGCAGATGGTGAGCTTCGCGCACATCCGCAAGGTGCACCGGCACCGCGAGTTCCCGGTCTACCTGGCCACCGTCCTCGGCGTGGTGCTGCTCGGCGTCCTGCTGGGCGTGGCACTGGGCGCCGCGACGGCCGTGCTGCTCGCGCTCTACCGCCTGACCCGCGCCCACGTGGACGTCCTGTCCGGCCCGGACGGCTCCGTCACGGTACAGACGCACGGCCCGCTCACCTTCACCGTGGTACCCCGGCTGAGCCGCGCTCTGGCCGGCATCCCCGCCACGGCCGACGTGACGGTCGTCCACGACGGCTCCTTCCTGGACCACGCGGCGTACGAGACGCTGCACAGTTGGCGGACGGGCCATCAGGCGACCGGCGGCCGGGTGTCGATGACGACGCGGCGCCAGGACGAGGAGGTCCTCGACCCGGACGGGACGATCCGGACGGGCAGCTCACCCGGTCCGCACCGCTGCCGGGCATGGACGCCCTGGGTCGGCCACCACTGCATCGAGCAGCAGGAGGATCCGCACGGCCGGCTGCTGGACGGCCTCCGTGGGTTCCAGTTGCACACCGCCCCGCTGATCCGCCCGGAGCTGGCCCGGCTGGCCCGGGAGGGGCAGACGCCCTCCCAGCTCTTCCTGACCTGCGCGGACTCGCGGATGGTCACCAGCATGATCACCAACAGCGGCCCGGGCGACCTCTTCACCGTGCGCAACGTCGGCAACCTGGTGCCCGCGCCGTTCGAGCCGGGCGCCGCCGACGACTCGGTGGCCGCCGCGGTGCAGTACGCCGTGGAGGTGCTGGAGGTGCGGTCCATCACGGTCTGCGGGCACTCCGGCTGCGGCGCGATGAAGGCCCTGCTGGACGGCCTGCACGAGCGCCCGGGGCCGCCGACCCCGCTGGCCCGCTGGCTGCGCAACGGCCGCGGCGCGCTCGACCGGCTGCGCCGCGCCCCCGCCGAGTTCACCGCCCGTCCGGTGGTCGACCTGGTCGAACAGCTCTGCATCACCAACGTGGTCCAGCAACTGGATCAGCTGCTGGCGAACCCCGCGGTGGAGCGCCGGGTCACCGCGGGCGCACTACGGCTGGTCGGCATGTACTTCGACTTCGCCACCGCCCAGGCCTATGTGCTGGACCACGAGAGCGGCAAGTTCAGTCCGGTCGAGGCGCTCGACGCCGGTGCGACCGGGTCGGCGCCCTGCGACACGCCCGAGCGGGTGAACGAAATCGAACAGATCTCCGCGGCGGAGCTGGAGGCCGCCGGCACGGCCGCCGGCGGGGGTGATCCCCGACTGGCCGCCTGAGAGCGGGGCCCGTGCCCCACCTGGCGGGCAGGGGTGCGGGCCCACCTCACCGTTCGACCGTTTCTTCGAGCAGACCGTTCGACTCTCGATCAAAGGTCTACACCAATTCCCCGGAGCCTCTTGTCAAGTGACCGCTTCGCCTGGTGAGCTGTGCGCTGGGACACACGGGACAATCCCCACGCACGGGATCGACCCCGATCATGACTCGATGAGGAGTGCGCGTTGAGCAACGAGAGCCTGGCCAACCTGCTCAAGGAGGAGCGGCGATTCGCCCCGCCGACAGAGCTCGCCGCAGCCGCCAACGTCACCGCGGCCGCGTACGCGCAGGCCTCCGAGGACCGCCTGGGCTTCTGGGCCGAGCAGGCCCGCCGCCTCAGCTGGGCCGTGGAGCCCACCGAGACGCTGGACTGGTCCAACCCGCCGTTCGCCAAGTGGTTCGCCGACGGCAAGCTCAACGTGGCGTACAACTGCGTCGACCGCCACGTCGAGGCGGGCAACGGCGACCGGGTCGCCATCCACTTCGAGGGCGAGCCCGGCGACAGCCGCTCGATCACCTACGCCCAGCTCAAGGACGAGGTCTCGCAGGCCGCCAACGCACTGCTGGAACTCGGTGTCGCCAAGGGCGACCGGGTCGCGATCTACCTGCCGATGATCGCCGAGGCCGTCGTCGCGATCCTCGCCTGCGCCCGGATCGGTGCCACCCACTCCGTGGTCTTCGGCGGCTTCTCCGCCGACGCCGTGGCCTCCCGCATCCAGGACGCCCGGGCCAAGCTGGTCATCACCGCCGACGGCGGATACCGCCGCGGCAAGCCGTCCGCACTCAAGCCCGCCATCGACGAGGCACTGACCAAGGCCGACGGAGTCGAGCACGTCCTGGTCATCCGCCGCACCGGCCAGGACATCTCCTGGACCGAGGGCCGCGACGTCTGGTGGCACGAGATCACCGAGCGTCAGTCCACCGAGCACACCCCCGAGGCACACGAGGCCGAGCACCCGCTCTTCATCCTCTACACCTCCGGCACCACCGGCAAGCCCAAGGGCATCCTGCACACCACGGGCGGCTACCTCACCCAGGCCAGCTACACCCACCACGCCGTCTTCGACCTCAAGCCGGAGACCGACGTCTACTGGTGCACCGCCGACATCGGCTGGGTCACCGGCCACTCGTACATCGTCTACGGCCCGCTCTCCAACGGCGCCACCCAGGTCATCTACGAGGGCACCCCGGACACCCCCCACCAGGGCCGGTTCTGGGAGGTCGTCCAGAAGTACGGCGTCACGATCCTCTACACCGCACCCACCGCGATCCGCACCTTCATGAAGTGGGGAGACGACATCCCCGCGAAGTTCGACCTCTCCTCGCTGCGGATCCTGGGCAGCGTCGGCGAGCCGATCAACCCCGAGGCCTGGATCTGGTACCGCGACCACATCGGCGCCGGCAAGACCCCCATCGTGGACACCTGGTGGCAGACCGAAACCGGCGCGATCATGATCAGCCCGCTGCCGGGCGTCACCGAGACCAAGCCCGGCTCCGCCCAGCGCGCCCTCCCGGGCATCGCCGCCACCGTCGTCGACGACGAAGCCCGCGAGGTCCCCAACGGCTCCGGCGGCTACCTCGTGCTCACCGAACCGTGGCCGTCCATGCTGCGCACCATCTGGGGCGACGACCAGCGCTACATCGACACCTACTGGTCGCGCTTCCAGGGCCGCTACTTCGCCGGTGACGGCGCCAAGAAGGACGAGGACGGCGACATCTGGCTGCTCGGCCGGGTCGACGACGTCATGCTGGTCTCCGGCCACAACATCTCGACCACCGAGGTCGAGTCGGCCCTGGTCGGCCACCCGGCCGTCGCCGAGTCCGCCGTGGTCGGCGCCACCGACGCCACCACGGGCCAGGCGATCGTCGCCTTCGTGATCCTGCGCGGCACCGCCACCGACAGCCCCGAGCTGGTCGACGAGCTGCGGGCGCACGTCAGCCGCACGCTCGGCCCGATCGCCAAGCCGAAGCAGATCAAGGTGGTCGGCGAGCTGCCGAAGACCCGCTCCGGCAAGATCATGCGCCGCCTGCTGCGGGACATCGCCGAGGGCCGCGAGGTCGGCGACACCACCACACTGGCCGACAGCACCGTGATGAACCTGATCCAGTCCCAGCTCCCGCCCGCGGGCAGCCAGGGCTGACGTACGCCGTGAACGGCAGTGCCCCGGGCGGTCGGACCTCGGTCGGACCATCCGGGGCACCGCCGTTCGCACCGATGCCGTTCGCACGTGCGCCGTTCACACGTGCGCCGTTGGCACCGGCGCCGGACCGGTCTGCCTCGCCGTGTGCGCCAGGGCCGGCCGGACGGGGCCTACGCCTCCGTGGCCTCCCGGCGGTCCGCGACCGGGCTGCGCAGCGTGTCGTACGCACTCTGTACGAAGCCGCGACTGCGTAGCGGCGGGGTGCCCGCCATCACGGCCAGCCCCACCTGTGTGCGGGGGCTGAAGCCGACGAAGGTGGTGAACCCCCGGGTGGCACCCGCGTGGTGGACGACCTCGTCCGCCTGTTCCTCGGTCGGCTCGGCGGCCTGGCCGCGGGCCCGTTCCGCGACAGCCCCCACCTCCCCCGGGACTGAGCGGTGGTTCCAGCCCAGGCAGATCCGCGTCCCGCCCCGCCGCCCGCCGGCCCGCGGGCGCCGGACCTCGCCGAACGCCGTCCGCATCGCCGCCGCGTCGGCCCGTTCGGGCAGCGGGACGGCGTCCAGCTCCAGGTGTGCCTGCAGGTAGCGGAGCATGTCGTCGGCCGTGGAACGCAGCGTGGCCGGCACCGGGCAGGGAGGGCAGGCGGAAGGACGGGACGCGACGACCGCGACGGTAGCCGGCGGCGTCCTCGCGGCCGGGGCCGCAGGAGGTGTCCACCAGGCCGAGCGGCCCGCAGACCCGGGCCTCCAGCAGGTCGTCGTAGCGCTGGCCGGCCGCGTTGGCCAGGAGCAGGCCGAGCAGCCCGCAGCCGAGGTTGGAGTAGCGCACCTGCGCGCCCGGAGTCCCGCGGACGGCGGTCCGGGGCAGGGCCCTGAGCAGGTGGGCCGGGCCGAAGGTGGCGTACGGGCTGGTGAACCAGCGCGGGGTCATCGCGGGCAGCAGGCCGACCGGCAGCCGGGGCAGTCCCGAGGTGTGGGTGGCCAGGTGGAGCAGGGTGATCGGCCGCTCGTGCGGGTAGCCGGGGGCGGCGTCGACCGGCAGGTAACGGTCGATCGGATCGTCGTAGCCGACCTCGCCCCGGGCGGCCATCTCGGCGAGCAGGAGCCCGGTGAAGGTCCTGGTCACGGAGCCGAGCTCGAATCTGGTGTCGGCTCGGACGGGGCGTTCACGGGAGCGGTCGGAGTGGCCGCGACAGGCGACCGTCCGTTCGTCGCCGCGGATCACCACGACGGCGGCGCCTCCGCCCGGGGCGGCGGCGTGGAACAGCGGGCGGAGCAGGTGGCCGAGGTCCGGGCCCGGCTCGACGGCCGGGCGTCGGCAACAGGACGAAGGGCTGAACCGTTCATCGGTCGGCACTCCACCGAGGCTCCGCACTCCACCGAAGCTCCGCGCTCCGACACGTGCCCGCGCTCCGGCACTTGTCCGTGCTCCGGCACTTGTCCGTGTTTCGTCGGGTCTCGGCGCTCCGGCGGACCTCGGTGCTTCATCGAAGGTCCGTACTCCACCGAAGCTCCGCGCTGCGGCGGACCTCGGTGCTTCATCGAAGGTCCGCGCTCCGCCGGGGCGGCCACGCGGACAGGGTGGGCGGTAAGAGGGGCGCTCTGGGCATCGTCGTGCCTCCAGTACACGGCTGCGCAGCGGCTACGCAGCGGCCACGCAGCGGCGGGAACGGGGAATCGCGCCGCCCGGACGGGCAGCGCCTGCGATCGACGATAGGGCGGCGTTCACCCGTCTGCATGCGGCCGGCTCCATTCGGGTGTCATCGGCTGCCGTCGGACGCCACGCGTCGAAGCAGAACAGGCCGCCAGGTCTTAAGTCCTGAAATATGACAAGAAGCATGCCCGCTTGTGCTTCCGGCTAGAATGTCAAAGACGCATCAAGATCCCCGTCGGAACATCCAGGGAAGTCCTCCCGGATCCACCACGGAATCCACTGCGTCACAGGGCGCGCCGGGAAGTCTGGTCGGCACTGCACCACAGGTGCATCCGTACACCGTTCCCCGCCCCAGGAGGTCACGCGTGGCCAGCCAGCCGCCCGTCAACGAGCCGACGACCCGCCGCCGCCAGCTCCTCGGCAGGCTGTCCTTCCCCGAGCGCACCTACATCACCGACGCCCTGCGCACCGAGACGGTCGGCGGCATCCTGTTGCTCGCCGCCGCCGTGACGGCCCTGATCTGGGCCAATGTCTGGCCGCAGTCGTACGAGAGCGTCCTCGACTACACCATCGGGCCGTCCACCCCGTTCCACCTGGACCTCACCCTGGACGCCTGGGCCAAGGACGGCCTGCTGACGATCTTCTTCTTCGTGGCCGGCATCGAGCTCAAGCGCGAGTTCGTGGCCGGCGAACTGCGCAGCCCCAGCGCCGCCCTGCTACCCGTCATAGCCGCCCTCTGCGGCGTCGCGCTGCCGGCGATCCTGTTCGCCGTGGTCAACTCCGGCAGCGGCGGGCACCCGGGCGGCTGGGCGATCCCGACCGCGACCGACATCGCCTTCGCCCTCGGTGTGCTGGCCGTGGTCGGCAGCCACCTGCCCTCCGCGCTGCGGGCCTTCCTGCTCACCCTCGCCGTGGTGGACGACCTGATCGCGATCCTGATCATCGCGATCTTCTACAGCTCCGGCATCAAGTTCTGGGCGCTCGGTCTCTCCTTCGCCGGCCTGGTTCTGTTCTGGTTCCTGCACCGGCGCAACGTGCACGGCTGGTACCTGTACGTGCCGCTGGCCTTCGTGATCTGGGCGCTGATGCACGAGAGCGGTGTGCACGCCACGGTGTCGGGCGTCGCGATGGGCCTGATCCTCCGCTGCCACACGGTCGGCGACGAGAAGTACTCCCCCGGCGAGCACATCGAGCACCAGGTCCGCCCCCTCTCGGCCGGACTGGCCGTCCCCGTCTTCGCCCTGTTCGCCGCCGGGGTGACGATCACCGGGCCGGCGCTGGGCGAGGTGTTCACCCAGGCCACCCCGCTCGGGATCATCCTCGGCCTGTTCGTCGGCAAGACCGTCGGCATCTTCGGCGGCACCCGGCTGACCGCCCGGTTCACCCGCGCCGAGCTGAACCCGCAGCTCAAGTGGGCCGACATGTTCGCCGTCTCGGTGCTGGCCGGCATCGGCTTCACCGTCTCGCTGCTGATCAGCGAGCTGGCCTTCCCGGACGACCAGGCGCTGGCCGACCGGTCCAAGGCCGCCGTCCTGGTGGGCTCGCTGCTCTGTGCGCTGGTCGCAACCGTGCTGCTGAAGCTGCGTAACCGGCACTACCGCGAGCTGTGCGAGGAGGAGGACCGCGACCTCGACCACGACGGCGTCCCCGACGTCTACCAGCAGGACGATCCGGCCTGGCAGGCCCGGGTGACGAAGCTGGCCGACCACCCGACGGAGGGCGGTCCGGACGGTGACGCCCCGTCCGGACCGGCCGCCCGCGGCTGAGACGCACGGCCCCGCCACTCGGGAGGCAGGGGGAGAGCAACGGGGAGCAGGGGGGACACATCCCTCCGGCGGGGCCCCGGAGTGGTGTGTGACTGACCGCTGGGGGCATGATTCTGAGCTGTCGACAGTCCACAGACGCCTCCGGGCCCCCTCCGGCCCCCGGAACCGCACCGCACGGCGGCGTCACGCCGCACAGCCGCAGAGGAGAACCGCTGATGCCCGCAGGAGCCGCAGACCCGTCCAGCAACGGCCGGGCGCCCTACGAGGGCGAGCGTTCGGTGGGGCAGCTGTTCGCGGCGGCCACCGCCGACCTGTCCGCCCTGGTCCACGACGAGATCGCACTCGCCAAGGCCGAGCTGCGCGCGGACGTCAAGCGCGGCGTCTCCGGCGGGGTCTCGCTGACGGTCGCCGGCGTGGTGGCACTGGCCGCCGTTCCGATGCTCAGCGCCGCGGCGGCGTTCGGGATCCACGCGCTGGGCCTCTCGCTCGGCTGGTCGTTCCTGATCGTCGCCGGCGCATACCTGCTGCTGGCGGTGGTGCTCGGGCTGCTGGCGCTGCGCTCGTTCAAGCGGATCGAGAAGCCCTACCGCACCATCGAGGGCGCCCAGAAGACCGCCGACGTGCTGAAGAACGCCCGCCCGCGCCCCGCCACCCAGGAGGAGATCGACCGGGCCCTGGGCCGCATCCCGTAAGCCCGGCAGCACGCCGGCCGGCCCCGCCCATCGGCACGCGCCGCTGCCGTCCGGGCGCCGCCCCGGACGACGGCCCGGGCGGCCACCTCGGACGACGGGCCGGACCGGGGCCGGGCGGCGGGTCGGCCGGTGGGCCCCGGGCGGTGCACGGACGGCAGCCCTGCCATGGTCTGACGCACCGAGACCGAGTGCCGGGCGCGTGTCCGGTGTACGGATGTGACACGCTCTCGGTATGCCGCTCGACCAGAAGCCCGTGCCCGCGCAGCCGTCCGCCGACTCCGGCCCCGACCGCGCCGGCGGCCAGGACGCCGTTGACGAGGCTGCCGACAGCGCGACCGCGGTCGCCGAGGACGGCACCGCGGCAGCCGCGCCCGAGTCCGTCTGGGACGTCCGGCAGACGGGCCCCTGGACGCACCGCGACCTCGCGGCCAACGGCGCCCGGTTCCACATCGCCGAGCTGGGCAAGGGCCCGCTGGTCCTGCTGGTGCACGGCTGGCCGGAGTACTGGTGGGCCTGGCGCCACCAGCTGACCGCGCTCGCCGAGGCGGGGTACCGGGCCGTCGCCCTCGACCTGCGGGGCGTCGGCGGCAGCGACCGCACCCCGCGCGGGTACGACCCCGGCAACCTCGCACTGGACATCACCGGCGTGATCCGCTCGCTCGGCGAACGCCGGGCCCACCTGGTGGGCCACGCCTCCGGCGGCACGCTGGCCTGGGTGGCGGCGGTCATGCGGCCGTCGGTGATCCAGAGCCTCACCGTGGTCTCCGCCGCACACCCGCGCGACCTGCGCCGGGCACTGCTGACCGACCGTCGCCAGATCGCCGCCTTCGACCACGTCCTGGGGTTCCAGCGGCCGTGGATACCGGAACGGCGCCTGGTGGCCGACGACGCCGCGCTGGTCGGCCGCTACCTGGACGCCTGGACCGGACACAACCAGCTGGACCGGGGGGCGGTGGCCGCGTACCGGCAGGCGATCCAGATCCCCAGCACCGCGCACTGCTCGGTCGAGCCGTACCGCTGGCTGCTGCGGTCGATGGCCCGCCCGGACGGCATCCAGTTCGCCCGCCGGATGAAGAAGCCGGTCACCGCGCCCACCCTGCACGTCCAGGGCGCCTCGGACCCGGTACTGCTGTCGCACACCGCGCTCGGCGGCGGCGAGTACGTGGCCGCGCCGTACCGCTGGCGGCTGATGCCGGGGGTCGGGCACTTCCCGCACGAGGAGGCGCCGGAGGAGTTCACCGCCGAGCTGCTGGACTGGATCGGCCGCCACAAGGACTGAGCCGCCGGGGCCCGGAAGCGGCGGGCGCCGGTCACCGCGGAGCCGTTGGACCGCAGGCACCGGCCACCGTGGGCCCGGTCACCGCAGGCACCGGCCACCGTGGGCCCGGTCACCGCAGGCACCGGCCACCGTGGGCCCGGAAACCGCCGCCCTCGGTCGCCCCGGGATTCGGCTGCGCGGGCGGCCTGGCCAGCCGACGGGATGAGTGCGGGACCGGCTTCCGGTGCGACTTCGGACCCCAACTCCCCTTACAGTGCGCTCATATGACAAACGCATAGGACAAGTTGCCTCGTGCGCGAGCGGTTACGCCGACCGGCCCAGGGGCATCCATTGCGGTATGACCTGGATGCCCGATCGCGGCAGCGCTCCGCGCGGCCGAAGCCACAACAGCTCGCAGAGGTCCGGCCACCGCCCCGACTGGACGGACGACCTCGGATACGACGGCGTGGACCGCCGTCAGCGCTCGGCTCAGCAGGAGCTCGGCATCCCGCGCATCCTCGGCCGCCGGGCCCGCTGGGTGGGCGCACGGCTGCGGCGCGAGACCTGAGGCCTCGCGCCGCGCTCCCCCGGGGCGGATCCCCCTCCCAGCGGGCCCTTCCTGTGAGGGGCCCTTCCCGAGGCGGATCGGATCACCGGACGGCTCTGCTCACCAGCCGGATCGGCTCACCGGCCGGATCGGCTCACCGGCCGGGTCAGTTCACCACCGTCGGCGACAGCGCCGTGAACCAGAGCAGCACGAAGGTCGCCACCGACATGATCGGTACCAGCACCTTGGTCTCGATGTCGTTGCCGCTGCGCTTGATCAGCACCACCTCGTAGCGTTCCTTGTGCGGCCAGAGCAGCGGCGCGCCCTTCATCGTCAGGCAGTCGCCCAACAGGTGTGCGAGCGTGCCCAGCGCCACCGCGTACGGCAGCCAGCCCGGCGCGTTCGGCATCCAGGTGTTCATCCCGGCGGTGCCCAGCGCGGCGAGGCCGATGATGGTGATCCACATCGTCGGGCCGTCCCCCGGCGGGTGCAGCCGCAGGGCCCGGATCGCGAGCGCCAGCAGGAAGAACGTCAGCCCGAGGGTGAAGTCGCGGCCGAGGAAGGTGACCCCGGCCCAGGTGCCGCCGCCCGTCAGGGCGACGAACAGCAGCGAGTGGGTGGCGTGCCGGTGGCCTCCGGAGACCCAGGCCACGAGGCGGCAGAGCACCCTGGAGATCGGGCCGAGGAAGTTGGCGATCGTCCCGTCGTGGTGGTCGAGGTCCGGCAGCAGGGCGGCGCCCGCGCACAGCACCGTGCCCATCAGGATGTCGGCCGGCTGGAGCGTGGTGTCCAGCAGCAACGGCGGCAGGAACGGCGCGGAGGCCGCGTACAGCATCGCCCCGCTGACCGCGTGCGAGTGACCCATCATCGAACCTCGCCGACCTCCGCCCGGCCCACCCCGGGACGGCGCCCAATTGAGCCGAACGGGTGAGCGCGGCCGACGCTATCAGCCGGGGCCGACCGCACGCCGGGCATCGACCGGACATCGGCCGGCGCGGTGGGTGCGGCCCGTTGCGGTACGTGCCGTGTGTGCGGTGGGTGCCGCGGGTTCGCCGACCGGTGAGCCCCCGGGGCGGTGTCAGAGCGCGCAGCCCTGGGTGTCCACCCTGCCGGTCGCCGTGCTGCCCTGGACGGCGTCCTCGCGCACCTCGGCGGCGGTCAGCACGTACCCGGTGTCCGCGCTGTCCAGCGACTTGGCGAAGACCACGCCGAACACCTGGCCGTCCGGGGTGAGCAGCGGGCCGCCGCTGTTGCCCTGGCGGACGAGCGAGCGCACCGAGTAGACGTCCCGGACCACCTGGCCGCGGTGGTAGATGTCCGGGCCGTTGGCCTGGATCCGGCCGCGGATACGGGCCGGCTGGACGTTGAAGGCGCCGTTCTCGGGGAAGCCCGCCACGATCGCGCTGTCGTTGGTCTTCGCCTCGCCCGCGAAGGCGAGCACCGGCGCGTTCAGCTTGGGCACGTCCAGGATCGCGATGTCGCGCTGCCAGTCGTAGCGGACGACGGTCGCGTCGTAGAGCTGGCCGACGCCGCCGATCTGCACGGTGGGCTCGTCTACGCCGCCGACCACGTGGGCGTTGGTCATCACCCGGTGCGGGGCGTAGACGAAGCCGCTGCCCTCCAGGGTCTTGCCGCAGGAGGTGGCGGTGCCGACCACCTTGACCAGGCTCTGCCTGGCCCTGGCCACCGCCGGGCTGGCGGCCAGCGCCGGATCGGGGGTGTCGACCTGGGTGATCGGCTCGTGCTCGAAGGGGTTGAAGACCTGCGGGAAGCCGTTGCGGGCGAGCACCTTGGAGAAGTCGGAGAACCAGTTGGGCGCGTCCGAGGGCAGGGCGTCCTGGACGCCGCCGAGCACGGCCGAGCTGCGGACCTGCTTGGAGACGGTCGGCAGGGACGTTCCGGCGAGCGCCGAACCGATCAGCCAGGCCACCAGCAGCATCGAGATCACGTTGACCACGGCGCCGCCGGCCGCGTCCAGCGCCTTGGCCGGGCGCCGGTCGATGTGGCCGCGCAGCTTCCAGCCGAAGTGGGTGGTGATCGCCTGGCCGACCGCTGCCAGCACGATGACCACCACGACGGCGATCACCGAGGCGGTGGTGCCGGGGCTGAGGTGGTCGAGCAGCAGCGGCAGCAGCTGGACGGCGACCAGGCCGCCGCCGAGGAAGCCGAGGACCGACATGATGCCGACCACGAAGCCCTGCCGGTAGCCCGACACGGCGAATCCCACGGCGGCGGCGATCAGCAGCAGATCCAGGACGTTCACCCCGACACCCTCCCACGACCGGCCGGGCGGCCGCGCCGAGAGCCGTACGGACGTTCCTGCCGACCGCCGCACGGACGGAGGTGCGGACCGCTGCACGGACCGCCGTACCGACCGCGGAACGGCCCGCCGCACCGACCGCCGTGGGGGCGGCCGGTCACGTCTGCCTGGCGTCGCCGCCCAGCAGCGCGCGGGAGCGGTCGCGGTCGCCCTGCGCCAGTTCGATCGCCTCCTCCGAGAGGTCGACGGTCCGGGAGGTGTCCCAGGGCAGCTCCAGGCCGCTGTGGTGCAGCACCCGGTCGATCACCCCGGCGGTGAAGCCCCAGACCAGCCGGCCGCCGACCGCGAAGGCCGGGCCGAGGTGGCCGGACGGGTGGCGCAGCCGGACCCGGTTGGCCGGGTCGGTCAGCTCGGCGAGCGGCACCCGGAAGACCGCACCGGTCTCGCCCGCGTCCACCGGCCGCACCGGCGACTCCGTGCGCCACCAGCCCAGCACCGGGGTCACCACGAACCGGCTGACCGGGATGTAGAGGGCGGGCAGCGCCGCGAAGACCTGCACCCCGGCCGGGTCCAGGCCGGTCTCCTCCCACGCCTCGCGCAGCGCCGCCGCGACCGGGCCGGGCCCCGCCGGGTCCCCGTCCTCGGGGTCCAGGGCGCCGCCGGGGAAGGACGGCTGGCCGGCGTGCGAGCGCAGCGACCGGGCCCGCTCGATCAGCAGCAGGTCCGGCCCGGCCGCACCCTCGCCGAAGAGCATCAGGACGGCAGCGGCGCGGCCGCCCTCGACGGGCGGCAGGAACCGGCTCAGCTGCTCGGGCAGCACCCGCTCGGCGGCGTCCCGGACCGGCTCCAACCACCCCGGGAGGCCGTCCCGTTCGATCCTCGCGGTCACTCGGCCACCGCCAGGTCCGCGACGTGCCCCCGGTGCGCGGCGG
Organism: Kitasatospora sp. NBC_00039; assembly: GCF_045160625.1. Lineage (NCBI taxonomy): Bacteria > Bacillati > Actinomycetota > Actinomycetes > Kitasatosporales > Streptomycetaceae > Kitasatospora > Kitasatospora sp. NBC_00039. The sequence continues at coordinate 4,906,403 of NZ_CP108289.1, read as the reverse complement.
CATCGGCCCGCGCCGCCGCCTCCCCCGGGAAGTCGGCGGGCGGCCGCAGCCGCTGGCCGGGCTGCCCGCCCATCTCGTACTTGAGCAGCTTCTTCGCCTTCTCCTGGTCCAGCTCGCCCTCCCCGTACGACGGGCAGAGCGGCGCAATCGGGCAGGCACCGCAGGCCGGCCTGCGGGAATGGCAGATCCGCCGGCCGTGGAAGACCACCCGGTGCGAGAGCATCGTCCACTCCGCCTTCGGGAAGATCTCCGCGACGGCCGCCTCGACCTTCTCCGGGTCCTCCTCCGCCGTCCACCCGAACCGCCGCGCCAGGCGCCCGAAGTGGGTGTCCACGGTGATCCCCGGGACCCCGAATGCGTTGCCCAGCACCACGTTGGCGGTCTTCCGGCCGACGCCCGGGAGGGTGACCAGGTCCTCCAGCCGGCCGGGGACCTCGCCGCCGAAGGTGTCCCGCAGCGCGATCGAGAGGCCGATCAGCGACTTCGCCTTCGCGCGGAAGAAGCCGGTCGGCCGGATGATCTCCTCCAGCTCCTCCGGAACCGCCGCCGCCATGTCCTCCGGCGTCGGATACTTCGCGAACAGCGCGGGCGTCGTCTGGTTCACCCGCAGGTCGGTGGTCTGCGCCGACAGCACGGTGGCCACCAGCAGCTCGAACGGGTTGTCGAAGTCCAGCTCCGGGTGTGCGTACGGATACAGCTCCGCCAGCTCCCGGTTGATCTTCCGCGCCCGCCGCACCATCGCCAGGTGCGACTCCGGTTTCCTCGGCTTCACCGCGGACTTCGCCTTCGGCGCGGCTGCCTTCCGGACCTTGCTCTCTGCCATGCACGAAGGCTACGCCCACGGGCATCGTCTTCAGGGGGGATCCCGCCGGGCCGCCTCGATCGAACTACCGGGCGCCGAACGGATCGTGCCGGCGTGAGGACGGGACCGGCGGGCCCCGGCGGCCCGGCCGCAGGCGGGCGCTCGCATCGGGGGCCGTGCCGGGGGCTGTGTCGGAGGCCATGTCCGAGGCCGTGTCCGAGGCTGCGCCGGAGGCCGTCTTCCCCGGGCGGCCGGACCGGTCAGGAATCGAGAAGCGCCCGCCTTCGGGCCGCGGCTAGCGTGACGGCCATGGACATCACCATTCACACGACCTTCCTCCCGCACGACGACCCGGACGCCGCCCTGGTCTTCTACCGGGACACCCTCGGCTTCGAGGTCCGCAGCGACGTCGGACAGGGCAAGATGCGCTGGATCACGGTCGGCCCCGTCGGGCAGCCCGGTACGTCCATCCTTCTCGCCCCGCCGGCCGCCGACCCGGGCATCACCGAGGAGGAGCGCCGCACCATCGTCGAGATGATGGCCAAGGGCACCTACGGCTGGATCCTGCTGGCCACTCCTGACCTCGACGGCACCTTCGAGAAGCTGCAGGCCGGTGACGCCGAGGTCGTCCAGGAGCCGACCGACCAGCCGTACGGCGTCCGCGACTGCGCCTTCCGCGATCCCGCGGGCAACCTGGTCCGCATCCAGGAGGTGCGCTGAGCCGTCCGGCAGCCGGTGAGGCCGTGATCGCCGGCGTCACCACCCGCGAGGCATGCGGCGGACGGCGTTCCCCGGCCGCCGCCCGCTCCGCACCCGCCGGCGAGCACCCCGTGCCTGCCCCGGCAGTCACCCGGGTGCTCGCGGACACCGATGGAAGGAGTTCTCTCATGTGCCGTCCCGCATGGGCGCGCGCACTGACCGCGGCGCAGCGTCTGAACGACCTCGCGCGACTGCGCCGCGTCCGCGACCGGATCGACCGCGATTACGCGCAACCGCTGAACGTCGAGGCGCTCGCCCGAGGCGCGAACCTGTCGTCCGGGCACCTCAGCCGCCAGTTCCGGCTCGCCTACGGAGAGTCCCCGTACGCCTATCTGATGACGCGTCGCATCGAGCGCGCGATGGCACTGCTTCGCCGTGGCGACCTCACTGTCACCGAGGTCTGCTTCACGGTCGGCTGCTCGTCGCTGGGCACGTTCAGCACCCGCTTCACCGAGCTGGTCGGCATGCCGCCCAGCGTCTACCAGCGCCGCGCGGCGGACGCCGCCCCGGGGATTCCGTCCTGCGTGGCCAAGCAGGTGAGCAGGCCGATCAGGACCCGGCACGTGCCCGCCTCCGAGCTGCAATCGGCGTGATCCGTCCCGCGCAGTCCCGCCGCGCGAACTCGACGAGCCCTACCAGTACTTCCTGATCCGGCCGCGGCGCATCCAGGCCTGGCGGGAGGCGAACGAGCTGCCGGGACGCGACCTGATGCGCGACGGCCGCTGGCTCGGCCGACCGTCCGCCCTGGAGCGCCGGCCGCCCCGACGACCGATCAGTTTCGGAGAAGCCGTCGCCGCCGCGGATCCCTAGCCTGGGATTGTCCCGTTCAAGCCCCGCAAGGCCCCCAAGCCCCTCAGAGCCCGGAATCCTGCGAGCCCCGGACCCCCCGCAAGCCCCGCAAGCCCCGCCAGTCCTGCCAACCCAGCGCGAGAGGAACCTGCCATGAAGAGCACGCAGACGTCCGCCAAGAGCACCGGCCCGGCCGACGAGAAGTACGACGGGTTCACGGCTGAGGAGCGCAGCGCGATGAAGGAGCGCGCCCGGGAGCTGAAGGCGTCCGCACGGCGCGGATCGCGCGCGGCCAAGCCGGACCCGGAGGTCGAGGTGCTCGCGAAGATCGCCGAGATGGAGGAGGCGGACCGCGTCATCGCCGAGCGGATCCACGCCATCGTCAAGGCCAGTGCGCCGGCCCTCTCGCCGAAGCTCTGGTACGGGATGCCCGCGTACGCCAAGGGCGGCAAGGTCGTCTGTTTCTTCCAGAGCGCGCAGAAGTTCAACTCGCGGTACGCCACGCTCGGCTTCAGTGATCAGGCGGTGCTCGACGAGGACACCATGTGGGCGACCACCTACGCCCTGACCGAGCTGACCGCCGCCTCCGAGGCGCGGATCGGCGAGCTGATCAGGACGGCCGTGGGCCCCGCCTCCTCCGGCGACCGCTGATCACCGCCCGGGCACGACCGGGCGGGTGTGGCCTTTGCACGGGCACCACCCTCCGGTCCGGCGTGGTCGGCGGCGGCGCCCCCGCGACGGGGTGTCACGCCGGCGCTATGGCGTCCGAACGATCGGATGCCATAGCGCTTCCGCTGACTACACTGACGCGGTGAGCCCGAGGAGATCCGTCGCCGACGCCCGCCGGACCCGCACCGCGATCCTGCGCCGCGGCCTGGACGTCGCCTCGGTCGAAGGGCTGGAGGGCCTGACCATCGGCCGGCTCGCCACCGACCTGTCGATGAGCAAGTCCGGCGTGCTCGGCCACTTCGGCACCAAGGAGAGCATGCAGCTCGCCGTCGTCGACGAGGCGGTGGGGCTGTTCGTCCGCGAGGTGGTTCGGCGCGCGGCCGCCGCCGGCGCGGCGCCCGGGCTGCCCCGGCTGCTCGTCCAGTGCGAGGCGTGGGTCTCCTACCTGGAGCGCGACCTGCTGCCCGGCGGCTGCTTCTTCACCGCCGTGACCGCCGAGTTCGACGACCGGGAGAGCGGGCCGGTCCGGTCGGCGGTGGCCGCCAAGAGCGCGGTCTGGCAGCGCGAACTGCGGCGCCAGGCCGAGCTGGCGATCGCCGCGGGCCGGCTGCCGGCCGAGCCGGACGCCGAGCAGGTCGTCTTCGAGCTGACCGGGCAGGTACTGGCGCTCAACCACGCCCTCCGGCTCTACCGGGACCACGCCGCCGCCGACCGGACCCGGCGGGCGATGCGGCGCCTGCTCGGGCTGCCGGCCGCACCCGACGGGCGACCGGAACTGGCCGCGCTGCCGGAGCCGGGCGGCTTCTGAGGGCCCCACCCGTCCCCCCGTGCGCACGCCCCCGTGCGCCCGTCGGCAGCGGCCCTGGCTCAGCGCCGGTAGAGCGCGTCGAGCTCGCCGAAGCCCAGCGCGCCGTCCGGTTCCGTCAGGGTGCCCGCGCCGAGCAGTTCGGCGGCGGCCCGGCGGGCGGCGGTGTAGGCGAGCTGGGCCAGGCCGGTGCCGACGCTGATCCGCCGCACCCCGGCGGCGGCGAGCTCGGCCACGGTCGGCCCGCCCGCCACCGCCATCGCGTTCACCGGGAGCGGGGACGCGGTGCAGAGCCGGGCCAGCGCGTCGAGGTCGAGCAGCCCGGGGACGAAGAGGCCGTCCGCGCCCGCCTCCGCGTACGCCGCCGCGCGGGCCAGCACGTCGTCGGACCGGCCCTCGGCCGGGCCGATCCCGAACAGGAAGACGTCCGTCCGGGCGTTGACCACGAGCTCCGGCAGGCCCGCCCCGGCGGCGGCCTCCCGGGCGGCCCGCAACCGCGCGGCCTGCTCGGCCACCGTGAAGAGCGGGCCGCCGGGGGCCGCCGAGTCCTCCAGGTTGACACCGGCCGCGCCCGCGGAGATCAGCGCCCGGACGGTTTCGGCGACGTCGGCGGGCTTCGGGCCGTAGCCGCCCTCGGCGTCGACGGTGACCGGCAGGTCGACGGCGGCGGCGATCCGGCGGGCCGCCTCGACCGCCTCCGACCGGCCGAGCTGCTGGCCGTCGCCGCGGCCGAGTGACCACGAGACGCCACCGCTGGTGGTGGCGATCGCGGCCGCACCGGCCGAGGCGATCACGGCGGCGCTTCCGGCGTCCCAGGCGTTCGGCAGGACGAGCGCCCCGCCGAGCGCCGCACCGGGCGCCCCGTCGGCCACCAGCGCCCGCAGCCGCAGGGCCCGCTCCCGGAGCGACGTGAGGGACGTCAGGGATGTGAGGGACGTGAGCGACGTGGGGGACGCGCCGGAGCTGAGCGGCGTGAGCGGCGTAGGCGACGTGCTGGTGCGGGTCTCGGAGGACATGCGGGGTCACCGTCTTTCGTGCGGTCGGGCTGTCGACCTGAATCCTGTTGCCCGGGCACTGTCGGCTCAATTGATTCGGCTGAGACCGAATCCTCGCGCGGATATAAGCCGACCTGGCGGTACGAATGGCCCCGCGCAGCGCACCTCGGCGCACCCCCTCCTCATATGATCGGAGCGACATGCGCCATGCTTGGTGATGCAGAGCACTGTACGAACTTGCGCCGACGGGCTTGACAGCCCGACGGCCGAGAAGGAGGAAGCACGTGGACGACGTTCTGCGGCGCGCCGCACTCTTCGCGGCACTCGACGACGAACAGGCCGGCGAGCTGCGCGCTTCCATGACCGAGGTGACCCTCGCCCGCGGTGAGTCGCTGTTCCACGAGGGCGACCCGGGCGACCGGCTGTACGTCGTCGCCGAGGGCAAGGTCAAGCTGCACCGCGCCTCGCCGGACGGCCGCGAGAACATGCTCGCCGTCCTCGGCCCCAGCGAGATGATCGGCGAGCTGTCGCTGTTCGACCCGGGCCCGCGCACCGCCACCGCGAGCGCGCTGACCGAGGTCAAGCTGCTCGGCCTCGGCCACGGCGACCTCCAGCCCTGGCTGCACGCCCGCCCCGAGGTCTCGATCGCGCTGCTGCGGGCCATCGCCCGCCGGCTCCGCCGGACCAACGACGTGATGTCCGACCTGGTCTTCTCCGACGTGCCCGGGCGCGTCGCCAAGGCCCTGCTGGACCTCTCGCGCCGCTTCGGCGTGCAGTCCGAGGAAGGCATCCACGTCGCCCACGACCTCACCCAGGAGGAGCTGGCCCAGCTGGTCGGCGCCTCCCGCGAGACGGTCAACAAGGCGCTCGCCGACTTCGCCGGCCGCGGCTGGCTGAAGCTGGAGGCCCGCGCGGTGGTCCTGATGGACGTCGAGCGGCTCTCCCGCCGCTCGCGCTGATCACCCCGAGCTCACTGCGAGCACGCCCCGTCCGACGCCGAGGGCCCGTACACCGAGGACGGTGTACGGGCCCTCGCGCATGCCGGGTCGGGTCGGGTCGGCGCGCGCCGTGCACCGGGTCGGACCGGTCCGTGCCCGCGGCGGGTCAGATCAGCCCGTGGTCCTCCAGGTACTGCAGCTGGGCCCGGACCGACAGCTCGGCGGCCGGCCAGAGCGAGCGGTCCACGTCCGCGTAGACCCGGGCCACTACCTCGGGCGCCGTCGCAAGGCCGGCCTCGACCGCCGTCTCCACCTGGGCGAGCCGGCCGGCCCGGTGCGCGAGGTAGTAGTCGACGGCGCCGAGCGCGTCGGCGAGCACCGGCCCGTGGCCGGGCAGCACGGTGCGTACGCCGTGCTCGGAGGCCATGGTGTGCAGGTGGCGCAGCGAGTCCAGGTAGTCGCCGAGCCGGCCGTCGGGGTGGGCGACCATCGTGGTGCCGCGCCCGAGGACGGTGTCGCCGGTGAGGATCGCGCCGTCGGCCGGCAGGTGGAAGGTGAGCGAGTCCGAGGTGTGGCCGGGGGTGGCGACCACCCGCAGGTCGAGGCCGCCGACGTCCAGCCGCTGCCCGTTGGTCAGGCCCTCGGAACCGAGCCGGTACGCCGGATCCAGGGCGCGGACCTCCGTCCCGGTCAGCTCGGCGAACCGGGCGGCGCCCTCGGAGTGGTCGGCGTGGCCGTGGGTGAGCAGGGTGAGCGCGATGCGCTTGCCCTGCTGCTCGGCGGTCTCGATCACCCGGCGCAGGTGGCCCTCGTGGAGCGGGCCGGGGTCGACGACCACCGCGAGGTCCGAGCCGGGCTCGGAGAGCAGCCAGGTGTTGGTGCCGTCCAGCGTCATCGGGGACGGGTTGGGCGCCAGCACACAGAGTGCCCGGGGGGTGGCCTCGCCGCCGATGGCGGCGGCGGGGTCACCCGGCAGGAGTCCGCTCACCGGCCGCCCTCGCTGACCCGATGCAGGACGCGCGACGGAACGGCCCGGACGAGGGCGCGCTGCACGATCTCCGGGAAGGGGACGGCGCTGTCACAGGCGAGGGTGCGGGCGGTCAGGCTGCGGGCCGGCATCGTGCGCGCCGTCCGGCGAGCCACGTCGTTGTGGGTCATCGGGCGTCGGTCCTTCCTTGGAGGCGAGTGCGGGGTAGTGCTCTTCGGAACCCGGCGGTCTCCGAAGGTCCGTGGGGTTCGCGGGTCAGTGGGCTCAGGGACTCAGGGGACCAGCGGGTCGGTGGGTCGGTGGGCTTCGGGCGTCAGCCGTTCCGCAGGTCGGTGGGTCGGTCGGTGGGCTTCGGGCCGGTGATCCTCGCGGGTCAGTCGGCTTCGGGAAATTCTCCGTCGATGGTCAGCTCTTCATACCCCGGCCATCGAACCGTCATTCGATCACCCCGGACCTCGGCGCGGCCGAGGACCGGGTCCAGCGACCGGCCCGACGCGGCGGCCAGCGCCTCGGCGGCGCTGCGCACCGGCAGCAGCTCGCGCAGCACCGTGACGGTGGGCGGCAGCATGCCGAACCGGCCCTCCTCGTGGCCGCGGACCGCCTCGGCCGGGGTCAGCCAGGCGACCTTGTCCGCCTCGCCCACCTCCAGCGCGGCGCGCTGGCCCGAGGGCAGAACGGCGACGAAGAACCAGGTGTCGTACCGGCGCTCCTCGAACTCCGGGGTGACCCAGCGGGCCCAGCCGGCCAGCAGGTCACTGCGGAGCAGCAGGCCCTCCTTGCGGAGGAAGTCGGCGAAGGAGAGCTCGTGAGCCTCCAGGGCGGCACGCTCGGCGCTCCAGTCCCGGGGCTCGGCGACGCTCTCGGTGTCCGGGCCGGCCAGCAGGACTCCGGCCTCCTCGAAGGTCTCGCGGACGGCGGCGCAGACCACCGCCTGCGCGGTCCGGGCGTCCACTCCCAGCCGCTCCGCCCACTCCTGCGGGCCCGGACCGGCCCAGCCGAGCTCGGCCTCGGCGTCGCGCGGGTCCACCCCGCCGCCCGGGTAGGCGTACATGCCCGCGGCGAACGCCATCGAGGTGCGACGGCGCAGCAGGTAGGCCTCCGGCCCGGCGGCCGCGTCCCGCAGCAGCACCACGGTGGCGGCGGGCCTGGGCACGGGCGGGGTCAGCTCGCCGGCGTCGACCGCCCGGATCCGGGCAGGCCAACCGGGCGGCATCGGGAGCGTCGTTGCTCGATGGTCCATGCCCGGATGCTAAGCGCACGAAGGCGGGGTTGGACAGGCCCAACCCCGCCTCTTCCGATCAGTGCGTCAGACCCCGGCCTTGACCCGGACCTGCAGCTCGACCTCGACCGGCGCGTCCAGCGGCAGCACCGTGACGCCGACCGCGCTGCGGGCGTGCACGCCCGCCTCGCCCAGCACCTGGCCGAGCAGCTCGCTGGCGCCGTTGATGACTCCGGGCTGGCCGGTGAAGTCCGGGGCGGAGGCGACGAAGCCGACCACCTTCACGACCCGCTCGATCTGGTCCAGGTCGCCGATCACCGACTTGATGGCGGCCAGCGCGTTCAGCGCACAGGTCTGCGCGAGCTGCTTGGCCTCCTCCGGGGTCACCTCGGCGCCGACCTTGCCGGTGCTCGGCAGCTTGCCGCCCACCATCGGCAGCTGGCCGGAGGTGAACACGAACTCGCCCGAACGCAGGGCCGGCACGTAGGCGGCGACCGGCGCGGCCACCGGCGGCAGGCTCAGGCCCAGCTCGGCAAGCTTCTCCTCGACCTTGCTCATGCGTTCTTCTCCCGCTTGAAGTAGGCCACCAGCTGCTCCGGGTTGGGGCCGGGCACGACCTGGACGAGCTCCCAGCCGTCCTCGCCGAAGTTGTCCAGAATCTGCTTGGTCGCGTGCACGAGCAGGGGCGCCGTCATGTATTCCCACTTGGTCATGGCCAGACTCTAGACGAGCGGCCCCGGCGAGCCGTGCGGCCCGCGGGCACGCGTGTGAGGTGGCCCACAAACCGGGCATGATTCAGGCCTGGCCCCCCTGATGCTCCCGGCATCCGGCGCGGTCCCTGGTTACCCTCGCGGGAGGGCACCTGTGTGAGGGCCCCTGTGGGAGAGCACCTGTGCGACGGCACCCGAGCGGTGGCGGCCCGCAGTGGCCCCCGGCCCTCGAAGACGGACGGAGACGGAGCGTGGCACGCACCCCCGGCCAGGCGGCCCGGCGCGATCCCGACTGGGAGGGCGTCCGGCTGCACGTGGTCAGCGGCAAGGGCGGCACCGGGAAGACCACCCTGGCGGCGGCACTGGCACTGGCCCTCGCCGCCGAGGGCAGGCGGACCCTGCTGATCGAGGTGGAGGGCCGCCAGGGCATCGCCGAGCTGTTCGGGATCGCCGCGCTGCCGTACGAGGAGCGGCGGATCGCCTCCGTCTCGCGCGCGCAGCTGGGCCTGCCCGCGGCCGCGCCGGGTGGCGAGGCCACCAGCGGCGAGGTCTTCGCGCTGGCCATCGACACCGAGCAGGCGCTGCTCGAGTACCTCGACATGTTCTACAAGCTCGGCCGCGCCGGCAAGGCCCTGCAGAAGGTCGGCTTCGTCGACTTCGCCACCACCGTCGCCCCCGGCGTCCGGGACGTGCTGCTCACCGGCAAGGCCTGCGAGGCGGCCCGGCGCAAGGGCCCGGACGGGCGGCGTGCGTACGACGCGGTGGTGATGGACGCACCGCCGACCGGCCGGCTCACCCGCTTCCTGAACGTGAACTCCGAGGTGGCCGGGCTCGCCCGGATAGGCCCGATCCACACTCAGGCGCAGGCCGTGATGCGGGTGCTGAGATCGCCGGAGACCGCGGTGCACCTGGTCACCCTGCTGGAGGAGATGCCGGTGCAGGAGACGGTCGACGGCTTCACCGAGCTGCGCGAGGCCGCCCTCCCGGTCGGCGGGGTGATGGTGAACATGGTCCGGCCGCCGGTCCTGGACGCGGCCGCGGTGGCCGCGGTGGACGGGGACCACCGCGAGGAGGTCGCGCTGGCCCTCGGCGAAGCGGGCCTCGGGGGTCGCTCGCGCAAGCCGGACACCGTCCGGGCGGCCGTGGACCCCCTGCTCGACCCGCTGCTGGAACAGGCCCGGGAGCACGCCGAGCGGGTGGAGCTGGAGCGCGAACAGCGCGCCGACCTCGAGCAGCTGAAGCTGCCGACCTACGAACTTCCGCTGCTGGGCGAGGGCGTGGACCTCGGCGGGCTGTACCGGCTGGCGGCCGAACTGAAGCGTCAGGGGGCGGCGTGAGCGGCGGCGGTAGGAGTGACAGCGGCGGCATGAGTGGCGACGGCGGCATGGGCGGCGGCGGCAACGGGGTCCGCGGGAGCGGCAGCCGGCTCGGCGTGGACGAGCTGATCGACGACCCGAAGACCAGGATCATCGTCTGCTGCGGCTCGGGTGGTGTCGGCAAGACCACCACCGCGGCGGCGCTCGGGCTGCGGGCGGCCGAGCGCGGCCGCAAGGTCGTCGTGCTGACCATCGACCCGGCCCGCCGGCTGGCCCAGTCGATGGGCCTGACCGAGCTGGACAACACCCCACGGGTGGTCAAGGGCGTCACCGGCGACGGCGAGCTCCAGGCCATGATGCTCGACATGAAGCGGACCTTCGACGAGGTCGTGCTGGCCCACGCCGAACCCGAACGGGCCAAGGCGATCATGGAGAACCCGTTCTACCAGTCGCTCTCGGCCGGCTTCGCGGGCACCCAGGAGTACATGGCGATGGAGAAGCTCGGCCAGCTGCGCGCGGCCGAGGAGTGGGACCTCATCGTCGTCGACACCCCACCGTCCCGCTCCGCGCTGGACTTCCTGGACGCGCCGAACCGGCTCGGGTCCTTCCTGGACGGCAAGGTGATCCGCATCCTGACCGCGCCGGCCAAGGTCGGCGGGCGCAGCGCGCTGAAGTTCCTCAACGTGGGGATGGGCCTGCTCACCGGCACCCTGGGCAAGATCTTCGGCGCCCAGCTGCTGACCGACGTGCAGACCTTCGTCAGCGCGATGGACTCGATGTTCGGCGGATTCCGCGAACGCGCCGACCGGACGTACCAGCTGCTCAAGGCGCCGGGCACGGCGTTCCTGGTGGTGGCCGCACCGGAACGGGACGCCCTGCGCGAGGCGGCGTACTTCGTCGACCGGCTGGCCGCCGACCGGATGCCCCTGGCCGGGCTGGTGCTCAACCGGGTCCACGGAACGGGCGCCCCGCAGCTCACCGCGGAACGTGCGCTGGCGGCGGCCGAGGCACTGGAGGAGAACGGCGCGGAGCACGCCTCCCCCGAGGCCGAGCTGCTCGCGGCCGGACTGCTGCGGCTGCACGCGGAGCGGATGCAGATCGTGGTGCGGGAGCGCCGCACCCGCGACCGCTTCGTCTCGGTCTACCCGGACGTGCCGATCGTCGAGGTCGGCGCGCTGCCCGGGGACGTCCACGACCTGGACGGGCTGCGGGCCATCGGCGACCGTCTGAGCGGTGCCGTGTAGCTCGGCCGCACCGGGTGGTGGTCCGGCCCGCCGGGCCCGGCCTCCGCGCTCGGCCTCGGCGACTCGGCGCGCGGGCGGTGGGCCCGCCTGGTCCGGTACTCGGGCGGTGGACCCGCCTGGCCCGGTGCTCAGCCCGCCTGGGCGTAGTCCGTCAGTATCACGCCGGTGGCGAGGGACTCCTCGTACTCGGTGCGGGCCGTCTCCAGCAGCCGCCGCCACGACATCACCGTCGGCCGACGGCGCAGCAGCGCCCGGCGCTCCCGCTCCGTCATCCCGCCCCAGACCCCGAACTCCACCCGGTTGTCCAGCGCGTCCGCCAGGCACTCCGTGCGAACGGGGCACCCACTGCACACCGCCTTGGCGCGATTCTGCGCCGCCCCCTGGACGAACAATTCGTCCGGATCACTAGTGCGGCAGGCGGCCTGCGCACTCCAGTCGTCAACCCAGCCCATGCCGGCGCCGTCCTCTCCCGAATCGAGGCTCCCCCACGGCGGCAACGGCATATTCACCGTTGCCAGTTGAGGACGTTACGGAAGAACGACAGCTTGCAACAGCCCCTTCGGGCTCAATCTCGCATGACCCGATTGGACTATGGGTATCGGTCAGCTCACTCGTTGGAGTGACTGCAGGTCGCAAGCCTTGCCAGGAACACCGGGGCCACTCTCGCCACGCGCGTGGTCACGGAGTGCCACCAAAAGCAGGGGCACAACGGGCGACAGCTACCTCAAAACCACTACACAGGGGGGCAATTCGGGCAAAGCTCATCACTCACAAGAGTGAATGATGTTGACGTACCGAAGCTGTCGCAAGCTTGTGACAAGCCTAGGCGAACACCTGCCCCGGCGGAGGGGAATCGGCGACGTAGGGTTCTCCTCATGGCACCGAAGCGCCCCCAGGCACCCCAGCCCCCAGGCAACACCGGAGCTCCGCGCGGCCGGCGCCGCGGGTCACCGCTCGACTTCGCGGGACACGGAGTGAAGTTCCTGGGCGTCAGCGTGCTCTCAGGAGTCCTGCTGGCCGGCATGGCCCTGCCCGCCGTCGGCGCGCTCGGACTGACCGCCAAGAGCACGGCGGAGAGCTTCGAGAACATCCCGGACGACTTCAAGACCCCGCCGCTGACCCAGGCCACCCAGATCTTCGACGCCAAGGGCGGGCTGATCGCCAAGGTCTACGAGCGCGACCGTACCGTGCTCGCCGCCGACCAGATGTCGCCGTTCATGCGGCAGGCGCAGGTCGACATCGAGGACGCCCGCTTCTACGAGCACGGCGCCGTCGACCTCAAGGGCGTGCTCCGCGCGGTCAGCAAGAACGCGGAGAGCGGCACCGCCTCGCAGGGCGCCTCGACGCTGACCCAGCAGTACGTGAAGAACGTCAACGTCGAGAAGGCCGGCGACGACCAGGCCGCCGTCCTGGAGGCCCAGCGCAAGACCCTGGGCCGCAAGATCCAGGAGCTGAAGGTCGCGATCAAGCTGGAGGAGGACCTGACGAAGGACCAGATCCTCACCAACTACCTGAACATCACCTTCTACGGTCACCAGGCCTACGGGGTCGAGGCCGCCTCCCAGCGGTACTTCAGCAAGAACAACAAGGACCTCACCGTCGCCGAGGCCGCCACCCTGGCCGGCATGGTGCAGAACCCCTCGTCGTTCGACCCGGTGCGCTACCCGGAGAACACGGTCAAGCGCCGCAACATCGTGATCGACAAGATGGTCGAGAACAAGCACATCACCGCGGACCAGGCCAAGGAGGCCAAGGCCGCACCGCTGGGCCTGAAGTACAAGGACCCGCAGAACGGCTGCATCACCGCCCAGGCAGGCATGGGCTTCTTCTGCGACTACGTCCGCCACGTGGTCAAGCAGGACCCGGTGTTCGGCAAGAACGTCGCCGACCGGAAGAAGTTCTGGGACCAGGGCGGCCTGAACATCTACACCACCCTCGACCCGGACAAGCAGGCCGCCGCGCAGAACGCGGTGACCTCCAAGGTGAAGGTCACCGACCCGGTGTCGGCCGCCGCCACCATGATGGAGCCCGGCAGCGGCAAGATCCTGGCGATGGCCCAGACCCGCCCGTACGGCCTGGACCCGAACAAGAACCAGACCGTCGTCAACCTGAACGTCGACGCGGCGATGGGCGGCGGCAACGGCTTCCAGACCGGTTCGACGTTCAAGCCGGTCCTGGCCGCGGCCGCGCTGGAGTCGGGCATGTCGCCCACTCAGCCGTTCCCGTCCGAGAACAGGATCGACTACCCCACGATGTCCACCTGCTCGGGCACCTGGAAGAACACCGCCAAGGGCAAGGACCGCAGCGTCGGCAACGAGTCGCCCAGCGAGGTCGGCCCGTACGAGCTGAAGCAGGCGATGGCGCTCTCGGTCAACACCTACTTCGTGCAGATGGAGCAGCAGGTCGGCCTCTGCGCGATGAAGCAGATGGCCAACAAGCTCGGCATCAGCCAGACGGCCAAGGGCGACCCGTTCGTCGAGGTCCCCTCGATGGTCCTGGGCACCCTGGAGCTGTCCCCGCTGACCATGGCGAACGTCTACGCGACCTTCGCCGCCCGCGGCAAGTACTGCACCCCGATCGCCATCAACAAGATCACCACCGTGGACGGCAAGGACGTCAAGGTCCCGCAGTCGACCTGCAACCAGGCCTACTCCGAGACCACCGCGGACAACCTCAACACCGTCCTGCTCAACGTGACCGAGAAGGGCACCGGCGCCTCCCTCGGCCTGGAGGGCGGCCGTCAGATCGCCGGCAAGACCGGTACCACCGACGAGAAGAAGGCCGCCTGGTTCAGCGGCTACACCCCGCAGGTCGCCACCTCCGTCTGGCTCGGCGGCCCGGCCGGCGGCGTGAAGATGAAGAACATCAAGATCGGTGACACCTACTACGGCAGCGACGGCGTCTTCGGCGCCACCGGCCCGGGCCCGATCTGGCAGCTGGCGATGAACCAGGCCCTGCGCGGCGCCCCCATGGAGAAGCTGCCCACCCTCGACATCCCGGACCCGGCGCCCAAGCCGGACCCGAACGCCACGCCGCCGGGCGCCGCCACGCCGCCGAGCGGCGACGCGGCCGCCGCGGGCGGCAACCCCGGCGGAACTCCGGGGGGCAACCCCGGCGGGATGATCGGCGGCGGGTTCACCCTCCCGCCCGGGATCATCGGCGGGAACGGAAACGGAAACGGGAACGGCAACGGCGGCGGCCGGCACTAGCCGAGGCCGACGCGCGACGACAGGGGCGCCCTCCGAGCGATCGCTCGGGGGGCGCCCCTGTGTCTGCTGCTGTGCACGCGGTGCGGTGCGGGTGGTGCGTTCGGTGGCGGGTCCTACGCGTCGGTGCGGGTCCTACGCGTCGGTGCGGGTCCCACGCGTCGGTGCGCGTCAGCCGGTGAGCGCGGCCTTCACGGCGGCGGCCACCCGGCCGCCCTCGGCCAGGCCGTCCACCTTCGGCTTGACCAGCTTCATCACGGCGCCCATGCCCTGCGGCCCGGTCGCGCCGCTCTCGGCGACGGCGGCGGCCACAATCGCCGCCAGCTCCTCGTCGGAGAGCTGCTTGGGCAGGTAGCCGGCCAGCACCTCGCCCTCGGCCCGCTCCCGGGTGGCCTGGTCGGTCCGACCGGCACCGTCGAACGCCTCGGCGGCCTCCCGGCGCTTCTTCGCCTCACGTGCGAGCACCTTCAGCACCTCGGCGTCCGACAGCTCCCGCTTGGCCTTGCCCGCAACCTCCTCGCTGGTGACAGCGGAAAGCGTGAGCCGAATGGTGGACGAGCGCAGCTCGTCCCGGTCCTTGATGGCAGCCGTGAGGTCCTCCTGCAGCTGCTCCTTGAGCGTGGTCATGGCCCTGAGTCTCCCACCTGCGGCGTTCGGCTGCCCGCCATTAACGCAAGGGGCATTTCCGGGTACCGGGACTTTTCCACCATCGGGTAACTACTTATAGTGGTTACATGACTGCTGTCGAGGAGCCCTGCGCCGGGCTGGTCCTGCACTCCCCCGAGGGGACGCGGTACCTCTTCGACCCCGGGGCGCTCTGCCTGGAGCTCCTCACCACCGGCGGCCCCGGCGCGTACGCACGGTACGAGGTCCTGCACCGGCCCCGGGACCTCACGGACTGGCTCGGACAGTCCCGGCTGCGGCTTCCCACCGGCACGCACGTCGGCATCAGCCCGGAGCAGCTGGCCGCCGTACGGACCCTGCGGGACGCGCTCCGGCGGCTCGCGACGGCTCGCGCGCACGGCGGGACGGGGGCGGCCGCGGACTACGCCGAGCTCAACCGGGCCGCCGCCCACCCGCCGCTGGTCCCGCAGATCGGCTCGGACGGCACCGCGGCACCACCGCTGCCGGCCGACGGGGACCAGCTCGCCTCGACCGTCGCGCGCGACGCGATCGCCCTGTTCACCGGCCCGTACGCGGACCGGGTCCGCGAGTGCGGCGCCCACGACTGCTCCCTGATCTTCGTCGACACCTCACGCCCCGGACGACGGCGCTGGTGCTCGATGGAACGCTGCGGCAACCGCCACAAGGTCCGGGCACTGCGGGCCCGGCGTGACAGGGCCGACGACCGGACCGCCGACCGGGCCCCCGACGATCCCCGCTGACCTCGCCGACGGGCACCGTGCTCCGGTTCCACCGGGAGCGGCCCGACGACCCCGTGGAACGCGCCCGGCAGCGTGAGCACCGGCGCGCCGCACCGACCCCGTCGCCGCCGAGCCCGCGCCGCACCGGGGGCGTACGGAGTAAGCCGGCGTGTCCCTCCGCACCGCCCGGACGTTCACCGGCTGATCCGCCGTCTGAGAGCATGGAGCGATGCGACCGCTGTACTCCGTCCCCCTCGGAATCGCCGCCACCGGCGCCGCCTGCCTCGCCTACTCCGTCGGGTACGAGGTCCGTTCCTTCCGGCTCCGCCGGGTCGACATCCCCGTCCTGCCCCGGGGCGCCCGCCCCATCCGCGTCCTCCAGGTCTCCGACATCCACATGGTGAGCGGACAGGGCAAGAAGCAGCGCTGGCTGCAGAGCCTCGCCGGCCTGCGCCCCGACCTGGTGGTCAACACCGGCGACAACCTCTCCGACCCGCTCGGCGTCCCCGCCACGCTCGACGCGCTCGGACCGCTGATGGAGTTCCCCGGCGTCTACGTCTTCGGGTCCAACGACTACTACGGCCCGGCCCGCAAGAACCCCGCCCGCTACCTCCAGGCCATGCGCAGCGGCGCCCACGGCATGAACAACCCCGACGGCACCGCGCGGCGCGGCATCACCGGCGCCGTCCACAACCCGTGGGAGAAGCTGCGCGACGGCTTCGACGCGGCCGGCTGGCTCGACCTCACCAACGCCCGTGGCCGGCTCGCCATCGGCGGCCTCGACCTCGAGTTCACCGGCCTCGACGACCCGCACATCCGCCGCGACCGCTACAGCGAGGTCGCCGGCGGCCCCTCCCCCGACGCCGACCTCTCCCTCGCCGTCGTGCACGCGCCCTACCTCCGCGTCCTGGACGCCTTCACCGCCGACCGCTACCCGCTGGTCCTCGCCGGCCACACCCACGGTGGCCAGCTCTGCGTCCCCTTCTACGGCGCCCTGGTCACCAACTGCGACCTCGACGCCAAGCGGGTCAAGGGCCTCTCCACCCACCAGGCCGGCGGCCGCCGCTCCTACCTCCACGTCTCCGCCGGCTGCGGCACCAACCGCTACACCCCGGTCCGCTTCGCCTGCCCCCCCGAGGCCACCCTCCTCACCCTCACACCCGCCCCCTGACCTGCACCGGACGCCCGCCGGGAATCGGATTTCGTCTCTCGGCGAGCGTCCGGTAGAGTTCTACTCGTCGCGAAGGAGACGGAGCGACAAACAGCAGGACCGGGGTGTGGCGCAGCTTGGTAGCGCGCTTCGTTCGGGACGAAGAGGCCGTGGGTTCAAATCCCGCCACCCCGACCCAGTAGTACGGATCAGGGCCCTATCGGAGAAATCCGGTAGGGCCCTGATCCGTTGTGCGTGACCACCTGCGTGACCGCCTGCGTGACCAAGGCTCAGGATCCCGCGCGAACAGGTCGTCCATGACGGTCGCTCCGGTCCGGATCACCGGGCGGATGTGCTTCCGGTGGACCTCTTCGGTCACGGCGGTGCTGGAGTGGCCGACCGGTCGGGAGATCTCCTCCAGGGGCACGCCTTCGTCCGAGAGCAGGGCCGCCCCTTCCGGAACACGTGGCCCCAGGTCAGTGCCCGCAGTTCCGACTGCGTCACCTGGCCGTGGAGATTCCACCACACGCGCGGCAGCGTGCAGCCGATACCAGGGCCCAGGCTCTACCGTCGACGTAGTTCGGTTCCCGTACGACCCAACAGACGTCGGAGTTCGGTATGGCCAGCTATGAAGCACACGCCCAGGCTGCGAGCGACATCTTGGCGCGGATCAAGCTCACCGGGATGCAAGCCACCAACGAACTACGCGCACAAGTCGCACAGGTCGAAGCCCTGCTGGCGCTCGCCGCAGCCGTGGCCGGCCGCCGGACGGAAGCTCCGTACCCGCCCCACGGGACCACCGACTCCCGCTGACACGAGCCGCCGCCCTCCAGCGCGGGCGTGTGCGACAGCACCCTCGCGTGACCGACCGCGCCACAACTGCCCCGGGCTTCGGCGTACGTCCATGGGCGCCCGCGGACTGTCCGTGCAGGTCATCGACGCTCCCCCTCCACCTCTCCCGACCACCCGAGTTGCTTCGGCACCGCAGGCGTTCCCGCGATCGAGGCCGCCCGCCGGGGCCGGAACTGGTCGGCTCCTGACGTTCGCGAGCCGACGGCGTTCGCGGGCACAGCCCGCCCGGTCACTTCGCGTCAGCCCGGGCCGCACGCGCACCGGTTTCTCCGCCAAGGCGGCGGCTGCCAACTGGTCGGCATGCGCGGGCCGGCGCCCGCGTCGGTGGTGTTCCGGGGGCGAATAACATTGAGGTCGTTCTTTTTTGTCTGTTGGACCTTGGGAGCCACCGGTGGCGAGAGCCCAGCAGGACCGGGCCGTACGCACGCGCGAGACGATTCTGCGGGCCGCCGCCCACGTCTTCGACGAGTTCGGGTTCAACGGGTCGAGCGTCAGCCGGATCATCGCCAGGGCGGGGACCACGCAGGGGGCGATGTACTTCCATTTCAGGTCCAAGGAGGAGCTGGCCAAGGCGGTCATCGACGAGCAGGCGTCGGACCTCGAACTCCCGACGGAGGCGACCGGGTTGGGCCAGCTCGTCGCCCTGAACCTCTATCTGGCCGATGAGTTGAAGGCGAACGTACTGCTGCGCGCGGGCGTGACCCTCGCCGTCGAGCAGGGGCAGCTCGGGCTGCGCGAATTCGGACCGTACGAGATGTGGGCGGACCAGTTCCGCGCGGAGCTGGAGGCCGCGCGACAGGCGGGCGAGCTGCTGCCCGGCGTCGATGTGGCGGAGGTCGCGCAGCTCCTGGTCGCGGCGTACACCGGCTCGCAGATCATGTCCCACCTGCGGAGCGATCGGGCCGACCTGCCGGAGCGGATCGTCCGGCTCTGGTGGTACCTGCTGCCCGGCATCGCCACTGCGCCCACCGTGGCATCGCTGCGGGCCACCCTCGCCGCGCACGCGAACCGGGCCTGAGCGGAGGGGCCGCCGGCCCCCGGCCCCTCGGGTCGGTGCCGCTCGGGTCGGTGCCGCCTCAGAACAGCGCCGGGAGGTCCGTCCGGGAGGCGATCCCGAGCTTGGGGTAGGCCTTGTAGAGGTGGTGGCCGACGGTGCGGGGGCTGAGGAAGAGCTGTGCGGCGATGTCGCGGTTGGTGAGGCCCCGGGCGGCGAGCCGGGCGATCTGGAGCTCCTGCGGGGTGAGCGCGGTGAGCGCGCCCGCGGGGGCGTCGGCCGGGGCGGGGGCGCTGGTGCCGGTGGCGGTGAGTTCGCTGCGGGCGCGGTCGGCCCAGGGGCGGGCACCGAGGAGTTCGAAGGTCTCCAGGGCGGCGCGCAGGTGCGGGCGGGCGTCGGTGCGGCGGCGTTCGCGGCGCAGCCACTCGCCGTAGAGGAGCGCGGTGCGGGCCTGCTCGAACGGGCGGTGGGTGCCGTCGTGCAGGTCGAGGGCGGCGAGGTAGGCGGATTCGGCGAGTTCGTCCGGGCCGAGCAGGGCCTGGCAGCGCAGCCGTAGCGCCTCGGCCCACGGCACGCCGGCGGCGCGGGCCCAGCGGGCGAACCGCTCGTACGGGCCGGCGGCACGCTCGGGGGTGCCGAGGCGGACGGCGGCCTCGACCAGGTCGGGGACGGCCCGGGTGCCGCTGACGTGGTGCCGGTAGGGGCCGGTGGTGAGGGCCTGGAGCCGGTCGGCGGCGTCACCGGCCCGGCCGTGGCCGAGGTCGAGCAGGCCGAGCGCCCACTGGGCCCACGGCTCGCCGGGGGCGGGGGCGGCGGTGCCCGCCGTGCTGCCGGCCGGCGCCGTCGTGCTCGGCGCCGTCGTGGTCGGCCTCGTCGTGGTCAGCGCAGTCGCCGTCCGTGCCTTCGCGATGAGCGTCGTGGTCTGCCCAGCGTCGCCGGCGAGCGCGGCCAGGCAGGCGAGCAGGGCGCTGAGCTGGCTGACCCACTGGTGCTGCCCGGTGTCGCGGGCGAGGGCGAGCGCCTCGGTGGCGGTGACCTCGGCGTCGCGGTGGCGGCCGTGGAACAACTCGGCCTCGGCGAGGAAGAACTGGAGCGTGGGCAGCACGCCGACGGTGCCCTTGGCGCGGGCCTCGGCGACGAGTTCGGCGGCGAGCTCGACGGTTTCGGCGTCCCGGCCGAGGATCAGCGTCGCGCCACAGAGCTGGACCAGGTCGCTCGGGGTCTCGGCGCCCGCCCGGCGGGCCGCCGCCGCGGTGTCCCGGGCGGCGGGCAGCGGCACGGCGGGGCGCCCGAGGGCGGGCAGGACGGCGGCGGGCAGGTGCCGGGCGAGCGGGGTGAGCGGGTCGTCCTCCGGGAGTTCGGCCAGGACGACGGCGAGCCGGTCGAGGACGGCGACCACCGGCTCCTCGCCCGCGTACCAGGCGGCGTGGAAGGCCTGGAACAGCATCCGGGCGGCGTGCGGCGGCTCGATGCCGGTGCCGGCGGCGTCCAGCAGCAGGCGGTAGGCGGTGGGGTAGGAGCCGCGCCAGAAGTGTGCGGTGGCCCGGACGTGGTCGAGCAGGGCGTGCGCGAAGACGTTGTCGGTCCGGGCGCCGGCCCGTTCGGCGAGCGCCTCGGCCTGCTCCAACTTGCCTTCCTCGGTGGCGGCTTCGGCGGCCAGGACGAGCCGACGGGTGGCGCCGTCGCGGTCGGGGGTGAGGCGGGCGGCGCGTTCGTACGCGGCGGCGGCGCCGCCGTGGCCACCGCGGGCCTCGGCGCGGAGGGCGGTGCGTTCCAGCGCGTCGGCGAGTTCGGCGTCGGGTGCGGTGGCGGCGAGGGCCAGGTGCCAGGTCCGGCGGTCGCCGTCCTCCAGCGCCTCGCCGAGAGCGCGGTGGACCGTCAACCTCTGTTGCAGTGGAGCGCGTTGCAGGATGGCGGCGCGCAGCAGCGGGTGTCGGAAGGCGAGCCGGCGCTCCGCGTCGACGGCCACCAGGCCCGACTCCTCGGCGGGGGCGAGGTGTTCGGCGGTCGCGCCGAGGGCGGCCGCGGCCGCGAGGACGACGTCGAGGTCGCCGTTCTCCTCGGCGGCGGCGACCAGCAGAAGGTTCTGGGTGGCCGGTGGCAGGCCGGTGACCTGGCCGTGGAAGGCGATCTGCAGGCGGCTGGTGAGCGGCAGCGCACCGGGGGCGGAGTCGGCGGCCTCCTCGACGGTGGCAGGCAGTTCGGTGAGCGCCAGCGGGTTGCCGGCGGCCTCCGCGAGCAGTCGGCGGCGGACTCCGCCCGCAAGCCCCAATGCCGCTCGGGAGTCGAGGAGTTGCGCGGCCGCCGGCTCGGCGAGGCCGGCGAGCCGGAGTTCGGGCAGGCCCGCGAGCGGCAGGGCGCCGACCCCGGGGCCCGTCGCACCCCCGGGGCCCCCGCTGCCCGCGGCACCCCCCGACGCGCCCGCGTCGCGAACGGCGAGCAGCAGGGCGACGCCCTCCGCCTGGAGCCGGCGGGCGGCGAGCAGCAGCGCGTCCAGCGAGGCCCGGTCCAGCCACTGCACATCGTCCACGATGCACAACAGAGGCTGTTCGGAGGCCAGTTCGGCGAGAAGTCCGAGGGTGGCGAGCCCGGTGAGCAGCCGGTCGCCGGGCGCACCGGCGGGCGCCGCGTCGTCGCTCAGGCCGAACGCGCCTTCCAGGGAGCGCCGTTGCGGTCCGGGCAGCGCGGCGAGCCGGTCCAGGCCGGGTGCGAGCAGCAGACTCAACCCGGCGAACGGGAGTTCGGCCTCGTACTCGACGCCCGTGACCCGGACCACCCGGAACGCGTCGCCGGCCGACGCCGCCGCGTACTCCAGCAACGCGGTCTTGCCGATGCCCGGCTCGCCGCGCAGCACCAGCACCCCGCTGCGGCCGTCCCGCGCCCCGTCGAGCAGCGCGTCGACGACGGCCTGCTCCTGTTCCCGCCCGTAGAGCATCCCCATCCTCCGACCCTACTGGCGCGACCTACCTACGTCCTTGCGCGTCCCTGTACCTATCCGTGACAGATTCGCCCGCCGCCCGCCGCCCGTACCTTCATGACCAGCGGGAACGACCCGCCGAACAGCCCAGCGGAACACGGGAGAAGACCATGACCGACGTCCGGCAGACCAGCGTCCAGGCGACCGACCTCCAGCAGCTCGCCGAGCGCTACCTCGCCGTCTGGAACGAGACCGACCCGGCCGCCCGCCGCAAGCTGATCGACGAGGCGTGGGCCGAGGACGGCAGCTACACCGACCCGCTGGCCGCCGTCACCGGCCGGGACGGCGTGGACGCCCTGATCGGCGCCGCCCAGGCACAGTTCCCCGGCCTGGAGTTCACCCTCGGCGCGGTCGACGCGCACCACGACATCGCCCGCTTCACCTGGAACCTCGGGCCGGCCGGCGAGGAGCCGCTGGTGATCGGGTTCGACGTCCTGGTGGCCGGCCCGGACGGCCGGATCGCCTCGGTGTTCGGCTTCCTGGACCGCGTCCCGGGAGCCTGAGCCGGCGCCGGGCAGTCGCCCCCCGCACGACCGGGCCCCGGGCCGGACCGACCGCAGAGCCGGCCCGGCCGCCGGGCCGCCGAGCCGCACGGGCGGGCCCCGACCCCGGGCCCGCCCCGCCGACCCCGTGAGGAGCACCCCAGATGAGCACCGCCCTGCCCACCCGTACGGCCGCCCCGAAGGCCCGGCAGGCCCCCACCGGGACGGGATCCTCCACCCGGGGCCTGCTGCCAGTGGTCCTGACCGCCACCTTCATGACCGCCCTCGACGTCTTCGTCGTCAACGTCGCCGTCCCCTCCGTCCAGGCCGACCTGGGCGCCGGCCCCTCGGCCGTCCAGTGGGTGATCGCCGGCTTCAGCCTGGCGCTCGCGGCCGGCCTGATCACCGCCGGCCGGCTGGGCGACCGCTACGGCCGGCGCCGGGTGTTCGCCCTCGGCCTGGCCCTGTTCACGCTGGCCTCGGCCGGCTGCGGCCTGGCCCCGACGGCGGCCGCCCTGGTCGGCGCCCGGGTCGCCCAGGGCCTGGCGGCGGCGCTGATGGGTCCGCAGGTGCTGGCGATCCTGCGGACGGCGTTCAGCGGCGCGGCGCAGGCCCGGGCGTTCGCGATGTACGGGCTGACGATGGGCGTCGGCGCGGTGTTCGGCCAGCTGATCGGCGGGGTGCTGATCCGGGCGGACCTCTTCGGGCTGGACTGGCGCAGCTGCTTCCTGATCAACCTGCCGGTCGGCCTGGCCGCGCTGGCGCTGGTCCGCCGCTGCCTGCCGGAGTCCCGCGCGCCGCAGCGGCCCGGTCTGGACCCGGTGGGCGTGCTGCTGGTCACCGTCGCACTGACCGGCCTGGTACTGCCGCTGATCCAGGGCCGCGAGCAGGGCTGGCCGCTCTGGACCTGGCTCTGCCTGGCCGGCTCCGTCGCGCTGCTCGCCGCCTTCGCGGTGCACCAGCACCGCTCCCGCGCCACCGGCTCGCCGCTGGTCGACACCCGGCTGTTCCGGACCCGCTCGTTCGCCGCCGGGCTGCTCGCCCAGCTCGCCTTCTGGCTCGGCCAGTCGTCGTTCTTCCTGGTGCTCGCCCTCTACCTGCAGCCCGGCCGGGGCCTGGACGCGCTCGGCGCGGGTCTCGTCTTCACCGCGATCGGCGTCGGCTACCTGCTCACCTCGACCACCGCGCACCGCGTCGCCGCCCGCCTCGGCCGCCAAGCGGTCGCGCTCGGCGGTCTGCTGATGGCGGCCGGGCTGGGCCTGCTCGGCCTCGCCGTGCACACCGCCGGGACGACCGGCAGCGTCTGGTGGCTGGCGCCGGGCCTCTTCGTGGACGGTCTCGGCATGGGCCTGGTGATCGCGCCGGTGACCTCCGCGGTGCTGGCCGGGGTGGAGCCGCAGCTGGCCGGGTCGGCGGCGGGGGTGGTGGCCACCGTCCAGCAGGTCGCGGGCTCGCTCGGGATCGCGCTGATCGGCATCGTCTACTACGGCGCCGCCGACCCGGCCGTCGCCTTCGGCCGGAGCCTGGCGGTGCTGACGGCGCTGGAGCTGCTGCTGGCGGGTCTGGTGCAGCTGCTGCCCCGCCGGGCGGCCTGAGGGCCGGGCGGACGAGACCGCCGCACCGCCGGGTAGGCCGAGGGCCTGACGGACGAGACCGCGGAGCTGCCGGCCGGGCCGAGGGCCGAGGGGCGGCGGCCGGCGAGGAACAGCAGGGCGGGTGGGCCTCCGGGCCCACCCGCCCGTTCCGTTCCCTCCCCCCGATCGGGTTGGATGGGCGGATGAGCGAGGAGAAGAGCGCCGTACCGGCGTGGGAGCAGCGGTTCAGGGCGGCCCGGGTTTCCCTTCCGGACTGGGCGGAGGACGCCCCCGACCGGGCGCTGTACGTGTCCAACGCGACCGGCACCTACGAGGTGTACGCCTGGGACCGCGCCGACGACACCCACCGCCGGGTGACCGACCGCCCGAACGGCACCACCGACGCCGAGCTGTCCCCCGACGGCACCTGGGTCTGGTGGTTCGACGACAACGACGGTGACGAGTTCGGGATCTGGCGCCGCCAGCCCTTCGCCGGCCGGCCCGACGGCGCGGAGGGCCCCGACGAGGAGGCCGTGCCCGGTCTGGCCGCCTCCTACTCGGCGGGCCTGGCCCTCGGCCGGGACGGGACGGTGGTGGTCGGCCGCTCCACCGACGAGCACGGCACCACCCTGCACCTGCGCCGCCCGGGCGCGGCGGAGGCGGTGGAGATCTACCGGCACGAGGAGTACGGCGGCGTCGGCGACCTCAGCTACGACAGCACGCTGCTCGCCATCGACCACACCGAGCACGGCGACGCGATGCACTCGGCGATCCGGATCGTCCGGCTCACGGACGGCGCGACCGTCGCCGAGCTGGACGAGGTCACCGGCCGCGACGACCCGCGCGGGGTCGCCTGCCTCGGGTTCGCCCCGGTCGAGGGCGACACCCGGCTGCTGGTGGCCCACCAGCGCACCGGCCGCTGGGAGCCGATGATCTGGGACGTCGCCACCGGCGCCGAGACCGCGCTGCCGCTCCGCGACGAGCAGGGCCGCGAGCTGCCCGGCGACGTCTCCGCGCAGTGGCGGCCGGGCGCGACCGCGCTGCTGGTCGAGCACGAGTACGAGGCGCGCAGCGAGCTGTTCTCGTTCTCACTGGAGGAAGCCCCAGGCGATGGCGGCCGCCTGACCCGGCTGGAAACCCCGCGCGGCACCGTCGGCGGCGCCACCCCGCGCCCGGACGGCACGGTGGAGTTCCTCTGGTCCTCCGCCGCCGAGCCGTCCGCCGTCCGCTCCACCGCCGGCACGGTCGTGCTGCGGGCCCCCGGCTCGGTGCCGCCCGGTTCGGTGCCGGTCGAGGACGTCTGGGTGGACGGTCCCGGCGGGCGGGTGCACGCGCTCGTCCAGCGGCCCGCCGGGGCCGGCCGGGGCGACGGCCCGTTCCCGACCGTCTTCGAGATCCACGGCGGGCCGACCCACCACGACAGCGACTCCTTCGCCGCCGGGCCGGCCGCCTGGCTGGACCACGGCTTCGCGGTGGTCCGGGTCAACTACCGAGGCTCCACCGGCTACGGCCAGGCCTGGACGGACGCCCTGCGCGAGCGGGTCGGCCTGATCGAGCTGGAGGACATCGGCGCCGTCCGCGAGTGGGCGGTGGCGAGCGGGCTCGCCGACCCGGGCCGGCTCGTCCTCACCGGCGGCTCCTGGGGTGGCTACCTCACCCTGCTCGGCCTCGGCGTGCAGCCGGAGAACTGGTCGCTCGGCGTCGCCGCCGTCCCCGTCGCGGACTACCTGACCGCGTACGACGACGAGATGGAGGCGCTGAAGTCGCTCGACCGCACGCTCTTCGGCGGCACCCCGCAGGAGGTGCCCGAGCGCTGGACGGCCTCCTCGCCGCTCACCTACGTCGAGCGGGTGCGGGTGCCGGTCTACATCAGTGCCGGGGTCAACGACCCGCGCTGCCCGATCCGGCAGATCGAGAACTACGTCGAGCGGCTGGAGCAGCTCGGCAAGCCGCACGAGGTCTACCGCTACGACGCCGGGCACGGCTCGCTGGTGGTGGAGGAGCGGATCAAGCAGCTGCGGCTGGAGATCGACTTCGTCCGGCGCCACCTCGGCGCGGACGCCTCCGGGGAGAATCGGGCCGAGGGGGCGGCGGACGCCGCGCCGAGGGACGGGGGGACCGGGTGAGACGTCTGCTCGCGATCGTGGGGGTGGGGGTGGCCGGGGCCCTGGTGCTCACCGGCTGCTCGGGTCAGGACAGCGACAGCGGAGCGGCCTGCCCGCCACCCGCGTCGCCGTCCACGCAGCCGACGGCGTCGGCCACGTCCCCGGCCACCGCTTCGGCCTCGGGTTCGGCCACCGCTTCGGCTTCGGTCAGGGCGTCGGCCTTCGGGGGAGCGACGACGGGCGGCGCTCCGGCGGGAAGCCTCGCCCTGCAGGCCGCCTACCGCACGGTCGAGGCCGGCAAGCCCGGCGAGGGCGACGACGGCGTGGTCGTGCTCGCCAAGTCCGGGTCGAAGTCGTCCGGGTCGAAGGGCTCGAAGAGCTCCAAGAGCGGACGCAAGGTGCGCCACCACACCGACCACGACGATGACGACGACAACGGCAGCGGGAACGGCAACAACAGCAGGCGGTGCGACCCGCCGCCGTCGGGTTCGCCGTCCTCGTCTCCGTCCGGTTCGCCGTCCCCGTCCCTGTCGGCCACACCGGCGAAGCCTCCGACACCGTCCCGGCCGGTGGTTCCGTCCGTGCCGCCGGCGAAGCCGACACGCTGAGGCCCCGCCGACGGGGCTACTCCAGGACCGGGTCCAGCCCGAGGGCCCGGTCCTGCTCGGCCTCCGCCTCGCGGCGCGCCAGGCGGAACCACATGAAGACGACGAAGCCCCCGAAGACGAACCACTCCAGCGTGTAGCCCAGGTTCTGGAACGCCCGCAGGGTGAGCCCGTTGCCGCCCTGGGGCTGCACGGTCGGCACCGTGGTCAGCCCGGCCGGCGCCGCGTCCGCGGACACCCAGCCGTCGTACCAGCCGTCGTAGGAGAGCTTGTTGACCAGCGCCGCCTGGTTGATCGTGCCGAGCTGTCCGGCCGGGAGGCCGCCGGCCACCGCGCCGTTGCTGCCGCTGGTCTCGCCGGCCTGGAGCCGCCCGGTCACCGTGACCTCGCCGGCGGGCGCCGCCGAGGCGGTGGTGGTGCCGCCGGCGGCGGGCGTGCCCGGCGCCCAGCCCCGGACGACGGCGACGGTCCGGCCGTCCCCGGTGCGCAGCGGGGTGAGCACGTAGTAGCCCTGCTTGCCGTCCAGCACCCGGTTGGGGACGAGCAGTTGGTGTTCCTGATCGAAGGTGCCGGACACCGTCACGGCCCGGCCGACCGTGTCGGTGGTGACCTGCGGCCGGTCGGCGCCGAGCAGTTCGCCGAGCGGCCTGGCCGTACCGGCGTCGTCCACCGACTTGCTGATCTCCTGGTGCGAGGAGATCTTGTCCTCGAACCGGCCGAGCTGCCAGGTGCCGAGCCAGACGCACACCGCCACGGCCGCGACGGCCAGCGCGGTGCCGCTCAGCCAGCGCGGAGTGAGGAGGAACCGGTACACACCCCCACGGTAACCATTCCTCACGCCCCTCCCGACCACAGGGGTCCGCCGGCCGCCCGAGAAGTCGGCCGGGCCGACTTCCTGTGCGCGGGGCGCGCCAGGTGCGCCCGGGGTTCAGCCGGCCGACGGGGAGGTGGGCGCGTTGGGCGCGGGCGGGGCCTGGAGGGGTTGGGGGGCGGTGCGGTAGACGGTGCCCGCGCAGGCGCCCGGGAGGCCGGCCGTCGCGGTGGACGGGCTGCCCGGGGCCGGCGTGTGGGCGAGGGTGACGGTGGGCGGCGGCGCGCTGGGACCGGTGGTCGGGGTGGCCGTGGGGCTCGTGGCCGTGGTCGGGCCGGCCGTCGGCGTGGTCGTCGCCGGGGGCGCGGCGCTGGATGCCCCCGAGGAGCCGGCCGCCAGGCCCGGACCACCCGGACCACCCAGACCGCCCGGACCGCCCGGACCGCCCGGACCGCCCGGACCGCCCGAGGCTCCGACCTGCGCGCCCGAGGTGCTGCCCTGGCCCGACCCGGCCGCCAGGGCCGATCCGCCCTGGCCGGCCGTCGCGCTGGGCGAGGAACCACCCGGGGCGGGGCAGCCGCCGGCGTCCGGCACCCAGCCGAAGTCCACCCGGTACCCGGTCCGCGGCGCCAGGAGCAGCCCCTGGACGGCCCCGTCCACGGCGGCGGCCGAGGCGCCGGCGCCCGTTCCGGCGGCGGGCAGGCCGGTCGCCGGGTCGCCGGCCGTGTGGTCGGTCACCCGGATCCGGGCGGCGTCCGTCCCGGTGACGGCGATGACGGAGACCGCGCCCGGGCCGCCGAGCCGGCAGGCTTGCCCGGAGGTGTTGAGCACGGTGAAGTATCCGTAGATCCGCCCGTCGGCGTCGGCGGTGCCGACCTGGGCGGTGCCCTGCCCGAGGTCGCCGCGGGTGCAGAGCGGCACCAGCACGCCGCCGCCGGTGCTGGGCGCGGTGGCGGGGGTGACCGCACCCGGGCCCGCGTCGGGAGTGGTCGCCCCGGGGCTGGGCGAGGCGCCGGCGGAGCCGGACGGCCCGGCGCCGGGGCCGGTCCCGCTCGTGCCGGCGTGCGGCGTCTGGTTCGGGCCGGCCGGCTCGCCGACGGCCGTGGTGCCTCCGGTCGAGGCGGAGGTCGTCCCGCCCTGGGCGCTCGGCGAGCCGGGGCCGCCGGAGAGGTCCAGGTGGTCGGTGTCGTGCAGGGTGGGCAGCGCGATGGCAAAGGCGAGCGCCAGTGCGGCGGCGCCGGTCCAGGCTCCGCGTACGGCGGCCCGCCGGCGGGGTACGGCGCGGCGGATGTGGTGCAGTCCGCCCGGGGCGGGCTGGAGATCGGACACCGCGCGTTGCATCAGTTCGCGGACCAGCCGCTCCTCGGCGTTCAGCCCGTCCGCGCCGGGCCTGCCCGGGTTCAGCCCGTCCGCGCTGGGCCCGCCCGGGTTCGGTCCGCCCGCGCCGACCAGGCCTCCCCTGTCGTCAGCCATGCCCGGCCTCCATCTGGACCCGCAGCGCGGCCAGCCCCCGCGAGCCGTACGCCTTCACCGAACCGAGCGAGATGCCCAGGGTCTCCGCGACCTGCGCCTCCGTCATGTCCACGAAGTAACGCAGCACCAGAACCTCCCGCTGACGGCGTTGCAGACCCCGTAGCGCGGCCTTCAACTGATCGCGCTCCAGCGCATCGTAGGCGCCTTCTTCTGCACTGGCCATGTCAGGCATGGGCTTCGGCAGCAGCCTCAGGCCGAGGATCCGGCGCCGCAGGGTGGAGCGGGACAGGTTGACGACGGTCTGCCGCAGATAGGCGAGCGTCTTCTCGGGCTCGCGAACCCGGCGCCGGGCCGCGTGGACCCGGATGAACGCCTCCTGGACCACGTCCTCACACGTCGAGAGGTCGTCGAGGAGCAACGCCGCCAACCGGAGCAGCGAACGGTAGTGGGCCTGATAGGTCTCGGTGAGCAGATCCTCGCTGGTGCCCGCGCTGGTACCGGCACCGGAGTCCGCCGGGCCGGGTGCGACCGCCGTCATCTGGCTATCTTCCGGCCTATCCGCAGGCCACTGGGCGCGAGGAGGGAACGTCACCGCGACCGTTGCCGAGATGCCCGCCCCTGCTCCCACCATCACGTTCGCCACGCCCGTTGGACACTCGATCCCCTGTCATGGTTGCCCAGCCCACGGGACATTCTCGCCCATGGGCCGAAGCCGCCTCCAGGGGATTCGGGCGGATTCCGTGAGCGGGCTGTCCGGATACTGGGTCGGCCCGTCCGGACAGCTTCGGCCGGTCCACCCCAAACCGGACGAAACACCGGCCGAGAGCGCCAGGGCGGAAGGCCGGAAGGCCGGACGAAGCGTCGGACGGAATGCCGACGCAGCGTCAGCGCGGAACGCCGGCGGCGACGTCAGCCGGGCAGCTCGCCCGCGACCAGTTCGGCGATCTGCAGGGCGTTGAGCGCCGCGCCCTTGCGCAGGTTGTCGCCGCAGAGGAAGAGGTCCAGCGCGGCCGGGTCGTCCAGCGCCCGGCGGACCCTCCCGACCCAGACCGGGTCCGTCCCGACCACGTCGTTGGGAGTGGGGAACTCGCCCGCCTCCGGGTCGTCGTAGAGCACCACACCGGGGGCGTCCCGGAGGAGTTCCTGGGCGTGCTCCTGGGTGACCTCGCGCTCGAAGACGGCGTGCACGGCGAGCGCATGGGTGCGCACCACCGGGATGCGGACGCAGGTCGCGGAGACCTTGAGGCCCGCCAGGCCGAGGATCTTGCGCGACTCGTCACGGATCTTCAGCTCGTCGGACGACCAGCCGCCGTCCATCAGCGAGCCGCTCCACGGCACCGCGTTGAGCGCGAGCGGGGCGGCGAACGGGCCGTTGTCGGCGATCACCGCGCGGAGGTCGCCGGTGTGCTCGCCCACCTCGGTGCCGGCGACCAGCCCGACCTGCTCGCGCAGCGTGTCCACGCCGGCCCGGCCCTCGCCGGAGGCGGCCTGGTAGGAGGCGACGACGAGTTCGCTGAGCCCGTACTCGGCGTGCAGCGCGCCGAGCGCCGCGATCATCGTGAGGGTGGTGCAGTTGGGGCCGGCGACGATGCCGCGCGGGCGCATCCGGGCCGCGGCCGCGTTGACCTCGGGGACGACCAGCGGAACGGCGTCGTCCATCCGGAACACCGCGGAGTTGTCGACCACCACGACGCCCTTGGCGGCCGCGATCGGCGCCCAGCGCGCGGAGACCTCGTCGGGTACGTCGAACAGGGCGACGTCGATCCCGTCGAAGACCTCCTCGGCGAGCGGGAGGACCTCGACGGGCTCCCCGCGCACGACCGGCTTGCGGCCGGCCGAGCGCGGGGAGGCGACGAGGCGCACCTCGCCCCAGATGTCCTGACGGAGTGAGAGCAGGCCGAGCAGTACCTCGCCGACCGCGCCGGTGGCGCCGACGACGGCGAGGTTCGGCCGCCGGGTCATCGCCCGGTGCCGCCGTAGACGACCGCTTCGTCCGACTCGCTGTCCAGCCCGAAGGCGCTGTGGACGGCGCGCACGGCCTCGTTGACGTCGTCGGCACGGGTGACGACCGAGATCCGGATCTCCGAGGTGGAGATCAGCTCGATGTTGACGCCGGCCTCGGAGAGCGCCTCGAAGAAGGTCGCGGTGACGCCCGGGTTGGAGCGCATGCCGGCGCCGACCAGGGAGATCTTGCCGATCGCGTCGTCGTAGCGCAGCGACTCGTAGCCGATGCCCTCCTTGACCCGGCCGAGCGCGTCGATGGCCTTCTGGCCCTCGCTCTTCGGCAGGGTGAAGGAGATGTCGGTCAGGCCGGTCGACGCGGCGGAGACGTTCTGCACCACCATGTCGATGTTGACCTCGGCGTCGGCGATGGCGCGGAAGATGCGCGCCGCCTCGCCCGGCTTGTCCGGCACGCCGACGACCGTGACCTTGGCCTCGGAAGTGTCGTGGGCGACTCCGGAGATGATGGCCTGCTCCATCTCGCCCCCTTCGGGCTTGTTCGGGTTGTCGTTGCTGACGATCGTCCCGGGAAGGCCCGAGAAGGACGAGCGTACGTGAATCGGGATGTTGTAGCGCCGCGCGTACTCCACGCAGCGGTCGAGCAGCACCTTGGAACCCGACGAGGCCAGCTCCAGCATGTCCTCGTACGCGATCCAGTCGATCTTGCGAGCCTTCTTCACCACGCGCGGGTCGGCGGTGAAGACGCCGTCCACGTCGGTGTAGATCTCGCACACCTCGGCCCTGAGCGCCGCGGCGAGGGCGACGGCGGTGGTGTCCGAGCCGCCGCGGCCGAGCGTGGTGATGTCCTTGCTCGTCTGCGAGACGCCCTGGAAGCCGGCCACGATCGCGATGTTGCCCTCGTCCAGGGCGGTGCGGATGCGCCCCGGCGTCACGTCGATGATGCGCGCCTTGTTGTGGACGGAGTCGGTGATGACACCGGCCTGGCTGCCCGTGAAGGACTGGGCCTCGTGACCCAGGGATTTGATCGCCATGGCCAGCAGGGCCATGGAGATGCGCTCTCCAGCGGTCAGCAGCATGTCGAACTCACGGCCGGCAGGAATGGGTGACACCTGCTCCGCGAGTTCGATGAGCTCGTCCGTCGTGTCGCCCATCGCGGACACCACGACGACGACCTCATGGCCGGCCTTCTTGGTGTCGACGATTCGACGGGCCACGCGCTTGATGCCCTCGGCATCCGCAACGGATGAGCCGCCGTACTTCTGCACGACAAGGCCCACGTGCGCTCCTCGACTTGTGTCGTTTCCGGGGGCCCGGGGCCCCCGCACCCCCGGGTGGCGGGGGTTGTGCGGTCCGCGCCAGTCTACCGAGCAGGGGTGCCGCGACTGTCGCTTTCCATATGATGAGACGCCCGTTTCAGCAGGTGGGCGGCGGTACGGGACGGGACACCGGCAGGTCTGCGGGGTATCCGGGGCGGCCCCGGAGAATCGGCGGACGAACGGACGGCGGCCCCGGGGTTTTCCCTTCCGGCCTCGGAACCTGAGGCGTGCGTCACAGTCCGCCCTCCGCTGCCGCGGCCCTACCGTCCGAGACCGAGCTCGGCGGCCATCAGGTCACCGGCCTGCTGCTCAAGCTGCTCGTCGGTGAGCCCGTCGTCGTCGGTGTCCGCACCGTCCGGCACCGCCCCGATCGGGCTGTCCAGCCGGACGTGGGCGATCAGCGACTGCAGCGCCCGGAGCACCGCCGAGCAGGTCGTGCCCCAGTTGGAGAGGTACGAGAACTGCCACCACCAGAGCGCCTCGCTGACCCGCCCCTCGCGGTAGTGGGTGAGCCCGTGCTGGAGCTCGCTGACCACGCCGGCCAGGTCGTCCGAGATCCGGAACGCGTTCGGCTTCTCCGGCGGCCCGTACGGGTCGAAGACCTCGTGGTAGACGTCGATCGGCGCCAGCAGCTCGGCCAGCCGCTCCCGGAGCTGCTCACCGTCCGGCTCCGGCCCGGCGTCGGGCTCGAACCGGTCCTCGGGGACGACGTCCTCGATGGCGCCGAGCCGGCCGCCGGCCAGCAGCAGCTGCGAGACCTCCAGAAGGAGCAGCGAGACCGCACTGCCGGGCTCGTCGCCCTTGGCGACCTCGGTGACGGCGAGCACGAAGCTCTCCACCGAGTCCGCGATCTGCACCGCGAAGTCGTCCGGCTCCGAGCCGTGCGCGTGCATGTGCGGGGCGTGCCGGTCCTGCTGCGGGTCGGCCGGGTGCGGGCCGGCCTGGTGGGGGCCGCCCTGGTGGGGCGTGTGGGGCTGCTGGTTGAGCGTCCGGTCAGACATCGAGCAGTCGTCTCCCTTCGAAGGCGCGACCGAGGGTGACCTCGTCCGCGTACTCCAGATCCCCGCCAACGGGCAGACCGCTCGCCAGCCGGGTCACCTTCAGGCCCATCGGCTTGCAGAGCCGGGCCAGATAGGTGGCGGTCGCCTCCCCCTCCAGGTTGGGGTCGGTGGCCAGGATCAGCTCGGTGACCGTGCCGTCCGCGAGGCGCGCCAGCAGCTCGCGGATCCGCAGGTCGTCCGGGCCGACGCCCTCGATGGGGCTGATCGCGCCGCCCAGCACGTGGTAGCGGCCGCGGAACTCGCGGGTGCGCTCGATGGCGACGACGTCCTTGGACTCCTCGACCACGCAGATCACCGCGAGGTCGCGGCGCGGGTCGAGGCAGACTCGGCACTGCTCGGCCTCCGCGACATTGCCGCAGACCGCGCAGAACCGGACCTTGTCCTTGACCTCCAGCAACGCGTGCGCCAGCCGGCGCACGTCGGTGGGGTCGGCCTGCAGGACGTGGAAGGCGATCCGCTGCGCGCTCTTGGGCCCGACGCCGGGCAGCCTGCCCAGTTCGTCGATCAGGTCCTGAACCACGCCCTCGTACACGTCGCGCCTTCCGTCGGGTTGGTCGGTCTCGGCCGGTCGGTGGGGCACCCGCGCGAGGTACTCCGGTGCCATCATCCAACGAATCGGGCGCCGGGCGCACCGCCCGACGCCCTACTCCCGCATAAATCACACAGGTCTGTCGCCTGACCTTCAGACCATCATGACCTCGGACTTTCCCGACCGCTCGGGGAAGTTCCGCAGGTCAGAACGGCAGACCCGGGATGCCGCCGCCCAGGCCCTGGGTCAGCGGGCCCATCCGCTCGGCCTGCATCTTCTGCGCGGACTGGTTCGCGTCCCGGACCGCCGCCAGGATCAGGTCGGCCAGGGTCTCGGTGTCCTCCGGGTCGACGGCCGCCGGGGCGATGGTCAGCGCCACCAGCTCACCGGCACCGGTCACCGTGGCCTCGACCAGGCCGCCGCCCGCCGAACCGTTCACGTGCGTCTCGGCCAGCTCCTGCTGGGCCTTGGCGAGGTCCTGCTGCATCTTCTGCGCCTGCTTGAGCAGCTGCTGCATGTTGGGCTGGCCACCACCGGGGAACACGGCTCACTCCCTTGCGTTCGGGTTTCGTCTGCGTCGTCGCCCGACGTTGTCGTCCGACGTCTTCGCCACGAGCCTACGTGGTGCCCGCCCGTCAGCCGCCGCTGTGGCGGATCTCCTCCAGGACCGTCGCCCCCAGCTCGCGGATGATCAGCTCCTGGCCGGAGAACGTCTCCTCCTTGAGGTCCGGGTCGTCCTCCTCCGGGATGTCGTCCTCCAGGGCGACCGCCGGAGCGGCGGGCGCGGCCGGCCGGGCCTGCACGGGCGGAGCCGGCGCCGTCGGGGCGGCCGCTGCGACCGGTGCCGACGGGGGTAGGGCCACGGGTGCGGGCGCGGGAGACGGGACGGGCGCCGGTGCGAAGGCCTGCATCGGGGGCGCGGACGCCGCCGGACGCGCCGGGGGTGCACCCCAGCCGCCGCCACCGCCACCGCCACCGCCGAAGTTCCCGCCGGCGGCCGGGGCGGTGCCGCCTCCGCCACCTGCGACCCCGCCGGACGAGCCGCCCGACGGGTCGACGATGCACTCGATCCGCCAGTCCACACCGAGCGCGTCCGACAGCGCCTGGCGCAGCACGTCGTCGCTGTTGCTGCCGACGAAGCTGTCCCGGGCGCCCGCGTTGATGAACGACACCTGGAGCACGCTGCCGTCGAACCCGGCCACCTGGCCGTTCTGGCTGAGCAGGATCCAGGTGAAGCGGCGGCGGTTCTTCACCGCCTCCAGAATCTGCGGCCACATCTGCCGGATCTGCGCGGCGCCCTGCTGTGCGGCACCCGAGGGCTGCCCGCCGGCCGGGGCGGCTGCCGGGACCGCCGTGGGCGCGGGGGCCTGGACGGGGGCTGGGGCCTGGACGGGCGCGGCCATCGGCTGCGGCGGGGTCTGCACGGGCGCCGGCTGCACGGGCGCGGGGGCGCCACCGGCCGGCGGGAAGCTGCGCGGAATCGGCCACGCGCCGGGCGCGGGCCCGGCCGGGGCCGGCGCGGGCTGGACGGGGGGTGCCTGCATCGGTGCGGCCTGCACGACCTGTGCCGGCTGTGCGGCCTCAACCGGCACCGGGGCGCCCTGCACGGGCGCCGCGGGCATCGCCGGCATGGGCGTCACGGGTGCCATCGGTGCTGCGGGTGCCATCGGCGCCATCTGCCCGGCCGCCGGAGCCGCGAAGCCCCCGGCCGAGGCCCGGCGCTCCAGCTTGTCCAGCCGCGCCTGCAACGACAGCTCGTCGCTGTACGCGCCCGGGAGCATCACCCGGGCGCAGATCAGCTCCAGCTGGAGCCGCGGGGCCGCGTTCCCCCGCATCTCGGTCAGCCCGGTGTTGACGATGTCCGCCGCCCGGCTCAGCTCGGCCGCCCCGAAGACGTCCGCCTGGGCCTGCATGATCGCGACCCGGTCGGCCGGGGCGTCGATCAGCCCCTTCTCCCCGGCGTCCGGCACGGTGGCCAGGATCACCAAGTCCCGCAGGCGCTCCAGCAGGTCCGTCACGAACCGGCGCGGATCGTGCCCGCCCTCGACCACTCGGTCGATCACCTGGAACACCGTCGCCCCGTCGTGCGCGGCGAAGGCGTCCACCACCTCGTCCAGCAGCGCCGAGTCGGTGTACCCGAGCAGCGCGGTCGCCATCTGGTACGTCACACCGCCCTCGCCGGCGCCGGCGAGCAGCTGGTCCATCACCGACATGGAGTCACGCACCGACCCGGCACCGGCGCGCACCACCAGCGGGAAGACGGAGTCCTCCACCTGGATCTGCTCCCGCCCGCAGACCTCCGCCAGGTAGTCGCGCAGCGTCCCCGGCGGCACCAGCCGGAACGGATAGTGGTGCGTGCGGGAGCGGATCGTCCCGATCACCTTCTCCGGCTCCGTGGTCGCGAAGATGAACTTGAGGTGCTCCGGCGGCTCCTCCACCACCTTCAGCAGCGCGTTGAAGCCGGCCGAGGTCACCATGTGCGCCTCGTCCAGGATGAAGATCTTGTACCGGCTGTGCACCGGCGCGAAGAAGGCCCGCTCGCGCAGCTCACGCGCGTCGTCCACACCACCGTGCGACGCGGCGTCGATCTCGATCACGTCGATCGACCCGGGCCCGCCCGTCGCCAGGTCCCGGCAGGACTGGCACTCCCCGCACGGGGTCGGCGTCGGCCCCTGCTCACAGTTCAGGCAGCGGGCCAGGATGCGCGCGCTCGTCGTCTTCCCGCAGCCTCGCGGGCCGCTGAACAGGTACGCGTGGTTGACCCTGTTGTTGCGCAGGGCCTGCTGGAGCGGAGCGGTCACGTGCTCCTGCCCGATGACCTCGGCGAAAGTCTCGGGGCGATAGCGGCGGTACAGGGCTAGGGACACACCACCGACGATATCGGGACGGGCCGACAAACGCGTCGCCCCTCAACCGGGCCACCACGCCCCCGGGAACGCAAAGACCCCTCGCGCACCCGCCAGAGCTCTCCTACCCTTGCTGCCTTCCGGCCCTGGGGGAGTTCAGAAAGATGACGCCACACGAGGGGCTGCCCCCAACAGTACCCGATCCCCACCCCCACCTCCACCATCCCGATCCGCAGGTCACACCCCGCCCTCGCCTACGAGATACGTGGTCGCGACCACCCCTGAACATGTACTAAGCTCTCCCACGGAGGATTCGCCTAGAGGCCTAGGGCGCACGCTTGGAAAGCGTGTTGGGAGCAATCCCTCACGAGTTCGAATCTCGTATCCTCCGCCATGGCTGACCAGCCATAACGAAGGCCCCGACCGCCCAGCGGTCGGGGCCTTCGTCGTGCTGTGGTCTCAGTTTTGGTCTCAGTTGCGATTTTCGGGCCGCGCCGACCGCTCGTCGCAGAACCTCGCGAGCTCCTCGGTAGGCTCACCCAAGACTCGACCGTCGACATGGTCGAGGGCGCGTCGAGGCCTTCGGGGCCACCGGACTCGCGAAGCTAAGCACTGCCAGGCGGTCTCGCCGCGTCGAGTGCGTTCCGACGCGAGCTACCCTGGCGGAGGCCGACGAGGCCCCGTAAACGCGCGAGCCAAGACCCGACCGCCCACTCTCGCCGTCGCCGAAGCGGCGTCCCCGGCCAGCATGAGGAACGCCGAAGACATCGCGGAAGCCCGCCCTGACGCTGAGCATCTGGACGGCGCCGTGCCCGCTCCACGAGGCAGCGGGATTTGGGGGCGCCGGCGGGAAAGCCGGCGCCGAGGTCGGCGGTGACCCCGCGACACGGACGCTGGGCTATGCCCTGTTTATGAGCCGCATGGGCTGCACCGAGTCAGTGATCTTGAGGTAGTTCGCGTCGAGCTTTTGCCCAAGCAGCACAAGGGCGGTAAGCCTGCGCGCTATCGCGGTGAAGGCGCGGGCCTCGTCAATGGTGAGGTCACGACCGAGGACGCGCTTGTCGCGGTAGCTCAGCCACTTGCGCAGCACCTGAAAGCCGCCGATCTTGTAGTCCCAGGCAGCTCCAGGCACCCCACGCCATCGCACCTGGTCATTTAGGTAGATGTCGAGCACCTGGCTACCCAGAACATCCCGTTCCTCATCAGTCAGCCCGTCACTGTCACCCGAGAACTGTTCGCGCACATCGTACTTTCCAGCACCCGGCATAACCGCACGCGACTGGACGATGCCCCAGCCTGCGGTGACGGCCAAATCTCCACTTCCGGGGTTCAAGGGCTTGCCATCCGTGCGCCCTATGGCAGCAACCTTCCCCAGGTACGGGTCAAGGGGAGCCGCATCGAGGCCAGTAACGGGTGTGTCGGGGTTGAGCAGGGCTGCTACTTGTCTGCCGAGAGCAGCCGATTCGAGTAGCGCTTGCGTGGTGTCAGGCAACGGGATGCGAGGCCAGTCAGAACGCACGGCCTCACCATTCTGCTCGACATACAGCGGCGAGACCCCGATTGCGAGCGCATGCAACCAAACGAGCATCGCGCTGTCCTTATTGGTCTTTGCGTCGTCGACGCCAAGCTGCTGCAAGTAGGCCAGAGCACCACTGGAGAGATTTGGCCTCCACGTGTCGGCTGGCTGCTCGTCATCGAGATCGAACAGCGAGAGCATATCGTTATCAGCCTTTTCTGATCCGGCTGAAAGCCAGAACGGAATGGCGTAAGCGTCGGTGAACAGAACCTTCTGGTCCACCAGGCAGTCAGAGAAGTGAACAGCCGCACCGTCCAGCGCCCGCGGGGCGCGGCGGCGGATTAGCAGAAACCCGGAGGACGCCGTCGCTGCAGCGACTAGCAGTGGCCGAGAGCGGTTCCAAAGCTGCGTCTCAGTCTCGACATAGGCATAGCGCATGTCGAGCGGCCGGAACTGGAAGCGCTGGATACGCTTCTCGTCGAACGGACGCTGATCCAGAAGGCGCTTGCGGACCCGCTCTGGTTCGAAGCCCGAGAACGTCCTGGCGAGTCGAGAATCGACCTGCACCATCGGGACATCGGGGTCCAGGTAGGTCCTGATGCGGGCAGTCAGAGCATCCCGGTCACTGTCGATCAGGGCGAATTGGCGGTTCTCGTTCAATCCGAGCATCGGGGCTTCGGCGCACAACTCGTTGAGAGCTGGCCAGTTCACGTAGCCCTGGCGCGGACTCCAGCGCAGCAGGCGGAACCAGTTGGCCTCCTCCGGTGCGAGGGGCTCGTATTGAGGTCCGGCTTCGGGATCCACAGCGGCAGCGGCGAGCTGCTCACGCTTGTCCTGCCCCCAAAAGCCGCGATGCCGGACCGTTGTTGACGCATCGCCATGGTCGGCGGTGCGGACGAGCATGCTGATTGCCACGCCGCGCGTGATGCCAGCCGGGTTCATCCGTGTGGAGAAGATGGAGGGGTCAGGGTCTCCGGCAGGAGTCTTCTTACCGGTCTCTCGACTGTCGCCGTTGAGGTGGTCGATGGTGATGTCGTCGAACTCGGCAAGCAGCCGCTGTCGCATGACGACGGAGGACGGGTCGCCAAGCCAAGAAGAGTTGGTGACGAAGCAGATAATGCCCTTGCCGGTCTGCTCGGCGATTCGTCGTTCGGCAATGCGAAAGAAGCGAATGTAAAGATCGTCAAGCTTATTCTTGGTGATGTCCCACTTCTCCGCCAGCCCGACTTTGTACGGCTCGGCGAGACCTCCTTCCTCGCGCCCGGATACGCCGGCGAAGCCGTTGTAAGGAGGGTTTCCGAGCACGACGAGGATGCGCTGATCGCGCTTGACGGCGTCGGCCGCGTCTCGCTCGGCGACGAACTCGGGGAACGGTAGCGGCGGATGCTCACTGCCATCGACCCAGCCAGTCAAGGCGTTGGTCAGATAAACGCTCGCGCGTTCACCGGCATCGGCGTCGAGCGGCACGCCCAGGCGGTGCAAGGCGATCCCAATCCTGAGATGCGCGATGACGAACGGCGCAGGCAGCAGCTCAAAGCCGTGGAGACGCGACAGGGCTGCTTGCTTGGCGTCCGCTGCGACGAGCCCATCGTCGCCTTGCTCCTTCAGGGTCGTCACGATCTTGTCGAGGACGGCGGTCAGGTAGGAGCCTGTACCCGTACACGGGTCGAGCACGTGGACCTTCGGGTCGGCGAGGCCCAGCGGGAGATCTAGCTGTGTGCGTAGAGCATGGTCGACGCGGTCGACCATGTAATGCACAACCTCGGGAGGCGTTCACCAGACCCCGAGTTCACGGCGGAGTTCCGGATCGTAGGCCTGCAGGAACGGCTCGTAGAAGTACTGGACCGCCTCGGCTGCCTCGAAGCGCTGGAAGAATAGGTTGCGGTCCACGCG
This sequence comes from Kitasatospora sp. NBC_00039, assembly GCF_045160625.1. NCBI lineage: Bacteria > Bacillati > Actinomycetota > Actinomycetes > Kitasatosporales > Streptomycetaceae > Kitasatospora > Kitasatospora sp. NBC_00039. The sequence continues at coordinate 4,866,453 of NZ_CP108289.1, read as the reverse complement.
AGCGAGGACATCGTCGGTCCAGTCGAGTACCTCGTCCAGCCCTACCGGCAGGCTTGCCGGCGTCGCCAGCTGCTGGAAGAGTACACGAACCATCGGTACCGACAGCGTCCACTGGGCCTGACGCCATTTGAAGCGCTCTGTGGTCTGGGCCGGCTGCTGCTCTGACCAGAACGCCCACGCGGCGAAGACACCGTAGAACAGCGTCTGCACGAGCGCCGAGCGAAAGAAGTGGTCGCCATCCTTGCCTTCAAAGCGCAGGCCCAGCGCTTCCTCCAGCGCACTGCGCAGGGTAGCGAGGGTCTTCATGTCTCCGGCGTCCTCGACCCGCGATAGCCCAGTACGGGCGTAGGCCGCCAAGAACCATGCCAGGTCGGCAGGGTCACTCAGTGGTGCGTCGCCTTGCAGTGCGCGTTGGAGGTAGGCGACGAATTCGGCACCTCGGGCGTTCTCAGTGTCCTTCGGGTGGAGTGCCCAGAAGGAGTCCTCGCCAGGCGCGAGTGTGAAACGCTCACCGTTCTGCGCCTTGCCATCGGCATCCAGGCGAATGACCAGGAAATCGCGGTAAGTGCATACCAGGACCTTGCCATAGCGGGCCAGGTAGCGCTGGACCTGGGTAGAGCGCGCGATTCGAACGACGTCCTGCGATACGCCCTTGACCTCCACGACTCCGCGCTCGGGCGCACGTGCGAGCAGCGCGGAATCGCCAGCCTCGGCGACCGCTTCGCGGGCGGTGAACAGACCGCCATCGGGCAACCCAGCGCCACGGTTCTTCGTGGTCAACACGCAGGTGACCACCGGCGAGAGGGTTTTGCCGACCCCGTTGAGGAGCCCTTCGAGCTGCCCGTAGTAGGAGGTCTCCGGGACAGCCTCTCCGGTCGAGTGGATGGCCTGCAGTCGTTCGAGGTAGGTGCGTAGGAGGCCCATGAGGGAGATCGTATTGGGAACCTTTGCCCGCCGGGATCGATCCCCCAAATATGGCGTGGCCAATCGTCGTCCACTTCTCTGTCCTGCCCGCCACGCCGTGACGCTGGAGCAAGAACGATCTCCCGACGGCGGTATGCCGGCATGCTCATGCTCGATTCCACTGTCACCGGCAGCACGGGTACACGCGTGCAGCTACAGTGCCGGATGTCGAGGCGTAGCTCGGGCGCTGGGCTGCCGTAGAGCTAACTGGTGGACCAGAGGCTACGAGCTGAGGGCCACGACCCTGCGTTTCCGTTGGGGCCCTCAGCTCTTTCCTCAAGCCGGTCTGCCCAGCTCAGGCGGCCTCTTCGTCAGGGACGTCTGCCTCATCCGCAGCCTCGCCCCAGAGCAGTCCACCGATCTTCCTGCCCACGTCGTGCAGCATCGGGTCGGTGACGTGCTGGTAGCGCTTGGCCATCGAGGCCGACGACCAGCCCATGATCGCCATCACGATCCGCTCCGGCACACCGAGCAGCAGCAGGACGGTCGAGGCGGTGTGGCGAGCGTCGTGCAGACGCCCGTCACGGATGCCAGCCTCGCGCAGGAGCCGCTTCCAGTGGTGGTAGTCGGTGCTGGGGTTGAGCGGCTCGCCGACCTCCGAGGCAAAGACGTAGCCCTTGTCCACCCAGAGGTCCCGGGCGAGGGCGCGCTCACGATCCTGCTCCTCCTTGTGCTGGCGCAGAACCTTGACCATCTGCTCGGGAAGCGGGACAGGCCGCTTCCCGGCCCTGGACTTCGTGCTCGTGGTCTCGTCGCGGATCAGGACCTTCTGGCGGCAGAAGCCGGGCTTGCGCCCGCAGTCCTCGCGGCACCCGTGCTCGTACTTGGGCCGCAGTCGGCCTCGTCGGACCCAGGCCACTCCCTTCTTGAAGTCGATGTCCGGCCACTGGAGTCCGAGCACCTCACCCTGCCGCAGGCCGAGCGCGAGAGCGAAGATCCAACGGGCGGAGTTGCGCCGCTTGCGGGCGGTCTCCAGGAGGTCTTGGACCTCCTCGACCTCGTAGGGCTCGACCTCGTCCTCGTCCAGCTTCGGCGCCTTGGCGATCGAGGCGACATTGACTGTGAGGTGGCCACGGCGGATGGCCTCGGCGAGGGCGACGCGGATGGTGCGGTGCGCCTGGTGGGCGGTCCCGCCCCTCTTGCCGTTGGCCTTCATCTTCTTGTAGAGACGTTCCAGGTGCTCGGGTTCCAGCTTCACGAGCTTGTGCGCGCCCAGGCCGGGGATGAGGTGGACGCGGACAGCGACCTCATAGCCGAGGTAGGTGTTCTCGGCGACGGTGTCGGGCACGATGTCCGTAATCCATTGGGTGAGCCAGGTCTTGACCGTCCACTGCTGGCCGGGCTTGCGGACGGTGCCGGCGTCCCGGTCCTTCTCCAGCTGCCGCACCTTCTTGGTGACCTCGGCGCGGGTCTTGGCCGTGACGTGACGGCGGTCCGGGGTGCCGTCGTCCTTGACACCGACGGTGACTCGGCCGTGCCAGCGGCCGTCACGACCCTCGTAGATAGAGGAGGCTCCGTTGGGCTGTCGAGACTTCGTCATGCGATGCCCCTCAGGCCGCGAGCGCGACGGCAGCGCCGACGGCCCGCACACGAGCGGCCAGGTACTCGTCCAGTGCCTGGGCAGGAACGCGACGAAGACGGCCGATCGTCACGGACGGGACGTCACCGGAGGCAACGAGGGAGTACATCGTCGTACGGCCGATGCTCAGTCGACGGGCAGCCTCCTCGATGGTGAGCGCGACCAGCGTGTTGTCGGCTGCTGCGCTGTCCTGATCAGCGATCAGGCGGAGGAGCACGTGCTCGGTGGTGCCGAGGGCGTGAGCCACTCGGGAGAGCTCCAACGGAGTTTCGGACATGGGTGTCCTATCCCGACGGCGCTTTCGGCTATGCGCCGCCGTTGTCGATGTTCCAGGGATGGGCGATTGGGTAGTCGGGTCCGCGTGACGACCCTCGGCGTTCGTAGCGCCGAGGGGTTGCGGAGGGCATGGCTGGTCGAGGGTTCACGGGCTGGCGGAGCCCGTGGTCGGACCGGCGGGACGGGACGTTAGCCGCAGATTCCGGCCGCACCAAACCGCCGAACGCACGGCATGATGCCGGTCATTATCGGATCGGCGACGGGAATGACGTGCGGAACCAGCGGTATGCAGCAAGTTCTCTCGGGCGGCCGGGGCACATCCTCGGGTGCTCTGGCTACGTTTCGCTTCCCGGGTCGTCAAGACCCTCAGCATCAGAGGAGCCGGGCGGGAAGTTCGGCGAGCGGTAGTCGTCACCGGCCGCATCCGCTACGACCCGGGTGATCATCGCTCTGATGAGCTCTTCGAGATTCGGGTGGGCACGGCCGTAGGCATCGAGCGCCTCGCGGGCCCGGTCCATCTCCTTGCGGGAGGCGACGGACTTCTGCCAGCTCTCGGCGAAGTCGGCCAGCAGCCGTTTCACGTGAGCGTTCGCGGCGATCTCGGGTGGGCCGACCAGGTTGTCCAGGGAGATGTCGAAGACCTTGGCGAAGCCGATGGCCTCGTCCAGGTTGACCCTGCGACGTGGTTCACCGCTCTCGATGCGCCACACCGCCGACTGGTTGAGCGGGTAGCCGGCCTGGGTCAGGCGTTCGGCGAGCGTGGCAGTGCTCCACCCGCGCGCCTCGCGCTCCATCTTGATGCGCCGGGCAACGTTCTCCTCCCCCTCCAGCCGTTGTCGCCGGTCCTCGTCAGCCATGGTCAACCCTCCATGCATCGTCATTAAGCCCATTTGCAATGCGCCGAGCACGACGTTAACGTGATGCAAGATGAAACGCAACTGAGCCGAAACGCATCGGCCAGCCGGGCCAGCCACCCGGTGCCACAACGCAAAAAGCCCCCGGCGCTACGAACGCCGAGGGCCAAACGCAGAACCTCGAAACCGCCCATCCCTGGAACAGTCGACAACGGAGGAACCGGGTAGCCGCCCAGGCCTCCGAGTGAGGACACCGCTGTGGACCAGCGTACGACCCCGCCGCCGAACCCGTCATCCCACAGCCGGCGACAGGACGGCGCGTCGGACACGCGCGCCGCGCTCGTCGACTTCGCCTCCGGCGAGCCGCCGCACAACATCGAGGCCGAACAGGCGGTCCTCGGCGCGTGCATGCTGAAGCACCAGGCGGTGGATCAGGTCCGGGGCACGCTGGACGCAGGCGACTTCTACCGGCCCGCCCACGAGACCATCTGGCGCGCGATCCTCGCCCTGCGCGCCGAGGACGCCCCTACCGACCCCATCGCCCTCGCGGACCACCTGCAGAGCAAGGGAGACCTCTCCCGCGTCGGTGGCTCGTCCTACCTCCACACGCTGGTCACCGTCGCTCCGCCCTCGACGGACAACGCCGACTACTACGCGCAGATCGTGCGCCGCGACGCCCAACTGCGGACCCTGCACACCACCGGCATCCGCACCATCCACCACGCGCTGACCCCGGGTGCCGACCCGGACGAGATCCGCACGGCCATCGAGACGGAGATCCGTGCCGAGCGCGAGCGCGCCCTGGCCTCCGGCGGCAGCCGCCTGTCCCGCTACATCGTCAACGGCTGGGACTTCGTCACCAAGACCGGCGCGGACAAGGAACCCCTGTGGGGCACCCGCGAACAGACCGCCTGGGCCTCTGGCGAAAGCCTGATGATCGTCGGCGCACCCGGCGTCGGCAAGACCACCATCGCCCACCAGGTCGTCCTCGCCCGCCTCGGCCTGCAAGCCTCCGTCCTCGACCTGCCCGTCGCCGAGGGAGAGCGCGTCCTCTACCTCGCCATGGACCGCCCCCAGCAGATCGCCCGCGCCATGGCCCGCCGCATCACCCCCGCTGACGAGGCCCACCTGCGCGACCGGCTCGCCGTGTGGCAGGGCCCGCTTCCCGCCACCCTCGACAAGGAACCCGACCTCCTCGCCGAACTCGCCGCCGCCCACCGCGCCGACACCATCGTCATCGACAGCCTCAAGGACGCGGTCAGCACCCTCGTGGATGACTCCCTGGCCGTCGCCTTCAACAACGCCCGCATGCGCGCCCTGCGCGCGGGCGTCCAGATCATGGAGCTCCACCACCAGCGCAAGGCCGCAGCCGACGCCCCGCGCGGGATGCGACCCACCCTGGACCGGGTGTACGGCTCGACCTGGCTGACCGCCGGGGCGGGCAGCGTCCTGTTCATTGCCGGAGAAGCCGGCGACCCGGCGGTCACCATCCACCACCTCAAGACCGTGACCGGCGAGATCGGCCCGCTGCCGGTCGTCCACGACCACCAGCGCGGCACCACCTACGTCGAGCCCACCCTCGACCCGGTCACCCTCCTGCGCGCCGCCCCGGACGGCCTGACCACCCGTGACCTGGCGACCGCCCTGACCAGCGAGGCCAACCCCGACCGCGCCGACATCGAGAAGGCCCGCCGCCACCTCGACCGACTCGTCAAGACCGGACTCGCGGTCAAGACCGAAGGCACCGCCGGAGGCGCCGGAGGCGGCCAGCAAGCCCGCTACCGCCCCTCCGCCCGGCACATCACCGCCGTCTCGTAACCGCCACCACGGTGACCGGACTGACCGGCGGGCAACGCAGGCCAGCAGCCCGCCGACCTGCTGACCGGCCCGTCGGCCGACCAACGGACGGCACCCACCAGGGCCACCGGGCGGCCGGTCAGTGAGCGGATCACCAACCCAGCCGGGCACCGACAACCAGGCGCGGATCGTTCACGGGACCGTACACGCACCCCTCCCGCAAAGGGCCCGGCGAAACCCGTTCACACCGTCCACGCTTAGCAAAGAAACCGCAGGTAGAGCGATCACGGAGGCGTACACGCCGTCCACGCGACCCGGCGTTCACGCGCGAGCCCCCCCTTTAGAAGGGGGCTCGCGTGTACGCCCCACCGTGAACGCCCCGCCTTCGATGAGACTCCAAGCCGCCGCCCGCCGTAACCAGGTAGACCCAGCAACAAGAGATCACCGTGATCCGAATCCTGATCAGACCACCGGAAGCCGGAGCAAGTTGTGGGGTAAGGACTCCTTACCCGGCCCCCGCTCCTGGCGGAGCAAGTTGTCGCATTGGACGGTCCTATGGCCCGCCGCACGCAATGCCCTCGCCCAGGGGTGCGAGAGCAAGCCTGGAACCAGCGGCAGCGGGGAGGCGTGGAGCCACCGATGCTCGCGATCGGACAGTCACGGTCCGCCGTCAGTCATTGGCTGCGGGCGCGAAGTAGTCGCGGAGCATGACGGTGGTCCACTCGGCCTGGTGCTGCTCTCCGCGAGGTCCCATCTCACCGAACCACGGCTTCACGTCCAGGATCGGAGTGCCGTCGACAGCGTCGAGGTCTTCGACGTGAAGGTCCAGGCCGTCGACCTTGATCAGACGACAGCGTGAGACCCCGAGCCAGTTCAGGCGCCGCATGTTGCGGTGCCCGAAGATCCCGACCTCCGGCCACTCCGGGTTGTCCCGAGGCCGGCGGGCTCCGAGGTTCAGGTCGGTCGGGTCGGTGAGGTGGAAGCGGAAGACGATCTCCAGGTGCGAGAAGTCCTCAAGGCCCTTGGTCGCATCGGCGGTGAAAAGGGATCCGTCCAGCCGGATGATCGCCCGGGTACCGCCCCAGAAGTCGTCGGTGGGTTCGATCCGGCCGCCGACCACGTGGCCGAGGGCCTCGACGTCGAACGTCTCACGGTCTGCCATCAGTGACTCCTCATCAGGCTGTTTCGGTCAGGTACGCGGCAGCGCGGGCGTCGATCTCGCTGATCGCAGCGGTACCGCGCCGCCGGTAGGGGGAGAGCAGGGTGCGCATGTCGGCGGCGGCCTGGCGGGTGCGGCCGGACCGTACGCCGTCCATGGCATCGAGCGCCTGCGACCAGGTGGCACACGCCCGGTCGATGTTGTTCATCTGCGCGTACACGGAGCCGAGATACCCCAGCGTCACCGCGTGGGTGCGGGTGAACTTCGTCGCCTTCCGCGTGCGGACGCTGTGGTGGAACTCGCGCACCGAGCCGTCGAGGTCTCCTATGTCGCGCAGGGCGCACGCGGTCTCGTGGGCCAGGCTCGCCTCACCGAAGAAGAACACCCGGTCCGGCTCGGCGATGTCGTCACTCGCGGCGGACAGGTCGTCCTCGGCCCGCAGCAGGGCCTTGGCTGCGGCGTTCTTGCGGCCGGCGGAGGCCAGGCTCCGGGCGTGGACGACGCCGAGGAGAGCCCGCTCACGTGGGGAGGCGAGCGCGTACCGGTCGCCGTCGACGGAGGCGGCAGCGAGATTGAGTGCCTGCTGGTGGTGCCCGAGGTCGATGGCCTGGTGCGCCATGGCCCGCAGTACGTGGGCAGCCATCGGCGGATCGCCAGCCTCGGCCGCGAGTTTCACCGCCTCGGCGAAGTACCGCTGGGCTGTGGCGTGCTGGCCACCGTCGAACGCCATCCAACCCGCCAAGTAGGCGAGTTCGCTGGCTGCGGAGAAGAGATCACGGCGAACACGCTCGTCCGTGAACTTCCCCCGCAGGTAGGCGGTGACGTCGGTCGCCAGGTACTGCACCACGGACGTCCAGGCGTGACCACCGCCTCGCCGCTGGTCCACTTGGGAGAACAGGGTGGTCATGTCGCGGACGGCTGCGAGGTCGCCAGGGCCGACCCGCCGCGTTGCGGCAGAACTGCGCGCGCTGCCCCGCTCGGCCATGCGCTGCCACCAGTCTTCGCCGGGCAGGGAGAGCGCGGCCACCGAGTAGACCGCCACCCCCAGGGCCCGCCTGCGTTCCACGTCCACGTCGGTTCTCCCGAGTTCGGCCAGCGCGCTCAGCGTATCGGCGTCCCAGTCGGGTTTTTGGGGTGCGAGCGCGATCAGGCCGATCTCCTCCAGCGTCACGACCCGTCCGCCGAGCGCGCGGCCCAACGCCTCGGCCAGGAAGGCACCGACGTTCCCGGCCGGCTGACCGCCGTTCTTCCAGTGCGTGATGCTCGATTTGTTGGTCTCCAAGAGCTCGTCATGCTCGGCCGCGACCCGCCTGACCAGGCGTGCGATCGCATCGCCGGAGAGTCTCGTCTCGTCGATGACCTTCCGCAGCCGCTCGTTCGGTTCCCTCGTCGGCGCCAAAGCGCACCTCCCTGACGGGCCGTTAAACCGCTTAAACCGCACAGCGTGCCCAACACCGTACTCCCAGTAGCGATTAGGCGGTTCACTAACTGCATGCCGCTCCGCAGGGTGGAGCCGATTCGGGTCCTGGACCCCTGCGGAGCGGCGGCCTGCGGCGGCTCCAGCCATGCATCCGGCATCGAGAGCCGCCCCGCCAACTCGCGACCCCGGAGAGGCTGATGACGACTGCCGACCGCACACCGCACCCGTGGAACCTCAACGGCATCTCCACGCTGGTGGACCCCACCCGGCCAATCCCGCGCCGATCCACGCGTCCGACGCGGGAGGGCACCGCGGCGACCAGCAACCGCATGCTGCTGGACGAGCACCGCAGCAAGGACGGGCTGTGCGTCCGGCGCGAGAGCCCCTGGCCCTGCAACGTGACCAGGAGCATCCGCTTCGGGAGCGCCGTGTGAACAGCGGCGAGCTCCACACCCGGGCCGGCGACCGGACCGTCATCTTCGTCCCGAACCGGGAACGGGCCCGCCGACGCGCCCTGATCCTGCGTCAGCTCGCTGCCGGTCGTCGCCGCCGCAAGCGGCACCGGGAGTCGGCGGCGTGAGCACCAAGAACTCCCCGGACTTCAAGCTCCCCGAAGACCGCCACCAAGGCCTGTACATCCGCACATTCAAGATCGCGAAGGACGGTACCCGGCACGACGACTCCGGTGTCATCACCGTGGAGTCGGAACCCGACGCCTACGCCTACCACCCCTCGGCCACCTGGCCCGCGTGCCGCTGCCCGCAGCACCGCGACAGCTGACCCGACCATCGCCGGCGGGCTACACGCCCCTATGGCCCCATCGATCCCGCGTGTGAGAGGAAGAATCTCTTGTCCCTCGAACAGCTCTCAGGAAAGACCGTGCTGGTCACCGGAGCCGGCGGCCTCATCGGCAGCCGCATCACGTCTCAGCTCCGCCAACTCGGCGCCCGCCCCATCTCGGTCTGCAAGCTCGACGCCTACCCGCGCGAGGTGTACCGCGAGCGGTTCGGCATCGATGCCGCCGACCCTGACTTCATCGTCGGCGACATCGCCGAGCCGGACCTGATGCGCAACGTGATCTCCGGCTGCGACTACGTGATCCACGCCGCCGCCCTGGCCGACGTGGCTGCCTGCACCCGCCGACCGCTGGACGCCATCGACACCAACATCACCGGCACTCAGCGCGTCCTGGACGCCGTTGCCGCCTCGGACCGCGTGCACAGGATGGTGTTCGTCTCCTCCGCCAGCGTCTACGGCAACGGCAGCCCTCAGTTCGTGGAGAGCGCGGCGGTCCAGCCAGTGTCGGTGTACGGCAACAGCAAAGCGTGGGGCGAGCACCAGACCGCCGCCGTGCTCGGCGGCGCCGGCATCTCCTACGCCGTGGTGCGGTACTTCTCCGTCTACGGCGAACCTCAGGTCGTGAAAGAGCGGAGCCACTCCTGGGTGGTCGCCTGGTTCGCCATGCGGGCCGCACTCGGTCTGCCGCTGCACCTCAACGGCGGCGGTCACCAGATCCGCGACCTGGTCCACGTGGAAGACATCGCCACCGGCACGCTGTGCGCGCTGGTCGCAGCCCGCACACACAACGAGACCATCAACATCGGTACCGGGACTGGTACTTCGATCCGCCAGGTCGCCGAACTCGTCCGCAGCCACTACCCGGACGTCCCGTTGGTCGAGACGCCCATGCCGCCCGGCGATCCCGAGGGCGGTTACGCCTCCGTCCAGCGGATGGAGGACCTGCTGGGCTGGAGGCCGGCCATCACGGTGGCGGAGGGAGTCGCCCGCTACGTCGCCTGGCTGAAGGCCACCCCCGAGGCCATCCCCGACTGGATGCGCCAGGCGGCAGCGGCCTAGATGATCGGCGGTCGGCCCAGCCGGGTCATGGTCCACACCGTGCGCCAGCGCATCGGCTTGCGCTGGCCGCACGGTGTACGCCAGCCCTCGGCGAACCCTGCGAACCACGCCTTCAGCCCTGCCGCATCGCGCGTACGGGCGAGCGTCAGCGCAACCCACACCCCGAGGTACAGCGGCACCAGCAGGGCCGGCAGGTGGCGGCGCGCGAGGTATACCCGGTTGCGGGCGTTCGTACGGTAGAAGAAGGAGTGCCGGGCTGGACTGGTGCGCGGGTGCTGGAGCAGCAGCTCCGGCACGTACAGGATGCGCCAACCGGCATCCAGCGCACGCCATGCCATGTCGGTCTCCTCGTGGGAGAAGAAGAAGGCGTCGGGCCAGTCGCCGACCTGCTCCAGCATCTTCGAGGACATGGCGTGGCCGCCGCCGAGGAAGGTGGTTACCTCTCCGCCGCGCATCGGATCGCCGGCCCGCAGCCGGGGGACGTGGCGCCGCTGGGTGAAACCCGTCTCGTCCGCGACGCGGAAGCTCACGATGCCCAGCCGGGGGTCGGCCTCGTACAGGGCGACGATCCGCGCGAGGACGTCGTCCTCGACCAGCAGGCCGTCGTCGTCCAGGTCCACCGCGACGTCCACGTCCCGCAAGTGCTCCAGGGCAACGTTCCGGCCGCCAGTCACCCCGAGGTTGTCCGCCAGCTCGACGCTCTCCACCCACGCCGGCAGGTCCGGCAACGCACACCCGTTGCCGATCACCACGACCTTCGCGGCCTTAACCGTCTGCATCTCCACCGAGGCCAGCAGCTCGGCCAGCTCCTTCGGCCGCGTGCCCATGGTCAGGATCGCCACACCCAGCTTGACGCCCACCGAACCTCTTCCCTTCGAGGAACCAGAGATGACCTCACGAACGCCGGATCACAGCACCGCGTCGCTCAGAGAACTCGCCGAGAACCGGAGCCTTCCCGCCCATCAGGTCATGGACCAGGACACACTCGCCTGGATCGCCGGAAACCGGCCCGAAGCCTCAGCCGCGCCGCCCACCCTGCCACATCCGCCGCTCATGCTGGTACCGGACGTCACCTGGTTCGCGGAGCCCCGGCTCGTCGACTCCATCCACGGCATCCGGCACAACGCCCGCGTCTCCCTGCTCGCCGGTCTGCTCGCCCAGGAGTACGGACTCGACCGCGATCACACTGCGGCCCTCTGCGCCGCCGCAGCAGTCCACGACTGCCGGCGGCACGACGACCGCGACGATCTCGGACACGGCCAGCAGGCAGCAGCCTGGTTCACCCGCAGCCAGCACGACGTGACTACCCGGCTCGGCCGGGAACTGCCTCCGGATCTTGTCGCGCAGGCGGCCAGCGCGATCGGCCTGCACGACGTCCCGTACGCGGACTTCACCCCGCAGCAGAACCTCGCCTACCGGCGGGCACCCCACCTGATCGACCTACTCAAGGCAGCCGACTGCCTGGACCGCTACCGGCTCCCCCTCACCCGCTGGTGGCCCGACACCTCCCACCTGCGCATCGTCATCCCCGCATGGCTCCACCCCGTCGCCTTCGACCTGGTCCTCCGAAGCGAACAGGCCCGGCTCAGCGGCGCCTCGAACCACAGGGCTCTCATCCACGCCAGCCAGATCCTCAACCCCCGGCAGTAGGAGGTCATCCATGCACAGCGAATGGGACAACGCCCACACCGACCACACCAGCAGCGCCACGCGACCTGGCCCGTCCGGCCTCGCCGAAACCGAAGCCGACTGGCGCCACCACCTCGAACACGAAACGCCCAACGGCTGGTTGCTGAGCGGCAACGCCATGACCAAGATGCTGACCTCCGGACGCCCCATCCACCTGATGCACACCACCGTGGCCCTGGACGCGATCCGCGCCAGCGGCCACCTCTACGCCTCCAGTGGCTGCCTGGTCGCGGCGCTCTACTGCGCTCCCCTCACCCCCGAACCTGCCGGCCTGCGACCCCACAACCTCGGCACCTATCTCCTGGAGACCAAGAAGCACACCCGCACCCTGGTCTTCGAACTCACCCCCGACGCCCCCGTGCCGCCCAAGGGCATCGACTACCTGCGGCTGGGCGCCATCCACCTGCGGACCTACCTCACCCACCGCAGCTTCCTCACCGAGGCTGAAGACGCCCAGCTCCGCCGGGCGGTCCTGGACCGGCTCCGTGCAGTGGCGCCCTTCCTCGACACTCTCCTCGCCAACGCCACCGGAAAGCCGACGCCGGGAGCCGAGTTCATCGACCAGCTCGCCGTCGCTGTGCCAGCCTTCCCCTTCCTCGGCTACCTCTACTTCGAGGTGCTGTCCGAGTACCTGATGCTCAACTCCAAAACCCCGGAGACCAAGACGTACGCCCAGCTCGGAGAGATGAACAACCGCCTCTACAAGCGCCTGGCGTTCTCCGCAGTCCAGGGCATGGACCAGCTCTTCGACCTGTCCCGCTTCAAACCGGGACACGAACGCCTCCTCCAGCTCGTCGAGCAGATCGAGGCCGGCCTGACCGCCGGGGTAGCCCGCTTCACCAGGCGCCGCCTGTCGCACCTGTTCGCCAACGTGGCACTCGCGCCCAGCCAGGACGCGACGTCCTTCACCTTCCGAAACGCGGACTTCGACACCCTCGCCGCGACCGCGCCACACCTGCTGGGTCAGCTCATCTTCCGCGAGATGCGCATCATCGACCGTTACCCACAGCTCTACCTCGCCTTCGAACAGGCCAAGGCCCTTGAGGCATGGGCCTACTGGAACACCGAAGGCATCCCGACCCCGTTCAACGGCACGATCCCGAAAGGCGAGATCGGCATCAACACGGCCTACCCGCGAGCTGGTTGCATCACATGGATCGCGGAGACCTGCGAACGCGGCCTACTGCACCCAGTCGAGCAGCTCGACCTCACCCTCCTCCCCCGCCTCGCCGAGCTGTCCATGACCGCCATGCGCAGGGACCAGACAGGGAAGGCCGTAGGACACCTGCGGCAGAACCCATCGCTCTAGACCCTGCGACGAAGTGAGCGATGGACATCACCAACTCAGCTATTAGCCAGGCGAGTTCATGTGAACAAAGCACGGCCCAGCGAGCAGGCGCTTGATCTCCGCGTCGTGCAGCAAGGCGCTCCCGTTCCCACCGACCCACCGCGCTTCTGACCAGTCAGTAGGCATAAGGACGACAGCTGGCAGGGCACTGCTTCGGGCTGCCCTGACAAGGGGCTCATACAGATCGGCGCATGGCTTGATCCCATCTTCTCCCTAGGTGATCATTTCAGTACGCTGGGTCACTAACTTGCTCGGGGGGCACTTCCGTCGCAACTTGCGCGGACGTGTACGGGCAACCACGGACACCACAGCGGGCGGGGAGATCAAGTCATGGATCTGCTGGCGTTTCCGGCGCTCGCCGGAACAGTGTTGAACGAGGCAGTCAGGTTTCTGTTCGCGCGGGCGGGCGCGGTACTCGATCGACGAGCTGGGCGAGTTCCGGTCGAGGAGCCAGAGCGAGTAGCAGGACAGCCGGACCTATTTCGGGTGCGGGCCGCAGAACTTACGGACGAGCGTGTCGAGCGCATCATGCACGCCCAGGGTGCGCTGAGCGTCTACGTGTCCCGCCCTGAGCTGCTGCGCGGCGATGACGACGGCCTGCGCGAAGTTCTTGGGCGCCTGCGACGAGACCTGGAGGAGGTCTACGGACGCGGCTTTCCCTTCGGTGACGAGCAACGTCCGAGGCCAGGCGTGGACGTCTCTCAACAGGTCGATCAGCTCAACGGCCAGCAGGTGGGAGTGCGAGCCAAAGGCATCGCTGAGGCTTCCCGGGTGCAAGTCATCCAGAGGGCCAACACGATCGAGGAGACTGGCGAGCAAGTCGGCTTGGAGATCGACGGGGCGATCGGCTGACGGGACAGCACCGCGATGAGCCTCGACGACGCGCAAAAGCCCGAGAACGATCGGGCTAGTGACCGCCACTCCGTGTTCGGGCGTCGGATTCGAACGCAGCTGACACACGAAAGGCCGACGACCCACGAGTGCACCCTCTCCACTGAGAACGTGACGCAGGACGAGCCAGTAGCAGGTGACCTGACGGCCCCGGCCCGCGTAGCCCATGTTCCCGTGATCGGGCAACCAGCGACGGAGAACGGCGCGCGCTTCACTCCGCCTGACACCATGTCATCTGCCGAACCAGTCGGCGGGCCAGCAACGGTAGCGCGAGACACGGAGCCCTGGCTTCACGCGCAGGCCCCATCCCAAGTGGACGAAGCTGTAGGTGAGACCTGGCCTTCCAAACAGGTCACGGAGTCAGAACAGCTCCACGAGGTTGCCGCGTCGCCCAATGGTGAAAGCCCTCCGACAACGGAGTTCGACCAACTTGCGGGCCCGGTACACGAGCTCACCTCGGTGGAAGACGTGGAGTCGCTCCCCGAGTCGCTAGGTGAGGGACGCACCAACCATGCGCCTCAGCCAAGGAACCCTGCTTTTCCGCCGCCTGAGTGGGGCTCGCTGCCGCAAGAGGCCCCGGTTGTGTACGGCGAGCGCAAGACCGATGGCCCGCAGGGCAGTCCGGGCCAGGTGCCTGCCAGCGCATCGAGCGATGCCGCGAATCCATCCAGGCGACGCGAAGCGCTCGACCGTGCGGCTGTGGAGGCGGTCCGGCAAGGCGCGTTGCTCCAAAGTGCTTTGGTCAACCACGGCGAGATGGTTGGCGTGAAGTACATTTTTGAGCAGACCCTGGACCATCATGCACCGATCCCTGCCGGATACCTCGACGTGGTCCGCGAGGTGTATGCCGAGCCACGTGCCGATGAGGGTAGACCGTACGACACGGGCGACGCCGCGCGGGACACTGGCCGAACAGCTGGGGAGGCAGAAGGTAGCTTGCTGCGAACTAGTCGACGGTCCTGGAGCTTTGCTAACGCATTTGAGGCTCTCCGGCCGGAAGGTTCTGTCCTTGTCCTGGCTCGCCCGCCCGCGTCAGGACGAACCATTACCGCCTACGCCCTACTCGCCCGACTCGTTGATGAAGGGCTCGTTGACGAAGTCTGGCCTGTATCGTTCGGCGGCTCCCGGCACTTTCCGGCGCGACGCCTTCCCCGCGAACACCATCGTGGCTATGTGCTCGAGCTCCCGCCCGATGAAGAAGACTTCGAGATCCACGAGTCCTTCGGAGCAAATCTGGAAACGATCAAAACCACTCTCATACGTCGCCACAGTCGGCTCATCATCCTGACGTCTCCAGAACAGTGGCGGCGTCTCAGCCGCGGTGCGCCAAGAGATGTCGCGCCACCGTTGGACCGAGCCATGCCGCGTGACATCGCTGCCCGCTGGCTGCGCGCCGAAGAACCAACTTTTCCAGTGGAACGTTGGCTTGCCGATAACCAGATCAACGACCTGCTGCAAGGCCAAAGCCCCACGGATGTCCTTCGCGTCGTCGAGCTCATGCTGGAGGAGCATCGCGGCGCGCAGCATATCGTGGCCATCGGGTCTCCGGGCATCGACGCCCTACAGCGAAGGCGAGCAGGGGGAGAAGCGAGCAGCGGCTTGACTTTCGATCAGCAGGTAGCGAAGGTCGTGGCCGCGCGCAGCAACTGGGAGGACGAACTCCACGATTGGCATGAGGAAGACAAGCGCACCAGCTTTCACCGTAACTTCCTGGTAGCTGCTGCTGCCCTGCGTGGCGCTTCGGTTGGACACGTGTACGCCAAGGCGGCCGACCTGGCTGCACAGCTCGACGAGCCGGACGTACCACTCGCCGGTCAACAAGCGCCCGGAGTCATCGCCATGACCCGCGCAATCGATGCTCGCCGCAACCGCGATGGAACGCTTACCTTCAATCGCACACACTGGGACGACGCCGCCCTTGAGTATTTCTGGAATGACAGGCCGTTGGCCCGCAGCCAGTTCTTGAGCTGGCTCGCGCGGGCTCCGCTAGACCAGCCAAAGGCGGCGCTGGAAAGCATCGACCGGGACGACCTGCGCGAGCTAGCGGGCCGTATTGGTGAGTTCGCGGTGCGCTGGGCGGTACGCCACCGCAGGCAGGAACCCCTAGAAGAGATCGTGACGGCGTGGCACGAGCAGACCAAGGACAAGCAACTCTGGCCACTTGCAGTCGCTCTCTTGGATGGTGCAGCCTCCCAGGCAGCCAGCGCTCCATTCATTCACACCCTGTTGCTCTCGTGGGCCAAACGCACCGAGGTTTCACTTCAGCTCGCGGTCGTTGCGGTCTGCTCCGGAGAGTTCGGCCGCAGGCATACCGGCAAAGCGTTGAGGCGTCTGCGTCACGCGGCCAAGTCCGAACATCAGGTGGTGGTCAAGGCACTGCAAGCCGCAGTGCATACCCTCTGGGCTGACCCCTCTGTCCGGCCCATGCTCTTCACCTACGTAGTCGAATGGTGCGGGCTGGAGAAGACACGCGACACTGTCGGACTCCGCACTTTCGCCGCTCTCGCTGCAACGGCCAAACCCGGCAGCAACGACATTCCTCTGCTTCTCGACGGCTCCGATGTCGAGGAGGAAGAGCGCTTCCGTCCCCCGCTAGCCGGCCTTGTCACCGGCTGGCGGACTCTGCTGCGACAGGGCCCAGGGCCAGCAGGAGCGCGGGAGGTGGATAAAGCCGCCTTCCTATGGCTGGAAGCAGCGTTGATGCATCCGGAGCTCAAGACCACCATCCTCAACACCCTGCGGCAGGCCGTAGTCGCGCCCGGGAAAGAAGGACAGACCCTTCGCGAGACCCTGCGCACATGTCTCTACGGGTGGGTGCAAGGGCAAGACCGCCCTTACTCCGCAGACCGGAAGGCTCTACAGCAGGAGCTGTCCAGCCTGCTTGATGCGGACCTTTACGCCGTGATGCGGCCGAAACCTAGTCAGGTTGAGCGCACGGAGCCAGTTACGGACGGCGATGTGCAACCAGCTTCGGAGGGGGCCATGGATGGTCGCGGGATCCTCGCCAGGGACGGGGACTCCGCCGAGTGAAGCGCCTACTCGACAGAATTCGCGGCCGACGGTCGATTGAGCCGGCCGCCCCCGAGGCCACGTGGCAGTACATCTTTGCTGACCGCCCCGCCAGCCGGGATCCGGTGTTGTGCTTCACAGCCCAAGTGCGCGTGACCTGGCGGCGATTACCAGATGACGTGCCTGCCGACGGCCCGCACGCCGCTGCCAGGCTCGTGCGGAAGGTCATTGGTGAGGTGGCTGGTAACTGTGACGTGTTGCGCCCCGAGGCTGCTGAGCAGGACATCTCCGCAGCCCTAGTCGCCGCGCTGCCTTTGACCAGCTACGGGCTGGAGGTACTAGACAGCAGGGTTCAGCTCACCGTTGACGAAGCAACGCGCGAGGCGGCTCTTCGGTCCGAACGGCAGCGTCAGGACTACGCGCGTGACTCGGAGCGGCTGCAGCAGGAGTACGAACTGGACACCTTGGCTCGGCGTCAGGCACGGGCACGTGCTGACTTCCTGACTGCCGAGATCCTCGCCAACCCAGCCTCTGCCCGCCTCTACGCTTTGCTAGAGCACACGATGGAACACGGGCCCAGACTTGGAGGGCCGCCGGCAGGAACCGACCTCACCGATCTCGTACGCGAGGTCCAGCAGTGGCAGCCACAAGCACGGTGGGTGGCGATCGCGCAACTCCTCCACGACTTCGTAGCGGGCCTTTCAGAGGAGGGACGCAAGGAACTTCTGACCATCCTGGCCAACGCCGTCAGGGTCTACGGCGAAGAGCCACTTGCTCAACGCCTCACCAGTGCCGGGGGCGAAGCCGAGTGAGGCTCACCGCGCTTCGCTGGTTGCTAGACCCTATGACCAGTCTGCTGGCACTGCGGTTGCGCTACCGTGAACGCACCCCCATGTCGTACGACGCCGCCTGGCGGCTGGCACGAGTGACTCGCCATCCTGACGATCTGGTCTACCGCCTGGATGGTCACAGTCGCGACGATCCGAAACGCCATGCCGATCAGGTCCACGTAGATGACCAGTAGATCCAGCCGCCGTCGGTAGCTCCATGCCGAGCTTGAGCAGGCCGAACTCCCTGGTACTCCTGGTCTCAGTTTTGGTCTCATTCATCGTCGTTCAGCTGGGTTCAGCTGCCTACCTATCAACCGGAAAACCGCAGGTCAGAACAGACATGGACCCCACCGGACAGCGCCCAGCAGAATTGGAAAGCGTGTTGGGAGCAATCCCTCACGAGTTCGAATCTCGTATCCTCCGCACCCGACCGCCAGGGCAGACGAAGGACCCGACCGCACAGCGGCCGGGTCCTTCGTCGTTCCCCAGTCTCATCGGTGGTCTCAACGACCATCTGCGGAGATCCCAGCTGTCCGTCTCGGCATCTTCGGCGACCGGTCGGCTGGGGCTTCACCCCGCTCAGGCCCAGACTGCTGCCAGCCGCCGTCACTCCTCGGCTTCGGGCCCAAAGTAGTCACGGAGCAGGGATGGAAGGCCGTCACTGGACGGCAGCTCTGCGGTAGCGGGTGAGGACGAGGGCGCCGACCTGCTCCGCCGACAGGCACTCCAGGTTCGTCGGCGGGCCGTCGGCCGGGAAGATCCTCTGGCCGGCGCCGAGGACGGTGGGGAAGGTCATCAGCCGGTACTCGTCGACCAGGTCCTCGGCCATCAGCTGGCGCACGATGCCGAGGCTGCCCATGACGACCACGTCGCGGTCCTCGCGCTTGACTGCGGCGACGAGATCGCCGTCAAGGGGCCGGGAGTTCGCCCAGGCCGAGGTGTCGGTCAGGGTACGGGTGGCGACCAGCTTCGGGACGGCGTTCATCTGCGCGGCGAACGGGCCCTCGCGGTGCGGCCAGAGATTCGAGAACTGCTGCCAGGTCCCCCGCCCCTGCAGCAGGACCCCCTTCTCCAGCGTGCTCCCGATCCGGAACTTGTCGCCGTCGATCTCCTCACGGCCGAACCGGAACATCCAGCCGCCCTCCGGCGTGCCCGCAGAGCCGTCGGGGTCGGACACGACCCCGTCCAAGGTGGTGAACGCGATGACGATGACGCTCATGACGAGTCTCCTTCGGTGTGGTGTTCACCAGTACGTACCGGCGGCACCGACCGGACTCATCGCTCCCCGCGCAGCTTTTCGGAAGAAATCCGCGGGGGGAGGCCGAAGACCTTCAACAGCCGTGGATCGGCAAAGACCACGTTGTGTGTGATTCGGCCACCGTGGACGGTAAAGACCTGCAGACTGTGGAGTCGGAAGGCGTCCTCTGGCTCTGCCTCAGGCAGGTACGTGGCGAGCGCGGGCTGGCCGTTGGCGGTGAGCTGCCGGGTGGCCCAGCCTCGGCCGCGCATCTCGAACACCCGGTCCATGAACCGGCCGTAGTCCTGACGGCCGAGGTACCACAGCGGGACGGGCGGCATCTCGAGGATTGCATCCTCGGCCAACAGCCGCACAAGGGCAGGGACATCGGCCGCCTCGAAGGCGCGGGCGTAGCGCTGGACTACCTCGCGCGCCTCGGGGTTGTCCGGCTCGGTGAGTTCGCTCAGCTCGGTGCGCCCACCGGCGATGGCGAGGGTGGCGCGGGCGCGCTGCAGTGTGCTGTTGACCGCCGCGACCGTGGTCTCCAACTGGCCGGCGACCTCTGCGGCGGTGAACCCGAGCACCTCACGCAGCACGAGTACGGCCCGCTGTCGCGCCGGCAGCAGTTGGACCGCCGCCACCCAGGCGAGTCGCAGGTCGGCGCGCGTCTCCAGATCGAAGCGGGCGTCGGGGAACGGCTCCAGCCAGGGAATGTCTGGAGCCGGCACGAGTGGCACCCTCGGGTCCTCACCAGGCGCGCCGAGACCGGACGGCAGCGGACGCCGCGCGCGGCCGTCCAGCGCGGTCAGGCACACGTTGGTCGCGATCCGGTACAGCCAGGTCCGCACCGACGCCCGGTCCGGGTCGTACCGGTCCCGCGCCTTCCAGGCGCGCAGCAGCGACTCCTGCACCTGGTCCTCGGCGTCCTCGTAGGAGCCCAGCATCCGGTAGCAGTACGCCGTCAGTTCACCCCGGTACGGCTCGAAGTCCACCGGTCCATCATGCCGGACCTCAGTGACGGAAGGCCTGGTCCGGGCTGACGGTCTCGAGCGGACCCGGCAGGCAGCCGGCCGGCCCAGATGAGCTGTTCGGCAGAACGGTGGAGACATTGGGCTGGCGGACTGCGACGGGGCCCCTGATGGCCTCGATCCCGCAGAGTGAGTTCGCGTCGTCGTCGTTCACGCGGTGGCGGCCGATCGTGGCGACACACCCGCGCTAGCCGGTTCTGGCCTTGCCTGACCAGGTCGAACGCGGCCAGCACTGGTTGCAGTTCTGGTTGCATTCACCCTCGTCCAGCGACGTCCGAAGCCTGGCGAGCGAATCGTTTCTCCGCAGGTCAGAACGCCCACACCCACCCCTGAACGGCCGGACGAACAGTTGGAAAGCGTGTTGGGAGCAATCCCTCACGAGTTCGAATCTCGTATCCTCCGCCGACAGAAGGCCCGGACCGCATCACGCGGTCCTGGCCTTCATCGCGTTCCGGCTCGGCCGAGGTGGCACCCTCCCCTGTCGCCCCAGACTTCCGCCCAGCAGTTCATGCATGTCATCATGTGATGACATCGTCTGATGACATCACGTGATGACATCTCTCTGCACTCGATCTCTGACGAAGGAGGGCGTCCATGGAGACCCTGACGGGCCGGTCGACGCGACGTGAGCGGGCTCTGGTGCCCGTCCTGGTGTTCCTCAGTGCCGTGGTGGCGGTGATCAGCAGTCTCGGTGCGCCGATGATCCCGACCATCGCGACAGTCGACCACGTGCCACTCTCCGAGGCTCAGTGGTCGCTGACCGTCACGATGCTGGTCGGGGCGGTGTCCACCCCGGTGCTGGGCCGTCTGGGCGACGGCCCAGCCCGCCGTACGGTCACGCTCAGCGCTGCCGCCGTGGTGGTCGTCGGCAGCGTGCTGGCCGCACTGCCGCTCGGCTTCGGCTGGCTGGTCGCGGGACGTGCGCTGCAGGGTGTCGGGCTCGGACTGACCCCGCTGGCCATCGCCACCGCGCGGGACAGCCTGCCCACCGCGGCCTCCCGCTCGGCGGTCGCGCTCCTCTCCATCACCACCGTCGCCGGCGTCGGCCTCGGCTACCCGATCACCGGCCTGATCGCCGAGTCCTTCGGCATCCACGCGGGCTTCTGGTTCGGCGCCGTGATCAGCGCCCTGGCCCTGGTGCTGGCCGCCCTGGTACTGCCCCCGACCACGGGCCGCGAACGGCGCCCGCCGGACGCGCTCGGCGCGGTGTTGCTCGGACTGGCACTGGTCGGACTGCTGCTGGTGCTCAGCGAGGGCGAGACCTGGGGCTGGGCCGGCGCCCGCCTGTGGACGATGGCGGCCGTCTCCGTGCTTCTGCTGATCGGCTGGATCTGGCACGAGCTGCGCACCGCCCACCCGCTGGTCGACCTGCGCAGCCTGACCAGCCCCGTCGTCCTGACCGCGGACGTGGCCGGCCTGGTCGCGGGCGTCGGGATGTACCTGCTGATGTCACTGGTGATCCGCTACGTCCAGACCCCGACCGGCACCGGCTACGGCCTGGGCGCCTCGGTCGTGATCGCCGGCCTCGTGCTGCTGCCGTTCTCGGCGTTCAGCCTGCTGTCCGGCAAGGTGGTCCCGGTCCTCGCCCGGCGCACCACGCCCGCCCTGGTGCTGCCACTGGGTTGTACGGTCTCGCTGGTCTCGACGCTCTTCTTCCTGTTCGCCCGCGACCACCTGTGGGAGCTCCTGGTGGTGATGGGGATCGCCGGGCTCGGTGTCGGCTGCACCTTCGCCGTGATGCCGGGGTTGATCGTCAACGCGGTGCCCGCCCACGAGGTCGGCAGCGCGGTCAGCTTCAACCAGGTGCTGCGCTACGTCGGCTACTCCACCGGCAGCGCGCTGTGCGGCGCCGTGCTCCAGGCGCACACCGAACCAGGACGACAGCTGCCCACCGACGACGGCTACCGGGACGCGGCGCTGATCGGCTGCGCGGTGTGGGTGGTGATCGGGCTGGTTACGATCGTCCTGCCGCGGCTCAGTGCCGTGACCGCCTCCCGCAGGGGTGCGCTCGTGGACGAGGAGCTGATGGTGGACGAGAGCATCGTCGACGGCGTGGCCGGCGAGAGCGAGGTGCCCGTGCTGCGGGCCGGCGAGAGCGAGGTGCCCGTGCTGCGGGCCGGGGCCGAGCGGTGACCGGGGCTGCCCCCGGGACCGGCCCCACCACCACCGGCGGCGGTCGGCCGGAGCCGACGGCGCCCCGCCGCCGGGACTCCGCCCGCAGCCGGGAACTCCTGGTCCGGGCGGCGATGGAACTCTTCGCGGATCGCGGCTTCGAGCGCACCACCATCCGCGAGATCGGTGAACGGGCCGGCGTGGACCCGGCGTTGATCGCCCGGTACTTCGGCGGCAAGACACAGCTCTACCTGGCCACCGTCCGCGTCGAGCTGGGCGACGCGGTACCGGCCGACCTCCTGGAGGAGGACCGCTTGCGCGCTCTGCTGGAGCGCTTCTCCCAGCGCGGCCCCAGCCCCTCCTTCCAGGCCGCGGTGCTGCCCAACGACAACACCCAGGTGCAGCAGACCGCCCGCACCTACCTCCACGAGCGACTGGTCGGGCCACTGCGCGACCGCTTCGCCGCCGAGCAGGTGGACCGGCCGCAGTTGCGGGCCGAGCTGGCGGCGGCGGCCTTCGCAGGAATCGTCCTGGCGCGATCCAGCGGGGCGTTCGGCGAACTCGCCGAGGCCGAACCCGAGGAACTGCTGCCGCTTCTGCACGACCTGCTGGCCGCGAGCCGCCCGGCCCGGTGACGGAGTCCGGCCCCCGGATCCGGCAGGCACCACCACCCCAGCCGGACAACCTGCTCGTGGTCTCAGTTCTGGTCTCGTTCACCCCCGTCCGGCCAGGTTCAGCCACTGCTGAGCGTCCCGCTCCGCCCCAGGTCGGAACGGGCGCGGACCCTGGCGGACAGCGTTCGTGAGAATTGGAAAGCGTGCGCACCCGCCTACCAGGGCGACGAAGGACCCGACCGCACTGCGGTCGGGTCCTTCGTCGTTCACAGTCTCAACGGCCAACTCTCATGCCTTGGAGCGGAGGAGGCGCCACCGGCAGTGACGCCCCACCGGCCCGAGCCTCGTGGCTGATGAGCACCGCAGCACCTACAGGCTGCGGTACACGTCGCGGCGGTTTCCGGCAGCCATCACCCACACGATCAGCTGGCCGTCCTCGATCGTGTACACGACGCGGTAGTCGCCGACCCTGAGACGCCAGCGCGAACTGTGCCCTTGAAGAGCCTTGATGTCGAAAGCCGCTGTGCCGCCCTCGTCCAGCCCCTTCTGGAGTTCGGTCAGGCGACAGAGGATCCGCAGAGCATCGGGGCGCGGGATCTTGAGCATGTCCCGTTGCGCGTGCGGGGTGAACCGCGTCACGTAGCCCATGGAGATCAGGCGTGGTGGGCGCGGAGCAGGGCGGCCATCTCTTCGAGCGAGACCGAACCTTCGGCGCCTTCGGATTCCGCCTCGTCGGCCAACCGGTTCAGCCAGGACTCCTCGGCCTGCTCAGCCAGCCGACTCAGACGCCGGTACTCGAGGATGTCGATCACGACGGCTTCCTGCTTGCCGCGCCGAGTAATGATCGTCGGGGTCTCGTCCCGACGAGCCCGGTCGAGGACGTCCGCCAAGTGGCTGCGGACCTCGGCCATGGATGCGATCACCGGTTCACTCATGTCACAAATGTAGCAGATGTACATGTGGACGTTCGGAACTTCTGGGCCACCTACCTCCCAGCTCCGCCATCCGGTGCCTGGTTCGACATGGAGCGCGCACTTCCCGCGCGCTGGGCCACCGCCTCACCGAGCTGAGATGGGACTGGGCAACCGCCATCCCGCTGTAGTCGTGCGCGAGGTCCGCAATCCGGAGCCGGTGCGGGCGATCTACGCAGCGGTGCGGGAGCCGTCATCCGCCCAACCCGCGCTGCACAGACTGCTCGACGCACTACGGAGCGCAGCCACTCGACTCACCGAGCACTGAGCATGCCCGGGCCTTCCGTCGCCGGGGCTGCTTCCCCGGCTTCCGGGCCGCCATATCGCGCGCCGGCCGTCCATCGAGGTCCGGACCTCGATGGACGGCCCCGTCGAGATGCCCGATCCTTCGCACGTCCGCGTCCTGTTCGCATCAGCTCCGATGGCGGCGGGTCACCCGAGGCGGATGGGGCGCGTTCCTGACCGGTCTCGTCAGGACGCCTCCGGAGCGGCCATGAGCTGCCGGATCGCGGCCAGAATCCCCTCGACGGCTCCGTCGTGGGCTGCCAGGGCGGCCAGGGGTGCCGACGGCCAGCCCTTGTAGCCCTTCCCCCGCTGCGCCTCCAGCTTCTCGGCCAGACCGGGGACGGCCGGCAGGGACGCCGCGAACGCGGCCGCGCGGTCGGCGCCGAGGTGGTGGGTGATCGATCCGAAGCTGAAGGCGAGGTCCTCCTTCGCGGGGCCGTCGTACAGGGAGAGCGTCCAGACCGGCACCTGCCGGCCGGCGGCGGGATAGTAGACGGACATGCTCGGGTACTTGGCCGTTCCGCCCTCCAGGCGGCCGTTGGCCGCGGCGTGGTCGAGCAGTGCGGCCGCAACCCGCCGTGGCCCCGGCGCGAGTCGGGCCCGTATCGCCGCGTCCATGTCGGCACGCGTGGTCCGCTGCGTGATGCCGCGGCGGGAGGGCGACTTCGCCGCCGTGGCGACCTCGCCGTGGATGCGCGGGACGAGGACGCGGAGGTCTCCGCCGCCGCCGTACCGGGTCAGTTCGACCGCGTACACCTCGGTCTGCCGCAGCTGCCTGTTGAGGAACTCGACGATCGCCCTCAGCTCCAGCGGGATCCGGTCCGCGACGAACAGCAGCCGCATCTGCCCGGCGGCCAGCCGTTCCTCGACGGTCGTCCAGAACTCCTCCGGGGAGCGGTCGCCGAGCAGGTCCCGGTACGCGTCGTCCGGCTCCCGGCCGTCCGCGCGGCAGGTCTCCTCGAAGGAGCGCCGGAGCAGCGCGCCGGGCCAGTACCGCGCGCCGTTCGCCGCGTAGTCCAGCATCTGGCCCACCACCTCGCGCCGGATCCGCGTGTCGCTCGCGCGCTTGACCTCCACCAGCGTCGGGACGCCGTCGGCGTCGACGAAGAGGTGGTCCAGCCGGTACGCCGGGCCGCCGTCCGCGCTGGTCGGGACACCCATCTCCCGTGCCACCAGCACCAGGCGCAACGGCCGGCCGTCGGCCAGCGAACCGAAGTCCAGCACCCGCGGGTGGCGCGCGAGCAGCGCCTGGAACTCCGCCTCCGTCTCGAACGCGGTCGGCTCCAGGGCGTGCAGGTCGTCGCCCAGCACGAACACCTCCTGATCGGTCACTCGCTTGCTCGCCCCCTGTTGTGTCTGTTCCGCCCCGGCCGTGGCCGGTGGCCGCTTCCGCGCCCATTGATACCGGAAGCGGCCGACAACGGTGCCCGGCCCGCGGGCGGCTCACCCGGAGGGGGCTAGGGTGTGGGCGGCCGTCGCGAGGCGGCGGGCGGCGGTGGCGAGGTCGGCGGGGTCGGCAGCGGCGGCGAAGCCGAGGCGCAGGTGGGCGGCGGGTGCTTCGGCGGGGAAGTGGCGTCGGCCGGCGTTGACGGAGACCCCGTGGGCGCGGGCGGCTTCGGCGACGGCGGTGTCGGTGAGCGTGGGCGGGAGCCGGAGCCAGAGGTGGAGGCCGCCGGCCGGGCTGCGGGCGAGGGTCCAGTCGGGGAGTTCGCGGGCGAGTGCGTCGGCCAGGACGGTGCAGCGCTCGCGCAGCGCGGTGGCCAGGGCCCGCAGGTGGCGGTCCCAGGCGGGGGTGCTGAGGAGTTCGACGGCCGCCTCCTGGAGCGGGCGGGCGATGAAGAAGTCGTCGACCAGTCGCATCCCCTGCAGGCGCCGCATCACGGGGCCGCGGGCGATCAGGGCACCGATCCGCAGGCTGGGTGAGGCCGGCTTGGTCAGCGAGGTCAGGTGGACGACGGTGCCGTCGCGGTCGTCGGCGACGAGGGGGCGCGGCACCGGACGGCCGTGGCCGAGGTGGCGGGCGAAGTCGTCCTCGATCAGGAACGCTCCGGCTGCCCGGGCCACGTCCACGACCTGGTGGCGGCGTTCGGTGGCGAGCACGGTGCCGGTGGGGTTGTGGAAGGTCGGCTGGCAGTAGAACAGCCGGGCTCCGGTCATGGCGAAGGCGTCGGCCAGCAGGTCGGGCCGGACCCCGTCGTCGTCGATGGGGACGGGTACCGGCCGCAGGCCGGCGGCGCGGGCGGCGGCGAGCGCCCCGGCGTAGGTGGGCGACTCGACCAGCACCGGGCTGCCGGGCGCGGAGACGGCGCGGAACAGCAGGGAGAGCGCGCCCTGGCCACCGCCGGTGACCAGTACGTCCTCGGGGCCCACGCCACTGCCGGCCTGCCGGGCGAGGATCGCGCGCAGGGGGGCCAGGCCGGCCGCGGGGGCGCGGTGCCAGGCGTCGGGCCGGCGGGCGGCGCGTGCGAGGGCGGCGCCGAGCGCGCGGGTGGGCTGGAGGTTCTCGTGCAGGTAGCCGCCGGAGAGCGTGATGGTCCCGGCGGGCAGCGGTTCTGACGCTCCGTCCGCCACGGCCGACTCGGCACCGCGATCGGCGCCGGGATCGTGGTCGCGGCCGGCCAGTGCGACGGCCTGCCAGGAGGTGTCCGGCGCGGTGTCGCCGCGGGGCGTTCTGCGGGCGGCGACGTAGGTGCCGCTGCCGGGGCGGGTGACCACCACTCCCTCGGCGGCGAGCAGTGCGATCGCACGGGACACGGTGACCGGGCCGACGCCGTGACGGGCGATCAGGTCGCGGCTGCTGGGCAGCCGGTCGCCCGGGGTGAGTGCGGCGATCTCCGCCCGGAGGATCGCCACCAAGGTCTCAGTACTGCTACCGTCAGACATGAAGAACCAGGATAGCGCTTTCGCGCCAGCGACGGAACCGCTCCTCGACATCGCCGCCCTGCGGGCCGACACCCCCGGCTGCGACTCGGTGATCCACTTCAACAACGCCGGCTGCGGCCTGATGGCCCGTCCGGTCCTCGAAGCGATGCTCGACCACCTGAGCCTGGAGGCCGCCATCGGCGGCTACGAAGCCTCGGCGGCCCGGGCCGCCGAGGTCGCCGACTTCCACGCCTCGGTCGCCGAGCTCATCAACGCCCGGCCCGGCAACATCGCCTTCGCCGGCAGCGCCACCCACGCCTACACCAAGGCCCTGTCCGCGATCGACTTCCGCCCCGGCGACGTCGTCCTCACCACGCGCAACGACTTCATCTCCAACCAGATCGCCTTCCTCGCACTGCGCCGGCGCCATGGCGTGGAGGTCGTCCACGCGCCCGACCACCCGGACGGCAGCGGCGTCGACGTCGAGGCGATGGCCGCGCTGATGCGCGCCCGACGCCCTCGGCTGGTCGCCGTCACCCATGTGCCGACCAACTCCGGCCTGGTCCAACCGGTGGCCGAGATCGGCCGCCACTGCCGCGAACTCGACCTGCTGTACCTGGTCGACGCCTGCCAGTCGGTCGGCCAGTACCCGATCGACGTCGAGCGGATCGGCTGTGACCTGCTCACCGCGACCTGTCGCAAGTTCCTGCGCGGACCGCGCGGTTCGGGCTTCCTGTACGTCTCCGACCGGGTGCTCGCGGCCGGCTACGAGCCGCTGTTCATCGACATGTACGGCGCCCGCTGGACCGGTCCCGACACCTACCGGGCGGTCGACACCGCGGCCCGGTTCGAGGAGTGGGAGTTCCCCTACGCCACCGTGCTCGGCTGCGCGGCCGCCGTCCGCTACGCGCTGCGGGTGGGGATCGAGCCCATCTCCTGGCGCACCCCCGCCCTGGCCGGGCGGCTGCGCTCGCACCTGGCCGGCCTGCCCGGCGTCCGGGTGCTCGACGGCGGTCCGACCCCCGCCGCACTGGTCACCTTCGCGATCGACGGGTGGCAGCCGCAGCCGTTCAAGGCGGCGATGGACGCGCGCGGGATCAACTCGGCTCTGAGCTTCCGGGAGTTCGCGCAGTTCGACTTCGCCGACAAGGACGTGGAGTGGTGCCTGCGGCTGTCGCCGCACTACTACAACACCGAGGACGAGGTCGACGCGGTGGCCGGCACGGTCGCCGAGCTGGCGGGAGGAGCCCGATGACCGCGACTTCGGCCGGATCCCCTCCGGTCGGCAGCACCCCCGACCCCGACCCCGACCCCGCCCCCGACGCCACCGCTGATCCTGCACCGGCACCGGCACCGGCACCGGCACCGGCACCGCCCGAGAGCCTGTGGCGCAACGGCGACTTCCTCAAGTTCTGGCTCGGCGAGACGGTCTCGCTGCTCGGCACCCAGGTCACCAACCTCGCCCTGCCGCTGACGGCGATCCGCGCCTTCCACGCCACCGACGAGCAGGTCGGGCTGCTGCGCTTCCTGCAGCTCGTCCCGTACCTCGGGCTGGCCCTGCTGATCGGGGTCTGGACCGACCGGGTGCGGCGCCGGCCCGTCATGGTCGGCGCCAACCTCGTCCGGCTGGTCCTCGTCGCACTGGTCCCGCTGCTGTACTGGTGGCACGCCCTCGACCTGACCGTCCTGCTGGTGATCGCCTGCGCCGTCGGCATCGCGTCGGTGGTCTTCGACGTGAGCTGGATGTCGTACGTGCCGGTGCTGGTGCGCAAGCCCGAGCACTACGTGGAGGCCAGTGCCCGGATGGGCACCAGCTCCTCCGCCGCCGACGTTGCCGGGCCCGGGCTCGCGGGGCTCCTGGTGTCGGCGCTCACCGCACCGGTGGCCCTGGTCGTGGACGCCTGCTCGTACGCGCTGTCCCTCGTGTCACTGCTGCTGATCCGCACCCCCGAGCCGCGCCCCGAACCGGCCGCGGACCGGCACCTGTTGCGCGAACTCCGGGACGGGCTGGGCTGGGTGATGCGCGACGGCGTCCTGCGGGCCCTGGCGCTCGTCGGCTTCTGCTGCAACTTCTCCATGGTGACCGTCTGGACCATGTTCCTGCTGCACGGCACCAACGACCTCCACCTCGGCTCGACCACGCTCGGCGCGGTCTTCGCGACGGCCTCCGTGGGCGGGCTGATCGGCGCGCTCGTCTCCCGCAGGGTCATCGCGCGGTTCCCGCTCGGCCGGGTCTATCTGACCGCCCAGTCGGCGCTGCTGCTCGGGCCCGCCCTGATCGCCGTCGCCGCCGGGCCCCGGCCGGTGATGATCGCGATGTTCGTGCTGTCCTTCTTCACCACGTACCTGGGGCTGGGCGTGGCCGGCGTCGTCATCGTCAGTCTGCGTCAGGCCCTCACTCCGCAGGCGATGATGGGACGGATGACGGCGGCCTTCCGGACCCTGCTGTTCGGCGGTGGCGCCCTCGGTGGCCTGTCCGCCGGCGTGCTCGCCGGCCGGATCGGCGCGGAGAACGCGCTGACCGTGGCGGCCGCGGCCTCCGCCCTCGTCGTGATCGGGCTGGTCGTCTCCCCCGTCAGCCGGCTCAAGGCCCTGCCGGTGGCGGCGGAGCCGGCCGGCACTCCCTGACCCTGGGCGGCCCCGGCAGCTCAGGCAGCCGGGGCCGCCGGCGTTCCGCGAGCGGCGACTGCTGCTCAGGCCGGCGGGCCGATCGGGTCGGCAGGGCGAGCCGGTCAGGCGGGTCGGGGCGGGCGAGCCGGCCGGGGCGGTCACGCCGGTCAGGCCGCACGGGTGTCGCGGCGGTAGCCGCCGGGGGCCTGTCCGTACTCGCGCTTGAAGGCCTTGGCGAAGGCGTACTCGGAGCCGTAGCCGGCCTGGGTGGCGATGGAGGTGAGCGGGGCCTCGGACTCGCGGAGGAGCCGGGCGGCGGTGGTGAGGCGCCAGCGGGTGAGGTAGGCCATGGGCGGTTCGCCGACGAGGTTGGTGAAGCGGCGGGCGAAGGCGGCACGGGAGAGGCCGACCCGTCCTGCCAGCGACTCGACGGTCCACGGGGTCGAGGGGGTCTCGTGGATGGCGGCCAGGGCCGGGGCGACGGCGCAGTCGCTGAGGGCGGCGGCCCAGCCGACGGCGGTCACGGTGGGCTGGTCCTCGAACCAGGCGCGCAGGATGTACAGCAGCAGCGAGTCGATCAGCGCGGGGACGATCCCGGTCGATCCGAGCCGGGGGTTCTCCAGTTCGGCGCCGAGGAGTTGGACGGCGGCGGTCAGCTCGGGGTGCCGTCCCTGCCCGGTGGCCAGGTGGATGACCTCGGGCAGGTTGCGCACCAGCGGGTGCGGGCGCCCCTGGTCCAGGTGGTAGTTGCCGCAGAGCAGGCTGGTCCGGGGGCCGTCACCGCCGAGGGTGACCGTGCCGATCGGGGTGCTCGGCCGGTACTGGTCGGGCCGTTCCGGCTCGGCGGGCGTCGCGGGGTGGTCGGCGAGGACGTGGCCGCTGCCGTCCCGCAGGAAGACCACGTCGCCGGGGCTGAGGGCGATCGGCTCCTGACTTGAGGCGCACCCGAGCGGGATCAGCCAGCACGTGCCGTGCAGCACGACGTGGAAGCCGGCGCCCGCGACCGGGGGCAGACGCAGTCCCCAGGGGGCGCGGCCCTCGGTGCGGACGGACGTGGGGTGTCCGGTCCTCATGGAGCCGAGCGCCTCGGTCAGGATGTCCATGGCCTTCCCCCCGTTCACCGTTCTCGGCCCCACCCTAGGACCCTGCCCCTGCCGCGCCATTCCCCCACCCCCGTCACGCCACTCCCCCACCCCTGTCCGGTGCCGGACGGGACCCACCCCCGTCGGATCCCGTCCGGCACCGCTCCCGTCCATCCCCGCCCCGTTCAGGCGACGGTGAGGACGACCTTGCCCTGCACCCGCCCGGAGCCGACCAGCTCGTGGGCCTTGGCGGCGTCGTCGAGCGGGAAGGTCTCGGCGACGTGCGGGCGGATCCTGCCGGCGTCGACGAGGGCGGCGATCGCCTCCAGCGCGGCGTAGTCGGGCTCGACCGAGACGCCCGCGAACTTCCGCCCGGCCGCCTCGATCTCGGCCGCCAGATCCAGCTTGAAGTGCTCCATGATGCTGACCAGGGTGCCGCCGGGCCGCAGCACCGACAGGGCGCGGGTGCCCTCGGAGGACGAGTCGAAGACGACGTCGACGTCGCGCACCACCTCGGTGTAGTCGGCGGTCCGGTAGTCGATGACCTCGTCGGCGCCCAGGCCGCGCAGGAACTCGTGCTTGGGCTCGCTGGCGAGGGCGATGACGTGGGCGCCGCGGGCCTTCGCGATCTGGACCGCGAAGTGGCCGACGCCGCCGGCCGCGCGGTGGATCAACACCCGCTGGCCCTCGGACAGTTGCGCCGCGTCGACCAGGCCCTGCCAGGCGGTGAGGGCGGCCAGCGGGATGGCGGCGGCCTGCACGTGGTCGAGCGTGGCGGGCTTGCGGGCCACCTGTCGGGACGGCACGGCGACGTAGTCGGCGTATCCGGTGGCGGCGCGGGGGAAGAAGGGCATTCCGAACACCTCGTCACCCACCTTGAACCGGGCCCCCGGGGCAGCCTCCTCGACGACACCGGAGATGTCCCAGCCGACCCCGTACGGCGGCTCGCCGAGCAGCGGGAGGGCGCCGGAACGGACCGCCAGGTCCACCGGGTTGACGCCGCTGGCGTGCACCCGGACGAGCACCTCGCCGCTGAGCGGGGCGGGACGCTCGGTCTCGACGGTCTCGAGAACCTCGGGGCCGCCGAAGGACTTCTGGATGACTGCGCGCATGGGAGTTCTTCCTTCCGGATCGTCCGGCCCGCTGCCGGGTCGGCTTCTGATGTCCTCAACTCTAGGAAGATTGAACGATCCTCTGAATATCCTTCAGTCTTGGAAAGATGTCCGATCGTCTCGCCGGACGAGCGCCTCGGCCCACGGCAGGATGCGAGAGACCGGTCCCTCCCAGCCCAGCTCCGTGAACGTCACGCTGAATTGACCCATGCTTACACCCTGGAAGTGCCCTTTCCTGCCGGTCTGTCAGCCCATAGATTCGTGGTCATGACGAACCCCCGCATCGACTTCGCCACCGCCGCCCCGAAGGCCTTCAAGGCCCTGATCGGCTTCGACGCCGCCGCCCGCGAGGGCCTCGACCCGGCCCTCGTCGAGCTGGTGCAGATCCGCGCCTCCCAGCTCAACGGCTGCGCCTACTGCCTCCACCTGCACACCTCCGACGCCCGCAAGGCCGGCGAGAGCGAGGAGCGGCTGCACATGGTCGCCGTCTGGAAGGACGCCGGCCACTTCTTCACCGCGCAGGAACGCGCCGCCCTCGCCCTCACCGAGGCCGTCACGCTCATCGGCCAGGGCGGTGTCCCGGACGACGTCTACGCCCTCGCCGCCGCCCACTTCACGGAGGAGGAACTGGCCCGCCTGCTGGCCATGATCCTCACCATCAACACCTGGAACCGCATCGCCCTCAGCACCGCCAAGGTCCCCGGCACCGACGAGCGCGCGGCCCACTGACGCCGACCCCTGGCAGCCGCCGGAAACACCACCGGCCTCCCCGCTCCGGGGCGAGGCCCGGGCCGGGGAGGCCGTCGGAACGGTCGGGCCGCCGGCACGGTCGGACCGGCGCAACGGTCACGCCGCCGGCACGGCCAGGCCATGGAAGCGATCAGGCCGGTTCGACCGGGTCCGTCGAGGCGGCGACCCGGTGACGGGTGGCGGCCACGGTGGCGCTGAGGGCCAGCAGGCCGGCCACGACGAGCAGGTTGCGCAGCAGGTCGGGCCCGCTGAACGGCGGCCGCCAGTAGTAGGGCGGTGCCAGCATGACCGTCCAGGGCAGGACGGCCAGCGCGACTCCGGCGGCGCGGACGCGGTCGGTGTCGCGGCGGGCGAGGTTGAGCAGCAGGGCGATGCTCATCACCACGGCCGGCCAGGCGGTGGACACGTCCAGCAGGGTGCGGTTGGCGTCCGAGAAGACGTGGTCGACGGCCAGACCCTCCTCCGGCCAGGGCCAGATGACGGCGATCGCGCCCATCGGCAGGGCGAGTGCGAGCGCGGTGGCCACCATCTCGGAGCGGGCACGACGGGTGACGTCGATGCCGTCCGGCGGGGCGAGGAGCAGCGCGCCGAGGAGGAGCCAGAAGCCGACCAGGGGGAGGTACTGGAACAGCGCCAGGCTCTCGTGGGCGAAGAAGGCCGCGGCGGCCGCGGTCCGCACGAGGGTGCCGGCCAGGACGAGGAGCCGGGCCGCTCCCCAGCGGCCGGACCCCGCGCAGACCAGGGCGAGGATCCACGGAACGGTCTGCGCCGCCCCCACCGCGACCCGGGCGGCGGGGTGGCCCTCGTCGCCGAACTGGTCGGGCAGGAAGAGCCCGAGCAGCAGGTGGACCATGGCCAGGCCCGCCCCGCCGGCCAGCAGGAACGGTGCGGCGCCGGCGAGGAACCGGCCGGCCGGGTCGCTGGAGCTGAGCCGGGTGCGCAGCCGGACGGCATGCGCGGCGACGGTGGCCCATTCGCGCAGCACCGTGCGGCGGTCGGCGCCCTGGAGGGACTCGGCGAGGACGGCGACGATCTCCTCGCCGTTCGCGGCCCGGTACTTGGCGGGGTAGAGGCCGAGCAGCGGGAGCCGGGTGGGCGAGCCGAGGTGGGGGGAGGAGCCGCTCATGCCGCACCCCCGGCCGGTGCGAGCCGCATGAAGCTCGCCTGGAGGCCGGGGCGGCGGCCGAGGGCGAGCCGGCGCTCGGCCTCGACGACCCCGGCGCGCAGGCGTTCCGTCTCCTCGGCCAGCACCCCGCGGCCGTCCTCGGTGAGGGCGAAGGTGCGGCGCAGCCGCCCGGCGACGACCTCCTCGTGGTCGATCCGGATCAGCCCCTGCTGGAGGAGCCGGTCCAGGGCCGTGTAGAGGGTGCCGGTGAGGAGCTTGGTCCGGCCGCCGGAGATGGCCAGGACCTCTTGGACGATGGCGTAGCCGTGCCGCGGGGCGTCGGCCAGCGCGGTGAGCACGAGCCTGGTCGGCTCCTGTAGTTGACGGTTTCCCATGATCGGGAGCATAGGTCAACCATTGGGATATGTCGATGGTTTAGCTATGGGTGCGTCAGATGCCGCTCGCGCCCCCTCCCGCGGCGTCGTCGAGGTGCAGCGCCGCGACCGCCGCGTACGCCGGTACCGCGCCCGCCACCGGACCGGCCCCGCCCTCCCGGACGGCCACGGCCGTCTGCACGGCGGCCGCCAGCGCCGCCCGGTAGAGCAGCGAGCCGAGGCTGACCCGGGCGACGCCGAGGTCCGCGAGCCGGCTCAGCGGCAGGCCGGCCGGGCTGTGGAGGATGTTGAGCGGGACGCGGAGCCGCCCGACCAGCGCCTCGATGGCCGCCGGGTCGGCCAGCCCCGGGACGAACACGCCGTCCGCGCCCGCCTGTTGGTAGACGGCGAGGCGCCGGACGGTCTCCGGCCCGGGGTCGGCGGTCCCGAGCCAGTGGGTGTCGGTGCGGGCGTTGACGAAGAGGCCGGGGGCGGCGGCCTTCACGGCCGCGACCTTCGCGGCGTGAACGGCGACGGGCGCGAGCGTCCCGTCCGCACGGCCGTCCTCCAGGTTGACTCCGGCCACCCCGAACGACGCCAACTCTGCAGCGAGATCGGCCACTTCGGCCGGGTCGTCGGAGAATCCGGACTCGACGTCGACCGTGAGCAGGAACCGCCCGCGCCCGAGCCGGCGGGCGAGCCGGACGGTCTCCCGGCGGGTGGCGGCGGCGCCGTCGGGCAGACCGGCGGCCGCGGCCACGCCGAGGCTGGTGGTGCCGATCGCGGCGAAGCCCTGCTCGGCGAGGGCGGCGGCGGAGGCGTGGTCCCAGGCGTTGGGGAGGAGCAGCGGCTCGCCGGGGCGGTGGTGGAGCGCGGCGAACGGAGTCATGGCCCGATCTCTTCCGCAACGGGGCGCAGGTCGCCCACCGGGCCCGCGTGGTACGCCGACTCGGCGACGCGGGCCCGCGCGACCACGGTGGCGGCCCGCGCGGAGTGCCACTCGAAGGCACGATCGGTGGCCCGTTCGGAGGCCTCGGAGCCCTCGGAGGTAACGGGGGTCTCCGAGTTCACGGAGGTACTCGGGGTGCTCATGCACGCCACGGTAGGAGCGGAACGTTTCGGCCCCGGCCGAACCGTGCCCGGGGCACCATGGACCCATGCCACTCGCCCAGCTCGCCGGACTGCTCGCCGACCCGACCCGCGCCGCCTTCTGCACCGCCCTGCTCGACGGCCGGGCCTGGACCGCCGGCGAGCTGGCCCGGCACGCCGGTGTCGCGCCGTCCACGGCCAGCGAGCACCTGTCCCGCCTGATCGCCGGCGGCCTGCTGGCCGAGGAGCGCCAGGGGCGCCACCGGTACGTCCGACTGGCCGGCCCGGAGGCGGCAGCGCTGATCGAGGACCTCACCGTCTTCGCGGAGACCTCGGCCACCGCGACGGCCCCCGCCAGGGCCCCGCGCAATCTGCGCGAGTCCACCCGGCTGAGCGCCGAGGCCCGCGCCCGGACCTGCTACGACCATCTGGCCGGCCGCCTCGGCGTGGCCGTCACCGACGCCGCGCTGGCCCGTGGCCTGGTGGCGGACGACGCCGGGCTCGCCGTCACCGAGCGCGGGCGGGATTGGCTGGCCGGCGCCGGCATCGAGCTGCCCGCCCGGGCGGGGCACGGCGGCGGCCGCCCGGTGGTGCGCGGCTGCCTGGACTGGACGGAGCGCCGCACCCACCTCGGCGGGGCGCTCGGTGCCGCACTGTGCCGGACGGCGCTGGACCGGGCCTGGGTGGAGCGGATCGGCTCAGGCCGGGCCCTGCGGGTGACGGCGGACGGCGACCGGGCCCTGCACGAGCTGCTCGGTCTCCAGCTCACCTGAGAGGGCTCGGGCTCACCTGGGACAACCCGCCAGGGTTGGGCCCGCCCTGGACGGCTCGGGCCCGAGAACCCCCACCCGAGAGCCCGAGATCCGGCCCCGCAAACCCGAGAGCCGGCCCCGGGAGCCAACCCCGGAGCCGGCCCCTCACCCCATCGTCTTCGCCCCGTCCAGCGACTCCCGGATGATGTCCGCGTGCCCGGCGTGCTGTGCCGTCTCCGCGATGATGTGCAGCAGGACCCGCCGTACAGACCAGCTCGCGCCCGGTTCGAACCACGGCGCCTCCGGCAGGGGGTGGGCGAGGTCCAGGTCGGGCAGGGTCGAGATCAGCTCGTCGGTCTCGTGCGCCACCCGCTCGTAGGCGGCGAGCAGCGAGGCCAGCGTCTCGCCGTCCGCCATCCGGAACTGGCCCTCCCAGTCGACGGGCTCGCTCCGCATCGCCTCCGCACCGCCGGTCGCGAACCGCATCCACCGGCTTTCGACACCCATGACGTGCTTGATCAGGCCACCCAGGCACAGCACACTCACGGTGGTGCGCCGGGCGGCCTGCTCGTCGGTGAGGTCGCGGACGGTGTAGCGCAGGAAGCCGCGGTGCTTGTCCAGCGTCTCCAGCAGGTCGGTCCGCTCGCTGCTCACCGGGCCACCCCGCACATCAGATGTCCGCCAGGACGGGCATGTCCCCGGACGTCGTGCCGAGGTCGATGATGCCGAAGGCCGCGCCCTGCGGGTCGCCGACCGCCGCGAACCGGCCGAACGGGCTGTCCATCGGACCGGCGTACACCTGTCCGCCGCGCTCGGTGATCTTGGCGGTGGTCGCGTCGCAGTCGTCCACGGCGAAGAACACGCTGACGTAGGACGGCGCCTCGGGCGGGAGGTCCTCCGGGCCCATCTTCATCCGGCCGATGACGGGCTGGCCGTCGACGTGGAAGATCTTGTAGTCCACCTCGTCGGTGTCCATCCTCTTGACGGTGAACGGGAAGACGGCGGGGAAGAACGCGTCCGCCTTGCCGGGCTCGCGGGTGAGCACCTCTGCCCAGGTGTACGCACCGGGCGCGCCCTGCTTCTCGAAGCCCTTGTGGCTGCCGGCCTGCCAGACGCCGAAGGTGACGCCGCCCGGGTCCTTGCCGATCACCATGGTGCCGAAGTCGCCGACCTGCATCGGGCCCATCAGGACCTCACCACCGTTGGCGCGGACGCCCTCCGCGGTGGCGGCGGCGTCGGGCGAGGCGAAGTACAGGCACCAGGCGGACGGCGGCGCGTCCTCGCCCGGCATCGGCGGCACGACGGCGGCGACCGCCTTGCCGTCGGAGTACGCCGTCGTGTAGTTGCCGAACTCCGACGAACTCTCGCCGAAGGTCCAGCCGAGCACGTCGCCGTAGAACGCCTTGGCGCCGTCCAGGTCGGCGAACATCGCGTCGGCCCAGCAGGGTGTGCCCTCGGGTAGCGCGGCCATGTCTCTGCACCTCTTCTTGTGGCATTGGTGACGTTTTGCCCCGATTCGTCACAGTAGCCAGTCCCCCGCCCGGCCGCGCCCCGAGCCACGCCTGGGTCACCTCGCCGCTGGCGACGGCCCGCCGGTGCACCCACCGGCGGGCCGTCCCGGAGCGAGCAGCCGCTACCCGGCCGTACCCACCGCACCGCCGGGAACGCCGGGCACGCCGGGCACGCCGGGGACGCCCGGAACGGTCGGACCAGCGGAAGCGGCCGGACCAGCCGGACCAGCCGGACCGGCCGCGGTGAACGGCGCCCGCGCCCCCGCCGTCCCGAAGCCGACCGGCCCGGACGGGACCAGCCCCCGCCGCGGCGCCGCCTCGGCCACACCGACACCCACACCGACGCCCGCGGGGACGCCCACCGGGACACCCGCCCCGACGCCCCCACCCGCCGGCGCCGCCGCCACCGCAACGCGCGCCCCCGACGTCCCCAGGCCCTTCGGCCCCAACGCCGCCGCCTCCGCCACGGCGGGCCCCGCCGGGAGCTCCTCCCGCCCGAAGTGCCGCTTCAGGTCGTCCTCCGTGTACCGCTTGCAGCCCCGGTGCCAGATCAGGATGCCCGCGAGCCAGTTCTCCAGCTCCTTGACGTACCCGTCCAGCAGCGCCCGGCCCTCCGGCCCCAGCTCGAAGTCGTCGTACAGCACCGGGAACTCGTTCTGTGCCACGTGCTGGAACTGCTGCACCCGCGAGTGCATCAGGTCGTCGACGATGCGGACGGCGGCCGGGTAGTCGCAGTTGAAGAAGTTCTGCACGACCAGCACCGCGTTGTGCACCTCGCCCTCGTACTCGACCTCCTTCTGGTACGAGAACAGGTCGTTCATCATGCACGCGTAGTCGGCGGCCGCGTTCTCCAGCGAGCGCATCGGCCCGCTCTCGTAGATCTCGGGCGGGACGGACTGGTCGTGGGCCAGTCGGCAGAGGCTCATGGTGAGGTCGGAGCCGAAGGTCTTGCGGCGCATCTCGACGTAGTCGACCGGGTCGGGGATCCGGTGCTGCGCCTGGTTGTCGAGCTCCCAGACCCAGCTCTCCACCATGTCCTCGACGGCCGTGCGGAACTTCCGCCGGGCGTCGGCGGCCATCGGCCCGGCGGTCCGCTCCCACAGGTCGGCGAGGCCGCGCTCCAGGGCGTTCACCGGCTCCGGCGCCGGGCCTCCGTCGACCGGCATGAACTCGGAGAAGCGTGCGGTCAGGAGCTTGGCGCCGGCCAGGTCGCGGGAGCGCCCGAACACCACCGGGTAGTAGTCGTCGCCGTAGGTGCCCCAGGTCAACCAGGCCGAGGTGAGGTCGAGTTGGTCGGCGGTGGCGTCCGGGTGGATGCCGGCCGAGCAGAGCGGGAAGTCGTAGTCGGCGACCTTCTCGGCCGTCCAGATGTCCGAGTGGGGCAGGCCCGGCTGCGCCTCCAGCATGCCCATCTTCTCGGCCCACGCGAGGGTGTTGCGCCGCGAGGTGTCCAGGTGCCTGCTCAGGTCGACGCTGAACGGGAGCTTGAACTCCGGCAGTCGGGACGGGCCGACGCGCTGGAACGGCACGTGGCTGTGCGAGCGGGCCCGCCGAACCGCCGGGTCGACGCCGCCCGGCGACCCGGGCGTGCCGTCCAGCGTGTTGATCCCGAACGCGCCGCTCAGCGATCCCAACTCGCCCAGCCCGCCCGGGAATGTACGCCCGGGGCCGGGCCGGAGCACGTCCAGCGCCGACGTGCCGACCCCGCCGATCGCGTATGGGTCCCACCAGTTGCTCTCGGCCGCCTTGGCGGCCGCCCCGCCGTCGTTCATGTACCGGCTGGACCGCATGTGCCACTCGTGGCCGCCGGACTGCCAGTCCTGGAGGCCCTTGACGTACGCCAGCACCTTGGCGCAGCCCGCCGGGTCCAGCCCGGTTTCGGCGAACAGCGGCGGTAGTTCGGTGAACACGGTGTTCTCGAACTGCTGGAGCCGCGAGGTGAGCAGGTCGTTGACGGCCTCGGCGGCCTCCTGGGTCGAGCAGCCCAGGAAGGTCTCCAGCACGAGGATGCCGTTGCTCAGCTCGCCCTCGTCCTCGACCTCGCGCTGGTAGGAGAAGATGTCGTTGCGCAGGTGGACGCCGTCCGAGAAGGCGTCCATCAGCACCCGCAGCGGCCGCGAGCCCGAAACCTCCTGCGGCACCTCGGCGTTGGCCGCGTACTCGATCAGCCCGGCGGACCACGGCGCGCCGCCGACCTTGCGGCGCATCTCGATGTACTCGACCGGGTTGGCGATCCGGCCCGCGTTGATGTTGGCGAGCTCCCAGAGCGACTCGTTGAGCAGGTTGCGGGTGCTCTCGGCGAACCGGATCCGCCAGTCCTCGCCCATCGTCGGCACGGTCCGCCGCCAGAGGTCGGCCAGCCCCGCCTCGACCGGGTTGGTGGGCTCGGGCGTCGGTGTGGACGGGTCGGCGGGCATGAACAGCGGCAGCCGGTCCAGGTAGGCCTTGCCGCCCTCACGGTCGTTGGTGCGCTTGTAGATCTCCAGGAAGTGGTCGTCGAAGAAGAAGACCCACACGTACCAGTCGGTGACCAGCGACAGCGCCTCGGCGGAGGCGTCCGGGTGGGTGTACGCGCAGAGCAGGCCGTAGTCGTGCGCCTCCAGGTCGGCCTGGTTCCAGATCCCCGAGCCCTCCAGCATCCCCATCTCCCGGGCCCACGCGGTGGAGTGGGTGCGGGCCTCCTCCAGATGGGGGTTGAGGCGTGCCGGGTGCGGCACGTAGAAGGAGGGCAGTTCGAACGGCTGAGTCACCGGGCGAGCCTTTCTGGACGTGTCGAGGAGGCCGACCGGCACGGCGAAGCACACCGCGGTCCTCTCAGCACCCGCCACCCGGTCGGCTCAGCATTACCCCTGCGCAACGATCTCCACCGACGAACGGGAACAGTCATATGAGATAGGCCCATTGACTCGAACGCCTGCCCAAATCCCCGCCGGCCACTGGATCACCCGTACGACCGGGCATTCATCCCTTCGGGCCGTTCTCGCCGGGCCACCGCCGGGCCGGGAAGTCCGCCCGGACCGGGTGCGCCGGTGGTCAAGGTATGCCGGCGATCCGGCTCCGGTGGGTGACGGGGGAATGCCGAAGGGCGGCGTAGGCCCGACGCGGTGTCGGGGTACGCCGCCCTGGGGCGGGACGGGTTGCGGGAGGTGGCCCGCGCTGTCACGGCGGTTACTTCGGGTCGCGGTTGAAGCTGGAGGTGGACCAGCGGTAGCCGAGTGCGGCCAGGCCCAGGCACCAGGCGACGGCGAGCCACCCGTTGTGGCCGATCTCGGTGCCGAGGAGCAGGCCACGCAGGGTCTCGATGGCGGGGGTGAAGGGCTGGTACTCGGCGATCGGCTGGAACCAGCCGGGCATGGAGTGGACCGGGACGAAGGCGCTGGAGATGAGCGGCAGGAAGATCAGCGGCATCGCGTTGTTGCTGGCCGCCTCGGCGCTCGGGCTGATCAGGCCCATGCCGACGGCGATCCAGGTCAGCGCCAGGGCGAAGAGCACGAGCAGCCCGAACGCGGCCAGCCACTCCAGGACGCTGGCATCCGTGGAGCGGAAGCCGATGGCCACGCCGACGGCGCCGACCAGGACCACGCTCGCCACCGACTGCAGGACGCTGCCGATGACGTGTCCGATGAGCACCGAGCCGCGGTGGATCGCCATCGTGCGGAAGCGGGCGATGATGCCCTCGGTCATGTCGTTGGAGACGGACACCGCGGTCCCGATCGTGGTGCTGCCGATGGTCATCAGCAGCAGCCCCGGGACGAGGTAGGCGATGTAGGCGGAGCGATCGGCACCGCCGCCCATGCCGGCGCTCATCGTGTCGCCGAAGACGTAGACGAAGAGCAGCAGCAGCATGATCGGCGTCAGCAGCAGGTTCAGCGTCAGCGACGGGTAGCGCCGGGCGTGCAGGAGGTTGCGGCGCAGCATGGTGGAGGAGTCGCGCACGGCGAGGGACAGGGAGCTCATCGGACGTTCTCCTTGGGCTGGTTCGGCTGGGTGGGCCGGCCGGTCTGGGTGGGGATGTGGGGGTCGTTGCCGGTGAGGGCGAAGAACACGTCGTCGAGGTCGGGGGTGTGGACGGTGAGTTCGTCGGCCTCGATGCCGGCGGTGTCGAGGCGGTCGAGGATGGCGCGCAGTTCGCGCTGGCTGCCGTCGCTGGGGATCTGCAGGGCCAGTGCCTCGTCGTCCCGGGTGACCTCGCGCAGGGCGGCGGTGGCGTCGCGGTAGGCGGAGGGGTCGGAGAACCGGAGCCGGACGTGGCCGCCGGGGATGAGGCGCTTGAGCTCCTCGGCGGTGCCCTCGGCGGCGATCCGGCCGTCGTTGAGGACGGCGATGCGGTCGGCGAGTTCGTCGGC
Source organism: Kitasatospora sp. NBC_00039 (assembly GCF_045160625.1). Classification (NCBI taxonomy): domain Bacteria; kingdom Bacillati; phylum Actinomycetota; class Actinomycetes; order Kitasatosporales; family Streptomycetaceae; genus Kitasatospora; species Kitasatospora sp. NBC_00039. The sequence goes on along the minus strand of NZ_CP108289.1, from coordinate 4,824,941 downwards.
CTCCTCCAGGTACTGGGTGGTGAGGAAGACGGTGACGCCGCCCGTGACCAGCTCGCGGATGATCTGCCACATGTTGTGGCGGGAGCGCGGGTCGAGGCCGGTGGTCGGCTCGTCGAGGAAGATGATGCGCGGGTTGCCGACCAGGGTCATCGCGATGTCCAGGCGGCGCTTCATGCCGCCGGAGTAGGTGGAGGCGGGCTTCTTCGCGGCCTCGACCAGGTCGAAGCGCTCCAGCAGCTCGGCGGTGACCCGGCGGCCCTCACGCTTGGACAGGTGGTGCAGGTCCGCCATGAGGAGCATGTTCTCCTCGCCGGTGATCAGGCCGTCGACGGCGGAGAACTGCCCGGTGACGCCGATCGCGGCCCGCACCGCCTGCGGGGCGGCGGCCAGGTCGTGGCCCGCGACCTGCGCCTGGCCGTCGTCGGCGGTGATGAGCGTGGAGAGGATCTTCACGGTGGTGGTCTTGCCGGCACCGTTCGGCCCGAGCAGGGCGAACACCGTTCCCTCGGGGACGGCCAGGTCGATGCCGTCGAGGACGGCCTTGTCGCCGTAGGACTTGCGCAGCCCGTTCGCCGCGATGGCCAGGTTGGTCATGAGAGGTGCTCCTTGTGAGGGCTGCGGTTGGTCAGATGCTGCGGGCGGTGATGTCGCCGTAGGAGGTGGTCGCGCGGATGGCGAGGCCGGGGGTGTCGTCGGCGTTCTTGAGCGCGTTGTGGATGCGGCCGTACGCGGTGCCGGCGTCCAGGGAGGCGGAGACGCCGCGGGCGGCGCCGACGGTGATGTCGCCGGACTGGGTGCTCAGTTCGACGGTGCCGCGCATGGCCTCGGCGATCTCGATGTCGCCCCGCTGGGTGGTGATGCGGGCGAGGCCGGAGAGGCGGCCGACCGTGATGTCGCCGTCCTGGACGGTGATGGTGGCGTCGGCGGTCTCGTCGAGCTTGACCGTGCCCTGGGCGGTGTCCAGGGTGACGTCGCCGAGGCGTCCGACGCCGCGGAACTCGCTGGCGGCGGTCTTCGCCTCGACACGGGATCCGGCGGGCAGCTGGATGGTGACCTCGACGGCTCCGGAGTTGCCGAAGATCCGGTTCTTGGCCTCCGGGGCCTCGATCCGCAGGACGCCGTCCTGGTAGTCGACGGCCATCTGCTCGGCCGCCTTGACGTCGCGGCTCTTGGCGGCGTTGGCGGGGAGGATCTCGACGGTGGTGTCGGCCCGGTCGGCGGCGATGAGGCGGACGCGTCCGGCGGGGATGTCCAGGACGGCGGTGATCGGGGCGGCGGTGGCGAACTTCTGCATGGTGTCTCTCCTGCGCTCGTTGTTTCTAACAACGGAAAAGCTACGTTGCATTCGAGATCCACGCAACAAGTACGTTGCGTACGGCGAGCATCAGTGCAGGTCAGAGTGCAAATATCGTTGCAACAGTGCTAAATCTAACGCAACGCCAGGCGCCCCTTGCGTTGCATTGGATTGAAAGTGAACGCTACTCTGGGGTCCGGAGACACCACGGACCACGAAGGAGACCGCAATGCCGGGAGGCAGGCTCACCCAGCAGGAACGCCAACAGATCGCACTGGGACTGGCCGACGGCCTCGCCTACGCGGAGATCGCCCGGCGCCTCGACCGCCCCACCTCGACCGTCACGCGCGAGGTCATGCGCAACGGCGGCCCCACCGCCTACCGCGCCGACCTGGCCCACCGGGCGACCGAACGCCGCACCCACCGGCGCAGGCAGACCACGCCCCAAGGGCCGCAGACGCCCGAGCAGCCCCACGGACGCGACCCCGAAGCCGTGCGCGAGTACGAGGAGCTCTTCACCACCATCCTCATCGCCTCGGGCCTGCCCAACATGACGGCCCGGGTGCTGACCTGCCTCACCCTCGCGGACGAGGGCAGCCTCACCGCCGCCGAACTCGCCCACCGCCTCCAGGTCAGCCCGGCGTCCATCTCCAAGGCGATCACGTTCCTCGAAGGCCAGGGCCTCGTCAGCCGGGAACGCGACGAACGCCGCCGCGAGCGCTACCGCGTCGACGACGACGTCTGGTACCAGTCGATGATGGCCAGCGCCCGCAGCACCGCTCAGCTCGCCGAGACCGCACGGCAGGGCGTCGGCATCCTCGGCCCCCAGACCCCGGCCGCCATCCGCCTGGAGAACATCGCCCGCTTCGTCGCCTTCATCAGCGAGAGCATCACCCGCGCCGCGGAGCAGGCCCGCGACATCCTCCACACGAAGTCCACGACGCCCTCGGACCGCACCACCTGAGCCGTGGTCGGACCGGGCGGACCGGGCGGTGCGGCCGGTGAGGAACCCCGTGTCCCCACCGGCCCCGCCCCGCCTCAGACCGTCTTCACCGAACCGCCGTCGATCAGGAAGTCCGCCCCGGTGACGCTCCCCGCGAGCGGCGAGGCCAGGTGGACGACCAGTGCCGCCACCTCCGCCGGTTCGACCAGCCGGCCGGTGGTCATGCCGGCCGTCCCCGGCAGTGCGGCCAGCAGCTGCTCCTGCTCCAGCCCCAACGCCGTGGCCAGAGCTGCACCGTAACCGGTCGGCGACTCCCACATCGCCGTCCGCACCGGGCCGGGCGAGACGGTGTTGACCCGCACCCCGCTCGACCCGAACTCCTCGGCCAGCGCCTTCCCGAAGGCCGTCAGCGCGGCCTTGGCCACCGTGTACGGGACGGGCCCGGCGTGCGGCATCCGGGCGCCGTTGGAGGAGATGTTGACGATCGTGCCGCGCCGCCGCACCAGCCCGGGCAGCGCGGCCCGGGTGGTGCGGACGGCCGCCATCAGGTTGAGGTCGAAGGACTGCCGCCACTGCTCGTCGTCGCACGAGAGGAAGCCGCCCAGCTGCTCCCCACCGCCGTCACCGCCGCCCACGTTGTTCACCAACAGGTCGACGTCGTCGCCGAGTTCGGCCGTCGCCACCTCGATCAACCGGGCCGGACCGTCCGGCGTCGACAGGTCGACCGGGACGGCGACGGCCCCGGTCGCCGCCAGCTCGGGCGTCACCGTGCGGGCACCCGCCACCACCCGCACCCCCTCGGCCGCCAGCGCGGCCACCACGGCCAGCCCGATCCCCCGGCTCGCCCCGGTCACCACAGCGGCCTTGCCGCTCAGCTGCATGTCCATGTTGCACCCCTCCAACGCCCACAACGTTGCGTCACTCATGATGCAAGTAAGCTAAGATATGCATCACTAATGTTGCAACTATCGGGCGAGTAGCAACTCCGCTGTACCCTTCGGCCGAACCACGAGGCCCGACCAACCGAACGAGCCCGACCACACGAACGAGAGAGGGGCGGCCGATGCGAGCGGACACCGAGCGCACCGTCCGGGCGATCCTGGAAGCCGCCGAACGCGTCCTGAGCGCCAACCCGGCCGCCACGATGGAGCAGATCGCCGAGGCCGCCGGCGTCGCCCGCACCACCGTCCACCGCCGCTTCGCCACCCGCGACGCCCTGCTCGCCGCCCTCACCGCCTGGGCCACCCGGCAGTTCCACGCGGCGGTCGAGGCGGTCGGCGACCACACCCCGCCGCTCGTCGCCCTGCACCAGGTGACCGCCAACGTCCTCCGGGTGAAGATCGGTTGGGGGTTCGCGATGGGCACCGCCCTCCCCGACGACCCGGAGACCGCCCGCATCCACGCCGAGGTGCTGGACCGCTGCAACCGCCTGTTCGCAGACGCCCGCGACGCCGGCATCCTGCGCCCCGACGCCGACCTCGCCTGGGTTCGCCGCGTCTACTACGCCTTGATCCACGAGGCCGCCCAGCCGCACCCCGGCACCGACGACACCCCGGAGGAACTCGCCGCCCGGGTCGTCGACACCCTCCTCGACGGCCTCGGCCCCCGCTGAAACGCCGGGAGGGGCGAGCGGATGACCCGGCTCCCCCCTCCCCCGCCCGACCGCTCAGACGAACAGCACCGCCTCGGCCGGCGGGAGGTCGGTCGCTGGCCGGGCGCTCTCCGCCTCGCGCCCGGCGACGATCGCGACGAGGTCCTGATGATCCTGGCGCCGCTCTGACGCCCGGACGCGCGAGATCCCGTGTTCGTCCCGGTGAACACGGGATCTCGCCCGTCGGGCCGACCCCTTCCGGCAACTCGACTTGAGGACAGGGGGAGTTGGCGACAAGTCCACTGCGGACGGGCTCACCCGCGAAGTCCCTTGCGGATGAGGTCGGTGAGCCGCTCGATGACGTCCGCCCGGACGGCGCCCAGGTCGATCAGCACAACGCCCGTGGTCCGGGCCGACCGCCAGTCCACGCCCGCTGAGGGGAGGGTGAGACCGGCGGCGGCGAGGGTGGCCTGAAAGTCGTCGAAGGCATCGGCGGCGCGCCGGCGGTCGTGGGCCGTCATCCTGCCCAGCATGCTCATGGTGGCTCCTCGGGTGCGGAGTTGAGTGACTCAGAAGGCGGCGGGCGCCGTCGGCGGCTTGTGCTGCGAGAGCCAGCGGGGGTCGGTGTCCCACTCGACGCCGCCGCCGAACGGGCGGAGGAAGACCACGCCGTGGTGGAAGGCCATGAACGCGCCCCACCGCCCACTGCGGACGTCGAAGACGGCCTCACCCCGGCGGACGGGCCGGTACGGCAGGACCGGCGGGACGGCGGTCGGGACGGGCGCGGGCGCGACGGGGGTGAGGCTGTCGCTGTTGAGACGGGCCTCGGGGATGGCGTCGTTGCAGTTCGCGCAGAGGCACGGCGGGAAGTTCCGCTCGATGATGAGGTTCGTCATATCTAATCCACTGTTCGAGGACGATCCGATGCGGGAGGAGCGCAGGAGGAACGCGAGAGCCGTCGCGTTTTCGCGAATCCCTTGCGATGGAAGTGTCGGTCTGTGACCGTGGGATAACCAAGGGTTTCCACAAGACACTTCAGGCGCTCTTACAGCGGGGGAGGTGGGCCGAGATGGCTCGCAGGAAGGTGGATCCGGGCGACCGGCCCAGGACCTGGGGAGACGAACTCGCCCACTGGCGACAGGCGGCGGGCCTGCGACAGGACGAACTGGCCGTGATGGTGAGCATCCATCAGACCCGCGTGTCGCAGTTCGAGTTGAGCAAGGCACCGCCGACGCTCAAGGATGCGGCGATGTTCGACAAGGCGCTCGGAGCCGGCGGCCACCTGGTTCGAAGCTATGAGCTAGTCGCGCCGTACTTGCACGATTACCACCCGGACTGGTTCCAGGAGTTCGCGAGGTCGGAGGCGAAGGCGCTCGCCATCCGAGAGCTGCACACAGGTCGAATCTCAGGTCTTCTACAGACCGAGAGTTACATGCGGGCACTCTTCGATGCCCAAAACGGGGATCTCGGCCCCGAGGAGATCGACTCTCTGGTGCGCGCTCGGCTGGAGCGTCAAGAACGTCTCCTCATCGGCGGCAACGAACCGTTCCTCATCGCGATCCAGGAACAAGCGACGCTGGAGAGGCCGATCGGCGGCCCCGCAGTGATGCGTGAGCAACTGCAGCACCTTCTTGCACGTATGCAGCGTCGAAACGTCGTCGTTCAGGTGCTCCCGTACGCGGCAGCAGCGAGCGTCAGAATGTCCGGGATGGTGCTGTTGGAGATGCCGAACGGGCGTAGCCGCATCTACTCCGAGAGCCTGGACCGCGGGCACTTCATCGACGAACCAGACCAGGTCCGGAGTTGGGTCGCTGACTATGATCGGATCCGTGCAGCAGCGCTGTCCGAGGCGGAGTCTGTCCGACTGATCCGCGGAATCATGAGAGGACTGAACGCCCATGTCCCTGGCCCCAGATCTGACGACCGCACTGTGGCGCAAGAGCAGCTACTCAGACGGCAACGGCGGCAACTGCATCGAGGTGGCCCCCGGCTACCCCCACCACGTCCCGGTGCGTGACAGCACGGACCCCCACGGCCCCGCCCTCCTCTTCACCCCCGCCGCCTGGGACGCCTTCATCGCCGCCGTCCACACCGGCGAGTTCGACGCCTGAGCTGCCGGACAGCGACGCCCGTCAGAGCTGATCCCGCCGCACCTCGACGTACGTCCGCTCGCCCTGCGCGTCCGTGACGTCGATGACGACGCCCGTCCACTCCTCGTCGGGCTCTTCCGGCACCTCACCCGTTCGGTACTCGGCGTCCCGCAACAGCTCCCCGGTCACCCGTACGCCCGCGAGGCGCTCGGCCAGCGCCAGGACGGCGGCCTTGCGATCGACGGCGGGATCGCCGTCGCCGGCCGGGTCGAGTCCGACCTCCCTCATCACGGCGTTCAGCTCGTCGGGGGTGCTGCCGCTCCGGTGCGCGGGCCCCTCGAAGGTGGTCCGCAACGCGCCGTTCTCGTACCAGCGGAAGAAGTCCATGGGCTTCCCGGCGTTGCCCGAATGCGAGACGGCCCGCGTGCCGGCGGACAGGGCTTCCATGAGTCGCGGCCGCATCCCCAGGTCGCCTCCGAGTTCCAGGGCGAGCACCCAGTCGCCCCCGTCTCCCGGCACGGTGAACGCCCCCACGAGCGAGGACTCCGCCCAGTCGTCCTGCTCCTCCGCGAACTCCTGGTGCTCCTCGATCAGTTCTTCGAACCCCTCGCACTCACCACGCGGCTCGGCCCCCACCAGCGTGAGCAGTTCCTCCGGCGAGACACCCCGCACCAGCGTGAGGGAGTACCCGACACCGAAGGCGTACCGGAACGGCGAGCCCGAGGAGCGGATCCAGCTGTAGTCGGCCGCTGTCACTGAGTTCATGCACCGCATCCTGTCAGCGACCACTGACGAAGCCGCTGCCAGGCGACCGCGCCCGGCGTGACGCCCCGGAGCACCGTCCCGATCGAGGCGATGCCGGCCGGGACCAGCATCAGGAGAACCACTGGTCGAACGTGAACTGGACGGCTTCCCGCACCAGCTGCTCCTGGATCTCGGCCTGCAGGGCACCCGTAGGGGCAGGAGCGGGCGCCGGCTGGACCTCCCACCACGGATCGCCCCCTGGCATCGCCGCCACGGCATTGAAGCGGATGTCTCCCGCGAACCAGATGAGGCCGCGCCCGTCGGTCATCCCGAGCCAGGCCGACTCGGGCAGGTTCTGGTAGGCCGCGGCGACCGTCCCGTCGGGCGCCAGCAGAAGTACTCTGCGCGGCACGGATCCGCTCACGTCCACGAGGCGACACGGCCAGACCTGCCACGGCTGCTCGACGAGGATCTTCCGCCGCGCTTCCAGCACGCCTATTCGACCCTTAGTGATGGCACCGAACAGGGAGCTCATGATTGCCGCCCCCAGGAGTGCCCCTATGAATGCGGCACCGGGGCCTGCCCATGCCCAGCCGCCGATTCCGAGCGGAATTCCCCCCAGCACGTATCCCGCTATCGCGTCCCTGCCGACCTGCCGCCGCACCTCGGCCACCGCCGAATCCAGTGCCTCGAGCGTGTGGGGCGTCACCTCCCCGGCAGGGCGCTCCGACACCCGGTACCCGTAGTCGCGTGCCAGCACTGGCAGCACCTCCCCTTGTGCCCACCCCACGCCCGCCAAGCGATGGTAGGCCGTGAAGCCTCGGAGGAACACCGTCCTCGACCGATGCATCGGCGGAGGCGCTACGCGACTGTCGCGCCCACGGGCGGCGAGTCGACCAACCCGAAGTGGCACGCCGGCCCGGCCGCCGAGCCGGTCGTCGGTGGTTCGCACACCCTCGCTCGGTTCGACCGAACCGAGCGAGGGCTGCAAGAGCTCAAGCAACCGTCGCGCCCCCACGCCCAGAACCCGCCAGCGCCGCCTTCCCGGCCAGCAGGACCGCCCGTGCCCGTGCCACACCCCTGGCAGTCGCCGCCGCTCCGCCGCCGACGGCCACCGGCCGCCTTCCGAGGCCCGCGCAGGGACGGCAGATGCCCGGTTCCGGCACCGGATCGCGGCACTCGGCGCACTCCGCGAGCCGGGGCGCCGCAGCAGGCGGCTCGGGAGCACGCGCGGGCGGCTTCTTCTGCTTCAACCGGTACCGCAGGACCGACGCCGCCGAGTGCATCGGGACGGGCAACCCGGGCAGCAACGCCCGGGCCATGTCCTCCACGCTGCACCCCCGCTCCAGCCACTCCACGACGAGCGGCGCCAGGGCCATCGCCTCCGCCTCGCCCAGCCGCAGCCGGGGCTCCGGCCGGATCACCCGGAACAGCACGGCCACCGCCTCCCGCACCCGCCCGTCCGGCTCGCCGACCTCGCCGACCTCGTCGGCCACATCGGCCGCACCGACCGCACCAGCCGCACCGGCCGTTCCAGCCAGATCCGCCGCCTCGGCCGCCTCGGCCTCGTCGGCCGTGCCGACGAACTCCGGGGGGAGGGAGGGTTCTTGCTCTCGGTCCTTTAAAAGGGTGTCTGCGGACCCGGCGCTCCCTCCACCGGCCGCCGGACGGGTGACACCCGGGGCCGCCGCCCGGCCCCGCTGCGGGGTGTCGTACACGTGCGCCTCGCTGCGGATCGTCCCGTCGGGCATCCGGATCTTCTCGACCCGGTAGTACCCGGCGTCGACCAGCTCCTTCAGCGCCCGCCGGACGGCTCCGCGCCCCTGCGGGCTGGTGTCGGCCATGTGCCGGCCGTCCTCGCGCCATCCGTCGGGCCGGGAGAGGAGGTCCGCGAGCAGCCCGCGGGCGGTGTAGCTCAGCCGCCGGTCCTGCAACAGGCCGTTGGGAAGCACGGTGAAGTGGCGTACCTGTTCGGTACGATGGATACGCATCGGGAGTTGCTCTCCTGGTGCCGGGCCCCGGGGTGTTCGCAGCACCGCCGGGGTCGCCTATTTTCCGTTAGGCCACGGAACGTACCACAACAGCCTTTTACGCAAATCCTGTTGACGTTATCGGCGCCAAACGACCGTTCCCGCCCGCAGTTGATTGAGCCGGCCTCCGGAAAACCGATCGATCCGGACACGATTGATCAAGCCCCGCGCCGGGCAAGCAGACGAATATCCCGCGCAATACCTGACGGCGCAACAACTACGCCAACGAACCACCCAGTCACTCCAGGGATTCCCCACCTCTGGGCGTGTTGACCCCGCCCCCTCCTCCCCCGTCCACCAGACTGGGCGGCGACCCGCGTCTCCACGATCCGAGGAGGGCTTGCCCATGAACGTCACCGTCCGGCTCGCGCAGCAGCCTGAGGCCGACGAACTGCTCGGGCGCAGCGCGCTCGCCGCGCTCGTCGGGATGTTGCTCGATCAGCAGGTGCCCATGGAATGGGCGTTCGCCGGCCCGCTCACCATCGCGCAGCGGCTCGGGCGGGAGGACCTCGACGCGCACGAGATCGCCGTCCACGACCCGGAGGCGTTCGTCGCCATCCTCTCCGCCAAGCCGGCCGTCCACCGCTACCCGGCCGCGATGGCCAAGCGGGTGCAGCAGCTCTGCCAGTTCCTCGTCGCCCAGTACGACGGGGACGCGTCCGGCCTCTGGCGGGACGTCAAGTCCGGCCGGGAGCTGCTCAGCCGCCTCAACGCCCTCCCCGGATTCGGAAAGCAGAAGTCGCAGATCTTCCTCGCACTCCTCGGCAAGCAGTACGGCGTGCAGCCCGAGGGCTGGCGCGAGGCGGCCGGCACGTACGGCGAGGAGGGGGCGTACCACTCGGTCGCGGACATCACCGGCCCGGAGTCCCTGGAGAAGGTGCGCGCCCACAAGCAGGAGGTGAAGCGCGCCGCCAAGGAGGCCAAGGCGAAGGCCTGATCACGCCGCGGCCGCCCGTGCCCGGCCCTCGCGAGGAGTGCCGGGCACGGGCGGCGCGACGGAGAGCCTCCGCCTCAGGAGAACAACACCAGCGACGCGGCGGCCGGCGCCCTCCGGGCCCTCAGCGATCCGCTGCGCGACGACGGCGCAGGTGGATCCCGCCTCCGGCGACCACCAGTACGGCCGCCGCCCCGGCGGCCGCGGTCTGCCAGGATCCGGCGGTATGCGACTCGGCCGATGCCACCGGCTGCGCGTCGGGCGCCGGCTGCGCGTCGGCCACCGGCTGCTCGGTCACCGACTGCGCGTCGGCCACCGGCTGCTCCCCGACCGCCGCCTGGGCGCCATCCACCAGTCCGAAGCCGCCGGCCAGGCCCTTCTGGTCGTACCCGGAGCCGGGCTGCTTGTCCGCATACCGCCCGGACACCAGCTTCTGATAGTCCGCCAGCGTGATGTTCTGGCGACCCCCCAAGCCCTTGGTGGCCTCGGAGTTGAGCGGCACGACGTCACCGCTCGGCGTGAGCCGGTACCAGGCGTGGATCTGCGGTTCGCCGAAGGTGCGGGCACCGGCGGTGGCGCCCTCCGCCAGCTTGACCTCGCTGTCTCCGTCCCGGATGCCGGCCAGTTGCCAGGCGTTGCCGCCCTTCGCCTGGGGCGCGAGCAGCACGGCCGCCTGATGGCCGTCGGCGGCGTTCACCCGCGAGACGAGGTAGGAGAGGTTCAACGCGCCCTGCGCCGTCGGCTGGGCCTTGCCCGAGACGAAGCCCGGCGACAGCTCGTACAGCGGGACGGGGTCCTTCAGTTCGAACGCCGGCGCACCCACCGCCTTCGGGGCGTTCGGCCGCGCGCCCGTGGCGCCCCCGTCGGCACCCGTGCCGCCACCTCCGGGCGCGGCGGCGTTCTTCACGGCACCGAGGAAGCGGGAGACGGTGGTCTGCGTCTGTCCGGAGTGGAGCACCTGCTGTGCGGCGCCGTAGTCCGGCACGTCGGCCGCGACGCTCGGCCCGGTCCCGCCCTCGGCCCACGCCGGTGTAGTGGCGGCAACCACCCCAGCCAGTGCCACGGCCGTGAGAGCGACAATGCTCGGCTTCTGCATGTCCGTTCGCCTCCTCATGCGTGGATGCCCGTTCGCGAGTGGGTCCACTGGAACGAGTTGTTGTTGACGTAGGTGTCGAAGTTCCACCAGGTGTAGGTCTGCGTGCTGGGCCACGGATCGCCCACCGCGATCATGTTGCTGGTGCTGTCGTAGCCGTAGATGACGTTCATGTGGCCGCCACCCGACCGCCAGCCGATCCGCACGGCGAGCGGGCGGCCGCCGGCTATCTCGTTGGAGACCTCGCTGAACGTCGCGTTGCGGCTCAGGCCGTAGCCGGTGTTGCGGAAGCCGATCCGGGAGAGGCCGTTGGCCATGTCCTCCAGCGTTGCGGGCTTGTCGTTGCAGTCCAGCCAACGGCCCTGCGCAGCGAGGCGGCAGAAGTCGTACTGGTTGTACTGGGTGTAGCCCCAGTAGTTGGCGATGGTCAGGCCGGAGGCGTCCCAGCACCACTGGTCCTGGACCTGCTTCTGCATGGTGATGTCGAGCGCCGTCCAGCTGGTCGGCCGGGTGGAGCTGCAGACCGGCAGGTTGCCGGTGTTCTCCCTGATGAAGGCGTCTGCGATGTAGAAGGCGCCGGACCAGATCCATCGGTTGTTGCTCTCGACCGTGTCGCCCGTGGTGCGGCAGATCATCGGAATCCGGTCGCCCACCTGGGCCTGGCCGGTGGTCTGGGCCGAAAGTGACGGCAGCACACGCTCGTTGACGGTGCTGTAGTTGCCCTGTCCCCCGACGACAGTGCCCTTGACCAGGTCCGCCTGGGCCGTCACACCCAGGCCGAACGCGATCGTGCCGGCCAGCAGGGTGGCGGCGGCCGCCACCACCGCCGTCCGACGTGACTTTCTACGGTGTCTGCTCATGCGTCAGATCGCACTCCCCGTTTGCGGTGAAAACTGAATTCCGGGGAGTCTGGCAGAACCACACGATGACCGGAACGAGCGATTCCGAACACGGTGATCCCGCTTTCAACCCAAGGATGTGACGTTTAGTCAACTTTGTTCATTATCCCGCATGTTGTCGACTGGTCACGCGACTTGGTCTAGTCCACAGTTACACAATCATTACCGCCCGGAGAAGATTCCAAGACATCTCGCCGATGCGTAAAATTGCACACAGTTAGTGCAATGTTACTGTCGATGATGATTCCAGAAGCGGCGATTCGGCATTCCGAAGCAGTGCTTATGGAGCGTCTCCCGCCCCGTCGGTCGGTCGACGCCTGTGCCCGGCACTCGCGAGGAGTGCCGGGCACGGGCGCTGCGGTGAGCCACCGTCAGGCGAACAGCACCAGCGAGGCGGCGGCCGGCGCCAGGTAGATCAGCGGGAACGCGATGTGCCCGTACGCCTTCGCCCGGGCCACGGTGATGGCCGCACCGCCGAAGTACAGCACCAGGCCGATCGCGGCCAGCACCCCGATCACCGGCAGGAAGAACCCGACCACCAGGCCGACCGCCCCCGCGACCTTCGCCGCGCCCAGCCAGTTCCACCACGACTGCGGCACCCCGTAGTCGGCCAGCGGCTGCACCACGTACGCGGCGCGGGCGAAGATCGACCCGCCCGAGAAGCCCGCCATCACGGCGGCCAGGACGGTGACGACGACGTAAGCGACGGACATCGGATTCTCCTCGGTTGCGGGTCTCTCGCGCTCTCTCACCCCTCTGACCCGCCGCACCGCGCGAACGTGACACGCCTGCCGAAGATTTGTCCGGATGCTGCGTCAGGCCCGTGCGAGTGCCTTCTCGTCCGCGTCGGCGAGCCAGAAGTACAGCGCGGACAGGGCGAGTTCGAGCACCATCAGGCCCACCTGGAACCCGTGCGGCCACCCCTCCACGGCGATCGAGAGCACCCGCCCGAGCGCGCCCAGCAGGAAGACGCCTGTCAGCACCCGGACCGCCGCGGCCGGGACCGGCGTCTGCCGGGCCGCCCAGATCCACGCGAGCCCGTACCCGGCGAAGATCGCGCCGAAGAACCGGCCCATGCTGTCGACCGTCGGGCCGGCGTCCGCCGCGCCCGGGACGGCGGCGTTGCCGCCCAGGACGTGGAGGAGCCCGATCGCCACGTCGGCGATCCCCATCGCCCACGCAAGTAACCGCAGAGCCTTGACCCTTGCCATGACCGACTCACCCCTCACTGCTGGTTGACACACGTCTACTTAAGTAGGGACCTCTAGTGGACACGTGTCAAGTAGGCTTCCCCCGTGCCTCCCCGCCAGCAGAGTCAGCAAAGCCCACAGAGCCCACAGAGCCCACAGGACCGGCCCCGCCGACGCCTCAGCCCCGCCGACCGCCGCGCCCAGCTCCTCGCCGTCGGCGCGCAGCTCTTCGCCGCGCGCCCCTACGAGGACGTGCTGATGGAGGACATCGCCGAGCAGGCGGGCGTCTCCCGCGCGCTGCTCTACCGCCACTTCCCGGGCAAGCAGGACCTCTTCGCCGCGGTGTACCAGCAGGCAGCCGACCAGCTGCTCGCCGAGACGCGGTTCGACCCCGCCGACACCCTGGCCGAGCAGCTCGCCCAGGGCATGGACACCCACCTCGACTACTTCATCGCCAACCGCAACGCCGTCCTCGCCGCCAACCGGGTCCTCGCCGGCGACCCGGTGATCCAGACGATCATGACCAACGAGCTGGACGCCCTCCGCGCCCGCCTGCTCGGCGTCCTCCCGCTCGCCGACGCGGGCGCGCGCGAGGCCGTCTCCGGGGTCCTGAAGAGCTGGCTGGTCTTCGTCCAGGTGCTCTGCGTGGACTGGCTCACCAAGGAGACCTGCACCCGCACCGAGCTGCGCGACGTCTGCATCGGCGCCGTGCTGGGGGCCGTCCGCCCGCTCCTCGCCACCGACCCCGCCCCGGACTGGCCGCGGTAACGACCGGGCGAAAACGTGTTGCCCGCCCACCTCGTGCCGCGCGACGCTCGACGGATGACCGACACCACCGCGCCCAGCGTGTCCGCCCTCTTCTCCGGCGAGGGCCGGCTGACCACGATCCCCCGCAAGGCGGCCCGCCGCGAGCAGCTGCTCACCCACCTCGCCGGCACCCTCTTCGACGCGGACCGCGCCTACACCGAGCACCAGGTCAACGACGCGCTGCGGACGGTCCACGACGACTACCCGGCCCTGCGCCGCCTCCTGGTCGAGGGCGGCCACCTCACCCGCCCCAAGGACGGCAGCAGCTACCGCCGCACCTCCTGACCACCCCCCGATCCACCCGCGCAACCCTCAGGCCGGCCGCGAAACCCTCAGGTCAGCCGCCGGTACGCGTACGCCCCCGGACCTCCCGGACGAAGTACCGCCCGTGGCTCTCCGCCGCCATCAACTCCCGGTGCACCCGGCCGGGCACGGCCTCGTACACGTAGACGTGCCCGCTGGTGAACTCCAGCTCCAGCACGAGCAGCGCCGCGTCGTACCCGACCGAGCGCAGCGCCGACGAGTCCACCGCCTGCCGCCTCATCGCGCTCCCAGTGTGCGCACGAGGGCCCCGGCCGCGCATCGCGACCGGGGCCCCTCACACACCGACCGTCAGACCAGGACGGGCTGCCGCTCCTCCGGCGCCTCCGCCACCGCGGCGTCCGCAGCCGGCGCCGCCTTCCGCTTCGGCAGCGCGCACATCAGCAGGAACACCACCACCAGCACCCCCGCGACCCACCACATCGCGTGGACGAACGCCCCGTTGAACGCCGTCCCGACCGCGGCCGGAGCCGGCATCTCGGGCATCGCGCCGAAGAACGCGACCGACACCAGGCCCAGCCCCAGCGCGTTCCCCACCTGCTGCACCGTGTTGATCAGGCCCGATGCCGAGCCGGCGTGCTCACGCGGCACCTCCGCCAGGACGGCGTCCGTGATCGGCGCGACGATCAGCCCCATCCCGAGGCCCATCACCACCAGCGGCAGCGCCATCTGCCACGGCGCGATGGCCGTCCCGTACCGCTCGGCCTCCCAGATGTACGTCAGGACGCCCGCCGCCATCACCAACGCGCCCGCCTGGAGCACCTTCCGCCCGAACCGCGGCACCAACTGCTGCACCGAGAGCCCGGCCGCCACCGAGACCGCGATCGAGAACGGGATGCCGGTCGTGCCGGCCTTCAGCGGGCTCCAGCCCAGGCCCAGCTGCATGTAGAGCGTCCAGACCAGGAAGAAGATCCCGGAGACGACACCGAAGGCCAGCTGCACGCCGATGCCGGCCGCGAAGCTCTTCACCCGGAACAGCGACAGCTCGACCAGCGGCGAGCCGTCCCGCCGCGTCTTGATCCGCTCGTACGCCACGAAGAGCGCGAACACCGGCAGCGAACCGGCCATCGAGAGGTAGCCCCAGAGCGGCCAGCCGGCCTCCCGGCCGTGGGTGAGCGGGTAGATCAGCATCAGCAGGCCGACGCTGGCCAGCGCCACACCCAGCAGGTCCAGCTTCAGCGCCTTCTCCGCCCGGGACTCCCCGATGAACGCCCGGCCGAGCAGCAGCCCGGCGATGCCGACCGGCAGGTTGATCAGGAAGATCGGCCGCCAGGCCAGGCCGAAGAGGTCCCACTCGGTCAGCAGCGCGCCGATCATCGGGCCGGAGACGGCGCCGAGGCCGACCACCGCGCCGAACATGCCGAACACCTTGCCGCGCTCCTCCGCCGGGAAGGTCGCGTGGATGATCGACAGCACCTGCGGCACCATCAGCGCCGCCGTCGCGCCCTGCACCACCCGCATCGCGACCAGCATCTCGGCGCCGCTCGCCAGGCCGCAGAGCGCGGAGGCGACGGTGAAGCCGCCGATGCCGAGCAGGAAGAGCCGCTTGCGGCCGTAGATGTCGCCGAGCCGGCCGCCGGTGATCAGCCCGATCGCGAAGGCCAGGGCGTAGCCGCCGGTCACCCACTGGACCGCGCTGAACGAGGCGCCGGTGTCCGCCTGGATGCTCGGCACGGCGATGTTCACGATCGTGACGTCCACCAGGTCCATGAACGAGGCCGTCATCACGATCGCCAGCGCGATCCACCTCCGCCGGTCGGAATCCACTGCACCCATCACGTTCTCCTCCGCTACCTCGCTCTTCGGCACGTCTGCGACAGTAGAGGTCATGTAGGTCAGATCCTGTCCTCCTTGTCCGGCATCCTGGTCGTCATGACGGACACACCGGCACGGCTGCTGAATCTGCTCTCCCTCCTTCAGACCCCGCGCGAGTGGCCCGGCAGCGAGCTGGCCGAGCGCCTCCAGGTCAGCCCGCGGACGATCCGCCGTGACATCGACCGGCTCCGCGAACTGGGCTACCCCGTCGAGGCGACGATGGGCGCGATCGGCGGCTACCGGCTGGTGGCCGGGACGGCGATGCCGCCGCTGCTGCTGGACGACGAGGAGGCGGTGGCCATCGCGGTCGGCCTCCGGGCGGCGGCCGGTCACGCCGTGGTCGGCATCGAGGAGGCGTCCGTCCGCGCGCTCGGCAAGCTGCTCCAGGTGCTGCCGGGCCGCCTGCGCCACCGGGTCGGCGCGCTGAACACGGCCACCGTCCCGCTGCTCACCGGGGACGGGCCGACCGTCGACCCCGAGGACCTCACCGTGCTCGCCAACGCCGTCACCAACCGCGAGCGGCTCCGCTTCGGCTACCGGGCGGGCAACGGCGCCGAGACCCGCCGCCAGGTCGAGCCCAACCGCCTGGTCTCGGCCGGACGGCGCTGGTACCTCGTCGGGTACGACCTCGACCGCGACGACTGGCGGCTCTTCCGGGTGGACCGGATCAGCGAGCCCTTCGCCACCGGCGCCCGCTCCACCCCGCGCGAGCTCCCCGCCGAGGACGCCGCCGCGTACGTGGCGAGCAAACTCCGCCGCCTCAGCCCCACGTACACCCTGGTCGCCACCCTGCACACGCCGGCCGCCGACGTCGAGCGCTGGCTCACCCGGAACAACGACTCCTCGGTCGAGGCGATCGACGAGCAGAGCTGCCTCATCCGCTCCCGGGCGGATTCCCTCGAATACCTGGCCATGCGCCTGCTCATGCTGGGCTGCGAGTTCGAGGTGCACGAGCCGCCGGAGATGAACACCCACCTGCGCGCCCTCGCCGCCCGCGCCAACCGGGCGGTCGACAACGCGGACGGTGCGAACAGCGGCAGCTAGGCCGCCACCCGGTACCAGCCGTTCCCCATCCGGAACCAGAGCACGCCGTCCCGCCCGTACGCCCGCGTCCGGTCGAGCTCGCCCGGCAGCCGGAGCCCGGCCCGTCGACGCTCCTTCCACACCCCGCCCACGAGCTCGCACCACGTCAGCCCGGCCGAACGCAGGAGGAAGACCGCTCGTTCGCCGCCAACGGCGAACCCGACCGGCTCGCGCGCCGGGAGCGGCAGCGACAGCGCCGCCGCGCCCGACGGGTCGATCCGGGTGAGAAAGCTCCCCTTGGTGTCCGGGTACCAGGCCAGCCAGACCGCCCGGCCCTCGGTGGCGGCGGCGAGCCCCTCCAGCGGGTACGCGGGCAGCTCACCCCGCTGCGGGCTCCAGACCGTACGGCCGGCCGCGTCCATCCCGTGCAGCCCGGTCTGCGAGGCGAAGTGGCCGCCGTAGACGCCCTCGTCCCCGTAGACCAGCCAGATCAGACCGGCCCGGTCGGTCACCAGCGCCTGGATGTCGTGGCCGAGCGTCAACTCCCGCTTCGGCGTCCCGTCCGGCCCGTACACGACGGCGTTGCGTTCCCACCCGTCCGGCTCTTCCTCGGCACCCGCACACGCCACCAGGGTCCGGCCGCCGGGCAGCAGCGCCAGGTGGTCCGGGTGCACGCCGACACCGCGCAGCGGCATCCGCCACTCGCCCTCCGGCGTCACCGTCACCAACTCGGCATCGCAGGGCAGGTCGAGGCGCATCCAACCGTGGGGCTCCGACAGGTTCTCATCGGACACCACCAGTACGACCAGCTCGCCGCCCGGCCCGACCGTCCAGCCGAAGGCCCGGCGGCCCGCCCTGAACTCCTGCTCGGGCAGCCGCCAGACCTCGACCGGTTCGTTCATCCGATGATGATCTCAGACCCCGTACTCGGCGGTGATCACCGCACGCGCCAGCGTGTGGAAGGTGATGTGGAACCCGATCTGGGCCGCGGGCGTCTCGGCGGTGACGTCCAGCGCGTCCACGTCCAGCGCGTGCACGGCGAACGCGTACCGGTGGGCCGGGCCGGGCGGCGGGGCGGCCCCGTCGTACTTGTTGCCGGGGAAGTCGTTGCGGGCGTGGAAGGAGGCGTCGCCCGGCAGGTCGGCATCGGACGAGCCCGCGCCGCGCGCCAGGGCGGCCGTGCCGGCGGGCAGGTTGAGGGCGAGCCAGTGCCACCAGCCGGAGCCGGTCGGGGCGTCCGGGTCGTAGCAGGTGACGGCGATGGACCGGGTGCCCGCCGGCAGACCCGACCAGGCCAGCTGCGGCGAGAGGTTGCCGCCGGCGTGGATGAACTCCTTGGCCAGCGTGCCGCCTTCGGCGATGTCCTCGCTGGTCAGAGCGAAGGACGGCACCTGCGGCAGGAATTCGTACGGCAGCGGCGGACGGACACTCATGAAGGGTCACCTCTCGGCGGGCTGCGCGGCGCAGCTCAGGCTGAATGACGCGATTCACTGTAGTGGGGTGCCGCCACCGGCCACCCCGTCCTAGAGTCGGGACATGGCCTCCAAAACCGCCCGCCTGCTCGCCGACTCCCGACAAGCGCTCTTCACCATGCTCGGCGTCCTGGCCGTCCTCTGGCTGGTCCAGCTGGTGAACTGGACGGACGACTACGGGCTCTCCCGCGAGTGGGGCCTGCGCTCGCAACGCCTGGACGAGCTGCCCGACATTCTCACCATGCCTCTGCTGCACGGCAGTTGGGACCACATCGAGGCCAACTCCTGGCCGCTGTTCGCCTTCGGCTTCCTCGCCGCCTACCGCGGCATGAAGAAGTTCCTCTGGGTCTCCCTGGTCGTCCTCCTCACCGGCGGCCTGACGGTCTGGCTGTTCGAGCGGCCCGAGGCGGTGACGGTCGGCGCGAGCGGCATGGTCTACGGCTACTTCGGCTACGTGGTGCTGCGCGGCCTCCTCGACCGCAACCTGCTGGACGCGGTGATCGGCGTCGTGGTCGCGGCGGCGTACGCGTACGTCCTGCTCGGCGTGGTGCCCGGCGACCCGGGGATCAGCTGGCTGGGCCACCTCGGCGGGCTGATCGGCGGGCTGGGCGGCGCCTGGCTCTTCCGCAACCGCGGCCCGAAGCCCGCCACCGCACCCGCGCCCGCGCCCGCCGCACGGCAGGCCGCCGCACTGCAGGCCACCGGCCCCCGTTCCGCCCTGCTCAAGGAGCTGGACGACCTCGGTCTCTGAGCCACCACCCGCCCACCCCAGCCAGGTCTAGACCAACCCACCCCCGGCGGCTAGCGTGAGAGGGCACCCGCCCCCCTGCTCCGGAGCCGCACCGTGGAGTCGTCCGTCCTCGCCTTCGCCACCGACCTGCTCGACGAAGGCGCCGACACCTTCTTCGGCAACCTCACCGACCGGGCGGGCGTCGGCGGCGTCACCCTCGCCTCGGTCTACCACGAGGCCCGGGACGTCTTCCCGCACAACCCGCACCGGGTGATCCGCTACCTGGAGCCCGGCGCCGCCTACTTCCGGCCCGACCCGGCCCGCTGGGCCGGCCGCCGGCTGCGGCCCGCCCCCTCCACCGCGATCGGCGACCGCGACCCCTTCGCCGAGGCCGCCGCCGAGGCCCGCCGCCGCGGGCTCAAGCTGCATGCGTGGACGGTCTTCTGCCACAACGACCGGCTCGGCTTCGAGCACCCGGACTGCGCCCCCGCCAACGCCTTCGGCGACCGCTACCTCACCGAGCTCTGCCCCGCCGGCCCGGAGGTCCGCGAGTACGCGGTGACCCTGGTCGGCGAGCTGGCCCGGTACGGGGTGGACGCGATCCGGGCCGAGTCGCTGCACTTCCACGGCCTGCGCCACGGCTACCACCACGAGCGCTACTTCGAGGAGCCGGGCCCCGTCGCCGAGGCCCTGCTCGGGATCTGCTTCTGCGACCACTGCCGCACGGCCGCGGGCCGCGCGGGCGTACCGGCCGACGAGGTGGCCGCCGCCGTCCGCACCGAAGTGCGCCGCCGGCTGGCCGACGACGCGGCCGCCGCCGAGCCGGGCGCCCTGGACGAACTGGCCGGCGGCGCGTTCGCCGCCTACGTGGACGCCTCCGCCGCGACGGTGACCTCGCTCGCCGCCGAGGTGGCCGCGGAGGCGCGGCGGCACGGCATGCGGCTGAGCTTCATGGACGGCGGCGGCCCGGGGAAGGGCTGGCTCTCCGGCATCGACCTGCCCGCGCTCACGAAGGCCGCCGACCAGATCGAGACGCTCGGCTACGCGAAGACCCCGGAGGCCGTCCGCGAGAAGATCGCCGCGTTCGCCCTGCACGGCGTCCGCCCCCAGGAGATGGCGGTGATCCTGCGCCCGATGGCCTCGGACTGCGACGGCCCGGCCAACCTCGCCGCCAAGATCGCCACCCTGCGCGAGCTGGGCGTGCCGGAGGTCGAGTTCTACCACTACGGCCTGATGCGGCTCTCCTCGCTGGACCGGATCGGCGCCGCCCTGTCCGGCTGACCGCCGCCCGACCGGGCGAAGGGACGTCAGCGCCGCCGCCGGGACGTCCCGAACAGGCTGCGCGAGATCTCCCGCCCGAGCTGCGTCCCCGCCGAGCGGGCGAAGGACTTGAGCGCCGGGTTGCTCAGCAACGACCCGAGCAGCCCGCCGCCGTCCTTCTCCTCCCGCTCCTGCCGACGCGACTCCGACGGCGCCCGCTCCTGCGAGGACGCCGGAGCGGACTCCCGAGCAGTCTCCGGAGCAGGAGCCGGCACCGGCGCCGCCTCGGGCCGCGCCGCCCGGGCCGCCAGCTTCTCGTACGCCGACTCCCGGTCGACGGCGTCCCGGTACCGGGCCGTCAGGGCGGACGCGTCCACCGCCGCCCGCAACGCCCCCGCCTCGACCGGCCCCATCAGCGACTGCGGCGCCCGCAGCCTGGTCGCCGCCACCGGCGTCGGCGCGCCCTTCTCGGAGAGCACCGTCACCACCGCCTCGCCGGTGCCGAGCGAGGTCAGCACCTCCCCCAGGTCGTACGCGGGCGACCTGGGGAAGGTCGAGACCGTCGCCTTGAGCGCCTTGGCGTCGTCCGGGGTGAAGGCCCGCAGCGCGTGCTGCACCCGGTTGCCGAGCTGGGCCAGCACGTCCCGCGGCACGTCCTTCGGCGTCTGGGTGACGAAGAAGATCCCGACGCCCTTGGAGCGGATCAGCCGGACGGTCTGGGTGATCGCCTCCAGGAAGGCCTTGGACGCGCCCTTGAACAGCAGGTGCGCCTCGTCGAAGAAGAAGACCAGCTTGGGCTTGTCCACGTCCCCCACCTCGGGCAGCTCCTGGTAGAGGTCGGCCAGCAGCCACATCAGGAAGGTGGAGAAGAGCCGCGGCCGGTCCTGCACGGCGGGCAGCTCCAGCACCGAGACGATGCCCCGCCCTCCCCCGCCCTCCGGGTGGGAGGCGCCTCCGTCGGTCGTCCGCAGCAGCTCGGCGGTGTCGAACTCCGGCTCGCCGAAGAACGCCCCCGCGCCCTCGTTCTCCAGCAGGGTGAGCGACCGCAGGATCACTCCGGCGGTCGCCGCGGAGAGCCCGCCGATGCCCTTCAGCTCCTCCTTGCCCTCCGGCGAGGCGAGGAAGGTGATGACGGCGGTGAGGTCCTTGAGGTCGTACAGCTCCAGGCCGCTCCGGTCGGCGTAGTGGAAGACCAGCCCGAGCGAGGCCTCCTGGGTCTCGTTCAGGTCCAGCACCTTGGCGAGCAGCAGCGGGCCGAAGCTGGTGACGGTGGCCCGGATCGGGATGCCCGTGCCCAGGCCGCCGAGTGCGTAGAACTCGCTCGGGCAGCCCTGCGGCGACCAGCTCTGCCCGACCTCGGCCGCGCGGGCGGCCGTCCGCGCGCTCGGCGCGCCGGGTGCGCAGACGCCGGAGACGTCGCCCTTGACGTCGGCCAGGAACACCGGCACGCCCTGGGCGGAGAGCTGTTCGGCGATCAGCTGGAGGGTCTTGGTCTTGCCGGTGCCGGTGGCACCCGCCACCAGCCCGTGCCGGTTGAGCACTCCGAGCGGGATCCGCACCGGGGCAGCGGGGTAGGCGGTGCCGTCCAGCAGCACCGCGCCGAGGTCGAGGGCGGGCCCGGTGAAGGCGTATCCGTCGGCGATCTCCCGCACCTGATCGGGTACGACGGCGGAGGACGGCGGCTCGGCGGTGGACATCGGGCACACTCCAGAGGGAGAGCTGAGGAACGATGTTCGCGACATTTCCCATGAAACAGCCGCATTCGTCCGCCCGCAGCTCGCACCGGAGCGCGTGGCGGGGCCGCCGCTGCTGCGCCATCCGCCGCCCAAACGGTAGGCTTTCCGTGTGATCTTCAAGCGCATCGGCAATGGGCGGCCGTACCCGGATCACGGCCGGACCAGCACCCGCCAGTGGGCGGACGTCGCCCCGCGCCCGGTGCGGCTGGACCAGCTGGTGACCACCAAGGGCCAACTCGACCTGGAGACCCTCCTCGCGGAGGACTCCACCTTCTACGGCGATCTCTTCGCCCACGTCGTGAAGTGGCACGGCGACCTCTACCTGGAGGACGGGCTGCACCGGGCCGTACGCGCCGCGCTGCAACAGCGCCAGGTGCTGCACGCCCGCGTCCTCGAAATGGAGTGACGGGCCGCTCACGCGCGCCCTCGCACCGCCTTCCGGTCATCCGCCGGAGGGCGGTCCGTTCGTACCCGGATACCTCCTTTCGGGTACCGGCATACTCCAGATGATGATCATTTAGTACCTTCGCAGCCGTCCGGCACTAGTCTGCTGACTACGGCCGCGACCACGGCGAACGCCAAACCCGGCCGACCCGTCACCCGATCCCCGCCCTGGCACGAGGGGGAGACAAACCGTGAGCATGTTGACTCCCCAAGGCCTGAAGGGGAAGCAGTACCGCATCACCGGCAACAGCTATCCACGGCTGGGCCGGCCGCCCAAGAAGAGCCGCAAGGTCATGGCCCTGATCGGCTCGCTGCTCGCGCTGGCGCTGATCGCGCTCGGCGGCGTCCAGCTCTACGACATCTTCACCGGCAAGGGCAAGAACGCCTCCGCCCAGGCCTGTGCGTCCCCGTCCGGCAAACCGCTGGCCGCACCCGCCCCCACCCCGGACGCGTCCCCGGGCGCCCCGGGCGCCCCCGCCGGCGACCCGCACGCCATCCCGCAGCCGGCCGGCTTCAAGCTGAACGTCTTCAACGCCACCACCAAGTCCGGCCTGGCCGGGCGAACGGCCGACGAGTTCACGAAGCGCGGCTTCACCGTGGACAAGAAGGGCAACGCCCCGGCCGAGCTGGACAAGAAGGTGCCCGGCACCGCCGTGGTGATCGCCGGCCCGGCCGGCGCCGGCGCCGCCACCCTGATCAGCTCGCAGATCGCCGGAGCCACCGTCACCACGGACGCCCGCACCGACAACAGCGTGGACGTCGTCGTCGGCGACAGCTACAACACCCTGCTGGACGAGACCCAGGCCGCCGCCGCACTGGCCCTGGCCACCAAGCCCTCGCCCACCCCCAGCACCACCGGCAGCTGCTGAGCCCGCCGGCCGCCCGCGAACGTACGAGAGCCCCCCGGCACGGTGCCGGGGGGCTCTCCTCGTCAGTACAGGGGGTCAGCCGGCCGTGCCGTACAGACGGTCGCCCGCGTCGCCCAGGCCGGGGACGATGTAGCCGTTCTCGTTCAGCCGCTCGTCGACCGCGGCGGTGACGACGGTGACCGGCAGGCCGGCCAGCTCCTTCTCCATCACCGCGACGCCCTCGGGCGCAGCCAGCAGCACCACGGCGGTGACGTCGGTGGCGCCCCGCTCGATCAGCATCCGGATCGCCGCGACCAGCGTGCCGCCGGTGGCCAGCATCGGGTCGAGCACGTACACCTGGCGGCCGGAGAGGTCGTCCGGCATCCGGGTGGCGTAGGTGGAGGCCTCCAGGGTCTCCTCGTTGCGCACCATGCCGAGGAAGCCCACCTCGGCGGTCGGCAGCAGCCGGGTCATCCCGTCCAGCATGCCGAGGCCGGCCCGGAGGATCGGCACCACCAGCGGGCGCGGGTAGCTGAGCCGGGTGCCGGTGGTGACCGCCACCGGCGTGGTGATCTCCACCTCCTCGGTGCGGACGTCCCGGGTGGCCTCGTACGCGAGGAGGGTCACCAGCTCGTCGGTCAGGCGACGGAAGGTCGGCGAGTCGGTGCGCTCGTCGCGCAGGGTGGAGAGCTTGTGGGCGACCAGGGGGTGGTCGACGACGTGGATCCGCATGCATCGAGGTTAGCCCGGCCCGGACGCCCGTACGACACGCCGCGGCGGGCCGCGGTCACTCTGCCGTGACACGCCGTGACGCACCGCGAATGTCCGGACGGAACGGCCTCCTGTGGTATCAATCGGGCCGATCTGGGAAAGTCACGTCCTATGACGAGCAACCCGAGGACCGGGGACGGCTCGGCGGACGGGCTCGCGGGCCCGTCGGGCGGGCGCTCGGACCAACCCCCGGAGCATCCGGAGACCGAGGCGGAACGCCGTAAGCGGCGGGCTGTCTTCCTGCGCGAGCTCGCCGAGGCTCGCGAACTGCGGGAGCGGGTGCAGCCCCGCCGCACCAAGGAACGCCGGATGCGCGAAGCGATGCGGATGCGAACCTTCCGGATCTGACGGGCCTCCCACCCCCTCCCGGTGCCGTCCGGCCGCCGTTCGAGCGGTCCCGGCCGGCCCGGCCTCCCTTCACCGGCTCCCGGCCAACCCTTCCGACACGACCTGCGAAGACGCGCTGCCGAACACCCCCCGCAAAGCCGGGCTTTCTGTCACGATTCCGATGGGACGGTCCGAACAGCGGACCGCCTCTGGCGCGGGGGCGGCCAGATTCCGCGTTGCCCGAGCGCGCCGACAGCCGAGACCGAGATCTTGGGAGTGTCCCTGGTGGCGTACTTCGCTGCAGTGCTTGCTCGCACCGAGGACGGGTGGGATGTGAGCGAGACGGAACTCGATGACGTCGAAACCCTGGCCGATCTGGCCGACCTGGCCCGCGAGGCCGCCCAGGACGACGACAGCGTCCTGGTCTTCATCGAACAGGAGGACGTCTGGTTCGCCGTCGTCCGGGTGGACGGTGAGGAGGACCCGCGGATCTTCGTGTCGGACGGCGCCGCCGCCGCCCGCAGCTCGTACGGCTCCGTCCTCACCGACGAGCTGGTCGACCAGGCCGGCGAGAGCGAG